>OZ253553.1:0-2939090 GCA_965262715.1 Bdellovibrionales bacterium | reverse complement strand
AAAAGCAAAACACGTTAAAACATCTGTCGATTACTTAATTGTTACTGGCTCATCTTATCTGCTAGGTAGGTTGTTAATCAATGAGTACCATTTGTGATGAACAATGATTGGAATTGAATGACTCAAATTGTCCCTATTAGTCAATTGGATAATCAATTAGATATGATTAAAGATGGGTGTCTTATTGATACCAATACTTTATTTGCTTTCTATCATTGTAATGATAACTTTTATAGGTTTGCTCAAAAAGTTTATGATTGTTTAAGCACAAATTCTATCCCTGTTTATACTAATGTAAATATCAAGTTAGAGTTTATTGATCTTTTTCGCAGATTTTTTATTCATAGAGGTATTCGTATTCGTTATGATTTAGAAAAATCAAAACCTCCAATAAGAAACCTAAATAAGTTAAAAGAATGGGATGAAAAAAATAGGCTTTATGATCAAGATGTTAAGGGTGCTCGTAAACTTTTCGACAGTAATTGGAAAAATGGATGGGAAGAATTCTGTTCATATTATTTATCCGGTGTTTTATCTAACCTTTGGAATGAGACAAAGGAACAATGGAATATGAATTTATTATCTCCTAAAGACAATCCTGCTTATTTTGATCAAGAGCCTAAGTGGAACGAGATGATTTCATTTGTTGAAAAGTTTGGTATTGGTTCATCTGATGCAATGATCTTAAATTTCTTTCTTTCTTCAAAAATACCTTTACTACTAACTGCCGATAAAGACTTACGATATGTTATTAAAAAATCAAATTTATTTAAAAATAAAGTTATAGCAATCCCTGATAGTTTTTCTAAAAGCTAGGAGATGTAAAATTATGACAGGCTTATGAAATAGTCCCTATCTAAAGCATTGCAAAATAATAACTTAAATGCTGTTGATGAGAGCAGTTTGTACTTGATAAGTTCAGTAGATTTTATATTAACAGTGCTGTTTAAAAAAAATTAATTGCTAACCAGTGCAGATTGTCCTTCATATAACATATACAATTTTAATATAAGCTTAACAAAAACATCTGTATCTTTTAGGCTTTCTTCTGTGAATTCTATATCTTCATCTAAGAATACTCTCTCCTGATATTTAGGCAATTCAAAATAAATGAAAAGAAGTATTGCTTTTTTAAATTCTAACTCTTCTGAAGCTGTGAGATTTCCTAATTTTTGTAACAAAGGGAAAAGAATTTGTCTTTGTTGCTGTCGATATCTTCTTATTAACTCTCTCACATCTCCAGCTTCATGAGTGAATTTAAAATATAATTCTTGCATAAATGGCCTTAAGAGCTCTGGAAGATTTTCTAACTGCGTGTCTAAATTAGTATAACTAGCATAGTTAGCATATCTACTAAAGCTAAGTGCAAAGAAGTCATCATTATGATGAGTAACAGAATGGCCTATATCATGTAAAAAGAACTCAAATGGAGGCATGGGCCGATCATCAGCATGCATAGAATCATTATTCAAACCAATAAGGTGCACCCCTGTTCCATAAGTCTTATTGAAGTCATCAGCGTTTAAGTCATGTCTTGTAGGAATCATCATTCTTTCTGGAAAGCGATTAAATATGTAGATAAAATTGCCAAGTAGATTGAATTGATAAAACCTTTTAATATCTGCTTTAAAAGCTGAACCGTCGCAATGGCTAAAGTTACTATAGACACTTGGTTCCAATTCTAGGTTAAGTCGACGAGCTAATGCTTCCAATAAGAAAGCACCATTTTTTTTAAGACCTAAATCTAGGTCTCTAATATCATCAAAACTTAAATCCAATCCTATATCAGCTGCTATACGATTTATGATTATGACATCGTTATTGTCTTTATAGTCAACAGGCTTATACATCTGAAAGTGATCGATAAGCTTAAAAAGGCCTGCAATTTTAAAAATATCTGATCCATCATCATTCATCATCCATTCTTTAATAAATTCAAAATCTATATTACCCTCATACTTCTTTAATATAAATAAATAGAGATCTTTATACTTATCATTTAGTAAATCAGAATTAGAGGTCGCAATTATTGAAAGATGTAAATTAAAAATCACCCACCGTAAATATGTTACCTCCTCAGAACTTTTATAAGATTCTGCCTTAGATTGCATTGCATCTAATAACTCTAATCTGTCAGTTTTTTCAGAATCTGAGAGCGCTTGAGAGTCACTAACACCTTTTCTAATATAAGCAATATGTTCATCCATCAAATCAGCAAACTCTGGTATATGTGTTTCAATAGGATTAACAGATCTTGCATGCAGAGATTGTGCCAGTCTAAGATTGGCACTTACATGATCAGTTTCTTCAATAAAATATTCATCTCCTTGCTCTCTCACCTGTGTTGTTCCTGTAAACTGATGCGTATCCCTTTGTAATAATTGATACTGTTCAAGGAAGTGGCTTCTTTGTTCTGGGCTATCTACAATACGAGATAAGTTTAAACTTTCAAAAATATATTTACTATGTTTAGCAGTATATTGTCCAAGATCAAACTCACTAATATCCTTAATATTATTTAAATATCCAGTGACTCTATTTATAATATTAGTATATATAAAACTCTCAATAGGAGAAATTATATCAAGTCGATCAATCAATTTTTCAAGTTGTTTTATTTGGTTGGTTAATCTAACGGCTTTATCTTCTGAAATTCCATAATTAAGGCTATCAGCCATTATACCTCTTAGTGTTTCTTCTCCTATTATTCTTTTTGATAGAATTTGCATAAAGCTCAAAATAGAATTTATTAGCTCCTCTTTATAATTATAATCTTCACCAAAACTGCGACCTTGTATGCGTGTATAATTATGTGTTATTTTTTGTGCAAAGTTTTGTAAAACTTGTCTTACGGCAGGCACTTCTTTCCAAAGAACTTTGATTGCCCATATCTCAATGCGCTCATCTAGTGGTTCTAATTCTAAAAACCCTTCTTCATATCCAAGCCTAAGACTTTGTCTACGAGCTTCATTCTTCATCTCTACTTTCTTTACTTGAAGAGCAATGATACAAGCTATTGATTCTATACCATCCCCACTAGAAGAAGGTATGCCCTCCTCAGCAGCTTTTAGAGTTGAACTCCAAAACATCAATAAACAAATTAAGCTCAATAACACACGCATCAGATATCTCTTTATGGTATAGAATCAATAAGCTTATAAAGAACATTATACTAAAGTTTTTAATACAACTCAAGGGAAGAGCTTATAGAGATGAAACCATGTAAGTTTTACACAAATGATTGTAAAAGTTTATAAACTCTAAATTTATAATTTTATTTATTGAAAGCTTGGTATTGGTTCATCTGATGCGATGATTTTAAATTTCTTTCTCTGTTCAAAAACACCCTTACTATTAACTGCTGATAAAGATTTGCTATATGTTATTAAAAAATCAAATTTATTTAAAGCTGGTCTCAAAAATAAAATTATAGCAGTTCCAGATACTTTTTAGAAATAACCGAGTCTATTGCATAAATGTAGGTATATAAAGATTGGAGAGATTATGGCAATCTTCTGAAATAGGCTCAGGACAGTGCTTGAGAGAAAAAAGTCTTTAAAATATTTTATTCTATATAAAAAATATTAAAATAACAGCAATGCAAAGCACAGGGGTGCCTGCTATCTATAGAAGAAGCTTGCCATAACTCTCTAGCGCATAAACTAAAGTTGATATTAGCGCAATAAAGCCGATGACTTTTAAAATCTGTCTTGGAAACACAAGACTAGGAAGACCAACACTCTTTAGAAATAGCTTGCAAATTTTCATTAGAAGATTCAGCAATGCATTTAAAATTTTTTGCTACTTTTCGTAGCTCCTTTCTTACAACTCCCCTTACCTGCGGCCCAAGTAATCTTAAATACCATCTTCGTAAATATAAAAGTGAGATCTCTCTAAATATGGTTGTATCCTTATCGACAGACTGTAAAATTTGGATAGAATCTCTTAATGCAAAATTCTTTAAATCTTTGACTAATGAGGCACGCTGGAACCAAAAAGAATCTTTCTGGAAAGATTTATAACTTAGAATGTAATCTTGATCCTCAAAAACAGGAACTCTTTTGTAAATGCGTGCTAAAAAATCCCCTGAATAAGAAGATGTTAAATCAGCTTTCTTACGAATATCTTCATTTATAACACAGGGAGCATCTAAGTTGTAGATAGATTGAAAATACGATGGAGATGTTAATAATTTTTTGACTTTATCTATGGGTGCTTTGATCAAAACCCTTATAGAACCTCTACCTAAAGTCCATCTTTTTCCATCAATCTTCATATTTTGTTTTGTGACAGTCACATCCAAAGGCTTGTCTCTAGTGATTGTAAATGCATCTTCCATCAAAACTCGCATTTGACTCTCAGAGGTCCACCTATCTAACTCAACAGCCATTGCTTTTAACACTTTATCTTGTTGAATACTTGCACTTGAGATTAAAGGAGCTAACAATAGAAGTATTAGGATTATATTCTTTATCATTTTATAAAACTCTTAATGACGTGCTATTTTTTGTATTTCTTGAAATACACGGTTAGGAGACATACTTAATATATCAAAATAAGACTTATCATTGTTGGCAGACTTATTTGCTTTAATAATCTGGTCAGAAAGCCCCGTAAAGGCTTCAATAGCTTTATTCAGTTCTTCCTTCGTATGTGTTGCCATGACAGAACAGCGGATCAATGTTTGGCTCTTTGCAACTGCAGGGAAAATCACAGGTGTCGTAAAAATATTCATATCTAAAAGCTGTTTACAAATCATAAGAGTAGCTTGATCATCTCCAATTAAAATAGGAATGATACTCGTTTCAGAGTCTACAACAGTCAATCCTGCTGATTTTAATCCATCCCCCAAATATTTAGCATTGGCCCTTTGCTGGTCTATTCTCTCTGGCTCTTTTCTTAAAATGTTAAGTGTCATATTGGCAGCAGCTACATTCGCAGGAGACAGTCCAGCAGAAAATATAAAAGTACGAGACTGGTGTTTAATCCACTCAATAACCTCATGACTAGCGCAAATAAAACCGCCTTGACTTGCCAGTGACTTAGAGAAAGTTCCCATCATAACATCAGGACATACATTGTAGTAACTACCAGTTCCTCGACCACCTTCTCCAATAACACCAAGTCCATGTGCATCATCTAAGTAAATTTTTGCATTGTATTGCCTTGCCAAGTTGGTGATTTTATCTAAGTGAGCAATCTCCCCCTTCATGGAAAATACACCATCTGTAATAATTAATTTATCCACACGAGAAGAAGATTTTTTTAATTTAGATTCAAGGTCATCCATATCAGAATGCTTATAAACATGAACTTTAGCTTGTGCAGATTTACAACCTTCAATAATACAAGCATGGTTTTCTTGATCACTAAAAATTTCAGTATCTTTCTCTACCAGAGTAGTAATACTCCCTTGATTCGCCATAAAACCCGAGGCATAAACTAAACAAGACTCATATTTTAGAAAATCAGCTATATTTTCTTCTAACTCCTCATGAATTGATAAGTTACCATTTAGAAATCGAGACCCTGTACAGCTTGTCCCCCACGTCTTAATAGCTTCAATAGCCGCTTGCATAACTCTTGGATCATGAGTTAACCCTAGATAATTATTGGACCCCATCATGACAAGCTCTTTATTGTTATAAATGACATTATTACCACGATATCCCTCTAGAACTCTAAAGTAAGGATAAAGCTTCTTTTGTTTCATAAATCTTATAAATTCTAAAATATGCTTTTTAGAATTAAACATAAAATATCTCCCTAGTTTTTTAAGAGCTTGGATCTACTCAAAGCATTACTTAGAGTATATAATTTCTCAAAGCGCAAGACTTATAGCGTTATTGAGCTTGCAGAGCTGGAGCCTCATAACTATGGTACTTTTTGTTATACTTTCCTGTCTTAGATAGGCTTTGGCCAAAGCTGTTCATAGATTCATTGTTAGATAAGACCCATGAAACTTCACAGTTTGGATATCCATATTTTCCACCTTGTTCAAACATTGTTGTTATCAGTAAGCTGGCTATACCTATATGGTGGTACTCTTTTAAAACTCCAAGAGCATAACCTCTAATACTGTCAAAAAGTTTATATCTTCTAAAATACTTATAGATCAAAAGAGGAGTGATTCTACCTTTATGAGGTTTAATAATAGGGTTATAGTTAGGGAGCATAATCAGACATCCGACATCTTTGCCATCTTTTACAGCCAAAGCAACCATGCGAGGATCAAGTGCAAACCTGAAAATGGAAGTCATCTCACGAATTTGACTTTCTTGAAACTCTTCAAATCCCCAGTTGTTAGAAAGAGCCTGATTAAAAATACCAGCTACAATCCGAGCCTCTTTGTCAAATTCTCTCGCATTCATAAAACGGATAGTGATGCCATGATCCTTTGCTTTTTGTACTTGTCCTTTAAGAGAGTCAAGCTGTCTGTCTTGTTTAAAAGGATAAGTTAAAAGGTCCATAGCTTTTTTAAGTCCAGCACTTTGTAAGTAGTTATCATAATATGGCAAGTTATAAGGCATTAAAAAATAAGGCACTTCATCAAAGCCCTCAACTAAAACTCCTATATAAGGGTCTTCTATAGTGAAATGATAAGGCCCCTTCAAAGAAAGATGGGGGTATTTATTCTGCCCCCATGCAATCAGTTTTTTCACTGCCTCACCATAGCCTTCTTTACACTCAAAAAAACCGAAGTGAAGAAAAGTTTCTGATTTGTGCTTATGCACCTTAAAAGCTATACGAGCCACATCATTATTATTTTCAGAAGCTATAAGTAGATGTTTTTTAGGACTATTGAGACGACCAATTAATGACTTCATCAGCACATTAAGAGGCGTAACATAATAATCATTGTTGTTATAAATACTATGAGGCAGTTTGAGAAATCTTTTTAACTGTGATCTTGTTTTAACTTCTATTATATTCATACTTTCCCTTTTTTTATCGAAAACAACCTAACTTGCTAACCTACCAGAACAACATGAAAGATGCCAGTTAAAATTTACAGGGTGTTAAAATATCATAAATAGTATCGATTTTGCTGCACAAACATAAACTGATTTTCACTTTCATACCTATCCTGAAAAACAACTCTTCATTATATCCCAGAAAGCTGTCCATCCGGTATTCTGGTAGACTGGTACTCATCCATTTGTTTTGAATTTTCACCTAAAGTTTTCTTCCATTGCCTTATGGCTCAAGGTAAATGTAGTGCTAGAAAGATTGCAAGTTTCTTGTTGTTTAAAATACTTATTGGATATAAAACATAATAGCTTATTTTTGAAATACCTATTAAAAGGTTTATTTAAAGTAAGAAAGCTTCTCTTTCCTTATTTTTTCTAACCTGAAGCTTTTTATTTAAACTAAAAACCATATAAAGAAGGCAAATGAATCACCCAAGAGAATTGATTGAAGATATTCAAAACGGTCATATAGTCATCCTGGTAGATGATGAAAAAAGAGAAAATGAAGGAGACCTCGTTGCGGCTGCTAGTCTGGTCACACCAGAAACTATCAATTTTATGCTACATGAGGCTAGAGGACTAGTTTGTTTGTCAATTACCCAAAAACAAGCTGATCAATTAAAGTTACCACTTATGATATCTAAAAATCAAAATAACCAACAAACAGCTTTTACCATAACTGTAGACGCAGCGAAAGGTATTGGATCAGGCTCATCTGTTTTTGATAGAACGCATACAATAAAAGTGCTTGCAAATCCACAATCAACCTCAAATGATATAGTCATGCCAGGCCATGTCTTTCCTATTATAGCAAAAGATGATGGAGTTTTAGAACGCCCTGGTCATACAGAAGGTAGTATGGATCTTGTTAAACTAGCAGGCCTTCCTCCAACTGCTGTGATCTGTGAAATATTAAAGAAAAATGGGGAAATGGCCCGCCCATCAGACTTAAAAGATTTTGCAATGACTCACAATTTAAAGATAGGTTGTATCACAGATATCATATTCTATCGTGAATCTCGTCATATCACCTAATAAGACCTTCAAAAGCTAAAAAATAAAGTTGAAGTATTGTGATCTGTTTTCTTCAAAGCAACATTAATACCTATAGTGTTATGGCTCTTCTTCTTTCTAAAGAGCCATAAAAAACTTTTCGCTGGGTTATATAATTTAAGTCATTTAGATGAAAAACCAACCTATCCCAACTGTTCCATAGACACCTGATAAACCGAAATCCCTATCATTTATCTCCTCAGAAGAAGCACAAGCCTGACCAGTGCATTTAAAGTCATTAAATCCATAATAGCTATAGCCAACCTCTCCTCTTACAAAGAAATTGGTCCATCTAAAGCCAGTTTCTAGACCAACTTGACCAGTTAGACCTAACCATTTGTTGCTAGTTATATCAAGGGTATCACTAATTCCTCCACCTGTACCTGCATCTACTTGTACTGACATAGAACGGAAAACATCCCATGCAGCTAAAACTCCTACAAATAACCCTGCATCTGTATCTTCATCTACATTAATAAATCTATAATTTCCTAAAATAGCTATACGGTTAGAATTAAACATCAAATTTTGCCCTGTATCGCCGCCACCAGCCTTATATGGCATACTCTTTAAGTTATGCTGATACCTAAGACCTATACCGCAACTAGAATCAGAGAGTATCGATCTATAAACTAAATCAAAACCAACAATCCATGCTTTATATTCTTGGTCAAGCTGTCCATTTATAACATTACTTAATTTCATTTCATTATTAAAATTTCCACCACCATAAGCTGTTACTTCCATACTTGCATAAACAAAATTGGAAAGACTCATTACACCTAATAAAATTCCAATATAAAGAGAATTTTTTAATTGATTTACATTCAACATAGCTTGCTCCTACAATTTTGGTTTTGATTTTACTCCAAACAACTAAATACTCTAAGTCAAACCAACTTCCTAGATGGCATCACTTATACAATGGCTTAAACTAACTTTGAAAAAAAAGCAAAATAAAAGTCAAAAGACACATTGCATATAGAGTTTATAGCGGTATTTCACTAATTAAACTTATAAGAAATAATTTTAAAGCCCATCTTTTATGCGATCTTTATCATCCAAAACACTTTGTACCCCGCCTTTTAATGCAGGCCGATAAGCTAACTCTTCGATATTATTGATAAAGCTTGAGCCATTAACCCCTGGACTTTGCCATTCTGGCCCCATCCTTACAGCGTCAACAGGACAAGCCTCTTCACAAAAGCCACAAAAAACACACCTTAACATATCTATCTCATAATTAATAGGGTATTTTTCTACCGAAGGATCATCATGCTGTGAGGCTACAATTGTAATACAATCTGCTGGACAATTTGTTGCGCAAAGCATACAGGCTGTACAACGTAAAGAACCATCTTTTTTGACTGTTAAAACATGATTACCCTTAAAACGAGGTCCATAAGTGTACTTTTCTTCAGGGTAATTTAATGTCAGCATTTCACCGCCATTAAAAATATTTTGAATCATCTTTGAAAGAGTTAAAGATAAACCCTTTAAAATACCAGGCAGATACCATGTTTTTCGAAGATCAGGCCCTTTTAAAATAGAAGTATCACCTTTGGACTTGCTCTGATTTGTATTTGTTGCTTTTTCTTTAAATTCCATAAAAGTTATCTATCTTCTTTTTATTGATTTTATTGGTTTTATTGGCTTTATCTTGGGCTCTTTTTTTAGCTTTTTTACCTTCTTATTAATATTGATCACTAACTCTAGCTTTTTAATTGTCTGTTGCCAACTGTCTATCGCTTGTTCTAACTTTTTTAAAGCAGATAATTCTTCATCTTTGGATATTTCCCAATTATTTGTTACTTTGTCCAAGCAATTTATTATTTGGTCTAAGTCACTTACCGTTTGATTCTTCTTATATATAACCATCCCATATTCATCTATGACTTGATTCCACTGTTTAAGAGCAAGTCTTCTTTTGCGTGCTGTTTGTTTCCATTTACAATTAGCATATTTCCAACTAGCAACCATATTTTTTAACTTCATCTCTGCTTGCCATAATTCATTGTTATTTTCTCTTTCTAATTGTTTTTTTTGTAGAGATTTTTCTACTCCCTCCAAATAATCTACAATAGTGTCCCATTTATCGTGTAAGAGATTCAATTGACTCATATTTTGCTGCCATCGGTCCATCATCTTTCTCCAACTCAACTCTGCCCGTGTCCACTTGGCTATCATTAACTCCTTTTTATATAAAATAAGTTGCTCCCTCTGATCTATAATAATTTGACCTATTGTAGATTGCCTTGTCATTACCAAACCCTCTCGCACAAACAGTTTATTTAAAGTTTTTAATGCTTTTATCTCAAGTTTTACCATTTTTATTTCAATTCATTTGCAGCATCTAACACGACCTTTAAAGGTTGTCCAGATATTAAAGTGGCCATATCTATTCCAGAAAGTGCTTGGGAAACAAATAAAGGCCCTTTACTGATTTGTTGCACTTGTCCTGCTTGATTTATAAAAGTACCTGATTTTTCTACAAAAGACTTTATAGGTACCTGCCAATTAAAATCCTTGTAAAGATTATTTTGAGTAGGTGCTAACCATGCTACTTTTTTAGCCTTAGAAAATAGCTTCACTTTGTCTTCTAAGTCTGGATAAACTGATTGGTTTTCCGGACCTAATACTATTAAGTAATCCAAACCCCTATCTAACACATCCTCTAAGTCAGACCATGTTTTCGTCAATCCAAAATTCTTTAATACTTTTTGTAATCCTTTTGTATTAGGGTTCTTATCTCCTCTCATTAAAAGGCCATCAAAATGATCAAAGCTGTCAGGATTATTTATCCAATGAAAAACTTGATCTGTTCCTAAGTCTTTAAAAACTTGCAGCAAGGCATGATACTCTTCTGTTGTGTATTGTCCAGTTAAAACCAAAGCTATTTGATCTGCATCTAAAGATTTTAACTCTTTAGCAATCTCTATAGCAGCAGCACCAGCTGTTAGAACCTCTATCTTCTCATTTTTTTTATGATATGCTTGTGTGATACGATTTTCAATATTGACAAACTTGTAAACATCACGTCCCTCATCACACATCCAATGGCCATTGACTTTCTCGTTATAAACAGGAGTGATTCTATAAAGACCATTTTCATTAAAATATATTTTGATATTGCAGCCTGCAGAACATCCTTGACAAATAGTGTTGAAATTCTTTAGAAGCCAAACTCTCTGCTGAAAACGAAAATCCTTTGATGTTAAAGCACCAACAGGGCAAATATCAATCACATTGGCAGAATAATTATTATTAAGAGGTTTATTTTTAAAAGTACCAATCTCACTATGATCTCCACGATTAAATATACCCAGCTCATGTGTCTTAGAAACTTCGTCCGTAAACCTCACACATCTGGAACATAAAATACACCTTTCTGTATCCAAAACAACTCTATGGCCTAAATCCACAACTTTACGTTTTTTCACCTTACGTTCAGCCATTTGTGAATCATAATCTCCATGAGTCATAAAGTATTCCTGCAAACCACACTCGCCAGCTTGATCACAAATAGGACAATCTAAAGGGTGATTGATCAAATGGAACTCTAAGCACCACTTAACAGCTTCCTTAACTTTATCAGAATTATTAGAAACAACCATCCCATCCTCTGCCTTGATATTACATGCAATCTCTAACTTAGGACGGCCTTCAATTTCTACCAAACACATGCGGCAGACACCAGCAACACTTAGGCCCGGATGCCAACAATAATGAGCAATATCATCTGAAGATTGCAAAAAAGCTTCAATCAAAGACGTGTTTTCCTTAACTTCACACTCTTTACCATTGATCGTCAGTTTAGGCATATCGCTTCCTCTTGTTAATCATGACCTTTTATAGTCTAAGTTTACTACTGGTTATTCATTTTGGCATATTTCGTTTTTTTACATTATACCTATTAATTTAATACGTTTTCTTGAACTTTTGACCGACCCTCTTTAATGAAGAAGTCAAATTCATCTCTAAACTTTTTTATAAATCCTACTGTGGGCATGGCAGCAGCATCTGATAAAGCGCAAATAGTTCTTCCGTTTTGCATATTATCGGACATTCTCTCTAACAGATCAATGTCTTGAAGCCGTCCTTTGCCTTCCATAATGCCAGTTACAATTTTCTCTAACCAACCTGTTCCCTCTCTACAAGGGGTACATTGGCCACAAGACTCATGATGATAAAAATGTAATGTCACCTTTAATAAGTCTACCATACATCTGGTTTCATCTAAAATAATCACTGCACCTGAACCTAACATAGAACCCATCTCTGCTAAGCATTCATAATCCATAGTAGCACGCTTGCAATCTTCATAATTTAAAATAGGTGCAGAGGACCCTCCAGGAATACAGGCCTTTAATTTTCTACCTTCTCTCATACCCTGGCATTCTTTTTCAATCAAATCCATTAAAGGATAACCTAAAGGCACTTCGTAATTACCAGGCCTATTTACATCTCCGCTCACAGAAAAAAGCTTCGTGCCTGGAGATTTTTCTGTACCATATTTGCGATAACCATTTGCTCCTATTTTTAAAATATATTTAACAGCAGCAAGAGTCTCTACATTATTTACAATAGTAGGTTTTCCTAAATAACCTTCTACAGCAGGAAAAGGAGGTTTCAATTTAGGCTGTCCTTTCTTACCCTCTAAGGAAGAGATCATCCCTGTCTCTTCACCGCAAATATAAGCTCCTGCTCCACGGTACACATCTAAATCAAAATCAAAACCTGTATTAAGGATATTACAACCTAAAAGATTTGTAGAATAAGCTTCATCAATAGCCTTCATTAAAATATTGTAGGCCTCTACATATTCCCCTCGAATATAAATATATCCCTTATGAGAAGAAATAGCATATCCTGAAATAACCATGCCCTCGATAAGTTGATGAGGTGCTTTTTCCATCATTAAGCGATCTTTAAAAGTCCCAGGCTCTCCTTCATCTGCATTGCAAAGCAAATAACGACTTTCAGAATTTTTAGGTAAAAAGCTCCATTTAAGCCCTGTAGGAAAGCCTGCTCCCCCTCTACCTCTTAATCCTGAAGCTTTAACCTCTTTGATAATAGCCTTAGGTTTCATCTTAAAAGCCTTAGGTAAAATCTCATACCCACCATACTTCTGATAACCCTTAAGAGTATGAAAATCTTTTTTGCCATAATGTTCTGTTAATAATAAATCCATTCTCTTTCTCTCTCTCTATTTATTGTTATTTGATCTAAAAGACTCTAGAAGAACATTCATCTTTTCTTTATCTATCTTATCATAATATTTATCATTGATCTGAACAGCCGGCGCATTGTCACAAGAACCTAAACACTCTACTCTTGAAATTGTAAAAAGACCATCCTCACTCATTTCACCTTCCTTGATATTGAGTTGTTTACACGTTTCCTCTACTAGTTGTCTTGCTTGAAACATAGAGCAAGTCAAATTACAACAAACTTGTATGTGGTATTTACCTACAGATTTTTTATTGAACATGGTATAAAATTGTAACACTTCGTTAATATGTGCTTCAGGAATTTCCATAAACTCACTTAAAACACTAACAGCCTCTTGACTCACCCAACCACCATTGTCCTCTTGTACCTGATACAAAGCTGGCAGCACTGCAGAGCGTTTGCTCTCATATCTTGTTAGTTCCTTCTTGATAAAAGCCTTAGCTGATGGAGAAAGCTCAAAGGAATTTGACTGATTTGCTGTTTGTACATTGGCTTTTGCTTCTGTCATTTTATGACCTTGTTTTTGAAGGCTTAATGTATTGAATTTTCTGCTCTAGTTTATCCTTTGTACCACTTTTACCGCTCCACACACAAGAAAAATATCAGCACCTTACAGAAGTTTTGTTACATAGAGATTAAGGTTTCTCAGTCTTTAGAGCTTATTTAATTATAAGCCATTTTGGGATTGTTGCACAAACACTAACTCTAGTTTGTGTGCAAGAGATTTGTGACAGGCTTCTTCCATAAGCAGCAGGCAACCTCCGTGCCATGTACTATTTTGGTTTTATGATTTTATTATAGAATAAAATATCTTATACAAAACCTATCTCATAAGGCACTGGCCTTACGCTTACTCCAAGTCTGTCACAAATCTCATTCTAAAACCTTTGTGCAACAAAGCCGATTGTTTTATGTAATTTTTTCATTTAAACCTTTTAATCATCTACAGATATGTGACTTAATTCTTTCCATGAGAGAACTTGAGTTTTTCCAATTTGTTGACCTTGCCTGCTACCACCTCCATAAATAAGGTATTGGGCATAGATATCCTTTTGCGCTAACTGATAAAAATAATCTAAATTTCTAAAAAAAACCTTGTTAAGAGTTTTTGCTGATTTAATCTCTAAAGTCATCAACTGTTCTAATTTTTCTATTACAATATCTATCTCAATACCTTGATTATTCTTCCAGTAATACAAAGGAGCTACCCTATGAATGTTATAAAATTTCTTTTTAAGCTCGCTTATGATCCAGCTTTCAAAGATCCCTCCTCTTACTGAATGAGTGATTAGAGCTTCAGGAGATGTAATTCCTAAAAGAGAACAAACAACACCAGTGTCATAAAAATAGAGTTTAGAGCTTTTAATAAGCCTTTTAGAGTAATTTGTGTGATAGGGATTTAATTTAAAGATAATAAAGGAAGCTTCTAAGATATTCATCCATTCTTTAACAGTGTTTGGACTTACACCGCAATCATTAGCAAAGTTAGAATAATTAATGGTTTGTCCACATCTGGCTGCGCACATCTTTAGAAATAATTGAAATGTTCCTAAGTCTTTAACTGCTGTGATTCTTCTTACATCACGTTCAAGATAATTTTGACAATAATCTTGATACCAATCCACAATAGGTTGGTGATCAAAATGAATGCTGGGATAGCTGCCAGAAAATAGTATTTCCTCCAGAGAAGAAGGCTTACTTTGTGAAGCTAACTCTTTAAAACAAAGAGGTAACAGATAAAGGATACTAGCACGACCTGCAAGAGACTGGGAAACCCCTTCAAGAATATCCATTTGAGACGATCCTGTTAAAATAAATTGACCGCTTTTTTTTTGCCCATCTACAATACCTTGAATATAGGAAAATAAAGAAGGCACATGTTGAATTTCATCAATGATCACCCGATATTTATCAAACCTTTCTAAAAAAGCCTTTGGGTCTTGTCTTGCCATCATCCGTTCATCAATATCCTCTAAATTAATATAAAGATGGTTTGGAAAGATATTTTTAACTAAAGTGGACTTGCCAGATTGCCTGGGACCAGAAATCACTAAAACAGGATAAGATTTTGCTAAATCCTTAAGTTTGCTTTGCATATTACGGGGAAAATAAGCCATACCTAATAGTAACATACCTTATACAGATCCGCAATTGTATTGCGGATCTGTACAAAACCCAGTTAAGTATCTATCCAAGTTTGAATAAGTTCCACCTACAAAGATATCTTGGCCTTGTGTCTAGTGTTCTGCACCCTTGATAGTCAGGATGAGCTATTATTAGAAATAATGCATTCGAACATTAAATTTCCAGAAACTCCCAGATATCTGCTAAAAATTCTAGATCATTATATTAAGGTAAGTTTAGATAATAGACTTAGCATTTTTGAGATCGCCTCTAGTTATAAACCTTTTCCATATTGGAATCAGCTTTTATCTTGAGCACAGACTTGATACTATCACTAGACTGGGTTGCATTCAAATTTTCAATCTTCAAAGATGAGCCTGTTTATTGTGAGACTTGACCAGTTTGAAAGTTGACTTAGAATTTGATCTTTGATTACATTTTGTCTTTACACACATTGAAATTACAGGCATTAAGGGGTAAAGAATTAACCTCTTAGGTACAGGAAGGAAGTTCTATTATGAAATCAGAAAAACTAGAAGCTCAGCTTTTTAAGGTTGCTGATAAATTACGTAAAAATTCTGAATTTAAAAATCAAATAAAAAAAGAAGGCCAACTTAATCAACGCATTTTAGATAACTTAAACCAGTTAGATATAGATAAATAGGGGTTATTTTATGAACAATGATTTGCGGTGGAAGCAACGATTTGAGAATTTTGAAAAATCTTTTAAGGTACTTCAACGCAGGAAGGACAAATATGAGGAATTCCCAAAAGATGAGGGGTATCAAATGGCCTTTGTACAAGCCTTTGGAATTTTATTTGAACTTTCATGTAAGACCCTAAGAGATTATTTAGAAAATCAAGGAATTGAGGTCACCACACCTAGATTGGTCATAAAGGAAGCCTTTAAGGCAGAGGTCATTCGAAAGGGTGAAGATTGGATAGAGGCTTTGAAGCAGAGAAATAAAACCTCCCATGTTTATGATGAAAAGATACTCAAGCAAGTTTTAGAATTTATTCAGATCAAATTTTATCCCATAGTGCATAATTTGTATTTTGATTTAAAAAAGGAGTTATAGGTTTCAGGCTGTCTTTTTAACAAAATAAGATATATGTATGTTTACTGATTCTATTATGTTTTCGCCGAGAGAAAAAAAGTTATGAAATATGGTCTTTCAGATAAGCAGATCAATGAGATTGTTAATGTTTTAGCCTCTTACTAATGACGTGGATGAGGCTATTTTGTTTGGTTCTAGGGCAATGGACACTTACAAGCAGGCCTCCGACATTGATATTGCTCTTAAGGGCAAAAAGATTGATGAGAGTTTGGCCTTAAAGGTAAAATTCGATTTGGACGAGGAGACAAATTTGCCTTTTTTCTTTGATGTGGTGGCCTATTCTGCTGTAACTTCAGAAGATTTGAAGGAGCAAATCAAATGTCGAGGAAAGGTGCTTTATCGTAGAGATTCGCGATCGGTGAAGTTGGGTGATGTTGTTACCTTTAACCCATCAGAAGACATCTCAAAAGATAAAGTTAGAAAGAAAGTTTTAATGGATGACTTGCCTTCTTTTCAAAGAAAAATCTCCAATTACACAAAAGGCATCTATAAAGGAGGATCAAAGTTTAGAAATGGTGATACCTTATTAGCCAGAATAACACCTTATTTGGAAAACGAAAAAACAGCTTTTGTTGATATTTTGGAAAAGAATGAAGTAGGATTTGGATCGACAGAATTTATTGTTATAAGGAGTAAGTCAAATTTAACAAATAAGCATTTTCTGTTTTATCTTGCTACATCTTCTTACTTTAGAAATTTTGCTATTAAATCTATGACAAGGTCTTCAGGAAGACAGAGAGTTCAAACTGATGAGATCAAAAACCTTAAAGTGTTTTTGCCAAGCATTGAAGAGCAGAGGAGGATTGCGGAGGTATTGTCGAGTTTGGATGATAAGATAGAGTTATTGCGTCGTCAAAACAGAACATTGGAGGATATGGCTCAGTGTTTATTTAGAAAGTGGTTCATCGAAGATCATGAGGTTAATTTTAAAGAAAAGTCACTGGGTGACATATTATCGGTAAAAGATGGAACAACTCCAAGTACAAAGAATCCAGCATATTGGAATGGTAAAATTTTGTGGACAACTCCCAAAGACTTATCAAGAAACAAAGATATGTATCTTTTTGATACAGTGAAAAAAATTACAAAGAAAGGGTTAAAAGAAATTAGTTCGGGATTATTACCTGCTAAAACATTGCTTTTGTCATCAAGGGCTCCAATAGGTTATCTTGCTTTTTCTGTACATCCAATAGCAATAAACCAGGGATATGTAGCAATCATTGATGATAAAGGCTATTCAAAAGAATTTATTTATTTATGGTTAAAATCTAAAATGGATTATATAAAAAGTTATGTAGATGGCTCCACTTTTTTGGAAATTAATAAAGCAGTATTTAAAAAATTGAAAATTAATGCACCATTAAAAGAAAAAGCTGAAAAGTTTAGTCATTTAGCAGAACCACTTTTTAATAAAATATTTTATAATCAAGTTCAAATTAGAACTTTGACAAATTTGCGAGATATGTTATTACCAAAACTCATCAATGGACAAGTAAGGTTAAAACATGGCTAATCTAGAATTACATGAAACAGAACTTTTTGAAAAATTATTTAATAGAGCAGGGTATGTTGTAACTGAAAGTTTTACTAATGCTAAGTTTTCTCAATTCTTTAAAAAGCATAGCATAAATATTGATGATAGAAAGTATTTAAAAAATGGGAAGTCTAAAATGAATCGCTTAAGAGCTTTTTGGGATATAGAACCAGATAAAATTGTTGGTGAAGTACTGGA
Organism: Bdellovibrionales bacterium; assembly: GCA_965262715.1. Lineage (GTDB taxonomy): Bacteria > Bdellovibrionota > Bdellovibrionia > Bdellovibrionales > JAUICD01. Next base: position 2,920,860 of record OZ253553.1, on the reverse strand, counting down.
AGCTTTACTAAAATATGCTCAATCAGTTGGAAATGTTGATGAAGAAGATAAAGAAAGAGCTTATAAAAGCATTTATAGACTTCAAGGAAAAAATCAAGACAATACTAGGCCATTATCAGAAGAAGATTTTTTAAAAAAAGATTTTGGCCGGATTGAGTTGCAAAAGCTCAATATAGAAAATGAACAATTAGAAAAAGTCCTTAATCAAAGAATTGATGAAGTTCAAAAAGCACTTACAGGAAATATGCCTTTATCAGTGATATTTTTATGTGGCAGTACCCTTGAGGGATTATTGCTTGATGCAATAACTAGGAGTCAAAGTAAACAAAAGTTTAATCAAGCAAAATCTAGCCCTAAAGATAAAAATGGACAAGTTAAAGGTTTTCAAGATTGGAGCTTAAAAAATATGATTGATGTAGCCTACGAAGTTAGATTATTAGATTTAGATGTAAAAAAACACAGTCATTCCTTAAGGGATTTTAGGAATTATATTCATCCATACGAACAAGCATTATCAGAATTTCTCCCTGATATTGCAACGGCAAAAATTAGCTGGCAAGTTTTACAAGCAGCCATTTCACAAATCAGTAAAAACCAAAAAAACCTATAGATAAAAAATGAGTATAGAACAATTTAAAGAGAGCAATTTTATGGAAAAAATAAAGACAAGATCAACATCATTAAATACAGCAGAAGCAGATCCTATAATTTTGAGAGAAACTAAAACAACTCGTCTGATTTTTAAACCATCAATTGTAAGCAACCCTAAAGATCAAAAAGCTTGTGTAAGAGGCCTCTTTGTCTTTCAAAGAAAATCACCCTCAGATAAATGGGAAGAATATAACAAGTTTCCACTCAATAAATTAAAAAGTGGAGAAGGAGTTAAGCTCGAGTTAAGATCTGGTGAAATAAAGATACTTTTTGATAATCTCAAATATTTAAAAACCCTTTATAAAGAACATGGAATTCCTTGGGGCGAATCTTCTTTTTCTTTGATTAGTGGAAATATTCCAAAATTTATTATAGAACTTACAAAACTTAACTTTGAAGATAAAAGTTTAGTGATTCAAGAATTGAATAAACTAAGTCAAGATGAATTAAATAGAATCTTTAAAGATTTTTCATTGGCGATACAAAATATTAAAAGAAAAAAAGCTGTTGAAAAATTTGAAGAAATGTTAAGTAAAGAATTATCAGAGTATAATTGGCAAAAATGGTTTAAGGAAAATGATTGGATATTAGGAACAGATTTTATAAAGATTGTAGATGAACGGCAAATAGATACTCAAAACATATCAGATTATCTTGTGCAAGCTTATGATGGATTTTTAGACATTATAGAGATAAAAAGACCAAGTGATGAATTGCCATTTTGGGCAAAAAGTAAAGATCATGATAATTTTATACCATCTACTGATTTAATCAAAGCTATTATACAAGCTACTAATTATATTTATAAAGTTGAACAAGAGTCAAATAGTAAGAAGTTTTCAGAAAGAGTTGAAAATATAAAAGTAATAAAACCAAGATGTACCTTGATATTTGGAAGATCAAATGAATGGAAAGATAAAGAGTTTGAGGCGTATAGAATATTAAATTCAAGTTTTCACAGTTTAACTATATTGACTTATGATCAAGTTTTATCTCGCGCAAAACAGATATTAGGTTCTTTAAAGGAAGGTATTAAACATAAATTATAAAATAATAATTTTAGGTGTATTAAAGATGAAAAATAATACTTATAAGAAATTAGATGAGAAGAAAATCAAAGCTATTTTGATAGATGAACTCATAAAAAACAATCCAAAGAATAAAATTATTTGCTCAGAAGTTCCTTTTCTAGGAGGGAAAAGATGGGTTGATATTTTAGAAATCAAAGAAAACTCTTTAGTAGCTTATGAGATAAAAAGTGACTTAGATAATCTTTCAACGATCGAAGGCCAAATCAATGATTATGCTGAAACATTTAATGAAGTTTACTTGGTGTTATCAAAAAGATTTATTGACAAATATAAAGTCCCCAAAAAAATAGGTTATTTTTCAGTGGACTCACATAAAAAAATTATTTCTTTAAAAAGAAGGTCGATAAAAAGAACTTATTTATCAAAAGAAAATTTGAGTTACTTTTTATGGAGAGAAGATATACCATCCTTGTTTAAAAAAAAACATGAAGATATGATATCCATAAGAAAAAAACTTATTCAAAAAATTACAACAAAAAATTTACACCAACTAGCTATAAAAGCTTTAGAAAAAAGATATCGTCATCGGTTTGATTTGTTTTTAAAAGAACGTAGCAATAAAACACATTTTTCAGACATAAGTGTTCTTACAAAGAAAGAGACAAGAATCGGTTAAGTCTGCGAAGCCTCAAACATTGCCTTGTCATATATAGATTAGCACGAACAGCTATCCAATGAGATGGATTTTTTCCATTAGGATTATCCTCTGAGGCATCTTTAACTTCTAAATCTCCCCACGAGTTTAAGCCTTCTATTTTTTTATATCTTGGGTCTTTTATAACATTTTTTGCACAAAGAGAATAAGAACCTTCATCTCTCCTATAACGATAATAAAAAAATTTGTCATCTAAAGGAACATCAATTCTTGGTATCCATCCACCGCCTCCTGTATCATATCTTACAGGATGAATTGAAGCAAAATCTCCATGATAAATTTTTTCTGTTTTTTGTTTTAGAGCATTAATGACTTCTTGATTAGTCTTAGCTTCTATTAGGTTAAACTCTCCATAATTTTCAGAACAATTAGCTTCCTTTCTAGGAGATTTGGGAAAACTTGAAAAAGCACATACAATATTTGAATTAACATTGATTTTTTCAGCTATATCAATAACTTTTGTTTTAAAACCCTTCTTTTTTTCATCATCTTTACTATGAATATATTTCCCATCTAAAATGATGATAATTTTTTCATAGTCTGTTTCACAAAGAGAAAAAAAATCTTCTATATAATTAAAGGATTCTTTTTGAAAAATTTCTATTCTAAAAGCAACTGATGGAAAATTATCTTTTAATTTGTTTATTTGTTTTTTAACCTCTTCTTTTTTTTGAGGTTGGTAATGTACCATAGGAATAATATTAAATTGTTCTTTTCTTTTTATTAAAAACTTGGTCCACTTTTCATATCCATTTGCACCGTTATGAATTAGCTCTTCAATTTCTCTATTTGAAAATGTTGGTTCTGTTGTTAAATCCAATATAAATGGATTTGTTTTCATAATTTCATGAAGTTTATCCAGTTTTTTTGCTATTAATCCATCAGGATTTTTTTTTGAAATTCTTGATTTTGTTAATTCAAAAATAGGAAGAACCCTATCCTTTACAGAAGCGTCTAAAAAGTTAAATGCCTTCAATTCTGCATCTGTTGTCTTCAGTATTGGAAAGTAACAAAAATTTTTAGACACTGTTCAAATAACCTAACCTGTAAGCTTTATAACGAATAGCACTAATAGATACATCAAACTTTTCAGATAAATCTGATATTTTTTTTATTCCATCAGCAATGTATTGTTTAAATTTTTCTCTTGGCATCAATAGTTCACCTGCAAAATTATTTGCTTCTACCTCAATAGAGTTTATTTCGTTATTTCTAAATAAAGCCATATCTTTATGTTTTAATTCGATGTGACCCCTGTGTAAAACATAATGAGCAAATTCATGTGCCATTGTAAATCGTTGCCTTTTTTTGCTATGATACTTATTAATTCCTATAGTCCATTTTCTCCCTCTTTGTTCAATGTACCCAGAAATATCATAGTCCATATCTTCTTTGAGAATCTCAATATTGTATTTCTTTATTAAAGCTTCAATGTCTAAAGGATATGATTTTTCCTTATTTTCTATAAGAATTTTTTGAGGATCAAGAAGTCTTGGATAATCAGAGTATTGTGGAAACTCATAATCTTTATCTGGATAAATTGTAGCCATTTTTAACTCCAGTTTTAAAGGTTATAATTTTAATCTTTGTCTAGAGACTCATTTGATTCTTTTCTATCTTCTTCTAAAGAAGCCACTTTTCTTTTTATTTGTTCAACATTTTTCTCTAGTTGTTCAATTCTTTCAAATCCTTTGGTAATATCTTCTCCCCATGATTCTATCCTATCTTTTGCAATTTTTTCAGCCATCTCTTCAACCATATCACGAAAACTTGTTGTTTTTAAATAATTTTCCATGTATTTTTCTGCATGTTCTCTGCTTTTTTCTTCGGAATTGTATTTTATGTAAACAAATGCAATAGCAATCACAACTCCTAATATTCCAATTAATATAGTTATGATTGTGTCGTAGTAAGCTAAAGTTTGAGTAAATATCGAATTAAAGGGAAGAATTTTATCTGAAGTTCCGAGCTTCTTTAAATTCATTATAGTTTCACTATCTATGGGTTCAGTAGTAAAAAAGAATCCTTTTATTTCTAACAACCTATCTATACCTATAAAACCTTTAAATATAAAAAATACAACCAAAATTGAACCTATAAGTCCAACCGAAAGTAAAGCACCTTTTGCAATTTGAAGTTTCCAATTCATAAGATATTTCCTCTAAAAACAACAAATGTAAATTTGAGTTTAATAGGTTTTCAATATGAATACAGGCTATCTCTTTGTCAACCTATTTGAAGTTACGTTACAAAGAAAGAGACAAAAATCGGTTAAGTCTGCGAAGCCTCAAAAATTGCCTTGTCATATATAAATTCGCAAGGTTGTGGATAGTGTTTTTAAGATTTAGCAGTAAATTTAAAGATCATAAAATCAACAATCTGTTTTATTTTTATACAGTTTACATAAGTCAGATAAAAATGGAAAAGGCTTGTCCAAAAGGAGCTTTTGCCTCTATGATAAGTGAGAACAATGGCCACAACAAAGGAGGGTAAATGACAACGAGTATAGATGAAGTCAGGGAAAGTATTAAAAAATTGGCTGAAACCCAAGAGCGTGGCTTTAAAGAAGTCAATCAAAAATTTAAGGAAGTTGACGAAGCACGAAAGCGTAGTTTAGCAGAGGTTGACCAAAAAATTAAGGAGATTGGTGATAAGATATCTGGCGAGTTGGGTAACCAGTGGGGTCAATTTATAGAAAATGTTGCAACTCCCAATGCTTCCCGGTTATTAAAAGATAGAGGTATTGATGTGCAGGAAACTTTAACACGTCTCTACAATCCGAGTTACGGAGAGATTGATTCTCTGGCCATCAATGGAAGAGAAGCTGTTGCTTTAGAAGTCAAAAAAAACTTCAAAAAGAAGCATATCAAAAAGTTTATAGAAGTGCTAGCTTTGTTCAAAAAAGAAAGCGATCTTGCTAAAAACAAAGCCCTTTATGGAGGCATTGCCTTTTTATCCTGTGAAAAAGGAGTGGTCGCAGAAGCAGAGGCTCAAGGTTTGTTTGTCATCCATGCTTTTGGAGAAAGAGCTACCCTTTTAAACAAAAAAGATTTCAAACCCATGCCCATTACACCTTTATGAAAAGACTTAGGGGTGCCTGTTCAGCTACTTTGTGATCTGTTCTATATTAAGAGGCTTAGAAGGTATTCTTATCCCTAATGCTTTAAACACCTCTATGGAAAGAGCATCTTATGAAAGTTTTCGTTATCGGGATCAACATGAATGGATTACAAACATATTAGAAACAGGAGCAAACCCTAACTCAAGAAATGAATCAGGTTATACACCATTAATGGTGGCCATTAGTCATGCCCTCAATAGTCCTTTTGTTATTTCTCGGAAAGAGTGAATGTTTTTGTAAAATGCATTGATTTGTATAAGGTAATACATTTTTGAGATTGGTTCTAATTTAAAAGACATATTATTCAAAAAGCAAAGAGGGATAGTAAAATCTAGCTTGACAAAAATTTCAATTTGATATATAATATGCTCTGATTTTGAAGAGTATAAGAAAGGAAGGTCGGTTATGAAAAGTAAACTTTTGACTTTAACTATCCTGACTACTGTTTTTTCTATGAATAAGCAGAGGGTACAGGCACAAGAACTTGTGCATGACCTTATAGGTTATGACATGATGATTGAACAACTTAATAACCATGTGCAAGAATATCTGGAAACACCTGATCTGCAAAAATACCAATTGCAGATCAACAGACAAGAAAGCTTTGCGCTCCTTGTTTATGATAAAAGTATATTGTTCTTTGGCACTCTTGGAGTTCTTCCAATAACCATTTTTGGAGCTGAAGTCATGGATTCTGTCATGAATTCTTTATTTAGATTAGACATCTCTATCTCTGATAGTATCATGGATGATCTTTTTCATAATTACGAGTTTTACTTTACTTTAACTTCCCCCTTAATTTCTGAAGGAAAAACTATTCCGGGATTTGTCCTTGTCAAATTCAGCTACAATGAAAGTAGCCATAGTCTAGCTTTTAATATAAGAGATTTCGAAGTTAATTCATTTCTTTTACCTAAATTAAGATCAGTTTCTGGAAGTGATTTCGAGATCTTTTCAGATCCTAACTTTTTTGCAGAAGATCCAACAACCGGATTAATTACCACAGGCGTTATGCCTCTTGATTTATAATCCTATTAAGCTTAAGTGTCCTAAGTTTAATACTTGAAGTTTTAGGGTCTATGAGCATGCCGAGTATGCTCCATTAAGCTTCTAATCTAAACTTTGAAATCTTTTTTCTAAAGTTCAATTGCGTATCAATTCTGGCTACGTCTATATACTACAACTACACCTTAAATAAAAAATTTACTTATAGAGCAATTATAAGATTCAAAAATTTAAGAAACTATCTATTAAAAATGAGATTGTCTATTTTTAATCTGACTTACAAGTATCTGTTATAATCTCTAAATCTAAATAAGCCATGTAGGATGACGACCTTATCGCTCTCCTCAGCCAATAGGGACGGGATCTCATATTGTAGTCATCACAGATTTTGTTTAATATATCTGTGGGAATAGTACTAATCTCTGGAAATACAGGTAGGCTGATGTCGTTATAAGACCTATATGCATAATAAATACCCCACTGGGATGGATAGACTCCATTAGGATCGGGAATATTTACCAAAGCTAGGTCAGCTTGATTATTGACATTTTCATGAAAATAAGAATTAGATATTAAAAATGCCCTTCTCAGATGAGTGTTTCTTATATTATTGACTAGTAAATGGATTGGATACAGTCCATTAGGATCAGGAACATTTACATTTGTAGCAACGCCTGCAATTTTACCAATTATCTCATCACTTCCACTATTAATAGCTAAATGAATTGGATAATTTCCATTAGGATCAGGGATATCTGCATTTGCGTCAGCATTTACAAGTGCCTCAGTTATATCCATATTACCCATAGTGATAGCCAAGTGAAGTGGGTAATATCCATCAGGACTAAAGATATCCACATCTGCACCGGCACCTAATAGCAGTTGAACTATGTTAAAATCTTCATTTTGAACAGCTAAATGGAGTGGGTAGAGTCCATCAGAGTCAAAGATATTTGGATTTACACCCTCATTTAAAATTGTACGAACTACACCTTCGTGTCCAAAACGAACTGCTAAAATTAATTGCCTTTCTTTATGACGATCCATTGATACTTCTTGGTCATCAGTCTGAGATGGGGAACTGGTATCTTGTTGAGCTAAAGCCTCATATCCGGTCAAAACCGTTATACATAATGACAATACTATAAATTTAATAAAATATTTCATAGTTTAACTTCCTTTCTTAATAAAATTGTGAATTATTTCTAACACTTAATGATTCATAATACAAGCAAAATCTCTGCCAGAATAAGGAGGATAAGCCAAGTTATTGAAATCAATTATCTTTCTATTTTACCTAAAGAATAAGTCAAAATAGAGGTAATGATAACCATGTAAAAAATGCCTTATTTTATTAGGAACCATGTAAAGATGATATTCTGCTGAAGACTTAACTTTTATGCTCATGGAGTTCTAGGAAAACAGACTCTAGGTACAATACCAAGATATATGAGGCATGAGGAGTGATGCTATCTACTTTCTTCTACACAAGAATTCCACTCTTCCTGTAATCTTTCTAATCCTGCTCTCATAAGCTCAATGTCTTCTGATGAAGGTTGTTGAGTTACAGATACATATCGAAGTCGTCTAGGTTTAGTAATGTGCCTGATTGTAACACTATATTCTTCCCCACTAAGAACCATAATATATCACCAAACATATAAGGCTGAAAAAGAGATTCAGCTATATTTATTGACACCTCCATCTCATATATGAATATACTTCTTAAAATCTCATCTGTACATTGAACATTATCAGATTCGCCAACAAGTGTATAAAAAGATTCAACATCTTCGAGATGGTTCAGTAAAGCGGTTTGATCATTAGTTTGAGATGGAGAATCAGTATTTTGTTGAGCCAAAACCTCATATCCGGTTAAAACCGTCATACATAATAACAATATAGTAAATTTAAAAAAGTATTTCATAATTTGACTTCTCTACGGCTTTGTTGCACAAAGATTTAAGGAAGTATATAAAAGATTAGAGAATTAAGTCAGGCATCTTCCATAGGCTCTAGGCAACCCCCGCGCCTTGTATTGCTATTATTTTAAGATTTTATTATAGAATAAAATAGTTTAAGAGATATTTACCCTAAGCCGCTAGCCTAGTCCTATTTCAGAAGTCTTTCACAAATCTCATTCTTAAATTTTTATGCAATAAGATCTTTTATGAGTTTGATATATCTATTACTTTGATTTTTTGTTTTTAATGATTATAAAATTTACCCATCCCCAACTTTCACAATCACTAAATCAGAAGGAGCTAGAGATGGGTAAAAATAAAAAAATAAACTGGAGTCTTTATAATAAGTCTCTAGTCAATAGAGGTCAAATCACTTTTTGGTTTTCAGCAGATATCGTCAAATCTTGGTATGCAAAATGTTCTTCAAAGCAAGGGGGTCAACAAGTTTACTCTGATAAAGCTATTGAAACTCTTAATATATTAAGATTCATATTTGGTTTAAAATTGCGATCTACAGAAGGTTTTGCTAAATCCCTAGTTGAACTTATGTGTCTTGATATAGAAATACCTAATTATACAACTCTTTGCAGAAGATTACAGAAGTTATCAGTAAAACTAGAAAGAAAGCTATCTTCTCACAAGAATCCTCATATTGTCATTGATTCCACAGGTCTTAAAGTTTATGGGGAGGGAGAGTGGAAAGTCCGTCAGCATGGGTATTCTAAGAGAAGGACCTGGAAGAAGCTACATTTAGCGGTAGATGAGTCAAATTCCCAGATTAAGGCATCTGTTTTAAGTGATAATTCTGTAAAGGATAATGAGGTTTTTGAAGAGTTATTGACAGGATATGAAGATGAGATAGGCCAAGTTTCAGTTGATGGGGCTTATGACTGTAAGAATTGTTATCAGTTTACAAGTGATAGAAGTATAAAATTGGTTGCTCCACCTAGAAAGAATGCTGTGATTAAGAGGCATGGAAATTGTCGAGGATCGCCGCTTCTTAGAGATACTTATATTAGAGAAATCAAGAAGATGGGTAGAAAGAAGTGGAAAAAAAAGCATAAATATCACAGGAGGTCTATATCAGAAACAGCTATGTATAGATTTAAAACTTTATTAGGTGATAAATTATCTTCTAGAGAATTTCATCGTCAAGCAAATGAAGTGTTTATTAAATGTAAAATCCTTAATCAGATGATTGTGCCTTCTTCTCTTTGATAAAAAAATATTAAATGACAATCTTACTTAAAAAATAAATAAAATAAAAACTATTTAAATCTTTGTGCAACAAGACCCTTCTCTACTAAGACTTTGAATTTCTTTTACCACTTAATGTACTTTAATGTAAAGAACAAATGACTGCCAAAAAAAAGTCTTAACTTATTAAGATTACTTAACTTCATTTTTTCAATTGCCAGGCCCAGCAGTTAAAGAAGTTAAGCACTTTTCCATCGCTAATTCCTGAGATACTCTGCTTGGTGTAACAAATTCATTAATAAACTTGGCCACTTGACTACTTCTAGCGACATCAACAGGAGTTTGGCCAGATTTATTAAGTGCTGTGGAAGAAACACCAACTGACATCAATAACTGGATGATTGTGAGATCACCACGAAGAGATGCCCAATGCAAAAAATTACGTCCACTTGTATCTACCATATTTACCATATTTTTTATATCCACACCTTGAGCTTGCATGGTGGTTAAAGTTTCTTTTACAGCCTCTACAGATCCATACTTGACTACAGCAAACAAAAGCTGTGAATGCTTTCCGTATATTTGATATAATTCATCTACTGTAAACTCATAAGATTCAAAGTCTTCATGTGAGAGGATCAGCACTTCAATTTCAGGCTGTGTCGTGATCTGTGCTGCAAGCCTATTTTGATGATCTTTCATATTAGGATTAGCTCCTAACTGTAATAAACTAGAAACAGTAGAAGAATCATTAGCATGGGCAGCCTGGTGTAAAAGGGTCTGTCTATTTTGATTTAAAGGGATATTCACATCCAAAGAGTCATGATCTCTAAAAACTTCTATTAAATGCTGTGCAGATGTATTTCCGTTTTGAAGAGCCAGATTGATAGCTGAAGCCTCTACAGTAATTTCATAACCTGTGCGCATTCCTTCATAATGTGTTCGATGATCTCCTGTAAAATCTTGTTGGTCGTTGCCATGCCCTTGATAGAGGGTAAAGATTCTATAAGGAAATGTGATAGAGGCTCCTTGACTTAATAATATCCGTATAGCTTTAATATTGTTAGTTCGAATGGCCAGATGAAGAGGAGTATAAATAGAAACTATTCTCTCCCCAAGCTGAGTTATTCTCACGTCTTTATAAATAGCATTGACATCAGCACCTAAAGCAATGGCTTCACCTATATCATCTATACCCATAGCCCTTCTTTTATAAGCCTCTGGATATCTAAGAATGGCAAGACGTAATTGATCATCAAGTTGTTCCTGCCGGCTGTGATCATTTGTTGTGTAAATGTAAACATCGGAATAAGAATTCAAAGTTAAACCTAGAGAAGTCGATGAACGTTTTCCTAATATACTTCGTATATCTGTATTTGTTGTCCAATCAAAAACAGTTTCAGCAAAAACAGTAATGGCACTAGGATCAGCACCATAAGCAATCAACACTCTAACAGCATCCACATTGTGACTGCTTGCTGCCCAGTGCAGAGCTGTTGTGTTATTGTGGTCGGCCGCATTGGGATTAGCTCCTGCCCCTAAAAGCTCTAATATTTGTTGGACATCCCCATGAGCTGCTGCTACCAATAAGCTAGAATCCATTTGTTGTTCTGTTATGGAACGCTCATTGACATCTGGAGGCAACTCTCTAGCACCATGACGTTGTAGTACTTGACGTGTTTGTGGATCTTTAACAGACAAACCTTCCGATAAAACATTGATCTTCTTTATAATATTAACAGTCAATACAGTGTCAATATTTGCTCCCTTTCTGATTAAGGCCTCAACTAATTGATATCCACTGTGCATCACACTTAAAAATAAAACAGGCATACCTTCCCATCCAAATCTTTGCTCAACAGAGATCACCTGACCTGTACTTAAACGCAGTGATAAAATACGGACCTCTCTATCGTCTGTTGCATTGGGATTAGCTCCTTCTGATAAAGCTTGAATAGCTTTGTCATAACCATCAAAATTTATAGTTGCTCTGATGAGCTGTTCATCTAATTGCTGTTGGCGGAGAATTTCAGGAGATGGTGGGGAGTATGTTCCATATTGATTTAACATGTTGGTAACAGATCTGCTTTTTGCCACCATGGCAGGAGTTTGGTGTAAATCATTAACAGCTAAAGAATCTGCTCCATGTCGAATCAACATCTCTACTATAGCTGTATGCCCCTCCATAGCAGCATAGTGAAGAGCTGTGTTGTTTTGATCATATTCATCTTTAGCATTAGGATTGGCTACAGCTAATAAAGATTTTTCAACTTCTTCCAAATTGCCAGTGCGAACTACACGTAAAAGATTCCTATCCATCTCATCTTGTTTGAATTGATCTTGTGAAAATACAGAAAATGACAGGCTTATGGTCAATAACCATATAAACAAACATATTATTTTATATTTCATTTTTTCATCCTTTCTTTTTTCACTAAAATGCATCTCGTCTTTTTTCACTAAAATGCATCTCGTCTTTTTTCACTAAAATGCATCTCGTCTTTTTTCACTAAAATGCATCTCGTCTTTTTTCACTAAAATGCATCTCGTCTTTTTTCACTAAAATGCATCTCGTCTTTTTTCACTAAAATGCATCTCGTCTTTTTTCACTAAAATGCATCTCGTCTTTTTTCACTAAAATGCATCTCGTCTTTTTTCACTAAAATGCATCTCGTCTTTTTTCACTAAAATGCATCTCGTCTTTTTTCACTAAAATGCATCTCGTCTTTTTTCACTAAAATGCATCTCGTCTTTTTTCACTAAAATGCATCTCGCCTCTCGAGGCAAGCCTCTGGCGACTTTCTGGCAATGACCCTGATGGTCTTACGCCATCAGCAAATAGGTCATTGCCTAGAAAGCTTGATGCATTTTAGTAAGGAGATTCCCTTCGTTTTTTTACATCATGTTAAGGAAATCATATTATTTTACCAAAATGAATTACGCCTCTCAAGGCAAGCCTCTGACGTATAAGTTTTATGCATCTTAAAAAGTAATATTAGGAGTGAATAACATGAAAAGGAACATTTATCAATAAATATGATTGATAAACGTCTTAAATTGTAAAAATTACATAATGATGTAAAACTTACATAATGATTTTTGGATTCAAGTTGTAAGTAGAATTCCTTAAGAAGTAAAAAAGTGAGAGTTTTCGATATCAAAGCCTTTAAGTTTTAAGCCTGTTGCTAGCCCTCTTCTGTATAAAGCTTATCTATCAAGCTCTCCTGCAATAACATTCATGCTTCCAAGAATGGCAACCACATCAGATAGGAGGCTGCCTTCAATAGCTTTAGCAAAGGATTGAAAAATAGCAAAACAAGGTGGCCTGACCTGACTTCGACGGTTTATGTTCGGTATTGGTTTTGTAACATTGATGGTTATAGGATTTTGGAGTAAGTTTTCGATGTAGTGCCTAGTAACACACCAAGTCAGATTATTTTTATTTTTATTTTGACTTTTTTTTTAATAAGCATTAAATTATTTTTATGTTTGTAAGAATCAAAAGCACACCAAACAGTCCAAGGCAGTCAGTTCAGATCGTTGATTCTATCCGTTATGGCAATAAAGTTCGCCAAAAGATCATCCGTCATGTCGGAGTGGCTCAAGATGAGGATGAGCTATTTCGTCTTCAAGAGCTTGGAGAATTCATCAAAGCTAAACTAACAAATGAAAATCAATTATCTTTTTTTGCTCCGGAAGAGATTTCTAAACAAGTGATTGAGTCCAAGTTTCGTCATTGCAATAAACCCTTAAAAGTAGATCTTAAGAAACTAAGGGAAGATCAAAGAGTCATTGTAGGTATTCATGAGGTTTATGGAGCTATGTACAAGGAATTAGGTTTAGATCGCATTTTACCAGTGAGTCGTTATCATTCATCACATTGGGTTTTATTTCATACAGTGATGGCTCGGATAGCTAATCCTCAAAGTAAAAGAGAGAGCAGTCGATTTTTAGAAGAGGATTTTGGAGTTCATATTTCGTTAGAGAAGATTTATCGCATGATGGATCGTTTAGATAGCAAAAGGATAGATAAGATAAAGAGACTGGCAGGTCAAGTGGCACAAAAGGTTTTTAAAGAGCCTTTGAAAGTTTTGTTTTTTGATTGTACGACACTGTATTTTGAATCAATTATTGAAGATGATTTAAGACAAAGAGGTTACAGTAAAGATGCTAAGTTTAAAGAATCTCAAGTGTGTTTAGCAGTCGTTGTGACCAAAGAAGGTTTTCCTGTCAGTTACGAGACTTTCCCGGGTGCTATCTTCGAGGGTCATACCTTAAATCCAGTGATAAAAGAGATGAAGTCTAAATATAACTTAGAACAAGCTATTTATGTCGCTGATAGAGGAATGTTAAGTGAAGATAATTTAAAAGCACTAGAAGATGAGAATCTTCATTATATTGTAGGAGCTAAGCTTAAGAAATTACCAAAAGTAAAACAAGAGCTTGTATTAGATAAGTCAAAGTACAAAATTGTCAGTAAACAAGAAGGTTTCAAGATTCAATCATTAGAAGATAAAGATAATAAGAGGAAAGTGATAGTTTGTTATTCTTATAAGAGAGCGGAGAAAGATCGACATGATCGTCAACAAACTATAGATAGTTTAGTTAAGAAACTCTCAAAGGCTCAAGATGTGAAGACTTTATTAAACAATTACGGTTATAAGAAGTATTTAAAAGTCACAGGCAAGAAACAAAAGCTTTCAGTCAATGAAAATCGAGTCAAAGAAGATCAAAAGTGGGATGGTTTGTTTGGAGTCATAACAAACCTCAAAGATATGGATGATTTAGACATTATTAGCCAATATAAGGGGTTATGGCAAGTCGAAGAAACATTCCGGATAGCTAAGCATGATTTAAAAATACGTCCTATATTTCACTGGACATCAAATCGAATCAAAGCCCACATAGCCATTGCTTTTATCTGTTTAGTCTGTATAAGACACTTAGCTTACAGAATTAAGATACAATACCAATCCTGTTCACCGGAAGTTATACGAAATGCTTTAATCCATGTACAGCATAGTTTATTAGTAGATCAAACCAATAACAGAAAGTACTCTATACCTTCAAATATAAGTAAGGAAGCTCTGAAAATCTATCAGATTATGGGACTTAAGCACTCTACAACACCTTATCTTATTCCTGACTTCGACGGTTTAAGTTTGGTATTGGTTTTGTAACATTGATGGTTATAGGATTTTGGAGTAAGTTTTCGATGTAGTGCCTAGTAACACACCAAGTCAGATTATTTTTATTTTTATTTTGACTTTTTTTTTAATAAGCATTAAATTATTTTTATGTTTGTAAGAATCAAAAGCACACCAAACAGTCCAAGGCAGTCAGTTCAGATCGTTGATTCTATCCGTTATGGCAATAAAGTTCGCCAAAAGATCATCCGTCATGTCGGAGTGGCTCAAGATGAGGATGAGCTATTTCGTCTTCAAGAGCTTGGAGAATTCATCAAAGCTAAACTAACAAATGAAAATCAATTATCTTTTTTTGCTCCGGAAGAGATTTCTAAACAAGTGATTGAGTCCAAGTTTCGTCATTGCAATAAACCCTTAAAAGTAGATCTTAAGAAACTAAGGGAAGATCAAAGAGTCATTGTAGGTATTCATGAGGTTTATGGAGCTATGTACAAGGAATTAGGTTTAGATCGCATTTTACCAGTGAGTCGTTATCATTCATCACATTGGGTTTTATTTCATACAGTGATGGCTCGGATAGCTAATCCTCAAAGTAAAAGAGAGAGCAGTCGATTTTTAGAAGAGGATTTTGGAGTTCATATTTCGTTAGAGAAGATTTATCGCATGATGGATCGTTTAGATAGCAAAAGGATAGATAAGATAAAGAGACTGGCAGGTCAAGTGGCACAAAAGGTTTTTAAAGAGCCTTTGAAAGTTTTGTTTTTTGATTGTACGACACTGTATTTTGAATCAATTATTGAAGATGATTTAAGACAAAGAGGTTACAGTAAAGATGCTAAGTTTAAAGAATCTCAAGTGTGTTTAGCAGTCGTTGTGACCAAAGAAGGTTTTCCTGTCAGTTACGAGACTTTCCCGGGTGCTATCTTCGAGGGTCATACCTTAAATCCAGTGATAAAAGAGATGAAGTCTAAATATAACTTAGAACAAGCTATTTATGTCGCTGATAGAGGAATGTTAAGTGAAGATAATTTAAAAGCACTAGAAGATGAGAATCTTCATTATATTGTAGGAGCTAAGCTTAAGAAATTACCAAAAGTAAAACAAGAGCTTGTATTAGATAAGTCAAAGTACAAAATTGTCAGTAAACAAGAAGGTTTCAAGATTCAATCATTAGAAGATAAAGATAATAAGAGGAAAGTGATAGTTTGTTATTCTTATAAGAGAGCGGAGAAAGATCGACATGATCGTCAACAAACTATAGATAGTTTAGTTAAGAAACTCTCAAAGGCTCAAGATGTGAAGACTTTATTAAACAATTACGGTTATAAGAAGTATTTAAAAGTCACAGGCAAGAAACAAAAGCTTTCAGTCAATGAAAATCGAGTCAAAGAAGATCAAAAGTGGGATGGTTTGTTTGGAGTCATAACAAACCTCAAAGATATGGATGATTTAGACATTATTAGCCAATATAAGGGGTTATGGCAAGTCGAAGAAACATTCCGGATAGCTAAGCATGATTTAAAAATACGTCCTATATTTCACTGGACATCAGATCGAATCAAAGCCCACATAGCCATTGCTTTTATCTGTTTAGTCTGTATAAGACACTTAGCTTACAGAATTAAGATACAATACCAATCCTGTTCACCGGAAGTTATACGAAATGCTTTAATCCATGTACAGCATAGTTTATTAGTAGATCAAACCAATAACAGAAAGTACTCTATACCTTCAAATATAAGTAAGGAAGCTCTGAAAATCTATCAGATTATGGGACTTAAGCACTCTACAACACCTTATCTTATTGAATAAAAATACACTTAATACATAACCAAAAATCAATTGTAGTGCCTATGATGTAATGTATCATCTAGTGATTCCAGTAACTTATGAGTTTAAACCGTCGAAGTCAGGAGCACACATAGCCATTGCTTTTATCTGTTTAGTCTGTATAAGACACTTAGCTTACAGAGTGAAGATACAATATGAAGCCTGTTCACCGGAAATTATACGAAATGCTTTAATCCATGTACAGCATAGTTTATTAGTAGATCAAACCAATAACAGAAAGTACTCTATACCTTCAAATATAAGTAAGGAAGCTCTGAAAATCTATCAGATTATGGGACTTAAGCACTCTACAACACCTTATCTTATTGAATAAAAATACACTTAATACATAACTAAAAATCAATTGTAGTGCCTATGATGTAATGTATCATCCAATGATCCCAGTAACTTATAAGTTTAAACCGTCGAAGTCAGGAAAAAGTAATATTAGGAGTGAATAACATGAAAAGGAACATTTATCAATAAATATGATTGATAAACGTCTTAAATTGTAAAAATTACATAATGATGTAAAACTTACATAATGATTTTTGGATTCAAGTTGTAAGTAGAATTCCTTAAGAAGTAAAAAAGTGAGAGTTTTCGATATCAAAGCCTTTAAGTTTTAAGCCTGTTGCTAGCCCTCTTCTGTATAAAGCTTATCTATCAAGCTCTCCTGCAATAACATTCATGCTTCCAAGAATGGCAACCACATCAGATAGGAGGCTGCCTTCAATAGCTTTAGCAAAGGATTGAAAAATAGCAAAACAAGGTGGCCTGACTTTCAAACGATAAGGCTTTGCTTCTCCATCACTGATCAAATAAAAACCAAGCTCTCCATTTGCAGCCTCTGTCATATCGTATAACTCTCCTTGAGGAGGTTTTAATCCTTTAATAACCAACATAAAGTGGTTCATTAAACCTTCAATATTTCCATAAACATCTTTTTTGTCTGGCAGCACAATATGCTTATCACGAATGGTAAAGTCTCCTTCTGGAATATTATTTGCCACCTGCTTAATAATTTTAATGGACTGCCTCATTTCTTCTAAACGAACCAAGTAGCGATCATATACGTCTCCACAAGTTCCTACAGGTACATCAAAGTCAAGTTGGTCATAACCATAATAGCCAATAACCTTTCTTAAATCTAAATTCATGCCAGTAGAACGCAGGCAAGGACCTGTGTATCCAAAAGCAATAGCCTCTTCTGTTGTGATTTGGCCAATCCCTTTTGTTCTTTTCATCCAAATCTTATTATGAGTTAGTAGTGTATCAATTTCTTCAATGCCTTTTTCAATTTTTTTCAATGTTTCTAAAACATCATCAAACCAACCATCAGGTGGATCGTTGGCCATGCCCCCAACACGTGTCATAGAAACCGTCAATCGAGCGCCACAAAGTTTTTCAAAAAGCTCATAGACCATCTCTCTCATATTAAACAAATAAAGAAAGCTTGTGAGTGCTCCTAAGTCTACAGCATTAGCTCCAATACACACCATGTGATCAATAATACGGCTTAGTTCACACAAAACAATGCGAATAGCTTGCGCTTTTGGAGGAACTTCAACGTCTAGCAATCTTTCAACAGCTTTGCAATAACCTACATTGTTCATTGGAGCAGAACAATAGTTAAGTCTATCTGTATAGGGAATCACTTGATTGTAATGATGAGTCTCAGCCATTTTTTCAAAACAGCGATGTAAAAAACCAATTTCTACATTAGCTCGATGAACAACCTCTCCATCCAGTTCTGCCATAATCCTTAAAGTTCCATGAGTGGCGGGGTGTGAAGGTCCAATGTTTAAAGAAACAAAGTTTTTATGAGGGTCTTTAATGTATGTAGCATCGTTTTCAAAATGAAGTGGCTTAACAGAATAGCAATGCTGCTGCTGATCTGAACTGTAATTTTTACGTAAAGGATGCCCTTTAAATTCATGATGCGTTAGCAATCTTTCTAAATAAGGATGTCCGTCAAATTCAATACCAAACATATCATAAGCTTCTCTCTCAAACCAGTTAGCTCCTTTCCATAAAGGAGTAATTGATTTGACCTTAGGATGAGATGGTAATTTTGTTTTGAGCCGCAAGCGATGAAAGTTCTGAGATGAGAAGAAGTGATATACTACATGAAATCGTCCTTTTTGTGAGACATCTGATGACTGAGTAGAACCATTTGCCTGTGATGACGTGAAATGAGGGTGCTCTAATAAGTCAACTCCACATACATCCATCAAGAAATCAAATCTTTTTGTTTTTTTAAAATGCTCTACAACACCATAGACTTGATCGCATGGAATTGTCAGAACATCATCATCACATTCTGTTTGAAATTGAAATTGAGAAACATCAAACTTATGTGTTAAATCTTTCCTTATCTCATCTAGATGATTCATTTCATTCCTACTTATGTAATTGCTTTAAGATTATTCTGTATGAGAAGATTCCACTTGATCTTGCCTTTTTTGATAATCATGAGGCTTCCAAGTATCCTTCCAGTTGTCTTTCCATGGACGAGGTCTATTAGCTTCAATCATCTTTTGTAAAACCATAACTCCGTCAAGGACAGCCTCAGGTGTAGGAGGGCATCCGGGAACATACACATCTACAGGAATCACTTTGTCAATACCTTGGAGAACATGATAAGCCCTATAAAAACCACCTGAACTAGCGCAAGCTCCCATAGAAAGCACATATTTAGGTTCCAACATTTGTTTATAAATATGAATTAAGACTGGAGCCATTTTTTCTGTGATGGTTCCTGCCACTAATAAAAGATCAGATTGTCTTGGAGAAAATCTTACAACCTCTGCGCCAAAGCGAGCCAGATCATATTTAGGACCTAGGACTGACATCAATTCAATCCCACAACAAGCTGTACCATAAGGCAGAGGCCATAAAGAGTTTTTACGCCCCCAAGCCATAAACTTGTCAAAAGATGTTGTAAGAGCTGCTGTCTCTAAAAGGCCTTGTGTTTCTTTTTTAAGGTCTTCTATGACATAGTCTGCATGTCTTTGATTTTGCATTGATTATAACACCCTCATATATGAATTTTATTTTTTAGATGTACCACTCATTTTGACTTGTATTCATATTATTATATCACCTCATCATAATCATTGAAATAGCTATTTGTTTTTTGACATTTTCAGCATCATGAGATATATAAAAACACACAAGATAGCTAAATGTATAATAATATCCCTATAAAAGCAAGTGCTAATAAAATAGAGTCTCTAGAAGTAACAATTAAGGATTTGTGTTTTGACAACTTTTTATAAACCCCAATCAAAGTCTCATCTTCAAAAGGAGAGACTTAAAGCGAAACAATTAAGGTCTACAAAATGGTGGAGACAAAAGCTCAAAGAAGGTATTTGTTATTATTGTCAAAAAACCTTTGCTACCGATGAGCTGACAATGGATCATAAACTACCTCTTGCAAGAGGAGGCCATTCATCAAAATTAAATATAGTTATTTCTTGTCAAGGTTGTAACATAAAAAAAGGGACAAAAACATCAGTGGATTTTGTTCTTGAAAAAAATAAAATACACAGTTATTTATAAACACTACTTTAAAGTTGATAACAAGAGGCTTTGTATGCAAAGTGATGAAGTTAAACAGCATTTTTTGAAACAATATCCTAATACTAAGATGGAGGTTATTGACTTAACGGGAACAAATAACCATTATCAACTTACTATATCTTGTAGCCAGCTATCAAAAATGTCGAGAATTGCCTCTCATCGCTTAGTTATGAGTGTTTTTGAAGAGCAACTTAAAAGTGGGGAAATACATGCATTAACCATTAATATAAAATAAATAAAACAGAGAAAGAGGTAAAAAATGAGTGAAGACACCCAATCAAAAATTCAAGAAATTTTAGATAAAAACAATGTTGTGTTATTTATGAAGGGGACTGTTAATTTTCCACAATGTGGTTTTTCAGCTAGATCAGTAGCTATTCTTAAAGAACTCAATGTCAACTTCCAAGATGTGGATGTATTAGAAGACCCAGAGATAAGAGAAGGCATTAAAGCTTATGGTCAGTGGCCAACCATCCCTCAACTCTATGTGAACAAAGAGTTAATTGGTGGATCTGACATCATGACAGAAATGTATGAGTCAGGAGAGCTTAAGAATCTTTTTTCCTAAAAAACCACTTTAGCTCGATTTCCTTAACATTTTGTAAAAAAACGAAGAGTATCTCCCTCCTAAAAATAGTCAGGCTTTCTAGGCAGTAAGCTATTTGCTGACAGTGTAAACTGTCAGGCTTACTGTCAGAAAGTGGCCAGAGGCCAGACTATTTTTAGGGAAACACAGACGAGATGCATTTTAGTGAAACAGAACTGAAGAATCTTTTTTCCTAAAAAATCACTTTAGCTCAATTTCCTTAACATTTTGTAAAGAAGCGAAGAGTATCTCCCTCCTAAAAATAGTCAGGCTTTCTAGGCAGTAAGCTATTTGCTGACAGTGTAAACTGTCAGGCTTACTGCCAGAAAGTGGCCAGAGGCCAGACTATTTTTAGGGAAACACAGACGAGATGCACTTTAGTGATACAGAGGCCAGACTATTTTTAGGGAAACAGCATGGCACATCATATCATTTTGAAAAGTCATTATAATTTGATTTAAAGCTTAAATAAGGCTGTGACTTACTATGAATGACTTGTTGTGGTTTTCCGGCAAGATATTTGCTTGTCTAGATAAAATTTATGAAAAAAGATGTTTTTACCCTTGACATTAGCATGTCACATCACAATATTGCTGATAGTTGGATAATTTTATTATTTTTATAGGGAGGATAAGTTATGGACAATACAATGACGACTACAGTTGGGGTTCGACCTCTTCATGATCGCCTTTTGATACAACGATTATCTGAAGAGGAGAAGACAGCTGGGGGTATTTACATTCCAGAAACGGCTAAGGAAAAACCTCAAGAGGGACGTGTTATAGCTGTTGGTTCTGGTAAAAAAACTGAACATGGAAAATATCTGCCTTTAGAGGTTAAGAGCGGTGATCAGATTCTATTTAGCAAATATGCTGGCACTGAATTAAAGCTAAAGGGAGAGGAATATTTGATGATTCGTGAAGATGATGTTTTAGGGATTATCAATTAAATAAATTAAAGGTAATAGGAGAAGAAAATGAGCAAAGAACTACGATTTAATGAAGATGCGAGAAACTCTATTTTGAGAGGTGTCAGTGCTTTGACCAATGCTGTGAAAGTCACTCTTGGTCCTAAAGGGCGTAATGTGATTATAGAAAAGTCTTTTGGCTCTCCTTTAGTGACTAAAGATGGCGTTTCAGTTGCTAAAGAAATTGAATTAGAAAATAAGTTTGAAAACATGGGCGCGCAGATGGTCAAAGAAGTTGCCAGCAAGACAAATGATGATGCTGGTGATGGAACAACCACAGCCACACTCCTTGCTCAAGCTATTTTCAGAGAAGGTATTAAAGTTGTTTCAGCTGGTCACAATCCTATTCAGGTGAAAAAGGGTATTGATAGGGCTGTTTTAGTTATTATTGATGAGCTTAAGAAAATAGCAAAGCCTATCAAGGATAAGAATGAAATTGCTCAAGTGGGTACAATATCATCTAATAACGATAAAGTCATTGGTGATTTGATTGCAGAGGCTATGGAAAAAGTAGGCCGTGAAGGTGTGATCACAGTTGAAGAGAGTAAGACAGCTGAGACAGAGCTTAATGTCGTTGAAGGGATGCAATTTGATAGGGGGTATTTATCACCTTACTTCATTACAAATGCTGAGCGCATGGAAACTGTTTTAGAAGATGTTTATGTTCTCATCTACGATAAAAAAATCGCTTCCATGAAAGACTTGGTGAAGATCCTAGAAAACATTGCAAAATCAGGACGTCCTCTTTTAGTGATTGCAGAAGATGTTGAAGGTGAGGCGCTTGCCACCCTTGTTGTCAATAAGCTTAGAGGTAGTTTAAATGTTGTAGCTGTTAAAGCCCCTGGGTTTGGTGATCGTCGCAAGGCTATGTTAGAGGACATTGCTACTCTAACTGGTGGAAATCTTATCAGTGAAGATACAGGTACAAAGCTTGAAAATATACAGCTAGAAGACTTAGGCCGAGCTAAAAGGATTGTTGTGGACAAAGACAACACCACTATCATTGATGGCGAAGGAACAAAGCAGGATATTAACGCAAGAGTTCAGCAAATTCGCAATCAAGTTGAAGATACCACAAGTGAGTATGACAGAGAAAAGCTCAAAGAGCGTCTTGCTAAGCTTGCTGGTGGAGTTGCTGTGATCAATGTAGGTGCTCCCACTGAGACGGAAATGAAAGAGAAGAAAGCTCGTGTAGAGGATGCCTTAAACTCAACACGTGCAGCTGTTGAGGAGGGCATCATTCCTGGTGGAGGCGTAGCCTTGATCAGAGCTTCTCAGAGATTAAAAACTGCTAATTTTGATAAAATGGAGTCCATTGGTGCTAATATTGTTTTAAGAGCCTGTGAAGATCCTTTTAGACAAATTGCAGTAAATGCAGGTTTAGACGGAGCTATTGTTTTAGACAGAGTGCTTTCAAAGTCTGAAATAAATTGGGGGTTTAATGCATTAACAGAAAACTATGAAGATCTTTTGAAATCAGGAGTGATTGATCCTGTTAAGGTTGTCCGTTCTGCGCTTCAAAATGCTTCATCTGTTGCTTCTTTAATGCTCACCACTGAAACCATGATTGCAGAAGCTCCTAAGAATGAAGACAACAATGCTAACTCTGCTCCTCCAGCTGGTGGTATGGGAGGTATGGGCATGGGTGGTATGGGCGGCATGATGTAGCCTATACTTTTTTCTATATTTTCTGTCTTTAAAGAAAATAATTTAGAAAAGATATTGTTAAAACAAAAAACCCCTTTAGTTTCAGTTAAAGGGGTTTTCTGTTTTAAGGAAGTGTATTTAAATGATCAATAAGGCTGCGTATAAATGGGTAATTTTCTTCATGTTGTCGAAGGCTATTCAATAAAGCTTCTTCTTTTTGCATCATTTTCTGTAAGATTCTAAGATCTCCAACACGACTGCTACTACCACCTGCTCTTATTTGCCCTTCTATAGTTGTCTCCCCTACATTTTTAAAGCTAAGATCAGTAGAAGCACCAACTTGTCTTCTAGCTTCTTTTACCCTGCTAACTAATTTCACGTGCCTATTATAAAAACGGCTAACAACATACCAACTTACTCGAATAGATTCAGCTTCTTCAGGAATAATAGCATTTTGTTTGAGTATATCGACTTTCTCTTTTAGAGCCTTCATATCCCAAGCATTTATTTCACCTTCCCATTTTGCACTGCTCCACTTTGTACTATTTGGGTATCTAATTCCTAACTTTTCAAGATGACCAGGACGATACCCACTCTTATGGTAATAACCAGCTAGAGACCTCACTCGTGCATCCAACATACGGTTCATAGTCCATCTTAAAGCACTAGATCCTGTATACCATCTTATTAGACCGCCTACAAACATCACACCTATTAGGCCGCCTAATACTATAGGTAGAATGACTGCATTACGGTGTGCTTCATCTTCTAATTCTTCACTCATTATAAGTTGGGCTTGATCGACAAGCGCGCTTCTTTGAGGTGATATATAATAAAGGTCTTCAATAAAGTCTGTCCTAGAGCTTATGTCCTTATAATCATAATAATTTTCAAATCCTTTGCCAACAAAGATAGGCAGCCACATCCTTGCTAATGGATGTGTCTTTGTGCTCTGACTTGCCAGAGATAGTAGCCTATTGGAACTCGAAAATGTTCTACCGAATCTAGCGAGTCCTCCTACAAATTCAGGAGCTAGCAATATAAATGATAAGAGCATTAAGTCATCTGCAGGCTTACTGATATAATTCTCAACAAACCTCTCTGAGGCTGTAGGTTCTAAGTGACTTTGCAAACGCTCTTTGTGAAAATCAAATAGTGCTCTATGATTTTCTTCGAGATGAGTGCGAAGATTCGTAAAAATACCTGCTTCATCTTCTTCTAAGGCGAACATGACTTTTCGAAGAGCCTCTGAAGTGTCCTCATTGGTTAGATCTCTCATAAGTTCTTGAAAATTATCTTGTATGTCTTGCTCTTGTCTTTCTAAAGCCTCGATCATAATATTTGTAACACGAGATCTACAGATATCTTTATCCATCTCAGGGCCACAATGATCTTGTATGATCTCAAATAGAGGTTTTCCATCAATCGGAGAATAACGATCTGAAAGGATCCGGTTTTTATTGAGTATTTCACTTTTTTGATGTTCTTTGTAAATATCTAAATACACTTGAGCATCTGTTTTACACAAGACAGGAGAAGAAAGATAATAATAATAACATGGCTTAAAGAAATCCCAAAAACCCTTTTCCCTCTTAGGATATCTATTAAGTCGAGAAAAAATAGTGTCTCTAATGAGAGGAACTATATCTTCTTCATCTTGCCCTTCTGGAATAAGATATGCATCGAAAAAGCCCATATCTTCTCCTACAACAAGAAGGTATTCTATAGATCTTTTTTTGGCATTCATGCCTTGCTGGTCGGCCACTTGGTTCATACGCCCTTGAAATGCCATTGCACTGGCCTTTTCTAAAATATCTCTTATCTGATTTGGATCAATAATTTTATTAGGTACTTGATTTAGATCATCACTCTCCTCAGTTTCTCCAGTTTCCTCTTCAATGTAACTGCTTATATCATCTGTTAACCTAAGTATAGAGCTATTAAAAGCATCTCTTGCACTCTGATAAGAGGGTGAAACAAGAAACATTCGATCTAGAGTTGCAGAAACTTCTGGATGAATTGGGAAGTCGTGTTGTGATTTGACAGCTTGGTAGACGGCATAAGCAGAAAGACGGCTTTGATCTGTTAATGATATTCTATTTACCTCTTGAATAATCTCTTCTATGTACTCTTGGTGTGTTGGATGTGTTTCTAAGGATTGTTCCTCCATGATTTCTAATGCTTTCTCAATCCACTGGTCTACTAAACCTTCTAAGCTTTCCAATAATCCTAAGTATCTAGCTGGAGGCTCTTGATCATTCTTTAAAGAGTTGTCAATAGGCGTGTAAACTTCCTGGATTTTTGTTGCTATTTCTGGATAAATTCCCAGTCTGTATCTTCTATTACCCTCTTCCTCTTCTCCTTCTACAATAAGATTCTCCCAAATATTTTCAATCTTGGAAGTTAGAAATATTATCATTAAAGATCTATGAATCCTTTGTTGTTTATAGCTTTCAAGAGTATGTGACTCGCAGTTTGCACAGTAGAGATTTCCTAAGTCACCGTCGATTGTGGATTCAATTCTAGAAATAAAACGAGAAGAAAACTCTTCTTGATAAATACTTTCTCGTAAGCTTTTATCTATTAGTATTCCAGTTTCATTTGAAATATCTCTTAAGGCATCAAGAGTATAAAGCCTTGTTGTTTGTAGCCATTGTGGATTATCATCAATTAATGTCTTAAAGGCTTCTTTGAGAGCTTCACCGAAATTGAGTGTTCGAAGTTTTACCTTTGCTTCTCTTTGGACTGTATCTTGTATAAGATCATTAATAGAAAAAGTTGTATTTTGAGAAAGGATATCAATACCAGGAAGATCAATATCTTCAGACCTAACTCCTTTCAATATTTGTATAGTAAAAAGACTTTCATAATAATTTTCTAAGATAGGGTAAAGCAGAAATTGAATGAGAGCATCATCGGAATCTTTAGACATTTCAATTGCAAACTGAGACTCTATGAATACTGATTGGTCTATTTCAATATTGTGAAAACATTGTCCTTCTTCCTCTTCATGTTCAGTTGTCTTAGCATTTGAAAAACTTAACCCTAAACTTCTATTAATTTCATCGTTAAGAAAAGTATCTGTATTTTGTAAACAATCATCAGCTTGTTGGCCATCTATATATGTATTTCTATTAACTGATAAAGTAAAAGGAGAAAGATCTATCTCGTTTAAGGTTGTTCCTAAATACATTTGGGTTAACACAATTTTATAAGCAATCGATAGGATTAACCCCATAAAAATGATATTGTTGATTATATTAAGAGACGATTTAATATTTTCAATTGATAAACATTCCTCAGGCATAGGTATATCTTCCTGGTTAAAGCAGTATCGCTCTAAATATGGTGTAAAAATATCATTAAGTCGATTTATAAGAGCTTTACTGTTGTTGATAAAATCTAATCTCAACACGTCAAGAGGTAAGCATTCTATGAGCATACTCTCTTGATTAAAACAGTATTGTTCTAAATATGGTTTAAAAGCATCATTAAGCGGCTCTTCTATAACAGCCTTATTGTTGTTAATAAAAAACAACCTAAACTGTTCAACTGATGAGCATTCCTCTGGTGCCGTTTCTTGATTCAGACAATGTTCTTGTAGATGTTCTAAAAACACATTATCGATAACAGTATTATTTCTGATAAAATGCTCTATTATTGGAAGACATTCTTCTGGGAACCCTTCTTGCTCAAGACAATATTCTGTTAAGTATTCTAAAAAACCATCATTGGCATAAGTCTTTGTAAGATGTCTTATTATTGGGAGGCATTCTCTTGGGATATCTTCTTGGTTAAGGCAATAATCTTTGATATGCTCTGTAGGGATATTCTGCAAAGGAGTCTTGCCATTAACATAGTCTTCTACAGACTGCTTGACCTGTTGATATCTTTGAATGATCGAGTTAAGAGGCTCTAAATTACGACTTTCAACTCCAGGAATATCTTCACAGCAGGCTGCCTGACGTTGCCTTTCAACTTCTTCACCTAAACGAGATACCTCTGCGTAGAGAGGGTGATCTAGCAGCCTATTCTTATCTAGTTCAGCTTTGTCTTGAAGGGGGTTTTGCAGGTTATCCTCATTATTTTCAGGTATATCTTCCTCTTGATTTGCTTGATCTTGATTTGCTGGTGGAGATTGCTGTTGAGATAAGGCAAGATGAATAAAGCCAGGATTTGCAACACATAGAGAAAAGCAGATCATATATATCATATAACGCTGAAACTGCATCCTTATAGAAAAAGCAGAAAATAGTCTTGTTTGCATTAATATAAGGTCTCCCTAAACTTTTATCAGTTTTTTAGCTTTTATAAGCCCATATATCCCAGATCAATAGTTGTTTATGTAGAGCACAGCAATAACTATGCCATGTCGCAGTGGTTAAATATTCATCATAAGACAGGATATATCCTTAAGCACTTGTTATTACTCAGTAAGTGGCTTAAAGATAAAAAGAAATTGGAAATGAGCAGAACATTACAAGGTGCTTATATTGTATTATACTAACTATGTCAAATTTACAAAATCATGTATTTTTTACAATAAGTTATAAATTTTTATTTTTTGCTTGCAAAATATTGAATAATAGAGAATAAGAGACTTACAAATTATTTATTTATATTAACGGTTGTAATTATGTATTAGAATTATGTATTAGGAGGTTTTTATGTTACGATCAGTTTTTTTTAGTGTCAGTGCTCTCTTGCTTTTAAGTGTTATAAATATACAAAGTGCCAAAGGCCAAAGTGTTCTTCGTGTGCTGACAAGAGTAACACAAGTAGTGAGTGCAGTGAGTAAGGCTAATCCCACGGCTATAGCTAGTTTCTCTGCTACTGCTAGGTCTAAGAGCGTCCTTCCAGGGCTTAGAACAGCTATAGCAAGCCATCTTGGAAACGAAGCAATAATTGCAACCGCGGGCGTTGGATCACTCCTACAAATGATTAAATCGCATCAAGGAAATGCACAATTAATGAAAGACGTTACAGGTTCATTAGCTATGCTAGATGCAGAGCTTGAAAAAGCATTTCAATTAGAATATGCAAACGCTTACTCTACTATCATTGGCACAAGTGATGTTGGAAGAGAAGGTGTTCGCCCAGGTTATTTTGATGTTGATGTACAGCCTACTGCTGTGCAGCAAATACCTGTTGATCTACAACTTGCAACAGGTAATGCTCAGTTAAGCCCGCAGGCAGCAGGTCAAATGGCAACAGAGAAAAGCAATTTTAGAATTGTCATAGGTGCTGTTAGAGATGCATTAATGAAAAGAGCGGCAGATTTTGCAATGCCTCAATTTTCTGATCTTGCTAGAACATTATACACTCATCTTAATACATTAGTAGATAAGGTTCACATTGCTCTTTTAGGCGAGCGGGCAGAGGTGTGCATTCGTGGGTGGCAAGGTTCTTACAATCCTGCAGTTAGAAATATGGCCCGTTTTCTATTAGCTGTAAGTCTTGATACAACTACTTATGCTGCAGCTGCAGATCAGATGTTAAATGCAATGCATCGTACATTTACAGAACCTATAGCGGCATTGATAAGAAGACTTAACACTTTGACTTCTGACGTATGTCAAGTATATTCTCGTAGACTTGCTACTGCTGGTGTTGCTCTTTAAAAAAAAGAAAAGATGTGAGCTTTTTTATAGAGAGAGTTATTGATTAATTGAATACCTCCTATATTAACAAGAAGAAAGGATACTTAAATAAGTATCCTTTCTTTTATCTATTCTTCCAAATATTTAAAAACCAACTTAAAAAAATAAGTTCATAACTACTTTTTCCGGAAATCCGGCAAACCGGCGGCATATGTAACCGGAATCAAAATACATGGCACTCAACACAAACCGCTAACAACTACCGAAACACCTGTTTACTTGATTGTGGCCTTGTTGCACAAATATTTGTATGTATTAGCAGCGTCTTTTGGCAGGCTTATTCACTAGCAACAGGCAACCCCCGTGCAATGAATTTCTATTACTTTTATAATTAATTATAGAATAAAAGTTCTTTTAAAATCTTTACCTCATAATGCTCTGGCCTGAGTTAGTTCACAAGCCTGCCAAAAGACGCTAATGGTAACCCAATGTAATAGCGTCAATATTCGTGCAACAAGGCTATGGCATTAATATTATATTAGGATATGGTGGCCAAAGGCCCTCTGCTGCTAGTGAATAAGCCTACTACAAACCTTAGTATATATAAAAAATGACAACCGATGTTTGTGCCACAAGGTCACTTTATGATAAATAGATATAAGGAGAGAATGGTGAAGAAAAGTCATTTAAAAAGAGCTATTATAACAGGGGCAAGTTCTGGTATTGGTGCTGCTATTGCTCAGCACCTTGATGCTCATGATTTTCAAGTAGCTATTTTAGGACGTGATAAAAAAAAATTGAATGCTGTAGCTTCTGAGTTGACTCATCCACCTCTTATTTTAATTACAGATATTTCTAAGTCTTCTAATGTTAAAAAAGCCCTGCAAAAAATTCAAAAATGGACAGATACTATAGACTTATTGGTCAATAATGCAGGACGTATTAACAGGCAATCTTTTTTAGAATCTAATGAAGATGATTGGTCTATGCATTTTCAAACTAATCTTTTTGGCGCTTTCCGTATCACAAAAGGTATTTTTAAGTTGCTGAAGAAAGCAGGGTCTCCACATGTAATTAATATATCTTCAAGTTTAGCGCAGGACCCGATTGCTTATACCTCCATCTATTCTGCTTCTAAGGCTGCTATGAACAATTGGACAAGGTCTTTAGCAATGGAGTGGTCAGAGTATCGTATTTGTGTAAACTCTATCAATCCAGGTATTATTTATACTCCTATACATGATTTTTATGAAAAAACAGATAAAACCTCTCAAGTGGCTATTAAAAGATGTCATCAGATATCTCCTTTAGGACGTATGGGGCAAGCGCAAGATGTAGTTGAGGCTGTCGATTATCTTATGAAAACCACTTGGGTAACAGGTTCTGTATTAACGGTAGATGGTGGCAGCTAATCTTTGCAAAAGGTATTACATAAATATCAAATTAATATTTTAGTTAAGAGCCTGCAATAGGCTTTTGTAAAATGATGAAGTTCATTGGCTTATTGAGAATAAATCTGCTTCATTTCTCCTTACTGGATCTAGTGCAAGAAAATTAAGACGAGCTGGTTCTAATTTACTTGCTGGAAGAGCATGGCGATTTGAAATGGGTCCTCTTTCTTTTTATGAGACAAAAGGATTTTTATTGGAAAAAGCTTTACATACAGGACTTTTACCTTCTCACTTCTTATCTTCCCATTATTTAAAAGATTTAAGGTCTTATGTCTCTGATTACTTAAAAGAAGAAATTGTATCAGAATCTTCAATAAGAAATATACCTGCCTTTACTGAGTTTTTAAAAGTAGCAGCCTTAACCAACTCTGAGCTTTTAAATTATACGAATGTAGCAAGAGAAACAGGCATCAGTGCTAAAGTTGTTCGTCGATATTTTGAAATTTTAGAGGATACTTTTTTAGGATACCGTCTTTCTCCTTGGAGGGCCTCTAAAAATAGAAAAATGGTTTTGACAGATAAGTTTTATTTTTTTGATGTTGGTATTGCCAATTATATAGCTCAAAGAAAACCCTATAAAGGAAATGAGGCTTTTGGAAAAAGTTTTGAACATTATATTTTTATGGAACTTATAAATTACAAAAAATATAAAAATCCCGAATTAGATATACATTATTGGAGAACAACATCTGGTTATGAAGTTGATTTTATTTGTAATGATATGCACACTGCCATTGAAGTTAAATCTTCTGAACGTATACACAAAAATCTTGTTTGTCCTACAAATAAAGTAAAATTCAAATAAAATTTAAGTATTTTGACATAGTTTATATAAATAAGCTCCTAGTTGATCTGCCTGTTTTGCTAAGTCAACATGGCCTATCATATTCAATATAGCTTGTACTTCTCTTAAAGAGCCAAGGCTAATATAATAAATTTTTCTGCGATCTTTAGCTGTTGGTTTAGCACTGCCTTCAGCTAAGTTAAGTACAATACTTGAAGCAGCTCTTTTAAATTGGTCTTTATGAGGACTGTATAAATGTAATTTTTGAGAATTACGATAGAATTTAAGTGCTAACTGAGCTGAACCTTCAATTTATTTTTAGGGAAATGAAATAAATGCAAATATTTATTTTTGAGATGGCTTCTAGAAAGAACTTTTATAGAGAAAAAAGGATCCATCTTGTTTTGTTGTTCTAAATGTCTTGCTTTCTAGATTTTAAGATGTCATGAACCTTAAGAAATTTGTTTCATAATGAAACTTTAGGTGAGATATCTTAACACATTTGATATAAAAAGAGCTTCATAACATAAAATAAGGTTATTGTGAGAAATTGACGAAGTATTGTTTAACAAGAATATTGATTTTTATTGTTTAAATGTTATACTTTATCTTTTTATCATAAAGTTATTTGAGGGGGATAACAAATGAATCAGCCTGGAGATTGGAGTAACTTAAGAAATATTGGGATTTCAGCGCATATTGACTCTGGTAAAACCACACTAACAGAGCGTATTTTGTTTTACACTGGGCGTATTCATGCTATACATGAGGTGCGCGGTAAAGACGGTGTTGGAGCTAAAATGGACTCCATGGACTTAGAGCGAGAAAAAGGTATCACAATTCAATCTGCAGCTACATTTTGTCAATGGAAAGATACCAACATCAATATTATTGATACTCCCGGTCACGTGGACTTTACTATCGAGGTAGAAAGAGCATTAAGAGTTCTTGATGGAGCTATTTTGATTCTCTCTGGGGTAGAAGGAGTTCAGTCTCAATCTATTACAGTTGATCGACAGATGAGGCGTTACAGTGTGCCACGCCTTGCTTTTATTAATAAATTAGACCGAACAGGAGCTCACCCTGAGCGTGTTTTAGAGCAACTCCATGAAAAACTTCGATTAAATGCTCATTTTATTCAATTACCCGTTGGTTTAGAAGATAAACATACTGGAGTGATTGATTTAGTAGAGATGAAACAAATGGAGTTCTTAGGTGAAAATGGAGAAGAAATTAAAATTACTGATATTCCCGATGACAGAAAACAGGAGGCTGAAGCAGCAAGACATGATCTTATCGGCGTTGTTGCTGATTTTGATGATGTGGTTGGTGAAAAGTTTCTTATGGAACAAGAAGTCACAGCAGATGAATTGAAAGTAGCTATTCGCGCTGGTGTTTTGAGTCTTAAATTTATCCCAGTGCTTATGGGGTCTGCCTTTAAAAACAAAGCAGTGCAACCTCTTCTTGATGCTGTCACAGATTATCTTCCTAATCCAAAGGAAGTGACAAATGAAGCTTTAGATTTAGACAAAAATGAGGAAAAATTTGTCATTCAATCAGATGCTGATCAACCTTTATTAATGTTAGCCTTTAAATTAGAAGATGGCCGATATGGCCAGCTGACTTATATGCGTATCTATCAGGGCTGTGTTAAAAAAGGTGATACCATTATTAATACAGGTACAGGAAAGAAAATCAAAGTGCCTAGATTGGTGCGCATGCACTCCGATGAAATGGAAGATATTCAGTCTGCTAGTGCAGGTGATATCATTGCTATGTTTGGTGTAGACTGCTCATCAGGAGATAGCTTTACCGATGGAAAAATCAATGCAGCTATGACGTCTATGCATGTAGCAAATCCTGTTATTTCTCTTTCTATTGCTCCTATTGATAAGGCACTTATTGCTAATTTTTCCAAAGCTCTTAATAAGTTCACTAAAGAGGACCCTACTTTCCGTGTACACAGGGATGAGGAGTCAGGAGAGACTATTATATCTGGTATGGGAGAGTTGCATTTAGATGTTTATGTAGAAAGAATGAAAAGAGAATTTAAAGTCACTTGCAAAGTAGGTAAGCCACAGGTAGCTTTTAGGGAAACCATCTCATCTCATGTTGACTTTGTACAGATTCATAAAAAACAAACAGGAGGTGCAGGGCAGTTTGCTAAGATGGGAGGATATATGGAGCCTCTCACGCAGGATCCAGAAAGCTCTGAACATAAGCACTATGAATTCATCAATAAAATTGTGGGAGGATCTATTCCTAGGGAATATATTCCAGCTTGTGACAAAGGATTTCAACAGCAATTAGAAAAAGGACTTTTGATAGGATTTCCTCTTATTGACATACGTATAGAACTTAATGATGGAGATTTTCACTCAGTGGACTCTAGTGAAATGGCCTTTAAGCTTTGTGCTATGGCGGCCATTCGTGAACATATCCCTCAAGCAAATCCTGTGATCCTAGAACCTATTATGAAGGTAGAAGTTTCTGCTCCTGAAGAATTCCAAGGTTCTGTGATTGGACAATTGAACCAACGTCGTGGTCAAATCACAGGCACTCAAGCAATAGAAGGTTATATTACAGTGGAATCTCTTGTTCCATTGACAGAGATGTTTGGATATTCTACTGATTTAAGATCAGCAACTCAAGGAAAGGGAGAATTCACAATGGAGTTTTCAGAATATAAGCCAGTTCCTAAAAGTATTCAAGAAGAGCTTATAGAAGCACATAAAAAAAACGCTAAAGGTGCTTAAAACTTGGTTCTATTAATTTCTTATTTTATTTTTGTTCTTACTATTTCCTTTTTTTGTTCTCTTTTAGAATCTGTTATTTTATCTGTTAAGGATTCTTTTATTGGTCAATTGCAAAATCAAGGATCTAAATCAGGTGATGTTCTTCATGCTCTCAGAAAAGATATTGATCGTCCACTAGCAGCTATTTTAACTTTAAATACCGTGTCTAACACTTTAGGAGCTGCTTTAATCAGTGCAACTGTTATGAGATTATATGGCAGTGAAATGGTAGCTATTATTTCTGGAATCCTCACATTTGGTATCTTGATATTTTCAGAGATCATCCCTAAAACAATAGGAGCTACTTATTGGAGAAGACTTGCTATTCCCTCTGCTTACATTATTAAATATCTTATTGTTCTACTTTACCCTATTGTTTCATTTTGTGAATTTGTAGCAGACTTAAGTACTTTTGGTAAAAAACGCCCTCTACTTTTTACAAGGGATGAGCTAATTGCTACAGCAGAGATCAGTCAAGAGGAAGGCTCTATTAAGCACCAAGAACGTAATGTGATCAAAAACCTACTACGCCTTGATAAGATTTACATTAAGGATGTGATGACACCTAGGTCTGTTATTGTAGCCTTTCCCGCAGATGTTTCTGTTGGTCAAGTTGTCAAGCAGCATCCATCTATACCTTTTTCTCGTATACCTATTTATAAGATGGGCATGGATGATATTGTAGGTGTTGTTTTACGTTATGAACTCTTAGAAAACTATGCTCAAAGCAATACAAAAAAAACTTTGTTAGAAGATGGGGCTTTTGCTACTTCACCTATGGGTTCAAATAAATCTGTGGAAGCATCAAATACAACATTAGGAGATATATGCCATTCTATTCATAAAGTGCCAGAAAATCAGTCTATAGGTACCACTCTTAATGAGTTTTTAAAATATAAGGAGCATATTTTTATAGCAGTAAATCAGGATGGACAAACAACAGGACTGATTACTTTAGAGGATGCTCTAGAGACCTTATTGGGCGTAGAGATCATGGATGAGTTTGATTCTGTAGAAGATATGCGGCAATTTGCCCTTGAACAATTTCAAAAGCGTCATGAAAAAAGAAGAACCTCTCAAACTGTACGCTCTCTTATCCAAGAAATTTCTAAAATGAAAGATTCATAATAACTCTATCTTTTAAATGACAAAGCCATAATGAGCTATTTCTCTAAAATCAGTTTTACTTTTTTTCAGTAGTCATTTTTTTGAAATAACTGTTATACTTTATTTGATGTGGTAAGCTCAAAGAAGGCTCTTTAAAGGATAAAAGTCCCATGAAATCATATAACACTTTAGTTTTAATAATAGGGGTCTTCTGTTTTCACCAATTATTATTTGCAGATACGATATTGAACATTGTTGGAACATCAGCAGACCAAGTTATCACAAGTCGTGACATTGAAATAGACAGAATTATTGAATCTGTTTTATTTAACAAGCCCCTGCCAGAACTTAAACTGCACACAGATCAAGTGCTGTTAGAATATGCTATTGATAAAGAGGCTCAAATTTTTGCTTTAAGTCGTATTTCTAAAAGAGAGGTTATATCTGAGCTTACAAGATTTCAAACTCAGTTATCCTCAAAAAAAGATTTATTCAGTTTATGGAAAGATTTGCAGGTTTCAAGATCTGAATTGGTATCTTCAATACAAAGAAAACTACGTGCTAAGAAGTTTATAAAGTTCAAAGAGCAGTCCTCTTTAATTCCTATAACAGATGAAGAGGCTGTAAATTATTATCAAGAAAATAAAAACAATTATGATGGTACAAGTTTTTCAAATGTGAGTGGTCAGATTAAAAAAGCATTAAGTCAACAAAGGGCAAAAGATCGAATAGATCAATGGCACCTTGACCTCAAAAACAAACACAACATTTCAAAAAATTAGAAGCTATTTTCAATAAAACTGCCTCTGACCACTTTCCGGCAGTAAGTCTAACGGTTCATACTGTCACTCATCAGGCCAGTTTTGTACATTATGGATTCTTCTATTTAACTCTTCTATTTCCTTTTCATATCCTTCTTTAAGATATAATAAATATCCATGATCATACGCTATATATCCATATTGGAATATCGAAAGATCATGATTAGAGGGATCATAAGAAAAGCGTTTAAAAAGATTTTCTACTAAATCCTCATTTGTCCTCCCAAGATCTAATTGTAACAAATAGGATTCAGTATATAATCTTGCAAGCTCTTTGTTTTTATCACGGCCTAGTAAGTTCAAGTTTTCACATTGATGTTTTTGACTTAAGCAATTAAAATTCAAACTAGAATCTTGAAAAGCTAAACGCATACATTCTCTATAATGTCTGACATCATCCCTACTTGAACAATTTCCATAGAGAATAGCATTAAAATGTGTTGGATCAAGAAGAGAGTATTCTATATCTTCATTAAAAAAAGTAGGCTCTTCGCGATGAAGAGGTGAACGCCACTGGAACCCATGATCTAATGGATCATCAAGTACCATTGACCATCTTATACTATCACTCATAATGCTATTTGTTTGAGTCACTCGGCAATCAAACAATAGTCTATCTTCTGTATATTGTGATGCTAAGCGAAAAAAGTTACTAAGATGGAAACTGTATTCATCACCTAAACAGAAATAGTGCAGTATTTCATGAAATATCGAAGGGCAACCAATATAAGCATTAAAGCTCTTAAAAGAAGATGGTATATTATAATGAGTGTGGATTTGAATAGAATGCCGAGGTGTTGAAGAGTTGGTTTCTCTTGCTACCTTAGCATCCTCAATATCAATAAGAATTTGTTTTCCATTTACCCCTATTATTTTATGATTGCTCTTTGCTATGCAATTTTTTACTTTTTGCAAATAGTGTTTATGCACTTGATCTGTGGGGACAGGCCCATTAAAGTACGCCAAACTTGGAGAAAACTCTAAAGCTATGGAAGCCGTGTAAGTCTGACTTGTTTGTCTTTTTATTTTATAATGACATTGCATCGAAAACACAGACATAGGAAAAGCCCCTATATCAACAAAAGGCACAGATAAGATTCTCTCCTCTCCATTAGCATACTCACGGCAAGAATCTTGATGAAAGTTTGGATCATTTGCTTGAGAAGCTAAAAGGTCTTTTACCAAAACAAAGGTAAAAATAAAGCAATAAAAATAAAATAGAACCCTAATGTTTTTATAGAGATATATCCAATGTTGCTCCCACATAACTTTTATGAAAGCATAATATAAAGCTTTATGTTAAGAAATATTTTTCAAACTGAGTGAAAAGACACTTGATTCCAATGCGCTCCTGAGTTTGACAGTTAATTTGAATTTTCTTCATATTTTTTACACAGAATGTTGTATTTATAGTTATTAGCAGTTATCGGTTATTGGATTTTGCCAAAAAGTGTAGTGTACAAAGTTATTTACGAGGATAAATAAGATAACAAATTGGCAAGTCAAGCAGTTCAAAGGGTTTTTAAAGAACCTTTGAAGGTTTTATTTTTTGATTGTACAACCTTGTACTTTGAATTGATTATTGAAGATGATTTACGTCAGAAGGGTTACCGTAAAAATGCTAAGTTTAAAGAGTCTCAAGTTTGTTTAGCAGTGGTTGTGACAAGAGAGGTTTTTCCTGGTTCTGTGTTTGAAGGTCATATATTAACCCCAATCATCAAAGATATGAAGCTATGAGCCAACAAGAAGGCCAACTGTAACTACTCTTTCAATATGTATATTTATTGAGGTTGAAAACCTCTCCAAGTATTCATCTTTTCCGTGACTGTATAATCATCATCATTTGCAGAGATAGCTTTTCCCTTAGGATAAAAAATTCTTAACCGCATAGAAATATACTCTCTCAAGGAAGGGTTTTGCGTTACAATAAGCGCATTTAATAAAGTTTCTTTATTTAAAGATGTTGGTTTTTGAATTAAGAACTCTGCAATCTCCTTACGTAATTGACTTGACTCATCTTCATCTTTGAAAATAGTAAATAGTATTTCTTGAAAAGACGGATTCCAATAGTTCTTCAATGTCTTAAGAGCCCTTATACGTTTATTTTCTGCACTTTCAGAGTTTTGTAAAGTATTGATAATGTCAGCTTTCAGATCTGCAACATATTCTAAATTAAACTCACGCCAACTAAATGATTCAGATAAGATGAGAAATGGTTTATCCGGTAATTTTAAAACCCATACAAGCTCTGGATCTCGAATTTCATAAAATGTGTACTCTCTATTATTTGTAATAAAAGTAAAGCTAGGCCTATCTTTAATATAAGATAAATGCCGTCTTCCTGAAATTTCTATAGATTTTAATTTTTTCTCAAAAAGATCAATTTTACTCCAATCAAGCATCGGACCACTCACAAGGAGTTTCACCGTTCTATCCTGAGAATTTGTGCTTTCTCTGTATACTATAGGTTTTGAATCACTAAACACTAATCTTCTTTGAGTTCCTATCTTGATATTTACTGTTTTAGTTCCAATATACCATTCACGATGCATAGGAAGAGCAAAAATGCCATTTCCTTCTATTGAAGAACACCTGTGATTGACAATGAGGAGACGCTCGTCAATATACACTAAGATTTTTTTCTTTTGATTTCCTGTTGTCTTTAAAATCTGCAGGTCAGGTGCCCCACTTGGTTTTGAACATGAATCTTCATTATCTCCTATATCTTCATCAGCAAACGACAACTTATTATCAACAAAATCCTTCAATTCATTAAAGGTATTTAAATGAACTTTTCTTCCATTGATAAAATATTGCCCTCTAGCACCTTTCTTTACAACAAAGTTGTCTACCGCCGTTTTTATGCTCCATGTTTCACCCCGTGTATCAGCTTTAACCACTATGGTATTCATCTTATACATCAATACAAAAATAATTAAAATGAAACAACATACCTTCATTTGAAATGCTAATTTACTGACTTGCACTTTAAAATTCCTTATTAAAAAAATAATTTAATAAATTTTTTAAATCAAAGGATGTCAAAATCTAAGATACAAGATGTAACAAGTTTGTAAAAACATCAATTTTTGGTTCTATCTAAGTTGATTGGCTTAAATCATTGATGTTGTTAAGATTATGCTAAAGTGCGCAGATGAAAATTATAAATATGATACTCTTCTTAATTATCTTATCTGAATTTATATAATTTTTCTTAAATTTTTTATTTTTAATTTAATTTTTAGAACAAAAATTGTGTGCTTTTTTGAGATATAAATATTTTTTTATTAGACAGATTTTTTATCTTTATATATCCATTTCCATAAGAGATAACTAAAAATAAAAGCAACAAAGATAAAAAGATAAATATGAACTTGTGTCAATACTTCAAGTGCCTTTTCACGATGTTCATGAAACTTATAACCTGTCCAAACCCAAAATGGTACGCTAGCCAATGCAGCTAGTCCATCTTGAAATATAAATACTTTAAATGGTACCTTAAGTGTCCCTGCTGTCAAATAGATAGCTGCTCTCAATCCTGGAGCAAACCGAGCAGTGAAACAAATAAGTTTTGCATTTTTATTAATCCGGTATTTTGCCTTTTGTATACGAGGAGGTGTAAAAACTTTGACAAAGATAGGCCACTTAAAGACTTGATCTCCAAATCGATAGCCTATTGTGAAAAGCAGAATATCACCTGCTAAAACACCTATAAAGCCTACTAATAGAGCTCCTACAAAAGAGATAGAGCCTTCGCCAGATAAATACCCTGCAGCAATAAGTGTTAGGTCTTCAGGAACAGGTAGCCCTATTCCACACAAAAATAATACTCCAAAAATAAAACCATAGGCTTGAAGCCCAGATAACCCGACAAATAAAGAGAAAATTTTATAAATAAACCCATGATCTTTCATAAATAATCACCATTGTTGTATAATTACAATTATATGCACATATATGAATCTTAGACATATTTTTTTAATATATAATTGAAAAAAATAAAAAAAGACCGATTTATTTTTTATAAGAGGTGATTTAGATGTTATTTTATATAGGGCAAATATTCTGCGCATTCATCATTTCATTGACTTTACATACCATAAAAATTAAAGGAATTAGCTGTGCTGAAAAGATCAACAGATCGATTGAACAAACAGCACTAGGTTTTTATATCAATGATATTGCGCATGTAGGTATTTTTTATCTTCGGAAATTTACAAAACAGAAGCTAACAAATGCAGACACAAACCCTCTCGAAGAATATACACCTAAAAGCATAAAAGAATCAATGCTTAGGGTAAAAAGGCTTGAAAAACCTATTTCTGATTCCCCAAATGAAACATTTGATATAGTAGATCCTAAAAAACTCATAGATCAGAAAGTTGTTTTTGATGGTATCAAAGGTGTTATATCAGGAACCAAAACAACCCAAAGTCCTAACAGCTCTAGTGAGAAATAAAACAAGTTCCATTATTTAATCAGTAACTAGAGCTAAGAATCACTATATAAGATTACTTTCTGCGATGAGTGCTACTTGATGAACGACGAGATTTCTGCTCATTAATTCCCTGACCTGGATTTTGATTTCCAGAACTGTTTTGTTTTACTTGATTAGAATTAGTAAAAATGCTTTCTCCTCCCCATTGCTGAGAACACATTGAATTAGCAAAAGTAGATGATGCAAAACTTGTTATAATAATAGTAGACATTAAACAAAATAATCTTTTCATTTTCTCTCCTTGTTTTTATACCTTTATTTTATACAAGCCAAAAGTGTGCCAATATCTCAAAAAAAAATGTTTTTCAGTGTTTTCCTTCTAATATTAAGCAGTTAGATGTTAAACTCTTTGAAAGCCTATAGACGAAGGAGGAGTAAATGTTAAAATAGAATGTCATAATAATATATAGACGTCTAACTTTATGACAGCTTGGGCAGGCTATTTGCCTCATACCTTATTAAGAAATCTTCATAATAAATATGTTTTTTTAGTAAAGATTTTTTGTAAAAACCCGATTATCTAATAGTTTTTATGATTTTTTATGCTTTCACTACAAAGATCTTAGATGAAAGATATAGAAATTGATTTTTTATTTTATAGCTATGATAATTTAATTTTAATAAATAATTAACCAATCTTATAAGACACCTTGTCACAAACCAAAAGTATAAATAATAAATATGTTTTTAAAAAAAAGGGGAAAATCATGACTGTTCATTCTGCGGAATTTATTGAAGAGTGCCGTCAAAATTTATTGAAAAAGAAAACAAAATTGATGAATATGTCACGTTCTAATCGTGAAAAATTGCAAAAAAACAGTATAGAAAAGGGTGGAGATGAAACAGATCAAGCTGTAAAAAGCCTTATAGAATCAGAAGTTGTCAACGCCCAAAAGAGAACAAGACATCAGCTTCATGAAATAGAAGACGCCTTAGCAAAAATTGCCAAAGGGACTTATGGTATCTGTGAAGAGACAGAGGAACCTATTGACGCTGCAAGATTACATGCTATTCCTTGGGCAAGAATGAGTGTTGAAGGAGCAGAGATGAGAGAATCTGTTCAAAGGCAATACATTGGATAGATTTCAACAACCTTATTGCACAAACATCGCTTGTAACTGCTTATATATACTAAGACTTGTAGCTCATAATATAGAAGCCATCTCAAAAACTATGAATTTGTTATAAATAAGTGTGCCAATACATTACAAACACTTCTCAAGTAATCAATACAGTCTCATAAACTGGCAGCACCTGTCTGGGGCTGCTGTCAGTCTGCCTAATTGAGCTGAGTCTTCACTTTATTTCCTAAACCTCAAAACCATTGCCCTAAGGTCAGATTCGTGCGACAAGCCTCTGTTCATCCTTATCATTAGCTTTTACAACTCTTATTTCATCTGGTATTCAGTATAAAGTGCTTGCAAATGTAAGATTGAATGAGAATGAGAATGATCATGCCAAGTCCATTTTGCTAGATGCCAAAAAAGACTTAATAAGAAATAATTTGTAACTTCAATGATTTACATCAAAACAGTAATAGCTTCTATTCTATACCTATGTTCTATTTTCAAATCATCATTTAGTTATTTTTAGGTCTTTTTGAGGTTAAGCCATCCTTTATATGCTCCGAATATTTTTATAAGAAGCATAAGCTTTAAGTAAATTTAAGAATACCCTAGATATTGATGAAACAAAAATTAAGACGAGGAGAAAACACCCCATGATATTTGATGACTCAAATATAGAGATTTCTGAAAATATGCCTTTATTACCTGTCCGAGACATTGTGATATTTCCTTATATGATTTTACCTCTCTTTATAGGACGTGAATCTTCTATAAAAGCTGTAGAAGAGTCTCTTTCTAGAAATAGACTGATTTTTCTATCGTCTCAAAAGAATATGATAGACGAAGACCCCGTGCCTGAATCTATATTTAGTGTAGGTACTGTAGGTATGATCACAAGAATGCGTAAGTTATCAGATGGTCGAATTAAAATACTTATACAAGGTATTTCTAAAGGAAAAATCACTTCATATATTCATACAAAACCTCATTTAGAAGTTAAAGTAGAATGCTTTCAAAAGGAGCAAAATAAAAACATGAGCCACGATTTAGAGGCTGAAGCTATTATGAGAAACTTAAAAGATTTTTTAGAAAGAATCATTGCTCATGGGAAAGTCTTTTCACCAGATATTCTTTTAGTTCTTGATGATGTAGTTGACCCAGGAAGAACAGCCGACTTAGTTGCTAGTAACCTAGATCTTAAAGTGCCAGATGCTCAAAAAATATTAGAAACAGAGAATCCTGCAGATCGATTAAAGATAGTTTTAGAACATCTGAAAAATGAATTAGAAGTTCTATCCATGCAAGAAAAAATCAAAAATACGGCAAAGGACGAAATGAGTAAAACACAGAAAGAATATTTCTTACGTGAACAATTACGAGCCATTAAAAGTGAACTTGGAGAAGTCGATTATAAAGGTGAAGATATTGATGAACTGCGTGAAAGCATTAAAAAAGCTGGAATGCCTGAGGATGTTGAAAAAGAATGTCTCAAGCAACTACACAGACTTTCTAAGACACACCCAGATGCTAGTGAAAACTCCATTCTTCAAACATATATTGATTGGTGTATTGAACTACCATGGAAACATGAAACTGTAGATAATTTGAATATTGAACATGCTCGTCAATTTTTAGATACCGATCATTAT
The DNA here is from genome assembly GCA_965262715.1 of Bdellovibrionales bacterium. Lineage (GTDB taxonomy): Bacteria > Bdellovibrionota > Bdellovibrionia > Bdellovibrionales > JAUICD01. The sequence goes on along the minus strand of OZ253553.1, from coordinate 2,877,642 downwards.
GCTATCGAAAAAGTCAAAGAGAGGATTTTAGAATTTCTGGCTGTTAGACAACTCAAAGAGGATATGAAAGGTCCTATTTTGTGTTTTGCAGGTCCTCCTGGAGTCGGTAAAACATCTTTAGGTAAGAGTATTGCCAAAGCTATGGGACGAAAATATGAACGTGTCTCATTAGGTGGTGTAAAAGATGAAGCAGAAATACGAGGTCATAGACGTACTTATGTAGGAGCTATGCCTGGAAAGATTATACAAGCTTTAAAAAATGCCAAATCTAAAAATCCTGTCTTTGTTCTAGATGAAATAGATAAATTAGGAAATGACTTTCGTGGAGACCCAAGTGCTGCGCTCTTAGAAGTTTTAGATCCTGAACAAAATCATACTTTTAGAGACCATTACTTAAATGTGAATTTTGATTTAAGCAAGGTGATGTTTTTAGCAACAGCAAATGTTTTAGAAAACATCCCTAAAGTTTTAAGAGATCGTATGGAAGTCATTAACTTATCTGGATATACTGAACAAGAAAAATTATTAATTTCTAAAAAACATCTTATTGAAAAGCAATTAAAAGCTCATGGTATTGATAAGAAGAAAAACATAGAATTTACTGATGGCGGACTCCAAACATTGATTTCTGATTACACTAGAGAGGCCGGCTTACGTAATTTAGAACGTGAAATTGAGAGTATTTGTCGTAAAATAGCCACGAAAATTGTAAAAGGTGAAAAAAATAAAAAATATGTTATCAAATCAAATAACATTGACAAATTCTTAGGACCAGCAAAGTTTATTAGAGATGACATGGAAAATGAAGATCGTATAGGAGTTGCCACAGGGCTTGCTTGGACTCCTGTAGGAGGGGAAATTTTATATATTGAAGCTCTTAAAATGAAAGGAAAGAACAAAATCACTCTCACAGGTCAGTTGGGAGATGTAATGAAAGAATCCGCACAGGCTGCACTTGCCTATACAAGAGCTCATGCAAAAGCTTTAGGTATTCCTGATAAATGGTTTGATGATCATGAAATTCATGTCCACCTGCCAGCAGGTGCTATATCAAAAGATGGTCCTTCTGCAGGTATCACTATCGCCACAGCAATTATCTCTCTGATTACAGAAACCAGTGTGAAAAGTGATATTGCTATGACAGGTGAAATGACACTTACTGGAAGGATTCTTCCTATTGGAGGATTAAAAGATAAAGTTCTTGCAGCTTTAAGACATGGATCAAAGAGTGTTATTATCCCTTTTCAAAATAAAAAGGACTTGATAGATATACCTAAAGAATTAAGACAAAAGATAACATTTATACCTGTTAAGCATATCGATGAAGTTTTAGCTGTTGCTCTTGAAAGAAAAGCAAAAACAAAATTAGCTTCCACAAGGCTTAAAAGGAAGTCCTCAATTCCAGTTGCCATCTAAATTATAAATCAGATGAGCTTTGTTGCGCAAATATTTATATGTGTTAGTATAATGTTCCTGTATTACCTATACTTTTTCAGGCAATCCGACAAACAGTTGCCATGAACTTCTTTGCCGGACTTGCCAGAAGTCCTTTGTAGTACAGTGGTACGTGTAGTACGGATTTGCTACCTTAACTTTTAACTTGTAAAAACAAAATACAAAACCTATTTTTGAGAAATAGCTTATTACATATATTTTCGCATTTTTGCAAAAAAATTATAGAATAAATCAGTTAATAAAGGAATTCCATGAATTCCTTCAAAGGCAGCTATAAAACAAAATGGAGCCGGCATATATCCAAATAATCTTAAAACAGCCCTTCCTTTTATAGAGTAAAGAAAGTCAAGTGGTTGATGGCTATTTTTACTAACTCTTGGCTCGATAAAAATCATAGTGGTTTTAGACTTAGCTAAAGTCTCTAAGTGATAATGGCCTTCTTTAGATACATCATTTAATGATTTGATCTTGATGTTATCAGAAAAGTCAAATCTCTTAAACTTTTTAGAAAGTCTAACACATATTTTACATCCAGAATCTATAAAAAGTGTTGGTCTTAACTTTTTATCTAATTTTTGCGCTATAAACTTAATCTTCCAAGGAGGAACTGACTCAAGGTATCTTCGAAAGGCTTCCTTGTAAACTCGATGGAGGTGTATGCTCTCAAAACGTTCAAATATCAACCAGACAACAAGTATAACATCAACAAGATAGATCAAATTTATCCAGTTAAAATTAAAAAGAAGAATCGATATGGTCAACAAAATTCCAGAAACTTGCATAGAGTTGGACATAAAAAGATATGGCCCAGAAGTCACTAAAAAATGAGGTTCATCTAAAGGAATAGGAGTGCCTTCTCCTTTTTTAGCAAACTCGTGAGTCGCCCATCCTCCAATAGCTACAGAAATAAAAAGAATGAGATAAGCAAGTTCATTAAAATGATAATTTGTCATTTTAATGCTAAAATAATTCATTAGAATATTTATTTGTTCAGGAATATAAATAAAAAACAAACAAATAAATAAAGAAAGGTAAATTAAACTCCTTATATAAGGAGATATAACAGGCAAAAATTGTAAATCATAATTTTGACGATTTGTCTTATTAATAGATTTATAAAACCAAACAGTGACCCCTTGAATAGCAAGTAGACTACAAATATCTGCTATCCACCAGTTGTGAGAATAGTCTTCAAGAAATACCATCCAGTTAACCATCGCAATATCAAACAATAAAGTGAAAATAGTCCAAGAGAGAATATAAATTAAAAAATTAATGATTGTCATATTTTTGCCTGGCCATCTTTCAGAAAGCCAACAAATACCAAATCCCCACAAAATAGCCCAATCGATGTGCATATCGATAGGTACATCTAGAACCATAAAACCCATTTGATGATATTTCCAAAATCCAAGCTCAACAGATAAATAATTAAAAAGAATTCCTATCCAAAATTGAACAGTAACTGCCATAATTCCAGCTCGGAACTGAAAAGCATTTGGTTTTAACCAATAATATAAAATAACCGCATAAGAGCAAGAGCAAAGAAACAAAAGAAGTCTAAAGATTGCAAAGTTTTCTATGATCAAATTCTTAACTTCAGACATTTATATTTTTTTCCATGAAGAGATAGCAAATTGATGTAATTGTTTTACTGCCAGTTTTTGAAAAGGAGAAAAGTACCATCTAGGAAAAACTTTTGAGTAATAACTCGTTGTTTGTTTAATGAGTGTCTTTTGATTATTTATTTTGGTAATCTCTACATGACTGCCTTTGATTTTGATCCAGTCATTAATCTTTGAAGTATCTTTTATGAGAGCATATCTGATTGAGCCCTTTTTTACTTTTTTACTAACATCCCAAAAACCTCCTTTGTCAAAGTTTATTAATATTTGAGAGTTGTGATCCGATATCTTAGTAGGCAGTGGAAAACCAAGATTAAGAAACATTGGAACATTTTTTGATATATAAGTGGAACTACTGATTTTGTTCTGCCATTCTTCAAATGTTCCTGTGACAATTGTTTCTGTTGTCATTTTTAAAAATTCTTGTTCCTGTATAAGTGAGTTTTTTTCAATAAAACCTGTAAAAAAAGGTAAAAATACTATGAAACACATCAAATATTTATTTCTTATGCTTTGATATATTAAAACGAGTATCAAATTTATTCCTAAGAAGATTGGAGCCATCATTAAAATACATATACTTCCTTCACCTAAAAGTGGTGCCACAAGACATAGAATAATAACAGTGACTTTCACAGTCATTTCGAATGTATCTCTTGTACGAGTGAGATTAACCACAAGTAACCCAATAAGCATTGGAAGCCCTATAAAAAGGGCACTTGTAGTTTTAAGTTCCATATAATCTATGATCTCATAATAGACCACAAATACAGCAACAGTAAGGAAAAGAACATTGAGTGTTATTTTCCAGTTTTTACTTAATGCTTTGGCTCTTCAACAACATTGATATTATCCAAGATCCCTGCCTTTAATAAAATACTCAAAGTAGAATTACATAAAAATCAGAGAAGTGCAAAGAAAAAGTTTTGCATAATAGCTCTATTTTTTACTTGCATTTTTGTTAGATTAAAGAGATGTTAAGAGTTTATGAAATGGCCTAATAAAGTGTTTATTTATACAGATGGAGCTTCTCGAGGTAATCCTGGACCTGCATCAATTGGTGTTTATATTACTGACCTTGATGGTCATGTGTGCACTGAATTTGGGGAAACATTAGGGCACCAGACCAATAATTTTGCAGAGTATATGGCTGTAGTTAAGGGACTTCAGATAGCTTTCGACAATCAAGTTTCTGAGGTGATTCTCAAAAGTGATAGTCAGCTTTTAATCCGTCAATTATTAGGAGCGTATCGTGTTAAAAAGGCAACACTCATTCCTTTATTTAAAAAATGCAAACAATTATTAAGTCAATTTGAAAGCTTTCAACTAGAACATATCTCCAGAAATTTAAATCAAGAAGCAGACAGGCTTGCCAACCAGGCACTTGATCATAGTGAGGTATTTTAAAATGCCTCATGTTTTATCTCTAAGTTTAAAAGATTTAAGTGATTTGTTAAAAGGCTTAGGTAAAGAATCTTATCGAGCGCAGCAAATCTTTAAGTGGGTTTATCAAAAACATGTATTAAACTTAGATGATATGACAAACTTATCAAAATCTTTTCGAGCTGATATTTCAGGTCTCTTAGATTTTCAATTGCCACAAGTTCTCCATAGGTCAAAAAGTCAAGATGGTACAGAAAAGTTTCTGATAAGCGCAGGAAATAATAAAAGTGTTGAGACTGTTTTAATCCCTTCAGAGGACCGTTTAACTCTTTGCTTATCTTCTGAAGTAGGTTGTAATTTAGGTTGCAAATTTTGTTTTACAGCTAAGCAGAAGCTTTTAAAACGTCTAACAGCAGAAGAGATTGTAGCTCAATATCTATTGGCTTCACTAGCTCTTCTTAAGTCAGATCATTCCTTACATACTAGTAAAACAGTTGGCCATATAAAAAACCAATCTAAAAAGATAACGAACATTGTGTTTATGGGTATGGGTGAACCTCTTGATAATTTAGAGGCTGTTTGTAAGGCTATAGAAATTTTGACATCAGATTGGGGATATAATATTTCCAAAAAAAGAATCACTGTATCTACGTCAGGACTTGTACCTCATATTTCAAAGATAGCTCAATTAGGTGTGAGATTAGCAGTGAGCTTAAATGCTACTACAGAGGAGATACGCTCTCAGATCATGCCTATTAACCGTAAATACTCTATGACCCAGCTGTTAAAAACCTGCAAGGAATATACAAGAGAGACTAAAGATAAAGTTACTTTTGAGTATGTGCTCTTAAAAGGTGTAACAGATAGTTTGGAAGATGCTATTAGATTAAGAAAGCTTACAAGAAGTATTCCATGTAAGATCAATATCATTCCTTTTAATGAACATCCTGATTCAGGTTTTGAAAGACCTTCTGACACAGCCGTGTTAGCATTTCAGAGAAAGCTTATAGAGCTTGGGGCTCATGTTTTATTAAGAAAAACAATGGGACGAGATATTTATGCAGCTTGTGGTCAACTGCAAGGCCAATTACGAAAAACAAATACAGACCTTACATTGTAAGATCTGTATTTGCAGCTGTAAGTAAGCAACATAAGACAGAGTTTTTCTTAGAAATCTTTTGTATTTGCCTGTATGAGAGACTTAACGATGTTAGTGTGTCCTTTCATAGCTGCTAGCTTAAGAGCTGTTTTATCTTTGTCGTTAAGCTCAACTCTTGCGCCATTTTGAATAAGTTTTTGAAGAATATTTAGGTTGCCGTTTTGTGCTGCATAAATCAGTGCTGTATTGCCTTTTTTATCTTTTACATCTAAGTCAATACCCGGCTGTATCAATTCTAAAGCAATTTCTTCATGATCTTTAGCAACTGCATAAATCAATGCTGTTCTATTGAAATTATTGCGTATGTTACGATTAGCTCTTGCTTTCAATAACAAGTTTGTAGCTTGAGTGTTTCCAGAAAGAACAGCTTTCATCAGTGCTGTTGTACCCTTGTTATTTTGTATATTTGTTTTAGCTCCTGCTTCCAATAACATTTCTACAATACGAGCATGTTGTTTTCTTGTTGCAATAATAAGAGCTGTTTCACCATGATGATTTTGTTCATTAACTCTAACACCTTTTCCTAAAAGTTGAGATACTATTTCTATATTACCATTGTAAGCAGCTCTTATAAGCAATGAAGGCTTGATATAGAGGTTGACCCTTGAATTTTGTAAGAATGTTTTAACAGCCTCATTATCATTTCTTTTAACAGCTTCATAAATAGGTAGTAATTTTTTACCTTTAGAAAGGTTGTTTATAGCCATTGGCGTTGTGCCATATTCTTCATAAACTTTTGCAGTGATTTCTTCTGGAGTTGGCGCGGAGGTACAAGCTGATAAAAGTAGGAAGGAACAACACGCAGCATACTTAGTGAGAAAACATACTTTATTAGAGTATTTCTTTGATTGTTTTTTTAATCTATTCAATATTTCCATCATTATTAAATCCTTATCTTAGTTTTTCATAATTAGATCACTTTATTGTTTATTACTCCAAAATTCGTGCCAATTTCATTCATGTCACAAATTTTGGTGAAAGTAGATTAAAATTAACTTTAAGGATTCATAAGCTAAAAAAATAACGTTTTAAGCAATATTCTTGCTTACAGTTTTTGTAATGCGCTTACAATTTTTGTCCCTTATTTGTGGGTGCATCCTAAAAAGATATAGGTAAAGCTGGCAAACTGGATCTGTTCTGAGTTTTTGCATAATAAAAAGAAACGAAAACATTTTCCTTAACACAAATTAAGGAAATCATTCACTGGCTCACCTCCTATACTCTCTCTTATTAACAAATCATCTCAAATCTTTATAGCAAGTTAAAATTTAATATTTTAAGCCAAAGACGAGATCTTCCGCAGAGCCATCGCTGTCTAAGCGACGGCTCGAGGACTTCGAGGCTTGGCTTAAAATATTAAATCAAGGCTTTCAAAGATTTTTCCCTGTTTTTTCTAAAAAAACAATTCATCCGTCACTGCCTCAAAAATCCGTTCATTTTGAGTAAACAGACTCCTTTCACTTTTTACATACATGTTAGGGAAAATGTTTCTATTTCTTTTTATGAAAAAATTCAAAACTTATTACTTAGCAACCCAACTCTATCGTAAATCTAACAATTTAAGCTTAAGAGGACCAATAAAAAATCAGTTCCAAAGAGCTATACTTAGCATTGTATTAAACCTGGCTGAAGGCTCTGCTAAATCTAGTAATAGAGAACGTAGAAGGTTCTATGAGATTAGTTTAGAAATAAGTTTAATCGATTCCCTTAACATGATGTAAAGAAATGAGGAATATCTGCCTACTCAAAATAAACGGACTTTCTAGGTAATGGCCTATTTGCTGAGGGCATTAGCCGTCAGGGTCATTGCCAGAAAGCAACCAGAGGTTGGTTTATTTTGAGTAAACAGACTCCTTTCATCTTTTAACACAATGTTAAGGAAATTCTGCATAAACACCGCTATAAGTAAAATACAACCTCATAAGTATTTCCTAACTTAGTCATCAGCTTGAGAATTAGAAAGAAGCTCGTTGTCTCACTCAAAATAAACTGACCTCTGGTCATTTTTGGACAGTCAGCCTGAAGATTTACATCTTCAAGAAAATGCTGACTGCCTCAAAAATCCGTTCATTTTGAGTAAACAGACTCCTTTTATCTTTTAACACAATGTTAAGGAAATTCTGCATAAACACCGCTATAAGTAAAATACAACCTCATAAGTATTTCCTAACTTAGTCATCAGCTTGAGAATTAGAAAGAAGCTCGTTGTCTCACTCAAAATAAACTGACCTCTGGTCATTTTTGGACAGTCAGCCTGAAGATTTACATCTTCAAGAAAATGCTGACTGCCTCAAAAATCCGTTCATTTTGAGTAAACAGACTCCTTTTATCTTTTAACACAATGTTAAGGAAATTCTGCATAAACACCGCTATAAGTAAAATACAACCTCATAAGTATTTCCTAACTTAGTCATCAGCTTGAGAATTAGAAAGAAGCTCGTTGTCTCACTCAAAATAAACTGACCTCTGGTCATTTTTGGACAGTCAGCCTGAAGATTTACATCTTCAAGAAAATGCTGACTGCCTCAAAAATCCGTTCATTTTGAGTAAACAGACTCCTTTTATCTTTTAACACAATGTTAAGGAAATTCTGCATAAACACCGCTATAAGTAAAATACAACCTCATAAGTATTTCCTAACTTAGTCATCAGCTTGAGAATTAGAAAGAAGCTCGTTGTCTCACTCAAAATAAACTGACCTCTGGTCATTTTTGGACAGTCAGCCTGAAGATTTACATCTTCAAGAAAATGCTGACTGCCTCAAAAATCCGTTCATTTTGAGTAAACAGACTCCTTTTATCTTTTAACACAATGTTAAGGAAATTCTGCATAAACACCGCTATAAGTAAAATACAACCTCATAAGTATTTCCTAACTTAGTCATCAGCTTGAGAATTAGAAAGAAGCTCGTTGTCTCACTCAAAATAAACTGACCTCTGGTCATTTTTGGACAGTCAGCCTGAAGATTTACATCTTCAAGAAAATGCTGACTGCCTCAAAAATCCGTTCATTTTGAGTAAACAGACTCCTTTTATCTTTTAACACAATGTTAAGGAAATTCTGCATAAACACCGCTATAAGTAAAATACAACCTCATAAGTATTTCCTAACTTAGTCATCAGCTTGAGAATTAGAAAGAAGCTCGTTGTCTCACTCAAAATAAACTGACCTCTGGTCATTTTTGGACAGTCAGCCTGAAGATTTACATCTTCAAGAAAATGCTGACTGCCTCAAAAATCCGTTCATTTTGAGTAAACAGACTCCTTTTATCTTTTAACACAATGTTAAGGAAATTCTGCATAAACACCGCTATAAGTAAAATACAACCTCATAAGTATTTCCTAACTTAGTCATCAGCTTGAGAATTAGAAAGAAGCTCGTTGTCTCACTCAAAATAAACTGACCTCTGGTCATTTTTGGACAGTCAGCCTGAAGATTTACATCTTCAAGAAAATGCTGACTGCCTCAAAAATCCGTTCATTTTGAGTAAACAGACTCCTTTTATCTTTTAACACAATGTTAAGGAAATTCTGCATAAACACCGCTATAAGTAAAATACAACCTCATAAGTATTTCCTAACTTAGTCATCAGCTTGAGAATTAGAAAGAAGCTCGTTGTCTCACTCAAAATAAACTGACCTCTGGTCATTTTTGGACAGTCAGCCTGAAGATTTACATCTTCAAGAAAATGCTGACTGCCTCAAAAATCCGTTCATTTTGAGTAAACAGACTCCTTTTATCTTTTAACACAATGTTAAGGAAATTCTGCATAAACACCGCTATAAGTAAAATACAACCTCATAAGTATTTCCTAACTTAGTCATCAGCTTGAGAATTAGAAAGAAGCTCTTCTATTGTAGTAACTCCTGTGAGGATTTTTCGAATGCCGTCTAAGTGTACGGTTCTCATTTTATTTCTAACAGCTGCCTTCTTGACTGTGCCACCATCTTGTCTTCTTAAGATCAACTTACGAATTTCATCTGTGACAACTAAGCATTCTGAAATCACAGTTCTTCCTACATACCCTTTTTGATTGCATTGATTGCAACCTATAGCCTTAAAAGGATTACTTCTAGCTACAATATCAGGTGTGATACCTAAAGTAGCAATATCTTCTTGCGAAAGCTTGTACTTTACCTTACAGTGAGGACAAAGCATTCGGACCAACCTTTGCGCAATAATACAAAGTAAGGAGCTAGAGATCAAAAATGGCTCACAACCCATATCCATAAGCCTTGGAACAGCACCCGCTGCATCATTTGTATGTAGTGTTGATAACACTAAGTGCCCTGTTAGAGATGCATTGATCGCAATCTCAGCTGTTTCAAAATCTCGAATTTCTCCGATCATGATCACATCCGGATCTTGACGTAAAATAGCTCTTAACCCATTAGCAAAAGTTAACCCAATCTTAGAGTTCACTTGGATCTGACCTATACCATGAATACGATTTTCAACAGGGTCTTCTACAGTAATAATATTTCGTTCAACAGAGTTGATTTTCATAAGCCCCGCATAGAGAGTTGTTGATTTTCCACTTCCTGTAGGTCCTGTCACTAAAACAATACCGTGTGTTTTAGAAAGCTGTTCAGAAAGTGTTTCAAGAGTGTCTTTAGGAAACCCTAGTTGTTCTAGTTCAAGTATCACATTGGAACGGTCTTGCAAACGCATCACCAGGCGTTCTCCGTGCGCAGTGGGTACAGTGTTCAGCCTCACATCAATGTCTTTTCCAGCAAACTTTAAAGGAATACGACCATCTTGTGGGAGTCTCTTTTCAGCAATATTCAGATGCCCCATCACTTTGATACGAGATGTAATGGCATTTTGAAACTTTTTAGGGGGTTTAAAAATATCATAAAGAATACCGTCTATTCGAAAGCGTACAACCATATCTCTTTCATAGGGTTCAATATGAATATCTGAAGCCTTTTCTTTGACAGCGCGGAAAAGTAAGTTATTAACCAATCTGATCACCGGAGCATCATCATCTCCAGATTCCAAAAGATCGATGATAGGTTCCTCTAGGTCATATTCTTCTTCTTCTATTTCATCAAGCCCCTCAAAAGTAGCTGCACCCTTTTCATAGACTTTATTGATCGCATCTTGGATCTTAGTAGAAGTAGATAATATTGGAATAATCTTCTTTCCAAAAAAAGCTTTAAGATCATTGAGGATATCTAAATTAAAAGGATTAGATAGCAAGACGGTGATGCCTCGATTATCTGATTTGTACGGCAAAATAGCATTGTCTGTGGCATATTTTAAGGGTAGGTTTCTAATGAGATCTATAGGTATATCATTGATAGGAATATCTTTTATATAATCAAGCTTAAGATGATAAGAGAGCGTTGCTAAAATAACATCAATGGATTCTTCTTTATCTTTTTTTCCCTCTTTTCTTTCACTAAGGATTTCGCCTAAACTCTTACCGTTTTTGGTGTTATGAGCTAAAATCCCTTTAATTTCTGGGCGAGATATTTTTGTATATCTAAAGATTAGGCTTTCCATATTTTCATTTGGCATTTTTAAAACCCTTAATCTTTATAACTCTATGTTCTCTAAATCTTCTATATCCTCTTCTAGACTATCATCATCATCATAATTTTCTGTTTCTTCTAGTAATTCTTCTTCTTGTAAATCTTCTATGCCTTCTTCTGACAAGTCTTCTGTAGCCACATTGTTTCTTGCATTAGCTATGCGGATCTCCTCTATCTTACGACCGTGAAAATCTTCGCCTCCTGTATCTTTAATAAACTGCAATCTCTCTTTAACCTTTAAATCAGAAAGAGCCCTCGCATCTGTGCGGTTTTGTATAATGCGAGGTGTGAGAAAAATCAGTAGGTTCAGCTTATCAATCGTACGTGATTTGCTTTTAAATAACCAACCCAGTATAGGAATATCTCCTAAGATAGGAACTTTATTTATTATTGGCCTTTCTATATCTTTCATTAATCCTCCAAGCACAATTGTATCTCCATTTTGAACAACCACATCAGACTTTAAAGATCGTGTAGTAAAATTTGGAGGAGCACCAACAACAGTAACAACCTCTTTTATTTGTTGATCAATATTTAAACGCACAGTCTCCTTATCTGAGCTAATTTGTGGAGTGATGGCAAGCTTAATAGTGGCATCTTCATAGGTAGGATTCTGTAATATTGGATTGCCTGGAGAACTTAGTTGATTGCTTTGCCCAATGGAAACTCTTTCCCCTACTTCAATTTCTGCTTCTGCATTATCAAGAGCTAAAATTTGAGGTGTGGATAGAATATTTACCTTAGTTACAGTTTTAAGAAGATTTATGAATCCCATTATAGATTTAACATTTATTTCTGCTGGAGTACCAAGTGGATTTCTAATACTCACATCTTCTCCTCTTCCAAATCCTAAGACCAAGCCTGGCGTGCCAATATTTGTAATCTTTGTCATAAGATCTGGGCTTCCAAAACCTATTCTACCTAGTCCTTTTGAGCCTTGTGCAAACTGAAAAAGATTAAACCCATAAGAAAGTTCATCTGTGACTCTCATTTCAAGAATAATGGCTTCTACAAAAACCTGGTCTCTAGGGATGTCAATTTTAGATAAAAGATTTAAAACAATCTCATAATCCTGACGACTTGCTGCAATGATCAAGCTATTCGTCTGCTCATCAAATGTGATTTTGACTTCTTCTCCTAAGAATCCAACCGAACCTGATGGGGTACTAGAAGGTCTATTTGTCTTACTTGGGATTATAGGTCGACTCTTTGCATCTTTTTTAGATTGCTGAGCAATGCCATTGATTGTATTTGCAATATCTTCTGCTTTAGCATGTTTGACATAGTAGACATAAAGTCCTCCTGCATCTTCTGGATTGATGTCAAAATCAAGTTGTTTAATTAACCTACGCACCTCTGCAATACCTTGTTGATTTGCTAAAACAATAATAGAGTTTGTTCTTTCATCAGGCAGCACAAGTGAAAAGGCAGAACCTTTTTTCTGAGCTGTACGACCTTTTTTTTGTCTAAATCGAGGAATATTAGGTCGACCACCTCTAGGTGGTGGTTGCCCTTTATTAATGATTTTTTCTAATAACTCAGCAATGTCTTTGGCTTTTGCAAATCGAATGGGCATAACAGCCATTTGTTCATTTACACTAGATTCGTCAATTTGTCTAATGATTTTCATGAAGTTGTTAATTTTAGAACCAAAATCTGTGATCACAAGTGTGTTGGTGGGCTCATAACTTTGAAGATTACCCTGTGGTGAAACAGCTTTATTGATGAACTGACTAACTTGCGCGACATTTGAATGCTTTAGTTGAATGATACGAGTGATCATTTGGTCTGTATCAGGTGTATAAGTGCCTGAAAAAACCTCACTACTTCCTTTTGCCTTAATAAGAGTTGTGACTTTCAAAAATTTGCCTGCAGGAACTACTGTTAGGTTATTGATGGCAAGTGCTGATAAGAAAGCCTTATAAGCTTCTGCAACTGTGATACTAGAAGGCGCAATAATGGTGATTGTTCCATTAACTGCTGAATCTATGATAAAGTTTCTTCCCGTTAGTTTTGAAATAGCCTCAGTGACGACCTTTATATGCGCATTTTTAAAATCAAAGCTTTCTACAAGGTCAGGAAAGTTCTCATTGGTGATATCTTCAGGATAAGCGTTAGCAAAATCTTGTTTATTCATTGTTTCACTCGTTGTAGAAGAAGGTGATTCATTAGAGGTAAAAGCCTTATTAGGAGAAGGGGGTGGTGGAATAATAGGACCTTTGCTTGGGATCTGTGCAAATACCTCTTGATAGAGCCCTGACTTTAAACCGTCACCATCAAAATGGCTTGCATTAAAAAGATTAAGCAATATGATAGCTAGTGTAAAAATAATAAATTGGGGAAGTTTCATGACCATTCTTTTTGCCTGTCTTATTAAAATACTATTACTTAGGTTATATTATCATAATAAATCTCTTTTGTTTCAGACACGAATGGGCAAATGTATTTACTTTACTTAAGTCTTGAAGTAGAAGGTTAATAAAACACTTATCATCAAAAAAATAAAAAAAAGAAAGCTAGGAAGATATGTTGTTTTTTTAGAAAAGACGGGGAAAAAATCTTTAGAGTTACGATTTGAGATGATTTGTTAATAAGAGAGAGTATAGAAGGTGAGGCAGTGAACGATTTCCTTAACATTATGTTAAAAAATGAAAAGAATCTCCCTCCTAAAAATGCCTCTCGAGGCGAGCCTCAAGCTTTCTAGGGAAACAGTAAAGATTTAGGTAATTTGTTAAGAGAGGAAATAAGAATAAGGTAGGGAAATAAAACGATTTCCTTAACATTGTGTAAAAAAATGAAAGGAGTCTCCTTACTAAAAATGAACGGATTTTTGAGACAGTCAGCATTTTATTGACGGTGTAAACCGTCAAGCTGACTGTCCCAAAACAGCCAGAGGCTCGCCTCGAGAGGTTCGCCTTGAGAGGCTCGCCTTGAGAGGCTGGTTCATTTTTAGTGAAACAACATGGAACTTTCAACTTCTGTACAGTATTTAAAAGGTGTTGGGCCTCAGCTAGCTAAGGTATTAGAAAGAAAAGGTATTAAAACTGTAGAAGATCTTTTGCAAACCTATCCTAGAGGCTATCGAGATTATAGAGCCTATCAGTCCATTAGAGATGTAAGGGAAGGGGAAGATGTAAGCCTTGTGGCTTATGTAGTGTCTGTTAATTTCTATAGACGTTCTAGAATATGGGATGTGATTTTAAGAGACGACTTTGGATATATTAGCTGCAAATACTTTAAACAACCTTACAGAGGATACTTTGATAGATTTAAGCCAGATATGAAAGTGCGTGTTGAGGGACGGGTAAGCCTTTATCAAGATAAAAAGGAATTTCGTCATCCTGATATCCTCGACTATACAGAAGAAGAAAACTTTGATCAAATTGTCCCTCTTTACCCAGATATGGATCCTATTAGTCATAAGAAGTTATTACGTATTATAAAAACAGCCTTAAAAGCTATACAGGGAAAAGTCCAAGATTTCCTCCCAGAATGGTTAAGACAAGAATACCAACTCATTCCAAAAGAAACAGCTTTGCAACATCTCCATCAACCTAAAAGTGATATGATCGATGCTCTCCATTCAGGAAAATCTCAAGCTCAAAGAAGAATTAAATTTGAAGAATTCTTTTGGATGCAACTGACAGCTCTTGCTAGAAAATCCTTAAGTCCACAAACAAGATCTTTTGCTATGGATAAAGATAGCCAAAGCTTCCAAGAAAAAGCGCTTAATATATTAAGCTTGTCTTTGACTTCAGCTCAAGTGCGTGTTCTTGAAGATATTCAACAAGATTTAAAACTTGCAAGACCTATGCACCGGTTAATCCAAGGAGATGTAGGATGCGGCAAAACAGTAGTGGCTTTCCTAGCTGCGCTTCATGCCATTATTAATGGATACCAAGTTGCTTTTATGGTACCAACAGAGGTTTTAGCAGAACAACATTACCAAAATGCAAAAAAATTATTTTCTCAACTTGGCATTCCTATTACATTGCTGACAGGACAAATCAAAAAATCAGAAAGAACAGAGAAATTATTACAAATACAAAAGTCAGAAGTTCAATTGTGTATTGGTACCCATGCTTTGATACAAGAAGATGTAAAGTTTAAAAACTTAGCTTTATCTATTATCGATGAACAACATCGATTTGGTGTCCATCAGAGAAGACAATTAAAAGTTAAAGGCTCACATCTGTTGGTTATGACAGCCACGCCTATTCCCAGATCACTTTCACTAACACTCTATGGAGATTTAGATGTGTCTATTATAGATCAAATGCCTTCTGGGAGGACGCCTATTGTAACTAGAATGGTAAAGGAACATCAAAGAAGAAAAGTTATGGAGTTCATCAGGCAACAGTTAAATCAAGGTCGTCAAGTGTATATTGTTTATCCTCTAGTTGAAGAAAGTGAAAAAAGAGATTTCTTAAAAGATGCTGTCTCAGAGTTTGAAAATTTGAAAAAAGAGTTTCAAGAGTTTTCCTTAGGACTTATACATGGAAAGTTAAAGCCTCCAGAAAAAGAGGCTATTATGAATGCTTTTAAAAAAGCTGAGATTCAAGCTCTAGTTTCTACAACAGTGATAGAGGTAGGTATGGATGTTTCTAATGTCAACTTGATCTTAATAGAACATGCAGAGTGTTTCGGATTGTCTCAACTTCATCAATTAAGAGGAAGAGTAGGCAGAGGACTTTATAAGAGTTACTGTATCTTGATGTTAGGACAAAGAGTATCCAGAGAGAGCATGCAGCGCATTCGTATTTTAGAACAAACAAATGATGGATTTCAAATAGCTGATAAAGATCTAGAACTTAGAGGGCCTGGTGATGTTTTAGGAACACGTCAATCTGGGATTGATGGTTTTAAAATGGCAAATGTTATAAGAGATAAAGACATTCTCCTGCAAGCGCATAGAGCGGCTCATGAGCTTTTTCAAAAAGATCCTCATCTATCTCAACATAGAACACTAAAGTCAGAGCTTTCAAAGAAAGATGGACGACTTGCTCTTGCTACATCTGGCTAAGTTCTCACCTTATAATAAGGAGTTATCAAAAAAAAGAATTTTATTTCAACGATGTACTTGATTTTATCATCAACTTAGTATATATAGATAATCCACATATTGATTTATTTATTGGGGTTTTACTTTCTTGTGTTATATAGATATATAATTTTTAAAAAATTCAAATTTAATTCTTCCATTCTTCAAATTTCAATATTTTTTATTCATCTTTTACTGAAATCAGCCGATAGCTAATAAAATCATCTCTATAAGTATACATAATGTAGTTTCTAATTAATATTTATGTAGCAATATTAACCATTTTTTAAGGAGTATTATAATGAAATCAAAATTAGAAAAAATAACAAGTGTTATATCTTTTTCTTTTCTTTTGTCTTTTCCATTAACCAACAGTTTTGGTGAAGCTACTGTTGATATTCATGGAAAGATTAAGTCTTATAATGAGGGAATCTATCAGATTCAGACAGATCAAAGCCTCATAAATGTTGAGTGTTCAAAGCTGCTTCAAGCTTATCAACAATTTACAACAGGACAGCAAGTCCATATAACTATACCTACATCTGCAGTTCTATCTTATAGAGAAGTTATAAGTTCAAACAGAACTCCTGCTAGTAGAGCTCCTGTTAGAGCTCCTGCTAGTGTTATTCATCAAAAAATTGGAGTAGGAAGGTAAAATGTTTGTTTTTGCATCTTTCAATTTTATGAATATAACATATACGCATGTACTTTACCTTTGAAGAACTTTGTTTAAAGAATCTAAGGTGTTACTAAAATAAGAACTTCAGAAATGAATTATTTTGATAAAAAAAACCTAAAAGAAAAGAGTTTTTTATTTTTGATTTCATTTGAAACTGCCTGATCTTATAAAGAAGTTTATGTATTCTGGTTGCGCTTTAGATATCTTTATCTTCAAAGATTTTAGATCCTGTGGCTCTGGTTTGTCCTTGATATTTTCCTTTATAAGGAACTTGAGAACGCAGGTCCATTTTACAAAAAACAAGCTGGCAGATACGTCGACCTGCCGTGAGTTTTATAGGCAGATGATTTGCATTATAAAGCTCTAAAGTAATATGACCCTTAAATCCAGGGTCAATCCACCCAGCGTTTTGAATAAACAACCCAATACGTCCTACTGAGCTTCTACCTTCTACAAATGATGTGATGTAATCAGGTAACCCAATGTATTCCATTGTTGTAGCTAGTAAAAAGGAGTGAGGGTCTATAATTATTGACCGTGCTTGTATCTCTTCATATTCACATTTGTCTGATAAATCAATGACTGATTGATTTTTTTTAAACTTTAGAAAGTGATTTCCTAAACGGCAATCTAAAGACGCCGACTGCAAAGACTCTTTACAAAGAGGTTCAGCAATAAGCTCCTTATTTTCAATCATTTTTTTTATAGTTTGGTCAGAAAGAATCATAATATATTCCTTAAACTGTTTTTAGGAGCCTTTGCAAAGTAAGTTTTTGTACTTATCTACATATTTGCATTAGCCTACAAGTGCTTTGTGCAATAAAACCATTCTGCAATATAATAAGCTAAATGCCTTAAGTCGTTTCAAAATAGCTTTTACATTTGTATCTCATTGACAATGCATGGCATCATTTATGATAAATAAAATAAACCTTATATAAACCAAAAAAACAATGTAAATACATTTTCCCTCAAAAGGCAATAACATGACTCAAAAAACTATTAACATATATAATGAGCCTATAAAATGGCAAAATAAGATCCATAACGGTGACTGTCTTGATATTATGCGTAAAATGTCAGAGAACTCTATTGACCTTATTGTGACATCACCTCCTTATGCGGATGCTCGCAGACACACTTATGGAGGCATTTCTCCTGATGATTACTCAGATTGGTTCATTCAAAGATCAAAAGAAATGTACCGCATCTTAAAACCTTCTGGATCTTTTGTGTTAAATATCAAAGAAAAAGCTGTAGAAGGAGAGAGGCATCCTTATGTGATTGAATTGATTTTAGCACTTAAAAGACAAATTGGATTTAGATGGGTAGAAGAGTATATATGGCATAAAACAACAGCTGCACCGGGTAAGTGGAAGTACCGCTTCCGTGATTCATGGGAAAGACTCCTTCATTTTAGTAAGACTAAAGATTTTAAAATGAGACAGAATGCCGTACGTATACCTATTGGTCATTGGACAAATGCTCGTTTAAAAAATATGAGCCAAAATGATAGACGCCGCATGGATTCTGCAACTCAATCAAAGATTGGCCGTCGCATCTCTGCATGGGAGGGTAAAGACTCTGTTTATCCTTCAAATGTCTTACATAAACCACCTGTTTGCCACAATACAGGGCATAGTGCTGCCTTTCCAGAATGGCTGCCAGAGTTTTTTATCAAGCTTTTTACCGATAAAGGTGATGTGGTTTTAGATCCTTTCTCTGGAAGCGGCACAACATTTAAAGTCACATCCAGCTTGCAACGTATCCCTATTGGCATTGAAATCAACCCTGATTATATAATCAATCAAGAGAGGGGAAAAAATGAACAGCTTACAATGGATCTCTGAAAAAGATCTCGATAGTGCTATAGAAAAACTTTGTGAGAGCGCAAGAAAATCCTTAAAAAATGTTACATCACGGCAAAAAAAGAATGGAGTGGACCCTTTTTATTCATTACTAATTACAAATACTTTTGAAATAAAACAAAAATCAGATCTATTAGAACTGCAAGATAAAAATTCAGCACTTAGAGGAATGTCTAATGCAATCGGAAATTTTCATCAAAATATTTTGGGCTCTGTTAGTGGATGGGAAAATTATGATTCAGGTTATGATCTTGAAAACCTAGAAAAAAAAATATTAGCAGAGATCAAAAATAAGCACAATACAATGAATAAAGATAATAAAGATAAAGTTTATAGTAAGTTACAAACAGCACTTGAACTAAAAAGAGGTTGTTGGAAAGGTTACCTCGTATCTATCCTTCCTAAAAAAGCTAAATACTATAAAGAAAGGTTAAAAAAATTGGGAAGTAAGAAAGAATTGTATAAAATAGATGGTATGTCTTTTTATGAAATGGTTACTGGAGATAAGGACGCATTAAATAACCTACTTGATGTATTATGTGATAAACTAAATGTTAATAAGGAGATAACAGCATATTGTAAAGAAATAATGACAAGTAATTATAGATCATAATAGTGTATTAGTAAGGAAAACCTTCATAGAGGTTTGTGGCAGAAATTTGAGCTAGCCTTCAGGCCAGAGCATTATGAGATAAGGATTCTGAGAAAATGATTGATTCTATAATAAGTTCATAAAGTTACTAAAGGTGCAATGCTCGGGGGTGCCTGCTAGCTAGCAAGAACTTCTGCCACAAACCCTTAGACAAAAAAAGACATTTTAAAAGAAATAACAACGTTTATCCTTAACGTCATAAAACTACTTAAATAATGAATAGAGGTGGATATGAAAAAAGTAACAAAAACAAAACAAGTGATTGGCTTAATTTTAATTGTAGTTTTTGGCCTTGTGATATGGGATCTTTTTATAGTTCCTGATAAATCCGATCTATTCTTTAAACTTTGGGCAGATGATGTTCAGTTGTTACAAAAAAATAAAAGCTTACCTGATGAATTGAAAAATGTAAAAGCTATTTCTGTAGAGCCTCTTAATCAGGAAGCAAGAGATCTTATAGATGGACATAGACCTCCTTTCAATACAAATACAAAAGGCAATTTGAAATTAGAAATTCTATTAGATGTTTGGCAAGAAGAAGGATTGGAAAATGAAGAAGAAGAACAAGAAGGGGTTTATATTCAATATAATCTTATGTCTGACAATGGAAACATAATTTGGGAACTTTCAAGAACTATTTTGCTTCCAGAAAGTTCTTCCTTAATCTCGTCTTGGTTTCCAGAGTTTTTTGAAGAAAGCCCAAGCGACACAACAGAAGATAACTTAATGGAAAACTAAAATTTAAGTTCTACAAGTGGTAAATCACTATTTGTTTTCATAGATAAAGTTTGAACTGATTCAACTGTCTGATCTAATTTAGTAGACATCATTCATAGATAAAGTTTGAACTGATTCAACTGTCTGATCTAATTTAGTAGACATCATCTCTTTTGACATGTTTGATGCATAAGATATAGCGATATTAAAAGCTATGCCCACTATAGAAAGGGAAAGAAATCGGAAAACTTTTTCAGTAACATACATATTTTTATTCATAATACACACTCCTTGAAACTACGTTCTACTTTCGGATATATGCCTTATTTACTAGCAAGTTCTTTGCCAACTTGAATATTGCCTAAGATATTTACCAAAACCCGTTTTATCTCCATTTTAGATTTATTTTCACAATATATAATTTTTAAAAAGAGACATTTTCTGTAAAAATACTGACAGATTTTGTCGTTACATTTCACTAAAAACTCTCTGCACTTAATCTTCTTAAGTGAGCTTTCTTATTCAAAAAATCAGCAATCTTAGATTTGTGCGAAAATAAGACAAAATCTCTCTAATGCTATTTAAGATTTTAGCCGAAGACTTATTATAGGCCTTATATATTAAAAAGAAACACAAAAAGTTATTAGGGATTCAGGTTTTGAATAAATTTCAATATTCTAAGATTCATAATAAACTAAAAAGAAAATTCATTTCTTTTTTTAGAGATTCAAATCCTACATACCTGAATCTTTCATATCTCTTAATTCTCTTTATTCCTATCTTTCTACTTTCTTTTCAAAATTGTAGAACAACTGATATAGATACCTCATTAGGAGGCTCAAGGCTTGCAGAAGTCACTTATGAAAGAGGCCAGATTATTGAAATAGATACTACAGATGGAGCTGTTAAAGAAGATCGTCTTCTTCCTAGTAACTCAGATATAAAGTTTCAACTCATTGGTGCTGATCCAGTTTCTGACAATTACAAATGGTCGATCCAAAGAGGCTTTGAATCTATTGTAACAAATAGCCCAACAACAGTAGATACATATCAAACAAAGTTTTCTCAGCTGGGGACACATGATGTCTCTGCTAATGCTTATCAATCAAGTGCCTTTAAAACGAGAGCTAGTAAAAGACTTGTGGTTGGAGAGTCTTGCTCACTTAATGATATTTTAGAAATAGAACTCTCATCAGATAGCGCAGCCTCTCTTAAAACCGGTGCATCCGACGCTATTACATTTGCCTTGAAAGATAGCGCAAGCTTCTCTTCCATTCAATGGAAAGCTACACTTCCTTCAGGAGAAACTACAACAAACGAGACAGATGTAGATACATTAGAAGTGGATCTCTCATCTGAAAACCCTGGAACTCTGCTGATTGAAGTTTCTGCTACAAGCTCTGATTCTGCAAAGGCTGGATGTCTGACCTATAGAAAAAAAGAAGTAACTGTCACTTCAAATGTAACACCTTATTTTAATCCATTAGATTTTACAGACGGTACAAATAACATACCTGTAATACTAGAAAACAATCACATTTATAAATATGAAAGATCAGAGACAACTCGTTTTGTACAAATAGAAGTGCTTAATGCAGATAGCTGCCAGTATCAGGCTAATAATAGCAGTAAAATTGATTTTAGCTGTGATGGAGAATTGATAGAAATCCCTGCTAGCTCAGGCACAGATTGCATAGAAGGAACAATCACTCTCTTTGCATCTAACACTCAAGGTCAGTCTTCTTCACAAAGTTATTATTATTATTGTGAAGAAGATGGTGATTATTGTTACTTTGGACCTACTGATGAGAGACTTGGATCACATGTATGTCCTATCACACAATCAAGCCAGCGTGACATTCAATCTCAAAAAAGAAGTGATTTTGAAGTTGATCCATCTGTGACAACTACAACTTCATCAACTATAACTCCTCCTGCTACAACTGCACCACCTCCTCCGCCAGTCACAACTGCACCACCTCCTCCGCCAGTTACAACTGCACCACCTCCTCCAATTACAAATTCTCCTCCAGTTAATGGTGTCTGTAATAATTCTGTTAGAAATGGATGTTCTAAAGGAACCGCAAATGACAATGCTATCGCAGATACAAGCACTCTTTACAAATGGCATTGCGTAGGTTCAAACGGGGGCAATACTGTTACAAATTGTCAAAAAGCAAAATCAGTTAATGGTGTCTGTAATAATTCTGTTAGAAATGGTTGCTCCACTGGAACTGCAAACCCTAGTGCCATAGCAGATACAAACACTCTTTACAGATGGCATTGTGTAGGTTCAAACGGGGGCAATACTGCTACAAATTGTCAAAAAGCAAAATCCACAACAGAACATGGTCAGTGTAATAATAATGTAAAGTATAGTTGTTCATCATCAGCAGCAACTACTAATAAAACTGCTAGTGGTGGGTATGATCGTTGGCATTGTCCAGGCTCAGGTAACCCTGTTGGAAATACTGCTACAAATTGTCAAGCAAGAATACCAAATTGTCTTACTTCTACTTCATGTAATAACAGTAAGCCTACAAACTCAACATGTCGAGCAGACAGTAATGGGTGTTATAGCTGGTCTTGTAACACAGGGTACTCAAAAAGTGGCAATTTATGTGCTCTCCCTCCTCCATCAAGCTGTACTTGTGACAATTCTGTAGTTAATGGATGTGGCAACACTTGCAGTGCCAGCCAAAGACCAAGTGATACTCCAACTCTTCATCGATGGACTTGTACTAAAAGTGGTTACACATCATCAGACACTTGTAGTAGTTCATGTCCAAGTGGGCAGTACACTTCATCAAGTACATGCAACAGTGGCAAACCAGCATATCAAACCTGCCAACAGCAAACTAATGGATGTTATCAAAGAACAGGCTCGTGTCCAAGTGGGCAGTACACTTCATCAAGTGCATGCAACAGTGGCAAACCAGCATATCAAACCTGTCAACAGCAAACTAATGGATGTTATCAAAGAACAGGCTCGTGTCCAAGTGGGCAGTATACTTTATCAAGTGCATGTAACAATGCAAACCCTAGTAATTCTACGTGTAGCTCACAAGGCAATGGATGTTATGCTTGGACATGTGATACTGATTATCGCAAAAGTGTTAATAGCTGTGTAACCTGTACAACTTCTAATTCATGTGATAGCAGTAAACCTGCAAACTCTACTTGTAATAGAGATAGTAATGGATGTTACAATAGCTGGTCTTGTAACACAGGTTACCGAAAAAGTGGTAATAGCTGCGTAACTTGTACAACTTCCAGTTCATGTGATAGCACCAAACCTGCAAACTCTACTTGTAATAGAGATAGTAATGGATGTTACAATAGCTGGTCTTGTAACACAGGTTATTCAAAAAGCGGTAATAGCTGCGTAACCTGTACAACTTCCAGTTCATGCAATAGGACTAAGCCTGCAAACTCTACTTGTAATAGAGATAGTAATGGATGTTACAACAGTTGGTCTTGTAACACAGGTTACTCAAAAAGCGGTAATTCATGTGTAACCGCAACAGTAAATGGTCAGTGCAATAACAATGTAAAATATGGCTGTACTTCTTCTGCAGCAGCTACAAATAAAACTGCTAGTGGTGGATATGACCGCTGGTATTGCCCAGGTTCTGGTACACCTGCTGGAACTACAGCAAGAAGTTGTCAAAAAACAATACCTAACTGTTCTACTTCTAGTTCATGCAATAGGACTAAGCCTGCAAACTCTACTTGTAATAGAGATAGTAATGGATGTTACAACAGTTGGTCTTGTAACACAGGTTACTCAAAAAGCGGTAATTCATGTGTAACCGCAACAGTAAATGGTCAGTGCAATAACAATGTAAAATATGGCTGTACTTCTTCTGCAGCAGCTACAAATAAAACTGCTAGTGGTGGATATGACCGCTGGCATTGCCCAGGTTCTGGTACACCTGCTGGAACTACAGCAAGAAGTTGTCAAAAAACAATACCTAACTGTTCTACTTCTAGTTCATGCAATAGGACTAAGCCTGCAAACTCTACTTGTAATAGAGATAGTAATGGATGTTACAACAGTTGGTCTTGTAACACAGGTTACTCAAAAAGCGGTAATTCATGTGTAACCGCAACAGTAAATGGTCAGTGCAATAACAATGTAAAATATGGCTGTACTTCTTCTGCAGCAGCTACAAATAAAACTGCTAGTGGTGGATATGACCGCTGGCATTGCCCAGGTTCTGGTACACCTGCTGGAACTACAGCAAGAAGTTGTCAAAAAACAATACCTAACTGTTCTACTTCTAGTTCATGCAATAGGACTAAGCCTGCAAACTCTACTTGTAATAGAGATAGTAATGGATGTTATAACAGTTGGTCTTGTAACACAGGTTACTCAAAAAGCGGTAATTCATGTGTAACCGCAACAGTAAATGGTCAGTGCAATAACAATGTAAAATATGGCTGTACTTCTTCTGCAGCAGCTACAAATAAAACTGCTAGTGGTGGATATGACCGCTGGCATTGCCCAGGTTCTGGTACACCTAAAGGTAATACTGCTACAACTTGTCGAAAACTAATACCTACAACAGTACATGGTCAATGCAATAACAATACAAAATATGGTTGCTCCTCTCCAGCTGCTGCTATAAATAAAACCGCTAGTGGCGGATATGACCGATGGCATTGCCCAGGTTCTGGTACACCTGCTGGAACTACAGCAAGAAGTTGTCAAAAAACAATACCTAACTGTTCTACTTCTAGTTCATGCAATAGGACTAAGCCTGCAAACTCTACTTGTAATAGAGATAGTAATGGATGTTATAACAGTTGGTCTTGTAACACAGGTTACTCAAAAAGCGGTAATTCATGTGTAACCGCAACAGTAAATGGTCAGTGCAATAACAATGTAAAATATGGCTGTACTTCTTCTGCAGCAGCTACAAATAAAACTGCTAGTGGTGGATATGACCGCTGGCATTGCCCAGGTTCTGGTACACCTAAAGGTAATACTGCTACAACTTGTCGAAAACTAATACCTACAACAGTACATGGTCAATGCAATAACAATACAAAATATGGTTGCTCCTCTCCAGCTGCTGCTATAAATAAAACCGCTAGTGGCGGATATGACCGATGGCATTGCCCAGGAGCTGGTACTCCTAAAGGCAATACTGCTACAACTTGTCGAAAACTAATACCATTACCTGCATGTGACTGTGCAGGTGGTAACTCTACTTGTGGTGGTGGTACCTCGCCTAATGCGCTCAACACAACATGCTGCAAAAAAGGTTACTTCCATCCTCATCCTGTAGACACTACAACATACAATTGGACTTGCGCAGCTTCACCTTCAGCAAATGGACCTTCAGCAGGACAACCTCAAGTCTGTCAATCAAGTATCAGGTGCTTTACGAACAAGCCATCATGTACTGGCTCTGGTGAATATACTTCATCACGTCTATGTCAATCTGGATTACCATCCACTCAAGAATGCTACCAAAGCGGCAGTTGCTGGAAAAGAAGAGCTAAACCAGAATGTACATGCGGCCCAAAGAACCTTGTCCATCAGTGCGGCAATGGCTGCACTGCTACAAACAAAACCTTTCCTACACATTGGGGCGGTATATCTTACAGCAGCTTACCTGCTGGTTTCAGATATAAAACACGTCAATACACTTGGAGTTGTGAAGGACAAGGATATCAAACAGCTTCATGCACCACAAAAGAAGCCTATTGTAACATAGGAGCAACCCGAATTGAGCCAGAATGTAGAATTATACAAACATTACCCTCAAATTGTAAGGCATCTTCACCAGCTGAGTATTTAGGAAGAGGGTCTTGTACAATACAATGGTGTCATCCTAGACCACCTAATCAACCCGATGGCTGTAGTTGTAAAACACATGTCTGCACACCATAATAACAATCACTTTACTTTCAAATCCAAACTAAATAATTTAAAATTATTTTTGGTTCATGACACCATCAGTTGACTTTTAGAGTGTTTAACTTACTGTTATGACTATGAAAAACAAGTATATTATCTGTTCCCTCATTTCTGAGAAGAAATTTAGAGAAATTATCCGTTATTTTTCAGGAGATTTAACAGCTCAACAAATAAGTTATTTTTCCGGTATAAGCAGAAATGCTATTAACAGAATTTTAAAAAAGCTTCGCATAAGAATAGCTGAATTTTGTGAAAAGGAAAGTATTTTTTCAAAAGGAGAAATTGAAATAGATGAAAGTTATTTTGGAGCTAAACGGGTTCATGGTCTTCGTGGTAGAGGATCAAGTGGGAAAACGATCGTCTTTGGTTTGAAAAAAAGAAAAGGCAAAGTATATACTCAAGTGATTAAAAATTGCTCACAAAGCATTCTCGTGCTTCTCATAAGCCAAAAAACACCTAAGAGTGCTACTGTTTTTACAGATGGTTTTAAATCCTATGATAGCCTTGTAAATATAGGGTATAAGAGACATTACCGTGTACATCATGGAAAGAATGAATTCGCTAAAAAAGAAAAAAATATTAACAATCACATTAATGGAATAGAAAATTTTTGGGGTCTGGCTAAAGTAAGACTTTTTAAGTTTAGAGGTATGAATAAAAAAACATTCTGCTTACACCTTAAGGAATGTGAATTTAGATTCAATTATAGAAAAGATAATTTATATGAATTATTATTAAAAATTATTAGAAATAATCCATTATAAAAAAATTAGAAAAGTATTGACTGATGATTAATGAAATGTTTTTTTACTTGTAGAAAATAATTTAAATTAGATATATTGAAATATAAAAAAACAAGTAAAAAACCATTTACTATTAATAAAAAAAACACACCTAATAAGGTCCTGATGGTGTCATGAACCTTATTTTTTATAGAACTTCTGGGACTAAAGAAATGATCTTAACAAACTTCTTAACTCTTAATTCTCGAACAACTGGGCCAAAAATGCGTGTACCTATAGACTCCTTATTGGCATTGACTAAAACCATAGCATTTTCATCAAACCTTATATAACTCCCATCCGGTCTTCGTTGTTTGTGTATCATTCTAACAATCACCGCCTTTGCCTTCTCCCCTTTTTTAACCTTGGAGTTAGGAATAGCTAGTTTTATAGAAAAATATCATCTCAAACTTATCAAAGTCTCCAAAGCAGATTGATTCGAGTTTTTCTCACTAAAAATCTGCGCTTATCTTCTTAAATAAATTTTGTTGTCCAAAAAATTAGCAATCTTAGATTTGTGCGAAAATAAGACAAAATCTCTCTAATGCTATTTAAGACTTTAGCCGAAAACTTATTATAGCCTTACATCTTAAAATAAACAAAAAATATAGGAATTCAGATTTTGAGTAAATTTCAAAAGTATTCTAAAGCTTGTAACAAACTAAAAAGAAAACTCATTTCTTTTTTGAGAGATTCAAATCCTACATACTTAAATACTCTATATATTCTAACCGCTTTTATCCCTATTTTTCTACTTTCTTTTCAAAACTGTAAAAAAACTGATGTAGATACTTCATTAGGAAACTCAAGCCCTGCAGAAGTCACCTATGAAAAAGGACAAATTATTGAAATAGATACTACGACAGATGAGGCTAAAGAAGATCGCCTCCTTCCTTCTGAGTCAGATATAAAACTACAATTCCTCAATGCTGATCCAGTTTCTGACAATTACAAGTGGTCGATCCAAAGAGGCTTTGATTCTATCGTAACAGATGCTCCAACAACAGCAGAGACATATCAAACAAAATTTTCTTCAGGATTAGGAGCTTATGATGTGTCTGCCAACGCCTATCAGTCAACCACGCTTAAAACAAGTGCTAGTAAAAGATTTGTGGTCGGAGGTTCTTGCTCGCTTAATGATATTTTAGAAATAGAACTCTCATCAGATAGTGCAGCCTCTCTTAAAGCCGGAGCATCCGACGCTATTACATTTGCCTTGAAAGATAGCGCAAACTTCTCTTCCATTCAATGGAAAGCTACACTTCCTTCAGGAGAAACTACAACAAACGAGACAGATGTAGACACATTAGAAGTAGATCTTTCATCTGAAAGCCCTGGAACTTTGCTGATTGAAGTTTCTGCTGTAAGCTCTGATACTACAAAAGCTGGATGTCTGACCTATAGAAAAAAAGAAGTAACTGTCACTTCAAATGTAACACCTTATTTCAATCCATTAGATTTTACGGACGGTACAAATAATATACTTATAATACTAGAGAACAATGACATTTACAGATATGAAAGATCAGAGATAACTCGTTTTGTACAAATAGAAGTGCTTAATGCAGATACCTGCCAGTATCAAGCTAATAGTGGTAGTAAAGTTAATTTTAGTTGTGATGGGGAGTTGATACGAATTCCTGCAAGTTCAGATACAGATTGTATAGAAGGAACAGTCACTCTTTTTGCATCTAACAGCCAAGGTCAGTCTGCTTCACAAAGTTATTATTATTATTGTGAAGAAGATGGTGATTATTGTTACTTTGGACCTACTGATAAGAGACTTGGATCACATGTATGCCCTATCACACAGTCAAGCCAGCGTGATATTCAATCTCAAAAAAGAATGGATTTTGAAATTGATCCATCTGTGACAACTACAACTTCATCACCTTCTTGTCCAAATGGGCAATGTTGTCCTGAATGCACCGATGGCAAACAATGTAGTAATGGCCAGTGTGTTACGCCTGACCCTTGTGCTGGAGTGACATGTACCAATGGCAAACAATGTAGTAATGGGTCTTGTGTCTGCCCAACTGGACAATGTTGTCCTGGATGTACCAGTGGCAAGCAATGTAAGAGTGGCCAATGTGTTACGCCTGACCCTTGTGCTGGGGTGACATGTACCAATGGCAAACAATGTAGTAATGGGTCTTGTGTCTGCCCAGCTGGACAATGTTGTCCTGGATGTACCAGTGGCAAGCAATGTAAGAGTGGCCAATGTGTTACGCCTGACCCTTGTGCTGGAGTGACATGTACCAATGGCAAACAATGTAGTAATGGGTCTTGTGTCTGCCCAGCTGGACAATGTTGTCCTGGATGTACCAGTGGCAAGCAATGTAAGAGTGGCCAATGTGTTACGCCTGACCCTTGTACTGGAGTGACATGTACCGGTGGCAAACAATGTAGTAATGGCCAGTGTGTTACGCCTGACCCTTGTGCTGGGGTGACATGTACCAATGGCAAACAATGTGGTAATGGGTCTTGTGTCTGCCCAACTGGACAATGTTGTCCTGGATGTACCGGTGGCAAACAATGTAAGAGTGGCCAATGTGTTACGCCTGACCCTTGTGCTGGAGTGACATGTACCGGTGGCAAACAATGTAGTAATGGGTCTTGTGTCTGCCCAACTGGGCAATGTTGTCCTGGATGTACCGGTGGCAAGCAATGTAGTAATGGCCAGTGTGTTACACCTAACCCTTGTGCTGGAGTGACATGTACCAGTGGCAAACAATGTAGTAATGGGTCTTGTGTCTGCCCAACTGGACAATGTTGTCCTGGATGTACCGGTGGTCAGCAATGTAGTAATGGCCGCTGTGTTACACCTAACCCTTGTACTGGAGTGACATGTACCAATGGCAAACAATGTAGTAATGGGTCTTGTGTCTGCCCAACTGGACAAATATTATGCCTGAGTTTGACAGTTGAAAAAATAAAGTTGAGTAATTTTAATTACTTAAAGCTGTATTGGAATTTTGTGCCACTACATTTTCATTTTGTGGTAGAAATTTGAGAGATTTTTTTTAAGATTAAGTAGACTCAATTTTAAGTTGTTTAGAGGGTATCTTTGCTCCTATAGCTTTAAATACATCAGTATTGTTACCGTTAATATCTGTTCTGATCCAAATAGTTTTGTCTTTATATCTGACAGGTATAGCTCGCACCTCTTTCAGCTTTGACATAGCTTCTGCTACACTCAATGGCCTTGAGCTTATTCTCTTATCTGTGATCGCTTTATCTTTTAATTTGATGTTTCTTTGATGTAACTTCTTAGCAAAATAAGCCTCACATAAGTAAGATAAAAAACACATAACTAAATGTCCTAATATTCTCTTATCTGTCCAATGAAACATAGGACGTGTCTTTAATGTACCCTTCAATTCTCTAAATGAATTCTCTATCTTCCATAACTGCTTATAGTTCATTATAATCTCTTCAGAACTTAAATTATCTGTATTTGTAATTATTCCAAAAAAACCATCTGTCTTCTCTGATTGATCTATAGCTGACTTATTTAATGTAGGCTTGCCTGTACTCTTAGGATGAATAATATACTTCTTATAATTGCTATTAGATACAAAATCCTTTGTGCTTGATGACGATTTTGAAAGCTTATCTTCTAACTTAGATAGAATATCTTCTCTTACTTTCTTATCTCGTTCTGCTCTCTTTCTCGACCAGGTAATTATACAACGATTATCATTATAACTCGTCTCGTATATAGCTAAATCTTCATTTATAAATTTAAAATTCTTTAAATTGTATATCTCTGAATGACGATCCTTTAATAAACCTAGCTTTAATCCTACTATAAATTCATCTCCCTTTGCTTTTACAGATTGTAAATTCTCATTAGAAAATAAACCTCTATCTCCTACTAATATAAATCTTCTGATCTTAAACTTCTTTTTTAGTTTCTCCATAACTGAAGGTATGGTTTTACCTTCAAAGGTATTTCCAGGATAAACATCAAAGCCTAAGGGCATACCTTCTCTATCTACTAAAAGTCCAAATACCACCTGGGTACAATCACTCCTCTTCTCTTTGCTATAACCAAATCTTCGAAGATTATCTAAATCCTCTCGGGTACTCTCAAATCTCAATGTCGTTAAATCATACAAAATAACATCACACTCATTGAAAAAACTTAACTGAGACTTACCTTGTGTATAAAGAGTCTTCTCTATATCTTCCTTATGCTTACTTAGAATATCTAAAGAACGATAAATGTCCTGAAGATGAAGCTCCCCTTCTAAAAAATCAGGATAAAATAACTTCTGCCAATGTGAAAATACTTTAAGCTTAGAACAAGGCTCTACAAAGCGATTTATAACCAATGTAAAAATAATCTTAACAAAATCAAATTGTACTTTAGGATGCTTCTGTTTTAAATCTGTTAATAACTCATAGAGGTTTAATTGTTTAAAAATAGCGTCTATAATAAGCAGTGGACCTAATATAAATGTGTTCTGTACATCAATCTCTTTAGCTATTTGACTGGCAGATGCAACATCTAAATGACGGCCTATAAGATCAAGAAGCTCTTCTAAGCGAGTATCTTTTACTCGACCTAAAGACATAAGTGTCCTATGTCGACTCTTACCATCTTTGCGATAGCTTTCCACAATATGATAATATTTCTGGCCTCTGCCGTTTTTAGTCTCTTTTATAAACATGAAATTAGACTACATAAAAAATTTAAAAAATCAAGAAAAAATAAGCGTATGATGCAGTGTATTTAATAAATTGTTTCACTACACTTTTGACGAAAATTCAAACTCACTGACCGCTAATACCTATAAATAAAGCATTCTTTAAAGAAAATGTTCCGAAAATTTGAATTAAGTGTCAAACTCAGGAGTAATGGGTCTTGTGTCTGCCCAGCTGGACAATGTTGTCCTGGATGTACCGGTGGCAAGCAATGTAAGAGTGGCCAATGTGTTACGCCTGACCCTTGTGCTGGAGTGACATGTACCGGTGGCAAACAATGTAGTAATGGCCAATGTGTTACGCCTGACCCTTGTGCTGGGGTGACGTGTACTAATGGCAAACAATGTAGTAATGGCCAGTGCGTTACGCCTGACCCTTGTGATGGAGTGACATGTACCAATGGCAAACAATGTGGTAATGGGTCTTGTGTCTGCCCAACTGGACAATGTTGTCCTGGATGTACCGGTGGCAAACAATGTAAGAGTGGCCAATGTGTTACGCCTGACCCTTGTGCTGGAGTGACATGTACCGGTGGCAAACAATGTAGTAATGGCCAATGTGTTACGCCTGACCCTTGTGCTGGGGTGACGTGTACTAATGGCAAACAATGTAGTAATGGCCAGTGCGTTACGCCTGACCCTTGTGATGGAGTGACATGTACCAATGGCAAACAATGTGGTAATGGGTCTTGTGTCTGCCCAACTGGACAATGTTGTCCTGGATGTACCGGTGGCAAACAATGTAAGAGTGGCCAATGTGTTACGCCTGACCCTTGTGCTGGAGTGACATGTACCGGTGGCAAACAATGTAAGAGTGGCCAATGTGTTACGCCTGACCCTTGTGCTGGAGTGACATGTACCGGTGGCAAACAATGTAGTAATGGGTCTTGTGTCTGCCCAACTGGACAAATATTATGTAATAATGCTTGTACAACACCAGTGACATGTGGCAGTTGCGAAAGAAAAGTAGGTAGTGGATGTAGTGCAAGCTGTGTCAGCACAGTCAGTGGGCCTAGTAGCTGTGGAACTTGTCAAAGGTTACAAACAAATGGATGTACTAGAAGTTGTGTCAGCACCGCCAGTGGGCCTAGTAGCTGTGGAAGTTGTCAAAGGTTACAAACAAATGGATGTACTAGAAGTTGTGTCAGCACCACCAGTGGACCTAGTCGCTGTGGAAGTTGTCAAAGGTTACAAACAAATGGATGTACTAGAAGTTGTGTCAGCACCGCCAGTGGGCCTAGTAGCTGTGGAAGTTGTCAAAGGTTACAAACAAATGGATGTACTAGAAGTTGTGTCAGCACCGCCAGTGGGCCTAGTAGCTGTGGAAGTTGTCAAAGGTTACAAACAAATGGATGTACTAGAAGTTGTGTCAGCACCGCCAGTGGGCCTAGTAGCTGTGGAAGTTGTCAAAGGTTACAAACAAATGGATGTACTAGAAGTTGTGTCAGCACCGCCAGTGGGCCTAGTAGCTGTGGAAGTTGTCAAAGGTTACAAACAAATGGATGTACTAGAAGTTGTGTCAGCACCGCCAGTGGGCCTAGTAGCTGTGGAAGTTGTCAAAGGTTACAAACAAATGGATGTACTAGAAGTTGTGTCAGCACCGCCAGTGGGCCTAGTAGCTGTGGAAGTTGTCAAAGGTTACAAACAAATGGATGTACTAGAAGTTGTGTCAGCACCACCAGTGGACCTAGTCGCTGTGGAAGTTGTCAAAGGTTACAAACAAATGGATGTACTAGAAGCTGCGTCAGTACCCTCAGTGGACCTACTAGCTGTAGTGGAACCTGTCAAGAATTACAAACAAATGGATGTACTAGAAGCTGTGGCAGCACCCTCAGTGGACCTAGTAGTTGCCCAAGCGGCCAAAATCTTGTAACCAATGGATGTACTAGAACATGTGTCACTCCTACACCACAATGCACTTCAAGGTCAGATTGCCCTTCTTGTTCTGTTTGTCAAAATGGTAGCTGTGTGTCCTGTAATAGTGCAACTGAATGCCAGATGTTAGGCCTTCCATTGAGTTGTAGGTAAATTTAACTTATCTGTGTTATATTGCGAAGAAAGTGTTACCGGTCCCTTGTAGCACAAAACCAATTTGAAAGAACTTGTCTAAGCATTGTCCTTAATCTAGCTGAAAGCACTACGAAACATATATAGAAACGAACAACATTCCATGCGCTCCTGCTTCACTGTGTAATAAGTTTTTTTATAAGACTTCTGGAGCTAAAGAAACAATTTTAACAAATTTTTTAGCTCTTAGCTCTCGAACAACTGGGCCAAAAATACGTGTGCCTATAGGTTCTTTATTGGCATTGACTAAAACCACAGCATTTTCATCAAACCTTATATAACTCCCATCCGGTCTTCGTTGTTTTTGTATCGTTCTAACAATCACCGCCTTTGCCATCTCTCCTTTTTTAACTTTGGAGTTAGGAATTGCTGATTTTATAGAAACAACTATAATATCACCTGCTGAGGCAATCATCCTTTTAGAACCTCCAAGCACTTTTATACAC
This sequence comes from Bdellovibrionales bacterium, assembly GCA_965262715.1. GTDB lineage: Bacteria > Bdellovibrionota > Bdellovibrionia > Bdellovibrionales > JAUICD01. The sequence continues at coordinate 2,843,593 of OZ253553.1, read as the reverse complement.
TGTACCTCTTTAGCACCTGAATTATCTGCGACTTTTAACCAAGTTTGCATCTGTATCATCTTAAATTACCTTTCTGTCTCCCTAAAAATAGTCTTGCCTCTGGCAACTTTCTGGCAATCAGCATGATGGTTAACACCATCAGTAAAATGCTGATTGCCTAGAAAGCCTGACTATTTTTAGGTGGGAGACTCCCTTCATCTTTTTACATCATGTTAAGGAAATCTTACCCTTAACACCTATAATCTTTCGCCAGCTTTTATAATCCTCGATAACTGCTGTCTCACTAAAAATAAACTGGCCTCTCGAGGCGAGCCTCTCACCATTTTTGAGTCAATGAGCACGACGACTAACACCCTCGTAAAATGCTCATTGACTCAAAAATCCATTCATTTTTAGTAAGAAGACTCTCCTCATCTTTTAACATCATGTTAAGGAAATCTTACCCTTAACACCTATAATCTTTCGCCAGCTTTTATAATCCTCGATAACTGCTGTCTCACTAAAAATAGTCTTGCCTCTGGCAACTTTCTGGCAATCAGCATGATGGTTAACACCATCAGTAAAATGCTGATTGCCTAGAATGCCTGACTATTTTTAGGAGGGAGACCCTCTTCATTTTTTTACCTCATGTTAAGGAAATCTTATCCTTAACATCATAATCTTTCGCCAGCTTTTATAATCCTCGATAACTGCTGTCTCACTAAAAATAGTCTTGCCTCTGGCAACTTTCTGGCAATCAGCATGATGGTTAACACCATCAGTAAAATGCTGATTGCCTAGAATGCCTGACTATTTTTAGGAGGGAGACCCTCTTCATTTTTTTACCTCATGTTAAGGAAATCTTATCCTTAACATCATAATCTTTCGCCAGCTTTTATAATCCTCGATAACTTCCAATATTTTGTCTTACTAAGGGCGCGGGTGGCGTGAATTAAAACCTTGTCCCCTATATGTGCTACATTTTTTTCATCATGAGCCTTGAATTTTGTACTCCTTTTAATGTACTTGCCAACACGAGGGTGACGAACCTTCCTATATATTTGCACAGTGATGGTCTTGTCCATCTTATCACTGATCACATCACCAATAACTTCAATCTTGCGTCCACGCTCCTTCGCTTTATCCGTATCAATAACCTTTCTTCGATGACCCACCTGCTGAACTCTTATATCTGCCTTCAATTTTGGTCTTCGAAGTTCCTCTTTCTTCTCAGCTTTTAAAGGTGCTTGATCAGGCGATTTGCTATCATCAACATCTTTGTTGTCTTTAGACTCCACGCTATCTTTGTTGTCTTTAGACTTCACGCTATCTGCTTTAATCTGATCTTGATCTGACGTCGTCTGATCTACTACATCATCTGTCTTCTGTTCTTTCTTTTCATCCTGATTCTCTGTCATCTTTCATCTCCAAATATTAATTTCCTGCAATTGCTTCTAAGTTTATATCTTTTGATAACCTTCTTTGAGATAATACTGTTTTCAAACGAGCAATATCCCGCCTCAATGTTCTAATCTTTACAGGATTGGTCACCTGATTTAGTTTTTTTGTCATTCTTAAGTGAAAAAGCTCGTTTGAACACTCTGTTATCTTTTTAAAAATCTCTTCTTGTTCTAAGTTTTTTATATTTTTGTATTTCATAAAGACTCTCTTTCTAAAAATCTTGTTTTAATAGGTAGTTTATGACCAGCCAATTCAAAAGCTCTTTTTGCTTGCGCTACAGTCACTCCAATCATTTCAAAAAGAATTGTACCAGGTCTTATATGAGCAATCCAATACTCTGGAGCCCCTTTACCACTTCCCATACGCGTTTCTGCTGGCTTCTTGGTCACAGGAATATGAGGAAATATACGGATCCAAACCCGTCCGCCTCTTCTCACAGAACGACTAATAGCAATACGGCTGGCCTCAATTTGACGAGAGGTTAATTTACCTGCTGTAAGAGCCTGCATCCCAAAATCACCAAAGGAAACTTTGTTCCCTGAATGAGCCTTACCACTTAAGTAAGGTCGAAATTGCTTTCTCCATTTAATCTTCTTAGGACTAAGCACGTTGTGTCTCCTGACGTAATGCCTTAAGTGACATAACATCCCCCTTGTAAATCCATACCTTCACTCCAATGATCCCATAAGTTGTCAGCGCCTCTGCTGTCGCATAGTCAATCTGAGCTCTTAAGGTGTGAAGTGGTACACTTTTTTCAGTGTACCATTCTGTTCTTGCAATTTCCGCCCCATCCAGTCGGCCTGCAACTTGTACCTTAATCCCTTTAACTCCACCTAAAACAGCAGCTTTCAAAGCTTTCTTAAGTGCTCTGCGCCAAGAAACACGTTTTTCTAACTGTATAGCGATACTCTTAGCGACTAAATGAGCATCGATATCAGGCTTTCTGATCTCCTGAATATTGATAAAGACTTCGTCCTTTGTCAAACGCTGCACATCAGCTTTAAGAGCATCAATACCTGTTCCTTTTTTCCCAATCACAACACCAGGCCTTGCAGAAAAAATAATAATCTTCACCTTGCTTGCAATGCGTTCAATTTCAATTTTTGAGATCCCAGCGTGTTTTAATTGTTTTTTTACATATTCGCGTAATTTAAAATCTTCATGTAAGTTCTTAGCAAAACTAGGTCCCTTACTGTACCAGCGAGAATCCCATGTCCTATTAATACCTAATCTCAATCCAATTGGATTTACTTTTTGACCCATAAATATTTTACCTCTCAACCAACACCAAATCGATATGGCTTGACTTTTTTCTGATTAAAGCAGCTCGTCCCTGTGCCCTAGGAATCTGACGTTTGTAATGAGGCCCCTCATCTACAGTGATTGTCTTAATAAACAAATTGTCTATGTCAATATAACTATTTTGCCTGGCATTTGCGAGCGTGGATAAGATAAGTTTTTTTATAACCTTTGCCGGCTTGCGGTTTAAAAAAACTAACTGCTTCAATGCCTTTTCTACATGCTGCCCCCTGACTAAATTAGCAATAAGCCTAGTCTTTTGTGTCCCTATCTTTGCAAATTTTAAAGAAGCTTTCACTTCCATAACCTTATCCTCTCTCTTAAAATAAAATTAAACTCCAGCTCTTATCGAGTCACATTCATTTTCTTATCTCCAGAGTGACTCTTAAAAATTCTTGTTGGAGCAAATTCTCCCAATTTATGACCAATCATGTTTTCTGTTATATAAACAGGAATAAACTTTTTGCCATTATGAATGGCAAATGTCAAGCCCACAGCATCTGGAATCACCGTCGAACGTCTTGACCAAGTTTTTATGACCTTACGATCTCCTTCAGACTTAGCTTTTTGTATTTTTTTTAATAAATGGTCATCAATAAATGGCCCCTTTTTAATAGAACGTCCCACATAACCTCCTTATTATTTCTTTTTCTTTCTTGGTTTTCTTGCAGTTACAATAAGGTGAGCATCCCTCTTATTATGACGTGTTTTATGTCCTTTACAAGGCTTACCCCAAGGAGTCTGAGGATGATTCCCTTTTCCTTTTCCTTCACCCCCTCCCATAGGATGGTCAATTGGATTTTGACACATACCTCGAACATGAGGCCGCCAACCAAGCCAACGTGTTCGACCTGCTTTACCTATCTTAATATTTTCATTTTCTATATTACCCACCTGACCTATAGAAGCTCTACAAACAGTAAGCACCTTCCTGACCTCTCCTGAAGGAAGTTTCACTAAAACATAACGTTCCTCTTTCGCAACCAATGTGCCATAAGAACCCGCAGACAAAGCAAGCTGTCCTCCTTTACCTGGCTTGATTTCAATATTGTGAATCATTGTTCCTAATGGGATCTTTGATAAAGTCATATTATTACCAGGTTTGATATCCGCTGATTCAGAAGATAAAACAGTATCACCAACTTTTAAATTTAAGGGAGCAACAATGTAAGATTTTGCTCCATCCTTATAATACAAAAGAGCTATAAAAGCAGAACGATTTGGATCATATTCAATAGCAGAAACAGTTGCAGGAATGTCTGCTTTAGATCGCTTAAAATCTATAATGCGATAACGCTTTTTATGACCAGATCCACGAAAACGTACAGTGATACGGCCTTGGTTGTTACGGCCTGCTTTTTGATCTTTCTTTGTAACTAGTGATTTTTCCGGAAATGCCTTGGTGATTTGAGAAAAATCAGCCTTCGTCATAGTTCTTCGAGAAGATGTGAATGGTTTGTAGTTTCTAAGAGTCATTGTACTATGTCCTTAAACAATTAATTTAAGCTCCTTCAAAAAGTCGAATCTTATTATTAGGCGATAGTTTTACAAAAGCCTTCTTCCAATAATGAATTTTATCCGTATTTTTACCCGTACGTCGTCCTCGTCCCCTATGCCTACGCCTCCTAGAAATAAGAGTCCGAATACCTATAACTTTAACCTCAAATAACTGCTCAATAGCTTTCATGATTTGTTGCTTAGTTGCTGTTTTATCTACCTTAAAAACATAAGTGTTTTGTGCCTGGTGCTTTGCATTTTTCTCTGTTGTGAGAGGCTCTTTTATAATATGGTACATACTTAATCACTCCGCTTATCTTGATGGTTGCCGTCTTGATGGTTCTCATCGTGGTGGTTTCCATCGTGGTGACTCATTTCATCTTCATTAGTTTGTCCATCCTCATGATGAGGCGGCGCGCATCTTGCAATAATACCACTTAATGCACCTTCTGTAACAATAGCCGTATCATATTTTAAAAGATCATATACATTCAAACCCTCTGTAGAATAATACCTGAAATAAGGTAAGTTTCTAGCTGCTCTTTTAAAAAGCGGTACTTCTAAATTGTCAATCAACACTGCTTTGGAAACACCAAAACCTTGTAATTTTTTTAAAAGATCTTTTGCCTTTCCATCTTCAGATGTCATCTCTGGTACAACATAGAAACGCTTTTCCTTAAAAAGATAAGAAAGTGCTGATCGCAGACCCGCTCTCTTAACCTTTTTACCAAGAGCGTAATTGTAACTCCTTGGAGAAGGACCAAATATCACCCCTCCTCCCTTCATCAAAGGAGAGCGTATAGAACCTTGACGCGCACGCCCTGAACCTTTTTGTTTTAAAGGCTTTTTACCTCCTCCAGAGACTTCGCCACGAGTTTTTACTTTGTGAGTTCCTTGACGTTTTTTAGCAAGTTGCCATTTCACAACCTCGTGTAAAATATATTTTTTAATAGGTCCTGCAAATACAATATCAGGAAGCTCTATGCTTTTCATCTTTTGACGGTTCCAATGTAATACATCTATCTGAGGCATGATTTAGACACTCTCTTTCATTAACTTAACAAGGCTGTTGCGCCCACCAGGAACACTGCCTTTAACTAATAAAACCTTTTTTGCTGAAATCACATCCACGATTTCCACATGCTTTAAAGTCACATTCCGATTTCCATGATGACCTGGCATGCCCTTTCCAGGAAGCACGCGTGCAGGTTCTTCACACATTCCTATAGAACCTGGCTTTCTGTGAAATTGAGACCCATGTGAAGCAGGGCCTCCGCTATAACCTAAACGTTTTATTGTGCCTGCAAAACCACGTCCTTTTGAAATAGATGAAAGATGTACACGATCACCTTTTGCTAAGCTATGAATGGATAAAACTTGACCTAACTGGCAATTGATAGACTTGCCATCTTTAGTATCTTGAGAAGTTGCGCTAGCCTCCTTCTCACTGTCTTTGGAAGGTTGATGTGGAACTTCTCCCCTAATCTCACGTAAAAAAGTCACATTAGTTGGAAACCCAGAAGGCTTTAAATGACCTTTTTGAGGAAGATTCGACTTTTTCTCAGACTTTGGACCCGATCCTAATTGAATAGCAACATATCCATCTCTGTCTTTTGTTTTTATCTGTGTGACCTTCCAAGTATCAAATCTTAAAACTGTCACAGGAACAATTTGCCCTTGATCATTGTAAATAGAAGACATGCCTAACTTGATAGCATAGAAACCATTTAAGTAAAGCTCTGGTAATGTCTCTTCTATAATCTCCTCTGCTTCAGATATAGTAGCTCCCTCATCCATTAAATCTGAACTTTCAGCCTCAGTTTGCTCCTGTGTTTTGGCAACTTGATCTGAAGTTTGAGAAGAAGACTCTGCTACTTGATCAGGACTATCTGCTTGAGCCTGCAAACCCTCTGTTGAAGCTTTTGGCTCTATTAGATCATCTTTCTTCACCTCATTTTCCGAACTGGTCTCTAAACTTGATGATTCAACTGACTCCGTTTGCTTATCCTCTAGTACAGAATCTTTGGTAGAAGAACCTGCAGATACATGGCTTCCTTGAGAATCCTCTAAAGAAGGTGTCTTCGAATTATTGTCTTTCTGATTGTCATTTGCCATTATATTATCCCTAACCTCTAATTGAAAATTTATATTCCCATTATTTGAAAAAAACGTCCATCAAGTTTTCTAAGCTACTATAAAGTCTTATCAAATCACTTCTTTATCTAAACTACCGATAACTTGATCTCTACATCTACTCCCGCCGAAAGGTCTAACTTCATCAACTGATCAACAGTTTGCTGTGTTGGGTCTAAAATATCTAAAACTCGCTTGTGAGTGCGAATTTCAAATTGTTCACGTGATTTTTTATCTACATGCGGCGATGTTAAAACAGTATAGCGATTAATTCTAGTAGGAAGTGGTATAGGTCCCGCAACTTTTACGCCTGTCCTCCGAACAGTTTCTATGATCTCCTTTGTTGATTGATCAAGTAGTCTGTAATCAAATGCCTTAAGACGAATATGAATTTTTTGACTTTGAACACTTTGAGTTGCCATAAATTATTTTCCCTCTTCCTCAACTTTTTTACACATAAAAAATTATAAGAATATAAATTTAAATTTTAGTGTTTGTAAAGCATTTTTATTATTATAATGAGAATATCACGTCCTGACAATCATTCTATTGATTGAAATTCATTTTTTAAGAACAAAGCTAACTTTTATAGTGTTGTTCTGACTGATAATCTGTAATTTGGAGCCATGACACTTTAATAAAGATTGACAAAGACTAAGCCCAAGCCCAAGCCCCTTGCTATGCTTCATGCTGTCTTCATTAAGTGTGAACGGCTTTAAAATACTCCTAATAGTCTCTTCAGAAAGAGTTGGACCAGTATTTGTTATAGAAACCTCTATATCTTGATCTTCCTTATGAGCAGCTCGAATAGAGATCGTCCTATCAGGTTCTGAAAATTTAATAGCATTTTGAAATAACTTTTTAAGTACCTTTTTTATAATTTTTTGATCTGCACACACAAAATCTTCTGAAATTTGGAGGTCAAAAGCTTGCTTTCTATCCTTTGCAAAACTCTGAAGTTCTGAGAGAAGGTCTTCTATAATAGGTTTTAGATGAATAGAGCCTTTAACAGGTTTTAATCGCCCCGTCTCAGCTTCCATAATCTCTAAAACAGAGAAAATCAGCTCATTCAAACGATCTGCTCCAGATTGGATCTTTTGACAATAAAGAGCCTGATCCGCACCTAAACCAGATTGTGCCAGCAACTCTAAAAAGTTGGAAATAATTGTTAACGGAGTCCTCAACTCGTGATGAATCAATAACATAAAATGAGACTTAGTTTGATCTAAGCTTTTAAGATCTTCATATGCTTTTTTAAGGTCTTCTGTCTTTTGCTGAAGTTCCTTGTGCATAGAGTAACGTTCTACAGCCCTTGCAACAGTAGACTTTAAATCATGGATGTCCCAAGGCTTTGTGATATACCGATAAACCTGACCGGTATTAATAGCATCAATAACAGAGCTTATGTCGCTATAGCCCGTCAATAATATACGTATGGTGTCAGGATGTGAAGAAATAGACTTCTGAAAAAACTCCACCCCTGTCATTTGAGGCATTCTTTGGTCACTAATAATAACAGCCACTTCTTTTTGCTCTAATAACTTAAGAGCCTCCAAACCAGAAGTAGCCGTCATAACATGATAAGATGTGCGGAAAGTCCTTTCTAAGACTTCAACATTGTCAATCTCATCATCAACACACAAAATAGTCGGTTTCATTGTTCGTTATATGACCTTTTATGACATTTATTTGAAGGCATAGCCTATTCCTAACATACCGTAAAAAGAATTTAAATTGAACGAATCCTCCGGAGTATGGGTTGCGCACTGACCTACTTGAGAACTACAACTTAAATTACTAAAAGAAAATAAATCATAACCTACTTCTGCCTTTAAAAAAAGATGAGACCATCTAAAACCCACCTCAAAACCAACCTGACCTGTTAATTTTTCCCACAACCATGAGTTACTTGTCATCGTTTTATCAACAGAAAATTCATCCTCTGTCTTGTTCATATCAAACATAAAAAATTTAAACACATCCAATGCAACCAACACTCCCGTAAAAAACCCCTCTGTATCTGAGCCATTGATAAACCTATAGCGTCCCAAAAGAGCTATCCGACCAGCGTTAGAATAAAACTCTTGTAATGGGCCTGATTCTGCTTCAACAGCCTCTGTCTCTGAACTAGACTGCGTATCATTAGAAGAAGACTGTGTATCTGGTACCTTGATATACATACCTGACGATAAAAGATGTTGATACCTTAAACCAATACTAAAACCCGCAGGTAACCTATAGAAAACATCTGTATTAAAAATCCATGAGTGGTTTTCCCAATCTGTCTTTGGCCCAGCTTCACTTGGCATATTCACTGTCGTTCCATTAAACCGTTTCATACCTCCATAAATAGCTATGTCTATCTTTGCATAAGAAGGATTTGCAAATAAGCCTATTATAAAAAGAATGAATAATTGAATAATTTTTTTTATCATTGGGACCTCCTTATTAAATATAAATAACTTTTTTGAAAAAAACACCCAATAACTTAAGATACCAAAGAAAGATGACTTTTGACAGTGCGGGCTATACCTGTGGCATCTAAAGCATACTTTTCATAAAGAGCATTAGGTGGGCCGCTTTCTCCAAAAGTGTCAGGAACTCCAATTTTAACAAGCCTAGCTTGTGAAGCCTTCTCTGCCATGACATTTGCCACAGCACTGCCCATACCTCCTACCACATTATGGTCTTCTGCCGTAAAAATAAAAGGAACCCGATTTATCCAATATTCAATAGCTTTCCTATCAATAGGCTTAATAGTACAAACATTCATAACAGCAAGACTTATTCCTTCTTTCTCTAATAAGTTAGCCGCTTGCAGGCCTAAACCCGTCTGATGACCCGTGGTCAAAACGAGCGCGTCCTTTCCTTCCTTAACCTCTGTGAACTTTCCATAACGAAATTGGTAACCACTTTCAAAAACTTGAGGAACTTTTTGACGAGTTAACCTTAAATAAACAGGGCCTTTATGATCTACCAAGTACCTCATAAGAGCCTTCGTCTCTATATCATCTGCCGGAGAAAATACACTCATTCCAGGTATAACCTGCATACAAGCTAAGTCCTCCAAAGCCATCTGTGTCGTTCCATCTTCTCCAATGCCAATACCAGCATGAGTACCCACTAATCGAATATTTGCCTCACCATAACCAACAGTTACACGTATAGTGTCAAACCGACCCGTCAGAAAAGCCCCAAAAGAACATAAAAAAGGAATTTTCCCATCAAAGGCCATGCCAGAAGCCGCTCCAATCATATTGGCCTCCTGAATACCCATCTGAAAAAATCTTTCAGGAAACTTCCTAGCAAATAAGGCAGACTGCGTGCTCTTAGACAAATCTGCATCCAAAACCACAATCTCTGGAAACTCCTCTCCCAACTCTAACAAAGACTCCCCAAAACTCACCCTCGTCGCTTTTTCGTTACCGATACGTACCTCCTCGTTTAAACTGTATCTTTAATTTTCCAAAAAAAGGTTATGTGATAAACTTGTATCTCCTCATCTTCGTTATTGATATGTACCTTCTCTTATTAAAATTATATCTTTAGTTTTGCAAAAAAAGGCTTCTGGCATTGCCATCTTTTCATCATTTTGCAGATGGTGAATTGAGTTCATCAAGAGCTTGCTTTAATTCCTGTGAGTTGGGAGCCACACCATGCCAATGATTGTCATTTTCCATAAAGCTTACTCCTTTACCCTTAATTGTATGAGCAACCACCACAGTAGGCTGCCCTTTATGAGAAGAAGCATCTTCAAAAGCTTTTACAATTTGAGGCATATCATGTCCATCAATTTGTAAGACATTCCATTTAAAAGCCTGAAGTTTTTCCACAAGAGGAGATAAGCTCATGATGTCATCTACTCGACCATCAATCTGATATTTGTTGCAGTCTATAATAAGACATAAGTTATCTAAAGAAAAATTTCCAGCTGACATAATAGCTTCCCATACTTGCCCCTCCTGCATCTCACCATCCCCTATAAGGCAGTAAATACGATGACTCTTCTTATCCATACGCGCGCAAAGGGACATTCCGATAGATACAGATAAACCTTGACCTAAAGAACCTGTAGAAGCCTCTACAGCAGGGATTCTTATATGATCAGGATGACCCTGAAAAGGACTATTTAGTTTGCGTAAAGACAATGTATCTTCTGGGTCAAAATATCCACAGTAACCTAAGGTGGCATAAAGAGCAGGAGCTGCATGCCCTTTACTTAAAATAAAGCGATCTCGATCTGGCCAAGTCGGATTTTGAGGTTTAAAATGCATCTGCCTAAAAAAAAGTGCCGTAATAAGATCAATAGCAGATAAGGAGCTTCCAGGATGACCACTGCCTGCCTTTTCAAGCATACGTAAAATCAAAATACGACTTTTGTTCGCCTGTTCTAATAATTCTGGTATTGCTAGCTTTTTATTCATTCCTGCTACTCTTTTTCAGAACTTTATTTTAAATTTGCTGTCCTTACTATCTCATACAAGTTTTATTTTTGTTGATGAACTCTACTTTACATTTTACATTACACTCAACAGTGTTATTGTCTCTTTTAAAATATTTCTTTCTGGATCAATAGATAAACCTACCTCATCTATTCATCGATCAACATCAAATATGCCCTTTATAATGAATCTAAGAAAAGAAACTCATCGAAGACAAACTCATAAGAGAAGCTAGCACATTAGCTATATATTTGGCAAAGAAGACATTTCAAATACATAAGATCAAATAAAGCTTCTTAATAAAAAGTTAGATCTTCTCATTTATTTAAAGTTATTGACGAGATACAAAGATCAGACATCTATTATAATAATAGTAAAAGCTTATGAAAGAGCGCATCATAAGCCATCAAAAGAATAGGCACAAAGTTAAACACCCTAAAAGTCAGCTCAAATTGTTATGAAACAAAATCTCTAAGGTTATTGAGCCGATTTGGCAAATTGAAAAGAAAGGCTTTGAAAAATCTACCTTATATCGGTCGTGTTATTGCTGCGGGATCTACCCTGTATCAAATGCTAAAAATAGATTTGAGTGCCAATGAGTTAGAAAGCTTGGCTGGTAGCCTTATTGGCGAGGCACTCTGTTCCAAAGAACTTGACAATAGCGACTTGCCTTTTGAGGATTATCTACAAAACTTAAAACCAGCAGGCAACCCCTAGCCATTTATACACATATCCCAATTGCTCTCCAATTCATCCAAGTGGCCCCTCATGCGATCTCGAAATGGACTCTCAGGTTCACTGATATCATCATATATAGTATTAAGAGGATCAAGGGCAACATTGAATAAATCATTTATAAAAAGTATTAACTCATCATTACCAGCTATATAGTCTACCACACCCTGTTGACAAACATTATTATTAAGAGGTATCATTTTATCAATCCAAAATGCAAACATCTCTCTTATAAGCTGTTCAGCTTCTCTTTGAGGATCAGTTAGCTCCAAACCCTCATCCACAGTACAGTTATCTTGTATTTCTTTTATATCATTAAATTCTAATATCACTTGATCAGCATTTTGTTGAGTGCCAGTCTGTAGAGGGTTTATGTAGCTTTCTATGTACAAAGATAACTCATCATTATTAAATACATAAGCTCTAACCTCTTCCTGACAATTGTTAATATGATTTACAGATATCATGTGGTCTCTCCAAAACATAAATACATCTTTTATAAGCTGATCTTCACGTGACAAGGAAGTTTGTGGGTTTTCTTGACAATTAGACCATAGACTTTTCAATGCACTTAGTTCCGAATTATAATTATTGATATCTCCTTCTGAAGTTCTTTCTAGAAAACTAAGAAAGGCTTGAGTTTCATACATAGATGGATCAACTTCCGCAGTAGTTATTTTCTCAATATCTATTGATGTTATATCATCACCTTCAACTACATTATGTAAGGCTTTAACAACACTTTTTAACTCTACGCTAAAAAGAAGTTCTTCCAAAAATATTCTCATATCCATATCTTTAAATGCATCATTTGTCTCTATTTGACATTGAATATTATCGCTCTCCATAACTTCATTTCCAAGAAAATCTTGAACCTGAGTTTGACACTTAATTTGAATTTTCGTGATATTTTTTTCAAGGAATGTTGTATTTATAGTCATTAGCGGTTATTGTGTTTGTATTTTGGTCAAAAAGTGTAGTGTACTTATTTATCATACACTACGCGTCATATACCTTATTTTCTTTTATTTTTTATATTTTTCTTGTAATGTATTTTTATGTTCATAAGGTCTACAAGAAATCCGAGAGGAGACATATATTATCATCTTGTTGAGAGCTACAGATTAGGTTCTCAAGTGAAGCAAAGGATTCTAATGTCTTTAGGTAAAGCCGCGGATAAGGAAGTTAACTTGAAGAAGCTTCTAGAAGTATTATCTAAAGAGTTAGAGATAATTCCTGCTAGTAAGTTATTAAAAGAGATTGATGTAAAAGACACTTTTATTTTAGGTCCTTTGCTTATAATAGATACTATTTTTAAACAATTAAATCTCTATAGATTATTAACAGATTTAAAACAGAAGCATCGTAAAGTGCAATTTGATTTTGTTAAGATTATTTTTACATTGGTTATAAGTCGTTTTGTAGAGCCTTGTTCTAAGCTTAAAGTATTTTCACACTGGCAGAAGTTATTTTATCCTGATTTTTTAGAAGGGGAGCTTCATCTTCAAGACATTTATCGTTCTTTAGATATTCTAAGTAAGCATAAAGAAGATATAGAGAAGACTCTTTATATGCGAGGTAAGTCTCAATTAAGTTTTTTCAATGAGTGTGATGTTATTTTGTATGATTTAACGACATTGAGATTTGAGAGTACCCGTGAGGATTTAGATAATCTTCGAAGGTTTGGTTATAGCAAAGAGAAGAGGAGTGATTGCACACAAGTGGTATTTGGACTTTTAGTAGATACAGAAGGTATGCCCTTAGGCTTTGATGTTTATCCTGGGAATACATTTGAAGGTAAAACAATACCTTCAGTTATGACGAAGCTAAAAAAGAAGTTTAAGATCAGAAGATTTATATTAGTAGGAGATAGAGGTTTATTTTCTAATGAGAATCTCCAATCATTAAAAGCAAAGGGAGATGAATTTATAGTAGGATTAAAGCTAGGTTTATTAAAGGATCGTCATGCAGAGATATACAATTTAAAGAATTTTAAATTTATAAATGAAGATTTAGCTATATACGAGACAAGCTATAATAATGATCGTTGTATAATTACCTGGTCGAGAAAGAGAGCAGAACGAGATAAGAAAGTAAGAGAAGATATTCTATCTAAGATAGAAGCTCAATTATCAAAGAAGTCCATAAGCACAAGATCTTTTTTATCTAATAGTAATTATAAGAAGTATATTGTTCATCCTAAGAGTAAAGGCAAGCCTACTTTAAATAAGTCAGCTATAGAACAATCAGAGAGGACAGATGGTTTTTTTGGAATAATTACAAACACAGATTTAAGCTCTGAAGAGATTATAATGAACTATAAGCAATTATGGAAGGTAGAGAATTCATTTAGAGAGTTGAAGGGTACATTAAAGACACGTCCTATGTTCCACTGGACAGATAAGAGGATATTAGGTCATTTAGTTGTGTGTTTTTTATCTTACTTATGTGAGGCTTATTTTGCAAAGAAGTTACATCAAAGAAACATCACATTAAAAGATAAAGCGATCACAGACAAGAGAATAAAGTCAAGGCCATTGAGTGTAGCGGAAGCTATGTCAAAGCTGAAAGAAGTACGAGCTATACCTGTCAGATATAAAAACAAAACTATTTGGATAAGAACAGATATTTATGGCAATAACGCTGATGTATTTAAAGCTATAGGAGTTAAGATCCCATCAAAACAACTTAAAATTGAATCTACTTAAACCTACAAACAATCTCTTAAATCTCTACCACAAAATCAAAATGTAGTGGTACAAAATCACACATCCACTGTAACTAACTAAAATAACTCAACTTTATTTTCGCAACTGTCAAACTCAGGACTTAGTTCCGAATTATAATTATTGATATCTCCTTCTGAAGTTCTTTCTAGAAAACTAAGAAAGGCTTGAGTTTCATACATAGATGGATCAACTTCCGCAGTAGTTATTTTCTCAATATCTATTGATGTTATATCATCACCTTCAACTACATTATGTAAGGCTTTAACAACACTTTTTAACTCTACGCTAAAAAGAAGTTCTTCCAAAAATATTCTCATATCCATATCTTTAAATGCATCATTTGTCTCTATTTGACATTGAATATTATCGCTCTCCATAACTTCATTTCCAAGAAAATCTTGAATATTGTCTACAAATGTTTGAGTTTGTGATCCTCTTTCTTTAAAAGTTGCATATTTTCTCAAGCTTTCTGAACATCCAACTAGCATGATCAATAAAGGTAGCAAGGTGAGTTTTTTAATTGATTTTCTCATAAGTCTTTCCTTTTAATATGGCATAAGATGAATATGTTTTTTCCTAACTAGTTATGAACCTAAAAATATATTTTAATTTTTAAGTCCTTTTTTCTTCATTTTTTCAATAAGAGTGGTGCGATTAATATTAAGAAGTAAGGCAGCTTGATTGCGATTCCATCCTGTCTTTTCTAAAGCCTTTAAAATCAAACTGCTCTCATATTGGTTTATAACAGAGTTCAAATCAATCCCTCTAGATAAATCAGATATAACAGCAGATACAGGATCATTACATTTAGGTGTCATTTGATATTGTGGTGGAATATCATGAACATCAATGAGACCTCCATCTTTTAAGAAAACTAATCTTTCTACAAGGTTTTCTAGTTCTCTAACATTACCTGGCCAAGCATACCAGTATAGTAAATTCATAGCATCAGTAGAAACTTCTTCAATTTTCTTTTGATTGAGTTGATTAAATTTTTCTATAAAGTGTTCAATCAAAAGAGGAATATCAGAACGTCTCTGACTTAAAGAAGGCACATGCACAGGAAGAACATTAAGACGGTAAAAAAGATCTTCTCTAAATTGAGATTCGGCAACTGCTTTTTCCAAGTTTTTATTTGTAGCTGCAATAATTCTAACATCTACACGTAGAGTTTTATCGGATCCTACAGGTTCAAATTCTTTTTCTTGTAAAACTCGCAATAACTTAACTTGCAGGTGACAACTCATATCCCCTATTTCATCTAGAAAGATACTACTGCCATTTGCCATTTCAAAACGACCTTTTCGATCTAAAATAGCTCCAGTGAAAGCTCCTTTAACATGACCAAAAAGCTCACTTTCTAATATCTCTCTAGGAATGGCTCCACAATTGACAGAAACTAATGGCTTATTTGCTCGTGAAGAAAGGTTATGGATTCTACGAGCAACAAGTTCTTTACCTGTTCCTGTCTCACCAGTAATCAATACATTAGAGCTAACATTGGCTATACGTTCAATTAAGTTTAGAAGCTTTATGATTTCTAAACTCTGTCCAATGATATTTACTAATTTTTTATTACATTTATTATATGATGATCGTTGAACACTTGAGATTTGTATAGATGAAGGTAATTTGGAGATAGTATTTTTTTGAAAGTCATGAACTGTTTCTTTTTTTATTTGATCCATCTAGCTTATCTCCTAGCCTAAAATATATTTAAGAAAATTATGAGGCTTAAATCAGAGTAAAAGCGTTTTGCTTTTCTTGTCAATTTACAGAAGATTAGACGCTTTAAGATTTGGACTTCAATTGAGGCTTTTTGGTTCTTTGGTAAAGGGAATGCTCAGTTCAGCCTGGGCTTTTTCTCCATCATAAGGCCTTAAGGTCAAGCTTCCTCCTAAAAAGGCCACTAGACTGGCAATGTAGCTTATGTCTACATCAGAAAGTAGTGGTTGATCATGAGTTAAAAAAACATCAGCCATGACTTTATAAAAAGAGTCTTTTGTAACTAGTGAGATAACAATTTGTTCTTTGTTTTTTATACTTTTACTTGTTTCTAAAACCTTAGGAAAGTCTATTTCAATATCTTTAATAACTGTCTCAGAAATAACAGTAAGAAATTTTGTCAAAACCTGTTGTATTATTTCTGTTTGTAAAGTGAGAACATGATGACTGGCTTTGTCTATTACTATAATATGAATACCTCGAGATTTGGTTTTTAGTTCTGTTAAGTGAATAGTTTTATAAATTAGATCTTTAATATCTATAGATGAGCTTTGAGTAAAAGGCGACACTCTAGAAAAGTTGAGCAAGTTATCAATAATTTTGCGACAATTTTCTGCAGCATCTCTCATTTGCAAGATATCCTCTCTATATTTACTATTTTTAGAAACCTCGTTGTCAATCATCTGTAAGAGCACAATAATTCCAGATAAAGGATTATTTAGCTCATGCGCAATACTACTACCAATAATACCTAACTCTGATACTTTGGCTTTTTCTAAGATTTGATTTTCTAAAAGCACCTCTTCTGTAATATCTTTATAAACATTTACATAAGATAAAGGAACATCTGAAAACTTTCGACTTAAAACTTCAATATATTTATTGGAATCTGAGATTTTAAAACTTCCTTCAGATTTTTTCATTTGGCAGTTCTCACAAGGAGAGTCTCGATTAAATAAAATTTGAAAACATTTCTCTTGATGTGTAGAAAGCACACTTTTGTTGAATTGAAGAAGGTTAAAGTTTTCATCAATAATTGCAATAGGGTAAATAATGGATTGGAAAGTACTTTCCCATTGCTTTTTTAGAGTTTCTGTTTTTTGTCTTACCAGTATTTTATTGATAGTTAAAGCAGCAGCTTCACTTATTTGCCTGAGAATCTTTTTTTCAGATGATTTGAAGTTTCCTTGTTTACAGTATAAAATATGACCTGGAAGACCTGGCTCTAATTCCAAGTCAAATATATATTGATCTTTTGGTAGATTAAATTTTTGATCATCTTTTCTCAAAGACTCTGATTTATTTAAGTTGAACATAATTTTAACCTCCCTTAGATACATAAAGGACGAAAGCATTTGGGTGATGCCAATCTCTATATCCTCAAAGGAATCAGCAGTTTGAATACGTATAATTGTTTGTACTAAAGTTTTTAATTGTTCACTACTTTCTAAGGCTTTTTGTTTAAGTGACTCTAGGTGTTCTTGTCTTTTTTTGATGCGAGTTTCAAGTGATTTTTTTGAGTCTCGAAGTTTTTTATTTTGTTCATCATAGAGATTAATAAGATCTTCATTTTGCTTCAAATAGTAAAATGCTTCCTTAGACTCTACGATAGCTTTTTCTAATTCCTTATTATCAAATGTTTCTAAGATTTTAAAAATTTCAAATTGATTGACTAATTGCAAAAGCTGCTCGGAACTTAAAGACGACATTGAAATGATTTTTTGCATATGAGGTGATTGAGTTTCTATGTTTCTTAATAAATCTTGAAGTTCTTCAAACTTAAAAAGATCAGAATCAACAATGATTGTTTCAAATTGATTGACAGCAAGAGGAAATGCCATCTTCGGATCTGAAATGCTTTCCACTCCTATTGTTAAATTATTAACTTTATTGTCAGTTATAATAAGCGCGCTTGATTGCAAGTAGAACCCCCATAGTAAAAATCTATAAAAATTGACTGTTTATTCTAAAGTTTGTCTTATTTAAAAGAGTTTTCAAAAATACATTTCCTTTATGAAAATAATAGATTACCATACAACAAACAAGCACAAACCCAAAAATAGATGGAAAATCACAATGAAAACATCAAATTCTTTTTCAAAAACAAAGCTTACCGCATTTATATTAGCATTTGATCAGGATACTAACATGCATTCTCCTCTTTCAAAATACATGCATCCTGTTGCAGGTATTCCAATGATCCTGAGGGTTGTCAAAGCTTTAAGAGGATTGTCAGACCAACAGGAGCTACCTACTGACTTAGATATAAATGTTGTCACTACAAAAGATACATATTCACAAATAAAAGAGTCTTTATCATCATACCTTGTTTCTTATACTCAACAAAGTCATTTAAAAAATGTAGTAGATAGCATAAAGTCAGAATTAACGACCAAATGTGATAGTCAAATCATTTTATTTGTGAGTGCAGATAGTTTTCTTCTACAAACCAATGATTTGATATCTATCATAAAAAGCTTTCAGAAGTCTGCTAAGGATTTAACAATAGCCGCACCTACTCAAAACTCAGGCTTAAAGCATCAGATTGAAGAAGCAGCGAAGAGTGACAAGCTTAGCAGTTTTTCTAAAAAGCTCAGATCGAATATTTATATCTTTAAAAAAACAATTGTTAATAATATATTTTCACTATCTCATTCATATAAAGCAGATGATTTAACAAGCTATTTAGCGGGTATATTTTTTAAGTTTTTGCAAAAAAATCCAGAAAAAGCCTCTTATCTCTCTTTGAACGAAGATATTTCTTATCCAATTGAATCGCAACAAGAGCTTGCAGTAACTACAAAAAAAGTGTTTTATAAAAAGGCCATGCAACTTATGGATAGGGGTGTGGTGATTATTGATCCTGAAAGTACTTATATTGAAGATGATGTTGATATCAAGCCAACAGCTACTATTTATCCAAACACTTATATCTTAGGAGGTTCCCAAATAGCTGAAGGCTGTGAGGTTGAGCCTAATTCTATTATTCGTGATTCTAAGATAGGTTGTTATGTCAAAATCAAAGCAGGAAGTTATTTGGAAAATGCTATTGTTGAATCTCATAGTTTGATTGGTCCTTATGCTAGATTGCGACCTGAAACTCATATTGGAAACCATTGTAAAGTAGGCAATTTTGTAGAAACAAAAAAAGCTATTTTTGCAGATCATGTGAAAGCTTCTCATTTGAGTTATTTAGGTGACGTTGAAATAGGATCAAATGTTAATATAGGTTGCGGAACAATCACTTGCAATTACCGGGAAGATCATAAAAAATATAAAACTCTTATAGAAGATAATGTTTTTGTAGGTAGCGATGTACAACTTATAGCTCCAATAAAGGTAGGTAAAGGATCTGTTATAGGCAGTGGATCTACTATTACAGACGATGTTCCTCCAAATAGTTTAGCTATAGCAAGAGCAAAACAAGTTATTAAAATAGATAGAATAGTTAATAATAAGTCTCAGAGAGTAAAAGACACATCAAAAGATTAGAATGTTATCGGCACGTGGCGCAGCTTGGTAGCGTACATCCGTATGATAATAAAATACTCAAAATGGTCATGCTTTCTAGATTGTTAGCTTTTTAAAGAGGGTGTATAAAAACCCACTTGGCTAACAATCAGAAAGTCGCTTGCGAGACCATTTTGAGGAAGAGATTTGCTGGTTCAAATCCAGTCGTGCCGACCATCTCTGATATTGGACGAACCTAAGGCCATTAAATTTTCGTTATGGCATAAGGCATAAGTTCCAAGTCCAGCAGCCTTTTTTATATCTGAAAACCGATCTTTTTTATAGTTGTTTTGATGGAAAGATGCTTCAAGAGGCCCTGCGATTTTACGAAAAGGTAATACAACTCCCGGCTGAAAGGAATTTTTTCTAGAGGTTCTAGATTGGTGTTCATTTCCCCAAAAATCAACTTGAATGACATTTTCTGGATGAACATGAATAGCTTTGATAACTTCTTGAATGATAGATCGTTTCTTGGAAACTTTGGCTTTACGAAAACTATCTTGGCGAAACTTTTTAATACCAGACAAGATAAAGTTAGAATCTATATTCTTACTTGTAATCTTGTTGAGTAAACCTATTTCTAATTCTTGCTTTTTAGCTTCTAATTGAGAGAGATGATCTTCATTATCTTTAATCTTAGAAAGTAAACTATCTAATTTCTCAGCTAAAGGATTTTTAGCTATGAGATGGGCTAGCTTTTCGTTTTCTAATTTGAGTTTCTCAATTCTTCTTTGATAACTTTCAGAAAGAGTTTTAAACGTTTGTGGTCTGTACCCCATAAACTGGAGAGTTAAGTGATAAAGTAACTCACTTGAGATTCCTGAATTTTAGCTATAAAAAGCTATAAGATCAGGAGGAAGATCATGGGCAAAGTAAGAAGACGATTTAATGTTGAATTTAAGGAAGCTATTTGTAAATCGATGCATGAAGGCAGATCTTTGTTAGAGATTTGCCGGGAGCATCAACTTCATCGCCAGACAATCTTAGAGTGGTTTAAGAAGTATCAACAAGGGACACCTTTGGGAAACCCTTCATCAAGGGAGAGGTCTCTAGAGAGACAAGCATATGCTCTTCAGGCAAAGGTAGGACAGCTGAGCCTAGAGAACGAGTTTTTAAAAAAGGCCAAAAAGGAGCTTCAGCAGAGGAAAAGCGTGAGATCGTCGGTAATCACTGGAAAGAATTTGGATCAATTTCAAAAACGTGTAAAGCGTTAGGATTACCTTTAAGCAGCTACTATTACAAGAAGAAGTTTTCGCAGCAAGAGCGAGAGCAAAAGGATTTTGATTTGAAAGAGCAGATTGAGAGGATACAGTGTAAATACCCGATGTATGGAATACGTCGTATTCAATTGGAACTTGAGCAAGAGAAGAGTATTAAAGCCAACCACAAGAGGATTGCTCGCATTATGCGGAAATACGGTTTAAAGGCTTTGATTTACAAAGGTTTTAAGGTTTCAACCACGGATTCTAAACATTCAAATCGAGTTTATCCGAATTTAACTTTTGGCATTGAAGTGAATAGACCCAACCAGCTTTGGGTAACAGATATCACATACATTAGGATTCAAGATGGTTTTGTTTTTTTAGCAGTGATTTTAGATATTTTTTCAAGGAAGATTGTAGGGTGGGCTATTTCTAGAGAGATCAACATAGAGCTTTGTTTAGGAGCTTTAGAGATGAGTTTAGAGCAGAGATCAAATGCTAAAGGATGTATTCATCATAGTGATCAAGGTGTCCAATACACCAGTAAGGATTATACCCACAAGCTTAAAGAAAAAGGCTTTAAGATCAGCATGTCGAGAAAAGCCAATTGTTGGGATAATGCATTTGTTGAATCTTTCTTTAGCTCTTTAAAAAGAGAAGAAGTTCATCTGTGTGAGTATAAAACTTTTGAAGATGTATTAAGAAGTATTCCAAAGTTTATCGAAGGTATGTATAATAAAAAAAGGCGACATTCTTCATTAGGTTACTTATCACCTAATGAATTTGAAGCTAAATGGAAAACAGGAGAATTAACAACAATGGGAATCTCAGAAGTGAGTAAAATATGGAACGGATCCTCCAAATAAAGGGTACACCTCACCTCTCCGTGGTTAATTTTTCAACATTGAATAAAATCTCTTTAGCACAATAACCTGATCCAAGCAGCAATGATATTGCTATAATGATTTTAATGAGTGTTTCCATTTTTTCTTCCTTTTTTAAAAGTAGATGTATAAACATTTTTTTTGATTTTGTGCTTTTTTAAAGCCTCTAAAATAGAGGCTTTTGACCATGAAAATTGAGTGAGTTTCTCAATATCACGAGTTGAAAGCTTAAGATCGATATAAAGTTTCCATAGAACTCCAGAATTTTCTGCTGGAATGTTAAGAAAATGTGTAATAAATATAGATACATAGTTGGAGTTATGGGTAAGTTTGTCTATTATCTCACTTGCTCGACCATCTTGAGACCACTTGCACTCTAAACTCTATAAAAATCACTTTCTAAGTCTTTGAAGTTGTTGGATTGAAAGGTTTGTTGTTTGGGCTATAAGTTGCAATTCCATATTTTGCTCTAACATTCGCAAAGCTACTTCTGTTTTCCCTTTTTCTATTCCTTTTTCTATCCCTTTCTCCATTCCTTTTTCTATTCCTTTCTCCATTCCTTTTTCTATCCCTTCATCAATCAATCGATCGTAAGTACTTTTCATCATTTGATCCTCCTTACTTTTAATAACTTCATTTTCAATCTTTACAAATTCCTCTCTTGGGTAATTTGTAGCTTGAAGCATATATCTTCCTAAAATACTAGCATTCTCGTGATAGTTTGGATCCTTACCATCTTTATAACACATCTCAAACACAGATCTGATCTTAGCTTGTGTCATATTCCAAACATGTTTGAATGCAAAACAAAAACTTGCTATATCGCCTGTATCTTAAAAAATCACTTTCTAAGTTTTTGAAGTTGTTGGATTGAAAGATTTGTTGTTTGGGCTATAAGTTGCAATTCCATATTTTGCTCTAACATTCGCAAAGCTACTTCTGCCTTCTCTTTCTCTATTCCTTTCTCCATCCCTTTTTCTATTCCTTTCTCCATCCCTTCATCAATCAATTGATCGTAAGTACTTTTCATCATTTGATCCTCCTTACCTTTAATAACTTCATTTTCAATCTTTACAAATTCCTCTCTTCGGTAATTTGTAGCTTGAAGCATATATCTACCTAAAATATCAGCATTCTCATGATAGTTTGGATCCTTACCATCTTGATAACACATCTCAAACACAGATCTGATCTTAGCTTGTGTCATATTCCAAACATGTTTGAATGCAAAACAAAAACTTGCTATATCGCCAGCTTTATCTTTAATATCCTCATCGGATATCTGATTTAAATCTACCACATTTAGCCCAAAATTGAAACTATCAGCACCAAAAATCTCTTTTAATCGCTCTGACCAACCAAAAGCGGATTGTAAATCAGAGGATATTGTTTCACTAAAAGTAAACCTGCCTCTCGAGGCGAGCCTCTGGCAGTTTTCTGGCAATGACCCTGATGGTCTTACGCCATCAGCAAATAGGTCATTGCCTAGAAAATCCGTTTATTTTTAGTAAAGAGGATCTCTTCATTTTTTTATACAATGTTAAGGAAATCTTTTTTAAGTTTTCTACTTTTTAGAACCTAATACAAATTTTAAAAGCTTTCTAAAACGATCTTTATTTTTAAAGGCTAATTTAGTTGTTTCCCTAAAAATAAACTGATCTCTGATCACTTTTGGGCAGTCAGCCTGAAGGTTTGCACCTTCAAGAAAATGCTGACTGCCTCAAAAGTATGTTTATTTTTAGTAAGGAGGATCTTTTCATTTTTTTATACAATGTTAAGGAAATCTTTTTTATTCATTAATAATTAACAATAAGTTTCAGGCCTATTTATAATAGCAAAAGCAATGCCAACTTTATACTGATTAAAAGTTGGTTCTAAGAGAGTTTAAGGAAATTTAACAGAAACTTTATCTTAAGAGTTGGACAGTCAAGCTTAAAGTCCGGACATGAAAGCTTGTTCTTTTAAAGATTGCTTGGCTAAAAACAACCCCCCCTCTCGAAACAAGTCTCTGATTGTTTTTAGGTTTTGACAAAGCACATTTTTTTTAGTACTCTTATAAGTAATGAATAAAGCTAAATGGAATAAACTATGGACCAAAATACACAATTAATAAAAACATATCCAGAATACAAATGGGTTGTTTGCCATCCTGACTTACTTGGTGGTAAACCAACAGTCAAAGGAACTAGAATATCTGTTTCTCAAGTTTTAGAATGTCTTTCTATCGGAATGACATCTGAAGAAATTTCTGAAGATTACCCTGGCTTTCCTAAAGAAAGTGTACCAGAACTTCTAAAGTTTGCTGCAAATCATGTGGCTGCTTGATCATAACCTTCCTCAACAGTTAGTTTCCTCATTAAAATCAATGGGCATTGAATGCAAAACGGCATATGAACAAGGTTGGAATGAATTGCAAAATGGTGAACTCTTATCTACTGCAAGTCATGCAGATTTTACTTGTATTCTTACAAGAGACACCCTCTTTGCTAAATCCGCACATAAAGAAATGACGAAGTTTTCTAGTATGGCCATTGTATTGATTACAATTCCTCAATATAAAGGAAAAAGATACGTAGAAAAATTTCTTAAGCATTGGCAAGACAATCCAATTTCTCCAACTCAAGGAAAGATAATTCATTGGCCATCCTAATTTTTTAATTTAATACTACTCCAATAAGTTCCTATAATTTAAGTTGTGTAACTACTTGCTAGTTAGCATAAGCTTTTTGGAAAGAGTATAGTTTATGAACATAGAAACTATCGGCAGAAAATTAGCAAGGGCTGTTAAAACTTGATAGAATTTATCTGACATGACAGAGTTAATTAAAATAACACAGATCTGATCTTAGCTTGTGTCATATTCCAAACATGTTTGAATGCAAAACAAAAACTTGCTATATCGCCAGCTTTATCTTTAATATCCTCATCAGATATCTGATTTAAATCTACCACATTTAGCCCAAAATTGAAACTATCAGCACCAAAAGTCTCTTTTAATCGCTCTGACCAGCCAAAAACGGATTGTAAATCAGAAGGCATTGTTTCACTAAAAATAAACTGATCTCTGATCACTTTTGGGCAGTCAGCCTGAAGGTTTGCACCTTCAAGAAAATGCTGACTGCCTCAAAAGTATGTTTATTTTTAGTAAGGAGGATCTTTTCATTTTTTTATACAATGTTAAGGAAAACTTTTTTATTCATTAATAATTAACAATAAGTTTCAGGCCTATTTATAACAGCAAAAGCGATGCCAACTTTATATTGGTTAAAAGTTAGTTCTAAGAGGGTTTAAGGGAATTTAAGAGAAGACTTGTCTTAGGAGTTGGATATTGATGCTTAAAATCCGGACATGAAAGCTTGTTTTTTTAAAGAAAGATATTTCAATATATAATCAATAAGAGTTTAAGACAGTTATTGCTTGATAGCATATTCATTTAAGCGACAAAAGGTATTAATGAGTTTCATTTGTTGCACATTTTGACAGGGAACTTCCAGCAGTTTTGGATTGATGACGATCACAGCTAGGCATTGAGCGCGAGAGATAGCTACATTCAGTCGATTTCTACTATAGAGAAACTCAATATGTCGAGGTAGATCTTCAATGCTAGAGGTCACCATTGAGATCAATACAATAGGTGCTTCTTGTCCTTGAAACTTATCAATAGTTCCAACTTTTACTCCTTTTGGCAGCAAAGAAGTTAAGTAATTTACTTGAACATTATAGGGGCTAATAACAAGGATATCATCTTGCGTAATAGATCTTTTTTGACCACTTTTATCATAAAAAGTTTGACCTAAAAGCTCATTATATTTTTCTTTTACTACCTGACCTTCTTCTTCACTTTTTTGACGACAATTTTCATGATGAACCTCAAGCATTACAATACTTTCATTAGGCAAGTTTGATGATT
Organism: Bdellovibrionales bacterium; assembly: GCA_965262715.1. Classification (GTDB taxonomy): domain Bacteria; phylum Bdellovibrionota; class Bdellovibrionia; order Bdellovibrionales; family JAUICD01. The sequence continues at coordinate 2,818,087 of OZ253553.1, read as the reverse complement.
TAAGATCAAGTCTTTGTTGCTGTGCGCTTTCGTGGGCCATCAAGCGGCTATCATAGAAAGTATTAGAAATGAACTGACAAATACTAGGTTTACATCTATATGTTTTATCTAAAAGGACACCTTGTTCTTTTGGAACAGTTGCATTTTCACCAAGTAGAAACTCCAATACAGAAAGTCCTGATTGACCTGGATGGATTCCTTGAATGGGCTGACCTAGCTGCATTTGATCTCCGACTAAAATCAAATTCTTACAGCAACCAGCCATTGCCACAACATTTGCGATAGAAACTTGGCCTGCTTCATCAATAAAGAGATAATCCAGTGAATTATCAAAATATGGATGAGAAAAAAGCCATGCCGTACCGGCATATAAGTCATATTCCATTGATATATTTTGAGTATTGGTTTTGTTATCAATAAACTTTGAATCTTTAAAATGACTATCTCCTGTAGTATTGCTCGCTTTTTTAACACCTCTAAAATGCACACCTTTTTCTATAGCTATTTTTTCAATGTATCTTAATAAATTATGAATAGCTTTATGCGAGTTTGAAGTGATTCCAACTCTCTTACCTCTTTTTATTAAATCAACGATAATTTGACTACTTGTATAAGTTTTGCCTGTGCCGGGTGGTCCCTGAATAAATAAATAGCTATGATCTAGATTCATAACAGCTTTCAAAACATCTGTTTGCAGATCATTTGAAGACACAATAGATTGACCTTTTTGTTTTCCTTTTATTTTAGGTATTGCATTTGTAAGTAGCTGTGTAGCAACATGATGATGATCTACTCCTCTGATGGCTTGACTTGCATATCGATAAACAGCTTCACGAAGGATATTGGTATTTATAGGCCCTGAGGGACCAATAGAAAAGCTTTTAGGAAAATCACCTTTAGTTTTTATAATTGTTACAATGCAATTATTATCATCTAAATCAATTATACGCCCTTTAGATTGTATATCAAATGTATTAACAATATTGCTACCTTTTTTAAGTTTATAGTCTTGTGGTGGAAACCTGTAAGTAGAAGCAGAAGGGTATTTCTTTCCATGAAAATCTTTTACTTCTTTTAATCCACCAAGACATTCTGGATCTTCGATCAATTCATATACAAATTTATCTTGTCTATCAAAAAGACTCCACCATTGCGGTTTACTTTCCCGATAGTGAAATTCCAATAAGTCAGTGATATGTTCATTTTTTTTTGAAGAATTTCTACTCAGAGCTATTTGAAAATCTGCATATTCAATTTCCCATTCCTTAATTTCTTTTACTAAACGTACAGATTCTGTCTGTTTAGAAGGGGACAGGTTAGTTTTTAGGCTTAAAAGCCAGTCTCTCAGTAGATGAGTAGATATACAGTCTTGTTTATTATAATCAGCAATTTCTTTTAGCAATTTATCATCACGCAATTCTTGCCATTGATGATAAACAAAGATGCTCTCGATGGCTGTAGTAACAGAATCATCTCGTTGTTCTGTATAAAAGGCTTCAAGATCTTTGAGAGAGTAACCTGGTTGTGATGTACGTATACTTTCACGAACCACAAGATACAGATCAATAAACCTTTGTTTTCTTAAAAGATTATCAAGTTGTTGTTCACAGACAGCATACCGGCAAGCAAGGCGTTTGAGTGCTGTTGTTTCATAGTGATTATAGTGATACAGATAAGCATTTGGATATTTACGGAAGTGATCTTCTAAGAAAGCCATAAACTTTAAAAAAGATCCTTTTTCTTCTTTATGGCAATGTCCCCAAAAAGGTTTAAAGCTATTTTCTTTATAAGTACATACACCTAATAAATATTCTAGCCCATCTGGATAAAAAGGATCTCCTTCTATATCAAAAAACAGATCACCTTCATTTGGAGCAGGTATACGCTCTAGGCCTTTGCCTTTTTCATAGGATATGACTTCATATTTATCTTTATTTGTTTTTGCTTTATAGGTTTGCAGTTTTGCTTGTGATTGCAATCTTACAAATGTATCTGGATTTAAACCATGATTTTGTGTAGTAGAGGCAAGTTGTTCTACAGTGTAGATATTTGCCTTATTGAGTTTTTTAGTTTGTGACCTTCTAATATTAGCAATAAGACTGAGGTGATTGTTTTGTTCCCAGTGTTGCGTGCAGTGTTCCTTCCACACACAGGACTTACAATGTTTGCATGGTTCTGGCTCAGATACACTGGGTAAACTTCGAACATGATCTTCAAAGCGTTTTTTGCTATACAAATAATAATGAAAAAAATCAGAAGTTTTAAAGCTCTCTGATTGTCCATCACCTAGGGTTAATCGCATGTATTTAGGCAGGTTGGATTGTTGTTGTTTTAGCAGATATGAGGCTGTACATAGTTGTAGGATATATTCAGGTTTTGCTACATGCCCTAGTTTTATATTATAAGGTTCATAGCTATAATCTCCTAGAGATGACGGATTTTGAGTTTTTATAAGAAAGTCAACAGTAGCATGCCATGGCTTTTCTAGTAAGACAGCTTGATAAATCATTTCTTGACCTGATTTCATAGCCTTTACTGTTAAGTCATGACGTTTTTTCAAGCTAAGATCAACAGGGATTTGATGAATAGTTTTACCTTTACTTTTAAGTTTTTGAAGATAGGCATTTTTATATTTGATAGCTTTTTTTTGCGATAGATCTTTTATGGAGTCATTACTTTTAGAAGTTTTCAGATATTTAGATAGCTTTTTATCAGTTAGGCTTTCAATATCGAGAAAGGTTGCATGATGACACCCTAAAAAATTCACCAAATCAGTTGATGTATAGACACATTGATTTTTTCTTTGCTCATCATATTGAACCATAATCAAACCTTTTAACTCCAAACAGTAGGTGCTTTTAGTAGTTTAGGCATACTTTTTAAGAGTTGTATCACTTTAAGATTAAAATTCCAATAGAGATTTTAATTATTATAAAAATCATCATTAAGTTATTTGATGGGATAAAATTTTTATATTTTACTTCTTTATGGGATAAAGTTTCTGCTTGTTCAAGCACTAATTTTACTTGCTTTATTTTAAAGTAAATTTATTCTTATCAGAAGTGACTCGACAATATTTTTTAGGATCTGCTGGATGTTCATCACCTTTAGAACGATTATTTCTCCATTGTAATGGTTGAAGGTTTTCTAATTGATCTCCACCTCCTTCAGAAACAGGTTTGATATGGTCAATTTCCCAGCCATAGTGAGATGATTCATTTTTATAATCTGTTCGCTGTATTTTAGCGCCACAAACATCTTTTCTAAACTTATCTTTAGAATGAGCCTCAATGAGTTGAGCTTTTTCCCAAACTTGTTGGATCTGATCTTGTGTGAATACTTTACCTCTTTTATTCGTACCCCATTCCCTTGGTATCCAACGGCTTGAAAAAATACTTAAAAACTTGATCTTTATTTGATTAATCCAATATTTTGAAGACATAAAACATCCTTAATAATTGGCTTCAATAATAGTTTTTTCTAACTTATTAACAATTCTTTCAATTTTTTTATTAAAAGAAAGCCCTGCATCTAACTCATCATTGTCTAGTAAAAATTTATATGCTCTCATAGCATTAGAATCTGAATTCCATTTCAACATTTGTTGTTCAAACCAGTTTTTCTTCCTATTGCCATATATCTCTTTCAGTATTTCTGTCACAAAAATATATTTCCACATACTTTTATAAAACAAATCTAAATTTATTTGATGAGAAGTCAGCTGTTTTAAAACTTCACTTCCTTCCATAATTTTAAATGCAAAATCTTCTGGATCAATAGAAATAATATTTTGCTGAGAAGATGTTCGCCTTCGAACACTTTCTAAAATCGCAGTTTTTCCAATTCCTGTTCTGCCTACAAAAAAAGCTTTTTTGGATTTCGAATCAACAGCACTTTGAAAATAAGGATTATCTACATAATAATTAGCTAAATTTTCTTCTCTTTCGGCAGAAGTGTTTTGAAAAAATTCTTTATGAGAAGGCTTAAAAACAAACTTTAAGCCTTGTTTTAATCTCCCATTTTTAAAACGATTTTTACTATTTTTTGATGTCATTTGAAAAAAACCTAAAATTATTTCGATTTACCAATAACACTTATTGCATAAACAAGGTTACTTGTAGGCCTTTTTTGAAATACTCTATATTCTTTAGTTTATCAAAAAAGTCCTGTTTAAGCTAGTGCTTGAAAATATATATGATATTAATAAAAGTCAAGTGTTTTAAGTAACATTTTGTTATGTATTATTATGTAGTCATTTGGAACTTACTTCATGGCAGTGATGAAGGTTTAATATTGCTCAAACTAAATAGGAATCTATCGATAAGAAACCCTCTTATAATCTTTAACAGACTTGTGTTGCAGAAGGATTTAGATAGAGAGATTGAGAGAGGACGACAGGAAGGAATAGAGAAAATTGTATTGAAATTTCTAAACGCTGGTATGAGTGTAGAAAAAGTATCTACAACCGGTTTTTTAAAAGAAAAATTTGTAAGTTTCAAGATAAATCTTAAACAATAGACTTTATATGAGAGCTTTAAGGATTGAGGAGACAATATGTCAAAGACAGAGAAACATCTCTGAAAGTTATCTCAAGATGAGGCTTTACAAGAATATATAGATGCGTTTGATAAAAGAGAGATAGGATTAGTGCAGAAAACTCAGCCTTAAGAGGAAAACTACTTTTGAGTTTATACAAGAAACAGTAACTCTTGTATCCCATAAAAACATTCCTTTTATTTGTTCTTTATTTTCTGGATTTAAAAAGCTTCCCTTTATTTTAAGCTCTGTCATTTGTCCTTTAAATTCATATTTAAAAGGGAAAATAGCAAGATCAAGTTGAATACCCATATTAAGCTAATCTTGAAATGTAATGGATTGTATCATCAATTTCCTGAATAAGAAATTCTCCAGGTCGGTATTTTTCATCAAGAACAAACTGATCAGCCTCTGACACTGTATCAAATACTTTAATAAGCTTTTAAAGACAGGCATTTTTATATTTGATAGCTTTTTTTTGGGAGAGCTGTTTTATAGAGTCATTGCTTTTAGAAGTTTTCAGATATTTAAATAATTTTTTATCAATTAGACTTTTAAGGTCAAGAAAGATTGCATGATAACATCCCAAAAAGTTAACTAAATCAGTTGATGTATAAGTGTGTCGATTTTTCATTTGCTCATCATATTCAGCCATAATCAAACTTTAATAAATTTAGGTCTTTAAAAATTCCTTATCACACTTTCTTGGATATACTGATTATCAGGTGAATCTCTTTAATTTATTAATTCATTATTGTTTTAAATCTTTTTCTATCATTAAATAACTCTTATTTTGGTTAGAATGACATTTTTAAATAATGTCTTTTATTGTGCTCTTTTATATTGATCCAATTTTTTATTTTATCGGCAAATAGAATTCTTAAATTGACTTTAAATAAAATTACAAAATTGTTTCATAACAAGATTTTCAGTACGAATGGTGGATGATTCAATATTAAAACTTAAAATTTTTTAATGATAAAAGAGAAACTTTATTCATGATATCTTAAAGAAATGTCGATGTTTATATAACTAATGGATAAGCTAATTTATGTATAAAATTCTACTTGTAATATATTTGATATTTTCTTATTCTACATCTCATGCAGAGCGTCCTATAAAAGATTTTGATGGAATAAACCGATTTTTAGAAGATTACACAACTGAAGTTCCAAATCCTGACTCAATGGAAAAATTTGACTTTAATTCGATTATAAAAAAAACAAATATAAAAAAGGGACTTCATCCTTTTTTTGTTATAGGTTATTTCTCAGATGGAAATCTTCTTAAAAAGAAGTTCACAAAAGAGGATATAATTCAAATTATAAAAAAATCTATCTCTTTTAAAGATGAAAGAAAATTTTCACATTCTTACACCCCAATTTATACCGATAATATGCCAAGAGGAAATGGCGAATGGCCTCATTCATGTTTTTTCAGCTTTTTCTATGACTACAAAAAAGCAGATATAAAAGTTCATCCTAGTTTTTTTATAGGAGTATTAGAATCAGCTCGTTGTCATATTAAAAAAGATGAAGTAAAAAAGCTTTATGATCTTTATTTTGAGTACATCAAAGATCACCCATGGAGAAGTGAATTTATTCAAGGAGCTAATAATACTTATATAGATGTTGGTTTTATGAAGACCTCATCTCATTTTAACATTGACAGAAATAGATATCACTATTCTTCTGTTAAATTAAACACTTTTTTAAGAAACCTTTTAGATAAACGAATTTCAATTCCTGAAAAAATAGCAATAATCAAATTTATTAGAATACATAACTGTTTAAGACAACAGTATGCTCCTGGATATAGGGCAGATATATCTCTTGATATACCAAAACTCAATAGAACAGATCAATTAGCTATAGAAAAGAATTTGAAAAAATCTATAGAAGAATATTTTGAATGTAGTAAGGAAAAATCAACAAAAAAATAACTTGTTTAAATAAAGATTTCTATAAAAAATAAGTAAGGTTAAGCTACTTTCTTTTTTTCTTTCCCTCTTTTTCTAAAGTCCCATTCAGGAGAATCTTTACAACCTTTTAAGTAGTTACATTCTCTACATAAAATTTGAAGATTATTTAAGTCTAATTCTAATCCTGGGTATTTTGATCTTGGTTTTACATGATCTACATCAAGATTATTTTTATTTCCACACCTTAAGCATTGACTGCCATATTCTCGAAATGCTTCCTGCCTCAAAGCTTTCCATTCTTCACTGTTATAAAAAGATCCTTCATTGTTATAATAAGGCTCTTCATGTGTGATCATTCTACAAAATTCATTTTGCTCATATTTATTAGGTTCAGAAGGTATTAGAGTCTGTTCTCGCATCTTTCTTTTTTTATCTAAAAGATTATGTAAGACAATATCAAAGCTATTTTCTCCATAGTGAGGATGTACAGCTAAGAGATAATAAATAGAAACTGGACGCTTTTGACCTATTCTAAAAATACGATCATTGCATTGATCCTCAACAGCAGGATTCCACCATCTCTCCAAATGAATGATGTGATTAGCTGAAACAATATTAAGCCCAATTCCTCCTGCTCTAGGTGAAATAATCATAATGTTAAAGCCTTTAGTATTTCCAAACTCATCAACAAATTGTTTGCGTCGTTCTCCACTTATATCACCATTGATAATATTGACCTGAAGATCATATCTTGCATCACAAATACCCTTTATATTTTTTTGTTGTTTTTTACTTTCAATGCAAATTAACACCTTTTCATTCTTAGTTTTTATTTCTTCTAAAAACTTAAAAAGTAATTTAAGTTTTGCACTGGAATTAATAAACTCTTCATTGGAATCTTCAATGGAATCTTGAGTATAAACTGAATACTTCTTTAAAAACACAATAGCTTTTAGGCTAGTGGAGTACTTTTTACATTTTACATCTCTCATCACTTCTTCATACATTTCCTGTTGCTTACTTGTCATATTTACTTTTTCTTTAATGATTTTTCTTTCTGGTAAATCCTTTAATATATCTCGTTTTAACCTTCTCAACATAAATGCAGGATTCTTTGAAAGCCTATCTTGAATATCATTTATAGAATGTTTATTTTTAATATATTTTTTATGAAAATCTTCTAATATGCCCAGTATTTTAGGATGAAGACAATCTGATATACACCACAAATCAGTCAAGCTGTTTTCAATAGGAGTCCCCGTTAAACCTATAGAAAATTCACTATCAAGAGCCTTTGATGTATCTGTTGCTAGTGAATAAGGGCTTTTAATTTTTTGTATTTCATCAAAAACAATAATTCCCCAAGAAATTTTAATAAAATAATCCTTATGATGATCTCTAATGGACTCATAGGTGGCTAAAACCCAATCTGATCTTTGTATTTCATTGATTACTGCTCTATCAGTGTTTTTTCTGTCTTTTCTAAAAGACTCACCATAGGCTTTATATTTTCGACCTAAGCCTCTATCTTTATGTAAATGCATATCATGTTCATCTTGCCAATTTTTTAAAAGCCCTGTAGGAGCAACAACAAGAATAGGCTTTTTACTTCGAACATTTTCTTTATACCAATACAAAAAAGCAAGAGTCTGAAAGGTTTTCCCAAGTCCCATATCATCAGCTAGCAAGCTCCCAGGAAGTCCTTGAATAAAAGATTCTTGTAGCCAAAATAAACCCTGTTTTTGATGAGGGTATTTTATAAACTTAGTTTCTAATACTGAAGGAATACACGCATGTTTTTTGAGATAAGGACGTTTTTCTTTACAATCTTCATATACCAACTCTTTAATATTATCCTTAATAATAGCAACTTCTCTTTTAGATTTATTTGTGGATTTACCTTGTTGAGATTTTATTTTTTCAATCTCTTGAGTAATTTTATCTTTTACTTCTTTTATCTTGGAAATCACTTGATCATTGACAGGAATGGCTTGATTTTCATAAATAAGAGTATCTTCTCCATTTTGTTTTTTCTGTTCTAACTGTTCAATAACGGTACCTAATTGATTTGGATTGAAGTGAAAAAAGCTATCTTCTATTTCTATACCAAAATCATCTTTTGGAAACCATGGGTTTTTATCATCTGGATCAATATAAATACCGATTTTTGGGATCCAAATTCCAAAATGGGAAATTCGACCACTTTTAAATTCCTCCGTTTCAAAAAATACTTCATCCAATAAGTCTTCTGATAGACTTTCTGGTATTTCTTTTTTAATTTTTTCCATAGGGCTTTGGTAAAAAGCCCATCTCTTTTCTAATGGCTGCTTATTGATTTTCTTTATGACCTTTAGACACTCTTTAAGAGGTTCTGATAACTGCATATAATAATTACCAACTTTATAGTAAGGGTCAACACTCTCTGTGTTTAAAAAGTTCTCTTGGAATTCTCTGGATATGCCTTGTGGAAGCTGTTGGGATATTTGATTTTCCTCATCTTCATCTTTCTCTTTTTTATAAATTAATTGAGGAACAATTTTAAAATCATAGTCAGAGGTCTTATCCAAGCAAAAACGATCAGATTTGACAAATTGAAAATCTAAAAGTTTTACATTATCTAAGGCAATTTCCTTTGGCACATCTTTTATAACTTGTGACCAAAGTTTTAATCGTTCTCCTGGATTCTTGATATTAGAGGACATTTTTTCTAAGTTTTCTACAAATTTAAAATGAGGGTTTGTTAATGTAAATGACTGACCATCTAGCTCCAAGAAAACGCCATTTCTTTTATAATGGAAAAAAGACCTAGATCTTTCACCTAAAAATTTTATTTCATAAGAGAAAGCTGGTGTTGTAGGCCTTCCCCTTGTACTGATCTTTAAACGATAGGGATAAACTGGAGGTAGTCCTAGTTTTTTGATTTGATGAATATTCAAATCAGCTATTTGCTCATTTTTTATCTTAGCAGTTATAATGTTTTCTTTCCTTGATTTACCTGCTTGAGCAATACTTAAAATACACTCAATATCTTTTGTAAGCTCTTCTTTTTGAAATTGAAAATAAATAAATCCATTTTCTATTTTAAATGCCATAAATCCTCCTTAATAAAACTTTTTCGATAAAACTTCAGGACATGTGATTCCAGTGTAACTTTCTATATAGTCACTCATTTTTCTTTGCCAACTATATTCTTCAGAATAATGATGGATAACTTCTTTATTAGCATATTTTTCTAAATTTCCTTTGGGATATTCTTGCTTATAAAATTTTGGTGCAGATCTATTGCTTCTTTTCCATATTCTTGCTTTTCCATTGTAATTCCATTCAGAAATAATTAGATCACCTATTTGAAAAAGTAGAGCAGAATGAGAAGAAGTTCCTCCAGAAATCAATTGTCCATACTCATGTAACCCTTCTTTCAAAAATTTATCTCTGTTTTCATAATCCTTTCTACCTAATACAATCCAAGCATCACTAATATGATTTTCCTTCCAATAGTATTCAATAAATTCCTTTCTATATTTCCACATTCTATTAACATCAAAATCTTTTTTCGCTGTATAGGAAAGCAATTCTAAAAAATCTTTTATAGTTTCATCTATTTTCCACTTTAAGAAAATTTCTTTTTCTCCATGCATAGATATCCATTTTTCAGATTTGTGTCTAGGATCTCCCACATGCTGATCTAAAAATTTTGTGATTTTCTTTTTATGAAGCTTATTTGGTACTTTGTACTTAAAAGGACCCAAAAGAGTTTTTACAATAGGTCGAACATCTTTATACCTGACTATATATACCTCTGTTTTAACTGAGACTGAAAAGTATGTTAAAAAACGATCTAAGCTTTGACTATCTTCAATCAAATTTTGAGATTGAGCTAATGAGCAAATCTCTTTAACAATCTCTTGACCAATACCACAAGATAAGTGTCTTTCTCCTATCCAAAGACTCCTTAAAGTTAAATCCAAGTTTTTATTTGTATCCATTACTTCTTTAGCAATCTTTGATGGACCTTCTCCATCGATTAATTGAAACTGTCTGTTAGCTTCAATAAACACTTGGTGACTCTTTTTATTTTGATCTAAATGACAATAGATTTTTCTAAGACGTTTAAATAGCAAGTCTGTTTGATCTTTAGGGTAATGATAAAGAAGTTCTGATATAAGATGTTTTAATAGAAGCTGTTTATTTTTTATAATTAAAGTGTCTAAAAAATCTTCAAACTGATCTTGATTGTTATATAAACCTTTTCTAATCCCTTCTTTATTATTTGGAAATAAAATTCTAAGTAAAGGTCTTAGTTTTCTTATATTTTTAATTGTTCCGTATAACCTGAAATGCTTTAGATATTCATTATAAATTTCTCTTAAATTTTTAACCTCAAAATTATTAGATTCATTAAAACAACCCACTCTATCCATACTTTTAATATTGCCTTCTATCTCTTTTCTACTTTTTTTAAGTGGTGATGATAATTTAGCCCAAAGGTTATCAATACATGAATTTAATGAATTCAAGTTATAATTTCTTTTAAAAAATGATTTTAAGTGATAAGTTTCACTTCTATCTATTCTTCCAAGATGATCTTCTATTTTTTTTTCATCTTCCATTGAGCTTTTCCTCGCAAGGTCCTTTTGGTTTTTTCTTATTTAAATTTGATATGCTCTTAAGGTTTTTTGGCTGTCCCATTACAAAACGGATATCAATACGCCTATCTTGGCCTTGATCTTTTTCTATTTGTGCAGGATTGCGGCTTTTCTTATTATGATGACTTCTTAAGTTTCCAAAAGAAGTCACTCCAAATAATGGCTTTTCTTTTTTATTAGTGAGTGCAAAAAGGTAATTACCAGCAGATATCTTTTCATCAGAACTTACTTCCTCGTAATCGGATAAAGCTTGAAAAGCTATTATAGATCTCTTGACTGCTAGATCTAAATTCGTTTTGACACCTATTTTCGATAAACTGCCAGTTTTAGATATAGGTGTTTTGTCAGCATGACCTTCAATTAAAATAGAATCAATTAATCCATACTTGTTTTTATGAGTTTTACTACAATGGCTTTGCCATTCAATTAATCGTCCTTCATTTTCAAGACCTGAAGGCCATTGTTGTTTTGTGATTTGACTATTTAAGTGAGAATAACATGTAATATTTTCAAATAATATTTTTTTTATTTGTTCAAAATCTTTTCGGCCTTTTTCACTTAACTCATATTGACCTTTATCAAAATAATGAACATTTGATAATTTTAAGACTCCATTTTTCACATCAATTTCAGATTTGATACCTTCTTTTTCAAGCTCTTTTTTAATATTTTTAATGATATGACCTCTTTCTACCAAAGGTTTTGATAGGTCATCTTTTTTACTTTGAAATTCTAGCATAAATTTCAATAAAACAAGGATAAAGATAAATAAAAGCCCCATAATCAAATCACTAATACAAAGATTGTAATGAGAACCCTTCTCCATAAAAATTTCCTAAATAGACTTTACTTAACTTGCTTTTAATGGTGATCTGTTTTTGCTGTCATTCATTTCCTCAATAGCTTCTTGTAACTGCTCAACAGCCTGAGCAAAATGATTAGAAACATTTGCAGATTGCTGACTTAGCTGCTCAATATGTTCAGCACTTTGATTTGAAACTAATTGCAATCCTTCAGTGATTTTTTCAAAAAGATGACTTGCAGACTCATCAACATCTTGAAATCTGTTTTCATATCTATTCCATAGATCTTTAAGAAATTGGTTTGATGCCTCTATCTGTGTGATAAGTTGAGGGGTTTTTTGAAGCATATCAGATGCAGAAATTGACATATTTCTAAGTTGCTCAGATAGAGAATCAAAAGAATCAATAAGATGTTCATTTTTTTCTGCAACCTGAGCCTGTTGATGTGAAGCTTGAAAGAAACCCTCAGCAGATGCTTTAACACTAGATGTTATATCCTTAGCCTCTATTATTGCTTTGTTCAAATTACTTATAAACTGATCTGAGTGTTTCTGGTAAGTTATTTGTATATCTTTAGTTTGTTTCAAAATACTGCTATTAATTTGAATAGAAATATCTAAGAGCTTTTTAAGTGTTTCTGATGAGCTTGAAAGAGTCTGATTCATGCCTTGCTTGAAATCTGATGTGATATTTTCAAGATCACCTCTCATACCTTGCATAGTGCTAAAAATAGATCCAATGACCTGTTTTTGAGTATTCTGATGAGCAGAGAACATGTTATGCATCACAGCTTTCATATTTTCTTCATTTTGTTTTTGTGATTTTTCAAGATGTAAATTGAACTCTTTATTTTTTTGATCTAGATGTGTTTGATATACTGTTTGTGCATCCTTAGTTTGTTTTAAAATGTTACTATTCACTTGGCTAGAGCTATCCAAAAGTTTTTTAAGTTCTTCTGATGAATTTAAGAAAGTCTGATTCATACCCTGTTTGAAGTTCGATGTAACACTCTCGAGACCACTCTTCATACTCTGCATAGTATCAATGGCCTGTTTTTGAGTATTCTGATGAGCAGAGAACATGTTATGCATCACAGCTTTCATACTTTCTTCACTTTGTTTTTGTGATTTTTCAAGATGTAAACAGAACTCTTTATTTCTCTGATCTAATTGTTTTTGATTATCTGTACTTATAGAAGCCAGATTGTTAATTGCACCCGATGTTGCTTGCTCATTTTGTTTTTGAGAATTGTCAAGACGCTCTATTAAAGATGGAATAGTATCTTGCAACATAGATAAGTTTTTATTTAGATTTTCTGCTTGTTGTTTAGAAAACCCCTCCATCGAGTTTGCTATTTTATTAGCAATATCTGTAAAAAAGTTTTCTGACATACTTTGGTTACTTTTTGAGACAACATTCTTAATTTCCATTCCTATTTGTTTGGTCATGTCTCCTATCTTCAAAGCTATTTTCTCATCCATATTCTCTAAGTATTTCCCTTGCTGAGACATTTCTTTTAAATGCAAAGTAAGTAGATGTTCTTCTGTTATAAATTTTAAACTCTTTTCTAAATTAGAATTGAATTCATCTACTAAACCTTGTATTTTAGACATTCTATGATCTGAGAAAAAATTAAAAATCAAACTAGAAAAGAGTCCTACAATAGAAGTAACAAATGCTATACCTGATCCTTTGATAAGAGTTTTAACAGCATCATTGAGATTCTTTCCACCTTCAGACAGATCAGGAACAACAGATATGAGTGACCAAGTCAGCCCTGCAAATGTGCCCAATACACCTAATCCTACCAACACTCCTGGCAAAGAATTAAGCCATCTTAAGTTAATTTTATGTTGTCCAAGAATATGATTTAAAGTGAAAAACTTTTCTGGACGAATACTATTTTGAAAAACAATAACTTCTTGAGATGGATATATGAGTTGTTCTGTAAACTCCTTCCAAAGATAAGAGAAAATAGAATCATCTCTGCTAAAATCTTCATTAATGATATTTTGGTAATTTTTTGCAAACTCATTTCTATGATCTTTTTTTGGAAGTAGCTTAATAGCTTCTTCTAGCCTTTTTTTAATACTTTGAAGTCTTCTGCTTGGTTTGAAGTATCCAAAAAATGCCGAAATTATAATCATTACACTGAAACTGAAAGCTATAGGATTAAGTATAATATCGTCAACAAAATTCATAACTTGAAAATCCTATATTTTGTGTTTTTTTAATGATATATTTTGAAATTAAGTAAGATCGAAATATTATTATTAATCGACTTTTTAAGAGTATTTCTTAAGTTTTAATTTTTGATTAAGATGGAAAGCTCTTGAATTATTTTATTAAATCAATTAAAATATATAGAATCTCAAAATAGACCATTTGAGTTATTGAATTTGTACAGCTAATCCTTTTCTTATCGGCTTACCATCTTTAAATAAAGGCTTTCCAAAAAGCTCTAACCCATCTTCTTTATTAAGTCGAATTTCAAGAGGTTCTGTTGTACAGCTCAGTCCACTATGGCCTCCATATTCTCTCGCTATTTTTTTAGAAAGATCAACAGGATTTGATATTTGTATTTTTCTACCTAAAAACTGACTATTGCTACAAGTAATAAAGACACCTTCAGAAGGTTCATCATCTGGAAAGCTAATAGCCACTGGAATATGTTCATATTGGAAAGGGCTTTTATGTTTAGAAGCTCTTTGTCTTAAGTCTTTTAGTCAGGGTATTGATCGAGACAATTAGAAAATTTTTCATGGTTTGTATTATCTGGACACAATTTTATTAGTTGATTGATATCTATTATAGGGCATGGCTTGTCCTCACATTTTATTGGTATGGTTGACGCTTTCTCATAAACCAGAGGTCTATTTTGTTTTTTAAAAGAAAAAGAATAAGAGTAGTAAAAAGTAAAATGTACTATAACTGTTAGAATAGCTATTGTCGAGCAAGTATAAATAGGATGTTCTTTAATTACATTTTTGAATTTTAAGATTACCCACACTCCTGTTCCAATTACTATACAAACAAGAAGATACCGTAAATCAAAGACATCATAAAAAGCACCTAAAATGGTAACTATGAAAAGAATAATTTTTCCAAGAGTTGAATCAACAAATTTACCCATCTAGCGACTCCTTTTTACCATAAATCGGGTTACTTCATAATATTCTTAAAATTACAGAGACTCAAAACAAGACAAAAATGTATAAAAAAATATTATATCTTCTCGATTTTTTATAAAAGGTTATCTCAAGGCCTTCTTTGAGTATGATTATTGCCTAAATAGCTTGTAAAAAATAGTTAATGAAATTCAGGAATATCTCAATCCAATTATTAAAAATATTTTTTTTCTTTTTTAGCAGGGGGTCAGGAATATAGAAAAAATAATGATCAAATAAAGTTTAACTTAATACAAAAGTATTATTTATCTCAAAAAGATGTTGAACATTGTTTACAATGTGATATATCTAGCTTCTCCCAAGAAGAAGATTTTTCTAATATCAAAGATTTACATTTTTCTTTAGAAAATTTATACAGGCAAGGAGAATTAAAATGCAAAATAACATTTTAATAAAAGATTTCTTTCCCAATATAACAATTGAAGTAGCAGAAAAAAATGATTGGGTTAAAATTGTAAATGAACAAGGAAAAGTTAATTATATCGACTTATATGATGCATTCTGTAAAAAAGCAGAGCAAGCAAAAAAAGAAGGTAAAAAAGAAAATTCAGAGTTTTACATGTTTTTAACCCAGATCTTTTTAATTTATTTTGTCAAAGATAACCCAAAACAGCCATATGCAGCTATGATGAATTTTAATAAAGGACGTACTGCAATAATTACTGATTTTACAGAAAAAAATCTTAATGTCATCAAGTCTCTTATTGGCAAATCAAATATCTCTTTTGTAGATGCTCGTTTTGCAGACATCCTTTGGTTAAGGTATAGAAAGCGAGAGTTTGCAGACATAGCATTTGATAATTTTATTAATCATACAAAGCATGTCACAAAACTACTGAATGCTCGAAAAAAAGTAGATAGCTCTAAACCAAATGACAACGCTTTTCTTTATTCTAGTGGAGAGGAATCTTTTGAACGTGCTTGTCAAATTTGGAATCAGTTAGGAAAACCCAAAGAACAATTTAAAGATATTTTTGTATCTCTAAAAGACATTGTTGATTTTAATATGGAAGAATCTCCATATATCTTTCGTATTAATTTTTTGAAAATTTTTGTAAAGTATAATATATATGACTCAATAGAGAGCTTGGAAGAGAAAAAAACATGGCTATCTGAATGTAAAAAGCTCTCATTTCAATTGATTTCTAAGAATAAATTTGAAAGAGCAAGAAATTATCTTGAAATAGCCATAGAAATGACTAAATCTATAAATGATGAAGAAGGTGTTAAAGAGCTTAAAAGAAGGTGTGTAGATTCTTATGTGACTCAAGCAAGAAATCTTAGAGAATCAGGTATTGATGCTATTGTTCTTATTGAGCCTTATGAAAATGCAATAAAGGCATGTAAAAACCATGGTGGATTAAAAAAGTTGATTGATGAGTTACATTCAGAAATGAATGAAATATCTAAAAATATTAAATTTAAAAAATATTCTATAAAGATGGATGTAACCCCTATAGTGAAAAAAACTCAAAAATTTGTTCAAGAAAATGTTAAAAGTGATAAAGACATAATTGAGATAATCTCTGCAATGGCAGAACCTCCTAAAAAAGAAGATTTGCGTAGATCTGTTGAACAAGTAGCTAAAGAGTCTAGGTTTTCACATCTTACTTCTAAAAAAATCCTTAATGAAAAAAATCGTATTATTGCAAGATCATTGCCTATCAACACATCTGATAAAGAAGGTAGAGACGAAGGAATAAGATCTGAAATGATCATGCGTTGTTCACAACATATTAATCTTAGAGGTCTATCTTCAATAGAATTAGCTAGAAAAAAATTAGAAAATCGGGCAGATTCAGATATTTTTAAAAGTTTAGTTGAAAAGAATCCATTTGTACCAACTGGGAGAGAACAAATCTTTATTGATGGTTTTAAAGCAGGGTTGAAAGGTGAGTATTTAGTTTGTACGCATCTACTGATTCCTCAAATTGAAAATTCCATTCGTATAATTTTAGAACGAAAAGGATTACTACCAAAATTAAAAGAAGAAAGAAAGAAACACAAGGAGCAAAAAGAACAAAGCTATATTCAAAATCAAAATGATTTTATCCAAGAAGAACACAATCTCAATAAAATACTTTATTATCCTGATGCCAAAACGATATTTACGATATTTGGAGAAGATATGGTGTTTTGTTTGCAGGCACTTTTAGTTGAAAAATATGGTGGAAATTATCGCAACAAACTTGCTCATGGTTTAATAGAATATAGTGATTTCTTTAACGGATGGTCAAACTTTTTATGGGCAATGACTATAAGGCTTTGTTATTTTTTCCAATCAGCAGATAAAAAACAGAATATTTGAGCTTGATTGATTATGAAAATGCTAATGATTTAAGAAATAGACTGTAAGATAGAATAAAAGACACTATTGGATACTTTTCTAAGTAGAAATTAAAACATAACAAACAAGATTGAAGAAACCAAGTAAACTCAATCTAGTTATAATATTCACTTACTATTTTAGCTGTCTTTGTTCTTCTAGAATTTTAAGTTCTTGACAAGCATGAGGATGTTTTCCTTTTTCACAACCTTTCTTAGTATATCGATATGCTTCTTCTCCATCTCCCGATACACTACTACAAACTTCATATCTTCCAGCATCACATTCTCTTTTTATTTTATCTTCACGATTAAGAAAAGCAAACTGCATTTTTTCTTGCCCCTCAGAAGACATTGAATTTAAAGATCTAGCCTCATTAATAATCAACTCATCCCACTCAAGCAAGTATTGAATACTTTCAGGATTTCCATCTTGTAAGTTTATAGCAAGTTCCAAAGGCAATACTAATTCGTCTTCAAATATGATTTCATCAGTATTGTTGTCATAGATTCTAATGAAAAACAAGGCTTCATTTTTTACATTCATTTCACTGACTTGATATATCTCTATTATATTTTGAGTTTCAGTATATTCATGTATTGAGTCTTCAAAATCACTCCAAAGATTGGAATCATTAACAGACCCTAAACTCTCACTTTGATAAATAAGTAATGCTAAGAAACATATTGCAAAAGTCTTCATGGTGACCTTTTTAACATAAGATAAAGCCGATAACAAACAAAAATAAATAAGGACAAATAATAAGAAAGACTTGTAACATTAAATAGGCAGATACCCCTGTTTTTAACAGAGTCGACGGTTTATGCAGCAGGTCATGAGCCTAATTTATAAGTTTCCAAACTGGTTCGTAGGTTTATGAGCTAAAAAGCAGATGATGAACTTTTTAAAGATGTAAAAAAAGAAAAATCTTAGCTATTAGTAGTTATTGTATCAAGGGGTAATTTTTTGAAACCCTGATTTATTTGCATAAAATGGTTTACCATGTTGTATGGCATTACAAATGATTAAACATGGTTGCTTTTTTATAATATAAGACCGTTGAGAATCAAATAGATATGAGAATACTTTATGCATCGAGTATTCTTCTTCAAATTTTGTTTTTATTTTTTCTACGCCAGATTCAAAGTCTTCAATCTGTTGTTGTGGCTTAGTACCAATACTAATGAAATCACTACGCTCATATTGAGATTTTAATAAGAAGGAATAGGCTGCTTCAGCTAAAAAAATCTTTTCTTCATCACTGTGATAAGGTATTTTTGCTTCATCTATAAAACTTAAAAAATCATCTAGATTAAATTCATTATTTAAAACTTTATTAAAAATATCTTGTTTCTTTAGAAGCAAACAAATAAAAAATAAAACACTATTACTATATTTGTAATTTCTTTCATCATCTTCTGCTGTTTTTGAAAGAATAACATCACAAAGTTCTATAAACCGTGACAAATCCCTTAATGTTAATTTGAATGACTTAAATAAAAAATGAATGTTTGCAGACTTAAGTTCTGAAGTTACTTTTGTTTGTTTTAATAAACTCTTAATAAAACTTATAGCTTCTTTATAAGGATCAGGAAGGTTTCTTTCATGCTTAAAAAACTTCTTATAATAGCCTTCAAATTCAAGGTCCTGTCCATACAAGGTTTCTACAGTAGCTTTTATTTGTCTTTTATTAATCCCAAAGATAAACACCACATTCTTAATATCAAAAAAGTGCTTCATATCTTCAAGAAAATGAACAGCATAATCAGGCCTTGCTCGATCTAATTCATCAACAATAACCACTAACTTTTTACCATTTTTAGTATAATTTGAAATAATGTTTTTGATCTCTTGTAAAACCTGTTTTCTCTGTTTAAACTTACTAAAAAGAGCTTCTCCTAGCTTTTCCTCTTTGATTTCTTTTCTTGCTTCCTTTAAATCAATACCTATATGTTTTTTGAGTATTTGCCTTATAAATATCGGGGTTATTTTAAAGATGAATATCAGGATTCTTTTAAAGATATTTTTTAAATCAATGCCTATATCTTGTTTAATTTCTTGCCTTGTTAAACTGTATATAACTTTTCCTATTGTTTTAAGAATATCTTGCTTATTTTCAACTTTCCCGTTTTTTTCTAAATATTCCAGAAATTCTGAAAGGATTGTGATAATAGGCTCTTTAAAAAAATCTCCTCTCCAAGCATCGATAAATAAAGCTGTGTATTTACCACTATTTTGCCTTTCAATAAAATCTTTTAACATCTCTAGAAAAGTAGTTTTTCCTTGTCCAAAATCTGCATTTAAACTTATTGTGCAAGAGTTTTGATCATTAGAAAGAGTTTTGTCATTTTCTATAATTTTAACAATGTCTTTTCCAAATGACTTTAAATTTAACTTATCAAAATCCTCAAAGGTCATTTTTTTATTTGCTAAATTCTCTTTATCCACTTTACTTGAATTGGTAGATTCTAAACTATGTTGATCCTCTGTCATTTTTACTCCTCGATTTATAGTACTTTTATTGACGACAATAGCTTTCCATATAACAAGCTATTTTAAGCTATTAGATGACATCGCTAGATAGTATCAATATGAAGATAAGATCAACAAACTACTTGTCAATAGGAAAACCTCTATTTTTATGAAATATTTTTGATAAAAACCTTTATAAGATTTAAGTCTCATAATTTTTGATCTTAATAATATATATGAAAAATAAAGATAGGATGTATGAAATCCGGATTCGATGTCCAAGTTGTTGGACAATATCTTGTATTTTAAATCTCAAACCTTGTTTATTCCTGCTTTTAGCTTGGCATGTATTTTGCTTGTATTCCTATTAGATTTTTCATTTTAGGAGGGCATAAATTATGGGTTCAAGTAATCAACATAAGTTATTAGATATTGAGGAATTTTTAAAAAAGTCTCATTTTTTAAAATTGGTGGATTCAAGTTGCAAGTGCAACTCCTTGCATAGTTATTTAAAGCGGGTTAGAGGAATACTCTAATCAATCTCTTTAAATAATGAAAGGAGTATTCCATGAGCAATTACACTCATCTAACCCAACATGAGAGATACCAGATTTTAGCTTTTTTGCAAAGTGGAAAATCAATAAGTTCAATTGCTACTCAGGTAGGTCGAGATAAAAGCACCATATATAGGGAATTGAATCGTAACAAAGGCTTGCGAGGTTATCGTCCTCAACAAGCCCATGAAAAAGCAGTCGATCGTCTTCAAAACTCTCATAGACATATAAAGATAACACAAAAAGTCATTAATAAGCTTGAGAGGTTTCTTCGTGATCGTTTGAGTCCGGAACAGATATCCGGTTTTCTTAAACGAAAAGGTTTGTCTATAAGTCATGAGAGTATTTATCAGCATATTCTTGGAGATAAGCAATCAGGAGGAGATCTCTACAAATTTTTAAGATGTCAGAAGCAACGCAAGAAGCGATATGGTACAAGTAGATTTGATAAAAGGGGTCAGATAAAGAATAGAGTGAGCATTGATAAAAGGCCTAAGATAGTAGATAAGAAGCTTCGGATAGGAGACTGGGAAGGTGATCTAATGATAGGTAGACATCATAAAGGAGCTTTAGTCACGCTGGTAGATAGATGTTCTAAGAAGACGAGGATTGTCAAAATAGAATCTAAGAGATCTGAGGCAGTTTTTCATGCTATTTCTAAAGCTCTTAAAGGAGAGGTTGTTCATACAATGACTTTGGATAATGGTAAAGAATTTTCGTGTCATGAGAAGATCAGTGAATATACTGGATGTAAAGTTTATTTTGCACATCCTTACAGTTCCTATGAGAGAGGTTTAAATGAGAACACGAATGGTTTAATCCGTCAGTATTTTCCAAAGAAGACAGATTTTAGAGAAGTCACCTCTAAGGATGTAAAAAAGGTTGAGTCTCTTTTAAACCATCGCCCTCGAAAGAGTTTAGGTTTTCTAACCCCTAATGAGTTTCATAGACAAAAGATGGTTTGCTGAAGTTATTCATAGTTTATCCATTTAATTTTACTTATATATAATAACTTCTGAAAATGCTTATTTGACAGCTTGATGTTTATGGCAAAGGATCGTTCTTCCGCAGAGCTTTAGCTCGAAGACTACTTTGGCTTTGCCATAAACATCAAAATACATTCATTCAAATTAAATAATTTACTATAATCTTTCATGATAATTAAAACTTTGTTGGAATATTAATCCTAAAGTGATACAACTTTTAAAAATATCTATAAACACAAAAGAGTTGCACTTGCGATTTGAAGTTACGATTAACAAATGATGCAGCTTTTAAAACTTACTTTAAAGGCAATGAAGAGGCTTTAAAATCACTACTCACACATTTTTTATAATAAGGTTCATAGCTAGTTAAAGGGTTTTGTGATGGTCAGATCTAAGTATAAAAAGGCAAAATTCCCAAAAAACAAACAGGAGTTAAAACGTGAAGTTTTTCATATTTTCAATCATTTGTTTTATGAAATTTATAGCAAGGAGCGGTATGTTTTAGACCTGTTTCGTTTGGTTTTAACTCCTGAAGAGTTTGATCTTTTTGATTGGAAGACTCTACAGTCAAAAGTGACTGTTTTTGTAGATCAGGTGTTTAGGGAGCAGAGAGCTGATGTGATTTTTTCAGTGAAGATGAAAGATTCAGAAGAGATTGTAGAAATTATTTTTCTTTTTGAGCATAAATCCTATAATGACTCAGATATTTTTTTACAGCTTCTCAAGTATCAAGCAAGTATTTATGAGAAAGACAGTAAAGATGTTAAGAGTGGAAAACGTAAAGCTCCATCCATAGTGATCCCTGTGTTGGTTTATTCTGGTAAAAGTGGATGGAATTTACCTTTGAGCTTCCATGATTACTTGAATTTTAAGTCTTTAGATCTTAAAAAGGCTTTCGGTGAGAATGTTTTAAATTATAAGTATAGATTATTAAACTTAAATGATTTAGGAATGGCGGAATTAGGCTCAAAGGACTTGCTATCTGGGACGATTTTGCTTATACTAAAGAGTGTATGGAACTTAGATGAGCAGGTCATTTCAGATTTGTTTAAGTTGTCCAATAAGCTTTCCAGTAAAGAAGACCGTATTTTTTTAATGGACAGGGCAGTTGATTGTGTGAGACTTTGTGATCCAAACTTTACTTGGAATACTTTACAAGAGATAGAAGAAAAGAATGTATCAAAGGAGAAGAGAACAATGCCACCATTACAAATGATGAGAGATCGCATAAGGCAAGAAGGTCTACAGGAAGGGTTGCAGGAAGGATTGCAGGAAGGTTTACAGAAAGGTTTACAGAAAGGTTTGCAGAAAGGTTTACAGGAAGGATTGCAGAAAGTTGCTGTAAATCTTCTAAAAACAACTGATATGGATATACAAGCCATAAGTAAAGCAACAGGGCTTTCAGAAAAAGAAGTCCTGCAAATTCAAAGCAAGTGCCAATAAAGACGGAATATAAAAGCTATCCTTGTAAAATAATAGATACTTAATTGTTTTTGCCACATATTTTCTTTTACATTTTTTTTAAGTCGACACTTATAAAAATAAAATATTAAAGCTAATATTTTACAACAAAGTGGTTCTTTATTCTAAAAGCCTTTCCTTTTTTCCTTTGCTTTCTCAAAAACTTCTTTTTTCTTGCTATTATTTGGGTCTTTATAATGCTCATAAAATAATAAAAAGTCCTTGACTCCTTTTCTATATCGACTTTTAGTACTTGAACTTATCTGAGATTTTTTATTGGTTACACGTGATGGATTTAAAAGTATCGGCTCTTGCTCACCTAACTTTAGGAAGTAATTAACATAAGACTGATAGCTATTGTATGGATCATTTTTTTGTCTGTGTTTTGATAAAAACTCATGGCCCTTATCTGTAATTTCCCATAAATTTTCTTCTTTTCCTTCATTAACATGATTTTGATCTTTTAAATTCTTAAGGAAAGTTTTAGCTATCGAAGTTTGATGCTTATATTGATTAAGACTTGTTTCTTCTGATATTTCTTCTGTAGTTCTAGTCTTCTCATACAACAAAGTAAGAATATTAACATATATAAGTTCTATTCCCTTCTTAGTAAGTTCCTTGCCTTGAAAAGTTCGTCTATATTTTTTTAACAATATTCTTTCTTGTTCATTTCTAGGCTCTTTTAAGAAACCCTTTAATGGATTGTCTTGATGATCTTGAGTCATAAATATTATCCCTTCTTTAATCAAAAAAGCATGCAAGTGATATTGATATGCCTTTAAAATAAACTTTAATTATTCTTATAATCATTAAAAAGTAATTACAATAAATTGTTTTTACATTCCCAAAAATTTATCTACAATAAACGAAACTCCTGATATTAATGAAACAAGATACATTATAAGTTTTATGATTCTTGCTAGAAAAGTTTCTTCCAAACTACTATTGAAGCCTGATTTTCTTAAGAAATAAAAAGGAATACCAACAATAAAGTCAAGAAGCTCTTTAATCCAAAAAATAGGATTAAAAGTTCTTATTATAGATGCCCTTCGATCATTTTTATAAACCCCTATTGATCAATCTATGTTGTCAATAATAAAATCATATGGAATTCCTTTTGTACCTAAATTAAAGATATTTTCTAAAAGATGGAATCTTCTTTTATCAATCATACCAGAGGTGAAAGAGGATGAATATGTAATAGAAGTATCTATTTCTGAATCAATAATAATTTGACAAATGAGCGATAACCTTTCATTGATTTGCTTACAGAGATTTTTTAAATTATCCTCATTTATAACAGTTTCTCTCATATTATATTCTTCATATTGTTTCCGATTTTCTCTTCTCAACTCATTTAACTCAAATCGACTTAGTTTTCTATTTTTTGAATAGTCATCAACTATTTGCCTAAATTGTTTTAGATATTCAAGACATTTTTTATTTTCAAAAAAGGTTTTTCTGTTATATTTCTTCATTTTCTATATTTTCATTAACTGTAACTTCAAATCGTAAGTGCAACTCTTTTGTGTTTATAGATATTTTTAAAAGTTGTATCATTTTAGGATTAATATTCCAACAAAGTTTTAATTATCATAAAAGATTATTGTAAATTATTTAATTTGAATGAATGTATTTTGATATTTATGGCAAAGTCTCGTAGTCCTCGAGCTAAAGCTCTGCAGAAGAATGATCCTTTGCCATAAACATCAAGCTTTACTTACTAAAAACTGTTATATAGGATTAAATAACGTTGAATTAATAATGACTTCAGCAAACCATCTTCTGTCTATGAAACTCATTAGGACTTAGAAATCCTAAACTCTTTCGAGGACGATGGTTTAAAAGAACTTCAACTCTTTTACATCCTTTTGAGTGATCTTTCTGAAATCTGTCTTCTTTGGAAAATACTGACGGATTAAACCATTTGTGTTCTCATTTAAACCTCGCTCATAAGAATTGTAAGGATGTGCAAAATAAACTTTACATCCGGTATATTCACTGATCTTCTCATGACACGAAAACTCTTTACCATTGTCTAATGTGATCGTATGAACAATCTCTCCTTTAAGAGCTTTAGAAATAGCATGAAAAACGGCTTCAGATCTCTTAGATCCCATTTTGACGATCCTCGTCTTCTTAGAGCATCTATCTACAAGAGTCACTAAAGCTCCCTTGTGATTTGAAGTTACGCTTTAACAATGTCTTCTCCAAACAACTTTAAATTTAACTTATCAAAATCCTCAAAGGTCATTTTTTTATTTGCTAAATTCTCTTTATTCATTTTACTTGAATTAGTAGGTTCTAAACTATGTTGATCCTCTGTCATTTTTACTCCTCGATTTATAGTACTTTTATTGACGACAATAGCTTTCCATATAACAAGCTATTTTAAGCTATTAGATGATGTCTCTAAATAATATTAATGTGAAGAAATAATGCGTCAGTTTTTTTATTTAAATATTTTATTTCAATTTAGTTTTGATGTATGAAATCCGGATTCGATGTCCAAGTTGTTGGACAATATCTCGTGTTTTAAGTCTGAAACCTTGTTTATCCTTGCTTTTAGCTTGGCATGTATTTTGCTGGTATTCCTATTAGATTTTTCATTTTAGGAGGGCGTAAATTATGGGTTTAAGTAATAAACATCATTTATTAGATATTGAAGAATTTTTAAAAAAGTCTCATTTTTTAAAATTAACAAATGACGCAGCTTTTAAAACTTACTTTAAAGGCAATGAAGAGGCTTTAAAATCACTACTCACACATTTTTTATAATAAGGTTCATAGCTAGTTAAGGGGTTTTGTGATGGTCAGTTCTAAGTATAAAAAGGCAAAATTTCCAAAAAACAAACAGGAGTTAAAACGTGAAGTTTTTCATATTTTCAATCATTTATTTTATGAAGTTTATAGCAAGGAGCGGTATGTTTTAGACTTGTTTCGTTTGGTTTTAACTCCTGAAGAGTTTGATCTTTTTGATTGGAAGACTCTACAGTCAAAAGTGACTGTTTTTGTAGATCAGATTTTTAGGGAACAGAGAGCTGATGTGATTTTTTCAGTGAAGATGAAAGATTCAGAAGAGATTGTAGAAATTATTTTTCTTTTTGAGCATAAATCCTATAATGACTCAGATATTTTTTTACAGCTTCTTAAGTATCAAGCAAGTATTTATGAGAAAGACAGTAAAATAGGATGTTAAGAGTGGAAAACGTAAAGCTCCATCCATAGTGATCCCTGTGTTGGTTTACTCTGGTAAAAGAGGATGGAATTTGCCTTTGAGCTTCCATGATTATTTGAATTTTAAGTCTTTAGAGCTTAAAAAGGCTTTCGGTGAGAATGTTTTAAATTATAAGTATAGATTATTAAACTTAAATGATTTAGGAATGGCGGAATTAGGCTCAAAGGACTTGCTATCTGGGACGATTTTGCTTATACTAAAGAGTGTATGGAACTTAGATGAGCAGGTCATTTCAGATTTGTTTAAGTTGTCCAATAAGCTTGCCAGTAAAGAAGACCGTATTTTTTTAATGGACAGGGCAGTTGATTGTGTGAGACTTTGTGATCCAAACTTTACTTGGAATACTTTACAAGAGATAGAAGAAAAGAATGTATCAAAGGAGAAGAGAACAATGCCACCATTACAAATGATGAGAGATCGTATAAGGCAAGAAGGTCTACAGGAAGGGTTGCAGGAAGGTTTACAAGAAGGGTTGCAGAAAGTTGCTATAAATCTTCTAAAGACAACTGATATGGATATACAAGCCATAAGTAAAGCAACAGGGCTTTCAGAAAAAGAAGTCTTGCAAATTCAAAGCAAGTGCCAATAATGTACTCGTATCATTATATGACTTGTACAATACATACATTTATACAACTCTATTTTCATTAATGGATCCAGCTTTGTGATAAAGTTTCTGCTTGCTCAAGTACCAGTTGTATAGCAGTATCTCGTTTGTCAGGTGGATATTTGTATTTCTTTAATAATGTTCTAATTTTAAGTCGAATACCTGCACGTACGCTTTTTCTTTTAGCCCAATCGATTATTACACTTTTTCTCAATTGCTCTGTAAGTTCATGCGCCATCGTTTTATTGAAGTTAAATGGAAAACAGGAGAATTAACAACAATCGGAATCTCAGCAGTGGGTAAATTATGGAACGGATCCTCCAAATAAAAGGTACACCTCAGAACATTAGAAATTTCATTAAATAAGTGTTCTTAAGAAAATACCACTTGAGTTATTAATCAAATTTGATGCTACTCAATAAAATTAGAGACTACTTCTGATATATGCTTCAGTTGAGCTTTTTTAAGTTTTTGATCTCTGTACATGAAATAGAAAGGAATAGCAGCAGTTGCCATTATTTGCCAAAACCAAGCTGTATTTTTAAAATATTTCCAAAACAATTTAAGGTCAGACATCTTTTAGTATCCTTATATTTCTATTGATTCATTTTAATAAAATTGTATTTCAAATATATCTTTTATTTCTTTGAGTTAAGAAAGACTTGACTTATAAAACCACTTTTATTTCCAGTCAATCTTTTTAGAGTATTTTAATAAGGTTATAGATTATTCTTTTTTGATTTAATCGTTGTTTGAGAAGAAACAGGTTTATGTACTTGTTCTTCTTTGTTGCTTGATACAAGAGCTTCAAACCATTTTGGCAGAAATTGTGAAGAAGCAATAATACCCAGATAGATGAGAATGTACATCACAAGTATAGTAAAAAATCGCCAACAGCTTATAGGCTCTCGCTCTTGAATAATAAAGTAAAACGACAAAAAAAGCAGGCCTGCAAATACACCAACAAGACTTAACATAATTACAACTTTATGAATGTCATCTAGGTGGGCTAATGACTGAAAGGATCCTGCAGCAAAAAGGACAATCACAGAGAAAAAAGCAAAAACTCCTGTTGATCTTTTATTAACTTCTTGTACATCTTTTTTCACTTCTTTTGTTTTTTGATCAAGGTCTTTGGCTTTTCGATCAAAGTCTTTTGTTTTTTGATCAAGTTTTCGTGCTTTTACATCAATATCAATAGTATTTGCTTTGACATTTTGTACATCAATCAATGTCTGTTGCTCAGAGTTATTAAATGGAAGATTTATTGAAGAGTAGACAAATACTTTTTTATCTTGATCCCCAATAAAAGACTCATTTTGCTTCAATCTATATTTCTGAAATTTATCATGAACCTTATAAAATAACTCTGAAGCTTTATGTGTAAATACTTCTATCTTATTATGAATATTTTTAACTTCTTTAGGAGATTTTTTCAAAAGTTGATATTGATAATAATTACATAGGAATTTTGAGTATTTATAATAGGTGAAATAGTTTTCATTGTTTTCTAATTTATTTTCAATTTGATTTATAACATTTGTTACAATCTCATATACTTCTTTAATTCTTTTATCTATATTCTCAAAAAAAACACTCTCTCCTTTATTGATATGCTCCATAAGCTCATCAGAGAGAGAAATGAGGTTGTTGAAAATAAAAATTTTATTTATTTTTAAGACAATGGTATCAAATTCAGAATTTTCATTCCTTTCAGGCAAATTTTCACCTATAGTTTTTATTCTTTTTATCGATTCAATCATGGTGTCAATATCAGATTTCATAGAA
Source organism: Bdellovibrionales bacterium (assembly GCA_965262715.1). GTDB lineage: Bacteria > Bdellovibrionota > Bdellovibrionia > Bdellovibrionales > JAUICD01. The sequence goes on along the minus strand of OZ253553.1, from coordinate 2,789,561 downwards.
GCTGAATCTTTTAAGATTTTTACTTCTATGTAGTTTTCTATAGATTTTAAATTTAATCCTTCAAAGGTATTTTTCAAAGCATTAAGATCACTGAGGCTATCATTGTCTAATTTATCTTTTTCATATATTGATATCAACTCACATAAATTTTTAGTTTTTTTTGATAAAGCTGATTCCTTCAAAATATCTTCACACTTAAAACTTTCATCTTTAATAAATACAAGAAACTCTTTTCTTCCTTCTCTTTTATGGAAAAGCAGAGCTTTCTTCAGTAAAAACCTAGTCTTCTCTAAAGTTAATTGATGAAAATCTTCTTTCCCATCTTGAAACAAATAAATTATTTCACATAGTCTTTTAATTAAATACTCTGAACCTCCATTCATAGCAAATTCAAAATCATAGTAAGTAAGCCTTATAACATTATTTAAAGCATTTTTCATATCCATAGTTTTATCTTCTTTAGAAATAATTGAATCTTGTTCTATGTTTGTATTTGGATTAACATACTTTTTATTTTGTATATTAAGACAAAGAGAATTAAAGTATAAGGCAGCCTCAAAAGCATGGCTTATATATCCAAAATAGTCTGAAATAGTCTTTTGCCATTTTTTTGCATACTGGTCTCGATCTTCTCTTAAAGAGATAAAAGGTGTTTCAATAGAAAATAAAGATGTTTTAAGATCTTCTAAATCTTTTTCTAGTTTATCTGATGGGATCTTAGTAAATACACCTTTTAAAAAGAACTTAATTAAGAGAATAAATAAATCAGTAAATAAGCTTGAAGCACTATCTTTCAGTTCAGTGTATTTTTTCTCATCAAGATCTTGAATCTTCACTTTGTTTAGATCTTGATGAAACTCTTCAAGTTTAGTGTAAAAATCTTAGAAAAATTTATGCATAGGATCTTAGCGGATCGCTTTTAATTTTATCAGAGTTCATTTCATAAACCTCTTTACCAATATCTTTAGCAATATCCCAAGCAATCTGCCAAGAATGCCATCCATGAGATATTTTAACTAAGTCAAAAGCACTAAAATCGATAATATCATTATTGATATTTTTTAGTTTTTCTATTGCTTGATTATAAGCCTCTTTTACGTCTAAGTCTTCTTTTTTATTAATAATTAGAAGCTCAGAGTCTTTTTTTTCTAAGTTAAGATTTGTAATTCTAAAGGTATTTAATGAATCACTATTTATAGCTTCTAGCAATTCTCCACAAACAGGACCATATCTCATAGCAAGAAATTTATATTTTCCTAGCAAAATATTATTTAAGCTGCATACAAAAAAATGTAATTTAATAATTTTCATTTTACTTAAGTCATTATCATTTTTTTTGTGTTTATCTGTGTACCATGAAAAGATCTGATCAATAAAATGCTCAAAAAGAGCATTTGTTCTTTTATCTTCTTGACTAATCATGTTCTACTCCTTTTTATTTTATATATTGTGTTTTTAACATCAATATTAAGTTAAATCATACTGCAAGATGTCAAATTTGTTTTAGCTATAAAACTATCTACAAAGAAAAAGAATTTCAAAGTTTGTTTTAAAGCATTTATCTCTAATTATAAGTGTTTTTTATGCTTTATATTTTTTGATTATATTATTACACTTTGCAGTGAAAAACTAGTCTATTTTCAACGTAGACCTTCTTTAAACCATATTTTACAATGAATATTTTCCTTTATTGTAATAAAGAAAAGTATTATGCCATTATACTAAAAAGTTATTTGTTTCACTTTCATATTTGATTTTAGTTAAAGTTGAATTCCCTAAAGATTTAGTACAAAAATCTTAGATATGTTCTATAAAAATATTTAGAGATTATTAAAAGACAATTACTTTAAATTCTCTAATCATAGTTTGTGATTTATTGGTTTTAAGGGGTCATTGCGAAGGGTTGCTCCTATGCGATCTTTTAGCTGCTTTTTTAAATCTTCCGCATCTTTCCAAATAATATGATTGAACTGACGAGTGTCAAAATGCAAATTATCTTTATCGTCTTTGCGACAAGTAAAAATAACCGGAATACCTAAGCCGTGAGCAAAACCAGCTTCATAATAAACACCTCCTCTTATGCCATCCTCACCATGTGAAAAATCAGCAATTAAAAACCTTGATCTTTTAATTTCTGCTATGATCTCATCATCAATTTTATTGTTATGCTCTTTTCTATCAATCCTCATTGCCTGATAACCCAATTCTTCAATAGCTGGCTGTATGGCTTCATCATAAATATCATTCATGCTTTCATCAAACCACATGGCAACAAAGGCTTGTCTGCTATCTTTATTAGTTTCAAGAGATTCTAATCTTTCTAATCCTTTGACATCCAATGTAATCTCTAATTGTTCCGTAAGTTGATTACCATTTATGTTGACAAGTTGGTTTTGTTTTAAATAATTGAATATAATCCGCCAATCATTATTATTGGCACATTCTGAATAGGCTTTTAGCTGATCAACATTTATGGGGAATTCAGAAAAATGTGGATATTTGTCTTTATGTTCCTGATTTTTTTCGTAGATATATTTTAAAACATTATTAATTCTTTCTTGTATAGGAAGATATTTCTTATTATCAATCTGTTCTAATACTTCATCATCAATCAAAGGACTTTCATCTACTTGTTTTCTTTTTTCAATGAGCCATGTAGTAAGCTTTGCTCTAAAACCATTACTTATTTGACGCATAATAACATCTATATTACCTGAGTCTCCAAGTAAGGGATTAAGCTTCTTGTCAGTTTCACATAAGATGCGATATTTACCTCCAGCTCTTGGTGAATCCACTTCATACCACCCTTTATTTTTATTATATGAACACTTAGCATCAAATGTTTGTTGTTCATTTGAATTGCTCCATATTGGACATCTATATTCAAGAGTATTCATAATTTCCCCTTTGTTTTGATTTTGGAGACGGCGATTTCCCCTGATAAAGTCTTGGGAAGTAAAATGTCTCGGCAACCTTCAAGATAGGAACTTTCAACACTATTCTTTTTTATTTTTTCAAAAAATGATGTGACTACCCTATTGAAATTACTTAAAATCTTAATGCTTACCAATGGTATTTTATATTGAGGTAAGATATCTGCTGCTTGCCATAGCTCTTTTTCTATGCCTGTTAATGGTTGCACCTTTGTCATAATTCTCTTAGTCTAATTTCTTTCTTGTTGTCTTTTGTTTAAAAAATACAAACCCTTATAAAAGATACTAAAGCTTAGGACTTATTTCAAATTTTTACGCAAAGATATAAAAAATAAATTTTAAATATTTAGCTTCGTGCTAGTGAGTTTTCTGGCAAGTTCTTTTGACAATAAAGGCCTCTTTTTAATCCTCTTAAGAGTTAATCTTTCAACATTAAATAAAAACTTTAAATAAGTATGCCTTACAAAAACAAATAAAATAAATGTATGAAATCCGGATTCGATGTCTAAGTTGTTGGACAATATCTCGTGTTTTAAGTCTGAAACCTTGTTTATCCTTGCTTTTAGCTTGGCATGTGTTTTGCTGGTATTCCTATCAGATATTTTTATTTTAGGAGGGTATAAGCGATATGAAATCTAACCATAATGATAAAAAGCAGTTCTCAGATATTAATGAATTTTTAAAAGAAACTCATTTTTTAAAATTAACAAATGACGCAGCTTTTAAAACCTATTTTAAAGGCAATGAAGAGGCTTTAAAATCACTACTCACACATTTTTTATAATAAGGTTCATAGCTAGTTAAGGGGTTTTGTGATGGTCAGATCTAAGTATAAAAAGGTAAAGCTTCCAAAAAACAAACAGGAGTTAAAACGTGAAGTTTTTCATATTTTCAATCATTTATTTTATGAAGTTTATAGCAAGGAGCGATATGTTTTAGACTTGTTTCGTTTAGTTTTAACTCCTGCAGAGTTTGATCTTTTTGATTGGAAGACTCTACAGTCAAAGGTGACTGTTTTTGTAGATCAGGTTTTTAGGGAGCAGAGAGCTGATGTGATTTTTTCAGTGAAGATGAAAGAGTCAGAAGAGATTGTAGAAATTATTTTTCTTTTTGAGCATAAATCCTATAATGACTCAGATATTTTTTTACAGTTTCTTAAGTATCAAGCAAGTATTTATGAGAAAGACAGTAAAGATGTTAAGAGTGGAAAACGTAAAGCTCCATCCATAGTGATCCCTGTATTGGTTTACTCTGGTAAAAGTGGATGGAATTTACCTTTGAGCTTCCATGATTACTTGAATTTTAAGTCTTTAGAGCTTAAAAAGGCTTTCGGTGAGAATGTTTTAAATTATAAGTATAGATTATTAAACTTAAATGATTTAGGAATGAGGGAATTAAGCTCAAAGGACTTGCTATCTGGGACGATTTTGTTTATACTAAAGAGTGTGTGGAACTTAGATGAGCAGGTCATTGGAGATTTGTTTAAGTTGTCCAATAAGCTTGCCAGTAAAGAAGACCGTATTTTTTTAATGGACAGGGCAGTTGATTGTGTGAGACTTTGTGATCCAAACTTTACTTGGAATACTTTACAAGAGATAGAAGAAAAGAATGTATCAAAGGAGAAGAGAACAATGCCACCATTACAAATGATGAGAGATCGTATAAGGCAAGAAGGTCTACAGGAAGGTTTGCAGAAAGTTGCTGTAAATCTTTTAAAGACAACTGATATGGATATACAAGCCATAAGTAAAGCAACAGGGCTTTCAGAAAAAGAAGTTCTGCAAATTCAAAGCAAGTGCCAATAATGTACTCGTATCATTATATGACTTGTACAATACATACATTTATACAACCCTATTTTCATTAATGGATCCAGCTTTGGGATAAAGTTTCTGCTTGTTCAAGCACTAACTTTACAGCAGCATCTTCTTTGTCAGGTGGATACTTATATTTTTTTAATAATCTTCTAATTTTGAGCCGAATATTAGCACGCACACTTTCTCTTTTAGCCCAATCGATTGTTACACTTTTTCTCAATTGCTCTGTAAGTTCATGAGCCATTTTTTTAAGGATTTCATCTCCTAAGACTTCTTTTGCAGAATCGTTATCAGAAAGAGCATCGTAAAAGACTAATTCATCATTGTTCAACCCAAGATTTTGTCCTCTATCTTTTTCTGTTCTAAAGTCTTTAGCCATTTGTATTAGTTCCTCAATGACTTGAGATGTCTCAATGCTGCGGTTTCTATACTTGTTCAATGCATCAGTGAGCAATTGAGAGTATTTTTTTTGTTGATAAGCCATGTAAAAAACTTTGCAGTGAAAGTATGATTTGAAGATTTGATTTTTTCACTGTTCTTGTTTAATATTTGAAATTGGAATCCTTCTTCTACTGAAATTTCTACTTTACCATTTTCTGGCACTTCATTCAAATAACTAGTCCAGCACTGTTGCTCTGGATTCCATATATCTACATTTTTTACACTTTTTATATTTAACATCTAGCTTCACCTATTTTGATCTTAGAGGCGGTGATTTCTCCTGATAAAAACTTAGGAAGTAAAATGTCTCTGATTTCTTTTAAAGTATGACTTTCATAACACATAATTTTTTGCCTCTTTGATGAAGAAGCTGTGAATCGATTAAATTGGTTCATGATATCTCTATTTGGCACTACAAGTTTAAGATTTTCTATATTCCTTCTGGTTATCTTTTTGAACGTAAGACCTGTTGTAGCTGCAGCTTCTATGTTATCAATATTACTTTTTGCCCAGTAATAAAGAAATTGAGTATCAATATGAGGAACTAAACACTTAAAATTTTGATTTATAGACAATTTATTTTCAGCAATTGCTATATAACCAATTGGATCTCTCGAGGAAATCAGTACAGTCCCTTTAAGTACTATTTTTGCGCCCGAATTTATTAACCCAGACTCAGTTATGTCTATTGCTCCACTGGAGATATATTTCCATGAATATCTAGAGAGATCCTTTGGTGTCAACCATGGAATTCCCTCCCCTTTGTTACAATAATATTTTTTATTTTTGGTTGCAGGAGTTCCTCCTTCTATAACAGTTGCAATGTTGCCTATAGATTTACAAGACCAATCTTTAGGGATGAGGCCAAGGTTGCTGTCTACAAACTCATTTGGAAATAATGATGCTGTGTAAGATAACTTATCTCTCTTGTTTTGACTCATCTTAGATAACTTTTCACTTAAACTGTGATCCATCTGCTTAATATTTTCTATAAACAGCTTGGGACTGCACATTCCAGTAATCACTGCCATTGCTGCTCGCTCTGCCTTCTTTTTTGATAACCCTGCCTCTAAAACCATCTTTTTTGCATGAACAGGGTCAAAATCAACAAACCATGACTTGAAAATAGCTTGTGTCATTTCATCCAATGCCTTATTTATATTTTGATTTTGCTCTATCTTGTGATCTAAACTTGATAATATTTCTGTAATTGCTTTCTGCTCAGGAAGAGGTGGCAAATAAAATTTGTATTTTTTAATAGCTGTTGGGGATGTATGTCTTACAGAAGTACCAGTAGCAGCACTAACTATAAATTGTTGATACTTATTACTCCTCATTATCCAATAAATAAAGTCTTCATAAACATCTTTTGATTGGTATTGAAGTAATCCTATTCTTTGATTATGTAAATATATTTCACCATTTTTGCTTTTAGGAATTTTTGCAGAATAACCAAGTGTATCTCCTTCTTTACTTAAATCTGTCATTGTTACAATTTTATCACCTTCACTTAAGATGTAATCTGCTGGAATATCACCATTGCAATATTTTAATTTTGAAGATTTAAATCCTCCTCCAATATGAAAGTTGTCTGGAGTTACTAAAATATTTTCGTTAACGTCATTTGTTATATGTTTGCCATCAAATGCATAACCATGTTTAATATCAATTAAATCCCCTAATCTCACTTTTCGCCAACCTTTTGGAATAGTCTTCTTTTTTTTCATTGAAGCATAACGATCTAATAAAACTTTATCTTTATTGATAACATCCTTGAAAAAAGGCTGTACTACTGCTATATCCACAATATCCACTTCATAAGGTAGGTCACTCTCTTCAAAATCATGTTCCAGTTGACTTATAGTGTTATTATCAATTTTACCTGTACCCTCTAAAGCTAAATCCAGATCAGAAGAATCAAGAGTGGCCCACTTAGCACGATTGCCATAAACCCATACCTTTACATCACTTGAAAGGGTCTTATTCAAAATGTCTTGAACAATTTTAAGATGACCGGGGTGAATATCAGGCTTATCATGCTTATTCGTTATTTCTTTCTCCGGTGATAAGCTTTCATTAAGACGGCTAATGAAGTATTTAACATCTTCTAAAAAAAGTGGAATTTCTTTTAAAACTTCATCACCCTCGTCTTCTTTATAAAATTCACTCATCCTTATGCAGTGCTCTCTAAACTTTTTCCAATCTTTAACCTCCAACTTAATAATAGAAGCTGTAAAAGCTTCTTCGATTATTTGATTGAATGTTAATTTTTCAATTTCAAAAGGATTGCTGGAAGCTTCCTTTAAATACCTTTTCATCATTTTAAAAGTAATTTCATAAGTGTTTTTAAATCTGTAAATACAAGAATCTTTAAAAATATCCTTTAACGTGCTTTTATCCTCTTTATGTTTATGGTATCTGTCTAAGGCTTTTTCTAAATTTTGAATGGATTGCTCTAAAAAAGTTATATTCATAAGCTTATCTTAAAACCAATACCTGCTAAGTTTTCTTTAATTTGCTTTTCTAACTTTTTAGATTCAATAAAGCTATCTCTTAACTCTCCAGTCAGTTTCTCCATATTTGCTAATGATGGTTCTTTTGTCATAAATTTCTTACCCTATCTTCTTTTTTTTAAAATACGAACTATATAGAAAATACTAAAGTTTATAGTGTATTTCAAATTTTTGTGCAGGGCTATAAAAAATAAATTTTAAATATTTAGCTTCGTGCTAGTGAGTTTTCTGGCAAGTTCTTTTGACAATAAAGGCCTCTTTTTAATCCTCTTAACAGTTAGTCTTTCAACATTAAATAAAAACTTTAAATAAGTATGTCTTACAAAAACAAATAAAATAAATGTATGAAATCCGGATTCGATGTCCAAGTTGTTGGACAATATCTTATGTTTTAAATCTGAAACCTTGTTTATTCCTGCTTTTAGCTTGGCATGTATTTTGCTTGTATTCCTATTAGATTTTTCATTTTAGGAGGGCGTAAATTATGGGTTCAAGTAATAAACATCGAGGATGTCCCACGTTTCGGTGAAATTGAAGTTAAGCAGAGCTTGATGTTTTGCTACGCCTGTTTCTATTGTTAGTCAATAGGTTTAAATTTTCTTCCATTGTATTTAAATCTTTATACCCTTTAATAGCTCTAAACTTTTTTTCAGCTTCAACTAAAGAAGCAGCAGCCCATCTCATAACCTGATCTGGAGAACTTCTCCAGTTCTTAACCCTGCTGACTTTATCACTTACAATAGAAAAGGCAGACTCAATAGGATTTGTAGAAGATAAGGTTCTCCTTAGCAGTGGAGATACCTTCAACTTGATAACTGTCAGTGTCTCCTCCTTTGCTTCCTTAAGTGAAGCCAATGCTGCATAATTAATCCTGCTTAACCAACTCAGTAACTTATTGTATTCTCTCTGAGCAGAATCATAATCATTAAAACCATGCACCATCTTCCAGCGACGCTTAAACTCTAAATGACGTTCCTGAGGTAAATAACTTAAAACGTTCCTCTCCTTGTGGTGAATACAGCGTTGAACTACTGCTCTCTTACCAAAAACTCTATTAATAGCTGTCCTTAAAGATCTGCTACCATCAATTACAAAAAGGTAAGGCTTATCTGAACAAAGACCTCTTGCTATTAAACTCTCTAATAAGTCCTTGCAAACTTCCCAGTTCTCTGTATGACCCTCTCTAAGACCCAGAACTAACTTCTTACCTTCAACTGTGATGCCAAGAGCTACAACCACTGTCCTTGATCCAAAAACAACACCATCAATCATAATTGATGAAAACTTATCCTTACTCAGATCACGACCATTTAAAGATTCAAGAAACTTCCTAGATGACTTATTAAAGACTCTGCTCACTGTACTCTTAGAAAGACCCGTCCCTCCTACAATATCATCAAGAAGTTCATTGTAATTACGACAAGATACCCCTCTCATAGCATGACTCAAAACTTTATCACAAAGTATGTCATACTTTTGAAGCACTGAATAAGACCGCAGCTTAATATCAGAACCTCCCTTCTCCTTCACCCTAGGCTTCCTCACCTGAAGCCTTTGACCTTGTGCAAGAACACTCCCAGAATCACTACCCGCTCTGTAATATCTTGTATCACGACCACGAACATGACGCTTACCACACAGTGATAATAACTCATCCTCAAAGAAATCATGGATCATATTAATAACCATTGATCTCATGCGATGCTCTAGGATCTCTCGAATCTCATTTGACTCAGATGATAAAACTTGAATTGAATAACCATTCTTACTACTCTTCATAATAGCTCCTTTCTGTTATCTATTTCCTGATAAAATAAAAACAGTAAACAACGGCTAGACCACTTAGGATAGCCGGGAGCTCTACTTTCTTCTAATTTCTATAAGAAAATTTCACCGATCTATGGGACAACCTCTAAACATCAGTTATTAGATATTGAAGAATTTTTAAAAAAGTCTCATTTTTTAAAATTAACAAATGACGCAGCTTTTAAAACCTATTTTAAAGGCAATGAAGAAGCTTTAAAATCACTACTCACACATTTTTTGCCACTTCCAAAACATTCAGAAGTTATAAAAGTAGACGTTTTAGATCCTGATCTTCATCCTGATACTCCTTCTGTTATAAAAGGTGAAGAATCTGGTAGAAGATTTGTTCTCGACTTGAGAATGCATTTAAAAAGGAACACACAATCAGGTACCCAGAAAACAGAGATTGTAAATGTAGAGATGCAAACAGTATCAAAACCTTATTTTACAGATAGAGCATTGGTATATGCATGTAGGCTTTAATATTCCCTTAGCATCTTATTAAAAAATGAAGAGTATCTTCTTACTAAAAATGAACAGGTTTTTGAGGCAATGACCTATTTGCCGAGGGCATTAGCCGTCGGGGTCATTGCCCAAAAACAGCCAGAGGCTCACCTCGACGGCTGGTTCATTTTTAGTGAAAAAAGCAGAGTTAGGGAAATTTGATAAAAATGTAAAGCAATTGTATGATATAAGAGAGTCATGGTGTTATTTATTAAAGAATTCATATAAAATGAATGATACTGAATATAAGAGTTTGGAAAATAAAGGAGAAGATATGGCAAAAGCAGTAAAACATCTCTTGAACTTATCCCAAGATGAGGCTTTACAAGAATATATAGATGCGTTTGATAAAAGAGAAAGAGATAGAATTAGCGCAGAAAACCTAGCCCGCAGAGAAGGACAACAGGAGGGAATAGAAAAAGGGATAGAAAAAGGACGGCAGGAAGGGATAGCGGAAGTTATATTAAAGTTTCTAAATACTGGTATGAGTGCAGAGGAAGTGTCTAAAGTTACCGGTTTTTCAAGGGAAGAAATTTGTAAGTTTCAAGAAAGATCTAAATAATAGAATTTATATAAGAACCTTAAGGATTGAGGAGACGATATGGCAAAGGCAGAAAACTTTTGGGACTTTTCTCAAAAAGAAGGTGAAGAAAAAAACTTATCTGTCTACGACAAGATGGAAAGAGATAGAATAACTAGAGAAGAATTTGTTTATAAAGAAGGTGTTGAGGATGGATTTGAGCAAGGACGACAAGAAGGAATGGAGGGAGTTATATTAAAATTTTTAGATGCTGATGAGGAGATAGAAAAAGTATCTGAAATTACTGGTTTTACAAAAGAAAAAATTCATAAGTTTCATGAAAAAACTAAACAACAGATTTTGTATAAGAATTTTAAGAATCAAAACATTGATATAACAAAGGAAGTAGAGAACTATTGGGATGTTTCTCAAGAAGAGGATGAAGGTGAACACTTGTATGTTCTCGAAAGGAAAAAGAAGAATAGGGCCAATAGAGAGAAACTCATTCGCAAAGAAGGATTTGAAGAAGGATTTATAAAAGGACTACAAAAAGAACGTGAGAACATTACTTTAAATATGGTAAAGATTGGAGTTGATACCCCGGTTATTCTTGATGTTACAAAATTTACTAAGGACGAGTTAGAAAGACTTAAAAAATTAGAACATCTTAAAAAATATCTATAAATCCAAAAGAGATAGGATCTCTAAAAGAGAGAGGGTTAGTGCAGACAATCTAGCTCACAGAGAAGAACATCTGGAAAGATGATAAGAATGGATAGAAAAAGGAATTAAGAAAGGTAAAAAAGAAAGACAACAAGAAAGAATAAAGGAAGTTATATTGAAACTTTTAAGGCGTTGTAATGAGTGGAGAAGAAGTGTCTAAAGTTACTGGTTTTTCAAAGGAAGAAATTTGTAAATTTCAAGATAAGTCTAAGTAATAAACTTTATATGAGGACTTTAAGGGTTGAGGAGACGATATGGCAGAAACAGAGAAACTTTGGAATTTTTCCCAAAAAGAAGGTGAAGAGGAATACTTGTATGCCTATGACAAGATGGAAAGAGATAGAGTTAGTAGCGAAGAACATGTTTATAAAGTAGGTGTCGAGGATGGATTTAAGAAAGGACAACAGGAAGGAGTAGAGGAAGCCATATTAAAGTTTCTAGATTCTGGTGTAGAAATAGAAAGGATATCTGAAGTCACTGGTTTTTCAAAAGAAAAAATTTATGAATTTAAGGAAAAAGCTAAACAGCAGATTTTGTATAAGAATTTTAAGAGTCAAGATATTGACATAACAAGGGAAGTAGAGAACTACCGGGATATTTCTCAAAAAGAGATTGAAAGTGAATACCTACATATCCTTGAAAAGAAAAAGAAGAATAGAGTCAATAGAGAAAAACTCATTCACACAGAAGGATTTGAAGAAGGAGTTATAAAAGGACTACATAAAGAACGTGAGAATGTTGCTTTAAATATGCTAAAAAATGGAGTCGATACTCAGATTATTCTTGATGTTACAAAATTTACTAAGGACGCATTAGAAGGACTTAAAAGATTAGAAGACCTTAGAGAAGCTATGAAAGGAAGAAATATAGCAAGAACAGGAAAGAAGTTTTGGAACTTATCTCAAGATGAAGTTTTAATAGAATATTTAGAAGCAATCGATAAACAAGAGAGAGATAGAATTAGTGCAGAAAACTTAGCTCGAAGAGAAGGACAACAAGAAGGGATAGAGAAGGAGATAGAGAAAGGGATTGAGAAAGAATGCAGAGAAATTGCTTTAAATATGCTAAAAAGTGGAGTTGATATTCAAGTTATTCTTGATTCTACAAAGCTGAGTAGAGAAGAGTTAGAAAAGCTTAAGGAAATATAAAAGGAAGAAGTATAGCAAAAGCAGTGAAACATCTCTTGAACTTATCTCAAGATGAGGTTTTACAAGAATATATAGATGCATTCGATAAAAGAGAAAGAGATAGAATTAGCACAGAGAACTTTTGGGACTTTTCTCAAAAAGAAGATGAAGAAAAAAACTTATCTGTTTACGACAAAATGGTAAGGATCCAAATTATCAAGAAAGTGCTGATATTTTAGGAAGATATATACTTCAGGCTACAGATTACTCGAGAGAGGGTTTTATAAAAATAGAAGATGAGATTATTAAAAGTAAGGAGAATCAAATAATGAAGAGCACTTATGATCAATTGATTGATGAAGGTATGGAGAAAGGGATAGAGAAAGAGAGGGTAGAAGTGGCTTTGCGAATGTTAGAGCAAAATATGGAATTACAACTTATTGCCCAGATAACAAAACTTTCCATTCAGCAACTTGAAAAACTTAAAAAATAATTTCATGATCTTGATATCGCACTCAAAAAATTTAAATGCTCTTAAAGAAGGAATTTGTAAAGATTGAAAGTGAAGTTATTAAAAGTAAGGAAGGTCAAAAAATAAAAAGCACTTATGATTGATTGATGAAGGTATAGAGAAAGGCATGGAGAAGGTTATGGAGAGAGTTATAGAGAAAGTTATAGAGGAAATTATAGAGGAAGGTATGGAGAAAGGGATAGAGAAAGAGAGGGCAGAAATAGCTTTACGGATGTTAGAGCAAAATATGGAATTGCAGCTTATTGCTCAGATAACAAAACTTTCAATCCAACAATCTCAAAGACTTAAAAAATTAGAAGACCTTAGAGAAGCTATGAAAGGAAAAAATACAGCAAAAACAAGGATGAAGCTTTGGAAATTATCTCAAGATGAAGTTTTAAGAGAATACTTAGAAGCAATCAATATAAAAGAAAGAAATGGGATTAGTGCAGAAAACCTAGCCCGCAGAGAAGGACAACTAGAGGGGATTGTACAAGGGCTTAAGGAAGGAATAGAGGAAGGGATAGCAGAAGTTATATTAAAGCTTCTAAACACTGGTATGAGTGCAGAAAAAATATCTAAAGTTACTGGTTTTTCAAAGGAAGAAATTTGTAAGCTTCAAGAAAAATCTAAACGATAGATTTTATATGAGAGTTTTAGAGAGAATACTGGTTTTTTAGAAAAAGCAAAACAAAATCTTAAAAAACTAATACCTTACCATTTTATTTCTAATGAAATATGGACTCGAAGAACTGTACTTTTCAGAGGTCTTGTTGCAGAAGGATTTATCTAGAGAGGTTTTGATGAGTATTTTTTTATATTTTTGAAATTAAATTATGATGCAAGCAGGAGTTTTCATTTGATTAAGGTTTTTATGTTTAATAAGGTTCATAGCTAGTTAAGAGGTTTTGTGATGGTCAGATCTAAGTATAAAAAGGTAAAGCTTCCAAAAAACAAACAGGAGTTAAAACGTGAAGTTTTTCATATTTTCAATCATTTGTTTTATGAAATTTATAGCAAGGAGCGGTATGTTTTAGACTTGTTTCGTTTGGTTTTAACTCCTGAAGAATTTGATCTTTTTGATTGGAAGACTCTACAGTCAAAAGTGACTGTTTTTGTAGATCAGGTGTTTAGGGAGCAGAGAGCTGATGTGATTTTTTCAGTGAAGATGAAAGATTCAGATGAGATTGTAGAAATTATTTTTCTTTTTGAGCATAAATCCTATAATGACTCGGATATTTTTTTACAGCTTCTTAAGTATCAAGCAAGTATTTATGAGAAAGACAGTAAAGATGTTAAGAGTGGAAAACGTAAAGCTCCATCCATAGTGATCCCTGTGTTGGTTTACTCTGGTAAAAGAGGATGGAATTTGCCTTTGAGTTTCCATGATTACTTGAATTTTAAGTCTTTAGAGCTTAAAAAGGCTTTCGGCGAGAATGTTTTAAATTATAAGTATAGATTATTAAACTTAAATGATTTAGGAATGGCAGAATTAAGCTCAAAGGACTTGCTATCTGGGACGATTTTGTTTATACTAAAGAGTGTATGGAACTTAGATGAGCAGGTCATTTCAGATTTGTTTAAGTTGTCCAATAAGCTTTCCAGTAAAGAAGACCGTATTTTTTTAATGGACAGGGCAGTTGATTGTGTGAGACTTTGTGATCCAAACTTTACTTGGAATACTTTACAAGAGATAGAAGAAAAGAATGTATCAAAGGAGAAGAGAACAATGCCACCATTACAAATGATGAGAGATCGCATAAGGCAAGAAGGTCTACAGGAAGGGTTGCAGGAAGGATTGCAGGAAGGTTTACAGAAAGGTTTGCAGAAAGGTTTGCAGAAAGGATTGCAGAAAGTTGCTATAAATCTTCTAAAGACAACTGATATGGATATACAAGCCATAAGTAAAGCAACAGGGCTTTCAGAAAAAGAAGTCTTGCAAATTCAAAGCAAGTGCCAATAACGTACTCGTATCATTATATGACTTGTACAATACATACATTTATACAACCCTATTTTCATTAATGAATCCAGCTTTGTGATAAAGTTTCTGCTTGCTCAAGCACTAACTTTACAGCAGCATCTTCTTTGTCAGGTGGATACTTATATTTTTTTAATAATCTTCTAATCTTGAGCCGAATATTAGCACGCACACTTTCTCTTTTAGCCCAATCGATTGTTACACTTTTTCTCAATTGCTCTGTAAGTTCATTCGCCATTTTTTTAAGAATTTCATCTCCTAAGACTTCTTTTGCAGAATCGTTATCAGAAAGAGCATCGTAAAAGGCTAATTCATCATTGTTCAACCCAAGACTTTGTCCTCTATCTTTTTCTGTTCTAAAATCTTTAGCCATTTGTATTAGCTCCTCAATGACTTGAGATGTCTCAATAGTACGATTTCTATACTTGTTCAATGCATCAGTGAGCAATTGAGAGTATTTTTTTTGTTGGATAATATTCGTTGCTATCTTTGATTTAAATTCTTCTTTGAGGAGACGAGAAAGCATTTCTACTGCTAAATTTTTTTGTTTTATATTTTTAATTTCTTCTAGAAATTCTTCAGATAAAATTGAAATATCTGGTTTATGAAGTCCTGCTGCTTCAAAAATATCAATAATCTTATCTGAGACAATAGCATTGGAAACCACTTGTCTAAGAGCATTTTGTACTTGCTCATCAGAAATACTTTCTTGAAGACGATCTTTTTTAGTAAGAGCTACTCTAACAGCTTGAAAAAAAGCTATTTCATCCTGAAGCTCTACAGCTTCAGGAACAACGCCGCATAAAGCATTGGCTTTTGTCATAGCTAAGACAGTATCACAAAATGTTTTCTTTCTATCTTCTGTTTCCAAAAGATAATCACAGGCATCAGTAATGATAGAGAAAATTTTCTTAGGATCTTTATATTCCAAGTAGTTAATGTTTTTGAGCATATCCCTTACATAATCTATTTTACCTTGAAGAACTCCTAATACCTCATAGATATCAATTGTTGGTTTTGATTTCCCTCCAGCTTGGATATAGGTTTTAAGAGCATCTTTAAGATCATTAGCAATACCAAGATAATCAACTATAAGACCACCTGGCTTCTCTTCAAAAACTCTATTGACACGAGCAATGGCTTGCATGAGGTTAGCTCCTCTCATGGGTTTATCAATGTACATAGTATGTAAAATAGGAGCATCAAAACCTGTCAGCCACATATCTCTTACAATAACAATCTTCAAAGAGTCACTTGGATCTTTAAAGCGGTTTTCCAAGCTTTTACGTCCCTTTTTGTCATAGACATGAGTGCGAAGAAACTTTTCATCGCTAGCACTTCCTGTCATCACAACTCTGATCACACCATTTTGCAGGTGAGGTCGACCAACTTTATCAGTTGTTCCAACCCATTCAGGTTTAAGATGAATAATCTCATTATACATCTGCACACAAGCTTGTCTTGAGATGCAAACAATCATAGCTTTCCCATCCATAATATTTAGTCTTTTTTCCCAGTGTTCAATAATATTTTCAGCAATTTGTTTCATTCGTGACTCAGTAGTCACTAACTTTTCCAGCGCAGCCCATTTTCTTTTTTGTTTATTGATATAGGTGTCTGAGCCATTATTGGACTGTTCCATAATTTCATCCACTTCAGCATCAATCTCATTTGCTTCTTGAACTAGCTGAAGTTGAGCTAGCCTGGACTCATAGTAAATTGGAACTGTGGCACAATCTTTAACTGCTTGTTTAATATCATAGATAGAAACATAATCACCAAAGACAGCTACAGTATCTCTATCTTGTTTTGATATGGGTGTTCCTGTAAAACCAATAAACCCAGCATTTGGCAAGGCATCTCTCAAATGTTTTGCATAACCATAGACTATTCTACCATCGATTTCTCGAATCTTCGCTTTTAATCCATATTGGCTTCTGTGAGCTTCATCAGAAATAACAACAACATTACTTCGATCAGTCAGTTTTGGAAATTTATGTTCACCATTTAAAAGAGAAAACTTTTGAATGGTAGTAAAAATAATCCCTCCTGATGGTCGATTAAGAAGTTGTCTTAACTTGTTTCGATTCTCAGCCTGTTGAGGATGTTCTTTTAAAAGTTCACTGGCATTACAAAAAGTTTCATAGAGTTGACCATCAAGATCATTTCGATCTGTGACAACAACTAAAGTGGGATTATTCATTCTTTCATGAGACATGAGCTTAGCAGCATAGCAGCACATAGAAATAGATTTTCCACTACCTTGAGTATGCCAAACCACCCCACATTTACCATCTTTGACATCACAAGTAGCAGCAATTGTACTATTAATGGCTTGACGTACAGCATGAAATTGATGGTAGTTTGCAATTTTTTTTGTAATGTTTCCTGCATTTTCTTCAAAAACAACAAAGTAACGAAGATAATCAAGAAGAAGTTCTTTATCAAAAAAACCTTTAATCACAGTTTCAATTTCAAACTCAAAATTTGGACAATCTTTTTCTGTTTTTAATGTTCTCCAAAATCCGTATCTTTCTTTTCCTGCTGTAATGGAACCTATTCTAGCATTTGATCCATCCGAGATCACACAGGCTAAATTGTAGGCGAAGAGATCAGTTAGTTCTTCTTTATAAGTTTCCATTTGTTTATAGGCTTCCCAGATGTCTTCATTTTCATCAAAAGGGTCTTTTAATTCAATAACAACGATAGGCAGTCCATTGATAAAAACAACTATATCAGGTCTTCGATTTCCATTGTTTCCTTGAACAGTAAACTGATTGACTACAAGAAAATGGTTATTATGTAGATTTTCAAAGTCGATAATTCTAACGATATCATTTTTCATACCTTCATCTGTTCTTATTTCAATAGGGATACCATTATTAATATATCTATGAAATTGTCGATTATTGAACTCAACAGAGGACGCATCAAGTCGAGTCAATTTTATAATGATCTCATTAATGTTTTCTTTTGGAATATCAGGATTGATTCTTTCTAAGGACTCAGATAAATATTCCTCTAATGCAACTTGCCTATAATCTGTACGTTTGGGATTGTCTGTATCAGGAGCGATGTCATATCCACGATGGTAGTTCCATCCAATTTCTTTGAACCAGTCAATACATTGTTGTTCTAAGTCTCTTTCTGTCATTAGAGTGCTCTTATTTCAGTTGGATTGACATTTTTACAAAAGATAAGATTTATTGTGCTTCTTTACACTGATATAGATTTCATTTTATCGGTAAATGTTAAGAAGTTCTAAAATTAACTTTATAATCACCAACTTGTCCCATAACAATACTTTAATTAGAAACAAGGTTTTGTAAATTGCATCTAAAATTTGGATTTACAATACAAATAAAAAACTGATTTTCGACTTATCTCGTAATTATTTTTATTTTGTAATCGATAAGAATAAGGTATTAAGTTTGTCTCAATGAAGTATTTTCTTTTAATCTGGTTTTAATGTCTAAAATCCGGATTTTCTGTCCGATTTGTCGGACAATATTTTACATTTCAAGTCTCAAACCCACTTTTATCGCTGTTTTAACATGGCATGTATTTTGCTTATATTCCTATTAGATTTTTCATTTTAGAAGGGTATAAGTGATATGAAATCCAGCCATCATGATAAAAAGCAGTTTTCACATATTAGTGAATTTTTAAAAGAAACTCATTTTCTAAAACTCACTAATGACGCAGCTTTTAAAGCTTATTTTAAGTTCAACAAAGAGCTTTTAATATCTCTTTTAACAAATTTTTTACCACTTCCCACTGGTTCCATTATTACAGATATAGAAATACTTGATCCAGAAATCCCTCCAGATATTCTTTCTATAAAAGAAGGAGAAAAATCTGGTAAAAACTTTATCCTTGATTTAAGAGCAAGTTTCGAAAGAAGAACTCCAACAGGCAGTTATCAGACGGAATTTGTAAATGTGGAGATGCAAACCATATCAGAACCTTATTTTACAGATAGAACTTTAGCTTATTCCTGTAGGCTTTATTCACGGCAGATTGAAAAAGGCAGTAATTATGACAAGTTATTTCCTGTGTACTCATTAGCTTTTATAAATGAAAACTTAAAAGCTTTTGAGCATATTAAAGACTATTATCATATTTGCAATATCCGCAGAACAAAGTCACCGGAAGTCCTAATGTCGCATGGTTTATGTTTTGTTATTGTAGAATTGCGGAAATTTGATAAAAGCATAAAACAGTTGTATAATACAAAGGAGTCGTGGTGTTATCTTTTGAAGAATTCCTACAATGTAGGTCTTATGGAGTACAAGACTTTTAAAGATCAAGGAGGCGATATGGCAAAAGCAGTGAAACATCTTTGGAACCTCTCTCAAAATGAGGTTTTAAGAGAATATTTAGAAGCAATCGATAAAAAAGAAAGGGATAGGGTAAGTAGAGAAGAATTTGTTCTTAAAGAAGGAATAGAGAAAGAACGCAGAGAAATTGCTTTAAATATGCTGAAAAATAAAATTGATATCCAAGTTATTCTTGATTCTACAAAATTAAGTAGAGAAGAGCTAGAACAGCTTAAGAAACATAAATAAAAGGGGAAAATATGGCAAAAAATGACCTTGAACATCAAATAAAAGAAATAGCCGCAAAAGCCAAAGACTATGGTATAAAATTCAGGGGTTCTCTAATGGAAATAGGTCTTAAAGAAGCAGATTTTGTCTTATTTAAGAAAGGTGATTCAAAGAAAGATATTGAAGTTAAATTTCTTGATGACGGAACATTAGAAATTTCATTAAATAAGTGTTCTTAAGAAAATACCACTTGAGTTATTAATCAAATTTGATGCTACTCAATAAAATTAGAGACTACTTCTGATATATGCTTCAGTTGAGCTTTTTTAAGTTTTTGATCTCTGTACATGAAATAGAAAGGAATAGCAGCAGTTGCCATTATTTGCCAAAACCAAGCTGTATTTTTAAAATATTCCCAAAAACATTTAAAAAACTCCCATATCATCAGTAATAAATCCTCATATATGAAAATAACAAATCACTAAAACATACTCTATCTAGATTTCTAAGCTTTGAGTTCTTAATGCAATACTGTCAATAATCTTATTTATAGACTCTAGACTTTTCTCTGTTTAGACTTAAAAACTCCCACTAAAACCATACCATTAAGATATTTAGAAATACTTCATATTCTCCGATCTCTGTTTATTCCAGCTGAAAATAGCTTATTAGTCAAAAGTATCTATAAATTCAAAAGTGTTGCATTTGCTATTTGAAGTTACGTCTATATAAAAACAAGAAGGGGTATTAATGGATAATGAAAAAATGATCCATATTGCAATTTATTTTATCAAAAATACAATGCATTGTCATAGAACAAAACTTTATTGCCTTCTTTTCTATTTTGATTTTGGTGCTAGACCAGTTAAAGAAATAAAAGAGTTTATAAAAAATAATAGCGAATACAGCTCTGGAAGATACGGACCTCAACACAAGGTTTTTAAAGAAATGACAGAACAACATAATGAAGATTTATATCAAAAGATTGAAATAATCCCAAGAACCAATAAAAAAAATAATCTCATTCGAGAAGATTATCGACCTAAAGAGAATTTTAATGAAGCCCTCTTTTCAAAAGAAGATATAGAGAGACTGAAGAAATATGCATGCCTCTTTAAAGAGTTTAATTCAGATAGAATGAATAAGACATGGAACAATATCAAATCATCACCTTCATCTTCACTACTAGAAAATTTTTTATCTCAAGTGGTTTAAAAGATAGTCCGCTTTAGTTCTTCTAAAAGCTTTTTTATCTTTTGCCATAAAGTTTTTTCAATCAGATATTCGTTTTGTATTTGTTCCAACGTTCCTATATAAGGCTTATAAAAATCAATGGGCAACAGGTCAGGAAGTCCAATTTGTTCTATACTTTGAGGCGGTGGTTGAGCATGGCCCATATTTTTGTACATAAACCAATTTGTATAAGTATCAAAAGTAAATCTAGCAGTTCTTAAAAACTCTTCTAAAATAAAAGATATTTTATAATCTATATTAAATGCTCTATTTTTTAAAATACCATCTAACCGATCTAAAAAAGAATTAAAATTTGCTTGTTTAACCATTGCATCTCTTACATTAGAATCTTTATTTCTTAAAAGCTCATGGTCTTTATAAATATCTCCACTATCTTCTTTCTTATGCTGCTCAATAAAATTAGAGATCACTTCTGATATATACCTCAGTTGATCTTTTTTAAGCTTTCGATCTCTCCATATAAAATATAAAGGGATAGCAAGAGTTGCTATTGTTTGCCAAAACCAAGCTGTACTTTTTAAATATTCCCAAAAACATTTAAAAAACTCCCATATCATAAACAATCAATCCTTATAGTATAAAGACAAATCGCCAATCACCATAAAACGCGCTTCATCTAACCTGTTAAGCTTTAAAGTTCCAATCTTGGTGTTCTTTAAGCTTGTTAAAATACTTCAGTGTTTTACCCTTATCTTCCTGGTAAAAATCATTTTTTAAAAAATCAAATAAAAAAACTACTGCTGTTTTAGCATAGCTTATCATGACCAAAACAGTAAAAATAAAGAATATAATTAAAGAAATAATTAAAAAAAACATAAATATAAAGATGTTCACTCTGTACCTCTAATGTTTTCTTCTCTGTAGATGATTCTTTGTAACATTATCTCAATAATGCCACAAACCAAACTGTAAATAAGAAAACTTCAAATTTTTTTAAGACTCATAACTTATTTATTAGCTGTTTGACTCTGAGAGATCTGAATCAACTCATTCTTTTTTTTTGTAGGCTTGGTTGTAGAAGAAGTAGTGTTTTCTTTTGGCTTTTTTATTTTTTCTAGCCTTTCTTTCTTCTTATGACTAGCAATATACCAGTCCTCAAATAACATTTCTAAAAGCTTAATCAATAAATCAGAATCTTCTTTATTTATGTCATCTATCATTTCATTTGTTGGTTTTTGTATATGTGCCGCTATATTACCTTGTTTTCTTATATACTCAATAGCTTCTATTGATTCTTCTGTAACTTCTTTCATTTCAGTGGTAGCCTTTTCCCGTATTTGATCTATCATTTTAGCCAGAGTTCTTGAACTTTTAATTTTACAAAAGTCTTTAATCATACCTTCCAAACATCGTCTAGCAAGCATGGCAGAAGCCCTGGGACTCAAGTCAGCGATTTTACAAGCTTCTTCATAGTCTACTACAACATGTCTAGGAATATAATCTGGTTGAGGTTTAGCCCTAGAATCAGGCATCAAAGACCACGATTTAATAGAATCTTCCAAGCAACGGTTAATAACTGAATGGCCTATAGGACGACTTGAATAAGTCTTACTGTTAGCTAAATCAATTTTAAGAGTCAATTCTTTGCAACTTAAGCAAGAATACTAAGCAATCGAACTCCAATTTGGCCATATTTGCTCATAGAAGTTAATTCATGAGTTTCTTTTTTCCTCAAATTACTACTAAGCAGCTGGAAACATCCACAATAAGGACATTGCCAATTATTTTCATTTCCATCCATAATTCTTTTTCTCCTCTTTAAAATTACTTAAAACAGATGATTTAAGCCCTTCATTTACTTCTTTTATAAATCAATGTCAAATGGAATGGTGTGCTTGAAAAGTTAAAATTAGTTTCAATTTTGAGAATCACAAAAAAAGAAAATATCAATGAAGAATTCGAGCTAATTAACAAATCCAGACTTACTATGAGAAGGGAATATCAAATATTCAAACTAAACAGATAATGTTCTAAAAGATATCTTTAATTGTTTACACTGTAACCCTTTTATTAATATTAGGCTTTTATCCAATATGTGTAATCTCAAGCTTGTCTTCAGAAATAACAGTAGCCCAAATATTTGCAGATGTCGAAATATCATCTCTATTGTTAGAGATATTTCCTAGGAGCTTAAAATCAGGAGAGTAAATAGAGAGGTTTTTTCTTGATACTTTGACTCTTAATTTGCAGTCAACTTGAGGAATTCTATCAAGCTGATCTGACCATTTGCATGAAGCTTCCCATGTTTTGATTTCAAGTTTCTTTTCTTTTTCAGAAGTTCTCTCGATGAATTTTTTCCATTCCTTTGCTGTTTCTGGAGTTGGCCAGTTTTCATCGCGAGGTAGTTCTTTTAACCATGCCCTCATACTATCATGATCTTGAAATCTTCCTTGTTCTTTTCTGACAGCTTCTCTTGCTACAACTCTTGAATTTAAACCTGCCTTGATAAGAGTGCATTCAGACAAATTGAGAGAGCCACATTCTATAGCTAAAGAAATGTCTTTGATTTCAATATCTGTAAAGTCCATATCATTTAATAAACTATCTAGTGTATCATTAAAAATTGAATTTTCAGTTTTTATATCTGTGATTTTTTTAGGTCGTATATCTTTGAATTTTTTTGTATGTTTGGATTGATTGAATACAGCCTCTATTGCCCAGACTAACTTATAGATCAATGCATCTTGAATAAAAGGAACTGTCTCTTTTCCACCTATTTGGATAATCTCTGATACAGGTTTACCTAAGAGCCATTCTTTCAATACATCTTGCCAACAATCACAATATTTATAAGGTTTGAAAGAAGGTTGTTGGAAAGCCAAGTCAGCAAAATTTATTATGGCTTCTAGAAACTTTTCTTTTTCTCTTGATTGTATATAATCTTCAGCATTTATAAGATTTCTGATCATTTCTTCATTATTATCAATATACTTTCCACACTCTAAGCCAACACCAGCAGCAAAATATCCCCTACGTTCTTTAGAGTTTGTATGGGCCCAAATCCAGGAAGCTCTTTGTCTGAGTATCTCTTGATGAAGTCTTTGATCTCCTTCAGATATTAAATTCATTTGACGTTGCCAAAGTGAACCTTTTAAAATGTTATCTAAAATTTGAGATATCTTGTCAACATTGGCATCTAAGTCATCTGCTAAAGAAAGAATAGCTGAGTCAAGATAGGATAGATATTTTGGCCAATTTTCTACGTCGTCTTCTGATATATTACGAGTGGGAATTTTCCATATTTCTTGATTTGAAAAAAGGTATTCCAGCAGATTGTCTTTACTGTATCCTCTGTACTTTGAAATAAGAGTAATGAGTTTCTCAACCAAAAGAAAAAGTCCACTTTGAATATTTTCTATTTGAGAGCTTGTAAGTTGTCTCCATTCTAGAATTTGTTTATCTCTTTTTCTTTTGTCAGATTCATAAACTGGAAATAATATAATCCCATCAATATCTATAAAAGCCCTTCCTACCCTACCAATAACATTTAAAAATTCTTTTTTTGGCACGGGCTTTCCTTTACGGTATATTGAGTGTACAATAAGACAACTTGCAGATAAATTTAATCCTTGAGCTAAAGTTGGTGAAGATATAATAATCTTACAAATATTTTTCCTGATAAGTCTTTCTATTGAATGTAAAAAAGGCCTTGGCAATCCGGCATGATGCACAGCTATACCTAATTTAAGACATGTAATAGCAATATGATCTTCACCTAACCATTCTTTTCCAGATTGAATGGTATCATCAATTAAACTCTTTGATGATGTTTCAGTACTTTCAATCAATGATTGTAAATGGTCTTTATTACACAAATCTAAAGCTAGTTTTGCGAGGGCTTCTACTGATCTACGTTGTGGGCAATATATTAATACTCTGTGACCTTCACTGACTTGTTTCCATGCAGAAACTAAAACTAGTTTATTTTTATTTTGAGGAAAAAAGTTTCCTTTTCTTGATTTTGGAGGTTTTCCTTCTATAAATTTGGGAATAAATGGTTTTTCCGAATCCACTGTAAAATCTAAGCGAGCATAAGTGTCTTTCCATTCAATAACTCCAAATCTTTGACGTGTAGGTTTCCAATCAGATTGAATAGCTTCACCTGGTTGGTCTTGTCGAATCCAACTTAAAAAATTATTTAATTCTTGTCCTTGAGGAAACATCGCAGAAAGGCAAGCCAATCGACGATTGTCAGCATCTTTTCGCTTTAATATTTTCTGAATAAGAATTTCATAATTGATTTCTCTTTCATTCAAGCCGAGGGTATGAGCCTCATCAAAGATGACTAACCCAACATCATTTAAAATCTGAGGATCGTTTTTAAGAGCAAAGCTTAACTTTTCTGGAGTGGATACAACGATATTTTGACTTTTAAGTGTATCTATATCAGTTTTTGTTGATCCAATAGCACCATAAAGAGATGAAACTGTAAAGCCTAATGGAGTAAAGGTATCAGATAGAGTTTGTTCTGTCTGTGCTGATAAAGCTCTCAACGGTGTAATATAAATGACTCTTTTTTCAAGTGAAAGAGTTCTTAAAATACACATTTCAGCAATACGAGTTTTCCCCGCACTCGTAGGTAAAGTCGCTACAAGGTCATCTTTTTCATCAACACATCGTTTGCCTGCTTCAAGTTGAGAGGGCCAAAGGTCAACCTCTGATTTTTCACGCATATATAGTAGTGAAATAAAAAGCTGTCTTAGTTGATTCCATTTAGTTTCTTGCCCTTTTGGTATAACTTCATGCAGTGTGTGTTTCCACAAGTCTTTTACTAAGAATTTAGTTATAAAATTCTGCCACCACATTGGAACGTGAGAAAAATCTTTTGATACAGAAATACCATTATCTAATTTTGAAAAGGCATTTTCTATCAATGAGTTATCACCCGTTTGTAAAGCAAATTCTAAATAAGCCATAGCAGACAAAAAGTTATTTTCTATTGCAAATTGTTGTATGAGATCATCATTTGAAACTTCATCGTCTCCTTTAAATGAAGTATCTTTATTAAAAACTTCCTCAATCCATGTTCTTAGTTGGAATAAATCTCTACGTAACAAATATATCAGACCAAGTTCAATATGTGAGATATTTAATGATGTTTTAAAATCTTCTGGTATCATACAGTATGAACGAGCAGAATAACCTGCTAAATGAAATGCTATAGCAGATGCAACAGTATGATAACCTCGATAAGGGTCTAATGGGTTACCTTTTCTTACAACAGACTCAATAGATTCACCAGCTATAAGAAAAGTTTTCTTTAAGAGAGTCTTGTCAGTTTCGGATTCTAGTTTTTTTAGTCCAATGGAAAACAGAGCATATCCGTAATCTAATAAATCTTCAGTTAATTCTTTAGAAAATTTAGGCCCATCTTCTGGCGATCGACCATCTTTCCATATCATTCCACGGGCCAAGCCCCTTGCAAGTAAACGTCCACGAAATTCAGGTTTAGTCAGTTCTTCTAAAGACAGATGTTTTTCTTCATCTTTCATTTCTCTATTTACTATCTGTCTTATTGGTTTTTCTGTTACAGCTTCTTGGTAAACTGTCTTGATAAAATCTTGATGATCTCTAATATGTAAACCGACAAAAATTCGTTTAATTGTACCATTATATTTATTAAGACTTTTTAAATGAATTTCTTTTGGACAATTTCCCGAAAAAGTAAATCCTAGATGTTCAATATTTTCTCGCTTTATACTCTCTTCAGCAATAATTCTCTCTATTTTATTTGCAAGAGGTGTGTTTCCTAGTTCACGAAGCCTTTCAGTTATAAAGAGGATTGAGTGTCGATTTGGTCTTCCCTCATTAGAATTTAATTGTTTCTCTAGCTTTTTTATAATGGATAGTGTTATATAAACACTGCTTTTAACTTCACCTTTTAAAATTTTTAAAACATTTTCTTTATCAATAAAGCCAATAAGATCATCTCCACGGAGTGATTGTTCTCGTGAGTCTTTCCATCTTAGTTTTTTAATAGGCACTTCATATTCCAGCTCATGATTTACATATTCTGTGGCTAAGATTTCCCCCAGATCACCGGAATTCTTTTTTTTATCTTCTGGTAGCTTTTGCTTCAATAGCTTTAATGCTTTTGAAGCTCCTAACTTTTCCAGCCATGATTGAAGTGTTTCTTCAGAAATGTAATGTGTTGGAAGTATTTCAGAAACAGCTTTTATAAGTTGAGATCGCATATTGTTTTTTTCTGTTAAAGTGGTTTGAGTACAAAGCTTTTGAGGTGATGACGATGATGAATTAAAAAGTTTCTTAAACATATTCATTCCTATCAGATATAAACTTAGAATCTCTTAATTATTTTTAATTTATAAATTTTGAACTGATAAAATCAACTAATTACATGAAAGAGGAGCAGAAATTCGCTTTACTTAGGCTTGTAATTTATTGATTTTAATGGGCCATCACCAAGGGTTGCTCCTATATGATCTTTTAGCTGCTTTTTTAAATCTTCTGCATCTTTCCAAAGAAGATGCTTGAATTGACGAGTGTTAAAATGTAATTTATTTTCATCTCCTTCACGGCAAGTGAAAATAACCGGAATACCTAAGCCGTGAGCAAAACCAGCTTCGTAATAAACACCTCCTCTTATGCCATCCTTACCATAAGAAAAATCAGCAATTAGAAACTTTGATCTTTTAATTTCTGCTATGATCTCATCATCAATTTTGTTGTTATGCTCTTTTTTATCAATCCTCATCGCCTGATAACCCAATTCTTCAATAGCCGGCTGTATGGCTTTATCATAAATATTATTCATGCTTTCATCAAACCACATGGCAACAAAAGCTTGTCTGCTGTCTTTATTGGTTTCAAGAGATTCTAATCTTTCTAGTCCTTTAACATTCAAAGTAATCTCTAAGAACTGTTCTATACGTTGATTATCATCTATGTTGATAAGTTGGTTTTGTTTCAAATAATCGAGTATGATCTGCAAATCATCATTATTGGCACATTCGGCATAGGCTTTTAGCTCATCAACATTTATAGGAATTTCATCAAAGTGTGAATATTTATTTTTATGTTCCTGATTTTTTTCGTAGATATATTTTAAAACATTATTAATTCTTTCTTGTATAGGAATGTCTTTTTTACTATGGATC
Organism: Bdellovibrionales bacterium; assembly: GCA_965262715.1. Lineage (GTDB taxonomy): Bacteria > Bdellovibrionota > Bdellovibrionia > Bdellovibrionales > JAUICD01. The sequence continues at coordinate 2,761,766 of OZ253553.1, read as the reverse complement.
TGTTCTAATACTTCATCAGTAATTAAAGGGCTTTTATCTCCTTGTTTTCTTTGTTCAATAAGCCATGTAGTAAGCTTTGCTCTAAAACCATAACTTATTTGATGTGTAATATCATCTGTATTACCTGAATCTCCAAGTGAGGGATTAAGCTTCTTCTCAGCTTCACATAAAATGCGATATTTACCTCCAGCTCTTGGTGAATCCACCTCATACCACCTTTTATCTTTATTATATGAACTCTTAGCATCAAGTGTTTGTTGTTCATTTGAGTTACTCCATATTGGGCATCTATATTCAAGAGTATTCATAATTTTTCCTTTGTTTTGATTTTGGAGATATCAATCTCTCCTGATAAAAGCTTAGGCAATAAAATGTCTCGACAACCTTCAAGATAGGAACTTTCAACACTATTCTTTTTCATTTTTTCAAAAAATGATGTGACTACCCTATTGAAATTACTTAAAATCTTAATGCTTGCCAATGGTATTTCATATTGAGATAAGAGATCTGCTGAAACTCTTTGTCTCCCACTTGTTCCAGACATATTAGATATAGCGAAACGTCTAAAATCATCATTTCTACTAAGCAAATATGTCCAGATACCAAATACATCTTTTTTTGACCTCATTACAATAAACTCTGTTGATCCCCATGCTACTTCTTCATTTTCCAAACGATCCACATAAGCTGTTTTTCCATTTTCTAAATATGGCGTAATACGAGCTATTAGAGTATCACCATTTTGAAATTTAGTTCCTGATTTAAATATTCTCCTTACAACTTGTTTGATTCTATGTCCAGAAGTTGGTAATGACTTCATATCAACATAATTTGCAGCTGTTCCTTTTTTTAAAAGAGTTGTCGGATTAAAATCAATTTTTTCTCCAATTTTGCAAATATTCCAGCTCTTTGGGATGAGACCAAGTTTGCTATCTACAAACTCACTTGGAAATAATGACGCCTTATAAATTAATTCATACTTCGCACTTTCATTTATCTTAAAGAACTTTTCACCTAAGCTACGATCCATCTGCCTGAAATTCTCTGCAAATTGCTTAGGACTACACACTCCAGCAATCACTGCCATTGCTGCTCGTTCAGCTTGACCTCCTGCTAATCCTGCTTCTAAAGCCATCCTTTTTGCATAAATAGGATCAAAATCAACAAACCATGACTTGAAAATAGCTTGTGCCATCTCCTCCAATATCTTATTCATATTTTGATTTTGCTCTATCTTGTCATCTAAACTTGATAATATTTCTGCAATTGCTTTCTGCTCTGGAAGTGGTGGTAAAAAAACTTTAATATTCATAATTTCGTCAGTCTGAACCCTCTGCCTTCCTGAAGAACCTGTCATAGATTTAATGGCTAGATTTCTGAAGTAAGGAGAGATAGCAAGGTAAAATAAAAAATGCTTATCAGTTAAATGTGGCTTACTTCTCATAACAATAAATTCTGTCGAACCGAATCCTACTTCATCTTTTTCTAGAACATCAACAAAAGCTGTTTTTCCATTTTCTAAGCAAGGTGTTATTCTAGCTAATAAAGTATCTCCATTTCTGAATCTTGATCCTCCTTTATATATGTCATTAGTATAATTAGAAATTTTCTTTCTAAAAGGAGTTAAATCATCCATTAAGACTTTTTTTCTAGTATTATCTTTTGGAATTACCTCCAATGGATTTACAAAAATAACATCACCTAATCTTACTTCTTGCCAACCTTTTGGAATAGTCTTCTTTCCTTTCATCGAAGTATAACGATCTAATAAAACTTTGTCTTTATTGATAATATCTCTAAAAAAAAGCTGCACTGTATTTATATCTACAACGTCCACTTCATAAGGCAAATTGCTTTCTTCAAAATCACAGTTTAAGCGATTCATCACTTCATAATCAATTTTGTCTTTGCTCTCTAAAGCTAAATCCAAATCAGAAGAATCAAGAGTGGTCCACTTGGCACGACTACCATAAACCCACACCTTTATATCACTTGAAAGGCTCTTATTCAAAATGTCTTGCACAATCTTAAGATGATCAGGGCGAATATCAGGCTTACTCAAGATGTTTTATCCTCTCTTTTAACTGTTTTAATATATACCGAGCTTCCTCTAAAAAAGCAGGAATCTTTTCAAAAACTTCTATTGCTATCTTCTCTTTATATGTATGGCTTGTTTTGTTCCTATTTTCTCTAAATTCCTCCCATTCTTCAATTGCCTTACTTGTGATAGAGGCTGCATAAGCCTTTCGAATAATTAATTTAAAAGTTGCGCTTTTAAAATCATCAACACTTGCTGCGCTCTCCCTTAAATAACGCTCCATCATTTTAAAAGTTAGCTCATAAGTAAACTCAAAAGCTTTAATAGCTGCTATACGTACTATTTTTGGATCTCCTTGATGTTCCTTAGAGTCATAAGAATTTAAAAAATATTCAAGCTCATTGATAGCACTCTCTAATGATGATAAATTAAGCATTTTAACTCCTATGTTTGACCTGTCATTGTTTGATAAAGACCAGTGGTATCATCAGTAAAACCATCTATTATATCTATTGCTCTTTGAGCTTTTTGATGATTGTAGTCATGGCTAGTGGCATCTCTCATATCTATATATTTATGCCATTGTTCTTTAGGCACACTTAAAATGTTTTTTTCACAAACTATTTCAAAAATTGGTTTAGGGCTATTTGGAATCTTAGAATCTTTTAAATTCTCTTCTAAATAAGCCTTCAAAGCCTTCTACAAACAATCACAACAAACTTCAAACCTTTGGATAACAGATTCTATAATAGATTCCCTTATCCATTGAGACTGTTCATCTATGTTCTTATATTCTGTATTTCTTCGCTCTAAATGCTTTAAAGCTTTTTGAAACTTTTCGTATTTATTCATTGCTTTGTTCCTCCTGTTTCAGTTTTTGTCAAGACGACTGATGAGGTACTTAACTTCTTTTAAAAAAAATGGAACCTCTTTTAAAATTTCATCTACTACTTCCTCTTGATAACTTTCACTAACTTTTATGCGACAATCCCTAAATTTTTTCCAATCTTCAAACTCTAATTTAATAATAGAAGCCTCAAAAGCTTTGCTGATCATTTGATTGAAAGTTAGTTTTTCAATTTCAAAAGGATTGCTTGAAGTTTCCTTTAAATACCTTTTTATCATTCTAACAGTGATCTCATAAGTGTTTTTAAATCTGTAAATACAAGCGTCCTTAAGTACACCGTTTTCTGTATTCTTATAACAGATTTCTAACGCTCTTTCTAAATCTTGAACTGATTGTTTTAAAGAAGTTATGTTCATAAATCTATCTTAAACCCAATACCTGTAAGATTTTTCTTAATTTGCTTTTCTAACTTTTTAGATTCAATAAAACTATCTCTTAACTCTCCAGTCAATTTCTCCATCTTTTTATGAAAAGGAATACCATCATCTTTGACCTCCGCTATACCAACATACCTTCCAGGAGTTAATACATAATCATGAGACTTGATCTCCTCTAATGTGACCGATTTACAAAGCCCCGCCTGATCACTATATCCCTTATCCTTATTACGCCAAGTATGATAAATGCTAGCTAACTGCAAAATATCTTTATCTGAAAAAGCCCTTTGAACACGACTGATCATCTCCCCCATATTCCTAGCATCAATAAAAAGAACTTCATTTTTTCTACTGCGCCTATCATCCTTTTTCCCCGACTTGTCTTTGGCCATGATCCATATACAAGCAGGAATTTGCGTATTGAAAAATAATTGTCCCGGCAAAGCAATCATACAATCCACAATATCAGCCTCAAGGAGATTTTTTCTAATAACTCCCTCGTTGCTCGTATTAGAAGACATTGAACCATTAGCTAAGACAACTCCTGCATAGCCTCTAGGAGAGAGATGATAGATAATGTGCTGAATCCAAGCAAAATTGGCATTCGCTTTGGGAGGCATACCATATTTCCACCTTCTATCATCAGTTAGCTGATCCCCTCCCCAATCACTCATATTGAAAGGAGGATTGGCCATCACAAAGTCAGCTTTTAAATCAAGATGTTGATTATTTGTAAAAGTATCAGCATTTTGTTTGCCTAAATCTACCTCAATTCCACGAATAGCCATATTCATAGCTGCAAGTCTCCAAGTGGTAGGATTAGACTCCTGTCCAAAAAGTGATATGTCCCTTTTAGCTTTGTTGATATGCTTTTTATCTGTATGAGATTCAATAAACCGTTTACTAGAGACAAAGAAACCTCCAGAACCAACTGCTGGATCATAAACTCTTCCGTTATAAGGTTCTAAACATTCAACAATTAAATTGACCACACTCCTAGGTGTGTAAAACTGTCCTCCTCTTTTGCCTTCAGCAGAAGCAAATTGTCCTAAAAAATACTCGTAAACATGACCTAAGATGTCTTTCGCATGATGATCTGAGCTATTAAATCCAATCTTTGAGATCAAATCAATAAGTTCTCCAAGCCTTATATTAACTCCTCTCTGAGTAAAAATTTTAGGAAGTACATTTTTTAATTTAGGATTTTCTCTTTCAATAGCTACCATAGCATCATCAATGATTTTACCAATATCTGACTGCTTGGCCTTGTCTTGAATACCCTTTACTTCTGTATTTTTATTTCCATGCCATCTAGCAGGGGCAGGTACCCAAAAAATAGTGTTGGCCTTATAATAGTCTCTCTCTTCTAATTCAAACTCTATGTCATCTTGACTTGCATCAGGCAAATGGTGCTCATGTTGAGGATTTGTAAGATCAGATTTAAGTTTTTCCCTAAACTCATCAAATTTATCAGAAATATACTTAAGAAAGATAAGCCCCAAAACAATATCCTTATATTGAGAAGCATCCATGTTAGCTCTCAACTTATCTGCTGCTTGCCATAGCTCTTTTTCTATACCTGCTAATGGTTGCTCTTTTGTCATAACTCTCTAACCTGCCTTCTTTTTTTAAAATACGAACTATATAGAAAATACTAAAGTTTATAGTGTATTTCAAATTTTTATGCAAAGATATAAAAATTAAATTCTTCTGATGATAAAATTCTCTTTTTAATACCTCTAGTGGTCAGTTTTTCAATTTGATATTGAAAATCATATCTCAAGATGAGGCTTTACAAGAATATATAGATGCGTTTGAATTAGCGCAGAAAATCTAGCTCGAAGGGAAGGGTAACCCCGTGTTGCCTCATAATAAATTGTTGACTAAATCACATCTTAAATGTTATATTAAAAGATAAGTCGAGCAAAACAGTTCTGTACATCTTGATGGCTTATTTCTTAAATAATTTTACAATTACAAATTAAAGGCATATCAATATCACTTGTGTGCTTTTTTGATTAAAGAAGGGGTAATATTTATGACAATACAAAAAAACTCACTTAATTCTTATTTTAATGATTATTTACCTAGTTTTATCAAGTCTTGCCTAAAGGAAGATGAAACACTATTTGACTTTCTTAAACAAAATAAAAGTGACATAAACCGTAGGTTAGAAGATTATATAAATGAAGACAATAGCCTTGCTAAGTCAACTAAACAAAACCATCAATCTGCTATTTGGTGGTTACAAGATTTATTGAATCGTCAGCCAAAACAATCTTCAAAAACAAGTATAATTCAAGAAAATAATCCCCTTGATCCTCATTTTTTAGATCAAACCGATGAAACAATACACGATATTGTAGAAGAATATAAAAAAGACTTCTGGCAAAATTCTGAAATCTGTGGAGACCATGTCAGTGCTATTAACCATTTCCTAGAGAAAGCTGGTAAACAAAGAACAACAAACAGCAGTGGCAGGCCATCTCAAAATGAGAAAACACGAGAGACATATTATCGGCATGTTAAATATGATTTTAATGTATGGTATCAAGACTATAAATTCAAAGTCAAAAAAGTTGCTTAGGTTATTCTTCATGCAAAACACAAAATAATAGGTAGCTTTGAGGTTCATATATGTTGCTAGTGAGCAAGTCTACCGTTGATATTGAAATTATTAGATGACTTTTTTAAGCGACATCTATTTTTAATTCGATCTTTGGATAAATTTTTGATAAATATTTAATCAATCTGTCTGTAGAAAACTCATCAAAATGATAGTGTAAAATTTTACTGACCAAAGCTTCATCAATACCAATTTTTTCTGCTAACGCTTTTTGAGTAATATTATGAGTGTTTTTATAAATAACAAATTTTTCACATAGTTTAAACTTAGTTTTATCTACACTATTTGCATTTTTAGAAAGAGGACGAGAAGCAATCCCTTTATCCATTTTTTTTCTAACATATTCAGTATCTCGAACAGATGGAAACTTTTTCATATTAATTATCTCCTAACTTTAAAAGCATTAATAACTCCTAAAAAATGATCATGGACATGTAACAAAAGAACCAGCCTATAAGGATTATTTTTATAAAAAATAGGTTCAACAGTAAAATATTCAAATTCATCTTTTTTCTCTTCTATTAAAAAGTGACCTCCATGAAGTTCAAGAATCAAATGATCATTCATCTCCGGATGATTTAATTGATAATGTTGATCAATGATAACTCGTGAAAATCTTCGATTGTTGATCTCCACAGCTAATACATACTCAGTCCTAATACTCATTTTTCAACTTTATTTCTATCTCAGTTATAATATGTCCAATTTTACTTTATTAAATCTTGACAAATTTGTCAATTATAAATGTTTGATTCTTCCCTATTTTAGTTCTAAGACGAATAAACAATTTGTGTTTGGATGATTGGATGTATGAAGTCCGGATTCGATGTCCAAGTTGTTGGACAATATCTTGTATTTTAAATCTGAAACTTTGTTTATTCCTGCTTTTAGCTTGGCATGTATTTTGCTTGTATTCCTATTAGATTTTTCATTTTAGGAGGGCATAAATTATGGGTTCAAGTAATCAACATCAGTTATTAGATATTGAGGAATTTTTAAAAAAGTCTCATTTTTTAAAATTAACAAATGACGCAGCTTTTAAAACCTATTTTAAAGGCAATGAAGAAGCTTTAAAATCACTACTCACACATTTTTTGCCACTTCCAAAACATTCAGAAGTTATAAAAGTAGACGTTTTAGATCCTGATCTTCATCCTGATACTCCTTCTGTTATAAAAGGTGAAGAATCTGGTAGAAGATTTGTTCTCGACTTGAGAATGCATTTAAAAAGGAACACACAATCAGGTACCCAGGAAACAGAGATTGTAAATGTAGAGATGCAAACAGTATCAAAACCTTATTTTACAGATAGAGCATTGGTATATGCATGTAGGCTTTATTCTCAACAATTAAAAAAAGGTAGTGATTATGATAAGTTACTTCCCGTGTACTCATTAGTTTTCATAACGAAGAATTTAAAAGAATTTAAAAATGTTAAAGACTACCACCATATTTGTAACATTTGTCGGATCACTCCTCCTCATGTATTAATGTCAAATGGATTATGTTTTGTTATCATAGAATTAGGGAAATTTGATAAAAATGTGAAGCAATTGTATGATATAAGAGAGTCATGGTGTTATTTATTAAAGAATTCATATAAAATGAATGATACTGAATATAAGAGTTTGGAAAATAAAGGAGAAGATATGGCAAAAGCAGTGAAACATCTTTGGAACTTATCCCAAGATGAGGCTTTACAAGAATATATAGATGCGTTTGATAAAAGAGAAAGAGATAGAATTAGCGCAGAAAATCTAGCCCGAAGAGAAGGACAACAGAAAGGAATAGAAAAAGGGATAGAGAAAGTCGCCTTAAATATGTTAAAAAATGGGATTGATATTCAAGTTATTCTTGATTCTACAAAACTGAGTAAGGAAGAGTTAGAAAAGCTTAGGGAAATATAAAAGGAAAAAGTATGGCAAAAGCAGTGAAACATTTTTGGAACCTATCTCAAGATGAGGTTTTAAGAGAATATTTAGAAGCAATTGATAAGAAAGAAAAGGGATAGGGCTAAGTAGAGAAAACTTTGTCCGTGAAGAAGCCCTCAAAATTCATGAAGAGGTCTTCAAAAAAGGAAGGCAAGAAATCGAAAAAATTTTATTAAAGCTTCTACATGCTGATATGAGTGTAGAAAAAGTACTTGAAATCACTGGTTTCTCAAAAGAAAAAATATTCAAACTCCAAGAAAAATCTAAACAATAGATTTTATATGAGAGTTTTAGAGAGAATACTGTTTTTTTAGAGAAAGCAAAACAAAGTCTTAAAAAACTAATATCTTACCATTTCATTTCTAATGAAATATGGACTCGAAGAACTGTACTTTTCAGAGGCCTTGTTGTAGAAGGATTTATCTAGAGAGGCTTTGATGAGTATTTTTTTATATTTTTGAAATTAAGTTATGATGCAAGTAGAAGTTTTCATTTGATTAAGGATTTTACATTTAATAAGGTTCATAGTCAGTTAAGAGGTTTTGTGATGGCAAACTCTAAGTATAAAAAGACAAAATTTCCAAAAAACAAACAAGAGTTGAAACGTGAAGTTTTTCACATTTTCAATCATTTGTTTTATGAAGTTTATAGCAAAGAGCGGTATGTCTTAGACCTGTTTCGTTTGGTTTTAACTCCTGAAGAATTTGATCTTTTTGATTGGAAAACTCTACAGTCAAAAGTGACTGTCTTTGTAGATAAAGTGTTTAGGGAGCAGAGAGCTGATGTGATTTTTTCAGTGAAGATGAAAAATTCAGATGAGATTGTAGAAATTATTTTCCTTTTTGAGCATAAATCCTATAATGACTCAGATATTTTTTTACAGTTTCTTAAGTATCAGACAAGTATTTACGAGAAAGACAGTAAAGATGTTAAGAGTGGAAAACGTAAAGCTCCATCCATAGTGATCCCTGTGTTGGTTTACTCTGGTAAAAGTGGATGGAATTTGCCTTTGAGTTTCCATGATTATTTGAATTTTAAGTCTTTAGAGCTTAAAAAGGCTTTTGGTGAGAATGTTTTAAATTATAAGTATAGATTATTAAACTTAAATGATTTAGGAATAGCGGAATTAAGCTCAAAGGAGTTGCTATCTGGGACGATTTTGTTTATACTAAAAAGTGTATGGAACTTAGATGAGCAGATCATTGGAGATTTGTTTAAGTTATCCAATAAGCTTGCTAATAAAGAAGACCGTATCTTTTTAATGGAAAGGGCTGTTGATTGTGTGAGACTTTGTGATCCAAGCTTTACTTGGAATATTTTACAAGAGATAGAAGAAAAGAATGTATCAGAGGAGAAAAGAACAATGCCAGCATTACAAATGATGAGAGATCGCATAAGGCAAGAAGCTCAACAGGAAGGATTGCAGAAAGGATTGCAGAAAGGATTGCAGAAAGGATTGCAGAAAGGATTGCAGAAAGGATTGCAGGAAGGTTTACAGAAAGGATTACAGAAAGGTTTACAGGAAGGATTGCAGAAAGGATTGCAGAAAGTTGCTGTAAATCTTCTAAAAACAACTGATATGGATATACAAGCCATAAGTAAAGCAACAGGGCTTTCAGAAAAAGAAGTCCTGCAAATTCAAAGCAAGTGCCAATAAAGACGGAATATAAAAGCTATCCTTGTAAAATGATAGATACTTAATTGTTTTTGCCACATATTTTCTTTTACATTTTTTTTTAAGTCGACACTTATAAAAATAAAATATTAAAGCTAATATTTTACAACAAAGTGGTTCTTTATTCTAAAAGCCCTTCCTTTTTTCCTTTGCTTTCTCAAAAACTTCTTTTTTCTTTCTATTATTTGGGTCTTTATAATGCTCATAAAATAATAAAAAGTCCTTGACTCCTTTTCTATATCGACTTTTAGTACTTGAACTTATCTGAGATTTTTTATTGGTTACACGTGATGGATTTAAAAGTATCGGCTCTTGCTCACCTAACTTTAGGAAGTAATTAACATAAGACTGATAGCTATTGTATGGATCATTTTTTTGTCTGTGTTTTGATAAAAACTCATGGCCCTTATCTGTAATTTTCCATAAACTTTCTTCTTTTTCTTTCATTAACATGATTTTGATCTTTTAAATTCTTAAGGAAAGTTTTAGCTATCGAAGTTTGATGCTTATATTGATTAAGACTTGTTTCTTCTGATATTTCTTCTGTAGTTCTAGTCTTCTCATACAACAAAGCAAGAATATTAACATATATAAGTTCTATTCCCTTCTTAGTAAGTTCCTTGCCTTGAAAAGTTCGTCTATATTCTTTTAACAATATTCTTTCTTGTTTATTTCTAGGCTCTTTTAAGAAACCCTTTAATGGATTGTCTTGATGATCTTGAATCATAAATATTATCCCTTCTTTAATCAAAAAAGCATGCAAGTGATATTGATATGCCTTTAAAATAAACTTTAATTATTCTTATAATCATTAAAAAGTAATTACAATAAATTGTTTTTACATTCCCAAAAATTTATCTACAATAAACGAAACTCCTGATATTAATGAAACAAGATACATTATAAGTTTTATGATTCTTGCTAGAAAAGTTTCTTCCAAACTACTATTGAAGCCTGATTTTCTTAAGAAATAAAAAGGAATACCAACAATAAAGTCAAGAAGCTCTTTAATCCAAAAAATAGGATTAAAAGTTCTCGTAACTTCAAATCGCAAGTGCAACTCTTTTGTGTTTATAGATATTTTTAAAAGTTGTATCACTTTAGGATTAATATTCCAACAAAGTTTTAATTATCATGAAAGATTATTGTAAATTATTTAATTTGAATGAATGTATTTTGATGTTTATGGCAAAGCCAAAGTAGTCCTCAAGCTAAAGCTCTGCGGAAGAACGATCCTCTGCCATAAACATCAAGCTGTCAAATGAGATATTCATTAGCAGAAGTTATTATATATAAGTGACATTAAATGGATAAACTATGAATGACTTCAGCAAATCATCTTCTGTCTATGAAACTCATTAGGACTTAGATAACCTAAACTCTTACGAGGACGATGGTTTAAAAGAACTTCAACTCTTTTTACATCCTTTTGAGTGATCTTTCTGAAATCTGTCTTCTTTGGAAAATACTGACGGATTAAACCATTTGTGTTCTCATTTAAACCTCGCTCATAAGAACTGTAAGGATGTGCAAAATAAACTTTACATCCGGTATATTCACTGATCTTCTCATGACATGAAAACTCTTTACCATTATCCAAAGTCATTGTACGAACAATCTCTCCTTTAAGAGCTTTAGAAATAGCATGAAAAACGGCTTCAGATCTCTTAGATTCTATTTGGACGATCCTCGTCTTCTTAGAGCATCTATCTACAAGAGTCACTAAAGCTCCCTTGTGATTTCTTCCTATCATCAGATCACCTGCTATATCTCCTATCCGAAGCTTCTTATCTACTATCTTAGGCCTCTTATCAATACTCACTCTATTCTGTATCTGACCCCTTTTATCAAATCTACTTGTATCATATCGCTTCTTCCGTTTTTTCTGACATCTTAAAAATTTGTAGAGAGAACCTCCTACTTTCTTATCCTTTAGAATATGCTGGTAAATACTCTCGTGACTTACAAATAAACCTCTTTCAAGAAGATAACCACATATCTGTTCCGGACTCCAATCACGAACAAGAAACCTTTCAATCTTACCAATAACTTTCTGTGTTATCTTTATATATCTATGAGAATTTTTCAGACGATAAGAGGCTTTTTCATGGGCTTGGTGAGCGCGATATCCACGCAAACCTTTATTACGATTCATTTCCCTATATAAGGTGCTTTTATCTCGACCTAACTGCTTTGAAATTGAACTTATTGATTTCCCACTTCTCAAAAGAGCTGAAATCTGATATCTCTCATATTGGGTTAGATGAGTGTAATTGCTCATGGAATACTCCTTTCATTATGTAAAGCTATTGATTAGAGTATTCCTCTAACCCGCTTTAAATAACTATGCAAGGAGTTGCACTTACGACTTGAATCCACAGCTATAAATCAAAAAAGTTACCTTAAAAGCTATTTTGCTACTATTACGTAACACCCCTTTTCAAAATAAAATAAATTATCATCTTCTTTATGAAGTTTAATTGATAAACTGATTTTTTTGACCGATAGGTTAATCATGAAATCAAAATAATAAACATATCATAGAAGTTCACTAAAAAAGATTCTAGATAGAAATCACATTTTATTAAAAGAAAGGAGAGTTAAAATGATAGGGAAAGTATTATTAGAACTTCTCTCTCCTATTGTTGTTCACAATATTGTCAAAAAATTCACAAAAGATGATTCTGAATCTAAAGAGCATCTTCAAGAGTATATAAAAGAATTTGAGGAATACACAAAACAAGTCGAAGAAAGAACTCAGATTCTTGAGAAAAAAGTTAGAGCATTACAAATATTTCTTTTAACAACAAGCATACTAGAGGTCTTAGGATTTATTATTTTTGGAGTGCTATATTTCTTTTAGATTCATAACTACTTAAATTGATTTTCACAAGATTTAACTTATTGTTATGATTATGAAATGGTAAATGGGCAAAAAGAGATGTTGAGACTGGTAGATTTATAGGCTAAAAAGCAGATGATGAACCTTTTAAAGATGTAAAAAAAGAAAAATCTTAACTATAGTAGCTATTGTATTGAGGGGTAATTTTCAGAAATCCTAAATTATTTAAATAAAATGCTTTTCGGTGTTGTATAGCATCACAAATGATTAAACATGGCTCTTTTCTCATAATATAAGACCGTTGAGAATCAAATAGATATGAGAATGCTTTATTCATCAAATATTCGCCAAATTTTACTTTTATTTCTTGTTTACCACGTTCAAAGTTTTCAATCTCTTGTTTTAGTTTATCATTGATAGGAATATCATCCATAAGCTCTTTAAATTCAGGTTTTAAAAAAGAGAAAGCTACTTCAGCTAGGAAAGTTTTTTCCTCATTACTGTGATAAGGTATTTTTTCTTTATCTATAAAATTTAAAAAATCATCTAGATTAAATTCATTATTTAAAACTCTATTAAAAATATCTTGTTTCTTTAGAAGCAAACAAATAAAAAATAAAACACTATTACTATATTTGTAATTTCGTTTATCATCTTTTTTAGTTTTTGCAAGAACAACATCACAATGTTCTATAAACCGAGATAAGTCCCTTAATGTTAACTTGAATGCCTTAAATAAAAAATGAATATTTGCAGAGTTAAGCTCTGGATGTGCTTTTGTTTGTTTTAATAAACTCTTAATAAAGTTTATGGCTTCTTGGTCAGGGTCAGGAAGGTCTCTTTCATGCTTAAAAAATTTTCTATAATATCCCTCAAATTTGAGATTGTTGCCATATAAAGTCTTTACAGTGGCCTCCATTTGTTCCTTATTAACTCCAAAGATGAAGACAATATTTTCAATATCAAAAAAATGTTTCATGTCCTCAAGGAAATGAACAGCATAATCAGGCCTTGCTCGATCTAATTCATCGACAATAATCACTAACTTCTTACCATCTTTAGTGTAATCTGAAATAATGTTTTTAATCTCTTTTAAAACTTCTTTCCTTTGTTTAAATTCTTTAAAAATATTTTCTCCTAGTTCTTCTTCTTTGATTTCTTTTCTCACTTCCTTTGAGTCAATGCCTGTGTATTTTTTTAATAATTGATTTGTTAAGTTACCCCCAGCTTTTCCAATTACTTTAAGAATGTTTTTTTTACCTTTAGCTTTCTTGTTCTTCTCTAAATATTCTAAAAACTCTGAAAGGATTGTGATAATAGGTTCTTTAAAAAAGTCTCCTTTCCAAGCATCTATAAATAAAACTGTGTATTTATCACCTTTTTCTTTTTCAATAAAGTTCTTTAACATCTCTAAAAAAGTAGTTTTTCCTTGTCCAAAATCTGCATTTAAACTTATTGTGCAAGACCTCTGATCATTAGAAAGAGTTTTGTCATTTTCTATAATTTTAACAATGTCTTCTCCAAACAACTTTAAATTTAACTTATCAAAATCCTCAAAGGTCATTTTTTTATTTGCTAAATTCTCTTTATCCACTTTACTTGAATTGGTAGATTCTAAACCATGTTGATCCTCTTTCATTTTTACTCCTCGATTTATAGTACTTTTATTGACGACAATAGCTTTCCATATAACAACCTATTTTAAGCTATTAGATGATGTCTCTAAATAATATTAATGTGAAGAAATAATGCGTCAGTTTTTTTATTTAAATATTTTATTTCAATTTAGTTTTGATGTATGAAATCCGGATTCGATGTCCAAATTGTTGGACAATATTCTATGTTTTAAATCTGAAACCTTGTTTATTCCTGCTTTTAGCTTGGCATGTATTTTGCTTGTATTCCTATTAGATTTTTCATTTTAGGAGGGCGTAAATTATGGGTTCAAGTAATAAACATCAGTTATTAGATATTGAAGAATTTTTAAAAAAGTCTCATTTTTTAAAATTAACAAATGACGCAGCTTTTAAAACCTATTTTAAAGGCAATGAAGAAGCTTTAAAATCACTACTCACACATTTTTTGCCACTTCCAAAACATTCAGAAGTTATAAAAGTAGACGTTTTAGATCCTGATCTTCATCCTGATACTCCTTCTGTTATAAAAGGTGAAGAATCTGGTAGAAGATTTGTTCTCGACTTGAGAATGCATTTAAAAAGGAACACACAATCAGGTACCCAGGAAACAGAGATTGTAAATGTAGAGATGCAAACAGTATCAAAACCTTATTTTACAGATAGAGCATTGGTATATGCATGTAGGCTTTAATATTCCCTTAGCATCTTATTAAAAAATGAAGAGTATCTTCTTACTAAAAATGAACAGGTTTTTGAGGCAATGACCTATTTGCCGAGGGCATTAGCCGTCGGGGTCATTGCCCAAAAACAGCCAGAGGCTCACCTCGAGAGGCTCACCTCGACGGCTGGTTCATTTTTAGTGAAAAAAGCAGAGTTAGGGAAATTTGATAAAAATGTAAAGCAATTGTATGATATAAGAGAGTCATGGTGTTATTTATTAAAGAATTCATATAAAATGAATGATACTGAATATAAGAGTTTGGAAAATAAAGGAGAAGATATGGCAAAAGCAGTAAAACATCTCTTGAACTTATCCCAAGATGAGGCTTTACAAGAATATATAGATGCGTTTGATAAAAGAGAAAGAGATAGAATTAGCGCAGAAAACCTAGCCCGCAGAGAAGGACAACAGGAGGGAATAGAAAAAGGGATAGAAAAAGGACGGCAGGAAGGGATAGCGGAAGTTATATTAAAGTTTCTAAATACTGGTATGAGTGCAGAGGAAGTGTCTAAAGTTACCGGTTTTTCAAGGGAAGAAATTTGTAAGTTTCAAGAAAGATCTAAATAATAGAATTTATATAAGAACCTTAAGGATTGAGGAGACGATATGGCAAAGGCAGAAAACTTTTGGGACTTTTCTCAAAAAGAAGGTGAAGAAAAAAACTTATCTGTCTACGACAAGATGGAAAGAGATAGAATAACTAGAGAAGAATTTGTTTATAAAGAAGGTGTTGAGGATGGATTTGAGCAAGGACGACAAGAAGGAATGGAGGGAGTTATATTAAAATTTTTAGATGCTGATGAGGAGATAGAAAAAGTATCTGAAATTACTGGTTTTACAAAAGAAAAAATTCATAAGTTTCATGAAAAAACTAAACAACAGATTTTGTATAAGAATTTTAAGAATCAAAACATTGATATAACAAAGGAAGTAGAGAACTATTGGGATGTTTCTCAAGAAGAGGATGAAGGTGAACACTTGTATGTTCTCGAAAGGAAAAAGAAGAATAGGGCCAATAGAGAGAAACTCATTCGCAAAGAAGGATTTGAAGAAGGATTTATAAAAGGACTACAAAAAGAACGTGAGAACATTACTTTAAATATGGTAAAGATTGGAGTTGATACCCCGGTTATTCTTGATGTTACAAAATTTACTAAGGACGAGTTAGAAAGACTTAAAAAATTAGAACATCTTAAAAAATATCTATAAATCCAAAAGAGATAGGATCTCTAAAAGAGAGAGGGTTAGTGCAGACAATCTAGCTCACAGAGAAGAACATCTGGAAAGATGATAAGAATGGATAGAAAAAGGAATTAAGAAAGGTAAAAAAGAAAGACAACAAGAAAGAATAAAGGAAGTTATATTGAAACTTTTAAGGCGTTGTAATGAGTGGAGAAGAAGTGTCTAAAGTTACTGGTTTTTCAAAGGAAGAAATTTGTAAATTTCAAGATAAGTCTAAGTAATAAACTTTATATGAGGACTTTAAGGGTTGAGGAGACGATATGGCAGAAACAGAGAAACTTTGGAATTTTTCCCAAAAAGAAGGTGAAGAGGAATACTTGTATGCCTATGACAAGATGGAAAGAGATAGAGTTAGTAGCGAAGAACATGTTTATAAAGTAGGTGTCGAGGATGGATTTAAGAAAGGACAACAGGAAGGAGTAGAGGAAGCCATATTAAAGTTTCTAGATTCTGGTGTAGAAATAGAAAGGATATCTGAAGTCACTGGTTTTTCAAAAGAAAAAATTTATGAATTTAAGGAAAAAGCTAAACAGCAGATTTTGTATAAGAATTTTAAGAGTCAAGATATTGACATAACAAGGGAAGTAGAGAACTACCGGGATATTTCTCAAAAAGAGATTGAAAGTGAATACCTACATATCCTTGAAAAGAAAAAGAAGAATAGAGTCAATAGAGAAAAACTCATTCACACAGAAGGATTTGAAGAAGGAGTTATAAAAGGACTACATAAAGAACGTGAGAATGTTGCTTTAAATATGCTAAAAAATGGAGTCGATACTCAGATTATTCTTGATGTTACAAAATTTACTAAGGACGCATTAGAAGGACTTAAAAGATTAGAAGACCTTAGAGAAGCTATGAAAGGAAAAAATACAACAAAAACAGGAAAGAAGTTTTGGAACTTATCCCAAGATGAAATTTTAGAAGAATATTTAGATGCACTTGATAAAAGAGAGAGAGATAGAATTAGCGCAGAAAACCTAGCTCGAAGAGAAGGGCAACAGGAAGGAATAGAAAAAGGACGGCAGGAAGGGATAGC
The DNA here is from genome assembly GCA_965262715.1 of Bdellovibrionales bacterium. Taxonomy (GTDB): domain Bacteria; phylum Bdellovibrionota; class Bdellovibrionia; order Bdellovibrionales; family JAUICD01. The sequence goes on along the minus strand of OZ253553.1, from coordinate 2,744,731 downwards.
AGAAGTTATATTAAAGCTTCTAAACACTGGTATGAGTGCAGAAAAAATATCTAAAGTTACTGGTTTTTCAAAGGAAGAAATTTGTAAGCTTCAAGAAAAATCTAAACGATAGATTTTATATGAGAGTTTTAGAGAGAATACTGGTTTTTTAGAAAAAGCAAAACAAAATCTTAAAAAACTAATACCTTACCATTTTATTTCTAATGAAATATGGACTCGAAGAACTGTACTTTTCAGAGGTCTTGTTGCAGAAGGATTTATCTAGAGAGGTTTTGATGAGTATTTTTTTATATTTTTGAAATTAAATTATGATGCAAGCAGGAGTTTTCATTTGATTAAGGTTTTTATGTTTAATAAGGTTCATAGCTAGTTAAGAGGTTTTGTGATGGTCAGATCTAAGTATAAAAAGGTAAAGCTTCCAAAAAACAAACAGGAGTTAAAACGTGAAGTTTTTCATATTTTCAATCATTTGTTTTATGAAATTTATAGCAAGGAGCGGTATGTTTTAGACTTGTTTCGTTTGGTTTTAACTCCTGAAGAATTTGATCTTTTTGATTGGAAGACTCTACAGTCAAAAGTGACTGTTTTTGTAGATCAGGTGTTTAGGGAGCAGAGAGCTGATGTGATTTTTTCAGTGAAGATGAAAGATTCAGATGAGATTGTAGAAATTATTTTTCTTTTTGAGCATAAATCCTATAATGACTCGGATATTTTTTTACAGCTTCTTAAGTATCAAGCAAGTATTTATGAGAAAGACAGTAAAGATGTTAAGAGTGGAAAACGTAAAGCTCCATCCATAGTGATCCCTGTGTTGGTTTATTCTGGTAAAAGTGGATGGAATTTACCTTTGAGCTTCCATGATTACTTGAACTTTAAGTCTTTAGAGCTTAAAAAGGCTTTCGGTGAGAATGTTTTAAATTATAAGTATAGATTATTAAACTTAAATGATTTAGGAACGTGTTGCCTCAGAATAAATTGTTACCAAGAGTTTTTGTATAAGAGTTAAGTTATTCATTATTTTTCCTTTGTTTATTATATAAGTTGAGTAGTTTAAAGAATTCAGATAGTTTTTTTTCTCTAGCTTTAACTAATTTAAATGGGTTGAGTTTTTTCTTCTTCTGTATGAGAGCTTCCTTTTGCTTTTCGGATATATGAGAAGATGTTATTAATCTTTTATAAGGAGTCATTGGTTCATCGTATTCTTTTTTAATTTTAGCTCCGATTCGAGTTTTCTTTTTTAACTTAAAAGAAGGCATGAAGTAATTTTGATAAGGATTCCAACAATTGATATAAATGTCATTCATTATTGATTTAAGTTCCTTATTCTCAATCCTATAATAGTGAAAAAGCTCTCTGACATGAGTATAGTTTTTCTGTTCTACATAGCAGTTATCATTCTTCTTATAAGGCCTAGAACGTGTAAAGATAACTTTATTATTTTTGAATTGATTGAAGACCGGTTTATTAAGAAATTCACTGCCTGAATCTGTATTAATAGCAATAAGTTTAAATGGCAAGTGCCTTTGAATATCACTAAAACAGCGTCTTACCTCTAAAGCTTTCTTAGTGAATAAAGCTCTATTTTCAGTCCATGTAGAATAGATGTCAGTGATAGTAATAGAGTTCATAAATTCACCAATAAGCCTATCTCCACAATGAGCTACAGTGTCTGCTTGAGTGTATCCGGGTCGAGTGACTCTGGAGTCTAAAGTATTGATAGGAACTTTATTTTTCATGTAAGTAGCTGGAGATGTGGAAGAAATTCCTTTTTTTGAGCTTCTGTATCGCTTTCTAAGAAGATTTAAGAAGCGATCTAGGGTAGAGACACTCATCTTTTGTAAAAGACTTCTAACTTGATCATTCACATTATTTTCATTGTAGTAAGGCAGCCAATCTTTCAAAGCAGCTTTCATTCTTCTAGCAGATATCCGATCCATTTGTTTCCACAGATATTCAATATGAGGTAAAAGTAACTCTGTAGGGTATTTTTGCTTTGCGCCGCATCTTTTCTTATTATTGGCTAATTGACTCCTCTTTGAGATTTTAAGTTGTCTGATGATAGTTTTTCTGTGAAGTCCGGTGACTTCAGTAGCATGATCCAACATTTGAGTCTTTTTAACTCTCTGAGCTTCAAAGTAGTACTTGGCTAATTCATTGATATATTCTAAGATAGTATGGTAACTCATGATACCCTCCCTTGTTTGCTAAATTCATTAAAATTGTTGGTTATTTTTAATGATAAATAAGAGAGGGGTTGTGAGGCAACCAATCCGAAAATCAAAATTACATTACCAACTCTCGGTAACACATATTCTGAGGTAATTCGGGAATGGCAGAATTAAGCTCAAAGGACTTGCTATCTGGGACGATTTTGTTTATACTAAAGAGTGTATGGAACTTAGATGAGCAGGTCATTGGAGATTTGTTTAAGTTATCCAATAAGCTTGCCAATAAAGAAGACCGTGTCTTTTTAATGGAAAGGGCAGTTGATTGTGTGAAGCTCTGTGATCCAAGCTTTACTTGGAATACTTTACAAGAGATAGAAGAAAAAAACGTATCAGAGGAGAAGAGAACAATGCCAGCATTACAAATGATGAGAGATCGTATAAGGCAAGAAGCTCGACAGGAAGGATTGCAAGAAGGATTGCAGAAAGGTTTGCAGAAAGTTGCTATAAATCTTCTAAAGACAACTGATATGGATATACAAGCCATAAGTAAAGCAACAGGACTTTCAGAAAAAGAAGTTCTGCAAATTCAAAGCAAGTGCCAATAACGTACTCGTATCATTATATGACTTGTACAATACATACATTTATACAACTCTATTTTGAGGCTGCTGTTGAGCAGTGCCCATATTTTTATACATAAGCTCATTTGTATAAGTATCAAAAGTAAATCTAGCAGTTCTTAAGAATATCTATAAACACAAAAGAGTTGCACTTGCGATTTGAAGTTACGCATTGTTTCATATTGAATTTATCGGTATAAAAGAGAAGAACTCAAATCTTTTGAGAGAAAGAAAATGCAAAAAAATATTGTAGGTTATGATATTTCTCCTGATATAGTAAAGCTTCTTTTAGTGAACATGTATCTTCATAAATTTAAAAACCCCAAAATCTATGAATATGATACTTTAACTTCAGATCATCGTTGGGATGATGATTTTGACATAATTTTAGCTAATCATTCTTTTATGAGTCCAAAAGGAGGCATTCGTCCTCATAGTAGATTTTCAGTAACTTCTAATAGGTCAGAAGTGCTTTTTGTAGATTACATTGCCGAGCTTTTGAGTTTAAATGGTCGAGCAGGAGTAATTGTACCAGAGGGAATTATTTTCAAATCTGACAGGGCATATAAATGACTTTACTTTTGAGGTGAAAGAAATGATCGAATAGAAATATCTTCATCTATTTCTGGCCAATGAATACCATAACCAGATGGTGAAACTTCAAAATTTTGAAGTTGTTCTATAGAAGCTTTCCTCAAACGTTCAAACCAATTGATAGGAATTGAAATAACTCGACCATCGTTGATCTTCGCAGTTAAAAAATCTTGATTCACTGAAAAGGATTGAATTGTGAAATCTATTTGTATATTTGGCTCACCCATGAAATTTTCTCCATGTATCTTGGAAAAGTTTTTTGTTTTCCTGAATTATTTCTAACACCTTCTTTTGTTTACTTAGGGATAAACGATAAACATTTGCAACATTCATATTTTCATACTTTCAAGCCATACTTTCATTTCACCTTCATGCCCAATAACATGAATATGGGACAGCTCTTTACCCTCTCTACTATAAAAGAAAAATCTGTAGCCATCCCTTCTTAAGATAGTTGGCATTATTTTGCTGGTCCTACTGCATTATAAAAAACAAGACAAATCTTCTTAAAAGAATATATCTTATAAGCAAAAAAGTCAAGTCTTACTTGTTTTTAACTTTGTAAATTCAAATAATTGTCATAATCAAATTCGAACACTCTTGTTAACTAGCAGATTGTTTAAAAATTTTAAAATTCTTTATTTTATATTTCATGATGGTCTTGTTGTATAAATATGATCCTATTACATAAGATTACCATTAGTGTTTTTTGACAGGATTTTCATTCAACAGAGGGTCTTCGTGCCTTGCATTTCTGTTATTTTATGATTTGATCATGGAATGAAATATTTCAATAAAGACCTTACCTTTTAAGGCACTGGATAAGAACTAGCTTGCAAGCCTATCAAAAAACACTACTAAAACATACAAGTATCTGTGCAACAAAATCTCTGAAAACTATTTTCTAAATTGTCTTAATACTCAAACCATCCAAATTTTAACAAAACAAAATAAAATATTATTATGAGAGAGCTAAATATTTATTTCTGGATATTTATAAAAACTTTGGTTCATGACACTTTAAGAAGTTAATTTTTAAATTTAATTAACACTTGAATTATATGTTTTTTAGTATATTTTTTTTAAATTAAGAAATTTAAGGATAGCAATAGGAAGTTTGATATGAAAAGTTATATTATTACAGGTTTATTTTTATTTCTTTATTTAGTATGTTTTCCATCTTTTGCTCAGCAATGTGAAGAAGGTGATGTTTACTTAATTGAAGATAATAATACTGTTTTTTTAAAAGAATGTCGCTCTGGTACTTTGAGTGATCTTTTAAGTGAAGATTTTGAAAACTTTTTTGAAGCAAATAGAGGTGATTCAACTTTTACATCTGCATTAGCTACTGTCTTGAATAGTTGTGAGCATTGTTCGTCTGCAACACAAAATGATCAAACTGTGGTTTTATCTGTACCATTATCAATTGCGAATATAGAAATTATACATTTGCACTATATCTCTGATAAGTATAAACAGTGGCTCTTAGAAAATAATAGAGAAACTAATAGCAATTCTGTGAAATGTTATCCAGAAAAATTGACTAGGAAAGAACAGGATCTTATAAATAGAGGTCAACGTGGTTGTCGGCTTTTTCAATGTGAAGGTATAGAAGGTACAATAGCTTTAGAACCTTTTAATATGATTGCTAGAGCTAACGTTCAATTCATTCATTCTAATGAACTTATAATTAGGCTCTCTCTCAGTCGTGTTGTTGACCGGCCGATAGGAGGTGGTCTTCTCTTACAATGGGTCTTGGTACCTGAAAGCATAGCCTATAACAAGTATGGTAGTTGTAATGGGCCTTTTGATTCAGTGATCAGATCACAGAACCCCACTCCGTAACCCGTAACTCTTATTAAATTAAGTAAGAGAGTTGTGGGTATCATTTAAAAATTGAAAAATCTCATTTGAGAATTAATTTATGTTTTTGATGAACGTTTTTTATATCTGTTTCATATTATTAATCATTGTTTCACTAAAAAGAAAATATAAGGAGTTATTTTCAAAAAAGGCACATATTGTATCAATTTGCAACGGTCCTAGACCTTTACATGACCTTAATGCCATATCGAGAAAAGATAGAAATTCCGAATAGCTCAATGAAATCAATAACTTGATAGTGTAACTTACGTACATAAGTTACAGTCCTGACCCCTTAAAATCATTGATGTTTTTGGTCATTTTCCACACCAAAGACTATTAGCAATTAAAGCTCTTCAATACCTGTATCGGTAGTTATTTCAATAACTTAATACTGTAACTTTTGTACGTAAGTTACAGTCCAGGTAGGCTAAAAACCCAGTCTTTTGGCTTGGTTTTAAAGATTTACATTTTTGATATTTTTACTTATTTTACCTTTCAAGTTTTTAGACAACTAGCACCACATAGCACATAAAAGAAGGTTCGTAATACAACGATGATGAAAGTATAGAGCAATGACAAGAATAATGAAATTCTTTAGGGTTATAAAAAAACGAAACATAAAAAAGCATTTTTTGTTAAGTTTTAATAATACTTTTTATATAATTCTATTGGCTTCACTTTTCTTGTTATTAGCTTTTCAAAACTGCGGTTCAAATGTAAGTCAAGCTCCTAACCTGTTTTCTGAACAAACGGTATCTAATGATAAAGGTTATATTATTGCTTATTTACCATCAGAAGATGAAAGCATCTCGATAGAAGATCATTTCCTAATTGATACTGATGTGAAACTAAAGGTTATGAATAGTCATTCTGATTCTGAAGATTTTAAATGGAAAATCACTAGAGCCTTTGAAATTGTTACTGATGGAGAAGAGACAACAACTGAACCAGAATATCAATATCAATTTAAAAAACCTGGAAGTTATGATATTTTTGCTACATCTTATAAAAACTCCGATTTGTTAACTGTGGCCAGTAAAAAACTCGTGATTGGTGAGGAATGCTCATTAACAGATGTCTTAGAGATCTTTCTTGAAAGCGGTTCTTTGACTGTTGGACAGACTGCCACTTTTGAATTAAAGAATGCTACAGATTTTTCGAACATTATATGGAAAGTCACATTACCTTCTTCAACTGAGGAGACAAACGAAGATGATAGTGAAAGTATTGAATTAGACTTTACCGATGAATCTACTGGTTCTGTTACTATTGAGGTGTCTGCAGAAGATCCTGACAATTCTGATTGCCTCACCTATCGAAAACAAGTTTTGCAAGTGAGCTCTAATTCTAAACCTCATTTTAATCCAATAATTATTAAACATAATGATGAAGAAATTGCTGTGATGTTAGAAAATAATAACATTTATAAGTATTTAAGACCTGAAGGTGGAACTTGGACATTACATACAAATATTCAAAATGCGAATCAATGTGAACTTCAAATTGATAGTGGCAGTGAGGATGTACTAAATTGCAGTGATGGTGTAATAGATATCACTTCAAGTGAATCATGTGTAAAAAGTACTATAGCAATACAAGCTTCAACCTCTTCTTCTACCACTATAGATAGTCAAACTTCAGTAGATGGTATAGTTGAACAGTTTTATTATAATTACTGTCCATCAGGAGGCAGTTATTGTTATTTTTCCGGACCTTTACCTGGTCCATTAAGTTATCAGACTTGTGACAATTCTATATTAAGCCAGAGTGTTACACGCAATCCATCTTCAATCGTAAATGGAGAATGTAATAACTCCGTTAAGAATGGTTGCAGTCAAGGTACTTTAAATGACATAGATGATTCAGAAACTCATTATCAGTGGCAGTGTTTAGGTACCAACGATGGCACTGATGCTACAGGTTGCTGCAGTATGGCCATTGATACAGCAGCACCAATAAATGGTGTTTGCGGCGATGACACCATCAGAAATGGTTGTACTGCTGGGACTCCAGACGACGGCGCAATAGCTGATACAAGTACTCATTATACATGGCATTGTGTTGGCTCAAATGGTGGTGCAACAGCAAGTTGTACAAAAGCTATCCCTGTCAATGGCGTCTGTAACAACAGTCGAAGAAATAGCTGCTCTTCGGGTATAGGAAATGATTCAGCTATAGCAGATACAAGCACTCATTATACATGGCATTGTGTAGGTTCAAATGGCGGCACTACTGCTACAAATTGTCAAAAAGCAAAATCTGCACCGGTAAACGGCGTTTGTAATAACAGTCAACAAAATGGTTGTTCTTCTGGAACTGCAAATGACTCAGCGATAGCAGATACAAATACTCATTATACATGGCACTGTGTGGGTAAAAATGGCGGCACTACTGCTACAAATTGTCAAAAAGCAAAATCTGCACCGGTAAACGGCGTTTGTAATAACAGTCAAAGAAATAGCTGTTCTTCTGGAACTGCAAATGACGACGTAATAGCAGATACAAATACTCATTATACATGGCACTGTGTAGGTAAAAATGGCGGCACTACAGCTACAAATTGTCAAAAAGCAAAATCTGCACCAGTAAACGGCGTTTGTAATAACAGTCAACAAAATGGTTGTTCTGCTGGCACAGCAAATGATTCAGTTATAGCCGATACAAATACACATTATAGATGGCACTGCGTAGGTGCGAACGGCGGCACTACTGCACAAAATTGTTAAAAAGCAAAACCTATTAACGGTGCTTGTGATAACAACCAACAAAATGGCTGCTCTGCTGGTACTGCTAATGACAACGCTATTGCAGATACAAATACACATTATAGATGGCACTGCGTAGGTGCAAACGGCGGCACTACTGCTACAAATTGTCAAAAGGCAAAACCTATTAACGGTGCTTGTGATAACAACCAACAAAATGGCTGCTCTGCTGGTACTGCTAATGACTCAGCTATAACAGATACAAATACACATTATAGATGGTACTGCATAGGTGCAAACGGCGGCACTACAACACAAAATTGTCAAAAGGCAAAATCTATTAACGGTGCTTGTAATAATGCTCAAAGAAATGACTGTTCTTCGGGCACTGCAAACGATGGTGCAATAGCCGATACAAATACACATTATAGATGGCACTGCGTAGGTGCAAATGGCGGCACTACTGCACAAAATTGTCAAAAGGCAAAATCTATTAACGGTGCTTGTGATAACAACCAACAAAATGGCTGCTCTGCTGGTACTGCTAATGACAACGCTATTGCAGATACAAATACACATTATAGATGGTACTGCGTAGGTGCAAACGGCGGCACTACAGCACAAAATTGTCAAAAGGCAAAACCTGCACCAGTAAACGGTGTTTGTAATAACAGTCAGCGAAATGGCTGCTCTGCTGGCAGAGCAAACGACGCCGTAATAGCCGATACAAATACACATTATACATGGCACTGTGAAGGTTCAAATGGCGGCACTACAGCACAAAATTGTCAAAAACTAGCCTATCCATGGCGTTTGTGATAACAGTAAACAAAATAGCTGCTCTTCCGGCACTGCAAACGACGGCGTTATTGCAGATACAAATACACATTATAGATGGTACTGCATAGGTGCAAATTTCGGCACTACTGCTATAGATTGTCAAAAGCTAATACCTATCGATGGCGTTTGTGATCAGAATCAAAGAAATGGTTGTTCTTCTGGAACTGCAAATGCATTTCTAGATGGGTACAATATTTACTATTATGAATGGGTTTGTGAAGGTTTGCATGGAGGTAGAAATCAAAATTGTACCAGATTAAAAAGTATCATCGAAGGAGTTTGTGATAACAGCCAACGAAATGGCTGCAGCTCTGGGACTCCAGACGACGGCGCAATAGATGATACAGATACACATTATACATGGCTCTGTATGGGCGCAAAAGGCGGTGCTACTGCTACAAATTGTCAGATACAGAAACCACCAATACACGGTGCTTGTAGTGGTGGCAGCTCCCAGAGTCAAGAAAACCAAAGAAATACCTGCTCTTCCGGCACTGCAAACGACGGCGCGTTTGCAGATACAGATACACATTACGGATGGCTTTGTGAAGGTTCAAATGGCGGTGGAACAGTAATATGTTTCAAACGTAAGTAAAATTTCTAAATTTTTTCCTGGAACATTCAAAAACCTGTCCAGTAAACAGTGTTTGTGATGAGAGTCAACAAAACGGTTGCTCTGCTGGTAGAGCAAATGATGCAGCTATAGCCGATACAAATACACATTATACATGGCACTGTGTAGGTGCAAATGGCGGCACTACTGCTACAAATTGTCGAAAACGAAAATCTATAATATTTCAGTAGCCATATTTATAGGTATTTCCTCCGATAGTTCTAGTTATGTATCTTTATTTATTACACGTTTTCTTAATGTTCCATGAAAAAATTTAGAAATTTTACTTAAAATTGTATGTTGATCTCAAGCTTTCCACTCGTGATATTGAAAAACTCACTTAATTTTCATAGCCAAAAAGCTCTATTTTAAGGGCTTTAAGAAAGCATAAAATCATAAAGGATATTTATAAACCATAATTTTTGCAAAAGGAGGAAAAGTGGAGACACTCATTAAATTGATTATAAATATATCATTACTATTAGGGTCGGGTTATTTTGCCAAAGAGTTTTTATTTGATGTTGAGAAAATAACCATGAAGAGAGTCAAAACCAGAAGGCCTTGCTAAAAAACTCACTAGCACAAAACTACCTTTCTAATGATTTAGATATGGTGTGTCTTTTCATAAGGGTTATTATTTAGATATACCATAGACTAAGACTAAGCAGCTATGTCAAAGTGTGATTCTATATTTAGAGCTTTTAATAATTCTTGCAAAGTAGTAAGTGACAAGTTTGTTTTTAGAGAAGCTTCTAATTTAGTATAAGTTTGTTGAGTTATGCCAAGTTTTTTTGCAATTTGAACCTGAGATAGTCTCTTTTGTTTTCTTTTTCTTTTCAAAACAATGGCTAATGATATTTGAAAATCAACCATTATTGGATAAAAGTTTTTGCCTCTTCTCTGCTTAGGATAAGGAATATTAAGATTACGATCGCAACAAGAAGCCAACCATCCATTAAGGGCTTCCGATGCATTCTTTTTTGCTTTAGCAAGAGTTTTTCCCTCAGTAAAACACCCTTCAAGTTCAGGAAATTCAATAAGGTATGATTTATCTTTTTGTTGGGTGATACGAGCAAAATATTTCATTTCTTTTTAATCCTTGATTTTTTTTGTTTTTTAATCCCTGCCTCTTTTAAAATCTTGCTTTCTAATCCCTTACCTAAGGATTTGTTCCCATGTACAGGCACAGGAATTGTTTTCTTTCCCTTTGCCATAATTAATATGGTGACTTCCCCTAGTTCTCACATGCTTCCAACCATACTTCTTTAATAAGGCGACAATGACTTTTCCGGCTAAAGGCATATTTTTATATTACAAGGTTTAATCTATATTGTCAAACATGGAACCATAGAACAGTAAGTATTCAAATAGACGAATTGCCTCAGAATATTTGTTACCGAAAGTTTAATAACGTTAATTTAACTTTCAGATTGATTGCCTCATAATCCCTCTCTTACTTATCATTCTTATCATTAAAAAACTCAGAAGTTTCAATTTCTAGAGAAATTGGTGGAGTAAGTGCAATATTGGATATCTCCAACTATGACTCTAACTATGTCTCTTTATTTATTACACATCTTCTTAACACTCCAGAAAAAAACTCTAAAATATTACGGAAACTTTATGTTGATCTCAAGCTTTCCACTCGTGATATTGAAAAACTCACTTAACTTTCATAGTCAAAAAGCTCTATTTTAAGGGCTTTAAGAGAGCACAAAATCATAAAGGATATTTATAAACCATAATTTTTGCAAAAGGAAGAAAAGAGAGAATAGAGAAAGGAATGGAAAACGTGGCTTTGCGAATGTTAGAGCAAAATATGGAATTGCAACTTATAGCTCAAATAACAAATCTTTCAATCCAACAACTCCAAAAACTTAGAAAATAATTTTTTAAGATACAGGCGATATAGCAAGTTTTTGTTTTGCATTTAAACTTTTAGCATATTCAAAGGGACTTTAAAACCTCTTCATTACCTTTAAAATGGGCTTTAAGAGCTGTATCATTTGTTAATTTTAAAAAATGAGACTTTTTTAAAAATTCTTCAATGTCTAATAACTTATATTGATCATTTGAATCCATAATTTATGCCCTCCTAAAGTGAAAAAACCTAATAGGAATACAGGCAAGATATATGCCAAGCTAAAAACAGGAATAAACAAGGTTTCAGATTTAAAATACAAGATATTGTCCGACAAATTGGACATCGAATCCGGATTTCAGACATTTATTTTATTTGTTTTTTATAAGGTGTATTTACTTAAAGTTTTTAAATTAGCATTAAGAGATTTGTTATGTTTTATAGAACTTTATGATGTTATTTTTGCAAAAACCACAAAAGATGATGAATAAAATTATAAATATACCATTACTGCTTGGATCAGATTATTGTGCTAAAAAGTTGAACTTGAATGGTCATATCTGCTTGCCGTATTGCCAGAAAACAGCTAGATGCATTTTTAGTGATTTAGTCAACGATTTCCTTAACATTTCGTAAAGAAACGAAAAGAGTCTCCTTCCTAAAAATAGACAGATGGCAAGCTTCTTTGAAGATTGCCCATATAAATAAATGAGGCAATCAGCATTTTCTTGAAGACGTAAGTCTTCATGCTGACTGGTAAATAATAACAGTTTCCCTAACATCGTGTTAAAAAACGAGGATATCCTTCTAGTAAAAATGCTTCAGGCTTTCTAGGCATTGCCTTATTTGCCAAACGGCGCAGGGCCGTTTGGGGGCAATGCCAGAAAGTTGCCAGAGGCAAGAGGCATTTTTAGTGAAACAGAGGCTGGTCTATTTTTAGGGAAACAGACTTATTCACTTTCTTCATTTTCTAATGAGAAGTGCATGACTTCAGTAAAATCATAATTCTTTGTGTTACCACCCTTATCGTTAATATTCATTTCTTTCAATCCCCATGTACCAGAAGCAGATCCTTTAGGTAATACATGGTGAATCACATACTTCCTGTAAGCTGTAGGATCTCCCTTAAAGAACTGTGTGTAAAAATTACTATGATAATGATATTCAAAGAAAGTTCTTCCTGTTGGATTGATTAAGACATAATTAACAAGCCCGACACCTGACTTATCATCTTTTGCATAATATGTGATAGTGACATTTGTCTGTCCATCTGGATTGTCTGGATTTACAGGTGCTGCAGTGATAGATATACGATTGACATCTAATGTAGGCTTTACGCTATCATGATTAGTTGTTTCTATATCTACAATAACTGGCTCTTCATGATTAGGATTATCTTCAGAGAAATACTGACTCCCTGAATTTAAAGCCTTATCTTGCATACGTAAGTAGGCCACAATGTACCTTCCTGCTGGAAAGTATTCAGTCACATCAATAACTACTTTAGCTCTATTCGTGCTAAGATTAACATCACCATACTCTTGTAGAGCATAAGCTTCATCATAATCTAATGAAACAAAATTTACATAGACTCCTGAATGTTTTTGCATTTCCATATCTTCTTCTATATCCCACTCAATAGTGACTCTATGAATCTGGTGCCCATTAACAGTGATAGGAGTCACTTCAATCTCTAATGAGTCTTTAACATACTTTGGTGGAGTGGTATCTTCTGTTTGGTTATTGATGTAAAGTTTAAATCCAAAATCATCCACACCTTCCATGCGGTCATTGTTATGCTCATCAGTAACTGTAATTTGATCTACTTTCCAGTATCCTGCTTTAACATACTTAGATAATTTAGCAGTTCCTTTTAATATATGCTCGTTACCATTGACTGGGTATAGCCTCATATCTATGAAAGTACCATTTGGACTAAAGATACGTGTCATAGCTCCTGCTGCTCCATCTTCAAAACCTTCCTTATTCAAAAGTTCAATCTCAACTTCTATGTTTTTATCTTCATCTTTTGCACCACGAGCATATACATCTACTCTTTTGATCTTTCCAGGGTAATCATAATCTGGGAAAAGATTGAGAACCTCAAACTTCAGATCTTCTCTGACTTCTAAGACATATTCATAACCACTCATAATATGACTCTTGATGAATTCAAACTTTGCTGGTGCTACAGATTTTAACTTATTGGGATTTAAAATATAGTAGGATACAGTTTCTGCCATATCTTCATTAGGATTCTTCTTATGAGCATAAGGACTCACAAAGGATGTAGTGTATTTATTCGACCAACCATCAGGATCATTTGCATTTTCATACCAACCAGCAACTGTAATCCATTCTTGTCTTAATTTATCAGAAAGTACATTTCTATAAATGAAGTGAGTTTTTTCATGTAAAATGAGACGATGAATATAATCTCTTATTTGATCAATGCTTGAACCAACACCACCAAGCTGTCTAAATGCAGAATCCATAAACTCAACATAACTGTCTGAATCAGCACCACGAGGCCATGCAACAGCAGGAGCTTCTGGATATAAAGGATGTGGATGTCCATCCTTTCTTCTCAAAAAATAACGTAATCCAGGGACTTCATAATAGCCTGCCGGCATCTCAGCAAGCGCAGTTATAATATCCAATAATTCTGCATGATGAAACTTTTGAAAATTATCTGGATCTTCACCTGTAAGTGCTTGAATATTAGAAGGTGTTAATGAGAGATGAAACTTATCTTCAAGGATTTTTGCAACAGCTCTTCTATTTTGACCACCATTTGTATAAAAATAAACCAAGGCATGAAACAAACGATGAGAAAAGAAGCGCCCTCTAGCTCCATTAAAACGAACAAGTCTAGGTTCTGCATTATTAAATGCATGTTTGCTGATAGAGACTATTTTTTGACCATCTTGAACTTCTATATCAATATCATCACTTAAATGATCATTCTTTAAAACAAACTTAGCTTTTTTTATTTCATCATGTGGAATGCGGCTAATTGTTTTGTATAAACGATTCGTATAATCTTGTGTCCAAGTAAGTTCTTCATTACTCAAAATAATATTGTAATCATCAAGTAAGATTTGAGCTGATGCATTATCTGGAGTTGATACAATTTCATCTAAAAATTCAATTTGTGGTGGCGATGGAGCTTCAGAAGAGTATTCATATTCTTTATTAGCAAAGTCATTTTCCCAATGATAATGAAATAAATCATCTTCTATTTTTTCAAAGGTAATCTCTATATCTTGACTCTCTTCACTGGCAACAAAACTTTGTGGCTCTGAAACACTATAGCCAGGAGTTTCTGCTGTTACTGTATAAGTATCACCTAGGTTAAGGTCTAATTGGCTTAGATCAATTTTTTTATTATAGTTTGTCTGAACAGAATCTACGATATTTCCATTTTCATCTTTGACAGTTAAAGACACTATCTGTTCATTCAATAAACCTTTGATTTGCACTTTTGGCGCAATATTGTCTCCAGATGAGTCATTTTCTGGAGAAGTATCACCCTGATCTGGATCGTTATTTTGACCATTGTTGTTAGAGCCAGTATCTGAATCGTTATTTTGGCCATCATTTGAATTTGTGTTAGACTTAGGGTTTGAGTTAGATCCAGGGTTTGGAATAGGAACATGAGGAGCTGGAGGTTTTTGCTCTACATTAGAAGATGCCGTATTATTTGTATCCAAAGTGCTTTTAAGATCAAGTTCTTCCTGCCCACAGCCATTACCCATCAGCACTAAAAATAATATACCCACACTCAAAATGTATTTCTTATGCATAATTCACCCCCATCCATATTTGAAAAGTGCTAAAATGGTGCCAAAAAGACTAAAAAGGGGTAAAATTCGAAAAATGCTTGATGAAAGTGGTAAATAATGGATATGGTAGGCTTAGTATCTCTTTGATACTGAAGGTATATAAGACACCTGTTGAAACTTTACATACTTGAAATAACTTTTTGAAATATATCGGAGGATTTTTATTGACAATATATCTGTTTCATATTTAAACTCATTTTTCATTACAGCCTTCTATATAGATAAACTGTATAGGAACTTGTATACTTTTATTTTTAACTTAATTTTATTTAAAAAGGATTGATATAGATCATGCAAAAGGATAATAATGAGACTCAAGCCCAAAAGGGCCAAAAAGGAACTGTTAAATTTTTTAACATTTCAAAAGGTTTTGGTTTTATTAAGCAGCAATCAGGTCAGGATTTGTTCTTCCATGTCTCTGAGACAAATGGAGCAGAGCCTAAAGATGGTGACAATGTAGAATTTGAAGTAGGTCAAGGTCGAAAAGGGCCTTGTGCTATCAAAGTCAGAATTGTCAGCTAATTTGTACACGGTTTAACATAGCTGGGGCTATGTGTGATTTCAATGAAGCTTGAAATGAAAGTGTAGTTTTACTTCACTTCATTTTCAGAAGTTGAATGTTGTATTTTATAGCATTGATTATAGACTCTGGGTTGGCTCTGTTTTTAGCAAAGATATTCTTTGCTGTTCCGTGGTCAACACTTGTTCTTACAAAGTTCAAGCCCATTGTGATTTGTACCCCTGTGTAACTTTTATGAAGTGCCTTAAAAGGTATAAGTCCTTGATCATGGTAACATGCCATAAAGACATTATGGTTTTGTCTGCTTTTATTTTGAAAAGCCACATCTGGAACCAATGGCCCTTCTACCTCTAATAAGAGCTCTTTTTTCACTTGATCCAGTGCAGGCACAAAAATCTTTTGTTCTTCAGATCCTATAATACCCTGTTCTCCTGCATGCGGATTGAGCCCTAAAAGCCCAATAGGTTTTGTATTTTTAAAAAACGCTTTTTGCAGCTGATCAGCAAAAAACAGCCCTTTTTTAATGCGTTGAATTGATAGACTTTCAGAAACTTTAGAGAGCGGAATATGATCTGTTAAAAGCACAACAGCAAAACCTTCTCCTACAAAGGACATAAATACATCCTTTGTATGACAAACCCTTTTTAAGATATCCGTATGACCTTTATCAGAAGGGCTTGAGATATGAATTGTCTCTTTAGAAAGAGGAGCTGTTACTAGAGAATCTAAATATTTGTTTTGTATAGCTAAAATAGACTCTTCAACCCATTTTACTGGCGAGAGCTGGCTTTCAATATCAACAACATTGTATGAAAATGGGACTTTTAGAGCTTCTTGTAAACTTGAGACCTTTTTATAGGTCAATGGAGATTGTATGAGACGATCGATATCTGACGAAGGACAAGAAGGAGATCTCCAGATAAAAAACTGTATCTCTTCTTGGACTCCTAGTTTACAAAGAGCTTTTGATGTGATCTCACTACCAATACCATCGCTATCCCCTGTTGTTATTGCAACTTTAAGCTTTTGCAATGATCTTCACCATTAAGATTAGGAATTAATTTTTATAAAAGATTGATGACGCTTCTGATCTAACCAAAGAGATAATCTTTTGTTAAAAGCTTCTTGATACAAAGCATTATGGATTTCAGGTTTTCTTTTGGTTAAGTTGGGATCTTCAATCGCTCTTTTACTTGTCAATTTTAAAATATGAAAGCCATTAGGTCCTTTTACCACTTCAGAAGCTTGCCCTTGCTTAAGACTTTGTACGGCTGCGTTAAAACTAGCTAATAGTTCATTTGATTTGAAAGTACCAAGTGATCCACCTGATATTAGAGGGTTTTTATTCTTGTTGTACTCCTCGGTTAAACTGTCAAAATTTGTACCTGATCCTAAAAGCGAGTGTGCTTTTTGTGCTTGTGATTTAGCCATCTGAATATCTTTTTGCTCTCGAGAAGCCCAGTTAAATAAAATGTGTTGGATATCGTATTCAAATCGTGGTGTTTTACCAGATTTACTCTTTTGTAATCTCGTATAATAATAATTGGCAATATCTTCATCTGATATCTGTATATAAGGAATAATAACCCTTTCTATAAGAGCTTGTCTTTCTAGTTTTGTCTTAAGAAATTGCCTATAATCTTGAAAAGAAATATTTTCCCTTTTAAGTGCTTGCAGTAGCTGCCCTCTACTAATTTGATTACCTTGAGCAATTTTTTGGATTTCTTGCTGAATTCTTTCCTCTGCTACAGTGAGATTTTGTTTTTTTACCTCTGTGTCTATCAATTTTTCATTGATCAAATGATCTATAAGCACTTTAGGATTTTCTAGTAATTCAGAAGGATTTCTAACCAATGTATCATCTAAAAATTGATTGCTTTTTAGTTTCTTTTTGTAATCAAGCACATCAGTTTGCATAATAATATCATCATTGACAATAGCAACAATGCTTTCAATCACCCTGCTCGAAGCAGATGTCGTAAAAAATAAAAATGTTAAAACTAATAATAATCTCATAATAACCTCGTTTCTGTATCCCTAAAAATAGTCTGGCCTCTCAAGGCGAGCCTCTGTTCATTTTGAGTAAAAAAAGATACTCTTTATTATTTTACACCATGTTAGGGAAACTTTCCTCTTATTATCTCCTCTCCCTACAAATCACACCAAATCTTTATAGCTAACAAAAGATTTGATATTTTAAGCCAAAGACGAGATCTTCCGCAGGGCAATAGCCCGAGGACTTCGAGGCTTTGACTTAAAATATCAAATCATTGCTTTCAAAGATTTTTTCCTTGTTTTTCTAAAAAACAATCTCTCTATTTCTCTCCCATAGTTTCAATGTATATGTCTGAGATGGCTTGTTCGTTAAGAAATACATCTAGATGAGTTGCTTGATCCTCTAGCCAAGAAACATATTTTGCTTGCTGCTTTTGAGCCATCAAAGTCTTGTGAACTTTACCCTTAGCCTCGTTAAATGTCCAATGGTTTTTTCTTTTTCTATCTAAAACCTTGTAAATATGAAAACCATAAGGAGATTCTAATATGTCGCTCCATACCCCTTTTTTCATCAAAAAAGCCTTTTCAAAGACATTAGAAACCCCTCTTTCAACCCATAACTTACTATGATTGATTTTATATGAGTTTTTGACCTGTTTGCTGGAAGCCTGTTTATCTTTTAGCTTATTATAGATATCATAAGCATCATTTTTTGTTTTTAATAAAAATTGTTCTATGTATACCTTCTCTTTTTCTACAAAAGAGGATTTGTGAGTTTCATAATAAGACTTAAGATGATCTAATGTAGGTGGTTTAACGTCTTGATGAAGAGACTGAAAGACTTTTTCTTCTAATAACCTTTTTTGAAGGTCTTTCTTCCAAGTCTCCATTGTTCTATTTGATTGTACAAGAATTTTGCGAAAAGCTATATCATCAGGATAGTCTTGTATAACTTGCTTCATTTTTCTTTCTAATTCCTGTTGAGATACAGTTATTTTTTTATTTTTTGCCCATTTAGTAATGATGGTTTCATGTATGAATTCATCAATAACATTTTTTTTGATCTTTGTAATATTTTGAGGCTCTTTGATTTGTAAAACATCAAGGGCCCTAAGCTTTATGGAAAGTCTTTGCGCAAACATTTTAGATGTTAAATGATGGTCATTAACCTTCACAATTATTACATCTTGTACACTTTTTTGATTAAAACAGCCTATAAACAAGAAACTTAAGAATAAAAACAATGTTAAGGTAAAATAAGTATTTTTTTGATGCATTTTTCACTCTCTTCAATTGACTTGATTATCTACAAAAATCAGTGAATAGCAACAAAAATAAAAGAGACTTTTATTTTACTTTATAAGAAAATTTTGACTCAATTATTTTCACTAAAATGCATCTCGCCTCTGGCGACTTTCTGGTAGTCAGCCTGACGATTGACATCGTCAGCAAATAGCTGACTACCTAGAAAGCCTGATGCATTTTAGTAGGGAGGATATTCTTGCTTCTTAACACAATGTTAGGGAAACCTTATTCTTGACATCGGATCAGTACCTAGATTTATTTCATGGACAATTCTCAAAAAGGCTAGCCTCGAGAGGCTTGTCTTCTATTCATTTTGAGTAGAAGCAGGATGAAGGAAAATTTCCTTAACATGGTGTAAAGAAACGAAGAGAGAGCCTCCCTACTAAAAATAAACGAATGGCAAGCCTTTTTGAGGATTGCCCATGTAGATAAATGAGGCAATCAGCATTTTACTGAAGGTGTGAGCCTTCATGTTGGTTTGTAAACAACAATATTTTCCCTAACATGATATAAGAGAATAAAGAGATTCTTCCTACTAAAATACCTCAAGCTTTTTAGGCATTGTCCTATTTGCCAAACAGCGTAAGCTCGTTTGGGGACAATGCCAAAAAGTCGCCAGAGGCGAGAGGTATTTTAGTGAAACAGAGGCCAGTTCATTTTTAGTGATACAGCTATTATTCAAAACTGAGATATTCAATTTGATCTACAGTTGTACCCACCACATCTTCTGCATCTGAGCTATTACACTGATCAGTAGAACTTACAGAATAACCAAGACCATTACCAAGAGAACAGATATGTTCTTTTGCTAACTGCCCCTTATCATTATTCCCCCAGCATTTCACTTTGCCATCATCCAACTTGAAACATGTACTATCACCACCTGCAACGACAGATCCTTTAACTATGCTAGATGCCTCAATTGGAATAGCTGGAAGACTTGTTCCAGTTTCACCATCAGCACTACCAATATTAGCTATAGAACCTTGGCCTAGTTGACCTGATTTATTCAGTCCCCAACATTTTGTGCTGTCATCCTCTAAGGTCACACATGTATGTCTAGCTCCTGCAGTGATAGACTTGGCTTTTTGATTTCCTAAATCAACAGGAGCAAACACCACTTTATCTTCAGCATCTTTAGCATCACCAATATTTTGTGTAGAACCTACGCCTAATTGTCCTTCATCATTCAATCCCCAGCATTGTACACTATCATTACTTTTCATAATGGCACAAGTATGCCAATCTCCTGTTGCAATAGCTTTAACTTTAAACTCCATGCCGCCTACAGGAAGAAGATTCAGTCCCATTTCTCCTTCATCAACATCTTCAGTCACAAGATCATTAGCATCATCACCACGATTCTCCATATCACCATAACCTAGCTGGCCATATTCGTTTCCTCCCCAACACTTCACACAATCATTGTTGAGCATTGCACAAGTGTGCTTAGCCCCTGCTGCCACATGTTTTGGTAAAAACCCAGCTATTATTGCTTGATCTTGTTCATCAGGATCATTATGAATATCAACATCAGGGCTTGGCTCAGTCAAATTATCTGTACTACCTTGTCCTAACTGACCTTGATCATTGCCGCCCCAACATCTAACTGTATCAGTTTTTGTAATGCTACAAGTGTGAGCAAGTCCTGTAGCAACTGTTTTAACTTTAAACTCTAAACTGCCAACAGGATCAAGATTATCTCCCATTTCATCAACATCATCACCACGATTATCTGTGTCACCATAACCTAATTGTCCATATTCATTGTTTCCCCAACACTTCACACACTCATTTTTAAGCAATGCGCAGGTGTGCTGGTCTCCTGTCGCTATAAATTTTGTTAGATGGCCATCTTCAGTGCCACCACTAATAATAGTTTCATGAACGCTAACATCTGCAAGCCCACTGATCTCATCTGGTCCATCACCACGGTTATCTGTATCACCATAACCTAATTGTCCTTTATCATTTAAACCCCAGCACTTTACATAGCCATCCTTTAAAGAACAGGCGTGAGAGCCACTTGTATCCACTTGATCAACAAGAGAAGGAGTTACTTCTTCTTGTCCAACAACAATTGATACAGTCTTTACTTCAGATTCAACAACATCTTTCTTAGCTTGAATGTGTAGGTAATATTCTCCTTCACCGGGTGCATCTGAGCCTGCTGCCGTATTATTGTCACTACTGTATGCTTCATCATCTAAAGCATTGTCATGGGCACTTGATTCATTAATAACAAAACGAAATTCACAAGGGGCATTATTACAATCCCATGTCCAAGATTGTCGAGGTATTGTGCTATTTTCAATCCCTGTGACCTCTAAATCTATACTTGAATCAAATTCAGCTCCCCCTTCTTGATTTGTCTTCTTTTTTCCGCAATTCTGAAATCCAATAATCAATACAAACAAACAACTTGTTAAAATGACAACATTTTTAAGATGTTTTTTATTTAACTTCTCCATTTTTTAAATACTCCTTCATTTGTATCTGTTTGTATATATGACCTCATTTTCATTTTCGCATTAAAGCGAGACAAAATAATTTTCTTAATTTATTACTCGGTAAAAGTCTGAATTAACTTGAGCGTAAATTAGCATAAAATTGGTACAAAATAATGTCTCTAATGTCTCTTTTTGATATAGCTTAAGATTTCCATTCTATTGATAAAGTCGAACAAAGAATTTGAATAGTTATATCTGCTTGATTTCTATTTACCTGGCTGTCCGACTACTTTGATCAATTTGAGTTCAATAACTGTTATCTTTTAACAGGATCTTTTGGGAGAAGAGCAAGATTTCTTCTGATCTTATAGGATTTTTGCAGCTGATCAAAATAAGCATCAAATATCTTTTTTCTTTTTTGTTCAAAAATAGCCAGTCTAATGTACTCTTTACGTGCATTTTTATAACTATTTTTACCAGTGAGTTTCAAAATATGAAAGCCATATTGAGTTTCAACTAAAGAGGCTATTTTTCCTACAGACTGTCTAATAGCTGCATTATAATAAGCTGGAATCATAATATTACTTGATTGCCACCCTAAATCACCACCTGTTTCTCTAGTTAACACATCATCTGTATATAACTTAACCAGTTCCTCAAAAGATCGCTTAGATTTTTTAACAGCTGAATAAATTTGCATAGCTCGTTTTTTGGTCGCAGCTTTTTGTACTTGTGTTGCTTCTGGATTTAATTCAATAAATATATGAGATGTCCTTATTTCAGGATTTTTATTGTAATACCTCTTCATTTCAGCTGCTGAAACTTTGATCTGTTGAACTTTTTGACCTAAATCTTTTTCTACCAACCATCTATATAGCAATTTATCCATTTCTTTTTGTACTTTAAAATTAGCTGCTATATTTTTCTTTTCAGCCTCTTGTGCCCCCATCTCAAATTGGATCAAATCATCCAAAAATCTGTTCTCATTTGGAGGATTAATTGTTTCATCAACGATCTTTTTATATTCTCTTTGAAAAGTACCAAATGTAATACTTTTCTTGTTCACAGATGCAATTGATCTTTTTTGATTTGATCTACTGACAGGTTGCTTTATTAAACTGTTCATCAACACTTGATTCTTATTGACCCTGTAACTTTTCTTTAGTTTTGCAAAATAAGTACTAAATAATCTTCTTTTCTTACCTTCAAAGACAGCTTGTTGTAGGGTTTCTTTGTTAGCTTTATCATAAGGGTTTTTACCTACAAGCTTTATAATATGAAAACCATACTTAGTTTCTATTAAAGGAGCTATCCTGCCTATACGCTGTTTAATGGCTGTATCATAGTAATGTGGAATCATCGTATTACGGCCTTGCCATCCTAAGTCTCCTCCAATTTCCTTTGTAGACAAATCGTCTGTATAAATTCTTACTAGCTCCTTAAAAGGTCGTTTGGATTGTCTCACCTTTGCATAAACCTGTCTTGCTCTTTTACGATACTGAAGTTTTTGCTGATGAGTTGCATTAGATCGCATTTCAAGAAAAATATGAGCTATTTTGATTTCAGGATTTCTGCTATAATATCTTCTCATCTCTTTTTCTGAAACTTTAATATTTTGAATTTGCCCACTTAAATCTTCTTCTAATAACCATCTATAAAGCAACTTACGTACTTCTGATCGCAGTTCTGCGTTTGGATTTCGACTTTGCTTTTTAGCTTCCTGAACCCCTACCTTAAATCGAATCAAGTCTTCTAAAAATTGTTTTGGAGTAGGAGGATTAATAGCACCTTCAAGAACTTCATTGTATCTTCGATTAAATTTTTTAATAGTGACGTTTTCATTATTGATGGTTGCAATAACTTTGGCCTGTGCAACTGATTCCTTTAAGCACGCAAAGTTAACTATCAAAAAAGATAAGAAAATCAATAAAAATGAAAAAGTAGATAATAAAAATTTCAAAAAAGTTCACCTATAATAAGTAATGTTCTAAGAACCAAAGGTCTTCTTTCACCTCAGCTATTTTAAAAAAACCAATAATACTCCTGTATTGACCTTTCCATTAGGGCTTTTTTCATATTCCCATGGATAGGATCCCATCTTAAGATATTCCTTTGTTTTATTAAGTACAGCTCCCATTCCTTTACCCGTCATAATCTTAATTTTCGGTAGATGACCGTATTGTCTTAAGAAATATTCTATCAAATCAAAAACCTGGTCTGTTGTCTGGCCGTGCAAATCAAGTATAGGTACTTTTTGCTTTTTTTTTCGTCTCATTTTTGTACTCTTTATACATTATAAATAACTTGTAATGTATTTCGGTGTACTCAATGAAATTCAATAGGATAAAAAACTTTAGTTAATGGACCTGAAAAGTGACTAAAGGTCACTCTTTCTACTACTTTCTTCATACAGTTATGGAGTAATACATCCTTTATTGACCCTCCTTGTATAGACACATCAGAGACTGTACCTGGTGAATGAATATTAAAAGAAAGTAAAATAGACCCTTTAGACGTAAAATTATTTTTAAGATGACGTATATAACATGTTTTAAAAAATCTTTTTTGTTTATTTAAAATTGTTTCTATATATTGGTCAGATATTTCCTGCACACTTCTTTTTTTAGAAAGAATTTGAGATTTTTTTTTGTTGTTTTTATAAGTTCTTGATTTATTTGATACAACTTGCGATATGACACTCTTTTTATCATTTATCTTAACTTTAGGAGACAAAGGACGATTTATAAGCTTTTTAGGTTGTTCTATCTGTTGCTTTACTACGTGATTTGATTTTTGAGTAGGCTTTTCTCTTACAAAATGAAAAATTATAGAGTGAAAAATAATTAAGAATAATCCTACGGAGAAAAGGGATTTTAACAAAATATCTTGCATGTTATAAGTATATTCTCTTTTTGAGTGCACAAAAAACAAAAAGATACGCTTATAAATACATCTTGAAATTTAAGGTAAAATTTAGACTTTTGTCTTGGCTTAAAAATTTCTTTTTTACCCTTACGCTTTCAAAAGTTTCTATCCGATAACTGTATAATGAGACCTTTTAATTCTTTTTTTTATTTTTTAATGACTCTTGTAACTTTTCACGCCTTAGCTTCTAGAAAAGTTACGGCTGAAAACAAATATTATCATTATGAAATAGATGAACAAATTAGAATTTCAGAAGATGAAGGTTATACTAATTATTCTCGAAATCTCTCAAGAGAGAAAGACTTAAGAGAGCAAGCTCGCAGGCAACAAAAAAGCCTGCGCGAACAAGAGTTATTGGATCATGAAAAGGCGAGAAGAGAACAAATAAAACGACGTCGTAGGCAATCTTTAAATCAAAGAAATCAAGAAAGACTAGAGATTAAACATGAGGAACAAATGAAAAAAGAACAGCAACGACAAGAAAGATTACATCTTCAATATGCCAAACAAAAACGTCAAGAAAGGCAATCTTTGGTGAGAGAGCAAGCTAGTATTGAAAATAAATTTTATAATAATCAACCTCTATTAAAGCAATAGCTTGTCATCAATTCTAAGAATATGTTAGCCTTCTCAAATGTTAACCTCTTATTTAAAAAGTTCATTTAAGAAGCTCCATATTGACTCTGAGTTTAATAAAAACTCAAAAAAGGTGCTTTATCCTGGTGATTGTCTTGAGCTTTTAAGACAAGTTCCTAATGAATCCATACAGCTTATAGTCACTTCTCCTCCCTATAATATTGGGAAAGAGTATGAAAATAAACTCAAATTAGACACTTATATCCAACAACAAACTCAGGTGATTAAAGAGTGCACCCGCATTTTATCTAAAAAAGGCAGTATTTGCTGGCAAGTCGGTAATTATATCAATAATGGTTCTATTACTCCTTTAGATATAGTTTTAAATCCTATCTTTACATCTCTTAACTTAAAAATGAGAAACCGTATTATATGGCATTTTGAACACGGTTTGCACTGCACAAAAAGATTTTCAGGAAGATATGAAACCATTGTTTGGTTTACCAAAACAGATGATTATATTTTTAATCTTGACCCTGTTAGAGTTCCTCAGAAGTACCCAGGCAAGAAATACTTTAAGGGCCCAAAAGCAGGTCAATATTCCTGTAATCCTTTAGGAAAAAACCCTGGGGATTTATGGGTCATACCTAATGTCAAAAACAATCATGTAGAAAAAACAAATCACCCTTGTCAATTTCCTGTTGAACTAATAGAACGTTTAGTGCTTTCTATGACAAACAAAAATGATTGGGTCTTAGATCCTTTTTTAGGTTCGGGTACAAGTATAATTGCTGCTCTTAAGCATAAAAGGAAAGCCATAGGAGCGGAAGTAAATAAAAAATACATTCAAATCACTTGTGACAGGATTAAAGAACTTAAAGATGGCTTATTAAAAACTCGCCAAATGAATACTCCTATTTATGATCCTGGAAAATCCAATTTGATAAAGAAGCCATCTCATAAAAATGACAATCATCTTAACCAAATAAGTTTATTTAATAACACTAATGTATGAAAATATCTGAATTTTATTCCCACTTAAACGGTAAAGAATATATCCTTGTTCACAAAAAAAAACTTTGGGAAGAATTAGAAGAAGTTATATCTCTAGTAGATGGAAAAAAATGTAAAACTAAAATTTCAAAAGAAAAAACAAAAAAAGGAAAAATATTATATGACCCAAAAGAAATAAATAAGGAATTTAAAAAACTATTTAATAAAAGGCAATGGAAAGAAAGCCGAGTCAGTTATTGGGTTACAAAAAGTGAAAAGCTTACTAGAAAAACACTTACAATGTCTACAAATGAGCAAAAAAAAGAAATAGAATTATCTGGTGAAACTCCCATTAATAGCTCCAATCAAACAGATTTTATCAAAGATCGCATTGCAGTTGAGGTCCAATTTGGTAAATATGCTTTTGTAGCTTATGATCTGTTTGTGAAACACTTAAGCTTTTATGTCAGTGATAAAATTGATGTTGGTATTGAAATACTCCCTATGAAGTCTTTACAAAAGAATATGAGTTCTGGGCTAGCTTATTATGAACGTGAATTATACAATATTGTTCGTCAGGGACGAGGAGTTCCAGCTGTACCTATCATCCTAATAGGCGTTGAGATATAAAGGATAATTAGTACTACATTCATTGGCAAGCCAATGGTTTTATATTAAAATATAGAGCCGTTACACAAAACCTTGCTCTATAATAGCTATGACAGGCTTCTGATCTAGCTCAGGCCAGTGCCTTAGAAGACAAAGCTTTCACTAAAATATTCGATTCTATAATCAAATCATAAAATGACAGGAATACAAGGCACGGGGGTTGCCTGCTGCTAGTGAAGAAACCTGTCATAGCTATTATCATTAAATTAAATGTTCTTGCAACAACTTCAAAAAAATTATAAAAACAACGATTCCACAAATCCATCTTTTTATTAATAAACTTTTAAAAATTCATATATACCCAAAGTGCTCCCAGAAAAGTCTTTTGGTACCTTCTTTATCATGACACTGAATAACTTGCTAATGTAGTATTAGAAGCGGTCTAATAACAAGTCACAATTTCTTATTTTTATTTAAGTTTTTATTCCTTTCTATCGATAAGAATCTAAGTTAAGTCATTAAAACAAAGACTAAGGACTATCTGTGAAAAATAAATATATTTTTTACTCTTCCTATATCTCCTATATCACTGTATTTATATCTTTTATAGCTTTTCAAATCTTCTGCTCAATTTTGATACAACCTATACAACTTAGTGCTCAACTTAGTGCTCAACTTCAAAATTGTAGATACATAACTCCTATAGGGGTTAAAAGGTTTACCAGAGAAGAACAAAGACGTCATGGTTTTAATAGTGGTCAAAACCTATTATGTTATGCAACGGTGCAAGATTGCTTACCTATAAATCATGGTTCTGATGTCATACCTCTAAATGAAGCTTCAGTCATGTGCGATGTTGGACCTTGCACTTATGGTGGATGTATGTGCCCAACAGATCCAAGGGAATGCTTTAGGGATAATATTGATGGTCGTAACCGTTATCGAAATGGAGTAAGAATGGTGAGGGTTGATAACAATATTTCTTGTCAGAACATAGGTCCTATGAGAGCTAAGATATTCACTAGAGAGGAACAAAGACGCCACGGATTTAACATCGGCGATACACATTTATGTTATGCAAATGTCCGAAATTGCTCTGTTAATGGTATACCTGTTAATACAGATATCTTTATTTGTGACATTGCGGGGTATAATTGTTCTACAGGCATTGCAAGTGGAAAATTATGTCCATGTCCAACAAACCTTAATGAATGTGCGAAAGATACACTTGATGGCCATAACAATTACATAGGAGGCACTGAAACGATCCAAGCAGATGAAGAACCATCTAACCCTAGACGCCAGAGAAGACCAAGAAGAGGAGGAAGAGAATGAACACAAAATATTTAATTCATCCTTAACCCTTATAAACAGGAGAGATTATGTTTCGTATAGTTTTATTTATTTTTTTGATAGGCTTTACTGCTCATGCAGAAATTGGCAATGTACAAATATTTGGAGTTGTTCAGAGTTTCAATGAAAAAACAGTAAAGTTCTATCATAAAGATCAAGGACTTACACTTAAGATTCCAAGAAGTTTAGTTAAAGGCACCTTCAAACCTGGGAGAGAAGAACAAACTCTTAATTTAAGATCACTCAATGGTGTTGTTTTTGAAAGACACAGAAAAAGAAATTCTTCTCGAAACATATCCTCAAAATAGAATGGCTGTATTTCATAAACTTAATAGACAATCTCTCTTATTAAAGTACCTTTATCTATAAGGGATCTAGCAGTCCAGCAAACTGTTACCAGATACTGATTGCCGGATTGCCGGATTGCCGGATTGCCGGATTGCCGGATTGCCGGATTGCCGGATTGCCGGATTGCCGGATTGCCGGAATAAAACAAAACAAGGATGTTCTCATTATTTAACATCATGTTATGGAAATTTCTTAATCTAATTGAAGTTTAGAATAGTGCTTCTACCATCTTTAAAATTACGAACCCAAGAGATGATTCGGTCTTGTTGGTTGAAGTTAAATACATCGCTTTCTACTTTGCGACTTAAGCTGTATCTAACAAGCAAGCCATCAGAAGCTTCATGTAAAGATGAACCACAAATCTTCTGTCTAGCTAAAACAGAAAGTTCAGTGACGGCAGCTCTAAGAGCCGCTTGCTCTCTTTTAGGATTTATGTCTGGATAAGTGACAAAACCATCCTCATCTGCACTAGGGTGATCCGGTAAATAGCGGTTTACAAACTTAGACTCTTTAACAATTACACAATTTCCACGACGACATCTCAAACTTAAATGTTGATAAGGTTGACCAGATGGTGTCTTTGTCACACGAAAATGACGTAAATTAGAACCATGAACACTCACTCTTAAAAATGATCTCTTTAAATCTCTGCACTCAACACTCATCTGATTAGAAAGTGAAGTATTACGAGAATCTATGGCAGCTCTAGATGCAAAAGTCCAAGTCAATGATCCACAAATAAAACTTAAAAGTATCCATTTATAGCTCATATTCAAACCTTAACATGATTTTATCTTCTTTGATACATCAAATTGTATACTAAACATTGAAGTTTTGACTTTAAAGTAGTTAAGCCTAGTCTATTTTCAATATATAACTTTCTTTAGGATATTTTCAATGATGTTTTGATCTTTATGTCAAAAAAAGCGAGTTTTTCCACAGAGTAATTGTCCGATGACTACAAACTTTTAATCATAAATATCAAAATAAATTTATAGATATGAATTCAGAGACTTCATTATGAATGAAGATCAACTGGAAGGAGGAGCAGCAGCATCTTCTGGCTTAGGTACTATAATCACTGCAAAGTTAATCTCTTGAGCACCTGCCTCTGTGACTGTGTACATGATTTTCTTGATAGTTAAAAAATCAATATCCTTATCTGCTTGAATAGTGATTTTACGTAAAGCTGCCTTTTCTCTTTCAGCATCCCTAGGATCCACTAAAGTAGCCTCTTTTAATTGTACAGCTATTCTTGAGTTATATTCTAACTCATCTCGACGAAACATTTCAACTAACCTGTTTCTCAAATTAATGACCATCCAATCCCTTTGGTCCCTAACCTCTCTAAATGAAGCTACCCTCTCCTTATCTATTAATATTTCTTTTGGAGAAACTGTCACAACATGAGCCGGCTTAAGTTCCTTAGTTTCAGAAGCTGTTGGCAATTCAACCTCTTTGGGTATATAAAGAACAGTCTCTGTGGTCCTGTAATTCATTAATAAAAACACCACTAAAACAGTGAACATATCCACCATTGCCGTTAAAGAAAGCTGTGCCACAATCTTACGAGTTGTTTTATCCATGCGATTATTTCTACTTCTCTTACCCGGTGCATATATAGCCATTATCGAACACTCCCTGTTTTAATAGCCACTTCAGGAAATCCTGCGAGTAAAAGGCTATCCATTCCTTGAATTAAATTTTCATAAACAAGATCATCCTCTAGCGCAATCAAAGCATCTTTTTTATCAGGATATCTATCCTTAATACTCTTTAAAACAAGAATTAAATTTCTCTGATCATATGCTTCTTCACCATCAATTCCTATTATCTGAGGTACAGACACAGGAGTTTCTTGTCCTACAATAATAGTATATCCTCTTTTATCTACCAGCACTTCCAAATTTACCACTGGTCTGGGAGGAGTATTCTCTTGATCATCCATTCTTTTTCCATACACAGAGCTTCCAATTTGGATCATTGATACTTGAGTCCAAACAGCTGTCAATAGTAAGAAAATAATACAAACACTCATCAAATCAATAAAAGGAACAATATTCAATTCATAATTGATCTCTCTTTCAGATGAATTACCTTCAATCGATGCCATAATTAAACCTTTAATTTATCTCTATTAGATACAACTAAGTTCATTAAACTCATAGAGCTTTCTACCATATCATTTATGATACGACCGACTCTAACCTGAAAATATCCAAAACTAATCAAAGCTGGAATAGCCACAACTAGTCCAAAAGCTGTACAGTTCAATGCGTGAGAAATAGCTTGTGAAAGAATATTGGCTTTCTCTGCTGGATCAACTTCTGATAAAGCTCCAAAACCTTTAATCAATCCAATGATTGTACCTAAAAGACCTGCAAGAGTCGCCACATTACCAAAAACTGCTAAAAAGCCTGTCCATCCTTCAATTTTAGGAGTTTCTCTTAAAACAGCGGCATCCATAGCTACTTGCACTTCTTCATCTGCTCGAGAATTGAGAACTTGAACTAAGCCTGCTTTTAAGGTTTCTGTTAAAGGAGTAATTCTGGAATCACAAAAGTTCACAGCTTGCTTCACATCACCTCTTAAAATCATTCCAAATATTTTTTCATTAAAATCTTCTTTATTAACTCCAAACTTCCTCAAAGAAAGAAATCTTTCTATAATGAGTATGGTGGTTAAAATACCAATACAAGCAATTGCTGACATGGTGGGAATCCCTCCGTCAATAAATGCTTGAACAATCCAATGATTTTGTGCTACGACTTCTTCAAAAACCTGTTCTTCCATTATGAACTCCTTTTAAGTTTTTAATCTTAAAAATTATTTATTCCTTATTGCCTAGATATTACAAATACAAATGGGTAGTTTATATCTCCAATGACTCCTTCTGGAGGGTCTGGAAATCTCCACGCTGCTAAACGTAACTTCATACAATCCAATGTACTTCGATCTTTAATTTGCGATTTAACCACTTTAACACTTCCTACACGACCATGCTTCCCAATTGTCCAATTTAAATCTACTCGTCCAGAAGCATTCGGATCCTTTTGAGCAAGTCTTTCATAACAAGTCCTCAACTGTTTAACATTTCTTTTCACAACTCTTCGAACAGCTTCCTTATCAATAACACCTTCAAAAGATTCTCCAGCACCTCCAGAAACATCAACTCGCACATTTAGTTTGCCGCCTAAAGATCCTTGTCCAGCACCTTTAACACCGCCACCACCTCCGCGACCTTTTGTTTTAATACCGCCAACACCGTAAGTGCTTTCTCCTCTTCCACCTTTACCTATAGCTGCAAGCTCTCCTCCAATACCGCCGCCTCTACCGCCACCACGACCTTTTGCTCGTTGAGCTAGGTTTTCTACGACACCTGCTCCATCAAAAGCTTCTCTTAAAGAATCTTGTTGACCTCCTTTTGCAAAAGCTCCTAGTAATCCTGATTTACTCACATCTTTTTTATTCTTTCTTCCAGCTGCAACACCACCACCTCTACTGCGGTTTTTAGTTTTATTTGCATTAGCCGATGCAACTGCTTGACGGTTTTTTGATTTGTTGGCCTTTCTTCCTCCTCCTCTTTTACCTTCTTTTTTAGGTCTCCGTTGAGCAACTCTTGTTTTTTTGTTATTTACTTGCTTCTGCCTAGTTACTGTTTTTACCCTTTGTGCTGGCTTTTTTGGCTTCTTAGCCATTTTTTTAACTTTCCTAGGCTTCACTTTTATAGGCTTAGGTTTTACAGGTATAGGATCAATACGAGGCGGTGGAGGTGGTGGCTTATAAACGAAAATAGCCTTTCTTTCAACCTCATCCTCTAACTTCACCACTTCAGGCTCATGGGCTATTAAAAAGAAGATAGCCATAATAATAGAACCACCAATGGCCATAATAATAGTATTTAACTCTCCAGAGGTGAAGTCAAAGAAAGGTCCAATCAGAGGTTTAGGTGAAGGTACAGTATATTTTACAAAAATTGAAATTCCACTATCAAAATCAACTCGAGCTAATTCTCCTCTCTGTAGATCAATTGTAAAACCTGTATCCTGCCTTGATGCTGCTCCATTATTGATCATATCATCAAAAGTGATCGTTTCAGAACCTTTAACTAAAACACCTTTCATCTCATAAGTAACAAATAAAGATGCTAAATTTTTAATTTTGATAAGTGAGTGCGAATCTTTAGAATCAGAAAATACAGGTAATACTATATCATTTTTAGAATGACTACCAACTTTTACAGTAGAGTTATAATCAAAATAAAGTGTATTAAGAATTTTATCATTCCAAGCTACAATCACTTTAACAACACTGCCATTTTCTGGTTGAACTCTCTCATTAATATCTTTGACATGACTATTGTCTGCGAATGTTCTTTTTCTACGATAACTCTCACCTTCCTGTCGACCAGAAGGTTCTTCCTCTATTTGTAATACTCCAACTTGTGATGGTGAAGAATGAACAATATTTTCTTTTGGCACAAATGTTTGTTTTACTTCTTGTTGAGCAGGCTTTGTAAGCACAGATACTGGAACTTCAGTTGGCAAAGTAAAAGCTGATGACCTCAACATATCTGATTGTATTGAATGTAATAGATTTTGTTGCACTTCTGTGGTTGCCTCCGGATAAGGTTCACCTTCTGCTACCTGAGGTGGTGGAACAGGACCACTTTGTGTAGGTATCTCTGGATGCGAAGGAAACTGTGGGCTTTGAGGCGGTGGAACAGGACCACTTTGTGTAGGTATCTCTGGATACGAAGGAAACTGTGGGCTTTGAGGCGGTGGAACAGGACCACTTTGTGTAGGTATCTCTGGATACGAAGGAAACTGTGGGCTTTGAGGCGGTGGAACAGGACCACTTTGTGTAGGTATCTCTGGATGCGAAGGAAACTGTGGGCTTTGAGGCGGTGGAACAGGACCACTTTGTGTAGGTATCTCTGGATGCGAAGGAAACTGTGGGCTTTGAGGCGGTGGAACAGGACCACTTTGTGTAGGTATCTCTGGATGCGAAGGAAACTGTGGGCTTTGAGGTGGTGGAACAGGACCACTTTGTGTAGGTATCTCTGGATGCGAAGGAAACTGTGGGCTTTGAGGCGGTGGAACAGGACCACTTTGTGTAGGTATCTCTGGATGCGAAGGAAACTGTGGGCTTTGAGGCGGTGGAACAGGACCACTTTGTGTAGGTATCTCTGGATGCGAAGGAAACTGTGGGCTTTGAGGTGGTGGAACAGGACCACTTTGTGTAGGTATCTCCGAATACGAGGGATGAAATGGTGAATCCTGTTGAGTTTGTATAAGTGGATCTATTGGTGAAGAGACAGTTTGTGTAGTAGTAACTTGTGTTTTTTGATCTTCATCAAAGGGGTTTGATATAGGATGTGCTACAACTGGAGGATGAGGAGGTACTGATACTCTCTGAGAAAGCATCTCCCAAAACTCTATATGATAATAACCTAATTGGAAAACTCCATAAGATACAAGAGGGTACCGCCAAACTTGTTGGCCAGACACAAAAATACCAGGCTCTACACCTGCTAAAATAACAACATGATAAAGGCCATCACTTTCTTTTTGAATAACAGCATGAGAAGAAGGCAAAAGACCTTCCAAACGAATATCTACATTTACATCTCCACTACCTAGAACAATACGCTCTGCATGAAACTGCTTGACCTCTATAAGCTGTCCATTCTTATAAATTTTAATGAAAAGAGATCTCATATTCATCATTCATTCCTTGCTGATATTTATTACTTCTTAAATTAAGCTTATTTATTGAAAGCCACCATACTACTGTTTACTCCCGCTTGTTATATCTTGTTGTGCACGACGCAACTCAGGTAAAAAATCCTCTCTAAGTTCAATCAAACGTCCAAGGTTATACTCTTTCTTCTGTAATAAAAGTAAGAGTTCTGATCGACTCACGTCTCCTTCTACCAACTGATCTTCAAAGTCGATAACTTGCGTTTTGTTTTTTTTTGATTTACTCTTTTGCTGAGCAGAAAGATCTGCATTCCACAATAAAGTAGTAAAAAATACTAATAAAATAAACATAAACCAAGGCTTCATATTTATTTCCTCCTTATACTTTAAATTAACTTTGTCTCTTTCATCTATCATAAGAAATCCCTAATCTATTATAACATTCTCTCATTGACGTATCTGATTCAATAAGAGGTCAGCCTCATCAATCATCTTGTTATCACTTCCAATAAACTTTAATTTATTCAGAATTTCTGCAGCTCTCTCCCTTTCATTTTCTTTAAACTGATCAACTAACAACCTGGCATAATTAAGCTGAATATCCATATTAGAACTATCTTTAGAAATAGCTTTCTCATAAAAGGTTTTCGCCTTATCAAATTCTTCTGTATATTTTAAAGCAATAGCATAATTATTTAAGATGGCAGGATCTTCTGGAAACTTCTCAGCTGCTGTTTCCAAGAAACGAACACTGTTTACTATATCTTGATGATCCAATAAAATATAACCTAAGTTGGCAGCAGCAGGTCCTAGTGTTTCATTTTCTCTCAATGTATTAAACAGATCATCAACAGCTGGTTTAATACTACCACCTTCCATAAGGAGTGCTACAGCTCTGTTATTTTGTAAGACAACCTTTGGCAATTTTGTTTTTAAAACCCTCCCTAAATAGATTTTAGCAAGATCTGGTCTTTTAGTTTGTAGATAAAAAACTGCCAGTCCATTAAGCACTACTCCGTTTTTTTCATTCTTAGCGAGGATTTTTGAAGCCTCCCTGATCACATCAGATTCGTCCTCACTCTGAATAGCAGTAATAAAAGGAGCATATCCTTTATTATCTTCTGTTGCCTGTTTCAGTTTGTACAAATCCAATTTAACCACTTTGATAGGAGTTTCTTTCATCCTAAAGTAAGTGTTTGGTTGCATGACACTTAGTCTTTCAAACGCTTTTTTCACTGCATCATTATAGGTCTTTAAATCAGAAGATCTTTGAATAGCTAGTTTATAATTTTCTATAGCTGTACGCCTTGGAAGAGCTGCTAGTTTTTTATCTACTGCTTCTTTATACTCTTTCTGTTGCTGCTTAGTTAAACCTTTTGGTAGAGGAGCTGTCATTACAGCATTAGTAAAATGCTCATTAGCTTCACCTATTAATGTCACAGAACGAATAATATAATCAGGATCATCATAAATAATAACTGCTGCTAATTTACCATTTAGGTCTTTTAAAAGTACTAACTTTTGATTAATAACCTTAGCTTGCTGAGATTCATTGGCAGGTATTTTCATAGATTTAAATTTTTTGTATGTTTCTTGTAGAAGATGAAATTTAGCTTCTGCTGCTTCTGATTTTCCTACATCAGGATAAACCTTTTGAACAGCAACAACTTTTTTATACCAATCATCCGTTCGTTTTCTCCATTTCAATGCCTTAGAAAGACGAGCTAAACGCACATGCGCAAGTATAAGTGTACTTGCATCTGGAGAGTTTTCTTTTATATATCTTTCATAATAAGCATAAGCACGGTTTCTGTTTCCAGCCTTCTCATGAATTTCTGCAATAGATATTAAAATAGCTAAATATTTTGCTCTGTTAATTTTTTTAGATTTTTGAGCTACACTATAATAAGAATTGAAGTTTGAATAGCCCTACTATTTCTTCTAAGCCCTTTAAAAATGATAGCTGCATTGTAATAGGACTCAGCAGTATATTGATCATTGGGATAGCTTTTTGCATATTCCTCAAAATGAACTGCCGCTCTTTCCAATTGTCCTGTTTTTTCATAGAGAGTAGCTAAAATACGCCTAGACTTTTGATGATGATTCTTTTTGGAAAGACCATCTTTTTGATTTAAAACATGTCTATGATATTGAATAGCTTTTAAAACATCACCTGCCTTCTCAAAGTTAATAGCAGCATTAAAAACAGCAACAGAGAATAATTTAGAATTACGATTTTTGTTAGCAAAGCCAGAATAAGCTTCTGCGCTTTTTTGATATTCTCTCTTCTTTTCTAAACCTTGAGCAATTTGAAATTGAGACCTTTCAACAATGTCTTTAATTTCAGCTCTCAGATTTGGACTTAACTTTTCAGATATAGCAAGTTTTGTGCCCGAAGCGATTAAACCCTTGTAGTCTTTTTGTAAGTTATGAATATCTAAAATAAGATGAGCTGATGACTCAACAAATTCAGTTCGAGGATAGGACTTTATAATAGTCCAGAAAGCCTTTAACGCTGACTCAAAATGATTATGTGCATACATAATATAGGATCTTTTAAATTCAATACTCGCTACACGATCAGGATGAGACTTCTTTATTACAGGCAAATACTTTTTGGTTATTAACAAAAACTGTCTTTCAGCTGTCTTATAAGGAATCTTTTTAATATCTTTGCTTAAACGACCATCAGATTTTTGCAACTTCTGATCTAAAGCTAATATAGCATTCATCACAGCATCATCTGTATATTTATTCTTTGGCTTAATATCTGCAACTTTAAGATAATTTTTACTTGCCTCTTCAAACATTTTCATATCATAAAGTAGCTCTGCATAGTAAAATCTCATCTCTATAGCTTCTTTGTGCTTTGGAAAATATTTAAGGTAAACCTTATATCCTGAAATAGCATCTTTTTTAGATCTGACAGACTCAGACTTTTGAGCTGTTTTATGAATGTTTAAAATATAATCTCTTAAAGCAACTTCTCGAACATCTTCAGCTTCTTGTAGAACTTCTGCATCTTGAGCATTTCTCATACCCCATTTACTCTTTTTGGAGTATCGAACTACCCAATCAAAGAGCTCTGATTTAAAAACAGAAGACTTAAAGCCATAATAGACTTCTACAATTTCTTTCTGATACTCAAAAGCTTTTTTAGAATAAGGATCATCTGTAATTAAGCTCTTAAATAAATAGCGAGTAGCTTTTTGATTTTTATTATCAGCATAGATGTAAGCTAACTGTTCAAGATGTTTATTGGCATCATCTGGTTTAAGAAGACTTTGAAAATATGCTCTAGCTATCTTATAATTTTTTACTTTAGAGTAAAAAACAACTAAGTCTCTGGCTGTTTCAGCAGATAAATAAATAGGACTAAACTCTGCTCTCGTCTTGCTTCTCTGCTGACCTTTTGCTATTAACATTTGAGTTCTTTTTAAAACTCGTTCTAAGTACTTTATAGCTTTGCCACCATTACCTAAATTAAATTCACACCACGCCAGCTTATATGTAGAAACATTATAAAACTTACCTTTTTTCTTTCTGCGAAGTATTTTAAGAAGATGTTCTTTAGCCTTAGACCATTCGCCTTTTTCAAAGTGATATTCACCCAAAGAGAAATACACTTCTTCTACATAAGGACTTCTTGGATATTCTTTTAATAACTGGTTATAATATTTAACACCTTTTTCTAAATCGTCTAAATCATAATGATTATATCCCAAAAAGAACAAAGCCTGATCTATTTTATTATCTTTTGGAAAGTTTTCTAAAAAAAGCTTGTACAGTGAAATAGCTTTTCTTTTGAAATCATGAGCAGACTTTAAGCTTAATTTAGGAGATCTTCCTTTATTTTTAGTGCTTTGCCACGCCTTTAGTCTTTCATCAAATTTCTCTTGCAGGGTAAACTCTACAAGTTTAGACTTTTCCATATACCGTTCAGCTAACCGCAACCAAACCTCACCACGATTTTTGCTTCTTTGATAACGTTTCATAAGTGTAAAAAGTTGTTTTATTTCTTCGTCTAATAACCTTCCTAATTCTGCTTCATCTTGATTTTTGGCTTTAAATAAAACACTGCTTCTTCTCGTTGGAGCAACAGCTCTTAATTGAGACTTTTGAATTCTTTTAGGCCTTGATGATAACGTCTCAGGTAGAATCGTTCTTTTTTTTCTAACCTTTTGCTTAGAAACCTTATTTATGAGATCTTTTACAGTACGGTTCTGACTTTCGACAATAGTCCCTGTAAAAAAGAAAATAAAAATCAATAAATATTTTATTGTATTCATTTTGCTCCTATCGATGTGTTTCATAGTCTACCTCTACATATTAACCGATTCATTTCTTACCTTATTTTTTAATAAAAGGAAAATAAGGATAATGAAGCAAATAAATATTCAGCTAATTTGCATTCATTAACCCGAAGGTCTTTAATTTTTTTCGGATATTGAGCTGTGTTTTCTTAATTTTTTTTAAATAATTATTAATTAATTATTTTTTGCATATTTCTCACAGCTATTGACGCCTAAATAGTAATAATTACCAAGCTCATCTAGCCAATATTCCCCCTGAAAAGGCCAGTACTCATAACCACCTTGCACATAAAAGCTTCTACCTTTTTCAGCTTGCATGCTTTTTCCCATGCTCTTTTTTAATGCAATTTTAGTTTTAAGAGTATCTTTTTTAGCATTCAACATCTCATATCGAGCCAATCCATGTTGACTAATCATTTGTGCTAGTTCTTTTCTTATACGTCTCATATGGGCAGCAATGTTCTGTCCTATTGTAAGTTGAGCGTTTTGTATTCTCTTACTTAAAAGCCTTTTAGCATAACGTCCAAGTTTAGAGTTCTGCCAATGATCCGGCATATTCTGGACTTTCTCCAATTCCGCATTCACTTGTGTGATATAGGACATTCCATCCTTAACATCTCCTTCTCTAAGAATGCTTTTTGCGACAATGTAAGGGATCTTCATACTTTCTTGGCTTTGATATGAGGCATGACTTTGATACACTAAATCAAAGTCCTTATAAATATTTTTAGGACTAGGATTAGTACCCATATACTTTCTCAACTTTTTCCTTGCAGGGAAATAAACTTTCTCAAAAAAGCTTAATGTTCTTCCCATTTCATCATATTGACAAATATATAGATATAAAATAGCTCTTAAAATTAAAGATTCAGGTTGATAGTTTGCTTCATAATGAGGCGAATGCAAAGAATGGAAATTTCCCAATGTAAACCTCAATTTAGCTGCCCTAAGTTGTGCCCATGTAATTTCAAAGAGAGAGTCAAACCATTGCTCTGTGTCTTTGGGGATACGTCTATACAATTCTATTGCACGATCCCAATCTTGAAGTTGATAGGACATTCTGGCCATTCCCATAAGAGCTGTAGTGCGTACAGAATCATTAACTGGTCGCTCAGATCTACTATCTGCTAATTTTGCAAAAGATCGAAAAGCTCTCTTTGGTTGATCATTTTCTACATAGGCTAAACCCTCTAGATATTTTGCTTTTGGATAAGCAAAGCTACCTTCATTCACACGTCCAAGAGTGCGAATAGCTTCTGTGAATTGTTTATTTTTTATTTGAGCTTCACCAATACGGAGTTGCAATTGATCTCTATATTTTTTGGGAAATCTTTTTAAGTTAATTCTACCTAAAGAATAATTTAAAACAGCATCTGAATTTAAAATTTCAGATGTCAAACGAATAAGCTTTTCTATACTAGGTTGAAGATATTTTTTATCCTGTCTACTAATTACTTCACTGAACTGAAAAGCTGATACTTGATGCAAGTCCATCTTAAAAAGCATAAGTCCTAGTAGATAATAAATTTTTCCTCTTCTATTTCTAAAATCAGGATGAGAACGTAAATTAAATAATTTGAGAGACGCTTCTGTAAAGTCACCTTGTTTTGCTGAGATTAACGCAGAATTTAATTGCCTAGACGCTGGAGATCGTCTTCTCACTCTTCTTCTTTTTTGCTCTTGTGCTTGCAATGACGATATACCAAATGAGGATGTTTTAATATCCACAGATAAAAAGGAATGTATATCTACATCGATAATGAGATAAGCAAAAATAAAAATAAACCACTGTAATTTCAGTCTTATCATGACCTTATCCTAGATTGAATGAAATGAAATCATCTTTTACTATATATCGGCATCATAAATCATAATTATAGATATAAATTTCATTTCATTATCTATACTTTGCTCCAGGGAAAAAGAAACTCCATCCTAAAGAAAGATAAATATCTTGTACAAACCCCCTTGGTGCTTGGTCTGATCCTAACGAAATCCCTCTTTCACATTCCCATTCAAATATCTTAGGATGTAAAAACCATCCAACGCTCCACCTCAATGCACTGCTTTTGGAAAAGGGGATCAATTGACCTGCTTCTATGTTCACTGTAATAGCATTAGCATTACAAGCGAATACCTCATCTCCTTCAAGTTTAACTGTTGTTTCAAGGTGGGACAGACCACCCCCTAAACTAAAATACATATCAAAAGGTAAAATAGTATTACCTACTCCTCCAAACTTACCATAAAGAGGAGACCACTTAATTGCAGCACCATAGAGCCACTTAGGAAATACCACTGAACTAACTTGAATATTTATTCTTTGCAGATCATT
This sequence comes from Bdellovibrionales bacterium, assembly GCA_965262715.1. Taxonomy (GTDB): domain Bacteria; phylum Bdellovibrionota; class Bdellovibrionia; order Bdellovibrionales; family JAUICD01. Next base: position 2,704,195 of record OZ253553.1, on the reverse strand, counting down.
TGTGACTTTACGATTAGGACCAAATACTATACCACCAAAAAGTTCAATACCTAAAGGTTCACTGAAGTGATAGCCAATTTTACCAAATCCCATAAAGTGATAATGAAAAGGATCGTTAATGATCCATCTAATACTGGGATGAAATTCAAAACGTGAAACCTTAGGTAAAAACCTTCTCTGTATCACAACAATGTCTTTAAAAAGAACTAATTGTCTTAGGTCCTCTGCTGAATAATTATCTGTAGAAGATGGTCTTTGTTGATTTTGAGCAACTACCCGTCTTTGTCCCCTATCTGATAATTGTGCAAAGGAATTTTGAATTAAACAAAAACAAAGAGCAACCACAATAAATAAAAAACGAAACATAAAAATATCCCCTGATTCTTAAGACCTCTTATATACATTGTATTGCTATTTTTAGAAATGAGTGAACAAAAGCCAGACAATAGATAAAGCAAATCTAGACTATAACTCTACTAGTATAACCTTTTAAAATACCAAGCATAAGTTTATTATAGAACTAAAGAAAATCTAAAGTCTATCTAATAAAAGCTTTAGAAATTAAATATGAGCAGAAATAGTCTCAAAAATAGATATTGCATTTTACAACATATATTCTGGAATCTGGTAGCCTGGCAAACTGGCATTAGTGTCAGCCAACAAGGATCTATTGATATCCATCATCAACACCAATTTATCTTAAGTTTTCTATATATCATATTATTTACAGAAATTGGAAATGTTAACAAAAATATATTTTAAATCTTAGAAACCATCTTAAAATAAAACAACAAGACCTACAGAACATAAGAAGTGAAAAGTGAACTGACGATTAAAGTTCTCTAAAGTATATTCATTATTATCAAGTATTGGTGGTCCTTTTAGAGAAGTGTAATTAGGACCAGGATACATCAATCCCATAAGATCAAATCGAATCCCCCAGTTCTTTCCAAAATAAAACCTCTGTCCTATCCCTAGAGTAAAAGCAGGCAAGTAATTTCCACCACCAAAAATAATTGTTCCACCTCCTGCTGAAAGTACGAGGTCAGTATTTAAAACCATATTTTTTGAAAAACTCATCTTACCATACAAAGGAGAAAACTCATACATCAGAAGTGCTAACAAATTAACTTTAGGAAAGTTTTTAAACTCCCTTAAATGACTTCTAATAATACCCCCTCCATCATTTGTAAGCTCATCATTATTAACAATATCATCCACATACTTTGTTGAAGTGCTATACATATAAGCACCAAGTAAATTAATACTATGAAATTCATTGAAATGATAGCCAATAGTTCCTCCAAAAGCTAAGTTAAAGAAAAATGGATTATTGACCACAGCACCAGCTAAAGGATAAAGACTTAATGAACCTGCCTTAGACACATTACGGTTCCTTACTGATTGAGGATTCTCAATAACTGGCAAGACAGACTCTCTTGCAAGCTCTTTATCTGTCAAATGAACATCATCTTGCGCAAAAATATGCCCTGTAAAACAAAACATCACCAGTATATATACACTAAAAATGAACCAGCCTCTCGAGGCAAGCCTCTGGCTGTTTTTGGACAGTCGGCCTGAAGACTCAAAGTCTTCAGAAAATGCTGACTGTCTCAAAAATCCGTTCATTTTTAGTAACACAGATACCCCCATTCTTTTTATATTATGTTAAGGAAATCGTTCCTGCCTTTTTCACAGCCCTACCTTACCTACTATAATAACCATATTTTAATAAAAGTTCACATACTTCCCTAACTGCGCCTCTTCCTCCTGGACTTTTAGTCACATAATGTACTATTTTTTTTACATCATCCATTCCATTAGGCACACTTGCGCTAAAACCACATTTTTGAAGAATAGGAACATCCGGAAGATCATCACCTATATAAGCTGTCTGATTTGTATCGAATTTTGTCTTTTTTAATAGATCGGCATAAGGTGTGGCTTTTTCTAAAACTTTATCGTAAAAATAATCTACACCTAAATAAGCTGCTCTTTTTCTTACATCCTCTGCATCAGACATTGTAATGATGGCCACTTTATAACCTGCTTTTTGTAGCCTTTTAATACCAACACCATCATGTACATAAAATGCGCGCCTCCAATGACCCTCAGGACCTAACCAAATACGACCATCTGTGAAAACACCATCTAAATCACATATCAATATTTTGATTTTTTGAATATATTTGATCAATTCCATTGAATTATTAAAAACTGATTTTACAAAACAAGCAAGCCCTTGCCTTATACACTTTTTTCCTTTAATTAACTTTGTTATGAAAAAATTAAATAATCAAAAGAGTATTATAATGTTAATTATTTTATTCTGCATCACAACTCTCTGTAGTTTTGCTTTCGTAATTTACATACGATTAGGTGGATTTAAAACCGTTTCTATAGAAATTAGTTTTTTTGGACCAAAGTACCTCATCTATAAAAATCATACTGGTGCTTATCATAAAATCAATTCAAGTATTACTGAAGTTGAAAAATGGGCATGGAAAAATGGCTATGACTGTCAAACAACCTTTGGTGAGTATTTAAGTGATCCAGAAAAAATACAAACACAATATCTAAAAAGCCATGCCGGTTGTGTCATAAATAACACTCCCAAACAAATACCTTCAATATATCATGTCAAAAAACTGCCTAAAACAAAATCAGTTATAGCTTATTTTAAAGGATCACCTGCTATTAGCCCTTGGAAAGTATATCCTAAAGTTAAAAAATTCATCAAAACTAAAGGCCTAATCACTCAAAAACATCCTATAGAGTTTTACACTTTAAAAGATAAAGTACTCCAAACCACTTATGTCTTTCCTTTAGAGTAAGTCCTCTAACTTGACTACATTACAAATAAGTTAGAATCATTTGAGCTAAAGTGCCAAGTATTACTGCAAGCTAAATTGTTTTGGTTTACTCTTAAAACCACAACTCTTACAAACTGATTGCTCAATAATCTTTTGGTAAAAATCATCCGTTTTATATGAAAAAACCAACTGTTCACCACAAAGATAACAACAATGATATTCAGCTATAATAGAATCATTAGTCAAATTTTGTAATTGATTTTCTTGAGAGTTCATAATCTTCCCTTCACTTAAATAGACATAAAAATATGTCGGCTTAAGCAAAATAAAAATTAATCGCTTTATTTATTTTCTATCTGTTCGTCAAGTTTGTAATGCAAAGATGAATAATCACTCAACTTAAGAATGCCAAGACGACGAGATTTCCATTTATGAAGATCAAACTCCTTTTGAACGGCATTCAAGAATTTTGGCGGAATGATCAAAACGTAACCAATACCACAATTAAAGGTTTTTAAGGCTTCTTTAACACCCATACCTGTCCGATTTTGGATCTCCTTATAAATAGGAGGCCATACCCAATCTTCTATAGTTAAAGATAATCCTTTTTTCAAAACACGACTGATATTGTCCATACCTCCACCTGTAATATGGGCCATACCATGAATATCCACCTTCTGCTTTAAAAGATTGCAAATAGGCTCAACATACAACCTAGTAGGAATAAGCAGCTGATCAAGATAACTTTCAAGGTCATGTTTAAATATCTCACGTAAAAGAGAATAACCATTACTATGAAATCCCGAACTTTCAATACCCAAAACATAATCCCCTTCCTGCATGTTCGCACCGGTAATCAATTGATCCTCTTCAACAACACCTACAGCAAAGCCAGCACAGTCAAAGTGCCCTTTTGGATAAAAACCTGGCATCTCAGCTGTTTCACCCCCCACAAGCAAACATCTCCCTTCCTTACAAGCCAGATTGACTCCTAAAAGAAATTCTTTAGTCAAAGTCATATCTAGCCTTCCCGTTGAAAAATAATCTAGAAAAAATAAGGGAGATGCCCCTTGCACAATCAAATCATTAAGACACATAGCTACTAAATCTTTCCCTAAGCTTCGAAACTTACCAGATTGAATAGCTAAGAGAAGCTTACTGCCCACCCCATCTGTACAGCTCACTAAACAAGGTTTTTTATAACCAGTAGGAAGCCTAAAAACAGAAGCAAAGCCTCCAATACCTGATATAAGATGTTTTTGAAGTTCATCAGACCTGTTAGAAGCAGATTGTGATACATGGTCTTTCAACCAATCAGCAAGCTCCTCGCCAGCTTGAATATCAACCCCTGCCTTTTTATATTGTGATCTCTTATCTAAGATGTTGTCTCTCATTGTAAAGTGCCTAATAACCTAACTTGCACCTATATCACTTTCTATCAAAAAATGCAAAAGATATTATAAAAAATAAATGATAAATAAATGATAAATTATATATCTCATCAAATTTAGATTTAGCTTTAAACTTAATATTGCAAATAACTCAAATTGACAACTCTTAAAATAGATATGAAATAATCAATCTATAAGCTACCTACATCTATAATAAAAGCTAAAAGCTCTATGTGAATAAAAAGTCACACTTTTATTATAATATAAGATAAGCCTCATAATAATAACTCTGCCAAAAAAACTGTCATTCTGTTATTCTACTCAAAAAGGAGATATTTATGGCTAAAGTGGTAATTTATTCTAAAACCTATTGCCCTTATTGCGACAGAGCAAAACATTTATTTCAAAATAAAAATCAACCATTTGAAGACATTTGCTTCACTGATGAAAATATAGAAGACTTTCAGAAACTTCAAAAACAAACAGGTATGAGAACAGTCCCTCAAATCTTTATTGATGACAAGTTTATTGGAGGCTTCCAAGAACTTGCCAACTTAGATGATCAAGGTAAATTAGACCCTCTTTTATCCTAGCATGACAAAAGCTACAGAACCTTTGTTTCAGCGAGCATCAATCTTTAGGATATTTCTAGCAAGATCCACACTATATGCAGTCTTTCTGTAAGCATAATAATATGAATAGGCATAAAGTAATGCTTCTAAGTATGCTTTGTTTTATACAAGCCATTCACTTTGAATGCCCTTTCATTTATTTTTGTTAAGTAGAAGAAAAACTGTGATGTTAAGAATTTTGTGATTTAAAAAAGATACTATGTTTAATTATCGGTAAGATATAAGTGATTCTTTATTTAAATTGTATATATAAATGAAACAAACTACACATTTAAACAAAAAATATTTTGTTTTCTAATGTTACAATAATTTTTATGAGAAGTTCTATAGAAATATCATTTTCTCTTACAATCCTAAATTCACAGGGATATAACTTCAAATTATTATGATAAATTGAAGCATGACTTCAGATGATGAGAGTCATCTCCACAAAATCCCTCATTTTAGCTCTGTAATAAGAATTGCCTTGAGTACCATATTCTAATTTGTATTTTTAGTATACTAGAATATACTAAAGAATAATCGTTTTAGTATATCTTAGTATATTAAAAGTTGATATTTTTAATATATTACAATATACTAAAACTGGTACATTTTAAATGTATAAGCTATGGATTTGAGGGAGAGTGCAATGAAAAGTCAAGTTACAGAGTATGTGCAACAACAGTTAAGTATAGGATACAATCGGTTGAAAAACAGTGTTGTTAGAGCAGATCAGGATAAGACAAGCTACCCTAAGAGGCATATTTATCCTACACTTAAAAAGTATTTTGATGATTTTTATTTATTAAAGTCTGAAAAAAGATGGTTTTTGATACCTGGATTAAGGGGTATTGGTAAGACAACTGTTTTGTCACAGTTATTTTTGCATATTTATGAAAAAGTAGATGATAACAAACGCATTTTGTGCATATCTCTTGATGATCTCAAAATACGAGGCTTTAGCTTATTAGATGTCATTGAATCTTATAAAGAGATATTAGGAGAATCTTTTGAAACATTAGAGTATCAAGTTTTTTTGTTTATTGATGAAGCTCAATATGATCCTCAATGGGGCCTTACTTTAAAAACCATATATGATTCTACTAAAAAAGCCTTTATCTGTTGTACTGGCTCTTCAGCTTTGACTTTACAAGCCAATGTAGATATTAGCCGAAGAGTTATTACTGAAAAATTATATCCACTCAGTTTTACAGAGTATCAAATGCTTGGAAGAAACATTCACCCCAACCCAAAGCTTAAAGAAAAAATCAAAGAAGCTGTTTATTATTCTAAAAACAGTCAAGAGGTGTATACAAAATTAAAAAAATTAAACTCTGAAGTGCAGAAATATTGGGTCAAGATACCAGAAAAACCAAAAATAGAAATCAGAAACTATTTACAAAAAGGCACTATACCATCAACTCTTGAAATATCAAATACTTCTCATGTATTCAGATCCATACAAGAGGTTATAAATAAAATCATTTTAGAAGACATAACTCACCTCAAATCTTTTAATCAAACGACTCTCAATGCCATCAATACGTTATTATTTCTTATATCTTCAAGTGATACATTGAGTGTTCATAAATTAGCGGATCGTATGAAATTTTCTAAAATAACTATTCAACAGCTTCTTGATGCTATAGAACAGACAGAACTGCTCATTAAAGTTGCGCCTTATGGTTCTAATCCATCTAAAATCACAAAACCATCAAAATATTTATTTGCATCTCCTACTATCAGAGCTGCATTTTTAGGAATAACAGGAAAACATTCAACATTTTTAAACTATTTTGGCAAATACTTAGAAGATATCGTTGCAATGCATTTAACCTGTGAATTTACTGCCAAGGGTATAGGAAATATAAGATATGATCCTCAAAAAGGCGGAGCAGATTTTATTGTTCAAATTGATAACAAAAAACAGATTGTTATGGAGACTGGAATGGGGAAAAAAGATTGTAAGCAGTCAATTAAAACCTTAAAAAAAATATCTGGGGACTATGCAGTCATCATATCTGAGAGTGCCGATATAGAGCATCTCAAAAAGCAAGGCATTGTAAAAATACCAATAAAGTTTTTTTTAATGATGTAAAGAAGGTATTTATCTTTTAATGATTAGCTTGTGGACTTTGTAGGCCCAGTTGCTTTTATATTAAGGGTATAACGTGTTGATTTACGTTCTCCTGTTTTATTGAGAGCACCTTTGACAACAAGATCATTTAAGTCGCGGGTTGCTGTGGCACGTGTGGCTTTAGTTATTCTGATATAATTTTCTGCACTCAAACCTCCAGTAAATCCATTTGGCCCTGCTTGAAACATTTTCAATAAACATTTTTCCTGTCTTGGATTGAGGCAACTCTGCAAATGTTCAAATAGCTTTGCTTTTGCAATGAGAAACTCCATAAGGGACTGTGTGTAACAAAGTGCTTGTAATATCTTTTTTGCAAAATAACAAAGCCAATCAGTGATTTCATTTTTTTGACTAGCTTGCTCTAAGGCCTTGTAATAAGCTTTTTTATCTTGATTTAGGATAGTTGCTAATGCAATTAAAGTTGGTTTGCCTAAACTCTGTGCTAAGACTTTTTCAGATAAAGCTCGACCAATTCGCCCATTGCCATCTTCAAAAGGATGAATACATTCAAAATAAAGATGAGCTATTCCACAGCGAGCAAGTGTAGATAAAGATGATTTGCCTTTTGGAGCTGTTATATTGAACCAGTTGATAAAACTGTCCATTTCTTTTTTGACTCTTTTAAAAGGTGGTGCTTCAAAATGAACATAAGGAGCATGTATAGGACCAGAGATCACTTGCATTGCCTCTTTCCCAGTCCGATAGCAGCCAATATTTCTTAAATCATTACGATGACCCATTAACTTGTAATGCCAACGGCATAAGGTTTCATGCCTTAATTCTTTATCATAACTTTTGTAAAGATCTATTAAGAGATCAGAGATTCCACGTTCTGGAGAGGAAACTTTCTTTTGAGTTATTTTTAATCCAAAATGACGAGCTATAGAAGATTGCAGGCTTTCTCGATCAAGGTATTCCCCTTCAATCTCAGATGTTTCTAAAGCTTCTTGGCTAATGATTTCTACCTTTAATTGATCTTGATCATTTAAATGTTTAAAGATGCCAAAAAGCACACCTGAATTGTGTAAGAATGTTTGCTCTAAATCTTCTAAGTCTTTGGATTGGTAAATAAAGTTTGGCCACTCATCTTTCTGCCAATTCCATATCTTCTTTTTTAAAGGCATCATTGAGTCTATTTCCTTATCTAAGATATCTCTTTTTTCTAAGTTATAACTCAATTATAGCCTATTTTTGAGGAATAAACAGCTTTTTTATACCTCATTATGGTGTATACAAATTTTATCAAATGTATTGAAAAAAGTCTTTGCTCTAGGAAAAACTTATGTTTTGTAGTCATCTTTCTTAATTGTGGTTATTTGTTTAACGGTTCTGAAGTGGACCATTTAGAAGGAAGGCTGTTAGTGAATTTGATAGCCCTGTTGATCCATACTGTCATATCTTCGATACCCTCTGGATCTACAAGCACCCATCCTTTCACTATTCGACCACTCATGTTAGCAGGCTTGGTGTGTGGTTCTGCAAGTATCTCATCGTGTTTCTAGCGATCCTTTCCTCCAAGTGCCAACACATATATTGCCATTGAGCATAAAACAAACACTACCAAACATTCTTTTTTCAGAGAACAATCCCTTCCGCCTTGAAAGAATGGATCGAATACGCTCAATTAGCACTTCATCGTTTTTCATAACTTCTTGTTTACTGAGAGTCTTTTTTTATGTCAATTTTTAACTAAAGAATCAACAGATTTATCCAAAATTTTTGATATCCAAACCTTTATCTTCATGTTTCGTAAATTCAAATAGCAAGTACAATATGTTTGGTTATATACATACTTTTTAAAAGTTATATCATTTTAAAATTCAAAGCTTATATTTCATGCAACTTGAGTTTTGTCTGAGCTTTTTGTTTTGATATCTCGATTTTCTATAGTATTAGTATTTACAACGGGATATATTTTTTTTATTTTGGATAAACTCATACCATGCTTTATTACTTAAATTTAGTTTAAAGCTTTTCGTATCTTTATTTTCTGAGAATTGTTTAAGTATCAACTGACCCTTTAAAGCAATGTGATAAGCTCCATTGGCATCTGCATTCTGAGGCATAGAACTATCTTTTATTTTTAAATTGATCTGCTAAAATTTTACGTAATTTGCTTTGTTGTGTTTTAAAATTTTCTTGCAGTTTATCATCATTTTTATTTTCTTTAAGGTTATGATATATGTCAGAAAATTCTTGTAGGTCTTCTATTTTAAAAGAAAAGCTTTTAAGTTTTTCATTTATATAATTCTTATGATATTCATCAATAATTTTTTTGGCCTGTTTATACTTTTTAGATAAATCTTCATCTTTTTTAAGTAACCCTTTTTTCTTTATGTTCTCTTCTGTTTTACCAATGGGCTTGAGGGCAAACCTTAGAGTTTTGGTCACAGGGTATTGATGGGTGAATTGATCAAAGATACTATTACTGCTCATAAAATAAATTCCTTTTTGTTGACTGTACTTTAGTTTTTTTTGGATTTAAAACATTTTGACTAGTTTTTAATGGAAAATTCTTATGATAAAAAATCAAGACTTGATGTTCTTTATTGTACATGTATTTTTTGAAAATCAAAATAAAAAATCTTTTTTATTTTTATCTTGTATCAATTTGAATCAATATTGAATATACTAAGAAATGCTTAAAGTAAGATATAACCTTTACATGTCTGAATGCAAAACAAAAACCCGCTATGCTCCCAGCTTTCTTTTTTTAGAATCTATTTTTTAAGTTGTTGGATTGAAAGATTTGTTATTTTGGCAATAAATTTCAGTTCCATATTTTGCTCTAACATCCGCAAAGCCACCTTTTCCATTCCCTTTTCTATTCCTTCATCAATCAATCGATCATAAGTGCTTTTCATTACTTGGTCCTCCTTACTTCTAATAATCTCATTTTCAATCTCTATAAATTCCTCTTTTGAGTAATTTGTACCTTGAAGCATGTATCTTCCTAAAATGTCAGCATTCTCTTGATTTATAAGTAGATCTATAACCTCTTTAGGTCTAAGAAGGCTTATCAATTTCGATCTTTCACTCAAAATGCCTCTTGCTTCTAGCAACTTTCTGGCAGTAAGCTCGACGACTCTCGTCGTCGTAAAAAGCTTACTACCTAGAAAGCTTGAGGCATTTTTACTAAGGAGGACTTCCTCATTCCTTAACACTATGTTAAGGAAATCGTTGTTATTTACCATAGTCAGCCTGATGGTTCACACCATCAGTAAAATGGTCATTGCCTAGAAAGTTTGTTCCTTTTGAGTAAGAAGATAGTCTTTGCTTTTTACATCATGTTAAGGAACCAATTTTCTAACAAGTACTCAAATCTTCGCAGTAGGTTAAGGTTTAGCTTTATAGTAAGAAAATGACTTTTTGCTTCTATTATCGTACATATAAATATTGTCATATATATCTCAACGTTTAAGAAAGCTTATTAATTTCGATCTTTCACTCAAAATATCTCTTGCTTCTAGCAACTTTCTGGCAGTAAGCTCGACGACTCTCGTCGTCGTAAAAAGCTTACTACCTAGAAAGCTTGAGGCATTTTTACTAAGGAGGACTTCCTCATTCCTTAACACTATGTTAAGGAAATCGTTGTTATGTACCATAGTCAGCCTGATGGTTCACACCATCAGTAAAATGGTAATTGCCTAGAAAATTTGTTCATTTTGAGTAGGGAGATATTCTTTGCTTTTTTACATCATGTTAAAAGGTGAGAGCTTGATCTAAATCGTTAATAAGATCTTGGAAGTTTTCAATACCAACGCTCACTCGAATAAAATTATCAGTGATCTCAAAGTTCTGACGCTTTTTTTCTGAGAGGTACTCATGTGTCATAATTGCAGGATGCGCTATCAAAGATTCTGTGCCTCCTAAACTCACTGCTAAGTTAAATATTTGTAATTTTCTTAAAAAAGTTCTAACTTCTTTAAGTCCTCCTTTAAGGTAAAAACTCAACATTCCTCCAAAACCATACATCTGTTTTTGAGCTAAACTGTGTTGTGGATGACTTTTTAATCCAGGATAAATAACTTTCTCTATCTTAGCATGATCTTCTAAAAAATGAGCTATCTTCTGTGCATTGAAAGCATGCGCTTTCATTCGAATACCTAGAGTTTTAAGAGATCGTAAACACATAAAGCTATCAAAAGGCGATGCAATAGCTCCAAGAGAGTTTTGTAAAAAGTACAATTTTTCAGCCAATTCCTTATTTTTCACAGCCATAAAACCACCAACTACATCACTATGGCCACCAATATATTTAGTCGTTGAATGACAACTGACATCTGCACCTAATAAAAGTGGCCTTTGAAAAAAAGGGCTCATAAAAGTGTTATCAACAGCTACTAAGATATTTTTCTTTCTAGCTATTTGAGATATTTTTCCTATATCAATAAGCTTTAATGTAGGGTTTGTCGGAGTCTCTACCCAAACACATTTTGTGTTTTCACAAATAGCATCTTCAAATTGATGAATATCTGATAGATCTACAAAGTCAACCTTAATCCCCTGACTTTTTATAAATTGATTGATTAAACAAACTGAGCCACTATAAATATTATTCATAGAGATAATATGATCACCTGTTTTAAAAAGATGGAGTAGAGTTGTAAGAGCAGCAGATCCTGATGAAAAGGCAAAACCATAGCTTCCTGACTCTAAATTAGCTAAATGCCTTTCATAGATCATACGTGTAGGATTACCGCTACGTGAGTATTCATAACCTCTATGCTCCCCAGGAGAGTCTTGAACAAATGTGGTAGAAAGTGTTATAGGAGTAATCACAGCTCCAGTGAGTTCATCTGGAAGTTGGTCAGCATAAATAGCTCTTGTTTCAAAATCTAGATTCTTTAAATTCATTTGAACAGCATTAGCTTTTTTGATCTATTGAAAGTATTTTGTTTTTAAAAATTAAGAGGAAATTTTATGGTCGAAACAGGCTCCTAAAATAGCCGAATACTGTATTAGTATCTGTTGCTTCATGTACTGCATCAACTTCTTCCTCATGTATTGCACCAGCCTCTTCAAGCAATTTGATAATATGATTATATCTTTCAATTTTTTTAACTCTTATAGGCTTTGTTGCACAAAGATTTAAGTTATCCATTTTAATTTCATGTTCAGTCGCTACAACTTTTGCACTTATTAAAAGCCCACAAAATAATAATAAATAAGCTTTAAACATAATATTTTTCCTCATTACTTATGAGAGCATCTAAATATGATAGCTGCTATAAGTCAATAAGTTCAACAAGATGTCTATAAATAAAGTCGACACTTCATTTGAAAAAATTATTGTATAGTATTCATTTCCAAAAAAACTTGACCAGCAAATAATCTCTTATCTAATTCCTCTCACCTTTATCAATTATTGGATATTGGATTATTCATTTAATATCTCTAAAATCTCCTCCTTTAATTCTGGATGTTCATCAAGATACTCATTTACTAATACAATCGTTTTGACCATACCTCTTTCTTTTATCCATGAGCTTATAAGAAGATAAATAAAAATACGTTCGCCTTCATCAAGCATCTGCTCATTTACTTTATGTCCATACATTTTTAAAATCTCATACTCAACAAGTGAAAAGTCTATAGGAAAATCTTCTAACGATCTTTCAGATAGATAGGTTGCACCAAAATAAGCGATCTCAACATTTTCCCTTTGGAGTGGTGTAAGACCTGCTAACATACTTTGAAAATGTGTAACCATCTGTGAATTATCTATATCCATCATTATACTCTCATTTATATTCCTAAGAAAAAATACATAATTGAAATCTCCACTAAAGTAACTTCCATATGATTTCTTACTTAAGCCAATAAGATGCACACCTGTTCCATAAGTCCTATTTATAGACATAATACCTAAATCATATATTGTCGGTATCATAATCCTTCTTGGAAAATCATGTAATAAATTTACAAATTTAAAAGCCTCATACTCAGTGTCGTCAAACATTACGTTTATCAAATATAAAAATCTTTCAACTTTACTACGTTCATAAGGTGTTAAACGTGCAACTCCTTTACGAATAGCATCAAGAACTTCACCCTGATCTTGACTATTAAAATCTACATATCTATTATTTATTCCTTGAATTATCGCATAATCAGATTCTAATTCACTATCATCGATTATCCATTTTCGAAATCCACTAGTATCTCTCATCCATTTTTGAAAATGTTCGGAATTATCAAACCTAGGCTCATAAGCCGCCTTCTTATATCTTTCCCCTGCAGGAGTTGCAAGAATAGAAAGACGTAAGTTAAGACTAAAGAAATATCGATAAGTCACACTCTCTGAACTTTTACGATGCTGTGCCTCAGCTTTAAGTTCTTCTAATAACTCTAACCTCTCAACTTTATCATTAGAGCTTTGAGATCTAATAATTCCTTCAATAAACTTTACATGTAGATCAATTTGATCAGCAAATGCCGGTATATGTAAAGTATTGAGGTCAATGGATTCATCACGCCACCTATCTCTTAAAGACTGAGCCAGTCTTAAATTTGCATTCACGTGATCAAGCCCTTCAATAAGCCTCTCATTGTACCCCCGATCTTTTAAGCTCTGCTCTGTTTCATTTGAGTACTCATTTGATCTAACTTTCTTTGTATTCATAAGAGCATCAACACAAAATAAACCTGCCGCTGTCATTCCTTCTAAATCGCTCTTCGAGAGTTCAGTCATTTCCGGTATTGCAAGGTTATCAGATGCTCCATGTACAATTGCAGTCTTGGATATAAAAGCACAAAATAATAATAAATAACCTCTAGACATAATGTTTCCCATATTATTCATGAAGATATTTATATATGATAATTTTAAATATAAGTCAATGACTAATTCACTAAAATGCATCTCGCCTCTGGCGACTTTCTGGCATTGCCTCCAAACTGGCTCACGTCGTTTGGCAAATAAGGCAATGCCTAGAAAGTATGAGGCATTTTACTAAGGAGACTCCCCTCATTGTTTAACATCATGTTAAGGAAATCGTATATTTCAGTGCGCTGAATAGACAGATATTATTCACTTAAAACAATTACTGTTCAGTATGAATAATTAAATACAATAAAATATTGAGACTATGTAAATTTTACATGCATGAAAATAAAAGATTACAAAAAATGTAATCAGCTTACTTTTTTATTTTTTAAAAAAGCTTATTTATTATCAGATAAGGCAAGTTCTTGGCTCACCTGTGAGAAGTGCCTACTCGCATAAATTGCTCTTAGCATTGGAATACAAGTTAATGAATAAAAAATATTTGATGAAGTTACCAACTCAAATCCTATAGATATTGAGATTATATAACTTTTACATGGATGATTAATAAGAAATCTTAGAGCATTTTTAGCTTCTGACTTAATACTTTGTTTTCAATATAATAAACATACTTTTTGCCTTTTTTACATTCACTTAACAATTTCTTTTTTACTAAATCTTTCAAATCCTTTCTGGCAAGCTCTCTTGACTTATTTATACTTTCTGCATATTCCTCAATAGTGATCGGTTTGTATTTGTTTAAAGTCATTTTTTGTAATAAAAATATTTGATGATTGTTAACTCTTATAATATCAATAAGCCTTGAAATATTTTTAAGATAATTTACACGCTGATGTGTATGATTAAGTGCGAAAATCAATGAATCCAAACAAAAATCAATGAAATATGTTAAATCAAATTCATATTTCTTTACTAAGTCAAAGGACCGTTCATATTTCGAACCATGCTTTAAATTTGCAGAAATAGAAAGCAACTCCACAAATTTAAGATTGTTTTTCATTGCACTTAAGTAAAACAAAGTTCTTGCAGTCCTGCCATTACCGTCAAAAAATGGATGAACATAAGCAATAAAATAATGAAAAAATATGCTCTGCATTAATTTATCTAAACCATTTAGAAATCTTGGATGATTCGTTATTAAATAAGTGATCTCTTCTAAAGTTTTTGTTATTTTACTATATAATACCCCTTCATGTTTTCCTACATAAACAACATCATCACGGAATTGACCACAGTTTTTCTCTAAAGTTTTATCTGTTATAATTTTATGTATCCTTAAAATAAGACTATTTGATATTGGAAGACTGAAATTTTTTTTAACCCATTGCATAGCTTTATAATTATTAATTAACATCTGCTCATCTTTATTTTTTGCCCGATGACCTATGGCAATAAGCTCCTTGGCTTTTGCCCTTGTGCTATTAGCTCCCTCATAAATAGAAGAGGTCACAGATTCTTCCGTTAATGAATAATTTATAAACTCATTTTTAAAAGCACTATAATTTTCTATTTGATAGAATAGAGAAATACCAAGCTTTTCAATTTGATAAAGTTTCTTGTAAATACAATCCGCAGGATAATACCAAAATGTTTTACCTATACTATCCAAATTAAAAATAACAGCTCCCACTTTTCTAAAGCTTAGAACTTGCTGTCTGATTTCATGCCAACTATCTTTTTGAATACCAAGACCTTCCAAACGATATTTGATCTCATCCAGAGGCAAATATCTTTCTTGAGTGTACTTTAACCAGACCTGACTGTTTAAAAAATGAAAGTCATCCTTAGACATTTTAGCTTAACCTCTTTATTTAATATGTTATCAATAAACCATTATTTTCTACAAATATTATACTAAATATTTGTAGTTAAATACAATATTTTATATTTTTTTTGTAAAAAACGACTCATCTTGATAAAAAATGTAGTTTTCTACAAATATTATAGTAAATATTTGTAGTTTAATACAATATTAGATGTATTTTTTTGTAAAATATGATCTCTCATAATGATAGCTTAACAGATTTAATTGTGTGTGATTTAATTTATTTTAAGCTTGTCTTTACCTCTCTTACTTAAAAGAGTTTATTTGTTATCAGATAACGCAAGTTCTTGACTGACCTCTGAAATGAGCCTCCAGAATTGTTCAAGTCCATAGGCATCCTTTACCAATAAAACCAACCTCAATAAAAAGTTTGATGGTGGCCTTATTATTGGAAATCGCCTGCCTTTTATAATAAATGTTTCTTCGCCTTCCTTAAGAGAGAGCCTTAATTCATAAGTCAATTGAAGGTAAATACTCTCAACTAACTTCCTTTGATATCTTGGAAGACCTACTAACTTTTGCTGAAACCGAGAAAGAAATTCTGGTGAATCATTAACATCCTCCTTTAATATATGAAATATATCATGCCAAAAAAACAAGCCAGGAGATGCATCTTTTATTCTATCCATATTTATAGTAGGTCTATTCCTTAACCCAATAAGATGTATTCCTGTTCCATAGACTTTATTTATAGACATAATGCCCAAATTATGTATTGTAGGAATCATGATCCTTTCTGGAAATTTATCCAACAAAAATCTTATTTTTTCAATCATCTCGACTTTATAAGGAGAGAAATATACTGGGTTTTTATAAATATCTTCTAACTCATCATTTGTTATAAATTCTATAGAATAAGGAGTGGCAAAAAAAGAAAGACGTAAATTAAAATTAAACCACCAACGATAAGTCACTGTCCTTGAAGTTTTTTGTTGTTGTCCTTCAGATTTAAGCCTTTCTAATAACTCTAACCTGTCAGATTCGTCACCATATCTTTGAGATTTAATACCGTCCTCAATAAAAGTTATATGTGTATCAATTAAATCTGCAAATTCTGGAATATGTAAAGTATGAGCATCAATAGATTTATCATTACGCAGCCTCTCTCTTAAAGATTGAACTAATCTCAAGTTTTCCATGGCGTGATCAAGACCAGCAATGTAGGATTTATCATATCCCTCCAGTTGATCTTCAGTCTCAGCAAAGTATTTATTTCATTGAAGAGCAAGGATACAAGATGGATCTGTTGAATTTATACCATTTTCATTAGGAGGTGTAACTCCTTGAGCTTCTAAATGCGATCCTACTAATAAAAAAATAATCCCTGCTAATACCTTCAACATTTAATGTCTTTCTATTACTTTAAAGGAAATACTTTATATAATAGTTTCTGATATTAGTCAAGGAAAATCCTAATAAATTGTTTCCCTAAAGAACCTGTCTATTTTTAGGAAGAAGATTCCTCTCATTGTTTAACACAATGTTAAGTAAAGTTTCTATTTACTACCTCCCCTTCAAGAAAATGCTGACTGCCTAGAAAGCCTGATGCATTTTAGTAGAGAGGATATCTTCATTATCTTATAACATGTTACATTTTTTGCTTGCTTAACAGACGGATCCATATCCATATATGTTGCATAAAGATTTAAGATGAGATTTGTGCAACAAGGCCATTTCTATTTAAGAAAATAATCTATCATTAGATAGTATAACCTTGTTACTTGTTCTTCAGATAAGCCGGACAGGGAAGACTTGTCAATTATATCAAGTTCTTCGACTATTTCTGAAACCAGTCTAATAATAACTCTTTCACCTCTATTTATAAATTCCCTAACATCATTAGGCGTCCGGTTTAAACGACTTGGAATAAAGCTTAAGAGATTGATATATTCATCGTCACCCTCTTCTATGGTATCTTTGAGGTTTATTATGGTTACAAAGTTAAAATGTTCACGAGTCAGCTTAAAATAAATATATTCAGCTGCCTGTCTATCAGGTTTCTTAAGTGTTCCTAATTTTTTCTTAAAATAAGAATCAAAAACATGTACGGTGCTGCCAGTTTCCTTATTTGAACTATCGAACTTTATATCATCAATAAAAAGCTCATCAGGATACATAAGTATACCATTAACATTAATAGGTTTATCTCTTAAGCGAATCAATTGCACTTTAGTTCCATCAGTCTTGCTAAGAGAAATAATTCCCAATTTGCTTATTGTAGGGATTAGAATTCTTTTTGGAAACTCATCAAATATTTTACAAATAGATTCCATTAATTCAGGTAGAGTATATAAACTATCATTCTTATCAGATTCTACATGGCTGGAATATTTATACATAGCTTCAAGATATAAAGCTTCTAGCTGATCATTAGCTATTAATCTTCCAATGCTCTCAGAAAAAAAGATATGACCTCTATCTCTTTCCTCTGAAGGAGTGACAAGAATAGCAAGACGTAAATTAAAATTAAACCACCAGAAGTAAGTAACGATTTTCAAATATCGACGCTTGTTTGCTTCTTCTTTCAACAAACTTAATAATCTTAGTCTATCTGCCTTACTAGAAGACCTTTGAGTCCCAATACTCACTTCAATAAAAGCTATATGTGAATCAATCAACGCTGCAAATTCTGGAATATGTGTAGTGTAAGGGTTCATAGATCTTGAACTTATAGCTCTTGAATATAGGGATTGAGCTAAGTTTAGACTTTCACTAACATGATCAAGACCGGCAATATAAAACCTACTATATCTTTTACCTCTCATGCTTTTTTCATCTTCTTTAAAATAACTATTTTCATTCTGAAATGCTATTTCTTCTATTCCATTCATACTTCGAAGTTCATGATACTTAAAATCAATTTTACCAGAGATTTCTAATTGCTCAGCAGTTTTATTTATAACATGAGCACGTATAAACATTTCAACAGGAGAAAATTCATCAAGTGAAGAGATAGTCTCTTTAATATAATCAGGTAATATATCAATATCTATAGTACCTGCCTCTATGAGTTCTTTCATTTTTAACATAAATGAGAAAATAGCGGTTATTAACAATTGATTTGCATATATATGAAGGGCATCATCATGACTTTTCATAATATGTATTTTATCTGCAAAGGTTTTCAAAACAGAAATATTAGTAGAATTTTTATGCCAGAAATATCTAAAAGTACTCGCATTATCTCCATTCAGTTCATCATTACTAGGAGAATGTTCTTGCCTACTAGAAGGCTCAATTTCTCCAGCCTTTACAAGTGCAATAGCACATTCTCTATCTTCTTTTTTAGATATCCCGTGAACCTTGGAAGTTGAAGCTCCAAATACAAATAAAAACAACAATAATGCCTTGAACATCTTATTAATATCTCATCAGTTTTAACAATATATCTCATATTTGAACTTTTGATATAAGTCAAATAAAAGCAAATAAATATTACACTGTAATAGGCAAGTATTGGTTTATTCTATTATAACTTCGAAAATAAGTGAGGTTTGACTATCAAATAAAATACTTATATATATAACATACTCTATTCTATCACTCTGTCTAAAAGCATCAATAGCACATTTGGTAAAATATATGAGAACCTATTGTACCTTCAAAAACATCATTGCTTTAACTACTGTTGTATTTCTATTATTTTCATTTATTATTTACAATTTTATAACTTCAAAGATAACTCAAGAGATTTTATGTGAAGTTTATGTCTACACTTATTCTTCATTTGCCAGTCCAACAGGTCCTGGCACTGATCTAAAAAAGCTTTTCAAAGAAGAAACTCATTGCGACGTTCATTTTGAGAACATTGGCGATGCAAGAATGCTTGTACAAAGATTAAAAACTGAATTAAAAATAAAAAATAGTGTTGATGCAGATGTTGTTTTAGGACTTGATCAATTTTCTCTTAAGCAAGCTTATCAACTTCTAAAATGGAAAGAGACTCCACTTAGTGAAGATATCAAGCTTTCTAAAAGACTACGTGAAACACATTTATCTAAAGAAGATATTACCCCATTTAATGTCTTTGTACCTTATAATTGGTCTCCCTTTACCTTTATTTACAGACAGAAAGAAGATATTCAAAAACAAACATTCTTTAAAACACCTCAAGATATTTTCACATCTAATATGAAATACTCTTTAATGGATCCTAGGAGCAGCTCTCCTGGTTTTCAATTTTTGGTTTGGATTATTCATCAGTTTGGAGAGGAAACACTTCACCAATTTATCAAAAAAGCCTATTTTATCTCTCCTTCATGGAGCGCAGCTTATGGTTTATTTACAAAGAAACAAACTCATACAGCTTTTTCTTACCTTACATCTCTTGCTTACCACTGGATAGAAGAAAATGACACAGAACTTCAAGTCATGAGTTTTGATAAAGGTCATCCTTATCAAATCGAGTTTGCAGGAGTTGTTGCAAATAGTCCTCGTCTAGAAGTTGCAATAAAGTTTGTAAAGTTTCTACATCACAAAGAGGTTCAAAAGTTAATTATGACAAAAAACTATATGTTTCCTATTATTGAATCTGTAGAAGAAAAAACAGTTTTCGAAAAATTACCAAAGATATCCCTGACTAAGAATCACTCTCTTCGAAAAGAGGAAAAAGCTTATCTTCGATACTGGAAGCAATTCCAATAAGGAATTTTCTATCATAATGAAAGTATTGATTAAAATATTCTTAGTATTGATTTTATTATTACCATATCTCATTGTGTTTTTTGGTAGCATCAATCACTTTGAAAGTTTAACTCTACCTCATTTTCCGTTAATAGTTTTTTATAGGAACTTTGTTCAAGCATTTTGGAGTGCTTTGACTTGTCTTTTTATTGGTATTTTTGGAGCTTTAGGGTTAATAAAGTATAAGAATAAACCCTTTTTAGAAATATTTATTTTACTTCCAAGCTTTTTTCCATCTTTATTTGTGATTTTTTCTATTTTAACAGTTTTTTCTTTACTCCCTTTTGATTTTCCTTATGGACTATCTGGTATTGTAATAGCTCATGTAGTGATATATTCAGGCCTTGTATCCATCATGCTTGCTCGTACCTTTAAAGAAAGCTGTGGATCCCAAATAATTCTTGCAAGAATTTTTGGACATTCTCAAAAAGATATTATTTTTCATGTGTTACTCCCAAATATTAAAAGAGATCTATTTACAATTTTTTTAACTCTATTTTGTTTTTGTCTGGGTTCTTTTTCTATTCCTTTACTTTTAGGTGGGGGCAAATGGGTAACAACAGAGATGGCTATTTATGAATTGATTCGCTTTGAAGGTAATCTAACTTCAGCAGCGCTTCTTTCTTTTTATCAAATATTTATTCTTCTTTTCTTTATTTATTTTATTCCTTGTATCAAAGAGAAAAAACCAACATGGGATTACCAAAATATAGGCTCTAAATGGCTTATCTGTTTACCTGTTATCATCACGTTCGTATTACTTTCTTCATGTTTTGTAGATCTTATTGCTGGATGGTCTTCTTTTATTGTCATTTTATCTAACCCTTTATTGTTATTAAAATCATTTGGAGGAACTCTTTTTATCAGCTTTTTAACTGGGTGTGTGATTTTATTTTTTCTAAGCCTTATCGCTTTTGTAGGCCCTAGTGCATTTTTAGATAAATTTTATTTGCTTTTTATGATGCCAAGTACAGCTGTAATGGGGTTCTCACTTTTGTTCTTATCTTATTACTGGCAATGGGAACTAAGATCATTAGTACAAGCCTCTTTTTTGACTTCATTAGGGTTATCGCTTTTGTTCTTAGGAGGACTATATCGTTGGAAATGGTCAGGAGAAATTTTTAGATTAGCTTCGCAAAGACAACTTGCAAGATTAATGGGGCATGGATCTTGGTCTATTTTTTTACATGTCACCTGGCCTCAATCAAAATCTTTAGCCTTTCATTTAGCTGGGCTTGCTGCCTTTTGGGCTGCTGGCGACTTTGCATTATCCTTAATGATTTTTAAAGATAGTAGTTCAACATTGGGATTATTACTTAATAGTATGATATCCAGTTATAGGTTTACAGGAGCTGCTTGGGTTCTTTTATTTATGTTATTATCTGGATTTTTGATGTGGTTTTGTTTTTTTATTGTAAATAAAGTAAAAAGAAGTTCTTATGTCGTTAATTAAAAATATTTTCGTAGACTTTGGTCATTTTAAATTAGATATATCTAAGCTATCCTTATCTGACAAAGGTATTACCGCCATTGTAGGCCCAAGTGGTAGTGGTAAGACCACTTTTCTAAGAGTTTTGCTAGGTCTTCAAAAGTGTCCTTCTTTTTTTTGGAATTTTAGAGGAGAGGATTTAGCGATACTACCTTCTGAGAAGAGGCAATTGGGTTTTGTTTTTCAAGATAGCGACATATTTCCTCACATGACTGTAGAGGAGAACATGAGATTTGCAGGAAAACCTCGCCATAAGTCAAAAGAACAGCTAAAAAATATTTTTAATCATCTAGAAAATACCTTAGATATGACTCATTTATTAAAGCAAAGAGCCTTACATTTATCTGGTGGAGAGAGGCAAAGGTTAGCTATAGCAAATGCCCTCATGAGCCAGCCCAAAGTCCTATTATTAGATGAGCCATTTAGTTCTTTAGATGAGAAAAGGCATGATGCAGCTAGATCTTTGATCAAAAAAGTAGCAATGGATTTTGATATTCCTGTCATTATGGTAACACATAATAAAAAGGACATTGATCAAGTTGCCAATCAAATTATTACACTCTCAGAAGGTCAAGTAGTGGATAATAAAGAAATAAAAAATTTCCCTTAACATGGTGTAAAAAGACGAAAGATATCTCCTTCCTAAAAATGAACAGGTTTTCTAGACAATGACCTGATGGCAAGGATAAAATTTCCCTAACATTGTGTTAAGAAATAAGGAGATCCTCCCTACTAAAATGCATTAGACTTTCTAGGCAGTAAGCTGTTTGCCGACGACCGTAAGAGCCGTCGGGTTTACTGCCAGAAAGTGACCAGAGGCTCGCCTCGAGAGGCTCGCCTCAAGAGGTCAGATGCATTTTAGTGAAAAAGAAGCTTGCCAAAGGTCATTAGTGGTAATTCATTGTATTTCTAAAACAAACTTCAATTCTTTAGTATATGTCTTCTTAAATTACTTTGAATAATGATATACGAACCAATGACTCTAACTGTCCATTTGCCGAGAAACTTAAGTCATAAGACAACTTCTAGATAAATTAGAAACATTGTGTACTGCACTTAAGGATGACATAATATAGACTTGACAGTTTTTTTGTTTATTGAAAACCTATAAATAACAACAAGAAAAGAGAGTTCTCTATGAAATATCAGTCTATAAAGTTCAAAGCCCTCATAGAAAAAAAGTCATTATTTATAATACTCATATTTTGTATTTTAAATCTAGGACATTTAGCACATAGTGCTATCCTTATTAAACCTTCATTTGGAATTTCCCATATTAGCCATAAAAACGACTTTTTAGAATATAGAAGCTATCAAGATGGTAACTTTTCTGGTAATGACTTACAAAACCCTACAGCTCGTTCACTTAGTATAATTGGTAATCTAGGTATTTATTTTAAATTTGATGCTGGCTTTTTTGCTGGAGTTACTTACGACATGAACTTTATAAAAATTAATAACTACATACATATAAACACATCTGGACTAGGCGTTACCTTTGGATATATGCATTCAGGTTGGTATGTTAATGCAACTTATCTATTCTTTGTAACTGGCCAACACAGCCTAAGACAAGATTTCGAATCTAATAGAATTAATTATAACCCAATAAATAGTGGTATAAATCGGAGCGAGGTTTTAGATCTTAGCTTAAATAAAGGTATGGGGGCTATTATTCAACTTGGATATGTATATTTCTTTAGTGATATGATCGGTATAGGACCAAGTGTGCAAGCAAGAACTTTTTTATTTAGTGAGATCATATGTACACAGGGAGCACAAGTTGATTGCCAAAGTCTTGGTGGTGGTGGTTTTGGTAGCAACCTTACATCTTTCAACAATCGTCAAATTCATAGAAGTTTTGACATTTCACTATCACTAGATTTATTTTTCAAAATTTGATCTGCTAGTTGAGCAGACAAAGACCCAAGCTTTTAAAGACAATAATCATCAAAAACAGTAGCTTCATTGTATTTCTTATAAATATAAGCTATCATTGCTAAAGAAAAAACAAAGAAGTACTGTGCTGATCTTATATTCCAATATGCTAATCCTCCCACATGCATAACGATCTGAACACCTAATAAAGCAAGTATAAAAACCTTATGCCATGTATTAGACGCAGGAACTTCAATCCAAATACGTCCTGTCATTAATAAAAAAGTCAATATAAATAGCATATAAGATATAAATCCTAAAGAGCCTGTTGTTGATAACCAATAAATATAGGTATTATTAGCATGATCGACTTCCCAGTTATCAATATTTAGTTTTTGATAATATTGTCTGATATACACTTCATCTTGTTTAAGTCCTAAGCCTATCCATGGATGATCAAGAAACATTGCTAAGTTGGCTTTCCAAATGTCCATCCTAGTCTCTTCATTATGATAGTGTTTATCAAGAACAATATTCTGTTTTTGAAAGGTGCTATCAAAATAATAAAACATCCCAAATACAAATGAAATGATTAAAAGTGTTTTTATAAAAACTTTGCGGCTAACAAATCCTGACATAACCAGCAAGCTTACAATAGTAGAAGTCCACACACCTTTGTCATAAGTCCATAATACACTTAAGAGTATTAAAGCAGATGTAAGCATTAAAAAAATTCGATAACCTAAGCTTATATTTTTGAGTAAGAAAAGCCCAGCAATAGGAAAACAGAGGACCATATTAAAAAATATCCCATAATCAACATGACTCTGAAAGAAACCTCTAACCTGATAATAACCTTCAGTAGGAAAGTTTAAATAATTATTAATTCTCAATGGAGGTCCTAAGTAAGTAGCTGACTGAGATGTTAGCCCTATCTGATATAAAATATCAATTCCAAAAAAATGTTGTATGATACCATAGGTAGAGATAACTATGCCAAAAATGGTAATAATATGAAAAAACCGTTTAATTCCTGGAAACAAGTAAAAAGCATAAGTAAAAGTGTAAAGTAATAGTATCCAATGTAATTCCAAAAAGTGCTTTCCAAAACTAACCTCTGAAGCATTAATAAGCAATCCTAAGGCTGCAACAATCAGCAATATAAAAAGCCAAATATCTCCTCCTATATAGAATAATGGTACCTCTTGTGTTTTTTCAAAGCGGTCTAAAAGAATATAAATAAATGTAAGAGAAGCTATTAAGTAACCCAGAACCATTGCCGCAGTCACATTTACTGTGGAAGAGGCCAAATAAAGCACAAGCAGAAAAGGAATACCACTACCTACAATATTTTTTAAAAAGACTAATAAAGAATGTCTTTGAGTATGACTTAAGCCAAAGTTAGAGAAAGGATCTAGTTTGAGATGTATTCTTTCACTTGGAGTGTTTTTCATTATCTTATCATAATCTCTATTGTTTTTTATAAACAAGTAATTATTTCGTAACTCTGATTGGAAAGGCAGTTAATATTTGTCTTTTTAATGAATTAAGCGTATATCTGTCACAAAATTCAGGTAAAACCTTTTAGATTTATTATACGATTGATCTTCAGCTACCAAAAAATCCCCTGTAGGATTTCTGACAAGCCCTATAGGAAGGATTGTGCGAGAAGCTCCTGGTCTCGAGCCTCTATGGTATATAATGCTTATTTGCTTTTTATCTAAAATAGCTTCGATTAAAACTTTCATATCTGATTTTGCTTCAAGCTGCTTTAAAGAAAAATACGGCCATTTTAATGAAACTCCCATCAGAGATTCCATCAAATCCATTGTTAAAGGCTGAACTTTTTTAAAACATTCTAAAGCTAATAATAAACAAGCTTTTGCGTCGTTCAAAGACCTATGATAAGGTTTTGGCTGTTCTAGTTTTAAATATTCCATGAGTGTTTTTAATTTATAATTAGAACTTTGGGGGAAAAGTTTTTGAGATAAAAGAGAGGTGCATATAATTTTGTTTGTAGGAAGCGGCAATCCACATCTCTCTTCAATATCATAAGATAAAAAACCTATATCAAAAGGGGCATGATGCGCAATGAGAGCTGCATCTTCAATAAAGTTTAAAAACTCAGGTAAAACTTCCTCAATATAAGGTTGATGATCTAATGCAGATGCAGAAATACCATGAATTTGATATGCAATAGGGTGCATGGGCCCTCTCGGACGCACTAATTGAGAAAACTCATCTACAATTTGACCATCTTTCCATTTCACCCCTGCAATTTCACAAGTTTCCCATTTTACAGGATATGAACCAGTTGTTTCTATATCAAGTGCTACAAAAAAAGACTCAGGCAAAGGAGAATTTTTTGATTGACCTGTTGGTCCTTGCATGTTTAACGACCTTTTTGGCTGAAATACAGTTATATGATTTTTAGGTGAGGTTTATTATATTGGAAAATTAATATTTATGCAAGTACATGAATTATTTATATTTACAACAAGTTTAAAATAAACATTCTAATCTAAATATTACGAAAATCTTGTATTTCCACATTTGGATGCTCTCCTCTATAAAAGTAATAAAGAACATCTCTCCATTCCCACGGCTTATGAATATCTTCAGGCACTCTAGCGCCTTCTGTTGGAGCATTATCGTTGGTATTTTCCCATCCTTTTTTCGTTAACTCATTGGCAACGTATTGAGGCATTCCATATCCATGCTTATCTATAATTCTCTCAGGAAAAATTGAACAAGTAATATTACTTGGAATATTCCTAGGCTTCTCAAGAGGATTTTTATTTCTTGTAGTTCCATCCTTAGTAGTCATACGGCCGCACGCATAGTATTGTGCTTGAGCTAAACGGTTATTATAAGTTAAAACCAAGCCTGCTGTCTCTGAAACCGCTAAATCACCCTTTTGGCGTTCTTGCTCAACACCTCTGTAAACCTGATTGCATTGGGTAGGGTCAATATCCCAACCTCTTGCCTGTACACCTCGATCTTCTAAAGCTTTGTTAAAAAAATAGGATCTTGCTGCCACTGTCTGAGCCAAATGGGCATTGATCGTATAACTACGTGGTACTTCACTGCCTACCACTGAGCGCATGTACCACTCTACAGGAACTTCATTGATCAAACTCCATTCACTACGACGATCACTGCTTCTTCGCTCTGTGATAATTAACTATGCTTTGGTCTTGAATATTCTGTTCAGCAGATTGTAGGCGTTTTTCCCTGGCTTTTGCCGCTGCCCATTGACCGGCTTTTCTTCTCGTATCTCTAGTTTCTTTGTCACTTTCAAGTAATTGCTTAACCTCACGTTGCAATTCTTCTGATAAACGCCAAGTATCAAACAATCTTCCAAATCTCTATAACCTTGATCTTTCCTCATAACTCATATTCATCCGCCTATTAAGCTCTGTTCTGGCTAACCGATTTCGAACCAGGGAATCATTATTTTCAATATCTTCTAGCTGCTCTCTTAAGTTGTCGGGTAACTCTTGTAAAGCAATTTGATCTGTAATATTTTGGTCTGACCTTCTTCGATTTTCTCTTTGTTCAAAAGATAAACCTTTCCAATGAGTGATTTTTTCTCCATTTTCCTCTCTTCGCGCTTCTGCCTCTAATCTCTCTGCTTCTAATCTTTCATCTTCCTGTGCTTCAAGCCATATTTGATATTCCCCTTCCACAGTCTGTTGATATTTTAAGCTTCTTTGAGGCTTACTCAACATGTCTCTGGCTTCAATAAGCAACCATAAAGCTCTTAAAGTTTCGTCTTATATCTTATAAGCTATAACGCATAAACTAGATTTTCCAAGATATCAAAACTCTCTAGCAAACAACCTTACAATGGAGGCTTCACCTTAAACTAATTAGATTCGTTCCCTAATTTTTCTCCGTCAGTTTGACCTTCAAGATTGTTAATTTGATTTTGTAACTTTTTTATTTCATCTTTATGTTCTTTAGCTGTTTCTTCAGGACTAGCAAGTCTTTTTTGAGCTTCAGGATCTAAACGACCATGACTTCTAGAATCTTCTGGAAGACTATTTTTTGCTGGTGCACAAGCTACCATTTGCTATGTTAAAAATAACCCCGAAGAGACAATAATTAAAATTTTAAAACATATCTTTTTCTTCATCACATACCTATCTGTCTTTATCATATTCATTAAAATCAAAACTTTTTTCTATCTCACTTTCAAAATAATGCAAGAATGTGGCCAAAAAGTTAGAGCTAACAAACATACAAAATTTGTTGAAAATATTTTTAATTATATCCTGCATATTCTCCTTTATTCTGTTAATCTCTAATTATGAAGTTACTACCATACCTTATTTGCTGTCTTACTTATTTTGTTTTAAGCACCTCATCTCAAGCACAATTGCCAACTCCTCATCCAAATCCTTTATCTATTTCTGCTGAACAAATTGACAATACAGATGATCAAAAGAACCAAATTATATTTCAACTCGAGTTAATGGAAGGCTATAAGGCTTATCTTGATAAGTTCCAACTGAAACCAAAAAACCCTCAACAAGTGACTTTTTCATCTCTGAAGGTTGAACCTACTATTGTTTTTTATGATAAATTCTTTGATAAGACACAAGAAGGCTTTGTTGGCCAAGGTCAGTTATCTGCTCAAATGCAGATTGCACAAAACACAGATATTCATACATTAGATGGATGGATGGTTTATCAAGCTTGTACAGATGAGTTTTGTCTACTTCCTAAAAAAATTCCATTTTCTCTAGATATGAGCAATCACATTCAAAAACCAGATGCTATCTCTCGTTTCCATCAAGCTCTTAATAAAGGTATTTTTTGGGCACTTTTCTTCGTTTTTATAGCAGGTTTTTTAACAAGCTTAACTCCTTGCATTTTTCCAATGATCCCTATTACCCTTTCTATTTTAGGTACACAAGTCATTGGACAATCCAGGTCAAAAAGCCTCGCCCTTAGTCTTTGCTATGTCTTTGGAATAGGCATTACTTACGCTTTTCTAGGTGTGATGGCAGCTAAAACAGGTTCTTTTTTTGGAGCCATGTTAGCAAATCCTATAGTTATTTCTGTCATTGCCATTGTATTTGTATTGATGGGATTGAGTATGTATGGAGTTTTTGAACTACAAACTCCTTTATGGATACAAAAGCAATTAAGTGAGGGAAAAATCAAAAAAGGATTTAAAGGAGTCTTTCTTGCAGGACTGATATCAGGAATTGTTGCAAGTCCTTGTGTGGGGCCTGTCCTCATAGGAATACTCACCTATGTGAGTCAGACCCAAGACACTGTCTTGGGCTTTTTATTACTTTTTACATTTGCTATGGGACTTGGTGTTTTATTTGTATTATTAGGAACATTTAGTCAACTCATCAATCGACTTCCAAAATCTGGCCCGTGGATGGATGGTGTAAAGTTCCTCTTTGGCACAAGCATGATTGCCATGGCACTCTATTATCTCAATTTTGTTGTAAATTTTCATTATTTAAGTGCTCTCTTAGGTATCCTATTTATTCTCACAGGCATTTATTTTTACGGGAAGTTTAAAGTGCTTACTTCTTTTCATCCTAACTCAAAGATTGAAAATATCTTAATGAAAATACTTAATAAAAGAAAAAGTATCTCTTTTACTTGTTATATAATAGGTATTTTATTTTTATCTATTGCCTTTTTTGATCACCAAATAAATACAGCTTTCCAAAAAGCTTTCTTAACACAAGATACTCAAGCAGTAGAAGATGAGAATTCAACACCTTGGGAAGAATTTACAGATCAGTTATTTAAAGAAGGTGTCGCTCAAAAACAACCTATCATTATAGACTTTACAGCCGAATGGTGCGCTGTATGTAAAGCATTGGAAACCAATACATTTGCCAATATTGATGTGCAGGTAGAATTTAAAAACTTCTTACTTTTACAAATAGACGCTACAACTGAAACAGAAAATGTGGCAAGATGGATTTCTGAGTTTGAAGTTTTAGGTCTTCCAACTTTACTTTTTTATAATAAAGATGGAGTCCTTCAAAAAGACTTAACTCTCACAAGCTTTGAAGGGCCTAAAGCTTTCCTTCAAAGAATGAGAAAAGCTTTAAAATAAGAACTTTCAATTTAAAGTTAAATACTATTAAAGATAGTTGACATATTTACATAATGTGTTAATATGTAAATGTGATTAGGTCTACTAATGGAAAAATAACTAAAGATCTTATAATGAAGGGTGGCTCAAAGCGTTTTCCTGAAAGACTAAATAAAAGAGCTATATTACTTTTACAACCTTTAAGTGATGTCAGTTCTTTTAAAGACCTAAAGAATATTTGTGAACCTCCTTCATTAAAGATTCACAAACTTAAAGGAAATATAAAAAAGTTCTGGTCAATAACAATAGAAAAGCCATGGTGTATAATATTTCAATAC
Organism: Bdellovibrionales bacterium; assembly: GCA_965262715.1. Lineage (GTDB taxonomy): Bacteria > Bdellovibrionota > Bdellovibrionia > Bdellovibrionales > JAUICD01. Next base: position 2,674,164 of record OZ253553.1, on the reverse strand, counting down.
AATAAGGAAGAATTTATAAACGTTGAGGTAATGGATTATCATGATTGAATTAAAAGTTAGATACTCAGCTGGTGAATTTTTAAAAACAATGGTGCTTGAAGAGCGTGGATTAACTCAAAAATGGCTAGCAGAAAAGATAGGTTGTGCTGAAAGAAAGATTTCAGAGATCTGTAATAATAAAAGAGGAATCTCTGCAAGTTTTGCTATTCAATTAGAAAAAGTGTTTGGTATTAGTGCAGAAACATGGGTAACAATGCAAGCTAAATGGGACCTTTATCTTATTCGCCAAAAAGTTGCTTAAAATAATTTAAAAACAAAGTTTATAATCATATTTACCGCAGATTCTTAAGAAGAAACTGAAAACTATGAGGTAACACGATCAATAATTAGAATTATCTGAATAAAATAACTCATAGACTTTCTTTTAAAAATCCATCATATAAATTTTAAGAGGAATCTTAATTATGGATAGATATTACACTCCTGTTGCTGTCGGACTGATATGTCAAAATGGAAAAGTACTTCTAGGATTACGTCCGACAGAAGAGTCTCAAAGTACAGCAGGTTATTGGGAGTTTCCAGGAGGAAAGATCAAGTGGGAAGAAACTCCAAAAGATGCTCTTAAAAGAGAACTTAAAGAAGAGCTGAGTATCACTGCTGAAATTGATAGCCTCAAGTTAGCTCATAATTATGCATACAGCTCAAGTCACGCTGTACTGCTTTTATTTTATAAAGTGATATCTTGGCGAGGTGAAATAAAAAATCTTTATCACACTGATTTGAAATGGATAGAACCTTCTCAATTAAAAGATTACCGCTTACTACCCGCCAATGAATCTATTCTACCTCAACTCGTTACTATTATATCAGAACCTTCTTAAATCAGGATTAAAGTCAAAATCCACTTGCTCCATAATTAGGAAGACATCTAGCTGACGGATCACCTACCTGACAATTTGACCATTCCTGATTTGGCATCCAAAATGCTTTAATGAGCTGACTTCGATTTGGAAAGAAATTTTCAAAAATTTCTCTATAAAGTAAAGCTTCCTCAGTCAGTGGAGGACAATGAGGAAATTTTAGCTGTGCTTTTAAAAGATCAGCCTTAGAATATTTTTTCTCAGCATAAGCTTTAAGTTGATCCACTAAGGCATGCCCGACAGCATCACTAAAAGCTGCTTTTTCACGAAAAAGAATATTATGTGGCAATACAGGAATTTGATTTTGACCAACGCCTAAACTAAATGCCTCTCGTAATAAAGATTTGCCAACACCATTACGATTCATTTTCATCTCTGGATGAAGATTATAAATAAATGAAGCAAACTTTATATCTCCAAAAGGAACTCTTGCTTCAAGCGAGTGCGCACTGATACAACGGTCACATCTCAGAACGTCATACATATAAAGCTCTTTGATCCTTTTTTGAGATTCCATCTGAAAAGCCAAAGGTGAAGGGGCAAAATCAGTGTACTTGTATCCAAATAGTTCGTCACTCACTTCACCAGTAAGTAAAACAACAGTATCTGTATTTTGCCTAATATACTTGCAAAGCAAGTACATACCAATACTTGCTCTAATAGTCGTTACATCATAGCTTTCTAAATTATAAATCACATTAGGCAGCTCTTTAAGAACCTCTTCAAAAGAAAAAAGATATTCATGATGATCACTCTTTAGAAAGTCAGCTACCTGACGAGCATATTTGATATCAATAGGATTCTTATCAATACCCACAGCAAAAGTGGTAATAGGCCCTGGTAAAAGTTCATTAGCTATAGCGCAAATAAGTGAACTATCAAGTCCTCCACTTAATAAAAAGCCTACTGGAACCTCAGATTCCAATCTTTTTTCTACGGCTTCTATAAGATACTTTTTAATTTTAATAAGGGCTTCTTGCCGATTTGTTTCAATTTTTTGTGAAGTTTCTTGTGTGATATCAAGATAACATACAAATCCTTGTTTTTGACTCCAATAATGTCCTGGAGGAAAAGGCTTAATGTCTTTACAAATCTTGTGAAGAGCTTTGGCTTCACTAGAAAATAAAAACTCTCCCTTCTGATCAGTACCATAAAAAAGAGGCCGAATACCAATAGGGTCTCTAGCAGCAAAAAATTCATTAGTTATTTTATCATAAAGAACAAAAGCAAACTCTGCGTCTATTTCAAGACAAAGTTGATGTATTCCCCACTTCTTAAATAAAGGAAGAAGAACCTCACAATCTGAAGTTCCAATAAAATTGTAATCAGCACAGTGTTTTTGCTTGAGCGTTTCATTATTATAAATCTCACCGTTGCAAACTAACATGGCAAAATCTGTATCAAAAGGTTGATTACCAGTTTCGCTAAGTCCTCGAACTTCAAGCCGATGAAAAAGCATAGAAGTATCTTGATAAGGATGCTTTATCACACTTGAATCTGGGCCTCGGTGTAACAGTTTTTGAAACTCTTTAATCAGCTTTGATTGACGAGTAGTTGTTCCAGTATTGACTACAAATCCACACATATTTTAATTAAACCTCACGACTTGGTGCTTCTAATAATTATGACACTTTAAGTGCCTGTTAATACTATTTTAATATTTTTATCATACCAATAATTGTAAAATATTACAATATTTGTTGAAATTATAATGAATTCATTATAATTTAAGGTATAAAGTATTAAATTGTTAATTTGGAGCAGTTATGAACCTTGAAAACTATCAAATTGATACCATTGACAGAAAGATCCTTTATTTTCTTTCCCAAGATGCCCGTATGCCTTATTTGGAAATTGCCCGTATGCTGAATGTGAGTGGTGGCATGGTTCATCAACGTATTCAAAAAATGAACAATTTAGGCATAATAAAAGGGTCTAGAATCATCATTGACTCTAGGGTATTAGGGATGGATGTCCAGGCTATTGTCGGAATTCACCTAACAAGTGCAAAAGGCAATCAGAATGTAATGTCACAGTTAAAAGCATTTCCAGAAATTATTGAAGCTTACTACACAACTGGAAAATATGCTTTAGTGATCAAAGTTTGTGTTTCTTCCATTAAAAAGTTATATCAACTCTTATCTGACAAACTACAGAGTATTGAAGAAATTCAATCAACAGAATCTTTTATCTGCCTTGATCAGCCCATCGACAGAGGAGTTGATGTCTTAAGTGACTAGAGTAAAAATGAAGCAGTTTTAAAAAATAACTTAAAGTTCAATTTGCAGATGAGCTATTAAAATTCATTCCATAAAGTAATCTATTTATTTATGATGCTTATTTATGGTGAATAATCAAAGTTTTATTAAGTAACATTTTTTTCAAGAAGATTTATCAGCTCTGTATAAATATAAAACTGCTCTTTACCAATAGGTTTGACTTTTACAATATTCAGATCTTTTAAGTTATTTAAAGCAGCTCGTGCAGTGGGTGTACTAATATTTAATATCTTAGCTGTATGAGTTGCTGAAACAATGGCTTTTTTTTGTAAGAGATTATGAACTAAGTGTGCAGAAAGCCTTGCGCGTTTTAGACGTTCTATTGTTGCAAAATCGTTTTTATATAAATTAGAGATAGCTTTACTAATTTCAATAATTTGATGAGATGTTTCTATAACACCTGTTAAGAAAAACTCCAACCAATCCTCCCAATCACCTACTGTTCGCACAGCATTGAGCTTTTCATAGTATACAGAACGATGATTTTTGAAAAACAAACTCAAGTAAAGAATGGGTTTTTGTAAATCTCCCATCAAAATAAGAAAAAATGAGATAAGCAATCGACCTATACGACCATTACCATCCAAAAAAGGATGAATGGTTTCAAATTGTACATGAATAAGACCAGCATCAATCAAAGAGGTATAAGGACGCTGCTTAACATGAAGATACTTTTCAAAATGATCAAGACATTCCATGAGGTGGCTTGCTGGAGGAGGAACAAAAAAGGCATTGCCTGGCCGGCTACCACCCACCCAATTTTGGGAAGAGCGAAATTGCCCAGGCTGTTTGCCTTTGCCAAAATCATTTGAAAGTAAAATTTCATGCATTTCTTTTATAAGACGTAAAGACAATGGAAACCCTTTATCTATTCGCTTTAAACCATGATAAAAAGCAGCCACATAGGACGAAACTTCAACAACATCACGAATAGGAACCGCCTCTCCAGTACTTTCATATAGCAATAAATCAGATAAAGAAGATTGTGTTCCCTCTATTTGGGAAGACAACACAGCTTCTTTGCGAATATAATAGTAAAGCAATAAATCACCATCAGGTAAAGTCTCTAAAATGGCACTGAGCTTCCCTAATGCTTGATTTGCCTTTGATAAAGATGTTTGTAATTGAGACAAATCTATTTGTGGTGGGAGAGGAGGTGGAATAAAAGCTTGATAACTCTCTCCTGCAACATTACAACGTATATAAGTTCCTAAACGTGAATTTGCTTTTTTCATAAAAAATACTCACAACTAAGGTCATGATGAAGACCTATAAAAGAAAAGATAACCTGTTAAGTTTTCTTTGTAAATAAATAAAGAAAGCTATTTTTACTTACAATCCTTTGAAAAGAAAAGATAAAGCCTTAACTTTTCTTTTTTAATTTTATCTACAAAAGTCATGTTTATTAATGAAATGAATTATTTAAAGGAAGGAGTCCTCAAATAAGATGCTGTATTTACCAATACCCATCTTAATATCAAAGCCATTTTCTATTAACTAATAGGAACGAAGAGCTTCTCTGTAATTAGAAATAATTCTCTCCCAATTACCATAAATAGGATTAGGTAAAACAATAAATTTTCTACCAAACTCCTCTTGCATTTTATCTACAGTATTATTGCGAGCCTCTTGATCTGGAACATCAAACACTCTATCAAAATCTCCAAGATTATCTCCTATAAGCAGAACTATGCGATGATCTTTCAAAACCTGCTGCCGTCTAGTTTCTTTAGAAAAATCTGTTTCTCTCATCATCACATATTCTTCTTTTACCGGAGCTCCTATTTTTTTGAGATTTTCGATGGTAGCAGCTCGCACTGCATTTTTACGATTTGTGATGTAAAAGATACTAACTCCTTTACTGGTAGCATATTGTAAAAACTCTACTGCTCCTGGTAAAGCCTGAGCTTCGACCATCTCAATCCACTTCTGCCAACCATTAGGATAGCTTCTTTCAGTAAGGATATTTTTAGCTGTATAAGGGCTATTATCCAAAACTGTTTCATCCACATCTACAACTATAGCCCGTTTTTGTTTTTGATCTACTTGTTGAGAATTGAAGTCCTGCTCAAGTTTTATGCGAGCTAAGTTAAAAGCCTGGTAGCAGAGTGCTCGCATCTCCCCAGCATTTTGAAACCAAAGGACAGTATTGATTCTTCTATCTGATCCTGGTTCCTGGAAAAACACTCTGTAACTAACCAACACAGAGAAGGCAAATATCCCTCCCCACATAATTTTCATTTTTTTACTATTTATCTTTCACCTCCTTTTTATAAAAAGCTAACGACCTTATAATATGGTCAAATCCTTTTATCAAAATATTAGTTAAATTGTATAAGTCTATCAAAAGATTTTTATACAAGTCAATATATATTTTTAATATTTTTACAAATTCATTTAATAATATGATGCACAATTTTTAATCATCATTAAAAAGGCCTGAATAAAACCACAAAAACAGTTTTCATAAGATTCGTTTTTTGAAGTTATTATAGCTTTTTACTAAATGAAGTTATTGGCAACTAGCCTGCCATGATTAGAATGGTAAACAACTTCGTAAATTCTCACTGGTTTTAAAAGGATAATTATAAGAAAACTTTGTAATTAATTTTAAGGATTTTAGAAAATCTCTGAGACATTTTTTTACCAATAGGTCTTTTACCATGTTCCATTTCTGAAATATGGGTTTGCGCAATTTTCATTTGATCAGCTAACTTTTTTTGAGATAAACCTTCTTTCAGTCTAGCTCCTCTCAAAATAGCTCCTGGCTTACTGTACTTTTGATTCAAATTAGAAAAAATACCCATTGTATCTATATCTGCCTTATCTTTATTGATCTTATTATCAATTTCAAACTGTTTAATTAAAGCAATAACTCCTTGTGCTTTGTTTTTAGGTACTAAAAACATGCGATGCTTTCTCTTATCTTTTTCTATAATAATCTTTAAAGCGTTAGTAGGTAGCTTTTTCATGAGTTCCACCACAAAAGTTTTTTGTATATATTCAAAGAATATGACCTATTAATACAATAATCATGTGCATTTTTTACATTCATCCAAATCAAATTTCCAACATTTCATACAATTCAATAAAACATGCTGGCCCGTATGCCAAACATACTTTCCATACCCATAAAAATGAAAAGAGTCCCCTTTGAGGGTGTATCTATCAACTCGCCTATAAATTGCATTGCCTGTATCTGTTTTTAACATAGCAAACTCAGGATATCCATCATTGTTAAGGTCTTGCCAATAAACACCCTTTCTGATTTTGACAAAAACAACTTCTCTCCAAAATGGATCATAACCTTCTTTTTCGACTTGCACTTTCTGTAAAATTTTATCACCAGCTTTTAAAATTAAAAGATGATGTCCTAATAACAAATCACCACTAGGCAATTTTTCTACGCCTAAAAAAATACGCTTAATTTCTAAAGTTCTGCTTTTTATAGGTTGAATTTTGGAACGACCACAAGCAACATACAAATTGTCAATAGTTGCCTTTATACCTTTTTTCTCATCTTCTGGAGTGCAGTAAATTTCTTTGTATTTTTTCTGAGGCGGATTCATTGCAGAATATTCTTCTACATACACTTCTTCATCAGAATTTTCTGAATTTTGATCTTCATCATATACAATATGGCTGCATGACATTAAACTTACAGTCATAATAATGATTACATACTTATTGACTAAGTGTTGCATTGTAATATCTATAAACTTTTTTTGCATAATTCTCCCCTTCTTGATCCCACGAATGATAAAATTTAACTCCTGCAAATATTCTTTCAGCTATATCTTTTGAGTTTCTCTTACGAGATTTCTCTATTTTATGCCCTAACCAACGAATGCCTGCTGCAATATTTACGAGTGGATCCAAATGTTCATCATCCTCTAAATAGACAGGATAATGTCTAACTTCAATATAATCTTTTCTATCTGGATTGCCTCTAAGAGTTCTTAATGTGCTGCCTGTTAGTTGCATCAATCCAGCTGCTGTGCTATTAGGATCACTTGTCCTCACTCTAGGCCTGAAGCTCGACTCAGCTGCAATCATAGCTTTAATCAACAAAGGATCTACTTCTCTGGGCAATCTTTTTTTATCTTTCCAATACTCTGTCCAAAATTGAATCATCGGATCATACTCATGAAATCCTCTAAAACCTCTAATAGCTGGCATTTTGGGATACTTTTTTTGCAAGCGGTTATAGTAGAGATGTCTTATATTGGACGCATAGAGTAAATCTTCTTTACCTTTAGGATTAACTCGACAATGTTCAGATACAGGAACAATCCCACTTTTTTTAGTTCTACGAGTGTGTTCTCCTTCACATAATGTTGACCTAAAGGACAAGAAGTGTTAGACAAGACTTTCTCCTTTAAAAATTGACAATCCTTCAATAGCTTTGTTTTAGCAGAAATTACGAACAAACAAGAAAAATGCAATTTGGAGTTGAAAAAGGCGCGAAAACAAAAAATACCTCAAAGAAACTGGAAAAGAGTTCAAAAATCTATCTTTTTATTTGAAAAGAGTTATAAAGTCTAAATAGATAAAGATTAGCTGTTCAAAGTCTATTTTAGACTAATTGAAACATATTGGTAGGGAATAAACAGATGAATTATACATATAAATTTGACTACAGAGTTGAAAATAACTTTTTAGGTTATGAACAACTACTAGATCTTTATTCAAAGACAAAAAATTTGATGCTTGATGAGATTGATATTGATTTTTCTGATTGTATTTGGTTTGAAGCAAATCTAAGTGCTGTATTGGGAGCCATTATAACAAAACTACAAAATGCTATAAACTCAGTAGCTGTCTCAAAATTACCTCTTAATATAGAGTCGATTCTCTCTAGAAATTCTTTTTTAAGCAATTTTGGAGGATGGTATGTTTCTGATATTTGGGGAACGACTATTCCCTACAAAAAGTTTAGAAAAGATGATCACAAAGTTTTCTTAAAATATCTCTCTGATAAATTATTTTCTATACACGATCTTCCTAAAATGTCCCCTCTTTTGAAGAAGAAAGTTACAGAAAATATGTTAGAAGTTTTTATGAATGCGCAAACTCACGGTAATACAAAAAATATCTTTAGTTGTGGCCAATTTTATCCTAAGAAAGGTAAGGTAGATTTTTCAATTGTTAACTTGGGTTCTACAATCCAAAAAAATGTGTCACACTATAGTAGACATAGACAATCAAAGATTTCCTCCTTTGAGGCTATTGAGTGGGCTATCCAAGAGGGAAATACTACTCGTAGTTATCAAATACCTGGAGGTATGGGTCTTAGTACTCTGCTTTCATTTATAAAACTAAACAAAGGAAGGGTTCAAATTATTTCAGGAGATGGTTATTGGGACAATAGCCAATCAGGATCTTATAAAAATTTGTTTGCTAACTATTTTGATGGCACAATTGTTAATATAGAGTTTAATGTAAATGATAAAAACTCTTATATTCTTTCAAATGAAGAATCACAAGAAAGTTTATTTTAAAGGAGATTATATGAACAATAAAAAATTACTTATCTCTGTCTATGAATGTATAGGAGAAAGTTCAGCCATATCAACTGAAGAAGGTGATAGTCTATACCAGAGAATTGAAAAAGCTTTAGATAAAGAAATCTCCGTACAAGTTAGTTTTAAAAACATTCAACTTATAACTACGGCTTTTTTAAATGCAGCTATAGGTCAATTATATAAGAAATATACAAGTGATCAGCTTAATGAAAAACTTGAAATTCTTGATCTTGAGCCAACAGATATGGAAATTTTAAAAAGAGTTATAAGCGTTGCAAAAAAATATTTTGAAAATCCAGAAGAAGTTGAAAAAAGTATTGATGAAGAGTTAGGCAATGATCATTGATATACAAACACATACGCCTTCAAAATCAGAACACTATATTTTGGACACAAATATTTGGTTATTTCTTTATTGCTCGATTGGAAATTATAAAAGAAGTACTATAAAAAAATATAGCTCCTTTTATAATAAATTACTTAAAGCCGATTCAACACTCTACACTACAAGCCTTATTTTGTCTGAATTTATAAATAGATATTTAAGAATAGATTGTCGTTTCAATAATGTTCACATAAAAAAATACAAGAGTGATTATAGACCTTCACAGGCTTTTTCAGAAACCTTTAAAATTATTGAACAAACAGTAAAAGAAAAATATTAAAGCAAGTCAAATGCCTCGATGATGAAATGAGTAAGATGTCATTTGATCAAGTACTGTGTGATTCTCGCAGAAGTGATTTTAATGATGCCTATGTATCTAATTTGATTAAAGGTAAGGGAATAAATATACTCACAGATGATTATGATTTCTCAAAATTAGTGAAAAATTATAAAGTATTTACAGGCAATCCTAAGTCACTTCGATTAAATAAATAAAAATCAACAGTTAGATGAAATATACTAATATGTAAAAGCTTGTAAAGATTTGTAAAGAGATGTAAAATACCCTTATAAGGGGAATTTTTAGATAACAATATAAAAAGTGTGAGTCGTATATCTATAAACAAAATGTTAGATAATATTTTGAGGAAACTATGAATGTTATTTTGATGAAGCGTTTTGGTAAAACCTTGACAGATCGTCAATATGGGAAACAAATGGCGCAAGAGCTATTAAAGACAGAAGAATTTCCTGTGGCATTAGATTTTACAGATGTGATTGCATTAGGTTCTTCTTTTGGTGATGAGATTATCAATGTGATAAAAATTAAGCAAAAGCCGCCTTTTCACATTTCTAATGCCAATCTAGCAGTAAAACATTGCCTAAAAAATATAGCTACTGATTACAATGTGTCTTTAACTTTTAATGACTAAAACATTACCATTCAAGTTCAATTCTTCTATTTATCTCCCTAGCCCCACCCCACCTTTGTCCTGCACTCACATATCTTTCATTATGAGTTCATTTGCAGCAGAATTTAAAAAAGTAAAAAAATATTTTCAAACAAAGAAAAAACCTTTAATATAAGTAGATATTTTATTTTTTAAAATGTATTGAGTTGTATAGGGTTTTGATACCGCTTCTTGTTGTTTTTGTTAATCTGCAATAATAAGTTCTCCATCATACAATGTATTGAGATATTCTCCAATTTGATTGAAAACGTAATCTATACTAATCTCTTCCTTTTCAATCTTTCTGATGTCAAACCATTGACCAAGTGTATCTTCTGTAAGATCAAAAAATAAATCATGACTGCGAGTCAAAGCAAAAACTGGTGTTTCAGATTGAGAGTGAAGCTTATCAAGAACTCTAGAATACTGAGGAACTCTACGTCTGTGTGAGCTATGGACCTCTAACCAAGGTAAAGCGTCTGTGATCAGAATAATTATACGTTGACTGTGAGAACGAGGTATGTCTGCTGCTGCGTCTAACCCTGCTAGTGGGTTTTGTGTATTTGTTCCGCCTCCTCCAGTCAATCTCAAATTAGAGATATAACTTTGAAAAGCTGTAAAATTATTATTATTAATAAAACTACGGCATGTTTGTTCTACTGAATCTTTAAATGTCACAAGGCAGAACTCGGGATAAACTTGATGTTTTTCTAATTCATCTTTAAGATATCTCACACTATCTGTAATCACATTTCTATATCTTTGCATATTTGCTCCTGTATCAATCACAAAGACCACTTCTAACTTCTGAACAAGGGCCACTTCTAGCTTATGACTGTGTTCTTGTGAACCTCTTATATAAACCTCTCCTTCGTCATGGTCCTCTTCATGTAAAGATAGTGGAACTAAAATTGTCTTTGATGTAGGAGGAAGGGATGTGTCATGTCGAAAGTGCACTTGAGTCATCTCCGACAACTGAGTTGGTTCTTCAGTTAATGGATAGTCTGCATTGTTAGAGCATGCCACTATCATTGCTGAACAGCATACTGCAATAGTTAATTTATATAATAGGTTCATGAAGCTTCCTTGTTAAAATTATTGAAAGTACAAATTAAAAAAACATATATATAACAGAGCAAAAAAGATGCCATATAAAAAATGAGGTTTTTTAAATAAAAGCGCGAAAAAAGGGGGGTTAATGCTCTCTAGAAGGAAAGAGATAACTATTTTTGTCAGTGGACGGCCAACTTATGCTGCTTGTTGGAAAGTTATGGATAAAAAGTTAAAAATTGTGGAGATTTACTACGACGAAACGGCGTTGTTGTATAATTTCTAAAAGTCTTTGCCATTGTAAGTGTCATAAACCTTAATTATTTACCTATTGTCCAATTAGAGATTACAGAAGAAAAGAAAATATTACAGAGCCTATTTTACCAGAAGCTCTTCTTTTTAGCTCATTTTCATCGATTTAGGCTCTGTTAAATACTGAATGGTCTTAATTATTAAGATGTAAAACTCGAAAAATGCTATACTTAAAAAAAGAAATATAAATATTCAATTCAAAACAATAATAACAAGAGCAATTATGAAAAAACCCAACTATGAAATATTAACCAGTAGTTCAAAAAAGATGATTAAGTCTTGGACTAGAGGTGTGCCATTTGAACAGGAAGCTAAAAAGCAACTTCAGAATATTGCAGGACTTCCTTTTATTTATAAATGGATTGCTGCTATGCCAGATGTTCATCTCGGAAAAGGTGCTACAATCGGTAGTGTGATCCCTACAATGAGAGCTGTTATCCCATCTGCTGTAGGTGTAGATATTGGCTGTGGTATGATGGCTGTAAAGACCAATCTTCTAGCGAAAGATTTACCTGACTCTTTATCCAATATCCGATCTTCTATCGAATCAGTTGTTCCTGTGGGGCAATCTGCTCATAACAAGCTGCCAAAAACTGTGGAAGCTCAGTGGGCAGGACTTGCAGAAATTTACAATGGTATTATTGAAAGACATCCTTTGGCTGCTGCAAAAAGGCGTGAAGTTCAATTAGGAACTCTTGGTGGAGGAAATCACTTTATTGAACTTTGTCTTGATGAACCTGACAGTCTTTGGGTGATGCTTCATAGTGGATCTCGAGGATTAGGCAATAGAATCGGAAACTACTTTATCAGTTTAGCTAAAAAAGATATGGAAAAGTATATGATTCAACTTCCTGATAAAGATCTCGCATATTTTCCTCAAGGGACAGAGCATTTTAAAGAGTACATGATAGCTGTCCACTGGGCACAAGAGTTTGCTCGCATCAATCGAGAGATCATGATGAAACATATTTTAGAAGTGTTATTGAAAGATTTTCCATTTATGAAAGTAGAAAAGCAAGCTATCAACTGTCATCACAACTATGTAGAAATTGAACATCATTATGATCAAAATGTATATATAACTAGGAAAGGTGCTGTTCGAGCGAGGGTAGGCGATTTAGGAATTATACCTGGCAGTATGGGAGCTAAATCCTATATTGTCAGAGGGCTTGGAAACGAAGAGAGTTTTCATAGCTGCTCTCATGGCGCAGGCAGAGTGATGTCCCGAACTAAAGCTAAGCAATTGATCTCTCTTGAAGAACATCGCAGAGCCACAAAAGGAGTAGAGTGCAGAAAAGATAAAGGTGTTTTAGATGAATCACCTAAAGCCTATAAGGATATTGACAAAGTGATGGAAGCCCAAAAAGACCTTGTTGAAATCTTATATACTTTAAAGCAAATTGTGTGTGTTAAAGGTTAAACACACAGATCGTTTTGGCTCAAACCCCTCGGTCTTCGACGTGATAGGCTAACAAAGTCAGCATTTCTATATAGGAAGTGGTAGGGGTGGTCGAACATCTTCAAATTGTCGAAAAGATGTACTCGATGGTCTGGAAACGGACAAATTTGAATCTGGTGGAATGGGCAAGTAAAAAAGTGAGCGAGAAAAGTTTTTTTGATCTAAATAGTGGGGAATTCACCTCCAAGAAAATATTGGCCTAGAAGGTCTCAAAAAAAGACATTGCATTAATTTCTTTATGTGTTGTTAATGTAACTCTACTAAAGGGGCTAACTTATAAATGTAATAATTTCAATAATTTATATTTCTACTTAATGTAACTAAGCCCAGAAAGGAATGTAACTCGAATGCTTTGGTGCTTTATTATCCGGATCACTGGGTTTAATCAATTCTTCTTTGAGAGTCTCCTTAATAATTCTTGAGGCCAAGGGATAATTTGCCTTCTTTATGCCCAACCGACTCCTCAGAGACTCATTGGTCATGACCTCGCTAGAGATATATTTTAAACAACTATGTAAATAAGTTGTTCGTACTTTATCTCGTTTGGTCATTTGTTTAAGAGATTTAGGACCATAAAGGATAGTTTTAAAATACTGATCCTCATAAATGAAATTAGGTGCTGGCAAATTGTTTGTCTCGGTTGCAGCTACAACCTTATCAATCCCACTCCCTCTTTCTTCACATACTTTAATTCTTCTCATAAAATAAGCTAATTTTTCGTTTCTTGAGCGAGGATTGTGATCAAGAAGTCGTAGAGTATTGATCAAAGGCTTACCAGGGTTAGAAACCTCTATTCTATCTGAAAAAATTTCTACCATTGGACCAGTACCAGAAATGTCGAAATCTTGATGGATCAGCATGTTAGCTACTAATTCTCTTATAGCTATTGTTGGAAAGACATGAATCTTCTTACGCAAGGTTTTTTCTATTTGTTCATGAGTAGGAAGTTGGTCATTAATATAATGAACAAGCTCTTCAAAACCTGCTGCATAGCCTTTTCTCTCTTCTAGCTCTTTTATAGTAATTAAGCGATTTTTTCCCTTATATATAATCACTCTAACAGCTTTTCTTTGAAGATAGGTAAAATGTTTCAAGTCTTTAGCAAATAGGATTGCTCCTAGGTTTGTAATTGCTTTAGTTCCGTTTTTTTCTGAGACAATTAACTTCTCCTCTTCTAATTTTGTAAGAAGGGACTCTTTATTGGAGGGCAAGGGTTGTTCTGTAAGATCGAAGTATGTCGTATAATTAAGGAGGCTGAGGATTTGATCATCTGTAAGGTTAACTTCAGATTTCTGAGTTTCAAAAGATTCTCTTGATGCCTTCCCCCAGATTTTTCTTTCCATTTCAGGGTGTTCTTTCAGTCTCTTTGTGTATGACCCGATACGTATGAACTCATTTCCTTTGAATGAAACGGGCCTCACCCTTGTCGCATCTACTCTAAAGAATACTACTCTACCTTCAGAGGTATCAAACTCAATAATACGGAAATCAATCCGAGGATCTAATTGAGTAGCTAGCCAATTTTCAACTTCTTGATTGCCAACCTTATGTATTTTGGGTTTATAGCTGGTACCAATAATTTCAAGGGATTCATTTTTGATGCCATAGATCAAATACCCATAGGCTTCATCATGAAGAAATGCGGAGTTGGAAAGAGCCGAAAGTGTCTTGCCAATAATAACTGGGTCAAAGTTATTTTCTTTGAACTCTATCCATTCGCATTCTCTACCTTGATTCAGTAAAAATTTCAACAGCCTGATATTGAAATGGTTTTGGATATGATTTTGTTTCAAAATGTATCTCCTTATATGTCAAAATATTAAAAATAAATTCGAAACAACATTATAGAATTCCAACAGATAGGTGACAGATAGCACTTTCTGAACTCTACATCATTAACAGAGGGTATATGCTCTATATTCTTATCCTTTTATCCCCTGAAAAATAAATCCCGACACACCTTAAGATCAGAGTATTTCATCTTTATTGATCCAACGTTGCCTAAATTGGTTGCGAAGCTCTTTTTGTCCTAAGTATGAATCTACAGTTGGTATATTCACGAAAAGCCTATCTTGCTGATCACAATAGTTTGCAAAAAGACAAGCAATTTCAAGCCAGTCACTTCGAGTCATTTTATCACCACTGTAAAATATACCTCGACCTTGAACCGCAATATCTGATGATCGAATCTGTGTAGCAAGAGCCATTTGTATAAAGTAAGTTTCATCCTTAAGAGCAAAATCCATGTGAATACGCCCTGCATATGTAATTCTAACCCTCTGCTCCATATATATATCTGAATCTGTTGGGTCATACGGTTCTATTAGCCTATACTCCAAAAGCTCTTTTAAATGCTTAATTGTGGCTGAGCGACTAATACCCATTGGTTCACAATAATTCACAATTTTATCAATTGTCATGTATGGCTCTATTGGTGAGCTTGCTGACACTTCTTTATCCATTAACAACTGAAGTATTGATAGTGTTGCCATAGGAGTGGTAATATCAGTACCAATTACCTGAAACACATTTAAAATAAAACTACTATTTTTCTTTATAAAGGTATTGTAGTTTCCTAGTATTAAGGCTTGACGTATTTTTCTTTCTTTGATTGATTGTTTTTGTATCGATTTTCCTTTAAAAATGTATAGCTTTAGAAGCTCCTCTATATTCAAGATTGGTGATGTGATTATATCCTGTGAAATTCTTAATCCTCTGCGAATATCATGATTAGACAACCAACCGACGATTTTCCCTAAATACTCTGTGTTGATAAAAATCTCTTCAAGACAGAGAGCAAACCCTTTTATGTCAGAAAGATTTAAGCGAATCCCTTTTTGTGAGAAGTACTCTCCGCTTGTAGACTTACCTTCTATTTTTTGTTTGATAAAGTTTATTCTTTTATGCAAAACCTCCTTGGTCGAAGGGACTGGAAGGTAAAACTGCGTAGTTCGATAGCTCTGTAATGGTCCTTGTTTTGAAAGCTGCCAAATGGTTCGATCTGTAATTGGGCAAATAACGAATGAAAGAACTTCTTGGAAGATTGATTGTGCATATTGAAACACATGTTCTTGATATGTTTGTTGGTAATGGTCTGTGTTATCAAATATTAAGCAAGGCAAAAGCTGTCGCGACTTAATGGAATGTCTCAACAATTCAATTATGTATTTTTTAGGTTGTTCTTTCGCTAAGTTATATATGTATTCTCCAAATTTAATTTTGAATTCATTTCGATTTGTCTTATAAAGAAACTTGTGTTCTCCCACTTTCCACCTTTGATAATCTTTCCAAAATATTCCTTGTAGCTCTTCATATTTTGGTGCAGAAGAATCAAACAATTCCCGTTCTAGAACTTTTTTCAGACAGTTCGTAAGCCAACTATCTAGTGTATCAAGACTGCTAGAAGCACTCGTTAGATCAACTTTAACAACTAAACATTGTTTTCGTAAACTATTTTCAAGTACTAATTTGAAGAATCGATCAATAAATGTCGATTTACCTGCTCCTTTATTTCCGATAACGAGAACAAATTCCCCTCTACGAGATTCAACTGCTGCTTCAATGCGTTTTGCAAGAGCTACTCCTCGGCTATTAACGACTTGAATATCGTTCGTCAACTTTCGTGTAATTTTGTCTAATGTTGTATCTGCTTCACGGCTTTCCTTCGTCTCAACAAAACATTTAGAGAGCATTTCTGTATCATTATTTCCTGATATTGTGCCGAAGAATTCGTCAAACACTCGGTTCAGGTCTTGTGCGATCTGAGATTTTTTCATGAATCGAGCTTTCTGAGGATCTTGGATTGAGTACAGTTCCTCTTCAGATATTATCTCTAGCCCCTCAGCTTCTTGTAGCCGAACTCTTATTAGTTCCTTATCACAACCAGACTTAGAAAGGAGGTCATAGAACTTGGCAAAATTTTTATTTATGGACTGTAGATTCGGAAATACAATAGCTTTCCCCTCTGCTGGAGGTCGCCCATCTGTTCTAATAGCGGTAAAGAATATCCACTCAATTCCTGTGGTAAGAGCAGCAAAAGAGACCCCAACGTCCACACAATATTTACGAGCTTGTTTTATGCCTTCTTCCGCACTTTTAAGCGCAGATCCTCCCACCTTGTAGTGAGCCACATTGGGATTTCTTGTATCGATGAGAAGGTTATCTTTCTTTTTTGCTTCGATGACTAAATAACTCCTATTGTCTCGAGATAAAAGATAATCAGCATAGCCAGATGAGCTATGCCTTTCTGTGCGTATATCTAAGTGCTTCCATTCCATAACCTCAATTAACATACGATCAATCATCTGAAAGCGAGTGTCACTCTCGTTAATTATGGCAGATTGTGACGCTTTCCATTCGACGAAAAACTGGTCAAATCGTATCTTTGCTAGGTCAATGCCCATTGGTACCCTCATGAGTGATCAGTAAAATACATTGGTGACCTTAAATAACATTAATTAAAATTATACACTAATACCTCATTGATCAATACTAAATTGCTTCAATATCCTACTCGGATATATATCCAAAGTTTGGCAAACCTTAAAGAATGTCGTTAGGTTTTTATTCTTCTGCCCGCTTTCAATCTTCTACCAGTACTGACATGATCTCACGTCCATATCTTCCTCAGCGACATTATAGAGAGTCAAGTCTATTTTTTCACACTTCTGTTGAACAAGGAGGCTAGAGAGGCTTCAAATGGGAGAAAGTTGTATAAATGAAGTTTTTTGCAATCTCATTGAGATGCTTCATCTTCTAGTTGTAAATCAGACAGCAGGTGACAAGTCTAATTTTGTTAAAGACGTTATTACAAGTTTATATCCTAGAGATAGAAATATGGACTTTATCTTAGTGGATGTCAAGAGAGGTTTTGAGTTTCAAACCTTTGAGGATTTTAAACATGTTCGAGTTATATCTGGCGTTGAAATGGTTATGAAAGAACTCAAAAAATTGCAAATTGAATTTAATAGATGGATGATGTTATTGCAAAAAAAGGAGGCTAAGGAGCTGGAAGGGTTACAAAAACTTACTGAAGAAAAGCCTTTGGCTGCTGCAAAAAAGCGAGAGGTTCAATTAGGAACTCTCGGTGGAGGAAATCACTTTATAGAGCTTTGCCTTGATGAATCTGAAAGTCTTTGGGTGATGCTTCATAGTGGATCTAGAGGATTAGGCAATAGAATCGGAAATTACTTTATCAGTTTAGCTAAAAAAGATATGGAAAAGTATATGATTCAACTTCCTGATAAAGACCTCGCATATTTTCCTCAAGGAACAGAACATTTTGAAGAATATATGATAGCTGTTAGCTGGGCACAAGAGTTTGCTCGTATCAATCGAGAGATCATGATGAAACATATTTTAGAAGTGTTATTGAAAGATTTTCCATTTATGAAAGTAGAAAAGCAAGCTATCAACTGTCATCACAACTATGTAGAAATTGAACATCATTATGATCAAAATGTATATATAACTAGGAAAGGTGCTGTTCGAGCGAGGGTAGGCGATTTAGGAATTATACCTGGCAGTATGGGAGCTAAATCCTATATTGTCAGAGGGCTTGGAAACGAAGAGAGTTTTCATAGCTGCTCTCATGGCGCAGGCAGAGTGATGTCCCGAACTAAAGCTAAGCAATTGATCTCTCTTGAAGAACATCGCAGAGCCACAAAAGGAGTAGAGTGCAGAAAAGATAAAGGTGTTTTAGATGAATCACCTAAAGCCTATAAGGATATTGACAAAGTGATGGAAGCCCAAAAAGACCTTGTTGAAATCTTACACACCTTAAAACAAGTGGTCTGCATCAAAGGTTAATTGCGGAGATGGTGCTATAGCCGCAATCTATTGATTATATTAAGCGTTATTTGGAAAGAACACTCACAAGGACAATCTTTCAATATCATATGTATTTAGCGCAGTCTTTTTTCCTTCAAATATTCGATGAGTGCCTGTGGATCATCGGTAATAATACCATCAACTCCTAAATCTATCATTCGATCCCATTGTTTGAAAGTATTAGCGGTCCACGGCACCGTTTTTACTCCAATATATTGAAGCTCTTCGACTTGTCTTTGTGTAATCCATCGGTAGTTCGGGAAAATGTACTCCGCTTCGAGGTATTTTGCAGTTCTAACAAGGTCGGATATAGAATAAGGCAGTGGATAGAGGATAACAGCAATACGCAGTTCGGGGTCGATTGCTTTAACTAATCGTAATACTCTGTGGTTAAAGGACTGAATAATGGATCGTTTCACCATATCATGTTGTCTGATGACTTCGTAAACTAATTGGACAAACTCCCCTACTTCAGGGGTAAGGCTAGAACTTAGGAGAGATGTTTTTATTTCAATGCTAAACTGAACAGTTTGCGCAGAGGGGAGTTGGGATTCTTTTACCAACTCGAACAATTCACTAAGAGTGGGAACTTTGGCACCTGCAACCTGTTGTTGTTGAGGAAAGAGAAAACTGAGCAGTAACCCACAGCCTAT
Source organism: Bdellovibrionales bacterium (assembly GCA_965262715.1). Taxonomy (GTDB): domain Bacteria; phylum Bdellovibrionota; class Bdellovibrionia; order Bdellovibrionales; family JAUICD01. Next base: position 2,654,802 of record OZ253553.1, on the reverse strand, counting down.
CTCTTTAATCTTTCGTAGGATTAAAGTAAAAAAGGGAGTTTGTTCCTGATCAAAACGACACAATGTCGTATTGACGGCAAGATTGTGACTGATAATAACCTGCATATCTTTGCTAACTGCTAGATCAAACTCCAAGAAGTCGATTCCTAAGGAAAGAGCGTAGTGGAACCCTTCGAGAGCACTTTCAGGAAAAATTGCCCTTGCACCGCGATGTCCTTGAACGTGAATTTTAGCTATCGCAAGTTCAAAAATGAGCAATAAGATCAATGTTACTAGAATCGTAGTCTTCATCTAGATATCACTTTGAGAATTCTCCAATTTAACTGAACACAGTATATAAGAACTCTAAATATCTTTTTATAACGATAATTATATTCCTCAAAAGATCATTAAAAGATTTTTCTTAATTTTTGATTTTTGAAGTTTTCTGATTGTTTTTAATCACTTTCCAATAACCACCTTTATCAGCCCCAATTCTTTTTAAAACCCCTTGTTTCTTTAATTGCTCTATATGATATTTGACACCATCAGGAGTGATATTTTTAATTTGCTCTGATAATTCTCTCCTTGTAATATAAGGATTTTTATCAATTAGATCTAAAATTTTCTGGGTAGTTTTCTGGGTAGTTTTCTGGGTAGTTTTCTGGGTAGTTTCTACCAATTTACCTTTCTTAAAAATAACCTTATAAAACATACTGTCATCACTATACTGAATATCCAGTCCCACCTTCTTTTTATGATTTGCAAGTGCCTCTTTGATACGGCCAATCCCTGTTCCTGCTTGCTCTATATAATTTACTCTATGTAGCATTGAAGCAATAAAAAGATTTCGCGGAACACTTTTCGTTCCAAAATCTTTTGGATTAAGTCCACTTGGTAATCCACCTGGGTTATAAATCTCCACCCTATCAGAAAAAATCTCTATAACAACATGACACCGTTTCTCAAAATAATCTCTGTGGCAAACAGCATTGACAATGGTTTCTCGCAAAGCAGTTTCAGGATAATCAGGAATTTCTTCTCTGCGAGGTTTACCTGTAATCACATATTCGGTATTTGTGTGCCTTTGAACAAAAGCCAAAGCACTTTCAATATTTTCAATGAGGTTTCCTTTGTACTGCTTTCTATCTAAAATCTTAACTTTATCTGCTCCTCTGAATAAAATACAATCCACAAGGGCATAATTCATAATAAGATCTATATCTTTAGCAAAAAACAAAACCCCTAAGTTTGTAAGTTTTTTATCAGATGTTAGACAATCCAGATTTTGTAAAAGAGTTTCTTTTTTAATGGTCGAAGTAATACCTGAAAGCTTTAAAAAATATTTAAAAGCTTTAGAATCAAAGTCCTTTTCAAAACTGGATTTTTCATTAATTAACTCTTCAAAATTAACACGTCCCTCTTTTTTAAAAAAAGCAATGATTTCGTTCCTCGTCATTTTCTGAGAATTTGCTCCAACTCTCATAAAAAAACCTCTTGAACACCCATAAGGTTTTTCTTGGCCTTCAGGAACATGAATAATAATGAGATTTTCTGTAGACTCAATAGTAATATCTAATTTTGGTTGCAATTGGTTCAATACATCTTGAATTTGAGAGCGAAGGCGATTGTCTATATCAATGCCTTTTACTATTCCATCATCAGTGACTCCAACTAGAATATCTCCACCAGATGAGTTAGCAAAAGCACAAGCTTCATCAATAAGAGATTTATCTAAAGCCTGTTTAAACTCTATATGATATCCTTCACCAGTTAAAATGAGATCTTTAATTTTTTTATCTGTCATATAAACAACTCTTCATTTACTTTTATTTATAATTCTCTTAAGTTATTTTTTCATCAAATGGAGTTCTTCTAAAATCATCCTCCTCTATATCAGGTGAGCTGGCAATATGATCTTTTATCATGTTTAACTATCCTATTTGTCTATAAATAAGTGTTTTCTTATTCCCCTTATGTCTTTATTTGTAAACTACCTATCAATATTTATAAACTCTAAATTACTATTTAATTATAGAAAAGCCTGAGAATTTAATCAAATTTATGCGGCCAAACCCCTCATAACTCCTTTGCTAGACAAAATCAGTGTAAATGACATTTGATCGACGCAAATGTGACATCCTTGATCTTATTTTGAGATTGTTTTAAAAATATGAAAATAACTTTAATAAGCCAGCGACCATTTATTTTTACTTAAAAATCTGGAAAACAATATTTCAGGAAATAATAGAAACAAACAAGATAAGTCCTCTAAAAGGTTTTTATTGGATAAGAAACCATTCACTAAATAGTATCATATATACTGTTAGTCTCTGTAACGGAGGCAGCAACACTTATATAAAATAGAGGGAAATAATTTATTTGACTACCATTATATAATGATAATATCCTTTACTATGTTGGTAGAATATATCTGCAAACAGTTTTAAAATACAGCTATGTTTACATATATTTCCCCTTCTTTATTAAGAAGGGGATTTATATTTAATATTAATAAAAAATCAATCTATGGATGTCATGGACCAAAAAAAATATATCTTAGGCAGACTTCCCAATATGGCCTTTTTGTGTGGAGCTAATAAGAAAGACTCTATGAGGTCTAAGTTTCTTGATTATGTTGAGTACCAATATAATCATATTTTTGTTAGTGGGAAAGCAACTAAAAATATTTTTTCTGATGAACGAATTATTATCGCAGAAAAGGTACAACATTTGTGGGAGACATGTTTAACAGAGACCAATAGTGGTTATAATAACCTATTAGACTTTGAAATGGATATAGCAAGATTAGCTTCAGTTATCCCTATTTTTTTAGAAGGATGTGGTGCTATGATTGAAGCTGGAGCCTTCCTTTGTGAACCAAGCCTTAAAAAAAAATTATTGATTATTTTAAATGAGAAACACTTTAATAAAGACTCATTTATACAAAGAGCCATTATTAAAGATCCTTGTCTTTCTGAGGGCAGGATTATATATTATGATATTGAAAAAACAAATCACAATGAAAAGATATTTCAAGAGATTTTTTCTTTTAGAGACAAGGACTATAGAATAGAGACGCAAGAAAATAATCCCACAAGTTTATATTTTTCTCTTTTGGAAATTCTTTGTACATGGAAGACTGAAGAACAAATAATTGAAGAACTGAATAAAAATAATGAACTTAAAAGATATACAGAAAAATTAGGTAATCACTTAAAAATACTAAAATCTTTAGGTTTGATAATTGAAGAACCAGATTTTAATAAAATAAAATTCTTAAGTTTGATAAGAGCAGACTGTTCTCTATCTGCAATCTCTCCTTCAGCTTCAAGAAACGAATTTCATAATAGAGATATTTTTAAGCAGGTTGCTGACGCTGACAAAACAATGAGTAACCTAGTTTTATTAAAATACATGAAAATTTTTGCAGATGAAGACTATTTTTCATATTCTTATTCTAAGAAGTATCCCTCTGAATGTTATAAAAAGCCACAACCACAATTAGATGTATTACAAAAAGTCTTAAAAACGAGAATACTGGATAACAAAGACATATTTCCCATACATGAGTCCGCTATGGCTTATGTAAAAGGAAGTAATATAAGAAAAAATGTAGAAAAACATTATAAGAATCAATTCATTCTTAAATTGGATTTTAAATCTTTCTTTAACTCTATAAAAAGAAAAGATTTTTTTGCATATTTAAAAAATATAAACCTTAAATGTCAAAAGCTTAATACATATATTGAATTCATTTGTGATATAGCTTTTAAAGATGACTCAATAACGAATGAAGATTTTTCATTGCCTATAGGAGCTAGTACTTCTCCAATTATATCAAACATTCTGCTCTATTCTTTTGATGAAAAAATATCAGAATATAGTCATTCTTTGGGTATAACCTATACAAGATATGCTGATGATCTTGCTTTTTCTCATGATCAACCTAATAAACTGTCCATTATGGAAAGTGAGGTACAAAAAGTTATAAAAGAGATACCTTACCCATCTGATTTACAAATTAACAATAAGAAAACAGTCCACATGTCAAAAAAAGGTCAAAGAAAAATAACAGGTTTGTATCTTACCCCTGAAGGTAAAATATCTATAGGAAGAAATAAGAAGAACTATATAAAAAAATTATTAAGGAATTATGAGGAAGGAGAAAATAAGAAAAAATTTCATATCCAAGGGCATTTATGTTTTATAAAAAATATAGAAAAAGAACTTTGGGATCGTTTACATAATAAATACAAAGATAAAGAACAATATCGCGAATTATTTCATGATATCAACTAACCATTTTAAGGAGCGACCAGTCCCAAAAGGGACAATCACTAAAGGAGCGATTGACACTAGTCGCTGATATGATTACCGGATAAATCCCTATATCTGTAAAGTATTTACCTAAATTGACAAGCCTAATTCTGTTCATCATAAAGAAAAAGGTGTAATGATTATGCCAAATGGGCGAGTTCTTCCGCAAGATAATTGCAAAAGCAATTATCCGAGGACTACGAGCTTTTGACATAATCATAAACTGCAACAATTTTAATATGTTATACTAAAACATCAAAAGCTTTGAGTTTCTGTGTATGGCGGAGTGGACTTCGGCTCGAGTCCCGTGGCCTCTCGAGGCGGGCCTCCGGCGTGACAGGCCAACATAGTCTTTAAAACTTTTATGCAATATAGTGGTAATAAGATAAACAAGTTCATTTTATAGAAATCAGCAAAATACAATTCCCTTAACATTATGTTAAAAAACGAAGGGAGTCTCCTTCCTAAAAATAAACGGATTTTTGAGGCAGTCAGCATTTTCTTGAAGATGTAAATCTTCAGGCTGACTGCCCAAAAACTGCCAGAGGCAGGTTTATTTTTAGGGAAATGGCGGGGTGGACGGGACTCGAACCCGCGGCCTCCGGCGTGACAGGCCGGCGTTATAACCAACTTAACTACCACCCCTCATAAACTATGAGACATCTATTCATAGTCATGGTTTTATTATTGTATCAAACTTGCTATAGATTGGCTATAGATCAAAAACAAGCTAATAGATTAAAGGTAAGAATATTTTGAAAAATCTACAAGATAAAAAAGACTTTCTCCGAAATATTAAAAAAGTCATCCTTTTTGACAGCTAAAAATGTTATTTTAAAAATGAAGAGGTTAGTTATGGCATATATACAGTTTTCCTCAATAATTCCACAAAAAAGAGCGCTAATTTTCAATTATATTACGGATATGAACAAATATATCACATTACTCCCTAATGATATTTCACTCTCCCTAGTCACCACTGCTCAAAAAATGAAAGTAGGAGTAGAATATGAATTTCAAATAAAGCGATTTGGCTTTTCTCGCAGTTGGACGACTAAGATTGAGGCCTTTAAAAAAAATGAATGCTTTGTAGAATGCGAGACTTCTTTTGTTTTTCAAAACTGGAGGCATGAATGTCAACTTCAAGACCATGGTGATCAAAATACATTAATGATGAACCATATAGAATACACTGTCGGTTATGGACTGATTGGAAAAGTTGTTGATGATATTTGGCTAAGAAAAGACATGAAACACATTATTGATTGTGTGCATAAAACGCTAGTTGTCTCAGTCTAACCTTACTTATCAACTGCTGATAAACTTTATAATGGTATTGAGCATGACAAGCAATATAGCTATAGGAGCAACAATACGAATTGTCCATAAAAATATCCATCTGATATAATCACCTGGAAGTTGCTTTAAAAGCTCATTGATAACAGACGGTTTTAGCTTCCACCCTGCAAATAAGGCTATAAGTATTCCAGCAATTGGCATCAACCAATTAGTGGTCGCTTTATCAAAAAGATCAAAAATATTATAACCTATTATTTTAAAATCGGCTAAATGATTGAAAGATAAAGCGCATAAGATACCAAGCAAGAAAACAACTCCACCTAACATAAAGGTAGACGTTCCACGTTTGATGCAAAACTTTTCGCTCACCAAGACAACAGGTACTTCAAATATAGAAACAGCAGAAGTGATAGCTGCTAAAGATATAAGCACAAAAAAAGCAACAGATAATAAAGCTCCTCCAGTCATTTGTACAAATAAAGAAGGCAAAGTCTCAAAAACCAGAGTAGGTCCTGCTCCTGGTTCTAGACCAAAAGAGAAAACCACAGAAAATATAACAACACCAGCAACTAAAGCTACCAATGTATCTAAAACTGCAACAGTTATTGCTAATTTAGGTAGCTTTTGCTTAGTAGATAAGTAGCTGCCATAAGTAAGAAGAGTTCCAAGCGCAATACTTAAAGTGAAAAAAGAATGCCCTATAGCAACTAATACACCCTCAACTGAAATCTGTGTAAAGTCAGGTACAAATAAAAATTTTAAAGCTTCACCAAACCCTTCAAGGAAAAATGATTTGATAAAAAGACCTCCCAAAATCAATATTAATAAAGGGATCAATATTTTATTCCAACGCTCTAATCCTTTTTGAACTCCATTATAAACAATAAATATACAAATACTCATAAAAATACCATGCCATAAGATTTGCCTTGTCGAATTTTCAAAAAGACCGCCCAATACACCTAAAGCTTGATCCTGGGACATACCGGAAAATCTGTTCATCACTGAGTTAAATGCGAAATCTAAACACCACCCACCAACGACACTATAGAAAGATAAAACCAATATAGGTGATACAAACAATAACCATCCACATGCTTGCCATGGGCTGTCCTTTTTATCTAACTTCTCAAAAGAATCAACGACATTTGATTGCCCTTTCTGGCCTATAAATAACTCTGACATAAAAATAGGAATACCAATAAGCAAGATACAGCCTAAATAAACAAGGACAAATGCGCCCCCGCCATTTTCACCCGCGATATAAGGAAATTTCCAAATATTACCCAGCCCAACAGCAGAACCTGTTGTGGCTAAAATAAATCCTAATTGACTGCTCCACTTCTCTCTTTTAAACATAAGCACCCCACATCTTGCTCACAATTAGATAACACTTATAAAAATGCTAGAACATAAATGTAGCGCACATCAAGGTTTTTATGGAAGCTTTTCATAAAAAAACAGTATATACCTCATTTGAAAATCTATTAAAACATCCACGTATCCCCAAATTCAGCATGTATACTAGGAATAAACTCAGCATTATCATGATCTACTGCAGGATATTGAAAAATATAAACTCTGTAATTGCAGTTTTGAAAAGAATCTTCTAGAATAAGTGTTATACTATAAGTGCCCCATTGATCAAGTTTCAACAACAATCTATTATCTTCATTTTCATCTAAAACAGGCTGCTGCCTTACTATAGCACCAGAAGGAAACTCTATCACCCATGTATAACTAAGATGACTAGGTTCTACCTGAAGATCACTCATTTCTACGTAAAACTGGAAAATATCTTCCTGTTGAGTAGAAAGATTGACTTTACTAATTTCCATATCCAATAAATCTGGAGAATACTTACAAGCTGTATCTTGAACTCCCTGTTCATTCTGTAGTTGTAATGGTGAAATATAATTATCACCTGGAAGACTTACCTGCTGATAACTAGCATAAGCAAAGTTGGTGTAATGCATGCATAATAAAAAGAAAACAAAAGCAAGTAAAAGATGGTATCTAAATACCTCAAAATGCCATAAGGCTAGAGCCATAAGGACCTCATAATTTATAGTTTAAATTTGATTTGACTGATTCAATTTGATGCGTAAATCCTAGGAGAGAATATTTAATGTATCATTTTTTGAATAATACTGAAACACTTTATTTTTCATGCCAATTTTTGGATTTTTATCCAAAAAATTAGAACTCCTCAAGCATAATATATGATTCATACATATATTATGCTCAATATGACAAAATGAAGGCATCAAAAATTGTCATGAGGTGACGCACTATTCTATAAAACCACTCTGCTATTCAGATAACAAAGCTAAATAACGAAAAACAAAAGGCTCTTAAAACCTTAAGAGCCTTTGCTTTTTAAAATAACTAAGCAAATATTTATATGAGCTTAGTTATTAGAACCCCCATTGTTATTACTATCATCACCGCCGCAACTAACAATAATTGATGAGTTGTCCATATAGTCACCAGAACCCCCATTATTATTGTCATCACCGCCACAGCCAAATGCTGAGTAATTGCCTATGACTGCTGATATAACAAATGCAAATAAAAAATAAAAATAACGCATACGTTCCTCCTTAAAAAATTTTAATAATTTTTACTCATTTTATTAATTAATAAAAGCTAGCCCTTTTTATATCTTTTTTGTTTAATGATTAAGTAAGTAGTGAATGACATACTTTTTATTCATCTCATTAAAAAAAAATATCTAGCATGAAATACTAATCTTAGTTTAACCTTATTTACGCTAAAATTACAATCTTTAAATTTATTTTTTAGTTATTTATACCTTATGTATGATAAAAAAGGAAAAAACTCTTAAAGGGAGATTTACACTTGAGGATAAAAAGATTAGAGATTACAGGCTTTAAGTCTTTCAAAGACAAAACAGTGATCCATTTTGATGCAAATATCACAGCTGTAGTTGGACCAAATGGTTGTGGAAAGTCAAATATAGTAGACGCTCTTCAATGGGTTATGGGCGAAATGTCTGCAAAAGGCCTTAGAGGCTCTTCTATGGAGGATGTGATCTTTCAAGGTTCTCAAGGATATGTCCCTGGCGGACTAGCTGAAGTATCACTTATATTAGAGAATGATGGCAAACATTTTCCAGTAAAATACCTTAATTACTCTGAAATTCAAATCACAAGAAGACTACACCGCTCAGGAGAGTCACAATATCTAATCCAACAGGAACCTGTCAGACTAAGAGACATTTATGACATATTTATGGACACAGGTGCAGGCTCTAGAGGTTTTAGTCTTATAGAACAAGGTGCTATCAGCAGGATGGTAACAGCCAAACCAGAAGAAATGCGAGCACTTATAGAAGAAGCCTCTGGGATCACCAAATTTAAAGCTCGAAAAAAAGAATCTCAAAGAAAACTTATAGCAACAGAAGAAAATCTTACAAGATTAAATGACATCATAAATGAATTAAAAAGACATTTATCATCCTTAGAACGTCAATCTAAAAAAGCCAATCAATATAAGAGACTTCAGGAAAAAGTAGAAAAACAAGATATATTAATTTCTTCAAAAGACTTTTTAGACTTAAAAGAAAAATACACATCAACTCAATCTTTATCACAAGACATAAGTGATAAAGAAATGCACTTTCAAAATCAAATATTAGGAGCTGAAAAGCAAAGAGAAATAAAAAAACTTTCCCAATTAGAATGTGAAAAGAAAATAGAAACACAACAACAATCTATTGAGGATACAAGAAAGATTGTGAGAGAAAAAGAAACCCTTATTCAAGGGCTAGAGTTTCACATAGAGCAATCTCAAAAACAAGAAATCCTACATTCTGATCTTATATCTGAAACTCAAAGCAAAAAAGAAGTCTTACAAAAAAACCTCCAAGAACTGAGTAACTCTCATGAAACCCTTCAAAAAGAAGCTCATCGTATAGAATCTCTTTACCACACATTGAATACCAAATATGAGAACAATCAATCACAATTGCAGGAAGATGAAAAAAGTCTTAAGCAAAAACAAGAAGAATTAATGAAACTTCAGCAAAAAAATATTCAGCTCGAAGTGCAAATTCAATCTCTTCAAACAAAACAAGAAGAGTATCAAATACAAGAAGATGAAGCTCAATCTCTTTTAGAAAATCTTATAACTAAAGATAAAGAATTTGCAAAGGTTCAAAATTCTGTTGAGCGCGAGCTTGAAGGTGCCAGGCAACTTCAATTAAACCTAACATCTGACATAGAAGGTTTTAAAACAGATAAAGATCACTTGCTAAGTTCTCTTACAGAGCAAAAAGAAAAAACAGATCAATTGAAAAATAGCAAGAATGAACTAGCAAGTAAGTTAAATGCACTAGAAGACTTATATAGAAACTTTGAAGGGTTTCAGAAGGGAGTCAAAGAGATATTGATATGGAAACAACAACAGATACAAGACCCAAACGCTTTAGAACAACCAAAAGAATCACCTTTTGTTCCAGTAGCAGATATTATAGATGTTCCTACTAAATACGAGCTTGCATTAGAAGCTGTTTTAGGAACAAATCTGCAAACAGTTCTAGCAAAATCTATGGACGACATTTTCAGGGCACTAGATTTTCTAAAGCAAAATCAATGTGGACGCGCTAGCTTCTTACACACATCAATAGACAGACCTTCTTTTGATATGATCAAAGAAGATTCTGTCATTGGTTTATTAAAAGACTTTGTCTCAACAGATGAAAAATATAAGCCCTGTGTTGATACACTTTTATACAAAGTAGCTATTGTCAATTCTATTTCATTAGACTTATCTCAAAAATACCCTGATTGGACTTTTGTAACTTTGGATGGAGATACAATTTTTCCAAATCACATAGTGATGGGAGGTACATCTGATGATTTAGATTCTGGTCGATTAAAACTACGTAGAGAAATGAAAGAAGTCTTAGAGCAAAAAACAACTTATGAAAAACAGTTAACATTAGAAGAGGCTCAGCTAAAAACAACAGAAAAGCGACTTAATGATTTGGAAAAGGATTTTGAACGGACTCAAAAAAGTCATCTGCAACAAGAAGTAAAGGTTGTCGAATTAAAAAAGGACTTAGAAAGAATATCTAAACAATTAACAGATAGTAAAGATTTCCTTGAAAAGCAAAATAAAGAAGTCGACCGTCTCTTCACACAAAAGTTATCACAAAAAGAACAAATAGACTCTTTAACAAAGGAACTAGAAACATCAAACTACCAGAAACAAGATATAGACTCTGAAATTCAAAAACTGACTGAACATATATCTATGAGCCAGAAGCATCTAGATGCTTTAAGGCAAGAGGTTCATCAATTACGTGTTGATTCTGTAGCTCGCACTCAAGAAGCACAAGGCAAAAGCCATCAAAAAGAGATAATACAAAAACAACTCGATGAAACATCAGATCGAATGACTCATCTGATAGAAGAAGAGCAAAAAAATACTCAGACTTATACTGACAATCAAGAAAAACATAAAAAGGAACAAGCTACCTTACAAGGGCTTCTAACAGAACAGCAAAACAAGCAAGAAACCCTTTCTAAAATTCAAAATCAATATGAAATATCAAGATCAGAAATAGAGGAAATAGACAAGCAATTATCAAATTTAAGAAAAGAATCTAATCAAATACAATCTAAGAGAAATGACTTATCTCTGACAATAAACACATTAGAACTCAAGATGAACACGCTTACAGAAACCATTCAAGAGCGTTATTTAGTGGATATCCAAAGTATAGCAATAAAGTATAAAAATGGTGAAAATAATGATATTTTAGATAAAGGGATTCATCAAAAAGACGAGCAACAAAATGAATCCATAAAATGGGATGATATTGATTGGGATGAAACAAAGGAAAAATTAGAATCTCTACGCGCTCAATTGAATAAAATGGGAACTGTTCATCTCGGTGCCATTGAAGAATATGATGAAGTCAATAGCAGATATATGTTCTTATCACAACAAAAAGAAGATCTGATATTAGCAAAGGACGAGCTGGGTAAGGTTATTGATAAAATCAATAAAATTTGCAGCCAGAGATTTAAAGATACATTTGAAGCTGTAAATATGAGATTTCAAAAGGTATTTCCCACTTTATTTGGTGGAGGAGAAGCTTCATTAGGCTTGATAGATTTAAAAGAGAAGGAAGACATAGGCATCACCATCACAGCACGTCCTCCTGGTAAAAGATTGCAAAATGTGAGCCTGCTTTCAGGAGGAGAAAAAGCTTTAACAGCTGTCTCACTCATTTTTGCTATATTTCTAGTGAAACCTTCCCCTTATTGCATATTAGATGAGGTAGATGCTCCTCTTGATGATGCAAATGTCTCCCGGTTTAATGACTTGGTAAGAGAAATGTCCAAGTATTCACAAGTCATACTAGTGACCCACAATAAACACACGATGGAGGTCTGTGAAAAGTTATATGGCATTACTATGGAAGAAAAAGGTATTTCCAAGATGGTTTCAGTGGATATGTTATAAAAAACATCATCTTATTTCACGGTATTCCGGTTCTTCGATCTCCCGGTTTCCCAGATTTCAAAAGATGGCAATTCATCAAGATTTAACTTAGATAAATCAATAAACAACAACAAATCTCTTAAAATTACAAAAGTTGCATAAAGTTAGTTATTTAAGTTTTAGATATTTATTGATTTGTTCTTGTATTTTTGGTAATGAGTTACCATAATAATGTATATTTATTAGGGAGATCACTTAATATGGCCCAATCTAGCAAAAAAAAACAAAAGATAAAAAAGGCTCAGTCTAAATCAACAAACAAAGTTGTAACCACAGCATCTAAAAAGGCTAAGAGCAAAAAAGTCACATCTTCATCAAAACACAAAAAAAAGCAGGTAGCAAAACCTCATAAGTCAAAGACTTCTCAAGCTCTTTCTGTTAAAAAGAAGGTTAAAACTACGAAAAAAATACAAACATCTAATATTAAAAAAGCCTCATCTAAAAAAACCACTGTCAAAGCTAAAAAGGCTAACCTTGCAAAACCTAAAAGTATTAAGAAATCCACTTTAACCAAGGTATCCAAAAGTGATACAAAGTCATTGAAAAAAACTCTTGCCACAACTCAAAAAACAACTCAAAAAACAATTCCAAAAAAAGCTCCACTGAAAAAGACTGCATCACCTAAAGTTAAAGACAAACTAAAAAAGACAAAGAAAGAACTTCATGAAAGCAAATCAAAAGTTATACATAAAAGTCCACAAAAAGCTACTCAGAAACATTTAAGCCACTTACCTAAGAAGAGTGAACAAACTGTATCTCCAAAAGCAGAAGCTTTAATAACTTCTCAGCCAAAAACTGACTCTATATCACAGAAAAAGAAAGACAAAGAAACATCTTATGATGCTATTGAAGCTGCTTTCCATAATGAACAAGTGGTTTTAACAAATGCAGAGGGCAAACAATTTTGCCACCATAAAGAGTGTGATCAAGTCGCCACAACAGGTATTTATTGCCGTCATCACTATATTTCATTATGGGATCTCATACAGCGTAAAAAGAAGATTCTAGAAGGTAGTAAGCTAGAAAAGTTTATTCAAGAGATCACAAACAGATACCCTGACAAGTTTTTAGACATGATAAGAAAAAACTTAAGTACAGAAAGAGATTTTACTATAACCCTTCAAGAGTTAGAAATCGCTCATGCTTCAGAGCATACATCAGATTATCAGGACAGTCATAAAGATGCCCATTTGGAAGATGATCATATTCCATTTTCTGATGAAAGGTCTGAGACATAAAAAGATAGAGGTTTAAAGCTATGACTTCTCCAAGTTTATATAAGGGCGTCTATATTTCCACCTATGGATGTCAGATGAATGTCAATGATACAGATCGCATGTATGCTATTTTAGAAATGCAAAATTACATGCCTGTACCATCTCCTAATATGGCTGACTTGATCATCATCAACTCTTGTAGTGTTCGAGAGAAACCTGTTCACAAAGTTCACAGTGAAGTAGGAAGATACAAACAATTAAAAAAAATAAATAAGAATTTACGTATTGGTGTGGGAGGATGTGTTGGTCAGCAAGAAAAGAAAAAGCTACTTAAAGATATTCCTCTTTTAGATTTTGTTTTTGGGCCGGACAATATTGATGAACTTCCAGAAATATTATCTCAAAAGGAGCGTGTTTGCGGCGCTCGTCTTTATCCTCGCAAGCCTTATGAAATTCAAACATTGATTAAAAATCCAGGTGTTTCTACTTTTATCAATATTACAAAAGGATGTGATAATTTCTGTACTTTTTGTGTCGTACCTTTTACCAGAGGACGACTCCGAAGCCGTCCTATCTCCCACATAGTAGAGGATATTAACAGTTTGATTCAAAGAGGAATCTCAGAGGTAACGCTTCTAGGTCAAAATGTTAATTCTTACTGTGCAGATTCAAATACAGGTTTTGCAGATCTTTTAAAAGAGATTTGTGAAAAAACCACTATTGAACGCATTCGCTATACAACAAGTCATCCAAAAGATTTTGACAAGGACCTTGTGAAGGTTATGGCCAAATATCGACCTCGCATTTGTGATTACATTCACCTACCAGTACAATCAGGTAACTCTGAGGTTCTTAAAAGAATGAATCGTGGTTATACTAGGGAGGAATATCTGAGAAAAATTGAGATGATTTTAGATGAATTGCCTGGAGTTGCTCTATCCACAGACTTAATCGTAGGGTTTCCTGGAGAAACAGACGCTCAATTTCAAGATACACTTACATTATTAGATCATGTGCCTTTTGAATCTATTTTTGCTTTTAAATACAGTCCACGTCCTTTTACCAAAGCTGCTCAATATGACAATCAAGTTCCAGAAGAGGAAAAGTCAGAAAGGCTTCAGAGACTCTTTGAAAAACACAATAAAATAGCATTTCAACTGGTGAAACGTTATGAAAATACTTCTGAGAATGTACTTGTTGAAAGTTTTGAGGAGAAAAATCAAATAGCGTCAGGGCGTACCACTCAAAACAAAATTGTACATTTTAAAGGAGATAAAAGCTTAATTGGTCAAACCTTACGTGTCAAAATTCACCAAGCCTTCCCACAAACTTTTAAAGGCGAAAAAATAGCATAGACTATTTTCTTTATTAAGTCTTATTACTTTTAAATGATATTTAACTACAAGTTTTAATCAAATGATTAGATGGGTTTTTATAAGGTCATCAGTCAAATTACCGCCTTTGTTATTCAGCAAGTTGTTGAAATAACTGCTTATACCTCAAAAGATCATTCCTAACAATATTAGTGAATTCACTTAAGTCCTTCTCTTCTTCTATTGCCCTTTCCTCTTCTATATCTCTTTCTGCATAGCTTTCTGCCTCGCTTCTATAATCATCTGTGAAGGAGGAGTATGACAAATAAGAGTAATAACGTATATGGAAACCATCATCATGATAGAATTGATCTTTCGTAAAAAGTTCTGCATAAAGCTGTCCAAAGTTTGCTTCAACATGATTTCTATCAATATTTGATAGCAAATGCCGTTGACTGTCATCTTCTATACTGAATCTTTCATCACATGAATTGTTGCTTAAGATATCCAGTAACTTTAAATTCATAAAAGAGAAAAAACCAGAAGAATCAATATTATCATCTTTGGCATCATCATAATAATCACTATGATGCCTCCCTAAATCACAATGCGTTAATTCATGAAAAATTAAAAACTCAGTAGAATAAGCATCATTTTGAAAACAACTTCCAATAATAGGCTGAATAAAAACTAAACCGCTTGAAAAATCACAAAAACCACCTACTTGTGATCCATCTCCTGCAAAAACTATTTTAATATCTGGTTGTATTGGTCTCCCTGTTGATTCTACCTTTAAAGATCTATACTTTTCTAGATAAGGTAAAAGTTCAGGGCTTGTTCTAATCTCTGCCAAGTCCTCAAGTACCTCATGTTCCCTTAATAAAGATTTGACAATTGCTTTTGCGGCATTTTCTTCTATCTTAATCATACCTTCTAAAGAAAGATAATAGCAATATCCATCACGACAATGGGACTCTTTTTCATTATAATCATTTAAATATCTATAGACAAATTGATCAAGTTCCTGATCAGTCATCTCAGCACTGAAAGTTAGAGTGTGTAAACTTAAAATAACCAAACTATTAAAAATAAATAATTTTTTCATAATGCACTTCTTTATCATAATACTCCTAGATAAGCAAACTGTACCAACAAAAACTTAGAGCTTATATTTCACATCTACTAAGAAAACCTCTTAGCATTATCAAATTTTATAGAACAAAAAAATATCGATTATATGTCATAAGCACTCACCTAAACTATTTCAAATAATTGCAAATTAGAAAATTAAAGAAAGATTTTATAACTTGTATTAAAAATTTTTGCCAATTTTTTAGCAAGAGGTTTGCTTATACTCTTTGTACCACTTTCAATCTTAGAAATGAATGATTGATCAACCTTTAATATCTTTGCTAGCTCTTTTTGAGATATCTTTTTCTCACGCCTTGAAGCTCTTAAAACAACTGCCTGTTGACTTGTTTCATTAATAAAATCACCTAAAACATCTCTCCAGGGTATAGATCCTTTACTTTCATATTCTTCTAACATAGAAGAAAGAGCTTTTGCCTTTTTTTTAGGGAGAAGATATAATTTTGCATTTTTATCTCCAATCCAAATAGAGACTCTTCCGTCTTTAATAAGGTGCTTTTTCACGGGTTCCGACATAATAAACCTCAATTATTTTTTCTTTTTTTATCTTCCAACAAACAACGTAAGTGGGATGTCCCACCTTTATATGGCAATGATGTTTATTTTTTCCCAATTTGCCATAATTTTTCCAATGACCTCTAACAGGACCCAATATCTCGATCTCTAATATAAGCTTAATGAGATTCTCTTTAACTATTTTGGGAAGTTTAATCACCTGTTTTGCTATTCTTTTTGAAATCTCTACTTTCCACTTCTCCCTATAAACTATATCAAAAAATAGGTCATATTGCAAATTATTATGACCTGTATTACATACACGTAATAAATTTGCCAACATTTCTTACTTATAGTAGCATGAACTATGAATGAGAGACAAAAGCCTTTTATTTTTGAATGTAGAGGGAAATCACCTCTGATCCATAAAACAGCATTTATTGCTGAAACGGCTCAGATTATTGGAGACGTAAGTATTGGTAAGCAATCTTCTGTTTGGCATGGAGCTGTTTTAAGAGGTGATATAGCACCTCTTATTGTCGGTGAGAGATCTAATATTCAAGATAACTGTGTATTTCATGGCACATCTTCTTATGGAGTTGTAGTAGGCAATGATGTCACAATCGGTCATGCTGTGGTTTTACATGGATGTCAAATTGGTGATAAGACGCTTATTGGCATGGGCTCTTGTGTCATGGATGAGGCTATGATTCCCACAAACTGCATTATAGGGGCAGGAACATTAATTACACCGAGAACTCAATTTGAACCTGGGCATTTAATTTTAGGACGACCAGGCCGTATGATTCGAAAATTAACTGAAAAAGAACTTAACTATTTAGAAGAATCTGCAAAGAATTATATCTTGATTTCTTCTTGGTATAATTAAACACATAAACCAGTTGACAGTATCAATAAGTTTATGGTCAATAAATTATGAAACAGTTTGATCAAGCTTTAACTTTTGATGATATTTTGCTGGTTCCGCAATATTCCGAAGTGCTTCCTTCCCAGGTGGATACATCAGTTTGTTTTTCCAAGAACATTTATTTAAAAATTCCAGTTATTTCTGCAGCAATGGACACTGTGACTGATCACAAGATGGCTATTGCTATGGCTCAAGCAGGTGGGTTTGGGGTTATACATAAAAACCTAAAAGTAGAAGAACAAGCTGCAGAAGTGAAAAAAGTCAAAAAATTTGAAAGCGGTATGATTTTAGATCCAATAACTCTCTCTCCTGACGCACCTGTTTCTGAAGCTATGCTGTTAATGGAAAGGCAATCTATTAGTGGTGTGCCTATTATAGTAGAAGGGAAATTAGTCGGAATACTCACTCATAGAGACCTTAGGTTTGAGGTGTGTTTAGATCAGCCTATTTCTAATATTATGACAAAAGATAATCTTATCACTGCAAAAGTAGGTACTGACTTAAAACAAGCAAAAGTAGAGTTGCAAAATCATCGTATTGAAAAGCTCCCAGTTGTAGATGATAAGGGATATTTAAAAGGTTTAATTACAATAAAAGACATTGAAAAGTCTCAAGCTTATCCTGATTCAGCTAAAGACAGCCACGGACGACTTATTGCCTCTGCTGCTGTGAATATTGAGGAAAACTCATCACAAAGAATAGAAGCTCTTATTGACACAGGTGTAGATATTTTAGTGGTAGATACAGCACATGGACACTCTAAAGCTGTCTTATCTCTTGTGCAGCAGATTAAAAACAGAGTGAAAGAAGTGAAAAAAGACATTGTGATTGTTGCTGGAAATGTAGTGACAGAAGAAGGTGTTTCAGCTTTAGTCACAGCGGGTGCTGATGTTGTTAAAGTCGGGATAGGTGCTGGAAGTATTTGCACAACTCGTGTGATTGCTGGCATAGGCCTGCCTCAAGTATCTGCTATTTTAGGTTGTGCCGCTAAAGCCAAAAAGCTAGGAAAAGCTATTATAGCTGATGGCGGTATTAAGTATTCAGGTGATATAACAAAAGCTCTTGCTCTAGGTGCAAACACGGTTATGTTGGGAGGCGTTTTAGCAGGAACAGATGAATGCCCTGGAGAATTTATTTTCTATCAAGGTCGAACATACAAAGTCTATCATGGTATGGGCAGCTTAGCTGCAATGAAAAAAGGTTCTAAAGGACGTTATCAACAAACCAATGTTTCTAGTGATAAGCTTGTACCAGAGGGTATAGAAGCTAGAGTGCCTTATAAGGGACCCACAACAGGTATTCTTTATCAAATGGTTGGAGGATTAAGATCAGGAATGGGTTACTTGGGTGCAGACTCTATTAAAGAATTACAAAGGAAGGCTAAATTTGTTCAAATCACTTCACACGGTTTAAAAGAATCTCATGTCCATAATGTTTCTATCACAAAAGAAGCCCCTAATTATGGGTCTGTCATTTAAATTATCCTTTTAACAATTTAAAATGCCTTTAGACATAAAGGATGCAGGTTTAAACAGTCTTTTTTTGCAAACCAAGTGATGGCATTGACTAAATGTGATATTCTTCTTGTATTCTTTCAGCTAAAGGTTTACAAACTCAAAATAGAAGTTCTAATGTGGATGGGTTCTAACCAGTTAAGGTGTTGCCATGAATAAAGCTTGTAGGTCAGTGGTATTTTTAGTATTTGCCCTTTATTTTCAACACGCTTTAAGCAATCAGCCAAATCTTATTTTGCCTCCATGTCATTTTATGTATAATGGCAGGACCTTATATATGGATCAGTATCCTAATATACCCATACCAAAACACATAACCAGCCATCCTTTATCTTTGGATGACGATTTACCAATTGAATTTCATTTAAATGATAGCATTCCAGAACAATATAGATATGTCTTTGGAGAATCTGCTTCAGAATGGAATACAAAAGCTGAACTTGAGATGATTCGCATAAGTGATGAAATTGATCACAGTGCAGCAAGAAATCAAGAAGATTCTAAAAATGTCATTTACTGGCGCAGTCAATATAACGTAGAAAGTATCACTTCACCAGACGGATCAACTAAAACAGCAACAGAAACATTTATTGAAGTAAATCATGTGATTTCTCCGGACTATTACATACCTATTACTGATGTTGATATTATCATATATGAGGAGCAAAATACTGTCAGAGGACACACTCACTGGATATTTACCAGTCTTTTAGAAGCAGCAGGTATCAGTCCTTCTGAAGATATGGATGTTTTAGATCTTCAAAGTTTAGCTGTTAATAAACTATCAAGTATGAGCAGTGACGATTTTTATGAAATGATGATTCAGTGGATAAAAGATAGTGGTACTACTTTCAATCCTGACCTCAGTAGAGAGGATATTCAATCTTTGATCCTCACAGAAGTAAATGCAAGAGTAAAGGACATTGAGCCTCTTGCATACTTTGAAGACCTTCAGCCTTTAATAGTTAAAGAATACTCTTTTGATCTTACAACTATCTTCGATAACCATGGTTTCTTAAAAACCCATATACTTCATGAATTTGGACATGCGTTTGGATTACGTCATAATTACACACCAAATACTCTGATGTATAACAGTTTTAATCGCATTCCAATACCTAAACTCCCTAGACAGATTGTAATCCCAAAGCCTGTTGATAACTTAGCTCTTTACGGGCTTTTATGTTCTTATGAAGAGTTAGACCACTTAAAACAGCCTCTAATGTCTATATTCCAAACTCAGTGATAAATTAAACGCTTACGGCTATATCAAAACACTTAAGTCTTTATAATTCCTGCGAAATGGCAACAACCTTTAGATATAAATTAATGCTATATTAAAACCATGGGAAAAAAGCTAATAAACAAGCCTTTCTTGATGATGAATCTTTAAGAATGTTAATAAATATTCTTTTGCCTTCTGGTTCATTAATACGCATATGATTGATACGTCCAATATTAAAAGATAGCGATCTATTTAATCCATACCCTTGTTCATGAGTTAATCCAAAAGTGTTGCACTTGCGATTTAAAGTTACAAAATGTAAAAAAATAAGAAAAGACATCACTAGCAACTGTTGTCATTTCATTGACAGCTTGAGCAGATAGCCATTTAAGTGAGGTAGGGCAAATTTTTAAAGCCAAAGTGATTTTTTTCCGACCTATTTAAAGTCAAACGACAAGGAATTTTGTCTAGACAAACGTATTGAAGGGGAAGATGACTTTAAAAATTTTGATAAGATATTTTTATGTAGTGCTTCTGTTGGGAAGTTTTCATAAGCAGGTTTTTGCTAAAACGACAGGCAAACCTATCATCCTTCAATTTCAGGCTTCTCATACGAGGAACACAGATCAAACATTTCTGATCTTTAGAAACAAAACAGTGGAACTAGTCACAAATGTTTCTCAAATATCTATTCAAGACCCAAACAATGAAAATACTTCTATCCGTTTAGGTCATTTTCACACCCCCTTAAGTGACCGATTTAAACTCCTAAAAAGGAAGATATAAGTCTATCAAAAGCTCTTGAAAAAAAGAGGAAAAGGGATTGATTTGGCCAAAGTAAAGAAAGCCACAGGTATTAACGATTTTGATACAGATCCTCATGCCTCCATTATTCGTGTGGGTATGAATGGACAAAGTATTGAAGTCAGAGAATCCAATCCTTATTTTAAGTCCCTACATAGGATATTACTTGATGCCCAAAAACATAAATGGGAGTGCCTGTCCTGCGCTGAGTACAAGAAAAAAGGAAAAGACATTGTAAGAATTTTTAAAAAGAAAGGACGAAAACCTGCTTCTATGCTTTTTTCCAAAAATAAACTTCAATGCCTGAACTTAAGCCAAAAACGTTTGGAATGTTTAGACCATCAATTTGGTCTGTTTGAAATGGAATAAAATTTAAACTCAGTGAACTTAAAAAAAATTACTTTTAAAGGAAAAATTGAAGCTTATGAGAACTACTTTATGGGTGATATGGATTATCACTTTAATAACATGGGACTTACGTATTTGTCTAGCTTCTGAAAGGAATTTAAGCGCATGGTTAAGTGCTATCAAATTACCACCTTGTATGAAAAAAAGTTGTCCTGATGATCCTTACTCAGGTGGCATCATCACATTCAAAGATGGACAGGTGGATATTTCGGCTTTTGTTGATCGCGCAAAAACTCTGCTGCAACAGTCTGATTATCAAAATCAGAAATTTTTTGAAAACCTACATGGCTTATTTGCAATGGCAGTTAAAGGAGGATGTCGTACTAGCATGGCTGGACTTCCTGATCATCAAATCCAGTTATGTGAAGAACGTGCTGAAAGATCTCTTGACGAGGCTGAAGTAGAACTGCGACAGGCACAGGCAGGTCGGCTCTTATTACCAGATGCTCATTATGCTATTGGAGATATTTCAAGCTACAGAGTCAAAGATGCGCATGAGAAGCTTAGCTTGGATTGTCTAAGCATTTGTAGTGATCAAGCAGTTTCATCAATGTTAAGTCATGGAAATCAAGAACAATATGAGAAGACAGTTGACAGATTATCTGAAATAGGTCCTTCCTGCCTTAAAAATGCTCTGGCAACTTTAGGCCGGGAAATTCAAAAAGCAAACGATATTTTCAACTTACCTGATAGCTGTGAAGGTGAAACTGGTCGTCAAAGGGATATTTGTAATAGGTTAAAACGTGATCAAGAACTGATTATAGGGCGACTTTCAAGTCTTACCGATTTGGTCATGTCACAATCTTCATCACAGGCAGTAGAGTCTTTAGGTACTTGTTTAGAAAGTGAGCCTTCTTTTTTTGTCTTAGGAGATTTTTTAGAAGATTTAGACAAGGAGATGGCTTGCAGTGATTATCAACCTGGGGAAGAAAGAGATGTTTCTACAGATCCTTGGACTCACTATAGGATCAAAAAAGAAACTGATGGAAGTTATACAGCTTCTATCGCCATGACATTTTCTCCTGCTGATGATTATGACAATGAAAAAAATGTTCCAAAAGACCAAGTAAATGCCCATTACAGGCAGCGAGCCACAGATTGTTTAAACCAGGCTAATCCTAAAATGCTAGGTCCTAATGGAGAGCGATTAAATATTGTGATTGCAGATCCTCAAGCTGATTCCTGTCTCCCTCAGCTCGATATTACAATTCAATCCAGCACTGGACGTTCTAATTCAGGAAGTTATGAAGCAGACATTGATTGCCCTACCACAGCGCATGAACTATTACATGAAGTAGGAGGATTGAATGATGGTTATGAAGAAGGCTCGATGGGAGAATATGTCAATATTGAAACAGGGGAAGTCATAAAGGTATCAAGTCGATATAAAGAACAACCACCTCAAAAAGAAGAATTTGATTTTCGCCCAAAATACAATTGCCGTGTGACACAAGAAAATAGCATTATGTCAAATCAGAAAGAAAGATGGCAAAAAGTTTTTCCCTATGGTGAAAGCCTTCGTATTGGATACGCAATGCCAGGACTACCTTCCAATGCTCATATCAAACCATCAGATTTTAGTGAGTATTCCTTACTAGATCCAGTTCATTTCAATGCTATCCTGTATGGGAATTGCGCAAACAGAGAGGACGTTCAACTCTATAGAACCTGTGCTGCATTAGCACGTCAAACAGGTTATCAAGGTTTAACTTCCAACGAAGACTGTCCTGACTTGAAAAACCAATGTGAAAATCAAAATGTACTTGGTAAAAGCCAGGAACAAATTGAAAAAGAACATAGAGTTTTAAATTTTCAAATACGGTCAACGAATGCTTTAATAAACAGAATGAGCAGAAATTTAATTACATTAGAGCAGGCAGCTATTCAAACAGGGGATGTGAATGGCCAAGAGTTCATGTGTAGTTCCAATGAGGTTGATATATCTTTCTGCAAGAGTGAGCTGAGATGGTGGATACAATATTCAAGAAGAAGAAGAGAGAAGTTGATGCAACAACAACAAAGAATAAGCCAAGTGCTATCCAATACCAACACTTCAAATCCATAAATAATTGTCATATAATATTACCTTTTTTGATATGGATTTGTCTTGAACTGAAATACAAATACAAATTTTAAAAATATCTATAATCTTAAACAATGTTGCTCTTGCGATTTGAACTTACACTATATTAAAACCATGGAAAAAAATTTGATAGGCGATATCCCCATGTTGCATCTTTAAGAATCTTAATAAATATTCTCTTGCCTTCTGGTTCATTAATACGCATATGATTGATACGTCCAATATTAAAAGATAGTGATCTATCTAATCCATATCCTTGTTCATGAGTTAACTCAAAAAAAAGATTTTCAACGTTTTGTCTTAACTGTCCTTGGAGATTTGCTATTTTCTGCATAACTCTTTTAGTTCTTAGTAACTGATCGACATTTCTTATTAAGGCATGTACGAGATCGTGTTTGAAAAATAAAAAAGGAGACATCCATACACCATCAGCTGTTTGAAAACGATCACTAAGACCAATAAGATGCACTCCGGTTCCATAAGTACTATTGATTGAAATCTTCCCTAAGTCTTGTATTGTAGGAATCATAATTCTTTCAGGAAAACGATCCATCATTAAAAAAAAATTAGGCTCCTTCTGTGCCCAAAAACTTTCTATTCCCTCATGAATCATTACTTCTTCTAATGGTTCTTCTGAATTAAAATATCCTTTCATGTGTTCTCTCCATGGACTTGCAACAATAGAAAGACGTAAGTTAAAGAAAAACCACCAACGAAGAGTTACAGTCTTTGAATTTTTACGTGCTTGAGCTTCAGATTTTAATAACTCCAGTTGTTGTAATCTAAAATCTTCATCACCATATTTTTGCAAGTGAATACCTTCTTCAATAAAGTCGGTATATTTTTCAATGAGATCAGCAAATTCTTGTATATGAGTGGTTTTAGGATCAACAGAGTTTGAGCGTAATTTCTCAGCCAACTGAAGATTGTCTCTAGCATGATCAAGGCCTACAATATATCTATCTTCATACCCTTCATCTCTCATTTGCTGTTCAGTTTCAATCAGTGGTTGAGGTAATTCTCCTAGAAGAACATCGGCACAAGATTGAAATACTCTAAACTTAAAAGAGCTACTTGTAGTAGGCCATGTAATTGAAATGCCAAAAATTAATGAATAGATCAATAATTGTTTAATATTAAACTTTTTCATATCTCATACACCTTTTTAAAAAAATAGATATGACTATATTATGCAGTTGCAATAAAAACTTCTAGAATACGCAAAAACATTCTAAAAAATCCAAATCATACACAGGTTCAAAGTACTGATCTTATTACACAGTTATAAATATAGATCAAAAGATAAAATCGACTATAATCCTTTTTTTATATTTTTTATTTACAAGCTCACACACTAAAAGATCTAATTTGTATATAGAGTCAAAATTCAAGCAACTTAAGGAATTATTGTGAATAAAGCCTGTCAATTAGCCGTGTTTTTCATATTTGTACTTCATTTTCAATATTTAGATGGACAACCATATCTTCCAATTAATTCATGTTATCTTATGCATAATGGTAGAAGTTTATATGAAAGCCAGAACCCTGATACACCTATACCTGGTAACATACCCAGTAATCCTTTATATTTTGATAACCTTCCGATAGAATTTCACTTAAATGATAGCATCCCACAGCAGTATAGAGATGTCTTTGGTGAATCCGCTTCAGAATGGAATATAGCAGCTAACTCTGAAATGATTCGTATAAGTGATGAAATTGATCATAGCGATGTAAGAAGTCGAGACTTTAAAAATGTTATTTATTGGCTAAATGACGATCAATATAATTTAGAAGATATTACTTTACAGAACGGAGCAGCCAAAGTAGCAGCAGAAACATTTATTGAAGTACATCCTGTGGATCCTTCATCATCCTATATATTCATTGCTGATGTTGATATTATTATATATGAGGAGCAAAATGTTATTAGCGAATACATTCACCAGGTATTTACTCGACATTTAAAAAGAGCGGGTATTGAACCTTCTGAAAATATGAATGTTATGGACTTTCAAAGGTTTTTTATTGATAGGTTATCAAATATGAGTAGTGATAATTTCTATGAGATGGTTGCTCAAATGTTAAAAGATAAAGGTATTATTTTGATGAATAAAAAAGCTGCCCAATCTTGGGTTATTTCACAAATAAATGCACAATTAAAAGATATTGAACTTACCTCTTTTGAAGATCTCCAAGCTTTAATGATTGAAGGGCTTTCCTCAAACTTTGCAAGTATCCTTAATAGTACTGTTTTATTAAGTAATAATATACTTCATGAGTTTGGACACGCACTTGGATTAAAGCATAATAATGTACTAAATAGTTTAATGCATAGTGGATTTAAAATCACTTTAATACCTAATTTTTTTGAGAACATTACTGTTCCAAAGCAGATTGACAGGTTAGCTCTTCAAGGGCTTTTATGCTCTTATAATCATTTAATAGAAATTTAAAATAGGCTCTCTGTTTCACTAAAATACATATACCTCTCGAGGTGAACCTCTCGAGGTGAACCTCTCGAGGCGAGCCTCTGGCGCGCTTTCTAGCGCTGATTCGATGGTTAGATCAATGCCTAGAAAGGCTATTCATTTTGAGTAAAACAGTAATGAGAGAAAACTTCCTTAACATGATGTAAAAGAAAGAAGATATCCTCCTACTAAAAATAAACGGATTTTCGAGGCAAGCAGCATTTTTGAGATGGCTTCTAATAACCTTTACAAGGAAATAAATTCTACCGATAAATCATAAAGGTATTCTTACTTAATTATTGATACTTTCAAGGAGTCTATACGATGTGTCAAAAAATGAGACTGTTTATTATAGTATCTTGTACATTTCTTTTTTTAGGTTGCCGTGCAGAGGTTCAACAAGAAGAACCTAACCAACCTAACCCTAACATTCAAAACCCAGATGTAACCTTTGATGACTTTTTAGAGTCTATGAAAATAGCTTTCAGTAATAATAATAATGACGATAGTAATAGCGATGATATTGCAGGGGCTTTTCCGGAAGACCTCAATAGTCAAGTGACAGTTAAAGGAACAAGTAAAACACTTCTAGTTGATCAAGCGCATTTAGATACTGAGCTTACAAGTCTCCCTGAATATATAAGTATTATACTGGTTACTCGAGGAGCAGATCAAAGCAATGGTGATGTCACATTTGAAGGAGAAGTTCTTCTTACTCAGAAATCTTTAATCACAGATATTAAACAAGCCATTGCTTCCGATCCTAAAGAAATAGAACAGTCAACTATAGATGCTAAAGAGTTTACATTTCTCCTAGAAGATGTGTCTTTTACAATTACTTTTCATCGTTTCAATAATGATTATATACAACTCGATCAAGAGGATGAGGATGAGTATGATATAAATAGGGTGGTTCAAGTTGAAAATACAAATTATACACTGTTAGCTCTTAAAGATGATTTAGATGCTGATATCCAAACTCTTCCAGATCAAGTTATGATTTACTTAGTTGATCTAGGCCAACCATCCTCTAGTGATGAAATTCCAACTGAATTAAGCATTTCAAGCAAGCTCCTAATGGTTCCTAAATCTGTGATTACAGATATTAAAGCAGCTCTTGCTCTTGAACCAGTAGGTACAGTAGAACAAGACAGTAGCACATGGCATCCTTTAATATCTTTCAACATCAGCATGAAACTGATAACATCTTCTGAATAAGGTTAAGTGTCTAAGCTTTTTCTTTTCCGGCAAACAGGCAGACTGGCAATCGGGCATGCAGTATTCGGGAACTGATCCCGGAAACCGATTCCTGATTGCCAGATACATTGGCAGAGAGAATGTGCAAAATAATGATGAGATTTAAATTTTGTTTCGAAATGCATCCGGTCAAAACG
Source organism: Bdellovibrionales bacterium (assembly GCA_965262715.1). GTDB lineage: Bacteria > Bdellovibrionota > Bdellovibrionia > Bdellovibrionales > JAUICD01. Next base: position 2,627,666 of record OZ253553.1, on the reverse strand, counting down.
TCAAAATTCTAATATTTGAGTTAAAATTAGGGATATGTCAGAATATTGTGTTTTCCCACAATGAGATGGCTTAAGTTTAAATCAAAGAGCATTTCTGTTGTCGCTGGTGAGAAACTTACGATACGGGAAGTTACAGCCAATACAAAAGTTGGCTGTAACTATAACATTAACAATATGCTAATAACTTTGCTCATGCCCTATTCCTCATAAGGATGCAATACAAATATAGCTTGAAATGCTTTAACAAACAACTTTGGGAATAAGAAGTTATTTTATTACCTGTTTTCATTACCTTGAGATTCGGGTAATAAATTTTCTTCGAATCCTCTTTCCAATAGCTCCTCTAATCTTTCTAATTCTTCCATTAGAGTAGTGTTAACATCGCTTGTGTGTTCAGTTAAATCATCTATCACTGTACTTAAGACTTCACTGAATGAAACATCTCGATCTGCCTGCATAAGAAGAATAAAAAGCGTAGCTTCAAATACCTCTCCGTTAAGATTATTTCCCCACTGACTCATAGGATGGTTTTGAGCATAATCATTCCATCTGCGAAGTGCTCTTTGCCATCGCAGTTGACTTATAATCCAAGCTGTGTAGCCATCTCTATTAGTGACATGATGAAGATTATGCTCATCTAAAAAAGCAAAGAAAGGTACCAAAGCTTTGACTTGATCTGACGATATAGGTTCTGGTATAGATCTTAAAGCGATCATGAAAGGAGTATCTCCTTGTTGATTACAAGTTTGTGTCATAGCAAAATCTAAGGAGTCACGATAGAGTTCTATAGTACGAGTAGCACCATCAAAGGTGATCCCACTCCACCATGAACTACTACAAAATAAATTCCCTTGTGCTGAAGCAAAAGAACCCAGCGACATAGTTATTATAAAACCTAGTAAATATTGACTCAATTTATACATTACACATCTCCCCACAATTAAGTTTAAAAACCTGACTTTACAAGGTTCTATAATCGATGAGCATCTAAGATGTCAAATTAAATTCCTTACTATAATCCTGACTTCGACGGTTTAAACTTATAAGTTACTGGAATCATTAGATGATACATTGCACCATAGGCACTACAATTAAAACCTTGGAATATTAATCTGATATAATTTTTAAAAATATCTAATAACCTTAATTGGACGAGGCTCAAAATTAAAAGACATAAAAAGCAACTTTACATCTAGCCATTTATATCGTGGAAACTTTTTGAGAAGACGGTAATAAAGATTAAAACCATCAACATATATACCGTATTTTTTATAATTGTTCATTTCATGACTTACCAATATTTCATAAAAAAGCAAAAGCCACTACAAAAATGTAGTGGCTTGCACCTACCAATCGAAATTAATAGGGAAGTTACTATATATAATATTATATATTGTTCAAAAAAGCAATAAAAACTTTAAGCGCGCTGTGTTCAATAACATTTACCTTCAATTTATCTAGCTAATTTCAAAACCATTGCCCAAAAGTCAGACTCATGAAGCAAGCTTTTTCTCATTTTTATCATTAGCTCTTCTTACTTGTTTGGCATTCAAAATAAAGTGCTTACAAATAGAAAGATTGAACTCGAGTGGTAATAAGGAAAACTTTTCTTTGCATTTTTCTTTCACTAAAATGAAAATATAGAGAATTGTCCTGCTTAGATACAAATTATTTATCGTTTTGCAACATTCTTATGGTTTTCTAAGCTTAGGTGTTGTTTCAATGCTAGACTAGACAGTCCAGCAACTCAATGATTTCAAATACTTAGCACTGTAACTTACGTACATAAGTTACAGTCCTGTTCCTTTAGAATCATTGACGTTTTTGGCCATTTCCAGACCAACTACCATCACTGTCTAAGACCTTCCAATTTATTATATCGGTAATCATTTTAATAACTTGATACTGTAACTTATGTACGTAAGTTACAGTCCAGTTAGTTCAAAAACTAGTCTTTTGATGTGGCTTTGAAGATTTTCATTTTTGATATTTTTAGCTGTTTTTTTACCTTTCACAGTCAGCTTGAGAATACATAAGAAACAAAAAAGCAAGTAGTGAGGTGTTTTTAACAATCTTTAAAGATAAATGGGGAGAATAAAAATGAAATCATTATCAAGAGTGTTTAAGTTTATTAAAAGAAATAAATTATTAAAAAGTCAAAAAGGGTTTTCATTAGTGGAGTTAATGGTTGTGGTGGCCATCATTGGTATATTAGCAGCCATTGCCATACCGAGTTACCAGAAATTTCAACGAAAGGCACGCCAATCAGAAGCAAAGACAATGCTGGCATCTTTGTACACAGCAGAGATTGCTTTTATGGCAGAACATGCCTTAGGCTCGTCTAACTTACTGCAAATTGGTTTTACACCTAGTGGTCAAGTGACATATTTAACAGGTTTTTCAGAGAAAGTAGATACTGGCATAAATCTAAATTTAACAACAGCACCTCTAGGTTATTATGGTCCTGCAGCTAAAAATGAAGATGATATCAACACCTTTATTTGTAGCGGGCCACATCATACAACAGGAACACTTCTTAACTCATGTCATGTTCCACTTGGTGCAAATAAAGAAGCAGATGGAACTTCTTTATCTTTAGCCGATGTAACTAAAAGTTGTACTTTAGGAACTGGCACGGCAACTGGCTGTAATTATAATCTAGCAACTAAAGCTTGTGATCCTACACCACCAGGAGCTACAGGTTGTCAAAAAGCTGGCCCCAAACTTAATAATGTAGCAAGGAATAGGACAATATTTACTATTGGAGCAGTTGCCAGTATTGGAGGTGACCTAACAGATCAATGGACTATGACTGAAAGTAAAAGGATAACAAATGTACAGAATGGAGTTGAGTGATTAATTGCCCATGTTCAAGCATGGGCATTTTATTGTAGGTGATCAAAAGATGTATTTATCCAACAAAGGTTTTTCTTTATTAGAGATTATGATTGTTGTGGCTATTATAGGTGTAATAACGGCAATAGCTGTTCCAAGCTATCAAGGTTATGTGCGCAAGGCAAAGCAGGTAGAAGCTAAAACAATGCTCTCTGGCATTTACACTAGTGAAATTGCATTTGCATCAGAATGGCGGTATGCCTCACAAAACCTTCAACAGATAGGTTTTAGTGCTCAAGGAGATCTGCTCTATCTGGTTGGTTGGCCTAAAGGCACCACAGTCAACCCAACAGGTAAAAACATAAATCTAACCACTACCCCTAGTTGGTTTGATGGTCCTCCTACTACTGATGTGGACCTAACCAATACACATGAACTGTGCAAACCTGGGACTGAAACATGTCTTATCAAAGTAGGTGCTGATTTAAATGTCAGTGGAAGTACTCTTGATTTTTCATTAGTTCCAAGTCATGCAGGGGCCTGCTCAATAAGAAATGTAGCTAATCAAGCTGACTGTACATCAGCAAGCGGAACATGGGTAACACCAAATGCTGGAATTGACAATCAGAATGCGTTTAGTCCCGTCTTTGTCATTACAGCCATTGGCAATTTAGGAGGTGATGTAGATGATGTATGGACTATATCCCATCATAAAGATTTAAAGAATGCACAAGCTGGTGGATTATGAGAAAAACAAAACCAAGGAGGTTATTTTATTTATTAGCGATAGCTGTTATTTGTATCTTAGGGTTTATCTATAATAGTGGTCGACTTATGATGCTTGAAGCTACTGAAAGAGCAGATAAGAAGCTATTATCTACAAATTTAAAGTTAGATACAGAAAAAGCACAAAAGGTATTTTATGCACAATACCGACTTGATACAGATTATATTGAAAAAACGAATTCTGTAGGAAGTAAAGAAGAGTTTTTTAATGTTTGCCAAGCCTCTTGTGGACTTTTCAGAGGTAGGGACGCTTCTAAATTGTGCAATGATTTACAAAGTAGCACCAAGTTTAGTAAATACAGAGTTTATTTTTGCACAGTGAGAGTGACATTAGAGAACGATCAGCCATTAAGGTGTGAGACTATCAATTGGGATACATTTAAATCTTCTTGCAATTTGCAAGTTGCCAAAACTTAAACATATAAGATCTTAACAGATCATTTTTTATCTCTTTGAAAGGCGGATGATTGTACCCATCCGCTTTTCCTTTACATTTCCTTAACATGTAGTAAATAAACAAGAATATCCTTTCTACTAAAAATAAACGGATTTTTGAGGCAGTTAGCATTTTCTGAAGGTGTAAACCTTCAGGCTAACTGTCCAAAAATGGTCAGAGACCAGTTTATTTTAAGTGAGACAACTATCTCTTTGAAAGGCGGATGATTGTACCCATCCGCTTTTCCTTTACATTTCCTTAACATGTAGTAAATAAACAAGAATATCCTTTCTACTAAAAATAAACGGATTTTTGAGGCAGTTAGCATTTTCTTGAAGATGTAAATCTTCAGGCTAACTGCCAAAAAATAGCCAGAGGCTAGTTTATTTTAAGTGAGACAGCTATCTCTTAAGGGTGGATATTGTACCTATCCACCTCTTTTTTCTCTGGCATTCCGGCATTCAGGCAAGCAGTATCAGGGAACCGATTGTCAGATAAGTTTTACCCATAAATAGATTATGTATTCTGACATAACTTATAAAGATAAGCACCTAATTGATCAGCTTCTTTGATTAACTTTTGATCATTAACAATCTCCAATATTGCTTGAATTTCCCTAAGTGATCCAAGGCTTGTTCTGTAGAACTTCCTACGGTCTTTAGCTGTTGGTTTTGCGGTGCCCTCGGCTAAATTAAGCACAATGCTTAGAGAAGCTCTTTGAAATTGATTTCTAAGAGGTTCTTTTAAATATAATTTATTAGAATTACGATAAAATTGAATTGCTAACTGATAAGTTTTAAATTTTTTCATACCTTTTTCTCCTTTACCCTTTGGTGGGAGAAAAAATTAGGGAAAAATTTAAAACAGTTGCCAGCTACCTGATACAGTTTGCCGGATTGCCTTAACATGTAGTAAAGAAAAGAGAATATCCTTTCTACTTAAAATAAACGGATTTTTGAGACAGTTAGCATTTTCTTGAAGATGTAAATCTTCAGGCTAACTGTCCAAAAATAGCCAGAGGCCAGTTTATTTTAAGTGAGACAGCTACCCAGTCAGTAATATGTTTTAAAGCAGTTAGTAACCCTTCATCTGGTTTTAAAAACAAGTTGCTTCCTTTATTTTTCATCCATTCTGATAATTCATCTTTACCTTTATTTATTTCATCATATACATTTTTAATACTAAAAACTTTTTCCTCTTTATTTTTTACAATTAACCAATCCCAAAAAGCGGGACAAAAATCAAAACCATAATGAAGATTCTTCGCACTTATAAATACATCAGTATCAAGTAAATAGGTCATTCCCATATTTCTTTTCTCATCCTCTCGAATGTTTTTATTTTTGTAATACCTAGCAAACGAAAGGCCTCTGTAAATAAAGTTTTTCCTTCATAAGTAGATGTCATAAGGTTACGTATAAATCTTTTATTAGTACGTATTTCTATTGTACGGTAAAAGTGACCTCCACCACTGCTTTTAGAAGATTTTCTAATTTTAATAAGCTCCTCTTTATAAGACTTATCAAACTCATCTTGGTTAATGTATCCAGCATCAAATAATCTACGTATAGTGACTAATGTACTTACCTTATATTTTTTAGCTAAAGGCACAATAACATTAAGAGGATGAGTTCCCACATCTTCTTTTTTAAGACTTTTTAATGGAACAAGGAACTCTGCTGCAACTTTATTACACCAAACTTCAATCTCCTTATTATTAGATAGATGAGAGTTTAAAGCCACGTTACTAATGGCACTTTCACCAAGCCAGATATGAGCTAGTTCATGAGCTAAAGTAAACATTTGCGCAGATTTGGCATCTTGACCATTTATAAAGATTAAAGGAGCAAAATTGTCGCTTAAAGTAAAACCTCTAAATTCTTCAACATTCAGTTCGCGTTTAGTGTTATTACCTACAACACCACTAATCATAACCATGACACCAATACGATCAACTTGCTTTCTAAATAACTGCAAAGCATTCTCCCAAGTTTGAAGTTGTTTACGCGTTTCTAAGTTAAAATTAAGAGCTTTGCGCATTTCTTCAGCTATTTTTTCAATAGAATTTTTTATATTAGCGGAACCAACAAATGTAAGAGGTTTATGACCTTCAGAGCGGATATAATCTCGATACCAATCCTGCCGTTGTTGACATAAATGAATAGTATCAATAAGTTGAAGGCTTGGTCTATGGACTTCTTTATTGCCTATTGTGCGTAAATCTGGTATAGGAATTTTTTCCTCTGCTGGGGGTTTATCTAAAAATAAATATCCAATTGGCGCATAAGTGGCATCAGCAAAAGCTTCTAATTGTTTGAGTGTGGGTTTTACTTTACCAGTTTCCCAATCTTCCAGTTTTTTAAAACGTTTGTTTAAGTCTTGAGGCTTAATACCTGCACGTTGGTATGCCCAACGTAATAGTTCAGGTTTTACTGGCACTCTCAACATTAAAAATTCTCCTTTTAGTAATAAAAAGCCACCACTGATTAAAACTAATCGGTATTTTTAAAGCAAATCAGCAGGTCTTTACATTTAAGATAAAATTTCCTTAGTTTATAACACAAAAATGAGAAATGTCCATCTCTATTCATAAAAACACAATTTATTATGAGGTAACACGTTTATAATATTATATCATATTACAATTATTTCACTAAAAATAAACCTGCCTCTGTTTCACTAAAATGCCTCTCGATTTTATCTCACTAAAAATAAACTGGCTTCTAGCCACTTTTGGGTAGTCAGCTTGAAGGCTCACGCCTTCAATAAAAAGCTGACTACCTCAAAAGCATGTTTATTTTTAGTAGGAAGAATGTCTTTATTCTCTTATCTCATGTTAGGGAAAATGGTTACTATCTTATTTCTTACTTCCTCTCCTTACAAATTACACCAAATCTTTATAGCTAAATAAGACTTGATGTATAAGCTGAAGAACGAGATCTTCCGCAGAGTGATTGCTATCTAAGCAATCGCTCGAGGACTCAGCTTATGCATCAAATCATAGCTTCAAAGATTTTTTCCTTGTTTTTCTAAAAAACAATCCTTCTACTACACTGTCTCAAAAATCCGTTTATTTTTACTAAGGCGGATCTTTATTATTTTTTTACAAAATGTTAAGGAAATCATCTTTTCATTTTTTTAATATCTTCCTCTAGTCATCTGGCAAGCTGTTGCCTAATACAGATTGCCCGACTGCCTGATGATTGTACCTATCCACCCTTTGTTTTTCTGGCATTCAGGCAAGCAGTATCCAGGAACCGATTGTCAGATAAATTGTGACAAATATAAATATAATGACAAATCTAAGTTTCTATATGTATAATTATAACATAAATTGTGGTAATTATGAAAAAAGAAAACCCATACTCTCTATTCAAAAACAATAATTTAATGAGGTGAAATACGGATAAAAATATTATTACTATAAATTTCAACCAATGTGGTGGACAACCTTGTATAAGAGGAATGCGTATAAGGGTAGTAGATGTTTTAGATCTTTTAGGAAATGGATTATCTTTTTCTGAGATAATAGAAGAATTTCCAGAATTAACAGAGAAAGATATAAGAGCTTCTATAAAATATGCCTCTTCTAAAATGCAGCACCCTAGATTAATTGAAGTATGAAGTTTTTAGTTGATGGTCAATTTATGGTTCTGGTTCAATTAACCTCATATCCATTAATTGTTGTAACATTGAATTATAAGCACTTGCTCTTTCTCTGTCCCTTAATGGAACTGCACGCTGCATAGTGAGCATCCAATCTGGTATGAATTCCTTTGCTTCTTTCACAAGAGCAGCAGCCACAATCACATTACTTGTCATAGCTGCATAATGAAATGCATTAGCCACTTCATTACTGTTTGAACCAGCTTCAATAAAAGATTCTACCATTAATTCTACATCAACTGCATCGTCAACACGTCCTTGACAACACAAAAAAGACAAAGCCGTAAGATTATATTGTTTATCTATTGTTTTTGTATCTGCATGAGCTTCTAAAAGTAACTTTACTATATGAGGATTACCCATTACCACAGCAATATGTAAAGCTGGTAGTTCTATGATCTCTGTATCATTATCACTCCCATGAACATTAAAGAGTTTATCTAACAGACTCGATATCAATGAGTTTGTTTTGGTACCATTTTTACGAGTATAAAAAAATCTATCTAACAGTGTATCATCAGGCTTAGGTATAAATACAGCTTTTGGATTGACTGCTTTAACTCTTGGATTTGATGCATTTAATATAGGTTCACTCGTTTTATAAATTGCATATATAGAATTGGAAATAGTAGAAGAATCTGTCCCAGCCTGTAACGCCTTCCGTACAGCTGAGTGATCCCCATCCATGATTGCCGCAAAAAGCTCTATCTCTTGTAAATGATTTGATACCCTATCTTGTAATAAAGGCGAGACACAGACAGGTGACTCAGTTTGCAAAACAGCAACTTGATCATTTGCTAACACAAACCCACCTACTACTGCTATACTGGTAGCTATTAAGAATACAATTCTACAAAAATGCAAACCACTCCACCTTAACCATGTTGTGTTACCAAAAAGTACATAGCCACAAAAAGTCTATAGAGAGACAGTTAACACATCCTTTTCTAATGAATCAAGTTTTTCTGCAAAAAACTATAAAGTCCATATATATTTAAAGAATCTTTAAAAAAGAAGCAAGTCATGGATATTACTTCATAAATTAAGTTAAATATTATTTTTAAAGCGACCTACAATATATTTTAGTTATTTCATACATAGATTGAACTTATTAAATATTATTTCAGACCTCTTTGCCTTTATCAGGTTGTCCTTTATCTATATTTAATAAAGACTTTACATTACTTTTTTAGTGAAATTTTGATTGAAAAATTATCAAGCCTGTGCTCTGATATGCTTCTTATAACATAAACTTCAAAGAGCTTTATGATGAAAAAAAATTTCTATCACAAATTAACACTATGGATTTTATCAATAATTTTTTGTGGCTGCTCCCCTGCTCCTAATCCAAATTCTAACGCAACAAGAGATCCAGATAATTCATGTGAGTTTGTAACTCGATCAGAAAAGTTTTCAGATTTACCTCATTCTTGGGGTATATCTTTACCTGTTCTTTTTGAATTACACCATACTGTTCCTGAAGAATATATTTCTTTTTTCCATGAAAGTGCTGAAATGTGGAATACAGCACTTGATGCCAAATTTATTATAATCCAAAACGATATCAATCAAAAACGTGTCTTAAGTGTAAACTCTATGGAATCTGATAAAAAAAATGTGATCTATTGGTTAAGTCGAAGTGAGATTCCAGTTACTGACGAAAATAACTCTTATACACGTTCTTTAGCTCTTACAAGAAAATCGGGTGTTAAACTAGTGAACTCTTACGTTCAGCTTATAAATACTGATATTATAATAGTAGAAGATACAGTTAACACTCTCATTAATACTAATCTTCAATATTTAAATCCAAGAGGTATAAGAGCTTTTAACGAAAACTTGATAAGAAATACTATATCTCATGAATTTGGGCATGCGCTCGGATTAGCTGATAACCCTAACAGCCCTCTAATGTACATTAAGTCTAATATGATAACTGATTTAGTCAGGCAACCAGTGAATGAAGAAGATATTAATAACCTTTCTTGTATATATGACTTAGATTATTTAAGAAGAACATCTCCACTAGAACAACCTGTCAGTATTTAAACAATGATTTAGTTGCTTAAACCCTATACCTAAAAACCATCTACTAGTTAGTAAAGGCTTCTTTCACAAATTATGAATGGTTATATTGATTATTTTTTAAACAACTGTTCAGCAGTTTTTAATAAATCTTCCGACTTAGAACCACTTTGATCAGAGGAAGATGAAGGGGCAAAGTATTCACAAAAATTGGCACGTTCTTTTTCTTTGACATATTCAGCTTGAGTTTCTAGGCATTGATGATGATGAGACTCAGAGAAAAACCGACAATTCAAACAAACATGCGCATCAGCTTTACAATGAGGACATTCATCCCTTCTTGTTACATTTTCCCAACTAGTGACTTTTTTACAAGAAAAGCATTTAATATTTATAGACATCATATTGTGACCAAATTTACACGACCATCTCATCTGATTGATGAATAGTTTCAATATAAAGAGTCGTCCCTGGTTGAATCACTATTGAAAATGTTTTTATACCAGATTCTGAACAAAATTGAACACCCCTTAAAAGAGGGCCATCTGTTACACCTGTTGCGATAAACATAATATCATCTGATGAGACTAATTCTTCTAACTTTAAACTCTGATCAGGATCTTTCAAACCCATAGAAATAGCACGCTCTCTTTCTTGAGAATCCTGAAATTTTAATTGACCTTCAAATTTTCCACGTAAACATTTAAGAGCAACAGCTGCAAGAACTCCCTCAGGAGCTCCTCCAATACCTAAAAGCAAGTCAACACCAGAGTTTTTTTGTGCTGTCATAATAGCTGCAGAAACATCTCCGTCATCAATAAGTTGAACACGTGCCCCTGTCATTCGAACTTCATCTAAAAGCTTCTCATGACGAGGTCTATTTAAAATTGTAACGGTTATATCAGAGACATTCTTTTTTAATGCTCTAGCTAAAGACTGGATGTTCTTTGTAGCAGAATTTTCAATATGAACAGCATGACAACCTTCTGGGCCTACAGCAATTTTATCCATATAAGTATCTGGAGCATGTAAAAGATTTTTCTTGGGAGCCACGGCAAGAACTGAAAGTGCCCCATACCCAGCCTTTGCGCAAATTGAAGTCCCTTCTAACGGGTCCAAAGCAATATCAACTTGCGGACAACCACTTGTTAAACTGCCAACTTTCTCCCCAATGAAGAGCATAGGAGCTTTATCACGCTCACCTTCACCTATAACAATCTCTCCATCAATATCTACACGGTTAAATGCCTTTCTCATAGCATCTACAGCCGCCTGATCTGCTGCGATAGAATCTCCTTTTCCTATAAATTTAGCACTTGCAACAGCAGCAGTTTCTGTGACCTTTACAAATTCTAAAGCAAGGTTTTTATTCATGATTTATCATCATTTGCCTTTACAGGAGTTTTTTGATCCTTCTTATTTGTTTTAGGTGAGCTTGTAACCTTTGCTTTTGTAAGATCTACCTTGATATTGGAAAAATCAATATAACCTGTTTGAGTTTTTATACCTTCCTTTTTATCATGCTTTTTTTGCAGACGCACCCCTTGTACCTGAACCTGTATGGTATTATTAAATTCACGAATGTTTAAAATAGTGCCTGTTTTACCCTTATCAGCACCTGCAATAACTTTGGCAGAACGTCCTTTATAAGCTCTAAATTTTTTACCTATACCACTGCTCATAAAACCCTCTACCTTATTTGTTTGTAAATATTTTAACTCAAAATATTAGATTAAATTGATTTTAACTTCTTTTTTATCTTTTTTTGAACTATCACGGCCCTTTTTGAAAGTAAATGACTTGGTTGCTTTAAAATAAATGTGTCAAAGCCCCCTTTATGCTCTATTGTACGTAATGTGCTTATTGCAATGTTAAAATTAAAGCTCTGCCTGAGTGCTTGGCTATAAAGCTGCTTATTTTGAATATTAGGCCTACTAAATGACTTGGTTTTGATATTAGAATGACTCACTAAATTCACAACAACTGGTTTTTTCCTTGTAAGCTCGCAAATGGACATAATAAGAAGCCCCTTTTAAAAATTATGAGTTGTTTTTACTATCATTATACTATATAAAAGTATTCTCACTTTGTATATAAAAAAGAAGGCCTTTTGACAAGCCTTTATTGTTTACTTTTTACAGCTAATGCATACAATTAAGTAGAGATATACAAAATTTAAGCCCATAAGGAGTGCCAGATAATGTTAAACAAAAATGTTCGTTTAAAGTATCGCCTAGATTACCCTTCTGATTATGTTTTTGATTACAAAAACCCTTTAAGCTTAAGTAAATGTTTGTCTGAGGGAGCTAAAATCACTCCTGCCAGGATAACTAAACTCAGCCACTTCCAACAAAGACATCTTAAACAAGCTATTAAAAAATCCCGTCATTTAGGACTCTTGCCTATTGGTGTAGCTGCTTATTCAAAATCTGGAAGGCCTGCTCCCATTTCACCTAAACCTTTTGAGTTCTAAAGATTTTATAAGACATCAATAAAAGTTAAAAGCAAATACGTCACAAATTCTTATACAACTGATAAAACTGAAAAGCTTCATAAATACAAAGAACAAACAATAAGTAAGCAATAGATAAAGATCTAGTCTTTTCAGCAATACGACCTTGCAAACGTACACCAAAAAACACTGTTAAGAGAGAAGAGGCAAAAAGCAAAAGGGCTAAATCCCATCTCACATAACCGATTTGCAGAGGCCAATGAAAGGTCATATTTTGAAGTTCTAAATAAGCAAGGAGTCCTGATAAATTTGTCATGACCATCACAGCATTACTTGTTGGAGAGATTTTTTGATTTGGTAAAAGGTTCCAGTTTAAAAAACATGTACTTGTGACAGCTCCAGAACCAATACCTGTCAACCCTGAAATCCCTCCTGCATAAATTCCTAATAAGTTCAGCCATATCAAAGGTATAGATTTTGGCTTTTTCTTTTTAGGCTTATTTACAAAGGATCGAAAAGACAAATAACCCAAAACCCCTGTAAGACATAAAATAAGTATCTCATTTGGAACCTTATGCGCTAATTTGCCAGCTAAAAAAGCAAAAATGAGAGTAGAGGGCGCCAGTTTTAAAACAGTACTCCAGCATACAAGTCCTCTTTTGTTGAATTGAAAAGTGTTTAAAGAAACAATTAAAAATACACTAGCCAGACCAGTTCCAATAGCCGTTTTATGGTCAATTCCCTCGTAAAGAAGAGGAAGAAGCGTTACGAAAAAGATCCCACCACCTAAACCTAAAAAAGTAGATAGTATCCCAACAATGGCTCCTAAGCAAATAGTGAATAAAAAAATCATCATAATGATAGCCTAAACAACTCACAAACTCATAAACAATAATAACTTTCTAAGACCTATTATTTTTCTTATTATATTGTAGCTAATTTAAAAAATAATTCCAGTTTATTTTCTAATTGTTTTTGCAACCCAAAGGAACTTAAGAGGATTGAGCTTGCATTAAGTTCCCCTCACTTGTATAACACATTGAACGAGGGCCATATCACTTATGAATACAGAAGATAACAGCCAAAAGGCAAAAAAAGACAAACTTAACTATTATGGCTTATCTCAAGAAGAGTACCAATTGGCTTGCAAAAAGCTTAATAGAGAGCCACAAGGAGTAGAATGGTCTCTTTTTTCTGCTTTATGGAGTGAGCATTGCAGTTATAAAAGCTCAAAAAAACATCTAAGAAAGCTTTTTTCCCAACACAAAAGAGTGCTTCATGGTTTTGGTGAAAATGCTGGTGTTGTAGATTTAGGACAAGGAGAAAGAATTGCCTTTAAGATAGAAAGCCACAATCATCCTAGCTTAATTGAACCTTACCAAGGTGCTGCAACAGGTGTAGGAGGTATTTTAAGAGATATTTTCACAATGGGAGCAAGACCTATCGCTCTTGCAAACTACCTTTGTTTTGGGAGTCCTATCTCCCCTAAAATGAAATGGCTTCTAAATGGTGTTGTCCGTGGTATAGGAGGATATGGTAATTGTGTAGGAGTACCTATGCTGACAGGCCAAACAGAATTTCACTCAGGTTATAATTATAATATTTTAGTCAATGCTTTTGCTCTAGGGTATTTTGGTAAAAATGATAAAATTTTTTTATCTCATCCAAAAAATGAAGGGGACTTGGTTGTCTATGTAGGCGCAAAAACAGGCCGAGATGGCATTCATGGTGCAAGTATGGCAAGTAAACCTTCAGATGAAGGAATTGATAACAGACCAACTGTACAAATCGGTGATCCTTTTTTTGAGAAATTGCTTATTGAATCTTGTTTAGAAGCGATGAAAGCCAATCTTGTAGAAGCTATTCAAGATATGGGCGCCTCTGGTCTCACTAGCTCTAGCTTTGAGATGGCCTCTAAGGGACAAGTTGGGATGGAACTTTATTTAGATCAAGTCCCCTTAAGAGATCAAAATTTAACTCCAGCAGATATTCTTTTATCAGAAAGTCAGGAGAGGATGCTTGTGATCTGCCACCCTGAAAACCTTCAAGAACTACAGGCTATTTTTAATAAGTGGGACCTACAAGCCCAGCAAATAGGTCATATCATTAAGGAGAGACAAGTTTATCTTTATTGGCATGGCAAAGAAATAGCTAAAATAGACCCTGATATTTTAGTTAAAGATGCCCCTGAATATAACAGGCCATACAATGAGGGAGAAGATCATAAAGGATATGAGTCTTTAAACACATCTCAAACACATCCAATATCTATTTGGGATCAGCTTTCAAGCGCGCAAGGCTGTTCAAGGCGTTGGGTTTTTCAACAATATGACCAAAGAGTTGGAGCTAAAACTGTAAGAGATTGCTCTTATAGCGTAGGAGTTTTAAAGCTTCCTGAAACTCAAAGAGATCTAGGCATAGTTTTAGGTGGTCGCCCTCACATCATGCAACAAGATGCCTTAATAGGAGGCAAAGATGCCATATTTTACCCTGCTATAGAGCTTGCTATTAAAGGGTTCGAACCTATTGCTGTGACAAATTGCCTAAACTTTGGAAACCCGCAAAAAACACAGATCATGACCCAATTTGTAGATACAGTCCATGGGATGAATGAAGCCTGTCAATCTCTAAATATTCCTATCATTTCTGGTAACGTCAGTTTTTATAATGAGTTTCAAGATCAAAATATCACACCTACTCCTGCAATTGGTATGGTCGGTTTAAAAGACAACTCATCACATATCCCTGAAGATGCAATTTATAAGGTAGGACATGCCATTTTACTGTTAGAAATAAATATGTCTTATCTTGATCGATATGACAAGAAGCCAGATTTTGATAAGCTTAATCAATGGATATATGATTTAAAAAATTTATGTTCTACAGATAAAATATTTGCTTCAAGGGTTATAAAACACTCTGTCGGTTATACTCTTTGCAGACTTTGTTGTAAATCAGCTTGTGTAGGCATCAAATTATTAAATGACATTCCTTTGTTTTCTGAAAAACTTTATCAAGTCATCCTTGCTGTAGACCCTTTAAGTGTCAATGCTGTTTTAGATCAATTTACAGAACCAGATTTAAAAGATGGTATACTTTTAGGTGAAACAGGTGGTGAAGCTATTAAAAATGATGATATCTGTTGGGATTTAGATCAAATATACAAATCTTATGAAAAGGAGAAGAGTTTTGGGTTTTAAGGACGAATGTGGCATTTTTGGAATTTGGGGAGATAATGAAGCTAGTAAGTGGACTTATTTAGGCCTTTATGCTCTACAACATAGAGGACAAGAAGCGTGTGGTATCGTTAGCTTAGATTATCAGAAAAAACTACAAATCCAAAGTCGACGTTTAGGTTTAGTAGCTGATGCTTTTAAACAAAAAGAGTTAGACCGTTTAAAAGGAGCTGCTGCTATAGGACATGTCAGATATTCTATCACAGGCCGCAATTCTATGAATAATATTCAACCTCTTACCACTCAATGGAGAAAAGGGCAAATCTCTATTGCTCATAATGGTAATATTGTGAATACTACTGAGATTAGAAAGCAGTTATCTAGTACAGGCACTCTTTTTCATGGCACTAATGACACAGAAGTGATTTTACATCTTTTAGCAAAGCAGTCAGAGGTGCCTTTCTTAGAAGGGTTAAAAACTGTTTTAAGTCAACTAGATGGTGCATTCAGTTTACTTATCTTAACTGATAGGAGTTTGATTGTGATAAGAGACACTCACGGGTTCCGTCCTCTTATATTAGGTAAAAAGGACCAAAAAACAACAGTTATTGCCTCTGAGTCTTGTGCCTTAGATTTAATTGAAGCAGATTATGTAAGAGAGATTGAACCAGGAGAGATTTTTTGGAGAGATCAGTCAGGAGAACATTCTGATTCTTTTGCTAAAAGTATACCTCTCCCTAGTAAAAAAAGTTCAAAGAAATCAAAATGTATATTTGAACATGTTTATTTTTCAAGACCAGATAGTTTTATTTTTGGTGAGAGTGTATACAAAGTTCGAAAAACTCTTGGCTCTCTATTAGCAAAAAAAGAATCTATCAAAGCAGATATGGTAATGCCTGTACCTGACAGCGGCATACCTGCAGCTATTGGATACAGTGAGACTTCAAAAATTCCTTTTGAACTTGGAATCATTAGAAGTCACTATGTAGGTCGCACGTTTATTGAACCAACACAAAGTATGAGAAATTTTGGTGTAAAAATAAAGCTTAATCCTTTATCCGCTTTTTTAAAAGGAAAGCAGATCATTGTTGTAGATGATTCTTTAGTGAGAGGAACTACTAGTAAGAAGGTTGTTCAAATTTTGAGAAAAGCTGGTGCTGAAAAGATTCATTTCCGTATAGCTGCGCCTCCAACAAGAGGATCCTGTTTTTATGGTGTAGATACTCCAAAAGCAGAAAAACTCATTATGAACACTTTGACTCTAGAAGAGGTCAGACAAAGTATTGGAGCAGACTCGCTAGCATATTTATCAATGGAAGATTTATTTGCTGCTGTTAAGGATGATAAAGACACTTACTGCGCAGCTTGCTTTGATAAGCAATATCCCACCTTCCTTTATGACAACCCTCAATAACCTAACCTATTGCATAAATATTAATTTAAATAGAGTGGTCCCAACAGATATCGCATCTACAATATATATTCTAGGATCTGGCAATCGGGCAGACAAGGCAATCCGTTTCAGGCAGCTGGGTCCATTCTGGAGACATAGGTTACACTTTATCTGGGAGTCTGGCAAACAAGGTTTTATAACATAAACTTCTAGCTTGTATATAAAGCTATGATAGACTTCTTTATTTTATTATGTGCTGGAGGAGTGGTCACAAAATTTGTTGTTTATCTTTATATAAATGAATTATATCGCTTTCTTTAATACGAAATGCAGTTCCATGATTCCTTACACTACCTGTGTTTTTTAAATACATGCGCAGCTCAATCACAATTTGAGAATTTTCAAAAGCTCTTAGAAAGCATTCAGGAAGTGGCTCTTTAAGAAGATATGCTTCATTAAATAAAAAACTTTCTTTACCATGAACACGTCGAGTATCTGCGAAAACAATCAATAATTTTTCGAATTTAGAGATAAATTTTCCTACTATTGTATAAATATTCCATGTTGCAAGCAAATCTTCTGTATTAGAATACAGGTGAACTTTATGATCTATTTTATCTAACTCAATTTTTAAATTCCGTGAATTGTAACGAGAACAGGAGACTCTTGACTGTAGAGCTTGACGACTTTTTTCATCAATATAACCATATTTCTCAATAACCTCTTTTGGGTGAATTCTCCAAACGGCTTTATTAAAAGCAAATAATGTTATCAGTGAACTTGAATTTTTTCGAGTTGCCTTTAATTCTACACGACCACTTATATCGGGAATAGCTAAATTATTTTCAGTTAACCCAAGTTCCTGTTCTAGAGTATGCCCTATACTTGTTGAGCCTTCTCTTCTTGATAACATAAATCCTTTACTTTTTAAAGATATAAGATGATTTTTTATTTCTTTTAAAGGCTTTGTTGCAGAAGGATTTAGCTAGAGAGATATTGGTGAGTATTTTTTATATTTTTGAGATTAAATTATTTAGGTTATCATGGAAGCCGGAGTTTTCATTTGATTAAGGATTTTAGATTTGGTGGATTCAAGCTGTAAGTGCAACTCCTTGCCTAGTTGTTTAAAGTGGGTTAGAGGAATACTCTAGTCCATACGCTTTAAATAATGAAAGGAGTATTCCATGAGCAAGTACACTCATCTAACCTAAGTTGAAAGGTATCAGGTTTCAGCACTTTTGAGAAGTGGAAAATCAATAAGTTCAATTGCAAAGCAGTTAGGTCGAGATAAAAGCACGTTATATAGGGAAATGAATCGTAATAGAGGTTTGCGTGGATATCGCGCTCACCAAGCCCATGAAAAAGCCTCTTATCGTCTGAAGAATTCTCATAGACATATAAAGATAACACAGAAAGTTATTCGTAGGATTGAGAAGTTTCTTCGTTGTTGTTATTGGAGTCCGGAACAGATTTGTGGTTATCTTCGTGAAAGAGGTTTATTTGTAAGTCACGAGAGTATTTACCAGCATATTCTAAAGGATAAGAAAGTAGGAGGTTCTCTCTACAAATTTTTAAGATGTCAGAAAAAACGGAAGAAGCGATATGGTACAAGTAGATTTGATAAAAGGGGTCAGATACAGAATAGAGTGAGTATTGATAAGAGGCCTCAGATAGTAGATAAGAAGATACGGATAGGAGATATAGAAGGTGATCTGATGATAGAAGGAAATCACAAGGGAGCTTTAGTGACTCTTGTAGATAGATGCTCTAAGAAGACGAGGATCTTCAAAATAGGATCTAAGAGATCTGAAGCTGTTTTTCTATTTCTAAAGCTCTTAAAGGAGAGATTGTTCATACGATCACATTAGACAATGGTAAAGAGTTTTCGTGTCATGAGCAGATCAGTGAATATACCGGATGTAAAGTTTATTTTGCACATCCTTACAGTTCTTATGAGCGAGGTTTAAATGAGAACACAAATGGTTTAATCCGTCAGTATTTTCCAAAGAAGACAGACTTCAGAAAGATCACTCAAAAGGATGTAAAAAGAGTTGAAGTTCTTTTAAACCATCGTCCTCGAAAGAGTTTAGGATTTCTAAGTCCTAATGAGTTTCATAGGCAGAAGATGGTTTGCTGAAGTCATTCATAGTTTATCCATTTAATGTCACTTATATATAATAACTTCTGCTAATGAATATCTCATTTGACAGCTTGATGTTTATGGCAAAGAATCGTTCTTCCGCAGAGCGATAGCTCGAGGACTACGAGACTTTGCCATAAACATCAAAATACATCCATTCAAATAAAATAAATTTCAATAATCTTTTATGATAATTAAAACTTTGTTGGAATATTAATCCTAAAATGATACAACTTTTAAAAATATCTATAAACACAAAAGAGTTGCACTTACGATTTGAAGTTACGAAATAGCAACAGCAACAGATATAAGACTAAACCTTAGCTTACTGCCAGAAAGTTGCTAGAAGCAAGAGGCATTTTGAGTGAAAGATCGAAATTGATAAGTCTTCTTAGACGTTGAGATATATATGACAATATTTATATATACGATAATAGAAGCAAAAAGTCATTTTCTTACTATAAAGCTAAACCTTAACCTACTGCGAAGATTTGAGTGCTTGTTAGAAAACTTGATTCCTTAACATGATGTAAAAAGCAAAGACTATCTTCTTACTCAAAAGGAACAAACTTTCTAGGCAATGACCATTTTACTGATGGTGTGAACCATCAGGCTGACTATGGTAAATAACAACGATTTCCTTAACATAGTGTTAAGGAATGAGGAAGTCCTCCTTAGTAAAAATGCCTCAAGCTTTCTAGGCAGTAAGCTTTTTACGACGACGAGAGTCGTCGAGCTTACTGCCAGAAAGTTGCTAGAAGCAAGAGGCATTTTGAGTGAAAGATCGAAATTAATAAGTCTTCTTAGACTTTAACCCCATAACTGGCGAAGCTCTAATCTACAATAGTAGAAATTAATTAGAAAATTGATTCCTTAACATGATGTTAAAGGCAAAGAATATGTTCTTACTCAAAAGGAACAAACTTTCTAGGCAATGACCATTTTACTGATGGTGTGAACCATCAGGCTGACTATGGTAAATAACAACGATTTCCTTAACATAGTGTTAAGGAATGAGGAAGTCCTCCTTAGTAAAAATGCCTCAAGCTTTCTAGGCAGTAAGCTTTTTACGACGACGAGAGTCGTCGAGCTTACTGCCAGAAAGTTGCTAGAAGCAAGAGGCATTTTGAGTGAAAGATCGAAATTAATAAGTCTTCTTAGACACTGAGATATATATGACAATAGTTATATGTACGATAATAGAAGCAAAAAGTCATTTTCTTACTATAAAGCTAAACCTTAACCTACTATGAAGATTTGAGTGCTTGTTAGAAAACCTGGTTCCTTAACATGATGTAAAAAGCAAAGGCTATCTTCTTACTCAAAAGGAACAGATTTTCTAGGCAATGACCATTTTACTGATGGTGTGAACCATTAGGCTGACTATGGTAAATAACAACGATTTCCTTAACATAGTGTTAAGGAATGAGGAAGTCCTCCTTAGTAAAAATGCCTCAAGCTTTCTAGGCAGTAAGCTTTTTACGACGACGAGAGTCGTCGAGCTTACTGCCAGAAAGTTGCTAGAAGCAAGAGGCATTTTGAGTGAAAGATCGAAATTAATAAGTCTTCTTAGACATACAGATCAAGCGAAAGGTCAATTTTTACATCTACAATAGTAGAAATTAATAAGTCTTCTTAGACCAGATGTAAGTAAAACTTATTATTGGTATCTACAATAGTAGAAATTAATAAGTCTTCTTAGACCAGATGTAAGTAAAACTTATTATTGGTATCTACAATAGTAGAAATTAATAAGTCTTCTTAGACTGAGTCTGACGGTCGTGTTAGACACGTATCTACAATAGTAGAAATTAATAAGTCTTCTTAGACACCACATGATATAGGACAAGTAACAATTATCTACAATAGTAGAAATTAATAAGTCTTCTTAGACTGCTCAAGTAAACAGACTTCTAGGTAATCTACAATAGTAGAAATTAATAAGTCTTCTTAGACTTGTCGTCTGTGGAAATCTCTTTATGATCTACAATAGTAGAAATTAATAAGTCTTCTTAGACTGGGGAGGGATTCGAACCCCCCCTTTAGATCTACAATAGTAGAAATTAATAAGTCTTCTTAGACTTTAGGGTTATCGTGAGACATCCCTAAATCTACAATAGTAGAAATTAATAAGTCTTCTTAGACACATGTTAAAGCAGCGGATATTGAGTTATCTACAATAGTAGAAATTAATAAGTCTTCTTAGACTAACCGCTACTGGGGACCTCACGCTCGCATCTACAATAGTAGAAATTAATAAGTCTTCTTAGACTGTAATCTGGCTGACCATAGTTGTTCAGATCTACAATAGTAGAAATTAATAAGTCTTCTTAGACACCAAGCCCTGAGACAAGCGATAGCACATATCTACAATAGTAGAAATTAATAAGTCTTCTTAGACCAATAGACAAATTCGAAACCTACAAATGATCTACAATAGTAGAAATTAATAAGTCTTCTTAGACCTTATAAATATCATGTCCTAGCATAAATCTACAATAGTAGAAATTAATAAGTCTTCTTAGACCTAAAACCAGTGCAAGAGCTTCTTACATCTACAATAGTAGAAATTAATAAGTCTTCTTAGACCCACAAAACCTTCCAGTGTTCCTAGACCATCTACAATAGTAGAAATTAATAAGTCTTCTTAGACCTGTGAAGTGAGAGACCTTTTATTATTATCTACAATAGTAGAAATTAATAAGTCTTCTTAGACTTTTTTAAAAACAATGTTTAACGATGTATCTACAATAGTAGAAATTAATAAGTCTTCTTAGACAAAATCTGACTGAAATGCACTAACATATCTACAATAGTAGAAATTAATAAGTCTTCTTAGACGTAATAAAAGGAGGATAATATGATTAATCTACAATAGTAGAAATTAATAAGTCTTCTTAGACCTGCTGGATTTGTAGTATTGTTATATATCTACAATAGTAGAAATTAATAAGTCTTCTTAGACCAATTCAGAATCGTACCAACATGATTAGATCTACAATAGTAGAAATTAATAAGTCTTCTTAGACCTCAAGAAGTCTTTCCGTGATGCTTATCTACAATAGTAGAAATTAATAAGTCTTCTTAGACCCGAAGATTGGAAGAATACCCGTATCAATCTACAATAGTAGAAATTAATAAGTCTTCTTAGACTTGATAAAAATACACCGCTAACATTTCATCTACAATAGTAGAAATTAATAAGTCTTCTTAGACAGACAAATAGATCTGTATCTTTTTTCCATCTACAATAGTAGAAATTAATAAGTCTTCTTAGACACTAGTCATCTACATAATATGTGTGCTATATCTACAATAGTAGAAATTAATAAGTCTTCTTAGACACAGAAAACTAGGGAAGATTTGTTAGATGGATCTACAATAGTAGAAATTAATAAGTCTTCTTAGACTACAGAAAAAGAGCAAATAAAGATATTATCTACAATAGTAGAAATTAATAAGTCTTCTTAGACAAAATTGATGGAGTTTATCCAGCTTCAATCTACAATAGTAGAAATTAATAAGTCTTCTTAGACTTATACACATCCCTCTGTCATTCAAGATCTACAATAGTAGAAATTAATAAGTCTTCTTAGACTTATTGGGAATTATTTGAGGTTTCTAAATCTACAATAGTAGAAATTAATAAGTCTTCTTAGACAAAGTTAAAAACCTAAAAGACAGAGTATCTACAATAGTAGAAATTAATAAGTCTTCTTAGACATTTACACAGGTAGTTAGTGCTGATAAATCTACAATAGTAGAAATTAATAAGTCTTCTTAGACTTACCCTGAAAATTTCCATCTTCATCAAATCTACAATAGTAGAAATTAATAAGTCTTCTTAGACTCGAAAAGATGCATGAGATAGTCGGTGAATCTACAATAGTAGAAATTAATAAGTCTTCTTAGACATAATTGCAAACAACACCATTGAAAATCTACAATAGTAGAAATTAATAAGTCTTCTTAGACTGACACAGATAGGGGGAATAAATGATTATCTACAATAGTAGAAATTAATAAGTCTTCTTAGACCAAAAACAGAAAAAGAAATATTAGATGAATCTACAATAGTAGAAATTAATAAGTCTTCTTAGACCTTGACATCGCTTTTGAACTGGAATGTCAATCTACAATAGTAGAAATTAATAAGTCTTCTTAGACTGACACAGATAGGGGGAATAAATGATTATCTACAATAGTAGAAATTAATAAGTCTTCTTAGACCAAAAACAGAAAAAGAAATATTAGATGAATCTACAATAGTAGAAATTAATAAGTCTTCTTAGACCTTGACATCGCTTTTGAACTGGAATGTCAATCTACAATAGTAGAAATTAATAAGTCTTCTTAGACAAGATAAAGCTACAGTCGTTCTAACACTATCTACAATAGTAGAAATTAATAAGTCTTCTTAGACAACTGAAGGGCGCAAAACTTATATCAATCTACAATAGTAGAAATTAATAAGTCTTCTTAGATTTAACAGCGCGCAGAGCGCAAGGGGGTTATCTACAATAGTAGAAATTAATAAGTCTTCTTAGACCCTTGTAGCATTCAAAATTAGAGTTCATCTACAATAGTAGAAATTAATAAGTCTTCTTAGACCAAGAATCGCTGGAGTTATCATCAGTATCTACAATAGTAGAAATTAATAAGTCTTCTTAGACATGAAAAAGAAATAATAAAACTTATTCTTATCTACAATAGTAGAAATTAATAAGTCTTCTTAGACAGGGCAAAGGGAATGAAATGTTAAACTATCTACAATAGTAGAAATTAATAAGTCTTCTTAGACATTTATTATTAATGAGTCTTTTTACTCAGATCTACAATAGTAGAAATTAATAAGTCTTCTTAGACGAGACTCGCTGAAAAGAAAGCGTATTGATCTACAATAGTAGAAATTAATAAGTCTTCTTAGACGTGCGTAGATATGATAGATTGAATCTATCTACAATAGTAGAAATTAATAAGTCTTCTTAGACTTCTTTGTTTGCCTGGTGTGGTCTCAGGTCTATCTACAATAGTAGAAATTAATAAGTCTTCTTAGACTTTAAAATGTATAGAAGTGTCAGTGGATCTACAATAGTAGAAATTAATAAGTCTTCTTAGACTGGATTTGCAGAGCGAGATAATGACTATATCTACAATAGTAGAAATTAATAAGTCTTCTTAGACAGATGAATACTAAATCCCCGTTATGCAATCTACAATAGTAGAAATTAATAAGTCTTCTTAGACTTGAGTAAAATAAAGAACGCTTTGTTTCATCTACAATAGTAGAAATTAATAAGTCTTCTTAGACACATAAGCTCCAAAATAAGTAGGTTTCACCAAATAAACAAACAAAAATAAATTTTAAAATCAATAATTTTGCCATTATGATACCTACAAATAATATTAAAACCAAGGTTTGCAATAAACAGGCTTTCCTAAGTTTGAAAACTATTTTTTTGTCAAAGACCTTATTTTAATATAACACTCTTACTCATAAAAACCAACTTCATTATATCATCATATTAGAATATCTTATATTCTCATTTTATTGAATCATTGTTATTATGGACAGAAATGCTTTCTCTAAAAAACGTGCTTTCATGTCCGGGATTTAAGCTTTAGTGTCCAACCATTAAGACAAATATTCTCTTAAGTTCTCTTAAATCTTCTTAAAACCACTTTTTAGCCAATAAAAATTTGGCATTACTTTTGCTACTGAAAGTTATACCTGAAGTTTATTTTTTATTCATAGAAAGAGGGATATTATGTCTAGGGATACAGATTTTCAAATTGATCATGATAAGATATTTAAATTAGCTTTTAAGAATAAAGATCGTTTTAGACAGCTTTTAAAGTTTGCATTAGATCCTAAAAAATTTAATGTCATTGCTGGAGATCAGATAGAGTTTATTGACACAGAGCTTCTTAGAAAACAGTCCAGTGGAGATATTCAAAAATGTCGGGCAGATATTATTGCAAAAGTGAATTTAAAAAAAGCAAAAATAGGTACAGATCTTTTAGTCGCAGTTATTGTTGAGCATAAGAGTCATATTGAGCCACAGAGAAAGATTTTTCTACAAGCTTTAAAGTACAATGTAGCTCTTTTAGAAAGTCATATTTACCCTATCACCACTATTTTATTAGTTCATGGTAAAAAACCCTTAAATCTTCCTTCTGATTTACAATCGGCTTTTGGTTGGTCAAAGGGGTTAAAAGAGGTTTTTGGTGCTGAGAGTTTCAATTTTAGATTGAATGTGGTAGATTTAAATCAGAGACCTGATGAAGATATTAAAGATAAGGCTGGAGATATAGCAAGTTTTTGTCTTGCATTCAAACACATTTGGAATATGACACGGGATAAGATCAAGTCTATATTTGAGATGTGTTATCAAGATGGTAAGGACCCAAACTATCAAGAGAATGCTGACATTTTAGGAAGATACATGCTTCAAGGTACAAATTACTCAAAAGAGGAATTTATAGAGATTGAAAATGAGATTATTAGAAGTAAGGAGGAGCAAGCAATGAAAAGCACTTATGATCGATTGATTGATGAAGGAATAGAAAAGGGAATAGAGAAAGGAATAGAGAAAGGAATAGAGAAAGGAATGGAAAAAGTGGCTTTGCGGATGTTAGAGCAAAATATGGAACTGCAATTTATTGCCAAAATAACAAATCTTTCAATCCAACAACTTCAAAAACTTAAAAAATAGATTCTAAAAAAAGAAAGCTGGGAGCATAGCGGGTTTTTGTTTTGCATTCAGACATGTAAAGGTTATATCTTAACTTTAAGTATTTCTTAGTATATTCAATATTGATTCAAATTGATACAAGATAAAAATAAAAAATCTTTTTTATTTTGATTTTCAAAAAATACATGTACAATAAAGAGCATCAAGTCTTGATTTTTTATCATAAGAATTTTCCATTAAAAGCTAGTCAAGATGTTTTAAATCCAAAAAAAAACTAAAATACAATCAACAAAAAGGAGTTTGTTTTATGAGCAGTAATAGTATTTTTGATCAATTCACCCATCAATATTCTTTAAATAAAACTCTAAAATTTGAACTTAGACCTATTGGAAACACAACAAAGCATATTAAAACAGCAGGAATAATTGGAGCTACATGGCAAAAAAACAGCAATGAGATTTTTGGTGAAGATGCAAAGCGAGCTGAAGATTACAAAGTCATGAAAGAAATATTAGATGATGTGCATAGACAGTTTATAAGGGAAGCATTACTTGAAAGTCGAGTTAAAAAGACATTTAACAATAAACTTCTAGATGATTTTTATAAAGCATGGGAAAAAAGAAAGGAAAATCATAAAAACTATCAAGGCCATCAAAAAAA
This sequence comes from Bdellovibrionales bacterium, assembly GCA_965262715.1. Lineage (GTDB taxonomy): Bacteria > Bdellovibrionota > Bdellovibrionia > Bdellovibrionales > JAUICD01. The sequence continues at coordinate 2,601,402 of OZ253553.1, read as the reverse complement.
GCAAGCTAAAAAGTTAGGAGATCTTTTTAATGACACTATTAATGATTGGGAGTCTAAATACTCACTTAATAAGAAAAAGAAAGGCATTAAGTTATTGCTTTCAGCTTCCATTTTTAAAGTTTTAAAAACTATAATAGAAGAAGATCAAAACAGAGATGATAAGGTTATTGAAGTTCAAAAAAGGGATAAAACTCCATATACCAAAGATGAATTAGAAAAAAGCTGTGAACCTTTTGAGAGTTTCAGTACTTATTTTGAAGGATTTCATGATAACCGTGAGAATATTTATGACTGTAAGAATCTTCATTCAACATCTATAGCCTATCGTTTGTTTGAGCAAAATTTACCGTTTCATTTTAAGAATATCCAAAAATGGCAAACAATCACTAAAAGTCTAAATGAAGTCTCAAGCACCAACAAAAAGAACTTTCAAAAAGAAATCAACACCTTAGAAAAACAGGTTACAGTTAAACTCAATGAACTATTTAAACCTGCTGGTTTTCTTAATTACTTCTCTCAATCGGGTATTGATAAATACAATGAAATTTTAGGCGGCAGTCCTGCAATGGCTGGTACTCAAAAAGTGCAAGGCCTAAATGAAATCATTAATTTAACTTATCAAAAAAACCAGTCTGATCGCAAGTCTTTTCCTGGCATGCAGCAATTCTACAAACAAATCCTTAGTGAAGATGACAGTGTCTTTATGGATGTATTTGATAGTGACGAGGAATTTTTAAATACCATTAAAATGTTTCATAATAAAAAAAAGAAGTTACCAAGTCTTTTACAAAAAGAGATCAAAAACCATTTGAATTTATTAGAAGAAACTGACTTAAAGTTTCATTATCTCAGTAGAGCAAAAATAAAAAGCCTATCTATAGAAACTTGTGGTCACTGGAACACTTTAAACTTTTGGTGGCAGAAGCATATCACTGGAAAACACAATCTTTCTAAAAGCCATCAAACTAAAGAATATAAGAAGAAGCTTTTATCATTTAAAGAAATCCAAGATATTTTTAGCTATATTCAAGAAGAAAACAAAAGTCTCATAACAAAAAAATGGCAAGAATGGAAGCTTGAAAAATTGATCAGGGATTATATCAATACAGAATTAAAAGCATTGATCAGCGGAGAAGTAAGAAAGGATCAAAATGGTCAGAAGATTTTTAGTATCAAAGAATCTTTTGATAAATTAAATAAAGAGGGTATTTTAAACCTTGATGAACTTAGCAAAAAACCAAAAAAGCGAAAGGAACAGATTGCTTTAATACAAAACTTTCTTGATGCCTGCCTTAGTTTATCCAGTTTTGTGAGAACTTTACAAGTGAGAGAAAAAGACTTTTTAAAAGAACAAGAGCAAAGTAGTGAAGGTGAAAGGTGGCAAGAGTTTCTTCAAACATTTAGTGATCAGTTTGGCGTTATGCATCTTTACAATAAGGCTCGCAATTGGATCACGCAAAAGCCTTATAGTAAGGATAAAGTCAAAGTTAATTTTGCAAACCCTACACTTGCAAATGGCTGGGATCAAAATAAAGAAGTAGATAATAGCTGCGTACTGTTTATCAAAGATCAACAGTACTTTCTTGGAGTTATGGATAAAAAGCATAGGACTTTGTTTGAGAATATAGATTTTAAAGAAATAAAAAACCAAATCACAACATATAGAGAATTAATATTAAAAGATGAAGAGCTACTTAATACAAAAAAGGAAGGTGCTCTAGTTTATCAAAAAATTAAAAATAAATTAGAAGAACATCAAAAAAGAATCACTGAACTTAAAGATAAAAAGACACATCTTTCTTCAAAAGAGAATGGCAACTACCAGAAGATGGTTTATAAACTCTTACCGGGTGCTAACAAAATGCTACCTAAAGTCTTTTTTAGCAAAAAGAATATTAAAGATTACTCTCCTTCAAAAGAGATTTTAAAAATAATTAATCATGCTAGTCATACAAAGGATGGACAGCCTAAAAGTGAATTTAAAAAGAAGGAGTTTAATCAACACGATATGTACAAAGTGATTGACTTCTTCAAAGCTTCTATTTTAAAGCATTCGGACTGGAAACATTTTAACTTCAAGTTTTCTCGCACAGAAAGCTATAATGATTTAAGTGATTTTTATCGTGAAGTAGAACATCAAGGTTACAAAGTCACATTTCAGGATGTATCCGTAGACTACATTCATTACTGTATAGAAAAAGGTTGGCTGTATTTTTTTGAGATTTATAACAAAGACTTTTCTTTAAACAAAAAATCAAAAGGTAAGGATAACCTTCATACTCTGTACTGGAAAGGTCTATTTCAAGAGAAAAATGAAGGTAAAGTCATTCGGCTTTTCAACGGCAAAGCAAAAAGTCAAGGTGATACGATTAAGTTAAATGGTAAAGCAGAGATTTTCTTCCGTCCAGCTTCTATTAAATATACAGACAAACAAAAAACAGAGGGACACCATACAGAAAGTTTAAAAGGAAAATTCAAATATCCTATATTAAAAGACCGCAGGTATAGTGAGGATAAGTTTTTCTTTCATGTTCCAATCACTCTTAATTACAAACGGCCTAATAATCCACAAAATAAAGATACCAATATAGAGATAAACAAGTTTTTAAAAAAGCAGCATAGTAAGGTTAATATCATTGGTATTGACAGAGGAGAAAAAAACCTACTTTATTATTCTATTATCAATCAAAATGGTGATATTATAGAGCAAGACACTCTTAATAGCATTACAAATACTCATACGGGTAAAGCTATTGATTACCATAAAAAGCTAGATGAGAAGGGAAAAGAAAGAGATAGTGCTAGAAAGAATTGGTTTCACATTAAAAACATCAAGGAATTAAAGGACGGTTATCTATCACAAGTGGTTCATAAACTTTCACAGCTTATCATAAAATATAATGCCATCGTTGTTTTAGAGGATTTAAATTTTGGATTTAAGCGAGGACGTTTTAAAGTTGAAAAGCAAGTCTACCAAAAGTTTGAAAAGACGCTTATAGATAAACTAAATTATTTAGTTTTTAAGAATGCACCTAAAGGGCAGTCTGGTCATTATCTTAAGGCTTATCAACTAGCTGCACCATTTAAAAGTTTTGAAAAATTGGGCAAACAGAGCGGTATTTTATTTTATACAACAGCTAGCTATACATCAACAACAGATCCTATTACAGGGTTTTTAAAAAATACTCATTATAGTTATACAAATTTAAAGGATTCTCAAAGTTTTTGGAATAGTTTTAATAGCATTCAGTTTAATACAAAGGAAGATTATTTTGAGTTTACCTATGATATTAGCAAAGTGAAGCAATCTGGAAGACAACAAAAAGAAGATCTTGAAGTTAAAAGAAAAGAGTGGACTGTATGCAGTAATGTGACCCGCTCTTATTATGATAGAGATAAGAAAATAACTCATGTCTATGATCTTCATAAAGAGCTAGTCAGTTTATTAAAAAAGCATGAGATCAGCTATCAAGATGGCAAGTGTATTAAAGGACAGCTTGCACAAAATAATAATGTTGATTTGCATGAGCAGATGGCCAGGTATTTTAATGCTATTTTGAATATACGAGTTAATGATGGTGATTTGGATTATATTCTCTCACCTGTTGAACCTTTTTTTGATAGTCGGTATGTCGGTGAAATTAAAACTGCAAAATTGCCGGTAGATTCAGATGCCAATGGTGCTTACAACATTGCAAGGAAAGGTATTTGTATTTTAGAGGAAATCAAAAAGTCAGAAGATATTGAAAAATTAAAATTAGGAGCTGTTAAAAAGAACAAATGGCAAAATTACGTTCAATCGGAGAAAGTAGTTGGGAGGTCAAAAAAAAGATGTTTCCCAAAAAATTATAAACTAAGAAAATCTTCTTAGATCAATCTCCAATCTTTCTTAAATTAAAGTTGTAGGAAGAATAATATAAAAGTTAATAAAGGCAATATTATCAAGGCTCTTGATCCTATATATGACAATGTCATAGAAGGCTTGCATGGCACATCAGCTGTAGAAAAAGAGGCAGAAAAATATTTAAAAAATAGCAATAATAAAAAAAAAGGAAACCATTGACTCTGTTATTCGATGGCATTTAACAAAAAGTTCAATATTTTGATTTGTATCTTCTATAGGAGGATTGATTACTTTACCTATAGCCATTCCTGTCGGATTAGCAGCATCTTTTTATATTCAAATGCATATGATTGCAATTATTGCAAAAATATCAAGATATAAACCATCTGAAGATCAAGTAAAAACACTTGCTTATTGTTGTTTAATTGGTGATCTGTGTACAGAACCTTTAAAAAAGATTGGAATAAAAATAGGTGAAAAATTAACTCATAAAGTTATTTCTTCAATAAACAAGGAAACTTTAAACACAATAAATCGCTTTGTAGGTACTAGATTGATTACAAAGTTTGGAGAGAAAGGTATAATAAATCTAGGAAAAGGTATTCCTTTTGTTTCTGGGATTATTGGAGCAAATGTTGATGGTTCATCTTGTTATGCTTCTGGCAAAGCCGCAAAAAAATTATTCTTAAGTTAGTTTCATTAATATCAATAATTCTTCTCCTTTATTTGTAATAAATTCAGGATTTTTGAGGTGGCCTCTAGTTAAAAATTGACATAAAAGAAAACTCTAAGTAAACAAGAGATCCATGAAAAACGATGAAGTGCTAATTGAACGCATACGATCCATCCTTTCAAGACGGAAGGGGTTGTTCTCTGAAAAAAAAATGTTTGGTAGTGTCTGTTTTATGCTCAATGGCAATATATGTGTTGGCACGTGGAAGAAAGGATCGCTACTCGTCCGATGTGACAAAAAGAAACACGATGAGATACTTGCAGAACCATACACCAGCCTTGCTAACATGAGTGGTCGAATAGTGAAAGGATGGGTGCTTGTAGACCCAGAAGGTATCGAATTTGAAGAAGATCTGATAGTGTGGATCAATAAGGGTATCAAATTCACTAGCAGCCTTCCTTCTAAGTGGTCCCTCTTAGAACCCTTAAGTAAATAATTACAATTAAAAGAGATAACTATAAAATATAAAACTTCTTTTGTTGCTTCTAATTATCAAAACAATACAAGTCTCCTAAAAAATATGTTTTATAATTAGAAAAGTTAATAATTTTATTGTTATTTATTATCTTAAAAGAAAACCTCATCAAATAATAAAGAATCGCCTATATCTTACCGATAATTAAACATAGTATCTTTTTTAAATCACAAGATTCTTAACATCACAGTTTTTCTTCTACTTAACAAAAATAAATGAAAGGACATTCAAAGCAAATGGCTTGTATAAAACAAAGCATACTTAGAAGCATTACTTTGTGCCTATTCATATTATTATGCTTACAGAAAGACTACATATTTTTAAGGCCTAGTTAAATGAAACTAATGAAGAGAAAAATATGAAGGAAGAAAGTTCTACTACTACTCTAAAAGAAAATGGTTTTGATAATCCTTATCAATACACCCGCGCCATCCGTTTTAAAGTTAAGCCACAAAGCCAAAGTCAATGTTTTCAAAAAAAACTACAATGGGATAAATCTCAAGTTGATATACCTGAATTATCTAATCTTTTATTGAAAGTTTATACAGGTCTAGGAAAATTATTGTTTTTTTCTCACAAAACAGATGATGATGATAAAGAGGATGCCAAAAATAAAGAACCAAAATTCAATAAGAAGTTATCTGTAAGTAAAAATTGGCTAAAAGTTTGGCATAAAAATATCTTTCATGCTTCCATCAAGAATCTAAGAAATAAAGATGGTAAGTACAAACTTCAGGAATTAGAACTCATACATGAAGATGAAAGTTTAAAAAAGTGGCTTGAGAATTGGAAAGAGAAAGTAGATCAGCTTAAAAGATACTCTCAACAGCTAAAAGAATTTCAAGCGCGTCATAGTGATATAGCTTATCTCATTAGATGGTTTTTAAATAATAAAAGACTACCTTATATTCAAGCTTTTTTAAATGAAGCTCATACATCTGAATCAAATTTAGATAATCAAATTAAAAGCTTAAAAAGTGATTTAGAGCAATTACAAAAAGATCTAAAAACAGCAGAGCAAATCTATCTTTCCTCTGACTCCTCCGGCATTGAAATTGCCAAAGCAAGCTTTAATTATTACACCGTTAACAAAAAACCAAAAGATTATTATGAGAATAAATTAGCAAAATTAGAAAAAAGAAGGTATGAAGAATGTTGCTCAAAAATAGAAAATAAAAATGGTTATATTTGGCATACTTTAAATAAAAATGGCCAAAAAGATCAAAAAATACTTACCTTTAAGAGTGATTTAGAAAAGAAATGGCTTGAAAGGTATATTGATAAGTACAATAAAGACGAAAGCAATGAATATAAAATAAAAGGCGATCTTCAAAATAGAGTGGAGCTTTCCTTAGATCAAACTTACCATGCTATGAAAGCTTTTAAAGCAGAGCAAAAATCTATTTTTTATGAAGTGATGAAACACATTGCCAGTGATAAAAAAAGTGGTAGTAGTTATGAAGTCAAAAAAAATCATTTACTTAAAGAATATAAACTAGGTTATGAGCAGTTTGATCTTGAAGGGATTAATCAAACTTTTTCTTTGTTTCAATTCGATAATAAGCATAAAAATAAGTATTATACAGGAAAAGCTGAAGAAAAATACAACGAATTTATAGAATTAACTCGAAATATAGAACAAGAACAAGATAGTCAAAAAAAGAGAGATACAGCAAAAAAAAGAGGGAGGGACTTTCTATTTGGCAAAAATTGCTATTTCGCAGAATATGGAAACTTTTGTGAAGGTTACAAAAAAGTAGCACAAGAACTAGGTAAACTTATTGCTCAAATTAAAGGCATTGAAAAAGAAAAAGAAGAAGCAAAGCAAACAAGCTATTGGAGTTTGATCTATGTAGAAAATGATCATAAAAAACTATGGCTTATACCTAAAGACAAAATGCAAGATGCAAAGAAAGATATTAATGAACTTGCTGAACAAAACAACAGTTTAGGATGTCCATATCTTTGCTGTTTTGAATCCCTAACTATGAGAGCCTTACATAAACTCTGCTTTGCAGAACAAAGCACTTTTGTTGAAGCAATGCCAGACTACTTAAAAGATCTTCGAACAAAAACCAAAGCAATCAATAAAAAAGAGAGTAATAATCAAGCATTCTCTCAAAGTAGTGAACAAAAAAGAGAAAGAAAAAAGGAAGAGGAATTAAAATTTTTTAAAAAAGTACTAGAATGGCAACAGGGATTACCTGAAAGTGATGAAAAAAAGACCCTACAGCTTAAACATTTTAGTAACTTGCAAGAGGTACATCAAACTGAGGAGTTTAATGAGTTTGAAAAAGCTTTAGAACGTGCTTGCTACCACGTTAAAGAAATACCTCTTAATGAGGAAGAAAAACAAAACTTTATCAAAAATCATGATGTGACAGTCTTAAATATGACTTCTTATGATCTAGAAGGCAGGAATAAAAACACACATCAAACACCTGCTAGTAAAAATAAATATCATACCGATTTGTGGAAAGTGTTTTGGGAAAATATTGATAAACCAGATAAAACCGCAACAGTGAAAAACTTTCCTGTTGGAGAGGTACGACTCAATCCTGAAGTTAAAATCAGATACCGGAGGGCTGATGATGCTTTGGAAAAATACCTTAACAACAAAGATTTTCCTACTAAGTTTAAGCACCGAAAGAAACAGGAACAGTTGACAATAGGATTGACCTTAGCACTCAATGCAGGCAACAAATATGAAGATTTGGCCTTTGCCAAGCCTGAAGACTTATGCGAAAAAATAAATGGTTTCAATGCAAAGTTCAATTCTGAAAAAGATTTTAAAACAGCTTGGAAGTATGGAATTGATAGAGGCCAAACTGAACTTGCGACCTTATGCCTTGCTCAATTTAATCTTGATCAAGATATTTATGAAGCTAATGACAAAAAAGTTGTAAAATCAAAACTTGCTTCTATTGAATGCTACACTTTGAAAGATTATAACTATCAAATCCTTTTTGATGATGGAAAGCAGAGAGAAAAAACACATCAAAGAGCTATTGACAACCTTTCTTATTTTATAGATGACAAATACAAATCACTTTTTGACATCAAACCTACCTCTTGTCTGGATTTGACAACAGCTAAAGTCATTAAAGGAAAAATCGTTATTAATGGTGATGTGAGGACTTACCTTAAGCTTAAAAAAGTATCAGCTAAACGTAAACTGTATGAACTTTATGGTAAAGGGCAAGTCGATTCAACAGCAAAATTAGAATGGAGTAAATATAAATTTGAATATAAAAATGGTAAGGAGTCGAAACAACATCATCCAGAAGGAGTTTTAAATATCAATATAGGGGCTAATAGAGAAGACCCAGAAACAGCTATTTACCACTATTGTAATAAATATAAAGACATTATTTCTGAAAAATGCATTGAAAAAGATTTGAATCGTTATCTTGATGAACTAAAAAGTCAAGATGAAAGACATACACCGAGTATTTTACAAATCAATCACTTACGAAATGCTCTTACTGCTAATATAGTAGGAGTAATTTCTTATCTATATAAAACTTACCCTGGATTTATTCTTTTAGAAGATTTAGAAAAAGGAAAAACTAAAGAAAATGACAATATTTATAATAGGCTAGAAGTCGCTCTATATAATAAATTTCAATCTTTGAGTTTGGTCCCTCCTCATGTTAAAGACATCATTCAATTAAGAGAAGATGTTCGGAAACAACAAAAAGACAATAAGGAATCCATTAGATCTTCACAAATTGGAGCTATTGTTTTTGTAGATGAATTTAACACAAGCAAGAATTGTCCTTATTGTGAAGAAAAGCAGACACACAAAGAAAAGAATGACGAGAAATTTAAACAAAAACGTTTTAGATGCCAGTCATGTGGATTTGATACTTATGCTTTTAAAACTGAAGAAGAAAGGGAAAAAGACTATACCCCAGAGGTCAAGCCAAGTTTCTATAATGAGAAATTTGAATTCCTTAAAGATATTAATGATCCTGATAAAGTGGCAGCTTATAACATTGCCAAAAAGATTAAAGATAGTAGTGAAATTGGAAAATGGAAGTTTCTACCATCTGAAACTAGAGAACAAATACATAATAGCAAAAGTTTTTATGGACAAGAGCAAGGTCAAAACAAAAATAACCAACGGGTTGCTAAACACAAAAACCCTCAAAGCAAACACAATCAATACAAAATCAAGAAACAATGGCATAAAACAAAAGATCAAAAAAATGGTTCATCAAGAAATCATCATAAAATAGCTTCAAAGAATCCATATTCAAAAAACTTGACAAACCAGCCTTTTGCAGTCTTAAAAACTATGCAAATCAAGACCAATGTGAATCACAAAGAATCCAAGGAGTCAAAGTCAGATGAAAATTAATAAAAAGAACATCATTAAAATTTTGGATTCTATATATGATAATGCTTTAGAAGGATTGCCTGGCGCATCACCTGTAAAAGATGAAGCAGAAAAATATTTAAGCAATCACAATAATAATAAAGAAAAAGCTATTGAATCTGTCATTCAATGGGCTATAGCAAAAAATGCATCTTCTGGATTTTTATCTTCTTTAGGAGGAATAATCACTTTACCTGTAGCCGTTCCTTGTGGATTAGCAGCATCTTTTTATATTCAAATGCGTATGGTTGCAATCATTGCAAAAATATCAGGATATAATCCTTCTGAGGAGCAAGTGAAGACTCTAACATATGCTTGTTTAATTGGCGATGCATGTATGGATATTTTTAAAAAAATGGGAGTAAAAATAGGTGAAAAACTCACTCATAAAGTTATTACTTCAATCAGTGGAAAAACTTTAATAGAAATAAACCGGCTTGTAGGTTTTAGGTTGGTCACAAAGTTTGGAGAGAAGGGTATTATCAATCTAGGTAAAGGAATTCCTTTTGTTGGTGGAGTTATTGGAGCAAGTGTTGATGGTTTATCCTGTCGTTCTTCAGGAAGAATTGCAAAGAAAATTTTTTTTAAACATGAAAATCAGAGTGAATGAAAATGGAGAATTATATACTCATCTCTTTCCTGAATGACTTTATCTTTTGTCCAAGGTCTATCTTCTTTCATGGGCTTTATAGCCATCTTGAGCAAAGGATGTATCAAGAAAAACCACAAATTGAGGGTCAAATAGCTCACAAAAGCATTGATCATAAAAAATACAGCACCAAAAAAACAGTTCTTCAAGGTATCTCTGTCTATTCCGATCACTATAAACTTAACGGCAAAATTGATATTTTTGATGAAGCTGAAGGACTTCTGACAGAACGTAAAAAAATGATCAAAACTATTTATGATGGCTATATTTTCCAGCTTTATGCGCAATATCACTGCCTGAAAGAAATGGGCTATAAAGTTAAAAAGTTGCGTTTGTACAGCATGGATACAAATAAAAGCTACCCTATACCTCTGCCAAAAGATAACCAATCGATGCAAGAAAAGTTTGAAAAGTTAATTAATGAGATCAATGCTTTTGATTTAAATGCTCCGTTTAAGGCAAATCCAAAAAAATGCAATCGGTGCATTTATTCCAACCTCTGTGATAAAAGGGCCGCTTAAGTTATGTTGAGTCTTCCTGATTTTAAAGAAAAACAAATTATTTTTGTCTTTACAAGTAAAGGAGAAAAGCTAAGCTTTAAAAATGATAACCTCGTTATCAAAAACAGTGATGATGAAACCATACATCAATCAACGTGCTATCGATTATTTGTTCTTTATATTGTAGGGAATATCACGATAACATCTGGATTACTTCAAAGATCTGAAAGATTTGGATTTACAATTGTTTTTATGACATATAGTCTGCGTCCCTATGGAGTCTGGAGAGCAAAAACTGAAGGGAATTTTCTTCTAAGAGAAAAACAATATAACTACACATCCCTTGCTATCGCTTGTCACTTGGTGAAAAATAAAATAGAAAATCAAAGCCTTCTTCTCAAAAAAATTCGTAAGAAAGACAGTGATGTCAAAAATACAATTGAAAGATTGGAAGACTTCAAGTCTAGTTTAACACAAAATGAAATAGAATTATCCCATATATTAGGTTTTGAAGGAATTGCTGCAAGAGAATACTTTAAGATACTTTTTAAAGACTGCAATTGGATGATCCGAAGACCTAGAGTCAAACATGATCCTATTAATTCACTGCAAGATACAGGCTATACAATTCTATTTAACTTTATTGGAAGTCTGCTTGATCTTTATGGTTTTGATATTTACAAAGGTGTCTATCATAAATGTTTCTATCAAAGAAAATCACTGGTCTGTGATGTGATGGAGCCTTTCCGCCCCATTATTGATGGCCGCATCAAAAAAGCACACAACCTTGAGCAAATTAAGAAGAAAGACTTTTTAATGGTCAATAAGCAATATCGCCTTTTTGGGAAAAAGAGCAAACCTTATGTAGAGTGGCTGCTGAAGGAAATATTAGATCACAAAGACTCTATATTTCTGTATGTGCAACAATATTACAGGTGTTTTATACGTGAAAAACCTATTGAAGAATACCCCATTTTTCTTTTATCAAAATAATAGATATCCAATTATTTGCTATGACAGTGAATGGAGTCATTAAATGTTAATAGTGTCTTATGATATTAGTGATGATAAGGTAAGAACAAAGTTTTCTAAATTTCTATGTAAGTTTGGCTATAGATTGCAATATTCTGTCTTTAAAATCAGAAATAGTGAAAGAGTGTTAACCAATATCATCTCTGAAATAAAGGGTCATTTTGCTGACCGTTTTACGCAAAATGACAGCATCATTATTTTTGTTCTAAGTAAAACATGTAAAACAGTAAAATTTGGTTATGCAAAAAATGATGACGATGAGCTTATTTTAATTGGTTGAAATAGAAGCTATCTCAAAAATAAAGTTTTATAATATTTAAGAAGTCGAATTGCAAAATGCAAAACTATATTTTGAGATGGCTCTTTAATATGCTATTTAAAGTGAAGGGTGAAGTCCTCTTCTTGCAAACTCTTGAGAGATAATACAAGTATAGTGATTTCTTTTTGCGCCAGTAAATAGATTATAGGCTTTGTTGATGATCTTAACTGCGACTGTTCTAAATGTATCATCATTCGATACGAGAGGAAGATGTTCTGTAAAAAGAGTTGCAATGTCTTTTTTAGAAGTATCCTCGTGGTTGTATATCTCCCACCAAATGCTTGCATATGAAGCTCCCATATCATGAACTTCACCTTTGTTGTTTTGGTTACGCCATTGACCACAATTAAAATTATCTTCTGGTATAAGGTTTCTATTAGATCTAGGATCTCTTAATATATAACAATTTCCTGAATCATCAAAAAATGGACTTTGAATGTCTGCGCCTCTTTCCTTTAGATTTTGTCTGTTGATAAAGTCTTTAATGGGAAATCTCGGAACATCCACTGGAGAATCAGGAAATAACATCAATCCATGAAAATCCGCTTGACCTTCATTAATAGCAGACAAACAACCATCCGAAGTTGTACAGCACATACTGTCGCGTCCACATTTTTGATGAGTTTTATCTTTTGAGCCTGTTCTTGAAGGATTGGAGTAATAAAAGTTTGCATGGGCAGCTTCATGTACAAGAGAAAAGGCATGAAAAGAACTTGATATGTCTACATGAGAAAATAAGTTTTCATTAATAAGTAAAGATATTTTTCAAATATCACCTGACTTTCTTATTTATCATTTTTTTCTTATATGAGTCTATTTGCTGATTGCGCGAATACAACTTTTAAATGCAAAATCTTCAAATAATCCTAAATCGTGTATTCATAGTTGCAAGTCATAATAATGACATTTATGATAGTGTGACTATGAATCAAACGCTTCAAAAAGAGATACTTATTGTTGATCTATATGGACGTGGTCACTGGCTTGCTTTTGAATGTCAAAAAAGAGGCTATGATGTATCTGTCTTAGATTTAACTTCTTTAATGGGTACATGGTCTATAGAAGATATGGAAGGTCCTTTTGGTGTCTTTGGGTCTAAGAAGCATACACCCTCTCAAATCAATAGGCTTGCAAATGAAGGCCCTTTGACTCTAAGTGATAGAGGTTATGTGATTTGGCTGAAAACAGGTCCTTTGGAGTTTAAAGGGCCTCTTGGAAATCTTCAGTTACAAAAAACTGAGATATCCAATATTATTATTGAATACTTACGTGATCATCATTCTTCATCAGAAATACTAGATTTTTTACCTCGTATTGAGCATCTTTCTTTTAAAGAATCATGGCTTGCGCACTTTGCCCATCAAATCAGTTCATCTATTCTGATGGAAAACGCTAAAGGTATTGCTTTTGGCAGGCCACTTCCTTTAATGAGCTCCTTTTATCATAGAAAGTTTTATAAGAGAAAAGATCAACAAAATTTATCAAGCCTTATATATCCATCGCCTTCAAAAAAACATGTTACTTTCCATGTAAAGAAACCTCTATTAGAGAGCATACAATACCAGAAGGACAAACAGATCAAAGCTAGGCATGTTGTTTGGATGTTATCTTCTTATGAGACTCATTTTTGTTTTGGAGATAGTGCTGATATATTGTTTCCAAAAAGTATAATGATTCCAAAATGGTATTGGACCAGATACCGAATGTCTTTTGAAAAATCTGATATATTAGAATGTCTACCAGATCATTTTGTGATATTAGAAGATATTTATTTACCATGGACACATGATAATGTGATCATTGTGCAGAAAACTGCTGATAAAAACATGATAGATACTTGGGTTAGGCTTCCTTATACGCAAAGATTTGAGAAAGATTATATTAAAAATTATGGGCAATGTATTAAAAACAGCTTGCAAGATAGAATCCCCTCATGCAACGTAGATATTCAAGATTGGCCAAAGGAATTGACTGAAAGTCCTTACCAGATAGGTCCTAGTATTTTTACTGTTTATGACTTTAAAGAGAGACAGCGTTTGAAAACAGCTTCATTAAAGAATGTGATATTTGAAGGGCCAGAGATTTGGACATCATTGGGGTGGGATGGGCAGTTTTATTCTAATAAAAATGTACTACAACAGCTTATAAAGTGGTTACAGTAAATAAAAGACTGTTTTTTAAGAATAAGGAATATTAATGATTTTACGATACACAAGAGAAGAGATGGGTCATGTCTGGACTGATCAGAAGCGGTTTGCCTTTCTTTTAGAAGTTGAAAAAGCCGTGGCAAAAATCCAGGGGGAAATGCAGGTTATACCCTTGAAGGCTGCAGAAGACATTCAAAACAAATCAAAATTTTCTGTTGACCGTATCAGAGAGATTGAAAAAATAACAAAACATGATGTAACAGCTTTTATCAATGCAGTTGCTGAAAATATTGGAGAAAATGGAAGCTATTTACACTATGGGCTAACAAGTTCTGATGTTTTAGATACAGCTTTGAGTTTGCAAATTAGAGAAGCTTATGGAGTATTAGAAAAAGGGATTTTAAAGTTAGAGTCTATCTTAAAAAAACAATCTTTAAATTATGCAACAACCATTTGCGCAGGCAGAACTCATGGTATGCATGCACAGCCCACAACATTTGGCTTAAAGTTAGCTGGACATCTTTGTGAACTTAGAAGGCATAAAAACCGTATCAAACAAGCTATTCAGCAGTGTTGTATTTGTAAGCTCTCAGGAGCTGTAGGGACTTATTCTACCCTATCTGAAGATGTGGAAATGAAAGTAGCTCAATACTTAAATCTTCAACCAGAAACAATTGCCACACAAATTATTCCAAGGGATCGTCATGCGGGGGTGATTTTAGCTCTTGCTCAATATGGAGCGGGGATAGAAAGGCTTGCTGTTGAATTGCGACACCTGCAAAGAACTGAAGTAGGGGAAGTTTATGAAGGGTTTTCTCCTGGGCAGCAGGGTAGTAGTATGATGCCTCATAAAAAGAACCCTATTGGGTTGGAAAATTTAACTGGAGTAGCTCGTATTTTAAGGTCTCATGTAGTTAGTGGGTTAGAAAATATAGCCGTCTGGCATGAAAGAGATATTAGTCATTCCTGTGTAGAAAGAGTGATTTTCCCTGATGGATTTATTCTCTTAGATTATGCTATTGACCGCATGGCTGATATTATAGAACATTTTGTTGTCCATGAAGAGCGCATGAAAGAAAATATGAGTTTATCAAAAGGACAGCTTTTTAGCTCTCATTTGCTTGTAGCTCTCTTAAAAAAAGGTTTATCTCGTCAAAAAGCGTATCATCTTATACAAAAACTTAGCCATGGACTTAAAAAGGATCAAACTCTTAAAGAAGTGTTTCTAAAAACCTCTGAAAGCAAAGATCTGCTTTCAAAAAAAGACTTAGATATTATATTTTCCAGTCAGGAATTTTTAAGAAGTATAAAAGAGCGTATTGAGAGAATATTGAATTGAAAAATTGTGGACTTTTTGGGAATGCAAAAGACTTCGACTCATTGCATGATCTATTTTTAGGAACTTGATATGGTTGGTCTCTTGTAATAACATTTCTTTATTTCCAAAAGTAAATTTATTTAGGGATGTTAAAAGCTTAAGAAGAATTAATTTATGATTCAGGTTAGTAATTTAACGAAAAAATATGGCCGTCATACAGCCATCAAAAACCTAGATTTTTCTGTGGATAAGGGTGCTATTGTAGGATTCTTAGGCCCTAATGGTGCTGGTAAATCCACAACTATGAAGATCATCACAGGTCTTATGTCTCCTACAGAGGGTATTGTTAAAGTGGGGGGTCATGATGTTTTTGAGCATCCTATTGAAGTTAAAAGAAAAATTGGCTATCTACCTGAAAACCCTCCTCTTTATAGAGATATGTATGTTAGGGAATATTTGCATTATGTAGCTGAGCTCAAGCAGGTTCCTAAAAAGAAAATCAAGGAGCGTGTTGACGATGTTCTTGAAAAGGTCAATATCAAAGAGCAACAAAATAGATTGATCAACAATTTGTCTAAAGGTTTTAAACAGAGGGTAGGTTTAGCGCAAGCTTTAGTGTCAGATCCTGAAATTTTAATTTTAGATGAACCGACAGTTGGTTTAGATCCTAATCAGGTTTTTGAAATACGATCTCTTATTCTTTCATTAAAAGAAACAAAGCATACTGTACTGCTTTCTACTCATATTTTATCTGAAGTACAGGCTATTTGCCAAAAAATCATCATTATTAATGAGGGACAAATTATAGCTAAGGACACTTTAGAAGCTTTAAATGCAAAAGTTTCTGGACAGAGTCACAGGCAGCTTTTCATTAAAGTGAGGCGATCAGATACATCTTTAGAAAAAAAACTATCTCAAATCGAAGGAGTCGAATTTATCACGTATCCTGAATCTGGTGTTGTCCTTGGGGAGTATATTTTAAATTTAGCTTTTGATAAAGATGAAATACAAGAGAAAGTCATTTCTGGTGTGGTTAAAATGAATGTAGGATTGATGTCTTGTCACACGGTTTCTAAGTCGTTAGAAGATATTTTTATACAATTGACGCGTAATAATAAGGAACAAGCTTAGGTAGAGATGTACATTATTAAGGAGTAGGCATGTTTTTGAAGTCAAACCCTATTTATGTAATTTGTAAAAAAGAACTAAAAAGTTTTATTTTTAGTCCAGGCTATCTCATAACCTTAGGGGTTTTCTTTGGTATGATATGCTATATTTATTTACTATCTTTTAGTGGTTTTATCAATGCTGTGCAGAGGGGTCCTGTAAATCCTTTTGGTGGTGGTTCAGTTAATTTTCATAACTCTGTTATTTCTCAATATGTCGGCTTTATAAGCTTTTTATTTATATTTATAACTCCTGTCATTATTGCTCGTGTTATATCGGAGGATAAAAAATTATATTCTTTTGATCTTTTAATGACAAGTCCTTTAAGCTCTGCATCTATTATTGTGGGTAAGTTCTTTGGCGGTCTTATGGCCGTTTGGTTAATTATACTTATTACAATGGTTTATCCTTTAAGTGCTAATTTGTTTGTAGATATTCAATGGAGTAAGTTTTTATCTGCTTATTTAGGGCTTTTTTTAGTTTCTGGTATTTACACTTCAGCGGCTTTATTTTGTTCTAGTTTTACAAATTCTTTTCCGGTAGCAATTATATCTGGATTTATTTTGAACATAACTTTTTTAATTGTCTCATCTTTTTCTAATTTTTATACAGATAATAGGATGTTGATGGATGCATTAGAGCATGTTTCCTTGAATCAACACATCAATAACTTTATAGCAGGTAACTTACAGTTATCGAGTTTAGTTTTTTGTACCACAATCATAGTGTTCTTCTGTTTTTTAGGTGAGCGTATTATTGAATCTTCTAGATGGAGAGGTTGAAAAGATATAACGAAAAAGAGGTGTTAAGATAATATGAGTAAAATTGGAAAAGTTCTTTTAGGGGTTACATTTTTTTCTTTAATTATATTTTTGTTATTAAATCTCCTTTCTTATGAGAAAACTTATATCCCACTTTTAGTTGCTTTACCTTGTTTAATAGGGGCTTTTGGTGTTGATTTTCAGATTTATAAGGAGTTTTTGTTTTTAAAAACCACCCGTAATGGTCTTAATATGGGGACCATTATTATTTTGTGTTTGATTCTTATGATTGCCATCAATCATATTGCTATCAAGAACAACAAAACATGGGACTTAACTCAAGAAAATCTTTTTACTTTAGCAGATCAGACGGTAGAGATTCTATCTCAGCTTGAAGAACCTTTAGTGTTTAGGGGCTTTTTTGTTAAGGGCAATCAAAATCATGATCAGCAACAAATGATGTTTAAAGATGTGCTGCGTAAGTATAGACAGGAATCTAACAAGGTAGAAGAATCTTACATCAATCCTCATTTGGAACCTGCTTTAGCGAGAGAGTACAATATAGATGAAGCAGGAGGAATGATTGTAGAGTATAAAGGCCAAAAAACAAGAGTTGATGTCCCTACAGAGGAAGAGGTTACCAATGCTATTATTAAGGTGACCCGGGTTGAGCAGAAGAATTTGTATTTTTTTAAAAATCATGAAGAGGTTGACTTGGATGCAGATGAAGAACGTGGGGGTAGTTCTTTTAAAAATGAGCTAGAATCGGCTAGCTATAATATAAAAACGTTAGATGCTTTATCCACTCAGGGAAGAATACCTGAAGATGCAGATGTTCTTTTTATTTTAGGACCTCAAAGACTTTTTTTAGATTTTGAAGTTCAAATGGTAGAGAACTACTTAAAGAATGGTGGAAATCTTCTTTTAGCTTTGGAGCCAGGAGTAGAGCATAATTTCGATGGTATTTTATCTCGTCTAGGTGTTAAGTTTCGTGGTGATTATGTGATCGATAAAATGTCTGCCTTATTACGTGAGGTTCCTCTAACAGCATTAGGCACAACTTATTCAACGACAAATTCTATCACTGAGCAATTTCCATCAGCTATGACTTTATTTTTTATGTCATCAGGATGGGATAATATAGAAACAACAAAATCTGAAGATCCTTTAACACAGGAAGATATAGTAAAAACCAGTCCACTGACAGTTGCCACAAAAACTCTTGCAAGAGAAGCTGAAGTGAGTGCTAATGGACCTTTTACTTTAGTTAAGTCTGTTAAAGGTTCTTTTCCAGAAACAGGTGAAGGCGATACTGCTGATGAGGCAGATACTTCTTCTGGTACAGATGATACAAAATTAGATGGAAGTAATAAATCTGAAGAGAGTACTAAAAAAGCAGAAAATGATACAGATGCAGAAGCACCTGAAAAGAAAGAAAATAAAGAGTTTCATACTGTTTTATATGGAGATAGTGATATTTTTACAAATTCTCGTCTTTTTCAGCAGCTTAATAGGGATTTGGTTTTGAATACAGTGGCGGTGCTTGCAGCAGATGAGGACCTTGTAAGCATTAGGCCTAAATCTGCTAATCAAACAACATTTAAAGGTATGAGCGATACTGCCTACAGAGTTCTTGTAGTATCTGTTATTATACTTCCTCTTATTTTCTTCATTTTTGCTTTTATTTTATTTTATAGAAGAAGAAATGCATAATGAAAAAGGCTTTGTTTGCACTATTAGTTGCGCTTGTTGTAGCTTATGATTATTTTGTAGAGTTCAAAGGTGAAGAGCGTAAAGAAAAAGCGTCTCATATTTTTTCCACAGATGTATCTTCTATTCAGAAATTTACAATCACTAATAGTGAGAGAGCAGGCGAAGATATTAAAGTTTCCTTAGAAAAAATTTCTGTTGATAAAGAGGATGAAGATCAATGGAAGATTGTAAGTCCTATAATTGACTTTGCAGATACAACATCTGTTTCTATTTTTTTAGATCAACTTACAGAGCAAAAATCTGATATCAAGCTAGATGAAGCTGAAATTTCTCAAGATACAAATACGCTGGAAAAATATGGCTTAGACAATCCAATTGGATCTTTTCAAGTAACTTTAGAAGACAAAACGTCTTTAGATGTGAAAGTTGGTCGTGTAGAGGGTTTAAATAAAAAAACTTATTTAATGAAAAAAGACAATATCTGGGTAGGTGATTCTTGGTGGAGAAGTCAATTAGGTAAAAACCCAAATGAGTTTAGAAGTAAAGATGTTATTGTGTTTAATAATCCTAAAAAGATAATTATTAAACACAGGATGAATCAAGAAGCAAAAAACATACCTTCAGAAATGCAATTTATAAAAACAGAAACAGGTTGGACTTTAGATGGTCAAGCGCGAGATGCAGTAGAGGATTACTTGGAAACGATAAAAGATCTAGAGGTACAAGAGTTTGTGTCTAGAGACGCAAGTCTATTTGATAATTGGGTTTTTAATATTATTATACAAGAGGATAAGTTAGAAAGCTTTCATGATTTAAAGTTTGCTCCAATTGAAGGTAATAATGCTTATGTATATAACATGCCAAGGGATGTAGCTATTAAGCTGTCTAAAACTTCTGTAGAAAGTCTTTTTAAAGATGTGGAAGCTTTGGTGAAAGACCCAGAAGACCCATTAAAGATAAGCTCTGATAAAGATAAAAAAGGCGAAAGCAAGTCTATAGATCAAGCTGATGACAAATCATCAGAAGATAAAAAAGCTCAAGAGATTAGCCCTTCAACAAGCCAATCTTCTAAAGATAATGGCTAAGGCAACTTGTCCTACACGCATTGATTTAGCTGGTGGAACTTTAGATTTATGGCCTGTTTATGCTATCTTAGGTAAAGCTTACACTATTAATTTTGCTATTGATCTTTACACTCATGTAGATTTGAAAAAACGTTCTGATTTATATATTCATTTGAGCTTAACTGATCTTCATTATCAAAAAACATTTTCTTCATTGAAAGATGTTCTTACATCTCCTGATAAAGAAATAGGCTTGATCAAAGAAGTTTTAAAGTATTTTAATCCTGACTTTGGCTTTGATTTAAATGTGAATGCTATGAGCCCTGTAGGAGCTGGGCTTGGTGGTAGTTCTAGTTTATTGATAGGCTTATTAGAAGTTTTTCATCAGGTTTTAGGAGAAGAGCAGTCAATTTTATCTCGTGTAACCTTAGCACATAATATAGAAGCCCATTTTCTAGGACAACCTACAGGCACACAGGATTATTTTATTCCTGTATTAAAGACAGGAGCAGTTATGATCTCTTATGATTTAAATGGTATCAGTTGGAAACATATACAAACTTCTTCTGTGGTTAAAGACAAATGTTTACTTGTTTACACAGGTAGATCTCATAAATCAGGATGGAATAATTGGAGGGTTTTAAAAGATTTTATTGATGGAGATAAAAAAACAAAAAAGGCATTTGAAAAAATTGCTCGAGTATCTGAAGAAATGTATCACCGATTTTTAAATCAAGATTTAGATGATTTAAAAGGGTTATTTGATGAAGAATTCTCAGCTAGAATGTCTCTTACAGAAACTTTTAGCAGTCCCGAAATCAAAGAGCTTCGAGGATGTATACCTACATCTTCTGTCATAAAGATTTGTGGAGCTGGTGGTGGTGGTTGTGTCATGATATGGACAGATGAAAAAGAAAATATTCGTGAAGTTTGCAGTCAAAAAGGGTATCAAGTTTTAGATATCAAATTTCCTTAGTGTTGAGATAGTCTTTTATCTTCAGGTGATATTTATTTTTAAGTGACAGATTTTAATCATTATGCCAAAGGCGAGTAGTCCTCGAATCATTGCTAAAAAGCAATGATCCTGCGGAAGAACTCGCCTTTTTGTCATAATGATTAAAAATATCTAAGAATATAGCTTCATAGTTGGTATTGAATTAACGAATTGACAATAAAACGTTAAAATAAACTATATCCTTTAACACCGGCGTTAATGGATTGACCTTAAATTAATGAATTCATCGTCAAACGTTAAAATAGCCTATTCTCATTAACACTGGTGTTAATAGATTGACTTTATATTAATGAATTCGTTATAAAATGTTAAAATAGCCTATTTTTATTAACACTGGTGTTAATACAATGGCTATATATTAACGATTTAACTATAAAACGTTAATAGTCACAGCTATTAGGTTTTTATAGAGGATGTAATGGAAGCTGTATCTGAAAATAATGTAGGAAAGACTATTAAACAACCTAGAGGATATCATGCTTATTTTCCTCATAAGTTAGAATCAGGAGGACCTCGAGGTATAAAATGGGATAACTCTCTTATAAATTTACTTGCTGATGCAAGTAGTGCTTTAGGTGAATTAAATGGCATCACTAAGTTATTAAAAAATCCGGATTTGTTTATAGCTTTTTATGTACAAAAAGAAGCATTACTGAGCTCTCAAATTGAAGGAACTCAATGTTCACTTGAAGAAGTACTTCAATTTGATGAAAATCATACAGAAATGAAACCTGTTGATGAAGTTGTTAATTATATTAAAGCAATGACTTTAGGGTTAGAAAGATTAAAAACATTGCCTTTTTCTCTTCGATTAATTAAAGAAATTCATCAAACATTGTTAATGGGAGTTAGAGGTGGAGAAAAGTTATCCGGTGAATTTAAAAAACTGCAAAATTGGATTGGTCATCCTGGATGTCAGCTCAATGAAGCCACATTTATCCCTGTTCCTCCTGATTTTACAATAGAGTATATGGGAGATTTAGAAAAATATTATCATGAAAAAAATGGTTGTCATGTATTAATCAAAGCCGCAGTGATACATAGTTATTTTGAGACAATACATCCTTTTAATGATGGTAATGGTCGAATAGGTCGCCTGCTAATAACTTTTTTACTTTGTGATAAAAAAATATTGCAAGGGACACTTTTATATTTAAGCCTATTTTTCAAGAAGCATAGAAGTGATTATTATGATCTTTTAATGAAAGTTAGATTTGAGGGTGATTGGAATGAATGGATTAAATTCTTTCTGCGTGGAATTCGAGAAACTTCTTTAGAGGCACTTAATACTGCCAATCAGTTGTTTGATTTTATTGAGAGTCAACGCAATATAGTTACCAAAGAATTAAAAGGGCTTAAACATTCTCATCATATCTATGATATTCTATGCGAGAATCCTCTTATTTCTGTTTCAAGACTGTCTAAAAGGTTTAATATCCCATATCCCACTGTTAAGCGCACAGTAGAAGCATTTCAAAAAAAAGAGATTGTTTCATTAAAGGATTCTCCTAGAGGCACTGTTATCTCAATGGATAAATACTTAGCTATATTAAAGAGAGGGACTGAGTGATGCTCTATTTTATTATTAACTTATGAATAAACCTTGTAGAGCGAAAAAAATAAACAGTTAAATAATTACTAGCTTATTTAAGATGGTCATAAAAAACTGTGGATATAGTATGGATATTCATAATTGATATTAAATTAATGAATTGGTCAAAAAACGTTAAAATAATCTATTTCTATTAACGTTGACGTTAATGAACTTGCCTTAAATTAACGAATTGACTATAAAACGTTAAAATTAAGTAACCCTGATTATTACAATATCTAAAAACTAGAGTATCATAGATCGAAAAAGTGGTATTTTTTCGTTATATAGAGTGTGATAGGTCGAAAAAATGGCAAATTTTCGTTGTATAGGATGTTATAGATCGAAGATATGGCATTTTTTCGTTATATAAGATATAGACGAAGATACGGCAATTTTTTATCATAGAAAGGTATACTATGTTTCACTCTGAACATCCATTTGATTTAGAAGAGTTACCTTCTAAAATAGAAATTCAAAAGCATCCAAAATTTATAGAATTTATGAAGCTTTACCATGATGCTCAAAAAAATGTTTCTGAATTAAATGGAGCATTAAGGGAAATAGAAAATCCAGATCTGTTACTAAGTCCATTATATTGACGTGAATCAATCCACAGTGCAGCTGTGGAAAACATTTATACAACTATGTAAGGAGTTGCACTTACAACTTGAATCCACCTGATAAACTTGGGGTTTTTCTATAGAAATTGTGTAAAAATATTTGAAACTTGATCTCAACCTCATTGCGTAAGATCTGTTATTAATTTTAAGGTTAACTAATGATTTCTAGAAGGACTTGTGCGAGTTGTTTTTTAGGTTCTGTTTTTCGGAAAAAAACTCCTTTTTTATAAATTTGAGCAATATGCTGATCTCCTTCTACTTCATTAAATCTATTGTGAACTAAGCCATCAATATTGTTATTTAAAAGCATTTCTTTCACTTGAGCTTTCTCCTCTTCTATATGGGGTGTGTCTGTTAATTTAAAGCCAACTATAAAGATGTCTTTATTTTTAGAAAAAGATTTTAACTGAGATAAAAGTTTTGGATTTTGTTTTAATTTAAGAGTTATCTCTTTAGATCCTGTGATTTTTTTGAGAGACCTCTGATTTTTAACTGAAACTCCATCTAAAAAAATATCAGAGACAAAATAATCACTTACTGCAGCTAAGTGGATTACGCTATCAAAGTGTTTTAGTTTTAGTAAAGATATTAAAGATTCTTTGATATCTTCAAATGTTGTAAACTTTTCTATATGCGCATGGTCTTTAATATAAGAAGAGATAGAAACATCAGAGGATATTAAAAGTGTGACTTCATGCTTTTTTTCTAAAAAAAAATGAGTTAAAAAAAGACCCGTTTGACCACTACTAAAATTCGCAATATGACGTATGCGATCTATAGGCTCTTTACATCCACCTGCTGTGATTAATATTTTCATAATAATTTTATGATCTGTGTTTTGATATCTTCAACTTCAGCCATACGGCCAAACCCATCTTCTCCGCAAGCAAGTGAGCCTTGCTCTCCAATGAGCATAAAAGCTCCCCATTTTTGTAAGCCCTCGAGTGCTCTTTGAGTTGCAGGGTAATTAAACATTTCTACATTCATCGCAGGTACAATAAGACATTTTATCTTAAAATTATTTGCAATAAAACAAGCGCTTAATAAATCGTCTGCTATTCCTGCAAAAACTTTATTAATGAAACTAGCTGTTGCAGGACAAATTACAAATAGATCCACATTTCTTACTAAATGGATATGATCCATTTGACGGGATTCTTGATATAAGTCTGTAAGAACAGGATGAGAGGTTAATCCTTCTAGAGCGCTACTTCCAATAAACTTTAGAGCTTTGTTTGTTGCAACTGTTTGCACCTGATATCCAGATTGTACAAGGTCAGAAATTAAAGAGGCAGCTTTATAACAAGCAATAGATCCTGAAAGTCCAAAAAGGATTTTATTTTTTGTTTTCTGAGATTTTAACATTGTCAATTAACCTCACATTTTCATAAAAAACAGCCCCATATCTTCTATCACCCTTATCTTCGATATAGTCAACTTTAAAATTCTTATTTTTGAGCTGCTCTATCACTTCTTTTGCTTTAAGGTGAGATTTTAAAATTCTAAAAAACTCAGATGCATGGTTTCTATTCTCTGAAGAAAGAAGCGCATTTCGAGAACTCAATGCAAGTCCTGATTTTTCACGTACAGTAGGACAACTCATAATTTGTATTTTCAAAAAAAATGCGTCAATAAGTCCTTTTATCAGTTCTAATTGTTGATAATCTTTCTCTCCAAAATAAGCTTTAGAAGGTTCTACAATATTAAAAAGCTTAAGTATAATGGTGAGTACACCATTAAAATGACCTTTTCTAAAACGTCCACAAAGAATCTTGCTTAAATCAGTTTCTGTCATAATATATTTATAATCATCTGGGTAAATGTCTTTTTCATTAGGAGTAAAAATGGCATCAACTTGTAACTCTTTTAGCTTGTGGATATCTGCACTTAGATTTGAAGGGTATTTCTTAAAATCCTCTATATTTTCAAATTGCTTTTGATTTAAAAAGATACTAACTATTGTATGTTCATTTTCTAATAAAGATCTTCTAACTAGAGACAAATGTCCCTCGTGAAGAGCACCCATTGTTGGAACAAAACCAAGAGATTTTTTGTCTTTATTTCTATGGATATTATTTTTCCAACATTCTACATCATAAGGAGTTTTCAAAATCTTCGTCATTGATATACATTCCTATTTCTCAGGTTGCCAGTCTGCCTGATTCTCAGAGGCTTGTTAGAGAGACAAAACTAGCAACTATTAAATTATTAACATTTATAGAGCACTCTCCTTTTAATCATATCTTTCTTTTTCATTAGGATATTTTCCATTTTTCACATCTTTGTCAAATTGAGAAATAGCTTTTGTTAGTAAACTATGTCCATTAAGATACTTTCTTAAATATTTAGGGGCAAAAGATTCATCCATTCCTAGAAGATCTTGCAGAACAAGCACTTGACCATCAACATCTATACCTGCTCCTATACCAATAGTTGGAATTTTTAGTATTGAGGTAATCTCTTTCGCTAAAGAATGTGGAATACATTCTAAAACAATAGCAAAACACCCTAAACCTTCTAGAAGTTTTGCCTGCTTTATAATATCATCTTTTTCATTAGAAGTTTTTCCTTGAACTTTAAAACCACCTAATTGATTAATTGATTGTGGTGTAAGACCTAGATGTCCCATAACAGGTACACCAGCTTGTAAAGCTCTTTGAATGACTTTTTCATTCCCAAAAGCTCCTTCTATTTTAATGGCATTTGCGCCTGCTTTCATAAGACATTCTATGTTTTGCATTGCAATACTTAAACTCTTGTGGAGGCTCATAAAAGGCATATCTACTGTAATAAACTTTTGATTAGCTCCTTTTTTAACAGCCTCTGTGTGCAGAGCCATTGTCGAGATATTTACAGGAAGCGTTGAATCATGGCCATAGACAACCATGGCAAGGCTATCTCCAACTAACAGAATATCGATGTCAGTTTTGCTCAAGATTTTTGCAGACCATGTATCATAACAAGTCACCATAGAGATTTTATGTTTTTTTTGTTTTTTCTCTCTAAAAATAAATGGACTCATTTTAGCTCCTTTAGTTTCATAAAAGATTGATAAATATCATAAAGTGAAGGATTTTCTTTTAATGCCTCAAGATTTGCATGTATTGTTTGCTCATCTCTGCGCTCTAGAGGGCCGGTAAGGCTGTCTTCTAAATGAGCAATATTGTTAAATGTTTGTTGCAGATAAGGAAGTGTATGTGATTTAGAAATTCCAAAGTCTTTCATCTCTTTGAAAAAAATTTGCCATAGAAGAGAAGAAAAATTGCCTGACATCACACATAAGGCATGATACTTGGCCTTTTGAGAAGGTGAAATGACACTATAAGAGTTAGGAAAACCTGGAAGGATTTCTTTAAATGGATGTTGGGAATCTATAACAAAGTGTATTTGTTTGTAAATTTCTCCATTATAAAGTTCCTGAGCAAAAGTCATGAGAGGGTGAGTGCCAATAGCGAGAGGTGTAAATAAGGCTCCCGAAAAATGTATACAGATTTTTTCGGATAAAAACTCTTGATGGGACCTGATAAAAGGTTCAATTGCACTATCAGTAATTGGAAGTAAGATATGAGAGCAGCTTTTGAACATCTTATAAAGATCATTCTTTGAATTACGGGACCACTTTATATAAGGAAGATTGAGTAGTTTTAAATAGTAACTTAAGTGTTTAGCTAAACGGCCTTGGCCAACTAATCCATAACAAGAAAAAGCTTTCAGTTTTTGTAGGTTTTTTAAAGGTACCTGTCGCATTGATCAAGTCCATGTATATCAAGATTGTAAATCTTACATAAAAACCCTGTATTTATTACATGGTTTTATAACTTATAAAAACTCTCGCAAAATAATTACTTCTTTCTAAATGTTGTTTATTCAAATTTATATTTTGTCAAAAACTTAATAATGACAAATTGTTATAAGATACATCATTTGTAGTATAAAAAAGTATTATAGTCAATATAAGAACATAACATTTGTTTTAACTGAAACTTATAACATAATTGACTTTAATCTTATTTTTATCTATCACAAGAAGAAGGAGGTAGAACCAAATGAAGAAGTATTATCGTGTTATATATTCTCTTTTATTAGTAAGTTTTATGAGTGTTGATGCAGTTTCTCAAGTGCGTATTGATAGCATTGGAGTAGATCTGTTAGCTGAGATGCGACGAAATCGACTAGAAGAAGAAAAATCAGCAACTGTTTGTAATCCTTCGTGGCTGAGAGAAGCCACTGCCCAAGATGTAGATGCAGAATTAAGAAGGTTTGCTAATGATACTTTTGATTACTTTTTTCCTTCAGGTCTTCATCATTTCATTAGATCTAACGATCCTTGTGACTTTGAAACAGGAGATAGGCCACTTGATATAGCTGAAGATGCAGGAGCAAGTCCTGCTGTGATATCTGCATTAATGGACTTCGGTGCAGAGTCTTATCCTATTAACAATGGAATAATTCCTGAGAATACTTTAAACAATTCTCCCTATCCAACCCCAACCTATGTTATTAATAATAACATAGATACTAGAAATCGTCTTCGTGAGTTAAATGAAAGGTCTGGTTGTTTTTCTAGGCAGACTGTGGTTGGTAGAAATGGCACAACGTTTTGTAGGTAAATATGCAATTTATCCCCTACGTACGAATAATCACCTTATATCTTTTCACGATAAATAGGTACTGATTCCCTAAAAACAGACCAGCCTCTCGAGGCGAGCCTCTCGAGGCAAGCCTCTGGCTACTTTCTGGCAGTCAGCATGAAGGCTTACGCAACGGGATGTATCCCCTTCAGTAAAAAACTGACTGCTTAGAAAGAATGATACATTTTAGTAGAGAGGACCTCCTCATTTTTTTACATCATGTTAAGGAAAATTTCCTTTTACTACCTCCTCCTCTTACACAATCACCCAAATCGTTGCTCCAAAGATTTTTCCCCTTGTTTTTCTAAAAAACAACACAGTCCTTAACTCTGGCCATTTTTAGAGAAACAAATTAGGTGCAAAAATTTAAAACTTATCATTACCATTCAAGTTCAATTCTTCTATTTGAGAGCACTATATATTGGTTTTAAACAACAATGATAAGAATGAGAAGAGGCTTGCCTTGAGAGGCTCGCCTCACGAGTCTGACCTCAGGGTAATGAGCTTTAAATAAGTTTAATTGATTTCCCTAACATAGTATAAAAAAATGAAAAGTATCTATTTACTCAAAATGAACAGGTTTTCTAGGCAATGACTTATTTATCGAGGGCGTTAGCCGTCGCAGTCATTGCTAGAAAACAACCAGAGGTTGGTTTATTTTGAGTGAAACAGCTCAAGCGATATTGAATATGATAGGCCATGTTGACTTAGCAAAACAGGCAGATCAATTAGGAGCTTATTTATATAAACTATGTCAAAATACTTAAGTCTTATTTGAGTTTTACTTTATTTGTAGGACAAACAAGATTTTTGAGAAGGCTTAACTAGTGGTGATGAATTATAAACATTAACTGCTTAAGATGTCATGAGCCAAAAAAAATCAGGTTGTGTTTGTGCAGCAAAACTATTTTGTAAGATAGCCTCTCCTAATACAAACTTTAAAATAGATTATCTATAAGTTCTTACTTCTTTAGTTTTGATCTTAAGGGTTTTAGGTTATTTTCCTTGAAGCTTCTACTTCTTATAAGTTTAAATTAAGATATTATTATTTTGATAAAGGTTAATAATAATCAGCAAATAGACTAAAGTTAAGTAAAAGAGCACCTATGTTAAATTATAAAAACCACTTTATTATTGGGGTTATCATTTTTTTTTGTTCCTATAATATGTTTGCAGCAGAGGTTTTTAAAGCTAACAGCAAGCAAGCTATCATCGAGCTTAAAGGCACAAACGTTCAGCCGGGAGATATACTCGTCTCAGGTTCAGCAAATGATGTAAGTATGAAAATCAAAAAAGTTAATGCTGCCTCTTCTTTTGCATTGGCAGAGATTATCAAAGGTCGTGTAAAAAAAGGTGATCCAGTTTCTCAGGTCAATAACAATAGAGCCGCAGCTTCAGATGATGAAATTTATAATGAAGAGAATGAAGACAGTTATGACAACTATGGGGTTGAAGAAGATTTCATTGATGATGATAATGGTAGTGATGAAACAGACTTTGTTGATAATAATAAAAATATAAAAAGACAAACAGAAGAAACTGATAATACCTCTTATGCTTATTCAACGACTTCACAAAGGAAAAAGTTTGCTATCGGATTGCTGGGAGGTATTGATTTTGATATTCTTAAATTAAAATTTCCAAATCGTTATGAAGGATCAGGTGGAGAGCTACCAAGAAAGAATGTGACAGCTAGTGGTTTAAGTTTTAATGCGAATATAGTTTTAGATTATGATTTTATGGATATGTTAGGTGTACGTATTTTTACAGGTTGGAAACGTTTTTCTGCTAAATCTCAAGACAGTCATAAAATATATGATGGACCAAGAGAATGTTATGATGATGGAGATATAATTCAATCGGGTATAGAAAGAGATTGTGAATTGAGAGTTGATCTGTATGGACTAAGTATACAGCTGCAATATTACATCCCTGGAGGCACTGAAATGATACAACCCCTAGTGGGACTTGGGGTTGGTACTTACTTTGTTATAAATACAATAAAGAATTATGCTATTAAGGAAATGAAGACAATGGGAAGTATTGCAGGTATAGTAGGTGTTAATGTGATAATTTCAAAAAATATGTATTTAGCTGCTCAGGCAGATTATAACTTTTCTCTTTCTTCTTCAAGTACCGCTCAAGTCCATTTTATAAGTGCTAAAATTGGCTTGATGTACGGCTTTTAATTTAACACTTATCAATTAGTTTAATCTGCACCAATAACTGTAGTTGATTTTATCTCCTTGTGTGATTGGAGAATTAAACACAATGGAAGAACCACTTACACTATAGCTACTTTGTGAAAAGCCTTCAACAATAACTGGTCTTTCTTCAGTTTGCTCAGGTACACATTGTAGATCAATAGATACTTCTGTACTTACAAGTTTTTGAGACATTTGCTCTAAGTGATAATTGTAATTTGTATCACAGATACTGCCAACTACACCATTTGTTGCATCAGCTGCTGCTTGATATTGTATTCCATAATGAGGGTCTGCATCTTCGCCCTGAGCTTGTTGTTCATATAAACAGCTATCATTAGATCCAGGCTTCACAATAATTGCGCCTATTGTCACTTTTTTATTACCTTTTATCCTAGCTGCTTCTGTCACTAGATCTGTTCCATAATCTTTTCCACTGATTAAAGGCCTGCCGTGAGTACCTCCTTCACCACGTGAGTCTTCATCACTGATAATCACAATAGCTAAGTCCGCATCACTTCTTATCATACCATGCTGATTCTTTTGTAATGCTGTGATAACAGCATAAATACATCTTTCATCTGAACTGCCTGTCTCAGGTCGCTCAATTGTTCTTCGGAAGTTATAAGCTTGATTTGTATCTCCTGATGCTAATATATAGCCATTGTTGGTATTTCTACCAATTGGCAGTAAATTTCCATCTTGAGTTGGGCCAGTACCTGACATATCTGATGCTATAAAACCAAGCTGATAATCAAGGTTACTTGCTATTAGTGCACGAGTAAAGCTGTCAAAACCAGCGCCTAAACGGCTTTGCTCTTGAGACATAGAAGTAGAATTATCAACACAAATTATAACATCTAATTTTGTTATTTCTATAGGAATTACTAAAGAGTCTTTATATTGTTCATATCCATTATTTGTAGTCACAACAGGTGTCGTAGGAAGAGGAGTAGTAGGAGTGGTAGTAGGAGGATTAGTAGGATGATATGTAGAATGATTGTCAGAACCTGTTGAAAACGTTGCTCCTTTACAACCTGTGATAAAACCAGTAAAGAATGAACTTAATAGAAAAATGACAAAAATGTGGATTGTCGCTAGGTTTCTTTTATTTCTTTGTAATCTATTATTTATACTTAACATAAAACACTCACTCCGTTTTCATTAATTTAATTTATTTAATTTCTTCTAAATATAGTTAATACAAAATATGTGCCATTTTTGATGACAAGCAGTCTAATATACTGAAAATACAAAGTATTTTTTGTCTAAGATATATTAAGTAGGTAAAAGCTGTAGATACGTTTTTATTCTTTTCAGATAACAGAATTAGAAATTATTTCTATAATTTCAATAGGTTAAGCGTATCTTCTTTATTTTTAAAAAGAGATCGGTGAGTTAAACACTAGTGACAAATAAGAGCTCTTTTTGAAATTAAAACGCAATCAATCGAAGGATAATAAAAATCATGATAATGAGAATCATATTTTTAAATCAAATAAAGATAATTTTTGTCACTGGTGGCTTTTTTTTGTCTCTTAAATCGATTCTAAAAATCTTTATTTGAGGTGAAGTGCTTATAAATTAGGTATTTTTGCAAAATAGCACCAGATTGAAGGTGGCATTAATTTTGCTTCTTTATATTTATATGCGAGACGCTCTAATTAGTGTAAGCCTTTATGAATTTTATTTGAACAAATAGACACAGTAGAAGCTCTCACATTAAAAACCCTAACCTATTTTCAAGCCAGGCGTCCCCCTCCGCCTGGCTTTTTTTCTTTCTTCTATGAATTAATAGAGAAAACTAGCCTTTAAGTTAGACATTTCATTGTAAAGACAAAGAGGAATGCTGCCGAAATAACTTTAAGGGAGTTTTTTTGTGTTTGATAAAATAATGATACTTATTTTAAGTTTATTGACAGTAGCTTGTTCTTCTTTGCCTAAAAACTCTCATGAAGATGATACATCTATTTCTTCAAAAAAAAAAACTACTGATGGACAGATAACAGATATATCTTTGCTTTCTTCAACTTCCATTGATAACAAGAGTAAAGCTGACTATCACTTTACTCTATCAGAGATTTATAGTGCTTCAAACAATACTAAGAAGGCTATTGAAGAGCTTAAAAAAACATTAGTTTATGATTCTAAATCTACTTTGGTGCATCTAAAGTTAGCGCAGCTACATCTTAGAGATGGTGATATCACAAAATCTATTGCTTCTGCTAATACTGTTCTGGAAATTGATCCCAAAAATCAAAAAGCTACTATTTTTTTAGGGACAATCTACATGTCTTTAGGTATTTATAAGCAAGCTGAAGAGCAATATCGCCAAACTCTTAGTCATTATTCTGCTAAAGATAAAGATAGCTTAGAACTTTATCTCCAACTAGCTCTTACTATTATGCAACAAAAAGAAAAAGAGAAAGAAGCGATAGAAATTCTTCAAAATTTCATTAAAAACTCAGATCAACATAAGCATACGGCTTATTACTACTTAGGCTACATGCAACAAGGAAAACAAAACTTTGTTGAAGCAGAAAAGTACTATAAAAAAGCTTTAAAAATTCAAGAGGATTTTAAACAAGCAACAATTGCTTTGACTAAGTTGTATGAACAAACAAATAAATCTACAGAAGCTATAGAGCTTTTACAATCTTTTAACAAAAAGTTTGGTCCAGATGAACAAATAGCACTCTATTTGAGCAGAATTTATCTGTATCAACAGGATTACAATAGTGCCTATTTACAATATGAAATTATTTCAGCTTTTAGTCCTAGTAATATTGAAATGCAGACACGTATGGCTTTTATTTTGATAAAACAAAAAAAATACAAGGAAGCCTTAAGTAAATTACAAGATATACTTAACAAAAAGCCTCAAGCAGGAGCAGCTCGTATACATTTTTATATAGGTGCTATTTATGAGGAAATAGAGCAATATCCAAAAGCCATCAAGGCTTTTTTAAGTGTTCCTAAATCAAGTCCTTACCATGATGAATCTCGTATATATGCAGCTTATTTAGAAAACAAACAAGGAAAATCTCAAAAAGCCATTCAAATTTTAGAAGGTGCAACGGATTCAAGTCCTCAAAGCTCTAAACTTTCTATTGTCTATGCCTCTCTACTTGATGACTCTCAACAATATGGCAAAGCTATTACTTTTCTTAACTCAGCTATCAAAAAGTTTCCAAAAGAAGAGCAATTACATTTTATCTTAGGCTCTCTTTATGATAAAGTGGGACAGAAAAAAGAAACAATAAGAATAATGAAACATGTTCTTTCCCTGAACCCTCAGCATGTTGAAGCTTTGAATTACTTGGCTTATACTTACGCTGAAATGAATGAACAACTTGATGAAGCTGAAAAACTAGCAAGACAAGCAATAGAACTAAAACCTAATGATGGGTATATTAAAGATACACTAGGTTGGGTTATCTTTAAAAAAGGTCAGGTATCAGATTCTATTAAACTGCTTGAGTCTGCATATAAAATACAATCTAATGAAAGCGTTATTGCAGAACATCTAGGAGATGCTTATTATAAGAATAACTTGCTAAGTAAAGCTCTTGAGATGTATAAAAAAGCTTATGAGATTGAAACTGGTAGACAAGAAAAAGATCAACTCCAATCTAAAATTAGAGCCATTACAGATGTTGTGGAAGAGAGAACTCCTGCGTCTCATAAATGTTCTTCTACTCCTTAGTTATTTAGTTATATTTTCTGCTTGTGTTACAACAACTCCTTTCATTAATTCATATGAAGAAGGTACATTTTCAGGTAGAATGCGGCTCACCAATATAAAAGAACAAAAATCTTTTACCTTTAACTTAGATGTTTTTGCTAAGAAGCCTTCTTTATTAAGGTTAGAGATCACAACATCCATTGGCTTTCATATAGCCAGCCTAACCTTAAAAGAAAATCAAGTTACTCTACTTGTTCCTTCGAAGAAAATCTATCGCCAAAGCGCGCCTAACACTCAAATTTTTGAAAATGTCATCCCTTTAACAATAAATCCTTTATGGATTATTCCAATTGTATTTGAGCAGCCTCGATCAAACTGGATATGTGGTTTTAATCAGGCAGGACATGTTGATAAATGCAAGATAGATTCTTTCACTGTTATATGGACAAAACGCAGGGGACATAAAAAAACGTTGAAGATTTCATCGGAGATATTTGAAGTCACTATTTACATTCAAGAATTTAAGCCATACCTACCTTCTGATCCTCAACTCTTTATTCTTCCTAAAGTTTCATTTACAGATTCTTAGAAAATATTTGAAAAATCTTGTTTGTCCTACAAATAAAGTAAACCTCAAATAAGACTTAAGTATTTTGACATAGCTTATATAAATAAGCTCCTAGTTGATCTGCTTGTTTTGCTAAGTCAACATGGCCTATCATATTCAATATAGCTTGAGCTGTTTCACCCAAAATGAACTACCCTCTCGAGGTGAGCCTCTCGAGGTGAGCCTCTCGAGGTGAGCCTCTCGAGGTGAGCCTCTCGAGGTGAGCCTCTCGAGGTGAGCCTCTCAAGGCAAGCCTCTGGCAGTTTTCTGGCAATAAGCCTGACAGCCTTTCGCTATCGGCAAATGGCTTATTGTCTAGAAAACATGTTCATTTTGAGTAAATAGACACTCTTCGTTTTTTTATACTATGTTAGGGAAATCAATTAAACTTATTTAAAGCAGATCCCTGTTACCTGATACTGATCCCAGACTGCCTGATTGCCAGACCCCGGAATAGAGATGTCGTAAAATGCAAATATTTATTTTTGAGATGGCTTCTAGAAACCTTAGGTTGTGTTTTAATATAAGAATTTGTCCAATACCTTTTAAAGACTTCAGTCCATTATTTTATCTAAATATGATTTCTTTTCAATCGTCGTGTTTACACCTATAGAAAATGTTTTTAAAATAAAGTTTCACATTTGATTCACTCTTCATCTTCTCTAATTAAATGATTTCAAGGTATTTTTAAAATACTTGCAGTTGTACATAAAACTTTATGTTTTTACTTTAACTTAGGCTTTTTGATAATGAATATTTTTAATAAAGCTCATATTAAAACTTTTTTGTTTTGTAAACCAAAGATAAGGAACTTAGAATTGCTTCAGTATATCACCTATAGTCTCGGTCTCTATATGAATTACTTATTATCAAGTTATTTAAAAACATTTACTTGGATGATTTGTTTATTCGTTGTAATGGGCTGTTCTTCTCCTGAACCTCAAGATGAAAAAAATAATGAAACCATTAAGGATGTTGAAGAAGTGACTCCTACACCAGAGTTAGAGGTAGTTGTTCCGGAAGTGACTCCTACGCCAGAGCCAGTAGTTATTGTTCCAGATGTACCTGCACCAGAGCCAGTAGTTGTTGTTCCAGATGTACCTACACCAGAGCCAGTAGTTGTTGTTCCAGATGTACCTGCACCAAAGCCAGTAGTTATTGTTCCAGATGTACCTGCACCAGAGCCAGTAGTTATTGTTCCAGATGTACCTGCACCAGAGCCAGTAGTTGTTGTTCCAGATGTACCTACACCAGAGCCAGTAGTTGTTGTTCCAGATGTACCTGCACCAGAGCCAGTAGTTATTGTTCCAGATGTACCTGCACCAAAGCCAGTAGTTGTTGTTCCAGATGTACCTGCACCAAAGCCAGTAGTTGTTGTTCCAGATGTACCTGCACCAAAGCCAGTAGTTGTTGTTCCAGATGTACCTGCACCAAAGCCAGTAGTTATTGTTCCAGATGTACCTACACCAGAGCCAGTAGTTGTTCCGGAAGTAACTCCTACACCAGAGCTAGAGGTAGTTGTTCCGGAAGTAACTCCTACACCAGAGTTAGAGGTTGTTGTTCCGGAAGTGACTCCTACACCAGAGTTAGAGGTAGTTGCTCCGGAAGTGACTCCTACACCAGAGTTAGAGGTAGTTGTTCCGGAAGTAACTCCTACGCCAGAGCTAGAGGTAGTTGTTCCGGAAGTGACTCCTACGCCAGAGCTAGAGGTAGTTGCTCCGGAAGTGACTCCTACACCAGAGTTAGAGGTAGTTGTTCCGGAAGTAACTCCTACGCCAGAGCTAGAGGTAGTTGTTCCGGAAGTGACTCCTACGCCAGAGCTAGAGGTAGTTGCTCCGGAAGTGACTCCTACACCAGAGTTAGAGGTAGTTGTTCCGGAAGTAACTCCTACGCCAGAGCTAGAGGTAGTTGTTCCGGAAGTGACTCCTACGCCAGAGCTAGAGGTAGTTGTTCCGGAAGTGACTCCTACGCCAGAACTAGAGGTAGTTGTTCCGGAAGTGACTCCTACGCCAGAGCTAGAGGTAGTTGTTCCGGAAGTGACTCCTACGCCAGAGCTAGAGGTAGTTGTTCCGGAAGTGACTCCTACGCCAGAGCTAGAGGTAGTTGTTCCGGAAGTGACTCCTACGCCAGAGCTAGAGGTAGTTGTTCCGGAAGTGACTCCTACGCCAGAGCCAGTAGTTGTTGTTCCAGATGTACCTGCACCAGTGCTAGAAGTTGTTACAATTCCTCCTGTAGAAATTCAAACTGGTCCAATTAATCTGGAAGATGATTTAGATATTTCAAGGTGGGATAAGGCATTTGATGTAGCGACTGCTTTTTTTGAGCAGATTTCAGATCAAGTGCGACTTGAGAAAATTACACCTAAATTAAGAGGGATTTTGGATAAAATAACAACAACAGGACAGCATGTATATGAATTTGGGGAAGGTTTATACCATAAGTTGGACACATACATAAAAGAAAGGATAGAAGATGAAATATCTGAAAGAGATGATTTGATAGAAATCTCATCAGACTTTCAGGATGAAGCCATCTTAGTTGAAGAAAATAAAAAACAAGAAAAATCTGAAGAAGAGTTGGAAATTCAAGATGCAATGTCAAATGATAACGATGAAGTATCAGGTTCTTCTAACAACTGGATTCTCAATAAAATATCTATAGCAAAAAGAAGTGTCATCAATTTCTCTGAAGATGTAGAGTCAGCATGGAAAAGCTATCTAAAAAAAGAAAAAGAAGAAGAAAGATATAATCTGGCTGATTATACGGAAAATGTAGCTTTAAAGACAACTTATCACACAAATATAGCAGTACCTAAAATGAGTGATCATATTAGAGCTGACGTTGAAAACTGGGTTGACTTATCTTTTATTGATAGAAATCAACTGCGAATTCAAAAACAAGGTATTATAGATAAGTATGGTTTATCCCTTATACCTGTTGATCTAAGAGAGGTTGTGTTAAGGATTGAAAATCGGGAGACAGAAGAAAATGTTAATAATTGGGTTCGTTTAACTTATGAAGGGAGGAGGGGGCTCAAATATAGAGGTCAAGATATAATATCTTATCATGAGATATTCAGGTTACCTGAAGGTCTACAAGACTTAGTAATAGAAACGGAGAGAAGTGATGAGCAAAAAAAAGAAGAAATAGAAAATCAATGGGCTCAGTTAAGAGAAAGAGCAAGAGGTCTAGAAAATTCCTTGATCGCTACTGAAAATCTAGAAATGGAAGAATATCAGTTTTTAGGTGTTAAGTTGTTTCCTATTCATAGCGGAGACAATGCCTATCGTAGAACACGCAGAAATAACATGCAATTATCTCTTGCAGGCCAAGATATGAGATTAGAAATTCATTCAGATGTACACTTAATCAATTATGAAGTCTTAGCTGAACATGTACAAGAAATACAATTGATAATGGACTGTCCTGATCAACCCGACTGTAAGAACAATATCATCAGGTTCTACTCAGGAGAGTATTGGGATGAGTATTCTCTTGATCAACTGATTGATTATAACGGATCTACTCATTATATAAAGATTATTCCTAGTCAGTCGGATGAGGTCACTGAAGTAAATTGGGGGTCTACTATGAGATCTTTTCAGGGTTCTTTTCGTATTCAACTTGCTGAGCAAAGTAAAAATTCAGAACTTCTTGAATGGAGTCTTATCAATGATTTACATATAGAAGAATATATTAGATCTGTTGTTCCTTCTGAACTTCCGGTGAATTCTGATATGGATGCTTTAAAGGCTCAAGCTATTGCAGCTCGTAGCTTTGCTTTATATCATGTAGTCATGGCAAGAACTGTTCATTCTCGCGCGTGGGATGTTAGTCCTACAACTCAATTTCAACTCTATTTAGGAGTTGAAGAAGAACGTTTGCGTAGTGACAGAGCTATTCAAGAAACAAGGGGCATTGTTTTATCTTATAGAGGTAGAGTAGCACTTACAGAGTATTTTTCCTGTACAGAATTGGCAACTAATGATGATGTTACTAATCCTGTGGCTAAATCAAGAAATATTCCTAGTTATCTTCTTTGTGAAGATTATGATCATATAAGTCAGTATCGTGGACATGGGAGAGGCTTGCCTCAAATAGTGATGATGGAGCTTACCAAAGAAGGATGGAAAAGTCATGCTGATAATTTACCTACAGAAAATGCAGTAGTTCCTGAAAACTTTGATGAACCATGGAGCTATCGAGATATTCTATTGTATTTCTATCATGGTGTTTCTTTATCTCATTATAGCAATATTCAGTCAGATTTATAACTAGGAACTGTTTACCTTTCGAGGTTTCATTTTAGATAGTTTAGTGCTGAATAAAATAGACATGAAATTTAATAGTCAGAGTTAGAAGTCTGCTGTACGCTTTTAATTTCAAGAACTTATTACAGGTAAACAGCTCCTAGTTAAGCGGCCTTTTTTATTCTGGGATTTAGCAATCAGGCAAATCAGATAACTAGCAAACAGCCTCGGTAAAAGAATCTGTTTTGAATTTTCCTTAACATAATATAAAAGAACGAAGAGAGTCTCCCTCCTAAAAATGAACAGGTTTTCTAGGCGATGACCATTTTATCGATGGTGCAAACCGTCGTGGTCATTGCCAAAAAACAGCCAGAGGCTCGCCTCGAAAGGCTTGCCTCAAGAGGCCAGTTCACTTTTAGTGAATTAGCAAAACAGTTTCCTTAACATGATGTAAAAGAATGAGGAGAGTCTCCTTACTAAAAATGAACAGGTTTTCTAGGCGATGACCATTTTATCGACGGTGCAAACCGTCGTGGTCATCGCCAGAAAATGGCCAGAGGCTCGCCTCGAGAGGCCAGTTCATTTTTAGTGAACTAGTCAATCCAATGAAAAAAGCGAGACCAGCGGACTGTAGTAGGGTGACAAAGGAAATTGAGGAAGGGTAAAGTTTCTTCACAGCTGAGCCAGACAAACATAGCTTTTCCCATAAAGTTTTCAAATGGGACAAATCCCCAATGACGGCCATCGTTGGAATTGTCTCTATTATCCCCCATAACGAAGAAATGACCTTCTGGAATGATCTGAGGTCCCCAATCACTTCTAAAGCGTTGTTTACTTAAGAGAATAGGATGTGTTTTTTGAGATATAAGCTGTTCATCAAAAAAGTCATAATCAGACCTCATTCTTCCATGTAGATCTGTATCTTTTATCCAATCAAAATCCTCAGAAGTTATTGGGTCTTTTCTTTTAATTTGATTTCCATTGATGTAGAGATGGCTTTCTTTGTATAAAACCTCATCTCCAGGAAGTCCTACAATGCGTTTGATGAAAAACTGACCTTCGTATCGAGGGTTTCTACCGGGATTAGGAAAACGAAACACAACAACATCGCTCCTCTGAGGCTTAGAAAGATATAAAAGCCAAGTTTTACTCCATGGGACTCTCACTCCATAAGCTATTTTATTAACAAAAATATGGTCATGAATTAAAAGCGAGGGTAGCATGCTACCTGATGGGATTACATAGGCCTCTATTAATAGCCACCTCAGAGTAAATGCAGCTATGATAGCTATCAATATAGAACCTATGCCGTTGAATTTCTTTAGCATAGATTTAGAAGAATTAACTTTATGATCTGTGTTTTTCATATAGAACTAAACCTAAACTAAAGCTTTAACTTATGTCAACTGTTCCAAAAGAGAGTTGTTAGTTATCTTAAATTATAGTTCATGACACCTTAAGGTGACTTTCACAGGTGTTAACTTATTGTTATAATTATGAAAAATAAGTATTTTGTTCGTTCCCGCATTTCTGAGAACAAATTTAGAACATTTATACAATATTTTCTCAGTTGATTTAACAGTCCTTAATTATAAGAATCAGGTGTTTTGACATAGCTTATATAAATAAGCTCCAAGTTTGTCAGCTTCTTTTATGAAACTCTGATGACAAATAATATCTAATATTGTTTGAACTTCTCTGAGTGATCCAAGACTAATTCTGTAGAATTTCCTACGTTCTTTAGCTGTTGGTTTTGCGCTGCCTTCGGCTAAATTTAACACAATACTTAGAGAAGCCCTATGGAACTGGTTTTTAAGAGGTTCCCTTAACTTTAATTTTCTAGAGTTACGATAAAAATTAATAGCTAACTGATAAGTTTTAAATTTTTGCATCGTCATAAAAATTTTTTCCTTTATTAAAACCCGTCAGGGCTTGGGAGAAAATTTTTAAGGTGCAAAAATTTAAAGTAGATCCCTGATACTGCTGCCCGATTGCCGGTTTGCCAGAATCCCGGATAAAAAGATTGAATTAATTATAAGTTAAAGACATTTCCAATTGAAAACATTAACACTTTAAGGTGTCATGAACCTAAATTATAGTTATCCACTAGCCTTTTTATGTGATTGTATGTCTTGAGTTGGTAAACCATTTTGTTTTTTTTGATTTACAGGTGGAGCAGAAGGCTTTTTTGTAATACTTTCTTTTTTCTTCTGAGCAATCTTTTTTAATATGGTAGGGGTGGGATTGAGCATAACAAACATTTGACGGCCTTCCATTTTAGGTAAAAATTCCACGACACTCACGTCCTCTAAAGCTCGAATCACTTTTTTAATTTGCTCACGTCCTATATCCTGATGAGCCATCTCCCGGCCTCTAAATCGCATTGTAATTTTTGTTTTATCTCCGCTTTCTAAAAATCGTCTAGCATGATTTAACTTGATATTTAAGTCATGTGAATCTGTTCTTGGGCGGATTTGAATTTCCTTGATAGAAATAATAGTTTGCTTTTTCTTAGATTCTTGCGCTTTCTTTTTCTGTTCATATTTGTATTTCCCATAATCCATAATCTTACAAGTTGGAGGGTTGGCAGTAGGTGCAATTTCTATCAGATCTAATCCTTTATCTTGAGCTATTCTTAAAGCTTCTGAAGATTCCATAATACCTAGTATTTTTCCTTCAGAATCTACAACTCTAACTTGCCCTAATTTGATTTCTTTATTGATACGAAACCGATCTTTTGTAGCTTTGTTGTCTTTTCTTTGTCTGATAAGCACCTCCCTTTATCAAAGTTTAAAGTCTAATTTAACACTTTATTCTATTTAAATTATTTCATTTTGCTTTTTTAAAAAAAGAGGGACAAATGATTTATTTTCAATGTCACTTATTATCATATTGAAAAACTCTTTTTTACTAATAGCATTTTTTTGAACACCTCCATG
Source organism: Bdellovibrionales bacterium (assembly GCA_965262715.1). Taxonomy (GTDB): domain Bacteria; phylum Bdellovibrionota; class Bdellovibrionia; order Bdellovibrionales; family JAUICD01. The sequence continues at coordinate 2,559,754 of OZ253553.1, read as the reverse complement.
GGAACGTATTGAAACTTGATTTTCTGCTGCCTCTTTTTGTCCTACAATAACAATGTAAGGTACTTTATCCATCTGAGCACTTCTAATTTTATACCCCAATTTTTCATTTCTGTCATCATACTCAACTCTAATCTCTTTTATAGATTCTTTTAATTCATTTTTTAGTTTTTGACAGTAGGCATCTTGGTTAATAGTTATATTTAGAATACGCACTTGACAAGGAGAAAGCCATGTTGGAAGCCTGCCTTTTGTGTGTTCTAAGTAAACTCCAATAAACCTCTCTAGAGTACCTAAGATAGCCCTATGCAACATCACAGGTGTATGCTCCTCATTATCATGTCCTACATACTTTAATTGAAAACGATCTGGCATAGAATAATCTAATTGAATTGTTCCTAACTGCCAAGATCTTTCAATTGCATCAATGACATGCAGCTCAATTTTAGGACCGTAAAATGCCCCCTCTCCTATAGCTAAATGATAATCAAGATTTAGCTCTTCTAAAGCCTGTTTAAGATCTCTTTCGCTTCTATCCCACAAATCATCTGATCCTACACGTTGTTTGGGTCGAGTTGCAATTTTTATGACCTTCTTTTCTAATCCTAAAACTGTATAGACTTCATCTAAAAATTTTATAAATGATTTCACTTCAGAACGTATTTGATCTGGGGTGCAAAAAATATGAGCATCATCTTGGCACATACTTCTAACTCGCAAAAGACCATGAAGAACACCACTACGTTCCCATCGATGTAATCTGCCAAAGTCTGCTATTCTTAATGGTAAATCTTTATAAGAATGGTTTTCCATTTTAAATAAAAGACAATGTCCAGGACAATTCATAGGTTTAATAGCGTAATTTTTATCTAGCACTCCTTTTTTTAAGCGGTCTACAAAAAACATATTATCTAAAAAATGTTCATAATGGCCTGATGTTTCATAGATTTGTGTATTAAAAATCTCTGGAGTGATAACTTCTTGGTAACCATATTTTCTATAAAGCTCTTGAAGATATTTTATTAATTGTCTATAAATGATACATCCTTTAGATGTGAAGAAAGGACTTCCAGGGGCAGAAGGATGAAAATAGAAGAGACCTTGTTGCTTACCAATTTGCCTGTGATCTCTCTGCTTTGCCTCTTCTCTCTTTTGAAGATATGCATCAAGTTGTTTTTTATCAGGCCAAGCTGTCCCATAAATACGCTGCAGTTGTTGTCTTGTTTCATCCCCTCGAAAATAGGCCGCAGCTACAGATAATAACTTAAAGGCTTTCAATTGACCTGTGCTTTGTATGTGAGGTCCACGACAAAGGTCAAGCCAATCTCCTTGATGGTAAATGCTTACTTTTTTAAGTCCTTCTTGTTTTTCTAAGTCTTTAATAATTTCTACTTTAAAATCTTCTCCCATACCTGTAAAAAGATCTATAGCTTCTTTTACAGATACTGTTTTTTTGGTTATGGATATATTCTCTGAAATAATTTTCTGCATACGATCTTCAATTTTTATGAGATCATCTGGAGTGAAAGGCGTTTTGGTATAAAAGTCATAGTAAAATCCGTCTTTAATGACAGGACCAATAGTGATTTGTGTCTCAGAAAAGAGCTCTTGAACAGCTTGTGCTAAGATGTGGGCTGCTGAATGCAAATAAACTGCAGAAGACTTTGTATTTTTATAAGTTAAGATTTCAAGTTCATCACCATCAGATAAATAGTCACGTAGGTCGCATAGACGCTCTTTATTGACAATACCCCCTAATGTGTCCTTCATAAGACGAGGGCTTATGGATTTGGCAACCTCTAAAATGGTAGGTTTTGATGTAAACTCTTTAAAAGATTGATCGAGAAGACATATTTTTATCATATAGAACGTTTCTTTGTCCTAATAAAATATTTCAAATGCATAAACTCCTTTATAGTCATTATTATATTTACTTAATTATATAATAGAATCTAAAAAAAATAAACTATAATCAAAATTGCTGGTTATTTTCTACATATATTGTCAATTTGATTAAAATCAAGTCATTTATTTTTATTTAAGAAAACTCAGCTCTTTTAGAGTCGGAGATAGTAAGAAATATCAAAAATTTCTAAAGTTTTTTCCGATAGATCTTTATTGGAAAAGGTTTAAATGGATTGTGGAAAGCATAAAAATGATAGGGAATATATAGACAATGAAAAAACCTGTTAAATTAGCCAAAAGCTTCCAGAATTTAAAAAAAAACAATACGTTAAGTGTGTCAAATAAGTTAACTGTATTTCAACCCAAAAAGCCTAATATAGCTAATGTTTTTAAAGACAAGGAGAATAGTCAAGACCCTGATATACTTCATAGCTTGGTCTCTCAATCATTGATCACTTCAAAACAGTTAATAGAGGTAAAGAAGTATCAGCAAGATTCAGATATTTCTATTGTTGACTCTCTTTTGGCATTAGGATACGTGAGTAGTGAACAAATATCAAAAATGCTCTCTACTAGTCACCGGGATCGTTCTGAGCTTGTTGATCTTTCCAGCTTTGATATTTCAAAAGAAGTTTTAGATATTTTGCCTAAAAGTCTTTGTTTGAGATATTGTGTGCTGCCTATCTCAAAAATGGGCAATATCTTGGTAGTGGCTATAAATAATCCAAATGATACAACAGTTAAAGATAGTCTTAGTCGTATTATAAAAGAAAAGATAAATTTCATACAGTCTTCAAGGCGGCAGATTGAAGATGCTATTGCAAGACAGTTTCGAGAAGAGGGTGTAGAAACACTTAGTTATGATAATCTTTTAACACAATTAGAACAACAATTCTTTAATCAGGATGAAAAGGCTGCTGTTGACGACAAAGTGCAGTTCCTAGACAATGTGCCTAAGGATGAAGATACACCTCTTGTTCGCCTTGTAAATATGATTATTTTGAAAGCTATTAAAAGCAAGGTGTCTGATATCCATTTTGAGCCATACGAAGAAGAGCTGCGTGTAAGGTTTCGTCTTGATGGCACCCTCCATCGAGAAATAAAGCTTCCAAAGTTTCTAAATAACCAATTTATCAGTCGGTTAAAGGTCATGTGTCAAATGGATATTTCTGAAAAACGAAAGCCACAAGATGGGAGATTTAAAGCAGCGACAAAAAATAGTGGAACCCTTGACTTTCGTGTGAGCATATTACCTACAGTATTTGGAGAAAAATGTGTTCTTAGATTATTAGATAAATCGAATTTACAAGTGGATATGACAAGGTTGGGATTTGAGTCTCATGCATTACAAATATTTAAAGAAAATATTAAGAAACCTAATGGGATGTTATTGGTCACTGGACCTACAGGTAGTGGAAAAACAACAACACTTTACTCAGCTCTTGCTGAGCTGAATAAAATACATGTTAATTTGAGCACAGTAGAGGATCCAGTAGAATTTAATCTTTCAGGGATTAATCAAGTACAAGTCAACCCTAGTTACAATGTTGATTTTACAGCTGTATTGAGAAGTTTTTTAAGACAAGACCCTGATATTATAATGGTGGGAGAGATTCGGGATATTGAAACTCTCGAAATTGCTATTAAGGCATCTCTTACAGGCCATCTTGTTTTAAGTACTTTACATACAAATGATGCTCCATCTACACTCAATCGAATGATAGATATGGGGGCAAAGCCTTTTATGATTACAGCTTCTACGAATCTCATTGTAGCGCAAAGGCTTATACGAAAAAACTGCACTAACTGTGCAACTCTTCTCAGTGTTGAAGACAAGGTTCTTTTAGACTTGGGATTAAGAGAAGATGAGATCAAAGAGACTAAAGTTAAAAAAAGTAGTGGTTGTAGTAAATGTGATAATATTGGATATAAAGGACGAATTGCTATCTTTGAAGCTCTAGAAGTGAATAGTGAAATTGAACAGGCTTGCCTAAATAAAGTGTCTAGTGAAGAGTTGAAAAAAGTTGCTGTCAAATCAGGAATGCAATCTCTGAGAAGATCAGCACTTAACAAAATGAAGGAAGGCTTAACTACTATAGAAGAAGTTATGAATGTCACCAGAAAGGATTGAAGCTAGAAATAAAAAGAATAAATGTATAGTGACTCATAAATATATGAATGGTTACTATAAATAAAAGGTAAAGAACTCTGAGAAAAAAGAATGGGGTAAGAAAATAATAAGCTGTCTTTTTTCTAAAAATAGCTGAACTTCTTAAAAAAAGGCCATTTATAATAATCTTTGAAAAGAAATCATAAAGACCACTTTAAGAAAAAAAATATGTAATAATTTAAATATAAATACACATAAGGTTTTTAAAAAATAAACAGTGGGTAAATTAAAAGAACTTTTAGATATTGCACAAGGATCTGATATATATATTGTATCTGAGTCTATACCTATGGTTCGCCAAAATAGACAGATAAAACCTGTAGAGGGACAATCTGCTCTAAGTCATCAGGTGTGTCTTGAAATGAAACAAGACATTCTATCCCATATCTCGCAGAGGCAAAATAATGAATTTATAAAGAAAAAGCAGGGTTTCTTTGCTTATCAAAAGTGCAATCATGATAGATATAGAGGCTATTTACGTGAAGAAGATAATCATATAGAAATTCATTTACACCATATACCTTCCTTTATTCCAACGATAGATGATCTTGGATTACCTAAAAATATTGCTGAAATTGCAACATATACAGAAGGTTTAATTTTAATCTCTGGACCAACAGGCAGTGGTCGTTCTACTACAGCTGCTTCTTTAATACAACATTGGAATCAAACTAGAAATGTCTACATTGTTACCTTAGAAAGAATTTTAGAACATCAAATAACCTCACAAAAGTCCCTTATTCATCAAAGAGAATTTCATAAAGATTGGGAATTTGTTACAGAAGGATTATTAAAACAAAATATCGATATTTGTTTTTTATCAGATGTTTACAATAATAGTGGTTATTTATCCACTTTGGATATGTGTACTGGTGGCTGTCTTGTAGTGGCTACTACATTTGCAACATCTGCTGTAGACTGTATTGATCAGTTCTTAGGAAATACGGGTTCTTCATCTTGGGTTGCTAAACGTTTAAGCACACATCTCAAGGCTGTTATTCATCAGCGTCTTATTCCAGGTAAATTAGGACAACCTATTCTTATTGCTGAAGTCTTATTGCCAACAATGCAAATACGAAAGCTCATTCAAGATCAAGATTTGCATCCCATTTATGATCTTATGAGAAAAGATCAAAACAGAACAGGAATGGTCACCTTAAACCAATCATTGATGAATGCGTTGATTAAAAGAAAAACAGAGCTTAGGACAGCATTTTCTATTAGTCCAGATCCAAACGAGCTAGATCATTTACTAAAGAAAGTGGGGATATAATTATGCCAGCATTTGCATTTCAAGCTAAAACTATTCAAGGTAAAGTTATTAAAGGAACAATTGACGCTGAGAATGATATTGAAGTGCGAATTAAGCTCAAAACTCAACATTTAATTCCTATAAAAGTCACTCAAAAAAAATCTGCCATACCAGGTTCAGGCTCAAAAGGTATCACATTGCCATGGTTTCAAGGTGTCCCTGCAAAAGAGCTGCAAGGTATGACACGCCAGCTTTCTACATTGATTAATTCAGGTATACCCATACTTAGTGGAATATCTATACTTAAGAATTCTACTCAAAATAAAAATTTAAAGGATGCCTTATCAGATATTGCCAATCGTATTGAAGATGGCAGTGACTTCAGCGATGCTTTAGCTGCTCATCCACGTATTTTTGATTCCTCTTATGTAAGTATGGTGCATTCAGGAGAAAAGTCAGGAACTTTAGATGTTACCTTCCAAGATATAGCAATGCATATTGAGAAATCTGAAAAAATTAAGGGTAAGATAAAATCAGCTCTTTGGTATCCTGTGATTGTAGTGCTTCTATCTGCTGTTGTGATTGGTGTTATGATGGTATATGTAATTCCCAAATTTGAAGAACTCTTTCTACAAGCTAATATGCAGCTTCCGGCAGTGACAATGATGGTGTTAACTTTAAGTCATTTTATAGTAGATTATTGGTATCTTATAATCTTTGGTATTGCAGTGGCTATTTTTAGCTTCATAGCTTTTTATAGATCCGAAAAAGGGCGTAAAATAGTAGATACAGGTATTTTACAATTACCTATTTTTGGTCCTTTAATACAAAAAGGCTGTCTTGCTAGGAGTTGTCGAACATTTGCTAGTATGTTATCTAGTGGTGTCTTTGCTTTGGATTGTTTAGAAATATCTGCAGATACAGCTGGAAATTATATGATTCAGAAGGCATTTAGGGATGCTAAGAATTTTATTGTTGAAGGTGGGTCTATGACAGTTCCATTTTCGAAAAATAAATATATCCCTAATATGATGGTGCAGATGATTGGTATTGGAGAGCAAACAGGAGCTCTTGATACCTTAATGGCAAAGCTAGCTAACTTTTATGAAGAAGAGGTAGAGCAACTTACATCTGCTCTGCTAAGCGTAATAGAACCTTTAATGATTGTATTTCTAGGTTTAATAATAGGGTTCATAGTTGTTGCCCTCTATTTACCTATATTTCAGATTGCAGAAGGATTTTAATGGAATGACACAATTCTTTGATACTCTAAGAAATCTCCATAATAAAACTCCATCCTTAATGATGCTTTCTACTTTAAAAGACAAGCTTTTTTTTATAGAGCTTTGTCGTATTACTTTTTATGCCTTAGTGACTCTAAGTTTTTTAATTTTCCAAATAAGTAATGATTTTTTTATCATCCCCCACTTAAATACTACTTTTTATACAATGCTTCTAGTAGCTTTTGTGTTAAATTCTATTTATCTGCTTTTTTTCCATCATTCTAAATATTTACTAGTAGTGGTTGTTGTTTTATTTGTCTTTGACACAGCATTTATCTCTATCTTGGTTCATCTCACCCAAAACACACAGCCTGTTTTTTTGTTTTTGTATCTTGTTAATATTCTTTTATTTAGTTTAATCTTTCCTTGGAAGGGGACATTTTTTCTAGCTTTACTTACATCTTTCTTTTTTAGCGTTCTGCTTATTTTAGATCCTTATATTGTAAATACAAATCTTGCTTTTACGCTAGGTGTTAATAATATGGCATTTTTCTCAGTAGCTTTCTTGAGTAGTTACCTAAGCACTCAAATGGGATTTATGGGGCAAAAAATTGAACACCAAACACAGGATATTCACACTCTCCAGGACCTCAATACATTAATTTTAGAAACAATGCCTTCAGGGCTTATTGTATTTGATACTACAGGACATATTATACAATTTAATATTTCTGCCAAAAATATTTTAGAAAAAAATCTGCTTCATTTACCGATGTCATCTTTATTTGATAATATGAATAAACATCTTATATCTCCAGATTATCAAAAAACAAATTATATGTCATGGGAAGAAGGTTATAAGACAAAGTCTCATCAAAAGAAATTAGGATTAACTCTTACTCCATTAAAGAAGGGTGGAAAGCAATGGAAGCACTTAAAAGATGTGAGTCAAAAAGAAAATATTCTAGGTCATATTTTACTTATTCAAGATTTGACGAATATAAAAAAGCTAGAAGAAGTTGCTAGGAGAAATGAAACAATGGCTGCCATAGGACAGCTTGCTGCTGGAATTGCGCATGAAATACGTAATCCTTTGGCAAGTATCAGTGGAAGTGTTCAACTCCTTCAAACTTCAATGCCTCAAGATCAAGGAGAAGCTGGTAACGATAATGAGAGACTGTATGCCATTGTTTTAAAAGAAATTGATCGTTTAAATTTATTGATTTCAGAATTTCTAAATTATGCTAAGCCAGAGGAAACACCAAGTGATTGTGTAGATATCAATAGTGTTTTAAAAGAAACTGTAGAGAGGATTAAGTTAAATACTAAATTGTCTTCACATGTGGAACAGCGCATGGATCTACAAGCAAAAGGGGATATTATAGGTCGAGTAGATAAGTTAGAACAGGTTTTCTTAAATTTAATCATTAATGGTTGTCAAGCTATGGAAAATTTTCATCCAGCCAAATTATTTGTTAGTTCTTATAACAAACAGGGGTGCATTTGTGTATCTGTTAAAGATACAGGGCCGGGGTTAATGCCGGAAATTAAAAAACGAATATTTGAACCTTTTTTAACAACAAAATCTTCTGGAACGGGTTTAGGACTTGCAACAACTCATAAAATCCTAGAAAACCATGGAGCAAGGATTCATGTTACCTCTAAAGAGGGTGAGGGTGTAGAATTCTTAATAGAATTCACTCGTCTATACAACAATAGTAGTAAGGAAGGAAAAGATAATCTTATTTATTTACAAGAGAGGAAAAGAGTTTAACTATAAAGAAAGATAATCAATATTGGAGAAGTGAGAGGATTTCCTTAACATGATGTTAAGTAACGAGGAATATCTCCCTCCTCAAAATAAACGGATTTTTGAGGCAGTCAGCATTTTATTGAAGGTGTGAACCTTCATGCTGATTGTCCAAAAATGGTCAGAGACCAGTTTATTTTGAGTAAAATAGAAAGGAGCAAGCAGTGAAAACAAAAATACTTGTCGTAGATGATGAAGCGTCTATTCGAGAGTTTTTAGAGATCATGTTGAAAAAGGAAGGTTATGATGTCACATGTGCTGAGGATGGTCAGCAAGCTGTAGAAATTCTGAAAAAGAAGTCTTTTAGTATGGTTATTTCAGATCTGCAAATGCCTCGCATGACAGGTATTCAATTACTCCATCATGTCAATTTAAATTATCCTGACTTGACGTTTATGGTGATCACGGCTTTTGGTACCACAGAGTCGGCTGTGGAAGTGATGAAAAAAGGAGCTTATGATTATCTCACTAAACCTTTTAAAATTGATGAAGTTCGCCTTAATATCAAAAACGCTGTAAAAAGCAAGCATTTAGAAATAGAAAATCGCAGTCTCAAAAGAGAACTGCAAAAAGAATTTAATTTTCAAAATTTAGTGGGTAATTCAGAAAGTATGCATAATGTTTATAACATAGTTGAGAGAGTGTCACAATCTCCAACGAATATTTTGATTACAGGAGAAAGCGGTACAGGTAAAGAAATGATCGCAAAAGCTATTCACTATAATGGTTTTTTTAAAGATAAACCTTTTGTAACGGTCAATTGTGGAGCTATTCCTGAAGCTCTCATGGAGTCTGAAATGTTTGGACACAAGAAAGGGTCTTTCACTGGAGCTATTTGTGATAAACAAGGACTTTTTGAAGTAGCAGATGGAGGGACACTTTTTTTAGATGAAGTTGGAGAATTACCTCTATCTATTCAGGTAAAATTGTTAAGAGCTATTCAGGAACGTATAATCCGTAAAGTAGGAGATACACAAGATTTAAAAGTACATGTGAGGATTATAGCGGCAACTAATAGAGTTTTAGAGGATATGGTGAAAACTGGTGAATTTAGAGAAGACCTTTACTATCGGCTTAATGTGATTTTAATCCGTGCACCTTCGTTAAGAGAAAGAAAGGATGATATCCCTCTTCTTGCAGAGTTCTTTTTAAAGAAATACAATGAAAAGCTTATAAAAAACATTCAAGGTATTTCTGATGAAGCAATGTTGTCCCTCAAAAAATATCATTATCCTGGAAATGTGCGTGAGCTAGAAAATATTATTGAACGTACAGTAGCGTTGGAAGGTGGGGCAACAATTTTACCAGAAAGTCTTCCTCCTTTTGTAATGACTGCTTCTGGGAGAAGAATGGCTTCAAGTCGAGATATTGAAATAACTGATGAGGGTGTTGATTTAGAAAATATTATTGGACATATTGAAAAAGAACTCATTGTAAAGGCTATTCATAAAGCAAATGGGGTTAAGAAAAAAGCTGCTAAATTGCTAGGTATTACATTTCGTTCAATGAGGTATCGTATTCGTAAATATAACCTCCACGGCCCAGGTGATGAAGAGTTAGAAGAAGATTGAAATGAATAGCCATCTTAAAAATAAAGTTTTATATTTTACAATTTAAGTTAAAATAACAAACCCTCATTATACCGGGATTTGGCAGTCCGGCAATCGAGGCAATCCGAAGTCGGTTCCCGGAAAACGGTTCCCCAGAGGCCATATCCCGGAAAGTAGTGATGAATCAAAAATATTTTTAACTGTAAAAATTAACATCTTAAAGTGTCATGAACCTATTACAATGTGATAAGACCTGCCCAAAAAGGATCCTTGCTATCTTTGGATAATACTTTTGAAATATTGTCTAATGTCCACTGATCAAATGTGAGTTGTAAAATTTGAGGTTCAAAATTTTGTTTAGAGACTAAAATAAGTTTATCACTACTTTGAAACTTTATTCCTTGAACAGATATATCTGAATTGGGATAAAAGCCTAAAAGGTGAGTAGGTAATGGTGCCGTCTGAGTTACTGACATTTGTATGGGGATAGATATATCATGGGCAATAGGAATGACATTGTAACCTGCTTTACAGAAAAACAAGCTAGGACTCCCATACTTTATCCATAAAAGCTCATGTTCTACTTGTGTTGCCACAAAAAGCTCTATACCACATTGATATTCATCCTTGTTAAATTGATGACAAAGCCATTCAACAGCCAACATAACCGCTATTCTTAAATCATTGGCAGGCTTTGATAAATAAGGTAAAAGAGGATAAGGAGATGTGATATCTAAATCTTTACTTGCAGATAAATAATAATCAGTGATCATCCGCTGAAAAGTTTTCATAGCAGATCGATTTCCCCACGGAGTGACAATTAAACAAAAGGAAGCTAGTTCATCTACAAACACTTCAGGTGTTGGTCTTGTAAAATTATCTCCTATAAAAGATCGAGACTCTAAAATCATAAAGATACCTTATTGTTTTTTACTATTAAGCCAAGCAAAGTCAATGGTGTGCTCAAGAGGACTTGAACCTCTGACCCCCACCACGTCAAGGTGATGCTCTACCAACTGAGCTATGAGCACATTTTAAATATCATAATATAAAATCAAAACTATATAATCAACCATCCTATTTCTTATACATTTTCTATTTGTTCAATTCCTACTAGTTTGCTTTGAATGGACTTTGACTTTTTTGTTGCTTTCCCTAGCTCTTCTGAAGCCAAAGAGAGTTTCTGTTCGGTTTTTTCTAATAGATCTGTAAATATTCCAAATTGTGTTTTGACATTAGATAAGAGTCTTATAACTTCAGTAGATCTTCTTTCAATAGCCAGAGTTTGAAAGCCAACATATAAACCAGAAAGTATAGCCGTCAATGTTGTTGGACCAGATACAATAATTCTATATTGCTTTTTTTGCAATTCATTAATAAGGTCAGTTTGACTTAATACCTCTGCGTAAAGACTTTCTGTAGGTAAAAATAAAATTGCAAAATCAGTTGTAAGAGGTGGATTGATGTATTTGTCGATAATATTATGAGCCTCTTTTTTTATAAGATCTTTAAGGCTCTTTCTGTAACGCTTTATATCTTCAACATTTGCCTCTTCTTGCGCGGAAAGTAATTTTTTATAATCTTCAGCTGGGAACTTGGAATCAATAGGAAGTAAAACATAGTCTTGTTTGTCATCTGAGCGACCAGGCATTTTTATAGCGTATTCTACTCTTTCATTGCTACCTTTTTTAACTTGAGCATTTTTGATATATTGGTTTTGGGTTAAAATATCTTCTAAAATGTTACCAACTTGAAGTTCTCCCCAAATACCACGTATTTTTACGTTACTCATTAGTTTTGTAAGATCTTTTACATCATTAGAAAGTCCTTGTATTTCTCCTAACTCTTTGTATAACTGGGAAAGTTTATCATCAACCTGCTTAGATACACTGTGCAGCCTTTTTTCTAGTGTCCCTTGCAGTTTTTCATTAACCGTTTCACGTACTTTTTCTAGTTGAGAAGTCATTTCAGACCTCAAGGAGTTTTGATCATCTTTGTTTTGAGATATAAGCGCAGTGATTCTGTCTTCTAATGTTTTGCTTAAGCTGTTATTGTTATGAGTTATAAAGTTGCTTATTTCTTGTCTTAGGTGTATATTATTTTTGTTGTACTCTTCACGGTTAGATTTGTTTTCTTGCCTGAGAGCAGTTTCTATATATTCTTTATTTTCTCTAAGTTTATCAAAAAAATTGCTAACAAAATTAACGATTAAATAAACAATGATAGATACGATAACTATAAAAAGTAAGGTTAAGACAATAAATCCCATAAATGAAGTTACAATATGTCTGTTGATTGATGAGAAGTTCTTTCTTGAAAGCTAAGTTCTTTTAATGAAAACCTATTGATGTAGTTAACAGATAGCTTCTTCTCTTGAGTTTTAGCAACAATATGATCATCTTTCATAATAAGATGTTGAAAGCTCACGTTTTCTTGATAAGCAAGTCTTATACTCCCTTTATAACAAGGAATTGTAGGATTCAAATTCACTAAATAACTTCTTCCATCTTTTAAAATAACTTTTGTGTGAAGAGTTTCTCCTTCTTGTAATTTAACATCATAAGCTTCTAGGTCAGCTAAGATCATCTCTCCACGAAATTTTGTAGAATCCACAAAGAGGGGGTTGTTCATTGTGACCATATCTCCTGTGATAACTTACTATAAGCTTTTGAAGCTTTATGATTTGGTAGGTAATTAACCATTGGCATGTGTGCATGGTGTGCTTCTTCAACAGCAATAGCGTCAGGAATATAATCTTTAAAAATTTTAAGACCATATTTTTCTTCAATTTGTTGTATAATCTTTGTTGCAACTTTTCTCTCCTTATATCTTGTGATCACAATACCTCTAACACCTAATTTGTGTCCAAGGCCTGCTCGCAAACTGTTGACAGTTTCTAATATCAAATCGATGCCTTTTACGGAAAAGTATTCTGGGCAAATAGGAATAATAATGTCTCGAGAAGCCATTAGAGCATTTACAGTGATGAGGCCAAGACTAGGAGGGCAATCTATAATAATAGCTTGGTATTTTCTTTTGATAGACTCTAGCTTTTTTTTCAGAAGTCTTTCTCTTCCAAAATGAGCTGCAATCTGAATATCTAAACCCGAAAGCATGATCTCTGAAGGAATAACGTCAAAACCAAAGGTCTTTGATGAAACAATAGCTTCTTCAGAAGGTAGTTTATTCACTAAAATATCATAAATTGTTTTTTCAAACTCATTATCTCCAAAGATAGCTCTAGTAGCTGATGACTGAGGATCTAGGTCTATTAATAAGACTTTAATGTCATTTTTGGCCCAAGCAGCTGCAACATTTAAGGCTGTTGTGGTTTTTGCAACTCCTCCCTTTTGGTTTATTACGGAAAAGATCAAATCAGCCTCCTTACAAAACCTTTGCTCTTTAAGATGAGTGGTATAGCCATCTTATACTTACACTTGCCTATAAAATCAAGAGATATTATTTTTAAGGCTCATAACTAGGAACTGTTTACTTTTTGCGATAAATATTTGAAATTAAAAGCATACAGTAGGCTTCTTCTATAGACAACAGGCAGCCCCCGTGCCTTGCATTACTGTTATTTTGTGATTTTATTATGGATAAAATACTTTAAGAAAAGTTTGTTCCTTGAGGCACTGGCTGGGGGACCTACTTCAGAAGCCTACTGTATGCTTTTAACTCTAAATGTCTATTTTGTGTAACACCAGATCGTTTACAACAACACCTCGAAAGGTAAACAGTTCCTAGTTATGAACCATTATTTGTATTCATTTATATTCAGAGAGCAGACGAGTGATTTCCTCTTTGATGAGTTTTTTCGCCATCTGAGGTAATTCTTTATTTAAAGTTCTTTGGATTTGCTCTTGTGTTATCTTTCTAACCTCTTCATAAATAATCTTCTTTATGTCTTCTTTTGAAGATTCCTCTAATTGGCTTTGAGCTTCTTCGTTTTGTTTTAAATTCACAGGGTTATCCGTTTGTTGAGGTTCTGAGATTTGAGCATTTGAAGCTACTAAAAAGTCAATGTGATCTGTATCTTCTTCAGATTCTAAGCTTTGCAGGTCAATCTCATCCTCTACAATAGATTCTGCAGTAATATTCAAGTGAAAAGTATCATCAGTGTCAGCTAAACTTTCAAATGGCTTATCTGAAGTTGATGATTCTGTATTTACTTTTAACTTGTTATCTTCAGAGGTATCTGAGGCAAAGGATATTTTTTCATTAGATGTTGGAATAGTTATAGAATCTTCTTTTACATCTTTGGAGGAATCTCTAGAGTGTAATGAAGTATCTGTATTCTTTTTTTGTAAATGAAGATTTTTGTGTGTGGTTTCATCTTTATCCTTATGAGTTGATTGGCTTAGATTTTTATTAAATAAACTTGGTGAGATCTTAGGTTTAGGTGTCTTTTTAACTGAAACATCATCTGTATCTGTTTGGTATTGATTTTCTAAAGGTTCTTTTGATGAAGTATTTGAAGTATTGGTAAAATCAATATCTGAAAAATCAAGCGTGTTATCATTAGAATGATTCTCTTGTTTTGTTTCTTCTGATGTGGATGAAGGAAAAAGGTTTACTTGTTGAAAATCCTCTTCTCCATCCAATTCAGATAGAGACATTTGTAATTCCTTAAGTTCCAATTCACTACTGATCAATCCTTTAGGTTTTAAAGCACTATTATCTCCATTAGGAGGTTGTGATGTTTTAGAAGTTGCATCCGCTCGATTTGTTAAATGAGACGGTGAATTTTGCACTTGTTTCATAATATCTTCCTTTAAATCTTCAATAAGAGGGAGTTCGACTTCTTCTCCAATTGAACCTAATGGAGGAGAATCTATCTTCAAATATTTTATAACAAGGTATCTTAATTTTTCCTGTGTAAATGGTTTTTCTAAAATATCATCAGCATCAGAGGCTTTAAACTTTTCTTCATCAATACCTGTAATACTGCTGTACATGAGTATGATAGGAATAGATTTAATGGTTTCATCAGATTTAAGAATTTTAGCTAGCTCATAGCCATTAATTTTAGCAAGTAGGGTATCTAAAAAGATAATAGATGGATTAAAGGAATTGACCATCTGTACTATATCCTTTTTTAAAGGTAACAATGTGCCACTTAGATGAGTCAGGTTATCAAGGGTTATTGGTTGAACTTTAACTGCTAAGTCTTCTAGAGAAAGATAAATAGCCTTTGAAATACTTTCACTGTGATCTGCAACTAAAACTTGTAACGCCATACCACTAGTTAATAACCTCTTTACTTTATAGTCAAAGAAAACATCCTTAAAGTGAGCATGGTTGAACAACTTTTGCCTAATAAGGCCACAATGGATTATAAGGACTATCCACGCAATTTCTGAAAAAGGGACATTGAGAGTGATGGAAAAAGCTAGATAACTGCTATATCATCGATAATAATAATCGATAATAATATAAGTTACTAATTACTCACTTGGAAACTCAATGAAAGGTGCTTTTTCCACACTATCAGTTGTGCTACTACCATAACTTTTGTCTTCATCATGGCCAAGTTGTTTTTTATCGTTTGATCCCCAGCATTTTACAAAGTCTTTGCCTTTATCGCTTTCTTGATCTGTCACTAAGACAGCACAGGCATGATCTTTTCCTACTGCAATGCCATAAGGAACTTTGAGTTTAAAGTTATTTGAGGAAGAACAAGGTAGAGGTTCACCATTACGATCAGTGCCACTATTACAACCAAATTGAAGAGTTGAAAGACTAGATACAGTTTTGGTTAGGATATTACTTCGACTCTCACCAGTCTTAAGAGGCACATCATTGCCTCTACCACTACCATGGTTTCTGTTAATTACAATCTTACTGCCATCAAGGAAGGGATCGTCAGGATCATCATCACTTCCAATTTCTCCATCTTCATCAACATTTGTTTTATCATTTTGTCCAAGTTGTCCTTTCCAGTTATTACCCCAACATTTCACTGTATTATTATCTAAAACAGCGCAGGTATGATTAGAGCCGACTCCTGTGAAAATAGAAGCAGCACTCCTGCCTAGAGAAATGGTACCTAAGCTGCTCATTTGATTGTTATCGGTACCATAATCAATGACATTGTTTCGACCTAGTTGACCTAATATATTATGTCCCCAACATTTCACTGTATTATTATCTAATAGGGCGCATGTATGGTTTTGTCCTGCTGTAATAGATTTAGCAGTTCGACCACTACCCAAATTAACATAGTCAAGTTGACTGACAAGGCTAGGTTGTGTATCTTGAGAACTTAAATCAGGCTCAGCACCATGATTTAATATATCATTTTGTCCAAGTTGTCCTTTGGCATTATGTCCCCAACAGAGAACTCTGCCATTATAGTTCTGACCTGGATTGTTTTCATTCTCATCTAAAAGAATTACGCAAGTATGATTGTCACCAGCAACAATGTCCTTAGCTTTAAGTTGATCACAACTATTACTAGGACCATCACAACCTAAATTAACTGCGCCACTTGATGCAGTTCCTGTTCCAAGTTGTCCTTTGTCATTGTCATCACCAGAACAGTATACAGAGTTATCTTCCTTTAAAATGCTGCAAGCATGATCCGCACCCAGAGCAATGGCATTAACTTCATCATTATTTTCTGTAGGGACGAAATTTCCAGTACAAGTTGCGGTATCATCACTTAAGATACGACATTCATTATTCTCACCACCTACAACCACAGCCTTAGCTTTCGAGCTGTCAAGAGAATCTGGTGTTTCAGTGCCATCACCCCAACACTTGACATCCCCTGTTGTAGATAGATAACATGTTTTCTCAACTCCCCCAGCTATAGGATTATAGAGAGTGTATTCAAAAAGAGGTGCAATAGTATCTTTATTTGTATCATCAGCTATGACAGGAGTCGCACTAGAGGTGCTTGTTGCAGCATAGCAATCTATGTCGTTATTAGAATCTTTAACACCTACATAGATAGGATATGTCGTTAAATCAGAAAACTTATTATTAGGAATAGTGATATCTACTTGTCCTGATGACATAGTGATTTCACTTGATATTCGAGTGTCTTTAGTAGGATCGCCATTATCATCATTACTTCCATCTGTACACTCTGATGAGCTGTAAAGTGTCACCTTATGATTATCCAATACACCTCTTAATGTAAAGGTAGGCGTTTTATTTAGATGAAGTTGTAGTGATGTTGGCTCTTCCTCACCACCATCGCTGGTTGGCGCTGTATGAGGCTCTGGATCTTTTAATGCCAGGTCTAATTCAAATGCTAATTCTACTCCAGGATCGCTGCTCTTAACAGCAGAGACATTATTATCAGCATCTTTGGTTTGTACATGGAGGTAATAAGTACCATTCTCATCTTTATGTGTTAGAGTCTTGGTAATTTCCTCATTACTTCCATAGCCATCATTATTGTCAAATGTATGAGATTCATCTTTGGTGACTGCGTAGCGATATACGCAATCCGGAGTAGCTGCCTCAGCAGGTGCATCTGGAGTTTCATCACATTCCCACTTCCATTTTTGACTCATTTTATTAAGTTTTTTGCTCTCTTCTTCATCAATTTTCACCACAATCTCTTTTGCTGTTAAAGTGATAAAGTTTGTCTCTATATCAGAAAGATTACCATTTGCATCTTTACCCTGTACATGTAAATAATACGTTGTACCAGCATGACGGTTGCCATTGGCCACATCAATAATTGCAGAAGTAGTGGTCATGCTATAAAGATCATCAACTCCAAAAATGTGAGTCGCGCTTTCACTGATTATATGACGGTATTCACCACCACTAACACCCCATGAACAAAGCGTGCTTTTTCCAACACTTTCACTGGGATTACAAATAAAGTTTAATAATGAAGATGGAAAAAGGGTCTCAGTAAGATAAGCAACAACACTTCTGACAGCTGAAAGATTATTTGCTCCATCCTTTGCCTGAACATGCAGATAATATGTCCCATTGTCATCAGTACCGGCTGTCTGTTCAGCCATTTGACTTGAATCAAAGCTATGGCTGTCTGGGAAGGTATGTGTATCAGTCTGATTAACAACATAACGGTAGCTACAAGCGCCAGAGTTATTGGTGCAATACCATCTCCATATTTTACGATCTTTTGCTATAATATCATCTTCAACTCCAATGACTGCAAGATCACCTACAACTCCACCACTATACCTAAGAATAACAAGGATTGTTCTTATCTGGGATTCATTGTTACCTCCATCTTTTGCTTGAACATGTAAATAATATGTTCCATTTTGACTTGAAGAGGTGATCCGTTTTGTAGCTGTTTGAGTCGATCTATATCTATCACTATTAGAAAAAGTATGAGTTTGACTTTGATTGATTGTATAGCGATAGGTACAGGAACTCTTATCGCAGCCCCAGTTCCATGCCTTTGAACGTTTAGGATCAGTATCATGTGAGAGTCCTGTTACTTGTACAGTCCCTACAACACTTGAAATTTCAAAAATAGCTATCACTGTCTTCACTTCAGATTCATTGTTGTTTGAATCCCTCGCCTGTACATGTAAATAATATACGCCGTTTTCATTGGCAGAAGAGATCGCCTTAACAGCGCTTTGAGTAGATGTATAACCTCCTGAAGAAAAAGTATGAGACTGAGCTTGATTGACTGCATAGCGGTATGTACAAGAGCCCTTATTGCAACTCCAAGTCCAAGTCTTTGAAGTTTTAGGAACATCATCATGCAGAAGACCTGTCACTTGAACATCACTTGTTGTAGTTGTTGAAATCTTAAGAATGGCAAGGACTGTTTTAACTTCAGATTCATTATTATTTGAGTCTTTGGCCTGCACATGTAAATAATAAGTTCCATTTTCACTGGCAGAAGAAATTGTCTTAACAGCTCTTTGGGTGGACCCATATCCAGTCCTACCGAAATTATGAGTCTGAGTTTGATTGACTGCATAGCGATAAGTACAAGAGCCTTGATTACAACCCCAATTCCAAGTCTTTGAGGTCTTAGGAACATCATCATGCAGAAGACCTGTCACTTGAACATTACTTGTTGTAGTTGTTGAAATCTTAAGAATGGCAAGGACTGTTTTAACTTCAGATTCATTATTATTTGAGTCTTTGGCCTGCACATGTAAATAATAAGTTCCATTTTCACTGGCAGATGTGATTGTCTTTGTAGTTGTTTGAGTCGATCCATAACTGCTAGAAAAAGTATGAGTTTGGCTTTGATTGATCACAGCACGATACGTACAAGAACCTTTATTACAACCCCAGTTCCAAGTTTTTGAAGATCCTTCAACAGTATCATGTGCAAGTCCTGTCACTTGAACATCACTTGTAGTGTCTGGAACTTCAAGAACAGCAAGGACTGTTTCTACTTCAGATTCATCGTTATTTGAATTCTTTGCTTGAACATGTAAATAATAAGTTCCATTATCACTGGCAGATGTGATTGCTTTTGTAGTTGTTTGAGTTGAGTCATAGCTAGCGCTACCGAAATTATGAGTCTGAGCTTGATTGACTACATAGCGATAAGTACAAGAACCTTTGTTACAAGTCCAATTCCAAGTCTTTGAGGTCTTAGGAACATCATCATGCAGAAGACCTGTCACTTGAACATTACTTGTTGTAGTTGTTGGAATCTTAAGAATGGCAAGGACTGTTTTAACTTCAGATTCATTATTATTTGAGTCTTTGGCCTGAACATGTAAATAATAAGTTCCATTATCACTGGCAGATGTGATTGTCTTTGTAGTTGTTTGAGTCGATCCATAACGGCTAGAAAAAGTATGATTTGGACTTTGATTGATCACAGCACGATACGTACAAGAACCTTTATTACAACCCCAGTTCCAAGTCTTTGAAGATCCTTCAACAGTATCATGTGCAAGTCCTGTCACTTGAACATCACTTGTAGTGTCTGGAACTTCAAGAACAGCAAGGACTGTTTCTACCTCAGATTCATCGTTATTTGCATCTCTAGCTTGAACATGTAAATAATAAGTTCCATTATCACTAGCAGAAGAGATTGATTTTGTAGCTGTTTGAGTTGAACCATAACTAGCATTACCAAAATGATGAGCCTGAGCTTGATTGATTGCATAGCGATAAGTACAAGAGCTTTGATTACAACCCCAATTCCAAATCTTTGAAGTTCCAGTACTGGTGTCATGTAAGAGTCCTGTGACACGGACATCACTTACAGTTGTTGGAATTTCAAGAACAGCAAGGACTGTTTCTACCTCAGATTCATTGTTGTTTGCATCTTTGGCTTGGACATGCAAGTAATATGTTCCATTATCGCTAGCAGAAGAAATTGTCTTGACAGCTCTTTGAGTGGATCCATATCCGCCAGAACCAGAAAAAGTATGAGTCTGAGTTTGATTAATTGCATAACGATAGGTACAAGAACTCTTATTACAACCCCAATTCCAAGTCTTGGAAGCTCCTGCACTGGTATCATGGTTAAGGCCTGTCACTTGAACATCATTTGTAGTGTTTGGAACTTCAAGAACAGCAAGGACTGTTTCTACCTCAGATTCATCGTTATTTGCATCTTTCGCTTGAACATGTAAAAAATATGCTCCATTATCACTGGCAGAAGTGATTGTTTTTGTAGTTGTTTGAGTTGAGTTATAAAGATCCTCATTAGTGAATATGTGCCCCTGGCTTTGGTTAATAGCATAGCGATAGGTACAAGAACTGCTATCACAACCCCAATTCCAAGTCTTTGAGTCTCCAGCATTGGTATCATGACTCAGACCAGTGACACGAATGTCTTCACTTATTGATATCTCAAGAATAGCAAGGACTGTTGTTACTTCAGATTCATTACCATCTACGTCCTGAGCTTGGACATGTAGATAGTATGTTCCATTTTCATTAGAATTAGTGATCTGCTTTGTAGCTATCCTATCTTGACCATAAGACTCATTCGTAAAGGTGTGATTTTGATTTTGATTGATGGCATAGCGATAGGTACAAGAGCCTTTATCACAATTCCAGCGCCATACTTTAACTGCTTTAGGTGTAGGATCATCATCTAATCCTATCACTTTAGGAGGAGTAGGAGGTACGAGGATAAATGATACAGATTTAACAGCAGACTCTCGAGATGAAGAGGCAGCTTGGACATGAAGATAGTATTTGGTTCTCCTATCCAGATGAGTTTTAGTGACTGTTGTTGTATTTGTGTAAACAGTACTTTCAGGAAAGGTATGAGAGCTATATTTATTGATAGCATATCTATAACGGCAATTACTTTGATCACAGCCCCAGGTAAAAGTTTTTTCAAGCCCCGGTGTAAGGTCATGATCAAGACCTGTCACAACTGGTGCAGAACGTGGATTGTTAGCAGTTCCTCTTTTACAGCATACGCCGCCTCTCTCTGCGATCTCCCAAGCATCATTACTGCTTATTGTCTGACCACCCTCTTCAATGTAGAATTCAGTCCAATCACTGTATCCGTTTGCTGTCAGACTGTTGCAAGTGTCTGAGCCTCCACGAATATGAGTTCCACTGCCATAGCCTGCGCGGCTTGCAATAGCTCCACAGGAAGGGCGACAAAGTCCGTCAACAAATTTCCAATGAGGTGAGCGCTTGATAGATGGACAAGCTGTTGGAGCAGGAGGTTCAGGTACAAAAATATTCTCGTAAGTAAATACCTTTATACAAGCACTTTCGTTTCCAGCTGCATCTTCAATTGTTGCATAATATTCGTGCTCACTGACATTTGCATCTACATCTACAGTGACCTCTGTCTGGCCACTGCTAACAGTTTTTTCTCCTACTTTATTATCATTAGTACAGATGGTATCAGGAGAGGTTGTTGAACTTAAATTTAAAGCAGGAGCAACAAAGCTCCAAACATTACTAAGAAAATTGCTATTTTCTGTATCTTTTTCCTCAGGATCATCAACATAAATACGAACTATATCTCCTGCCTTAAGATTTTTCACAGTGATTTGAATTGGTGAATCATTACTTGAACTAGGAACATCAAAATTATTTGGCTCTGGGTCATTTGGAAGGGTATTATCTAATGTCACAGAAACTGTCTCTACTTCTGACTTATTATCTGTCTCCTTAGATTCTGCTTGGACATGAATATAATGTTTTCCATCAAGCTCATCAGGAGTGGTTGCGCTTTTATATTCATCATATTCATCATCTTTAAAATCATGGGATGCTGCTGTGGTGATCGCATGACGATAAACACAATCTACTTCTTCACCATTTTCTTCACAATCCCAGTTCCATGTCTTTGCCTTTCTGGGTGTTGCATCATTTTCAAGCCCTGTTACTATGACTCCAACACTAGCGGGGCCCCTATCATCATCATCCCCACAGGCTGCGAGCATTAAAAATAATAAACAAATACATAAACGTCCAAGTTTTAAACTAAAGGTAGAGAGAAAGAATTTCATAAAATGCAGTTCCTTACTTTGTGCTTCTTGATTTTATTAAACTTATTATTCTTATCCATTTTCATTTATTTCATTTCGGTAGTAATAAATTTTATAAAAACTTATCGGTACAATGATTTTATCGGTACAATGATTTGAAAATGTAAAAATTTATTTCTTATGTAACAAATCTAAACAAATGGTTTATTATTGATGAATGCAGCTCATGTTGTATTTATTTTTAATCAATGATTTTAATTAGTTATGAGATATAATGGAGGTTGTCCCATAGATCGGTGAAATTTTCTTATAGAGATTAGAAGAAGTAGAGCTCCCGGCTAGCCTAAGTGGTCTAGCCGTTGTTTACTGTTTTTATTTTGTCAGGAAATAGATAACAGAAAGGAGCTATTATGAAAAGTATCAAGGATCGTTATTCAATTCAAGTTTTATCCTCTAAATTAAATCAGATTCGAGAAGTTATAGAAAGTCGCATAAGATATGCAATTATTGATATGATCTATGCACTGTTTGAAGAGGAGCTGTTAGCTTTGTGTGGTAAGCGTCATGTTCGTGGTATTAATAAGAGATACTACAGAGCTGGTAGTGATCGCGGGAGTGTCCTGAGTTTGGCAGTTGATTTGAATTTTCGGGATATTTTTTTTAAGGAATGCTTTATTTACAGTAGTTAGGTGTTATTGGGTTTGCATTTTGATCAAAAAGTGTAGTGAAACAATTTATTATACACTCTGCATCATATGCTTATTTTTTCTTGATTTTTTAAATTTTCTATGTAGTCTAATTTTATGTTTATAAAAGAGACTAAAAACGGCAGAGGTCAGAAATATTATCATATTGTGGAAAGCTATCGCAGAGATGGTAAGAGTCGACATAGGACACTTATGTCTTTAGGCCGAGTAAAAGATACTCGCTTAGAAGAGCTTCTTAATCTTATAGGCCGTCATTTAGATGTCGTATCTGCCAGTGAAATAGCTAAAGAGATTGATGTTAAAGACACTTTTATATTAGGCCCCTTACTTATTATAGATACTATTTTCAAACAATTAAACCTCTATGAATTATTAACAGATTTGAAGCAGAAGCATCCTAAAGTTTCATTTGATTTTATGAAGATAGTTTTTACATTGGTTGTGAATCGATTCATAGAGCCATGTTCTAAGTTAAAGTTATATTCTCATTGGCAAAAGTTATTTTACCCTGATTTTTTAGAGAAGGATCTTAAGATCGATGATATTTATCGTTCTTTAGATATTCTAAGTAAGCATAAGGAAGATATAGAGAAGACTCTTTATACACAAGGTAAGTCTCAATTAAGTTTTTTCAATGAGTGTGATGTTATTTTGTATGATTTAACGACATTGAGATTTGAGAGTACCCGAGAGGATTTAGATAATCTTCGAAGATTTGGTTATAGCAAAGAGAAGAGGAGTGATTGTACCCAGGTGGTATTTGGACTTTTAGTAGATAGAGAAGGTATGCCCTTAGGCTTTGATGTTTATCCTGGAAATACCTTTGAAGGTAAAACCATACCTTCAGTTATGGAGAAACTAAAAAAGAAGTTTAAGATCAGAAGATTTATATTAGTAGGAGATAGAGGTTTATTTTCTAATGAGAATTTACAATCTGTAAAAGCAAAGGGAGATGAATTTATAGTAGGATTAAAGCTAGGTTTATTAAAGGATCGTCATGCAGAGATATACAATTTAAAGAATTTTAAATTTATAAATGAAGATTTAGCTATATACGAGACAAGTTATAATAATGATCGTTGTATAATTACCTGGTCGAGAAAGAGAGCAGAACGAGATAAGAAAGTAAGAGAAGATATTCTATCTAAGATAGAAGCTCAATTATCAAAGAAGTCCATAAGCACAAGATCTTTTTTATCTAATAGTAATTATAAGAAGTATATTGTTCATCCTAAGAGTAAAAGCAAACCTACTTTAAATAAGTCAGCCATAGAACAATCAGAGAGGACAGATGGTTTTTTTGGAATAATTACAAATACAGATAATTTAAGTTCTGAAGAGATTATAATGAACTATAAGCAGTTATGGAAAATAGAGAATTCATTTAGAGAATTGAAGGGTACATTAAAGACACGTCCTATGTTTCATTGGACAGATAAGAGAATATTAGGACATTTAGTTATGTGTTTTTTATCTTACTTATGTGAGGCTTATTTTTCAAAGAAGTTACATCAGAGAAACGTCACATTAAAAGATAAAGCAATTACAGAAAAGAGAATAAAGTCAAGGCCATTGAGTGTGGCAGAAGCTATGTCAAAGCTGAAAGAAGTACGAGCTATACCTGTTAAATATAAAAACAAAACTATTTGGATAAGAACAGACATTTATGGCAATAACGCTGATGTATTTAAAGCTATAGGAGTTAAGATCCCATCAAAACAACTTAAAATTGAATCTACTTAAACTTAAAAAAAATCTCTTAAATCTCTACCACAAAACAAAAACCTAGTGGCACAAAATTCCAATGCGCCCTTAAGTAATTAAAATTACTCAACTTTGTTTTTTCAACTGCCAAACTCAGGAATTATTGATATGATCTATGCACTGTTTGAAGAGGAGCTGTTAGCTTTGTGTGGTAAGCGTCATGTTCGTGGTATTAATAAGAGATACTACAGAGCTGGTAGTGATCGCGGGAGTGTTCTTGCACAAGGTCAAAGGCTTCGAGTCAGAAAGCCTAGGGTGAAGGAGATGTGGGGTTCTGATATTAAACTGAAGTCTTATTCAGCGCTTCAAAGCTATGACATCATTTGTGATAGAGTTCTGAGCTATGCTATGAGAGGAGTATCTTCTCGTAATTACAGTGAACTTCTTGATGATATTGTAGGCGGTACCGGTCTTTCTAAGAGTACAGTAAGTAGAGCCTTTAATAAGTCATCTAGGAAGTCTCTTGAATCTTTAAATGGTCGTGATCTCAGTAAGAATAAGTTTTCAGCAATTATGATTGATGGAGTCGTTTTTGGTTCAAGGACAGTAGTTGTAGCTCTTGGGATCACAGTTGAAGGTAAGAAGTTAGTTCTTGGTCTTAGAGAAGGTCATACAGAGAATTGGGAAGCTTGTAAGGACTTATTAGAGAGTTTGATAGCAAGAGGTCTTTGTGAAAATAAGCCTTATCTCTTTGTCATTGATGGAAGCAAATCTTTAAGGAAAGCTATTGATAGAGTTTTTGGTAAGAGAGCTTCCATTCAACGCTGTATTCATCACAAGGAGAGGAATGTTTTAAGTTATCTGCCTCAAGAACGTCATTTAGAATTTAAGCGTCGCTGGAAGATGCTGCATGGCTTTAATGATTATAGTTGTTCAGAGAGAGAATACAATAATTTACTGAGTTGGTTAAGTAGGATAAATCATGCAGCATTGACTTCACTTAAGGAAGCAGAGATGGAGACACTGACAACTATTAAATTGAAAGTATCTCCACTGTTAAGAAGAACTCTATCTTCTACAAATCCAATTGAGTCTGCCTTTTCTATTGTAAGAGATAAAGTGAGCAGAGTTAAGAACTGGAGAAGTTCTTCAGATCAGGTCATGAGATGGGCTGCTGTTTCTTTACTTGAAGCTGAAAAAAAGTTTAGAGCTATTAAAGGATATAAAGATCTAAATACAATGGAAGAAAATTTAAAACTATTGACTAACAATAAAAACAGCCGTAAACAAACACTAAGCTCTGCTTAATCTTAATTTCACCGAAACGTGGGACATGCTCATATAATGGATTTTAAATTGAACTTCAGATGAGGGTATTATTTCAAGACATAAGTACTGGCAGAGCTAATGATTTTAGTTTTGATTTTAAATGAAACATTAACAGTTTCTTTGACTCCTAATGACCTTGCTGCACAAATATAGACTTTATTATATTGGGTACTATTAGTGTCTTTTGGCAGGTTTGTGAACTAGCTCTTATCCAGTGCCTTATGAAAAGAAGCAGGAATTTTTCCTTAACATGTTATGAAAAAACAAAGAGTATCTCTTTACTAAAAATGAACAAACTTTTGAGGTGTCAGCTACTTGCTGAAGGGGCATAAGCCTTCAGGCTGACTATCCAAGAATTGCCAAAGACTTGTCTCGAGAGACTCGTCTCGAGAGGCTTGCCTCGAGAGGCTTGCCTCGAGAGGCTGGTTTATTTTGAGTGAAACAAATCAAGCAATACTAACTCTTGTTAACCATCAAAAGTTAATAAAAGAGGGTAATAAAATAGGAGCCTTTGTATATAAATTGTGTAAAAATACTTGAAACTTCAATTTAACCTATCTATCAATACAGTCTAATTCACCACCTCTGGCTCTGGCTCTGCAAATTCGAGGAAAGGTGCTTTTTCCACACTATCAGTTGTGTTACTACCATAACCCTTGTCTTCATCATGGCCAAGTTGTTTGTTATCGTTTGATCCCCAGCATTTTACAAAGTCTTTGCCTTTATCGCTTTCTTGATCTGTCACTAAGACAGCACAGGCATGATCTTTTCCTACTGCAATGCCATAAGGAACTTTGAGTTTAAAGTTATTTGAGGAAGAACAAGGTAGAGGTTCACCATTACGATCAGTGCCACTATTACAACCAAATTGAAGAGTTGAAAGACTAGATACAGTTTTGGTTAGGATATTACTTCGACTCTCACCAGTCTTAAGAGGCACATCATTGCCTCTACCACTACCATGGTTTCTGTTAATTACAATCTTACTGCCATCAAGGAAGGGATCGTCAGGATCATCATCACTTCCAATTTCTCCATCTTCATCAACATTTGTTTTATCATTTTGTCCAAGTTGTCCTTTCCAGTTATTACCCCAACATTTCACTGTATTATTATCTAAAACAGCGCAGGTATGATTAGAGCCGACTCCTGTGAAAATAGAAGCAGCACTCCTGCCTAGAGAAATGGTACCTAAGCTGCTCATTTGATTGTTATCGGTACCATAATCAATGACATTGTTTCGACCTAGTTGACCTAATATATTATGTCCCCAACATTTCACTGTATTATTATCTAATAGGGCGCATGTATGGTTTTGTCCTGCTGTAATAGATTTAGCAGTTCGACCACTACCCAAATTAACATAGTCAAGTTGACTGACAAGGCTAGGTTGTGTATCTTGAGAACTTAAATCAGGCTCAGCACCATGATTTAATATATCATTTTGTCCAAGTTGTCCTTTGGCATTATGTCCCCAACAGAGAACTCTGCCATTATAGTTCTGACCTGGATTGTTTTCATTCTCATCTAAAAGAATTACGCAAGTATGATTGTCACCAGCAACAATGTCCTTAGCTTTAAGTTGATCACAACTATTACTAGGACCATCACAACCTAAATTAACTGCGCCACTTGATGCAGTTCCTGTTCCAAGTTGTCCTTTGTCATTGTCATCACCAGAACAGTATACAGAGTTATCTTCCTTTAAAATGCTGCAAGCATGATCCGCACCCAGAGCAATGGCATTAACTTCATCATTATTTTCTGTAGGGACGAAATTTCCAGTACAAGTTGCGGTATCATCACTTAAGATACGACATTCATTATTCTCACCACCTACAACCACAGCCTTAGCTTTCGAGCTGTCAAGAGAATCTGGTGTTTCAGTGCCATCACCCCAACACTTGACATCCCCTGTTGTAGATAGATAACATGTTTTCTCAACTCCCCCAGCTATAGGATTATAGAGAGTGTATTCAAAAAGAGGTGCAATAGTATCTTTATTTGTATCATCAGCTATGACAGGAGTCGCACTAGAGGTGCTTGTTGCAGCATAGCAATCTATGTCGTTATTAGAATCTTTAACACCTACATAGATAGGATATGTCGTTAAATCAGAAAACTTATTATTAGGAATAGTGATATCTACTTGTCCTGATGACATAGTGATTTCACTTGATATTCGAGTGTCTTTAGTAGGGTCACCATTATCATCATTACTTCCATCTGTACACTCTGATGAGCTGTAAAGTGTCACCTTATGATTATCCAGTACACCTCTTAATGTAAAGGTAGGAGTTTTATCTAGATGAAGCTGTAGTGATGTTGGCGCTTCCTCATCATCATTGTTTAGCTCTGTATGAGGCTCTGGATCTTTTAATGTCAGATCCAATTCAAATGCTAATTCTACTCCAGGATCACTGCTCTTAATAGCAGAGACATTATTATCAGCATCTTTGGTCTGTACGTGAAGGTAATAAGTACCATTCTCATCTTTATGTGTTAGAGTCTTGGTAATTTCCTCATTACTTCCATAGCCATCATTATTGTCAAATTCATGAGAGCTTTCTTGGGTGATTGCATAGCGATATACGCAGGGCTTAGTAGCTGGTTCATCTGCAGTTGCAGAGTCATCATCACATTCCCACTTCCATTTTTGACTCATTTTATTAAGTTTTTTGCTCTCTTCTTCATCAATTTTCACCACAATCTCTTTTGCTGTTAAAGTGATAAAGTTTGTCTCTATATCAGAAAGATTACCATTTGCATCTTTACCCTGTACATGTAAATAATACGTTGTACCAGCATGACGGTTGCCATTGGCCACATCAATAATTGCAGAAGTAGTGGTCATGCTATAAAGATCATCAACTCCAAAAATGTGAGTCGCGCTTTCACTGATTATATGACGGTATTCACCACCACTAACACCCCATGAACAAAGCGTGCTTTTTCCAACACTTTCACTGGGATTACAAATAAAGTTTAATAATGAAGATGGAAAAAGGGTCTCAGTAAGATAAGCAACAACACTTCTGACAGCTGAAAGATTATTTGCTCCATCCTTTGCCTGAACATGCAGATAATATGTCCCATTGTCATCAGTACCGGCTGTCTGTTCAGCCATTTGACTTGAATCAAAGCTATGGCTGTCTGGGAAGGTATGTGTATCAGTCTGATTAACAACATAACGGTAGCTACAAGCGCCAGAGTTATTGGTGCAATACCATCTCCATATTTTACGATCTTTTGCTATAATATCATCTTCAACTCCAATGACTGCAAGATCACCTACAACTCCACCACTATACCTAAGAATAACAAGGATTGTTCTTATCTGGGATTCATTGTTACCTCCATCTTTTGCTTGAACATGTAAATAATATGTTCCATTTTGACTTGAAGAGGTGATCCGTTTTGTAGCTGTTTGAGTCGATCTATATCTATCACTATTAGAAAAAGTATGAGTTTGACTTTGATTGATTGTATAGCGATAGGTACAGGAACTCTTATCGCAGCCCCAGTTCCATGCCTTTGAACGTTTAGGATCAGTATCATGTGAGAGTCCTGTTACTTGTACAGTCCCTACAACACTTGAAATTTCAAAAATAGCTATCACTGTCTTCACTTCAGATTCATTGTTGTTTGAATCCCTCGCCTGTACATGTAAATAATATACGCCGTTTTCATTGGCAGAAGAGATCGCCTTAACAGCGCTTTGAGTAGATGTATAACCTCCTGAAGAAAAAGTATGAGACTGAGCTTGATTGACTGCATAGCGGTATGTACAAGAGCCTTTATTACAACCCCAAGTCCAAGTCTTTGAAGTTTTAGGAACATCATCATGCAGAAGACCTGTCACTTGAACATCACTTGTTGTAGTTGTTGAAATCTTAAGAATGGCAAGGACTGTTTTAACTTCAGATTCATTATTATTTGAGTCTTTGGCCTGCACATGTAAATAATAAGTTCCATTTTCACTGGCAGATGTGATTGCTTTTGTAGTTGTTCGAGTTGAGGTATAGCTGCTAGAGAAAGTGTGGGTTTGACTTTGGTTGACTGCATAGCGATAAGTACAAGAACCTTTGTTACAAGTCCAATTCCAAATTCTTGAAGCTCCGGCATTCGTATCATGCGCAAGTCCTGTCACTTGAACATCACTTGTAGTTGTTGGAATTTCAAGAACAGCAAGGACTGTTTCTACTTCAGATTCATTGTTATTTGAATCTCTAGCTTGAACATGTAAATAATATATACCATTTTCATTTGCAGAATTTATCGACTTTGCAGCTGTTGTAGCTGCTCTATATGTGGTGCTGCCAGAAAAAGTGTGGGTGTTATTTTTGTTGATCACAGCACGATATGTACAAGAGCTCTTATTACAACCCCAATTCCAAGTCTTTGAACGTCCGGCATTGGTATCATGGCTAAGACTTGTAACACGAACATCATTGGTAACGGTACCTATTTCAAGAACAACAACGACTGTCTCTACTTCAGATTCTTTGTTATTTGCATCTTTGGCTTGAACATGTAAAAAGTATGTTCCATTTTCACTGGCAGATGTGATTGTCTTAACAGCTCTTTGAGTTGAATTATAAAGATCCTCATTAGTGAATGTGTGTTTCAGATTTTGATTGATCGCATGGCGATAGGTACAAGAACTGCTATCGCAAGCCCAATTCCAAGTCTTTGAACGTCCGGCATTGGTGTCATGCATAAGACCAGTGACATGAATGTCTTGATTTGCCGAGAGCTCAAGAATAGCAAGGACTGTTTTTACTTCAGACTCATTACTATCTGAATCCATGGCTTGAACATGTAAATAATAAGTTCCATTTTCACTGGCAGATGTGATCTGTTTTGTAGCTGTTGTATCTTGCCCATAAGACTCATTTGTAAAAGTATGAGTTTGAGTTTGATTGATCGCATAACGATAGGTACAAGAGCCTTTATCACAATTCCAGCTCCATGTTTTAACTGTCTTAGGTGTAGGATCATCCTCTAATCCTGTCACTTTAGGAGGAGTAGGAGGCACGAGGATAAATGATACAGATTTAACAGCAGATTCTCGGTCTGTATTAACAGCTTGTACATGAAGATAATACTTGGTTCTCTTATCCTGAGGTTTAGTGATTGTTGTTGTATTTGTGTAAACAGTACTTTCAGGAAAGGTATGAGAGCTATATTTATTGATGGCATATCTATACCGACAATTATTTTTATCACATCCCCAGGTAAAAGTTTTTTCAAGCCCCGGTGTAGTGTCGTGATCAAGACCTGTCACAACTGGTGGAGAAGATGCATTGCTAGCAGTTCCTCTTTTACAGCATACGCCGTCTCTCTCTTCTACTTCATGAGCATCATTACTGCTTATTGTCTGACCTCCATCTTCAATCTCAAATTCCTCCCAGTCGCTATGTCCACTTGCAGTCAGGGTTTCACAAGTTTCTGCGTCTCCACGAGCATAAGATCCACTGCCATAGCCTGCATGTCCTGCAATAACTCCACAGGAAGGACGACAAAGTCCGCCAACAAACTTCCAATGAGGTTTGATGGATGGACAAGCTGTTGGAGTAGGAGGTTCAGGTACAAAAATATTCTCGTAAGTAAACACTTTTATACAAGCACTTTCGTTTCCAGCTGCATCTTCAATTATTGCATAATATTCGTGCTCACTAACATTTACATCTACATCTACAGTGACCTGTGTCTGGCCACTGCTAACAGTTTCTTCTCCTACTTTATTATCTGCATCAGCACAAATGGTATCAGAAGAGGTTGTTGTTGAGCTTAAATTTAAAGCAGGAGCAACAAGGCTCCAAACATTGCTAAGAAAACTGCTATTTTCTGTATCTTCTTTATCGGGGCCATCAACATAAATGCGAACTATATCTCCTGCCTTAAGATTTTTCACAGTGATCTGAATTGGTGAGCTAGCACTTGGACTAGGAGCATCAAAATTATTTGGATCTGGGTCATTTGGAAGGGTATTATCTAGTGTCACAGAAACTGTCTCTACCTCTGACTCATTATCTGTCTCCTCAGATTGTGCTTGGACATGAATATAATGTTTTCCATCAAGCCCATCATCAGTGGTTGCGCTTTTATCTTCACCATCATAGTCATCATCTTTAAAATCATGGGATGCTGCTGTGGTGATCGCATGACGATAAACACAATCTACTTCTTCACCATCTTCTTCACAACCCCAGTTCCATGTCTTTGCCTTTCTGGGTGTTGCATCATCTTCAAGCCCTGTTACTATGACTCCAACACTTGTGGAGTCTTTAGTTTCATCATCTCCGCAAGCTGCAAGCATTAAAAACAACAAACAAATACATAAACGTCCGAGTTTTAAACTAAATGTAGAAAGAAAGAATTTCATAAAATGCAGTTCCTTATTTTGTGATTCTTGATTTTATTATCTTTATTCAGTTCATAAAAACTTCACTCACAATTAATTGTTTAATTGTGTAGATAAAAATATATCGGTCTAATGATTTGAAAATATAAAGTAAAAATAACGAATCTGGATAAAAGTTCTTAAATATATTTAATCTGCTGTATCTTGAAAGCTTAATATAGATGGTTTTGGCAGAGTAATTTTGGACTATAAGAGATTCAAATAGAATCAATTGAAGATTGACTAAAACGATTCTATATCAAAATCGTAAAGATTTCCTTGATGTTAGTATAGAGGAATCTCCTTCTTAAAGATGACCAGAGGCTCGCCTCGAGAGACTCGCCTCTAGAGGTTCGTCTCTAGAGGCTCATTTTTAAGTAAAAAATTTAGCTTTGTCTAAAGACGAAGGGTTAGTACTTATCTCTAAAAGAGACATTAATAATCATGAATTTGTGAGTTGGTTGTGAGTTTATAAAGAGAGTATTATATTGAAGCATCATTTTAAGACATAATAACCTAAGTCTCCAGAATGGACGCCAGTTTCCAGACACCGATTGCCTGATTGCCAGACCCCGGGATAATAATGATTTGTTATTTTAACTTTGTAATTCGCAAAAGCAAAATACAGGACTTTATTTTTGAGAGGGTTTCTAGTTATGTGAACCTTATTTTAAATTAAAATTCTTCTTTGAGAGCATTTACAATTGCAGGCACATGAACTTGTAATATCTTTTCTGTAGAAAGGCCTCCTGACTTCGACGGTTTATGTTCGGTATTGGTTTTGTAACATTGATGGTTATAGGATTTTGGAGTAAGTTTTCGATGTAGTGCCTAGTAACACACCAAGTCAGATTATTTTTATTTTTATTTTGACTTTTTTTTTAATAAGCATTAAATTATTTTTATGTTTGTAAGAATCAAAAGCACACCAAACAGTCCAAGGCAGTCAGTTCAGATCGTTGATTCTATCCGTTATGGCAATAAAGTTCGCCAAAAGATCATCCGTCATGTCGGAGTGGCTCAAGATGAGGATGAGCTATTTCGTCTTCAAGAGCTTGGAGAATTCATCAAAGCTAAACTAACAAATGAAAATCAATTATCTTTTTTTGCTCCGGAAGAGATTTCTAAACAAGTGATTGAGTCCAAGTTTCGTCATTGCAATAAACCCTTAAAAGTAGATCTTAAGAAACTAAGGGAAGATCAAAGAGTCATTGTAGGTATTCATGAGGTTTATGGAGCTATGTACAAGGAATTAGGTTTAGATCGCATTTTACCAGTGAGTCGTTATCATTCATCACATTGGGTTTTATTTCATACAGTGATGGCTCGGATAGCTAATCCTCAAAGTAAAAGAGAGAGCAGTCGATTTTTAGAAGAGGATTTTGGAGTTCATATTTCGTTAGAGAAGATTTATCGCATGATGGATCGTTTAGATAGCAAAAGGATAGATAAGATAAAGAGACTGGCAGGTCAAGTGGCACAAAAGGTTTTTAAAGAGCCTTTGAAAGTTTTGTTTTTTGATTGTACGACACTGTATTTTGAATCAATTATTGAAGATGATTTAAGACAAAGAGGTTACAGTAAAGATGCTAAGTTTAAAGAATCTCAAGTGTGTTTAGCAGTCGTTGTGACCAAAGAAGGTTTTCCTGTCAGTTACGAGACTTTCCCGGGTGCTATCTTCGAGGGTCATACCTTAAATCCAGTGATAAAAGAGATGAAGTCTAAATATAACTTAGAACAAGCTATTTATGTCGCTGATAGAGGAATGTTAAGTGAAGATAATTTAAAAGCACTAGAAGATGAGAATCTTCATTATATTGTAGGAGCTAAGCTTAAGAAATTACCAAAAGTAAAACAAGAGCTTGTATTAGATAAGTCAAAGTACAAAATTGTCAGTAAACAAGAAGGTTTCAAGATTCAATCATTAGAAGATAAAGATAATAAGAGGAAAGTGATAGTTTGTTATTCTTATAAGAGAGCGGAGAAAGATCGACATGATCGTCAACAAACTATAGATAGTTTAGTTAAGAAACTCTCAAAGGCTCAAGATGTGAAGACTTTATTAAACAATTACGGTTATAAGAAGTATTTAAAAGTCACAGGCAAGAAACAAAAGCTTTCAGTCAATGAAAATCGAGTCAAAGAAGATCAAAAGTGGGATGGTTTGTTTGGAGTCATAACAAACCTCAAAGATATGGATGATTTAGACATTATTAGCCAATATAAGGGGTTATGGCAAGTCGAAGAAACATTCCGGATAGCTAAGCATGATTTAAAAATACGTCCTATATTTCACTGGACATCAGATCGGATCAAAGCACACATAGCCATTGCTTTTATCTGTTTAGTCTGTATAAGACACTTAGCTTACAGAATTAAGATACAATACCAATCCTGTTCACCGGAAGTTATACGAAATGCTTTAATCCATGTACAGCATAGTTTATTAGTAGATCAAACCAATAACAGAAAGTACTCTATACCTTCAAATATAAGTAAGGAAGCTCTGAAAATCTATCAGATTATGGGACTTAAGCACTCTACAACACCTTATCTTATTGAATAAAAATACACTTAATACATAACTAAAAATCAATTGTAGTGCCTATGATGTAATGTATCATCCAATGATCCCAGTAACTTATAAGTTTAAACCGTCGAAGTCAGGAATAACCTAAGTCTCCAGAATGGACGCCAGTTTCCAGACACCGATTGCCTGATTGCCAGACCCCGGGATAATAATGATTTGTTATTTTAACTTTGTAATTCGCAAAAGCAAAATACAGGACTTTATTTTTGAGAGGGTTTCTAGTTATGTGAACCTTATTTTAAATTAAAATTCTTCTTTGAGAGCATTTACAATTGCAGGCACATGAACTTGTAATATCTTTTCTGTAGAAAGGCCTCTTTCTATCTCATAAGTTAAGACAGGAATGCTGTTTTCTTGACCATAAGTGCCTAAGCTACCTGGTGTAGCATAACCAATATCTTCTACAATTTCATAGTTTGTATATCGGGAAATTTTTATTGCTAAACTCTTTATGTCACCGTTCACATTTAATAGAGGCTTCCATGAATGAAGAGAGATAATATATTTAGGATTTGTTTGTTTAGTATAAGATACCAGAGATTGATTTTCTGATTCACTATTGGGTTTTAGCCCTGGATGGTATTTAGGTTTTAAAGCTTTTGCTTGCCAATCTGTTGTGGGTAGATTTCTGTTAAGGTCTACGCCAGACGCATTACAGCGTTTTCCAGATAAAAAGCCATCATAATTGAGTACAGGTACAAGAGTTAAATCTAATAAATGAGGAAATTCCTTTAAGGCAAAGGCATTTAGAAGCCCTTGTGCAGCTATAACACCTTCAATTTCATCCCCATGCACTCCGCCTAAGATCAAAAGAGGTATACCCTCATTCATGTGGCCAAACCGGTGCCCTAAAATAGGCAGTTTATTTTCTGTATAACCAAAAATAAAGCTTTCCAAAAAGGACCTCTTCTATTACAATAATGCGTTATTATTTATAAAATATTCAACAATAAGAGAGATTATAGTGGAATCTAAAAATGCCATTTGTGTCAAGAAGTTTGGAGGGACATCTCTAAATAGTATAGAACAGATACAATCTATAGCACAAAGAATATCTGAAGATAGAGCTAAGGGGGAACTTCCTGTTATTGTAGCTTCTGCTATGTCAGGAGAGACAAATCGACTTGTTACTATGGCCGAATCTATCTTTCCTGGCTTTAGAGGACCTGATTATGATATGCTGCTTGCTTCAGGAGAACAGGTTTCTATTGCACTGCTTTCAATGTCTTTAAATAGCTTGGGAGTTAAAGCGAAGCCTTTTTTAGCTTATCAGCTTTCTATCTTAACAGATTCACTTTTTTCAAAGGCTCGTATACAAAAAATAGAGACAAAAAGGCTCTTAGATTTTATAGATGCTGGAGGTATTCCTATTGTAGCAGGTTTTCAGGGAGTAGATGCTGATAGAAATATCACAACATTAGGACGTGGAGGTTCTGACACTTCAGCGGTGGCTTTAGCTTATGCTTTAAAAAGCTCTGTATGTGAAATTTACACAGATATGCCGGCTGTTTATTCTGCAGATCCTCGCCTTGTACCAAAAGCGAGTGGAATCTCTGAGTTGAATTTTGAAGAAATGATGGAAATGGCCTCTTTAGGTTGTCGTATTTTAAATATACGTAGCGTAGAATTGGCCTCAAAGTTTCAAGTTTGTATCCATGTCCGATCGTCCTTTGAAAAACAGGAAGGAACATGGATATTACCAAAAGTAAGGAGTCGTATGGAAAGCCCAAATGTAACTGCTGTCACGCATGAAAGAGCTACAATTGTTGTTAAGCTCTTTCCTCTGCCATTAGGAACTGAAATCTTAGCAAGTTTATTTGAAGAGCTTGCCCAAAAAGGTGTTGTTATAGATATCATCACACAAAGCCATAGAGAAGGAAAACAAAGAGTTGCCTTTTCTATTCCTACAGAAGATAAAACAACAGTTTGTCAAATAGCTAAAGAGTTTCATAAAGAGGCTCAAATAGAAATTTTAGACAACATATCTAAGGTGAGTGTTGTGGGTATGGGTATGAGAAGTCATCCAGGAGTGGCAGCAAAGTTTTTCCGTAGTTTATCTGAATTGGGTATATCTATTCACCT
The DNA here is from genome assembly GCA_965262715.1 of Bdellovibrionales bacterium. Lineage (GTDB taxonomy): Bacteria > Bdellovibrionota > Bdellovibrionia > Bdellovibrionales > JAUICD01. The sequence goes on along the minus strand of OZ253553.1, from coordinate 2,522,646 downwards.
TATCACAACATCAGAGATAAAGATCAGTGCTATTATTGATCAAAAACATCTTAAAAAGGCCATCAACCATTTGCATTCAGCTTTTCAACTGGATAAAGATCAAAATCTTATAAAGTTAGTTGATGATCACTCAAAAACACATTTAAATGAATCTGATAACAAAGTTTTGCTATAAAGTTAACGTATCGCTTAAAAAGTATAAACGAGTGAATCATGCAGCACACGCCCTACACTTATTATGAAAAAGGAGAGCTTTATTTCAAAGGAACACTTTTAAGTCAGTTAGCTACACAACATAAAACACCACTTTATGTTTATTCTACCTCTGTGATCTGCGAGCGGTTACAGACTTATCTACAAGCTTTTAACCATGAAGCAACCGTTTATTTCTCTATAAAAAGCAATTCAAATCATGAAATTCTGCAGTTAATACAAAAACAAGGTGTGGGTGTAGATGTTGTTTCTATTGGAGAAATCAAAAAGGCATTTTTAGCAGGTTTTAAACCTTCAGATGTGATTTTCTCTGGAGTAGCTAAAACAGTAGAAGAATTAGAGTTTGCTATTGAAAAGGGTATCAAACAAATCAATGTAGAAAGCCCTCAAGAGCTTGATCGTATTGGGCGCATTGCGCAAAGACTTCAAAAATCAGCTTCTGTGGCTTTTCGTTATAACCCTAATGTGAGTCCAGACACGCATCCTCATATCACAACTGGTTTTAGAGAAAATAAATTTGGTATGGATAGCTCATTTTTACCAGATTTAGAACAGCTATTAAGCAAACATAAAAAGTTAATTTTAAAAGGAGTGACCCTCCATATAGGGTCTCAAATTTTAAATGCAAATGTGATAAAAGAAGCTATTTCAAAAACCATTCCTGTTTATAAACATTTTCAATTTTTAGGATTTCCAGTAGATCGTTTTGATATAGGAGGAGGGCTTGGAGTTTCTTATCATCACAAGCAACAAAGTCCTGATGTTGCTAGTTATGGCCAGATGGTTCGAGATATATTGCAACCTTTAGGTTGTCATATTTTGTGTGAACCAGGCAGAGTCATTATAGCTCCTTCGGGAATACTTTTAACACAAGTTCAATATATTAAAAACACACGTTATAGAAACTTTGCTGTGGTGGATACAGGGATGCATCACCTATTACGTCCCGTGCTTTATAATGCTTACCATGAGATATTGAATTTAAGAGAAAAAGAAGGTGTAGGAAAAGTGTATGATGTTGTCGGCCCTATTTGTGAGTCAGCAGATGTTCTTGGAAAATCAAGGTTTTTTAGAGGGCTAGAACAGGATGACCTTTTAGCTATTTTTAATGTTGGAGCTTATGGTCATTCCATGGCTAATTTTTATAACTCACATCCTCTTCCAAAAGAAGTTTTAATTCCGTAGCATCTATTTTTACTCTCCATGACAACCGCAGTTATTTTCAAATTCGATGTCTGCTTTCATTCTGCCAAATTGGGTTCTTTGAGATCCATATCGAAATGGTTCTCCATGTCTTTGTTGGAATTCAGATCTCAGTTGTATTAGATCATTTGTGATTCTTTTCTCTCGTTTACCATATTTACATTCACACTTTTGACTTTTAAGTTCACATCTACGGATGATGTAAGCCCATTTAGACCACTGAAAGCCAGCATCCTTATACTCTTCTTTATATTTTTCACGATATTCTTGTAAAAGTTCTTCTTTTGTACTTGTGCATTTTTTGTTATCTTCAGTCTTCTTGTAGGTAGTGGGAGTGTTTTTGAGGTTGTTAGGTGTTTGAGAGAAAGAAAAATAATTAAGATTGAGGAAGATAAAAATTATAAGTGTTGCTACAAAAGTGAGTAAGTTCATCTTAAATATACCTTATAATCAGTACTGCTTTTTTTTCACTAAAATGCATCTGACCTCTCGAGGCGAACCTCTCGAGGCGAGCCTCTGGTCACTTTCTGGCAGTAAGCCCGACGGCTCTTACGGCCGTCGGCAAATAGCTGACTACCTAGAAAGCCTGATGCATTTTAGTAGGATCTTCTTGTTTCTTAACACAATGTTAGGGAAATTTTATTCTTGCCATCAGTGAGGTGTACCCTTTATTTGGAGGATCCGTTCCATATTTTACTCACTGCTGAGATTCCCATTGTTGTTAATTCTCCTATTTTCCATTTAGCTTCAAACTCATTAGGTGATAAGTAACCTAATGAAGAATGTCGCCTTTTTTTATTATACATACCTTCGATAAACTTTGGAATACTTCTTAACACATCTTCAAAAGTTTTATATTCACACAGATGAACTTCTTCTCTTTTTAAAGAGCTAAAGAAAGATTCAACAAATGCATTATCCCAACAATTGGCTTTTCTCGACATACTGATCTTAAAGCCTTTTTCTTTAAGCTTGTGGGTATAATCCTTACTGGTGTATTGGACACCTTGATCACTATGATGAATACATCCTTTAGCATCTGATCTCTGCTCTAAACTCATCTCTAAAGCTCCTAAACAAAGCTCTATGTTGATCTCTCTAGAAATAGCCCACCCTAAAATCTTCCTTGAAAAAATACCTAAAATCACTGCTAAAAAAACAAAACCATCTTGAATCCTAATGTATGTAATATCTGTTACCCAAAGCTGATTTGGCCTATTCACTTCAATGCCAAAGGTTAAATTCGGATAAACTCGATTTGAATGTTTAGAATCTGTGGTTGAAACTCTAAAACCCTTGTAAATCAAAGCCTTTAAACCGTATTTCCGCATAATGCGAGCAATCCTCTTGCGGTTGGCTTTAATACCTATCTCTTGCTCAAGTTCTAATTGAATGCGCCGTATCCCATACATAGGATATGCACACTGTATCCTCTCAATCTGCTCTTTCAAATCAAAATCCTTTTGCTCTCGCTCTTGCTGCGAAAACTTCTTCTTGTAATAGTAGCTGCTTAAAGGTAATCCTAACGCTTTACACGTTTTTGAAATTGATCCAAATTCTTTCCAGTGATTACCGACGATCTCACGCTTTTCCTCTGCTGAAGCTCCTTTTTGGCCTTTTTTAAAAACTCGCTCTCTAGGCTCAGCTGTCCTACCTTTACCTGAAGAGCATATACTTGTCTCTCTAGAGATCTCTCCCTTGATGAAGAGTTTCCCAATGATGTCCCTTGTTGATACTTGTTAAACCATTCTAAGATTGTCTGGCGATGAAGTTGATGCTCCTTGCAAATCTCTAACAAAGATTTGTCTTCATTGATCGATTCACAAATAGCTTCCTTGAATTCAACATTAAATCGTCTTCTTACTTTGCCCATGATCTTCCTCCTGCTCTTATAGCTTTTTATAGCTAAAGTTCAGGAATCACAAGTGAGTTACTTTATCACTTAACTCTCCAGTTTATGGGGTACAGACCAGATCAGTACCTAGATTTATTTCATGGACAATCCTCAAAGAGGTTTGCCTCAAGAGGCTAGTTCATTTTGAGTGAAACAGCTCAAGCTATATTGAATATGATAGGCCATGTTGACTTAGCAAAACAGGCAGATCAACTAGGAGCTTATTTATATAAGCTATATCAAAATACTTAAGTCTTATTTGAGCTTTACTTTATTTGTAGGACAAACAAGACTTTTGAGAGGGCTTCTAGTTATGAGCCATAAAAATTAACTACTTAAGATGCCATGAACCAAAATAGTTACAGAAATGGTTTTTCTACTTGCTCTTGCAAGTATTACAAGATGAACTGTTACTTAGGGATATAGGTCACAAAATATTGTAATTAAAGATCAATTTATTCTTATTTGTATCATAGGCCTATCCTTAACTGATGAGGTTTGTAAAAACTTCTATGGATCTTAGAAATTATTATAAGTTACTTTACAGTTTTCTTATCTTTTTTCTCTTCTTTCTATTTCATACATTGGTTTTTTCTCTTGTGTCTTCTCAACTAGCTGCTAGCACAACAACTATGAGTACTGATTTTGCCACGTCCTTAGAGCGCAAGCTGAATCCATTAGATATGTCTCTATACTCTTATTTACCTGAAGAGCCCTTAAGATTATCTTATGGTGAAAACGCTCAGTTTTTACAAACTCTCAGAGAACGGTTCCAAGATGTGACGACCAAGTGGTGTAGTAACTTGTCCTATGGAGAAAGATTGATTTGTCTGGAAGTGTTAGATAGATCTACACCTGATAATTTGGATTGGATTGATCGCATACCTGACACTCAGAGTATTATAGGAAATTTGCCAAGATATATAGAGCAAGAGGCAATTCAAAAAATACAAACTGATTGTTTAAACGCCTGTTATGATGATTCTGTTGCAAAGCTGCTTCTCTACGGATCAGAAACTCAATATAATTATGTGATCAACACATTAAAAGGAGGGGGACAACCTTGTCTTCGGCCTATGTTAAGGGCATCGAGAAGGCAGTTAAATCAATATAGAGATTTTATGTTTAATTTTCAGAGTAAAACAGCACGAAGTCATCATTATCATTCAGGTTTAGTAGAAGCAGAAAATCTCATATTAGAACGCATCTTATCTTTAGAGGATATGACATCTAAGCGATATACTTCAAAATATATTTCTTTGCAAAGCGGACGTTCATCGGCAGATGATACAGAGGATTTTGAGCAACAGGATATTTGCAGTGAATACAAAATTGGAGAAGAAAGGGTTTTATCTGTACCTTTTTTAAGTATGAATGTATTTCCTAAATCTTTCTTTCAGCTGCAATCCCATTATAAAGTTCATAGAACATTAAGGAACACTTATACGGTTTCTGTGGCTCTAGAATTTTTTCCGGGTTTGAATTACTACGATGGGCCTGTGCCTAAAGGCCAAGTGCATGAATATTATATAGATAAGATCAGAAGTTGCATGAGACAGGCGGGTCCCAAACTCAGAGGACCTCATGAGCAAAATCTTGTTATTCATATTGAAGATGCTCAACAAACTAACACTTGTAATCCTACATATTCTATTCGAATTCATGATGTTAAGATTCCTACATCTTATATGAATTATGACATAAGTCTTACTTCCTGTGACGCTATACTTCATGAAATTGCACACTTTTTTGGTTTTGGTGATGCATACGAATCAAAATTAATAGAGCTTTTATCACAAGGGCTGAAAAGTTATGTTCCTGAAATATTCCATATCTTTGGTTTTGGTGATACATATGAATCAAAGTTAACAGAGCTTTTATCACAAGGGCTGAAAAGTTATGTTCCTGAAGGGCCAATGTTTGACTGTCGTGTCATGCAGAAAAATAGTATTATGTCTGAATGGGCTGAAAGATGGAAAAGTACTTTTACTGAAAATACAGAAACTTCTCTTATTGATCCTGTGCACTTCAATGCTATCCTCTACGGAAACTGTCCTGATAGAGATGATGTGAGATTATTTAGACAATGTGATGCTTTGAGCTTTCAAAACTCATCGTTTAATCCTGGTTGTTTAGAGGAAAAAGCCTACTGTGAACGTCAAAATTTATTGGGCCGGGATAAAAACAAAGAACTGCGAATTCTAGGTAGTGAACTGCAAGATAAGCAAAGAGATTTTGATAGATTTTTTCGAGGAGGTACAGATGAGTCTTCTGTAATGGATTCACAAAGTCCAAAGAAGAGTGCTTTAGAACAAGAAATACAAGATTTAGAAAGAAGAATCGATCTTGTGGGACAGTGGCCTAATTAACTCATCTTACGCAACCTTTATAACTTTAAGAGTTTTATAGGTTATTGATTTATCTAAAAGTTACATCATTGTCTAATGAGTATCTCTGGAACCCGGGAATCCGGGAGATCGGGAATCTGGCAAGCCGTCTCCAGCTTCCGGGACCAGTGTGCCGGATTGCCTGTTTCCCGGACTTCCGGAAGAAAAGAATGTTTAAGTAGTTATGAACCTTAATATTTATGCAATAAAGCTCCTTGATGTTATAAAAAAAATCATTTATATCTCTTGTGCGAAGCTCTCATTAGAAATACACTTTTAAAAAAACTAAAAAATGAGCTATTATGATTCAACAGCTTTTACCTGTACTGATTTTAATTGTTATAACTGCTGTCTTTGCAGGTGGATTGATTTATCTCGTATCACTACTGGGAGAAAAGCCAAAAGGCTCTTTTCTAAAAGATCCTGTTAAGCAAATGCCTTATGAGTGTGGTGTTATAGGAGAAGACTCTGGCACAACGAATATCCCTATTAAGTTTTATCTTATTGCTATTTCCTTTATTCTTTTTGATATTGAAATTATTTTTCTCTACCCGTGGGCATTGATTTTTATAGAAAATATAAAAGAATTAGGTGGTTTGCTACTGCTTTCGATAGGATTTTTTATGGGAGTCCTTGTTTATGGATTGATTTATGAGTGGATGGCAGGTGGGTTAGAATGGGATTGAAATCATTTGAGTCAATATTTTTGTAAGAGGCAAAAGAGACGAGATGGGGCAAGATATTTTTGAAGCTAGTGTTAATATCATTAAGCTTCTTGCTATTTTTCTAATGATGATCCAAGCTGTCCCTGTCTTAGTGTGGGTTGAAAGACGAGGTTCAGCTTTTATCCAAAACCGTTTTGGGCCTAATAGGGTAGGACCTTTAGGTTTAACTCAGCTTTTAGCAGATGCTGTAAAATTTATATTCAAAGAATCATTTGTACCTCAAAATGCTGTTAAGTCTCTTTTTCTTGCTGCTCCTATTTTAGCTCTCATTCCTGTGGCACTTGCTTTTTCAGCTCTACCTTTATCCATTCCTATTCATGTAGAATCTTTCGAATGGTTAGGCCGGTCTTGGGGGCCTTATCTCTTTGATTTTCGTGGCATCAGCATGGATATAGGAGTTATTTATATATTAGGTGTGAGCTCTTTAGGTGCTTATGGGCTTTTAATTGCTGGATTTGGCTCTGGGAATAAATATGCGCTACTTGGAGCATTGAGAGCAAGTGCTCAAATGATCAGTTATGAGCTTGTGTTAAGTTTATCTATTGTAGGGGTTTTGATTTCATATGCCACATTTGATCTGACAGAAATTGTGATTCATCAAGAAGGTCTTTTCTTCTTAAGTTTACCAGGGCTAGGTGCCTCAATTGGATTTTTGCCTAAATGGGGTATTTTTTTTCAACCTATTGGGGCTATTTTATTTTTAGTTGCCGCATTTGCTGAATCAAACCGTCTTCCATTTGACCTTCCAGAGGCAGAGGCGGAACTTGTGGCAGGTTTTCATACAGAGTACGGTGGATTTAAAATGTTAGTGTTCTTTATGGCAGAGTATGGTCACATGATGGTAGCAAGTGTACTTTTTTCTATTTTATTTTTAGGAGGTTGGAATATTCCTTTTGTTACAGAAGAATCCTTTCGATCGTTTATCACTTACTCTTTGAGTATTGAAAGTACCACTTATATCAACATCATAGTTGCTTTATGTTTTCACCTTGTTTTGTTATTTAAAATGGTGCTTTTACTGTGGCTTTTCGTTTGGGTGAGGTGGACATTACCTCGATTTCGCTATGACCACTTAATGACCTTTGGTTGGAAAACACTACTTCCATGGGCACTTGCTAATACTTCATTGACAGCCGTTTTTATCTATTGGATGAAATAAATATGAATCTTTTGCAGTTAACATACTTTCTCTTAGCTTTTGTAACATTGGCGTCAGCAATGGCTGTTGTAATTATTCCAAGCCCAGTGTTTTCCGCTCTTTCTTTAGCTGTGTGCATGCTAGGCATTGCGGGGTTATTTTTTACTTTAGAAGCTTATTTCATAGCAGGTGTTCAGCTGATTATTTATGCAGGTGCTGTGGTTGTTATGTTTGTTATGATATTGATGATATTTAATCTGCAAGATGAAAAAAAGGCCTTTGTAAGGGGTAACTTTACAGGAATACTCAAAATTGCTGGAGCCGCATTATTATTAGCTGCTATTACTGGAGCATTTTTTGCTTCTATGCCTCATTTTCCACTTACTGAAGTCAATACTGTAGCTATGATTGCTACTAAAGGTTTAGCACTCAAGCTTTTTACAAAATATGTTTTTGCATTTGAGGTTATAGGTATACTTCTTTTAGTTGTACTTATTGGAGCTATTGCTATTGCTAAAGGCAAAGGGGGAACACATGCTTCATGACTTTTTAGAGGTAACGCTTTCTCATTATCTTATTTTGTCAGCTTTACTTTTTGTGATTGGTTTTTTAGGTGTTTTACTTCGTAGAAATGCTCTTGTCGTCTTAATGTCTATTGAGCTTATGCTAAATGCTGTAAATCTTACATTTGTGGCTTTTAGTCGCTTCACGAATAATCTAGAAGGGCAAGTCATGGTATTTTTTGTTATGGCTATTGCGGCAGCAGAGGCTGCTGTAGGCTTAGCTATTGCAGTTTCTGTTTTTAAACGTTTAGGTGGTGTTCATATCAGACTATTTGAACATCTTAAAGGGTAAGTTATTTTGCTTTGATGTTGGAAAAACTTAAGTAGTTATGAGTGTTAAAAAATGATAAAAGATATCATACAACCTAAAACCAAAATGTTAAAAAAACTTGAGACATCCATGGCGTGGATAATATTCGTATCAATGTGTACTTTAATTATAATATTGAAGTTCAAAGGTTATGAGATAGCTTTGGTTAATCGTTATGGCGTTTGGTATATAGAAGAAATTGAAGGTGAGAAAGTTTTCTATCTTTCTCATTACTGGGTCGGTCTTGCATTGTTATGTATTATAATTATAGGAGTGAGGGGGTTTAGCAAATAATGATTAGAAACGAAGTGCTAATTGCTCTTTTATTGTTATCTCCTTTTATAGGGTTTTTAATCAATGCTTTTCGTAGAAAGATAAAGTGTCATAAAACTTCTGGCACAATTGCTACATCGGCTATTTTTATTTCTTTTGTGTGTTGCATTTTAGTTTTTTTTCGGCTTTTAGAAAAAGACGCTGGCCAAAGACAACTTACAGCTAATTATTTCAACTGGATCTCTATTGGAGATTTTCATATTAATGCTTCTTTCTTAGTTGATGAAGTCAGTATTATTATGGGCTTGATCATCACAGGTGTAGGCACACTCATTCACTTATTTAGTATAGGGTATATGAGCGAAGATAATAGGCCGTCTCAGTATTTTGCTTATTTAAATCTTTTTATTTTTTATATGCTTATTTTGGTTTTAGGATCTAACTTACCTGTCATGTTTATTGGTTGGGAAGGAGTAGGATTGTGTTCTTACTTACTAATAGGTTTTTGGTTTTCAGATGCTCAAAAAGCAGCAGCTGGGATGAAAGCCTTTATTATGAATCGGATAGGTGATGCAGCATTGATTTTAGGTATATTTTTAATATTTATAAATATAGGTACCTTAGAGTTTCTTGAAATTAATGCTTTTGCTACACAGTTTTTAGAAGATGGGGGGGAAACATCTTCATGGTGGTTTATTGCTGCCATGCTCTTGTTCATAGGAGCAACAGGTAAGTCAGCGCAAATTCCTTTATATACTTGGCTTCCAGATGCAATGGCAGGGCCAACACCTGTCTCGGCTTTAATTCATGCAGCCACTATGGTGACAGCTGGAGTCTATATGATCATAAGACTTAATGTTTTTTATTTGGTCACACCTTTAGCAATGACTATTATTGCAGTGGTTGGCGTGGCAACTGCTGTCTTTGCTGCATCTATTGGACTTTTACAAAATGATATTAAAAAAATATTGGCATATTCAACAATTTCGCAGTTAGGTTATATGTTTTTAGCTGTTGGTGTAGGGGCTTTTTCATCAGCTTTATTCCACTTAATGACTCATGCTTTTTTTAAAGCATTGATGTTTTTAGGAGCAGGTAGTGTGATCCATTCTATGAAAGGTGAGCAAGATATTCGTAAAATGGGAGGATTGCGTAAAGATATGCCAATCACTCATAGTACTTTTATTATGGGTTGGCTGGCTATTATAGGGTTTCCTTTTTTCTCTGGTTTCTTTAGTAAGGATGAAATTTTATGGATGTCATTTCATAGTCCTAGAGGTGATATAACTTTCTGGGTATTAGGTGTTTTAGGCGCAGGTCTGACAGCTTTTTATATGACAAGACTTATGTCATTGACATTCTGGGGAGAAAAATCAAAAGACTTTAAAGGTCATCCTCATGAATCTCCTTTTATTATGACTCTACCTTTAATTTTATTAGGATTTCTATCTATTATAGGGGGTTATGTAGGAATACCTCATGTCTTAGGGCACTTTCCTCATTTACTAGAAAATTGGTTACCTGAGACACCTTTGCCGGGATTGACACCTGCAAATACAAAAATAGAACTTTTAATGATGACTATTTCTGTCAGTGTTGCTTTATTGTCTGCTAGCCTTGCTTTTTGGATGTATGTGAAGAGGCGAGGTCACTTCAGTTTAAATGTGGGTTTCCAAAAAGTTCATAAGCTGATTGCAAATAAGTATTGGATTGATGAGGGTTACGATAAGCTTATTGTGAAACCATTTATTTACTTAAGTCGAAAGCTATGGGAGATTATCGATATAGGTTTTATTGATAAGACCACCTATAGGATTACAGATTTGATAAGATCATCTGGTGTGTCGTTAGGTCATCTTCAAAGTGGTAACTTGCAACAATATGCAATGTATATGTTATTGGGTGTTGCTATTGTCTCTATTATTTTAATATCTATGATATAAAAAGGCTCATAATTACTTAAGCAGCCTTTTTTCCCGGGATCCGGCAGTCAGGCAATCAGTCTCTGGCTCTCGGGACTAAATTGAGCTGGGCCTTCAATTTATTTCTTAAATTTCAAAATCACTGCCTTGAGGCCAAACTCTTGTCTATTCTTATCATTGGCTTTTATCACCAGTTTCTCTTTTGAAAACTTATCTATAGTGTTTGTAAATTGAAAAATTGAACTTGAATAGCCATGCCGTCATGCCGGTTTGCCAGAATTCCGGAGAGTTATATGCGTTTTTATGATACGGCTTCGGCGCATATTCTTCTCTCTTGTTTTTCTATATACTTTACTACATCTTCTATTTTAGTTCTTATTTTTGTAAAAGACCAAATATGTCTTTTTAATGCTTCTTGTATTGCAGGTTGGGTAAAGCCACGCGCTTTAAGTTTGTTAACGAGTGGATTTATTCTTCTAACATCTCCTTGAGTGAAGGCTTCAATGTTGTTTTTCATCATAATTGTTATTTCATCATCACTAAGGCCATACTCCTTAAGTTTTTGCTCAATCGCCTCCATTTTTGCAATATCTCCTCGAGTAAAGGCTTTAATGTTGTTTTTCATCATAATTGTTATTTCATCATCACTAATTTTTATTCCATCATTATTGACACCACGTGCTTTAAGCTTTTGCTCAATTGCCTCCATTTTTGCAATATCTCCTCGAGTAAAGGCTTCAGGGTCGTTTTTCATCATAATTGTTATTTCATCATCACTAATTTTTATTCCATCATTATTGATGCCACGCGCTTTAAGTTTTTGTTCAACTGCATCCATTTTTGCAATATCTCCTCGAGTAAAGGCTTCAATGTTGTTTTTCATCATAATTGTTATTTCATCATCACTAATTTTTATTCCATCATTATTGACACCACGTGCTTTAAGCTTTTGCTCAATTGCCTCCATTTTTGCAACATGTCCTCGAGTGAAGGCTTCAATATTATGCCTTATCAAAGTTGTTATTTCGAGGTTATTAAAGCGATCTATGAGCCTGTTAATGATCGCATCCATTTGTGTAGCGTTGCCTCGAGTAAAAGCCTCGGGGTTCTTCATCACTAATCTTTTGATTTGATTCATTTGAAAGTATTTCTTTAGCTTGTTAAGAATCAAGGCCATTTCTGTGGTATTACCTTGAGTAAAGGCCTCGAAGCTCTTTTTCATTGCAGTTGCCACTTGATTATCGTTAAGACCAACTTCTTGTTGCATATACCTCATTATTGACATGACTCGATTCAAATGTTCAGTTGTTTGAAGGACTTTTAAAATAGTGTATTTTGAGATTCCAGCAGATGTTAGAAGCTTTAAAAAGCGTTCAGCTTCATCTATTGTCCAATGTTGAGAGAGCATTATCATATCATCAATCCAATTAGGGCCCATAACATTATCAATACGATCTTCACCTAATTTAGAAAGCGCAAAATCAACAAATACGTCAACAGCGCTTCTTGGAAATTGAAATTCTGATTGAGGTTCTCTAAGTTGAGAAAAAGCCAGAGAATGAACTAATAAAATACTCAGTAAGATTGCGTCTCTAAATAAAACCACTATGAATATGTCCTTCAAAAAATTACTGGTAAAGCTACTATAAAAAGCTTGATATGTGAATGAAAAAATATAAAAGAAAATATAGTGTAAGTTTTACACGCAATTTCAAAATCCAATATGTCAATATTTCTTAGTTTGGGGGTTTTTTAGATTTGAATCAATTAGAAGTTATCTCAAAAGTAAAGTTTTATAGCATTTAAGAATTCAAATTGCAAAATGCAAAACATAACATAACTAAAGATGGCTTCTTACTCAAAATGGACAGACTCTTTTAAAGTGCGACAGGCACTGGTCTATTTTGAGTGATAAAAAACAAGGGGAAAATCTTTGGGGCAATAATTTGCTGTAAAGATTTAGGTGATTTATAAGGAGAGGTAGTGGAAGGAAGTTTTCCTTAACATTGTGTTAAAGAATGAGAGGTATCTTGTCTACTAAAAATGAACAGATTTTTGAGGCAATCAGCATTTTTTGAAGGTGCAAACCTTCAAGCTGATTGTCCAAAAACAGCCAGAGGCTCGCCTCTAGAGGCTGGTTCATTTTTAGTGAATGAGACAGTTTTTTTGATGGTACCTAAATTAATAAAACGATTTCCTTAACATTATGTTAAAGAATGAGAGGTATCTTGTCTACTAAAAATGAACAGATTTTTGAGGCAATCAGCATTTTTTGAAGGTGCAAACCTTCAAGCTGATTGTCCAAAAACAGCCAGAGGCTCGCCTCTAGAGGCTGGTTCATTTTTAGTGAATGAGACAGTTTTTTTGATGGTACCTAAATTAATAAAACGATTTCCTTAACATTATGTTAAAGAATGAGAGGTATCTTGTCTACTAAAAATGAACAGATTTTTGAGGCAATCAGCATTTTTTGAAGGTGCAAACCTTCAAGCTGATTGCCCAAAAACAGCCAGAGGCTCGTCTCTAGAGGCTGGTTCATTTTTAGTGAAACAGAGGCTGGTTCATTTTTAGTGAAACAGAGGCTGGTTCTATTAGAAAATTACTCAATGGAAAAGTTAGAAGTTTGCGTTCTGCCGTTTCTATCAAAATCAATAGAAACATTAGAGTCTGTCTTAAGGCTATTATAAAGCTCCATAGCCTTTGCAGGACTGTCAACAGCCTCTCCGTTAACATTTTTGATAACATCATTTCTTTTGAATCCTAAATTTTCATAAAGACTGCCTGGTTGTATCTCTACAAGGCGAAAACCATTGATGGCTCCAGTACCAGGTTCTATAACAGGAATGGCTCTTGCTTGTTGTAAAAGAGCTGGTAAATTTTGTATATATTTATTAACCTCATTTCTTGTTAAAGAAAAATTGTTACCTTGTCTTTGAGGACCCCGGTTTGTAGACTTCTTTGTAGACATAGTGTTTTGTACTGCTAGATTGATTCCATCATCTTTAATCTCAATATATTCTAGTTGTCCGTTCTGGTTATTTCTTAAAATAGCAGTGAAACGTTCAACCTTAATCAATTGGGCTATAGATTCCAGAGTATCTTTTGGAAGATAAGGGTTGATTTTCTTACCTTGAACTTGAATAGTTGCCACTGACCTAGAAGGGTTAGTATGTACAATAGTCCCAATAAGCTTTAAAGGCAGCCTGGAAGGTACAGGTTGACTTGTATCTTCATCTGGAATGTTCTTACCAGAAAATGGAGGGGGGATAAAACCTTGTGCATTAAAAATATTCCGACCAGTGATGACGTCATATTGTTGGCGTAAAGGCTGTCTTTTAACAGAGGCTTTCCGTGGAGCAATAGGAGCCACTGATTGCGCTACAAACTTATCCCGCACACTGAGTACGCCTAAGTCAGCTAACCAATAACCTATTAAAATTGCTAATAAATAAGCATAGAGCCACTCTAAAGGCGGCCTTTTATAAGTATTTTTTGGTTTGTGGATTGAAACATGATGAGCACGATCAACTGTTTCAGAAAGGTTTTGGTTCATAGAAGGCTGATCTACAGGAAGATCATTAGGAGGTTTTTTTTCCCTGCGTAACAATTCTAAGAATCTGTCAAAATATGACTTAATATTAAATGGCATTTAATCTTTACCTGCTTTTATTTATACTAATTATTATGAATTTCTTTTTAATAATTAAAGCTTTGTTAAGCAAATATCCCAATTCTTACTTTATTCTATAAAGGAACTAATGTGAACTGTAAAAGGAAGTTTTTCAAATCAGCATTTATGTGATGAGAGAATTATTTTTATGATTGAAAAGCCATTATTAGTCATTTATTATACTTTTAACACAAAAAGCTTTAAAATAAGCGATTTTTTCAATGAATTACTGACCTTATGCAAAGACGCTTCAATAAAGAGAGGTTAATTTAAGTTTCAAGTATTTTTACACAATTTATATAGAAAGGCCCCTATTTTATCAGATTCTTTTATTAACTTTTGATGGTTAACAAGAGTTAGTATTGCTTGTACTTCCCTCAGAGAACCTAAACTAATCTCATAAAACTTCTTACGTTCTTTATGACTAGACTTAGCAGAGCCTTCAGCTAGATTGAGTACAATGCTGAGCATAGCTCTTTGAAACTGATTCTTCATAGGGCCTCTTAAATTTAAGTTGTTAGATTTATGATAGAATTGAACTTGAATGGTAATGATAAGTTTTGAGTTTTTTCATAATTTTTTTTCTCCTTTACTCGTTGAGAAATAAAACATTTTCCCTAACATGTATGTAAAAAATGAAAAGTATCTCCTTACTAAAAATAAACAGCTTTTTGAGGTAGTCAGCATTTTCTTGAAGATGTGAGTCTTCAGGCTGACTATCCAAAAATGACCGAAGGTCAGTTTATTTTTAGTGATACAACTTGGGGAAAAAAATTAGGGAAAAGTTCAAAATAAACAGACTGCCAGTTTCCCGGGATTCCCGGTTTCCCGGACTACAGAGATAGCAATTCAGTAAGGTTTAACTTAGGTAAATCAGTAAACAACAACAAACCTCTTAAAATTATAAAAGTTGCGTAAGATGAGTAAATTATATACAATCAACCTGAAGCTCCACTAATTGGTTTATTCGATAAATTCTGCCATTTTATTTCTAGTTCTATACTTGAAAATAAATTTATGTTTTGTAACAAAATGATAAAAAATATAGAAGAAGTTTTGAGTATCAATCTATCTAACTAACCCGAAGTAAGTCCAGGTAAAGCTTAACTTAAAAACATTAATTCATTTAATTTACAAATAAGCCTATGATATGATAAAAAAAGTTCAAAGAAATTAGTGAACCTAACTTAAAAAAAGTGTTATTATTTAAGAAAGAATCCAAAAATAAGCTGTTGATAAGCGAGGTTGAGTATAATGTCAGATATGATAGATGATGATAGAGATGAAAACCCAATAGAAGATGAAGACAACTCTGATATTGAAGCTACAACTATAATGTCAGGTCATACGTTAGACCGTAAGCTTCAAGAATTAAAAATGATGTCTCCTGCGTTGATATTACTGATAGGTCCTCTACAGATGATAGGGAGGCAATGGATATTAAGTAAATCAGAAATGCTTATTGGACGAGGGATAACTTCAGATATTTTTATTGGTGAAAGAAGTATAAGCCATACACATTGTAAGGTGGTCCTCAATAGTAATGATAAAAAAGTTTTACTTGAGGATTTAAACTCTACAAATGGTACTGCCATTAATGGAGAAAAGATTGAACCACAAGAAAGTTATCAATTAAACGATCAAGATAAGATCAAAGTGGGCAATGCTATCTTTAAATATGTCGAAGAAAGTAGCCCTGAGGTTATGGCTTATAAAAGAAATCAAATGGATGACTTAACAAATATTTATAACAAGTCAGCTCTTATTTCTAATGGACAAGAAGCTTTTCAAAAAGCTAAGAAATTATCTTTAGACTTAGCAGTTATTGTTTTTGATTTAGATAATTTTAAGAACGTCAATGATACTTATGGTCACTTAGCTGGAGATTTTTTACTAAAACAGATAGCTTTTCTTGTAAAAAATCAAATCATCCGATCTGAGGATTTTTTTGCACGGTTTGGTGGAGAAGAATTCTGTATCGTATTTTTTAATAAAAATATGCAAGAAGTGTTTAAAGTAGCAGAAAGAATACGTCATATTATCGCATCTCATGAATTTAAGTATCAAGAGTCTATTATACCTAATATTACTGTTTCTATAGGGTTAGCCCTTCTAGATCCAACTATAGAAAGTTGGGAAGGTCTTTTTGAAAAAGCCGATAAAGCTGTATATCAGTCAAAAAGAAGTGGAAAAAACAGGGTTTCTGTTGGTTAAAAGCTTATTTTTTATACTTTTATAAAAGATTAAAATTGTTTTAACCTTTTTAACGGCTAGTAAGGTCATAAGTACAATGAGTCAATTATATGCCATAAATACAGGTGAAAAGGAAGATCTTAAGGGTTTCGTTAGATCAGATAGGCAGCTTGTAGAACTATTACAAAATGGAGAAACAGCTGTTTTTTCAGAGCTGGTTAAAAGGCATCAGAGAAGCTTATTAAATTTATGTATGCGTTTATTAAAAGACCGGGCACTGGCAGAAGATGTTGTACAGGAAAGCTTTATAAAAGCCTATCAAAAGATTCATCTATTTGAAAAACGCAGTTCTTTTAAGAGTTGGTTGTATCAAATAGCCTTAAATACAGGGAAGAATAAATTGAGAGTGAAACAAAAAATATTTTTAGATATTGAAAAAACTTATTTATCCGTAGCACCAGAAGCTGAAACAAGTTTGTTTCAAAAAGACACAAAAGAATTATTAGCGAAAGAAATTGAAAAATTACCTCATAAACAAAAAAGAGCACTTTTTTTAAGGATTTATGAAGATTTAAGTTTTAAAGAAATTGCTCAGATTATGCAATGCCCTTATGACACAGCTAAGGCGAACTATAGACATGCGTTGATGAAGTTAAGAAAGATCTTTCAAAAGGATCTTTCTCTGCAAACAAATTAAATTAAAAATACTTTAGTAAAATAAAAGATAAATAAAGAGGAATAAGTAATGAATAACGGTCAAAAAGCAAAAGTAAGAGAAAACGAAGAGTTATGGATCAATTATTTAGAGGGTGAGCTTGAGCCTTCTTTAAAACAGGATTTAGATATTCAGCTCAATCATTCACCAGAAGCGCAGGAAGTCACATCTCAGTACAAAAAACTCAAGTCAGAAATCAAAAACTTAGGTAGTGTATCTAGCTTTTCTCAGGAGTATCATGACAAGTTATACAATAGGATTATGGATAAAATATCACATAAGTCTATTCAATCACCTATCTTCTCTTTGCAGCATCAGAAAAATAAATTATTGGCAATGGCGGCAAGTTTTTTACTTGTTCTAGGAAGTATTTTTGCATGGAATTTACATCAGTCAGAAAACACACTTAATAACCAAGAAGATGTAGCTGTCAGCCCTATTGGCGAATGGATGTTAGAAAAGCAGGATAAAAATGATTCTCAATTATTAGAACAAGAAGAAATGGAAAAAGTAAAACAAAAAGATCAGGAAGAATCTTTAAAAGATGAGGATATTTTAGATTAAGGGCTTCAACTCATACAAGTGTTATGCATAGTTATTTCTACAAAGGAGTCACCTTACATAGGTGGCTCCTTTTTTATTTTTTTATTACAATAAAAACTTAGCATTAATGCCAAAGGTGAAATAACTAAGGTCATCTGATAGCTGTTCGTCAGGAGATCTGTATCTATATATCATGTGAGAATCTGATACAGAGTTAGTTAAATTGACCATATACTTTAACTCTACTCCTACCATGAACTGTGAACTAAGGGCAAAGTCTACTCCAACATTTGGGCCCATATCAAGGCCGTGAGATGATGAATTGTATCTATTATAAACTGCTCCTCCATAGGAGTCATCTGTATAGGTACGGTATCTATAAATACCTGAGACACCGCCAAAAGGTCTTAGAGTTTTATTAAATAGATGATATTTCACACTTAATGTTCCCGCATATTCTTTAATACGACAGTCAACACATTGAACTGAATTTGGAGCCGCAACTCTAGGATAATAACCATAGTAATTATCTAATTTAAAATCAGAATAACTAAACCCGACTTCAAAAAGAAAATTCTGAGGAAATTTTGCGCCAACACTTACACCAGCATTCAATCCATTACTGATATTATCAACTCCTGAAAATATGGAAACACCTGCTCCACCAGAGATATAGACATTTACTTCATCCTCGGTTTTTTTAATTGCAGGATAAGCTTGATGAACTGTGTTCAAAGAAGCATTATTCTGGACAGCAGATACACGTTGGTCTTTAGAGCTATTTTTATCATCATCTTCTAAACGATCTATAGCGTCTTGACCATGATCTTCTAATACTTTTAATCTCTCACTTTCAATTTGGTCTGATATTTCTTGATCTATTTTTTCTGTCAACTCGATTTGTCTGCGTTGCTTTCCTTCTGCTTCGGATTCTTTAATATAACAAGGAGAAGTCGATCCTCCATGTTTTCCTTCACAGGACCATCTATATCCTTTATCTTTTCTTATGTTGACTGCTGCGCCTTTTACACATGTATTTAGGTGTGTTCCACATTGTCCATGAACAGCAAGTTCTAAAGGAGTATCGTTTACAACTGCTTCATTTCCTTGATAGACAGGAATAGTTCTTGATCCTTCGTATAAGTTAAGTTCTGTATCTATTTCATCAGTGACTATTCTATCAAGACTTTGTCCCCACACAACTTGATGTGTGAAGAATATACTTACAATAAAAATTGTAAGTAAAAACGCCATATTAATAAGAGAAGTTATTAAGTTTTTGTTATAAGTCATTTTTTTTAGCTCCTTTGTTATTATTTTATCCTTGTTAAAATTATATTTATGCAAAATTGAAACCAAAAATCGTAAATCGCTCGAAAATGAGATAAATTTACATATCAAAAGAGATATTTTTAAGAATCCTTAGATTTGTTTTTTGTAAATATGTAGTAGATGTATATACATAATATATTGAAATAACTATATAATTTATGTTGTCCATAAAAAATTGTTGGACAGCTTTTGAAGGTAGGGAATAGTAGGTGAAAGAAGAATGATTTATGGCATAAGTTTTGATGTAGGGGCATATAAAGTTTCAAAACCATGAAAAAATAACAAAAAAGGTCAGTAGATATGGTAATTATTTCATGGTATGAGAATTATGAAATAATTAGGAACAAATTTTGTTACTAGAGGTCATCTCAGAAACCATGAATTTGTTATAAATAACTGTATTACCAATATATTACCAAATACTTCTTCTGGCATTCGAGCAATCTGTAAACAGACAACGGCTCCGAGGAACTATTGTCAGTCTGCCGTATTGCCTGTTTCTCGGGGTTCTTGGACTCAAGAGATAGCAATTAAGCAAGGTTTAACTTAGGTAGGTCAGTAAGTGACTTAAGGTTCATTCTCTACATACGGAAAACACCTTGTGAATGGGGTTGGCTTTGTTGACTTTGTCGCCATGGATTATTGAGGCTGGCCTGGATGCCAAGTCCTAATACATGACGTGTATCTACAGGGTCAATAATACCATCATCCCATAATCTAGCTGTAGAATAGTAGGCAGAACTTTCTGTTTCATATTTTTTCAAAATAGAAGACTGAAATTCTGAAATTTGTTTTTCAGATAGGCGTGAAGTTTGTTCTGATGAGCCTGTTTTTTTTGCTTTTCTTTTAAGTTGGTCTAATTTGACTGTCGTGAGTACGCTTGCAGCTTGTTGGCCTCCCATCACGCTTATTCTTGCATTTGGCCACATCCAAAGCTGCCTAGGTTGATATGCTCGTCCACACATGCCATAGTTTCCAGCACCATAAGAGCCTCCTATCATAACTGTGAATTTAGGAACGTGGGCATTACTCACGGCCATCACCATTTTAGCTCCGTCTTTAGCAATACCTGCATTTTCGTATTTTTTACCAACCATAAATCCTGTAACATTTTGAAGGAAAATCAGTGGGATATTTCTTTGGCAACATAAAGAGATAAAATGAGTTGCTTTTAAGGCACTCTCTGAAAAAATGATTCCATTATTTGCAACAATACCCACTGGAAAACCATAGATATGCGCAAATCCTGTTACGATGGTTTTAGCATAATTGGCTTTAAACTCATGAAAGCGGCTAGCATCTACAATACGAGCAATGACTTCTTTTACGTCAAAAGATCGCTTTTCGTTTTTAGGAATGATGCCGTAGAGTTCGTAAGGGTCGTAAAGAGGCTCTTCAATTTGAAGCTGTTTTAAACTATCTGATTTATAAAGATTAAGATGTGACACAATTTGCCGACAAAGGTCTATGGCTTGTCCGTCGTTAGTAGCATAATGATCTGCCACTCCACTTTGTTGACAATGGACTTTACTGCCTCCTAGAGACTGTGCATCCACTTGTTCACCTGTGGCAGCTTTCACAAGAGGAGGCCCTCCAAGGAAAATATAACCATTTTTATCGACAATGATATTTTCATCACTCATTGCTGGGACGTAAGCTCCGCCAGCTGTACAGCTACCCATCACAACGGCAATTTGAGAGATATTTTTAGCTGACATTTGAGCTTGATTATAAAAAATACGACCAAAGTGATCCTTATCAGGGAAAACTTCTGCTTGGAGTGGTAAAAAGGCTCCTCCGCTATCTACTAAGTAAATACATGGAAGATGATTTTCTAAAGCAATCTCTTGGGCTCTTAGGTGTTTTTTGACTGTGATGGGAAAGTATGTCCCTCCCTTTACAGTAGCATCATTAGCAACAATGATACATTCTTGCTCATGTACCACACCAATTCCAGTGATAATACCTGCAGCAGGCGCGCAGTTATCATACATATTATAGGCTGCTAGAGGAGAAAATTCTAA
This sequence comes from Bdellovibrionales bacterium, assembly GCA_965262715.1. Taxonomy (GTDB): domain Bacteria; phylum Bdellovibrionota; class Bdellovibrionia; order Bdellovibrionales; family JAUICD01. The sequence goes on along the minus strand of OZ253553.1, from coordinate 2,501,541 downwards.
AAACCGTGTTTTGACATCAATCAGTTGTTGGATTCTTTCTCTAGCAGTTAGTTTGCCTTTAGCTTTGTGCCTTTTAACCGCATTTTCTCCTCCTCCTTTTTGAACAGCGGCAATATGCGCATTTATATCTGATACAAGATTTTGCATAGCATTTTGATTGGCAAGGAAATCTGCATCTTGAGTGTTGATTTGGCTTTTTATGCTACTTTGAAGTGTATAAGAGTTATCCATTTTTAAAGCATAAAAGATTTTTTGAAAAATACCATTATTATTTTATAATGAAAAGGACAGATTTCGATATCGTTGGATTGTTTTTGTATAATTTTCTATCCATACATTCTCTTGTATTTGCCTTGTGCGTTGATCAAGAAGTGAACAAATAACAAGAGGCACTTTTGGAAAATATTTCCTAAAAGCATCAATGGCATATTTGTTTTTTATATGCTGGCCAGATTTGCACTCAATAGCAAATAGAGGACCTCTAGGTGATTCTATAATAAAATCTATTTCCCATTTACCATGTCTCCATAGAGAAATAGTATGTTCATATTCTAAATAATCACGGATTCTTATAAGCTCATTTGCAATCCAAGTTTCAAAAAGCACGCCTAGTTCTTGGGCATTAGGGTTTTCTGTAATGCGAGATTGCAAAGCTCTGACAACTCCGCAATCAAAAAAGTAAAACTTTGGTCTAGCTTTTTTTCTCTGACTGCGGTGGAAAGGCCATACAAAATGACCGATCAGTGTATCTTCTAAAATGGAGTAATGTTCTTTGACAGTATTAGCATGTACTGCACATTCTCTAGAAATATTTGCAAATTCAATCATCTGCCCATTACATGCAGCAGCTATATTTAGAAAACGATGAAAAGCATCAATATTACGTACAAGAGCTTCTGTTTGTATTTCTTCTTTGATATAGGTGGTGACATAGCTTTTTAGCTGTCGTTTAGCTGTTTGTGTTTTTGTATTAGAAACAAGTAAAGCAATTAAAGGCAACGTACCAAACCTTAATACATTTTGAATATCAAAATCGTTACTTAGTTCTTTGTACGTCAAAGGATGTAATTGTAAATGTAGCGCGCGTCCACCTAATAAGTTTGCGCAATTACGCTTAATTTTACGAGTACTTGAACCAGACAGCAGAAATTGTATCCGCTTTTGATCAATACCCATTTGAACATAATCTAGTAAAACGGGTATACGTTGTATTTCATCAATAATAACCGTTGCGCCAGGTTTTAAGTAAGAGATTTCTTCCCAAAACTCATGAGGTCTTGTGCGAAGTTTTAACTCTACTTGAGGGTCTAGTAAATTGTAATAAGAGTTCACTGACAATTGAGTTAGAAGAGAGGTCTTACCTGTCATCCTTGGGCCGAAGAGAAAACAAGATGAATCTATATGATCCAATTGTATTTCACGTTTATATAGTTTATTGTTATTTATGCGCATAAGTAACAATAAACTATATATTTATGTTGAGAGCAATAAAAAGTTTGGAGGCATTAAATCTATTTTAAATATAATAAATCACATTCTTTTTATTTACTGTTTAAAGAGGGATAATAGCGGTCTTTAATCTTTCCTCGAAGGAATATAAATGAAATATTAGAGGTTCATGTTATAGGCTATTTTGTATATATTATAAAGTGAGGGTAAAATGAAATCTTTTAATCCGTTATTTATGATCATATTTTGGATGGTTGCGCTTTATTTTTCTTGGAATTGGTATCGAGGAGGAGAAGGCATATCGTCTTGGGAGTTTCATTCAAGGCTTCAGGCTGGCTTGCAAGCTTTTGTCGTAGAGCATCTTGAAAAAAACATTCCTGATGTAACGGATATTAAATTCACATCACTTTGGTCTAGTTATGTCCGAGATGATGAAATAAAAGTCTTTTTTGAATATGGTTTTAAGCATCCTTTAGAGGATCAAATGACTCAATCACAACTTAAAGGGTGGGCATTGTTAAATCCTACTGATCAAGATATCCAAAAAAGCTGGGATATTAAAGAAATCCAAATTAACAAACAGTCCATAGATTATAGTGCAGAACCGATCGTTATTTCTTCTGCTGGCTCTATAGATACATCTCAAGAGCCTGATACGATAGATGAGGCTGTTTTACCAGATAGAGAAGGGGTAACAGACTTAGAAGCCTTACCTGATAAGAAATCGACACCTGCAAGCTCTACGACATCCACTTCTATTTCCAAGTCGGTAAATGATGATAAAACGTCTTCTTCAAGTGTTTCTACTTTACAAAAGGTAGAAATTTCAACAAGTTCCACTACCACTTTTTCACCTCTTATTGACTTAAAAAAATAATCTTTTTAATCTGAAGGACTTATTGCATAATATAGTTATTAAAGGGAGAGGTTTCCTTAACATGAAGTAAAAGAACGCGGAGTATCTGCTTACTCAAAATAAACAGGTTTCCTTAACATTTTGCTAAAAAAAGAGGAGTATCTGCTTACTCAAAATAAACAGGTTTCCTTAACATTTTGCTAAAAAAAGAGGAGTATCTGCTTACTCAAAATAAACAGGTTTCCTTAACATTTTGCTAAAAAAAGAGGAGTATCTGCTTACTCAAAATAAACAGGTTTCCTTAACATTTTGCTAAAAAAAGAGGAGTATCTGCTTACTCAAAATAAACAGGTTTCCTTAACATTTTGCTAAAAAAAGAGGAGTATCTGCTTAGTAAAAATAAACGGATTTTTGAGGCAGTCAGCATTTTCTTGAAGACGTAAGTCTTCAGGCTGACTGCCCAAAAACAGCCAGAGGTGGTGGAGAGGTTGTTTTTTTAGAAAAAACAGGGGAAAAATCTTCGAAGTAATGATTTGATATTTTAAGCCAATCCTCGAAGTCTTCGAGTGATCGCTTGGATAGCGATCACTCTGCGGAAGATCTTGTCTTTGGCTTAAAACATCAAGTCTTTTATTAACTTATAAAGATTTATATGATTTGTAAGGAGAAGAGAAGGTAAGAAGTAAGGTATAAACGATTTCCTTAACATGGTGTTAAACAACGAAGGGAGTCTTCCTACTAAAAATGAACAGGTTTTTGAGCCAATAAGCATTTTACAAGGGCGTTAGCCGTCGTGCTCATTGGCCAAAAATGGTCAGAGACCAGTTCATTTTTAGTGAACTTTAATGAAGAAGGGAGAGGTTTCCTTAACATGAAGTAAAAGAACACGGGGAGTCTTTCTCCTAAAAATAGTCCGGCTTTCTAGACAGTAAGCTACTTGCTAACGATATAAATCGTCAGGCTTACTGTCAGAAAGTTGCCAGAGGCAAGAGGTATTTTTAGTGAAACAGCAATGGTGGCTATAGCTCAGTTGGTAGAGCACAGGATTGTGGTTCCTGGGGTCGCGGGTTCAATCCCCGTTAGCCACCCCAATTTTTAAAAGCTGTTTTAGAAATCTGTTTTTTAGATAAATCACTGATCTTACGCAAAATACTTTTTAATAAAAAGAGAAATTACTTTTAGTTTTAAGTATTTTTACACAGTTTATATAGAAAAGCTCCAAATCTATCAGCTTCTTTTATTAATTTTTGATGATTAATAAGAGTTAATATTGCTTGCACTTCCCTTAGAGAGCCTAAACTAATCTCATAGAACTTTCTACGTTCTCTATTACTGGATTTAGCAGATCCTTCAGCTAGATTTAATACAATACTAAGTATAGCTCTTTGGAACTGATTCTTTATTGGTCCTCTTAAGCTTAAATTGCTAGATTTACGATAAAACTGAGTTGCTAACTGATAAGTTTTGAACTTTTTCATAATTTTTTTCTCCCACCAGGGGATAAAGGAGAAAAAAATTATGAAAAAGTTCAAAATAAATAGGTAGATTGCCAGATTTCCGGGTTCCCGGATTTACGGAGTCCGGAAGACGGCTATTAAATGATCGTGTAACTTAGGTAAATTAATAAACAACAGGCCTCTTAAAGTTATAAAAATTGAGTAAAATTGTATTATTTTATATCATTAAAGTTTACCTTTAAGTAAAATAGGCTTGTTTTTATTGTATCTTATGTGTACAAATTTTAGATTTAGTGTTGACATCATGGTTTTAATATCTTATTTAAATGTATTATTTGCTTTTTTTTAATTATTTTCGAATCTTTGATATAATATATTTGACTCTTATGTTAACATGAATATAATTTGTATTGAAGTAGTAAGTATATTCAAATCAAATATAAAAGATTAGCTTAAAAATAAGCATCATTGACATTCTTAAACTTTATAGCAAAAGCGTATTTATTTTACGTTTAGTAGCAAAATCGAACCTTAAAAAATCATAACATTGATAATAAAGCAATTTTAACTGTAATTGTGAAAAATTAATTGAGCTTTTCAACATAGTTGACTATACATTAGATGCTTAAGTATTGAGTAGATAAAAAACATGATAAGTAAAAAAATAATAAAATGAGTGATAATCAAGGGAGTTTCAAATGAGTGAATGACATAGATAGTGAAAGGTTAATAATATAATCAACATAGTGATAAGTATATGTATGATTATGGATATTGACTTAAAAAATAAAGTTATTAAATTATTATAACAGTTATTGACTATTGATAATTGTTTACGAGATGAAAAAATTTTATTTAGGAGGTATTTATTATGTTAGGTTTAAATCAAATGAAAAGTTTTATTTATTTAGCAGTTTTTCTTGTGAGCTTAAGCTTTACCAGCTTTGCTCAAGGTAATGCCGAGGTTTCAGGTCATTTTGGGATGAAATTTGGCAGTAAGTTGAATCTTAAGGAAGTAGGAAGTACAAGTAGTGGATGGGAAGATCAAAAAAACATGTCACTTCATTTTGGAGCAGATGCTGTTTATAGGCACATGATGAATGATACAGGCAGTTTTGGTGTTGGTTTACGGTATCGGTTAGCACTTATGGGAGAAAAAGATTATGATAACGGAACAACAGGGAGACCAGACGATGATGATAAGTATAAATTTACTCATCATCGATTGGCTCTTTTATTAAATTATAGATTTCATATGGATCAATTTTTTGTAGGGCCTGTTTTAGGTTTGGATATTTGGAAATCCCTAATGCTTTCTATGATGAATCAAGGAGATGGGACTGGCACGAATGTTGAGGTAAGAAGTAATCAATTTTTATGGAATCAGATCACTGGTCAGGCAGGTTTAGAGCTTGGATATAAGGTAACTGATAATTTTTTGGTTAAGTTAGAGGCTGGTTATGACTTATCTTCTTTTGGCGACTTAAAGTGTAAAGCAGCAAGTAATGCAGGTAGGGCATTAGAAGAATGTACGAATGGAAGTACTCTTTTAAATGTTACTGGCACTGGTGATGAGACTAAAAAACTTAAGCTAAATGCTTTTTATGCAACACTTGGTATTGGTTGGTTCTTCGGATAGGCGATAAGGATCATCTAGATCAGCTATTTTAACTTATATTTTTGATAAAAAGGCTCTTTATTTAGAGCCTTTTTTATTTCGGCAGATAACAGTTTAAAAAGCTTATAAATATTCCACAGTGGTACATTACTTGTTTTGTAGGCTTTAAAGTGATATTATTCATATTATAACGATATTTTAAAAATCAAATTTGAAGGTGCTCATAATGTCTAAAGTTTCAATAGATCAAATCAATCAAACTCTCGATAGAGTGGCTCAGAGTTTGGATAGAATTACAGAAGCCCAACAGAGAGATAGAGAAGCTCAGCGGATGCGCCAGAGAGAGCTAGATAAGTCACTTGATCAACTTACAAAAACTGTAAATAAGTTTGCAGGTGAATCAAGTCATCAATGGGGTAAATTTATAGAAGTTTTAGCAAGCTCTAGCGCAATAAGACTTCTTAATAACAGAGGTATTAAGATTGAAACAGTATCCACTCGTGTAAAAGATGTAAGCCCAAATCGTCGTTGGGAAATAGATGTGCTAGCAGTCAATGGCAAAGAATGTGTTGCTATAGAAGTCAAGAGATATCTTAGAAAGGAAGATATAGATCAATTTGTAAATATCTTACACAAGTTTAAAACACAACATAAAGATAGTGCAAGTAAGATTCTTTATGGAGGAGTTGCTTATCTTGAATGTGAAGAAAGAGTAGATAAGTATGCAGAGGAGAGAGGTTTATTTGTATTTCAGGCTACAGGTAATAGTGCTATTTTAAATAATAAAGAAGACTTTAAACCTATTGAAATTATAAAATAACACAGCAAAGATTCAAAAAAACAACTTTCTAACTAAAAAAAACAGAAAACTCGAAATAAATTGATAACAGATATTCTATTGACTTAAGATAATATAATTAAGATAAGATAAATAAAGGCATCATTATATATGATATATGTTGACAAAAGTGATGCATGTACACAGAGTAATAAAAAATTACTTTAATTTTAGGAGGTATTTATTATGTTAGGTTTAAATCAAATGAAAAAATTTATGTATTTAGCCGTTTTTCTTGTAAGTTTAAGTTTTACTAACTTTGCTCAGGGCAATGCCGAGATTTCAGCTCATTTTGGGATGAAATTTGGCAGTAAACTGAATCTTCAGGAAATAACAACAGAGATTCAAGATAATACCCTAGGCATAGATCAAAAAAATATGCCATTTCATTTTGGATTAGATGCCATTTATAGGCACATGATGAATGATACGGGTAGCTTTGGTGTAGGTTTACGGTACCGCTTTGCGCTTACAGGAGAGAGAGATTTTGATGCGACAAGCTCAGAAGATACTGGTGGTATAAGAGAGGATGAGAATGACAAATATAAATTCACTCATAACCGTGTTGCCCTATTAGTTAATTACAGATTTCATATGGGTCAATTTTTTGTAGGACCTGTTTTAGGTCTAGATATTTGGAAACATTTAAAGTTTTCTGTAACAAATCTAGGTGTTGTTGGTAATGGGAACTCTTATGAACTCACTAGCAGTCAATTTTTATGGAATCAAATCACTGGTCAAGCAGGTTTAGAGCTTGGTTATAAAGTCACTGACAATCTTCTTGCTAAGTTAGAAATTGGCTATGATTTATCTTCATTTAGTGATTTAAAATGTAAGGCAGCGACAGGCAATGGTGCTCTGACAGAATGTCCTGGCGGCACTAGTCATCCTTTAGAAATGGAAGGTGATGAAAGCAGGAATGCATTTAAGTTAAGTGGTTTTTATGCAACACTTGGTATAGGTTGGTTTTTTGGATAAGTCATAACTTGTGTAATTAATTTTATAATAAAAAAAGGCTCTTTAATTAGAGCCTTTTTATTTTTAGGTTGCTTGTATAATATGGTAATTTTTTATTATGACTTTCTTTTTCTCGAGTGCCTTTATTTGACAAAACTTAATGAAGGGATAAAGTAAGTATTTAGTAGTACAATCTTCTTAAAATAACAAAGTATTGAGATGAGTTTATTCGTAAAAGTCTTTAATGCGCATATAGTGGTAAAGAGTTGTTTTAATTTATAGGGGTATTTATATGTTAGGTTTAAGTCAAATAAAAAAGCTTATTTACTTAACAGTTTTTTTTTTGGTTAAGTTCTCCTAGCTTTGCTTTGGATAATACTGAGGTTTCTACTCATCTTGGGATGAAATTTGGCAGCAGGTTAAACCTTCGAGAGATAACAAGAAGTTATCAAAATGAGTCCTTAGGTAGAAATCAAACAAATCGATCATTTCATTTGGGACTAGATGTTATTTATAAGAATGTAATCAAAGATATAATCGTGAATAATACAAGTCTTGCTTTAGGTTTAAGATATCGGCTTACTTTTACAGGAGAGAGGGACTTTGATGGAACAGGTGCGGCTAATATAGGAAACAATCAGAGTGACAAATATAAATTCACTCATAACCGTGTTGCCCTATTAGCTAATTACAGATTTCATATAGATCAATTTTTTGTAGGGCCTGTATTAGGTTTAGATATTTGGAAACGTTTAAAGTTTTCTGCAATAAATCTATATGGTAGTAGCTCTTATGAACTCACTAGCAATCAATTTTTATGGAATCAAATTACTGGTCAGCTAGGTGTAGAAGGTGGTTATAAAATAAATGAGAAGCTTTTCGCTAAGTTAGAAATTGGCTATGATTTATCTCGATTTAGTAATTTAAAATGTAAGATGTCGATTGGAGGCAATAGTACTCTGACAAATTGTATTGGGCCTAGTAATCCATTAGAGATGGAAGATGCTAAGAGTGCAAATACATTTAGGTTTGATGCTTTATATGTAACACTTGGTATTGGTTGGTTCTTTGGATAAGCCATAATTCATGTTATCTAATTAGAAGCTATCTCAAAAATGCATGATAGCAGTAAATAATACGAAATTGCGAAATATAAAACATAATATAACTGAAGATGGGTTCTTACTCAAAATGGACGGACTTGACGAGAGCCACGATAGTGGTTCTACGGAAAGCCGGAAGGGTCCATTTTGAGTGAGACAGTCCTTTTATGTGGTACTAAATTAAGAGGTTGTTTTGAAAACGTGAGCACAGGAAGCAATTTTGAGATGAGTTCTAAATTCTTTAGATAAAAAGGCTTTTTATCAATTTTTTATTTGAGGTTTATGTTTTGGCTTTGTTCTTGATTTTTTAGCATAAATGTTGCATGATTAAAATATGCCTGTTTCTGGTAAGAAAGTAGTGAAGATGTTGAAAAAATATGGCTGGATAGAGGTTTCTCAAAAAGGTTCTCACATTAAACTTAAGAAAGACAAACAGGCACCTATTGTAATCCCTATACATGGGAATAAGGATTTAGGAAAAGGTCTAATAAAATCTATAGAAAAACAAACTGGAGAAAAATTAATGTGATTGGTTATCAAATTAAGTTTCATAAGGAAAAAGGCTTGTTTTGGGGAGAATTTCCAGATATTCCTGGGTGTTTTACACAAGGTGAAACAAGAAAAGCATTCTTACAGAATGCAAAAGAAGCTTTAAGTTTGTATCTTGAAGAAGCTCAATCTCCAAAATGGCAACTACCTGTACCTAAAAAAAGACGTGGTAAAAACTTTATTATAGTAGAGCCTTATCCTCATATAGCTATTGCAATTCTTATTAAACAGGCAAGATTACAAAAAGGCTTTACACAGCGTCAAGTTGCTCAGAAACTCAAAATGACCACACAGCAACTTCAAAAGCTTGAAAGACCTGGAATATCCAATCCAACATTTAAAACTCTTACAAAACTTTCAGAGCTTCTAGATTTTGAAGTTTCTATCAAACAAGTCGCTTAGTGATCCTTTTATGTAACACTTGGTATTGGTTGGTTCTTTGGATAAGCCATAATTCATGTTATCTAATTAGAAGCTATCTCAAAAATGCATGATAGCAGTAAATAATACGAAATTGCAAAATATAAAACATAATATAACTGAAGATGGCTTCTTACTCAAAATGGACGGACTTGACGAGAGCCACGATAGTGGTTCTACGGAAAGCCGGAAGGGTCCATTTTGAGTGAGACAGTCCTTTTATGTGGTACTAAATTAAGAGGTTGTTTTGAAAACGTGAGCACAGGAAGCAATTTTGAGATGAGTTCTAAATTCTTTAGATAAAAAGGCTCTTTGTAAAAAAGAGTTTTTTTTATTTTGGGTCTATTAGAGGGGACAACTTGCATATTTTGTTTATAAAAAGCTTTATTTGACAAAGTCTAGTGAGGTAATAAAATTAAAGGTTGATAATGCAATTTTGTATTACTAAAATAAATAAAAGGCTATTAAAACACACAAATAACCAAAAATCATTGAGGGAGTCTATTATGTTGCATTTCAATCAAATAAAACAAATTGTTTATTTAGCAGTTTTTTTGGTGAGTTTAAATTTTACCAGTCTTGCCTGGGGTAATATGGAGATTTCAGGTCATTTTGGGATGAAATTTGGCAGTACAATTAACCTTGATGAAGTGGTAACAGAAGGGCAAAGTTGGGATGTGGATCAAAAAAATAGGACCTTTCACCTCGGAGAAGACTTATTGTATAGACTCATGATGAACAATGTCAGCCTTGGTATAGGTGTTAGGTATAGGTTTGCCTTTACAGGTCAAAGAGACTTTGAGGGAAATAGTAGTGGTGAAAGAGGTGAAGATGACGAAGATGATAAGTATAGCTTCACCCATCATAGAATGGCCTTGTTAGTAAATTATAGATTCCATTTTGATCATTTTTTTGTAGGACCTATACTAGGTCTAGATATTTGGAAATATTTGAGATACACTGATACTAATGAAGATAATGGTGGAACAACTTATGAATTAACTAGCAATCAAGTTTTATGGAATCAAATCAGTGGTCAATTAGGATTAGAGCTTGGTTATAAGATAACTCATAATCTCATAGTTAAATTAGAAGCTGGTTATGATTTATCTGGATTCAGTGATTTGAAATGTAAAATGAATAGTCAAGAATGTGGTAGTGATGTGTTAGAAAACAGAAGTACTGATGAAGAAAGTGGTAATGAAAGTAAAACACTTAAGTTAAGTGGTTTTTATGCAACACTTGGCGTCGGTTTGTTTTTTGGACAAGCTCATGAGGATGAGGATTGATATAATTTAAGTCATTTTAGAGTTTATCTGTTTTGTACTTTCCGCAGTTGATGGTCTATGGTTTTTTGTATTAAAACTTGATTCTGATAAGTGCCAGCCCCTGCTAAAGAATCTCTATACATTTGGCTTCTGTCAAATTTTATACCTATTTTATCTAGATGGCTTATAATATCAATTGATGAATAGTGAAAAGACTCTAAAGCCAAATTATATCAGGGTTCATACCAGTAAACAATAGTTGGAAGACCTGAGGATGGTTGTGTATTGTTTGTTGTATTATTAGGTGGTGGAGTATTTGGCGTTGGCGTTGGAGGTGTTGTAGGATTATTTTGGTTTGAGTTAGGATTAGTGTTTTGATTTGCAGCTAGTGATTTGGACAGATTGGATACCACAGCATCTATATCATATACAATAACTATGATATCTTTTTGGGCATTACCTGAAATACCTGTACTTTTGATCATAAAGTTGTGTTCTGATCCAAAATAGAAAGGTATGTTTTGTTGCTTGATTTCTTGTACATCTGTGAAGTTTTCTAGAAAGTTATAAAAATCTTGCTCATTTTGAAAAAGACCTTGAGAAGGATCAGTCTTTGCCTCTTCTATTTGAGCTATAACTTCATCAGTGATATTAGGAGATAAAGACTTTAACAAATGGGGCCCAGCGTAATTAGGGTTAATGCCTTTCTGCCCGTAAATAGTCACATGAGGCGCTAGAAAATTGTAAACTGTATTAGAAATTCCGCTTACCATATTTAACTCTTGAAGTGTTCGAAAAGGGCGGTTAGGAGGCAGACGGCCTTGAATATCATTTTGAGCTATCACATCAGAATAAAGGTAGCTTTCATCTCCACTACCTCCTTCAGATATTGTGTCTTCATCAACCCAATCAGTAATATTGGCAATGATTCTTTGATAATCTAGGTCTTCAAATCTTCTTTTAATATCTTCATTCTCAAGTATGCTAGTTGCAAAAAGACTTATCAATCGCATTTGAGTGACCTCTTTTAATGCTTTCGCAGGAGACCCTAAGTCATTCATATCAATCTTTGAGCCTTCACTTAATATTTGTGTGTTATACTGAGCAGAACCCATCAAAGATGCATCCACAGTTTTTTGCATTGATTCTCTTTCAACACGTCCTACATCCTCAGGTAAAACACTAGTAATAGGCCATATTAAGGGAAAATTCCAAAGTAGGTCGACAAGTTGCTGTTTACCTGCAATTTGACTCTGGAATTGTTTTACAATTTGCTTATAAATATAGAGCCTAAACCTAGAAATCTCTATACCAGATTTGGCTGCATAATAGGCTCTTAACCTGTGGTACTCTTTATTAGAAATAATATATTCAATACTGACATCATAACTTAATTCAACAGCAATAAAGCTGGTCATAGTGATCGCAAAAAGAGCAATCAATAAAGCAACGCCACGTTGTTTTTTTAAGCTTGTTCTTCTGTGATTTCTAAATCTAGGTTGTTTTTGCATAGTTTTATAAATTCCTATCTTGAAGCAGGTGATTTATTAAAGTTATTAGGATGTCTTATAGGGATTACCGATTGGAGTTTCAGAGGCCTTTTTTTAGGGTCTGCCTCTAACGTGATTTCTACAGCTTCAGGAAAGGCATTTTGTGTTTTTGAATTCCATTCTTGGGTCCAAGACTTGAGTTTTGCATTGTAAAACTTAAATTCCAATGACTTGATATTTTCTAAAAGGATTCTTGCGCTACCTCCTCTTTCAACATCCTCATCTACAAAAGAAGATATTCTTCTCCAAAGACAATTTGAACTTTCTTTAGGGTTTACAAATGTTCTGCATTGCTCTAAATAATAACCTATCTCTTTAAGATCTCCTTCTAGGCCTGTATCATAACCTCTTCCTTGAAGTAAGGTGACAAAGTCTATTTTTTCCTCACTACCAATAAATTGTGTTGTTTGAATAGGCCGATTAGGAAGATTTGGTCGAAGAGGTGGAGTGTTTGGAGCATTGGATGAGGCTTGTGTATTTGGTCTGCCTTGTCTTGTCCTATTTTCAACTTCGTATTGAACATCTCTGAAATTAAAAGTCATTTGTATATCTCTTTCTATAATCTTAAAGGTGGTTTCTAAAGAAGATGCAGTATCAATATTGGTTTGTATTCTTGCCTTATCTCTAATAGATCTTGAAATGGACTGAGCTGTTAATATAGATAATGTAGCTAAAATCATCATGGCAATTAAAACTTCAACTAAGGTAAAGCCAGTGAGCATTGACAATATAGAAAAGCGTTTGTTACGTAAACTCATGGGCCACCCCCAACTGACCCTGATGCTCCCGGCGGACCTAGTTGGTTGTATGAGATGAGGTAGGTTGTGATGCTGTAAGTGGCTATTCTATCCTGAGACTTCCAGAGCACTGAAACCTTCATCTCTTTTATAGCTTGGCTTAATTGAGTGGACATTTGCCGGATAACAGTTAATGTGATTTGATCTACTCCTCCTTCTTGATTAACAAGAATAGGTGTTAGATCTGGAAATTCTAGCGATTTAATTTCTGTTTTCCATGATAAATTTGGGTAATCTTTGCCAAAGTCACCGTCAAGTTCCTGATCAGTGATTAGACTTTCACCTTTAAATCTAAGCTCCATTTCAGTAGCTTGTTTTTGTAGTAGGCGAGTGATGACATTGATTTGTCTGCCTTTACGGTAGGCCATAACACTTCCATTCCATGAAGCAGCCAGCGCAACCATGGCTCCTGCTAAAATCATCATAGCAATTAAGACTTCAATTAAGGTGAAGCCAGTGCAGTATTTGGAAAATAAGTTTTGCTTCATCGTCTATCTCTTAAATTCTTTAATGGTATGTATTTGTCAATAATATGCCCTTTGCCTGTTAAGCTATTGTAAGTGATTGTCCAGCCTGCCTCACCTTTCTTTCCATTAGAAATATGTATAGCCGCCTCTTCTATAATTCCCTGTGGGAAAAAATGTATGTAGGCCTTACCATCCTTGCTTATGGCATCTTCTACTTCTATATCTCTAAATAAAAGAGGCTTAGGAAGTGAAATAGGTTCTCTTAAAATGCTTGCATCAATCTGAAAGGTATTAAGTGTTTGAACTTCTTTTTCTTCATCGTCCTCGTTGTTGTCTTCCTCTTCTTCTGCACTTTCAGAGACATACCCTGATGCGCTTTCCACCCAAAAGCTGTGATCTTCCTTTTCATGTAAATGAAATGCTAACCTAAAGGTTTTGTGTTCTAACCTCGAGTGGATTTGAAGTTGTTTACCTAAGACAGTGAGTTTTCTGACTGTAGCTTTCAATTCATTTGTATGAGAGCCAATACGAGGTAGAGCAATGACAGTCAGTCCTGCTAGAAGTATTAAAGCAATCATAATTTCTATAAGAGTGAATCCAAATTGCTTCTTTTTACAAAATGCGCTTTTTGGCTTTCTTTTATAAGTTGGTAGCAGGTTAAAAAAGACACAATTTCTTAGAGGAGAAAAGAGCTTATATAGCATTTTGCACCTCTTTTATAAAAAAGGTTGTTTGATTAAAAAGCTGGTTTTTTGTTTCCCCTTAGCTTTTACAGGTCTGCTGAAGAGATATCCTTATCGGAACCTGTTCCGCCCGGACGTTTATCAGCACCTTCAGATGTTAAAACATAATCACTACCCTCTAATTCATAGACATAATTGGAATTCCAAGGATCTTTTGGAAGTTTTTTCATGTAAGGGTCTGGTCCCCATGAAGGGCAATTATCAGGTGCTTCCATAAGTGCTTCGAGACTATCAGGATAAAAGCCACAATCTGCATAGAATAGATCAAGCTCTTTGCCAATTTCTCTAATTTGAATTTTAGCAGTATCAATATTTCCTCTTCTCAATTGTCTCATAACATTTGGAGCTAGAACTGATGCCAAACCTCCAATAATTATAAGTACAATCATAATTTCTATAAGAGTCATACCTTTTTGATTGAGCTTTATACGATTTCGACAGGTTTTGTAAAAAGTTTTTACTGATTTCATAAAATAATTGTCATTTAAGTGAGATTTTAAAAAAAGGTTCACAAACCCCTCCTTGAACTTATTAAATTTATAAGAAACTTTTTGCCAAAGAAAATGTGCTTATATAACTATCATCTCTAATAAAAGTCGTTTTGTCATTTATTTTTTCGCATTCTCCTTAGATTTAATACCAGATTTTAGTAAATTGCGCAAGGGTTATTGTTTTTAGTTAAAAATTTGCTATTTTTGTCACTTTTTGAAACAATTATGTTTAGAAGCCATCTCAAAAATGCTAATGGTAACCCAATGTAATAGAATCAATATTTGTGCAACAAGGTCTTTCCATGTATAAAAAGAAATTCATTTTGGTAGATGATTAGGGCCAACTGGGACTTGTAAAACAAGGAAATTATATGTTATTAGGTTTAATATAAAGAAAGTATGTAAACTTTACATGCTAAATGGCAAAATTTACACAACATAAATAAAAATTATCTGTTAATATATATAAATATGAAAAATAAGCAGAACATTATATTTTTTTTCACTTTAACCCTTTGCACACTTCATGCACAAGCCACAGGATTTACATTTCTAGAAGATATGCTATTTGCAGGTCAAATGCAGATGTTTTTAGATTTTCAGTTATTTCAAATACAAATATGGAAATGGCTGGGGTTGCTATTTGGTTTAATCATTAACCGTTTTTTCATAAAATACCTACTCAAAGTACTTATAAAATATATTAAAAAACTCACTGAAAAAACAAAAACAAAATGGGATGATCTTATTTTTGAAAGATTAGAACCCTCAAGTCGCTTACTTTTAGGATGTCTTTTTTGGCTTGTTTGGATTCATCTTTTTAATATTCAAAGTAGTGCTCTTACATTCTTTTTATTCATCATTCAAATATTCTTGAGCTTTGCTGTTTTTATTAGTTTTTATAGACTTATAGATGTTGCTATAAAGTTTCTTGCTGAATGGGTGGCTGATAGAAATTTTCTTCTTAGTCAGCAAATGGAAACCACCCTTAAAAGATTATTAAAAATATTGGTAATTGTTTTTGGTGTGCTTGTGACATTGCAGAATTTAGGTGTGAATGTTGTCAGTGTTATGGCAGGATTGGGGATTGGGGGACTAGCATTTGCTTTGGCAGCAAAAGACATGTGTGCTCACTTTTTTGGTTCTATTATGATTTTTCTAGATCAGCCATTCCGAGTAGGAGATTGGGTGGTCGTCGGTGATGTAGAAGGTAATATAGAAGATATTGGATTTCGTTCTACTCGTATTAGAACTTTTTATGATTCTGTCGTGACCATTCCTAATGGAAAGCTTTCAGCTATAAATATAGATAATATGGGCAGGCGTAAGTTGCGTAGAATGAAAGCTTTTTATTCGCTCACTTATGATACGCCTTCTCAAAAAATTAAAGGCTTTATAGAAGGCATAAAACAAATTGTTAAGTCTCACCCTCATACCGTCAAAGATAATTTTCATGTGGTCTTTAAAGATTACAAAGATTCTAGTTTAGATATAATGCTTTACTGCTTTTTTCAAGTACCTGATTGGGGCGTGGAGCTGGCTTCTCAACAAGATGTTCACTTAAAAATTCTTGAGCTTGCAGAGAAATTAAATATTAACTTTGCTTTTCCTACAAGAACTGTTCATCTCAATCAACCTGCAGTAGATAAACCTTAATATTATTGCAGTGTAAAAAGATTAGAAGCCATCTCAAAAATAAATAATTGCATTTATTTCATTTCCCTAAAAATAAACCTACCTCTCGAGGCGAATCTTCGAGGCGAACCTCTCGAGGCGAGCTTCTAGCAGTTTTTGGGTAGTCAGCATGAAGGCTCACGCTACGGGATGTATCCCCTTCAGTAAAAAGCTGACTACCTCAAAAACCTGTTTATTTTTAGGAGGGAGATACTACTTATTCTTAACATAATGTTAGGGAAAATATTTTTCTTTCTATATATGTTTGTGCAACAAAGCCACTGTGAGTTATGCACATTCTAAGGGCTTTTAATTTTTTCATTAGAGGCAATCAATTGAGATAAAACTTGATAATTTGTCTGTCCAACAATTTGTAAGACTTCTTGATAGCTAAATCTTTTAAAAGGGATGGTGCTTTTAAGCTTAGTTATTTTTTGATGATTTCGAATAATCCGTGTTTTATTTATGGTGTCATTGTTAACAGCCTCTTCAATAGCATCTGCTGCGATATGTGGAGATTCAAAATCATTGCAATAAAGAAGTAAATTGCAACCTGCTTTAGTAGCTTGCACGGCGATATCTTTTACAGACCAATGGTTTCTTAAGGCTTTCATATCTAAATCATCGGATATGATAAGATTTCTATAATCCATTTTATCTCGAGCAATTCCTTTAAGTATCTTCTCTGATAAAGTTGCAGGCCAGTCAGGATCAATACTTGGGTATTTAATATGAGCTGTCATTAAAAGGTGCAATTTAGTTCTAAAAGCTCTATAGAAAGGCGGTAAATGTTTTTGTTTAAGGGCTTTTAAAGAAATATCTTCTATAGGTAGTTCTAAGTGGCTGTCTATCTTTGTAGACCCGTGTCCTGGAAAGTGCTTCGCACAAGGTACAATGTCTTCTTTCATAAAACCTCTAACGATAGCTGAGCCTAGTCGTTCTACAATTTCTGTATCGTTACTTAAGGCGCGATCTCCTATTGTATGGTTTTCCTGGCAAGTTAGTACATCTAAACAAGGAGCAAAATTGATATTAATTCCAACAGACCTAATTTCTTTACCTAGTGTTGAAGCAAAATCAAAAGCAAGAGAGGGTGAGTTATGCAGGCCTAGCTGGTGCATTGTTGGCCATAGGGTGAAGGGGGATTTAAGTCTTTGTACTCGGCCTCCCTCCATATCAACGGCTATGAATGCGTGTTTTTGGCCAGGAGATTTTACAGCTAATGTTTGGATATGATTGATCAAATTGTGTAACTGTTTGAGTGATTCCATATTGCGATCAAAGAGAATAACACCACCTATATTTTCTTTTGCAAGTAGCTGAGCCTCTTCTGAAGTTAAAGATGTTCCTTTAATGCCTATAATAAGGGTTTGGTTGATAAGGTGCCTGAGGTCTTTCATAATTATGACAATAAAATTAATAGAATAAAAGTCAATTCAAAATCACTTTATTATTTCAAAGTTCAACTTTTTTGAGGGTCTAAAAGATCACGCAATCCATCTCCAAAAAGATTGAACGCTAAAACCAACAGGATAATTGCCATACCAGGAAAAATACTTACATGTGGAGCTTCTATAAGGACCACTCGTCCTGCGTTTAACAAACTACCCCATGTAGGGGTAGTGGGAGGCGCTCCTAAGCCCAAAAAGCTCAGAGAAGATTCAGAAATAATTGTTCCTGCCATAAAAAAACTAGATTGTACAACTAAAGCCCCTGTTAAATTTGGTAAGATATGGAAAATAATTTGCCTTAGAGGGCTTCCTCCTAGTGCCTCACATGCAATGACATAATCCTGTGACTTGAGATGTAAAAACTCACCACGGATCAATCGAGCATAACTGGCCCAACCTGTTAAACTCATTGCCAATATAAGATTTGAAATTGATGGACCTAAAATAGCTACAAGAGAAATAGCTAATAAAAACCCAGGGAAGGCGCAAAACATATCAATAATGCGCATAAAAATTTGATCTGTAATACCACCAAAAAAACCAGCTAAACAACCAACTAGTAAACCTATTATTAAACAAATAGAAACGACTACGAGAGCTACTAAAAGGCTTACCCTTGCGCCATAAATAACCTGAGAAAAGACATCAGATCCATTTTGGTCTAAACCAAAAGGATGTGCGATAGATGGTGGTTCAAATTGATTTTGTAAAGACATATTATTTGGATCATAGGGCGCAATAATAGGTGCTAAGATAGCAATGATGATCATAAAGAGAATGATTCCTCCCCCTATGTAAATAAGTGTGAATTTATAGTTTAGAGTTCTTGCAAAAATATTATTTATCACTATCAATGGTTTCCATACTTATAAGTAGTTTTTTGTAGAAATATTTCTATAAATAAGCTGCTTGCTTCCTTAATTTCCAGAAATTCGGCAATCCAATAGTTTAGATGGCAGTTTTCTGGGCCTGTTGCCGGATTGCCTGACTTTCAGAAGGCCGGAAGAGGTAGTTATTATAATAAATTCAAGGTTTTAAGATAGCTTCTCATATTTATACAATAATTCCTTTATAATTAAAAATTATGTTAATCTTATTTTAGGATTCACCATTGTATACACTATATCTGTCGCAAAATTCACAATCACATAACTTAATGAAATAAATAAAATACATCCTTGCACTAATGGGTAATTGCGTTGTTGGATGCTATTATAAAAGAGTGTGCCAATTCCTGGCCAATCAAAAATTGTCTCTGTGATCACAGCGCCTGTGATGAGAGCGCCAAATTGTAATCCAATGATTGTGATAATTGGAATAAGAGCATTCCTGAGCGCATGTTTAAAATATATAAAGAAAGGAGATAATCCTTTTGCTTTTGCAGTGCGAATATAATCACTTTTGATCACTTCCAGTACTGATGCTCTTGTCATCCTCATAAGGATAGCTGAAAGAGCAAGTCCAAGACTTAACGATGGAAGTATCAAGTGTTCTAATCCGCCTCGTTCACTGACGGGCAGCAAGTCTAATTGGATAGAAAATAATAAAATCAACATAGGCCCTAACCAAAAATGAGGTATGGACATACCCAGAAGTCCTATGACTAAAACCATATTATCAATAAAAGAGTATTGTTTGACAGCAGCTATCATACCTAGTGGGATGCCAATAAGAATAGTCCAAAACATAGTTGCAAGTGTCAGTTCAATAGTTGCAGGCAGTGTGCTTAAAATCTCATTTATAACAGGTCTTTGGTTTAAGAGAGATCGTCCCAAATCGAGACGGATAAGGCCACTTAAAAAAGAAATATATTGCTCTAAAATAGGCTTATCAAGACCTAGTTCTTTTTGAAGTGCTTGTCTATCTATTAATGAGGCTTGATCTCCCAGCATTATGTCAACAGGATCTCCTGGGATAAAGTGAATGAGTAGGAATGTAAATGTTACAACTCCAAAAACAATAGGTATTGTTGTGAAAATACGCTGTAGAAAAAAATAAGTCACTTGCCTTTGTCCTTCAAGGTCAATTTTTATAGATAAGGAGCAATATGTCCATGAAAATTCAAAGAAAAGTGTAACCTATGATCTCAGAATGGACCTTAATGGAGTTATTATAAGAAAATGAAAGTGTTATATATCCAGAATGTATTTAAAATAATTTTCTGGGAATCTGGCAAGCAGTCACTGGGAACCGGTTGCAGAAGGTCCGTTCTGGACACATAGGTTACACTTTTTATTTTATACACTAAGATACTCTTTCTTATCTAAGCGTCTTCATTTATCCGGGATCTGGCATTCCGGCAGAAGATTCCCGGCAAACGGGATCCAGAAGCCAGACCTTGGAAACTGAAGAGACATTCTGGATACAGTGAGTTACAGATAAAAAATAGGTCTATTGATATGAAGTTGACTTTCTTACTCAAGCTTAGAAGGGAACACATCCCGTAACGTGAGTCTTCAGCTGACTGCCCAAAAATAGCCAAAAACAAGTCTCGAGAGAGGCTTGCCTCGAGAGGCTAGTTTATTTTGAGGGAGCTTAGGTTGTGGAATTATTTTACCGAAATAGTTACATATATAGGGGATTAGGACGTTTGAATTGACTTAAAGTATCTAGGAATATTGATGAAAAAACAGTGGAAGGTTTCTCATTCACAAAAAAGTGGTCAAATTTCTATATTATTGGTATTGATTTTTCCTGTATTATTTGTTTTTTTTGCTATGACCATTAATATAGGGCTTGTGGTACATGATAAGATCAATCTGCAAACTTCAGCAGATCTAGCAGCTTATTATGCCGCTCAAAAACAGGCTGAGGTTCTTAATGCTATTGCGCATTTGAATTATCAAATTAGGCAGCATTGGAAACTGCTAAGTTTTCGTATAAGAGGGTTTGGAACTGTTGGCCTTGGTAATGATCGGTCAGGGGCTCCTTTTCAATTACCTCATCCTTTCAAATCACCAAATCGTGCTGTTGAAGGTGACGAGGACTGGGATGCACCTTCAGTTTGTACCCAAGTTGCTTCTTTCTGGCTTGAGAAAGAGTTTTTAGGAGATCTTTACCCTCTTCCTTCTCCTGGTGACAGACCTAGCAATGCATGCAGCACATCAATTCGCACCATTTCTGGTATTCAGCCACCTTCAGTCTTTGGATTTAATCAAGCTTTTAATCAGTTTATAAAAGACGAAGCTGTAGCAAGCTTAATACAGCAGAGAGATATATGTATATTACATGGAACAACAAATTGGATTGTAGCTACCACATGGTTGAGGGCTTATATAAAAGCCCTTTATCATAGAAAAAAAGCCATTAAGGAACTTGCTGAAAAGTTAAGAGATGGCCTTGATTTACATAATAATTCTATTAAAGCTGGTGCTCGTGAAACATTTAGAAATAACTTAACACGTTCTAATCGAGAGGCGTTGGATAATGGTGATGATGATGATTTTAAGCTATTTAACTCTATGGAGGGTGTCGAGTGGGACCAGTGGCTTGTTGAAAGGCCTCTTTATACAGTCGTTTATTACACGGATTCTGATTGGAAAGTCGGAAGCAGTACTTCATGTAATTACATACCAAGGCCACATTTTACTTTGCCTGTGAATATAGGTGAGTATAGTCATATACAGGGAATTATTATAGATCCTTTGAGGTACTATACTACTCAGCAAGCAACAGGAGCTCCCGCGGCTGATAGTGAGCCTCCTGATCTTAATTTAAATACTATCATTGGTTATGAAAAGAATCCTTGGTATATGGTTTACTCTGGAGTTTATGTTAAAACCTCTCCCAAAGAACCTTTCTCTCCTTTTGTAGGCAGCAATGTTTTAACTATGACAGCAAAAGCTTTTGCTAAGCCTTTTGGAGGCAAAATAGGTCCATGGATGTATGAATCTTGGCCAAGTGGTGCAGGTAAATCTAAAGCTGATATAAGGATTGATGACACTCTACCCCCGGTGAGTGATCCAGGTAGTCCTTTTAGCCTGCCTGACCCTCTTGATGTTGGTACAGCATCCCCAAATTATGCCAGGTATCCAGGGGATCCCCATGGTCTTAAATCTTTTGCTGCCTTGCGTGTTTATAAAGATTCTTTGACACCAAACAAACTTTCTTATTTGGATTTTCATGATGGGGAGGGTTTTCTCTCACCTAAGTATGATCCTCTTGTGTTGCGGAATGGCGCTGACCCCTTTACAGAGGCCCGTCTTATGGAGATTATGGCAGTATCACCTGATCTTTTTGATATCACTTATTATTCAATTGATCCTCGGTTTTATAGGAATCATGCTGATATTTCTACTGAAGACCTTGAATTTAGAAGGACAACACTTGATATTGGAGGTAATTCCAATATTGGATATGACTCTAATCTTTTTGGTGTCTTTGACCAATGGGCTTGGGCAAATAACCCTGGAGCAACTGAGGCTATGCCGTTGCCAGGCATTATTTCTTCTTCTTACACTCCTGTAGGGCGAGTGGAAGCAGCAAAATGGTTTGTTAAGGACTGGAAGCATCTATTGACGGGCTGGGTCCCTAATATTGATGAGCAGTTTGGTAAATGTAGTACCGAAGGAGATCTCACATCATCATCGTTAACAGCAGAATCTCTCCCTGGATCTTGTGGGATCGGCGGACGTATGGGTTATTCTGTGAAATTAGTCTCTAGAAGATACCTAATGTCAGATGATCTGCGTTTAGGTAATGATGGTAGTTCTGGCGAGACCATGAACCCCCGCCGCCCTTTCTAATTTGATAAAAGATAGACAATCCTTAACAGTTAAGTATAATGCTCAAAGAAGGTTTTTTTGGTGTAAAGAAGTGAGCTGCTTTTCCGGGAAGTAGGCAGACTGGCAATCCGGCAAGCAGTTGCCGGCAACTGCTTGCCAGAATACTTGATTACCGGATCCCGGATAAAATGGCATCAAATTTTATTTGTTATAAAAATTTAGAGGGTCTGTTAGAGAGAGGAAATATGAGATATTTTGATTCTGAAAAGACACAAGTTCATATCAACTTATCTCATTTAGGACATAATGTAAGAGTTTTAAAAAAACATCTGGGACCTCATTTTTTTTATCCTGTTGTTAAGACTGATGCTTATGGACATGATTTGTCTGTTGTTGTTCCCGTATTAGAAAGAGAGGACGTAGATGGTTTTGTAGTGTCTTCTGTCGAAGAAGGTGTTTATGTTAGATCTTTGTTAAAAAGAGACATACCCATTTTGATATTCACTGCTGATTATAGTTATGATGAAATTCAGGCATGTTTTGATAGCCGGTTAACTCCTGTTATTGGTCAAATGTCGGATTTTTTTAAGTTTAAAAACGTTCATAAACATTTAGATATACATCTAAAGTTCAATACAGGGCTGCATTGTTATGGTTTTTTGACTTGCGAGGCTGCATTTATTAAAAATCAGTTAAGTCAAAACCCTTATTTACATCTTAAAGGTATATCCACTCATCTTGCAAAATCTTATGATGCAGGATTAGAAGGTGGATGTACTTTTTTGCAACAAAAAGAATTTTCAAAAGTACAAAAGGTATTTGGTCACCAAAACTATCATTATCAAAATAGCGCATGTCTTTTATTGGAAGGTGATATTGGCATAGGAGCAAGGCCAGGCATTGCTCTTTATGGAGTTAAGCCCTCAACTCACAAAGATGTATCTATAGACTTGAAGCCTGTGATGAGTTTTGAGACAAAGCTCATCACTATTAGAAAAATAGAGAAGGGTATGTCTGTTTCTTATGGACATGAGTGGACAGCAAAAAGACTATCTATTATTGGGCTAATTCCTGTAGGCTATTCTGATGGTTTAAAAAGGCATTTGAACCATCAGCAGATGTATTTTTTAATTGAAGGTCAAAAAGTGCCACAAATTGGAGTGATCCGCATGAATTGCTGTCTAGTAGATCTTACAGATATAAAGGTCAACGTGCAAATAGGAACAAAAGTGGTTATCTTTGGCCTGAGTCAGAAAGTTTATTTACCTATTGAAGAACAAGCAGGCAAGTTAGACATGACTTGTTATGAGCTGCTCACTAGTATTAGATCTAACCTTATAAGAGTCCCTAAAGAAACAGAAAAGGAAATAAATTTTAAACCTGCTTCAACTTATAAGCAAACTCAACACAGGGAAAAAATCTTTTGAGCAATGATTTGATGCTTTAAACCAAATTATAAACCGATAAATAAAGATATAAATAGGTTTTACTTTTAGTAAAAGGATAAGGTAATGAGCTATTTTATTGGTTTCTTAGAGTCTTTTAGGAATATCGACCTTCTAGATAAATTATGTTGGAAGAAAATAGGTCGAGTTGTCATCATTAGTTGGATTTTATTTTTTGTTTTTGAATTTATTGCCGTGCTTGGTATGTGGATGAGTTTACCAGTACTCAAAGAGGCCTGGCTCATAGTTTCAGTTTTAACCGTAGTATTTTTGATCACAGCAGTCCCTGGCAGTATCGCTTTGATTCAACAGAATATACGTAGAAATTTATATACTATACCTGAGGCAGCAGCATTAAGCGCTTTTACACTTTCTTTTATATTAAGTTTTGGCTTATTATTTAGTATTGCTTTGTCATTGTATCTAATGGATGGATCATCTACATGTTGGAATCCACCGTGTACTTTTTTTACAGGAGTTTTAGAACCTATCCTTGCAGGGCTTTTTGTAGGTATATTTGCCTTTCCTGTAACGATGGGTTTAGCGTTTCCCTTTGGCATCTGTGCAGGATGTGCATTGGTTATATGGATTGTTATAGATGAAGCAGGTTTTATATCGAAAAAACGTTGGAACACTTATGTTGGTGTATCAGTCTTTGGCTGGATATTGGTTGTTTTAATTGGATATGTTTTAGGGCATGCATAAAATATGTAAAATAAATTTTAATGAGTTAGGTGTTTTAAATTATTGTTTATACTTCCAAAATCATAAAATATAAATATTTTTTATACTTAACTTAACAAAATATCACTGGATTATGATCGTGTTCTGTCCGATAAAGGTTATATTGAAATTTTATTAAAAGTGAGGAACTTATATGAATTATGTTTGTTCTGTCCGAGGTAAGAAGCAAAATCTAAAGACTTTACAATATATTGAATCTCATTTTGTAAAAATCAAAACCCTAGAAAGGAGAAGGTGCCAAGCTGTTATTGGTATTCGTTTTGAAAACAACTCCTATCATGTGCAATGGCATTTGAAGGGTGCCAGAGTCAGCTATTTAGCGCAATCTCATCATAAGCAAGTTAAGCAGGCCATAAAATCAGTCGTCAGTAAAATATGTAGGCAAATTGTTAAAAAACGAGGCATTGTTGTTCAATCTCGTCAATCTCAAGCTCGTAGACCTTACAAAATAAAGCAGCAAGCATCTAGTGATTTGTAATAGCTTTTGATTTTTTATAAATTCTTAGTGAGAGCTTATTATTATTTTGGGCCTTGTTGCACAAATATTTGCATGTATTAAGTAGCGTCTTTAGGCAAGCTTCTTCACTAGCAGCAGGCAGCCCCCGAGCAATGAGTTTCCATTATTTTTATAATTAATTATAGAATAAAAATTCTTTTAAAATCTTTACCTCTCATAATGCTCTGGCCTGAGCTAGCTCACAAGCCTGCTCAAAGACGCTAATGGTACAACCCAATGTAATAGAGTCAATATTTGTGCAACAAAACCATTATTTTGTATAAAAATAATTGACGTATCTTTGTATTTCTTTATAGTCTCAATCTTAAGTATCTTAAAAACTTATAGACACATTTTGGAGCGTCTCATGCAGGATGGTTTGTTTACAAGTGAGTCAGTATCTAGAGGACATCCTGATAAAATTGCTGATCAGTTAAGTGATGCTGTTTTAGATGAGGTTTTAACTCAAGATATAACTGGTCGTGTAGCTTGTGAGTCTCTTATCACTACAGGAATGGTTGTGGTTGCTGGTGAGATTTCAACTCGAGCGCATTTGGACATTCCTCATATTGTAAGAAATACGATCAAAAATATTGGGTATGTAGATGCGGAAATGGGATTTGATTATAAGACATGTGCTGTTATTTCATCTATTGATGAGCAAAGCAAGGATATTGCTAATGGAATTCAAGCAACAGAAACTAAGGAGTTAGGTGCTGGCGATCAAGGGTTTGTTTTTGGTTATGCAGTTAATGAGACAGCTAGTTTGATGCCTGCTTCTATACAATATGCTCATTATTTAGTTCAAAAATTAGATGAGGTTAGAAGGGAAAAGCGTATTGATTTTATTTGGCCTGATAGTAAGAGTCAGGTGACTGTGGAATATAGAAATGGCATTCCAAAGAGGATAGATCGTGTTGTTGTGAGCACACAGCACCACCCTGATGTAGATCCTAGCCATAAAAAGTTTCAATCAGCTATTATGGAGGAAGTGATTTTCAAAGCTTTGCCATCTAAGCTCTTAGATGACAAAACAAAATATAATATAAACCCTAATGGCCGATTTGTGATTGGAGGGCCTATGGGTGATTGTGGACTTACAGGCAGAAAAATTATAGTGGACACTTATGGAGGACATGGTGCCCATGGAGGGGGTGCTTTTAGCGGAAAAGATCCTTCTAAAGTTGACAGGTCTGCGGCTTATGCTGCAAGACATATTGCAAAAAATATTGTCAAAGCTAACTTAGCAAATAAGTGTTTATTACAGCTTTCTTATATTATTGGGCAGCCTCAGCCTATTGCGTTGATGGTAAATACCTTTGGTACATCTAAAATCAGTGAGGGAATTTTTATAAAGGCAATTTCAGAGCTTTGGGATTTAACACCTTCTAATATCATAAGAGAATTTGATTTGTTATCTCCTAAATATTTAAAAACATCTGCTTATGGTCATTTTGGCCGTGATGAAGATACCTTCACTTGGGAGAAAGAAAATAAAGTAGAGCAGTTAAAAGACATTGTTCAAACCCTTTGTTCCCGCTCGAAGTAAAATAGTCTCTTATATATTCCATCTCCTACAAATCATCTAAATTTTTATATGAGGTCTTTATCAAAAATATTTGACTGAAATCCGGATTCGAATCCGGATTTCAATCATTTTATGTGCCTCCAAACTCTTAAAGTGCCATAGATTGCAGGAAATATTGGCATTAATCTTGCTGTATATATTCTCACTTTCTAAATAAAAAGCTTAATAAAAGGATTTGAGTTTAAGTTGTTTTATGGAGAGTAAGGAAAATATGTAAGCAATCATCATTTTAACATTTTGTGTCAATATTAGGGAGGGATTAATATGCTCAATAAAGATACATCAAATAAGGATAAACTCATTAGGGGTAAATTAAAAAATCAATCTGTAAAATCTCAAAAGGGTCAAAGTCTTATAGAATATTTGATTTTAGTAGCATTGATGGCGATAGCGTCTATTGGGATTGTCAAAGTCTTAGGCCAAAACCTGCAAGGTCAATTTGCAAGAGTGACTCATGCGCTTAAAGGGGAGAGCACAAAACCACGGTTAAGAAGTGTCAATAAGAGTTATTATAAACAAAAAGATCTTGGAGATTTTTTTGATGGTGCTGCTAATAATGATAAGTAGTGGATGCCTGTAAATTAAGAGTGATTAATGATGGAAATAGATCAGAAACATAAAAGATATCTAAATTTAGATATTAAAGTCAGTCAATTAAGAAAGAGCTGGAATATTTATCGATCTCTTTATTTGATAAAGGGACAAAAAGGGCAAGCTCTTTTAGAAAGTCTTATTTCTTTTAGTGTTTTCTTTATTTTTGTGTTTGGCATCTTCTACTTTTCACTTTTGTATCACACTAAGCTTTGGTTACATCATACTTCTTATGAAAGTGCTGTGTGTTCATATTATGAGAGCAAACAAAGTTATAAGTGTTTAATGCAAGCAAAAAAGTTTATTGCTCATGCTTTTCCATATTTAAAAAATATTAAGATCAATTTTCAATCAGGTTTAAATTATAAGGAGTCCATTATTCAAGTTGATTTTCCTTTTTATACTCAAATTATAGCAAGGCAGTCTTTTTATGCAAAGTACTAGGCGAAGCTTATTATATTTAAAAAGAGATAGCATTGGAAATACTCTCATTGGGTTTTTAATTTTTTTACCTATTTTACTGTCGAGTTTAGCTATTTTATCTACGTCGAGTTTTTATTTAAAGGAAAAGACGAAAGCATTGTCGATTTGTCGCCAGTATCTACTTGAGATACAAGGTCAAATGTCGATAGCTCTAGAAAAGTTAGAAAATCTCAATCCTTTAGCTAAAAGCTTACGCATTCAAAGGAGAAACTTAGAATATCTTTTATCAATTACCGATCTTGCCAGTAAGCCTTTGATATTAGCTAAATTAGCTCGTGTTACAGCACAGCAAATTAAGCTTTTTGCTCAGCAAAAACTTATTATTAAGAAGGTAGAGGTTTATGCCATGAGGCATCTTAGATTATTAAAAACAAAAGTTTATGGATCTAAAACAACACTTATTTCTTCATCAAAAGTACCTATAGCTGCAAAGTTAGCTGTTGTAGCAGTGCCTTCTATGTCTCTTAGTCCTTCTTACAAGACAGTTTGGAATTTTACTCAAAAGCAATCAATCAATGTCAGTTGGGTTGAAAAGCCTGCTCAAATTGTTCCTTCATTTCTAAGGTCTTTTACTGGAAAGATGCCTTCTGTTAGTGGAAAATGTCAATCTACTTTAAGAAGGTCAACAACAGCTTTATCTTCATTAGATTTAAGAGGATTTATAAATGCAGGTCAAGGAGGTCTAAGATGGCAACCCATTCTTCTTTAGGACAAACTCTTTTAGAATTATTGATAGCGCTATTTATTTTATGCGCCTTATTTTTTATAACAGTAGACGTTTACAATAGTGGATCGAAGGTTATTTCTCAATGGAGATGGAATCATACAAGGTGATACAAAAAGATGAAGCAATTTAGAGAACAGTTTAAGTTATTAATATCTCATAAAGTAGGTTATTTTTTAGTTTTAGCTATTTTTATGACGGCTTTTACTTTTTTTCTAAGTTATGATAAAAATGATAATGATAAAGATATAAAAAGTAGGATACAGGAATCTCCTGATACTTTTATTCCAGACGGTTATGTTTTAGTTCCTATTATGGTTTCCAATTTTGAATCTTTAAATGCGCTGGTTAGTCAATATGCTATTGTGAACTTATATGCGGTTAATAATTCTAATAACTTTCATTTGCAAAGCAATTTGTCTCAGTTCAAAAAACAGGTTAAAACAGTGGCAGAGAGGATCAAGCTTATTCGTTCTCCTTTAAATCCAGAAAGATTTGCTGTTTTGTCTCCAGAGTCTCAGGCAGAAGCTCTCATTACTTATAATGGAGATTTTTTTGTCACTATACAAAACCCTACTATTACAGAGCAGGTATCTGTAAAGAAAGAAGTTAAAGAAAAAAGAAGTCTTATTGATTATTTAGAAGAGGAACCCATAGAGAAAAAATTACTCTCTGAATAGTTTAGTTAGGATTTGTTTATGTAGGAGTGAAAAGAATGATTTTTTTATTGGTTTTAGTTATGATAATTTCTCCATACAGAGTTTGGTCTGTTGAGAGTTATGATAATTTAAAAATTCAAAACGTGGAACAAGGTTTAAGAGAGAGTGAGATACATTCTCAAAGGTTGATGTCTTTGTTTGTGCAATTTCAAAAACAATACCTTAATTTTGAGTTTAAAAAAGCCAGGTCTTCTTTAGAAGAAATTGTGCAATTAAAGTTATTAAAAGATTGGAACGATGTGGAAAGAAAGATTTTTTCTACATCTTACTTGAGACTAGCTCAAATGGATGAGCTTTACAGACATCAGTGGATTGATAAATTTTTAGCCTTTAATGAGAAAATTTTTATTGATAGAGATATTTTTCCTCCATCATTTATAGGATGGGTAGAAGATAGATATCAGCAATATCAGAGGAGTGGTCATTTATGGTATGGGCAAAACATACCACAAGACGTAAAAAGTATTATAATTAATGGGGAGGTTTTTAATAGATTAGGTTTTTCAAGAAGAATTGATCCTGATTTAAAATACCGTGTAACTCTTGTGAGGTCCTTATATGACAAGAATAAAAAAGGTGATTTTATCTCAAATGAAGGATCTCATTTTGTTTTAATTTTAAATGGCAGGGATTTAATGAACTATTCATTTGAGATATTAGACCCTCAATTGAAAGTAGAAAAAGTTTTTTCTAATTCTTTATCGCAGGATGTAGAATCAGATCTTATTTCTGATAAATTAGAAAATGCTCAGAAGCAAATTCTATCTGATAAGTATAAACCTCAAGACTTATTTCAAAACAAAAATTCATTTGAAAGGCAACTTAAGTTTGAAGGCACTCATTTTGGTAATGAGAGCCTGCAGGGTGTATCATCTGTAGATATGATGCAACAGCCAGTCAGTGATATGGCGAGAGAAAATTTAAAAAAACAACCTTCATCACCTAGTTTTTTTAAAAAACACAAATGGTTTATTATCATCTTCTCTAGTATTACGGTAGGTCTAATAGTTTCATATGGTCTTAACAAGTCTTCATCTCAAAGGCAGAAAAACCAGAGAGTAACTCATAGAGAGGATATTTATTACTAGAAGTGGTCTTACAAAATGATAGGTCTATTATTTGAACTTACCTTAATTTAATGATCTAGAGTTATGGCAGACTTCTTCCATAGGCAGCAGGCAGCCCCCGTGCCTTGTATTGTTGCCACTTTATGACTTTATTATAGAGTAAAATATTTTAATGATGAGGACTTTTCCCTAAGGCACTGGCCTGAGCCTATTCCAGAAGCCTGCCATAATTCTTCTATACATGTTTATGCAACGAAGCCATATCAATGTGTATTTTTTACAAAAAAGATAATAAAATATGGAAATTTTACAAAATACTATAAAAGTTTTACAAAGGGTATAGATTTATTGAAAAATATATGTTATTTGGTAGACCTTAAAGTTATTTTTTGAACATTTGCTGAACGGTTAAATTTTAATGATATAAGGAGTTTTGAATTATGAAATATGTCAATTATTTATTTTTATTTGTAGCTTTTTCTTTTAGCACATCTTTATTTGCACAACCGCCACAAGTAGAACAGGAAGAACAAGCACAACAAACTGAAGTTCCACCTTTTCCTTTAGGTTCTGAAGAAGAATATGAGTATAATGGAGAAAACTTGGTTTTTCATTTTCAAGCAGAAGAACAAGGAGTATTAGTTATTGCTTTGGATGTTGATGGTTTAAGGGAGGGCGAAGCTTTAGAAATGGCTATTCAATTCAGGGACTTGTATGATCAAAAAATAGCAATTATGGGTAGAGGTTCACGTAGGGCACCACAAGGTATTTTTATTGTTCGTAGCGCAGGGGAATATATGATTACTATACAACAATTTTTAATGGTAAATCCAATGCCACCAGATGTTACCACTGAGTTGCCTGATGTGGACTCACTTTTTGGGCTAGAGCCGGAGAATGTTCCTTCAGATGTTGAAGTAACAAGAACAATACGCGTGGTGTCTTCTTTTCTGCCTACTTCTTCTTTTGCTTCATTTGGCACTTTTGAAGATAAGGATGGAGATCGCAGCCCTATAAATGCTTCACTTTTATTAGAAGACACTGAAGAAAGAGCTGTTGTTGGTGGTGCAGAAGATCCTTGGGATTGGTGGAAAATGAGATGTAAGTTCTTACGACTTACTGCTTCTACTGAGATAGGAGATATTATCCTCGAACATAATAATGCTGGAAATGGTTGGGTACGTATAGATAATCATTTCAGAACTCCTTCAATTCAAGGAGATCTTGAAGAGATGCAATATCTAAAATTAGACACTGAATTCATTACTGTAAGAGTTAGTCCTTTATCTGAAGAGGAAGTGGTTCATTACAGTATAAGAATTGATCCTGGTACATGTCTCAATTTAAGTAAGTAGAGAGTTTATCTAATAGAGTGAAAAGGCTTTTTCTGAACTTATCTTTATAATAATGTGTGTAGTTATCAGTTAAAAGATAATGAGCTCCTTTTAAATCAAAGGAGCTTTTGCTTTTCTCAAACATTATTTCTTAACTTGAGTTGTTTAAATGAATGCGTAACTTCAAATCACAAGTGCAACTCTTTTGTGTTTATAGATATTTTTAAAAGTTGTATCATTTTAAGATTAATATTTCAACAAAGTTTTAATTATCATGAAAGATTATAGTAAATTATTTAATTTGAATGAATGTATTTTGATGTTTATGGCAAAGCCAAAGTAGTCCTCAAGCTAAAGCTCTGCGGAAGAACGATCCTCTGCCATAAACATCAAGCTGTCAAATAAGCATTTTCAGAAGTTATTATATATAAGTAAAATTAAATGGATAAACTATGAATAACTTCAGCAAACCATCTTTTGTCTATGAAACTCATTAGGGGTTAGAAAACCTAAACTCTTTCGAGGGCGATGGTTTAAAAGAGACTCAACCTTTTTTACATCCTTAGAGGTGACTTCTTTAAAATCTGTCTTCTTTGGAAAATACTGACGGATTAAACCATTCGTGTTCTCATTTAAACCTCTCTCATAGGAACTGTAAGGATGTGCAAAATAAACTTTACATCCAGTATATTCACTGATCTTCTCATGACACGAAAACTCTTTACCATTATCCAAAGTCATTGTATGAACAACCTCTCCTTTAAGAGCTTTAGAAATAGCATGAAAAACTGCCTCAGAACTCTTAGATTCTATTTTGACAATCCTCGTCTTCTTAGAACATCTATCTACCAGCGTGACTAAAGCTCCTTTATGATGTCTACCTATCATTAGATCACCTTCCCAGTCTCCTATCCGACTCTTCTTATCTACTATCTTAGGCCTTTTATCAATGCTCACTCTATTCTTTATCTGACCCCTTTTATCAAATCTACTTGTACCATATCGCTTCTTGCGTTGCTTCTGACATCTTAAAAATTTGTAGAGATCTCCTCCTGATTGCTTATCTCCAAGAATATGCTGATAAATACTCTCATGACTTATAGACAAACCTTTTCGTTTAAGAAAACCGGATATCTGTTCCGGACTCAAACGATCACAAAGAAACCTCTCAAGCTTATTAATGACTTTTTGTGTTATCTTTATATGTCTATGAGAGTTTTGAAGACGATCGACTGCTTTTTCATGGGCTTGTTGAGGACGATAACCTCGCAAGCCTTTGTTACGATTCAATTCCCTATATATGGTGCTTTTATCTCGACCTAGTTGCGTAGCAATTGAACTTATTGATTTTCCACTTTGCAAAAAAGCTAAAATCTGGTATCTATCACTTTGGGTTAGATGAGTGTACTTACTCATGGAATACTCCTTTCGTTATGTAAAGTTATTGATTAGAGTATTCCTCTAACCCACTTTAAATAACTATGCAAGGAGTTGCACTTGCAACTTGAATCCACCATGTGAGATAGTAGCTTTTTGTTTTTTTACTATTAAAACTTTAGGGGCATATAAATATATTTATTACATATAAGGGAGTGTTTATATTGGATAGAAAAGAGCTGCATTTAAGACTGATAGAAAAGCATGATACAGCAATGGACTTCTTTAAACAAAAAAGTAAGTCTTGTCTTTTTCCTGTTTATACCAGTGTGGATATTCGGGATGCAGGATTTAAAGTGACACCTGTAGATGCAAACCTTTACCCTGCTGGGTTTAACAATATTTGTGATATGGATAAGGAGCATGCTCCAGATCTTTTAAAAGATTATATTTTAAAACATTATGGTTCTTCTTTTCACAAAATTTTATTAATTACAGAAGAAAATACAGCTAATTTATTTTACTGGGACAATGTGTGGACTATTATGACAATGATAGAAGAGGCCGGGTTTAAATGTAAAGTGGGGTTTCCTGTGGAAGATGCCACAATTTCTAAAATATTATCTGCTAGTGGTAAAGAAGTTATTCTTTCTAAAATATCCTGTAATGAAGAAGGTCATTTAATGGCCGATGATATGATACCAGATTTGATCATTAGTAATAATGACTTTACAAAAATATACCCTCTTTTGCAAAATAAAGATTATCCTATCAATCCTCCTCAAGAGATGGGTTGGTATAATAGAAAAAAACACAATCATTTTTCTATTTATAATAAGCTTTCTGCAGAATTTTGTTCTCTTATGGATATTGATCCATGGCTATTTAAAATAGATACAAAACTTATAGAGTCTTTTTATTGGAAAGATAAACAAAGTTTAGAAAACCTAGCAAGTGAGGTACAAGACTTAATTGATAATATTCAAAAAGATTATGATGATAGGCGCATTAAATCTAAGGCTTTCGCTTTTATCAAAAATAACTCTGGAACTTATGGCATGGGAGTCACTCAAGTTACATCTGGAGAAGATGTGCTTTCATGGAATAATAAAATCCGACAAAAAATGCGGAAAGGAAAAGGTGGAGTTGAAATTATTCAACTCATCATACAAGAAGGTATTCCCTCTCATATTAGAGAAGAGGGGTTAGTTGCAGAGCCTGTGATTTACATGATTGGAGATAAGCTTATGGGGGGTTTTTTAAGAACTCACAGCTTGAAGTCTGATAAAGAAAATCTTAACTCTCCAGGTGCTATTTTCAAGCGACTTTGTATGACAGACTTGAAAACAAATAGATATGGTTTGCCACTAGAAAATATTTATGGAACTATCTCTTGGCTTATGAAACTGGCCATCTCTCAGGAAGCAGTCCTTCTTAAAGCTAAATTTCATCAGTATAAACAATAAATATGAATTTTTTTTGGTTTATAACTGGGAGTGGATATGTTGCATAAATATTTGCATTTATTTCATTTCCCTAAAAATAAACCAACCTCTAGTTGTTTTTGGGCAACGAACACGACGGCTAACGCCCTCGTAAAATATTCATTGCCTCGAAAATCCGTTTATTTTTAGGAGGGAGATACTTCTTGTTCTTAACATAATGTTAGGGAAAATATTTTTATTTCTTTTTTCTTCCTACACCACTAGCGGCCAGTGCCTCAAGAGATAAAGTATATATAAAGTATTGATACTATAATAAAATCTTAAAATAACAGAAATACATGGCACGGGGGTTGCCTGCTGCTAGTGAAAAAGCCTACTAGAGGCTCTATGAAATTTTTATGCAACAAAGCACATATAAACTAAAGTGATGTTTGCGCAACAAAGCACATATAAACTAAAGTGATGTTTGCGCAACAAAGCTTTTAAAGATCATTGCTTTTTAAAGCTGCAATACTCTCTTTATAGTTATTTTTGAAAATATAATTACCTGCCACTAGTACATTTGCCCCAGCATCAATACACTCTTTTTTGGTATGAGCATTGATACCTCCATCAACAGAAATCAATAATTCTGGTATTGTTTTACGGATCATCTTAATTTTTTCGATGGATTCTGGTATAAATTTTTGGCCAGAAAAACCTGGATTAACTGTCATGACTAAAGCCAAATCGATATCTTTTAAAAAAGGTATAATATGTTCTACAGGAGTTAAAGGTCGCAAACTTAATCCTGCTTTGACTTCTAAATGATGTATTTGGTCTAAAACTGCTTTTGTGTCTGTTAATGTTTCTATATGAACTGTTAAAATATCAGCACCAGCTTGCGCAAAGGATGAGATATAATTTTGAGGGTTTTCAATCATCAGATGGATATCTAAAGGTAAACTAGTAACCTTCTTAATAGAAGCAACAATAGCGGGGCCCATTGTCAAGTTAGGAACAAAGTGCCCATCCATGACATCAATATGCAACCAATCTGCGCCTGCCTTCTCTACAGCTTTAATTTCAGAAGATAAATTAGCGAGATCTGCAGATAGCAAACTAGGTGATATAATAGGCGGTTTTTTATTTATTGCCATACCTCTCCTTTTTGAACAGGATAGCCATTAATATACTGAGCAGCTGTCATTTGACATTTTGACTCTGGTTGTAGCTCTAAAATATCAATAGCACCTCTGCCATATTCACAAGAGATGGTGATAGCTTCTTGAGATATATTTATAATTGATCCTGAGGTTTTTTCTGTTGGCTTCTGAGAGGAAGTTCTCATTTTTTTGATTTTTAATATTCGACCAGATCGTTTTACCCAAACTCCAGGCCATGTAAACAGTCCTCTATATTGGTTGAAAATATGCTCTTTAGGGTTATCAAAATCAATTTGTCCTTCTTCTTTTGTGACTTTAGGCGCATAAGTTACAAGAGACTCATCTTGCTTTTTAAGTTCTATGGCATCTTCTCCTTCTAAGTATTTAAAAAAAACTTCAGATACAAGATCAGCTCCCATTTGACTTAAAGTCGAGGAAAGCCTATCTGCTGTCATATTGTTTGGAATATTATAGTCTTTCTGTCCTAAAAGAGGTCCTGCATCCATTTTTTTAACCACCTTTTGCAAGCATACTCCTGTTACGTTATCTCCAGCCATCAAAGCTCTTTGGATAGGTGCTGCTCCTCTCCATCTTGGCAGCAGACTAGCATGTAAATTAATCACTCCTTTTGGAAAAGTGTCTAAAAATTCCTGTTTTAAGATTTGTCCATAAGCTACAACAAGGGCGCAATTGGGCTTGAGCTTTTTAATGTCATCTAAAATACTTTGAGGAGATTCTTGTTTAAATACAGGGATATCTAAAGACTCAGCTAGTAATGAAGTAGCAGAAGGTTTGAGTTTCATCTTGCGACCAGAAGGACGATCTGGTTGAGTGATTACAGCAAGTAATTGTGTTTGTTGATAAATAACTTTGAGAGACGGCAGAGCAAAATCTGGTGTGCCAATAAATAAAACTCTAGACATGTTTAAATACCATCCTCTATATCATTTATTGAATTAAACTTAAAAAATTATGACATAAAATAGTCTTAATGGATATGATAAATATTTGTATTTTACAACTATCTCTATTCTGGGGTCTGGCAATCGGGCATCAGTATCAGGTATTATCATTCGCGTTCAATCTTTGTATTTGAAAGCACTTTATACTGAATGCCAAATAATATAAGAATTGTAAAAGCTAATGATAAGAATGAGAAGAGGCAAACCTCTTGAGGCAAACCTCTTGAGGCAAACCTCTTGAGGCAAACCTCTCGAGGCGAACCTCTAGCAGTTTTTGAGTATTCAGCATGAAGGCTCATGCTACGGGATGTATCCCCTTCAGTAAAAAGCTGACTATCTCAAAAATCTGTTTATTTTTAGGATGGAGATACTGGTTGTTCTTTACATCATGTTAGAGAAAATATTTTTATTTCTCTTTATGCAAAAGTTCAAGTTACAGATGCCGGATACTTTGATTCCGGGTACAGTATGCCATATCCCGGAAAAAGATGCTTAAGTAGTTATGAACCTAAATTTATGCTCTCTTTAAGATGAGCTTAGATATATTCAGAATAAATCTATAAAATTTGGGCTTGATCTTGATCCTGATTTCTTTTAAGCTTCATTATTTGACTTCGAATAACATCGGCTTTAAGAAAACTTAAACGGTCAATAAAAAGCTTTCCATCAAGATGGTCAATTTCATGCTGAACACAAATCGATAATATCCCATCTGTTTTAACTTCAAAAAATTGTCCTTCTTGATTAAAACCTTGCACTTCCACATAAGTAGATCTTTCTACTGTCTCAAAAATACCAGGAACACTTAAACAACCTTCTTGGTATGAGGTCTTATCTTTTCGGTTCATTATTCGAGGGTTAAACATAATAAGAGGGTAAGAGACTTGTTTCTCAAGCTCTGTCATATGCTGGTTATCTACACTATGTCTTGATTGATCATCATTATCTGTCAAGAAGCGGATATCAATCACAATCAATCTGATCTCTACACCGACTTGTATGGCAGAGAGGCCTATACCAGGAGCCTTGTACATGGTTTCTAGCATATCTGATACAAGCTTTTTATATTCTGGTGAAACTTCAATAGAAGGGACTTGGCCAGTTGTCAATTCCTTAAGAGGCTTTGAGACTTTTTTTAAAAGAGGGTCAGGATAAGTGATGATATCTAATATAGCCATACTTTATTTGTAACTTATTTTCTTCTTTTTTGCAAGTTGAATATTAGGGTTTTTGAGGGCTCTCTATATTGGATAGTAAGTGCTTTTAGTGGCAGACAGAAGGATTTGTTATAAAATAAAGCTCTGGGATGGTTGCTTTGAAGATTGTGTTTTTTGAAGTTTCCATTTCATAAAACCCTTCCATTTGACCTGTAGGTGTTGAGAGAGGGCAAAAACTGTTATATTCAAAAAATTCTCCAGGCTTGATATAAGGTTGCAGGCCAACGACTCCTAAACCTTTAACTGTTTTTTGATATCCATGTCCATCTGTTATAAGCCATTTACGTCTTAAAAGTTGTGCCGCTTGAGTGCTTTCATTAGTAATGCGAACATAATAGAGAAAAAAGTAAATATCATGATCAGGTTGAGATTCTTCAAGGATGTAATGATTATGGACTTCAACCTTGATACCTTGAGTGATTTTGCAGGGCAAACTCGATGTTGGCATCGTAGTTATTATGGGACTTTTTTTAAAGACTTCATTTTTTATTTGGTTTTTCATGTCTTACTTTTACTTCCCTTGTCTAAAGCCCTTAGTGAGTTTTAAGGTCTTAAGTGGTGTTTTATTTTATCTAAAAACTGTTAAATAATATCAACAATTGCCTCTGTTATTTCGATCAATTCGTGGAAACTCTAAAATGCATAAAGAAAAAACACTTCAAAAACTCAATCATACTTATAGTATAAGTGTCAATAACAAGCAGTGTTACTTTTTACATACTGTATTTTTTCACTTTACTTTTTACTCTTTTTAGGATTTTATTTCTGATCAGATATCATTGTGAGCAAAGCTTGAAAATCTTTTTTTGCGACAGGTTGGATAGAAAGTCTCATACCTTTTTTGATCACCCATAAAGATTTTAGGTCTTTATGAGATTTAAGCTCAGTCAGAGAAATAGGGGTTTTAAGTTTTTTTTGAAATTTGACTTTAACACAGTACCAGATAGGCTTTTCAAAAGTGGCTTTTTTATCAAAGTATTGGCTTTTAGGATCAAATTGTGTGATATCAGGAATTGCAACAAATGAAACAACCTTAGCAAGCCCTACAATTGCCGGTGGTTTTGTGTTGGAATGATAAAATAAAACATCATCTCCTTTTTGCATATCTTTCATCATAAAATTGCGTGCTTGATAATTGCGAACACCATCCCATAAGCAAGTTTTTTCTGTTTTAAGATCATCAATAGAATAGTTAGTAGGCTCTGACTTCATAAGCCAGCAGCGACAATTAAGAGGGTTTTTAAGTTTTGATTTTTCAGTCATAAGTATACCTTTTAAAAACTTAGTGAATTATTATTATATAGATTTATTTTGTCAATGCTTGTTTTTTGGAAAACTCTTCATATAATGAGATTGTAAGGAGTTTGGAGATGGTTCATGAGGAAAGCTATCGTATAGAAAAAGACACTATGGGTGAAGTAAAAGTCCCTAAAAGTAAGTATTGGGGGGCACAAACTCAGAGGTCACTTGAAAACTTTAAGATTGGTGAGGATCGTTTTCCAAGGGCTTTTATTCGGGCTTTGGGTGTTATAAAAAAGGCTGCAGCTATAGCCCATCAAAAGTTATCTATTTTAGATAGGAAAAAAGCAAATGCTATTTGTCAGGCTGCTGATGAAGTGATATCTGGACAGCTAGATGAACATTTCCCTCTCGTGATTTGGCAGACGGGCAGTGGCACACAAACAAATATGAATACCAATGAGGTGATTGCCAATCGAGCTACTGAGATATTAGGTGGCAAGTTAGATCACAAAGTCCATCCTAATGATGATGTCAACAGGGGGCAAAGTTCTAATGATGTTTTTCCTTCTGCAATGCACATTGCAGCGGTAGAACAAATTCATACTCGTCTACTTCCTGCACTAGAAGAAATATTAAAGGCCCTTTTGAATAAAGAAGATGAGTTTAAAGACTTTGTAAAAATAGGCCGCACTCACTTTATGGATGCTACTCCATTGACTTTAGCTCAAGAGTTTTCTGGATATCGCACACAAATTGAAAAAGGTATAAATCGAGTTAAAAACAACTTATCTTCTCTCTACCCTTTAGCTTTAGGTGGAACAGCTGTTGGAACAGGCTTAAACACTCATAAAGACTTTGCTCTTCTTGCTATTGATTCTATTTCTGAACAGACGCATTTTCCTTTTACTTCAGCTATGAATAAATTTGAAGCTATAGCGGCTCATGATGCTTTAGTAGGATTTAGTGGTGTTTTGAAAACAATTGCATGCTCTTTCATGAAGATTGGAAATGATATTCGTATATTAGGTAGTGGTCCTCGTAGTGGAATTGGGGAGCTTATTTTACCAGCAAATGAGCCAGGTAGTTCTATTATGCCAGGAAAGGTCAATCCTACTCAATGTGAAGCACTGACTATGGTTTGTGCTCAAGTCTTAGGGAATGATGTAGCAGTGAATATAGGTGGTTGTAACGGTCATCTTGAACTCAATGCCTTTAAGCCTATGATAGTTTTTAATGTTCTAAATAGTCTGCGATTACTAGCAGATGCTTGTGAAAGTTTTACTCGTCGAGCTTTAATAGGGCTTAAAGCAAATGAGAAGCAATTAAATCAGCATTTAGAGAATTCTTTGATGTTGGTTACAGCTTTGAACCCTTATATTGGCTATGACAATGCTGCCAAAATTGCCAAAGCTGCTTATGCCAGTGGCCGCAGTCTTAAAGAAGAGGCAATTAGTTTAAAGCTTCTTACAGCTGATGAGTTTGATAAATATGTACAGCCAAAAGAAATGACTCAACCATTAAATAACCTGTCAAAAAAGGAGATGTGATGGATACTTTCAAACCTGATTGGTTAGAAAGCCCTGATATTTTACCTTATGTGTGTATTCGCGAAGAAAATCATATCACAGGAATGAGGCAACATTTTAGTTGGTTCGATCGTAAACCTTATATTGTAGATCCTCTATCTCCAGAGAATTTAAGTTTTGTTAAACTACAAATGAAAGTAGACTCTGTTATGTTTGGAAAACTGTTCACACCAAAATGGGCTTTTTATGGGTGTGGTCTCATGCCAGGTTTTATCACAGGATTTGTGATGAAAAGAGATAAAATTCCAAAAGAAATTCAACATATTTATGAAGATGAACCTCAACAAGAATGGGTTCCACTTTCACTCTTTATTGTGATTCCTTGTGTGGGTTCAGGTCAGTGGGTTGCTCATAATCTTTGTTCTTTAAATAGGTTATTGGCTAAGGAAAAAAAGTTAAAAGGTCTTGGCTTTTTAAGTAAGGCATTTGGTTTATGGTATGCTGGTATTGATTGGCTTTATGGAGTGACACAGTGGGATTCTCCTGCTCTTAAGTTACATGCTAACTTTGGAGATTTTGAGCTGGTTTCTGCTTATAATCCTTTACACAATTTTGCCCACTCTTTAACTTATAAATGCCGGGTGGATACTATGTTATGGGAAAACTTCTTTGATAAGAAAAAAAGTAATGAGCTCTTTAACTTACATTATCGAAAGACAGAGCTTATATTAAATCCAAGTGATGAAAAAAGTTTAAAGTTATTACAAAGCCGCTTAGAAAAAAAAGAAGGACCTTTTTTTCTTTCAGGCAGTGAAGTTTTGGAAAAACCTATTGGAGAACCTCTTACATTGTATTGCTTAAAATAAAGTAAATCTTTTAAGAAAACCTTTAACAATTTGTCGTGAGATAACACAGAAGGAGATTATATGCAAAAGATGTCATAAATCTTTTGAAAAGTAAAGATGTGGAAAATATTCTTAAGA
Organism: Bdellovibrionales bacterium; assembly: GCA_965262715.1. GTDB lineage: Bacteria > Bdellovibrionota > Bdellovibrionia > Bdellovibrionales > JAUICD01. The sequence continues at coordinate 2,460,041 of OZ253553.1, read as the reverse complement.
TAGGTTTTATAAACTTAAGAGCGGAAAAATGAAAGACTTGAAGGTTCATTTTAGGTATTGGGGTAAGGCCAAAAAATTAGAAGACGGAAAACTGACATCTCATCTTTTGTGGATGCATTGTCTAGATGTTACGGCTGTAGCTCATGAATGGTGGAAAAATAGCTTGGCCATCCAAAGAAGTTTTGTAAAAGAAGCTCAACTTCCAGAAAAACAAGTGCAAGCATGGGTACAGTTTTTTATTGCTTTGCATGATCTAGGTAAGCTGGATATGCGTTTTCAAAATAAAGTTCCTAAAATTGCCCCTTATAGTGATGACACAAAGAACAAAGTGGCTTCCAATGGTTATTATCATGGTGAAAATGGTTATGTGTGGTTTGTTCAGGAATGTAATAGACTTTTTCAAGATTGCAGTTCAACTCAAAAGAGATACCTGCAAAACTGGTTAGCTCACACTGCTGGTCATCATGGAAAAATACCCAATGATGCACAAAAAAATCCGTTACCTTCTTATGTGCCAGAAAAAGATAAAGAGCAAGATCGATCAGCAAGAGAAACCTTTGTTCAAGATATAGCCAAGTTATTTTTAAAACCTCAAAATATAAGTTTTGCAAGCACAAATCTGTCAAGAGACCCACCTGTCCTGCTAGCTGGCTTTTGTTCTATTTGTGACTGGCTAGGTTCCAACACAGATTATTTTCCATACGAAAAATCATCAGAGAATAAATGTCTTTTAACTTATTTTGAATCAAAAAAAGAAAAGGCCAGAGAAATACTAAAAAAATTTGGTTTATTAAGGGATGTTGTTATTTCTCAAGGTGGAATGGATCAGGTCTATCCAGATTTAGAACCAAGAAATATCCAAGCAATTATCCCTAAGTTAAAAGATAATAGCCCTAGTTTAACTATTATAGAAGCCAGTACAGGGAGTGGAAAGACAGAAGCTGCTGTAGCTTTTGCCTCTCGTCTTTTAGTAAAGAGTTTAGCTGACAGTATAACCTTTGCCCTGCCAACTCAAGCCACAGCTAATGCTATTTTAAATCGTTTACAAGTGGTTTCAGAAAAAATATTTTCATCTGGTCCAAATGTGATTTTAGCTCATGGAAAAAGCCCATATAATCCTGACTTTAAAGAATTAATTAAAAGTAGCTTTAAACAAACAAGGGCTAAAGGTAATGAAGCCGGAGTTCAATGCCATGAATGGCTATCTTTATCTAGAAAAAGAGCTTTTTTAGGGCAAATAGCTGTGACTACTGTGGATCAAGTCTTGTTATCAGTAATACCATCTTTAAAACATTTTTTTATTCGCTCTTTTGGAATTGGAAAAAGTGTTCTTATTATTGATGAAATTCATGCTTATGATGCTTACATGTACGGTCTTTTAAAAGAAGTTGTAAAATCTCAGAAAAAAGCTGGTGGAAGTGTGGTTTTATTATCAGCTACTTTACCTTTTTATCAGAAAAAACAGCTTTTAGAGGTATGGAATGTAGAACTTTCTCAGAATAGTGATAGTGATTATAAAAACAAGTACCCTCTTATTCTACAAGCTATTGAAAATCATCAGGAGCCAAAACCACATTTTTTGGAAAAAGAAGAAGATCATCGAAAAGTCTTTTTTGAACTCTGGTCAAATAATGACATGACTTTTACCCAGAACAAGTTAGAAAAAATAGCAGAAGTCATAAAAGATCAGAAAGCTAAAGTAGGTATTATTTGTAATTTAGTAGATGATGCTCAAAAAATAGCAGAACAATTGCAATGCCATGAATTGTCTGTGGACATTTTGCATTCTCGTTACCGTTATAAAGACAGAATGAAAAAAGAAGAATGTCTTATACAAAAATATGGTAAAGGTAGCATTGAAAAAGGACATGTTTTAATAGGTACACAAGTCTTAGAACAATCCTTAGATATTGATTTTGATTGGCTGATCACTTTTTTATGTCCTGTGGACCTTTTATTTCAGCGTATGGGCAGACTGCATAGACATTTTAAAATACGTCCAAAAGATTTTAAAAATCCTTTTTGTTCCATAATTCTTCCAGAAAAAGAAATAATAAACTATAAATTTCATGAGTACATTTATAAAAACAAAAGAGTCCTTTGGAGAACTCAACAGATGTTATATAGGCAAAACACAAGCTCCATTATTTTTCCTCAAGCTTATAGGCAATGGATAGAACAAGTGTATCAAGAAGATGCATGGAATAATGAACCAGAAGAAATCACAGAGGCTTTTGTAAAATATCAAAATGAATGCAGTCAAAGTGCATCGAAAGCTTTTCAACTTGCAAGTTCAGAAACTTATTTTTCTGATACAGATGAAAATGCTGCAATGCTCACTAGAGAAGGAAAGAGAAATTTAAGTGTTATCCCCATGATCGAAAAAGATACAGGTCGATGTTTTTTAGACAGCAAAATATGTATAGATAAGAGTTCATCTGAAGATTTATATCAAAATATGATTCCCGTTCCAAATTCTTGGAAGCCTTATATTTCAGTACAACCAGAAAAAGGTATTTATTATTTACCAATGCAAGCCATTCAAAATAAGACACAAACTCAAAAATATTTATCAGAAGAACATCATGGTTATAAATTGTGTTATACTAGTGAGTATGGTTTGAAAAAAGTGAAGTGTTAAGAATACATACCTACTCAAGTTGGAAACACTAATGTCTGAATACAATCTTTTAATTGAAAATTGGATACCTGTACAGAAAAATCAAAAGATCAGTCTAAAAGAGCTTCTCTGTAAAGATCAGCAACACTCATTAGCTTTAGATAGAGATGACATGGAGTTAGCTTGTTTGCAAATGCTTGTTTGCATAGTCCAAGTGATCTTTACTCCAAATGATCTTAATGATCTAGAAGATTCCTATAATAACTCTATGAAAAAAGAAGATTATGACAAAGCTACTTCTAAGTTTAAAGATTGGTTTGATCTGCTTCATCCCCAATACCCCTTTATGCAAACAGACTTTGAATTAGATAATGATAAAGAAAAAAGCTTACAAAAATTACTGATAGGTCTACCTGAAAAAAGCAGTAGTTCTCAATCGTCAGAAGCTCATTTTCATAGAACAGATGAAGTTAAAGAAATGGACTTAGGAGAAGCAGCCATAGCCTTATTTCAACAAGCCACTAATGGGTTTGGTTTAGGTGGGAGTTTTTTTAAGGTTGGACTTAAAGGCTCTAGGCCATTGACAACGCTTGTTTATGACGAATCAAAAGATTTGCGAAAAACAATCTGGTGCAATATTTTGCACAAAGAGTTTTTAAGAGATAAAAACATCATGGATGTTGATGGCAATGAAAAAATGGAAGATCCTGCTTGGGTCAAATCTATTTCTTTTGATAAAGAAAAGCCAGAGTTTGCTCATCAAATTGGTTTAATGAGGGGTTTATTTTGGCAACCAGCTAAAGTCAAATTAGTAGTCAATGCAGATCAAAAAGCAACAGGATTTTTTACAGAAAATGGCCTTTCTTGTACTAAAAATTATTGGTTACATCCTCATACACCAATAGATATGAAAAAAATTCAAGACAATGATGAAAAGAAAAAACCTTATATGTCTTTATCCTCATCCTCTAAAGATATGGCTTTATGGACCAAAATGCTTAGTTTTTTATATACGAATAGCTCTGAAGAAGAAGGACATACAAGAGCTTTAGTGGTTGATGCTTATTTAGATGGTATTGGTCGTGGAAAACCTTTAAATTTAGCTGTTGGTGGTTATATCAAAGGTAAATCCACTGAAAGTCTTTTTGCTCGAAAACATGAAATGTATAGCCTCAAACCAGAATTCAATGATAGGTATGCTGAAATGAAGGAGTTGGTTGATTGTGCTTTAAAGGCACAAAGTACTTTAAATACATCTATATATTTTTTAGGGCAGAATTTGAAATGGGGAGAGAAAAAAAACGATAAAGGGCAAGAAAAATCTAATTTTATCAAAAAATCACTTCAACCAAAAGCTCAAAAGATCTATTTTAACAATTCAGAACTTTTAATGCATGAAACCTTGAGAACTTTGGATTTTCAACAAATACAAAAATACAAAGATAAATTTTGCCAGCTTGCAAAAACAACTTTTGAAGAAGTTACACAGCCCTATGAGCATGATCCTAAATTTATAAAGGCTATTGAAAAAGGTCGCTCTCATCTCTTTAGGAAATTGCAACAACAGTATAGAGTTCAAGAGGTATGAATATGGATTTTATGGAAATTTATAACAAGTTTCATAATAAGTTGAGTAATGGAGACCGTGCTGAAATCAGAAAGATAGCAAAGCCTGATGATCTTGAAACCCTTCCTGCTTTTTACAAACTTTTGGGAAATAGATTAAATGAGCAAAATGAAAAACAATGGAAAAGAGTGGTGTTTTTTCTAGGAGTTAAGGACTTAAAACATAAAGAGAACGGTTTATCTTTAGGGCAAGCTTTTCAACAAGCTGAAGTGAGTGAAAAAAGAATGTTTCAGGTGATCCGATCAGAAAGCCCTAATGATTTGATTCAACTAAGAAGGTTGGTTGTTCATACAAAACCCACAGTGGATTTCCAAAAAATGGCCAATACACTGTGGTATTGGGGAAAACACAGTAAGAAGCAAATTTTAAAGGATTTTTATAAGGATTTTAATAATAAAGAAGATAATAAAAAGGAGAAAGAAAATGAGTGATAACAATAATAAAAATTTTGTAAATTTTCATGTTTTGATTTCACATAGTCCATCTAATCTGAACAGGGATGATATGGGAATGCAAAAAACAGCTACTTTTGGCGGAGTGAAAAGAACAAGGATATCGAGCCAAAGCCTTAAACGAGCCATTAGAAAATCTGAATATTATTGTCAACATCTTGGCCAACCTTCAATCCGTACAAAAGAACTAGCCCAATTCATAGAAAAGATGAAAGAATCCTTAAAGGAAAGATATAGTAATGAAGTGATTGAACTTGCAATTTATTGTCTTTGTTCTAAAGATAAAAAAGATAAAGATGGTAAGGAACAAAAAAAGAATATAACAAGTAAAGAAAAGGATGATTCTGAAAAATCAGAATCTACAATTGCCTGGGTCAAATCAGAAGTTGAATTTATTTGTGAGCAAATTCGAAATACAGAAGTCAATTCAGAAGAAATATCAAAAGAGAAAAAGAAAAAAGGTAATAATAAAAAATCAGATGAAGCATTAAAAGTATTAGTTTATCAGAGTAAATTAAAAAACAAATTGAAGGATGACAAGGAGCAATTAAAACAAAATATTTCAAATGCAAAGGATATAGCTTTATCAGGACGTATGACTACATCAGGAATTATGATGTCTGTGGATGGTGCTTTAGCTGTGGCCCATGCTATTACTACTCACGGTATGGACAGTGAAATTGACTGGTTTACAGCAGTGGATGATTTAAAGCAAGAAGAAGGCAGTGAAGATAAGGGGTCAGCTCATCTAGATACCACAGAATTTTCCTCCGGTGTATTTTATCGTTATGCTAGTTTAGATTTACGCCAATTACAGAAAAATCTAGGAGATGAAAGTAACAGATCAAGGGCTTTAGAAGTTGCAAGCCATGTTTTACATCTTTTGGCCACTGTGACACCTTCTGCCAAACAAAACGCATTTGCAGCTCATAATCTAGCTGATTTTGCTTTGGTAAGTTTTTCTCATCAACCTTTATCTTTTGCCAATGCCTTTGAAGTTCCAGTAAAACCAATAAAAAGCAAGTTTGGACTATTCAAACCTTCTGTTGAAGCTCTCTTAGAATATCAAAAAAAAGTTGCAGACACTTACAGTCTTACAGATGATCCAAAGGCTTTTTATTCTGTCCAACCTGTCATTGAAGAAAGAAATGATAATGAGTTGAAGGACTTTATTCAAGATTTAACAGATCATAAAAATCTTGAGAAACTAAAAGAATGGATACTTAATGACACAGAAGAAGATCAAAAATAAAAGGATAAACAACCATGAAAGAGTTTTTAATTTTAAAACTTCAAGGAGCTATGCAGGCATGGGGTGGACATACTTATGAAACTTTCCGTCCATCTTATATTTTTCCGACCAGAAGTGGAATTTTGGGACTTTTAGGAGCTTGTTTAGGGATTGAAAGGGATAACATTCAAAAGCGAGAAGATCTTAACCAAAGCTTTGAACTCACGATCAAGGCAGAAAAGAGAAGGCTTGAAAAACAGGTTTACAAAGGCACACAAGTTCGAGATTTATCTATAAATAAGATGACAGATTATCACACAGTGCTTGATGGACGGAGGGCCAATGGGAAACCCAGGAAAGAAGCAATCATTTCTTACAGGGAGTATTTAAACGATGCAGAATTTACACTTATTTTGGATTTCAAAAAAGATGCTATTTATAACTTAAACCAAATCAAAGAAGCCATTGAAAAACCTATTTTCACACCATTTTTAGGTCGCAGGTCTTGTCCTTTACATCGTCCTTTATTTGAAAAAGTTTTTAAGGCAGAGAATATAAAAGAAGTTTTAAAAGAATTATCAGATACACAAGGAGTTGTTTATAGTGAAAGCCAAGATATTGGTGGTGTTCCTATACAGGTCAGAGATGTTCCTATAAAAGACTCTGTTAGACGATTTGCTAATCGTGTAGTTTATATTCAGGGGGAAAGCAATGTTTCTTAGTCTGTGTATTTTGAAAAGCTTGAAACCTCTGGATTATTATCAGTTGCATAAAGACTTATGGAAGTTTTTTCCAAATGTTGATTCATCCTCTTATCAGAGATCTCCTTTTTTCTATAGAGTGGAAAATCCTCATGAGAAAGGCAGTAAAAAAATTCTTGTACAGTCTATTATGGAACCTGTTTGTAATAATTCAGAGATGCAAAAAAGGAACCTTTATTTAAAACAAACAAAAAACTTCAGTAGACCTCTTGAAGATTTAAAAATCAATCAGGAACTTAAATTTTTTATAAGAGCTTATCCAAGTAAAAAACTAAAAAAAGAAGGAAAAAGCGCAAATCGAGGGGATGTCAGAGTGTCTTTGAGAGGGGACTTAAGGAATAACTTAACAAAAGATCAAGTGATGCTGCAGTGGTTGAAAAAGATGATGGAAAAAGAGAATTATGTGTTTATAAAAGACTGTGAAATTGTTGAGAGCTTCCCTTTAAGATTTAAGAAAAAACAAAAAAGCCAGTACCATTTTGGAACTATTTACACAGTCTCTTTCAGAGGGTATTTGAAATTGTATGAACCTAAAGCTTTTGTTGAAAATATAATACTTCGTGGGATAGGACCAGGAAAGGCTTTTGGCTGTGGAATGTTGTCCATAGCAAAATCTTAGATTAAGTTTTTATGGCAAGTAAAAGGAATATAAAATTTATAATTTAAAGGCAAGTATGAAATCTCATATACCTTATCTTCCACTTAAACCTATCCCTATGAAAGATCGTATTTCATTGGTTTTTTTAAAATATGGATTGATTGATGTTAAAGATGGAGCTTTTGTACTTATAGATCAAAATAATGTAAGGACACATATTCCAGTAGGTTCTATGGCTTGTATTATGTTAGAGCCAGGGACACGAATTTCTCATGCTGCTGTTAAACTAGCCTCTGAAGTTGGTACTCTACTTATTTGGGTTGGAGAGGCAGGAGTACGATTATATTCTTCAGGGCAGCCTGGTGGGGCTCGCTGTGATCGCCTTCTTTATCAATCAAGATTAGCTTTAGATGATCATTTGCGATTAAGAGTTGTTCGAAAAATGTATGAAATGCGATTTAAAGAACCTCCTCCAAAAAAGCGAAGTGTACAGCAATTGCGAGGCATTGAAGGGGTGAGAGTTAGAAAAGCTTATGAGTCGATTGCTCAAAAATACAATGTCAAATGGGAGTCTCGCAATTATAATACTAAACAGTGGGATGCAGGAGATCTTCCAAATCGATGCTTGAGTACTGCAACATCTTGCTTGTATGGAATCACAGAGGCTGCAGTATTAGCTGCGGGGTATGCTCCCGCAATAGGCTTTATTCACTGGGGTAAAGCTTTGTCTTTTGTATATGATATTGCTGATATTTTTAAGTTTGAAACAGTTGTACCCATTGCTTTTAAGGTGGCTGCTAATCCTTCATCATCAGATCCTGTTCGAGAAGTAAGGCTTGTTTGCCGTGATGCTTTTCGAGAGCAAAAAACCTTATCAAAAATTATTCCTATAATAGATGAAGTATTAAAAGCTGGAGAGATTGAACTACCTCAAAAACCTTTAGAGTCAGTCTCTCCTGCAATCCCTCTAGCAGAAAACATAGGAGAGATAGGACATAGGAGTCGATAATGTCAATGTTGATTGTTGTAACAGAAAGTATACCATATCGCTTACGAGGACGTTTAGCTGTCTGGTTATTACAAGTTCGAACAAATGTTTATGTAGGAAATGTTTCTCGTAGAATACGGGAGATGATATGGCAACACTGTACAACTTTTGTTGATAAGGGTCATATTGTTATGGCATGGTCAACCAATACAGAATCTGGATTTGATTTTCAAACAATAGGCACTAATCGAAGAATTCCTATAAATAGTGATGGTTTGAGATTAGTATCTTTTTTACCGGAAAATAAAGAGAAAAAACAAAAAGAAGATAGTAGTGGAAAAGAGTACAAATAAGATATTAAATGGTAAAAGGTTTCATATTAAAATTTCTTTGATATTTTAATAAGTTATAAGAAGTATGTTCCCCGCACCTGCGGGGATGAACCGGAAGGTTTGCTAAGTATTATGCACTTGATCCAATGTTCCCCGCACCTGCGGGGATGAACCGTCCCTTTATTATTTAAGGTTTCTATGTTTTGCATGTTCCCCGCACCTGCGGGGATGAACCGGTTTAGATTCAAACTATGCCTTTAAGGTAAAAATGTTCCCCGCACCTGCGGGGATGAACCGCCAAAGAGCCGGCTTACAAAATGGCTCAAGTAATGTTCCCCGCACCTGCGGGGATGAACCGGATACCAGAACTGTTAAACTCTGATTATAGAGATGTTCCCCGCACCTGCGGGGATGAACCGACAGAGGTTTTTGTTGGCTTAAAAATCTGGGTATGTTCCCCGCACCTGCGGGGATGAACCGAAATGACTGATTTGGTTTTCAAACTGCATGAGATGTTCCCCGCACCTGCGGGGATGAACCGATATGAGTAAAGCATATCTTTAATGTCTGTATATGTTCCCCGCACCTGCGGGGATGAACCGGTAATGTTGTTAAACCCCTCCTTAAAGAAAACAATGTTCCCCGCACCTGCGGGGATGAACTGTTAAAACTTTTAGCTTGGGATCCTCCATCTTTATGTTCGAGGTTATACCAATAATGGAGTTATTGTTGGAATTCGGAGTTGATCCTAATTATGAGAGTGAAGTTGGTCATGCAGCTTGGAGGCTTGCTAGTCTTTTAGGTTATTATGATACGGCTATGTTATTTTAGCTAAAAAGGATCAATCTCTTTTATATAAAATTAATGTTTATTATAATGATAAATTAGATTTCATGGATGACAAGTCGGGAGAGCAATAGATATAATGTATATAGGATTTAAGTTTATAACAGAAAATATAAGTAGAACAAACTACTTTCAACTTGAAATTAGGAACTTAAAAAATCAATAGATATATAATTTTTGAAGTTAAAGGACACTTTATTAAAAAATTACTGTCTATTTCATCACTCTTATTATGTTTGCATAGCCTTGCTTATGCTCAAGGCCAATATATTGATGTGTTTACTGCCATTCTCATAGGTGATCTTGACCAGGTTAAAGAGTTTTTAGACACAGGGGCAGATGTTGATACAATAAATCTTGTGGGAGAAACTCTTCTTTTTCATTCGATTTTTTTTGAACGTACAGAAATCACAATGACACTCTTAGAAGCAGGAGCAGATATAAACAAGCGAGATATTCTAGGACGAACTGCCCTTTATTGGGCCATTATAAAAAGAAATCAAAAAGTTGCAAAAATTTTAATAGAAAGGGAAGCAGACCTGGAACCTAACTCAGATGCTTCTCAAGTCTTCTCTTCCATTAATCTTGGTGACATTGTGCCAGTAGAGTGTATCTCTGATTCCCCTCAGACATGGATAGATGCGGAAACACACTCTGAGTTTTTGCCTTATATCGAAAGATACCTATTCACCAAAAAAGAAATAACAGGTCAAGAAGGGTTTGATTACCCTGTCAAAATCCTTTTTTATAGATCAGATAGCGAAGTCTGGAGACAGTTCAGCCGGTTAGCAGAAAAATTCACTCTTCAAGGCACAACCTACTACATCCCTAGTAGCAAGCATATCCTTATAAACTACGATGCGTGGTTCACTCGCCCTGAGAATGTAAAGGAGATGCTCATTTTTCATGAATTAGGGCATTTTGATTTGGATCGAAACCATGAACCAAAAGAAGCAAAATCAATTATGAGTGTTTTTTATTTGCAAGAATCGTTTCTACAAGGGATCGATATAAACGAAGACTCAACCCTTAGACAAGAACTTTAGAAGAGTTATTTTCAATCCGAGGAGACTTTGGAAATCAATATAGAGAAGGACAACAGTATCCCATCGGCTTAAGAGATGCTGCAGAGACTTGTCCTGTAAAAACAAAACTCTATCTAGATGCAATAGATTTAGATACACTCTAAAAACTTGTCAGGTAAATATTGGTTCTGCAATTTAAATTAAGTACAAGGAAAAATTCCTTGCACTGTTTTCTCTTCTTAACAAATTACCCAGATATTTACAGCAAATGAGTAATGCTTATGCTAAAAAGAATCCTCTTTCACTTTCTCCAATTCTCCAGATATTGGGATACTTCCTGGTTTTTAGCTAAGATTGTAGCTGTGTTACCTTCATTATCTGGTATACCAGGATCTGCCCCCCACTCTAATAGGGTATTAATTAAATCTAAATTACCTATTCTACTAGCATGCATTAGTGCTGTGCCTCCATCATTCGCTTGCATATTAGGATCTGCTCCAAATGCCAATAAAAGCTCAGCTCCTGCTTTGAATTCGGCACCCATAAGTGCTGTGTGCCCATGTTCATCCCGCTCATTAGGATCTGCATGGTATTCTAATAAAAGCCTGGTCAATTCTAATGACTTCTCTCCATAATCTCCGTCACTTCCTGCTTTCTCACTAGCTGGCATTAAAGCTGTTATATTAGACAAATGTCCACTATGTGAGTTAGGATTTGCTCCCCCTTCTAGTAAAATTCTTATTGCTTCAAAAAGGAGAGAGTCGTCTGATGTGTGGTATTCCATTAAAGAAATAATCAGTGTGCATCTCTCATTCAGGAATCTATAAGGATTGGGATCTGCTCCTTTTTGTAATAATAGTTTCATTATACCAAAGTTGTATCCAATAGCTGCGGCTGTCAATGGGGTGGCGTTGGCACTTTTTGTATTCGGGTCAACTCCCTGATCTATCAAGAACATGACTGTTTCAATATTTCCGTCAAAGCTATTTCTTATTAGACTTAGACCATCATCAATGTCTTCCTGTGCTATAGAAAAATGGTTTATTACTGTTGTGATAAAGGTAAAAAATATAAACATTCTTTTAAAATGTGAAAATAGCATTGTTATTCTCCTTTTGAATATGTAGTGTTACGTTGCTTTAATTCTTCTAAAATGATTGTTCACATGGAATGGATGTGTCAAGTAGGTTGGATCAAGATTTGAGGGCTATAAATTAAGGTGCTATGGTAATATAAGTTTTTATTAGATAACCAACAGTGAAGAAGATAACATTAAAAATCCCTATATCTGTTAAGGTCCAGGAACGTGTTAATCTTAAAAAAGATAATAATAAGAAAGAAAGAATAAACCAAAAGACAAAGAGAGGATATCCTATAAATGTTCCAATGATTTCTCTGCCGATAATAGCAAAAACCCAACCAAAAACAAACCCTGTCATGATTCTGGAAATAAAAGTTACAAGTTTCATACACACATATTATTGCTGAGCAAGTTGTGAAATTTTTGATCTAATAACTTGTCTATCATTGGCGTTTGGAGATATTTGAAGGTATTGTTCATAAACTGCAATAGCTCTTTGTACTTCTCCTCTACTTTCATAAATTGCTCCTTGTTCTTTGTAAACCTTTGGATTACCATTTTCTAGTCGTTCAGCTTGTTTAATCATTTGTTCAGCAACATCAAACTCATTAGAAAATCTATAAGCTTTAGCCAAGGAGACATAAATCTGCGCCCCCTGTGGACGTAATTTAATAGCTCTTTGAAATTCTAAAATAGCTTTCTTGTAAAGTCCAACATTCATATAAATATCTCCAGCAAGTAGGTAAGGTTCAGCAAGACTTGGGTTGATTTGTTTTTCTTTTTTTGTTGCAGCAAGTGCTTGATTACTTAGTCCTAAAAAGAAATAAGAGGTCCCTTGATAGAAATGGGCTTTAGGATAACTTTCATTAATTCTTAAAACCCTTCCAAACTGTTTAATAGCGTCTGCATACTTTTTAGTTCTCATGTAAATAAGTCCAATTTCAAATAAAGGCCTTACATCAAAAGGGTCTTTAATAGCAACCTGCAGGTAAGATTTTAATGCTTTATTTAGCGCATTCTTATCATCTACCATCTTTGAATAAGTTTCACCTAATAACATATAAGCTTTTTTTTCTTCAGGATTAATGACTATTGCTTTTTCTAAAACATCCTTTGCTTTTGCATAATTATGATAAGCCAAATGAACCTCAGATAAAGCTATTTGATAATCTACAATGTTGGGATAGGTGTTAATGAGGCCTGTCAAATGTTTCACTCCAGAAGCTTCTCCTTTTATAGCAGCTATTGTTTTTCCATAAAGCCTGTGGATTTGTATCTGGTTTCCTCCTATTTCCATAGATTTAGCAATAATATGAAAGGCTTCATTATATTTTTTTGTTTCATAAAGAATTTCAGCTAATAAAGTGTTTGTAGTTATATCAGCATCATTTAGTTTAAGAGCTTTTCTTGCAAAAGATTCGGCGCTTTTATAATTTGGTCTTTTAAATTCCACTGATGCAATACTTTGTAAGATTTTGTAATTTCGAGGTATTCTTTTTGCAGCACGTAAAAGTAGGGCAATGGCGGCATCAAAATGATATCTTTGAGTGAGGTAATCTGACAGTGTGGTGTATGCCTCTACCAATTTAGGATCAGCCACAAGGGCCTTTTTAGCCCATTTTATACTCTCTTCTGTTAAATTTAATTCCCATAGACATTTAGCTGCTCTTAAGGCTGCTTTAGCACTTTTTGGATTTTCTTCGTAAGCTATTTGGTACTTGGCTTGTGCTTCTATAAACATTTTTCTGTTATAAAAAGCGTCTCCTGTAGCAATGAGTTGATCTTCTGTTGTTTGCATAGATTGTATAGCTTTGATTCCTCCTAATCGCAATATTATGTTTTCTGCATTGGTATTGTAAAAACTTTTTTGGTAGCTTTTTTTAGCAAAATCTAAAGCCATTTTTGGGTTTTTCTGCTTTTCATGATATTGGGCTAAAGCTAGTGTGACTTTACTATAGGTCTTAGACAATAACACTTCTTCAGATTGCAGTCCTTTTTGGATAAGCTCAACTCCTTGTTTCTGGTTATCAAGAAACCTTAAATCTAAATATCCTAGGAGTACGGATATTAAGACATGAGATGGGAATTTAGAGTGCAGTGGTCTTAGAATATCAGCTGCATGTATATATTTTTGATCTGCTATTTGATACTCTGCCTCTTGAATATAAAGCTTGAGCCATGAATTCCACTCGCTGGAAATATTTCTAGCTCTTTGAATAAAGGCAATAGCTTCACTGTATTTTTTCTCTTTAGCTAATATTTCTGCTTTCAAATCATAAAGTACAGGAGCATTTGGGTAATCTTCTAAAACTTTATTTATTACATCTTTAGCTATTTTTATCTGGTTTGAAAAAAGATATTTTACAATATTACATTGGTCTTGATGAATGCCTATAGCTTGTACTTTTGATATTCTTTGTGAAAGGGAAGAAACTGCTTCAAGGTCTTGGTTTGTTTTTTTAGAGTAAGGCCAAAGTTCTCTATGTGTTAAGCAGAGCAATCCTAAGATATCAGGAATATCTGAAGCCTGCTCTGCAAGGTCTACTAACTCAGTTTGTGCTTTGATATAATCAAGATAGGTACTTCTATAAAATAATTTAATAGCTTTTTGAAAACGCTTTCTTATTTCAGGTTGTGGAAGCTGTCCTATATTAAACTTTTGAGGAGCTATCAATCTTGCAAATTTTTCATCTTGCTTGTTGTTATCGTTATCATCTATAAGTAGAAAATAACTAATAATGATAAAGAAAAAGATAAAAAATATTCTAGGTTTTCTTTTAGGTGCTTTTTTGGGCTTCTTAGTGATAGGTGTAGCTAAAGCTGGTAGTTTTGCTTTGCTGTGTTGTGGCAGTAATTCATTATTTGAAAAGTCTGGAAGTGGAGAACTATTTTGGTTAGTATAATTTGAAGCACTCTTGGAATGTAGTATATTCTTTTTAGATGGATGCTTTTCATAAGTGTCAAACAACTTATCTTTGCTAGAAATGCTTTCAACTAACATAGTTCGTTCTTGTTTCTCGTTTGATATCTTTTTAGCTTGAGAAAAAGAACCTATATTAGCATCTTCTACTATTGGACAGTTTGATTCCTTATTTATACTTTCTTCGCTTATATTTTCTGTGTAGAGGTTTTGATGATCTTCATTCTCGTTAAGTTCTTCTTGATTATTTACATCATCACTTGAAGGAAGAGGAGAAGAATCTTCAATTTTTTGAGGTAAATTTTTGTTTGCGAGAGCAGAAAATAAAGGATCATAAAATTGATGGCACTGAGAAAGAGTTTTCCATAAACCACCTGGATATTCTGATATTTTCTCTGTGCCTATAAGTGTTCCTTCATAGATAAGATCAATTATCGCTTGTAGACTGTGAGGGCCAGAAAGGTTTCCTTCTGTATCCTTAATCATCCATTGTGGTTGTGGTACATTTTGAGACATTATTTTTAAACACTCCTTCTTACTATATTACCACCTAATGAGGATAGTTTTTGTTCTAATTTTTCATATCCTCTATCTAAGTGGTATACACGGTGGACTGTTGTGGTATTTTCTGCAACAAGAGCTGCTAAAATGAGGCTTGCACTTGCCCTTAAGTCTGTAGCAATCAGGCTTGCGCCTCTTAATTTTGTTGGTCCCCTCACAATAGCCACCTTTGTTTTAGGAGTGATATTAGCTCCTAATCTTTTAAGTTCTTGCACATGCATAAAACGATTTTCAAAAATGTTTTCTGTAATCACGCTTACACCCTTAGCCTGTGTCATAAGTGCCATAAATTGGGCTTGTAAGTCTGTGGGAAAGCCAGGGTAAGGTGTTGTTGATATATCTACAGCTTGAAATGAAGCGCATGGTAGAACTCTAATCCAATCTTTACCTTCCTCTAGACAAAAGCCAGCTTCTTTTAACTTATCGGTTAATGTTTTTAAATGTGATGGGATACAGTTAGTTACTTTTACATCTCCACCTGTTATAGCACCTGCTATTAAGAGTGTGCCTGCTTCTATACGATCAGGAATAATCATATAACTTTCTGATGTTGATTTGAGAGCTTGGACACCTTCTATTTTTAAGAAGCTGCTACCAGTTCCTGAAATTTTAGCTCCTAGATGATTTAAATAATGAATTAAAGCAGTCACTTCTGGTTCTTTAGCAGCATTCTCAATGATGGTTTCTCCCTTAGCCAGTACAGCTGCCATTAAAATATTTTCTGTTCCTCCTACAGTGACCTGATCAAAAATAATATGAGCACCTCTAAGGTCTCGACACTTACCATGAATATAGCCATCTTTAATTTGGAAATCTGCTCCCATTAATTTGAGTGCTTCTAAATGTTGGTCTACAGGTCTTGTTCCTATTGCACACCCTCCTGGGAGGCTGACAATAGCTCTTTGACACCTTGCTAAAAGAGGTCCTAAACACAAAATGCCTGCTCGCATTTTACTGACAAAATCATAAGGAGCTTTGACACTTTTTATTTTGGAAATTTGGGTACTGAAGTGATGGTCTTTTCTTTCTATGGTGGCTCCTAACTCTTTTAGAAGTGAAAAAGAAGAGTCTATATCTCTAAGGTAGGGTACATTTTCGAAACAGCATCTTCCTTCTGTAAGTAGAGTAGAAAATAAAATAGGTAAAACAGCATTTTTACAACCACTTGTAGAGACTTGCCCTGATAATCTTTGTCCACCATGAATAACCATTTTGTCCATTAGTTGTAACTCCTATATTTTGTATTTGATAATCTTTTTAAACATGAATTCAC
The DNA here is from genome assembly GCA_965262715.1 of Bdellovibrionales bacterium. GTDB lineage: Bacteria > Bdellovibrionota > Bdellovibrionia > Bdellovibrionales > JAUICD01. The sequence continues at coordinate 2,443,726 of OZ253553.1, read as the reverse complement.
TTATGTCTTTTTTGCTACAATGATTCGATTCAATCCAGCACTATCTTTGATGATTTTAATATCTACAAAACCATTTTTTTGAAAAATTTCTATAGCGTGAAGAGCTTGTTGAAATCCTATCTCAAAACAAATCCTTCCATTTTTTACAAGAACAGCATAAGCAATACGAGACCAGCTATCCAAACATTCACATCCAGTTGGCCCGGAAAATAATGCCAAGTGGGGTTCATGTTTTTTGACAAGAGGATCAATATGTTGATCAGAACGTCCAATATAAGGAGGATTAGATACTACTATGTTATATTTTTTTTGGTGATTTGCTTTTATTGCATTACAGGTGATATCAAAAGATTCAAAACTATAGTTTGGAGGAGATTTTTTCTTTTGATAATTTCGACGCAGGGCATCAAGTGCAACAGATGATTTTTCCCAAGCATATATATAGATGTCAGATCTTATCAGAGCTAAGGTCAATCCAATACAACCTGTACCTGCTCCCATATCTAACAATCTGTTATGGGGCTTTATATGATTTAGGACCCAAGTAACTAATATTTCTGTTTCAGGTCTTGGAATAAAGACTCCTTCTTTGACATAAAAGGAAGTTCCATAAAACTCTACATGTTGAGTGATATATTGGATGGGTTGTCCTTTTTTTCTTTTAGAAAGACACTTATCTAATAAAGTTTTTTCTTTAGATGTGAGTTTGTGATTTAAACATAGAAGTTCTTCTCTTCGTACATTTAAAACATAGGCTAAAAGAATCTCTGCATCTATTCGAGGTGATGGAGACATAAAAAGCTGTTTGGTGAGAGATCGCAGTAGTTCTATCATTTTTCACCTTTTTTAGATGAAATTTAGGGTTGTAGTAAAAATTTTATGTTTCATTATAAGATAAATAAGAAGGACAAATGTTAGAAAAAAAGATGATATTCTCACAGTTAGTGATTTTCTGAATCAGATTGAGCAGGCTTGTCAGGCATAAGTGATTTGACCTGTTCGAATCCTAAAGAGATTAAGAGGCGAGCAGCTTCTTTATTAGAGCTTAAATTGAACTTTGCTTTTGTTCTATGAAGTGAAGTTAAGCTTTTTTCATCTAGCATATCTTCTATATCTTGTTTTGTATCTAAAGTATGGCCTTCTTCTTTTTTGTTGATGAAGTTGACGGTTGTAGAGTGGCTAGGGTCATTTAATCTATGAGATAGAGGGTTATTAAAATCAGGCTCTGTTATCAAGGTATTTCCATTAGCGTGTGGTTGAGTTTGGTTAGGAGATACCTCTAAGGCTATTTCTTGGAGTTGGTCGTTAAAATCATTCACACTATTGTTAATAGAGGTATTTGTTTTGGCAGCCCAATACTTTTGGCTTTTGTTTTTCAAATAAAGAGAAAGCAATGCTTCTGTGTGAGTAGCTCTTTTCTTGATTTCATCAGGCTGAGATTGTAGCCACATGAAGGCTTCTGATATGGTTTCTTTACTATAGGCTTGTGGAGGAAAATTTTGAGTCTGCATACAAATGATTTACGCATTCTTTTTGAAAGGAGCAATCTTAATTTATAAAAAAAATATTTTTGAAGCAAAGTGACAATATGGTTAGAATGATGGACTTTCAAATAAATCTTTATATTCCTGACATTTATAGGTAGGGTTTTTAGTTTAAGTTACTGTTATAACTGAAGAACTTTATTTTCTTATTTAACATTTTTTGGTTTGACCACCTAGAGTTCTTTTCGATCAAATAAAAAATAAGTGTTGATTTTTTTACATATTTAGGGTTTTCTTTATTAAAATCAGTAGAATGCATGTATCATGCATATATTTTAGATGTCTTTGACTTAACGGCTATAACTTTTGTGCCTGTGATTTCGTATCATAATTATATTTATATGATTGACCTAGTATCTCTAAGTATTTAAGCATTTTCATATTTCTTAAACTGAGATGAGAGGATAGTGCGTCCAGTCAACTTCTATATGAGTTATAAAACCAGGACTCTAGTAGGTATATTTTATTGACTTTTTATAACGTTCGTCTATTTGATGCTTTTTTTATATATCCGATTGATAGAAGGACAAAGGAATTTAAAAAGTTATGAATATTTTTTTGAGGTCTATGTATAGGTATAGGTATTTTGGATCATTATGGCTTTGTGTTTTTTTATTGATGATTTGTTCTGCTTGTATTTCGTTTAAAATTTCTCCAGACACTAAAAAGTCACAATCAGTTTCTTATCAAGAGCCTTCATCTCCTTTTTTTGAGACGCAACAAGCTGGCGCAGATAAGGCATGGATTGATGAAGAGACGGGAAATATTATATCTTATCAATCGATTTGTAATGAATCAATAGACCCTGATTTAGAGACTATACTACAAAAATCAACATCAGAGCTTTTAGATCGAAAGATTTTAAAAAGAACACGTATGGAATACAACAGCAGACAAGCTGAAAGAATTTTTGTATCAGGTCAATTAGATGGTGTGAAGGTGAATTTAGAATTTGTCATTTTTAAGAAAAACTCATGTAGCTATACACTAAGCTTTATTGGTCTTACAGAACATTTTGATAAGAGTAAAGATGCTTTTAGTAGCTTTATTGATGGATTTAAGGTTCAGTGACTTCTTCTTTAGTAGCCTCTTTAGGCACTTTTGTTTTAAGTAAATTTCATTTTTTAGGGGGCACATGCCTGCTTATAATAACTACAATTAAGGAGTTTTTTAGACCTCCTTATTATTTCAAACTTACAATAGATCAGATATATCATGTTGGTTCAAGATCTCTAGCATTGATTATAGTTGCTACTATTTCCACAGGAATGGTAATGTCGATGCAGTTTGGCTTAGGCTTGGAGAAATTTGGGGCTAAGCTCTATGTTCCTCACTTGGTGGCCATGTCAATTGTGAAGGAAATGGGGCCTGTGTTTACAAGTTTAATGTTTGCAGCTCGTGTAGGTGCTGGTATCTCCTCTGAATTAAGCTCTATGATGATCACTCAACAAGTTGATGCCATCAAAGCACTTGGAACTTCACCCATAAAAAGACTTGTGATTCCTCGTGTAATAGCTTGTGCGATTGCACTTCCTTTACTGACTCTTATCGCAAATGTTTTTAGTCTTATTGGGGCTATTACAGTAGGGGCATTTGAATTGGGATTAGATCCCTTATTTTTTATGAGAAATGTTTCAGCGACAGTGAGTTTTTTTGATTTTCTAAGTGGTTTTCTAAAAACATTTGTTTTTGCTTTAATTGTAGCATTTGTATCTTGTTACTATGGATTAAACACGGGAAAAGGAACAAAAGGAGTTGGTATTGCTACAACAAAGGGTGTGGTCACATCCTCTCTGTTGATTCTTGTTGGGGATTTCTTTTTAAGTAAACTTTTTTGGGAGATCCAGTTATGGCTATCATTAAAGTAAAGGATCTTTATAAGAGCTTTGGCACTAAAACAGTATTTGAAGGAGTTAACCTTGAAGTGCGAGAAGGAGAATGTCTTGGTTTAATTGGTGGCTCTGGTACAGGTAAGAGTTTTCTTTTAAGAAGTCTCATAGGTTTAGAAATTCCAGATAGAGGAACAATCCAAGTTATTAACTTTGATGTTACAACTCTTAAAGAAAATAAAATGATCGAGTTAAGAAAAAAAGTGGCTTATGTTTTTCAAGGAGGAGCTCTTTTTGATTCTATGACAGTCTATGAAAATTTAGCTTATCCTTTAAGAGAACATACCCATCTCTCTGAAGAAGAAATCTCAGAGATTATCTATAAAAAACTTAAAGATTTTCATTTAGAAGGTAATGCACAGCTTTTTCCGGCTCATCTTTCTGGAGGAATGCAAAAACGTGTTGGGCTTGCCAGAGCTCTTATTTTGGAGCCTGAGATCATACTTTATGATGAGCCCACAGCAGGTTTAGATCCATTTAATGCTAGAACAATAATAGGAGAAATAATGGATCTTAAAAAAACTGGTGTTACATCTATTTTAGTGACTCATGACATGTCTTCTGTTTTTTCTATTTGTGATCGTGTTGCTATGATTTCTAATTGTGAAATAGGGGCTATTATTACAGTGAAAGATTTAAAAAATAATTCAAAACATATTATTCATAAGTTTGTTCAAGGAGAGGTTGTATAATGTCTAATCAAGATTATGGTAAACATATAGAAATTAAGGTAGGGCTTTTCGTAAGTGTAGCAATTGTTATATTTATCATCAGTTTATTTTCATTAAGAGAAGGATCTTTTCTTTTTAGCACCCGATACACACTGCAGGTCAAGATGGATTCTATTGAAGGCTTAGGACCGGGCAGTCTTGTACAGTTATTAGGAGTTACTATTGGAAATGTAGGTTCTGTTAGTCCTTTACCTTCTGAAAATAAAGTTCTCATTCAATTAGGTATAGATAATCGTTATCAAAACCTAATAAAAGAAGGATCGAAGGTTGAGACCAAAACAAAAGGTGTTTTAGGTGATAAGTTCGTATCTATAAACCCGGAAGGTAGTGGAAAGGTTCTACAGGATGGTGATTTTTTAATTCATGAGCCACAAGTTGATATATTTTCTGTTATTTCTTCAGAAGGTGATAAGATAGAAAACCTATTTGTAGTTTTGCAAGAATTAGCCACTCTTGTTAAAAGCTTAAATGCGAACAATAAAGCCGTTGAGATCATGCATAACCTCAATGAAAGCAGTAAGGGACTTACAGAACTTATATCTTCTCTAAATGTACTGGCAAAAGATATACAGGAGGAGAAAAAGTTAAAACAGTCGTTGTACTACCTTAATTCTGTTTTAAGAAAGATAGATAAAGGCCAGGGCACTTTAGGAGCATTGATCAATGATTCAAGCCTATACGATAGAATAGAACAACTCCTCTCCGGTTCAGAAAGGCAGACTTATGTGAAAGAGCTTGTAAGACGAGCTATCAAGACGGGTAAAGACTAAAAACACTGTTTTATTCATCCGGGATATGGCTTCCGGGAAACCGGTTTCTGGAAACTGGTAATAAATAAGCTTATTTTGAATTTTTGCATAATTTTTACCTCCCAAGTTGTATCACTAAAAATAAACTGGCCTCTGGCCATTTTTGGATAGTCAGCCTGAAGACTCACATCTTCAAGAAAATGCTGACTACCTCAAAAATTTGTTTATTTTTAGTAAAGAGATACTTCTCATTTTTTGCATACATGTTAGGGAAAATGCCTCTATTTTTTTATGCAAAAATTCAAGACTTATCAATTAGCAATTCAGTTCTATCATAAATCTAATAAATTAACTCTAAAAGGGCCAATGAAAAATCAGTTTCAAAGAGCTGTGCTTAGTATTGTACTCAATTTAGCTGAAGGATCTGCAAAATCTAGTTCTAAGGAACGTAGGAAATTTTACGAAATTAGTTTAGGTTCTTTAAGAGAAACACAAGCCATACTCATTCTTATTAATCATCAAGTATTAATAAAGGAAGCTGATAAACTTGGGGCATTCCTCTATAAGTTGTGTCAAAATACATGAATTTGGCACTCTGGCAAACTGGTTTCTGTTTCCGAGAACTGATTCCGGATTGCCTTGCAGAAGAAATAATAAAAGAAAATTTTCCTTAACATTTTGCAAAGAAACGAAGAGTATCTTCCTCCTAAAAATAAACGGATTTTTGAGGCAGTTAGCATTTTCTTGAAGACATAAGTCTTCAGGCTAACTGCCCAAAAATGACCAGAGGTCAGTTTATTTTTAGGGAAACACAGACGAGATGCATTTTAGTGATACAGAGGCTGGTTCATTTTTAGTGAGACAGAAAGGCAAACTTATGTGAAAAGGCTCTCTCATATAGGTATAGTTCCTCTATGCTGCATAGCAGTTATCATTTAGGAGTATAGAGCAGTTTGTACATTTGATTTATATGTTGAACAGGAGTCAGTTTTATGCCAATATGGCTTTTCTTGGAGTTTGTAATTTCGATAAGAAAGTGTAGGAGGTATTATCTTGGATAAACAGATAATAGGTATGGGAATAGAGCATTTCCCTTTTAAAAATGGGCAAGTAAGTTCTTATTTATCAAGTGACAGAAAGTCACTGATGGATGGGGATGTGATTTTATTTTCACCACAATTTTTTAATTATACCTTTCAACAAACATTTGAAGGAAAGCCACTATTGACAGAAGATCAATCTAGAGTTTTTCGAGATGAAATTAAACATTGGGAATCTGAATTTCAGCAGGCCATGTCAGAACAGAAAACTATTTTTGTTTTTTGCGAAAAACCACCAGAATTTTATTATTATAAAACAGCATCTAGTAGATATGGCAATCAGTATGAATATTTTAATCCTTTTTTAAATTTTTTACCTTTAGGAAAACCTCGTATTGTTTCAGGAAAAGAAATCAAAAAATATAGTAATACAAAGGCTACTTTAAAGTCTCTATGGGATGACTTCGAAAAATATTTTTACTATGAAATAGCTTTTTCTCATTTCCGAGGTGATGTGTATTTTGTTCCAAAAAACTTTGATCCAAAAAGAAGATCAGAGGTCTTCGGAGGAATCATTAAGACTCCATCTGGTGGTTTCTTGGTTATTCTACCTGCAATCAATTTTAGACATTCTGATCTTGTCGAATATACTTACAATGAAAAAGCATATCAACTCTCAAATCGTTTGATCCAGCATATTATTCAAATAGATCAAACACTTAAAAGCTCCTGTGCTTTAACGCCTCCTCCTGACTGGTCTAGCCATGACAAATTTAAAATAGATGGTGTTTCTCAAATAAAACAAAATATAGGAAAGATAGACATCAAAATAGAAAAACTGGGTCAAGATAAAGCTGATCTGGAAAAAGATTTAGAAAAAGCAAAAATGCCTTACAGACTTCTTTTTGAAACTGGAAAACCTTTAGAAGAAGCCGTGATAAATTGCTTAGAGTTAATGGGATTTAAGGCTCAAAACTATAGGGATGCAGAATCTGAATTTGACGTCACTTTCAAATCAAAAGAAGGGACTGGTTTAGGAGAGGTTGAAGGTAAAAACAAGGATGTTAATAGAAAAAAAATTTCTCAATTGATAACGAATTTAGTAGAATATAATGGAAAGGATAATACAGAAGATATTGCAAAAGGTGTGCTTTTTGGAAATGCCTATCGACTTGACCAGCCAAGCAAGAGGTCAAATCAATTTACTGAAAAGTGCATTCAAACAGCCAATCAACACAGTATTGCTCTTGTTTGTACATCAGATTTATTTTATATTTCACAGCATTTGCAAGAGCACCCATCAGATAAAATCTTTGCCACAAAATGTAGAGAAGCCATTTTATCAAGCAATGGAATTGTGTCATTTGATTCCATTTTAAAACCTGTCAATCATCAAATACAAAAAGAAACAAAAGTTCAATTGATAGCCAATGGATTACAGAAAGATAAGACATCTCATTTAATGAATGAAGCAAATCAGACAGTTGGAGTTTAGCTATGACATTGAAAAAATCTGAACTTTATTCGACTTTATGGTCTAGTTGTGATGAGCTTCGTGGGGGAATGGATGCCAGTCAATATAAGGACTATGTTTTGGTCCTTTTGTTTATCAAGTACATTAGTGATAAATACGCAAATCAGCCTTATGCTCCGATTAAGATACCACCAGGAGCAAGTTTTCAAGATATGATTGCACTGAAGGGCAAATCAGATATTGGAGATCAAATCAATAAAAGGATCATTGCTCCTCTAGCTAGAGAAAATAAACTTGGTAATGGGAAGGAAATGGTCGATAAGCTGACCAACTTAATTGCTATATTTGAAAACAGTGACTTTAGTCAAAATCGTGCAGATGGGGATGACCTTCTTGTAGATGCTTATGAATATTTAAGGTTCATGACACTTTAAGTTGACTTTGAGGAGAGTTAACTTACTGTTATGATTATGAAAAACAGGTATTTTATCCGTTCCCGAATTTCTGAGAAGAAATTTAGAGAAGTTATCAAGCTTTTTTCAGGAGATTTAACAGCTCAGCAAATAGCTTATTTTTCCGGTATAAGTAGAAATTGTATTAACAGAATTTTAAAAAAGCTTCGTATAAGGATCACTCAGTTTTGTGAAAAAGAAAGTATTTTTTCAAAAGGAGAAATTGAAATTGATGAAAGTTACTTTGGAGCTAAAAGAGTTCGAGGTCTTCGTGGAAGAGGATCAAGCGGAAAAACTATTGTATTTGGATTAAAAAAAAGAAATGGCAAAGTATATACACAGGTTATTAAAAATCAAGTCAAGTATTACATTCAATTACGAGAAACCATCAAAAATGCAAGTGGTGAAACCATTGATCTTAAGGCATACGAAGCTGATATGAGGCATTTGATTGATAATTATATTGAGTCTTCACAAGCAAGAACAGTCTCTCACCTTGATAACACACCCCTTCTTGATTTGATTATGACCTCTGGAGTTGATGAGGCCATCAATACTCTTCCTTCATCTCTAAAAAATAATCAAGAGGCCATCATTGAAACTATTACAAACAATATTCGTAAGAAGATCATTACAGAAAGAGCAAACAATCCTGAGTTTTATGATCGCATGTCTCAAATTTTAGATGAGATCATTAAAAATCGTAAAAGCAAAGCCTTTGAATATGAAGCTTTTCTAAAAATGATTGCTAACTTAGCAAAAAAGATTCAAAAAGGTTATGAAGATGATTTGCCTAAAGAATTAGACACTTATGGTAAAAAAGTACTCTATGAAAATCTCAACAAGAATTTAAAGCTGACACTCAAAATACATGAAGCTGTCAAAACAAATGCTCCAGATGGATGGAAAGGGCATCAGGCAAAAGAACAAGTTGTCAAGAAAGCCATATATGATATTGTCCTTGATAGGGATGAAGTTGAGAAAGTATTTCAAATCATTTATGAACAAAAGGAATATTAGAAGATATATTTGAAAGGGGTTTTGAGATGAAAATAGAAGTAGGTAATATCCATATTGATGTCATACAAAAAGATATTAAAAACATTCATTTGAGTATTTTACCACCAGATGGAAGAGTTAGGATATCAGCACCTTATCATATAAAATCCGATGAGATAAGAATGGTTGCTATTTCAAAACTTTTATGGATTCGAAAGAATAGAGATAAGTTTAAAACTCAAATGAGAGAAACTCCTAGAGAGTTTATAGATCGAGAAAGCCATTATCTATGGGGAAAAAGGTATCTATTGAGTGTGTTAGAAACCCAAAAATCTCCATCTGTAGATGTACAACATAAAACACTTTTATTGAGTGTAAAATCTCATTTTTCAAGAGAAGATAAAGAACAGGTTTTAAATACATTTTATAGAAATGAATTGAGGTCGTTGGCCTCATCTGTTATTAGAAAGTTTGAAAAAATAATGCATGTAAAAGTTAAAAAGGTTTATATACAAAGGATGAAAACAAGATGGGGGAGTTGCCATTTTAAACAATCGAGCATTCGTCTCAATTCTGAACTAGCTAAAAAGCCAATAGAACTTGTTGAATACGTGATAGCACATGAAATGACTCATTTGCTCATACCCAATCATGGGCCTCAATTTATATCTATTATGGATAGGGTTATACCAGCATGGAAACATTTGAGAGATGAACTCAATGCTTTGCCTTTAAGACATGAAAACTGGAAATCAAGCAATTAATTTGAAAAAATATATAGCTGAATTTAATTTGTTGGGTATGACTGTGGTGATGTGTCCACGGCTTCTAGCCAACTTCAATCATTGTAGATTATTCATTTTTTAGGAATATTTTTGTTGCATATTTTTCAAATAATTTTCAAAAACTTTAAAAAGATGTTGATCTTTACTTTTTTCCACATCAAACTCTTTTAAGTAATCTTCAAAAATATACTTTTTAGTTTCACCATTTTTTTGTTTAATAACTTCTTTAAAAATTTTAATCATTTGTTCAATATTTCCATCTGTAATTCGAAGCAGTCGATCAAAGCTATTAATTGAAATAAAGAATAAGTTTTCTGGTTTTATATTAAAATCCTTTATTCCATAATCATTACTTAATGAGGTTTTAGCAAATTCATTCCAAACATCTTCACCATCACCTAAATATAACTCTTCATATGTTACAATAAGTAAAAAAGTATCATTAATAAGCTTATTTACTTTAAATGTTTTGATAACCTCATGCGCCTGTGCTAATGCTTTAATTATATCTTTTTTGTAAGCCCTAATCATTCTTTTATCAGAAGGGTAAGATTTTGTATGATGAGGAGCTTCAATTGCTTTCGCTTCAATCAAAATTAAATCATATTTAGAAATTGGAGCTTTTACTCTAAAAATATTTTTTAGAGTAACCATACAGCTAAAAATTATTTGTTTAAAGGAAATGAGGGTTGATCTTTTATGAAATAAACTTTTGGAATAACTTTTATGTTTAATTAAAAAATCAACTTGTTTTGCGTGACCTTCTTTTCTTAGCTGTTTTTCAGGAATATAAGAAATATTATACTCATCTAATCTTTTCTTTAAATAATTTTCAAAGATAGTACCCCAACAATTTGAAAACTCACTTTTGGCGGAAGATTTTAAGATATCATAAATTCCAAACTTAATAAATTCATCACGAAATGCAATACTCCAAAGATAATACTTTTCTCCTATATTTAAAAAGGGTTTTAATTTAAAAGGTGATGTTTCATAAATCTCACCATGTTTTTTTGTAGAAAACTTTTCACTAAAGTCAGTAAAGTCATCTTCATTTATTGAAAGTAGCTTGAAAAAAGAATCAATTTTTCTTTTTTCAATCTTCATAGTTTCATAATAACTTTTCATTATAAATGCATTTCTATCAAGAGCTTCTTTCAATGTTAAAAGTAAGTCAAAGAACTCTATACGATTAAGACCACAATAATCATACATAATACGCTCAGCTTTGTCAGAAATAGATGGTTTTATTAATAACTCAATAGTTCTTCCTACATCCTCGTCATTTGGTCTTTGTTGGTACCAAAATTGTTGAAATGCAATCTGTCTCATAGTTTTATTGTTTTTTAAAATTAGATCTTGAGGAGTTGCATCTTTTACTACTTTATCAGCAAAAGATATAACTCCATTTTTTATTTTGATAAGTTCATTTTGACTTACAGGCTTTTTACCTCTTATGTTGTCCCAATCTAAAATAATCCATTTACCTAAAAGAAGTAAATAATGAGGAGGAATGCCATTTTGGCTTAAATATTCAAGACTTCTACCACTATCATATATTTTAGATATATTATAGCTATCTAGCACAATTGCCTTGAGCAAGTCATGTCTGATATATTGACGTATTAAGTTTCTAACAGGCTTATAAAACTCGTATTCTTTATCATTCATATTTTATACCTTTTCAAAGCTGAAAAAACTTTCATAATTGAGCTTATAAATTATTTTGTGTATCCTTAATTAATCAGTAACTTTTTTTATCGAAGTTGCAAACCTTTTGTAAGAAAAAAGTGTACATATTAAGAGGAAATTTCCCTTAACATTATACAAAGATACGAAGAATATCTCCCTACTAAAAATGAACAAATTTTTGAGGTAACAAGCTACTTGCTGAAGGCGAGAGCCTTCAGGCTAACTGCCAGAAAGTAGCCAGAGGCTAGATGCATTTTAGTGAAATAGAGGTTAGATGCATTTTAGTGAAAAAAGATGAACACTGATGTGCATCAGTAGTTAGATAAAGTTATGAACCACTAGCAATGTTCATCAAATTTTTATTTTTGAGACCTTTTCTAATAAACAACAACAGGCTTTTTAGTTATAAAGGTTGCATAAAATAATATAAAGGGTGGTTATTGACTTTGGTGAACTTTGATAATAAGAAATGAACAGCAATACAGCAATAGTATTAGGAGAGGAAAATGAAGGCATCTTCAAAAATACGAATAGCAGTTGTAGGTGTATCAGGGCTTATGGGGCAGCAGCTCATACGATTGATTCCATCTGATCCTCAATTGGTACAAGTTGTGGCTGTTAGTAGGTCTACATCTTTCAGCTTTTTGCCTTCAGAAGTACAATTGGTGAATGACATCAATCAAGTGGATCCAAATAGTGTTGATATAGTTATTGATTTTTCTACGCCAAAGTGTTTTTTATCTTTAATTAAATGGTGTGATACTCATTGTGTGAAAATAGTGAGTGGAACAACAGGTTTTCTACAGGAACACTTTGAAGCTTTAGAGGCTGCCTCTAAAAAGACAGCTTGTCTTTGGGCACCTAATATGAGTTTAGGTATAAATTTAATAGCAGAGATGATTTCTAATTTAAAAGTTATCTCTGATTATGATTTTCAAATTGTAGAAGCTCATCAACACAGCAAAAAAGACAAACCTAGTGGAACAGCTTTATTGTTACAGGATAGATTGAAGTCGCAAGTCAAATCAGAAGTTCCAGAGCCTCTTTCATTAAGGGGAGGGGATATTCGTGGAATTCATCAGATATGGTGTATGGGACAGGAGGAAACCATAAAGATGGAACATACAGCTCTTGATCGCAGTGTTTTTGCAAGAGGAGCACTTGTTGCCGCAAAGTGGTTAGCCTCAAAGACATCAGGGCTTTATTCTATGAAAGATGTTCTTTCTAGTACTCTATCCCCAAAATAATATAACTTTATTTTCATAGAAAAAAAGATTGTGTTAAGAAATACTTATAAATTCATTGAAACTTTTGACTTTTTTTAATGATAAATAAGAGAGGGATTGTGAGGCAACCAATCCGAAAATCAAAATAACATTACCAAGCTTCGGTAACACATATTCTGAGGTAATTCGTTGGATTTTATGTATCAATTTAATATATTGACAATAAGGTCATCTTGGTATAATGTGAAATTAACAACATCCGCCGCGCTTCCTTGTCTTTTGACAATAGCGTAACTGGCGGATTTTTTTATATTTATTATTTAATTAATGTATAAGGAAGGGTTATAACTTGTCTATTTCTAGTTATCAAAAACCTCCCTTAACTTTAACTTTTGATCAGCAACTTAATCTGCTTGAAAAAAAGGGCTTAATAATTCACAATAAACAAGATGCTTTCAGAACTTTATCTTCTATTAGTTATGAAAGATTCAAAGCTTATTTAATTCCATTTAAGTCTAAAGGAAATAATGAACAACTAAAACCTGAAACAACATTTAATAACGTATGTGAATTATATGAATTTGATAGAGAACTTCGCTTATTAGTCATGGATGCTATGAATGGGTGGAGGTTGCAATTCGTACTCAGCTAACTTACCACATAGCGCACAAATATGGTATATTTGCACATGAAGAGTATGAGTTTTTTCAAAAAGAGAAAAAAGATGAACATCATGAGTGGTTAGTAAAAATTCATAAAGATACTGAGCGTTCATCACAATCACATGAATCCATTAGAAATTATAAAAACCAATATAAAGATTTTCCTACCATACCAATCTGGATGCTCACAGAAATCATAAGTTTTGGTCAGCTATCGCATTTCTATAAATATCTAAAAAAAGAAGATAAAAAGGAAATCTCTAAACATTTTAAACTAAATTACCTAACATTGGAAAAATGGTTACGTGTATTGACATACATACGAAATATTTGTGCTCATCACAGTCGACTTTGGAATAAAAAATTAACAATTAAACCTTCAGAATATAAAAAACCAGATATACCAAATGATCACATATTTTACATATTACTAATCTTATATTATTTACTAAAAAAGATTGAAAAAAATGATAATTGGAAAGATAAAGTAATCAATCTAATAAAACCTATTATTGAAAAGTACGATTGGGCTAATAAGTCTATGGGTATACCTGATAGAGGCTTAGAAGAAATGGAAGAGTTATCAAAAGCATTTAGTAAATCTTTCAAACAAAATAATGATTGATACCTTGTGTGATTTTTTTACAGAGCATATAATAAGAGCATACATAAAAAATAATGGAATCTAAAAACAGCAATTGCAAAAAGGTACTTCTATGAATAGCCGGGACTCTCAATCCAAAGTTAGGCTGCGGTTTGCCCCAAGTCCAACAGGCTACTTGCATGTGGGAGGAGCAAGGACAGCTCTTTTTAATTGGCTTTATGCACATCATACATCAGGGCATTTTTTATTAAGAATAGAAGATACAGATCAAGAGCGATCCACAGAAGACTTTTTGCAAAGCCAACTGGAAAGTCTTAAATGGTTGGGGTTGAATTGGGAAAACTTTGATAACAAGATAGACAATAAAGAAGGTCAAAAAGAACAAAAAGTTCATCATCTTTATCGTCAAAGCCAAAACATAGACACTTATCAAAAATATGCAGATCAATTATTAGAAAAAGGACAGGCCTTCTATTGTTTTTGTAGTGAAGAGGCACTTGCTGAAAAAAAGCAACTTGCTATGGCCAAGAAAATGCCCCCTCATTATGATGGTACATGCTATAAATTTTCTCTAGAAGATGCAAAAGCTAAAATAGCTTTAGGTGAATCTGCTGCTATCCGCTTTAAAGTGCCAGAGTCTAAAACATATTCTGTGCCAGATTTACTTAGGAGTGATGTTCAATTTTCTTCTAACATAATAGGAGATTTTGTGATTTTAAGATCTGATAATATGCCAGTTTATAATTTTTGCTGTGTGATTGACGACCATCTTATGGAAATAACACATGTATTTAGATCAAATGAACATTTAAATAACACATTAAAACAAATGATGCTTTATGAAGCTTTTAATTGGAAAATACCTCAATTTGTTCATCTGTCTTTAATTTTAGGACCAGATGGTAAAAAGCTTAGTAAACGCTTTGGAGCTACTTCCTGCCAGCAATATAAAGAAAAAGGATTTTTACCAGAAGCAATGATCAATTATCTGTCCTTATTAGGTTGGAGTTCTAAAGATAATCAAGAGCTTTTCACTGTAAAAGAACTTATCGAGAAATTTACTTTAGATGGATTAAATGTCGCTCCTGCCATCTTTGATGAGGAAAAACTGATTTCTATCAATACTCATCACTTAAGGTCTTTACCTCACAAAGAACTTTGGCAAAGAATCACTCCTTTTTTAGAGGATGAAAATATTCATATACAAGAAGATACACAATGGAAAGATCGTTCATTAGAAGTGTTAAAAACTTATATGAAAACATTAGCAGATGCTCCTACTTTATATAAACTGCTTATTGATTCACATTTTGAAATTAAAGATGAAGGAATTGAAACTTTAAAATGGCCAGAGGCTAAAGTTGTGACTTTTGCATGGCAAAGTAAATTAGAACATTTTAAAGAAGAATTTATAAGTCAGGAGCAATTTATTTCTCTACAAAAAGAAATTCAAAAAGAATGCTCTGTGAAAGGTAAACATCTATTTATGCCTTTAAGGGTTGCTATTTTAGGCAAACCTCATGGCGTAGAACTTAAATTGTTTGTTCCTCTATTAAAAGTTTCATCTCTTAAAAAACGTGCTCTAAAAGCTATCTCTTTTTTAAAGTGAGTCTATAGGACTAATTAAGCAGCTTGAGAGACTTTTCTAATAGCTTCAATGGCATCAAGGCATAGGTTGTCTACTTGAGTGTTTTCTGCAATAATTTTTTGATAAGCAGCTTCAGCCATCTCTAGAGAGGCTCCTGCTGGTAAACCTAGAGTGCTATATGCTTCCTTGGTTTCTCCATTATATTGAAAATGAATAGTTAAAGACCGCATATTCTCAGGGTTTTTGTGAGAAGATGAGTCTAATTTCTTTTTAGCTGAGAGGTTTAATTTAGAAGGCTTAGGAGATGATCTGCCACCGAAGAAATACAAAAGAAATACAATAACCACTACAATATTGATAAAAACAAAAGAACTCATTCCAGTAAAAAAGTGACTCATAACTGTATTCCTCTCTTCTCCTTATCGTCATAATCATTTCAAGATATAAGAGTATATCTTCTTTTTGATTTATCTCAAAAATGTACATTTATTAAATAAGGGAAAAGTTTTTAAAAGAATAATGGACAGAGGGAAGAATTAATTGTAGAAAGTTCATACTATGAGTCAAAACCCCTTTCAGCAACAAGCTCCTATTCCAAATATAGACAATATTTTTGTTGTAGCCTCTGGTAAGGGGGGTGTAGGGAAAAGCACAGTGTCCAGCAATTTAGCTCTTGCGCTGTCTAAGCAAGGTCAAAGTGTAGGGCTGTTAGATTGTGATATTTATGGTCCTAGTATCCCTCGTATGTTTGGTCTTCTCAACCAAAAACTTTCTATTACACCAGATAATAAAATCCTTCCTTTAGAAAAATATGGTATTAAATTGATGAGTATAGGCTTTATGGTGCCAGAGGGATCTGCTGTCATTTGGCGTGGGCCGATATTATTTAAGGCGATAAATCAATTTTTGAAGGATGTGAAATGGGACCAATTGGATGTTCTTCTTATTGATTTGCCTCCTGGAACAGGGGATGTACAGCTCACTCTTGCGCAAAAAATTCCTATCACAGGAGCTATTGTTGTAACAACACCCCAAAATATAGCTTTATCGGATGTGATTAAGTCTATCGATATGTTTAAAACAGTGAATGTTCCTATCGTTGGAGCTGTAGAAAATATGTCTTATCTACGATCAGAACAAGGTCAAATAGATCTTTTTCCAAAAGGCAACCTTAAATCTTATCTGACTGAAAACAAAATTCCTCTTCTTGCAAAAATACCTTTTCATACCTCAGTTGCTATGGGGAGTGAAGCAGGGCTTCCTTTGTTTTATACAAAACCTGAAAGCCCTGAAGGGCAAGCTTTCCTTGAAATAGCAGATAAAATTTTATCTTTGTAAAACTTTAGAAGACATCTCAAAATCTTTCTATGACAAAAGGCCAAATTACCCTTACTAAACACCTTACAAACAATGACTGTAATTGACCTTTATTTTCTTTTTGACCAAACTAAAAATACAATTCTCTTAATAAAATCTCAATAGCTCAATAGGTTTTAAAAAGGGTATCAATATGAAGTTATACTTTTTAATCATTTCTTTACTTTTTTTTGCAACTTTAAAAAGCTTTGCAAGCATTCCAAATAATGGAGATTTAGCGTCTATAGCCTTTAACAAAGATCTAACGGTTAAAACAAGATGGCGCGCTCTAATGGCACTTGCTGTTACACAAGAAGAAAAGTCTCTTATTCATTTAGAAAAAGCTGTGAGAAGTAAAGATTGGTTTATGAGAAATGCTGGAATCATAGCAATGAATCAGATTGCACCTGAGACAGCTTTAACTTGGGCAAGACGTATGATTCATGATCCTGCTCTTGTGGTTAGAACCACTGTGGTACTTGTTTTTCAAAAACGAGGTCAGATTGCAGATAGAGATCTCTTGTGGAGAGAACTAAATAATAAAATTAATTTTAAAAGAGGAGAAAGCCTGTGGATTCGTCACCATATTGTCACAACTTTAGCAACATTAAGTTCTCCTGTAGATGCGCCTAAGTTTCTTAAGTTATTAGATGATGCAGATCAACGTGTGAGAAAGGCTTCTGTTATGGCATTAGAGTCATTGACTGGAAATGAGCCTTCTTACAAAGGAAATAGCCTAACTCAAAAAATAGTCCATTGGAAAAACTACGATGCAGCTCTCTTATAGATTAAGATAGATTGTAAACAGTTCATTTTACCCTATAAATAGATAAAGTTGATGCTTATTGGCCATGAGATTCGATGCCGATCTCCACGAGATGCCTGAACTTCTTGAAAAGTATTAGCTTTTCAAGAAGCTGAAAGAGGCATCGAGAGGGAAATAGTGTCTCCTCTCTGATAGCAGTTAAAGTGATAGCATTAGTTTGTGAAGTTGAGCGCAAAAGCTTGAATTGAAAAGATAAATTAAAAGACCAAAAAGCTATTTATGTTAGAAGCGGCGCAAACATTTTGCGTGGGAATTACATAAAGTCAAATCAAAAAACAAAAATAAACTTAGGGATGTCATATTTCATAGGTTATATGAAGCTATTGCTTACAGACTTTTGTAGAGGAATACATAACCATGTTATATTTTGAAAATTGCTTATCTAGTTGAGGATATGTATCCTTTAAATATATACTAAAGTATAAAATAATCTATACACTTAATAAGTGATAGTAGGTGTTTTTTTGTTTAAAACAATTTATGTTTGTATTGAAGCTTATGGCTGTTGCCGTTTAGAACTAGAAAATATCTTTAGTTCTATGTATGATCATATAAAACCATGGAACTTAATTTCAAGCCCACCTTCTAAAGCAAGTGTTTTAATTGTTTCTGGCTGGCTTAACTTAGCATTGCAGACACATATCAAACGAGTTTATGAACAATTGAAAGCAGATAAAAAAGTTATTGCCATTGGCACTTGTCAAATATCTGGATCTGTTTATCATACAGGTGCACAACAAAGATTTTCAATTGACCAAATTCTACCTGTATCAACTTTTGTACCAGGTTGCCCGCCTTCACCAGAGCAAATTATTTCCGGAATCAAATTAGCTGTTGAAGATAAGGGTCAAAGTAAAGGAAGATTTTTAAATGTTCACTGATTTTCATTCAATAGTATTTCAAAAGCTTTTTACACGGTCAAAATTGCTGTATGAATCTACCTTATTGGTGGAAGAGGAGTATTTTTGGGAATACCTGCCTGAATTAAAAAAGATGAAGATATGTCAACCTCTTATCATTCTTTCTACATCTAAAGGTGCCTTTATATGCTTTAAGTTTCTTCGTCCTTTTTTAGAGTTTCACATCTTAGTTCAAAGCTCAGATCCAGAAGTGTTCTCTCAAAAACTGAGGCTGTCTTTAATAGAAAAAGAACCAGAAACAAATGCGCTTTATCAAGTGCCTTTTTTTCAAAAAATTCAATCTTTATCTCCAGATCTAAAATTACATTATGTCAGCAAAATAAATCCATTAGAAGGTGGTTGTCTTCAGTGGGCTTTAGCAGGAGCGTATGAAAAAGCTTGGAAAATACAGGTTCCTAAGAAGGCTATTATAATACGTACTTTTATTTGTGAAATTCAAAGAATTCTCTGGGAGTTGGAATATCTCAGAAGTATATCTCAAAAACTCCATCTGAAATCTTGGCAAGACCTGTGGTTAAATTATCGGGAGTGTTTTTTTCAAATACAAGAATTTATATCAGGTTCCCGTATTTTCCCAAATATAATTGTAATTGGAGGAGTTAACAAAGATATCAATGTAGGAAATCAAAAGAGCACACAAAAATATCTCTTAGAAATTTCACAAAAATTAGGTTTAGATATTAAGCGATTTGTTCGAAAGACAAATCGCTCACTAAAAAACTTTTTTTATATTGATAGAGATGACTTAGAATTATCTTCATGGGGAGGTGTAATTGGTAAGGCTTCACAAAGCTGGTGGGATGCTCGCCTATTTGCACCTTATGGATTAGAGCAGTACGCTCCTGCTTTTATACCATCTCGCAAATTACCTATAGGAAGTTCTTTAGATAGATTGATCTCTGTTTCTGATGAAACTTTTTGCTCTTTGCAACATTCTCTCTCTCTTCTTTCTGATTTATCAGAGCTGAAAACATCACCTCTTATAGCTCGTATATCTAAGAATCAAATGATTGATCCTAAAGAAACGATTTTTGTTGTTGAAGGAGCTAGTGGTCCTATTTATGCAGCTGTTATGGATGAGCAAATAGCTATCACCACTTCAAGTATGAGGGGACACTTTTGTCTTCCATCTCTTTTATCAGATATAGATAATCAAGATAAAGAATTAGCTTTGTCTTCACTAGGTTATCAAGAATGTGAGAGCCATCTTATATAGTTTGTATAGCATAAAGGATAAAATGAATGAAATTTAAACATAAACTCTTTTTAAGAAAATTACCTAGAAAACGTTCTTTCTTATACGGTTTAAAAAAGAACGAATGCACATCATGTCTAAAGTGTGAAAAAGCTTGTCCAGTAAAAGCTATCAATCTCATCACATATCCTAAATTAATACACCAGGAAACACTACATCAAGCAAATCCATCTTCTAAGGAAGAAATATATAAATTTCACATTGATTTTTCTAAATGCATCTATTGCAATGCTTGTGTTCAGGCTTGTGAAGATAAGGTTCTATTCGCATATCAAGGGGAATCCACTCCTTCCTTAAAAAAAAGGAAAATGGAAAAAAATCTTATTATGGAAAAAAATGATTTTACTTAAGACTATTTAAGTTATATGTCATCACTAGAGATAGAGGTGATTAATGATGTTTCATATTGGTCTTACAGAATGGCTTTTGCTTGCCATAATAGCTCTTTTTTTAATTGGACCAGAAAAACTACCTAAAATGACCCAAGTTATAGGAGGGTTCATTAATGAGTTAAAACGTATAATTGACTCTATAACAACAGAAAGTTTTACAAAACAACCTACAGACACAGTTTATGAGCATCCTATAAAGCAGATTTCTAAACCCTCAACGATTCCAGCTAAGTCTGATAAGTCTGATCTTGCACCAGTAGAAAATGATAAAACAACACCTCATACATAACAAAATGTAACGGATTAACTTTTAAAAAGTAGATCACAATGAATCAAAATACACTGGTTAGTCATCTTACTGAATTAAGAAAAAGACTCATTTACTGCTTCTTGGGAATATTAATAGGCTGTCTCATCTGTTGGGCTTATAGTGATTTTTTATTTGAGTTGATACGTAGGCCTATAGAGCCTTTTCTAACAACAGATTCTAAAGGGCTAATTTATACAGGTATTATGGATAAATTTCTAGCCTATATAAAAATATCTTTTTTAGGAGGGGTTATCTTTACCTGTCCCTACTGGCTTTATCACATCTGGGAATTCATAGCACCTGGGCTCTATGCTAAAGAAAAGAAATACACATTAACATTTGTTGTCATGGGAAGCCTTTTGTTTTTTATAGGAGTCATCTTTGTTTACTTTGTTGTCTATCCATTGGCTTTTCAGTTTTTAATGAACTTTGGAAATTCAAAAGATCTACCACTTATTGCGATAGACAAATATCTTTCTTTTTTTGTAACAACTACAATTATATTTGGTTTAGCTTTTGAATTGCCTTTAATTTTTACTTTTCTTTCTCTTATAGGTGTATTGGAAAAAAAGACTTTAGTAGATAATAGAAGTTATGCTATTATTTTACTTGCTATACTATCAGCCTTGATCACACCACCTGATGTGATCAGTATGTGCCTTATGATGGGTCCCTTGATTCTACTCTATGAAATTTCTATTCTTATTGTAGGAATGGTCACGAGCAAACGAGATGAGTTATCACTATGATGTTCTCAAAATATTTTCATCAGATATAATTTCAGAGGAGGTAATTTTTCAAGATGAGTTCAAATATTTTCTTTAAAATACTTAAATGGCTTATTGCTCTATTGTTAAGCGCAATATCACTTACACTGCTTTTTCATCTTATTTAAAATCAAACTTAGAACACAGTGGGAAACTTATAGTCATTAAGTTATTGTAAATACTATACAAATAGTCACTAGTAAGTATATACATTAGAAATTCTTATATGCTTTCTTATTTTTATTTTATTGCATTTATAGCACTCATTGTACTATTTCTTTCAACCCTTGCACTAAAAATCGTAAACTTAACTTTTTGGAGAACTTCTATGCAAATACAGAAACATGATAATAATACAATCATTGAAAAGCCTTATCCACTCATTCTTTATCTATATCCAATGAATAACTTGACTGCAAAACCTATTAAAATCACAGATGAGGCCTCTATTGGCTATAGTCCTTCAAATACTGTGCAATTAACCTGTTCTGGTATTTCAAAATACCATGTGCAAATTCAGAAAAAAGAAAGAAACTTTATAATTAAAGATCTCAACAGCACATATGGAACTTATTTAAATGGCGTACATGTTACTGAGGCTTATTTAAATGAAGATGATTGTTTAAAAATAGGAAATCAAAAATTACTTGTTTCTTTTTCTAATCACACACTTATTACAAGTCAAAATGAGCATAACTATCTTCGCTCCAGAAATAACACATGGAATAAAGAATTAGAATCATTGCATCAGTATGCTAAGAAAAATTTTCCTATTTTAATCTTAGGGGAATCAGGTGTAGGAAAAGAGGTTATTGCAAGATATATTCACAATAAATCTTCTCGTCGAGAAAAACCTTTTATTACTATTAATTGCAGCTCTTTAGGAGAATCTTTAATTGAAAGTGAATTATTTGGTCATGTCAAAGGTAGCTTTACTGGGGCAATATGTGATCGAAAGGGAGCTTTTGAAGCCGCTCGTTGTGGGACTCTTCTTTTAGATGAAATAGGTGATCTTGCAGTTCACCTACAACCAAGACTTTTGCGAGCTTTAGAAAATCAAGAAATCCGTCCAATTGGAAGTGATCGTAGCATAAAAACAGATGTAAGAATTATCGCAGCAACTCATCAAAATCTTAATACACTTATTAAGAAAAAGGAATTCCGATCTGATCTTTTATTTAGACTAAATGTAATACAAATAAAAATTCCTGCTCTAAGGGAGAGAATGGAAGATTTTGAAGCTCTTTTATTCAATCTATCAAGAGAAATGGAGGTGAGGTTTTCTAGACCTGTTATTGAAAAAATAAAAGAATACAATTGGCCTGGTAATATCAGAGAATTGAGAAACTTTATTGCTCGAGCCTCTGCCGTCTGTCAAGAGAGAGTGATGATGGAAGATCTACCTCGCTTAGTACATACAATGCATTCTCAACCTTCAAATACGTTGGAGACAAACAGCATGATAGCCAAGTTATTAACTAATTATTGTTCAGCTTTTTCTCTTAGTAAAAAGAAGAGATCTGTCCTCGATGAACTAGAAAAGGTGGCTATAAGGGAAGCTCTATTGAGATACAATGGCAATCAACTCTTAGCCTCTGACTTTTTAGGCATTTCAAGAAGTACCTTTCATACAAAGTTAAAAAAATACCAAATTGATATGAACACATTTAAATATGAGAATGATTAACTCATCTTACGCAACTTTTATAATTTTAAGAGGTTTGTTGTTGTTTACTGATTTACCTAAGTTAAACCTTTTTTAATAAATATTTGCTATACAAGTTCAATTGAGATAGTTGCCAGACTTCTTGTATTTTAATATAATCGTTGTCATAATAAGATAAACCATTAGTGCAATCTTATATGAAGATAGTGCAATTGGTGCAATCTTATATGAAGATGGTGCAATTGGTGCAATCTTATATGAAGATGGTGCAATTGGTGCAATCTTATATATAAATATAGGTAAATAATACAAAAGGAAAGATGTTTTATGTTAAAATACGGAAATGGTGATATTAAAGGTGAGTCAAAAACCTTAGAATTTAAAGAAAATATCCCTAAAAAAGATCAAATTATCAGAACCTGTGTTGCTTTTGCAAATGGGGCAGGAGGTAAAATTATTATTGGAATTAAGGATAAGACAAAAAATATCATAGGTGTTTCTATTGAAATAAGGGATAAGATTTTTGATGAAGTGGCAAGTTCTATTAAAGATTCTATTGAACCCTATTTAATTCCAGAGATCTATGAGCGTAATATCAACAATAAGACCATTGTTCTTGTTCAAATTTATCCTGGGAATAGACCTCCATATTGTGTTAAAAATGAGAGGCATAAGTCTTATAAAGGTGTTTACCTAAGAGTTGGTTCAACAACAAGACAAGCTGATAAAGAATATATCAAAGATTTGTACCGACAACAAGAAAATACTTATTTTGATGAAGAATCTTCAGATATTGTTTTTTCAAATTTAAATAGCAAGCTACTAAGAGAAATTTATAGCAAAAGAACAAGTGAAAGAACTTACATCATGGATAAAGTTGCTGTAAGAGGTGTAAGGAATCCTAAAATTTTTTTCGCCACAAATGCAGGTGTTCTTTTTTTTTCAGATCGCCCTGATACACATATTCCTGAATCTATTGTTATCTGTTCGCATTTTAAAGGTAAAAAAGGTAGAAACATTATTAAATCAACCAAGCTTATAGGGCCTATTCCAACTCTTGTTGAATCAACGCTTAAGTTGTTAGAATTATGGTTAGAGGCTGGGCTAAAAGTTTCTGACTCTGGAAGGTTAAAGGGTCGTTTGTTGATCCCTAAAGTTGCACTAAGAGAAGGAGTTATCAATGCTTTAATTCACCGTGTATATTTTAGTAATGCTCCTGTAAAAATTAGTTTATATGAGAATAGATTAGAAATCTTCAGTCCAGGCGGGCTCCCAGGGTTAATTTCCATTGAAAACCTAGGCGATGGAACAACATATCTTAGAAACCCGAATTTGGCTAGGCTTGCCCGTAAATACAGGTTAGTAGAAACATTAGGTTCTGGGATTAGACTTATTTTTGATTCTTGCAAGAGACAACATTTAAAAAAGCCTGAATTTGATGCAAGTGGAGATTTTGTAAAGCTTACTTTTCACTTTAAAGAGATAGATATAAATAGTTCATCAGATATATCGGATGAAGAGGGAATTATTCAATTAGGAGAAAAGCTAGGTGAAATAAGAATAAAGAATATTATTGAAAATATTGGTATATCTCGCAATACAGCAACTCGTAAAATGAATGCTCTTATTAAAAAAAAGCTGTTTAAGCGTTATGGAAAAGGTGCTGGAGTGTATTTTAAATACATGAAAAGTTAAATAAGAATTCATTAAAGCTCTCAATAATAACTATTTTTGCTTTTATAAAAACGAGGCATGTGTCCTTTGGGCTTAAGAAAAGTTGCTTCAATGTGTCAATATTGACTCAAAAAAAACTGCAACAATTTGAATGTAATGAAAGTTTTGTTTGTTTTTTACCTTAAAAGATGCCACATTAAAAGAAATGCGTTATATGAACTATTGATTGAGTTGTACTATAAATTATTATTTAGAATCAATACAATAAATAAAAATGGAGGAGTTAAATAATGAGCCCAAGTTTATCTCAAATCCTCATTGTGCTTGCTGTTGTCCTTGTGATCTTTGGACCAAAAAGAATTCCTGGAATAGGTCGTTCACTAGGACAAGCTATTAGAGGTTTTAAAAAAGGAGTGACAGGAGAGGATAAAGGAGAAGATAATAACAAAGACTAACAATCTCTTCTTAAAAGATCGCAATGAGATACATATTGCCAGAAAGCTGCTACATGTCTTTGGTGTTGGCTTTATTCTACTTTGTTATCATATTAGCCCTAGAAAAGAGTTTCTAATTAGTTTAGCCATTATCATTGTAGTGTTCATTCTTGGTGACTTATTACGTAAGAGGTTACTCTTTCTTCAAAATTTTGTTCTTCTTGTTTTTGGCCAATTTATGCGACGGCAGGAACTGCATAACCTTTCATCTATGTCCTGGCTCTTACTTGGTAGTTTTATTATTATGGTTCTTTTTCCCGTTGAAGTTGTTAACCTCTCTCTTCTAATGTTAGCTATAGGTGATCCTATCTGTAATATTATTGGTATCAAATATGGCAAAGATAAGCTTATAGGTTCTAAGAGCTTTCAAGGAAGCATAGCTGGTTTTATTGCTTGTACTATTGTCTCTGTTATTTACTTCAAGCTTATGGATATTATGACAAGCAAATTACTTTTAGTAAGTGTGCTGTCAGGTCTTATAGGGGCCTTTGCTGAAGTTAT
The DNA here is from genome assembly GCA_965262715.1 of Bdellovibrionales bacterium. GTDB lineage: Bacteria > Bdellovibrionota > Bdellovibrionia > Bdellovibrionales > JAUICD01. The sequence goes on along the minus strand of OZ253553.1, from coordinate 2,418,130 downwards.
TCCCATTGACCTAGATGATAACTTTATCATTCCTGTAGTTACTTCTATACTTTTATGGGGACTCTTTACATTCATTGGTGGTTAGCTTATGTAGATTCAGCCAATGAATTGTCCTGAGATATGACGCACCTTAATATAGTTTTAGCCAATGTTTTTGCCTCTTGATCTTGAGATGTTTTAAGGTCTTCTAAACAGTTTTGATAACTCTGAAAAGCACTTTTATGAGAGTGTAAAGGAAGTAGTGCTTTCTGATTTTTTAGAGATACTTGAAAAGATGGTAATTGATATGCAAAAAGATCCTCTTCTCTAAAAGGAACAAGAGAACTATTTTGAAATCTAACAATATGGTCAGGTATAATACCTAAAATATGATTTGTTCTTCTAGAAGGAAAATAAAATTTTGCAGATGTTTGATAGTAGATGAGTTTGGGATAGTTAGGATACTGGAAGCTCGTTCCATATAAAATTGTTCCTTTTCCAAAGGTGCGCTGTCCGATGAGTACTCCACGATTATGATCCCTTAAAATACCAGCTACAATCTCTGCAGAGCTAGCAGAACCAGCATTGACCAATATGACAAGAGGGAGATCTGTAACCTGTGGCATACGAGAAAAACTGAACTGAGAAGATTGTGATGGGTTAAAAGGTCGTATTTCTAACATAAACTGATCTTTAGGTAAAAAGAGGTCTGCTGTACAAAGAGCTTCATCCACTAGCCCTCCTGGGTTATTTCTTAGATCAATCACTAAACCTGAAATCTGAGGGTCTTTTTGAAATTTGTAAATGGCCTTTTCCATTTGAGCGCATGTATTTAACTTATAAAAACTAGAAAGCTTGATAAGTCCCCACTTTTTGTTACCATCCTTAATATACTCTGTTCTGACATTGTCAGTCCTAATGATTTCCTTGTTCAAAGTGAAATGTCTAAGTACACCTTCTCTTAAAATTTCTAAATGGACTGTTTTGCTATTAACTCTTCCTATGGCATTAGAGGAATCGGATAAACTCATCCGAGAAACATTTTGTCCTTGTACCTTAGAAATAATGTCTCCAGATTTTAACCCAGCTTGAAATGCAGGGCTATTTTCTAAAACACGTTTAACAATTAAATGTTGTTGTATTTGAAATAAGATTAAGCCTACTCCGCTATATTCTCCATCACTAGCGTTACTTCGATCTTTCATTAACTCTAAAGGGATAAGATGATCATGAGGGGAATGTGTCACAGATAAATAACTATTAATAGATTGTGCAATAAGTCTCTTATGATAAAAGTTTCTTGATTTTTTTATAAATGTTTCATTGCCTAATGAGCTTCGAGGTGAAGATTCGTTAGAGGTAATTACTGCTAGTAAAATCTCTCTTAAAATATGGTAAAAGCGGATTTGATTTTCTCGTGTCTGGTAATAAAGTGTCTTCCATATTTGAATCTTTTTTGCCATAGACACTTTGAGGTCTTTCAAAACTTCTGAGATGTCTTGAAAACTTTTTCTAGAAGAGGGTTTGACTTTTATGTCTGAAAGAAAATTGATACCTTTTTTAATTTGATCATTTGTAAATACCAAATCAATGTTTTTATCAGATACATTTGTTATAAGTGCAGAAAGAGTTTGCATACAACCTAAAAAATTATTGAGCTGAGCATAACAAGTCTCTTTATTAATAATAGAGTGTAAAGTTGAAAAATTAAGCTTTGTTTCATTCCAATAGTTTTTAGATTCTAATTTTTTTGTATCAGGTGAAAAATGGAAATAAAATGCAGGTACTATAAATAAAAATAAGAAAACAAAACGAATGCAGAATACTTTAAATTGAGGTTGAAAATGAGTTTTACTAAATAGGCTAAATGATTTTAATTTTAAAATAAAGGTTGTCATTTGTTGGTTTATTTTTATTTTAAGACATTTGATGTTAAAGATAGTCTCTTTAATTCTTTTAAGAAGCTTATGAATCATAAATTTAGTGGTTTTCTGAAAAACAAAATACATTTTGATCAATGAACCTTTATTTTATTGGTTTTAATTATAGATTTTTAATTTAAATTATTTTATTTTGTATTACTGTTTATAATTATTGCCTACATATAATCAGTTACATATACAACATAAATATCAAACAATAAAGTGCTAAAGATGTATAAAAAGTTATATTAGCAGACTTTTTTAAAGATTTCTAAAAATTCTTCCTGTTTTGAAAAATTTACATGGTTTATGAGGCCAATTATGTATTTCTGACAGGGTTTTTATTACTTAACACAAAAGAAAGATTGAAATATCTTTCAAAAACTTGTATTAAGAAATTCATTTTAAAGAGAGAAATGAATATGCTATTTAGCAGTAAAGTCACTCATTCTGTTTTAAGGTTTTTAGAATCTAATGGTTTGGATTCTGAAAGTTTGTATTCTGTTATCAATACACCAGAAGAGTTTTTAAAGGACCCATCTTCATGGCAACCAGCTAAAAATATTGAGTTCTTTCTGGCTCAATCAGAATCTCTATTCAAAGAAATATCAGCTCAAAAATCAGATCGCTCTTTTATTCAATGCGTTGGTCATGAATGTGCTAAGTTGGAGTCATGGGGAGTTCTTGATAGCGTTCTGAAGATGATAAAACATCCTAAGCAATTTTATGTAGAACCTATGAATTTCTTATCTTATTTTATTTCACCAACTCCATCTGTCACCCAACTCCAAATAACCACATCAAATCAATTCTCCTTTAACTTGAATTTTCATTTAGACTTTAACACAAATAACTACCCACATTTTGTTTCGTATTTCATAGCTATTTTGGAAGCTCTGCCTACTTATCTTAATTACAACTTAGCTGATGTTTCTTGGAAAGACCATCGCATTCACGTTACATGGAAAGACCATCAAACATCATTTTTTCCAGAAAACAAAAGAAAACTTGATCAAAACCTCAAAGACCATCATTTAGAGTCCTTAACAACAAACCAAAAAATCTTCACGAAACAAGAAAGTTCTATACAGGAAATCCAGAATACACCAAAGCAGCTTCACTTATCTCAAAATGATCTTTACACTAAGGGTCAAAAAAATAACTTAGAGCAACTGGACACCTGGGAAAAACTCACAAATCAATTAGCTGATAACATCAACCCTTACATTTTAAAATCCATTAATAACACACAAAAACTTAAAGATTATTTTGTAAGAGCAAGACAAATATTGACTGTTCTTGTTAGTCAAGAGAAACATCGATCCTATGTCAAGAATTCTATGAAGCGTATGAATTGGGATTTTGTCACTCAAGAGTTTTCATCTACTGTGGAAGAATCTGTACAAGATCTTTTAAAGATCAGTGAAACTCTAGATAGTCTCTTAATTAAAGAATCTCAAAAAACCAAAGTCGACTTAAATGTTTTATTAACTACAGCAGTTGAAGATATTATTGGGCATAAAAATCATATAAAGGTTGATTATCATTTTACAAAAATTCGAAGAGTTAAGGCCTTTCATCGACATCTTAAGCATGCCTTCATGCATTTGATAAGAGCTTCTATTTCTACCTTTAATGACAAAGGATTCATTAAAATATCAACTCATCTAAAACATCAAACAATAGAAATTGAAATATCAAGTAAAGAATATGATAAGCGTTACCAAGAACATAGAGACATTCACTTGAGTATTGCTCACTGGCTTATTCGTATGCACAATGGAAAAATATCAATTCAAGACTACTTTAATAAAGAGCTCATATTTTTGGTTCATTTGCCTATAGGAGTTTAAATGTCATCTATTCAAAAGATCATCGCAAGAGAAATTTTAGATAGTCGAGGTGTTCCTACAATTGAAGTAGATGTGATGACTAAAAACAATTATTTAGGGAGGGCATCTGTTCCTTCGGGAGCTTCAAAAGGTTCTTTTGAAGCTCTAGAGTTAAGAGATCAGGACCCAAAAAGGTATAATGGAAAAGGAGTTCAAAAAGCAATAAATGGTATTTATCAAGTTATTGCTCCTGTCTTAATAGGTATGGATATCAAAAATCAAGCTCAAATAGACCACACACTCCTTCAACTTGATGGCACACCCAATAAATCAAAATTAGGAACTAATGCTCTACTAGCTGTGTCATTAGCCTGTCTTAAAACGGCAGCAAAAGAGGCTCATCAAAACCTTTTTAAGCATGTAGGAGATAGTTTGGGCTATAAATTACCTGTACCACTTATTAATATTTTAAATGGTGGAGTGCATGCCAATAATGGGCTTGATGTACAGGAATTTATGATTGTGCCTATTAAAGATTCTTTTTCTACTTCTTTAATGGCAGGTAGTGAAATCTTTCATTCCTTAAAAAAGCTTCTTTGTGAAAAAAAATTATCCACAGCTGTTGGCGATGAAGGAGGCTTTGCCCCTTTACTTAAAAACAATGAGCAAGCTTTAGAATTAATAAGCCTTGCTGTTGAAAAGGCAAAATACAAATTAGGAGAAGATATTTTTTTAGCTTTAGATGTAGCTGCTACAGAACTTATTGTGGAAAAAGAAGGCACTGAAAGTCAATATTTATGGGAAGGAAGAAAAATAACAGCTTCTGACTTAATGTCTATTTATACATCTTGGAAGAAGAGGTTTCCTTTAATCAGTATAGAAGATGCCTTTTCAGAAAATGATTGGACTTCTTGGATTCAATTCACAAAAAAAACAAACAATGATTTGCAATTAATAGGAGATGATTTATTCGTCACCCACCAAGAGAGATTAAAAACAGGAATTGAAAAAAAAGCTGCTAATGCTATTTTGATCAAGCTCAATCAAATAGGGACTGTGACAGAAACAATGCAAACTATTCAATTAGCCAAATCTCACGGATACAAAACTATTATGTCTCATAGGAGCGGTGAAACAGAAGACTGCAGTATTGCAGATTTAGCTGTGGGACTATCTTGTCAGCAAATCAAAACAGGAAGTGTATGTCGTAGTGAGAGAGTTGCTAAATACAACCAGCTTTTAAGGATTGAAGAGTATCTAGGAGATAAAGAGGAGTATTGGGGAAGCAACGCCTTTTCATAAGCTATTTTTACTTATCATTATTTATCAATTAAGCACTGACCTTACGCAACTTTTGGTGACTTCTTGCATAGTAATGACAAATTTCCATTGACGAAAAGGTATGTAAGTTATTATTTAAAAGTGCCAATAACAATGTGAAAAGAAAAATATGTGGTATATATTTAAAGTATTCATCTCTGTGTTTCTATTGGTCCATCTGGCGATAGATTCTTACGCTCAACAACATTCGTACAGGAACAATTTAGGGCATCGTGGTGGCAAAAGCCATTTTGAGCATCTTCCTGAAAACTCCTTGATTATCTTAGAACATGCTTTAAGAGGAGGGCCTTATGGCAGAACTATTCAATACCATAAAAAATTTAAATACTTAGAACTTGATGTACAAGAAACATTAGATGGTCACCTGGTTGTTTTTCATGACAGATATCTAAGAAGAATGATCCCCAATAGAAAAGAAAATAACAAAACCTATAAGAGTCTACTATCAAATACTCAATTTATAGAAAGGACAGGCTACGAACAAAGGTATAAAGAATTTCAAGTTCAAGGTTTAACTTTAGAAGAACTTAAAAGATTTCATCTTTTGGATTTTCCAGATCAATCTGTTCCCACATTGGAAGAATACTTATCACATGCTCGTCAATTTGATCTACACAAACCTGTAGCTATTGATGTTAAAGGTATACAGACTAATGAAGCTAGATATCTTCTTGTTGCTATCGCTATGGATTTTCTCAAAGGATACTTAAATGAGGTATACATTATCCGTGAATATGACTATGAAATGACAGCTCCCTTAGTTTTTTTTGCCGCACCTTCTATTTTTAAAAGGTTTATACCCTCTGAGGAGCAAAGAACTGCTTTCGAATCGCTAGATACAAAAGAACATATACCTGTTTTTTATAACAGACGATATCAAGGATATTTATTAATACATGAACAAGATTTATTCTTCGTTAATGCAGAAAGGTCACCAACTTTACCAGTTGACCACAGAATACACCCGATTTACCAAGAACCTCTAAGTCAATGCGCTACCGCCTTACATTGATTTCACACTTTTATCTCTGGAATGGACCTTCAAAACCCAGTTATTTAAAACTATTTACCAGGGTGCCTGATTTTCGGATTATGGAATAAAAAGACTTAATAAGTTATAGTTTATAAGTTTTAGGGATAGATTTCTATTAAAGTGCTTTTTCTAATATGTGAAGCCCATTGATCAAAAGCATTCTGCGCTGACTTTTTTTGGATGGCCTCTTTTGAAGAAGTTATTGCTGTTGGGTCCAAGCCTGTTTGAGGTGGTAATTGCTTTTCTTTTAAACGAAGAATATAAAGACTTTTTCCTTCTGAAACCATCTGTGGGTAAAGAGATGAGGGTGAATGAAATAATGACATTGCAGCTTTTGTCACCTGAGGAGAACTTCCCATTTTAGGGACTGCTTGGCTGTCTAAAGAATAAAGGCCTGTATCCTCCCATTGAACATCAAGATTTTTTAAATTATCTTCTAATGTCTTTTCATCACTTTTTTCTAAAGCTGACCTTAGACCAGAGATAATTTCATCCTTTTTTTCTTCTGTGAGTGCTTTTTTAGCTAATTCAATTTTAACTTGATCAAAAGGCTGTGTTTCAGCTTCTTTGCGATCTAAAACTTTGATCAAATGATACCCAAATGAGGTCTTAACAGGATCACTGATTTGATCTATTTTTAAATTAAAGGCTGCTTCTTCGAACTCAGGAACCATTTGGCCTTTTTTCATATAACCTAAATGACCTCCATTATTTTTAGACCCTGGGTCTTCTGAAAACTCTGATGCTAACTTAGAAAAGTCTTCTGTTTTAGCTTTCATTGCTATGTTTTGAATCTTGGCGAGAGGTGTTTCTACAAGAGTTGTATTTGTGGTCTTCTCTGTCTGTTTATCACTATTTTGATTTTTAATGAGGATATGTTGTGCTTTTACTTCTAATTCAGAAGTGTAAAATATTTTGTTTTGATTGTAAGTTTCTTCCAGTTTTTTAATATTCTCTTGAGTATAAGAGTCTATATTAGAAGAAGAAATGTTTTTGATTAAAGGAAAATTATCCTGATCTATTTTTACAAACTGGATATTAAGTTTGCTATTTTTTATCTCCCAATTTTTTTGAACTTCCAATGATGTAGGATGTAGATGGGTTAGAAATAATTGACGGGCTAAATCCGTTTGCAATTCACGACGCATTTTATCTTCAAATTGTCCAGGAGAAAGCCTTTGTGCACGTAAAATGGCCTCATAATCAGATCTTCGAAATCTATCACCCATTTTAAAGTTAGTAACTATGGTGTCTCTTAAAAAAGTTGGTGCTACAAGTAAATGCTCTTTTTGTGCTGTTTGAGAAATAATTTCTTGAGTGATCATTCTTTCTAAAGTGTCAGTTTCAATTCGTCGACGCATTTCAGCTGTGACAGGTAATTGATCTCCAAAAAGGCGAGAGTAGTAATTAACAGTATTATTAACAGCTATATTGTGGTCGACCCTTGAAATAATGGTATTATTGATTCTAGCGGCATGATTCCCTGATATAGTTGGCCCAAAACCATAATCTCCCATGAAGACAAAGACAAAACAAATTCCTCCAAATATAAGAATAACTGATATTTTTTTGATCATAAGAAGTTCATCTCTACTTCTACTCTTAACTATCTTAAAATTGCTATTCTTAAGAGGCTGCTACAGAAATCTTAAGTCGTTTCTTATCAATATTTTCAAACAAGACAACACCAGATGATTTCGCAAAAATCGTATGATCCCTACCAAGGCCTACGTTTTTTCCAGGATGAAACTGTGTACCTCTTTGGCGTACAATAATCATACCTGGTTTAACCTTCTGGCCACCAAAGACCTTTAGTCCTAGTCTCTGGCTGTGGCTATCTCTTCCATTTTTCGTGCTTCCACCAGCTTTTTTTGATGCCATAAATTCCCCTATTTATTTGATTCAGCTATGCATTATTTAAAAAAGGAGCAATAATGTTATTTATTTTTAGTTCTGTAAAATCTTGCCTATGCCCTCTCATCCTTCTGTGACGTTTTCTACGTTGTTTTTTAAACACAAGGATCTTACTATCTTTAGCATGCCTTTTCACCTCGACTTCAACCTTAGCATCTTTGACAAAAGGGTCTCCAATTAAAGGATTATTTCCACCAATAGCTAAAACCTCTGTGATTTGGAACTGGTTACCAGGATCTTTGTCCATTTTTGCTACTTTTAAATGCTGTCCAGTCACAACTCGATGCTGACGACCTCCAGATTGAATAATCGCATAAGTATTATTTAAATGACTTGCCATTTCCATAACAATATAATCCCTTTAGATAAATAATTAGTATGAATTTATAGTTTTAATAAGTCAAGTATCTACTTTTTTAATAACATTTCAAGTAAATTACTCTAAAAATGGCCTAATTGGTCATATATTGTTTTTTCACTGATATTTACATACTTTAAAACAACATTTGGAGGTCTTTTATGCAGCCATATTTGAGTGTTTTAAGAGATGTCTTAGAAACAGGTCAACCGCGTAAAGAACGTACAGGTACAGGTACAATCAGTAAATTTGGAGTGCACGCAAGATATGACCTTGCCAAGGGGTTTCCTCTACTCACCACTAAAAAAGTGCATTTACGTTCTATTATTTATGAGCTGCTCTGGTTGCTAAAAGGAGATACAAATATCAAATACCTACAGGATCACTCAGTGACTATTTGGGATGAATGGGCTGATAAAAATGGTGATTTAGGACCTATTTATGGGTCTCAATGGCGATCTTGGAAAGATGGAGATAAATGTATAGACCAGATTGCAAATGTGATTGAACAAATTAAAAAAGATCCAACTTCAAGACGCTTAATTGTCAATGCTTGGAATGTAGCTGATATAGATAAAATGAAACTTCCTCCCTGCCATATACTCTTTCAGTTTTATGTAGGAAGTTCTGGGCAGTTATCTTGTCAACTCTATCAAAGGAGCGCAGATTTGTTTTTAGGTGTGCCTTTTAATATTGCAAGTTATAGTTTATTGACTATGATGATAGCACAGATTTGTGATTTGGTGCCATATCAATTTGTGCACACTATAGGAGATGCACACATTTACTCTAATCACATTCCACAAGTAAAAAAACAACTTACTCGGCAACCACGTAAATTGCCAACTCTTATTCTTAACCGTAAGATTCGCCGTATTGAAGATTTCAAGTATGAGGATTTTCAGTTGATTAACTATGACCCCCACTCTAAAATAAAAGCAGAGGTATCTGTATGATTCTTTCACAAATTGCTGCAATGTCTAAAAACAGAGCTATTGGAAAAGACAATCATCTTCCATGGAATATACCAGAAGACCTACACTATTTTCATGATAAGACTAAAGGGCATTGTGTCATTATGGGTAGAAAAACTTTTTATGCCATAGGTAATAAACCTTTGAAACAACGACTAAATGTCATCGTGACAAAACAAAGAGACTTAAGCTTTTCATATCCAGAGGTAAAAGTTGTTAGTTCTATCGATGAAGCTATTTCATTCTGTGAAGAACAAATAGAAAGAAAAACATGGCCAGAAGAGGTCTTTATTTGTGGAGGGAGTCAGATTTATCAACAAACATTAGGCATTGTTCAACGTATTTATCTTACACTCATTCAAGAAACTTACGAGGGAGATACTTTTTTCCCTATTTTTGATAAAGAGGCATTCGAGTTGACTTCGGCAAGTCCATCTTACAACAGTTCAGATATCAATCCTCCTCTTACCTTTTTAGTTTATGAAAGAAAAAAAACTTCTAAAGATTAAGATATCCCTCTAAAAATTTCCCTCCAATGAGCCTTTACTCGGATGAAAACAACCTTAAAGTTTGTTTTGAGGGGAAATGAAGAACATTCTCAATAAGTTTATTGATGAATCCTTAAAACCTCTGTTAAAGTGATATATAGGCAAAGAGGTTTAAAACCATGAAAAGTATTGGTATTGATATTGGTTCTTATTCTGTCAAAGTGGCTGAAGTTATAGCAACAGCCAATAGTTATAAGGTTATAGATTATATAGAAATACCACTGACTCATGATTTGAGTGCAGATAAGAAAATTCTAATTATTGATGCTTTAAGAAAAATAGCTCATCATTATCGGGATCAAAAAGTTTTTTTCTCACTTGCAGTCAGACAAGAACTTATAACCGTTCGTTATAAGTCCTTTCCTTTTAAAGAAAGACATAAAATCATTAAGAGTCTTCCATTTCAACTAGTGGATGACGTGCCTTTTGATCATAATGAAGCTATTTATGAAGCAAAGTTTATAGCAACTATTGGGAAAATTACAGAAGTTTTGGCTTTTATTTGTCCTAAAGAACACATTAGAGAGATTCTATCTCTTGTAACAGATGTTGGTATTAATCCCAAAATGGTGACTGCACAAGGGGCAGCTACAGCTAATTTGATTTCTACATGGAATGAACCTCCAGCAGAGCTCACATCTTCTCTTTATGCCACAGGTGAAGATGAATTAAGCTTATTTGATATGAGAGATGCTAGTGGGGTTTTAGAAATAGGGCATGAAAAAACTCTGTTTTCTACTTATATCGATAAAAACCTTATTCAGACACATAGCTTATATTTTGGAGGACTTCACATCATTAAAAACTTGATGAAGAAATATGGAATCTCTGAACCGGAAGCAATGACAATCTTGATAGAAAAAGGTTTTATCTTAACATCCTCTTTAGAGGCAGAAACTGAAGTCTCTTCTGACCAACGTATCTTTTCTGATACAATTAGAGAGAGTTTTCAATATCTTATTGTCACACTTAAACGTATATTGCTATCTCTATCTAGCAAACAAAAAATAACTTTCAATCATATTTACCTTTTAGGAGGTACAAGCGGGTTGACAAATATAGATGGATATTTATCTGAACAGTTCAATATCGCTTGTAGTCTTCTTAATCACAGTTATGACCATCAATCAGCTGTTAAATTACCTGCAAAAAGTTCTGCGACAGCAATTGGAGTTGCTATTGAGGCTCTACGCCGGCCACGTAATCCTCCAGTCAACTTTAGAAAAAATGACTTTGCATTTCAGGACAAATCCTTCAACAAATTTTGGAGGGCTTACCGTTACTCTTTTAAAATCCTAGCTGCAAGTATTGCTATTTTCTTTATATACACTGTTATAAGAGGTAATTTAACCAGCAACCTATCTGATGTGGGATATGATGCTCTTGCCACTCAAGCTAAATCACCAGGCATTAACTTAAGGAAGGCTTCACCCGCGAGTATTCAAAGGTTTATACAGAAAAAACGTAGGGAAATAAAAAACAAGCAAGACTTATCTGCTATTGTTACTATATCTACAGCATTAGATACAATGACATTGATCAGCCGTCAGTTCATAGAGAAAAAACAGGGCATTGTAGAGGTACAAAGGCTTTCCATTCAAAGTAACAAGGTGCAGATTGAAGGAGAAATGAGCCGTCAAAATCAGAGGTTGCTCATTCAAAATAGTTTAAAAAAAATGGCGCAAAATGGCAAAGTTCAACCTATCACACCATCATTTGAACCGTCATCTCAAGAGAAAACTAAAACATCTAAGAGGTGGCCTTTTGCTTATACATTCACTATTAAAAACAACAAAAAAAACCTATAGAGATATTCTAATTTATAAGAAACTTTAATGAAAATATCATAGGAAAAAATCAATGACAGGATTAGAAGATATTAAAGAACAACTTCAAGAGAGATTAAAGGATACTTGGATCAAAATACAAGAATCTTCTGCTTTTATTTCTTTGAAAGAAAGATATGACAACCTTACACACTCTGCTCAAAAAACTTTAAAGATTGGAACTGTCTTTATTGGTACTGGTTTCTTGCTTTGGTTTCTATGGGGACTTTTTTCTCAATCTTCTGAAAAATTAGCAGAATTTGAAGAATATCAAGATTCTATAAAGCAACTTTCACAATTAAGAAGAGATATGGCTCTTACTGCTTCCATCATACCTCCTCCAGATCCATCCATACTAGAACGAGGAGTTGATGCAATTCTTCAATCTTTCTACCTTAGTCCTGAGCAGATCGATGACATATCAATAAAAAACTCATTAACCCTTGTTCAATTTCCAAAAAAAATCTCAGCTAGAAAAGGACGAGGTGCTATCCAGCAAAAAGGTATTTCAATATCTTTAAAGTCTCTAAACCTTAAACAAATCACAGACATTGGCTTTAGATTGCAAACAATACATAGTTCTACCAAGTTAGTTGGTTTAGATATGAAACCAAGTGTCGAGCACGACAATTACTATGACGTAATGTATACAATTATAGGGTTTTACCCACCTGCTACAGAAGTTAAATAGACAAAAACTAAGTCTTGGGGAGTAAGTAAAATATGAGCATTGGTTTTCAGTGGCTAACAGCCCCTATCTTAAGTTTATTGAGATATCATAAGTTAAAAATCTTGGTTATGGTAATCAGTGCAATTGTTTTTTTTGTGCTACTTTTCCCTTTTTCAGATATTTCCCTTTTTGTGTCTAACTTTATTGCTAGAAGCACTAGGAATCAAGTTGTACTCCAATTTGAAGATCTTGCATTAAAATTACTACCTTCTCCTGGGTTTCAAATGTCTCAACTTGTGGTCACCACTCCTTTTGTGTCAGGATTAAAAGTGGATGAGATGATCATTACACCTGCTATCTCTTCTGTTTTTGGTAATATAGGCATGACAGCCCAATTAAATGGAATTATGGGTGGCAACCTACAGTTTTTTGTGAAGGTTCTGGAACAAACTGATCAAGGAGAAATTACATTAGACACTTATATTAGAACACAAAGCATTTCCATCCAAGAATTTTTACAAATGGTATCTCCTGAACTTAATGTGGACGGGCTTCTCAACTTTCAAGCAGAGGGCCAGTTGGATTCAAGTTTTGAAGTACAACCTGATTTCAAACTGCAAACCCAAACTCAAAGTTTTAAGTTGCAAGCGTTATCTGTACCCACTCCTATCGGCCCTTTCTCCATACCTGCCATTTCTCTTAAAGGTATTGCTATGCAGGCGAATTTAAAAGAAGGCCAACTTCAAATAGAAAGTTTAGAACTAGGGCAAGAGGGAGACGATATTGTAGGTCAAATTAATGGGTTTGTTGATGTGCAAATTCGTAAAAGGATGAATAAAACCGAGTTTCTTCCTGGAAATTATAATCTTGCATGTCGCCTAATGCTTAAATCAAACTTAGAAAATCACTTTAGATCCCTCTTAAATATCTTGAATTTAAGTCAACATAAAAAAGGCAATACTTACTCTTTTAGAATCACAGGAAATCCTGATCAAGTCCCTAATGTCCGTGGACTTTAAATATAATATAACATGGACTTAATAAAACAGCTTGAAAAAAACCCATTTGTCTTAGCTCCTATGGCTGGTGTGACTGATAATGCATTTAGGTCCTTAATGAAATCCTTAGGTGCTCATATTGTTTTGACGGAGTTAGTCTCTGCTCATGGAATTGAGCATAAAAATGAAACAACACTCCAACTACTTAAATTTTCTAAAACACAATCTCCTATTGGAGTACAGATTTTTGGAGAAGAACCTCAATCCATGGGTAGAGCAGCAGCTATTGTTGAAGAGATGGGGTATGACTTTGTGGATATTAACTTTGGCTGTCCTGTAAAAAAAATTGTAAAAAAAGGAGCTGGCTCAGCTGTCTTAAAAGACCTCAATCAACTCAGGTCTATTTTAAAAGCCGTAAGGTCTTCTATAGAAATACCTCTAACTATTAAAATTCGCATAGGATGGGATGAAGATTCTAAAAATGCATCTAAAGTTTGTCATATTGCTTATAACGAGGGAGTGACTTGGGTGGCTATCCACGGAAGAACAAGATCTCAAGGATATAGTGGGAAAGCTGATTGGAGTTATATAAAACAGACAAAAATAGAAAGTCAGATACCTATCATAGGAAATGGAGATATTATAACTGCAAAGCAAGCTGTTGATACCATCATACAATCCCAATGTGATGGGGTAATGATAGGTCGAGGATGTATAAAACGTCCATGGATATTAAAAGAAGCATTGCATCTTTATCAAAACAAAAAGAAAGACTTGGGCGTTCAAGATCCTATTTATGTAATACAAAATTTACATTATTATCTCACAAAAGACTTAGATGAATATAAGGTGCTTTTACAGATGAAAAAATTTATCTCTTGGTTTTCTTCAGGGTATTCTCAGTCAAAACTATTTAGAAAAGAACTATTTCAAATTAAAAATATAGAGCAACTCATGAATTATTCTCAAATGTACTTTGAGAAAGTCAAAAGCTTAGCTAGAGAGGAAGAATCAGACTTTATGATGGGAGGCCATGGATAACACAAGGGGCTGTTATTGTTTTGATGTAAATCATTGAAGTTACAAATTATTCCTTATTAAATTTTGGTGTCTGGCAAAGACCCACTGGATCTATTCTGAATTTTTGCGTACATCTACAAAATTTAAGGTGACTTGTACTGTACATATTAAGACTTAGGTAATTTTATTTAAAATTCATCTTTATTTGGTAGCATACTAAATAGGCATTCTCTGAAATAATCAGATTCATCCTGACTGTAATCTATAGCCACCTCAAAGTTCCCCTGACCAATCATAGCAGTCCTTGCGACATAACCACTTATAGTTAGGTCCATTTGCTCAATAGTTAGAATAATCAAGTGATCTGTGATATTATGAAGGGTTAAATTATTACGGAGATACTTAGGTATAAGGTCTTTTCTTTGAATGAGGATCAAAAAATCATGAGATGAAGCATTGACAAGGGTCGCTTTTTTGGTTAGAGAGCAATAAGAAGGCTTTAATATAGCGACATTAGATACAGTGATGCCTTCTATTTTTTTTCTTAAAGCCACTCGATTCTGCATTTACATCCCCTTTTATTGGATTCCTTTTAATATTTGATTGTCCTTTACAAATCATTCGGCTAAAATTGGACGAAAGTTAAGGAAAAAAGTCATAAAAAATCAATGCCAAAAAATACATGTCACAAATATGACTATCTTACAATAAACTCTATTTATCTCTTTCAACAGAAAGAGTATAATCAATAATGGAGTATAGCCAAGGAGGTGCTATGATAGAGATTTCTGATTTAGCAGCCAAACAAATCTGTCTTTTAAAGAGTCAAGAAAAAGACTCAGACTCATTTTTAAGAGTCTCTGTAATAGGGGGAGGATGTTCTGGAATGTCTTATAAGATGAAATTTGATACACAAGGGAGTGAAGAAGACAATGTTTTTGAAGACAAAGGGGTTAAGTTAGTGACTGATCCAAAAAGCTACCTTTATCTTGCTGGCACAGTTTTAGATTTTGATGGAGGCCTAAATGGACAAGGGTTTAGTTTTAATAATCCTAATGCTTCTAAAACTTGTGGTTGTGGAGCTTCTTTTTCAGTATGAAAAGGTAATTGTAAGTCAACCGGATATATTTGCGACTATTCTTAGAATCTGTGACTAAAACATAATGAGAGAGACAGTATGCAAGCAATGGAAAAAAACAGCGACAACCCTATTGGTATCTTAAATGTGGCCTTTTTAGAGTTCACCTTACCTTTAACAGGTGATTCAAAAGAAAACCCTTTAATAAAAAACTTATTTTACAACAATTTTGCTTTTCAACCAATTGCATCACACAAAGAGCAACATATAGAACTCTATCGCCAGGGAGAAATTGACTTCATCATAAATTATGTAGATAAGAGTTTTTCTAGAGCATTTTCAGCAAAGCACGGCCCTAGTGTGTGTGGTATGGGGTTAAAAACAATAGATGCAAAAAAAGCCTTTGATGAAGCTGTTAAAAGAGGAGCAAAACCATTCAAAGATACAAAATACAATAGTTATGGTTTTCCTACCGTCTATGGCATTGGTGATTCTTTGATCTACTTTGTAGATGCAAACAGTTTATCTTACCTCTATGAAAACCAGTTTAAAGAAAATAAACTAGCTCTTACAAAAAACTTTGGATTAAAGAAAATAGATCACCTCACAAATAATGTATATCAAGGCGATTTGATCAAATGGCAAAGGTTTTATGAGTCTATTTTCAACTTTAGAGAAACACGTTACTTTGATATCAAAGGAAAAGAAACGGGGCTTATCTCTAAAGTCATGACATCTCCTAATGGCACTGTAACAATACCCATTAATGAGCCTTCTGATAAAAAAAGCCAAATTCAAGAATACCTAGAGGAATACAAAGGTGAAGGCATACAGCATATTGCTCTTGAAACTTCAGATATTATCTATTCTGTGACCTGTTTAAGAAATGCAGGTCTAGAATTTTTAGATGTGCCGGATACATACTATGATGTTTTATTAGAACGTATCCCTCATTTAACTGAAGATATTCATATTCTAAAGGATTTAAAAATATTAGCTGATGGTGACAATGAAGGTTACTTACTTCAAATTTTTACAAAGAATGTAATAGGCCCTATTTTCTTTGAGATCATTCAAAGGAAAAATCATGATGGTTTTGGAGAAGGAAATTTTCAAGCTCTCTTTGATGCCATAGAAAGAGATCAAAGAAAACGTGGCTATCTTTAATCAATTACTAAAAATTATTTTTGTGATCTGTTTATATTCTTTTTGGACGCAAAAGGCAATAGCCATTCAGAAGTCTTTGAAAACCCCTTTATCATTAACAAATAATGATGACTCAAATATATATATAGCGCAAAACCAAATAAAAATAGATGAGTTGTCTTATGATGATATGATAAAGGGAAAGAGTGACTCTTCTGATTGGATGCCTTCATATAAACAGAGGAGAAAAGCATGGGGTGTGACTATATCTCCCGGCTATTCACTTTGGAATCCTAATAATTACAATTCTTTTAGTGCTGAATTAAATGTTCCACAACCACAACCATCACAAAATTTTAGTTTTTCTAACTTATATGGCACCAAAACTTTTACAGATGGAAATATAGGATATATTTCATTTTTAGCCGCTTTAAAATACAACTTTCCATCTTTTGGGTCTCTATCATTAGGACTTGGAGGTGGGTATTATAAAAACAAAGGCAACAACGGTCTAGAATTATCTATGATTCCTCTTACCACAGAGCTGACTTTGACGATAGATAGCATAATGAACGAACCTTACTTTGCTCCTTATGCAGGCATAGGGTTGGCTTATGTGTATTTTAAAGAAAAATATCCTACAATAACTCAAAATCCCAACCCACCTCCAACTCCTGATAATGCTCCCACTTCAACAATAGCTGAACAAAAAGGAAACCAATTTGCGCTTTATTACAATGTAGGAGTATTACTTCAATTGGACTGGTTAGAAAAAAGTGCAGATAGATCTATGCAGCTTATCGGCGTTGAAAATACTTATATAAAAGTAGGTATTATACACTTTTTTAGGAATATAGAGGCTCTCAATAAACTTCTTAATAAAGATCAAATTCCTAGATCTAGAGACCTAACAAGTAAAATAGCACTATATATAGGTCTTCAGTTAGAGTTCTGAAGGTATTTTTATTATGCATATTGATATCAAACAAGATTTTCCATTGTTTCATGTGGTTTTAGTAGAACCTGAGATCCCTGGCAATACAGGTAATATTGGTAGAACATGTGTTGGTACAAAATCTTGCTTACATATTGTAGGCCAGCCTTCATTTATCATTGATGATAAAACAGTTCGTAGAGCAGGGTTAGATTATTGGTCGCATTTAAAATTAGTTCGTCATACATCTTTTATGGATTTTGAAAATCATGTCTCCGATATATCTCGTGTTTTTTTTCTGTCGACAAAATCTTCTGTTTCTATTTTTGATACTCATTTACAATATGGGGATTATTTTGTCTTTGGCAAAGAAACAAAGGGGTTAGATCAAAATATTTTAGATAAATACGCTCATCAGATGATAGGACTGCCTATGCTTGGACCTATTCGCAGTCATAATTTAGCAAACACAGTTACAGCCGTTGTTTATGAGGGGATTCGTCAAACTCTTTTTCAACAAATAAAAAAATCTATATAAAAATACAATGTACCAAGTTAAAAT
Source organism: Bdellovibrionales bacterium (assembly GCA_965262715.1). GTDB lineage: Bacteria > Bdellovibrionota > Bdellovibrionia > Bdellovibrionales > JAUICD01. Next base: position 2,399,995 of record OZ253553.1, on the reverse strand, counting down.
AAAAATATAATTGTTTATTCATCAAAACTTATAGAATTAAGGAGATATATGAAATGGATTGGACTTACAGGTGGAATTGGTACAGGTAAGTCTACTGTATCTAAAATTTTACATCAAAAAGGATTTCCTGTATTAAATGCAGATGCTTATGGGCATGAAGCCTTAAAGCAAAAAGGTGTTATTCAAGAGCTTCTTTCCCATTTTGGCAAGGATATAATAAGCTCTGAGAGTGAAAAGACATCAAAGGTTATGATTGATAGAAAGGCATTAGGAGATATTGTTTTTGCTGATTTACATAAAAAGGCTATTTTAGAAAATATTTTACATCCTATTATAAAAGCTATGGTGGAAGAAAGAAAAAAACAATTAAAGAAATCAAAGACCAGTTTAGCAATTTATGATGTAGCACTTCTTTTTGAAAAAAATATGCAGGCGAAATTTGACTGTGTTCTACTTGTAGCAGCAGATAAGGATGTTGTTTATAAGAGACTGAAAAAAAGTAGATCTCTTACAAAAGAGAAAATTGACCTTATTATGAATTCACAAATACCTCAAGAGGAAAAATTGAAATTAACTCCATTTGTAATTTGGAACAATGGGGCGATAAGAGAGTTGGAGATGCAATGTGATCTTTTATTAAAAAAAGACATATTTTAAGGCATTGTTGCATAAAAGTTTCATAGAGCTTACAGTAGGTTTCCTCACTAGCAACAGGCGACCCCCGCGCCTTGCATTTCTGTTATTTTAAGAACTTATGGCTTTGTTGCACAAACATCAACTTTAGTTTGTGTGCAAGAGATTTGTGACAGGCCTCTTCCATAAGCAGCAGGCAACCCCCGTGCTATGTACTATTTTGGTTTTACGATTTTATTATAGAATAAAATATTTTATACAAAACCTATCCCCTAAGGCACTGGCCTTACGCTTATTCCAAGTCTGTCACAAATCTCATTCTAAAATCTTTGTGCAAGAAAGCCTTATAGATTTAAGATTTTTTTCATTCGTTCAAGTTCAGTATCTAACCTTTGCCGAACATGGTCGCTATCAAAATCTACAAATTCTACTGAAAGTAAGTCTACATTGCATCTATGTATTGAAATGAGAAGTTCAGAGACAAAGGATTGAGCAACAGACTCTACACCAGCAAAACTCACACAAAGCTGACAATCAGGTGATAGATTTGCATTTTCAATAGCTTCTTTTGCGCGACTTCTTCCAGAAAGCAAATGATAGATCTTTCCTAATTCTATTTTAATTATTTTTTCTGTCTTGTTTGTTAGCTTGGATTTAGACATAAGGATACCTTAAATAAAACTCCAATGACTTATCAGGTGCTGGGCCTGTATTTTGTATCTTACCATCAATGTTAAGTGTAGATTGTTGTTGCATATTTATGATATTATCATATAAAGGTGTTTATGGAAAATCATCATTGAGATGTATTTTGAGAAAGAGGAGGAAGAAGTTTTGTTTGATCAAAGTGTATCATCGTCTCATTTAACTAAGCTTGCTAAGCAGTTAGGCAGAGATTCAAAGGGACATTTAGATTTCCGTGTATGTCGTGAGGCTATGCAAGACCTTAAAAAATTTGAAGAACTTGCTTTGTGGGGCAGAAAAGAAATTGCTATTGCTGAAACAGAAATGCCGGGTCTTATGGCTCTGAGAAAAGAGTTAGGAGAAGAAAAGCCACTTAAAGATGCGAAGATCACAGGCTGTCTTCATCTTACAATACAAACTGCTGTGTTGATTGAAACTTTAATCGCTTTAGGGGCTAAGGTGAGGTGGTCTTCTTGCAATATATTTTCTACTCAAGACCATGCGGCAGTGGCTTTAGCCAAAAAGGGTATACCCGTCTTTGCATGGAAGGGAGAAACAGAAGAAGAATACAATTGGTGTATAGAGCAAACAGTTGAAGGCTGGGGCCCAGAAGGGTTTGATCTTATATTAGATGATGGTGGAGACTTGACATCATTAATGCACCAGGATCGATATCAGAGTTTAATTTCTCAGATCATTGGTATCACAGAAGAAACAACTACGGGTGTTCATCAGGCTTCTAAACAAATTCAAAAAGGTTTATTTAAGCTACCTATTATTGATGTGAACATATCTGTGACTAAATCTAAGTTTGATAATCTTTATGGATGCAGGGAATCTCTAGCAGATGGTATCAAAAGAGCTACGGATGTAATGATAGCGGGTAAAGTGGTCTTAGTTGCTGGATATGGAGCTGTTGGTAAGGGTTGCGCTCAGAGTATGAATTCCTTAGGTGCAAGAGTATTGATTACAGAATGTGATCCTATTTGTGCTCTACAAGCAAGTATGGAAGGTTTTGAAGTGGTCACTATGGATGAAGTAGCTGATAAAGTAGATATCTTTGTAACGGCAACAGGCTGTTGTGATATTATCATGGCTCAACATTTTGAAAAAATGAAAAATAATGCTATTGTTTGTAATATTGGGCATTTTGATATTGAAATCGATATGAAGTGGCTGAATGGCAATTCCACTCGTGATCCTATCAAAGACCAAGTGGATCACCACACTCTCAAAAATGGCAAAAAAATCATTGTACTAGCCGAAGGCCGGCTTGTTAATTTAGGTTGTGCGACAGGGCATCCCTCTTTTGTTATGAGTCATTCTTTTTGCAATCAAGTTATGGCACAAATTGAGCTTTATCAGAATAAACAAAAGTATGAAAAAGTAGATATTTATACATTGCCTAAGGTTATGGATGAAAAAATTGCATCTTTGCATCTTAAAAAACTAGGGGTACATCTTACTAAATTAACAGATAAACAAGCCAATTATTTAGGTATATCTCAAGAAGGGCCTTTTAAGTCAGATAATTATCGTTATTAGTTAGAAACGGCTTTGTCGCACAAATATTGATTTTAAAGAGTATATATAAAAGTTATGATGAATTACCACTAGTGACTTTTGGGAAGCTGGCAAACTAGAAATCAGTTTCCGGGAACTGATTCCAGATTGCCTTGATTGCCCGACTGCCTGAATTTTATTAAAACAAAGGATTTTCCTTAACATGATGTAAGATGTAAAAAGGCGAAGAGTATCTTTTTTCTAAAAATGAACAAGTCTTTGAAATAGTCAGCCTTACTAAAGTTTGTAAAAGTAGGGTTTCAAAGTGAGATTTATACTTTAAAGTGGTATCATAGAGGTAATGAATAGGGTCATAGTTGTTTATTTTATATTTTATCTTATTTGTTTAACAAATGTGAATGGATCTACAAGTTTCCAAAAAAATGAAGTTCCAGTATTTTCATCAAAGCCGTCCAAATTGGTACAGTCTAAACTGGTGCAGTCTAAACTAGTACAGCCTGGTATTTTAGCACAGTCTCGAGATAATTCAGATCAGGATGGTTTTGAAGAACCGGGGGAATATGCAGTTTTTCCGCGTTCTACAAGGCCTTCTCGACGTTTTGGGTTTAGGGTTTTTGGTGGCTTGAACTTTGCATGGAATATTAAAAGCCGTTATAGTCAGTTCAATCGACCTGCTTTTGATGCGGAGTCCTCAGAGTATATATTTCCTCATACTAGCTTATTAGGTTCTTTATCTTTTGGAGGTAGTTTTTTCTTCTTAATCACAAAGGAAATAGGCGCGATATTTTCTGCTAGTTATGAAATAGAAAGTAAAGTTGAGCAGTATAAATACAAACAGTTTAATGACTCTAGGTCACCTAATGAAAGAGGGGTTTGTCCTATTAGCTCGAAAGATCAAGATTATTTCCTTTGTTCGTTAGAGGATCAATTTTCATACTCTATTATTAGCTTAGAGCTTTCTACTTTTTATAAAGTATTGCCTGCGATTTATCTTTTTGCAGGACCTAACTTCTTTATTCCTGTTGGTTTTAAAGTGCTTCCAAATCCAAGGAATATCAGAGGAGGTCAGATTCCTTTTGAGATTAAAGGCCATATAGGTGGACAAGCGGGCATAGGCTTTGTTTATCAAAAGTTTTTTGTTGAAAGTCTTTTTAAAACACAGAACTTTATATTAGAAGGTATTAGATTAAATAATACAGGAACAATTGGAGCATTTGAAACAGGAAGGCTTTGGGGGTTTATGATTCGAGGAGGTCTTCAATTTTGAATTTCTTGCTTCATAATCAAAAAGTAGTTAGTTATTTACCTAAGAGCAAGTTCTATCAACTTCACAAAGAGGTAAGTCTACATATCCTAATAAACCTAAATTTCCGTGGCCATTTATATTTGTCTCAAAATTTTCAAACTCTACTCTAAATCTATAATAACCAGGATTAACTTCAGGTCCTTGAATCAGGTAGATATTTCCTGCCTCATCACTATAGGTAACCTGTCTTTCTACTGTCACAAAAGTAAAACCTTGTTGAAAGTTTAACTGCAATCTTGCTTCAATAGGCTGATTGGTATTGATTGCATGATCATCCCATATATTGAATAGAAGAGATTGACCTTGAAAGCTCATTTCCATTTTGTGAATTGGTCCTATTCCCGCTATACTTGAACCTATAAAGTCTTCCACAACAACCTCTATAGGATCTCCTCCATTGTCATTAGGGTCTGGAAACTGAATTGTCCAGCTTGGAGTGGATGTTAACTCATCTGATGCTTGTTGACATCCTATAGTAAGAGTAAAGCTGGAAAGTAATAATCCTATATATAAAACAGATTGTATTTTGTGGTCGTTCATAAAGTTCCTTTAAGTTATGGGGTTGAGTTGTTAGTTCTTAATAATAGTTAATTCAAGATTGAGGCCAAAAAATAAGTTATTTTTGCTTTTAAAAGCTGTTTAATTGAAAAATACACCTATTTAATTATTTACAAAAGTGAAACCCTTATAGAGGGACCAATTTTGCTGAGATCTGTAGGTTTCTTTTACAGTGTTAGATGTCTTAGTAATTAAGGATGGCCTTTTCCTCACAAATATTGATTTCAAGAGCATGTAAAATTTACAGTATAAAAACTACTAGTACATACAAATCTTTGTTATTATTTTCAAATTAGATAAGTATTATTTTCCTTATGTATAACTTAGTTTTAAAACTGCTGATTTTAACATGGTTTAATAGATTTTACGTTGACCTAGCTTTTAATTTATAGTATAAGCAATATATATTTATTTTGTTTTAGGAGGTCTTTGAATGTGTTGAAAAAAATGATATTATTTAGTTTTGCTTTTATATTTGCAGTGGCTGCTGAAGCTATGTCTCAAGAATCTCAAGAAGATAGTCCATTTGATATTGGAAATCAAGTTTACGCTATTGATGATAGCCCATCACTTTTACCTTTTACTTTCGGTCGAGTTGGTGAGGTTATTGGCTTGAATGATGAGGAAGTAGAGGAAGAGACCATCACTACGGTTACTGTTGATTTTAATATTGATAACGATGATACACAAATTGATGATATCCAAATTTACGATAGTGATGATTTATATATCCCTGAAGGGTGCTTATTTACCATAACTGGAAGGCATGTATGTGTTTCTGAACATGCTTCTATTAATATTAATTTGTCTTCACTCTATGGTGATATTCATATCAGTTTTGTAGGACCCGTTAGCAGTAGAGTTCTAGCTATAAATAAGAGTAAGAGGAGTATAATGGTTCAATTTACTACACCCAATAGACTTAATGGTAATAGACCTGTTGTTTATAGTGTGGATGTTGTCCCATAGATCGGTGAAATTTTCTTATAGAGATTAGAAGAAGTAGAGCTCCCGGCTAGCCTAAGTGGTCTAGCCGTTGTTTACTGTTTTTATTTTGTCAGGAAATAGATAACAGAAAGGAGCTATTATGAAAAGTACCAAGAATCGTTATTCAATTCAAGTTTTATTCTCTAAATTAAATCAGATTCGAGAAGTTATAGAAGGTCGCATAAGATTTGCAATTATTGATATGATCTATGCACTGTTTGAAGAGGAGCTGTTAGCTTTGTGTAGTAAGCGTCATGTTCGTGGTGTTAATAAGAGATACTACAGAGCTGATAGTGATCGCGGGAGTGTTCTTGCACAAGGTCAAAGGCTTCAGGTGAGAAAGCCTAGGGTGAAGGAGATGGGGGGTTCTGATATTAAACTGAAGTCTTATTCAGCACTTCAAAGCTATGACATCATTTGTGATAGAGTTCTGAACTATGCTATGAGAGGAGTATCTTCTCGTAATTACAGTGAACTTCTCGATGATATTGTAGGCGGTAGCGGTCTTTCTAAGAGTACAGTAAGTAGAGCCTTTAATAAGTCATCTAGGAAGTCTCTTGAATCTTTAAATGGTCGTGATCTCAGTAAGAATAAGTTTTCAGCAATTATGATTGATGGAGTCGTTTTTGGTTCAAGGACAGTAGTTGTAGCTCTTGGGATCACAGTTGAAGGTAAGAAGTTAGTTCTTGGTCTTAGAGAAGGTCATACAGAGAATTGGGAAGTTTGTAAGGACTTATTAGAGAGTTTGATAGCAAGAGGTCTTTGTGAAGCTAAGCCTTACCTTTTTGTCATTGATGGAAGCAAATCTTTAAGCAACGCTATTGATAGAGTTTTTGGTAAGAGAGCTTCCATTCAACGCTGTATTCATCACAAGGAGAGGAATGTTTTAAGTTATCTGCCTCAAGAACGTCATTTAGAATTTAAGCGTCGCTGGAAGATGCTGCATGGCTTTAATGATTATAGTTGTTCAGAGAGGGAATACAATAACTTACTGAGTTGGTTAAGTAGGATAAATCATGCAGCATTGACTTCACTTAAGGAAGCAGAGATGGAGACACTGACAACTATTAAATTGAAAGTATCTCCACTGTTAAGAAGAACTCTATCTTCTACAAATCCAATTGAGTCTGCCTTTTCTATTGTAAGAGATAAAGTGAGCAGGGTTAAGAACTGGAGAAATTCTCCAGATCAAGTCATGAGATGGGCTGCTGTTTCTTTACTTGAAGCTGAAAAAAAGTTTAGAGCTATTAAAGGATATAAAGATTTAAATACAATGGAAGAAAATTTAAAACTATTGACTAACAATAAAAACAGCCGTAAACAAACATTAAGCTCTGCTTAATCTTAACTTCACCGAAACGTGGGACATGCTCTATTTTTTTCTTTCCACTGTTTTTTTCTAATTTCTCTAATATAAACATCTCTAGGAATAGGTGACCCTCTACAATTGCCATGCTTCTGAATAACTGCTGTCTTCCTGGGTGGAACAACAAGCTTTATACCTTTAGCTTCTGATATAATATAGCAATTCTTAGAATCATAAGCCCCATCAGCAGATACTTGACTTATTGAATCATCAATACCTGTGATAAGCTCTTCAAATAACTCACTATCTTTAAAAGAACTATCGCTCAATGCCACTGACTTAACATCAGAATTAGACTCATCTACTGCTAAATGCAGCTTCTTCCATGTCCTTCTCTTAGAATAACCATGTTGACAAGTTTTCCACTCTCCCTCTCCGTAAACTTTAAGACCTGTTGAATCAATGACTATATGAAGACTTTTTTTAGAAGATAGCTTCTTTTGTAGTTTTACAGGTAGCTTCTGTAATCCTCTACAAAGAGTCGTATAGTTAGGTATCTCTATATCAAGACACATTAATTCAACTAGTGATCTAGCAAAACCTTCTGTAGGTCTCAACTTTAAACCAAATACAAATCTTAATGTATTGAGAACTTCAATAGCTCTATCAGAGTAAATTTGTTGACACCCTTGCTTTAAAGAGCGTTTTGCATACCAAGATTTAACGATATCTGCTGAAAACCAAAAAGTGATTTGACCTCTATTGACCAGAGACTTATTATAAAGACTCCAATTAATCTTACTCATCTCTGACTCCTTTATCTGGAAATTGGGGAACTTAGGGATGGGTAAATTTTATAATCACTAAAACTAAAAAATCAAAATAATAGATATATTAGACTAATAAAAAATAGGGCTTAGGTAAAAAACTATAACTTTGACAAATTACTAATTATCTCTCAAATCCAACAATGGAAATATACATCTCACATAAATTAAACACAATTAACTAAATCTTTCTGCAACAAAGCCTCTTTTAAAGTCATTTTATTTTCTCACAAATTACAATAAATTCACTTTTCATAGTTGTTGATTTCTGACCAGGTATATTAGACGGTGAATTTTGAGATGGCATCCTTTTATTGGGTATATTTCTTATTATTGTTTCTAAATGTTTAAAACCATTATTTTCAAAGAAGTTTTTTGTGATTAAATCTGTTAGAATATTGATACCCTTTACAGTCCTGTTTCCTACAACATAGCAAGCGATTCCTTTTTTCTTTAAAGTTTTTGAAACATTATCTATAGAATTTTTATAATCAATAAAAAATGATTGTACCTCTGATTTTCTCTGCATATCTATTTGACCTATCTTTTTTAAAGTTGCTTGTAAACAGTCAGATCGAAATTTAAAATTAGAATCATACTTTACACCTCCCATTAAGCTTTTATCAACGCTTGAAGCTCCTTTGATACCTATCCATTGACTGGCAAGACGTGAATATTGCCCGTAAGCTACAGTTGTCCTTGAATCACCATAAGGAGGAGAAGTTACAATAATATCGATGGATTCATTTCGAATAATGTCTTTTGGTATAGAATTAACACTATTAAAATCATATATTTTTGAAAAAGAAGTGTTTTTCTTTTGTTGCATATAACTCACAAGACCTAATTTGTTTCTTAATAGCTTGGAAAACATGATTTTAAAACTGTCCGGATTAAAGTGTTCACGCCGCTCTTCAGGAATACGTATCAACTTAAACTCACCTTTTTTAGTAAGAGATGACTGCCTGACAGTTTCACTAAATGCAACTAGAAAAAAGTTTTTAACATTAGAATCAGGGATGTCCTCTATGTATTTTTTGACTAAGGCAAGTTTTCTTTGTGTTGCTTTATTAAACCAAAAGTCGATATTATGAAATTGCGGTATTGTTACTGACGATGCTTTATGAAAAAAGTAATTGCTAAAGTCATTTAAATAAAAATCTAATATACGAATATCAATAAAAGTTGTTTTTGTTTTTGCAATAAGCCTTGCTAGTGGATTTAAGTCGGTTCCTATTGCATTGATGTTTTTCATATTTGCTTCTATAAGCGAAGTGCCACTACCACAGTAAGGATCAAATAGATTTTTTACTGAATGTCCATATTTATCTAGCATTCTTCTTGGAATTTGTGGAATCATCATCGCTGGGTAATTATGAAAGCAGTGTGTTAAATCTTTTGTGTCAGCTTTTTTAAAGTCCCAGCTATAATCTTGATACTTAAAACCTCTTCGATGAGCTTGTAAATTATTTTCTGTTATTACCATTGAGCTATCCCTACCTCTGATGTACAATAAGCTCTATTTATAGTTCGCTCAACTATTCTTTTATATTTTTTATGCAAAAAAGCTATACAAACAGTTCAATATACTGTTAAAAAATTTAGGAACTATATTTTGAAAATGACTACTATGACAATAACATACAAGCTCCTCTTGACACGAGCCTTGATCTTAGATACTTGAAAGTGGTTAGGAGTACTTTATGAAAAAAGTTTTATTAAAAATAAAATCTTTACCTCATTATTCTGGTCCACCACTTAAATATGAAAGTGATTTAGCAAGTGGGTTTGATATACGTGCTCAATTAGATGAGCATATTACAATTGCTCCAGGTCAAAGGCTGTTGATTCCAACAGGGTTAAGCTTTGAAGTCGCTCCTAATTATGAGCTGCAAGTACGTCCTAGAAGCGGGCTTGCTATCAAAAAAGGAATTGCATTAGTCAACTCCCCTGGAACAATTGATGCTGATTATCGAGGAGAGATAAAGATTATCATTATCAATCACGGTAGTGAAAATGTAACGATTTCTCATCAAGATCGTATTGCACAACTGGTACTCTGCCCTGTAGTCCAAGCAGATTTTCAGTGGGTCTCTCATCTAGGCACAAGTAAAAGAGGAGAAGCAGGGTTTGGCTCTACTGGAGTGAAATAAACTTACAAATGGCTTTGTTGCAGAAGGATTTAGCTAGAGAGATATTGTTGAGTATTTTTTATATTTTTGCAATTAAGTTATTTAGGTTATGATGGAGTTAGGAGTTTTCATTTGATTAAGGATTTTAGATTTAATAAATACTTCATTTGCTTGACGTTTAAACTCTCTAGAAGATAATTTATCCCCTAATAAAGTTTTGAATCTATACATAGCTGTTTCTGATATGGATCTTCGATGATAGTTATTTTTTTCTTTCCACTGTTTTTTTCTAATTTCTCTAATATAAACATCTCTAGGAATAGGTGACCCTCTACAATTGCCATGCTTCTGAATAACTGCTGTCTTCCTGGGTGGAACAACAAGCTTTATACCTTTAGCTTCTGATATAATATAGCAATTCTTAGAATCATAAGCCCCATCAGCAGATACTTGACTTATTGAATCATCAATACCTGTGATAAGCTCTTCAAATAACTCACTATCTTTAAAAGAACTATCGCTCAATGCCACTGACTTAACATCAGAATTAGACTCATCTACTGCTAAATGCAGCTTCTTCCATGTCCTTCTCTTAGAATAACCATGTTGACAAGTTTTCCACTCTCCCTCTCCGTAAACTTTAAGACCTGTTGAATCAATGACTATATGAAGACTTTTTTTAGAAGATAGCTTCTTTTGTAGTTTTACAGGTAGCTTCTGTAATCCTCTACAAAGAGTCGTATAGTTAGGTATCTCTATATCAAGACACATTAATTCAACTAGTGATCTAGCAAAACCTTCTGTAGGTCTCAACTTTAAACCAAATACAAATCTTAATGTATTGAGAACTTCAATAGCTCTATCAGAGTAAATTTGTTGACACCCTTGCTTTAAAGAGCGTTTTGCATACCAAGATTTAACGATATCTGCTGAAAACCAAAAAGTGATTTGACCTCTATTGACCAGAGACTTATTATAAAGACTCCAATTAATCTTACTCATCTCTGACTCCTTTATCTGGAAATTGGGGAACTTAGGGATGGGTAAATTTTATAATCACTAAAACTAAAAAATCAAAATAATAGATATATTAAATCAATAAACAAAGTTTATTGCATAAACATGTAAGAGAATTATGGCAGGCTTCTGGAATAGGATTAGGCCAGTGCCTTAGGGAATAAATATTCCTTAAAGTATCTTATTCTATAATAAAATCTTAAAGTGAAAGCAATACAAGGCGCGGGGGTTGCCTAGAGCCTATGGAAGATGCCTGCCATAATTCTCTAATCTTTTATATACTTCCTTAAATCTTTCTGCAACAAAGCCAAAGCTATGAACTAAAAAATATGATGGAAGCCTTAAAACAAGAACCACAACTTAGTCAAATAGAAGAAAGAACATTGATGACAAAGATAAGAGATATGATAAAAACTCAAAATCTTGTTGATTTTTATCATAACTTTGATACGAACCTTAAAACTTTAACCTGCGCTCAAGTTCTTTCTAATTAAATATTTTTTAAAATAAAAAATTGTTATAAAACTATTGAGCCTTCCTTAAAGAAAAGTTACCCATTATAAATTACCACTTATAAAATCAATATAAGGTAAGTTATCACCCATTTCATTAGGAATATCACCTCTGTGATCTTCTGTATCATTTAGCCACAATTGATTGTGTTCATTACTGCCCCAACATTTAATTTTATTATCATCCAATACACCACAAGTGTGTTTATCTCCTGCCACAAGAAATTGAGCAGTGCGATCTGTTCCCAAATTCACAACAGACAATTGATCGACACTTTCATTACTCGCACCACCTCGATAATCTGTATCACCCAAACCTAATTGACCTCTATCATTTCTGCCCCAACATTTCACTTGACCACTATCTAAACCTAAACAGACGTGATAAGGACCTCCTGTCACAAAATGAGCCACACGGCCAGCATTCAGTTGAACATATCCAAGATAATCACCCATCTCATTTGCTTCATCACCTACATAATTAATAAATTCAGTCTGACCAAATAGAAGGTTCAACCCCCAGCATTTCAATTGATCATTATCTAATATTCCGCAAGTGTAACTATCTCCAGCAGTGATGGCTTTAACAGTGCGATCTGTTCCTAAATCAACATAAGGCAAGTTATCACCCATCTCATCAAGAGCATCTCCTCTAGACATTCTATCTCCCAAACCCAATTGACCAAAATTATTTATCCCCCAACATTTCAATTGATCATTATCTAAGATAGCACATGTATGGTTTTTGCCTGCACTGACTGTTTTGATGGTGTGATCTTCACCTAAATCAATATAGGGTAGATTATCACCCATTTCATTAGGTGCATCACCTCGAGCATCGATATCACCTAAACCTAACTGACCAAAGTAATTGTCTCCCCAACATTTCAATTGATCACTATCTAAGATAGCACAAGTATAATTATATCTTGCAAAAAGAGTTTTAACTGTGTGATTTGCTCCTAAATCAACATAAGGCAAATTATTGCCCATTTCACTTTCCACATTACCACCTCGATTATTGGTATCACCCAGTCCTAATTGACCATAATCATTAGTGCCCCAACACTTGATCCTGTCATTATCTAAGATAGCGCAGGTATGCTGATCCCCAGCGGTAATAGCCTTAGCAGTATGACCTACCCCTAAATCTACAAAAAACCCATCCTGGCTTGGATCATCATCTTGACTATTTTCTGTACCTAGTTGACCAAAGTCGTTTCTACCCCAACATTTTACTAAACCACCTGTTATAGATTCATCTTCAGAAGCTAGAATCATACAAGTATGATCAGACCCAGCTGCAATGCTTTGTATAAGTTTAAAATCAGCTTGATTAAGTGTTATGTTTTGCAAGTTTTCGGTACTTTCTAAAGAACCTACTGCACCAGGCATTCTATTTTGCCTACTAAAATCACTGTCCATACAGTTTTGAAAACCTACTAACATAACAAATAAAGCTGTTAATAGAAGAACTTTCCTACAGCGATAAGCTTTTCCTAGGATTCTTAGAGGTTTCATTTTTTATACTTCCTTCTTATCTCATCACTAAAGACGAAATAGAGATTTACAAATAGAATTCGGTAAAAACCACAAAATAGTTAAGAGCTAAAACAATAAAACTTAAATTTGTTATAGAAGTATAAATTGACTATTTGTTTTCTAAAATCCAGTAATCAAATAATCAGACAAGCTATATCTTATCACCCGTAATTATGAAAAAAATCCAATCAAACAGGCTATCAAATTCCCGGTTTCCTGGAATTCCATGTTCCAAAAATGACAATCAAGAAAGACTTACTTAGATAAATCAATAAATAACAATATATCTTTTAAAATTATAAGGGTTGCGTAAAGCCAATTATTAAAATGTTTGTGCAAAAACCCTATAATGTCTTATAAGTCATAAATATGGACTTTACCCAAACAGAATCTCAAATTCTCCAAGCATACAAAAGAGAAAGTAAAGATATCTTTATATCAGGGACTACTTCAACTGTAGCTATCTCTAAGCTACTTTCCATAATCTCGCAAACAGATATAAGTCAAATCCCAAACCTTATTTTACTGCCTCACCGCAAATATATGCAGAGTATGATCATGAATCTTAAATTTTTTGGATTTTCTGGAAGTGTTTTCACTCTGCCTGCTTTTGATGTGGCCCCTGACTCTGGTTTGTATCCTAACCCACAAGTTATTGCTCAAAGATTACAATGGCTCTACCATGCTTCAAAAAAAGATAATGGGCTTTATCTAGCCACAACAGAGTCTTTTTTACAAAAAACACTTCCAATTGATATTTTTTCCTCTCACATTATGCATTTAGAAAAAAATACTGACATTCCTCATTCAATCGATAAAGTGCTTTCTTCTATGGGATATTTTGCCAGCCCCATGGTAGAAGACCCCGGACAATACGCTATCAGAGGAGGTATTATTGATATTTTTTCACCAACTCTTCATGCACCTGTTCGTATTGAGCTTTTTGGTCAGTATGTTGAATCATTAAGGCTTTTTGATCCTAAAACTCAAAGGTCTATTTCTCCTATTTTACAAGCAGATATTATTCCTTGTAGAGAAATTTTAATCTCTAATAAAAATAAAAACCTTGCTAGTCAAAAAATTAAATCTATATTAGAAAAAATAAATTCTATTTCACATGCAGAGGATATTTTACACGATATAGTTTTTGGAAATTACTTCCATGGCATTGATTATCTTCTTTGTTACTATTATGGAAGTTTAAATAATCCTATAGATTATTTTACAGATCAGATCAATCTTTGGAAAATTAATCCAATGGAAATTTCTCAAGCAACTGAGAAATTGAATAATAAACCCTATCAAATAGAAGTTCCTTCACCAGATTCAGTTATAACAGCCTCTTTCTTAGCAAAACAACTGTATGCGCAATTTTCTGATATCAATTTAAATTCTGTTAAAAAATGTTTTGAAGTCTCAACTCTCAATCCTACTGATCTTCAAGATTTAGAGAAAACAACACCTGACATTTCCATGAAAGTTCTGTCTATTGGTAAGTTGATTCAAAATAAAACAACCTCTATTGAAATAGCTTTTGATAAAATAAAAGCTTGGATACATGAGTGCTATCAAATTATCATATCCACACACACGATAACACAAGCTAGTAGGCTTCAAAGTCTTCTAAAAACTAAAGATATAAGCTCAACAATTCAAAATGATACACAAAATTGGATTTGGAACTTACACAATCAGAAAGAGTCTCCATCTGAAGATTATATATCTACTTTAGAAATAAAATCACCAAGTTCTTCCCAAACACTTCTGCCTTTAATTATACCTTATCCTGTAAGTGAAAGTCTCCGTTTTATCAATGAAAAGTTTATTCTTTTAAGAGAAGAGGATTTCTTTGGAAAGAAAAGAACATCACACGATCAACCAACAAAACAGCCTACAATACAGCAGCCACATTTATCCTTTGCTGACATGCAAGTTGGAAACAAAGTGGTCCATGTGGATAATGGTGTAGGCATATATGAAGGCTTAAAAATAATTAACATCCAAGGCATTGATTATGAGTTTATACAAATAAAATATAAAGATGATAATAAGCTTTACTTACCTATTTATAAGGTAGGACAAATACAAAAGTATTCTGGACCTGGGGTACTTGACACTCTTGGTGGAAATCGCTGGAAGCAAGTTACCATTAAGGTAAAATTACATCTTAAAGATATAGCCAATGACCTTTTACAAGTTTATGCGAAAAGATCTCAACATAGCAAAGAGCCTTTTACCTCTCCAGGACCTGAGTTTAAGGAATTTGAAGCCTATTTCCCTTATGAAGAAACACAAGATCAAAACAAAGCTATATCTGATGTTATTTCTGATATGACAAGCTCCAAATCAATGGATCGACTTGTTTGTGGTGATGTAGGTTTTGGTAAAACAGAAGTAGCCATGAGAGCAGCCTTTCATTGTGTTTTAAATCAAAAACAATGCATGATACTTGTGCCCACAACTATTTTATGTTTTCAGCATTATGAAACTTTTCAAAATCGATTTAACCGATGGTCTATAAATATCAAACATATTAGTCGATTAACTCCTATGAAAGAACAAAAACAAGTTTTACAGGACCTAAAGTCAAATAAGATTGATATTATTATTGGGACACATAAACTTTTTGGTCGAAGTGTCATGCCTAGTAACCTGGGACTTTTGATTATTGATGAAGAGCAAAGATTTGGAGTCTCTCAAAAAGAAAAAATACGTCAGATTAAGTTAGGTGTAGATACACTAACACTATCTGCAACTCCCATACCTAGAACATTAAACATGAGTTTAATGGGTTTAAGAGACTTAAGCTTAATCAATACAGCACCACAAGATCGTCTCCCTTCTAGAACTTTTGTTTGTAAATTTGATCCTAAAATGATCAAAAAAGCCATTTTATCAGAGATTCAAAGAGGAGGACAAGTCTTTTATATTCATAATCATATACAGTCTATGCGTGAAGAAGAGGAAAAGCTTAAAAAATTATTGCCTGGTATTAGAATTAAAGTAGGTCATGGAAAAGTTCCAGAAAGAGACTTAGAAAAAACCATGTTAGAGTTTCTTCATCATGAGTTTGATGTACTACTGTGTACAACTATTATAGAATCTGGGATAGACATCCCTCAAGCTAACACCATGATAGTTAATAGAGCTGATAAATTTGGATTATCTCAATTATATCAATTAAGAGGACGTATAGGTCGTTCTAATAAAAGAGCTTATTGTTATCTTTTATTGCCAACCTCTGGCCGTATTGATCCTATAGCTCAACGGAGGCTAAAGACTCTACAAGAACACTCTGATTTAGGTAGCGGTCTTCAAATTGCTCATTATGACCTAGAGTTAAGAGGAGCTGGTCATTTATTAGGAGAAGCTCAGTCAGGACATGTAGAAGCTGTAGGATATGATTTGTATTTAGAGCTTTTAGAAGAAGCTATTGCTTCTGTTAAAGGAGAGGCTAATTTATCTCAGTTGGAACCAGAAATTCATATTCCAATACCTGCTCTTATACCCGATAAATATATGCCAGATATAAGAGTGCGATTAGCTTTTTACCGAAAGCTTTCAAAAATCAAAGACATTAAAGAGGTTGATATTATTGAAGAGGACGTGCGTGATCAGTTTGGAGAGCCTCCAGAGTCTGTCTTGAATTTATTTGGTGTTATGGTAATTAGGTTTTTATGCAAGCAACTTGGCATTCGTGATCTTAAAGCAGGAAACAAAAACTTATCCTTAACTTTTACAGAAAAAACACCCTTATCTGGAGAAAAGATTGTCCATCTTGCTACAAAGCAAAATAAGAAATATCAAATCAGTCCAAATCATTGCTTAAAAATTAAACTTCAAAGTTTAAAATGGCAAGCTATCTACGAAGAACTCATTTATATCCAAAATTTATAGAAAATAAAATCTCACTATTTATGCAAAAAGCTTACTGAAAATCATGACCCTTACAAAGGATACATCACTTAATGTTCTGCAAATCACACCACTTGGCCTCTAACATAAGGTGGATTCAAGTTGTAAGTGCAACTCCTTGCATAGTTGTTTAAAGGGGGTTAGAGGAATACTCTAATCAATAACTTTACATAACGAAAGGAGTATTCCATGAGTAAGTACACTCATCTAACCCAAAGTGATAGATACCAGATTTTAGCTCTTTTGCAAAGTGGAAAATCAATAAGTTCAATTGCTACGCAACTAGGTCGAGATAAAAGCACCATATATAGGGAATTGAATCGTAACAAAGGTTTGCGAGGTCATCGTCCTCAACAAGCCCATGAAAAAGCAGTCGATCGTCTTCAAAACTCTCATAGACATATAAAGATAACACAAAAAGTCATTAATAAGCTTGAGAGGTTTCTTTGTGAATGTTGGAGTCCGGAACAGATATCCGGTTTTCTTAAACCAAAAGGTTTGTCTATAAGTCATGAGAGTATTTATCAGCATATTCTTCGAGATAAGCAATCAGGAGGAGATCTCTACAAATTTTTAAGATGTCAGAGGCAACGCAAGAAGCGATATGGTACAAGTAGATTTGATAAAAGGGGTCAGATAAAGAATAGAGTGAGCATTGATAAAAGGCCTAAGATAGTAGATAAGAAGAGTCGGATAGGAGACTGGGAAGGTGATCTAATGATAGGTAGACATCATAAAGGAGCTTTAGTCACGCTGGTAGATAGATGTTCTAAGAAGACGAGGATTGTCAAAATAGAATCTAAGAGATCTGAGGCAGTTTTTCATGCTATTTCTAAAGCTCTTAAAGGAGAGGTTGTTCATACAATGACTTTGGATAATGGTAAAGAATTTTCGTGTCATGAGAAGATCAGTGAATATACTGGATGTAAAGTTTATTTTGCACATCCTTACAGTTCATATCAGAGAGGTTTAAATGAGAACACGAATGGTTTAATCCGTCAGTATTTTCCAAAGAAGACAGATTTTAGAGAAATCGCCTCTAAGGATGTAAAAAAGGTTGAGTTTTTTTTAAACCATCGCCCTCGAAAGAGTTTAGGTTTTCTAACTCCTAATGAGTTTCATAGACAAAAGATGGTTTGCTGAAGTTATTCATAGTTTATCCATTTAATTTTACTTATATATAATAACTTCTGAAAATGTTTATTTGACAGCTTGATGTTTATGGCAAAGGATTGTTCTTCCGCAGAGCTTTAGCTCGAGGACTACGAGACTTTGCCATAAACATCAAAATACATTCATTCAAATTAAATAATTTACTATAATCTTTCATGATAATTAAAACTTTGTTGAAATATTAATCTTAAAATGATACAACTTTTAAAAATATCTATAAACACAAAAGTGTTGCACTTGCGATTTGAAGTCACGTATACTAGATAGGAGATTATGGCAGACTTTACAAAGTAGGCACAGGTAAATAGCCAAATAGGAAATAAGATTAGGCTCATAACATTTTAAGCAGTTAATGAATTTATCGATTTTATATAATTATACATCCTTGACATCAGTTATCCCTTCTAATCTAAATCTTATGAGTTTTAGATCTATACTTTTCCAAATATTACCTTACATAAAAACGACAGCAACCAAAAATGTATAACGCCTTATTCACTTTACTTACCTTACAAACAAAGACACTGCTCTTTGGACAAATCCATTTCTATAATTACCTCTTGCTATTCTTTCTGCAGCTAAAACTGCTTTTACTTCCAAATTAGCAGAGGCATCAGGTTTTCTACCGTATCTATCTACGGCATCTATATCCGCTCCATGCTTTATTAAAAGCCCTGCCACACCTGCACTTCTAGTTGTATGCAGCGGTGTACTGCCATAGTCATCTGGAGTGCTTACATCAACTCCAGCCTCTATCAAAAGCTGTGCTATTCTTTCATTGCGAGCCGTATGCATTGGTGTCTTACCAGTATTATCTCTAGCATGCACATTCGCCTCTCTTTGAATTAACTGGTATGCTATTGATCCATTTGCAGCATTGTGTAATGGCGTTCTGCCGTCCATATCTTCAGCTTCTATATCTGCTCCGTGATCAATTAAAACGAGTACTGCTATTGATTCAATTTGAATCTTATGTAGTAAAGTTTTAAATTTTTTATCTCTAGCATTAGGATCTGCTCTCGAAGTTAGTAAAAAAGAGACCATTAACGCATTTCTAGCTAAGTGTAATGGTGTATTACCCTTATCATCTCGAGCATGTACATCTGCGCCTAATTCAATTAAAGCTCTCGATATTTCTACATTCTTAGCTTTATGCAATGGCGTTTGATCTTCCTTATTTCGAGCATGCACACCTGCTCCAATATCAACTAATTTTTGTATTAACTCTACGTCTTTAGCATAGTGAAGTGGAGTATTACCTTCACCATCCGTACTATGCACACTTGCCCCAGCTTCTAATAGCAGATAAGCTATTTCTATATTATTGTTTATTATTGCTATCATAAGAGCTGTCTTACCAAAGCGAGCTCTTCTTGAATCAACATCTACTTTGCTTTCTATCAAAGATTTAACACTGTCTAAATCATTTTCAGCAACAACTTCTGTTATACTATAATTACCACTATTAGAAATCCTATTCCTTGTTGATGTGTTTGTAAGTGAATCACGGCATAAACCAGCATCTCGTAAAGGCTTTGCTCCATCAGTTATCTCCTCAGGACTTGTAGGTTGTATTTGCTCACTTGGTTTTAAGACTTCTTGTGAGCCTTCTCTAGCTGGCATCCTTCTGCCATTCCTGTTAGCATATAATGGCTCAAAAACAAGGATTAAAAGAGAAACTAATATAAACTGTTTATATTTTATCATGACATAAATTCTTCTTCCCAGACCAACCAATAAGCATACCTTTTGTACATTTAAAAAAAATAGCGTCTTTGTCAAGGATGTTAATAAAAATTTAATAATATCATTAAGGTATATAATATACGTCATAAGCAGTTAAATTGATTTGCAGGAGAGTTAATTTCACTATAAGCCATCTCAAAAGCCTTAAATTATTACAAAATTTAAGAGTTTAAAAATGTTTAATTCAAAATTGAATAAAATAGCAGATATATAAGTCTTATAACTTTGGTCTGTACCCCATAAACTGGAGAGTTAAGTGATAAAGTAACTCACTTGAGATTCCTGAATTTTAGCTATAAAAAGCTATAAGAGCAGGAGGAAGATCATGGGCAAAGTAAGAAGACGATTTAATGTTCAATTCAAGGAAGCTATTTGTAAATCGATGCATGAAGGCAGATCTTTGTTAGAGATTTGTCGGGAGCATCAACTTCATCGCCAAACAGTCTTAGAGTGGTTTAAGAAGTATCAACAAGGGACACCTTTGGGAACCCCTTCATCAAGGGAGAGATCTCTAGAGAGACAAATATATGCACTTCAGGCAAAGGTAGGACAGCTCAGCTTAGAGAACGAGTTTTTAAAAAAGGCCAAAAAGGAGCTTCAACAGAGGAGAAGCGTGAGATCGTCTGTAATCACTGGCAAGAATTTGGATCAATTTCAAAAACGTGTAAAGCGTTAGGATTACCTTTAAGCAGCTACTATTACAAGAGAAAGGTTTCACAGCAAGAGCGAGAGCAAAGGGATTTTGATTTGAAAGAGCAGATTGAGAGGATACAGTGTAAATATCCGATGTATGGAATACGTCGTATTCAATTGGAACTTGAGCAAGAGAAGAGTATTAAAGCCAACCGCAAGAGAATTGCTCGGATTATGCGGAAATACGGTTTAAAAGCTTTGATTTACAAGGGTTTTAGAGTTTCAACCACAGATTCTAAACATTCAAATCGAGTTTATCCGAATTTAACTTTTGGCATTGAAGTGAATAGACCCAACCAGCTTTGGGTAACAGATATCACATACATTAGGATTCAAGATGGTTTTGTTTTTTTAGCAGTGATTTTAGATATTTTTTCAAGGAAGATTGTAGGGTGGGCTATTTCTAGAGAGATCAACACAGAGCTTTGTTTAGGAGCTTTAGAGATGAGTTTAGAGCAGAGATCAGATACTAAAGGATGTATTCATCATAGTGATCAAGGTGTGCAATACACCAGTAAAGATTATACCTACAAGCTTAAAGAAAAAGGCTTTAAGATCAGTATGTCGAGAAAAGCCAATTGTTGGGATAATGCATTTGTTGAATCTTTCTTTAGCTCTTTAAAACGAGAAGAAGTTCATCTGTGTGAGTATAAAACTTTTGAAGATGTGTTAAGAAGTATTCCAAAGTTTATCGAAGGTATGTATAATAAAAAAAGGCGACATTCTTCATTAGGTTACTTATCACCTAATGAATTTGAAGCTAAATGGAAAACAGGAGAATTAACAACAATGGGAATCTCAGAAGTGAGTAAAATATGGAACGGATCCTCCAAATAAAGGGTACACCTCACTTTAACCTCACAGCCGATGACAGTTCTAAGTTTTGAAATGGGTGAGCCAGTACAAGAAATTATTATTGAAGATAAATGTAAACAGCGGATTCATCTTGACTCCTATGATTATAACCATAGGTTAAAAGAATGTATTACAAATACGCTACAAAACAAACCAGTTTCTTATTGACAAATACTATTTAAATAACAAAATATAATTAATAGATGTTTTGTGTGAAAATTAGACCCTTAGAGCCACTCACAACAACTTTTTATCAAAATGGAATCATAAAGGAGCATAATGAATATTTCAAAAGACCTAGCTCATATTTCCTCACAATTTCAAAATCTTCAAAAAGATATATTAAACCTTCAGAGGTATCTTTGACGTCCACCACAAACAAACCCGCATCTTAGAAATAGATCAGCTCCTAAAAGATCCCAACCTTTGGAAAAATCCAAAAGAAATGCAAAAGCTCAATCAAGAAAAAACACTACTTCAAAAACCTATTGAACAATGGCAAACATTAAAAACTCAAATGGAAAACTTAGAAACTCTTTTAGAAATGATCTGTGAATCTTCACAAACCCAAGAGCAAGATAGCCTCTTTGAAGAATTTCACTTAGAGTTTCAATCCCTAAAATCTCTCTCTCAAGATTTAGACCTTCAAACTCTACTAGGACAACCTCTAGATACCAATAATGCCTATCTCACTATTAATTCAGGAGCAGGTGGAACAGATGCTTGCGATTGGGCAGAAATACTTCTGCGTATGTATATGAAATGGGCAGAAAATCAAAAATACAAAACAATCTATCAAGAAATAACCGCCGCAGAAGAAGCAGGCATTAAATCAGTAACTGTTTTAATCCAGGGAGAATATGCATACGGTTATCTTAAATGTGAAAAAGGAATACATCGACTTGTTCGTATCTCACCATTTGATTCTAATGCTAAAAGACATACATCTTTTGCAGCTATAGATGTATGGCCTGAAGTGGATGAACAAATCCAAATAGAAATTAAACCAGAAGATATTCGAGTTGACACTTATAGAGCAAGTGGAGCTGGTGGACAACATGTTAATAAAACAGACTCAGCTGTGAGAATCACACACCATAAGACAGGTGCTGTCGTCCAATGCCAAAATGACCGCTCTCAACACTCCAACCGTGATAAAGCTATGAAAATGCTCAAATCCATCCTATACGAAAAAGAACGTGAAAAAAAAGAAACTGAAAGGGCAAAAACCAATGCAGAAAAAATGGCCAATGAATGGGGTAGTCAAATTCGCTCGTACATCATGCATCCTTACCAAATGGTGAAAGATCATAGAACAACACTAGAAGTTGGTAATATCAATACAGTCCTCGATGGAAATATCAGCCCCTTCATCAAAGCATTTTTAAGAAATCAAACCCAAAAACAAAAAGATAGTACTTAAATGCTTCACTTTTTTATAATATGGAAATACTTAAGAGCAGGACGGCTCATTGGATTGACCTCTTTACTAGCTATATTAGGATTAGCCCTAGCTATAGGATGCCTTATTTTAAGCATGTCAGTAGTTAGCGGAGTGGAATCTCATCTAAGAAAAGTCATTATTGATGTCAATGGACATTTTATCCTGATGAACTCCCACGGCCCTATTAAAAATCCCTCCAAACTTCAAAAAACTCTCCATGAAATATTACCCAAATTGAAAAATATCAGCCCATTTGTACACGCTGAAGGACTTATTGCCTCCAAAGGAGTCTTGTCGGGTGTCATCGTCCATGGACTTAATCCTAAAACTTATCAAAATACACTAAAACTCAAAAGTAGAGTCATCAAAGGAAATCTAACATTAACATCACAAAACCAAAAAGGAGCAGCTGTCTTAGGAGAAGTCTTAGCCAATAAATTAAATCTGAAAATAGGAGATGAATTCCAAATCGTTGTACCAACACCTCATCTCATAAATGAAAGATCTTTCTCACCTAAAATAAGCTCCTTCTACCTGGCAGGAACACTAGACATGGGTAAATATGACTACAACACTCGTATGGTGTTCGTCCAAGATACATATCTCCAAAAATTGAAAGGGTGGAAATCACAAATGTATTCCGGCCTAAGAATAAACTTTCACTCAGATGAAGCTGCAAGACAAGCTACACTGAAAATAGGAGAACATCTAGGCTACGACTACTATATGAGAGACTGGTATAGTAGTAATTATGTCTTTTTCTCAGAAGTAGCAGTGCAAAAATGGGTTATTTTTATCGTACTGCTATTCATCGTAATTGTCGCTTGCTTTAATGTATGCAGCACACTCTTTGTACATGTCCTCAAACGCTTCGCTGACATCAGTATACTCCAAACATTAGGAGCAAATAAAACTTTTCTCATCAATCTATTCATCACCTATGGATTAACAATCGGTCTCATCGGATCATTTCTAGGACTCTGTCTAGGATGGGTATTGTGCCAAATTGTAAAATATAGCAGTTTCATATATGTCCCCAGTGAAATATACCAATTCGATCACCTCCCAGTAGAAATGAGGTTCACAGATATATCCCTCGTGATAGGAACAACTCTTATCATATGCTTCTTCTCAACTCTTTTGCCTGCACTCAAAGGCTCTAAAGTCAATCCCACTCAAGGCCTACGTTACGGATAGCTTTTCTAATAGAATTTACATGCCTTAATTTACCTCTTACATAACATTAGAACATTTTCTTCATTATGAATAACTAGAGCCTGCTTCAAAATAAGTTTTGCATTCTGCAAGAATAGCTCTTAAACATTATGTGTGTTATTCTAGCAAATATGTATTCTAGAAACTATATAAACAAGGATAAAATATGAATAATAATGCATTCTTACTAGAAGCAAAAAATCTTTTTAAAAACTACAAAACAGAAAGCCATAAAGTTGATGTTCTTTTAGATTTAAATCTCAAAATTCATCAAGGAGAAGCACTATGCATCATGGGAAGCTCTGGTACAGGAAAAACAACTCTTTTACATATATTGGGTACACTAGATCAACCATCAAATGGGTATATCTTCTACAAGGGAAAAGATATATTTGATCAAACTCCAGAAGCACTAGCTCTTTTTCGCAATCAAAATATGGGATTTGTATTTCAATTTCACCATCTATTAAAAGAATTTACAGCACTAGAAAATGTGATGTTACCTGCAAGAATTGCAGGCACACCTAAAAAAGAAATTGCCCAAAAAGCAAAATATTTACTCAAAGAACTGGGAGTTGATCATCGTCAAGACCATCTTCCTAAGCAGTTAAGCGGTGGAGAACAACAGAGAGTAGCCATTGCCAGAGCTTTAATACAAGAACCCGATATCTTATTTGCAGATGAACCTACAGGTAACTTAGATAACAAAAACGCACAAATCATTGAAGATATCTTTTTTAAACTACATGAAACAAAAAAGCTCACATTAGTTGTAGCAACTCATGACCAAAGATTCTCACAAAGATTTCCTCGTATTTTAACTCTTAAAGATGGACAATGCAATAATAGCACAGAAAGTAATACGCATTATAAACAAAAAACAATTTTTGAAAATTATATTAAGCAATAAAGTCAAAATAAGACATAAAAAATATGGCTCATACAGAAACCTCAATCAATTCTTCAAACCTCCTAAAAGTAATTCAATCTTTAAGTCAATGGCCAGATATTAAAGATATTATTCATAATTTTGATAAAAAAGGTTACAAAGCATGGCTTGTTGGAGGCTGTATTCGAGATATTCTCTGCGGTCTTACCCCTAAAGATATTGATCTTGCAACTGACGCTACTCCTGAAACTATAGAAAAAATATTTCCACAAACCTTATCTCTTGGAAAAAACTTCGGCACAATAACTGTTTGTAAAGAAAACAAAAACTATGAAATCACTTCTTTTCGTAGCGACGGCTACTACAAAGATGGTAGACATCCTGAAAATATTTGCTTTTCTAATCCAAAAGAAGATGCTCAAAGAAGAGACTTCACCTGCAATGCTTTATTTTTTGATGTTATCAATAATAGACTTATAGACTTTGTTGATGGAATAAAAGATATATTAAAAAAACAAATCAGATGTGTAGGCACTGCAGAAGAACGCTTTGCAGAAGATGGCTTAAGACTGTTCCGCGCTATTCGCTTTTCAGCGCAATTAGACTGGGACTTAGAGCAAAACACACTTCAAGCTATCACAAAACAAAAGTCTCAAGTTACTAAGATAAGCATTGAGCGTGTTAGAGAAGAACTTTTTAAAACCTTACTTGCCAAAAAATATCAAAGAGGACTTATTCTGCTTGAGTCTACAAAACTCTTTCAAACTTTTTTAGGCACTCAATTTCCTCCTTTGCCTATACCTCAAACAACCCTTTATGGAGATATAAATGTACGACTGATATTACTAACCTATGAGTGGCCTTCATACCATACAGAAAATTTCCTGAAAAAAATAAAGCTTTCAAAAAAAACTATAAAATATATCTTTTATCTATCTTCTATTGTAAAACAAGATATACAAAATATGAGCTTATCTCAATTAAGAAATCTTGTTAGCAATGAGTTCTTCAAAGATATTTGTGCCTTACTAAAAGCACTTAACAAAAAAGAAGACTTGGATTTGCTTTACAAAACAAAAGAAATATATCCAAAACTTCCTGATCCTCTGCTCTCAGGCAATGACTTAAAACAAATGGGGTTTCAAACCGGTAAAAAGCTAGGACAAATTATTGAAGTCCTTAGGGAAGCTCAACTCAACAACCAAATACAAAGCAAGCAAGATGCAATAGACTTCTTAAAAAAATCTAATATTAAAAACAGATAAGCCTTCTTCAAAAAAATTACTCTCTACTAAAGGCAAGTAATTCGCGCATTATTCATTATTATTGCTATATTCCTTTATCATTTCTAAACCAATTATCATTTTATACCGAAGCATTTAACAAAGGATAAAACCCCCAATCATTCCGTTTCGTTTCAACATGAGACAAGTAGGTATTTTAATTATGAATATAAAATTAAAGCAATTCTGTAAGAAACAAACCTTTCAAAAATTATTTGTTCTATTTTTTTTTATGGCTACTTTAACCAGCTGTAGTGATAAAAACCAAAAAGATTTAGACTCAAATACACCGACTTCCACAACAACTTCAACAACTTCAACAACTTCAACAACTTCAACAACTTCAACAACTTTAACAACCTCTACATCTACAACAACTTCAACAACACAAAATAATATCCTAACATTCACTTTAGTAAGTCCAGCACCTCAAACAGAAATACTTCCTTTCTATGAAAACAAAACTCCAACTATCCAAGTTAGTGGAAAAGGGATAGAATCTGGTCGAGAAGTTCAACTTTATGCTTCGTCAACTTGCAATGATTTAAGTGTGCTTTCTGATCCAATAACTGTACCAAAAGACGCATCATCTGTAGATATAACTATTAGAAACCTTTTACACCTTGGAGCTCATAATATTTATGCTGGCATAAAAGCAAATCAAAACAGTACTACTGAGTGTAGTACTGAAAATTTGTCGTATACACTCTATAATCCTATTTCTACAGGTTTTGAGCTTTCCTGCTATTTAAGTAATGCTGGTTTAGTAAAGTGTTGGGGAGAAGGTAAAAATGGTCAATTAGGCTATGAAGTAGTAACCGGAAGTACAACATCCATTGGTGATGAACTAAATGAGATGGGACAAAATTTACAAGCTATTAATTTAGGAACAAATCGCACTGCTAAGTTTATCACAGTAGGAGATAATCCAGAAGGAAGTGATCCCAATAATCATGTTTGCGCTGTTTTAGATAATAATAATGTTAAATGCTGGGGTGGCAATAATTACGGGCAATTAGGACTAGGTCATACAGATAATCGCGGTAATAATCCTGATAATATGGGAGACAATCTGTTAGCTGTTGACTTAGGAACAGATCGAACTGCTAAAGTTGTTTCTGCGGGAGAACACTATACATGTGCTATCTTAGATAATAACGAAGTTAAATGCTGGGGTAAAAATGATAAAGGACAACTAGGGCTAGGTCATACAGATAATCGTGGTAGTCAAGCAAATCAGATGGGAGATAACCTGCCACTTGTTGACCTAGGAACAGATAGTACGGGAGCAAATCATACTGCCAAAGCTATTGCCACAGGAAAAAAACATGTGTGTGTTATTTTAGATAACGATAAAGTTAAATGTTGGGGACACAATCATAAAGGACAATTAGGTTTAGGTGATACAAATAGCCGTGGTGATCAAGCAAATCAGATGGGAGATAATTTACTAGCTGTTGATTTGGGATCAAATAAAACTGCTAAAGCTATTGTGGCTAGCCATAGTCATACATGTGCTATCTTAGATAACGACAGTGTTAAATGCTGGGGAGAAAATCACAAAGGACAGTTAGGTTTAGGTCATACAGATAATCGTGGTGATCAAGCAAATCAGATGGGAGATAATTTGCCAGCTGTTGATTTAGGAACCAGTCGTACAGTTAAATCCATTGCAGCAGACTTCTTTTATACATGTGTTATCTTAGATGACAACAGTGTTAAATGCTGGGGACAAAACGATGTAGGAGAATTAGGGTTAGGTGATACAAATAGCCGTGGTGATCAAGCAAATCAGATGGGAGATAGCCTGCCAGCTGTTGACTTAGGAACAAATAGTACGGGAGCAAATCATACTGCTAAGACTATTGCAACAGGATGGGCTCAAACATGCGCTATCTTAAATGATGACCAGTTAAAGTGCTGGGGGTGTAATAACAAAGGACAACTAGGATTAGGTGATACAAACAATCGTGCTGATGTCAGCGACGATCCAAACACTCCTAAAAATGAAAATGAGATGGGCGATAGCCTGCTAACTGTTGATTTAGGGTTATCAATGAATTAGCAATTTTTCACTTTAATATACTCTATCTTCTTTATGGTCATCTCTCTGAAAATTTATTATTTCAAGAAATGTAATTATTTGGATAAAGAAGAAGCATCCCACTATTCTTAAAACAATTAAACAAAGTTATCTATTTACCTGGCTTTTATGTAGGAACTTACGGCCTCAAGGCGTTTCGATTCTCTGGTCTCCTGGTTTCCCAGATTTCCAGATTTCCGGATTTCAAAAGATGGCAATTCATCAAGATTTAACTTAGATAAATCAATAAACAACAACAAATCTCTTAAAATTATAAAAATTGTGTAAGATCAGTTATTACATCAAAAGCAATTCTTTTTTTACACCTGTCAAAATATTTATCAATAAATGAACCGCTTTTATGCTTTTAATCCCCTTTTAGGTATTGGTCTCAAAATTGCTTGATAAACTATTAAGGGATATTTGTTCGGACATGATACACATTATTAAAGCTTCATTTAAAATTTCTTTTCTTTGTCTTTCTTTGGTATTTATGACAGGGTGCCTGGATTCTCCTATAACTTCATCATCTAAATCTAGTTCTAGTTCTAGTTCTAGTTCTAATTCCAACCCTACAAATAAAAATACCTCGCAGGAAGAATATTCTATCACATCAGAAGATTCTGAGCCCAAAAAGTTAGATATTCTTATAGTCCTCCCAGCTACTCAATCACAAACAGATAGTAAATTAAGCACAAGTCTGAGTCTCTTATTACTCAATGACAATTTTCAATCTATAGATTGGCAGATAGCTTTTACATCTGAAGATCCAACACAAAATAATAATACAAATATACCCTCATTTTTTCCATTAAAAAATAGAAGTGGAAATATTAAGGAATCTGATTCCAATAAGGATATTTATACATTAACTCCAGAACTACAAACTAGTTACACAATAACAGAGCTCCTTATGGAAACACTAACATCACAAAGGAGCGGACAAAAAATGCAACCTTTAATAAGCCTTATTCAAAGTATAGGAAAAACTGAAAATCAAACATTCTTTAGACAAGATGCTCTTCTAGCTGTTCTTGTATTAAACAAAAGTCAAGACGATGAAGAAAATACTACTCCTTTACAAGTTATTGAATCCATACATAATCACTTAGACTCCTCCAAAGATTTTGCTACTTATGGAATTATTACTAAAGTTGGTGATACACAATGTGCAGAGGATCAAACGAATGACATTACAAATTTTAGCTATGCAGTTTCTACATTTATTACTGAAACAAAAGGTATTATTGGAAGTATTTGTGAAGAAGATTATAATCCTCTGCTAACTCAAATAGGCTCTGATATAGAAAATAAACTAGGAGGAGTAGGTCTAAATGAAATTGAATTACGACATACAAGTATTGTAGAAGGCACAATAGAATTAAGTTTTGATCCATCTGAAAATGCTCCACAAAGTTGGCAGTTTGATTCACAGACAAGCAAAATCACTTTTGATCCACCAAATCTTAAGGATAACACAACGGTACATGTTTCTTATGATTATTATAACTAACTATTATTTTTTTAATTAGATGACTAAAGAAAGGCTGAAAATAACTATGAAATTAAGTAAAAAATTAAATAAAAACTTTATAATCACTTTATTTAAAAGTATGTTTTGCGTTTTTTATCTCATGCTTATGATATCTTGCAAATCAGGAAATATAACTTCTTCTTCGCTTTCTAGCAACAATCAAGAAAATAACCAAGCCAACACGGAAATCAAAAATTCAAATATTCCATACAATCAAGATAAAACCAGGAAACAAGGAGTACCTAATGGGCAAGACGCAAAAAGTGACTCAACAGTACCTAATGGGCAAGATGGAAAAAGTGATTCAAAGGTGCCTAATGGGCAAGATGCGGAAAGCAATTCAAAGGTACCTAACGGGCAAGATGGACCTACCTCAAATGAAAACACTTATCAACGTTCTTTAACACAGCCAACTAAACAAAAAGTGGATTTTCTTATTGCTACAGATAAATCGCTATCGATGCAAGAAAATCACAAAACCTTCTTAGAATCTTCTCATTTTCAAAATCTATTTTCAGGTTCTTTAGAATTTATTGATTGGCAAATGGGCTTTGTCAACACCTATGCAAATTCAATCTATCATCATCTAGATTATCTAGAAGACAGTAATGGGTTGATCACAATGCCTGGAGACAATTATATTCAAATACTCAACCAAGAACTCAACACGAGTCATAATCTTATTGAAGTTTTTAAAAATACTATTTATAAAGGAACTCAAGCTTTCAATCAACCTCATGATACAGAAGAACCTCTAGCTAGTATCATCAATACAGTACAACTACCTGAAAATAATATTCTTTTTAGATCAGATGCAGCTTTAGTTGTTGTTATTATTTCAGACGAAGATGAAACTGCTAAAGGAGGCTCTCAAGCAACAATGCCGGCAAAGGTTATTCAAACTATACAAAGCATTCTTGGTCCATCAAAACAATTTTCAGCCTATGGTATTATTATTCGACCTGGTGATCAACAGTGTCTTAACACAGAAAGAACAGCAACAGCAAAAATATCAACAGTAAAATCTATAACTAATGTAACAAGGGTTTGGGTACCAGAGCAGGCAGAAGAAGGACCTCCTTGTCCTAAACCTTATCGACCTGGTTATTGGATAGAGACTACAGATATAGAACAAGTTGAAGAACATTACACTGATGGTGGCGGCGGTTCTTATGGATATTTTACAACTGAGTTGGCTCATTTAACAGGTGGAATAACAACTAGTATTTGTAATGAAAATTACGATTCTATTATCTCCGATATTGAAAAGAAATTTACTGCTAATAGAATATCAGATAAAATAGAATTGGAACACACAAATATTATAGAAAGCACCATCAATGTGACCTTTACACCTTCATCTGATGCGCCAAATTGGGAATTTAGCTCTCAAGAGAATGCAATCATATTTGATACACATCCTGCAGAGGGGACTCAAATTCAGATTTCTTATAGATATACAGCAACCTCAGAATGATAAAATACCAAAACCCTTTTAAAGTGATCTAAAACAAAATCTTTAATCTATATTTTACTTCTGCTAAAATGAATAGTCTCATTAATGTAAATACTTTTTTGATCTTGCAAAAATCAACAGAAAAATATTGCACTAACGCTCTCTCTTAAATAGCATAAGCTTGATATTATCTTCTATTTATGAGAAAAATCTATATACATAATAAAGAGGTGTTATTGTGGAACATTTTAGCTGGCTACAATTTATTCCTGGAGTAGGTCACCACTACCTACACATAGCTTCAACTTTATTAGTCTCCATTGCTATGATTATTGCAGGCGTAATCATTAATAGGCAACTTGCAACCAGAAGGAGCTCAACTGACGAAATCAATAATGCACCTTGTAATAAACTTTCTCTTATTGGTTTTTGCGAAGTGATATTAGAATTTATTTGTCGTCAATCAGATGCTATTATTGGTAAATCTAATCGGCAGTTTGTGCCTTTCTTTACTTTTTTATTCCTTTTTATTTTCCTGAATAACTTTTTAGGATTGATTCCAGGGTTGACACCCGCTACAGATAATTTAAATACAACATTTGCAATAGGACTTGTTTCTTTTGTTCTCTACAATGTTTTAGGGATCAAAAAACAGGGCCTTATTAATTATATAAAGCACTTTATGGGTCCTATTTGGTGGATCGCACCCCTTTTATTTGCTATTGAGGTGATCTCTCACTTATTTCGCCCATTTACCTTAGGCCTACGGCTTATGGGTAATATGACAGGTGATCATACAGTGTTGGGAGCATTTTTGGAACTAGTACCTATTGGGGTCCCTGTGATCTTCTATTGTTTAGGGCTTTTTGTTTGTGCTGTTCAAGCTTTGGTTTTTACACTACTTTCCATGGTTTATGTTTCTATGGCAGTGGCAGAAAGCCATTAATTAATGTATAACTAACAAATTAAATAATGGAGAAAAAAATGGCAAAACTTAAAAAAATAATCCTAAAGCAAGCGTATTATTTAGCAGGCTTTCTAATAGTGTTTTTATCAACCCCTTTAGCTTTAGCTCAAGAGATGGATGTTATGTTAGGTAGTGGTGGCAATCCAGATTGGAAAGGTGCTGCTATGGCAATAGCTCTTGGACTGGCAGCTATTGGAGGAGCACTTGGTCAAGGTAAAGCTATAAGTGCAGCTCTTGAAGGTATTGCTAGAAATCCATCGGCTCAGGATAAGATTTTTACACCTATGATTTTAGGTTTAGCTTTTATTGAATCTTTGGTGATCTTTACACTTGTATACAAATTCTTTTAGGTGATTACTATACCTTTTAGAGAAAGGAGTCAAAACTGATTGCTTTTTTACAAGGTCAGTTGATTTATCTTGGAAAAGACTCTGTAACTCTCTTAACAAAAGGAGTTGGTTACGAAGTTTTTGTGCCTAGTGTAACTTTAGATGATCTCACTTTAGATGCACACACAAGCTTTTGGATTCATACAGTTGTAAGAGATGACGCTATCACTTTATTTGGTTTTTTGACAAAAGAGCAAAGACATCTTTTTGTGTCTTTGCTCAAGGTAGATCGCATTGGACCAAAAAAAGCTATACAAATCTTATCCTCAAGTGTGCCAACAGATCAAATCATTGCAATGATTCAATCAAGAGATATTAAAAGTCTAAGCGCCTTACCTAAAGTGGGTCAAAAGATGGCTGAGCAAATTATATTTAAGTTAAAAAGTCAGTTAAGTATAATAGAAAATATCAAAAAAGAAGCTTTATCAAAACACCAAACTATTGCTTCAGCATTAATGAATTTAGGATATAAAATGCCAGATATAGAAAGAGCTATTTTACATATCCCTAAAGACTCTTCATTAGAAGAAGGTGTTAAAAAAACCCTAGCTTTCTTATCAAACCAATAACATCAATTTACCAAAGATTATAAGAGACCTAAAACTGAAAGTATTTTTTGAGAGCTATGTCTTGCTGCTGTATCTATAGGTGTTAAACCTTCACTATCTTTAACATCAAGTGAAGCAGGATTAGCATCTCTTAACATTAAAAAAGCATCTACTTGATCCTCACGAGCTGCCACATGAAGAGGAATTTCTCCATCTTTATTAACACTAGTAAGCACTGCTCCTTTTTCTAAAAGAACATTTATCACATCAATATCACCTTCATAGGCAGCCCAATGTAGTGGAGTACCACTATAAACAGGCTCTGGCCAATTAATTATAGCTGGCCATATATTGTCCAAATCTAAAATTGCCTCAACCATACCAGCTCGGTCTGTTACTTCAGGGTAAATGATAGCCATGTGAAGAAGAGTCCAATCTTGCATATCTTGATATTCACCCCTAACTGAAGACATTATAGCAGTTTCATCGACAAGATTTGCCTGATTGATATCGGCACCTCTTTCAAGTAACCGAAGAGCTGCGCCAATATGACCGTCACCAGCTGCGTAATGTAGAGGAGGCGTACCCACTACATCAGGAGCATTAACGTTTGCACCTAAGTCTAACAAGAAATCAATGGCATTTATACGACCATACATAGCGGCAACACTTAAAGCAGTTACACCTCTTCGTCCTAAGATATCTATTGGCATACCATTAGATATAAGAAACCTTATTGCAAAAATGTCACTCTCGTAAGCAGCTATATGCAGCTCTGTATTTGGAATACTGTCAGACTTCTCCCAAAGATCGTTATAATTTTTATTAAGCTTATCAACATTATCAGAAGAGGGAACCCTTAAAAAAATTTCACGCTGAGCATAAAAAGCTCTAAGTTCTTCTCCTAATCCTAAAGCCTCTGCGCATGTGTCTATTTCTGCATAACTTTTATCTAAAATTAAAAATAAAAGCATAGCCAAAATATATGTATTTTTCTTTATAATCATAAGAAACTATTTCATGGACATAAAGACTACTTCAAATTGACAGAAAAGTCAATAGAACACTTACTCTTTATGCTTTTTTTTGCTGCTTTTGGAATTTCAATCACTTTCAATAAGAAATATTAATTCTCATGATATAGGTTTAGAATCTTTAAGTATGATTTGCAGAGCTTTTTGAGCTGCCATTTGCTGAGCTTCTTTTTTGCTTTTACCATACCCTTTTGTGATAACTTTTCCATCAACCAACACATCCATATAAAAAATACGATTATGATCTGGGCCTTCAGATTTTGTGAGTACATATTTAGGCACACATTGATAAATTTGCCATACTTGTTCTTGCAATTGAGTTTTAAAGTCTACAACATCTGTTTGAGAAAATTCATCAGAGATATTTTCTAATTCTTTATTAAAAACATTTCTTATAAATTCCGTGCTTACAGACAAATCAGAGTCTATATAAATAGCTCCAATAATAGCTTCTAGGGCAGAAGCTAATAAGCGGGGCTTTTTATGCCCCTCTGTTAACATCTCACCTTTCCCTAAAGAAAGAAACTCTTGTACTTTAAGTCTTTTAGCTATAGAAGCTAAACAAGGTTCACCTACAAGATATGCTCTTTTTTGAGAAAGATCTCCTTCTGTATCTTTAGAAAATTTTTCCATAAGGATATCTGTCATAGCAAGTTGCAAAACAGCATCTCCTAAAAACTCCAACCGCTCGTTATCTCGAACATTACCTTCTTCATTGGCAAAACTTCTATGAGTCAAAGCCTCTTGTAAAAGGTCAGTGTTTTTAAATTGATAATTTAAATAATTTTCTATAGACTGCATATTGTTTTCTCTTAATTACCCTATTAATTTAAGTTTAATCCACTTTGTATTGCTTCCTATATAGTCTTAGGCATTTACGGATCATATCATGACTAATTTCTGGACATTCCTTCCTGATATCAGAAATTGAAAAAGGGTAATAAAATATAAAAAATACCCTATTTAACTACATATTACCTCATTATTTACTGATTTCAATTAAGGAAATCAGGCATTTTGTTGTATTTTATCCTTGCAAATTCAAAATATAGTTTTAAAATTACAAGGATGATACATCGTCAACTACAAAGCCATAAGCCTACAATCCATCATGAACCTTCTTCTTTAAGACAAGATTCTAGCTTTTAGAAATACATTTCCTGATACTATTTGATGACCTGTGACCTGAACCTCTAACTCCTGATTTTGATATTTAGAATCTATTATATTTTCTGATAACATGCACTTCCAATAGTCTCTTGAAAGTAATTTTTGAAATCCTTTCTGTTCTTTAAGAGCTAAGACTTTCTTTTTACTACCAACCTGTTTTAAAGCTTTTTCTAAATAACGCTTTTGACTTAAGTCTCTTAGCTTTTGAGAGCGTTCTTTTTTTTCCACAATTGAAATATCATCT
The DNA here is from genome assembly GCA_965262715.1 of Bdellovibrionales bacterium. Lineage (GTDB taxonomy): Bacteria > Bdellovibrionota > Bdellovibrionia > Bdellovibrionales > JAUICD01. The sequence continues at coordinate 2,364,329 of OZ253553.1, read as the reverse complement.
AACCATTTAGAAGCTCTTGTCCCAGGTCTTTCACTATAAGGAAATACATGAATGAAATTCCATGGCAAGTTTTGAAGATTTGTATAAGTTTGTTGAAAATCCTTTTTTGATTCTCCAGTAAAACCAACAATCACATCCATTCCTACAAAAGCATTTGGAATTTTTCGTTCAATCATCAACAGTGCTTTTTGCACATCTGTATCAGTGTATTTCCTACGCATTTTATTTAAAGTTTTTGTTGATGCGCTTTGAATGCTCATATGAAAATGGGGACACATACGAGGATCTTGATAAAGTTCCATCAAATGATCTGTCAGTTCTAAAGGCTCTAAACTTGTTAAACGTATGCGAGGTATAGAAGTCCTCTCTAATACAGCTTGTAATAAATGCTCTAATAAGAAAACTTTTCCTTCGTTATCTTGATAACGATAATCTCCAATATGTACACCAGTCAATACTACTTCTTGAATGCCTTCACTATGAAATTGACAAATTTTTTCACAAAGAAGATTAATACTTAAACTCCGGCTTTTTCCTCTAGCAAAAGGAATCACACAGTAAGTGCAAAAGCTATTACAACCATCCTGAATTTTTAAAAAGGCTCTTGTTCTACCGCTTTTAAGGCCACCTCCAAACTCCATATCTGTCTTTTGAAAAATATTAGATTTTAAAATACGTTGATGCATCTGACCTTCCATCAAGCAAGAAAGATATTCTTTTAACTTGCCTTTATGACTATTAGCCACTATTAGGTCAACTTCTTTAAAATGAGAAAATTGATCTGTGTCCACTTGAGCACCACAACCTGTGACAATCACTTTTATATCTGGTTTTTTAGATTTCATCTTACGTATCTGTTTTTGAGCTTTTTTAATGGCTTCATGTGTAACAGCACAAGTATTGAAAATATGAATATCTGGATCTTGAGAAGGTGAAAAATAAGAATCTTTAAAGTGTCCTTCTAACAAACTCGTATCATAGGTATTCACCTTACAACCAAAAGTATGAATCTTATAAGTCCATCTTTTACTTACATTATCTTCTGCAAATACCTTACTCATAATTGCCCTCTTATTTTACATACTATTACTTTATAACTAACTATCACCTATTTTTGTAGAGTTTTTTGATGTTTTTTAAACCACCATGAGCCTTAAAGGGCTTTCTCTGAGCCAAAATATAATAATTTTTAAAAAATTATTACCATAACGATATGTTGATTCATATCAAACTACAGAGTAAAGTATTTGCCAGCATATTCCACTAATAAATTTAAATAATTGTCCTTCTTTCGAAAAATCTACCGGAGTAATGATGTTCGCTTTACAAAGTAAATGTGTTATTCAACTGCACGCTTTATAGAAACCATGAAAAACTTCCATCAACAATAGATAGGTTCAACGTAATAGACTTAGATTGTAATAGAAGCAATTACTGTGCTTATATAAGATATATCCTTGTTAACCAGAGCGACCACACCAACTAACAGCGAATATCCAAATGGGTATTATACCTTTTGAAAGCTATTATTAATAACATATTCTAAGATAAATCCAACCTTCTACGAAAAGGTTGGATTTATCAGTTTAAGAGAAGTTTACAAAAACTTTCTGCAATCTCATTTAATAATTCTCCATAACTTCTCTAAGATAATCAGCAACCTGTCGATTCCCTGTTTTCTCTGCATACTGGATTGCTACATCCCCTTGTAATTACATATCAGCCCCAGCATCAACAAAAGCTCTAACCATACCCTCATTACCTATTATAACTGCCCATATAAGCGCTGTTAAACCATTACTATCCTGTAAGTCAGGATTGACTCCTTCTTGTTCCATGATAGAATTAACAGCATCTACATCTTCATTCACAACTGCGTATATCAAGGGCGTTAAAGAATATTCATGAAAGAAGAGCCGATAATCTAACCCCGTTTCGATAAAAGGTTGATAGATATCTTCAGCTGCACTCATCATCTCCTCACCATCATAAAGTTTCTCGACATCAAAGGGTTCGCCTATCTGATTAAGGAGTAAGGTTGATAAAGAAAAATTATAATTAAATGCTCCTACCGATGAAAACTCTGTTCCATTTACAGTAATAGTGCCTTGTATATCATTTTGAGCAATAGAAATCTGACTTAGAAAACTCATAAGCACCATCAAAGGAAGGGCTTTATTTCTAAAAAAATTATTAAAAACTCTCAACTTAAAATTCATTTCACATCTCCTTCTCTTAAAGTTTTAAAAAACTAAGTTATATATATACTTTGCTGTGTAAATACATGTAGAACACTCAACATATAAGCATGTAGTAGGCTTTTAATATAGCTGTGGCAAGCTATCTCAGGCCAGTTCCTTACAAGGTAATTGCTCATATACTTAACCTTTATGTAAAATTGTAGCCATATATATCTTTTTGTAGTCATTAAGTAAAGTCTTTTTTTGTTATGTAAACCCTTCATACTTACTATGTAACCCATTCATGGTTATTTGTAATATTTACACACTAAGGAAAGACTTTTTTTTATATAGAAATTGTCTCAAAAATAAGGTTTGTATTTTGCAATACTTAAGATAGGTTATGGCAAGCTTCTGCAATAGGCGTGGAGACAGTACCTTAAGAAACAAATTCTTCATTAAAATATTTTATTCTATAATAAAATCATAAAATGACAACAATACAAGGTACACAAGAGACTGCCTGCTGCCTATAAAAGAAGCTTGTTATAACCTAGATCATTGAGAGAAGCTGTATTGTTAATCATACTTCAGATCAATTACGAGATCTTTATATAAGATAAGTTCCAATAATAGACATAGCATTTTTGAGACCACTTCTAATTATATTATATAGTTTTAACAAAATGTTTGATTAACTTCGATATCCTGACAAATCAATACTTATTAGGGATAATTAAATAATCCAGCCACCACCTACAAGCTGTTTATCCCTGTAAAATACAGCTGCTTGGCCAGGAGTGATAGCCCTCTGTGGCTTTTCAAAATTAATAGAAAGTTTATTTAAGTCATCTTTATCTTTTGAACAATAAGCCCAGTCTCCGATATGTTGATATCGAACTTTAACTCTTAATTTCTCACCGTCTTTTATGTCATCTAAAAAATTCACATTTTCTACTTGCATACGATCACTCATCAAATATTTTTCTTCACCTACCCATACAGTATGGCTACGACCATCTACTTTGATAACATAAAGAGGGTCATTTCCATAATCCACACCAAGTCCTCTCCTTTGACCATAGGTAAAGTGATGTATCCCTTGATGCTTTCCTAAACCTTCTCCTGTAGGGTAAAGACAAATATTTCCTTTTTTAATATCGTCTTTACTAATATGCTCTTCAATAAAAGCTCCATAACCTTTCTTACCAACAAAGCAAATGCCTGTACTGTCTTTTTTGTGAGCATTGATTAAATTAAACTTTTCAGCATACTTACGAACTTGAGATTTTTGTAGATGACCAATAGGAAAAAGCAACTTTGAAATACGCTTCTTATCCATTGTAAATAAAAAATAAGTTTGATCTTTCCAGGAATCTTCACTTGTCTGAATGCCATAACTTTCATCTTTTAAACGAGTTTTCTGAGCATAATGACCTGTTGCTAAAAAGTCACAATCTAAATCCCACATCTTTTGAAAAAGATGATCAAACTTCAAAAAAGTATTACAATTAACACAAGGTAGTGGAGTACGTCCTTTTAAGTAATCTGATATAAAAGGATCAATAACATTAGTTTTAAAGCTACTTTCACAATTAAGCACATAAAAAGGAATACCTATTTTATCTGCTACATCTCTAGCATCTTCTACATCTATACTTGAACAACATGTGCCATTTCCTTCTTCTATTTCACAGTGTTTTGAATAATCCCAGACCTGCATAGTCACACCAATCACCTCATAACCTTGCTCAACAAGCAGGGCTGCCACCACAGAGCTATCTACTCCGCCACTCATAGCCACAAGCACTCTAGGCACTTTTTTGCTTGAGGAAAAATTAACAATAGGGTCTATCTTCTTTGTGTTCATGTTTTTCTACAGATGGTTTGATTTTTTTAACACTGGATGATGGTTGCAATAACTTCTTTGTTGATGCATTTTGATGACTTCTAAGTCTACAAATAACGCTCTGAAGTGCCACACAAAAGGCATCTACTTCTTTCTGTGTAGACTGCCACCCTAAACTCACCCTTAAACTATTTTGCGCTTCCTTATTGCTCAGCCCCATAGCTCTTAAGGCTGGGCTTGATTCTTGTTGACCAGAACTGCAAGCGGCTCCCGTACTTACAGCAAAACCCAAAAGATCTAAATTAATCAGAAGTGTCTCTCCATCAATATCATCTATACTAAAATGAGAGGTGTTGCAAAGCCTTTTTGAGCCTTGTAAAACACTAATACCTTTAATTTGAGCAATTTTTTTCTCCATCTCATCTCTTATGTTTTGCATTCTTAAACGCGCTTCTTGAATCTGTGACTTTTTTTCAGCCATATAAGCAAGTGCCATCATACCTAGCGTATTTTCTGTTCCAGCTCTTCGGCTCCTCTCTTGTCTCCCTCCATGAATCAGAGACGAAAGAACATGACCTGTCTTTATATAAGTTACTCCAAATCCTTTAAGGGCATAAAATTTATGAGATGAAAAACTAGCAAAATCAACATCCAAATCCAAATCAGATACAGAAAGAGGCATTTTACCTAAACCTTGCACGCAATCTGAATGAAAAAGGGCTTGTTTTTGATGAGCTAATTTAGCCATTTTTTTAATAGGATAAATATGGCCAGTTTCATTTTGAGCTAACATAAACGAAACAAGAGCTGTATCAGGACGAATACCCTCTTTTAAAGCCTCAAGATCAACATAACCTTTCCTATCAACAGGAATGATCTCAACCCTTGCACCTAAAGATTCTATAAATTCAAAAGCTTTCAAAGTTGAAGGATGCTCGGCTGCTCCAACCAAAAAATGATTTTTAGATTTATTGTATTTTTGATTATGAAAATAAACTCCCTCAATAACATGGTTATTGGACTCAGAGCCTCCAGATGTAAAAATAACTTCTAAAGGTTTTGCCCCTATAAGATCAGCTATTTTTAAGCGACTTTTCCTCACAGCAGACTTAATAGATCTACCTAGCAAATGAGTTGAACTGGGATTACCCCAAATGTCAGACCACTCCTCTAACTTAGAAGAAATACCGCTATCAAGAGGAGCTGTAGCATTATGATCTAAATAAATGTATTGCATAATTTATACCTAATTCAGTTTCTTGCCTTTTTTATTATACTCACTTAGTTCTTAAGCATACCATAACCTATTGCAATCCTCAACTGAAGTGTTGAAAATGCATTAAATACAAAAATAGGTATACATTTAGTGTGAATTTTTTACAAACCCTAAGCTCACAAAAGAACGAGTTTTGACCCTTAGCTATTTAATTTAATCATTGGACTCACCCGATGAATTCAGATATAAAGACTAAGCCTTGAACATGAAAGAGAAGATAGCTTTTAGCGATTTATCAAATTTTGTAAAAAGAGCCCCATTCTATATTAAAAGCCAATAATCCTATCTGAATATTTATCTTTTCTTCACAGCACAACCTCTATAAAACTTATAGGACAAAAATCTTATCACTCTGTATTTTTTACAAAAAGCATCTTTCACTTAAGTACATTATAAGAAATTCACCAGAGCTTCTATTTTTACTTGCTTGCTTTTCGAAAGAGTTTGTGTTAAAAGGATATATTTTATCAAAAATGATAAAATGATATTTTTTGAATCTTTACAATAAGGCTCATGATGAGTTTTAAAAGCTTATATGTAACTTTTGTTTATTTCTTATTTTATATCTGTTTGACTGAATATAACTTAGAAGCACAACCTCAAACAGAAACAGCCGAGGCTTATTTGAGCAGTGGAATTGAAAAAATGGAACGCGGTGCTTTTGATGAAGCGACTGCGGATTTTGATAAAGCTTTAGAGATTGATCCACAACTTGCTGACGCATATTATAATCGCGCGCTTGCAAAACAAAGATTAGGTAAGTACCAAGAGGCGATTGATGACTATGACAAAGTCATAAAGATATATCCACAACATCCCAAAGCTCGCCATAGTCTTGCATCACTTATAGAAGCATCTAAAAACAACCCTAATTGTCCTATATCATTAATGTAACCTTTAAGAAACAGAACTAGGTATAATAAAAAATCTAGATCAACCAGTAGCAATTCTTTGTCTAATCAATTCCCAAACTATCTTAAAATCAAAATAACATTCCCATAACTTAGTAACATATATTCTTAAGGTAATTCGAGCTTACATCGATGTTTCTATTTTTTTTCTCTTGCTTTTTAAAATGAAATGTGTTTTACCAGAGATGATAATCTTAGATTTCTGACCCTTATAATAAGGCTATTTATCACAATGAATTTCACAAACTTACATGTAATATCTATTTACTTTTTATTGTGTGCCTGCTTTATTGGATATAACTTAGAAGCGCAAACTCAATCATCCACTTCTCAAATAAAAGCAGCAAAGAACTATTATATTAGTGGACTTATAAAAGTAGAATTAGGAAAGTATAAAGAAGCTATCCTTGATTTTGATAAAGCTATAAAACTCAATCCACAATTTGCCGAAGCCTATAACGCTCGTGGGATTGCAAAAGCAACCTTAGGTAGGTACCAAGAAGCCGTTGCCGATTTTGATAAGGCTATAGAAATCAATCCACAACATCCATGGGACTATTATTATCGGGGGATCATAAAAGCAGCATTAGGCAGACTGGAAGAGGCGATTGCGGATTATGATAAAGCCATAGAAATCAATCCACAAATTGCGGAAGCTTATTGTCATCGTGGGATTGCAAAAGCAGCATTAGGCAGACTGGAAGAGGCGATTGCGGATTATGATAAAGCCATAGAAATCAATCCACAAATTGCGGAAGCTTATTGTCATCGTGGGATTGCAAAAGCAGCATTAGGCAGGTTTGAAGAGGCGATTGCGGATTTTGATAAAACCTTAGAAATCAACCCTCAACTTGCTGAGATATACTATCATCGTGGGAATGCAAAAGCAAATTTAGGCAGGTTTGAAGAGGCCCTTGCGGATTATAATAAAGCCTTAGAAATCAACCCACGACTTACTAAGACCTATGGTAATCGTGGGGTTGCAAAAGCAGCATTAGGTAAGCATCAAGAGGCTATCGAAGATTTTGATGAGGCTATAAAAATCAATCCACGAGACGCTGAGGCCTATTACAATCGTGGACTTGCAAAAGTAGAATTAGGTAAGTATCAAGAGGCTATCCCTGATTTTAATGAAACCCTAAGACTCAATCCAAAACATGCCAAGGCTCGTCAGGGTCTTATACTTACACAAACAATTATAACCAACCCTAATTGTCATAGCTCATTGATGTAACCTCTAAGAAACAGAATTAGGCACAAAAAGGCCACAAGGTTACTGTGATTAATCAATAAATGCTCTCTGTCAAACCAAAAAATCTATTTATCTGTTGGCTTAGCCTAAAATTAAAATATAGAAAGACTCTGATAAAGGCCATTAACTTAAATCTTTCCTAAAGCCAGGCCACAAAACAAAAAGATAGTGCTGCAAAATTCTGCCACTCTTATCATAATATATTGAATTTACTTCACTTTATCTTTTTAGCTGACCATTTCAAGTTTTTATTGGAATCTTAATTTTAACATTATAAAACTTTTAAAAAGCACTTATAACTCTAAAAGAGTTGTGTTTTTTATTTAAACCTACATTATTATAGATATACATGAGGTGCTAACGTGAACTCAACAAAAGTAAAAAAAGCCATTATACCTGTCGCAGGACTTGGAACTCGATTGTTACCTGCCAGTAAGTCCATCCCTAAAGAAATGTTTCCTGTTGTTAATCAACCAGCCATACTCTATATTTTAGAAGAAATCATGGAAGCAGGCATCCAAACAGTCATCTTTATACAAGGCCGTGGTAAAACAGCCATAGAAGACTTTTTTGACACATCTTTTGAACTAGAAGCCCACTTAACAAAAAAAGGTCAAGATACAGTCCTTCAATCTATCCAAAAAATCAAAAAACACATTTCTATCTTCTCCATCCGCCAGCAAAAACCTCTAGGGTTAGGACATGCTATCTACTGTGCTAAGCCCCTTCTTGAAGATGAACCTTTTGCTGTACTATTACCAGATGAACTTCTTATAGGTTCTTCTAATGCTACAAAAGTTTTACTTTCCCATTTCAAAGATCTCAATAAATCCTTAGTAGGACTTATGACAGTTGATAAGGACGATGTTGAAAAATATGGTATAGCATCACTTAAAGAAGAAAGTCATTTTCCACCTAATATCCATTCAGTGTTATCTATCTTAGAAAAACCTCAAAAAGACAAAGCTCCTAGTCTTTTTTCTTGCTGTGGACGTTATATTTTTAATCCTCAAATTTTTAAATGTCTCGAAAACAGCAGTTCAAACAAAAATTTAACAGACGCTATGAATCAACTTGCAAACGAAAATGCATTATTAGCAGTTCACTTTTCTCAACAAAATAGGTACGATATAGGGGCTCCTCTAGGTTTGTTACACGCTAATATAGAACTTGGCTTACGACATCCAACGATCGCTCCTCAACTAAAAAAATATATTTTGAGCTTAAAAAATAACTTATAAAGGAAAACAAAATATGACCAAACAAGCTATTAAAGCTTCTATCCCTGTAATTTTAGCATTTTTTATAATTACAGAAGCCTTGTCATATATACCTAGTTCTGATTTTATTCTTAAAGAAGTCTTAAAAAATCATGGCAGATCCAATTATTTAATCCAACAAGAATTAACATTTCCTATAGAGAAAACACAAAAAGTTGTCCTTGAGACATGGTATATAACTGTTAATAAAAACCAAGATTTACAATTACATCTTTTAGCCACATCCGAAGGGTTGCATATCGAACGTCTTTATACCAATAACAGAGTCTATCATAAAGATAATAAAAAATCTTTAAAGAAAAATAAATGGTCATTAGAGTTCATTGAACCTTGGTTTATAGGAAGATCACTACAAAAATTACAAAATACTATCTTAAATCATAAAATGGCAGAAGCTTCAACACTTAACTGGAATCCTTCTTTATTTGTATCCTCTTCTAAAACAAAGTTTGAAGAAAACAAAAAAAGTCTAAGCCATGTTCAAATGCCTATAAATCTTTCCATTAACCAAGGACAAGTCATGTACGCATATCAAAAAAATGCAAAAGGTCCTGGGCTATGGATTGAACAAGATAAATTTGTTATCAGGAAAATAAAACTTAAAACATCTGTAGAAGTTCTAGCTAGTAGATATATTGAACATGTTGGATATTTAAAATTCCCTCAACATAGAGTTCTTATCTATGAGGACACCTCTATTCCAATTAAAACAATCAATATAAGCAGGTTATCAGATAATAAAAAATTACAACAAAAGCTTTCTCTCCAAAATTTTCGTAAATCTCAAAAAAACACAACTCAATGGGGTGAAAGTGAAACTTCTTCTTTAATTAGAGACTTCTATTCGAGGTTTCGATGAAGGAATTATGGAATGTTGCCGTTGAAGCTCCCCTAACAAAACCACTAGCTTATTTAAAAAACCCAGATAGCATAGAATTAGAAAGAGGCTTTTCTGTTCTAGTGCCATTAGGATCTAGAAAAGTTTTAGGTGTGATATTAGGTCCTTCTAAGCCACACTTGAAAAAAGTCCCAAAATACAAACATATTATATCTATTGTAGATGACAGACCTAAACTACCAGAGCCTTACTTAAAATGGATTGAATGGCTTGCGCAATACTATGTATATCCTATTGGACAGATATTTAAACCCACGTTCCCTCCTTTAAAAAAAAGCACTAATAAAAAAAAATCTATATTACCACAAAACATAAAACAGGCTTCTTTTATATTAACAGAAGAACAAAGAGCTATTTTTAAAAAAATTATTCAACAAAAAGGATTTCAAACTCATCTTATTCATGGCATCACAGGATCTGGAAAGACAGAAGTTTACTTTAGCCTTATAGAAAAAGTCATTGAACAACAAAAACAGGTGTTAATGATGGTGCCAGAAATCTCATTAACACCTCAAATTATAGAAAGATTTATTAGAAAATTTGGACAAAAAACAGCTATTCTCCATAGCGATTTAACAAATCGAGAAAAAACAAATCAATGGTGGAATATAATTGATAAAAAGCAATCAGTTTTAATTGGAGCAAGATCTGCTATTTTTTGCCCTATGAAAAATTTAGGATTGATCATAGTCGATGAAGAACATGAAAGCAGTTTTAAACAATGGGAAAGACTCCATTATAACGCAAGAGATGCGTCTGTTATGTTGGCAAAGCTGCATAATTGTCCCATTGTTTTAGGTTCTGCAACGCCTAGTTTAGAAACATGGCATAATGCCATGCAAGGTAAATATCAACTTCATCAACTCTCTAAACGATTTGGCTCTGCAAGCTTACCTCAAGTGACTATAGAGAATATGGCACATAGTTCTCAGAAAAAATTAAGTCTGCCGTTTTGGTTAAGTCAAACACTTTATGATAAGATAAAAGAACATTTGAGTTTTGGAAACCAGATCGCTATTTTTTTAAACAGACGAGGAGATGCACAAACCATTATCTGCACCCAATGTGGAGAATGCGCTATGTGTCCAAATTGTTCTGTATCTTTGACTGTACATCATCAAGTGCATCTTGTTTGCCATTACTGCAATTATCACAAAAATTATGAAATTCAATGTAAAACATGCCATACAGATACTATGAAAAATATAGGCATAGGCACTGCTGGTATTCAAAAAGATCTAGAAGTGCTATTTCATGACAAAAAAATCTTAAGAGCAGATAGAGACCAAATATCAAATAGAAAAGACATGCAGTCTTTTATAGATCAAGTTTCTTCCAAACAAGTTGATATTTTAGTTGGAACACAAATGATCGCAAAAGGATTAGATTTTAAACATTTAACATTGGTAGGAGTGGTTTCAGCAGATATGAGTTTAAATTTACCTGATTTTCGCGCTTCAGAAAAGACATTTCAACTTTTAGTACAAGTAGCAGGTCGAGCAGGTCGACATGACACCAAAGGAGAGGTTGTCATACAAACATTTAACCATAAAAATCTTGTCATTCAAGAAGCCATTAAACATCAATATGAAGCCTTTGCCCAAAGAGAATTAAATATACGCAAAAAACTTTATTATCCTCCCTTTTACCGTATGGCCCTCATCCGCGTCCGAGGAAGTTCCATTGAAAAAGTAGAGTCTGTCCTTATTAAAATCTCCAACTTTGCTAGAAAACAAGCAAAGGAAAGTAAAGAAAAATATATTGATATCTTGGGACCAGCTCCTGCTCCAATAAGTAAGGTTAAAGGTCAATATCGTTATCAAATACTTATTAAAAGCTCAAAAAGTCCATGGCTCTCAGAGTTTTGCCATTACCTTAAATCTCACATTGATTCTATTATCAACATCTCCTCAGATCAATTAACTTCTGTTGGTTCAAGAGAATTTATAAATAATCAAAATAATTTTTCCCCAAAAAATCCTTCTTCATCAAAAAAACAAAAAGTGCAAATTGATCTTGCATTTGTAAAAGACGCTTCAGTTAAAGAAAATCACAAAAAAGAAAATAGTAATAAAAGAAATCAACATAAGGTTACCGTTGATTTTGATATAGATCCACTACAAATGCTTTAATATCAATAATTTTACCTCCCAAGCCGTAAAGAATTTTATAAAGCGTTTCAGTTTCTAGGTAATGGGTTATAATAATGAGAGGGGAGAAAAACCCCCTAGTCGGGAGCGGATCTAGAGTTTCAGTTTCTAGGTAATGGGTTATAATAATGAGAGTGAGTAAGTGTATTAGCTTGTTTATAGTATGGCTGGTTTCAGTTTCTAGGTAATGGGTTATAATAATGAGAGGAAAGACATAGATGCACTTGGTGTATATAGAGAGGTTTCAGTTTCTAGGTAATGGGTTATAATAATGAGAGCAAAAGAAGATGATGAAAAAGAGTCTATTTTTAGTTTCAGTTTCTAGGTAATGGGTTATAATAATGAGAGCTTTAATTAGTTCTGTACAAACATATATATACTTAGTTTCAGTTTCTAGGTAATGGGTTATAATAATGAGAGGAAAATAAAAGAGGTATTGCTCCAACCGTAGGAATGTTTCAGTTTCTAGGTAATGGGTTATAATAATGAGAGGAATCAAGCAGTCCTGATTTTCTTACTATGGCTAGGTTTCAGTTTCTAGGTAATGGGTTATAATAATGAGAGGCAGGGAAGATGTCAGAGAATCTGGTTTATGTGAATTGTTTCAGTTTCTAGGTAATGGGTTATAATAATGAGAGGGTAAACAACGCAATCTTATTTGCTCAATTCGAGAGGTTTCAGTTTCTAGGTAATGGGTTATAATAATGAGAGCTATTGAATCTGGTAGTGATTTTGTTCTAAGGTCGTTTCAGTTTCTAGGTAATGGGTTATAATAATGAGAGTTATAATAGTGGATATTATCATAATACAGGTAAACGTTTCAGTTTCTAGGTAATGGGTTATAATAATGAGAGGGTATAGGGGCTGTTGCTGGATACTTGAGAGGTAGTTTCAGTTTCTAGGTAATGGGTTATAATAATGAGAGAGGGAAGATGTTAGAAACTCTGGTTTATGTGAATTGTTTCAGTTTCTAGGTAATGGGTTATAATAATGAGAGTGGATTAGTACCCCACACATGAAGATCTTGCTACTAGTTTCAGTTTCTAGGTAATGGGTTATAATAATGAGAGATGAAGGCGGCCGAAAGAGTGGCACTTATCAATAAGTTTCAGTTTCTAGGTAATGGGTTATAATAATGAGAGCTCAAATTTTTACTTGTTAAAACAAGTGGTTACGTAGGTTGGAATAGATATTTTTTCGCAAATGGGTTGCTTGTTAAAAAACCAACCTTTTTTGCGAAAGGTATTGAAAAATAGCATCTTACGTGATATCCTCATTATATAACCATTACTGATGATCTGTAATCATCTAAAAGTATTTTGAACAGACCTCTGCATTATGCACGTCTGCCCTTCATAGTAAGGGATAAAAAACCGCTTTCTTAGCGGTTTTTTTATTTACTACACCACAAATCACAAACGGTCATTACAAAAATTCACATATTCACAAGCACTGCATTGCACAAGGGAAGCACTGGATTCTGGCTTTCGACCATTTTGTAACATTGTGCGAATTTTCTGTGCAGTTGCTATAACCTGCTGGCACTTTTCTTCATCAATAGAAATCTTGTGCAACACCCTCCCTTTACCAACTAAAAAGCCTATAGAGACAGGTTTTTTAAAATAATTTTTTGCAAGCATGCCATAAGCTACCAGCTGTAAGATATCACTGCGTTTTTTACTGCGAGCTGACAACTTGAACTCAATAGGGTAAACAGCATCTTGAGTTTCAATCACCATATCAGCAATGCCATGTAATCCAAAATCATCATTTCTTATAGAAAGATTGTAATGCTTCTTTCCTTGTTGTAATCCAAAGCGAGATAAATTGCGTCGCTCCCAAAGATTTTCTTCCAACTGATGAAAGTCTTCCCCCTGTTTGACCCAAATTGGTCGATGAATTGGCGTATCAGTCAACTCCATATAATAAACAACTCGTGGACAATAACACCATTGACGGATCAAATTGACAGGAACACTAAATGACATCGCTTTCTCTCCAATCTTCAAAGTCTTCTTTGTCATGGCCTATAAAATAGCTCTGCCCTCTACTATGAAAATTGCTACGAATCACAAAACCTTTATCTTGAGTATCTAAATATTTTTGCAAACTTCTTTTTATGGCATGCAGTTCAGCTATAGTTAAACATCCCCAAAAAACTGACTTCTGCACAGCTCGCAATCCAAATCCCAACAATTCCTTATATAATTGGGTGCGAGCTTTATTGTCTTCAATATCATAACTGACTAAATACTCTTGTCTTAATCGATCCATCACTTACCACTTGAATAAATAAGGTTTGTACTTTTTCTCGCCATAAAAATAACCACACAATCGATACACTTGACGTTGAATGATATGTTCCAATTTGAGCTTCTTTTTCCGATACAAATATTTTTTAGAACATGTATTTTGAATCTCTTTGATACATGCCTTTTTAAGCTTTGTGTCCAAATGCAATTTCCCTTCACTCTGTTGACGTAACTTAATCACAGCTCTGTCAACGACCCATGCACGGTACTCTTCCATTAAATCCAACACCAAAGCCATCCTGCCAGGTCGCTTACTATGCAACACACCAAGGTAAGGTTCTAAACCAGCATTAATAATTGCATTTAATATATAGCTACTAAGTACTGCATAACCTAAGTTCAACATGGAGTTGTTGATTTCTTGGCTACCTCTGCCTTCTCGATGTGTAAAAGTAGAAGAAAAGAAACAAGCTTCACTCAATGCTTTAAAATAGGCAGAAGCACTAGCTCCTTCAAAGCCAAGCAATGTGTCTATACTCTTTGCTTGTTTTGCTTTATCTGCATTCAATAGAAGTGTTTCAACAGAAGAATGCAAGACAGGATGATGGTGATATTTGCCAAGATAGTTAAGCACAGCTCGTTGATTTTTGATCTTTCCAACCACAATCTCAATGGCTAAGCTAATATCTTCTGACTTACAAAACTCTTGCTGTGCCTGACGGACAGCCACTACACCATGTTGTGATTGCCCAATAATAGCAGAGTGAGCAACACCACGAAAATCTAAGAAAAATAATTTAATCCCCCGCAAACTTAACGCTTCGATCAAATCACTTGAAAAGCTCACGCCACGTTTAGCAATGTTGATTGTGGATAAACGATTTAATGGAAAATGACGTTTCTGATCGCCTTCACGCACTAACAAGCGATTGGCCTCAACTCCTATAAAACTGCCGTATGTGCTAATGGTCAAATGTTTCATCTGAATGCCCTTATATTATTATTCTTTGATTAAGGATGTAATATCTATAGCGTATATATAATTGATTATCGGATAAAAAGAGGTTGATTTTATAAAAGATTTAAATTTACTTCAGGTATACTTCATATTGTTTTATTATGAGAAAAGCAGGAATGAAAAATCAAAGTGAGTACTTTAAACAATTTGAAGTTTTAACTCTTTTAATTGCTTTAAGGAAATGTGTTCTTTAGATTTTAGTGTTCCAATACCAATCATTTTACCATCACCTTCAAGATCAAGTATAACTCCTTTTTCTACTTCTTGAAAATTAATAATTTTTTACGATCATTGAGTCAAATAAAAACAGCCTCTAATTTTTCATCAAAATGAATTTTTATAGTTTACCTCTCTTTTTTTGTTTGATTTTTGACCTTTCGATCAAAATAATTTGTTAGAGATTACAATTTTCATTGCTTATATACACTACAATTCGATTTGTTTTGATTTCTAATAGCTTCTATAAGCTTTACTCTTACATCTTTGTTAAATCCTGAGCCTGTATATTCAATAGATCTAGAAGATTCTTTCAGTTTATCTAATTTTTTAACTTCATTGTTATCTTTTGCTTTTGTTAAGGATTCGCTTTTAATCTTATTAATATCTTTTGTGGATAATTCTTTTTTAGGAGTTAATTTGATTTTTGGTCGAGTCACATTGTCAATCTGGTATTCTAATCTCTCTATACATTCTCTAAGATTTTCAGGTACTATGATCTCGTACCAATGATTAGGATTAAACTTTTGATAACTATCTTGCTTAAGAATAAACTTTTCGGATTTTAGATCCAACTTGAATTGTTTTTTAGAAATAAAAGGTTTATTGACAACTTCTTTTAATTCTTCTGTGAAGCGATTAAATACTAACCTAGAAAACTTATTGTTATCCTCTCTTGATTCTGAATCACTCCAGATTTGAAAAATCTTTTCCTTATTCCAAGATGTTCTTTTTTGAAGTGTATTTCCTTCTTTAGTTACAACTGGCAAAGAAAAAACCTTTCTTGTTTTTTGATGTTGATAGTACTTTTGATTTTTAAAAATAAGGTGTTTTTCTATAAAACTTTTTAATTCTTCACTTATATTTTCTTTTTTACAATTTATCCAATCTGTTTTTAGTCTTTTCCAATCTTTCAAGGTAGGAAGTTTAAGTTTCCCTATTTTTGTTTTAATTTCACACTGTTTATCTCCCTGGAAAAATGGAAACAAATCATTTTTCTTTTTGTTTTCTTTATTATCAAGGATATTTTTCCTTTCCGTTCGATAATGTAGCTTATTCATAAAAAATTGAGTTGTATCATCCCACCAAACATTTGATTCACGATTGACAAATTTAGTATTGGAAAAATTTTCAATAAAATAATTATGAATTTTGTATTTATCCCAAGAGATATAATAAAAAGATTTAGATTTTCCATATTTATTTTCTAATAATTGATATAACCTGTTTATGTTTTCTTCAAGCTCATCATCTTCATTTATATAAAATTTAGCGATATCTTTACTTTTGGCAAGTTTTAGACAATTTAAAATTGGCTTTATATTAATAGATTTTTTCTTTGAATTTTTATTTTTTAGTATCTCATTTATTTTTAAATCTATACTATTTTGCCAATCAAATCCAACTTTAATAGAAATTCTTTTACTATCCTTTTTAATTAGAAGTGGTAGATAATGATCAGCATAAAATGAATCACGAGTATAACTACGATGAGGTCGATTATTCGATTTCTTGCGATCTATAGAAATAACTTGTATATCTTCTTCTGGAATCTTAGTTTGACAAAAGTATTTAAGTGGTAAAACTTCACCTGTTTTTATATCAATACCTTGACGAGATGTTTCTTCATTGAAGTCAAAGCAAACTCCCATTGATCCATTATCCCTATGTTCATCACAGGCAAGTAAAAAAGCCATCTGGGCATCTAAGAGATGAGAATAAGGCGTTTGTTTAGCACCTCTTTCTTTGTTATTTTTTTTCAGATCTGAGCCTTCTTGTGATGATTCTAAATAAAAATTCCTTAACTCATAAATACTTTTTTCTCTATTAGACTCACTAGAGTATTCAAAATAATCAAAGCTAATTTTTTTTTCTTTCTGAATACTTTTAGCTTTTTGATAGAATTTATCTGCTATGCATTGAGCAAAATATCTTTGTGTTCCATTAACAATAGCACGATTTCTATTTGAAATAGCATTGATGGCCATTTCTCTAGTAAGATCACCTTTTAAGAATAAAGCATGTCGAAAGCTTTTTTGCTGGTCTTCATTAAGTTGGATAAAATTTTGGTATTTCCCAAAAATAAATGTTTTGTTTTTTAAATTTTCTTCTCTATCATTATAATCTCCTAATAAGGATTTATGGATATAGTTTTTAATCTCCTCATTATTATCAGTGCCAAAAATTTCTATTTTATATTTTTTATGAATATCTGATAAAGAATATTGAGTATCTGTTTTTCCAGAATTGGCTAATTTGCTAGCATAGATCAAATTGGCCTCGTCGTTGAGAGTACCATATTTAGAAGCCTGTGGGATGATATGGTCTATTTCCATTGAATTACTGAGGTTTATTCCTTCGTATGGGCAAATACCTTTAGATGCTTTTTTAATACGACCTATCTTTTCATTATAGTTTGTTTCTCGATCATCTGTTTGTTTATCTTGTTTCTTGCTATTTTTATTACCTTTTATCTGATTTAATGTAGGTTCAAAAGCAAAGTGGTTTTGTTCCATAATTAATGGAATACAAACCTTTTGTTCTTGTTTCAAAGCAGTTTTTATAATAGGCCATTTTTTTTGAACAATGTAACTTCCAAGACGATCACAAATTCGCATCACAGCCCCATCAATTAACCTAATAGATAATCCCGAAAGACGAGAAGCATAAGCAAAACTATCTTGTAGAACTTCCATTCTTCTGCTATTATCTAAGCTACAGACAGGGCAAGTTTTTGAAAATCCATTGCGATCCTTAAACACAACACTATATATTTGAGCAAAACTAAAGACACTCTCAAAACGTTGAGCCTGCTGATCTTGATCTTTTTGACTTTTATCAGGCCAAAGTTTTTGAGCTATTTCTTTGGAAAATTTTTTAGCTTGTTTATCTAGATTAATTAATTCTCCATCTTCATGTTTTAAATGGCCATTCTTCTGTTGTTTTATTGCTATATCTATCTTATATTTAAGGCTACCACGATATTTTTTTTGTGCATCGGCACATTTTTTGCTAAAATTTTCTAACTTTATTTCAAGCCATTTTTCAAGAACTTTAATATTTGTAGCTATTAAGACAGTGTCGTCCCAATCTATAAGGTTTTTAAAAACATCAAGTTCAATACCAAAAATAGCTATGAGATCATATATCAATTGATATTTTTTTTGCCTAGGTTTATGAATACAAATTTTCAGAAGCTTGTCTTTGTCAGACCATTTATTTTTTTTAATTTGATGTAGAAAGTATCTGCCATCACGAGCTTTCCTTTTTGTTTGATAATATTTGTTTATGAAATGACCAAAGCTTTCTTTCTCAAATAGATTTTCAATACCTAATAATAAATCTTTCTTAAAATACTCTGGTAAATTACTTTTATTAATTTTTTCTTTATATTCTTTAATAAGTCCTTTTTTACCTAAGTTGTTTTCTCTATCTATTTGATGTAATTGATGATATGTACTCCATATATCATTTAATTTATAAGCATCTAAAGCTTTACTTGTATCCAAAAGTAGTTGTAATTTTCGCAAGTCAATTTCATTAGTTTTTATAAGCGGTTTTTGCTGCGGTTTTTGCTTTTGACTTTTAAGCTCTTTGAGTTTATCTTCATATCTTTTTAAAAAGCTATTTTCTCTATATTTAATCAATTGCTCAATCCATTTTCTCCAATCAGAGTATTTGTCATCAAGATATTCTTGGTTTAAAAGTAGAGTTTGACATCTTGGTGGTCTACGATTTTTTATATCTTGATAGGGTGGAATAGTTAAACTTGGACAAGCTTTGATCCAAAAGGAGATCACATCATCTTTTTTCTTGTGTTTTGTCCACAGGTTTTTTAACTCTTTATATTCTTGCTTTTTCTTTTCGCCATCACTTAAGCTAACTCTCCATTGCTTGGAAAACCATTTTTTAAAAATGTCACTTATTTTTTTTAGATCCCACTGATCAGATTTAAGGTGAGTTTTATCATTAAAATAAACTCTTAGTGGCTTGAGTTCTAAATTACTGATATGAGCTATTAGATGGAATATTTTATCTATATCAAGACTTGGACTATTAGAAATAGCATCTCCAAAATCTTTTAAATAAGTAATTTGACTTTTACCTAAATTTTCTAAATCCTTTTTAATTTCTTTAAAAAATGAATTGCGATGACGACCCCCTGATGATAACTCATCATAAATTTTATAAATAGCAAAACACAAATGTTGGAGGTGAAGTTTTACATGATCTTTATATTCTGGATCACCAAGACAATCCTCATTCTTCCCTAGATCAAATGACCATGGATCAAAATTCCATTCATTATTGTTTAATTTTTTCTTTTGTTCTTTGATTTCGATATTGTTTGGTAAAGATCTTTGAATATCTTTTAAAAATTTAGAGTCATCATTTTTTTTGAGAAACTCTAACATATCTACTTCTTGCTTTTTTGGTTCTTGGATTTCATCAATAAGTGCCTCAATTTTTATTCCTTCTTGAACAGCACGTTCAATGATCCATTTTGAAATTTTAAATGACTTGTCTTTTTTGTTTCCTATTATTTCTTTTCCATTCAATTTATTACAAATAGCATCATCAATTTGATTTAGAGTCTTCCAGTAAGAAGTCTTTTTTTTAATAAGCTTCGTTTTGTCTTCAACGGATTTCTTTAAATCTTCAATTGCTTTTAACTCTTTTTGATTAGCAAGATTTTCAAGGCTCTCTGCTAGATGACCTTTATCTAATTTTTCTTTGAACTTAAGAGGTAATAATTTCCAAATTCCATCAGGCAATTCATTGAGCAATTTTTCTGAGTAATTTGCTTCTAAACGATTGAACCCTCTCCTATTCATAAAAAATCCTAATGCTTGAATATGATTTTTCACAGGAAATTGAAAATAATTTTCTAAAATTAAATATAAAAGCCTTTTAGCTAGTTTTCTACGTTGGTAATTACGTCTTATATGCCTATTTGCAGTACGATCTTTCAAAAGGGACGTATATTTACCCCACTCTAAAACTTCACCTTCTTTCTTAATAGCACTTAGTTTTGTACCAGCTTGATAATGAGCATAATAAACTCCAGTGTTTTTAGCACCTAGATCGATGGCAATAGGACTGACCAGTTTTTTGTCTTTTGTTGACATAGTACTTTTAATTTTAGAAAGATTTATCTATCTTGTCAACCGTATCAAGATAGAACATTATTTAATACCGCAAGCAATACTTAAAACTCATCTCAAAATGACTTCTAATGTCCACGTTTTTAAAATAATCTGTTTCACTAAAAATGCCTCTTGCCTCTAGCAACTTTCTGACATTGCCCCCATGCGTGCTTACACCATCTGGCAAATAGGGCAATGTCTAAAAAGTCTGAGGCATTTTTAGTAGAAAGGACCTCCTCATTTCTTAACACAATGTTAAGGACATTGTTTTATTAATTTAAGCTTCGCATAAAAGGGCTGTCTCACTAAGTCTTTGTCAAACTCCTCAAAATATAAAATAATGAAGTCTCACGTCCCTTATGAAAAAATAGATTTTCTTATTGAGAAGTGGGTTTTTTTGAGAACTTTTATCATTTATATTTATTACTTCTATCTTTATAGGTATTACTTTTGTTTCTCTCTGAGAAAACTTCCAGCTCTTGCTATTTGAACTTATGTCTTTATATTAAAAATTATCCTTAAAAAAGATGACCTTGTAAAATATTTGATATAAATATATTGGCAGCACATAAAAACGACTATATTGCGCAAACATCAAGTGATTTCAATATCATGACTTGATCCTTCTTAAGCTAGCCCTTTGAAATAAGACTTTCAGACATTTCATTTTCTGAGAATCTGGAAATCATTCAAATGGAAGATTGGTGTCTATTCATTCAACAGCCAATCTATGCTAGCAAGTCCTCCACCTACTGTACTGGCATTTGTCACTTGACCACGATACAATCTTGCTAGCGCAAGATAAGGCTTTGACTTATAAGTATAAATTCTCAAATCATACTTGTAACCTTCAAAAATTGATGGTGGAAAATATTCTTGAACCATATAAGATTCATCATATATAGATTCAAGTTTTTTCCTAGAAATAGAGGCGCCTCTAAAAGCACCCTTACCACCATAAAGAGTTTTTGGCTTAAAAAATAAATTCTTACGCTGTGACCATAATTGCTCTTTTGATATATCTCGTATTGAAGAAGAAAAAGGTACACCTTTCTTTATAATTTCCAGCTCATCTCTAGATAAGTTTAATGAACTTAAAAAATCTTTATTTGAAAGATCTATTAATCTCTGTTTATGTGCTAATAAGCAATATTCATAAGGATTAGGACTAAAACATGTTTTCGTATGAATAAAGGCCTGCTTTAAATGTCTATTTTTAGGATTTTCTAATAAAAAATCACAGCAACGATTATAAACAAAGTGAATTGTTTGGCCTAAATGGTGCTTTAACACTTTATGCTTTGAATCCCATTCTAATTCTGAAGGATCACAAATCACAGTATTGTAACCCCAATGTTCAAAAAGATTTTTATAATAATGAAATTCAAAATACGCTTTTTGTTTTTCAGGATGATCATCCATAATGGCGATATTTATCTCTCCTGCATCTAATTTACAAAGTGCTATTTCTTCCTCAATAGCCTTTCTTAAAAATTCATGCCCATCATAATCTTTCATAGATAAATCAAAAGGTAATGTCTGCTTATTCATACGACTTAAAACTCCAGCAATTATCGCAAATGAAGCATTTGTATTTATTTCGATCAATTTAACATCTTCACCTGTTATGTGAAAGTCATAGCACATAAGTATAGAGTAATTACAAGGATCACAACCAATAGAATAATTAGTTTTGATATAGTTTTGATAAGCAATATTCTTTCTTAATTGCCAAAAAGCTTTAATAATAAGATGACATGCCTCAAAAATTTTTTGATTTAAAGGAATAGATCGACTAAATAATAAGTCTTTTTGAATAGGGTAGTTTTTTAGAGCTTCTCTCCAAAAAGGATAATTTATCCGTATAAACTCTTCAAGATGATTTAAGTTTTTCAAACTGACTCTTGTGCTTTTGTTAATAATGTGAATATTTCTTATTTACATTATAACAAACATAAGCCACATTACTTAATGTTGTAAATATTTTTCTTGGTTATTACAACTGTTGATATTTCTTGACACATCCTTTTGCTTTTGCACCTCTTTATCAAGATAGACTGATAACTTAGCCTTGAGCCGTAATATGGCTTGAGCATGCAATTGAGATACTCTGCTTTCTGTGATACGAAGAACACGTCCTATTTCTTTTAAATTTAAATCTTCATAATAATAGAGAGAAAGAATGATTTTATGCTTTTCAGACAAGTTGTTAATAGATTTTGTTATAATAGATTTAATAGCTTTTGTTTCTAATTCATTAAAAGGGTTATCTATCTTAAAATCTTCTAAAAAGTTTAGCATAGACTTTTTATCTATACTGCTAAATGTTGTTTGGTGATCTAAAGATATCATGCTTACAGGACAGACTTGATAAGTTAATTCGTGAAATTCATCCATATTTAAACCTAATTTTTCAGCAGCCTCTTGATCTGTTGCATCTCTTCCTAATTGATTTTTAAGTTGAGAAAAAGTTCGTTCTAGCAATTTAGCTTTATCTCTAATACTACGTGGAACCCAATCTTGAGCTCTTAACTCATCTAGAATAGCTCCACGTATACGAAATTCGGCATAAGTTTTGAATGTGTTGTCTCTAGATGGATCATACTTTTCTATAGCATCCATCAAGCCAATTGCTCCACTAGCAATTAAGTCATCTAATTCAATATTAGAAGGTAATCTAACAGAAATTTTATATGCAATAAACTTAATTAATGGCGCATACTCCATAATTAATTTGTCTTTTTGCATACTTGTAAGTTGTTGTGGATCTTCCTTATACTTTCTCAGCAATGCTGACGCTTTTGTTTTATTAGATGACATCCTTATCCCTCCTGTCTCATTAATATAATCTTATCAGACATATAATTCTCAAAAAAGATCAAACTTTTTCATGCCAATTTTTCATTTTTTTAAAATATTTTTTAATATTTTTCTATTTCAAATATTTTGTATACTATTTAGTCATTTTTTATAAAGTGTATATTTAAATGACAATTAATGTGTACAATTAATAACCACTATCTACAAATTTATAATATTTATATTATGAATATCCTTAATTTTACCTCTAGAGAGAAACTTATTTATTTTATTTTTAATATTTATTTTTAAAGTAACTTGTGACTTTTCCTGTAAAATTTTTCTATATGTCATACCAGATAAAATAACTGCCATCATATCCTTTATATATTGTTTTTGATCTTTAACTTGGTTTAACATCTCATAATTATCCATTTCTAATTGCATTTGCACTTTTGCTAACACCCTATATTCATTAACTTTTTTATCCAAGTACACTGTTTTTTTCTCACTCTTTTCTTCATAAGTTAAAACCAAAACATTATCTATAGAAATAAAATTTGTTGTATTTTGCTTATTCTTTTGAATTGAAATGGAGCTCATCAAGGTCTTTTGGTCTTTTAATAGGTATAAATACTCTCCGGACAAACCTATAAATAGAGAAAGAACTAGAGATAGAGCTAGCCAAAGTGTTTTAATATATACAGTTTTTAAATGTTCTAAATCTTGACACTTTTTTGTTATATTATTTTCAATGCTTTGGTTTAAAATAATTATTTTCCTTTCGTCTAATGAGATGTGTCTTATTGACTTATAGGGCAAATAAAATACCAACTAGTGCTCTGTCCCTATGTTTTTTAGATTTATGGATAGTTATAATGTTTCATAATTGGAAAAATATTTTTTTATCTAAAAAATCTAACCCTTTTATAACATAAAACAATAAAAGCAGCCGATAGGTTAAAAATGCTAGAAATACTAAGAGAATAGACATGTCAAAAATGACACAAAAAATATAACCTTAAGAGTAGGTTTCACCAAATTTTTGACACGGTTTGACACAACGAAAGATATTCTATAACCTTACTAAAGTTTTGACTTTTTTGATGTCATTTGAAAAGCTAAAAATCTTAAGGTTGATAGTATGTTCTACCAAATTAATTTAGAATAACTTTAACTCAAAAGATTTTAATTATTAGTATTAAAAAAAATAATACAAATAAAATTGATAATTTTTTATTTAGAAGTTAAAAAGGATATTTATGAGAAATGAAAAACAAATAAATCTTTGGAAGTCTGGTATTATTCAAACTATCAAATGGACAAGCATGTGTTTTGTTTGCCTAATGACTTTTTCTCTTGGTATATTTTTAGGTAAACAATGGAGTGATACTGACCCTCAATCAGTTAATATATCTTCAGAATTAGATTCTAACACTAAAAAAGTTCAACCTGATCAAAAGCAAGTCAAGGATACCCATTCAGAAGTACAGGATATTCATTCAGAAAAAAAACCTCCACAAGAAGTGCATTCCCAAACAAATACGACCACCACAACCAATCCTTCTCAAAGAAAACCTTCTTCTGACACAGAAGAGGTTCAAAAACATCAAGACAAAAAAATACCAGAGAAAAATGAGTTAGAGTCTTCAGAAACACCTCAAATGGAAAGTTCTTCGTATAATAATTTGCCTTTAAAAGTAAAAAAAACTCTTTCTGCTAAATACACTATACAACTAAGAACTTACAAAAAGGAAGATCAAGCTATTTCTTATTTAAAAAATTTAAAGGATCAAGGAATTGATGCTTTTTACATGTCCTTTACTGATGATAATGATCAAACTTGGTATAGAGTCAGTTCTGGTGTATACTCTGATAAAACCCTAGCTAATAATGAACTCCAACGTATTTTAAAAACAACTTCTGTTGAAGATGCTAGTATTAAAGAAATATTCTAACCTGTTTCACTCAAAATAAACTGGCCTCTTGAGGCGAGCTTCTGGCCATTTTTGGGCAGTTAGCCTGAAGGCTTACGCCTTCAAGAAAATACTAACTACCTCAAAAATCCGTTTATTTTGAGTAAGGAGATATTTCTCTTTTTTTACATCATGTTAAGGAAACCTTAACCCTGGCAATATAAATAATACATTCTATTTAAACCCTCTTAGACAGCAGAATCACAGAAAAAGATTCTTTAGATAAAGATACTGGAAGCCTATTTTAATATTGCTTGTTTGACTTTTTATCTATTTAACTCTATGTTATGTTGTTAAATGAATTTTAATTTATAAGATATCGTTAATAAGGAAAGACAATGATTAAATATTTTAGTTGGAAAAACTTTCTCTCTTTTAAAGATGAGGGCATGATCTCTTTTGAAGTAGATGAAAATGCTCCAAAAACAGGAGCGTTCACCAAATGTGCTGACACAAGACTTTCTAAAATAGCAGCTATTTTAGGCCCAAACGCTTCCGGTAAAACAAATGTAATAAAAGCTCTTGATTTTATAAGATATTTCATTGTTAATTCTTTTCACGATAAAAACCCGGGGTCCCCAATTTATCAACCATATATGTCCAACGAAGATAAAAGCTCATTCAATGTAGGCTTTTTTATTAATAATTTATATTATGATTATTCTTTTGAATTAAATAGACAGGGAGTTCTATTGGAAAAACTTCAAAAAATATCTCCTAAAGAAAATGTGATGATTTTTAAGAGAAAAAAACAAAATTTTATAGAGACAAACTTTGAAGACAAAAAAACAGAACCTCTACTTAAAAAAAACATCCACTTAACTCGCGCAAATGCTTCTATCATTTCTACTTTTGCTCAAATCAATGAACCAGAAATGCAAAAAATTAAAAATTTTTGGGAACACCAAATGTCTTTGGAGCAACCCAATCCCGATCTAATCTTAGAGTTAAACAAATTTTCAAGAAAGTATCAAAAAGATGATGACCTACTAGATCAAATGAAGGACATTTTAAAAAACTTAGACTTAGGAGAACACACTTTAACACTCGAAAAAGGGCAAGCACTTGATAAACACAGTAAGTCTATAATGATTACAATACCATTTATGTCACGTCCTGATCAACAAAACAACCCTTTCACACTACCTCTATTTGCAGAATCACATGGCACTCAAAACCTTTTTACAAAACTATATCCAATTCTCAAAAGTCTTAAAAATAAATTATTAATAGTGATTGACGAATTGGAATTAGGAATTCATCCTCAAGCCGTCTCTAGAATCTTACACTTATTTACAGAACAAAAGAATCAAGGGCAAATTTTATTTACATCCCACATGAGTCCCATCTTAATGGATTTAAACAAATATCAGGTACATTTAGTAAAAAAGACTAAGGACAATAAATCTTCAACCTATAGATTAGATCAATTTGAAGATATAAAGGATAAAGATAATCTATTTAAGAATTATATGTCAGGGGTTTACGGCGGTTTTCCTGATATTGATTATTGATATTTGAATTTATGAAAAGTCCTAAGAAAAACAAAAAAATCACTAAGAAGTCCATCCTTATTCACTGTGAAGGCAAAACAGAAGTTGCATTTCTTAAGTATATAAAAACCTTGTATCTAAAAGGAGATGCAGGAAATAAAAAGTTCGTTCAAATAACATCTGAAGATGGCGGTAGCCTATCAAGTATGCAAAAGACTGTTAGCAAAAAAGAAACCTGTCTAAGTATTGATAAATCCTACATCCTTTTAAATGGAGATAGGATCAAGCCAGAAGATGAAAATAAAATAAATGAAGATGTTTGGATTGCTAAACCTTGTCTAGAAGGGTTTCTTTTAGATATTTTAGGACATCTAAAACCACAAACAAGTAAGGCCTGTAAAAAGACCTTTGAATCCAAGATATTAAATGCAAAAGAAAAACTAAAGTATGAGTCTTATAATAAACATTTTACAAAATCTATTTTAGAAACAAAAAGAAGAGGTATTCGTTTGCTAGATCAAATTTTACAGATATTTGAATGTGAAAACTGAAACATTCTTTTATTAAAATACACGCAAATGTATAATTTTTCTAAGCATTGTTACACAAAAATTTCATAGGTCCTACAGTAGGCTTTTGATCTAGTTGTAGCAAGCCACCTCAGGCCAGTGCCAGAAAGCACGCCAGTGGGGTCATTCATTTTGAGGAAGACAACCCTTTATACAAGAATTTAGAGGTAATAGGTACAAACGTTTATAGAAAGACATAGACGATTCCCTTAACATGATATTAACCAATGAGAAGTATCTCGTTTACTAAAATGCCTCAGGCTTTCTAGGTAGTCAGCTATTTGCTGACGATGTGAATCGTCAGGCTGACTACCAGAAAGTCGCCAGAGGCAAGATGCATTTTAGTAAAAATAGTTAGATAAAGTTATGAACCGCTAGCAATGTTTATCAAATCTTTATTTTTGAGACCGGTTCTAATAAAATTTAGAGACTATTTCTATTTAATCCATTTTCCTGAAATTATCAAATACCCTTCAAAATGAATTTTTTAAGATATTAAGGGGATATTATGGAAATAAAAAGAACTTTATAGTATAGACTTTTTGACTAAACATAAAGTATAGTAGCCAATTAACGAGGGTTTTTATGAAGTCACCCATTTTAAAAATATATCCAATCTTCTATTCTCTTCTTCATTTGTTGCTTCTTAAGCCTATATTTTACCTCAAATTCATAAAAATACTTTCTCTGTTTATAATGACTTGCATTACTATCATTTCACCTACTTATGCTCATATAGATCCTCATAGCAAAGAATTCGAACGCCTAGCAGATGATGAATTCCAGGAAGAGAAAGGATTTATTGGTGAAATTTTCTTACAACCTGCTTTTGTTCTTTCAAAGAAAAATAGGTTTCAACTTTTTCCATCTTCCTTGTACTTATCGCTCGGAAAAGATTATTATTCTGCTCATTTTCTTTTTTCCGAAAACCAATCTTTTCTAAGAAGTTTCTTTTTACATCAATATAACCCTTCACGCATGAGATACAATTACGGGATGACATCTGTCTTCATTCAAGCTAAATGGCCTGTCTATGGCCGGCTAAGAGCCGGATTAATTCCTTTATCTTATGGACTTGAAGGTGGTGTAAGAGATTCTCAGTTGGTATTACCTCGATCTATCTTTTCTCAATTCATCCCTAACTATGATTTAGGACTATCTTATTTAGCTTCTTACAAAGGCTTTTATGTTGAATCTGCACTGCACAATGGAGCTTTTCAAGGAAACACCTTCTCTAACCCTATAGCATCCCAGAGGCTATGGTGGACAACTAAAGGGGGCTGGAAAGCGAATTACGGCATAGATATAGGCATGTCAGCATCTGTGGGAGAGTTTATAGGTCGCAATTTATGGCCTTATTATAGCCATGCACGCAGAGTTGGAAATGCTTTTTTGGCTTTTCAGATCAAACAAATGTCCTTTAAAAGCGAATATCACTTTGGTGAGATTTATTTCGATGAAAACAAAATACCTATATCTGCTTGGCATATAGATTTAGAACATCCTTTAACCAAAAAGCTCTCCATATTCGGTAGATGGGAATATTTATCTATGAATAATAATATTAATCTTATTGATGTACAAAAAAAGATAACTCTTGGGTTGGCATTTCATCATAAACAAAGCATCTTTTCTATCTTTTATGAAACACCTTATGTAATTACAAAATTCTATCAACCTCAATTGGTTTTTCTTTATCAACTTCTTTTAAGAAAAGTAGATGACAAACTTCCAAGTTTATGACTTTTGCATAAAATAAAAGGTAAGTGGAATTTTATATAAAAGGAGGAAATTTTGGAAGACGTTCAATCTATTGGAATTATTGGTGCTGGTCAAATGGGTCAAGGTATAACTCAGATGGCAGCAACAAGTGGCCTACCTGTGATTTGTTTTGATGCCTCTTTAGAAGCTTTAAAGAAAGCTAAACTCAAAATAGACAAACAATTAACAAGAATGATTGAAAAACAAAAAATCACAAAAGATCAGAAAAATCAAATTACAAATCGCATCACATGGTTAGTATTATCTAATAACACAACCAAAATAGACCAATGCCAAATAATCATAGAAGCTATCATAGAAGATGTTAATGCAAAAACTCAACTTTTCACTCAATTAGATAAAATAACTTCCTCAGATGTGATCTTATGTTCTAATACATCTTCTATTTCAATAACCCGCTTAGCAGCAGCTACAAAACGCCCAGACAAAGTAGTGGGCTTACATTTTATGAACCCTGTTCCTGTTATGCGTTTGGTAGAAGGCATCAGAGGACTACAAACTTCAGATGACACTTTTTTACAAGCTAAAAAATTAGCTGAAAAAATGCAGAAGGTTTTTGTAGCTTCTTTAAAAGACACTCCCGGCTTTATCGTCAATCGTATTTTAATGCCCATGATTAACGAAGCTTTTTTTGCTTTAGATGAAGGTATCGCCTCTGCAAAAGATATTGATACAGCTATGAAGCTAGGAACAAATCAACCTATGGGACCCTTAGAGCTTGCTGACTTTATTGGGCTTGATGTATGTTTAGCCATTATGAAAGTCTTACATGAAGATATTGGAGATTCTAAATACAGACCAAGTCCTCTTCTAACTAAATATGTTGAAGCTGGTTTTCTCGGCAGAAAAACTTCAAAAGGTGTTTTTAATTACTAACTTGAAAATAAAGAGATTGAACTAATAACCTTTGGTTTATAATATAGGTTCATGACACCTTAAGTTGACTTTTAGAGGAGTTAACTTATTGTTGAACCTTTTCATCTTTTCATCGCCATAAACTCTACAGTAAGAGCTCCTGCATCACGCAATACACGTTCAACACCTTCATGACCTCTCTCTATTGCAATATTTAAAGCTGTTTTTTGCCCATCTATGCTGTTCACTATTTGATTTATATCAGCTCCAGCTATAATTAATGTTCTTACGATATCTTCATGCCCATTTTCACTTGCTAGAAGTAAAGGTGGGTAGCGACCACCTCCATTTACATCTGCTTCTGCTTCAAGTGCTTTTACAACATTCTGTACATCTCCAACTTCGCTTGCTTTAAGTAAAAACTCAGCTATTCTGTGTTGGCTTAATTTATTTAAGTCAAATCCCTTATCAAACAATAGCTCCAATACCTCATGATTATACTGACCTCGAGAACATATGAAGGGACTGTCAGCCCTACGACCACTACTATCTTCACGCCATTCCTCATGAAGACTAGTCGCATACATTAAAGCTGTGCAGCCATTTTCTTCATCAGCCACATTTACATCTGCTCCTCCTTCAAGTGCTGCTCTGACACTTTCTACATCACCAGAGCGGCTTGCATTAAGAAAGAACCTGTTTAACTCGTCCTGAGACATCTGAGCTAAAGCCGATATACTGAAAGTGCTTGTGATCAAACATAATATGGATAGAATAAATAAATGCTTAAATAAATTCATAATTAAATCTCCTTCCTATAGTTAATCAAGCCTTTAACTAACTAACATAGATTTGAAAAAATATCTACTGATATTCCTGCCATAAACTTAAATATAAAATAGTTGAGAAATTATTACATGTTTTTGAAAAATTTACACAGTATATATAACCTGAACTGAAATTGAAATACTATTTTTCACATGCTATAATGACTTATGTTTTTTATATGACATATAACCATAACAACACAACCCCACAAAGGCTCAGATATTTAAAGAAATATCTGATATAAACTATGAAAAATCCTATACGTATTGTCACTGCTGCAAGTTTATTTCCTGACTTCAGCATTTTGAAAGGCAAAGTTCTTTATAATCAAGCACTTACGATTTTCTTGGGGCCACACATTTGACATCGAGGTTACTTAAAAGGCTTATGTATTAAGGGTTTGCGGGTTTTCTGTTATTTTTGTAAGTCCTGTCTTTCTTTTAAGCTCAAAAATCTTGTATATAGCTTCTAAAGTTTTTGTTGATGAAGATGCTAATTGATATAATTGATGAGTCTTTGGGTCTTCTATAATTGAATACTGATCCCTCTTTAAGATCTCTTTAATCTTTTGAATACTTAAATTAATATTTTTTGTCTTAAGTCTGTGCTTGATATGATACGATAAAGCATAGGCTAAAAAACATATCGCTATATGAGACTCTATCCTTCTTTTCTTCCAATGATATATCGGTCTCATTCTCAATGTATGTTTATTCACTCTAAATGCCTCTTCTATCTTCCAGAGGCCTCTATAGCGAGTAAATAAACTCTGCATACTTTGATCTTTAATATTAGTTATAACTCCGTAGAGACCATCCCAGTGAGAATCCTCTTTAATCTTATTCCTATTGATAGTCGCTTTGCTATCTTCTATCTTTATGTACTTCTTAGTTCCATAATTAGAAATAAGAGACTTAGTGGAAATCTTATCATCTATTGCTTTCTTCATTAATCGATCAATGAGTCTATCTCTATCTGCTTTATCCTTCTTAGCTCTCATGATAGAATAACTCACTAATAATCTGCGACCATTATGATCTAACTCTTTCATTCTTTGTGATTCATTGAATATACTGACATCTTCACCTTTCTTAGAAGCTGATAAAATCTCTGCTTTCTTATCTCTTGAAAATTGCTTGAGCTTGGCTGAAACTATATATTGGATATTCTCTTTCTCCATAAAACTTAAATTCTTATCTGTAAACATAGCTCGATCCGCTACTAAGATAACTCTCTTAACACTAAAGTGTTTCTTTAAATCTTGAATCACATGAATAAGAGTGCTGCCTTCACTCGTATTTCCAGGAAATAACTGATAAATTAATGGATGACCTTCTGAATTTGTTATTAAAGCTAAAACCACTTGAACTTCTTTGAACTTACAATCTTTACTAAATCCAAAGTCCTTCAGATCATCTTTTGTCAAACTTTCAAAGTATAATGTCGTTACATCAAAAAATAAAACATCCACCTCTTGATTGAAAAGACTTAATGTATGATCTGAAATTTGCTTTTTTAATTCAGGTATACGAGTATGAAGTTTATCCATCATCCGATAAACCTGATCTAAAGAAATCTCTTTGTTATAATCTAATCCTAATGTATCTACTGTCTTTCGCTTAGACTCTGGTTGAGCTATCCGAGATAAAACACACAGCTTTAATAACTCATTATATTGCTTCGTTTTTTGACTCTTACCTTTTATAAGATTATTAAAATCTAATTGATTATATATTGTTCCAAAAACACTCTGTATGCCACTAATCACTCGACATCGCTCTTTTGCTTCTGATGAAAGTATGATTTTAAAATGAGAAGATGCTTTCTTTTTAACTTTAACACTCTTTTTTCTTGACCTTGGTTGTTTAGAAACCGGTTCTATGCTGTCACAATATTCTTTCATTCCTGGAAGAAGTATTGACATTTTTTCTGCTTCTTCTTTTTCTAAACGATCTAATAAGGTCTTTGCATTCTTTTTATAAAAATCCAATTGATTCTCAAAACAGCAACCAAGACTACTTACTGTATGATGAGTCACTTTCTCACCTCTACGGATAGACTTCATGATCCGTATGGATATCTTACCATTGGCTTTTTTAGTCTCTTTGATATACATAAAATAACTATGAAGTAACTCTCAAAATCTGTCAAGGGCTTAGGGCCACACAAAATAAAAATAAATAGCTGTTTCAGCCTCAAATCAAAATAAACCCGCTCTCAATAACGAAATTTAATGAAAAAACTTGAAAAAAACTTCCTCTTTAAACAAAAACGCTGAAGTCAGGAATACAGACCAAGTCCTCTTCTAACTAAATATGTTGAAGCTGGTTTTCTCGGCAGAAAAACTTCAAAAGGTGTTTTTAATTACTAACTTGAAAATAAAGAGATTGAACTAATAACCTTTGGTTTATAATATAGGTTCATGACACCTTAAGTTGACTTTTAGAGGAGTTAACTTATTGTTGAACCTTTTCATCTTTTCATCGCCATAAACTCTACAGTAAGAGCTCCTGCATCACGCAATACACGTTCAACACCTTCATGACCTCTCTCTATTGCAATATTTAAAGCTGTTTTTTGCCCATCTATGCTGTTCACTATTTGATTTATATCAGCTCCAGCTATAATTAATGTTCTTACGATATCTTCATGCCCATTTTCACTTGCTAGAAGTAAAGGTGGGTAGCGACCACCTCCATTTACATCTGCTTCTGCTTCAAGTGCTTTTACAACATTCTGTACATCTCCAACTTCGCTTGCTTTAAGTAAAAACTCAGCTATTCTGTGTTGGCTTAATTTATTTAAGTCAAATCCCTTATCAAACAATAGCTCCAATACCTCATGATTATACTGACCTCGAGAACATATGAAGGGACTGTCAGCCCTACGACCACTACTATCTTCACGCCATTCCTCATGAAGACTAGTCGCATACATTAAAGCTGTGCAGCCATTTTCTTCATCAGCCACATTTACATCTGCTCCTCCTTCAAGTGCTGCTCTGACACTTTCTACATCACCAGAGCGGCTTGCATTAAGAAAGAACCTGTTTAACTCGTCCTGAGACATCTGAGCTAAAGCCGATATACTGAAAGTGCTTGTGATCAAACATAATATGGATAGAATAAATAAATGCTTAAATAAATTCATAATTAAATCTCCTTCCTATAGTTAATCAAGCCTTTAACTAACTAACATAGATTTGAAAAAATATCTACTGATATTCCTGCCATAAACTTAAATATAAAATAGTTGAGAAATTATTACATGTTTTTGAAAAATTTACACAGTATATATAACCTGAACTGAAATTGAAATACTATTTTTCACATGCTATAATGACTTATGTTTTTTATATGACATATAACCATAACAACACAACCCCACAAAGGCTCAGATATTTAAAGAAATATCTGATATAAACTATGAAAAATCCTATACGTATTGTCACTGCTGCAAGTTTATTTGATGGACATGATGTGAGCATCAACATCATCAGAAGAATGTTGCAAGATGCAGGATGTGAAGTCATTCATCTAGGACATAACCGCTCTGTAAAAGATGTAGTGCGCACAGCTTTGCAAGAAGCAGCACAAACAATATGTATAAGTAATTATCAGGGTGGTCATATCGCCTATTTCAAATATACCAGAGATCTCTTAGATCAAAATGGAGCTACCTACGTCAAAATATTTGGCGGAGGTGGAGGCCTCATCACACCTAACGAGAAAAAAGAGTTAGAAGCTTATGGCATCTCTCGCATCTTTCGACCAGAAGATGGAAAACGCCTTGGACTAGAAGGCATGATCCAAGAAATTGTAAAAGCGTCTGACTTTGATGTATGCACTGCCTATCAAAAAAGCAAATCCCAAGACACAAAATTAGCAGACACAATTCTTCTAGCTGACAGAGATCTAGGGCTTAAAATAAGTGAACTTGAGAATAAAAATACAGAAGCACTTAAATTACCTCATTTACCTTATGCTACTTATAAAAAATGTCCTCTTGTATTAGGAGTAACAGGAACAGGTGGGGCTGGGAAATCTTCCCTTGTTGATGAATTACTCTTCCGTATGGCAAGAAATATCGACAATATTAAAGTAGGCATTATTTGTGTAGATCCTACTAAAAAGAAAACTGGCGGAGCCCTCTTAGGAGATCGCATTAGAATGAATGCTCTTTCTTATCCCCACTTTTTTATGAGATCTTTAGCTTCTCGCAATTCAGGCAAAGAAATCTCTGATAATTTAAGGCTCATTGTCAACCAAATGAAAAATCAAGGTTTTGACTTGCTCATTGTAGAAACATCTGGAATTGGACAAGGCAATATGGCCATCACAGAAGTTTCTGATCTCAGTCTTTATGTAATGACCTCTGAGTTTGGAGCAAGCTCACAGCTTGAAAAGATTGACATGATTGACTTTGCAGATTTCATTGCTATCAACAAAGCTGACCGCCAAGGCTCTAAAGATGCACTAAGAGATGTAAGAAAGCAATATAAGCGTTCTAGAAAGCTTTTTCAAGAAGAAGACAGCAACTTACCTGTTTTTTTAACACAAGCCTCTTGTTTTAACGACGAAGGAATGAATAAATTATTTTTTGCCCTCTTAAAAAAAATAAATATACCATGTTCCAAAAACATTTCCTCTCACTCAAAGCATCAACAAATTATACCTACAGAAAAAAAGGCTTATTTAACACAAGTAGCCCAAACTGTCCGCAAGTATAAAGAAGAAGTACAGCAAAAAGCAGATTTAGCTTACCAACTAGGAGCTTTAGAAGAAACTCTAAAACTTCTCCCCCATCTTAAAACAGAAATAGAACCTAAAATAAAAGACCTTATAGAAAAATTAGATGATGACTATCAGTTATTAAAATCATGGAATGATAAACAAAAAACCTATCAACAGGATAACATTCCTTATTCTGTTATGGGTAAAACCAAATCTTATTCATTGAAGCAACCCTCTTTAAGTGGAACAATGATCAGACGCGTGGTCTTTCCTCGTTTTAAAGATATGTCAGAAAAACTCAAGTTCTTAAAACTTGAAAATGTGCCAGGAGAGTTCCCTTACACAGCAGGAATATGGACTCTAAAACGTCAAGATGAAGACCCTCAAAGACAGTTTTCAGGTGAAGGAACTCCTGAAAAAACAAATAAGAGATTTCACTATCTTTGTAAAAACACAAAAGCCAAAAGGCTTTCCACAGCTTTTGATAGCGTGACTCTTTACGGAGAAGACCCTGATTTGAGACCTGATATTTATAGCCGTATAGGAGAATGCGGCGTGAGTATATGCACATTAGACAATATGAAAACTCTCTATTCTGGCTTTGATCTTTGTGATCCTTCTACAAGCGTGAGCATGACTATTAATGGACCTGCTCCTATTATTTTAGCTTTTTTTATGAACACAGCTATCGATCAACAACTTGAAAAAAGAGAAAAAGAATTAAAACGAAATTTAACAAAAAAAGAAATTGAAGATATCAAAGCTAAAACTTTCTCTTCTGTCCGTGGAACAGTTCAAGCAGATATTTTGAAAGAAGAACAAGCCCAAAATACTTGTATTTTTTCAACAGATTTTGCACTGAAAATGATGGGAGATATTCAAGAATACTTTATTTTAAATAAAGTGCGTCACTTTTATTCTGTCAGTATTTCTGGGTATCATATTGCTGAGGCTGGTGCTAACCCGATTACTCAAACAGCATTTACTTTAGCAAATGCCTTTACCTATGTAGAATATTATTTATCAAGAGGCATGCAAATTGACCAATTTGCCCCTCATCTTTCCCTTTTCTTCTCTAATGGCTTAGACCCTGAGTATGCTGTTATTGGGCGCGTTGCCAGACGCATCTGGGCTATTACCATCAGATATCTTTATGGAGGCAGTAGTCGCAGCCAAAAGCTCAAATACCATATTCAAACCAGTGGACGTTCTCTACATAGTGAAGAGATGAGTTTTAACGATATAAGAACGACTCTACAAGCCCTGATTGCTATTTACGATAACTGCAACAGCCTACATACCAATTCTTATGATGAAGCCATTACAACACCCACTAAAGAGTCTGTAAGAAGAGCTATGGCCATTCAGATGATTATCAATCGTGAGTTTGGAATGACAAAATGCGAAAACTCTACTCAAGGTAGTTACTGGCTAGAACAGCTCACAGATTTAGTAGAAGAGGCTATATTAAGCGAGTTTATTCGCATTAGCGAAAGAGGCGGTGTCTTACCAGCTATAGAACATGGCTACCAAAGAGGAAAAATTCAAGATGAATCTCTTCATTATGAGCATTTAAAACATTCAGGCAAGCTACCTATTATAGGTGTAAACACTTATATTTCTGAAGAAGATGATGTCCCTGATATCAATGAAGAAGGTCTTTCAAGATCAAGCAAACAAGAAAAAGATAAACAATTAAAACATCTTGAGCTTTATCAACAAAAACATCAAAAACAAGCTAAAAAAGAACTAGTATATTTAAAGGAACATATTTTATCTGGAAAAAATATTTTTGAGGCACTTATGCAAGCTTCTAGATATTGTTCCTTAGGGCAAATGTCTAAAGCCTTGTATGAAGTCGGCGGTGCATATCGCCGCTCTGTTTAAATCTCCATCTAAGCTTAATATACTCATTGGCCATTAAGTATTTGTGCAACAAGTCCCTTTTTTATGTTAAATTTACAAATAATAAAGATTATAATGAACCATATAAAATGAGCTTAATTATGCCGCTTATAAGTCAATTCTTTGGAATCAAAATATATATGCACTGGGCAGATCATCTGCCAATGCACTTTCATGCTGAGCATAAAAGTGCTAAGGCTATTATATCTATCGAACAAGCCGCTGTTATAAAAGGACTGCTCCCCACAAAACAACTTAAATTAGTACTGGCTTGGTGTGAAATACATAAACAAGAACTTATTCAAAATTGGAAATCAGCTCAGAAAAATGGTATGATTAAGAAAATTGATCCCCTAAAGTAAAAAGGTCTTAATATGCTAAAAACAGTCGTTCAAGTTAAGCCGAGAGAGGACTTTAAAGTCTATGTTTACTTTGATGATGGAAAAATTAAGTTATATGATGTAAATCCTTTAATCAGTAATGGTGGAATATTTCAAAAAATCTCTCAAATCGATGAATTTATGAATAAATGCACAGTTATGGGAGGAACCCTTGCATGGGATAGCAGTGGATGCTTTTCTGAGTCAGATTGTATAGACATCGATCCTGAAACTATTTATTCAGAAGGTGAAGAAGTTTCAGATCCATTCACAGAAATTTATAACTATTCTTAGCTTGAAAGCCCAACTGTTTTTATTCTAAAACCTTGATATTTGAATTGAATTAGTGAAAAATGAAGATAAATGGTCAACAAGGGGGTGGTGAAATGGATTGGATTAAAGATCTTGTCAGTGCTGAGCGTAAAATTGAAGAAACTGGCATGCTTGATATATCAACAGGGTTTGATGATAAAAATCTCAAGCAAGAAACTACAAAATTTTTACTAGATATCAAGAATTTATTTATTGATTCTGCTTCTCTATTTAATCAAATGCGTGGATTAACTGTGGGAGGTGTTAAGATTTATGGTATTTCTAATACAGAATCTGATTTCATGCTTTTTCGAAATGGCTATAAACTATTGTTTTCTATGAAAAAACCGGGAGCTATAAGAATTTGTTTTTCCTATCAAACAACAAGCATTATGCCTAAAGATCCCAAAGATGGACAGGCCACTAAGCTGCAAAACACAACAAATGAAGATATTTTAGAAGCTAAATGGGGTTCTTTTGGTCAATTGCAATGGACTCATAGAAATCAAACTGTTGATATATCTTATCTGGTAAGGTATTATTTAAGCCGTTTTATAAAAGAGAGTGCTAAATAACTACTAAGTCCTCTTTGAGAATTTGTAGGGTCATTTTTGTGGTAAAATAACTAATATCCTTGACTACTGCATCAAATTTGATTAGAACGTGGTTACTGTCGCGGGGTGGAGCAGTTTGGTAGCTCGTCGGGCTCATAACCCGAAGGTCGTCGGTTCAAATCCGGCCCTCGCAACCAATCTTTCTAATTAGAATTAATCATTTATAAAGTTCCATCTAGTTTATAGTGTAAAATTTTCAATAATCTTTTTAAAGCTTGTAATTTCTACCAACATTACATCTTTTTCTGTTGAGGTTACTATTTCAAAAAGCCCTTCTAAAGACAAAAAATAAGAGTCTATAACTCTAATAATTAATCAAACAAGCTTTAAAAACTTATTAAATGACTTTACTTCTAATTGGTATAAGTATTGCTATTTTATGGTGTTGAATTATATAAGGAGAACAATATGAAATTATTTAAAAACTTTATTTTTTTTACAATCATCACTACTTTATTCATCACAGGCTTCTCTAAAGAAGTATATAGTTATTCTGAAGATCCTCCTGTAGACACCATTCTTGTTGATTTAGAACGACATTAAAATACTTCTTTATAAAGTAGACACTTTAGTAGAACGAAAAACCTCTCCCTTCGTTTGCAATAACCACTCTTATATAGAAGCATTAGATATCAAAGATGGAGTTATACTTCTAAGAGAAGAATTGAGAGAAAATGCCTTAGAGTTTTTTAATGATAGTTCAGAAGCTTATTTCACGTTATTCGAAATGAGACTAAACAATTTAAGAGCACAAGTTATTGATTTAAGAACAGAAAACTGCAAACTAAACAGAGCTCCAGTTGGCATGGATAATAATTATGAAATTCATTATGAAGAAGTCCAATATGAAAACCAAAAACCTGATTGGAGATATGAAGACAAAGAAAGTGATGGGTGGAAAAAATAAATTAAAAAAGCATAGGTAGAAAGTAAGGTTCTTATATATTTTAAAAGAATAGACTTAGCTTAAAATGCAGCTTTTAAGTTTCACATAACATAAGTTAAGAATCTAATTTATTCTAAAATATTTAACGCCAAATTTGACAATATCTTAAGTGTTCACCTAAAAAAGGAACAAAAATATGAAATTAATTAAAAACACTTATAAAAGCTTGATAATAACTACATTATTAATAATCACAGGATGTGTTGAAGAACCAGAATATTTTTATGAGTATTACAACCCTGACAATTCTTATGAACCTTCTGACTCTACTAGTTCCATTGACTCTGATTTTTCTTACGAGCCACCTATTGATTCTACTAACTCCATTGACCCTCCTGATTCTTCTAGCCCCTACTCTGACTCTTATGGCTCTCCTGATTTGTACACGAAAGAAGAAACAGAAGACTCTACATACATTGATAATATTGCAGAAATTAGAGATATCTCTCATGCTTTATAACAAATACTAAAATCTATGTTATGGATATGTTTATCACTTTAAATATGTTTGGTTCTGATTTTAAATGTGCACAAAAAACACAAGATAGGATCGCTGACAGTTTAAATCGTATTCATCAACAACTTGAGGAACTTGAGCAAGGTTTTAACGATTTCATAATCAATAATTCCTCTGCTAATTTTCTCTCTAGCACTCAAACAGCAATAGATGTTATAGAAGAAGCAAAGATTAAATTAAATATTAATATCGATCGATGTATACAAGAAAACATTCCTCAAAAAGATTATTCTTTAGCAAGCTCAAGCATGCTCCCCGTAAAAAGATCAGTCTAGTGAAATTGGAAATGGCTCTAGAAATCCATTTTGCTTTTTATAGAAGTTATAAAATTGAACGTCATAACCAAAGTTCAACTTTTTACGCACTCTTCTCTTAGGCAAATACAAGCTGTTCACACTTGGATTATCTGTAATTTGAAACTGAAAGACATCAAATAATTTAGGTTTAAATATATTCAAAATTTTTTCAATAGTTTCTTGATAGTCATTTGTGAATCTATGATTTGTTTCAAAACTCACATAAGACCCTAAATCTCCTGGAGTAACATGAAAGGTATAATACTCATCTTTCCTTATTGCATTTAAAGAATATCCATAAGGTTGAAAAAAATAATCGTCAATTTGAAAATCTGCAGCAAAGAGATCATAAACACCAAGTAATTTTAAAGAAGGTCTTACATCTTTCCCTGAACAAAAAAGATTTTTAACGCTGTCATCTATTTCATGCATAAGAATTTCAAAAGTCATATCCTGAAGATTTAATACACCTTCAACATTTTTATGAAAAAGACAAATATGATGTTCTGTTAAATCTCCAAATCTATAAGCTGCTCCATTAAAATGTTTTTTTAGTTTCTTTATATCATCATAAAAACTTGTAGACTGTTTGTTAGGAAATATGGGATTTTTACGTTCATAGAAAAAAGAAAGGATTTTATCTTTAGGAACAAACTTTAAAATTTCAAATGCAGCATCAACTAAGGATGTATTTCCACAGGTGATCATTGTTAAAAAGTTATCATAAATAAATAAAGAAGATTCAGACAATAAATGAGCTGTACAATAATCATTATGCAAAGATGATATAATTTGAGCTTTTGATATTTTGACCACATTTTCCCATACAGATGGATCAAAGTCTCTAAGAGACTTAACATCCTTTGAAATAAAAAATTCTAACTTCTTTTCTGTACCTTCAAATAACATAAGATAAAATCTCTTTGATGCATTAAATATTATTGCGATTTTTTACAAAGAACAATATACCTTAGCAAATTTTATCAAATAAAAGATATATTTATTCTATCAAGTAACAAATATCAAGCTCTATATGAATTTATAAGAAAAGCCTAGCTTATTTTAGACTTCATTGACAAATTAAAGTTCTCTCACCATTTGAAGTATTTGTCTAAATTCCCTCTCCTCAAAATCATTTAACTCCTTACCAAGACGCCTGGTTGTTTGCAGTTTATGAAGCCGACAAAGTTGCCATTCTTGCATTTCTGAAATTTCTCTGTCAGACATATCTGTAAAAACAAACCTCCTATAATCCTCCATACTGAGACAATACCCATAAGGCAAGTAATTAAGTATATTGTAAGGTGAGTAGCGAGAATCTCTAGATTGATCTATAATAGTAAAAATGGTTTTTAAGTGTTCTAAATCATAATTCACATTAACAGCATGGCCATTTTCTAACTCTTCCATACGTTTTTCTAATTGTCCTTTTCTTAGTTCTAGAACTTGAAGAGTCATTCTTAGAATTTCATAAGACCTTCTATGATGAAATAAGATAACCTGATTTTCTGCAATCTCTTTACGAAACCACTCCACTACTCCTTTTACTAACCAATAATCTACTAAATACATATCCACCCATACCCTATATTCATTGAGAGCAATATAAAATTCTGCACTTTGAAGATGAGTTTCTGAAGTTGTTTGAACTTCTAATCTTTGAACATCCAATCCTTTTTGAATCAACAAAACACGATAGTCTTCAATTTTTGTATTCCACCATACTTCCAACCTTGTGTATAAACTTTCATCGATACGATGATGGAACAATCTTTCAGGTAGAGGTGAAAGCCTTGTACTAGGACGATCCCTGATCTCTTGTTCAAAGACTTCCTCTTGTACACTTTCATAATGCGCGCTTACATTTACACTAACTTGACGACTCATACCTAAAAGAGGCACTAATCCTAAAGCAATTTCACCTCTTGTAAAATGAAAAAAGCTTCTTGTCATAGATTCAAACTGCTGTTTCTGCGTTTGCAGGATAGCAGTTTGAGTAGATGTGATTCCTCTTAAGTGCCTATAACCATTTCCTGTTATTCTATAAAGCCATTTTATGCCTCTCCACAAACCTCTTATAACTCTAAATAACCCAACAATAGCAGAAACTTCCACAGCTACAACTCTTGCAGTCATATCAATATATTTATTGGAAAATAAAACCATTTCTCTTATTTGATTTTGTAAAAAATCTTCATATTCTTTAGGCTCCATTTCATTATATACTGCACCTTTCGGATAGTATTTTTTTGAGCAATCTTCGATAGCGTGTTGAAATCCTTCTGAAGCTACAAGATACATAGGGTATTGCGCATATAACGTTGCAAGCGATTCATCTGCTCTAGAGCCCAAAGACATTTCAAATGCATCTTTTGCTAAAAACATCCATTCCAGCATAGCTCTTCTATACTTAACATCTCTCCAAAATAAGTGCTGACGTGAACTTATAGGAGGACCAGAGAATATTCTCCCAGACTGTATCTGAAGATAAAGAGGGTAAGCAACACTATAACAAAGAAGCTCTCCTTTCTCATAAGATACGGATTCTACATAAGCTTGTAGATTTGCATCTGCATATAAAGAAGAACACTGTAAAATAATTACAAAAAATAAAAATTTTATTTTTTTCATGAGAGCCTTTCTTTAATATTATGCAATACTTAAGCCAAATAAAATTCCTCAATAACTTGAATCAAAGATTTCAATTAATACAAACAATAAATGAAGTTTAAGTAATATCCATTTATGAATAAGCTAATAAATCATTAATTTTATTTACTTTTAAAAACCTTTACTTATACAAGAGTTATGATTTAAAAATAAAAATTAATATCTTTTCTTTCCAAAAAGATTTTTATTTAAAACAAAAACAATCCTCATCATGTAATTTTTACAATAAGATATAAAAATTACATAAATTTAGGTTCATAACTACTTAAGCATCCTTTTTTCCGGGACCTGGCATACTGTACACGGAATCAAAATATCCGGCATCTGTAACTTGAATTTTCGCATCTATTTCATTGCCAGAAAGCAACCAGAGGCTTGCCTCGAGAGGTTGGTTTATTTTGAGTGAACTAGTTCAAATTAATATATTAAGCTTCTAAAATAAGTTTTTGAATTTAATTTATAGTGATTGGAAATATTAAAAAGGGTCAACTAGACACAGCTTTACTTTCATCAGTTACAACCAGCTAATCAAAGATAACGGAATGGAGTTAAACCATCTATATTAAGTTCTTTGATGATTTGGGATAATCGACCTTTAAGTATACTATTCCTAAGATGATCTCCTCCTTCACTATTCTTAGGTAATCTACCATCAATTGTCCTTAAGGTTTCCATATCTTGTGCACTTACACTTGCACTTATTTCATCTATATTACTACCACCTTCTACAAGTTCCATGATTCTTCTAATTCTTTCATGTTTTCGAACCTCTTGCTCTTGATCTATCTCACGTG
Source organism: Bdellovibrionales bacterium (assembly GCA_965262715.1). Classification (GTDB taxonomy): domain Bacteria; phylum Bdellovibrionota; class Bdellovibrionia; order Bdellovibrionales; family JAUICD01. The sequence continues at coordinate 2,320,431 of OZ253553.1, read as the reverse complement.
CTACATTATCTAGTTCTTCAATGATTTTATTGATAACCCTACGGCGTTGTTCATTAGTTTCTAATCCCAAAATTCTTTTATTATCATCACCAGCGTCTACAGCTTCTCCTTTAACAAAATCTAAAAAGGTCTCTGGAAAAGCTGCGATAATAGCAAGTCTCATTTTTCTTACAACTTGAAACCGAGAATCTCTACGACCAGAAAAAATCTCTCTTTCTAATTTATCTCTAAACACATCATAGAGAGAATATTTTAGGTTCATAACTAGTTGAGAGGTCTTTTCGTTATCAAAATAGTTAAGTCAAATTGCATTAAAACACCTTGTAATTATCCCTTTTTAGACCTGGTTTATTATAAGAAAATCTTATATAAACATTGTGTTCAGCATCGAAAAATTATAAAAACTCATTTCACTTAAGTTCATCTTTTAGCAGATGTCACTACAACTTACAAGCCTATTTTTGCCTAAGAGAGTGCCACCTAGAGACTTTTAAAGGTCTCCTTTAAGTGGCACTCTCTTAGGCCTTATCTTAAAGGATCCTCTCTCAACATACTTAACAACATTGGGTACACCTTACTCTTATAATTAAATCTAAATTCACATTCTTTAAGGTGTAAATAAAATGTTTTTTTATTCATGCCTCTAAACTTAGAAAGCCTTACCTTAGAAATGCCCCAGAAGTTTTCTATGCCGTTAATATGATTTCTCACTTGAAGTTTCTTACCTTTGCTTTCTATCTTCTCTTTCTTAGCAAATTCATTCTTACCATGATGAACACGGTAGTGCTTCTTATAGCCCATACTTACAAGGCTATCATAGGATTTAAAGCCATCTGTGTACACAGTAGATGCCTTTACCTATCCTGTCACTTATAATGAGCAGGAGGATGCTCTGAGAGCAGTTGCTGATCACCTGAGTATAGACTTACCATTTCTTTTTTTTAATCCAAAAACAATAGCCTTTCCTCTTGCTCCTCTTCCTCTCTTTCCACGTAATCTCTTAGCTCCAAAGTAGCTTTCATCAATCTCAACTTCTCCTTTTGAAAATACACTTTCTTTTTCACAAAATTCAGCTATTCTCTTACGAAGTTTCATCAAGATACTATTAGCAGTATTTATATTAAGACCTGTTAAAGATGATATCTGAGTAGCTGTTAAATCTATTGAAAAATAACGTATAATTTCTCTAAATCTCTTCTCAGAAATGTGGGAACGGACAAAATACTTGTTTTTCATAGTCATAACAATAAGTTAACTCCTCTAAAAGTCAACTCAACTAGTTATGAACCAAATATTTTTTCAGTTATTTCGGTCATGCCATTTTCCAAACTTTAAAAAGTATTTATTTTTATGAAATTTTTCCTCAATATACCATTCAATCTATTTAGGTCAAAAACTAATATTTTAGGCCAAAGACGAGATCTTCCGCAGATTAAGCTGCTACCAAGCAGCTTAATCGAGGACTTTGAGGCTTTGGCCTAAAATGTTTGTGTTATGTGTTATAAAAATTTTTAGGCTCTTTTTAATATGTTTTTAGTATATTAAAAACTGTTTGATCAATAAAAGATTAAGAGTTCATGCTGGCAATAAACTCTTCATTGGTTTTTGTGCTCTGCAACTTCTTTAAAAGAAATTCTATGCTATCCACAACATTCATAGGAGCTAAAACTTTTCTTAAAATCCAAAGTTTTTGCAGTAAATTATTATCTAAAAGTAAATCCTCTTTTCTTGTGCCAGATTTATTGATGTCCATACAAGGAAAGATACGCTTTTCCATAAGCTTTCTGTCTAAGTTTATCTCAGCATTACCTGTACCCTTAAACTCTTCAAAGATCAACTCATCCATGCGTGAGCCTGTGTCAATCAAAGCTGTTGCTACAATGGTCAAGCTACCGCCTTCTTCAATGTTTCTAGCTGCTCCAAAAAACCTCTTTGGTTTATGAAGAGCATTTGAATCTACACCCCCAGATAAAATCTTACCAGACGGTGGAACTACTGTATTATAAGCCCTTGCAAGACGAGTGATAGAATCTAAAAGAATCACAACATCATGCTTGTGCTCCACTAACCTTTTAGCTTTTTCAAGTACCATTTCTGCAACTTGAATATGTCTTGTCGGTGGTTCATCAAATGTAGAGCTGATCACCTCTCCTTTAACATTGCGAGACATATCTGTAACTTCCTCTGGCCTTTCATCAATCAATAACACAATCAAAAAAGCCTCTGGCTGATTGATAGAAATGGCATTAGCGACATCTTGCAATAAAACAGTTTTACCTGTCCTTGGAGGAGCTACAATAAGAGCCCTTTGACCCTTTCCTAATGGAGCCATCATATCAACAATACGAGTGGTGTAATTTGAAGGATTGTGTTCTAATCTCAATCTCTCATCAGGATAAAGAGGAGTTAAATTATCAAAAAGAATTTTATCTTTAAATTGCTCTAAAGGCTCTTTGTTAAGAGTATCTACCTTTAACAATGCAAAGTAATGTTCATTGTCCTTAGGAGGCCGTACAGTACCGGCAATAGTATCACCCGTTCTCAATCCAAAACGTCTGATCTGTGAAGGACTCACATAAATATCATCTGGCCCAGGTAAATAGTTATAATCAGGTGAACGTAAAAAACCATAGCTATCTGGTAAAATCTCAAGAACACCGTTACCAAAAATATCCCCAAATCGAGCGGCACGTTTTAGCACTTCAAAAACTAGGTCTTGACGACGCAGGCCAGCTGCATGCTCTATCTGTAGCTTTACCGCCAAATCAGTTAATGCCTCAATTTTTTTAGATTTCAAATCTTTGGAATTAAGCGATTTTTTCTCATCTTCTGTTAAAGAATTTTTGATTTTCTCTATTTGCTCTTCTGTCAATTCAGGTGGAGCATGAACTCCAGACTCATCTCCTGCATTTGTACTGCTGTGAGGTTCAAATCTCCTGTAAGATGATGGCCTGCTGCTGCGGTGATTATTACGATTACTATTAGACTGCCTTTTAGGACCACTCTGTCTACGAGGTCCACCGCTTCTATGAGATCGATAATCTCGATCTCCTCGATAATCTCGGTCTCGATCTCGATCTCGATCTCCTCCTCTATCTCGATAAGAAGATCCTGACTCTGTTTTTTTATGTGCAGAATCTGATCTACCACTACCTGTGCTTGTTTTAGAACTTTCTGTTTTGACATCCTCTACTTTAGAAGAATCTGACACAATAACTGACTCCTTTTTATTGAGTTAAAAATATGAGATAGAAAAATGAATCTTGAAAAAAAACTTTAATTATAATTTTTATGTCTCTTATTATAAGCTATTTGCTCTATAGATTAATTCTTATTTAACATTTACTTGTTTGACCAAATATATTTATTATCTTAAACCACTTTTTTCTTTGTACAAAAGATGTGCTTAGAACTCATTGAATTGTATCATATTACGGTTTTAAGGGAATTTATGTTTCAGTTTCATGGTCTTACATTATTATTATATTATTTTTCTTAAAAGTCAACACTACCAAATATTATATAATATATAAATTAAAATGAAACAACGACATTCCCCTGAATACCATAAACCATTCTTTTTGACTCTCCAACAAAGCCTGCTCCTGGAAAAAGCAATCCTCCTTCAATGCCTAGAGCTAAATATCGACTACTTTCATAAAGAAACCCTAAGTCCACTTCAAATCCAAGATTAGTCCCTTCAGCCCATATCGAGTTTTGAACTAACCGAGCCCATACCACATTGCTTGTTAGGTAACCATTTTTAAAAAGAGATTTTTTTAAGCTAGGAGCAATAAATAATGCGTTTGTTAAGTATTCAACATCAGGCAAGTCCTCTCTATAAAAATTAGTCACATTCTCATTGCTAGATTGCTGTGCATTTTGATTATAAACACGATAAGAACCACCTGTTGTATCTTGATAACCTATCGCGTGATTAAACATCAACATGCCTACATTATAGTTACGACTTGCAATAAATCCTTCATATCTCTGATTTGTATTTGGATCATCTCCTGACAAGTAACCTGTTTTTAATCCCCAATTCCATGAAGCAGATGGATGACTTGCAATTTCTGCCACTATTCCATATCCTGAAAACTCTAAAGCCTGATCACTATTATTGTCTGCTCTAAGACCAACTGTGCTACTGAAAATAAAGTCGGCTTCTAAACTAATACTTCCAAAAGAAAAGTCTTTTTTAACATAAGTTCCAATAGTTTGGCTGCTCCATCTTTCCACACCTGTATTGACTGTATCAGGAAAAGGAAAGGTAGGGCTAGAAGGCCTATCTCTTGGAAAGTATAGATCTCTTGATGGCTCAGGAACTAAAGGGCCATAAGAAAGTTGCCTGCCACTTTGAGTAGCTATTCGTGTATCATACATTAAACTAAATAACAGTCCAGAATCTACAAGCTCATATTGTAATTGTAACAAGATTTCATAAGCGTTAACACCCCCACTTAAATTTTCACTTAATAGTCCAAATACAGGGTGAATCTCTAAGTTACCTATTTTAAACTCTACACCTATACCATCTATATAATCTGCAAAATGATCTAAAGAATCCTCTCCTTCATCAAACAAAAGGCCTAAACCAAAATGCAAAGGCATACGGCCACCCATAAGCTTTATAAATGCATTATTCCAACTAAAATATAAATTAGTGATATCTAACCCAGGCTGAAAAAAACTGTTCTGAAATTGAGATGAAGATATTTCATTCATTCCCATCACACTGCCAGCTTTATACTTAAAATTATAAGTCCAAGGATTTGTCAGTAAATCCAACCTTCCATGAACAGAGAGACCATCGGTTACTTTAATTTCAGGTTTAAGACGTAATTGATGTAAAAAATAAAACTTTGAAGAACTGTTATTTAATAAAGCATTCCTTATAAAAAATCCCTCTAGAGAATACTGACCTTCTAAATCTAATACAGCAGAAGCACCTGCATGAGATAACCCTAATAGGCTTAACATTACAATAACAACATAACTTTTCATAAAAACCTCTTTCATTACTGTCTCCACTTCTGATCAATAACCGAAGACGACTAACGCTTTTTTAAAATCCTCATTCCCTCAAAATCCACTCATTTTAAGTAGAGAGACTCTCTTTGTTTCTTAACATAACTCTAAGGAAAACTTTCTCCTACTCTCTTCCTCAAACAAATCGCCTCAAATCTTTATAATAGCAACTTAAGAATTGATGTTTTAAGCTAAAAACGATATCTTCCGCAGAGCAAACTGCTCTCAAGCAGCTTGCTCGAGGACTTCGAGGTTTGGCTTAAAACATCAATTCATTGCCTCCAAAGATTTTTTCCATTGTTTTTCTAAAAAACAATCCATTGTCTCACTCAAAATAAACCAGCTCCTAGCTGTTTTTGGACAGCCAACCTGACGGTTAACACCGTCAAAAAAATGCTGGCTGTCTCAAAAATCCGTTTACTTTGAGTAGCAAGACTCTTCTTATCAGCTAACACCATGTTAAGGAAAACTCTTAACCTAACTCAACTCTATAAAAATCCTCGACGGCGTAATTCCTCTTTGTAAAATCTATCATATAAAGCCTTCCACCTCAAGAAATTTACTAATGAAATTAAAATCGCGATAGGAAAAAATACAATAATTATCGCAATTGATAAACAAAGAAAAATAAGTTTAATCAAAATCACTATCTTCTCTCTCGTCTAGCACTTCGTGAATAATGTCTTTTATATTCTCACGAATTTCATCTTCAGGACGTTTTTCGAAAATCGCACAAAAAACATCCTTTGCAAAAACTTTTAAAAATTCAATCATATTACCCCCTCCTCATGTGTTAAGCCATTTCTCTGTCTCACTCAAAATAAACCAGCTCCTAGCTGTTTTTGGACAGCCAACCTGACGGTTAACACCGTCAAAAAAATGCTGGCTGTCTCAAAAATCCGTTTACTTTGAGTAGCAAGACTCTTCTTATCAGCTAACACCATGTTAAGGAAAATTCTTAACCTAACTCAACTCTATAAAAATCCTCGACGGCGTAATTCCTCTTTGTAAAATCTATCATATAAAGCCTTCCACTCTCTGTCTCACTCAAAATAAACCAGCTCCTAGCTGTTTTTGGACAGCCAACCTGACGGTTAACACCGTCAAAAAAATGCTGGCTGTCTCAAAAATCCGTTTACTTTGAGTAGCAAGACTCTTCTTATCAGCTAACACCATGTTAAGGAAAATTCTTAACCTAACTCAACTCTATAAAAATCCTCGACGGCGTAATTCCTCTTTGTAAAATCTATCATATAAAGCCTTCCACTCTCTGTCTCACTCAAAATAAACCAGCTCCTAGCTGTTTTTGGACAGCCAACCTGACGGTTAACACCGTCAAAAAAATGCTGGCTGTCTCAAAAATCCGTTTACTTTGAGTAGCAAGACTCTTCTTATCAGCTAACACCATGTTAAGGAAAATTCTTAACCTAACTCAACTCTATAAAAATCCTCGACGGCGTAATTCCTCTTTGTAAAATCTATCATATAAAGCCTTCCACTCATCACTTCCTTCGGGGATGGTTCTTTTAATTGATTGTATTTTATGTCTCACCTGCTCATTTAAAACTTCTACTTCATTTAAAAACTTTGCAACTGATTGCTTTGCTACCTTCAAAGCCCGATTATCATCAGTATAATCTACCAAATCATCTTTCCAAACAGCATCAATTATAAGATGAGCAAAATGTATGGGTAGCTCTTCAATAACTCCACCCTTTGATTTCCAACTGTCAGGTCTGTTTTTCTCAGCCATAAGCTTTTTCTTCACCAACTGAAATAACTTATGCCTATCAATGGTGTCCGAGGCCTTGCTTTCTAGGTCTTCTACCATTCTTCGCGCCTCTTTGTCTATCTCTTTATCCTTATTTTGATCTGCTATAACATAACTAACAACCTTTGTCATCACTGAGTCTTCTGGAGCCTTAAAAGTGACAATATTATTAGCTTTTAAATCACTAAAAACACCTTTAGCTACCCTTTTTATTTGCTCTTTTGTCCATTTCACACTCATGCCTCGAATAAACAGTGTTTTACTTGTTAAAGTCAAGATCAGTTATGTAGTCTAACAAAACAATCTCTTTTTATTATGATGCTTATTGTCAATTTCTGCCTTTTATCTGATTCGTTAGCAATTAAAAGCATCTTGCCAAAAGAATATTATTAAGTTTAAAAGTGACCCACTCTATAACTATTATGAGCTTAGCTTTTAATACTCTCATCAAAATAGCTTGCAAATACTGAAGCTCATTATAACAAAAGAAGCTGGTTATAAAGATTTTGAAAATAAAGTGAAAACAGTTCGGTTTTATCAGCTCTTTGCATAATTCTTAAAACAACCGTAGGCCACTCGTAATAATCAATAATTGATTCATAAATAGCCTCCACATGATCCCTATGAAGATTAAAAACAATTCTAAAAAATGACTTTACACCACAATCGTGTTTCGATATCTGCAACAAAGAAGAAAACGACTGAACAGCATAAGTTAAACCCTCTACCTGATCACATCTATGAATGACATGGCCTTCTCCATCTTCTCGTATACTACACATTAAAGGTATTTTAGGATAGAACGCATGTAAGCTCCTAGGCAATTCTAAAGGCGAAAAAGCCATCCATACTTTGCATGCTCTAGAACGTCCTGATTCATTTCCTTGTGAACTTTCACACTCCCTTTCCTCAGACATTGTCATATCTAAAGGCTTTATATCTAAAAACCGCTCCAAAACTCCTGGCAACACGCTCTCAACAGCAGCAGATAGCCATGACCGCACATTAGGCCATACAATGTGATCATCAATTTCTCGATAAGAGGCAAAGTTTTCTATTCGTGTTAGAATTTCTTCATAATTTACATCTATGCATCCATTACTGTTTGATTCAATTTTAACACTATTTTCTAAAGAAGAAAAACTCATAGCAGATGAAGAACATAAGACAAAAAGAATGTTAAAAAATAAAGTTTTTCTCACTAAATACCTATTTACTTTGTTACAATGCATATTTATACCTTATTCCCACCTAAGTTAACCCTTTAATGATTTAATATCTTTTAATGAACCTTTATTTAGAGAAGTAACTAACTATTTTAACCCAAGGCTATTGACCCTCGTCTCCTAAAATCTGTGTGATTTGTTCAATAAATCCTTCTATATCATCCCTCCTGTCATCTTCTGGTTCCATTTCTTTAAGAGCTTCTATAAGATCTGTCCTAATTTGTTCTAATACAACTTTTATGCTTTCACTATCACTATCATTAAACAGATCTTCAGGATCTACCTCAAAATCTGCTATCTCATCAGCTACACCTTCTTCAGGTTGTTTATCAATGCCGGGCTCCAAAGGCTCATCAACTGCATCTTTATCATTATTAAATATACTATTCAATATACTATTCAATATACTGTTGAGCTTTTCAATAAGTTCTTTTAATTCTTCTAAAGGCAGTTGATCAAAATCAGCATCTTTAATTACGATTTGTACGCCACTATCTGTCACACTTTCTTTGATCTCCTCTATATTTTTATCGATATTTTTAATAGAGTCTGTAGGCAATCCACAGCCAGAAAAAATGAATAAAAAAACAAAACCATAAAATATTGGTTGATTGAAAAATAGGCATCTAGATTTTTGTCTCATGTATCTCTCTCAAAATTTTTTTAATTCTATAACTCTTAATAATTTACCTACCATTTAAAGAAGCTATTGACACGGCTTGCTCAGTAATATACCTACTTATAAGAATTATTCAATATATTAAATACAATAACAAAGATATCAATAGTTTGTTTCTTTTTTAAAATTTTATATAAACCGGCCTCATAAAAACTTGATTAAACTATAAGAATATAACGGTATGCAAGATTATTATATAACCTTTCAAAGTCCACTTGGTAAATTAACTCTTATTGCTTCAAATAAAGGATTAAAACATGTTTTTTGGAACAAGCTTCCTGATTTTATAACATCTCTTAAGAAAAATACAAGATGCCCTATCTTACAAAAAGCGAAAAGACAGCTTAATGAATACTTTCAAGGCAAAAGAAGGGTCTTTTCTATACCTTTAGACCTTTATCAAGGAACTGATTTTCAACAAAAAGCTTGGCGCGCTTTGCGACAAATTCCTTATGGAAATACAATATCCTACCAGCAACAAGCAAAGATGGCAGAATGTCCTAAAGGTTATAGAGCAATAGGAAATGCAAACGGAAAAAATCCTATTCCTATTATTATCCCTTGCCATAGAGTGATTTCAAAATACACTCCTCAAAAACAAGCAAAAATAAATAAAATTCGAGTGAAATTAGGCGGCTTTACAGGGGGTATGACAAAAAAGATATTTTTATTGAAATTAGAAAAGGCCAAAGACCTTTTAACCAATAAACCCTTAGAAATAAAGTAAGGCATGCTTAGATATCAGCTCATCAAACAACATCAAAGTTGCTTTTCAAAATGCAACCGCATTAACATTTGAAGGCCCTTTGTATTTTCGATAGATTTTAAAATCTCTAAAGATTGGCTAAAAAGCTTATAAAGCTTTTTTTTAGCCACTTGAACCCCCCACTGGTGTGCGCAGTTGATGACGTTAGCACTTTTATCGCTTTGCTCATTGAAATCCTCTAGGTCATCTGCAATTTGAAATGCAATTCCCAATTTGTGTGCAAAGCTTTTCAACTTTAAGAGGTCTAGTTCTTTAACTCCAGAAATCATGGCTGCCCCTATAATAGAAGCGCAAATCAATCCTCCTGTTTTCAAATCATAAAGACGTTCTAAGTTAATTGATTTATTATTTGAAACTTGTAGGTCTACGACCTGAGGGTCTACGGCCTGAGGGTCTACGGCCTGAGGGTCTACGGCCTGAGGGTCTACGGCCTGAAGGTCTACGGCCTGAAGGTCTACGGCCTGAAGGTCTAGCATTTGACCACTTATCATTCCTCTCCCACCAACTGCTTGCACTAAAAGACAAATAAGAGATGAGGTGTCTTGTAAAAACCTAGACTTATGAGAAACAGCAAGTTCAAACGCCTCTGTTAATAAGGCATCTCCTGTTAAAATAGCAGTACCTTCATTAAAGGCCTTATGAAGGGAAAGGCGACCACGTCTTTTTTCTGCATTGTCCATTGCTGGCAGATCATCATGAATCAAAGAATAAGAGTGTAGAAACTCTATTGAACAAGCATAAGGCAAAACACATTTCATATCTTGCTTGAAGGCTTTTGCTATTAAGAGGGCAAGTAAAGGCCGGAATCTTTTCCCTCCAACAAGGGCATGCTTAAGAGCCTCTACTAATTGTTTATTTTCAGGCGGAACGTTTTTTCTGTAATTTTCGATCCAACTTTGTAAAAAACGATCGAGAAGATCCAGTTCTTTTTGAAAAGCAACTTCAAAAAAAGATGTCATTCGATGGATTCAAAATTTGTGGTTTCCGCTTTACCATCTTTATCCACACTAAGAAGCTTTTTCACTTTTTCCTCAGCTTGATTCAATCTTTTATTGCAATCTTTAGAAAGACGAATCCCTTCTTCAAAAGCAACCAGAGACTCATCAAGAGATAAATTGCCTGCTTCCATCTTTTCCACAATTTTTTCTAACTTACTTAAATTACTTTCAAATTCCATAAACCCTCCTTTTACTTATTTTTATTAATGATGTTTTTAATTTGAGCTTCTGCTTTTCCTTTTGAAAAAGTAATATGTATAACATCATTCGGTTTAATCTGAGAAACAGAAGTTACAACTTTTCCACTTCCACGAGATAGTTTAACAATGGAATAACCTCGCGCCACAACTTTCTGTGGATCTAAAGAATCTAAAAGCTCTATTTGATTTTTTAAGAAGACTCTTTTTTGAGTTAAAAATATATCTATATATTTTATAAGGCTTTGAAATAACACTTTAATACGTTGATATTCTTTTTCCCAGACTTGATTGATACAATTTAACCTCTGATGTGTATTATGGTGTTTTTCTCTTATAAAAGTTATCTGGTGTTGAAAGGTTCTTTGCATTCTTTGTAGAAGTTCATCATTTCTTTGAGAGAGCTCTTGCAATAGTTTTTGTGGGTCTTTTAATCTTTTAAATAATCCTAAATACTTTTGTTGATGCTTTTCCAGATCAGAATACATAGCAGCTTTGATCCTAGATTCTAGGTGATTGACGGTCGCTTTCACATCCAATCTATCTGGAACAATAAGTTCCGCAGCAGCAGAAGGCGTTGGAGCCCTTTTATCAGCCACAAAATCTGAAAGCGTAAAGTCAACCTCATGCCCTACAGCTGAAACAATAGGAATACTGCTCAATGCTATACATCTTACAACATCTTCGTTATTAAAGCACCAAAGATCTTCTATAGACCCTCCACCTCTGGCAACAACAATAACATCAAAGGTGGGAAGTACTTTATGAGCTAAGTCAATAGCGTTAATAATTTCATCAGCTGCAGCCTCTCCCTGAACAAGAGTAGGAATCAATGTGATATCCAAGCCTTTAAATCTACGTCTTAAAACATTGAGCAAGTCCCTGATAACAGCTCCTGTAGAAGATGTCACAAGCGCAATCTTTTGAGGAAAAGCAGGTAATGGCTTTTTACGATCTTCATCAAAAAGCCCTTCTTCTTGAAGTTTTTTCTTAAGCTGTTCAAACTCCGCTTGTAGCGCTCCTTGACCCACAGGATCCATTTGCTGACAAATTAATTGGTAATCCCCTCTTGGCATATAAGTGCTGACATTGGCCTTAACAATTACCTCCATACCATTTTCAGGACGAAATCTTAATTGATTATTAAAGCCTTTAAACATAACAGCTTTTATTTGTGACTTGCTATCTTTAAGAGAAAAGTAAAAGTGCCCAGAAGGAGGGGTTGCAAAATTAGAAATCTCTCCTTTCACCCAAACTTGAGGAAAGCTGCCTTCTAATTGAGATTTAATAGCTAAGCTTAAATCAGTGACAGAATAAACCTGAACACCATCAGGTGAATGAAGCTCTTCTGGATCAGAAAAGTTTTCACTCGTCTGCAAATTTTCAACCGGCGATTCCTTTATAAGGTGCTTTTGAAAGTTAAAAACCCCTTGTGTTTTAGACTCCATAAACAAAGCACCCTTAAAGTTAGAACGAAACTCTCTTTGAGAGTGTTATATTTACTTAGGCCATTTGTCCAGTTATTTCTCTCTTTTGTACTTTTCTACGAAGCTTTTTCCTGCAGCAATTGGTTTGTTGTTCTTAAAAATGGTTTTATTGTATGAAATCAATTTTTACCAGGAACCTGTTATGTTTTTCTATCAAAAATGGCTTATACAAGATATCTTCCACACTTACCAAACATCAATCCACATCAATAATCTCTGTATCTGCTACATCATCTCCTGTGCCATCTCCTCGATCTTGAGTATCACCTTGCCCTAGTTGACCATAATTATTATCTCCCCAACACTTAATATGCTTAGCATCTGCATTGGTTCCACTTGTTGTAAGTAAGGCACAAATGTGAATAGCTTTGCTGCCTATAGAGACAGACTTAGCTGTATATGTAAGATTATTTGTATCGCTACCTAAGCTAATTGCAGGAAGAGCGCTGCCCATCTCTCCAGCTTCATCACCAAGATTTTCTGTATCTCCTAATCCTAATTGACCGTGTCCATTATTTCCAAAACATTTCATTTCATCATTATCTAAAACCACACAAGTATGAGCAAAACCTGTAGATACCTGCCTTACAGCTCGACCTGTACCTAAATCAACTGGATTATTAGGAGGACTCGTACTATTTGTATCAGTTTCTAAACCTAACTGACCAGAGTCATTCCTACCCCAACATTTTAAACTATCATCATCTAAAATCACACAGGTATGAAAACTGCCTGCAGAAATAGCTTTTACATTACGGCTTGCCCCCAATGAAATACTCCGATTTTGAGCTTGATTAATAACCCTTGTATGCCCAAGTCCTAACTGACCATAATTGTTCAATCCCCAACACTTTACCTGATCATCATTTAAAATCACACAGGTATAGCTATCCCCTGCAGAGACAGCCTTTGCAGTATGATTACCTATCTCTACATAAGGAAGAGCATCTCCCATTTCAGTATTGGCTCCGCCACGATCTCTTGTATCTCCTAGCCCTAATTGACCATGACTATTTCTACCCCAACATTTTAACTTGTCATTATCTAAAATGGCACAAGCATGATCATTCCCCACAGAAATAGCTTTAGCTGTAAGGTTAGTCCCCAAGCTAACAGTAGAATTACCTGGAGTATTAGTGTTTACTTTATTACCAAGCCCTAATTGACCATGACTATTTGTGCCCCAACATTTTACCGTGTCATTATCTAAAATAGCACATGTATGGGAATTTCCTGCAGAAATAGCCTTAGCTGTACGGCCACTACCTAAATTGATATACCCAAGAGCACTACCCATTTCTCTTTTATCATCACCACGACTACTTGTATCACCTAACCCTAATTGTCCAAAAAGATTGTACCCCCAACATTTCACACGACCATCTGGAAATAAAAAACATGTGTGAAACCCTCCATTTGCTACTGGTTTATAAAATACATATTCAAACCCACTGGCATTACTACAGCTCGACACATTACTTCCATGTGAGATACTCGCATAAAATTTATGTGCCCCTGGAAATAAAGAACGAGATAGTTTTACATCTACTGTCCCTGAAGCAGATGCATTCATTGAACCAACAGAGTCACCTCCACAACCAGCCATATTATAAATATTTACAGTTTGATCACTCACAACACTTCCCACACGAATTGTTGGAGTTGCATCTACATAAAGATCTTTTGCATTAGTTGTTGGAACCACTAAAGTCAAAGCTGTAGGAGCTGCTGGTTTTTGTAAATCATATGAAGCTGATGCTGTAGAACAAGAGGAGATATTACCTACTGTATCTCTTGTATTTGCGTAAATAGAAAATGTTTTTTGGTTGTCTGATGAAGCTATTGTTAAAGGTGAGGAAACTTGGATATCTATACTCCCTGATTGTGCAGAGGCAGAAGCAATTTCATTGGTTTCACTACACCTATTATCCATAAATAACCTGACTATGTCTCCAATAGCTATTCCATCAACTTTGATATAAGGTTGCGGATCTGTGCTTGGAGATGCTGTCACAAGACTTACATTTGAAGGAGAGCTTGGAGCTGTTACATCCAATACATAAGTGATTTTATCTGTTGAACAATCAGATATATTTCCAGCCTGATCTGTCACTGTAGCATAAAAATCATAACTACTATCTACATTAGGAAGTTCATTCACTTCAATAGCAACAGAGGTTTCTCCAGCCAATACTGTTGCAGTTCCAACAGAAGTTGTGCAACTACTTTGCCTATAAAGATTTATAGTATCTCCTTCAGTGACACCTGAAATTGTTATTTCTGGAGTTCTATCATTACTAGGAGATTGAGTAGAAAAATGAGCTAATGCTAAAGCTGAGGGAGGCGTGTTGTCCAAAATAGCTGAAACCACTTCAACAGTAGAAAGCAACTCTTGTCCATCTTGTATAACTTTAGCCTGTACATGTAAATAATAAGTGCTATCTCCTGTATTTTGTAATGCTGTTGCAACATTATTAAAAATATCAGTATTATCATCAAAGCTATATGGAGTTGTATTTTGATTGACTTTATGACGATACGTGCAGTTTTCTTTATTACAACCCCAAGTCCAAGTGACAGATTTTTGAGGTAGCTTGCTACTTACAAGACCGATCACTCCAGGCTTGTTGACTAAAACAGCAGATACCGACCTCACTCGAGATTCATTCCCCGCAATATCTTTAGCTTGAACATGAAGATAATAAGTTCCTTGTCCTTCTACTTGAGAAGTTGAATTTGTAAGAGTATAAGCTTCATCTGTTTGAAAAATATGCTGAGGTTGATTATTAATATGATGTCGGTAAGTACAACTCTCATTACAAGACCATAACCATGTTTTAGCACCTTTTTCAACATTATCAGGTTCTAATCCTGTAACCTCTGGTGCTGATTGATCCAGAACATATGTCAAAACAGGTTCTTTAGAACAAGAGCTAGCATTTCCGGCAACATCTATAATCTTTGCGTAGTATTTATAACTATCTTCTGTTATTAGTTGCTGCAACTTAACTGACACAGAGGTTTGAGAGTTTCCTACAACTTCATCTCCTACAGAGGAGCCTGAACAATCACTGCTTGTATAAATCTCAACATGATCACCTTCTTTAAGATTCGATACTGTGATATCGGGTACCCTTAGATTGCTGGGAGAAGATACTGAAAAAGAACTGGCGTTAGGAGCGTCTGGAGGGGTATTATCCAAAATTGCTGAAAAAGAGACAACTTCTGAGGCTATATCTGAATCTTCACTTTCTTTAGTTTGTATATGAATATAAAATATGCCATCTCCTGTACTTTGGGCAGCTGTAGCTGTTGTGACATATGAGTCATTTTCAGAAAAATCGTGCTGAGGTGATGTGGTGATACTATACCGATAAACACAATGGGGTTTACTACAACTCCAAGTCCATTTTTTAGATTTCTTTGGAATGAGGTCGTGGTCAATATCGGTGATTTCTATTTTATTGCCTAAATTATTGAGAATTGCAAACACGAGAAGAACTTCTGATTTATTACCCTCTGAATCTTCAGCCTGTACATGTAAATAATAAGTTCCCTCTCCGCCATTTCTTACGTCTTGTGTAGCTGTTGCAGTACTATTAAAAATATCAGTATTATCATCAAAGCTATATGGAGTTGCATTTTGATTGATTTTATGACGATACGTACAAGGTGTATCGTTACAGCTCCAAGTCCATGTTTTAGATGACTTAGGCATCAAGTCGTTTTCTAGATTTATAACTTGCAGTGTATCATTAACAGAAGGATTCGTGTTTGTACCAGTCTCACCACAAGATATAAGAAACACACATAATAAATACAGAATACAATAATCTGGACTTAAAAAAGCTTTTAAGTAACCCACCTTTCAAAACCCTCTTCTTTTACTTTAGATCGGCCTAATGGAACGAAAACTTAAAACTTCTCTCTCTGGAACACCACAAATTGACTTAAACTGTAAGAGTTGAATGCGGTCTTGTTGCACAAATACTTAATGGCCAATGAGTATATGTAAGATTTGTAACAGGCTTATGAACTGAACTAGCTCAGGCCAGTGCCTTATGAGAGAAATGGATTTAAGAAATGTAATTCTATAATGGTATTAATGTTGTATTAGGGTGTGATGGCACAGGGACCTTCTGCTGCTAGTGAATAAGCTTGTTACAAATCTTAGTATATATAAGAAGTTACAACCGATGTTTGCGCAACAAGGTCGTTGAACACCTTAAAACCAGAGCTCATTTATAATAATGAAGAGATACATTTTTGATTTTTTTTGAAACATAGAGATTCAAATCGAGGTGAGGAGTGCTTATAAGTAATAAAATTACTTATACAGTCAGTTTGAGGTTATCTTTATTTATTGTACATATCTATATTGAACATGGATTGTTGTGCTTCCAGGAGGAACTGTTGTGAATATGATTTTATTTGTTTGAGGATCATAAACATAGTCTGTTACTTTATTTGCAGCAGGTGTAAAATCCAATGAAATTGTCTGTTGAATAACTCCTTCATATCTCAGAGGAATTTCCTTAAGGCTCAGTTTTGCTTCTAGATTTGTACTCATACTTTGTAAAATAGAGGTATAGTCCGTGGAATTAATATTGCCCGTAATTCCCCCAGTACGATCAACAAGGTCTCTGATTCTATATAAATATCTATTACTAGTGTTACCACTTGGAATAATCGCATAGGCAAAAAGCCTTTTATCATTACCAAATTGCGCTTTAAGTGTATCCAGAACATTTTGCGCTGTTTTTGTATCAGGACCTTCATTTGTAAGAATAACTACTGCTAAGCTAGCATCATTTCTAAAAAAGCTTTGTGAGTTTTGGCTGTCACTTATAACTCTAGTGATATTTGTTAAAGGATATTCATGATTACTGGCAGATCCAGGAGGGTTAGTGATCAATGTTAAAAATCTATTTTGTACATTGGAAGTTGTTGAAGAAAGCACTTCATTAATATGCGATGAAGTACTACTGTTTGTATTTATAAAGGCTATTTGCCAATTCACACCAGTAATATTTGAAACCAAATCTCCAAAGCGTTGTCCAAGCAAGTTCTGATATTTACTCATTGAACCTGAGTCATCTACCACCATAAGGATATCTACTTTTTGTGCTAAAGATGTTTGAGTTACTTCAAAACTATCATCCGACTCTACTGGAATTGAAGGTGGCACTTCTTTACTACAAGAGGTATCGTCACCTCTATGAAGTCCTAAACAGGTCCATTTATAGAAGCCATCTTCCTCTATGAGATTTTCAGGAATAGTTTCATTGAGGCAAGTGTAATGTTCTTCCTCACCACATTGTCCATCGACAGTCTGTGGTGGTAGAGCTTGATGACAAGTGTGAATATCTTCTCCTCCATGAAGTCCTAGACAGGACCATCTATAAAAGCCATCGCTTTCTACAGCATCTGATGGAGTGGTACCATTGAGGCAAGTGTAATGTTCTTCCTCACTACATTCTCCATTGACAGCTTGTGGTGGAACTGCTGATTGACAGAAAATATCTGAGCCTCCGTGAATTCCTAGACACGTCCATTTGTAAAAACCATTTTCTATTCTTTTGCTAGAAACTGTGGTGTCACTAAGACAGGCATAATATTTTGAATCATCACATTGTCCATTAACTGGTTGAGATGAAGCTGGGATTTCTTTACTACAGGTGTCAATGTCTTCTCCTCCATGAAGTCCTAAACAAGACCATTTATAAAAGGTTCCTTGCTCTCTAGTATAATCAGGAGTGCTACCATTAAAACATGCATAGCGAAGAGAGTTATCACACTGTCCATTGACAGGTTCTGGAGATAATGGCATTGTAGTTAGACTACAGGTATGGACATCCTCTCCTCCATTTAACCCTAAGCAAGACCACTTGTAAGAACCATCTTCTTCTCTGTTATTAGAAAGAGTTGTACCGTTCAAGCAAGTATAAGTGTCTTGACCACATTGCCCAGGTGTACCTTCCGATGTTTGTGTTTGTTGTGTTGATGTTGTTATTGTTGTCGTGGAAGCTTTATTCTCACCAGAAGACATAGAAGTTAAATTATTTGAAGAAAAAGAACTCTCTTTACAATTTGTAAATAAAGCTAATAAAGCTAATGTAATCCCTAGAAAATAAAATTTATGATTCTTCATACTCCCCCTCAAAAAATATCCCTACATAGGAAATAAGCAAAAAACGCTCCAATAAAGAATTTTTGAGAGCATAAAGAGAAAAGTTGCCTTTAAAAAGGCATTGAAAAATCATAATTGTATAACTATGAAACAAAAATAGAATTTATAAACTTATTTGATCAACATTTATAAAACGTTCTGTGATTAAAGCATGGACAGTTGTATAACAGTTGTACTACCTGCATTATAAAAAAATGGCTTTTATAAGTGGTCCGCGTCAGGTAGGTAAAACTACTTTAGGCAAAAGCTTGTTAAAATCTAAAAATAATTATTTTTCATGGAATAACCCTCATTTTCAAAGAACTTGGATGCATTCACCTGAAGGTGCTATCAAAAAAATTGGTCATGGGCCTGTTCTTTTTGATGAAATGCACAAAAACAGAAAATGGAACCCCCATCTTAAAGATCTTTATGATTCTTACAAAGACAATTTAGGCATCATTGTAACAGGCAGCAATCGTTTAGATACTTACAGAAAACACAGTGATAGCCTACTTGGTAGATACATTCCATATCGACTTACCCTTTTCTCTGTAACAGAAAATTTTAAATCTCCTAGCCCTGATCAAGTGCTTCATAAAACTAGATTTCTTATAACTGGGAAGGTTTAATGAGCTTAGGCGGATTCCCAAAGCCTTTCTGCTAGCTGGGCATGAAAAAAAGCTAAACGTTGGTCTAGGCTACAATTGGATCGATTAGCCTTTGAGAATAGTCGTGATATTAAAACACTATCTGATCTAAACGTTTTTAGAGATTTGTTAAATTTAATACCAGAAAAGTTTTCATTCGTCTGCAAATTTTCAACCGGCGATTCCTTTATAAGGTGATTTTGAAAGTTAAAAATCCCTTGCGTTTTAGATTGCATAGACAGGCTGCCTCTAAGTTACTCTTGGATAAAAGCTCTTTTGATTTGTTACACTAACCTAGTAATATGTCTAGTTATTTTTTAAAATAACAGCATTTGATTTAATTGAGTCTGACAAGCTTTTTTATAAGAAGAATGTGATCTATGTGTTCATTAATAATCTTTAACCTTATGCTTTTCGTTATCTGAACTATGACTTATTATCATCACATTGATAATTGGTCTCGACCGGCTATCAAGCATGGAAAAGTCAGACATTTAAACAACCAAAGATAAAAACTCATCCCGAAGAGCCCTCATCATATACACAGGGACGAATTGAGTATCAGTATTGCTGCAAAAGATTAGTTATCAGAAGTTCTTTTCAGGCTTTGTTTAGATAAATATTAAAATAACTCAAGGTGGATAAATTTGCTCAAAAGCAATCACCCACCTTGAGTTATTATTTTATAAATATCTAACTAGAACATTGAGGTTGAGTTCCTCCTCCTCCACATGCAACACAAGTGCCGGCATCATTTTTTCCTGACTTCGACGGTTTATGTTCGGTATTGGTTTTGTAACATTGATGGTTATAGGATTTTGGAGTAAGTTTTCGATGTAGTGCCTAGTAACACACCATGTCAGATTATTTTTATTTTTATTTTGACTTTTTTTTTAATAAGCATTAAATTATTTTTATGTTTGTAAGAATCAAAAGCACACCAAACAGTCCAAGGCAGTCAGTTCAGATCGTTGATTCTATCCGTTATGGCAATAAAGTTCGCCAAAAGATCATCCGTCATGTCGGAGTGGCTCAAGATGAGGATGAGCTATTTCGTCTTCAAGAGCTTGGAGAATTCATCAAAGCTAAACTAACAAATGAAAATCAATTATCTTTTTTTGCTCCGGAAGAGATTTCTAAACAAGTGATTGAGTCCAAGTTTCGTCATTGCAATAAACCCTTAAAAGTAGATCTTAAGAAACTAAGGGAAGATCAAAGAGTCATTGTAGGTATTCATGAGGTTTATGGAGCTATGTACAAGGAATTAGGTTTAGATCGCATTTTACCAGTGAGTCGTTATCATTCATCACATTGGGTTTTATTTCATACAGTGATGGCTCGGATAGCTAATCCTCAAAGTAAAAGAGAGAGCAGTCGATTTTTAGAAGAGGATTTTGGAGTTCATATTTCGTTAGAGAAGATTTATCGCATGATGGATCGTTTAGATAGCAAAAGGATAGATAAGATAAAGAGACTGGCAGGTCAAGTGGCACAAAAGGTTTTTAAAGAGCCTTTGAAAGTTTTGTTTTTTGATTGTACGACACTGTATTTTGAATCAATTATTGAAGATGATTTAAGACAAAGAGGTTACAGTAAAGATGCTAAGTTTAAAGAATCTCAAGTGTGTTTAGCAGTCGTTGTGACCAAAGAAGGTTTTCCTGTCAGTTACGAGACTTTCCCGGGTGCTATCTTCGAGGGTCATACCTTAAATCCAGTGATAAAAGAGATGAAGTCTAAATATAACTTAGAACAAGCTATTTATGTCGCTGATAGAGGAATGTTAAGTGAAGATAATTTAAAAGCACTAGAAGATGAGAATCTTCATTATATTGTAGGAGCTAAGCTTAAGAAATTACCAAAAGTAAAACAAGAGCTTGTATTAGATAAGTCAAAGTACAAAATTGTCAGTAAACAAGAAGGTTTCAAGATTCAATCATTAGAAGATAAAGATAATAAGAGGAAAGTGATAGTTTGTTATTCTTATAAGAGAGCGGAGAAAGATCGACATGATCGTCAACAAACTATAGATAGTTTAGTTAAGAAACTCTCAAAGGCTCAAGATGTGAAGACTTTATTAAACAATTACGGTTATAAGAAGTATTTAAAAGTCACAGGCAAGAAACAAAAGCTTTCAGTCAATGAAAATCGAGTCAAAGAAGATCAAAAGTGGGATGGTTTGTTTGGAGTCATAACAAACCTCAAAGATATGGATGATTTAGACATTATTAGCCAATATAAGGGGTTATGGCAAGTCGAAGAAACATTCCGGATAGCTAAGCATGATTTAAAAATACGTCCTATATTTCACTGGACATCAGATCGAATCAAAGCCCACATAGCCATTGCTTTTATCTGTTTAGTCTGTATAAGACACTTAGCTTACAGAATTAAGATACAATACCAATCCTGTTCACCGGAAGTTATACGAAATGCTTTAATCCATGTACAGCATAGTTTATTAGTAGATCAAACCAATAACAGAAAGTACTCTATACCTTCAAATATAAGTAAGGAAGCTCTGAAAATCTATCAGATTATGGGACTTAAGCACTCTACAACACCTTATCTTATTGAATAAAAATACACTTAATACATAACTAAAAATCAATTGTAGTGCCTATGATGTAATGTATCATCCAATGATCCCAGTAACTTATAAGTTTAAACCGTCGAAGTCAGGAGCCCTCATCATATACACAGGGACGAATTGAGTATCAGTATTGCTGCAAAAGATTAGTTATCAGAAGTTCTTTTCAGGCTTTGTTTAGATAAATATTAAAATAACTCAAGGTGGATAAATTTGCTCAAAAGCAATCACCCACCTTGAGTTATTATTTTATAAATATCTAACTAGAACATTGAGGTTGAGTTCCTCCTCCTCCACATGCAACACAAGTGCCGGCATCATTTTTTACTTGACCATCATCACAATCATCAGAGCCACAACCAACTAGTGTAGCTCCTAGTACAAACAGCATAGCAAATAGATATCCTAGTAGTGTTTTTTTTGTATTTTTCATAATCACAACTCCTTCAAAAAATAAGTTAATAGGTTAATAATAAAAGTGTATAATAATTCATTTACTAATAGCGTTACATGAGGCGACAAGAGCTGTCTACAATTTATTTAAAAAATATTATTTTTTTTACAAGGTTCATCAACACCGCCAATAAAGCCCTTTATCTTATGTGTTGCAATAATCAAAGGTTTTTATAAAATATCCTAAAGTATTTCTCTTAATTTCCTATCTTGTTTTACTTAAGATTTACAGTTTTTCCACTCATTTTTCCGCTATTTAAACTTTTTTATATTTAAAAATTCATCCATTTCATCAGATAATTAAGAAAAAGCAATCACCTTCATTCATGCTTTTCTAATGCCTAGCTACAAATATATTTATAACGCATATGCTATAAACCTCTAACAAAATAACTTGTAACCTGTTGTAAACAAAAGATTAGTTAATGAATATTTAGACTTAGGTTGTGCCAATAAATCCATTTCATCTTCCGATAACTTATTTATAAACAGCAGGGAGAAAACATCTATGTCACTTTTTCACAAACTTACATTACTATCAATTATAAGCACCTTCCTTGTTTGTTGTTCTAAAGGAGAGCTAACAATACCTTCTACACTTTCTATTATAACAACAACAACTGCTACTACTACCACGACCGCGATATCTTATGGAGCCTGTGAAAGAACAGAAGATACTCGTTTCAGCATAGAAAACTGCGATAGCCCCAGTACCTGCCATGTCAAAGATTTAGGTGATGGGATTTGTCGCCCTTCTTGTGGATATCTATCTGTAATTTCTGAAAATGGAAAATATTATGGTTATGGAGCCGATAAAGAGCCCGGCACTGAAGATGATCCTCATACTTTAACAGGAAGTGTGCCTTGTACAGATCTTGAAAAATGGGGAGTCACTGACTGGGAAAAGATGCCACTTATTGATGATATTGAACCATGGGAGGTTATAGAAAACAAAGAGCAAGGTTATACAAGTTCAGAATGTTGTGGTAGTGATCAACAAGTCGAAAAAAATAACCAAAGTCTATAATTGTTATTATATCATTTAACTACGAAGCCCTAATCTTAATTCTCTCAATGAGGCTTGAAACAATAAAAGTGGAAAACCCAGCTATAACCCACAGAATATCCACTTCTGAAAAGAAAGGCCAAAATATCAAAAATAAAATACCATATTTCAATAAATAGCCCAAAAAAAGATATAAAAAAACACCTCTATGTAAAAAGCTTTTCAATAAAAAATAAGATAAGAAAAAGTAAAAGATCACATTAGAAGTGCTCAGTAAAGCTCCAATAAAAAAACTCACTGTGATCTTTTGATCAAAAAAGAAAAAGACAAAACAAGTAGATAAAAAACATAAAGCTATCTGTATCCAAATCCAACTTTTAAATTGCTTCATTATCTTCTATATGTTTGACCAACTTGAAAAACACCCGGTTGCATTTTATATGTTTCTTTCAATCTCTGAATTTTCATTGCAATAAATTGCCTTTGAGAAATATCTAGAGATAACTTATTATTCTCTAAAAAATTAGATAAAAGACTTATAGCTTTCTGAAACTCTTTTTGTTCTTCATAACATAGAGAGAGTGTTAAAAAGACCTTATCTGTAACAGCTTTTTTAGGGAAACTTTTAATAAGACTTTCAAAAATTAATACAGACTCATCATAACTCCTCTCTCCAATTAAAATATGCCCTTTTAGCAATAATATCTCAAAAGAGGGTTGGCTATTTTGTTCTAGTTTTTGAAGCTCTAGTTTACTTTGCTGAAAATTGCCTATATGATAATAAGATTTTGCAATCTTCAATTTAATGTTTGCTATATCTTTTTCTGATAAATCAAGAGTAAGAAGACGACTCAACTCCTCAATAGCCTTATGATAATCCTTTATGTTATTGAAATAGATATCAGCAATAGCTTTCTGACTTGATATTCTTTGCTTTCTATCTTGAGAATAAAGCAAAATCAAATGCAAATACTTAATTTGAAGTGTGCTTTTAGACTGATCTGCAAGCTGATTCTCTAACTTATCTGTTGTAAAATGCTTGAGAATATCAAGGCCTCTATTAGCTGCCCTTAGTAATAATTGAGTATCTTTACTAAAATCTATGGCTTGATTTAAAAATAAAATAGCTTGAGTGTAATTTTGTTGTTCTTCACTTCTTATCGCTTTTTTTAAATAAGAAACATCCTTTGGCGCAAAATCACATCCTAAAAGAACCTGAGTTGCAAAAAAAAGAATAACTATGTTGTAAAGTTCTATCTTGTATTTTTTCATGTAGCTTAATGACCAGCTCTCTTGGCATATAAAATGATGTGTCCTATATCCCTCCAAACCTATCACTTGCCGCTATAAAAGACAAACTGCTTCATTTTTATTTTTCTTCAATCGATCCACCCTTCCCCTGTCTCATCTGTGGTAATTCTAGTATTGAACGGTGGTCTCTGATAGTTTTCTTGCACTTCATATACACTACCAATTCTCCATTCTCTATATTTATCAGTAACTATCCAAGTTACACTACCACTATAATCTACCTTATCATCACGCGGTATATCATTAGAACATTCATCAATATCAGGACACCCTGCGCGTAATGGAAGTCCTCTTGAGAGCTGGGGCATTGCATCACACACTAGCATTACATCCTTCCCTGGAGCTATAACTTTACCACCATTTCGTCTACAACCTTTAGCTGGCATAGTACAAATACCATTTACAAATATTACTTTTCCTGTAAGCTCACAATCTGTATAAACATCTTGATGACCCTCGTGAGCAAAACCATTTTGAACAGAAAAAATAATAGTCAAAATCATTGAAGCCACTTTAAAATAATTCATTTAAACTCCTTGTTCTTATTTTTTATAAAATTCTATTTATTATCCTCATCTGAACTAGGGCGTCTACTTGTTCTAAATTGTTGAAAAGAAGCTATAACCTCCGGCGGAACATCCACTTGAACTTTGTTTCCGATACTTTTGTTTAGTTTTTGATCAAGGTTATATCCTATTTTAGATTTTTTAATATGTATTAAACCTGTACTTGTCCGAATAGTATAAACACCTTTCTTAAAGGATTCTACCTTTCCATCAATAGGAACAACCACGCTAGTAAAACTTTGCTGTGAGACAAACAAAAGTAAAAAACAAGCCATCAGTATAAATAGCCTAAGATGGGAATATAAAAAATTAACCCGCATTACAAGCCTCCTATTATAATTAATCTTTCTCTCTATCGACAGATTATATATAATACTTAAATTCAATAGCCAGTGAACAATAAAAGTTTCACATTGAGATAATCTTAAGATAAGTATAGTGTTAAAAATTAGAAATATGCCTTACTTTAATAGTTATGCAATAACCAACCCTTATAATAATAGTTCATAACTAGTTAAGGCAACTCTTAAGAGGCTTAACCTATTGTTATAACTAGAGAAAACAGATTTTCTCCGTTCTCAAATGTCAGAGATAAAACTTAAAGAAATTATAAAGCTCAAGTATTCTGATATAATTTATAAAGATAAGCACCAAGCTTATCAATTTCTTTTATGAGGCTTGTACCTGTTTCACTCAAAATAAACCACCCCACTTAAAGTGTTCACTGTAAAGATGTTGTCACAATCACCTCTTCTTAGAGAGAAAAGCCCATGTTTAAAGCTTTCTATCTTTTAGTAGCTTAACAAAACTATTAAATGTGTGTATTTCAATCCCATCACGGGTGATCTGATTATTTTTTCCACAATAAACCAATATTCTTCTCTTTATTCCTTTTAATGAAGAAATAGCTTGTAACCCCATAAAATGTTCTGAGCGAATTTTTTCTGTCCCTTTAACTTCAATAGCGATTTTTTCTTTTCCTTTGAGCAAAAGAAAGTCAACCTTAACTTGAGTAGCCTCTGCTGATGACCAATAAAAAATATCCTCAATATCACCATAAGTATCCTTTTGAAACATAAGCAAACTAAAAATCAATCCTTCAAATAAAGGGCCTTTTTCCTCTATGGTTACAGGTCCATATTGACCTTTGATAGCTCTCACCAAACCAGGGTCTATAAAATAACATTTTGATTTTTTACGTTCACGTATGCGAATTTTCCCCTCATAAGCTCTTAAAACCTTTAAAAGCAAAGTGTCTTCCAATATTTGGAAAAATCCTGAAACAGTCGGACGAGCTACTTCACAATCTCTTGCAATATTGGATAAATTAATTGTTTGCCCGTGAAAAAGTGCCGCTACAGGAAGAAATCGTGCAAATCCTGGTAAATTACGAACAATCGCCTCAGCTTGAATCTCTTCTTTAAGATAAACTTGAACATAACTTTTTAATGTGTCACGTTTATCTTCAGCATTCCAAATAAGAGGAATTGTTCCTGTTTCTAATGCCAAATCCAGAGAAAAACTCTTTCCCATTTCCATCGACGTTAAAGGATAAAGATAACGGCACACAGCCCTTCCTGCTAACAAGTTCACCCCTGCCTTCCTCAGCTTTCTTGCGCTTGAACCAGTAAGGATAAAACGTAATTTTTTATCCTCTATCAACCTGTGAATTTCATTTAATAAATTAGGTAAACGCTGAATTTCATCTACAAAAACCCATGATCCCTTTTTTAAAACATAAAGTTGCTCATAAAATGATCCTGGGCGAGCTAAATAATGCTGATATCTTGTTTCATCTAGCAAAGAAATTTCATGAGACGCTAATTTCAAACTGCGAATAAGAGTGGTTTTACCAACACCCCTAGGACCTAGCAAAAAAAAACTGGATTTGGGCATTATAAAATGACGAGGAAACAAGATAGACTTTTGCATACTATAACATCATATCACGCCGTAATTTGATGTCAACCTATACAAAGATATATCTTATGACTATACTTTAATTCTCTAAAACCTCTATAAAATAATTAACAATCTCTTGATTCCCTTTTCTAGCTGCATACCAAATTGCTGTAGATCCTTGTGATTCAACATCAGCTCCAGCATCCACAAGAGCTCTAGCAATACCTTCATCACCTGTTATAGCTGCCCATATCAGTGGTGTAAAACCATTACTGTCCGGCAAGTTAGAATCAGCCCCCTCTTGAGCTAAGATAAAATTAACAGCATCTGCATCTCTATCCACAACTGCGTATATCAGTGGTGTTAAAGAATATCTATGAAGAAACTCCAATCCTACCTCAGCATCTATAAAAGGCTGATAAGCATCCATAGCTCTATCCTTAAAACTTTCACCAAATAGTTCCTCAACCGTAACAGAACCATCCGAGCCCCCATACAGTCGGACTGATAATAAAGAAAAATGATAATTAAATGCTCTTACTGATGGAAATTCTCTTCCATTTATAACAATGGTGTCTTGTACATTATTTTGAGCAACAGAAACTTGACTTAAAAACCCTATAAGCACAGTTAAAAGAAAGACTTTACTTCTCAAATAAAAATTATTAACCCCTATCAATTTAAAATTCATTTCACATCTCCTTTATTAAAGTTTCGAAAGATTAAGTTATGTATATACCTTGCTGTGTAAATATTTTTTAGAACATTCAATATATAAGCATTGTAGTAGGCTTTTGATCTGGTTGTGGCAAGCCACTCGTGGCAAGCTATCTCAGACCAGTTCCTTATAAGTCTCATATACTAACTGTCTTTATGTAAAATTGTAGCCATGTATACCCTTTTTAGTCATTAAGTAAAGTCATTTTTTTGTTATGTAGTCATGCATATTTATTTGTAATGTTTACACACTAGAGAAAAATTCTTCTTTTAAAAGTACAGAAAAAGCAGTTAAAACTGTTGAGAAATAAGAAGTTTTCCTTAACATGATGTAAAAACCGAAGAATATCTACCCTGCTCAAAATAAATGGATTTTTGAGGCAGCCATTACTGAAGGTGAAGCTCTTAAGGCTGGCGGCCAGAAGCAAGACTTTCAAGGCAAGCCTCTCTAGGCTAGATCATTTAATGCCTCTTCTTCGTCTTCCTCAACAATAAGAGTAAAATTAGAAACGGTCTCCTCTGATTTTAAATTGATCAACCGAACTCCTTGAGTGTTCCTTCCATAAGTAGAAATCTTACTGGTTTTCATCCTAATCAATTGACCTTTATTCGTGATCACCATCACATCATCTTTAAGCTTTACACTTGCCGTACCTACAACACGACCCACTTTGTCTGTGGTTTTTTGAGTGATAATTCCAACACCACCTCTGTTCTGAGTCCTATATTCCTTAGCAAGGGTTTTCTTTCCATAACCTTTTTCAGTCACCATAATAATAATTTGCTGCTCTGTTTTAGAGACCTTATGAGACTTGTTAAGAATTTCTATTCCTACAACTTTATCATTCTTAGAGAGATTCATGCCCTTAACACCTCTTGCTGTACGCCCCATAGCCCTGACTTGACTCTCATCAAAGCGTATAGACTGACCCTTTGATGTCGCTATAAAAATGTCATCAGCCCCTGAGCTGAGCTTTGCTCCTACTAGATTATCATTTAAATCAATCTTTAAAGCAATAATTCCTGAAGGTCTTGGGTGCGAAAAAGCAGAAAGAGGCGTCTTTTTAATAATCCCTTTTTCGGTGATCAATACCACATTATCATGTTCTTTGAACTCATCTACAGGTAATATAGCCATGACTTTTTCTTGTGAAGATAAGTTTACCATATTAGCTATAGATTTTCCTTTAGATGTTCTTAATCCCTGAGGCAACTTATAAACTTTTAGCCAATAAATTTTTCCTTTATTTGTAAAAATTAAAAGAGTTGTGAAAGTATTAACAGCAAAAATATTGTAAACAAAGTCTTCCTCTCGAGCCATGGCCCCTTTAATACCTCGACCACCTCTATGTTGAGTTTTATATGTTGAGCTTAGAATCCTCTTGATATAACCTGTGTAGGTGATTGTCACAATCACCTCTTCTTTAGCTATTAAGTCTTCATCTTCAAGGTCTTCTTGTTCTGCAACAATAACTGTCTTTCTCTTATCTCCATATTTACTCTTAATAGCTATTAACTCTTCTTTTATAATTTCATATACCCTTTTAATATCCCCTAAGATATCCTTTAACCATTTTATTTTGTTTTCCAATTCCTGAATCTCTTTTAATATTTTCTCCCCTTCAAGCCCCGTCAGCCGAGCTAGTCTCATATCTAATATAGCTTGTGTTTGTACTGCACTAAATTGAAACTTCTTTATAAGTGCTAACTTAGCAACAGCAGGCTCTCTGCTTTCTCTGATAACTTTCACAACAGTATCAATGTTGTCTAAAGCCTTCTTTAACCCTTGTAAAATATGAATTCTAGCTTCTGCTTTTTTAAGATCAAAAATACAACGCTTTGTAATCACCTCTTTTCTATGTTCAATAAAGGCTTCTAAGAAAGCTTTAAGATTAAAAAGTCTTGGCTGACTGCCCTTATCTAAAGCCAACATAATCATAGAAAATCGAACCTGCATCTGAGTGTATTTATACAAACGATTTAAAATAACACCGCTATTTTCTCCTTTTTTGATATCCAAAACAATCCTCATACCAGCCTTTGAAGATTCATCTCGAATATCAGAAATCCCTTCAACTTTTTTATCTTTTACTAACTCTGCAATAGACTCTATAAGACGCGCTTTATTCACTTGATAAGGAATTTCTGTAACAATAATAACTTCTCTGCCTTTTTTCTCCTCTATCTCTGCAACAGACCTCAGCGTAATAACTCCCCTTCCTGTCTTATAAGCAGATATCATTCCTTTTCTACCTGAAATTTCTCCAAAAGATGGAAAGTCTGGCCCAGGGATTATTTTTATTAGAGAATCAATAGTGCAGTCCGGGGTATCAATAACATGAATACAACCTTTTATTATCTCAGATAAATTGTGTGGAGGAATATTGGTGGCCATACCAACAGCAATACCAGAAGACCCGTTAATCAATAAGTTAGGGACTTTTGAAGGTAATACAGAAGGTATCTCTAATGAGTCATCATAGTTAGGATAAAAACTAACAGTGTCTTTCTCAATATCCTCTAATAATTCCTCTGCAATTTGAGTCATGCGTACTTCTGTGTACCTCATAGCAGCAGGACTATCTCCATCAATAGAGCCAAAGTTACCTTGTCCATCTATCAATGGGTATCTTAGAGAAAAAGACTGAGCCATTCTTACAATGGTATCGTAGACAGCAACATCTCCATGAGGATGATATTTACCAATCACATCACCCACAACACGCGCTGACTTTTTATAAGGCTTGTTGTGCACATTGTTCATCTCATGCTGTGCAAAAAGAACACGCCTATGAACCGGCTTCAACCCATCTCTCACGTCCGGCAACGCTCTACCTACAATCACACTCATCGAGTATTGCAGATAAGCATCCTTCATTTCTGCTTCAATATCCACCCGCTTTGGTTTCATATCATCAACTCCACATAATATGATTTATCACTTGTATATAATGCAACTTATCAAACAATTTACTTTATATCAAACGATGAACAGGGTAAAGTGGATTATAAGATTTTTAGGAATAATTGAGACTTTATCTTCTGGGACCCTACAAATTGGAAGTTAGTTGTATCAGGTTGCTTGGAATTCTATTTTTCTAATTATTTCCCGATTTTTTAACGTAACAGTTAAGTCTAAAACATACTGTTTAGAATCATTTAAAAAATCAAAAATTAAGTTATTAAGAAACTCATAAATAGATTCCATGATTGTGTTTTCATTCAACTTATATGAAAATTCTTTATTAAATCCATATTAATAGCATATATTTTATTTGTATGCTTGGATTTCCACTTGATTATTTTAATCAAATCCCTTCTCCTATACAAAAATAACCACTTCAGCAAATCAGGTGTAATAGATTTAAGTAATAACAAATAGACTGGTTTATCAAATACAAACTATTTGAAGTCAATTGCTCTTTTATTAGCAATGAAACACTAACATTCCTCGTTAGGGTCTGCGCCCATATCAATCATTCTCTGTAATAACCTATTATTATTTGTTGCTTTAATTATGCAAATGGCTGGCCTATCTCGAAACGTATCGTTAACATTTACACGCCCTGTATTTAAGAATAAATGAATGCGTTCTATGGAACGATGATCTACATTTTGCAACCATACTGGACCACCTTCAGTGCTTGTATTTGTATCTGCTCCTGTATTTAATAAAAGTCTAATTGATGTTAAGTCATTATTGAGTGTAGCATAATACAAGGGTGGAAAATCTGGTTCTATTGAATCATTTATATCTATTCCTTGTTCTATTATTTGTTTCAACAAGTCCGCTAAAATATCAGCCCTCTCACAGTTATATTGTAATAAAAACACTATCTGTTGCAGAAGAGGGATGCTGGGATCACCTATATAAAATAGAGGAACCGTTCCATCACTTACACAAAGTAACTTTCTATCAGAATTTGAAAATGGCTCTTGAATGACTTCAGCTTTAACTGAAGAAACTTTCAAAGATAAGAGTAACATCAAACTCAACAATAAATTCAAAAATTTCATAATAAACTCCTTTTTCTAAAGTATCTTTAACCCTCGATTGGGGCATAATTAAAATTCATTCAAAACTATCCTACTCATAAGCAAAATATTAACCAGAATTAAAGTAAAAAAGAAAAGAGGAGATGGTGCTGACAACTTGTTGAACTTACTTATATATTTTTATAGTGCTTGATCACTTTTATAAACACTAAATTATTCACAACTAGGTAAAAATGACATTATCTTGTAAAAAATACAAAATCTATACTTATTTTTTTCAGTATAATCTGGCAGTTTTGAGTAAAGAGATACTCATTGCTTCTTACAAAATGTTAAGGAAACAGCCTCACCAAATTCTTAACTTCTTTAGTAAAATATAGGATTTAACTTTATACATCTAATCCTAATACATATTTTGCATTTTCCTCTATGAAGTTTCTTCTGGGTTCTACGCTCTCGCCCATCAGCACACTAAATGTTTCATCTACCTCTATAGCATCCCAAATATCCACCTGCTTCGGCTTCATACCACCAACCTCATATTCATTTATACTCTAGATTTAACCCTTTTTGTTTGAATTTAGTAGAATGTTATAAATATACCGCAGTCTACCAAACAACTTACTTTATATCAAACAAAGGATAGGGTAAAGTGGAGATATAGAGTATTTAGAAATAATTGAGACTTTATTCCCTGGAACCTAGTAGATAGATAGTACCTCTGGTCTTATTTGAAATGCCTTCAAAGTTATTTGTCTGTCTTACTGCGAGTTTCCCATTTCTTTAACTCAATAGTTAAATCTAAACATATCCTTTGGAACTATTTAAAAAATCAAAAATTAAGTTATTAAGAAACTCATAAATAGATTCTATGATTGTGCCTTCATTCAACTTATATGAAACCTCTTTTGGAGTATGATTGATATCCATAAAATGAAGAAAAAGAGCCAGACCTTCTTTTGATTCTTTATTTTGGTAATAAATAGTAAAATTCTTTATTAAATCCATATTAATAGCATATATTTTATTTGTACGCTTGGATTTCCACTTAATTATTTTAATTATATTCCTTCTCCTATACAAAAATAACCATTTCAACCATAAAAATATCTTCTTAATGTCTTCCTAGCGAAAATTAAACTATTTGTAAAAATCCTTCAAAATGTGGTACTAGAAATAGTCTTAAAAGCAAATTTTGCATTCTTTTAATAAAGCTAACCAGTATTAATTATCAGACATGCAGTGCAGCAACTCGGCTTTATTTGCTAAGCTTTGGGCAAGCTGTCTGATCTTTGCATCACTGTATCCATGAAAGTTTTTTATATTGGCATGCCTTTTATGTTGCTCATTACTTGTATCAGATTCAACATCTAGACCATTTATTGACCGCACATCTTGAGTCAATATAGAAGCAACTGCTTTTAAACTTTCCCTTCTATCTTTTTCCATTTGTTTGCCTATTTCTAAAATGTAATCTATCAAACATTCTTCATGTCTAATCACAGACACTCTGCCTTCAGGAGGCGGCATAAAAGCATGACGTTTGACTCTTTGCTTAGTAAAATTAAAATGACTGTTAGAAAAAATATACCTTGCTAAAGGCTCGTGATTTTCTACAAATGGGCTAAGCTCTTTATCCATAATATGAACTAGATGACTTTCTTTATCTGTTCAACAAGCATTTGTTTCCCTGCAAAAGTTGTTTCTCCACAACCTTCTTCATCCCCAATTTTATAATTATAAATAAGCTTGTCATCCTTAACAGAAACACTAATAAACCTGTTGTTTGATTTAAACCACTCGAAACAAAGGCATCCGTCATTTTCAGGAACAATATCTATTAACTCAGTGAGTGCCTCTGAAGACACAGTTTCAGCAAATTTTAAGGATGAAATGAGATGTTTCACAGGTTCAGATTCATAACCATCCCAATTTCTCTTTTGATGACCATAATAAACATTCATAACTTTCTGTTTTAAATCTTGTTTTGATTCTTTATAGTCTAAAAAATTTCTTTCAGTTAGCAAATCATTTATTTGATTGTAACAGTCAGGAGAAATGGGTATGCTTAATGTAGAAGATCCCAAATTAACTGAAGAACAAAATAAATTTTTGGAATCAAAATAATTAGGCCCTCTTAATCTTTCATAATCATGTATAGGACAATGATTTATTAGCAGCAGCTCATTTAAAATAGATTGGTTAGGAGAATTCATTGAAACAATCTCCTTGTTTGATCTGTAATACTTTTTTCAAATATATCATTTTTTATATCTCGCATCTTACAAAAAAGATTTTCTAAACTGTCAGTATCTTCATCTTTCAATGAAAGGCCTAAGTTATCAGCAAAAACATCTATATCAAATATAATATCCACTCTCTGACTACTTTGATTTACTCTGCCATCAAACATTATCTGCGACTTAATACCATAACTATGAGATACCAATAACTTATAAAAAACTTGATTCCAAGCAGGTGAAATTTGATCATTATATTTAATGTATGAATTAAAGTATTCCTCTGGTTTTGTGAATATAGGAGTATGAAATTGATTGACAAACCGGGTGGCTACTTTAGTGATGGCCTCCACATCTCTAATTTTACAATATTCTCGCCATAAATTTAATGCTTCTTTATAATTTTTATTCCACCCATTATATTCCCTTAGTCGGCTAAAACTAAATCCATGTTTATTAAATTGTACAACTTGTTTATTGTCTTGTTGTGATATACATTTATAACCAGTTATTTCTGGTTTTGAAATAGTATGTGTATCTACATCAATATCTATGTTCCTTGTAGGACCAATAGAAGTATAATGATTTTTTTTTACAAACTCATCAAACATATTTTCATCAAAAGGTCTTCCACTTCTTACTTGTAAGTTAAACACAGCTTCTTGAATTGGAGGATTGGCATACTTTTTTTCAGACATTATTTCCTTACCTTATGAAATTATTATATATATTATATTATACCTAAAAAGTCATAAAATCAAATTGCGCATGCATCATCCAATAATTTCAATATCTTAGATTGTTCAAGACACACTACATATTGTCTCACTCAAAATAAACCAACCTCTTGAAGTAAATCTTTGGCTGTTTTTGAGCACACAGTACCGGAAACCAAAGTGTGCTATTTGACCTCTACTGACTAGAGACTTATTATAAAAAGCTCCAATTTGATTTAGTAATTATGAAAGTTG
Organism: Bdellovibrionales bacterium; assembly: GCA_965262715.1. Classification (GTDB taxonomy): domain Bacteria; phylum Bdellovibrionota; class Bdellovibrionia; order Bdellovibrionales; family JAUICD01. The sequence goes on along the minus strand of OZ253553.1, from coordinate 2,285,708 downwards.
GGGATGGGTAAATTTTACAATCATTGAAAATAAAAATTTATTACATAGACATATATAAGAATTAAGTCAGGCTTTATGAAATAAAGGTTTAGGCCAGTGCCTCAGGAGATAACGTTTATATAAAACATCTTATTCTATAGTGAAATCATAAAGCCAAAATAGTACAGGGCACGGGGGTTGCCTAGAACCTATTTCATAAAGCCTGACTTGATTCTCTTAGACATATTTGTGCAACGAAGTTAAGTCTGTAATAATCAATTTTTATTACTGTAATCTTCAACTATATCGCCAGATTTTCTAGACATCTAATCCTGAAACATATTTTGCATTTTCCTCTATGAAGTTTCTTCTGGGTTCTACGCTTTCTCCCATAAGTACACTAAACGTTTCATCCGCCTCTATAGCATCTCCAATCTCTACTTGCAAGAGCTGACGGTTTTTAGGATTCAATGTAGTTTCCCAAAGTTGATCGGGGTTCATCTCTCCAAGACCTTTATACCTCTGAATATAATAACCACTCTTATTATAATCTATAATCCATGAAGCAAACTCCGTATGATCATTAAATTCCTTAAGTTGACCCTCTATATCTACCTTCAAAGGCAAAGGTAGATTGTTATTAAAAGAGTCCCATAAGCTTTGCAACTCCTCAAATTCAGTAGACTCTGCAAAGTTTATATCTAGAATGCTCTCTACAGTCTCTGTAAAATATTTTACAGAAATAGAAAGAATAAAAGTTTTATGTTCTGTATCCTCCTTGATCTCATGATCTATTCTTAACACCCTCCTCACAGGACTATCTACAACTAATTTTTTAATATCCTTAATAAAAGATTCTATTTTAGTTTTGTTCTTTAAAACTTCCTTTAATGAAACTTCGTTTTTTACAATATATTCTAAAATAGCCTGGTCTACCCTCTGACCTATTATCTTTAGTAACAAATTAAATTTCTGAATATTAATAATTAACTGTATAAGAGTTTTCTTATCTAAAGGTTTCTCTAAGCTTTTTATTTTTATATTATCAAGCCCTGTGTTTAAAAGATGATGTGTTAAATCTTTATCATCTTTAATATAAACTTCTTTTTTACCCTTCTTTAACCGGTATAACGGTGGTTGTGCAATATAAACATAGCCGTTCTTTATCAATTCAGGCATTTGCCTATAAAAAAATGTTAAAAGTAATGTGCGAATATGAGAACCATCTACATCAGCATCTGTCATTATAATAATCTTATGATACCTAATCTTTTCAATATTAATATTTTCTCTTCCAATACCAATACCAAAAACTGTTATCATCATTCTTATCTCATCATTTGTTAGCATTTTTTCAAAACGCGCTTTTTCTACATTTAAAATTTTACCCTTTAATGGAAGAACTGCTTGAGTCGCTCTATCTCTTGCCTGCTTAGCTGAGCCGCCTGCAGAATCTCCCTCAACTAAGTAAATCTCACAAAGAGCAGGATCCCTCTCCTGACAATCTGCCATTTTTCCCGGCAAACTACCAGAATCTAAAGCTGTTTTTCTTCTTGTTAACTCTTTAGCTTTTCTCGCTGCAAACCTTGCTCTAGCAGCATCAATGCATTTTGTGACAATTTTTTTAGCAGGATTAGGATTTCTTTCAAACCAATCTGCCAGTTTATCATTTACTAATGATTCAACAATACCTTTTATCTCATTGTTACCTAGCTTCGTTTTTGTCTGACCTTCAAATTGAGGTTCGTTGACTTTTACACTGATAACAGCTGCAAGTCCTTCTCGAATATCATCTCCGTCTAAATTTTCTTTTAAGCTTTTTAAAAGACCGCTACTAGATGCATAGTTATTAGCTGTTCTTGTAAGTGCAGATCGAAAACCAATAAGATGAGTTCCACCCTCTATTGTATTGATATTATTTGCGTAGCTATAAATAGATTCCGAATAAGAATCATTCCACTGCATAGCTATCTCTATATCAACACCCTCTTTGTTCCCTTTAAAATAAACAATGTTCTGATTTATCGCTTTCTTAGAATGATTTAAAAAAGAAACAAACTCTATAATACCTTCTGTATAATAAAAAGTTTGCTTTTTATCTTTTCCAACCCTTTCATCAAATAAAGTGATATTAAGTCCTGCATTTAAAAAAGCCAACTCACGAAATCTACTTGAAAGCGTTGAAAATTTATAAGTGATACTTTCCTCTTTAAAAATTTCCCTATCAGGTTTAAATGTTACTTTTGTTCCTGTTTTTTTAGTTGTTCCAAGTTCTTCTAATTTAGATGTAGAAGCACCCTTCTCATAAGATTGTTTCCAAATTTTACCATTTTTCTTTACTTCTACACTACACTTACTAGACAAAGCGTTTACAACTGAAGCTCCAACACCATGAAGTCCACCAGATACTTTATAAGAATCTTTATCAAATTTTCCACCTGCATGTAAAGTAGTCATAACAACTTCTAAAGCTGATTTTCCACTCCTATGTCTTTCCACAGGAATTCCTCTACCATCATCTTCAACAGAAATAGATTCATCAGGATGAATCGTAATTTTGATATTTTTACAATGTCCTCCTAAAGCCTCGTCGACAGAATTATCCACAATTTCATACACAAGATGGTGATAACCTCTTTCAACAGTATCACCAATATACATACCAGGACGTTTTCTGACAGCTTCTATACCTTCTAAAACTTTAATAGATTTTGCATCGTATTTTCGTTCGTTCACTAAAAACCCCTCATATCAAAATATTTTGAATCTTTCCATCATTAACAGCATATAGCTGAATATCTAATTTTTTAAACTCATTTATAAACTCTGTACTTGTAATAAATGTTTGAATATTATGTAACCTTAAAAATTCTAATAAATATGAACTCTTTTGTCTATCTAATTCAGATAAAACATCGTCCAAAAGTAATATAGGCCAATTATTTGTAAAAGAATTGTAATACAACACTTGCCCTATCTTTACAGCTAACATTAATGCTTTTTGTTGTCCTTGAGAACAATAAAATCTAGCATTTTTACCTTCGTAGATAAAGTTTATATCATGCTTATGAGGACCAACTAAAGAAGTTCCAATTTTTAACTCTACATCATTCAACTCTAACATCCTTGCATTTAAAAGAGTAAATATATTTTCTCTATTTACCTTACTTAAAACCTGATGAGTCATTGAATATTCTAAAGAAAAATTTACATCTTCTGTTTGAAAAATATGATCTAATGCTGACTTTATAAAAGGTTCTATACCTTCAATTGTCTTTATTCTCATATCTATAACACTAGTTGATAATTCTAAAAAAGAAGGGTTTAAACTCTCAATTAATTTAATACCTTTTTCATAAGATATTATATTTTCTTTTATATCTTTTAAGACTTTATTTCTCGTTTTAAGTGTTTTTGTAAATCTTAATAGTATATCCACATTTTCAGGAAAAAAGAATAAGCTTAACTCATCTAAGAAGTCTCTTCTTATCTCTGGCCCTTGTTTGATAATAAATAAAGTCTCTGGACTAAAAATAACAGCTGAAAATTTTTTAATTAAATCAGAATAAGATGTTTTTTTATCATCTATCTTAGAATGTTTTGTAAAATGAGATTGAAACTCTAATAAATGTTCAACACTAGTATTATTAATAAGTGTTTTTAATAAAATAGGAGAAGGATTTTCTTTATTTTTTTGTTTAAAATACTCTATTTGAGAGCAACGAAAAGAGCGACTCGTTAAAAGAAGATAAATACTTTCTAAAATATTTGTCTTCCCTTGACCATTTTTGCCTATAAAATAAATAATAGAACTATCATTAAAAGATATATTTATAAGATCAATATTTCTAAAGTTAGTAATAAGTAGATTCTTTATTCTCATTCATTTATATTTTCATAGGCATAATAACACACATATAATCTTTATCATTTAAAGGATGAAAAATTCCACCCTCTTCATTATTATTAAGACCAATATAGACAGTTTCATCTTCAAAAGAATTTAAAAAGTCTAATAAATACTGAACATTAAATTCAATTGTTATATCATTTTTATTATCATAAAAGACATCTAACTCTTCTTTTATATTACCTAAATCTGGGTTTTCAGATGTGATCTCTAATTTATTTTGAGATAAAAAAAACTTAACACTTCTTGATTTTTCACTTGTTAAAATCGAAGCTAATTTTAAAGATGAAATTAATTTTTCCTTTAATACTTGAACTTTCTTATCACTTTTTTTAGGAATAAATAACTCATATTGAGGAAAAGATCCTTCAATAAGCCGAATAAGTAAAAAAGTATCTCCTTGTTTAACTATTAATTGAACCCCTTCAATATAAACCTCTATCTTGTCATGAGTTTTATCTAAAAGCCTTTTTATCTCATTTAAACCTTTACGAGGAATAATAACCCCTTTAAAACCTGTCATATCTTTATTAGAATTATTATCTTTATTATTTACAAGCCTTGTAATCAGACTTAAACGATGTCCATCTGTAGAAACCATTTTATAAAATAGTTTAGATTTATCCTTAAACTGTTCAAAATAAACTCCATTTAACTGATATCTTGATTCATTATGAGAAATGCTATAAATTGTTTTTTCTATCATTTCTTTTAAAACTGTTGATTGAATATATAAAGGATTTTTTGATTGAGTTAAAGGAAAAGTAGGATATTCCTCAACTTTTAAACTCATAATATTAATACATGTTTTAAGATAAGATATCTGTAATTGTTCATCTTTTTTGACTAGTGTAATAACACAGTTTTGAAGTTCTTTAATAATTTGATAGAATTTTTTAGAATCAACAACAACTTTTCCATCTTCAATAATATCTACTTTTATTTTATTTGTTAAACTAATTTCTAAATCAGTAACATAAACTTTTAAGTATCCATCCTTAGCTTCTAAAAGGACATGACTTAAAATAGGCATAGTTGTTCTTTTTTCAACTATATTTTGTGTTTTACTAATTAAACCAAGAAGGTCTTCTTGGTTGACCTTTACATTCATAATACTTCTCCATATATATTAATATAAAATATAAATATATAATAGTAATAATAGGTATATGTTATTTTGTACAAAACTAATATAAAATATTGTAATTATTTACTTTATTTATTTTATAACTTTATAACTAAGTAGTTGCATAACTTAACTTATATCCACATTATAATAATCCACATTTTTATTTTCATACTTATCCACATAGTTAGATGAAATCACATTTCTATAGGTGTTATTTTGTGGATAGAGGATTCTATCTTATTGAAAATACTCATTAATTCACTATCTTTTGATAACTTAAAATCTATTTTTTTTATATTATTTAAAACTGTTGAGTGATCTTTTCCTCCAAAAGCTCGCCCTATATCTTTTAATGTTTTTTTGAGATATTTTTGTATAAGTTTCATAGCAATTTGCCTTGCTGTAACTATTTGCTTTTGCCTATTTTTTGACTTTAAGTCAGTAAGTTTTATATTAAAAGCATCACTTACAATCTTTTGAATCTTTTCAGTAGTTAGTGTATTTAGGCTTTCATTGTGATTGAGGACACGTTTAACCATGTCAATTGAGATACTTAAACCTTGTAATTGAGAGAACATTCTAACTTTATTAAGATTTCCTTCTAATTCACGTATAGATCTATTAGAGATGCTTGCTAAATATTGGATAATTTCATTAGAGATATTTAAAGACATAGCTTCTGATTTATAACGTAAAATAGCCATTTTTGTTTCCAAGTCAGGTATCTCAATACTTACTATTAATCCGCCTTCTAAACGAGTTTGAATACGGTCTTCTAAACCATTTAATTCTTTTGGCATTCGATCACAAGCTACAACAATTTGTTTTTTTAACTGTAATAATGAATTGAGTACATGAAAAAATTCTTCTTGAGCGACAGTACCTCTACCTAGGGTATGAATATCATCCACTAAAAGAACATCTGCATTTTCACGATATTTTTCTTGAAAGCTATCCATTTTTTTATAACGTAAGGCAGTAACACATTCTTTAAGAAAGCTTTCTGCTGAAATATAAACAACTCTTGTTTGAGATTTTTTTTGTTTTATGTGGTTTCCAATAGCGTTAAGTAGGTGTGTTTTTCCAAGTCCTGTAGGGCCAAAAACAAATAGAGGATTGTATTTTAATTCTCCAGGATTTTCTGAAGCTTGAAATGATGCAGCATGTGCAAATTCATTATTAGGTCCTACAACAAAAGTATTGAATGTAAAGTCGTTTCTTAAAGGCTCTTTTTTTAGAGTTTCTTTATTGGTTTGTTGTGTTTCTAAGGAGTTGTTTTTTAATTTTTCTAAACTTGTAAAAAATCCAATTTGATTAAATTTTAATTGTTTTGAAGGGACTTTCTCTTCTTTTTTTAATGTTTCTATTTTTAATTCTAGTTGAAATCCTGATTGGTAAAATTTAGATAACTCTTTTTTTATTTGATCTATAATAATATGATCTTTGATTAAGTTTTTATGATACCTTGTAGGGACTGTAAACTTAATTTGTGCTTCTGAAGAGTCTATAGATTTATCGACAGGATTTAAAGACTCTAGTAAGGCATTGAATGTTGGATTATTGTAGTTTTTTACATATAAATTACTTTTAACTTGATTCCAAACTTCTTTATTCAAGATATATACTCCTTGCTTATTAGCTATGAATTAAAAAGATTTTTGAAACACTCGATAAAATATAAAAAGAGTGTAGAAGTATATAAATTATTTAACTTTACCAAGTGTGAGAAGATTTAATGTTGTGAGTCATAATTATTTTTTTTGTACATCAAAAAGAGTGTTTTTAAGATAAATAATTGAATTTATTATAATAAAACTTATAACTGCCTTTTTGTATCGCTTAAATAAAAAATATAGAACTGAAATATTTATTATTTTTAATGGAGAGATGTTTATTACGTTATTTAGAATGATTCAATATGGCTTTGTTGCACAAACCTTATTTTAGATCATTAAGCTTAATATTTACGTAATAAAGCCATTCAATATTGTAAATTATAATTGTGTTCTATATAGAGATATGGTGCACTAGGTGAATTGCTTGACAAATGAGTAAATTGTTAGTGTATTATAAATGTTGTTTATTTACTTCTATTGTTGGTAAATAATAGATGACAGCTTATGAATTGTGTAGGTAATTATGAAAAGAACATACCAGCCTAGTAGGAGACATAGAAAAAATGTCCATGGCTTTAGGTTGAGAATGTCAACAAGAAATGGCCAAAAAGTTTTGTCTAGAAGACGATTTAAGGGTAGAAAAATGTTGTCTGTTTCTGTAGGCGGTAAATAGATTATCAAGGAAATCATTAAAAGGTAACACGCTTATACTACATTCTAGTGATTTTCAACGTTTAAAACAAAAAGGGATGAAAGTTTATCCTAATAAGTGGATGTGTCTAAGTTTTCTAAAAAATAATCAAACAAAGGTAAGGTTAGGGTGGACTATATCAAGACATATAGGCACTGCTGTTGTGAGAAATAAATTTAAGAGGTGGTATAGACAATATTTTAGAGAAAAACTTCAAAAATATAATAATTTATGTATGGATATAAATATTATTTTAAAGCCTCAAGATAAAAGTTTTTATAAAAAAATCAAATATAATGAATTGATCGCATCTTTAGAGAAAGGATTACTCTTAATAAGAAAAAATAATTAATCCTCAAAAAGTAAGATTTATTTTTGTCAAATATTAATATTTTATGAGATATGTAGAGCAAATTGCTAAAAATTTAGTACTCCTTCTTATTATTTCTTATAAGGCTATCTTTTCGCTATGGATGGGAGGATGTTGTCGTTATATTCCTTCTTGTTCTGATTATGCTTTGGAAGGATTTAAAGTTGACTCTTTTATTAAAGCCCTTGTTTTTTCTGTTATAAGAGTTATAAGATGCCATCCATTTGGTGATTTTGGATATGATCCTTATCCCAAAAAATCAATCGATAAAAGAGGTAACAAGTGAGTCAGGATAATAAGACATCTTTTTTGGATCCCAAAATGATTTTAGTGATTGTTCTTTGCTTTGGCATGTTGATTTTATGGCAGAGTTATATGCGTAGTAAATATCCTAATTACTATGAACGACAGAGACAAAATCAAGTAACAGAAACCACTCAAGTCGAAGATCAAAACAAGCAGCTTTTTAATCAAGGCAGTGTTGGCGTCTCAGATAATAGTAAAAAGCTAAGTGATATAGATGACTTAGAAATAAAAGAGGATTTATTGAGTTTTAAATCAGAAACCTTATCTTTCGATATATCTAACTTTGGTCTTGGATTAAAGAATGTTTTAATTAATAAGTATAAAAATAAAGAGGGAAATATAATTTCTTTTCCTTCTGATCTAGGCACCCCTTTTTTAGCTACGGGAGTAATTGGTCAAAATAAACCTCTTATTTTTGATGTTCAGAAAGGCAGTACAAAAAATGTGTTTTTAGGTCAAGCGCAGTCCGATGGTATAAAGATAAAAAAAACAATCACTGTTCATCAAGAAAAGTATTTAATTTCACTTACTATTGAGCTTCTTGGAGATTTATCTCGTGTGCAGGGTATTGAAACAATTTTTAAGGAAAAAATTCAAATACAAGAAAACAGCATTCCTCTTATCCCTATTTATGACACAAATAGTTATTATGTTGTCTATACTACAAGTTCTAAAAGAGATTATCTTACAGAGAACCTCATCGAAGAGCATTTTAATCAAGTGGGTTTGTTAAGCTTAGATACACATTATTTTACAAGGACAATTATTGATGATTCTGAAGTGTTTCCAGAAGCTCATCTCATTTATAATGGTGTTTCAAAAGTTGCATCTGCTCGGTTATCCTATTTGTTTCCTAAAAATGTTCAATCATTTGTTATTAAGCAGGATGTTTTTGTAGGCCCTAAGCAAAAAGAGATTCTTATGGCTACAGATCCTCGTCTCAAAGATGTCTTAGATTATGGCTTTTTTTCTTGGATAGCTCATCCTATAATGGACTTAGTGAAGTTTTTCTACCATTATTTTGGGAATTGGGGGGTGGCTATTATTTTAATGACACTTTTTGTTCGATTGCTTTTGTTGCCATTTAATATTATGTCATACAGATCTATGAAAAAACTTCAAAAACTTCAACCACGCATCAAAGAATTAAAAGAGAAACATAAAGATGATAAAGAAAATCTCAATAAAGCAACAATGCAGTTAATGAAAGAAGATGGAGCCAATCCTATTGGAGGTTGTCTCCCAATGCTTTTACAGATTCCAGTGTTTTTTGCACTTTTTAAGGTGCTTGGAAATGCCATTGAGTTTTATCAAGCCCCATTTTTTCTTTGGATTACAGATTTAAGTGAACCAGACCCTTATTTTGTACTCCCGGTATTAATGGCATTATCAATGATCTTACATCAAATGGTATCACCAACCACTGCTGAGCCTCATGTTAAAAAGATGCTTCTTGTCGTTGCAGTGATTTTTTCTCTGTTGATGGTTTTTTATCCTAGTGGGCTTGCTCTTTATATTTTTGTTGGAAGCTTATTTAGTATTGTTCAGCAATTGATTTTAATGCGAGAGGATCGGAAACCTCTTGATGTGAAAAGCTAAAGAAGGAGGCTCTTAATGGGTTTGTTTTCAAATATATTGACTAAGGTATTTGCAAAGAAAAAATATACAAAGGTTATTGATTTTACTGAAGAAAGATTAAAAGAGGTTATAAAAAAAGGGCGTTTTAATCTTTCTTATACTATTTTTCAAGAAAAAGAAGATTCTATATTAATAGAACTTGAGGGAGAAGATGAGGCTTTATTAAAGAAAAGAGGAGGGCAGTTTTTAGATGCCTTTCAGTTTTTTATCAAAAAAACTCTTCAACATAAATTTCCTGATGAGAAAGTTCCTCTACAGTTAGATTCAAAAGGATTTCGTGATAATTCTCATCAAGATCTTTTACAGATGGTAGACAGGTTGAAAGCGGCTGCTTTAAGAAATAAAAAGAGTGTTTATTTGAAGCCATTGTCTCCAAGATTGCGCCGCATGGTACATAGACACTTATCAAATGATTCTCGCATTAAAACACAATCTGTTGGAGATGATTATTATAAAAAAATTAAAATTATTCCTTCAGGCTATTCTAATTTCAAGTCAAGATCATCCTATGGTGACAAAAAAAGGGACAGGTAAGCTTTCATTTTGTGGAATTTATAATGGCAAACTCCTATCTGTTAGGTGATAGCGATACGATTTGCGCACTGGCTACACCTCAAGGTAGAGGAGGTATTTCAGTTGTTCGCATCAGTGGCCCTCACAGCATAGAAATTGTTAGAAAAATTGCTCGATTTTTACCAAATGATTTAGAATCACATAAGGCTTATTTTGGTGCATTAAAAGTAAAATCTAAGAAGCATGTTGATAAATTGATTGATGAAGTTTTAGTTACCGTGTTTTTGAATGATAGGTCTTATACAGGAGAAACTCTCATTGAAGTATCCTGTCATGGCAGCCCTCTTATTGTCAAAGAGATAATAGACGCTTTATTAGAGGTTGGAGCGCGACTGGCAAAACCCGGAGAGTTCACATATAGAGCTTTTATCAATGGGAAAATAGATCTTGTGCAAGCAGAAAGCGTGTTAAGTTTGATTGAATCGCAGTCTGTTAAAAGCAGGCAGCAATCTCTGCAGCAATTAAGAGGGAAATTAAGTAAAGACCTTAAAAAAATAGCAGATGATCTCACATTAGTTTTGTCGCTTATCGAAGCGAATATCGATTTTACCACAGAAGACATAAAACCTTTAAATGTTAAAGAAGTTTTATGTACATTAAAAGGTATATTAGAGGTTATAGATTCTTTGGTTTGTAGTTATAAAGCTGGAAGAATTCTTAAAGAAGGATATCAGATAGCCATTATTGGAAGACCAAATGTGGGTAAGTCTAGTTTATTGAACTGTTTAACAGAAAAAGACAAATCTATTGTTTCATATATTTCAGGTACAACAAGAGACTTGATAGAAGAACAAATTATCATAAATGGATGTTTTGTTCGATTAATAGATACAGCGGGGTTAAGGGAAACGAAGGGGATCGTTGAAAAAATAGGTGTTCAAAAGGCGGAAAAAGCTATTTTAGATGCAGATCTTTTAATTTTTGTTACAGATATAAATGAAAACTCTTCTAAAAAATTTTTTATGGAAGATCAGCGTATTTTAAAAGGGTTACCTTCAGTTTCCGTAATTAAGGTAAGGAGTAAGAAAGACTTAATTACAAATAATGCTAGCTTATTTAAAGAAGACATTGCTATTTCAAATAAAACAGGAGAAGGGATAGAAGATATTAAAAGGTCCATTGGCCAGATATTAGAAGACACTTTTGAAGATAGATCCGTTGTTATTATGCAGGCAAGACAGATAGAATGTTTAAAGGTGCTTCAAGAAAATCTTAAAAAAAGCATTTTTCTTTTAGAAAAAGATGAAAGCTTAGAACTGATTGCTTTGGAGTTACAAATAGGGCTTAAATCCCTTTTTACTCTATTAGGAAAAGAATTTAATGATGAAGTTATGGATAGAGTTTTTGCTGAATTTTGTATTGGAAAATGAGAGATTGTTTGTTAAATTGTTTTTTGAAAACGTGGACATTAGAATTAATTTTGAGATGAGTTCTAATTAAAGGATGAATATGGAGTTTAAAGACTTGGATTTTGAGACAAGAGCTATTTATGCTGGTCAAAAGCCAGATAAAATCACAGGAGCTGTGATCACTCCTATTACACTTGCAACAACTTTTGTTCAAGAAGCTCCTGGGGAGCATGCGGGTTATGAATATGCGCGCAGTGGTAATCCTACACGGACGGCTTATGAAAAATGTTTGGCAAATTTAGAATCTGGTAACTATGGCCTTGCGTTCGCATCAGGTTGCAGCGCGTTTACGACTTTACTTCATGTTTTTAAAACAGGTGATCATATCATATCTATGGACAATATTTATGGTGGCTCAGTGAGGCTGATTGATCAATTTGTAAAAAACCAGGGGCTTCAAGCTGATTTTGTAGATTTATCTGATATTCAAAAATTTGAAGATACTATTTGTGAGAACACTAAATGTGTTTGGATAGAAACTCCCAGCAACCCTACATTGAAACTTGTTGATATAGAAAAGGTATCTCAAATAGCTAGGAAAAGAGGTGTTTTAGTAGCAGTTGATAATACTTTTATGAGCCCCTTTTTTCAAAGACCTCTTTTATTAGGGGCAGATGTTAGTTATCATTCTACATCTAAGTATATTGGTGGGCATAGTGACGTCATCGGCGGATTTATTGCAGTAAAAGATAAGAATTTAGCTGAAAGCTTGTATTTCTTACAAAACGCTCTTGGAGCTATTGCCTCTCCTTTTGATAGCTTTATGTGTTTGCGATCTTTAAAAACATTAAGTCTTCGTATGAAAGCGCATGATTTTAACGCACAAAAAGTTGCCAATTTTTTAGAAGATCATCCTAAAGTAGAAAATGTTATTTATCCTGGACTTAAAAGTCATCCGCAATATGATCTTGCTCAAAAACAAATGTATGGTTTTGGAGGAATGATTAGCTTTTATATTAAGGGAGGTCTTAAAGAGACTAAAACTTTTTTGAGCAAACTTAAGATATTTAACTTAGCAGAGAGTTTAGGCGCTGTTGAATCTTTGATAGAACATCCTGGAATCATGACCCATGCCTATCTTTCAGAAGAAATACGTCAAAGCTTTGGAATAACTGATAATTTTATTCGCATGAGTGTTGGAATTGAAAACCTTCAAGACCTCATTAATGATTTAGATCAAGCCCTTAACTTTTAGATATGCCTTGCTATCCTTGATGTGTGTGAAGCTACTTCAATCCGTTTGGAATGAGTACTTGATTTACTTTTTCTAAAATGAGATTAGCTAGAATAGCCATTATAGCGGCAGGAATAGCTCCTTCGAAAATTTTAGATGTATCTGTTAAGGCAAGACCCGTCATAATAGGCACACCGTATCCTCCAGCCCCAATTAAGGCAGATAATGTGGCTGTTCCAATACCAATAATAACAGAGGTTTTAATGCCTGCCAAAATACTAGGAGAAGCGATAGGAATTTTAATATAAATAAGAGACTCCCACCAAGAAAGCCCTAAGGCATAAGCCACCTCATTGTATTTTTTGTCTATGCTTTTTATGCCTGTAAAGGTGTTAATAACTATAGGTAGAAGGCCATAAAGGATGAGAGCTATTAATGCTGATACTTCTCCTATACCGAAGAAAGGAATAAGTAAACATAACAGTGCTAAAGATGGAATAGTTTGTATAAGGCTTGTTACATTAAGTATGATTCTTTCTAAAATAATATGTTCTGTCGAAATAATACCTAAAGGAAATCCTATCAATAAAGAAATGAACGAAGCAATTAGTACCAATAAAATATGTTCTTGTGTTCTTTTCATGATCCTTGAAAACAATGTGTCACTTTGAAAGTTAGAAAGAGGTTGTACAAAATCAGCAATGACTTTTCCATAAGGCAATTTATCGATATCCACTTTTGAGTTCATACTGATTATGAGGGATTCATCTATACTATTTTCTAAACTCTGAATAGCCGGCCAAGCTCCTGGAAATTTTTTTTTAAAGCCTTTTTTCACTAATGCTACAGGAAGGTATTCTGTAAAAAAAGAAAGATCATCCTCTAAAACTTTTAAACTTGAAGATTGCACTTTTGCATCAGTGGAATAAATATCCGTCAAGTCAATTTGATTTGAGCTTAAAGCACTATATGCAAGGGCATGTTGGATTCCACGAACATTAGAAAAATTCAAACCGTATGTTTGTTGAAGGCCAGGATAGCCATCAGCTCTGTTAAGAAATTCATGACTGAATGCTGCTTGTAATTGAGGATGTTTTTGTAAATGAGATATTTTTGAAATTTGTAATTTTTGAGCAGAGTCTTGCCTTATTGCTAAAGCGTAAGTGTTGTTGAAACCAAAGCTTTTACTGATTTCATAACCCATATCAGATAACTTTTGATAAAGGGCGTCATAATCTTTTATGGCTTGGGACTGTTTTAGTAGAGATTTTGATATAGTGCCTGTGTACTCAGGGTATATATCAATTACTTCAGAAGATATAGCTTCAAAAAGCATTCCTGTACCTCCTAAACCAAATCGTCTTTCAACAACAAAACCTTTTTGCTCTAGTTTTTGGGCAATCAGTTCTGATAAGAGATAACTTTCTGTAAAATTTTTTGATCCAATAACAATTCTTTGCTGTGCTGTTTGGGCAAGGGCAACTGTTATGCCAATGAATAATGTACAAAGAAATAGGTATTTTATGAATGACATCATAGCGTGTGTCCTTTTCTTTGTGCTTGAATGAAATTAGATACGAATTTATTGGAAGGATTTGTAACAAGTGTTTTAAAAGGACCTTCTTGAACAATAGTGCTCTTAGACATCAAAATGACATTTTGACTTAAATAGGAAGCCTCAAAAATATCATGTGTAACAAAAATGACAGTCTTTTTTAGTTTTTTAAAAATATTGTATAATTCTTCTTGAAGAAGGTTGCGTTTTATGGGATCTAATGCGCCTAGTGGTTCATCCATCAATAAAATATCAGGATCGCACATCAAAGCTCTCATTAAAGATATTCTTTGTTTTTCTCCGCCACTGAGCGTAGATGGATAAAGCTCTAAGGTGGTTTTTTCTACTTGAACAAGCTCACAGAGGTATTTTAGTCTTTCTTGGGTTGTCTTAGGGTCATTTTTTCTTAATTTTGAGACGAGAAGGATGTTATCTTTTGCTGTGAGAGAAGGAAAGAGTCCTCCATCTTGAACACAATAACCTATTTTTTGTACGAACCGCCTTTGGTTTTCAGGACTTAAAAGTGTTTTATTGATAAAAACTTGTCCTTTTGTTGGCTTATAAATGCCTAAAATAATTTTTAGAAGTGTGGATTTGCCACATCCGCTTGGGCCTAATAAAACATGAGTTTTTTGGGCTTCAAGATTAAGACAAATAGAAGATAAAATATTAACTTCATTGAAAATAAGAGATATATCAGAAAGTCTTATCATTGTTGAGCAATATAAAGATAAGCTCGTGTGAGGTCAAGGACCTCTCAAGAGATTGTTTGGAGTTGTTGTGTTTTAAGTAGGTTTATGTGGTTTTGCGATAATAGCCGGCCTAAGACCTGTGCCACAAAGCTTACAGTGTTTAGCATCACCATCATGAAAGGAAGCTTGGCATCCAGGGCATATAAGCTTTGAGGCTTGATATTTTGTAAATGTGGAAGAGATGATCCCTGTAGGTATAGCAATGACTCCATAACTAACAATCATTAATACGCTAGCCACCATCTGGCCTAGTATGGTTTTAGGTGTGATATCACCATAACCTACAGTAGTAATTGTTACAATAGACCAATAAATAGAACTTGGGATACTGGTAAATCCATTTTCTTCACCTTCTATAAAAAACATCACAGAGCCCATAAGTATTACAAAGACGGCTACAGCGGCTAAAAAAACAATGACTTTATGACGACTTTCTTTTAGAACAAAGATCAAGACTTTAACAGCTTCTAAATACTTTAATAGTTTAAGTATACGAAAAACTCGCAACAATCTAAAAGATCGAATGACAAGGAGAGATGTTGTTCCGGCAAGAAATAAGCTAAAGTAAGACGGAAAGACGGCGATAAAATCAATAATACCATAAAAACTAAAAATATACTTTCTTTTATCTTTAGCGAAATAAACTCTCAAAATATACTCTATAGTAAAAACAATGACAAAAAACCATTCACAAATTGTGAAAAAAGTTTTAAATCTGACATGTATAGACTGAGTGCTATCTAAAAAAACAATCACAATACTCAATACAATAAATACAATGAGGATTTCATCATAAAGACGAACACTTTTCTTTGATCTTTTGTGTTTGTAAAAATCTATAGAGAAAATATTTTTTAGAGCTCTTTTAAGTGGATTTTGCTTTTCTTGTGACATAATATAAAACTGTTGATTGTTGATTGGATATTTAGTCTATAACTTCCATAATTCTTCAAACTTGTAAATGAAAAAGAGACACTTTTTGTTTTAGGATAACAATTTTTGTCGTATAAACACAGGTCTAGAAGTATAAAACTGAAGAAAATGAGAAGGTTACATTGATTTCTGATTTGGCCCAACTTTTGAACATATTACTCTAATATTAATATAAAATTTATTTTAAAGGATTTTGATAAAATGGTTATTGTAAGTAGAAAAAGTATCATAAAGAGTATGAGTGTAGCGAGCCTAAGCTTTTCATTGAGTTTAGTCGCTTGTTTTTCAAATCAAGGCGCTGTCATTGATAAAGCAGATATCGGTGTTCGAAGGAATATAAGTGAGAATGATCGCAACTCTTTAAGTCCAGAGTTACAAGATTTTTTAAACCAATATTCAGACAAGATTCACATTCATAGGCAACAATTTCCCAATGACCTTCCTAACAATACAGAATACGTTTCTTCTGATTGTAGAGAAAATGATCAGTCTGTTATTTCTGGTGAAGATGATACTATTGAGCTTAATATTTATGTTGGAGAATCTTTAGATTCAAATCCTAGCATTGATATAATATCTTGTGGACTTAGGAGATTTCAAAATAAAATACAAAGCACAACTACGGTGAATAGTCTTATTAATCAGATAGCAAAGACATCACCAGATAGAGGTAGGCAGATAAGAGCGTTTTACAACGACAATCAAGAGAATATTCAAGTTTCTTTGCAAGAATTCGATATAACAGAAGACTCTGAGTTATCTGTTTTTGTAAATCATTTAGATTTAGATATAGATATAGCAGAAGAAGGTGATAGATATGTTGTTAATATTGACTCAGGAGTTGAAGAAAATGTTCAAGCACACCTATTAGCTCATGCCCTCTCAATTATTGAGATAGAAACGAATGAAGGTAATAGAGGTATCGTAGATCAGAAAGTAGACTTAGATTTTTCTACAGTTCAGCAATTATATTATGGCAATAATAATGGCGCACTCATTTCTCAATTAAATTTAAATTCTGGAGAAAATAGAGATGAGACGCAAGTTATAGCAGCCTTTTATTTTTACTCTCGCTTTCATTCTTATTCTACCAATCAAGCTTTAAAACAAGCAGGATTAGAACTTGATCAGGATTTAAGTAACGAGAGCATAAGTGATGAAATAATAGTGGACTTAGAAACCAGAAAGAACTTAACCACAGAGACATCATATTTTGAAGAGTTGGTTGTTGGAAAAGGATTTGCTGTTTTCTTGGATGTTTTATTAAATATTGAACCTCTTCCAGTAAACCCTATAGATTTAGAAAGCCTTAATAATAAGACGTTTTAACAAGTGTCGATAGTTCCGTTAAAATTACCGGAAGCACCAACATGTATGACAGATTGCTAAAGTAGTAAACGATTTCCTTAACATCTTGTCAAAAAATGAAGAGAATCTCCCTCCTAAAAATGAACAGCTTTTTGAGGCAGTTAGCATTTCCTTGAAGGAGATATATTCCGTAGCGTGAGCCTTCAGGCTGACTGCCCAAAAACAGCCAGAGGCAAGAGGTGTATTGTTTTTTAGAAAAACAAGGAAAAAATCTTTGGGGCAATGACTGGATATTTATGGCAAAGCCAAGTAGTCCTCGATGGGATCGCTTTTTAGCGATCCCATCTGCGGAAGAACTTGTCTTTTTGCCATAAATATCCAGTCTTATCTTGCTAAAGATTTGGTGTGATTTGTAAGGGGAGGAAGAGATAGTAAGAGGAACTAGGGATAAAGTAGTCAGCGATTTCCTTAATATCGTGTTAAAGAACGAGAGGAGTCTCCCTCCTAAAAATAAACAGGTTTTTGAGGCAGTCAGCATTTTCTTGAAGATGATATATCCCGTAGCGTGAGCCTTCAGGCTAACTGTCCAAAAACAGCCAGAGTTAAGGGGCGTGTTGTTTTTTTAGAAAAAACAAGGAAAAATCTTAAGTTGCTATGAAAAGATTTAATGTAATTTGTAAGGGGAGGAAGAGATAGTAAGAGGAACTAGGGATAAAGTAGTCAGCGATTTCCTTAACATCGTGTTAAAGAACGAGGGGAGTCTCCCTCCTAAAAATAAACAGGTTTTTGAGGCAGTCAGCATTTTCTTGAAGATGTAAATCTTCAGGCTGACTGCCCAAAAACAGCCAGAGGCTGGTTTATTTTTAGGGAAAGAGTGACTTTTTTTGGTAAAAACCCTATTTTTGTCTCTTATATTAACTCTTAAATACATTTAAGTGCCCTTTTAATCTGTATCAAATTGGTATGTATTTTGCTTAATAAGTATATATAGAAGGAGTTTTAAATGAAAAAAATAAAATTGTTTGCTTTACATGCCTTATTATTTATTTTAGGCGTTATTATTGGCTTTTCAAATCTTGATCAGTTGTTTGCGATCCCTTTAACTTATGGTAATCTTCCATCTTCTCTATCTAGAAGTATTCAAATAGAGCTTGAGTTTCCTAATGATGAGAAAATAATTGTTGTTCAAAGAATGGAACATAATAAAGAAAAAAACATCACTTTATTACATGGGATTCAAGTTATTGATGAAGAAGAAAATCGTTATTATGTTCAAGATGACTATGAAGAGCGTAATTTTATATGTAAAACCTTTAATTTTGAAGGAGCTTTTAATCAGATGGAAAGTACGGATAGGTCTTTAAAAACTCCTATTGTTGCCCTTTCAGATGCTCATAGAACTGTGAAGCTTGATGATGAAGAAAAAGAGAGGCTTGCTCCTCATAACAAATCCTATACAGGTTCAGTAACTCGATTAGAAGTATTACCTTGTCAAATGAAGTCTTCTTAGGACAACAACTGTTAGAGAGAGTTGTAAATTCTTTCTAACATCATCCAAGATGGGGCAGATGGAAGGTATTTGCCGTTAATGAATATGCTCGGAGTACCTCTAATATTTGCTTTTTCTCCTTGTCGAGCTTGTGACTTAATAATTTCTAAAGTGTTACTATCATCTAAACACTTAGTAAACTGCTGATGATCTAAGCCTATATCGTTTGCAACTTTGTCTAGATCGCTTCTTTTTATCTCACTAAATACTTCAAAAATCCAATCATGCATTAGCCAGCCCTTATTTTGTTTGTTGGCGCAATAAGTGGCAGAAGCCAGCCAGCAAGAACGACCATTTCCAGCTCTAAGTGCAGATTCATTACAAGCATTATCTAAGGGAAAAAACATGAAAACGAATCTAACGTCATCTCTGGATTTCATGAAGTTATGGAGTACCCCAGAAGCTCTTTGGCAAGCAGGACATTGAAAGTCTGCAAATTCAAGGATTGTCATTTTAGACTCTTGGGTTGTAGTGTGTATTAAAGCTTCGTCAGTTTGAAATTCTATAATTGGACTGTCCATCCACTCATCAAATAAAGAATCTAATTGTTTTAGATATTGACCAGCCATATTTGTTTTTACAATGCTATGAGTTATTAAAGTTATTGGAATTATTAGGAAAATGGGTAAGAAGAGATGAGAATATTTTTTAAAATCAATAATTTCTGTTATAAGATTTGGTTTATTTTGTTTGGAATGTAATGTTCGCCAGATTATTAAAGAAGCTAAAGAAATAAAAGATAAAATATAAGCAAATATACAAAATAGGCAATAGGTTTCTAATACAAAGAAGGAAATTGTTGCAAAAATGACAGAAGCTGCAGCAATACCAGCTGCAAATAAAGTGCTAAGAAGTGTCGTAAAGTATTTTTTACTTTCTTTCTCCTCAATGTATGCTGACACACCTAAAAACAAAAGAGTTAAGTTAGCAAAAACCCCCCAAAGACTTATGGGTTGCCCTAATAGAGTGGCATAAGTGCTTAGATTTACAATGTCACAATTAAATGTATCATTGATATTACAAAGGCTTTTTTCACCTATCCCAAATTTGAGATTATAGTGTATGTAAGACAGGTAAATCATATTACCAATGGCAACCAGTTGTGACCCTAAGAATACTTTAAACATATTTCACCTTATTTAATTGGTAATAAGACATTTGTTGATTTTTATCAATACTCATTTTTATCTTTTATCATTTTAATCTTATGATTGTATAAAACTTAGGATGTTATTTTTAGACTTTAGGACTAAAGAGTAGCTCAGTTTGTAATTCCTATTGTGTTTATTAAAAAAAAGCTTAAAAATTAAAGGGTTACATTATAAAAATAACTTAAATAGCCCCTGTTTTGTCAATAAAAAAGAGGTAAGGATGAAAAATTGGTACCACTGCATTTTAGGTCAAGTGAAAGGGCCATTTTCGTTATTAGAGATGGAAAAAATGATTGAGCAGAAAGAAATTGATACTGATGATCTTATTTATTGTTCTGGAGAAAAGAGATGGACTTGTGTTATAGACAGATGGCAATTTCAAAAAGCAATTTCAAAAAGCAATAAAGTGCAAAATATGCCTAAAAAAGATTGGGTGGTTTTAAAGCAAGAAAATATAGAGGATAATTCTAAAAACAAAAGTCTTTCTAATTATCAATACCTTTGTTACTCTACAAAAGAAGTGCTACAAGCCCTTCATAAGGGGGAAATATTTTATTCTCATTGGATTTGGACACATGGAATGAAAGATTGGAAATGTATTAGAAATTTACCTATATTTAATAAGCAAATAGCAACTGAAAATGCAGAAAAAGCTTCAAATACAAAATCTTTTAACTTAGGAGAAGTTTCAGATGTAGAATTATATCAATCTGTAATGAGAGCAAAGCCTTCATCATCTCTTATATCTTCTTTGATAGAGACAGGGAAGAAAGTAGATGAAGCTCAAGGGCCTAGCTTGACAAAGCAGTTTGGAAATTTAAAATTTGGTCAAAACAAAGATAGTGATGTGATACGTTCAAAAAGCTTATCACATCAATCTATCCAAGAAGAAAAGTTTTCAAGTCATCTTTTATCTTCTTTAACTGGGTCAAAAAATCAAAATCGTAGTTATTTGAGTAAAGGGCTTTATATAATAGGTATATTTTTTGTGTCTTTATGTGTTATAGGTTATTTATTACTGCCTTCTTATATGAATGAAAAGTTACATAAAAAGAATATACCTTTACAATATAAAGTTTTGCATAATGGATTAGAGTTGCATTTTTGGATTGAGCAGTACGCTAAATCAAAAGTACTGCTAAAAATAAAGAATGATAGACAGCAAACATTAACAGCCAATAAATTTGAACATCATATTAAGCTTGTTTTAGATAAAGATGGGCGTGCTATACTGCGATTAGATCATTTGGAGTTGGTAGAAGGGTATTATACTTTTTTAGGACAAATAGATGAAGATAAGTTTTTCAGTCGCAAATTTTTTGTTGGGAAAGATAAAGAAACATTTACTTATAAGTTGTCAGAATTTCATCAAATTAGGCAACAAGAAAAACAAAAGCTTGAAACAATTAAAAGAAGAAAAATCGTAAATGTTATTGCTAAGCAAAAACAACCTGTTCCAAAAAGTGTGGAAACTCTTTATGGTCAGGTTAGGCAGCTAGAAAAGGGATATGATCGATATAATAAAGATGTAACAGAGTGGAGAAGTTTTTATTCCTCATGGGAAACCTCCTTTAATCAATTACAATCGTCTGCATTAGGATATGTTAAGGAAGAGCTTGATTTAGAATTGACAAGAGAGCTTCAAATTATAGAACAAGAATTAAAAGTTATGGGTGAACAAATGGATAAATCTATAAAAGAAAGCCATATAGAAGGATTTGATCTCTTATCGCCTCAAGTTGCTGTTTTCTTGGAGAAAATGAAAAGCAATAATAGATTTTAAAAACAACATTTTTGGACAAAGATGTTAACTGCTATCAAAAAAGAATTATCACAGAACTTACTTTCTTTATTTGAAAACACATCTTGGCAAAGTGTAGAAGATATCTCCAGAGCATTAACATTACCTAAGACTTTTTCTCACGGTCATCTAGCTCTGCCTGTTTTTTCTTTATCAAAAGAGTTGCGTCAAAATCCACATCAATTAGCAACTCAAATATCAAAAGAAGTTCTTCAAAAGAATATCAATGGAATTACCTCTGTAGAGGCTATTAGTGGGTTTGTTAATTTTAAATTCTCAAGTCTTTATCTTGAAAAGCTTTTATGTGATTTTGTTTTTTCAAAGCAACTCCATAAAAAAAAGACTTCAAAAAAAATCATTATTGAATATTCTTCTCCTAATGTCGCAAAACCTTTAGGCATAGGCCATCTTAGGGCAACTGTTATTGGTCATTGCCTATGTCATTTAGCAAAGACACAAGGATTTGAAGTTGTAAGATGGAATCATTTAGGAGATTGGGGTGTTCAGTTTGGTCATTTAGCTTATGCTTATCAGAAATGGAGTGAGGAATATGACTTTGAAACGCAGCCACTGCAAGCTCTTTATCAGTTATATGTACGCTTCCATGATGAGATGGAAGATAAACCTGAATTGAAAGAAAAAGGTGCAGAGTATTTTAGAAAATTAGAGGCTGGAGATCCGGATATAACCAAATTATGGCAACGTTTTATTTCTATAACTCTTAAAGAACATAAAAAATTATATGATCTTCTAGGTGTAAGCTTTGATGTTGTTCAAGGAGAATCTTTCTACAAAGATAGCTTGGATAAGGTTGTAAAAAGAATTCAAGATGCAGGATGTTTAAAAGAAAGCGAGGGAGCCTTTGTTGTTTTTTTGGAAGATGGACCTCCTTGTTTAATTAAAAAATCAGATGGCTCTTCACTCTATGCAACTAGAGATATTGCCAGCGCTCTTTATCGTCATGAGGTGATTAAAGCTGATGAACTTTTATATGTTGTAGGCTCAGAACAGTCATTGCACTTTAAACAAATTTTTGGTGTTTTGGATAAAATGCGCTTAAGTTGGGCAAAAGATTGTCATCATATTGCTTTTGGTTTGTATAGATTCAAAGATGGTAAAATGTCGACACGAAAAGGTAATGTCATATTTATGGCAGATGTTTTAAAAGAAGCAGTTGGACGAACTTATAAAATTATAGAAGAAAAGAAATCTGTTTTACAAGATAAGGAAGAGGTTGCAAAACAGGTAGGTGTAGGTGCCATCATATTTAATGATTTGCTGCATGACCGCATAAGAAATATTGATTTTGATTGGTCTAAGGTACTTGATTTTAATGGTGATAGTGGGCCTTATGCTCAGTATTGTTTAGTCCGTTGTCGCAGTCTTTTAAAAAAATATAAGAAAGATGTTTGTACTTGTTTTAAAAAAGATATTGAAACACAAGAGGAGATGCAGCTATTAGTAACTTTGATGTACTTCTCAGAGATTTTACAAACAGCATGGAGGACTTTTAAACCACACATTCTTGCTCAATATGTTTTAAAATTGTGTCAGGAGTTTAACACTTTTTATAATAATCACAGAATCCTAGGAGAAAATGATAAAGATATGGAAGATACACGTATGACATTAGTTTATTGTGTAGAAAACATCTTAAGTCAGAGCCTTTCAATTTTAGGAGTGCCTACTCCTTCGGAGATGTGATTGATAGTATGGAGCGTTATTGGTCTTTCCATGACTTACCATTGATCAATAGGTCTTTTACTTGAGCATCTCCATTTTTTGGAACTGATAAAACAATACTAGCTTTATTAGATCTGAGCAGTTTTTCAAGTCGCTTTGCTTGCTGTTTAGGAACATAATATCTTTCTATTCCTGCTTTAAAGTCTAGTTTATTACAAACTCCTTTTATGAATAAGTCACAATTATAGGGTTTAGTATAACTAAATTTTTTTGGGTTAAGACAAATATAAGCATGCTTATTTTCTCGATATCTTTTATTGTGACAAACTTCCTCAACATCATATTTTATAGTATAATTTAAATAATATCCTGATAGCAGATCTCTTGGGTCATAAGCCCTGATAGATAGAGTGATCTGACGTCCTTTTAAAAAGGTGTATTTTTTATAAATAGTTAATGATAGAAGGGCTACAATAGGGATAATGAGTGCTATTAGAATAACTGTCTTGGATTTGATCATCTTACAAGCCTTTCTGTCCACAGTGTGAACCTATGATGGTATTTATTCCAGCCTAGGACCATAGCAATGATAAGAATGCCAGAAGTGATTAGAATAAAACCAGTAGTCATCATTCCTCCAAGTTCTTGACAGTATAATATAAAAAATCTAAGACCAATTAAGATTAAGAAAAATTGAAACAACCTACGCTTTTGTAGGCTGGCTAAAAATGTTGCAAACATTGTTAATATAATTATGGAAGAAAAGGCATAAACTATTTGTGATTCAATATCAAAAAACCCAAAATGAAAAGGGACAAGATAGGATATCAATGTAAGTAATAATATATTTTTTTGTAACTTCTTGTATTCAATATCCATAAGAACAAATAGTGCTGATAAAACAACTAAAACATAACCTATAGCAAATGCAGGCATATCCTCTGAGTAAATATAAGTGGTCTCAACAGAATGATAAAATTCTGAAGTTACTAGGCCAGATATCCCAATAATGATGATCCAGATGTTTAAAGCTTTTGTTTGTGGTTCCAAGTTGAATTTTTTACAAATCATTGCTAAAAAGGCAGAAAATAATGGAAAAGTCATAAATATAGGAGCTATGCGATCTTGAAAGATAGGTTGTAAAATAGGTGACTGAAATATGGCAATACTTAAGCTTAAAAAAAAGCCTGCAGACCAAATAGAAGGTGGAAATGTTTTTTGAGAAACTAAAGCTAACCCAAATGTAATAGCTGCCCATAAAAGCAGGGCTTCATATAACTGTCCGCCTGTATGGTAAACCTGGGAAATTAAGCCTATAGAAGCTAAACATAGGAGCATAAAAAAGACTAGGCTCACTTCAAACATAATGAACTTTGTGTTTTTCCAAGAATAATAAACCCATAAAGCTGTTAGTATTAAGAATAAGAAGTTGATCAATAATTTAATATCGCCAGGAATGAGTTGCCAATTAGCAGCAATAAGAGAAATAATCCCTATTGCTATAGTGGTAAAGCCTAATAATGAGAATCCATAAAGCACCCAAGAACGGCCGGAGTTTCTGGTTTCATAATTTATAATCTTTTCTGCTTGTTTTTTTGTGATGAATTTGTGCGATACCCAATCATTTATTTTTTTAGTAAGGGGTTTATTTATTTTAGAGGGCATAAGTTATATTCCATAAGTTTATTTTCTGACAGACAGGCAGTTTGGTATTCTAGCAATTTGTTTTTGACAACTAGGCTGGATTTGTTTATGATTTTCCCACATAATTCTTTACACTATATTGTTATTGTTTCTTTTAATTCTTTAATTTTAACATAGCAGTGGTTTATTGGCAATTTTATGATTATCTTGTGAATTCTTCTACTTTTAATCTTAATTACTGGAAATATACAGAGTAATTAGGTCTTTATGATACAATGGTTTATGAGATAGAAAAATTAAGACTTGTATATGATTTGAATGAATATGGAATACTGGAAGCGCCTCTCCTTTTTAAAGGAAAGGCATGTACTTGACGTTTTAATTTTAATTTGCTGTAAAATACCGATCTTGTTTTACAGCAAATCTTGGCAGTTTCTCTCTATAGTTCTCAGTTAACCTTTCTGCTCATATATGCATCTTAGTTAGCTGGATATACTGTTATTCCTTCGGAAAACCTTAGAATTGGAATATTTAGTTGTTCAGATTCGCGTGCGTTGCGTTGCTCAAGTTCGAGTATAGCCTGCTGTTCAGCTTCATGTGCACTGCGTTGTTCGAATTCGCGCAAAGCCTGCTGTGGAGGTGTTTGAACTAGAGGTTGTATTTGATCTTCTGCTCTATCAATTGATGGTGGAGTAGGAGTATTATCTTGAGTGTCCTGTTCAGAAGAGAAAAATGATCCTATCGATTGTATAAAGTCTGATCCAGCTCTTCTAAGGGTACTTAATAAACCTGCTTCAAAATGAAGTGGTTCCATGTCTGAAGTAACTTCTATTTGGAGCTCTATATCTTGATCATTGATATGTAGAGTTTGACTGAAAGAAAATGAGAAGGGGAGAGATTCAGTAGTTGTGTCAACATTCATAGTAATAAGAGGGTCCAGCCCTTCAATATTTAGTCCTTCTATCAAGCCTGTAGTGTTAGAGTTTGTTGAAAAAGCTCCATAAGGTTGCTGGAAAGAGAGATGTAAAGGTTCTTGATATGCAATAGTTGAAGGGTTAGAGTTAGATACGATGGCTATATTTACACCAGCCTGTCTTTCTCCTTCAACTACAGTGTCTGCAATCATCATATAAGCTTGTTTTTTTCTGTTTGTAAAAGAGATGTTGCCTGATGATATAAAAGGAAATTGATGTTCAACAGTATAAGAAGTTTTATAGAAGCTTATATTAAAATCAACTTTTTCAGAGGTTTCTACTTCTGTATAGCTATCTAGAGTATTGTCTTCTCCAGCACCATTAATAAAGTCTCTTATTTCTTGAATAACATCAGGATGAGTTACAATTTGAATTTGACCTATAAGAACATCTTTATCTTCTGGGTTGTGAGTGAAGTGGAGAATAGAGATACTGTCGTTTGTTAAAGCATTATTTGAAATGAGTATAGGATAATCAGATGTCATCATAACTCTTTCAAAAGTGAAAGTATTTGTTCCATAGCTAAAAGCTGTAAGTTCATTACTTGCATTAAACTGAAACCCCCATTTTTTTATAGATGAGTTCGGTAGAGTTGTGTTTGGATCTGTATTTACTGAGGTAGAACCTGCTCCTACTAAAACAGGCTGAGTACTTGTATCAGGACTATTTTCTGTCTGAGGTGATTCTTGGTCACTTGTAGGACTGGGTGAAGAAGGTGATTGATTTTCATTACATCCTATTATTATAGAGGTGAATAAAAGTGTTCCTGTTAATAAATAAGTTAAGCTACGCATATTAATCTCTCCTGATTCTATTTCTTATAAAGTTATTTAAATTATATATATGTTTAAATATAAAAGAGCAAAAATTATGCCATATAAATAAGAAGTAGGATTTATATTTATTTAGAGAAAATCATCTTGTATCTATTGTAAAACAGCCATTTTAAGGCACTTGTTTTAGTTTTCAAAGATAATTGAAATAGATAAAACTTTTGAAAGTGACTTTTTTTGTCGAATAGCTTTTAGTAAGAGACAAAATATGTTTTCTTAATAAATAAGATGTCCTCGTTTTAGAAAACTATATTTATCTAGTGTCTTGGAGTTGGGCAGACAAGGTAAGCTGTATCACTCAAAATAAACAGGCTTGTCGAGAGTGGTTCATTTTTAGGGATACAACTTTTTATTTATCTTTTGTTGGGAGAAAAAATTAGGGAAAAGTTCAAAATAAGCAGACTGCCAGATTTTCAATCTCTTGGACTTTTGGATTCCGAAAGATGGCCATCAAGTAAGTTTTAACTTAGATAAATCAATAAACAACAAGTTTCTTAAAGTTATAAAAATTGCATAAGTAAGATGAATGAATAAGTATAGAAGCTTAAAAAGCACCTCTCTTTTTAGAAGAGAGGTACATATTATGTTCTATTTTAATTTGTTGTAAAATCTTCTGATCCTATTTCTATAGCAGCTCTTGCACAGCTTCTATAATTGTCAGTTAACCCTTCTTGTGCATATATTGCATCACAATTATTAGATGGGGTGACTGTCACTTGTTCAACAAGGCCTGAGAAAGCTGGCCCTTCAGGTGCGATGACCGTCACTTGTTCAATGCCTGCAAAGTCTGGGTCTTCAGGTGAGATGATTGTCACATTTCTTCAACAAACCTTAGAATCGGAATACTAGGTGCATGTGCATTGCGCTCTTCAAATTCACGTAGAGCTTGCTGAGGAGATGTTGAAACTAGAGGTTGTATTTGATCTTCTGCTCTATCAATTGATGGTGGAGTAGGAGTATTATCTTGAGTAACCTGTCCTGTAGGCAGTCCTCTTGTATAAATGTCATCCCGAGAAAAACTTTTTACATTTTCTGCATTCTGTTTATATTCTTCTTCTGTATTCTCACTTCCAGAAAACAATGATCTTGCCCATTGTATAAAGCCTGCTTCATTATCAACCCGTTGTGAAGTTTGATAAACTTCGTTCCAATCAATTTCTTGTACAGCCTCTGTGGTATCATTTTCAGAAGAGAAAAACGAGCTTATTGATTGTATAAAGCCTGTTTCATTTTCACTATCAACTTGTTGTGAAGTGGGATTGTTATCTTGAGTGACTTGTCCTGTAGGCAGTCCTCTTGTATAAATGTCATCCCGAGAAAAACTTTTTACATTTTCTGCATTCTGTTTATATTCTTCTTCTGTATTCTCACTTCCAGAAAACAATGATCTTGCCCATTGTATAAAGCCTGTTTCATTTTCACTATCAACTTGTTGTGAAGTGGGATTGTTATCTTGAGTGACTTGTCCTGTAGGCAATCCTCTTGTATAAATGTCATCCCGAGAAAAACTTTTTACATTTTCTGCATTCTGTTTATATTCTTCTTCTGTATTCTCACTTCCAGAAAACAATGATCCTACCCGTGATCCTAGTCGTTGCATAAGGCTTGCTTCATTTTCAGGAAAAAACTTTGATTCCACCCAGTTGCGAAGTCTTGCTCTATATGTTAATGCAGTTATTAATGTGTTTTGAGCTGTATCTGAATAGAGAATGTCTTCAGCAACTTCTAAAGTGTTTGTAAAAGCTCTTGAAAGTTGATTTAGAACAGGTGTTTCAAAGTAAAGTGGTTCCATGTCTGAAGTGACTGTTATTTGAAGTTCTTTCTCTTGATCATTAACAGATAGAGTTTGACTGAAAGAAAATGAGATGGGGTCAGTAGTAGTTGTAGCAACATTCATAGTAAGAGGGTCCAGTCCTTCAATATTTAATCCTTCTATAAAACCTGTAGTATTAGAGTTTGTTGATAAAGCTGCATAAGGTTGCTGGAAAGAGAGATGTAAAGGTTCTTGATATGCAATAGTTGAAGGGTTAGAGTTAGATACGAGGGCTATATTTACGCCAACTTGTCTTTCTTCTCCAACTGCAGTATCTGCAATCATCATATAAGCTTGGGGGTTTCTGTTTCTAAAAGAAACATTGGCTGATGAGAAAAAAGAAAATGAATGCTCAACAGTATATGAAGCTTTATAGAAGCTTATATTAAAATCAACTTTTTCAGAATTTTCTAGTTCTGTATAGCTATTTAAAGTATCATCTTCATCAACACCATTAATGAAGTCTCTTATTTCTTGAATGACATCAGGATGAGTTACTGTTTGCATTTGACCTATAAGAATATCCTCATGTTCTGATTTGTAAATGAATTTAAGAATAGAGATGCTGTTACTTGTTAAAGCATTATTTGAAATGAGTATAGGATATTCATCAGAGGTCTTCATAGCTTTTTGAAGAGTGAAAATGTCTGTTCCATAACTTAAAGCTGTAACTGTATTATCTGCATTAAGCTGAAATCCCCATTTTTTTATAGAAAGATTATGTCTGTTTTCATTTGTATCTACATCAGTTATTGAGGTAGAACCTGAATCTGTTAAGGCATAGTGATCTTCTGTATTAGATATATTTTCTATATTAGAATTTTGATTGCCTGTAGGATTGGATGAAGAAGGTGATTTATCTTTTTTACATCCTACTATTATAGATGTGAATAAAAGTGTTCCTGTTAATAAATAAGTTAAATTGCGCATAATAAATTCTCCTGATTATATTTTATAAAATTGTTTAAATTAAATTTGATTTTAAATATAAAAGAGCAAAAATTGTGCCATATAAATAAAAGATAAAGTATTTATTTTATTTAGAGAAAATCATCTTGTATCTATTGTAAAACGGCCACTTTAAGGCATTTGTTTTGAATTCTAAAGATTTCTGAAGTAGATAGACAGCTTTAAAGTGACTTTTTTTGTCAAATAGCTTTCAGTAGAAGACAAAATATGTTCTTCTGTTTCACTCAAAATAAACTGACCTCTGGTCATTTTTGGAATAGACAAGCGTTAAGGCTTGTCTCACTGAGATTTTTAAAGATTACAGGTGTCTAATTTATAGATGATAGACTCTTTAAATGTATCTAATTAGCCTGAAGACTTGCATCTTCAAGAAAATGCTAACTACCTCAAAAACCTGTTTATTTTTAGGAGGGAGGCTCCCCTCGTTTTTTAACACAATGTTAAGGAAAGTGTTGTTATTTACCAGTTAGTCTGAAAAGCCTAAGTCTTCAAGAAAATGCTAATTGTCTCAAAATCATGTTCATTTTTAGTAAGGCAGATACCTCTCCGAAGAGAGCTACATATTATATTTTAATTTGTAGTAAAATCTTCTGATCCTATTTCTATAACAGCTCTTGCACAGTTTCTATAATTGTCAGCTAACCCTTCTTGTGCATATATTGCACCACAATTATTAGATGGGGTGACTGTCACTTTTCAATGCCTGTAAAGTCTGGGTCTTCAGGTGAGATGACTGTCATTTCTTCAGCAAATCTTAGGAATACTAGGCACATGTGCATTGTGCTCTTCAAACTCACGTAGAGCTTGCTGAGGAGATGTTGAAACCAGAGGTTGTATTTGATCTTCTGCTCTATCAATTGATGGTGGAGTAGGAGGATTATCTTGAGTAACATGTCCTGTAGGCAATCCTCTCTTATGTTTAAAAAAGGACAAAAATATGTCTTTATTAAATAAGATTCAAGACAACTTAAACCCTCTTTATTCCGGGATATGGCAAACTGGCAGTCCGGGAAACGGTATCCGGCAACAGTTACCTGACACAGTTTGTCGGAATCCCGGAAAATATCATGTTAAGGAAATCGTTTCACTAAAAAGCTTCTGGCAGTCGGGCAGTCTGGGAATCAGCTTACCTGATTACCTGATTCCGGAAAGAGGCTTAAGTAGTTATGAACTATATTTATTCGTCAAGTCTTATGGTTATATATGGAACATCTTGATTTTGATTGTGCTCATTGTTTGGTGAGTTATCTGTATTTTCATCTTCAAGAGAGAATAAGGGTGTCGGTGGTTGCATAAGTTGTCCTATTTTGATCATAGCGTATTGCGATGCTCCTTCTTTAACTTTTGATACGGCTGTTTGAAATGCATCTGACTGCATAAATTCTTGACTCTTTTCAAGAGAGTGTGCTGCTGCATCTTGAGTTGTTGATAAAGCTGCTTGAATTTGATCTGACTGCATAAATTCTTGAATGCGTAACCAAGTTCTTCTAGCCACATTCGAAAGTGATACTGAGAAATGAAGTGGTTTCATATCTGAAGTGATTTCTACTTGAAACTGTGTCTCTCTATTATAAATCTGTAAGTATCGATTGAAAGTAAATACAATTGATTGATTGTTAAAAACTGTATTAACATCCATATCAAGAGTATTATATTCTTCAATATTTAGTCCTTCCATCAGAGCTGTAGTTGGAGTGTTTACCGAGAAGTCTTCCTGGGATTGCTGGAAAGAAAGATTTAAAGGCTCTTCATGTCTCATGGCATTTACGGGCACAGGAAACTTAGGTGCAGGAGTAGATGCAATAACTATATTTGCATCAACATATCTATTGTTAGCAACTGTAGTGTTTGCAATCATGAGATATGCCATCCTTTGTCTGTGTGTAAAATTTGCAGACAATGGATTAGGGAAGAAAAAATCATCCTTCATAGTATATGAAGCTTGATAAAAACTGATATTGAAAATAGCATCTTCAAAAGTTCCTGCTTCTGTATAGCTGTCTAAGATGATGTTTTCTGTAGGATCATTAATAAAAGCTCTTATTTCTTGAACAACATTAGGATGAGTTACTGTTTGAACTTGACCTATAAGAGTATCATTATCTTCTGATTTGTGGGTGAGTTTGAGAATAGAGATACTGTTATTTGTTATGTTATTAGCTGAAATTAATATAAGTTCTTCATTAGGTGTTGTCATAAATCTTTCAAGTGTAAAGACATCTTCTCCATAACTTATAGCTGTAACACTGCTTTCATCATTAACTTGAAATCCCCATTTTTTTATAGAAAGATTATGTCTGTTTTCATTTGTATCTACATCAGTTATTGAGGTAGAACCTGAATCTGTTAAGGCATAGTGATCTTCTGTATTAGATATATTTTCTATATTAGAATTTTGATTGCCTGTAGGATTGGATGAAGAAGGTGATTTATCTTTTTTACATCCTACTATTATAGATGTGAATAAAAGTGTTCCTGTTAATAAATAAGTTAAATTGCGCATATTAATATCTCCTAAAATATAGTTATAAAAAATTATTTAATTCAAGGAATAAAGAAGCAAAAGTCGTGCCACATAAATGAAGAGCAAAACATATATCTTATTTAGAAAGGGTTATCTTGTGTCTATTGTAAAAACAGGTGTTTTAAGATATTTGTTTTGAACTTTAAAGATAATTGAAATAGATAAGAATCTTTGAAGGTGACTTTTTTTGTAAAACAGACTTAAATAGGAGACAAAATAAGGTCCTTGCATCGGGCAATCAGGCAGTCGGGCAGTCCGGGAGACTGTATCGGCAACAGTTCCCGGAGGCCGGAAATAGTTTAATGGTGTAACTTAGGTAAATTATCTGTTTCACTAAAATAGATTCTTATTCACCGCTAGCTGTTTCCCTAAAAATAAACTGACCTCTGGTCATTTTTGGACAGTTAGCCTGAAGACTTACGTCTTCAAGAAAGTGCTAACTGCCTCAAAAACCCGTTTATTTTTAGTAAGGAGACTCTGTTCGTCTTTTAATAAAATGTTAAGGAAATCGTTTCACTAAAATAGATTCTTATTCACCGCTACACTTGATATGAGGCCGAGAGTGAACATGGTGAGTAAAAGATTAGATCCGCCGTAAGATAATAGCGGGAGAGGAATGCCAACAATTGGCAATAAACCTGTTACCATTCCAATGTTTACAAATATATGCCAAAAAAGAACAGCTACGCATCCCATAGAAAGCAGTGCTCCTGTTTTGTCAGCAGCGGTAGAGGCAATGCTTATACCTATAAGTAGTAGAAGAGAAAAAAGTCCGACAGTGGCCATACTACCTAAAAAACCATGCTCCTCGCTTAAAACACTAAATATAAAATCAGTATGCCTTTCAGGCAAAAATCTTAATTGTGATTGAGTGCCTTGCCTAAATCCTTTGCCCAGTATTTGACCTGAGCCTATAGATATTTTCGATTGATTGGAATTGTAGCCAGAACCTTGAGGGTCTCTTGAAGGATCTAAAAAGGTTAAAATTCTCCCTTTTTGATAATCCTTTAAAGCAAAATTCCAAGCAAGTGGTATAGCTATAATGCCCATGAAAATGCATGCAATAAAAATTGGTCTTTGTATGCCTATAAATAAAATCATAGAAAGAGTTATTGCTAAAAATATCATAGCTGTTCCTAAATCTGGCTGACGGAGAGTGAGAATGAAAGGTATGATAGTTACTAAAAATGGTATTGCTAAGTCTTTTAACCTTAATAGTTGTATATATCTGTGATGAATTAAAAGATGGCTTAATATCAAAATCAGCGCAACCTTCATGGTTTCAGAAGGCTGAAAACTAAAAAATCCAAGATCTATCCATCTTTTAGCACCATATGTAGAACGACCAATAAAAGGAACTAATATTAAAGCTATAAGATTTAAAATGTAAAAAATATAAGAAAATCGTATCAAATGTTTGTAGTTTATGAGTGTGATTATAGTAAAAACAGTCCATCCTCCTAAAAGACATGTTATTTGAAATAAGAAATTTCTGCTTAAACCTATTGTATGAACTCCATGAGTCGCGCTATATAGATTCAAAAGTCCAACAACATTTAAAAATAAAATAACTGTGACTAAACGCCAGTCAATTTTGTGAAGTAAAGATTTTTTTTCTACTTGTAAATATTGACTCACTATTGAATAACCTTGAGGTTTTTATTGTTGATCAAAGATAAATGATTGTTATTTAGGTTGCCTTTTTTTGATGTGATATTGCCTTTTAAGATCAGTTTATTAGAAGTCTGTAGAGAAGTTTTCTTTTGTATGAGATTTTCTTTAAAGTAAGCTTTTACAATATCTCTAAAAACTGGAGCTCCTCCTCTTGATCCTGAACAAGCATTCTGTGCAAAAACAGCTATTGTGATTTCTGGTTGATCAAAAGGCGCATAGCCAATGAACCAGCCATGATGGCGTTGTAAAACAGGTAGTTCTTCACATTTTTTAAAAAGCTGTTCTGCGTTCATTGTCTTGACTTGTACGGTTCCTGATTTACCAGCAGCTTTTATACCTGGAACTTTATACCATCTTGCAGTGCCTTTCTTTCCATGTATGACTGAAAAGAGACCTTGTTGTAAAATTTGATAGTTTTTCTTTGAAATAGTCACTTCTGTGTTGAATCCACTTGAAGGATCTCGTAGTAATTGAGGCTTTGTTTGGTGTATAGCTTGTCCTTCTACATTTAATATTTTATCTACAATGTAGGGCTTGTAAACAGGACCGCTATTTGCAATACCTGATAAAATACTTGCCAATTGTAGAGGTGAAGTTAATAAAAATCCTTGTCCAATGGAAATATTTAAAGTTTCTCCTAATTGCCATGGTTCTTTTTTGGTTTTTTCTTTCCAAAAAGCATCAGGCATCAGGCCAGACACTTCGCCTGTGATGTCTATTCCTGTTTTCTGGCCTATACCCAACGAGCGTCCATATTGAGCTATTTTTTCAATGCCCAAGCTCATACCTAGTTTATAAAAAAAGACATTACAAGATTCTTCAATAGCTTGAACTATGTTTAGCTGTCCATGTCCGTGCCGTTTAGCGCAATAAAATCTGCGACGCCCTAACTTCAATGATCCGTTGCAATCATGAGTTGTTTGAGTATCTATTAAACCTTCCTGAAGGCCTGCAAGAGCAAGAATGACTTTAAATGTCGACCCTGGAGGGTAGTGATTTTGAATGACTTTATTTCTTAAGGGTTCTAAAGGATTGTTTATAAGAGTTTGCCAATTCTCTGATTTTATCTTTGGCCAAAATAATGAGGGGTCAAAGCTTGGAGAATTTACCCACGCTAAAACTTTTCCTGTTTTATTTTCTAATACAACAACAGATCCTATACGTCCTGTTTTAGCAAATGCATTGTAGGCCACTTCTTGAATTTGTTTATCTAATGTTAAGATTAGGGAATGCCCAGGTTGAGGTTCTTGTATAGAATCAAGTAAACTCAGTACTCGTGGTGCTTCTACAGATTTGAATTCTCTTCCTGAAACATCGACTTGGACAAAATTCATACCACTTTTACCTCTAAGATATGTGTCAAAGTCAGCTTCTATACCACTTCTTCCTGTGGTATCACCTTGATAAATATGATGAGATGAAGATTGGATATTTCTTTTTTGTATTTGTTGAGACGTTGCCTCCCCTACATATCCAAAGAGCTGGGCACCATTATCTCCCATCAAATAAGTGCGTTTAATACGGATCTCAATTTTTAGACCTGGATGATGTTTTCTCATTCGT
This sequence comes from Bdellovibrionales bacterium, assembly GCA_965262715.1. Lineage (GTDB taxonomy): Bacteria > Bdellovibrionota > Bdellovibrionia > Bdellovibrionales > JAUICD01. The sequence goes on along the minus strand of OZ253553.1, from coordinate 2,250,187 downwards.
TCAATTCTAGCAACTTCATCTCGGTTTAGGTCCTCTTTGATAACAATAGGTTTAAAAGCCCCGTTTTTTTTGCTGGATTTTTTTACTTTTTCTATGATGTAAGAAGTTTCTAAATTAAGAATCTTTGCAATTTGATATGCTGTTTCATTGAGTTTTCTAGCATATTGTGGTGTGATAACCACATCAAAACCATGTCGATTATCAACAATAACTCGTCCTTTGCGATCTAAGATCATTCCCCTTGGTGCATCTAGTTTTTGTAATTTAATGTGATTTCTTTCTGACCATAGGCGTAGATCTTTGCCTTGAAATACTTGTAGATACCAAAGACGACAAGCAAAGATCATAAATACAATACCAAGAATAGAATACAGAAACTTATACTTGTGCGCAAATTCCTTAACTTCTTCTTCAGGGTTTGATAAATATAGTTTTTTCACAAGTAGTCCCTTTTAAATTGTTAATGTTAAATCATCTGCGTCTATAGAGGATGAGCTTCGTTTTGTGAGGTCATCTATCCATTTAAGCAATTGATAAATAGGATAGCCGAGTATGATAGCCCATAAAATCTGATAAAAAAAGGAATTCCAATAAACATCATATAAAGTTTGTAAGTTTAATAATACAGAAAGGAAGTAATTACTTATATAGAATAAAATAATGGAAGTGCTATAAAATATTAGAAAATATCTGCCGCCTTTCCAAAAAATATTCATAGTTCTTATATAAAATAAAATTATTATTTGACTGATGAGAAAAAAGCTTAAAGAACAATGAGAAAAAATAGTTCCTGTTAAGCTGCTTAAATAAATCCAAAGCAACCCTTCTGGAAGTCTTCTAAATAAAGCAATATATACTGTAAAAGCGATCCATAGATTAGGAGCTTGAGAGGCTGTCATAGATTGTGATAAAGTGGTTGTTTGTATTAAGCAGAACAATAAAAGTAATGTAAACATTATTGTAAAGTTGATATATAAGTTTAATTTGTTTGTCATAATAATCTTTTTAAAATTACATTTCTTCTTTTTTTAATTCATTTTTTGAAATTAAAGGCTGAATAGTTTTGACTGTAGGAAGTTTTAATATGATAAGTACTTCTTCTAAATTATGAGGATTAATAAGAGGCTCTACTTCAACCTGTTGAGAGATGTCGTGACTTCTTTTTTGCACTTTTATGACATGACCTATGGGGATGCCTTTTGGAAAAATATTGTCGAGACCGGTTGTTATAATCAAATCACCACTTTGGACATCATCAGCTCTTTCAAGGTACTGCATTGTGCAAGAACCTCTTTTACCCGCAATCACACCACGCACTCGAGACCTTTGGACCATGGCATCTATTGTTGAAAAGTTATCTGTTAATATGAGGATGTCTGAGAATGTCTTTTCAGCATGGAAAACAACACCTACGACTCCTAAAGGAGTGATAGCAGATTGGTTGATTTCAACTCCATCTTGTGTGCCGCGATTAACACGAATAGTGGAATGTGTGCCAAACAACAAGTCATGAGCTATGACCCTAGCGGCTAATGATTGTTGTTGTATGTTATTCTTGAAATTTAAAAGCTGCTCTAAACGTTCATTTTCTATTTGAACTTCTGAAAGTTGAACCTTGAGCGCATTTATTTTTATCACTTCTTTTTTTAGCTTGAGGTTTTTTTTCTTTATGTCTATGAGATTTAAATATAGAGATGTTGTACTTTGTATGCTTGCTGTGAAGCCAGAGTAAGCACTTTGTATATTAGAAGCTATTGAAATAAAAGGGCTTAAGTACCATTTTAATGTTTTGTTTTGCAGATTAAGTGATAGTAATGGTAATATAATCACAAATAATATCAGAAACCCTTTGCGAAGATCAAACCAGTTCATTTGTAATATGCTCCCAAGTTTTTACTTATTCAATATAATACTCTTTATATTAAGTGTATAGGGTATTTTTGGTATTTTTGTCTAACTACGTCTTTGCTTTTGTAAGAGATGATTAAAAGATGTTTTTCTGCAGAAGTTTAGTTACTTTAAGAATCTATATACTTATTCTAGGGGTGGGGTTGTTTTAAATGATTTAGTGTTACACAAAATAGACATTTAGAGTTAAAATCATACATTAGGCTCAGGCCAGTGCCTCAGGGAACAAATTTTTCTTGAAGTATTTTATTCCATAATAAAATCACAAAATAACAGTAATGTGGCACGGGGGATGCTTGTTGCCTATAGAAGAAGCCTACTGTATGCTTTTAAATTCAAATATTTTTGGATTTTTGAGCATGCTTTTTTCTAATATAAGCAGGTATATCAAGCATATTTTGATCAAAAGGTGAGTCTAGTTCTTTTTCAAATAAGATGTTTTCAGAACTTGTCGTATCTTCTATAGGTATATCCATGGATAGTTGTCTAGAAGCTATATCATCTTTTTCTTGATAAGATTGTTTATAAGATTTTATTTTGTCTAATAAAGCTTGTCTTGATTGTAAGTCTTTCTCTGTCTCTTCTTCAAATATTTGGTTTTGTTCACTACTGAGCTTTTCGATTTCTTCATTATTGATGTTATCCTGATTTGACTTAGAAGTCTCACCCTCTTTTGTTTTAGTATCATGAGTTGGTAAATCTATATTGCTGACAGGTAAGTCTGTGTTTGGAGGAAGAGTTGTCAATATTTGATGTGCTAAAGACTTAGAAGATAAGCCAAGAGATGTTAAAGAAGAATGTATATTTGATTCTTTGTTTTGCCAGGTGTTAGGAGGAGGTAGCGGTGGATGGTTGGTTTGTTGAGTGGCATCTACAAAATGAGAAGGGTTGTGGGTATTTGAAAGTGTATTATTTAAATAACTCGTATCTTGATAGTTATTTGTTTGTAAATGTCTGTGATTTATATTGTTTTTGTGAGTGTGAAAATGAGGTTTTTCTATTTCAGCGTTTTTGTTTTCATCAAATCCTGTCGCAATCACTGTCACTTTCAATTCATCTGTTAAGGTTTCATCAATAACAGCACCAAATATAATCTCTGCATCTTCATGAGCTAAGTCAGTGATCAATGTCGATGCCTCATTGACTTCATGTAGGCTAAGGTTAGAAGGCCCTGTTACATTGATGATAATGCCTGTTGCACCTTTAATAGAGATATTTTCAAGTAAAGGTGAGGATATAGAATTAGAGGCAGCTTCTGTAGCTCGGTTATCTCCTGATGCGCTTCCAGCTCCCATAATAGCCATACCTTGATTTGACATGACTGTCTTGATATCTGCAAAGTCTAAATTAATTAGTCCTTTTACATTAATTAAGTTAGAGATACCCTGAACAGCATTGAGTAAAACTTCATCAGCTTTTTTAAAGGTATCAAGAAGTGGTGTTTTTTCAGCAGAAATACTAAGTAGTTTTTGATTGGGAATAACAATCAATGTGTCGACATTCTCCTTAAGTTCTGAAAGCCCTATATTTGCATGACGTTGTCTTTTACGTCCTTCGAAAATAAATGGACGAGTGACAACTCCGATTGTTAAAGCTCCCATATCCTTAGCAATTTTTGCAATAACAGGGGCTCCGCCAGTTCCTGTTCCACCTCCCATTCCAGCTGTGACAAATACCATATCAATACCTTTTAAGGCATTGGCAATATCATTTTGTGATTCTATAGCAGCACGTCTGCCAACTTCAGGATCAGCCCCTGCGCCTAATCCTTTTGTAAGTTCCTGACCCAGTTGTATGCGGACATCTGCTGAGTTAGAGTTTAGAGCTTGTTTATCTGTATTTGCAATGATGAACTCAACGCCCTTTAAGCCACTATTGATCATAGTTGAAACAGCATTTCCACCACCACCGCCAACACCGATGACTTTGATATTTGCTCCAAATTCTATATTTTCATCTATTTCCAACATGCTTCCTCCTTGTCACAAAGCCTTTTAACAATTGAGCTGATTTTTTTAACCATTGAGCTAGACTAGGTTGAGATCTAAATCTTCTTTTTTCTCTTTCTTCTAACCCATATAATAATAATCCTATCCCCATAGTGAACGAAGGGCAACTGACAGTTTCTTTTAATCCTCCTATGTTTTGCAAATGACCTTTTCTTACTGGCATGTCAAAAAGAAATTCTCCCATCTCAACAAGGCCATCTAGTTGACTGCCTCCTCCTGTAAGAACGATTCCTGAAGCTAGTTGAGAGGCTAAACTTGTTTTTTGAATTTTATTTTGAATCAGATGGAATATTTCTTCAGCACGTGGTTCAATAATTTCACAGAGATATTTTCTTTGTATATCTTGTTTTGGACGATCACCTACACTTGAAATATCTAAAGTTTCGCCTTCCATAACCAAGTTAGGCATGGCACATCCAAATTGACATTTGAGTTTTTCTGCATCCGTTAGAGGAGTTTTTAAAACAATAGCAATGTCATTTGTGATAGAATTAGCTCCTATAGGTAATACTGTGGTGAATGCTAATTCCCCTTTAGTGTAAAGAATAATATTAGTTGTTTCTTCCCCAATATCTACAAGGCCTACTCCTAAGCTTTGTTCATCTGCACTGAGTAGAAAATTAGCAGATGCTAATGTGTTTAAAGCAATAGATTCAACTTTTAAGCCTGCTTTTTGACAACATTTTAAAACGTTTTGTAGGGCTGTGCGATTAGCTGTCACAATGTGTACAGATGATTCTAATCTCACGCCAGACATTCCAATAGGGTCACTAATACCTTCTTGATCATCCACTTTAAATCCTTTGGAAATAATGTGAATCACATTGCGATCTGAAGGAACAGAAACAGCCTGGCTAGCATCTATCACTCTTTGAACATCAATAGAGCGAATTTCTTTACCTTGAATTGCTACCATTCCTCTTGAATCAAAAGAATTGATATGAGAGCCAGAAATTCCAACATAAACTGTAGAGACATCCGTTCCTGCCATAAGCTCAGCAGCTTCGATGGCTTCGTGGATAGCTTTAGTCGTATCATCAATGTTGACGACAATTCCTTTGCGTAAACCATGGCTGGATGCTCGGCCAACACCTATAATATCTATATTTGATTCAAAGACTTGGCCGATAACAGCCCGTACCTCCATGCTGCCTATATCTAAACTTGCGATGATAGATTCTTTTCGTTTGAGGTTCTTCATTTGCTTTTTTACCTTTTTTCATAAGTAATTATGCATAAATGTATTATTAAGACTTTTGTCTATAGACAAACAGGTTAAAAAATGAGTAATTACAAAGATTTGCTTCTAATAGCCCCTATTTTAGGCTATCGATGTTTATATGGTCTCACAAGAACTTTTTGGGAGAGGTGAGCGTCAATAACGCGGCTTGTAATATTTTGACTTTTCAAATATTCTAGAACCTTCTCCACTCTTGCTATCTTTATAGGGATATTTTTTTCTCCAAGTTGTATCTTCATTCTTTCTTTTAGAATATGTAGGTATATTTCATTTTGCTCTACAGTGATTTCATCAATTTGTGACAAGCTTAAATATCCTTGATCTGGCAGACGAGATAGTAGGTGAGTGATTTGTGCCCTGACTTTTTTATTATTTTGTGGAAGATATTGTTTAGAGTATCTTAAAACAGGAGCAATAATAGACCTAGTGAGTGGGCTTGGATCAAGAGGCTCCCCATTTTCAGATAGAGGCATAACAAGCCCTTGACTGCTTACTTCAATAGCTAATACTTTTTTAGGGGTTAATAAAATATTTAGCGCATTAGGCCATTTGCGTTGTACTTGAAGTTTTTTAATCCATGCCTCTTTGGATAAGGTTTTTTTGATTTTAGAAATACGAATATTCCAAAGATTTTTTCCTTTAAATGAGCCCCATTTGTTTTTAAGAGTGTCTATACGATCCTTCCAATAAAGCTGTTTTGTTTGGTCTGGAGAGGTATAAGAAATATAAATATGTTTTAACTTAAAAGTATTTGAATTATCTATATGATAGAAACAGGTAATTAATAAGAGAATACTTAAAATGACAAGTAAGAATATAAAACGGTACTTCATAGCTTTAAAAATACCAGAAAGACTTATATAAAAAAACAAACAAGCATGAAAAGTCTATAATATCGTAGATAAACAATAAGAAACTGGACCTGTATCCCTAAAAATAGTCTGGCCTCTGGCCACTTTCTGGCATTGCCCCCAAACTGGCTCACGCCGTTTGGCAAATAGGGCAATGCCTAGAAAGCCTGACTATTTTTAGGAGAGAGACTACCCTCGTTCTTTAACACGATGTTAAGGAAACTGTATCCCTAAAAATGAACCTGCCTCAAAAATCCGTTTATTTTTAGGAAGGAGACTATCCTCATTCTTTTACACGATGTTAAGGGAATCGTTTACTATTTTATTTCTCATTTCCTACTTTCTCCTCTACAAATTACCTTTAATCTTTTCATAGCAAGATAAGACTGGATATTTATGGCAAAGACAGGTTCTTCCGCAGATGGGATCGCTAAAAAGCGATCCCATCGAGGACTACTTGGCTTTGCCATAAATATCCAGTCATTGCCCCAAAGGTTTTTTCCTTGTTTTTCTAAAAAACAATACATCCCTTACCTTTGGCAGTTTTTGGGCAATTAGCCTGAAGGCTTACGCCTTCAAAAAAATGCTAACTGCCAGAAAGTGACCAGAGGTCAGGTGCATTTTAGTGAAATAGAGGCAGGTTTATTTTTAGGAAACAAAAACAATTTCCCTAACATGATGTAAAAAAACGAGGGTAGTCTCTTTCCTAAAAATAAACCGGTGATTTAGGATGATAAATAACTTAATATTAAAATTAAGTAAAATTGGTTTTTATAGGGATTAATATAATGAGTTATATTAAATTAACAAAACAATTTATTGCAGAAAACATCATAGACCTTTTAGGCCTAATTTTTGTTTCAGGTTTTTTGATTTACCACCTTCCTATAGATGTTCTTAACTCACTTCCTGCAACAGGTGGTGATATGGGATCACACTTTTGGCCACTTTATGTTCTAAAAAATGAAGGAGTTCCTTATTTATTAAAATTATTAGACCCTCGTTATCTTGGCGAGCAAGCTCTCTATCTTCGGTTGTGGAATCCAGGAAACTTAGGTGGAGAGCCAGTATTGCTCCACTATTTTCCTCTGCCTTTTATGATTATGGTCATTATAAGTTTTTTTGTAGACTTAGGGACAGCTTTTAATATTGGCACACTCTTACCTATTTTTATGCTTCCTTTTTGTGTTTATTTTTGTATGCGCCAAATGGATTTTAAATTTCCAACACCTATATTAGCTGTATGTTTAACTTTACCACATCTTTACAATGAGTCTTATTCTATGTTTGGAGGAAATACCCTTTCTACTCTTTCAGGGCAGTTTGCTCACCTTTATGCTCTTTGCTTTCTTTTATTAGGGCTTGGATGTTTGGTTAAAAGTATCAAACAAAATCACATATCTATAGCAGCTATTTGTTTTTTTTCAGCCACAGCTTTATCTCATGCGTATGTTTTTGTTATTATTCCTGTGTTTTTTCTTTCAGTTTTGGTATTTGCGAAAAGACACCAGTTGGTTAGTTGGTTGAAAATATTGGTTATTACAGGATTGACCACTCTTGCTTTATCACTTTGGTTTTTATGGCCTATGATGGATCATCATTCATGGACAACTCCTGTAGCTATGTATTTTGGAACCAAGGCTCTTGTAGATGTTTTTACTTCTAAAGAGTTATATCCAATATATGCAGTTAGTTTTATCGGACTTGTTTTTATGGGGTTTGTGTTTTTTCAAAGGAAGCATAAAATTTTAGAATATAAGTCTTTGCTGTTTTGGATGATACCAGCCTTAGTTTATTTTGGATTGTTTTTTGTGTTTCCTAAAATAGGCTTAGTAGATAGTCGAGTGCTTCCTCAAATTACACTCTTTTTATGTATTTCTTCAAGTATTTTATGTGCTTTTGTAAATCGTATCTATATTCCAAAAAAGGGTTTTTCTATATTTGTTCTTCCCGCTATTTTACTAATGATGTGGTGGATGACAGGCTATATAAAGAATTTTTCTTATTGGAGTCAATGGAATTATTCAGGATGGCAGAATAAGAAATATTACCCTAACTTACAAAAGTTGTATGAAGGGATTTCACCTGGATTTTCTAAACCTCGTATTATATTCGAGCATAATACTCTACATAACGCTGCCGGAACTCCACGTGTTTTTGAAATGTTACCTTATTTTACCTCTAGAGCCACCTTAGAAGGATTATATGCAGAAGCTAATTTACTTTCCCCCACATCTTACTATATGCAAGCAAAAGTGAGCAAGTCGCCTTCTTGTCCTATCAGAGGTTATATTTGTCCAAGTTATGGAATTGAAAATTTAGCTCCTAAGCTCAATCTTATGGGAATTGGTCATATCATTGTTTTTACAGATGAAAGCAAGGAAAAAATTCGACAAGCAGATTACCTTATTGAAGAGAAAGGATTTGATCCCTGGACACTCTATCATTTAAAGAATTCTCCTTCATTTGCAGACCCTATTTATGGTTCTGTGAATCTTATTGAAAAAACAGATGATTGGAGGCACACAATGAACAAATGGTTTGATAAATATGATGGAGAAAATCCATGGCAGTTGCTCGCCTTAAATTCTGATACAGAGAAATTTAAAATAACTATTGAAAACAATTCTAAGAAAGATTGTGAGACAAATGTGACTGTAGATTTTTTTGGTTTTGATTTAGAGACAAATTGTGTTGGTGTTCCTCATGTTGTGAAGTTTGCTTACCATCCTTCTTGGAAAACATCTACGAATGATCCTATTTATTTAATCTCTCCTGGATTGATAGGAATGGTGCCTTCTCAGAATAAAATACGGTTTGATTTTGGCCAGAGCTTAAGTTGGCGACTAGCCACTTTTTTATCTATTATTACTTTTTTTATAGGATTACCTCTGATTTATAGAGAAAACTTGAAGTAAGTTAACTTTATCTCTTGTTTCCCAGAGGCCAGATTCCAGACAAATAAAATGCACCTATTTGAAAAATAGAAAATTAAATGTTCATATTACACAATATACAGGATGTTTTTGTTGAATGTTTTAAATAGAAAAAAGGAGTTATCTTGAAATCATAACCCCTCTCTTTTATTATGTACGTGCGCTACTGTTAAAAAAGAATATCTTTTAGTTGTTTCTTCCACTACAACTTGGTGTGGGGCACCTATGTCGACTTGGTGGACTTGTTCTAACATCTGATGATCTAATATACTCAGTATTGTTATAAACTGTAAAATTATCTCCTTGGGAATCATTAACACATTCATTTGGGTCAGTAGGACACTTGCAATCTGGAGGATTTTTTCTATCACATATACCTGTATCACAAACAGCTGTTGCGGGAGTTCCTGGGGGAATAGCATATTCACGACCTTGTTTGCAAGAGGTCACTGTCATTTTACATCGGTAGTCTTCTACTATTGTTTCTCCTTGTTTTTTACAGCCACTGTATGGTGGAATTGCTTGAATTGTGGCGGTGTTTGTATAATTTGTAATACCATCACCTTCATTATCGTTAGCACACTCATTTGGATTGGTAGGACAGGCGAAGGGATAACATTCTGCATTAGAACTTGCTGGGCATGACAAATGGGCTATATCACAGGTTGCCTCGAGATTTGTTCTAGTGTCTGGGACGCCATTGTTTTTGCAGTTTTTTATTCTTATTTTACATAAACTGACTTCTATATAAGGGTGTGTAACAGCTTCACAGTCTTCATAAATAGCATGAACATACATACTTGGTATATAAGCTGTAGTGAAAATAATGAGCTTATAAATTATTCTATGTAAGACAACTTTATTAAATAGGTTTGAGTTCCTTCGCATCTTCATTCTAAATACCTCTCTTTTCTTTACTTATTTGCCTTTAAGTTTTTATTTAATGTTCTTTTCTTTTTAATATTTGCTTGAGTTCTAGTCGATTTATTTGATTGAGTAGATTGAGAAGCGATAGCCTGTTGTGGAACGGTTATTTGTATTTGACGGCCTATTCTTCTATGAAGTGTTCGTTTAAGCTCTAATGTAAGGCTTTGATCTTTTATGTGGACTAAAGACTTGTTAGTTTCAATAGTGTAAATTCCACCCTCATGAGATTTCACTTTTCCTTTAACTAGGACATAAAGATTGGCAAGTCCTATTTGTGTTGTTAAAAATGTAAGAACAAAAACTACAATGAAAACTCCAATGTGTTTCTTAATAAGCATGGATTGCCCTTCTCGTTATAGATTGTATTCTTATCATTATGAGTCTGTTAAATATAGTATACCATTCTCTCTTATCGATTAAAATGCCTGAAAACTTAAGTAAAAGATGTATATAATATTATGAAAATAAAGACATAAAACACTAAAGTTATTAGTGTTTTAGGCAACCATGGCCATAAGTCTAGGTTATTGAAATGTTTTGATATGATTATGTTTTCTTTATTTGTTACAATGGTATGTATTCAGGCATAGATAGTTTGACAAAACATTTAGAAGCAAGTTGCGAAAAGACTTAACTGCTAAGCTTTTGAAAATCAAAGTAATATATAAAAAGATCTTTTAATAATAGATATTTTTAAACTATATTCCTTGACATGCTCTTGGCGTGGGGCATGTTGAATAAGGTGGGTCTGCGGAATCATGGCAGCCTTCATTGAATTGAGTGCATTTAAGCTGTACATGTATATGATTTCGGTGACCGCTAGCATGGCAAAGCTGTGTTAGAATAGGGCATTGCTCTTCAAGTTGACCTGTTGTCTCAGCTATATGTGTTAAATAATCCTTCACAGATTGATCAACATGATATTTATTAATAACATCTGTTGCAGACATAGTTTTTAATAGATCCATTGTTTTCTCTGCATCTTTTTCTGTCATAATAAACTGCCCGTTGCCGTTAAAAACATTCCAAAAGCGTTGCATGTGGCGATCTGCATGAGGGTAAGCTACATCTAAATCCAGTCCATTTTGATGTGTTTTGTGAGGACTAACACGTCCACCGTATTGTTTTGAAGATCTGTTTATGATCACAAAATGTTGTGGGTGCTGTCTTTGATATTCTGATCCTACTATTCTTATGAAATGATTTGTCATTGAAGTAACCCATTTGATATGAGAATCTCCATGTTGTAACCATTTAATGCCGAAAACATCTTGAATAAGCCTTTCTCCTTCTTGTAGTGTTCCACTACTTCTTCTATTGATGGCTTGCCTTCTAATTGCATTTTCCATAGAACCATTCTGATTTAGATAATCATCTTTAAATTGGCTAGGTGCTATTCCCATGGCTTCTCTTACTTCATCATCAGGGGAAATCGTTGGAGTAAATTCTGCACTTTTAGGATCGGTTTCATCAGCTTCTAGAGGAGTTTGATTTGTTGGCTCAGGCAGATCTGCTTGAATGGATGTTATGTCTTCTCCTTCTTCAAGTCTTTCTCTAATAATTGCGGTGTCCATTCTTTGTCGTTCTATACGAGAAGGTGTAGGAAGAGGTAATTTATAAATTGCATCAAGATCAAAAGGAGGTCTTGTAATAATGACTGATAATGGTTCTTCAACAGCACCTTCGGGGATATCTGGAGGAACATTCACTATTAGAGGTTCTTTTTTTGGTGTGTCTATAACTGGAGTTTCTTCTTCTGTTTTAGGAGAATCTATTTGAGGAGAAGGCTCTTGTTGGTCGTTAGAGTTATCAATAGAAGGGTCTTGAATGTCTATATTTTCAATGACTTGAACTTCAGGGGTTACAGACTGAACTTGGTGTCTTTTAAGTGTCCCAGTCTCTGTTCTATAATAGATATCTAAAACAATTTGATGGCAAAATTCTTTGTCAATACATGTAGCAACACCATGAACTAAGTTGCCTCGTCCTATTGGTCGCAAATCTACTGTTCCATCTGAATCTATTATTCCAAAAAGGTCAATTTCCGTTTCTTCTTCATCCACAATAAGTTTGAGTGTTGCTGTCAGTGGGCCTCCTATAGACCTTTGCTCTTGTATAGAGATGTCTTCTATGCGGATATGCTGTTCTTCTTCATTTTGTGTTATTGTTGAATCACCTTCTATTGGGGTTTCTGTTCTATCAGCGATACGGTGCCCTGGCCTGTTTGTATGGAGACGGGTATCAATATTAGATAGATAGCCAGGAGCTTTTTTTGTTGAAACTGCTTTGTTTCCACAAGATGGCAAAAAGATAAAAATGATTAAAGCAAATAAAACGAGCTGAATTGTTAAAAAATAATATTTTGATTTTCTCATACTTTAATAATAAGCAAGAAGTAGACCATAGTTATTTTGTGTCAGATCAAAATAAAGTCCTTTTTGTCCATAAAAATGGGTATTTAGAGCTTGTAGATTTTAAGATAGACAAAATTTGTCTATAAGTGTCTTATTTTGTGACAACAATTTCTCTTTAGATTCTTAGACTTGCCTGTTGTCAAACATCAGATACTGAGTAGAACAAAATTTATGATATATAGTTTTATAAAGTTTAAAGTATATTAGAAAAAATGAGAACAATTTTTATTGTGGGTCCCACTGGAGTAGGAAAGTCAGACTTAGCTTTTAAATGGGCTAAATCTGTTGGTGGTCATATTCTCAATGCGGATAGCGTACAGTGTTTTCAATCTTTAAATATTGGATCAAATAAGCCCTCAAAAAAATTACAAGCTGAAATCCCTCATCATCTCTTTGACATTGTTAAAGAAGGAGGGGAGTTTACTGCTGGAGACTTCAGAAGATCTGCTCTTAGAACACTTAAACATCTTTGTGATCGAAAAGTATCTTATGTTTTTATTGTAGGTGGTAGTGGTTTTTATTTACAGGCTCTTTTGAAAGGAATGCCTTCTTTGCCGACGGTCTCAATAGAAGAAAGGAATAATGTTATTAAAAGCTTTAAAAAAGATGGTTTGGACTGTCTATATAAAGAATTAAGAGATAAAGATATTGCTTATGCTGAGAGAGTACACCATAGAGATGTTCATCGTGTTTTGAGGGCTATAGAAATATTGCGGACACAATCTCAAACAATCACTCAAATGCTAAAAGGCTTTCAACCTTGTCTTTTCCCTTATCCAAAAGTAGTGATAGGTTTAAAGTGTAATAAGAATCAGCTAAGACAAAAAATTCATAAACGAACTTGTCAAATGCTAGAGATAGGCTTGATAGATGAAGTGCAAGAGTTAGTGCAAAAAGGGTTAAAAGATTGGCCTATGATGAAAAGTGTAGGTTATAAACAAGTGATGCATTTTTTAGAAGAAAAAATTAAAAAAGAAGATATGGTAGACGAGATTGTTTGCGCCACCATGAGGCTAGCTAAAAAACAAATGACATGGTTTAGAAATAAATATACCCCTTATTGGATTGATGTGGACAATATCGGTCAATATCATGATGTACATAAAACTTGGCAGATTGGAAGCAAGGTAATAGATAATAAAAAATATGAAGATATCAAAAGATAAGTATTTTCAGTTTGTTAAAGTTCTTTGGGTTTATACCTTAATTGTTATTTTATGGGGCGCATGGGTTCGTGTTTCAAAATCAGGGGATGGATGTGGTAGAAATTGGCCTCTTTGCCGTGGTGATTTTTTGCCCAATAGCACAACAGATTTATCTACTTGGATTGAATGGACGCATCGTTTTTCAACAGGAATTTTTGGATTAGCGGTGATCTTTTTAGTGATTATGGCTTTTAAACTCTTTCCTACTGGTCATAAGATCAGAAGACTGTGTTTATGGACCTTGTTTTTTACTCTAACAGAAGCACTTATTGGAGCTAAGCTGGTGCTCTCAGAATTAGTAGGGGATGTCAGTAGTTTTCAAAGAGCTTTTGTGATGTCTCTTCATCAAATCAATAGCCTGTTATTGACAGGTAGTCTTGCTATATCTTTTAAAGATCCTTTCACTTCTTATAAAAGTATTCTTTTTAAACAAGATCAATATATAAAGCTGAAAGGCTATATTTTAGAGATTGGTTTTTTGCTTTTATCAATAATAGGAGCTATTGCGGCACTATCGTCTACACTTTTTCCATCTGAATCTTTAATAGAAGGATTTTGGTTGGATCTTCAAAGAAATGCTCATTGGTTGATTCAATGGCGAATATTTCACCCTATCTTTGCTATATGTTATATTATTGTGAGTTTATTTTTGCTTTCATCTTTTAAATTAAAGATAACACAGAACATGGTTATGAAAGCAGAATTTCTACAACATACAGTTAGAGTCAATCATCTTATGGTGCTTTATTTTATAGCTTTTATAATAGGATTGACGAATCTTTTGGCACTGTCTCCAGTTATATTGAAATTGACTCATCTCACTGTAACACACATCCTTTGGGCTTATCTTATTTATTTTCTTCATATTTCAGTTCCTTCTCTCCGATAAGTTTATATAGACAATTGTATAATGTATAGACAGCTAAATTGAATATAGGCTCATATAAGTTGGCACAAGATTAGCACTCATAAGGGTAAGGATAGAAATTTTTATTTGCCAAGGAGATATTTGATGAAATATTATAAGAGTTATAGAAAGAAAGATATCATAACTACGATTACATTATTGGGAGTTTTGTTTATTGTCCCATTTATCAATACAAAAAATAGAGAGTCTAATAACACAGAATATCAATATCAACCTTTAGCATTGGAAAATCAGGATTATTCAGATAGATTTATTGCTTCTGCTCAAAATTCATTTCAAACATCTCAAAAGTCTTTGGATTATGTTAAAAATGAGCAAAGTTTTCTTAAGAACTTGACAGAAAACACTCGTCTCTCTTTATCTCAATTAGGAAAGAAACCATCAAAGGTAGAACAGTTCCAATTTGGTGTTTTAAGCGGAAACTATAGTGTCATTCGCGATAAAGGAGGCATTTCTCAACTGAAGGCTCAATCTGAAATAAATGAAAATGAATTGAAAAAAGTTAAAGATAGAGCAGAGTTTTTAACAGATTATCGATCATTTTGGTTTATTCCTTTTCAAAGTGTAGAAAAAGTTATAGACGTCCAAGTCAATGATAAGAATTCTGAGGTTTTTGTGCTTAAAAATTCTGAGAACAGATCTGTGGGAAAAGCGACTATTCTTTCTCATCAAGGTGGTGGTATGATTTCTCTTAATTTTTCAGAAGTTTCTTATCAGTAGCCAATATTTTATAACCTTTAACTGATATTTATACATCAAATGGGCCTTGCTGCAAAATATTTGCATATATTAGTAGTGTCTTTTGGCAGGGTTTTTCACTAATGGCAGAGTGCCCTCGAGCAATGAACTTCCATTATCTTTTTCTGGAAAACAGGTAAACTGTTGCCGGGAAGCGATTTCTGCCATGCCAGAAAGTGGCCAGAGTTAAGGGATGTGCTGTTTTTTTAGAAAAAACAGAGAAAAAAATCTTTGAAAGTTTTGAATTGATGCATAAGTTAAGTTCTCGAAGTCCTCGAGAAATTGCCAATAGCAATTTCTCTGCGGAAGATCTCGTCCTTTAACTTATGCATCAATTCTTATAAGCTATTTAAAGATTTAGGTAATTTGTTAGAGGGATGTGTATAAAAAATAAGATGGTAAGAGGAAATTTTCCTTAACATCTTGTAAAGGGACGAGGGTAGTCTCCTTACTAAAAATGCCTTATGCTTTCTAGGTATTGCCCTATTTGTCAAACGGCGTAAGCCAGTTTGGAGGGCAATGCCAGAAAGTTGCCAGAGGCAAAAGGCATTTTTAGTGAAACAGCCCTTGATCTTTTTAGAGATTTATTTTATGTATAGCAAACACAAGTGAGGTTTTTGCTATGGAATTTTTTATTGATACAGCTAATGTGGATGAAGTCAAAGAGGTTCAATCTTATGGTTTAGTAGATGGTGTGACAACTAACCCATCACTTCTAGCTAAAGAGGTTAAAAAATATAAAGATAAGAAAGATAAGTATGATGGAACACCTACAGAAGTTGCAAATAAAATCGTTTTAGAGATATTAAAAGCTGTTGAGGATAAACCAGTAAGTGTTGAAGTAACTTCTATTAAAACATCTGAGGATATGATTAAAGAGGCTATGTTTTTTATAGATGAAATTGGTAAGAAAAACGATCAAGGCAATATTATAGTGAAAATACCTATGACAATGGAAGGATTAAAAGCGGTACGATTTTTATCTCAAAAAGGTATAAAGACAAATGTGACTTTAGTATTTCATCCTCTTCAGGCTTTAATGTGTGCAAAGGCAGGAGCGACTTATGTTTCTCCATTTGTTGGAAGATTAGATGATATTTCTACTTATGGTATGGATATGGTTTCTCAAATACAAGTTATCTTTTGTAATTATGATTTTCAAACAAAGATATTAGTTGCAAGTATACGCAACCCTCTTCATGTCTTAGACGCGTCTATTGCATCAGCAGATGTTGTTACAATGCCTTTTAAGGTGATCAAACAACTTGTAAAACATCCCTTAACAGATATTGGGATAGACAAATTTGCTAGAGATAATGAGCTTATGAAACATCAAAAATCTTAAAGCGGTCTCCTCTTGTAAAATAAGGTTTTGTAAAATTGAATCTATTTACTCAAACCAAGTAGGCCTTTAATCCTATTTATCAACTTAAAGAACTGTGATCAGAGACATTTTTACTGAAACAGAGGAAATTTTCCTTAACATTATATTAAATAACGAGGAGATTCTCTTGTTACTAAAAATGTTTCATTCTTTCTAGGCAATAAGCTTTTTCTGAAGGTATTACCCTTCAGGCTTATTGCCAGAAAGTGGCCAGAGGCCAGAGACATTTTTACTGAAACAGAGGAAATTTTCCTTAACATTATATTAAATAACGAGGAGATTCTCTTGTTACTAAAAATGTTTCATTCTTTCTAGGCAATAAGCTTTTTCTGAAGGTATTACCCTTCAGGCTTATTGCCAGAAAGTGGCCAGAGGCCAGAGACATTTTTACTGAAACAGAGGAAATTTTCCTTAACATTATATTAAATAACGAGGAGATTCTCTTGTTACTAAAAATGTTTCATTCTTTCTAGGCAATAAGCTTTTTCTGAAGGTATTACCCTTCAGGCTTATTGCCAGAAAGTGGCCAGAGGCCAGAGACATTTTTACTGAAACAGAGGAAATTTTCCTTAACATTATATTAAATAACGAGGAGATTCTCTTGTTACTAAAAATGTTTCATTCTTTCTAGGCAATAAGCTTTTTCTGAAGGTATTACCCTTCAGGCTTATTGCCAGAAAGTGGCCAGAGGCCAGAGACATTTTTACTGAAACAGAGGAAATTTTCCTTAACATTATATTAAATAACGAGGAGATTCTCTTGTTACTAAAAATGTTTCATTCTTTCTAGGCAATAAGCTTTTTCTGAAGGTATTACCCTTCAGGCTTATTGCCAGAAAGTGGCCAGAGGCCAGAGACATTTTTAGTGAAACAGAGTAGAATAAATATATGAATAAATTTGTAAAAATTTTTATAAACTATATAAAGTTATTGAGTGTTTTTTCTTTTGTCTTTTTGATAGGTTGTATGTCCTATTATTCTAAAAGAGATATTAGTTATCCTTTGCATATTATTCAATCTGTTGTAAAAAGAAATTTGCCTGAAGGAATAGGGTGGATTAGCAGAAACCATCGTGAGATGAAATCTAACTACTTTCATCCAGGTTATTATAATGAGAAATATCAATTAACTGAAAGAAGAGCTTTTCGCGCGCAGGCACATGTATGGATTTTAGGAGATAGGAGGCCTTATCATTTAAAAGTGAAAGTATACTTAGAAATACGTGTGTCTGGAGGGCCTAATCAAGTTAATTCACAAAAAGATTTAGCTGTTGGAAAATGGACTTATGTTGGTGTAGAAGCAATATCAGCTAAAAGTCTAGGAAAAACTATTTATGATGATCTTTTAAGAAGAGATAAAAGTTGGGATTTGATTGACAACTTTCGTCCTTATTAAATATTCTAAAAGTAGAAAACTTTTAGGATAATTCTTTTTTGGATAAATTAAAATCTATAATTTTATTGATAGTTAAAAGTATGTCAGATTTGAAAAAAGTTTTACTTTTCAATGATAGAGAATACTTCGTCTTTTTGTTATTTTTTATATGTTGGTTTTTTCCTTTTGATTTAACTTATCAAAATGTAAGAAATGTAAAAACTAGCTTAAAAGTTAATGTTAAGCGTAATGCACCACCTTTGATTGCTTTTATTGATGAGAGTATCTCACCATCATTTAAAGTAAGAGAAACTCAACCATCCGCGTCTCTATTTCAGAAAAGAAACCCAGTTATATTTGCTGACACTTTTCATAAGGTGCCATCAAGACGCATTGTTCATATTAAAAAACCTCTTTTACTCAGTTCTAAAACTATAGAGACAAAATCTATAGACACTAAATCTTTTAAGAGGTCCTTTAAAACGACACCTTTAAAAGTCCTACGTCTTAAAGGAATTACATTGTCTAGTGTCGAGCTTCCTAAATTACCTAGTCGAGAAGAGTTAAAAAATGATACAATAATTTCTCAAGCTCAGACATTAGAGCAAGTTGTAGAAGACACTATAAAACCGATTACATCAACTTTTACAGATCGACTTTCTGAATTTGAAAAACGTTGGTTTGCATATATACAAGAGATGGAAGAAGAAAGCAATAAAACGTCTCCTGATATAAACGAACAGGACAGTTCAATAGTAGATGCTAGAAATTCTATGCCTGAACAAAAATGGGTTGGTAATATCTGGGTAGGTCTTCCAAATCAGCAGCCTTCTTCTAAGCCATTAATTATCTCTCAAAACACAAATACTACTTCTGGAAAAGCCATTTCTGATTTTAATAAAGAAGTACCTTCTCGAGAGTTTCTTATTGAAGATACTAGGATGATATCTGCTAGTGGCATGGTAGATTCTACAGATGGTAACAACCTACAAGAAAGATTAATGAATCTTTCTCCTATAAGAATTATAGGAGATGTAACCTTATTGAGTGGGCTTGGTTTGGTAGATGGTAATAAATTAAATGTTGAATATGTAAATAGTTGTTCATTTGTACGTGAAGCGGATATTGATTTAAGAAAGGGTCGTTTCAGTATTGATGTAGAAGAGCCATCTTCTGGTATTTTACGCGCTCAATTAAGAGATGAGAATGGTTTGTTAAGAGGCTCTGGTCAAGTTTCATTAAGAAAGTTTTTCAAAGATAGGTTTTTAGAAGATTCCAGGGTCGTGTTTTCTGATACTGCTGAAGTAAACTTACAAGTTATGCCTTTTAATCATTCATCTAGCATGAAAGTCTTTGAAGTAGGAGATCGTAGAAAACCATTGAAGGAAGCTTTTGTTGAGATTGAAGGTATAGGTAATACTACAAAGTCTGATAATCAAGGTTTAGTTTCTATTCCGGAGATGCTTATAGGCTCTAGTTTTATTGCCAGGGTTCATACAGAGGACTTATTTAAAACACTCTTTTTATCAACAAATGATATGACTTACGACTGGGAAACACCAGAGAAAACTCTTGTGACATCTCTTCAGAAGCATGTGTCGAATTTGAACTTAGATTTAGGTATTATTTGGGGGAGAGTACTAAAGGATGGAAACCCTCTTGAAGGAGTCTCTTTAGAGTTGGCAGAAAGTCAAAATGGACCTTACTATTTAACCGAGGATAATCAGTTTGTAGCAGGAAATGCAACAACATCTACAGGATATTTTGCTTATGTGAATGTGTCCCCAGGAATTCAATTATTAAGAGGTCATAGCGAGGAGTTCACAGTTCCTTCTAAGGTTTTATGGGCAGATAGTGGTTATATATCTAGTGTGAAACTAGAACAAACATTAAGAAAAGAAACTGAATTCTGTGTTTTTGATAATAAAACAGGAGATTTGTTATCTGCACGTGTGAATTATCTAGGTTCAGATATAGAAGAAATGGAAACACAATCAGGGCGATTGAATTTTAGTACTTTTGGTGGTGTAGAATACTTTGAAGTAAGACCTAATGATAATCTTTATCATCCTACGGTTTTGACATCTGATCGCAATGAAGATGTTATTGCTTTTCCTGTACCTTCTCGCGCATGGATCAATGGATTGGCAGGTAAACATAAAATCACTCAACACCCAGGGTTATCAGTGGTTGTGGGTCATGTTTCTAATTCATCTTTTAGGGCTTATTTAGGAAACGATCATATTGAAATTGTTTATTTTGATTTTGACAGAGGGATAAGCTCGCAAAACCCTTTACCTGATTTAGAAAGGGGTGGATTTGTTTTATTTAATGTAGAGCCAGGACTACAATCTGTGATTTTAGAACCAGTATATTCTGAGCAGGTGGCCATAAAGACAGTGATTACAGATAGAGAGTTTGTTAGTGTTTTTTCACATGATTTTTAATTTAGTGCGGTCTTCTTTCTATATATGTTTGTGCAACAAAGCCATTTAATAGTACCTTTCATAAGTTCCGTGAGAAATTATCCTATCTAGAATGAAGATATTTCCTTCTTCTCTCACAACTAAAACCCAATTCCAGCCAAGGTGTAAGGAATGATAGTTTGTAGAGCTTCGTTGGTGTTTTTTATTTCTTTTGCTAAAACTTCGAATTTTTTTAAATTGATAAGCATTATTAGATGTTCTGATATCAAATATACTACCAGCTTGGCTTACATCAGCTATGAATCTTATAAAAATATCTTTAATATCTTTGGGTATTTTTTGAGGGTCCATCAGAGGATGGATAAAATCACTATTCACTTCAAAACCTACTTCTCTTATAAAGATTTCTAAGTCATCTTGATTCATACGGCTTAATCTCTCAATAAGTTGTTGACGAGGTTGAGGTATTTGAATTGTTGTTGTATCATTATTTATAGTGTTGTTTGTTTCTGGCTCTATGGTTTCTTGTTTTTGTATAAAACTTTGCATAAAAAGTTCAACTTCCTCATCTGTAAAGTCGCGGTGATATTTTAAAAAATTTCTAATATCATTTTCATTGACTAAAGCATCTATCTCGTTGTTATTAAGATCTTCAATTTCTCTAACTTCATTTGAAGAAGTATTTCTAAGTATACGTCTTTTTATCCTTATCTTAAGATTATCAAACTTATTATCTGTTATTTGATCCATTGATCTTTCGACTGCTCTTCCAGGAAAACCGAATTTTCTAAGAAGGTGAGCATTCGTATTGACAGATTGAACTTCTTTATTTCCATTATTTTGTCTTCTTCGAGACATATAATATGATATTTGCAGTTGTAATATGGGAGTATATCTATGAGGTGTATTTGTAGAGTTACTCATAATAGATCTGATTTCATCAATTTGTCTTTGATTATCAACAAGCCAGCTTTCAAAGAAGCTGAGCACTCCAGTCAATTGAGAGGAAAAAAGCTCATAAACAAAATAAAGATCAGGAGATTGTATCATAGCAAGAAGGAGATCTCTGGGATCAATATAAGTATTTCCATTGCCTTCTGTTTCTATTCGTAATAAATCTAAGGCCCCTTGGTTGAATATTGCATCTTGTGATATGATATTATCAAAAGAGTTTGTATATCTTCTATCGAGTGCCAGAATATATCCATTTTCATGTGATTCTAAGATACTAAGCCTTTTTTTAATTGGATCATTTAATTCTTCCCAAACTCTGTTTTGCAGATCAAATAACAATCTGCCTTCTCTTAAACTCTTTAAACTGTTAAATATAATACCAGTTGTAAGATTTGCTTTGACAACATGAGTTTGATCGTTATCAACTTCTACAACTATTGTCATAGAAGCTAAAAGGATATCTATTGGATGTATAATTATATTTCCATTAGGTGATCTTGAGTGATCTTTATTTCCTCTTAAAAAAGAAATAACTTTAGCTACATCAATAATGTCTTTAACTTCTTGTATTGAAGATGTCATGCCAGGCTGAAGGGCTATTGCACATATACTAGCAGAAGATGCTTCTTGAGTTAATGGACTAGCGAAAGAGGCTTGAGATAAAAATGCGATAATACATGTTATAAAGCCTGTAATAAAAATAGTTCTTTGAACAAATACATAGAAATTCATGATAACTGTGTAACTTACTTGAATTTTTCTTTTAAGTCTATTAAAATAGTATGTTTTGTAAACTTTACAAAACATACATAATTTAAATTATAAAAATTACAAAAGATTATTTTTCATAAGAATATTTTATGAACAATAGAATGTTCTTTTAATATTGTGTGGTTATCACTATCGACAAAATAAAAGATCGTTTTATAAAAGCTGATTTTGTTAAGAATAAGAAAGGCTTATCAAAGGTTATTTTTTAGAAGCATTTTAGAATGTTTGTTCCGTGTTGAGTTTTCATCCATGAAAATATAGCTCTTTCAGGATGAGGCATAAGGCCTGCAATATTTTTTGTTTCGTTGAAGATGCCTGCAATACTTTGCAATGAGCCATTAGGATTACTTTTGTACTTTAACCAAATTTGCTCATTATCCTCCATGGATTTTAATGTTTCAGAAGGGGCAAAAAATCGTCCTTCATCATGAGCTATGGGTAGATAAAAACAGGGTTTTTCCTGAGATTGAGATACTTGCCAAACATTTGAATGGAAAATTGTTTCTAAAGAGACCCACTTGTCAATAAATCGCAGAGCTATGTTAGGTAATAATATTCCAGGTAATAGCTTTGCTTCACACAGAATTTGAAATCCATTGCAAATACCTAGTATAGGTTTTTGTTTTTTAGCTGCAGTGATTAAATCTTGCATTGCTCGGCTGCGAGCAGCCAGCACGCCTGGTCTTAGATAATCTCCAAAACTAAAACCTCCAGGCACCACAAATCCATCAAAGTGCTCGGGATCAAAGTGGTCCTTATGCCATAACCAATGAGGTTGATATGATAATGTTCTCAAGGCATGAAAAACATCCCAATCACAGTTTGTTCCTGGAAACCGCAACACTCCTATTTTTTTCATACGACCTTTTTTTAAATAGTTGATCTTGATTTATCTTAATGTATTTTTAGTTCTATTTTTTGTTATCAAGGTTTTCTATAGTGAAACTTTCTATGAGAGGATTGTGAAGTATATCTTTAGTTATTTTTTTAGCTTGTAAATAAGAGGTTTCTTTATTTTCTTCTTGTAAATCTAAAATGATGTATTTGCCGATCTTGCAACTTCTAATTTTAAAACCTTCTTGTTGTAATGATTTTAAAACAGCTCTGCCTTTTGAGTCTAAAACTTCTGGTTTTGGTAAAATAGATATGCCCCATCTCATAATATTCTAAATTCCTTTAGGTTGTTTTTTTGTGATCTCTGTTAGTTTGTCTTTTATAATTTGATAGCCTTTTTTAACATCTCCAAGATCATAACGGAAACAATCTTTATCTAGCTTTTCTCCTGTTTTTGTGTCCCAAATTCGGCAAGTATCTGGTGAAATTTCATCTCCTAAAACAATTTTATTGTTTTTATCTCTTCCAAACTCCAATTTAAAGTCAACTAAAGTCAGACTTATAAGATTAAAAATTGCTTGTAAATGTGTATTGATACTTAAAGCTAAGTTTTTTATTTCAGATAAGTCTGCCTGTTCTGCTATTTTTAGTAATAGGATATGTCCTCCATTAATTAGGGGATCTTTTAGTTCATCTGATTTTAAATAAAATTCAAGCAGTATCGGTTTGATGTCTACCCCTTCTTTTAAACCTAATCTGTTTTTTAAAGAGCCTGCAACTTTATTTCTAACAACAACTTCTAGAGGGATCATTTGCAATTTTTGTGTAAGAAGCATGGCTTTATTTCCCTCGAAAGTTTTTTGAGCAATAAAATGAGTTTTAAATCCATTTGTTATCTCTAAATGTTGGAAAAGCATTGCAGAAATAGCAGTATTTAGCTGTCCTTTACCTTCTAGAGAGGAGCTTTTTTCACCATTAAAGGCTGTTAAAGAGTCTTTAAATTCATGGAGCACTAAATCTGGTTGATTGATGATATGGTAAATACGCTTAGCTTTACCCTCGTAAAGCAGGTTGCCTTTTTGGATATGAGAATATTTTTCTTGGAAAGACATAAATTAAATCCATAAATAGGTAGAGTTCACCTATACTATGAATTATAAGCCTATTTCAATCTTTATCTATTATTTTTACATATCAGTAAAGAGTAGCTTCTACCAGCTGATTTGATTTATTTAATGGTAGGGATAGCCGGACTCGAACCGACGACATCCACTTTGTAAGAGTGGCGCTCTACCAACTGAGCTATATCCCTATGTCTTAATGTTCTGTTTTTATATTATAATATGCTTTACTGCAAATTATTATATCAATATAATCAACAAAATAAACGCATATTATATTAAATCTTGTTTAGTAATTTACGCTTGAGAGAGCTTGTAAGATCAATGTTTTTGCTGTAAGAAGTGTGGGGAGTGAGTACGGATGCTCTCAGAGAAAGAGGGGTGAAAGAAAGAAGGGAAACCTTAATTGAAGATGCCGAATAAAATATCTACTCTCTATGTGATTTTTTTTATTTTTATTGCTTTTGAAGTTCAAGCACACTTATATCAAAGCTTAACTCTCAGCGAACAAGCTATATCTGCGCTTCTTCATCAGCAAGTCTTAGATCGTAATGTTGAAGAGTTAAGATCAAAACTGCAACAATATCCAATGCATATTAACGCAGTTAATCATGAAGGGTATTCGTTATTACAGAATGCAGTTCGAATAGGTGATCTAGAACTTGTAGAAGCTCTTTTGTCTCATGGAGCAGAGGCTGACTTCCAAAATGCAGCTGATAAGTATAACACAGCTCTTCATTATTCAAGAGCTCGTAGTATTACAGAAAGATTAATTGATCACAGTGCAAATCCAAATAGTTTAAATGCAGAAGGGAGCCCTCCTTTATTTTTTTATGTCACACGTAAAGATTTAAATCCAGAAAATATACGAGTCTTATTAGAGAATGGGGCAAGGACTGATTTTGTTTCTCGCAATGCACATTCTACAGCATTGCATCTTTTATTTGCAGAAAATATGCAATATCAACAGAGAATGGCTCGAAGAAATCCGTCACAAAAAGAGTTATTTGATAAAAAACAAGTAGAAATTGCAGGATATCTCATTGAATATGGTGTTGATGTCAATGCTTTATCTGTAAGAGGTTTTGCCGCCTTGCATCATGCGGCGAGGGTGGAAAATATAGGTGCTATTGAACTTCTTGTCTTTAAGGGTGCAGATATTGATGTTGTGAATAAGAGGAAGCATCAAACTCCAATGATATCTGCTCTTTATAAGGAAGCTTTATTAGGGTCTGTTGAAGCGTTGTTGCGTTTAGGAGGACGTTTTGATATTCCAGATTATCAAGGCAATTCAGTAGAAGGCATTTTAAAACAGCGTGTAATAGAAGATGGTAGATATTTAGAGTTGCTTGGTATCATAAATCGAATAATAAGAGAAGAATTCTCTGCATGTGGAGAGTCTCTTACTTAAGCAATAAGAAACTTAATACTAAACGTATAAATAAGTGGCTAAGGTTGTGCTTGCCTTCTTAAAGTCTCTAAATCATAAGTGCATGACAAGGCATGAAGAGCCAGACGGTCTATTTGAATGGGATTATAAAGCGTATCTACCTGTCCATTAACAGGGTGCCACATTAAAGGTATTTGTTCTGTTATATCTGGAAGTTCTTCATCGTGAATATCTCTTAATCCTAAAGCATGACCTACTTCATGTGTGAAAACACTCTTAAAATGAGCAAGATATGTTGCTCTTTGAGAGAAAGCCTCGAAGTTGGATCTACTGAAAAGTTCTTCTATACCAGTGGCCATTGTATCTCGAGTTCTTTCAACATCTTCATCTGGCAGGCTTATATAAATATCAATGAGTTGATCTAATAGGTCTATTTCAAGTTGTTTCGCATTTTCATTATCAAAATTTCTTGAACCTAAATTTTGTTGTTTAAGCTCAAATCCTCTTATAAATATACCTCGTACTCTTTCAATAGTTGCATTTTGTAAAAGGTGTACTATTTTTTCGCCCATTTCTATAAAGCTTTCAAAATCTTGTAAATCATTTGGCGAAATTTCAGGATCTATATTTTGAAAAGTTTCTATAAGGTTACGTACTCTGTTAAAAGAATTTTCTGTTTGATTTATCAGGCCTACATCAGGATGAGCATTGTTTATTGCTATATTTATTGTGCTAATTTGTAAATAAGGAGTTGGTGAAGCCATTATTGGAGAAGGAAGTTCACCGAAGGCAGAAGCTAAAATCGAAGAATTAGGTACAAATCCCCAATGAATGGTATTTTTTTGATCTGCTTGACCTGTAAAGGCGATAGCATTTTCATCAAAAGAAACAAGTGTAACGACTTCAGATCCTGCTGATGTATTCCAATCAGAGACTGTCTCGTAGATAGGTTCTATTAAATAGTCCGGTATTTGACTATCAATGTAGAACTCTATAGGAAGCCTTTCATTACCATAAGAAAGGAGTAAATCATGAAAGCTGTTAGATAACCTTGCCCCAAAGCTACTTCCTTTTATTACAAATTGACATGGATCCCCTAACTGTGCTTGAGTCACTTCTTGTGAACTGGCTAGAACATAAAAGTTATTTTGTAAAAGTAGAATGAATATGAATGTGAATAAAATAATCCTCATAAGCTCCTAGTAGGTAATAAAACCTAGAAATGATGTAAATATAAAATGATGGTATGTCAATACCTATAATTTATTGGATTATTAGAAATCCCTATCAAATAACATATAATTAGGAGAAGTATTAGGGTTTTTTGGGATAAATATGAGAGTTATTATATAGCTAGTCATAGTAGGTTCAAAATTTATGATGATAAAGTGGGTTATTTCCCTGTTGATGTTTTAATAAGCTCGAAACTCATTATGGCAAATCATCAGTAAAATCTAATGTGAGCTATAATATTTTGGTTTCCATTTGGAACTTTCTGCAAGGTTTATAGCATGCTCTCTTTGATCATCTTCTGTTTCTATATCTTCTGGTAGTATAATATCAGCGTGATAAGGATTTTCTTTGATTGGTGTTGATTGAACTTTTCTATTTTCTTTTCGAGCATCAAAAACTTTTAGGCTAGCCCAACCGTAAAATGAACGTTGAGTCTTCTCTTTTGTTGATCGAACTTGAGCATTTTTGTCTTGAATATTGGTCAATTCTTTATCCGAACAAAAATTAAATCGATCGACTGAAAGGCTTTTATTTAATTTTTCAGTAAAAACACTACTTCTTATTTTTCCAACCGTTGCTCTTTTTGCTTCTCTACTGGAAAAGATAGCTCTACCAAGTAAATCGTCATCTTCAATATTTTTAGGCGCATCTGTCTTCATTGTTCAACATCTCATAATCAGAGGATTTAATGTTAGGATTATCACTAGATAAAAAAGTTTCTTTTTTATGACTTTTGAAAGATTGAAATTCTTGATATAATTGATCAAAAGGAAAGTCATCAATATCTTGACATCGATATCTATTGATTTTTCCAGTTAAGCTCTTAAAATAAGCGACACTACCTTTAGAATCACAAAGAATGAGTATGCGTCCTTTAAATGAATAAAATTCAATGTTAATTTCACGACCATCAGTAGGATAGATATCATAATCATACTCAGGAAAACTCTTACATAAAAAATCTAGTACCTTCTTAGCATTTGTTCTTGCTATTTCATCGAATACCTCATAGCCTTCTTCTTCACATTCTTCGTGTAAGCTCTCTAGAGTGTTATACAAACGCTGTGCCTCTTCTTTATTCAATAAGTCTATTATATTAAAGGATTCTTTAGAATTCATGATAAAAGAGCTATATGTATATGAGGGATCATTCACATTATAAGACTTTGATTGAATTTTAAGAAGGTTATATGGCTCAAAATTTTGAGATAAAACTTTTGATTGAAAAAGATTTGTCATAGAATTTAGCTCTTCAAAATCAAATTTTTTTAAAATATCAGTCATTAAAACCTCTCTATGAACTTTTGTGATTTTTCAAAATCTTCTATTAGTTCTTCAATAATAGTAACTTTCTCGCCATAGTTATTAGGGTAGTTTATATTGACATTAAAGAGAACAACATCTGTTGGAGGTGGGGGATGTATTTTTTTAATTTTATTAATTTCTACATTGAACTGTTTGCCCTTCCACTTATTATAAGACACCTTGATTGTTCCAACTTCACCTTTATTATCTTCAAATTTTAAGCAGAGGTTATCTGGTTTTATAGTTTGTTCTATTAAATGTTTAAACTGTAAGTCATTTCTTATAAATTGAAAATTAATTCCTATAGACTTAAAATTTATATCATTAAAAAGTTTAACATATTTTAGTGATACATCTTTTAGTTCACTTAAACAGTTTCCTTTTTCTTCTTTTGTGACGGCAGGTTTTGAGGTCATAAGTTGTATTTTACTGGGTTCGGTGGTTATATTAAAACCATTGTTGTATTTTATTTGGCTGATAGGAGGTGTATAAAAGGGAGTGCCTTGAATTTGAAAATCTGAAGGAATAATCTTTTGGTTGACCAAAAATTCATGAGTTACAGATGGTACAGGACTTTCTATTATCAAAACCACTGAGCTATTTGTAAGTAATAGTTCCTTCATATACCTTAAGCTCCTCTAAATTTTATTATCGGCAGATTGAGCGACAATTCAATCAAAAACTCACTATAACCAAGTAAATTGTCTTAAAGAAGAATAAAATAATACACTATAAAGGCATACTAATACAAGCTTAAAATGTAAAATTTGGCTTCTTACTTTATAAAAAGGCTTGAAAAGACTTTTTCAAAAATATCACCATTTTGTGAAGATATTTGTTCTAGAGAATATAAATTGTCCAAAGTGCTAGCTTTTATCGGCATATTTTCTTGTCATATCAAAATGAATCAACTATCACATATTCATCTTTTCAGGCTTAAAGTCTAAAAATCTTGTGAGCATGGGTTTATTGCTTAAAAGAGGCTGCTAGTAGTTGTGCTTTTTCAGGATTACTAAGGATGTTTTCTTCTTCTATGAAATAAAGCTTCAGCTAAAATATGTTCATCAAGTGATTGATGATAGATAAGATGTTGTTTTACTTTATCTTGTTATTCTTCTCTTTCTTTTTCTCGTAGGGTGACTGCTATTTCTAATAATCTATCTAGTTTATCTGGATCTTCATAAATAGCCATATATCTGATAGCATTCATAATGTAATAGAATGCTGTTCTATTTTCAAGGTTCTTGATAGTGACATCTGCTCCTGCTTCTATTAAAAGATCGACTATGTCTAAATGTCCATTCTTGCTGGCAGCTATTAATGGCGTATAACCATATATATTTAGAATGTCAGGGTCTGCTTCTAGATTTAGTAAGAAGACGAGAGTATCTATATTACCTTCACCAGCGGCGAACATCAAAAAAGTATTACCGTAAGGGTTTTGCATGTTGATACTTGCTCCTTCGTCTATGAACTGTTGAACTCTGATTGGATCTCTCATAAAAATGCAATCTATAAAGTTGGGGCAATTAGAAGACAATGAACTATTTTCTTGTGCTATAGACAATATATTGAATATAAGATTTAGAAAGCAAAAGAGAGTGAAGAATTTCAAGCAAAAAATTGATGGTTTCATTAGGCCTCATCTGCTGTTAAACATATATTTAAACCATAAAGTGACTTTTTTCAATCAAGGAAGCATTTGTATCAAAAATGATAGTATAATTTTTGGAGAAAGATGAATGGATTTGAAGTGAAACTCGTAAGAAGGGGCTTTTTAGATTATAAGGAAATAAATACTGAAGAGGAGATTATAAGCTATCTGTGACTAGAAAGCGAATTTCTGTCATCATATATTTTAATCGCTCATTTAATTCTTCAAGATGACAAATATGATTTCTTAACTCTGTTAAACCATCATGATTGAAAGTTTCATTTAAAGATGTTGTTCTTGTACTATAAATAGAGCTTAAATTGTTCTGTAATAAATTATTCATCTGTACCATAATATAAATTCCTTTTTTTATCAACATTCATGGTGTCAATACATCAATTAAAATATCATAAAACTGCTAAATAGTGTTAAAAAAATTATATAGCAGGGGCATATTCACATCTTATGTTGTTATAATCTGATTCTGCTATTTGATCTCTTTCTGTTTGTGCCGATAATCTTTCTTGCATGACACTTTCAACATCTGCATTATGATCGAGACCTAAAGCATGTCCCAGCTCATGTACAATAAGGCTTTCTAAGTGAATGAGATAGCTTTTTTGTTCAACTCCATTAATATAAATACTCCTCAAGTGAGTGTATGAAGGTAAAATATTAGAGGCCTGACTGATAACATTGGCCTTGAAATCTCTTTGCTCAATAAATGCCATTAAATGATTGATTATATTGAAGTTGTTAGTGGAAGCTTGTTTCTTTATATGTTGGTTATTGTTTTTTCCAAAAATGTTATCTATATCTTCATGTCGATCAATGTCCTCATTTGTGTAGAATCCATAATGTTCAGCATTAAAACGGATATCAGAATCTATGATTTGAGAACCCATCCAGTAAATAGTAGTTTTAGCTTGTTCGGACTCTTTGTCTTTCTTTTTGTTCCATTGTTTATCCCAGTAAACAATAGATCTATTATCTCTTCTAGGTATAGCAGAGGACCCTTCTGATAATTCTTGGATATTGAAGAAATCTATACCATGTTCTTCCTCCCAGAGGTCAGCACCTGTGTAAAAGGCGTGTCTTAGGTCACTAGGTACATTAGGATGTAACGATAAAGTGAGTGGAAGGCTGTTGTTCCAAGAAAGGCGCTGTTCAGCACTATTTATAACAAATCCACAACTTGGTTCTTTTTTAGTTGCACAAGATGCTAAAAATAAAGCAAAACATCCTAGCAGGCATGTTGAAATAAAATATGTTTTTTGGCTATATAATTTAAAAAATTTCATACTTTTTATACTTCTTTACTTAAATTAATTATTTCATCTTCTATAATTAAGTAAGGCAAATTAGAGGCCAAAAAAAGTAAGAAGTATAAGGTGTTGAAAGTATTATATTTTTTTAAAAAATACAAGCAGGATAGAATAAGAAGTTGTGGCCTACTTTATAACAAGAGATTTTAGAGTACTCGTGTATTTTATGGGTAGAGTATATATAAGATATTAAAAAACCACAGCTTTTTTAATGTTTATTTATTAGACACAAAGAGGCACAATAGGTCATCATGTATGATATCCCTAATTTGTGGCTTTTAGCATTAAATTGTATAAGTGCCAATTTTGAGCCATTTAAATGTTTTTAGGTGCAAAATAATGTCAGTTTATTTCTATAAAGCATTTGGAGGATACCTACAATCTTTCATAATGTACAGTAAAACCTTATTGGTTCAATCCCCAAAATAATAATTTTTGTTAAACATTTGGAGATGAAATAGTTTAAGGGTTGATTTGAGATAAGAGTTGATGAAAGGGTAAGACCCCTTCTCTTAAACAAACAAGCTCAGATCCATTCCACTTCACAATAGTTGATCCAGGGCCTTTTAAGACATCATTGCTAGGCACACAGTAGATATCGTTACTAAAAACAGAATCTATTTGGTTTATTTTGGTTATAGGCTCTTCATTAGAAATATTTGCGCTAGTGCTTGTGATAGCGACATCGATTTTCTGCAGGAGCCTTTGAAGAAAGGGGTGAGGAGAACATCTTAAACCCACGTAATTAGTTCCTGCGTGCACTTCTTTTGGAACAAGCTCTTTACATGGCATTACAAAGGTCACTGGGCCAGGCCATAGAATATTCATATATGTTAAGACAGGTTCTGTTAAAATAGCATATTGCTTTGCCATTTTAATATCTCTAATAAGTAAGCTGATAGGTTGCTTTAACTTGCGCTTTTTAAGTTCAAATATCTTCAAAACAGCTGTTTTGCTTTCAATGCTAGCTCCCATACCCCAAAGAGTTTCTGTTGGATAGATAAGCACTTTTCCCTTTGAGAGCAATGCGCTTGCAGCTTCTGGTGTGTGTACAAGATGAATCATGAATAGACTTGCCCAATATCTTTCCTATACCTTATCCCTTGAAAATCAATGTTTTTAAGAGATTTGTAAGATATTTCTAGAGCTTGCTGTTTTGTTTGTCCAATGCCTACAGCATTTAAAACCCTTCCCCCACAGGTGATCCATTCATTTTGAGGATTTTTTTTTGTTCCTGCATGTAGAAAATAACTATTATGGAGGTTTTGTGATAAATCTGTATGGGATAAGTCCCTACGGGATAAGTCCCTATGGGATAAGTCGCCATAAATGGGAAAGCCTTTTTGAAAATCTTTTGGATAACCTTCTGATACAGCAACAACAACACTAACAAATTTGTCTTTCCAATGAAGTGGAGGTAAAATGCCTTTAGCTATGCTTTCAAAGACATCTTGCCAATCATTTTTAAGTAAAGGTAAAATCACTTGTGCTTCAGGGTCTCCAAATCTCACATTATATTCTAAAACTTTTGGTCCTGTTTTAGTGATAATAAGCCCTATATACAAAACACCTCTATAATCGATGGAGTTTTTTTCAAGAGAGAGGATGGTTGGTTTTACGATATTAGCTTCGATATTTTGTTTTAAATCAGATGATAAGCTTAAAGGGCCAACAGCTCCCATACCTCCTGTATTAGGCCCTTTATTGCCATCTAGTAAAGGTTTGTAATCTTGAACAATAGGTAAAGCTATAAAGTCCTTACCATTAGTTAGTACGAGATAGCTTAACTCTTGTCCTTTCTGGTACTCTTCTAATAAAGCTAGCGAATCACCAAAGCGCTTTTTTTCAAAGACTTCTATGGCAGCATCTTCCAATTCTTTGAGATTGTGAGATATGTAAACGCCTTTGCCTGCAGCTAAACTGTCCACTTTTAGCACATAAGGTGGATTAAAATGTTTTTTAGCAATTGAGATGGTTTCTATCTTGTTAGATACAATATGATATTTTGATGTGGGTATTTTGGCTTCTGTCATAAATTCTTTAGCATAAATTTTAGAGCCTTCAAGTTTTGCTCCTACCTTTGATGGGCCAAAAACAAAAGTCCTTCTTTACGTAAGTTATCTGCAAGGCCTTGAACTAAAGGAGCTTCAGGACCAATCACTACCATTGAAATACCTAAGTTTTTGAGTTTTGAGGCAGAGATATCGGATGTTATTTGATTTGGAAGAGGGCTAGCATCTTCAAATATAGCATCACTGCCTGGAAAACAAAAAAGCTCTTTTTTTGTAGATGAAGATTTGAGGTTGTATATAATAGCGTGTTCTCTCGCCCCGCTTCCAATAATTAAAATCTTCATAAAAATTCCTTTTTGTCATGGGCACTAACAATAGCACTTCTTTTGTTGTATGAAATAATAAGACGTGCCACAATACAAATGCCTTAATGCGATTATCTTAATAATGACAGATACGTTTAAAGTCAATAAAAGTAAAAAAATGAAAGCCAATGCCATGAAAAATTCTATTGATCAGAATGCAAAGAAAGATTTTTTTAGAGTTAAGATTGGCGAGATGAGTCTTAAAGTCAAGTCTTCTTATGATGAAGAGACAGTTCGCAAACTAGTTTATTATGTGAATAAAAAATTCACAGAATCTCGTAATTGTTTAAAAAGTGGGTCTTTTCAGATGGCGACCATCTTAGCTGCTCTAAATATTGCAGAGGAAAATTGGCTTTTAAAACAACGAATGCGATCAGATCTTGATAAAATTGAAGAAAAAGCACAAAAAACCCTAAAAGAACTTGAATTTTCACAAAAAAAGGCCATATCTTCTCAAAGATTGTCTTAGCTAAATTCTATAGATATATTGCTTTAGAGATACTTCAAAGGGATTTGTTTGATGACTTGAGGTTTAAAAGCTCCTTTTTTATTAAGAATTTCACCACTATCGCCAGTAGCACGTATGACAAATAATCCTTGTTTCATTGCAAACTTGTCAGCACTTTGAGTGACTTTAAGGTATGCAACAGCTCCATAAACATTGTAATTCTTGAATTGAGGAAAAAACATAGCAAATCTTTGAAGTTTTTCTAAAAAGTTATTTACATCTTTAATATTAAGAGTTGACTTGACTTCAACAGCAACTAGGCTCTCATTATTGACTGCTATGATATCAATTTCACAATCATGACCATTGCGATGACATTCAATATTTTTCATAATTTGATTGATAGAAGGTATCCATTCTTGGAGCATTTTAACTAGACAGCCGCTTACCAAACTTTCTACAAAATCACCCCAAGCATTACTCCAGATACCACGCATTTTATTCATTTTTTTATCAAATTCTATCCGACTCTCTTCTAGTTTTTTATTGAATTCTATACGACTTTCTTTTATGTCTTTATCAGACTTTATTCGACTTTCTTCCATGTCTTTATCAGACTTTATCCGGCTCTCTTTCATTTCTTCTTTGAAAGCTTTATGAGATTCTTTTCGCTCTTTAGCAGTTTCTTTCAATATTTGCCAAACTTCATCAAAAGTAGGTATTTTTTCTTTATTTTTTAGATTGTGTTTATCCTTTAAACTCATTATTTTAACCTTTCATCATTTTCTCTTCATTATATCATATAGATTTATTCTTCTATCTTGTTTTTTGCTTTCATACAATATTTTCTAAAAGTTGTTTCTTAAAGTTTTATGGTAGCTGTTTAATAATTTGAGGTTTAAAAGTACCTTTTTTATTAAGAATTTCACCGCTATCACGGATGACAAATAGTCCTTGCTTCATTGCAAATTTGTCAGCACCTTGAGTGACTTTAAAGTATGCAAGAGCTCCATAAACATTGTAATTCTTAAATTGAGGAAAAAACATAATAAATTTTTGAAGTTTTTCTAAAAAATCATTTACATCTTTAATATTAAGAGTTGATTTGACGTCAACAGCAACTAGGCTCTCATCATTGACTGCTATGATATCAATGTCACAATCAAGGCCATTACGATAACACTCAATATTTTTCATAGTTTGAGTGATAGAAGGCATCCATTCTTGAAGCATTTTAGCTAGAGAGCCACTTACCAAACTTTCTACAAAATCAGTCCAAGCATTATTCCAAATACCTCGCATTTCATTCATGTTTTTATCAAATTCTATACGACTTTCTTCCATGTCTTTATCAAATTTTATTCGGCTCTCTTTCATTTCTTCTTTGAAAGCTTTATGAGATTCTTTTCGCTCTTTAGCAGTTTCTTTCAATATTTGCCAAACTTCATTAAAAGCAGGTGTTTTCTCTTGATCTTTTTGATTGTGTTTATTCTTTGAACTCATTACTTTAACCCTTTATTATTTTCTCTTTATTATATCATGTACATTTGTTCTTTTATCTTATTTCCTGCGCTCATACAATATTTTCTAAAAGTTGTTTCTTCAGATTTTACACCCCTCTTGAGTGGATATTTAAGGTATAAGCAAGAAATATACCAGCTAAAAGTATAAATAAATGGGGTTTGAGGTCCGTAAATCAAACATTGCATTCTAAACTGTACATCAAATCTGGGTTTAGACATTAACAAGAGATTAAATGCAGGTTAAGATAATAAATCAGAAGCAGCTATAGAAAAGACATTGTGATTTGACAAAGGATTGTTCATGAGTTACTATGAAGACTGGATTGGGGGTTGTTCCTGGTCGGTGACTTGCTCTAGGGTTTCTAGAGCTTTTCATTTTTTAGGGAAAAACTTTAATGCCAATGTTAGTCAATTTTTTTTCAATAATTTTCCACGCACGGTTGTCTTGATGAGGGTCCATAATATATCGGCCTATTGGGCGAGCTGTTAGGTCGGCTAATTGTAGGCCTGTGGAATTAATTTTTTTATCTGCAAAAATTATTTCAAAGTTATTCATCTTTATCCCATTATAATTATTGCCATTACAAACTTCATGGAAAGTTTGTTTAAGTTTTTCATCTTTTTTTGCCCTCTTTTTTAAATAACAATATGTGAAAGTTTCTTAATCTGATATTGTTTTCTAAGAAAGGAATAGGTTTTTTCCATACAGAAAGTAAGTGTCAACTCGTAAGAATTGCAGGGTTTAGCGTATTGATTTTCAGTTCTTGTTTTTTAATCACAACTGGTAATATAGTAAATTCAAGTTCTTCAATCAATCTGCCTAATTCTTTCATAAAGACTTCATGTTTATTTTCAGTTTGCAAGAAGGTAAAAGGTGGTTTTTGCTTATGGATATGATGTTCATGTAATATTACAGTATCGTAGCCAAAGTGTTTAAATTTGAATTTGTGGATTTTTGGTATAATATCTTTTATATAATTGTCTTTATGGAAGATGCAAAAATTCAAAACAAATAGAGGATATTTGCTGTCGATAGACTCAAGGCCATGATCACCACTTTCATCAACAAAGATAATATATTCACTATAAGCTTTGGATTCTATGGGTTTCTACTAGGTTTTTGGTCTATGCGTGGTTACCTTTTTGTCTTTCATAATAACTTTTATTTAACTCTTTTGTAATTTAAAATTAGATATTATAAGGCATTTTAATATAAATTGTAATCTATGCGCTCAGAATAGACCTTCTGGTATCAGTTCCCGGGGACTGGTTTCCGGATTGGCAGAATGCCAGATCCCGGATAATAACATCCACCTAAAGTACATTCGCCGCAAGATTTATGTATTGATTTGATCCAATATCATAAAGAATAAAAGCACGTTGTAGATAAAAATCAGCAAAATGAAATCAGATAATGTATAATAAAATTAAGATAAATAGAGAATATGTGAGCTTAAATTTATGAGAAAAAAATGGTATTTTTATTTTGATCAAAAAGGATTTTCTTTAGCTGAAATTTTGATGACTTTAGTGATAGTGGGTCTTTTAACTGTGATTGGAATTCCTCATTATCAAAAATCACAAAGAAAAGGCATGCAGACTGAAGCAAAGGTTTTGCTTTCTGGACTTTATGCAAAAGAAAGAGCTTTTGTTGACGAATGGGGTTATGGGACACCCAACTTTCATCAATTGGGGTTTTTCCCTCGAGGCAATTACTTTTATAATGCTGGTTGGGAAACAAGTCATATATCAGCAACGTCAGATATCAATGAGGTTAATGGTAGCGGAACAGTAACTAAATATGAAGGTCCTTATTTGCCAAGTGATTTAAATAGACCAAGCCTTAGTTATAATGACTTAGGGCTTTCGCCTCCTGCTTTAAAAAACTTCACAAATGTAAAAGAAGTATGTAAAGACAGTAATTTTAAGGATGAATCTCCATGTACCTTTAATCCTACTGCTACTTCAAATTTTGATATACCACCAACTTTTGGTAGCTATGAAATAGAGATAAATAATAAAAGTGACCCTGATGCTGCTGCAGTAAAATTTGGCATTGGCGCAACAGCACGTTTTACAGGCAGTTCACATAATGATAATTGGTACATTAACGAGAATGGAAGATTAAAGAATGTTCAAATTGGATTATAAGAAGGCTAAAAGAAGTAGAGAAGATAGAATAGATAAGAACAGGATTTCCTTAACATAATGTTAAGAGACGAGGGATATCTGTTTACTTAAAATGAACGGATTTTTGAGATAGTTAGCATTTTATTGAAGGCGTGAGCCTTCATGCTAACTATCCAAAAGCTGCCAGAGGCAGGTTCATTTTAAGTGAGACAGAGAGATTGGATTATATAAGAAGGCTAAAAGAAGTAGAGAAGATAGAATAGATAAGAACAGGATTTCCTTAACATTATGTTAAGAGACGAGGGATGTGTTGTTTTTTTAGAAAAAACAAGGAAAAAATCTTTGAAAGCTTTGATTTAATATTTTAAGCCAAGCCTCGAAGTCCTCGAGCCATCGCTTAGACAGCGATGACTCTGCGGAATATCTCGTCTTTGGCTTAAAGTATTCAATTTTAACTTACTATAAAGATTTAGGTGATTTGTAAGGAGAGAGGTTATGAAAAGGGTAAAAATAAAACTCAATCAATATGGATTTTCTTTAATTGAAATTATGGTGGCTGTTGCTATTATAGGAATATTAACAGTCATTGCTATTCCTCAGTACCAAAAATATCAAAGAAGAGCTTTGCAAAATGAAGCTAAAATGCTGCTTTCGAGTATGTACACTATAGAACGCACCTTTTCTCTTAATTGGGGCTATGGAACCACTAACTTGCCACAAATGGGGTTTAGAAGTAGAGGTAATGTAGCCTACAATGCAGGATGGCCTGATGGCACAAATCCTTCTGTTTGCAATACAAATCATCAAAATGCTAGAACTCAGTGTCCTGGTTATCAAGGTCCAGAAGTTTTAAACACAAAATGTAATAAAACCGAATTGGTAAATATACAAAAATTGTGTCTTAGTAGTAATCCTTGTGATTGCATTACTGATACTTCTGATGCTATTCCTGCAACAGCAAACGCAAAAGTAGAGAATACAGGTAGACATAAAGTAAAGTTTACAATTGGTGCAAGTAGGTCATTTAGTAATAATAAGCAGGATATATGGACGATTAATCAAAATAAGAGACTCAAAAATATCAAAAGTGGAATATAAAAGTATTTCTCTGAAATATGGCTTATTTTAAAATGATCCCATTTGAAAATTAAAGAAACCCTTTGAGTTAAATTTAAAAGGGAAAAATATTATTCTAAATAAAATATTTGACAACTTTAAAGTGTAGATGAAGATAAATGATAACATCCCCACTGGATTCGACTAGTGGGTGCGGGCAGGTTTTATGACCTGCGTCCGCGTATTATATATAGAAGCCATCTCAAAAATGCTACTAGAGATAAAAGTTTTAAAAAAGATACCAGTTTTGCATTATACAAACTCACTCAAAATAAACGGATTTTTGAGGCAGTCAGCAATTTCTTGAAGATGTAAGTAATAAATGGAAAATTTCCTTAACATTTTGTTAAAAAATGAGGAGAGTCTCCTTCCTAAAATGCATCTTTCTTTCTAGGCGATAACCATTTTCTGATGGAGCCATCAGGGTTATCGCCAGAAAGTGACGTCAGATGCATTTTAGTGAAACAGAGGCCGGCTTGACTTTTTGCAAAATATAGAGTAAAAGACGAGTTTAGTCAGTTTAAGGAAGTGCAGATGTATTTTTGTAGGGTTGTTGTATGTTTAATCATTGTTTTGATGTCCCACACTGGATTAGCCAGTAGTCAGAATAAAACAGGTTTAGATTGTGCTTCGAGTTTGTCTGTTCAAGAGCAATGGTCGCTTAGCCTCAGCTTAATGCGTGCCATCTCAGAGCCAGATTATAGAGCTGTAAGAAGACTTTTGAATGATGGAGCAAACCAAAATGTTTGGGTGCCTTTAAGTGCTCTCGGGTTTGATGATAACACAAGATTTGTAGAACTTGATGAGGATATTGTTTTCATAGATTTCGATACATTGATATCTTCAAATAAAGTTGTGAATGTTGTTCGAAATATTACAAGTGAGGAGTTACTTATAACACCTTTACACTTAGCTGTAAAGAGGGGCTATCCTCATATAGTGAACTTATTACTGGAAGAATTCGAAGCTATAGACACAACTGCAGGATTAGGCGTGACAGCTTTTTCCTTATTAGCTTATCAAGCGCGTATTGATGATACAGATATGCAGTTAATAGTGCAGTCTTTTATGCAATCTGACCCTACAGAAATGAATATAGTCATGGCCTTTCACAACGCTGTTGTAGTGGGGAATATGAGTATGATAAAGGCTATGATAAAATCTGCTCCAAACTCAGAGGTGATAAAGAAGCTTAGAAAGATCGATCCTTATACAGATAGTTGGTTAAGTTTTAGAATAAAAAGGCTTTATTGGAAAGTATTTTGGCATCTATTTTCTATAGATTTAGCGTAGATGTGAAACGTTTTATGAATTAAGTGACCTTACGCAACCTTCTTTCTATCATAAGGATAGATAGCTTGCCAATATAGTACTAGTTATGAACTTAGGATTATTTTATTTTTTATTATCCTTATAGTTAATCTTTGGCCTTACTACAGTTGGCAATGCTGCTACCTACAGAGCACTGCCACTTATACTCAGAGGGTGTACTGGTGTATTTGTTAGACCACCTCTTAAACATCCGTTTTCGGTGGCTTCATCACATTGTGGTCCTTGTCCTGTAGGAGGTAAAGTGCCGGGTGTAACTGGTATTTCCTCATCACAATAATCAGTACTACCACTAGATGTTGTACATTTCCATTCATAGTGAGTTGATGTATCCGGCAGGTCTTCTGAATTGCCTACAGTGCAGTTTCCTTCATAACTACCACATTCTGCGCTTCTTACTGCACTACATTCGTCATCTTCACCATCTGCAACACCCTGACATGTCCAGCTGCAAGCCGTGGATGTATTGCTAGTACGGCCTGCAAAACCTGCTAAACAATGGCCACAAGAGCTTCCACAGTCGCCATCTTCTTGAGGTCTTTCTATTTTACAAGCGTTGTAGCTTGTCTTAGAACCACCGCCGCCGCCTGTGCATCCCCAATAATAATGTGTAGCATCGGAGCCAGAGAAACGGTGATAAGCTCGTCCTTTCGCACAACCATCTTTTTCAGAGTTATCACATTCTCCATCAAATGCCTCTTGGAACAGATGAAAAACCCGAAGATGAAGATGATGGACAAGTACCTCTTACTTGTGACCCAGACGCGCCAAGCGATATGGCAGATATTCTAGTTGTGATAGATAATTCTCCTTCAATGTCTAAGTATCAAGGAAACTTTGCAGTTCCTTTTAGAGAACTGTTTTCAAATCTTACAGATGCAGATGTAGATTGGCAAATAGCTTTTACAAGTACAGATAACACTCAGATTCAACCAGGTTTTAGTGGTGCTTTTTATAACTTAGAAAATGCAAATGGCGAATTTTAATTGATGGAAATACAGTACAAATACTCACACCAGAGCTAGAAAATCATTTTAACGGGCAAGGGGTTCTTCAAGAAATTTTTGATAATACGATTCAACGTGAAAGTATACCATGTCCAGCAGGGCGAGGTGATCCAGGTGATAGGTGTTCTGAAGGCTCTAGCACTGAACAGCCTTTTTTGAGTATTATGAATGCTATTGATCAACAAAATACCACAGGATTTTTTAGAGATCGCGCGACACTCATTACAATTATCTTATCTAATGAAACAACAGTTTCTCCTAACAGTGAAGGCGTTCCTCAAGATTATTCACCTCGTACACCTGCGAATGTTCTTGCAGCAGTTACAAATGCTTTTACATCTTCAAAGCCTTATGTAAATTATGGTATTATTATTCAAGATGAAGATTGCTTCAATCAGGCCAAGAGTAATGGTGATTTTGGCCGTTGGATAGATGGGGATGATTTTGATTGGGAAGTTGATTTATACCATGAACCAATTGCTGCTCTTGTTAACCAGACAAGAGGAATATCAAAAAGCATCTGTGAGGATGATTACACTCAGATATTACAAGAAATAAGTGCTTCACTTAAGAAAAAAGCACTCTGTACGGAGTAATTAATCCTTAAAGGATAGCCTCTTTAATATAGTGCTAGGCAATGAAGAGATTTTTTCACTAAAAGTGTTTAAACTCTCTAGATAATGAAAAGAAGTGAATGTGATTGAAAATCAAAGCATTCTTGTTATAGGTTCATAGTAGTTGCTTTTCTGTCAACAAACTTGAACAACTTGTAAAAGATCTAAATCATATTTTTTCCAAGTTAAAAAGTAACAATTTTGTGATATCATTGAAAGTTATGGATAATTTGACTAAAATAAGGCAATCACTGTGTGTTTTGAGGGGAGGAAAATAAATGTGAATAGACAATCAGATATAAAATCACAACTTATAAATGTTATTCGGCAAAAGTCTCTTACTAAAGGCCCTATTCGTCTTTCCTCTGGAGAAATCAGTGATTTCTATATCAATCTTAAACCCACTCTCTTATATCCAGAAGCACTTGATCTCATTAGTGATTTAATGTTGACTTTTTTTAAAGAAGAAACCTCTCATGTAGTTGGTGTGGGGGGACTGGGTATAGGAGCACTTCCATTGACCACTGCAGTCTCTTTAAAATCTTTAACATGGGATATCCCTTTATTGAATTTGTATATTAGAGAAAAAGTAAAAACTTATGGTACAAAGCAACCT
This sequence comes from Bdellovibrionales bacterium, assembly GCA_965262715.1. GTDB lineage: Bacteria > Bdellovibrionota > Bdellovibrionia > Bdellovibrionales > JAUICD01. Next base: position 2,208,101 of record OZ253553.1, on the reverse strand, counting down.
ATTGAAGGACTGAATAATGTGAAACCAGGTGATAAAGTTTGGATATTAGAGGATGTGGTTACAACAGGAAAAACAAGCCTTATTGCTGCAGAAAGATGTCAGCAAGCAAAACTCAATGTTGAGGGTGTCCTTACCTGTGTTGATCGCAAAGAAGGAGGGCAAGGAAATATTGAAGCTAAGGGATTACAATTCCATTGCCTTCTTTCAATAAAAGATATTCTTTAGCCTATACACACTTTTTATCGTTAAAAAATAACTTGGTATGAGAAACGTTAAATGCCATACTAAGATTGTGTAAGCTCTCATAATGAAAGTACAATTTTGGAAGTCAGGTAGTTCAGTGATCTGGTCATCAGGTATATTTATTGTCTGGTTATTTGATTACTTGGTTTGTCAGATCTTAGAAAATAAAGATAAACTTTATGCAAATAATGAGTACAGAATGTATTTAAACTTGGTAAAGCTCCAGTGAACCAGTTCTCTGGCAAGCTGGCGACTGTTTATTTGTCAATAAATGCAACCTAGGAGTGATTTCTGAAGCTTCGTTACAATTTATTGTTTATATCATTTTTTATACCCATAGTTATCATGGGATTGCTTATTGGTGAAAGCATAGCTATTTTTAGCCCTGCTTTGGAGTCTCGCAATGATTTTATGCTGATGGCAATGATCTTATTGATTGGTTTTTCTTTGATTGCTTTGGCGGCTACTTTATTTGTAGAAAAGAAAATCAATGACAAACTTTTATCGATTAAACACTCATTGCTTTATTTAACGAAAGATAATTATTTTGCAGATAAATATTTAGCAAAACAAAAGATAGTAAAAGGTCCATTTGCGGAACTTGCTGACCTTCTACTTCACATGAGAGAGTATTTTATAGAATATGAGCGGTCGATCAACAAAAAATATCAAACTCTAAATCAAAGAGACAAAATGAGAGCTTTGGATCATTTGAGTACAAGTATTGCACATGAGATCAATAATCCTCTCGCAGGCATATTAGGACATGCACAGCTAGCAAAAGGCAAGTCGGTTGGTCTTCCCTTACAAAAACATCTAGATATCATTGAAAAAGAAATACGTAAAGTTAAAGATTTTACCAGAGATTTAATGAAGTTTTCTAAAAATATACCATTAGATTGTAAGGTGATAGATATCAATCAAGTCATACTAGAAACAATAGATCTGATGGAAACACAATTAAAAGATAAAAACATTCAAATCCAAAAAAAGTTGATATCAGATCAAGATGTTTATGTAGATGCTCTTCAAATGCAACAAGTTTTCGTCAATTTAATCAATAATGCTATCTATGCTATGGAGAGATCTCAGAAAAGAATACTAACTATATATACAGAGGACACAAAAAATGGTGTACATATTCAGATCAGTGATACAGGAATTGGTGTGCCTGAGAATATTGTAGATAAAATATTTGAACCATTTTTTACAACAAAAGAACCTCAAGAAGGAAAGGGATTAGGCCTTTCTGTTTGCTTTGGCATCATCAAAGGGCATAAAGGAAATATTTACTTGGAATCCAAAAGTAATAAAGCAAGTACCTTTATAATTGATCTTCCGTATCCTGAAAGCTTGCAAAATCAAGAAAATATAACTCCAAAGAAGCTCATTAGCTCGCATAAGGAAACTCTTTTTATAGAAAAAGATATCATTTCTTCACAACCAAAACAAACGGCTTCTATTGGCAATGTATCTGTAAATCAAACAGGTGAAATGGAAAAGGTGAAATCTTCAGTGTTTAATAAAGAGGCATTAGAAGGTATGAAAAATCCGTTTCAAGGAAATAAAAAAAGTGATGCATTATCTAGTTTGCAAGAAAAATTAAAATCTTCAGATAAAATACCTAAGATAGAATCACTTAAGATAGATAAACTGGAGCTTGATTTGTCTTTAGACGAACCTGATTTACAACCTCAACAAACAAATCAGGTTGCAAATAAAGAAAATGATGCAACGATGATACACAAACAGCCTGAACAAGTAATACTTAATGAAGAAAAAGATAATTTTTTTATAGATAAACATGATATAGTAAATAAGAAGAAAGTAGAATTTAAAGTGAAAATTAGACCACCAAAGATCAAAGAGAAATGAAGATAGAATCTATTAGAGGTGAATTTAAAATATATACTGTTATGCCCAAAAAAACGGCATCTCAGGATAATTTACATCAATTTTTAAATGATGCAGGATTTGGTGCCATGCATTTTTCAACAGCAGAAGCTGTTTTAGCAAGATTAGTGCAAGAACCCCCTCACATTGTCATTAGTTATATAGATCTTTCTCAAATGAATGGATTAGATTTCTTAGAAAATATTCAAAAAGCAAGTGATGATATTTTGGTATTAATAGTCACCTCTGATGAATCTGATAAAGATAAAGCTTTTCAGAAGGGCGCTTATGACGTTATTGATAAAAACATAAAGGAAAAGTATCTGATAAACTTATTAGATAAAGCTATAGAGAAATTATATTTGAAGTTTCAAAATGAACAATTATTGGAAGAACTTGATCATCAGATTCACTCAAATCTTAAAATTCATACTGCAAATACAGAAATAGCTAATAAAGATCAAAGCCAGCCTCCATTAGAAGTAAGATCAGAAAGTACAAGTAGTCTAAGTAAAGAAGAAAATGTAAATAAAAAAATAATAGATATAATAGATCAATTCGTAACCAGACTGTCTGTGATTAATAATACAAATGGCGCTGTCGATTGTTTTCTTCATAGTCTATCAGATTTAGTAGGTCAACCTGCCATATATTTGAAGTATATTCCTTCACATACATCATTACTTGTAACGCATGCTTATGGTCTAAATACTGATCAATTTAAAAATGCTGGCATTTCATTTAAAGAAGAGCCTCAATCTTATTTGAGAAAGATAAAAGAACCAGACACTTTTCAGCAACTTAAGCAGTTTATGACAAGTGTTTTTCAGGTAGAATCTTATTTGCCAATTCCTATAAAGGTCAATGAAGATATATTAGGATTGGTTGTTGTTTTTTATAAATCTGTAGATAAGTCAATTTACGCTGATGTTGTAAACAGTTATATAAAAACATTTAATTTGTTTTTAGCAAAAGTTTATTTTCAAGAAAAAGCGCAAGACTTACTTGTATGTGATTTACATACAGGAGCTTATAATAAAAAATACTTTATGAAAATCTTAGATCAAGAAATGAGTCGTGCTTATCGTATCAAACACCCTTTATCTTTACTTTATATTGATATTGATGATTTTGATAGCTATATGAAGCGTAATGGAGAGCAGGTGACTCATGTTTTGTTAAGAATGATAGCTCATGCTTTTATTAAAACAAGCCGTAAAACAGATTGGGTTTCTAAGTGGAAAAACGGAGAACTTGTTATGATATTGCCTCACACGGACAAAAAAAGGGCAATGATTAAGGCAGAAAGACTCCGGCGCATGATACTCAATGCAAAATTGCCTTATGGTGAGCATCAACCATTAGGACATTTATCTGTTAGTATAGGCATTTCAGAGTATCCATCTTTAAGTTGGGATGCTACATCACTCATTCAGGTAGCAGATAATGCTCTTTATCAAGTCAAACAGTCGACCAAAAATAAATCTTGCTTAGGTGTTGTTTCTAAAGAGTTTACACCTGATTTTGAGGTTATTTCTGTAGTTCAAAATTAAAAGTTGAAATAAAAATTAACCTTTTTTAGCTATTAAGTTGTCTGGTAAGAGTATTAAGTACAATTAAGAGAATAAATATAAGGAGAATTATGAATATTCAAGAAAATCAATCAATAAACTCACCTATTAAAGAAACTGGTATGACAATGTATATGCATGAAGAAAATCAATCTTGTGATGCATGTGGAGAACAGTCTTCTCTTTGCTACACTGTTGATGTTGCTTATCTAGAAATCAAGGAACAATTAAAATGTAGGCATTGTGGTTTTGTAAGTAACCCTGAAAAATTTATACTGCAATAATTATATTAAAATATTGCTTATATTCCTAAAACCTGCCAGATTTAACAGATAGTCAAGCTTGTTCAGAATAAACTCTAGAACCTAATCAATCTTATTCGTAAGTTAATGTATTGCTATATCAATGAACCCTATGATAAATTAGAAAAAAGTGGCTTGGTAGCTCAGTCGGTAGAGCAGAGGCCTGAAAAGCCTTGTGTCGGCGGTTCGATTCCGTCCTAAGCCACCAATAAAATTTCCTCCTTTATTAAAACCTGTCAGAAGCTCGGAAGGAAATCTTTTAGATGTAAAAACTCAGAATATATCCATTTGTCAGTTACAGTTTGCCAGCTTTGCCTGAAACCTGATTGCCAGATATCAAAAAATGATTACTTTAGCAAGAAATAACTTGTAACTTCAATGATTTACTATCAAAACAGCAACAGCCTCCAACATCTTAAAAGAATTAATATTTTTGTAGCAGATATCTTGCCACTTCCTTAGGTATCTCTTGACTCCTGAGTTTGACACTTAATTTGAATTTTCGTGATATTTTTTTCAAGGAATGTTGTATTTATAGTCATTAGCGGTTATTGTGTTTGTATTTTGGTCAAAAAGTGTAGTGTACTTATTTATCATACACTACGCGTCATATACCTTATTTTCTTTTATTTTTTATATTTTTCTTGTAATGTATTTTTATGTTCATAAGGTCTACAAGAAATCCGAGAGGAGACATATATTATCATCTTGTTGAGAGCTACAGATTAGGTTCTCAAGTGAAGCAAAGGATTCTAATGTCTTTAGGTAAAGCCGCGGATAAGGAAGTTAACTTGAAGAAGCTTCTAGAAGTATTATCTAAAGAGTTAGAGATAATTCCTGCTAGTAAGTTATTAAAAGAGATTGATGTAAAAGACACTTTTATTTTAGGTCCTTTGCTTATAATAGATACTATTTTTAAACAATTAAATCTCTATAGATTATTAACAGATTTAAAACAGAAGCATCGTAAAGTGCAATTTGATTTTGTTAAGATTATTTTTACATTGGTTATAAGTCGTTTTGTAGAGCCTTGTTCTAAGCTTAAAGTATTTTCACACTGGCAGAAGTTATTTTATCCTGATTTTTTAGAAGGGGAGCTTCATCTTCAAGACATTTATCGTTCTTTAGATATTCTAAGTAAGCATAAAGAAGATATAGAGAAGACTCTTTATATGCGAGGTAAGTCTCAATTAAGTTTTTTCAATGAGTGTGATGTTATTTTGTATGATTTAACGACATTGAGATTTGAGAGTACCCGTGAGGATTTAGATAATCTTCGAAGGTTTGGTTATAGCAAAGAGAAGAGGAGTGATTGCACACAAGTGGTATTTGGACTTTTAGTAGATACAGAAGGTATGCCCTTAGGCTTTGATGTTTATCCTGGGAATACATTTGAAGGTAAAACAATACCTTCAGTTATGACGAAGCTAAAAAAGAAGTTTAAGATCAGAAGATTTATATTAGTAGGAGATAGAGGTTTATTTTCTAATGAGAATCTCCAATCATTAAAAGCAAAGGGAGATGAATTTATAGTAGGATTAAAGCTAGGTTTATTAAAGGATCGTCATGCAGAGATATACAATTTAAAGAATTTTAAATTTATAAATGAAGATTTAGCTATATACGAGACAAGCTATAATAATGATCGTTGTATAATTACCTGGTCGAGAAAGAGAGCAGAACGAGATAAGAAAGTAAGAGAAGATATTCTATCTAAGATAGAAGCTCAATTATCAAAGAAGTCCATAAGCACAAGATCTTTTTTATCTAATAGTAATTATAAGAAGTATATTGTTCATCCTAAGAGTAAAGGCAAGCCTACTTTAAATAAGTCAGCTATAGAACAATCAGAGAGGACAGATGGTTTTTTTGGAATAATTACAAACACAGATTTAAGCTCTGAAGAGATTATAATGAACTATAAGCAATTATGGAAGGTAGAGAATTCATTTAGAGAGTTGAAGGGTACATTAAAGACACGTCCTATGTTCCACTGGACAGATAAGAGGATATTAGGTCATTTAGTTGTGTGTTTTTTATCTTACTTATGTGAGGCTTATTTTGCAAAGAAGTTACATCAAAGAAACATCACATTAAAAGATAAAGCGATCACAGACAAGAGAATAAAGTCAAGGCCATTGAGTGTAGCGGAAGCTATGTCAAAGCTGAAAGAAGTACGAGCTATACCTGTCAGATATAAAAACAAAACTATTTGGATAAGAACAGATATTTATGGCAATAACGCTGATGTATTTAAAGCTATAGGAGTTAAGATCCCATCAAAACAACTTAAAATTGAATCTACTTAAACCTACAAACAATCTCTTAAATCTCTACCACAAAATCAAAATGTAGTGGTACAAAATCACACATCCACTGTAACTAACTAAAATAACTCAACTTTATTTTCGCAACTGTCAAACTCAGGATTTACTATCAAAACAGCAACAGCCTCCAACATCTTAAAAGAATTAATATTTTTGTAGCAGATATCTTGCCACTTCCTTAGGTATCTCTTGACTGCTAATCAAAAGAGTAGGTAAAATGATTTCCTTTATGGAATGTGACCAAATCCATGATTGAGGTAATTGATGAAGGATAAAGGAATTGTTGTTTTAGGAGCTAGGGAACATAATTTAAAGGGCATCAATGTCACTCTTCCTAGGAATAAAATGACTGTTGTCACAGGACTTTCTGGAAGTGGGAAATCTTCATTAGTTTTCAATACAATTTATGCTGAAGGTCAAAGACGTTATGTAGAAAGTTTTTCAGTTTATGCTAGAAACTTTTTAGAAAAATTCAAAAAACCAGATATTGATTCTATATCAGGGCTTTCTCCTTCTATTTCTATTGAGCAGAAATCACTCTCATTTGCGTCAAATTCCACTGTAGGAACAATAACAGAAATTTATGATTATTTGAGGCTTCTTTACGCCAGGGTAGGAACTCCTAGGTGTCCACAACACAAAACCGCTGTTATTGGCCAATCAGTAGATACAATTTTAGATTGGGTTTTGCGTTTCAAAAGTGGAGATAGATTTTTAATTTTAGCCCCTGTTGTTAGAGGAAAAAAAGGCTCTTTTTTTAAAGAAATACGTCATTGGCAAAATTTGGGTTATATCAAGTGTTTTGTTAATGGTAAGGCTTTCGATTTAGAGTTTTTACCAATACTTACAAGAACAAAAAGGCACTATATTGATCTGCTAATAGATCAAGTGATCATGAATTCAGAAGCTTATTTAAGAATTAAAAGGAGTATACAAACAGCTATAGAACTATCAAATGGCTATATGAAAATTAGAATTCTTCAACCTGAAAAAGAGCACTTTTTATCTACTGTTGCCACATGTCCTGAATGTTATTTTTCTTTTGATGAGCTGGAACCTAGTCATTTTAGTTTCAATCATGTTAAAGGAGCTTGTCGAAAATGTTCAGGCTCAGGTCATATATCAACTATATTATCTGATGATGAAAATGATATGATAGAAAATGCTGATATTGTTTGTGATGAATGTGAAGGAAGTCGTTTGAATATTGCTGCAAGGAACGTGTTTGTTAATAACAAGTCAATTGTTGATTTATCTTTGATGACTCTTAATGAATTAAAAAGTTTTTTAGATAAGGATCTTTCGTTGTCTAAAAGACCCTATGAAATTGTAAAAAGAGTCTTAGTTGATTTAAAAGACAAAGTAAACACTCTTTGTGAAATTGGAGTTGGATATTTAAACTTACTACGTCCAGCAAGGTCTCTTTCAGGTGGAGAATATCAAAGAGTGCGTCTTGCAAATCAATTGGGAAGTAGTCTAATAGGCGTGACCTATGTGTTAGATGAGCCTTCAGTAGGCTTACACCCTCGCGATCATCATAAGTTATTAGATAGTTTGGATCGATTAAAAAATCGAGGGAACACTATTTTAGTTGTAGAACATGATGAGGAGACCATTTTGCGGTCAGATTATGTTGTTGATCTTGGTCCTGGTGCAGGTGATCATGGAGGAGAGATAGTAACCATAGGTTCCCCTATTGAAGTTCAAAAAACATCTAAAGGCTTGACAGGACAATATCTCAGGAAAGAAAAAGTAGCATATCAAAATAAAAAACGGAATTATAAAAAAGCGCAAAACTGGTTACATATTAGAGGCGCATCGGCAAATAATCTGAAAAATATAGATGTTGATATACCTCTAGGAGTTCTTGTATCTGTAACAGGTGTTTCTGGTAGTGGAAAGAGTTCACTAATTATGGATACGTTATTTTATCATTTACACAATCATTTTTATAAATCACAATATCCTATTCAACCTCATACAAATATCATAGGAGCAAAAAATTTAGATAGTGTGATCAATGTGACTCAAAAGGCTATTGGACGAACACCTCGCTCTAATCCTTCAACTTATACAGGTTTGTTTTCTTTTATTAGAGAGCTTTTTGCTCGTCTGCCAGAGTCGAGAAGAAGAGGATATAAACCTGGAAGGTTTAGCTTTAATGTGAAATCTGGGCGTTGTGAACATTGCCAGGGAGCAGGACAAGTGAGAGTAGAAATGCATTTTATGGCTGACCTTTTCTCTCAATGTGAAGTGTGTATGGGTAAGAGGTATAATTCTGAAACTTTAGCTGTAAAATATAAAGAACAAAGCATTTCAGATATCTTAAACATGACGGTCTTAAAGGCTAAAGATTTTTTTAAAAATCATATAAATATTCAAAATAAGCTAAGAACACTAAGTCTTGTGGGTTTAGATTACATTCGCTTAGGGCAAAGTTCTCCTACTTTATCAGGAGGAGAAGCACAAAGGATTAAATTATCTAAAGAGCTGTCGAAAACTGGTCGCAGAAAAAATCTCTATATATTAGATGAACCTACAACTGGACTGCATTTTGAAGATGTGAAAAAGCTTATTGGTCTTCTCCAGGAGCTTGTGGATAAGGGGCATTCTGTGATTTTAATAGAACATAATTTAGATGTTGTAAGGTCTAGTGATTACATTATTGATTTAGGGCCTGATGGAGGGGAGCAAGGGGGATTCTTAGTAGCCAAAGGGTCTCCTAGTGATTTAAAACTTTTGGGGGATAGTGCTACTTATACGTATTTAAATAATCAAAGAAAAATTTGATTGGCAAGATAATTTGAAAATGGCAGGGCAGGCAGGGGTCGAACCCGCGACCTACGGATTTGGAGTCCGTTGCTCTACCAGCTGAGCTACTACCCTTTATTTCGTTTGTCAAAAAGGGCAGGCAGGAGTCGAACCCGCGATACGGATTTGTAAGTCCGTTGCTCTACCAGCTGAGCTACTACCCTTTATTTCGTTTGTCAAAAAGGGCAGGCAGGAGTCGAACCCGCGATACGGATTTGTAAGTCCGTTGCTCTACCAGCTGAGCTACTACCCTTCATTTCGTTTGTCAAAAAGGGCAGGCAGGAGTCGAACCCGCGATACGGATTTGTAAGTCCGTTGCTCTACCAGCTGAGCTACTACCCTTCATTTTGTTTGTCAAAAAGGGCAGGCAGGAGTCGAACCCGCGATACGGATTTGTAAGTCCGTTGCTCTACCAGCTGAGCTACTACCCTAAAAGTAAAAAAAGGAAGAAGGATAAGCCTTCTTCCTAAAACGATAACATATCTAAAAATCAATATAAATAAAAAATCTAGTAGTAATTTACTAGTCTGTAATATCTGCAACAACTCCTGCACCTACTGTTCGACCGCCTTCACGGATAGCAAACCTTAATCCTTTCTCCATAGCTATAGGAGCAATAAGCTCTACGCTCAGCTCGGCATTATCCCCTGGCATGATCATTTCTACCCCTTCTTTAAGGGTGACTACACCAGTGACATCTGTTGTCCTAAAGTAAAACTGAGGTCTGTAATTTTTGAAGAAAGGAGTATGTCTTCCTCCCTCTTCTTTGGTTAAAATATAAGCCTCTGCTTTGAATTGCTTATGAGGAGTGATTGTACCTGGTTTGGCAAGGACTTGGCCTCTTTCAACATCTTCTTTTTTAGTGCCTCTAAGTAAAGCTCCAATGTTATCGCCAGCTTGTCCTTGATCTAAAAGCTTACGGAACATTTCTACACCAGTGACAGTTGTTTTGGTTGTCTCTTTTATGCCTACAATTTCTACCTCTTCATTCACTTTAACTATGCCTCTGTCCACACGGCCAGTTACAACTGTGCCTCGTCCAGAAATAGAAAATACGTCTTCAATAGGCATTAAAAAGCTCTTTTCAATGTCTCTTTTAGGCTCTGGAATGTATTTATCGCAGGCTTCCATCAATTTAAGAAGCGCAGGTTTGCCCATATCTGATAAATCACCCTCAAGCGCCTTAAGAGCAGAACCTTGAACAATTGGGATATCATCGCCTGGAAACTCATATTTGGAAAGAAGTTCTCGTATCTCTAACTCCACAAGATCAAGGAGTTCTGGGTCGTCGACTTGATCACATTTATTCATAAAGACAACTATTGCAGGGACACCGACTTGTCTTGCAAGTAGAATGTGTTCTCTTGTTTGAGGCATAGGTCCATCTGCTGCTGATACCACCAATATGGCTCCATCCATCTGGGCAGCTCCTGTGATCATATTTTTCACATAGTCGGCGTGACCTGGACAGTCTACGTGAGCATAATGGCGTGCGTTTGTTTCATATTCAACGTGAGTGGTTGAAATAGTGATTCCTCTTTCCTTCTCTTCAGGAGCTTTGTCGATTTGCTCATAGTCCATCGCTACTGCGCCACCTGTTTCAGCTAGAGTTTTTGTTATAGCGGCTGTTAGTGTTGTTTTACCATGATCCACGTGTCCAATGGTTCCAATGTTAACGTGAGGTTTGTTACGTTCAAATTTTTCTTTAGCCATGGCATTTCTCCTTAAAAAAATTAATTAAAATTATTAGATGAAATACATAAAGGTATTCTTTTTTAACTTTATCACACTCTTTTGTCTATAAGAATATTTAGTTTCATAATAAATAAACCTTCATGAGGGACTTTATTGATTATAAATTATTTTTTCACATTCTTTAATCTTTTTATTGCTCTGTTGTGTCTTTTTTATCCTGTTTGGAGCCCATGACGAGAATTGAACCCGTGACCTCACCCTTACCAAGGGTGTGCTCTACCTCTGAGCTACATGGGCCTTTGCAGACACAAAACATTGTTTGGAGCGGGAAACGAGACTCGAACTCGCAACCCTCAGCTTGGAAGGCTGATGCTCTAGCCAATTGAGCTATTCCCGCTAAATTGTTTCACTCAAACTGAAATATACTTTTGTTTCACTAAAAATGAGCTGGATTATTCTTTTAAGGCTATTTCTGACAATGCCTAAGTTTATACCATCGGCCCCAGGAAGATATTGCCTAGAAAATCCGTTCATTTTTAGTAAAAGAGAATCTTTTCATTCCTTAATAGCGTATTAAGGAAATGTTTCCCCATCTTATTTGTCTGGATGCCAGACTATCAGATGACAAAGCTTACTATTTCAACATTTAATTAGTATTATATGTCAATAGTATGTCATAGATAGTATCTATTTTCAATCCACCAAGCAACATAAAATATCAAGTAGACATGTATGGCTATTTTAAGTTTTAAAGATAGACTAATGAAGACTTTTTTTATGAGAACATTTTACCGTCGAAAGGGGTAAAGTGGTGTGGCCTAAAAAATATTGTTTTAAGAAGACTGGATGCAATACAAGCAGCTACAGATATTGAAGACTTAAGAGCAATTCCGGGTAATCGTCTTAAGGAACTTCAAAATTCTTTTTATAGGATTTATGTTAATAGACAATGGAGAATTATTTTCAAATGGACGAAACAAGGAGCTAAAGAAGTTGAAATTACTGATTATCATTAAAGGGTAAAGGTTAGATATTAAGCAACCGATTATTATAATGGAGAGGGTTGTTATAATGAAGATAAAAAGAATGCCAACAACGCCTGGAGAGATGTTAAAAGAAGAATTTCTTATTCCACTTCAATTAACGCAAAAGGATCTAGCAGATCACATTAACTGTGATGAGAAGGTGCTCAATCGACTTATTAATAATAAAGAGCCTATTTCAACTATTTTAGCACTAAAATTGGCTTCTACATTTAATACAACCCCTGATTTTTGGTTGAACCTCCAGAGAGCAGTTGATCTTTATAAAGCACATCAAAATCTTACCAGTCAATCTCAATCAGACCTTCCTACCCCTATTGTTAACTTTCAAAAAAACAAGCCTGTTCTTGAACCTAAATAAAAATAGTATGGCCAAAACCAAACCTTAAACCTTGTCAAATTCAGTAAAAATTGTTACTATAAATAGGCGGTTGATATGCATTCGCTCTGTTATGTCGTTTGGTATAGCAGAGAGGAAAGTCCGGACTTCGTATGGCAGCACAAGGGGTAACGCCCCTCCACTGTAAAGTGAGGACAAGTGGAACAGAAAGTATGTACAGGATTGTTTCCTTTTAAGGAAACAATTGCTGTAGTGAAACCAGCTAAACTCTGTGCGAAGCAAGATCAAATAGGAGAGCATAAAAAGTGTAGCCAGCACCTGCTTTCGGGTTGATCGCATGAGCTTATGGCTCTGCAAGCTTAGGCTCTATGAGCTTGTAGCTCTACGAGCCTGTGGCTCTGAGGGATGCAGTAATGTATCTCCCAGATGAATGGATGCAAAAGTCAAAAGTGTGAGAGATATGACGTCTTTTTTTGATTTTACAGAATCCGGCTTATCGTCAGCCATTTCTCTCAAAGAGTGAGGTTTTAGAGTTAATCTTTGAAATCCTCACTCTTAAAGACGTTTTTTAGAATTCTTAAAGCTTATAAGCTAATTTTTAGTTTATTTATCATATTCATGAGTTGGGTCTACTTTTATGATATAAAAAATATCTTGCTTTTTATACCCTAAAAATCTTCCTTTTTGAGAATACTTAAACACATAGACTTTGTTTTCATCAAATGGATTGTTTAGGGGCTTTCTAAGGTTTTTTATTGGTATAGTTTCATATCCAAATTGACCTTTGGAGCTTGAATTTATTTCATCCCATGAACGATCTTTTAACATTCTTAGCTTTTTCGTGAATTGTTCCCAGTCTTCTTTTGCTATTTTTTTTATATTTTTACGATCGATATATTGAAAATCGAAGTAGGGTTTAAGCGTATTGGGGCTTTTTTGAAAGCTTGGAGTTTCTTGGAAACTTACTGATTCTTTTTGGAGATATTTTGAGGGGTTAATCAACTTTTTAAATAACACCTAAGCGTGGTAACTCTACCTTAAAAAATGTTTTTATAGCCGTTTTTGTAATAATGTCATCCTGATCTGTGTTTTTCCATGGGTCCTCTTGATGTGTTTTTTGACTTAATACCCAAGCAGAGTACTGGCCATAGTTATTATAGGTTAGCCTGATGCTGTCTTTATGTGTGTTAGAAAAATTTGAAATATTCTCTATTTCATCTGGTATAATTAATGCTTTATTATTATATTCTTTATATTTTTTATACACTGATTTAACGACAGGCCCAAGTTGCCAATGAACAATTTCATCTTTGAATAAAGGTTCATCATATTTTGCTAGATGGATACCTTGAGCGTAATAAAGCAATTTTTGAAGCTTTAAATTGGAAATAATATCACCTTCATCTGGCTCACTTAATCCTTTTAAAAAATATTCAGAAACATCTAAAGCCGTTATCATGTTATCTCCTTATATCTTTAAGTACCTCAAAAAAACTACCTGTTGCATATCATATGGAGTTTCTTGATGTCAAGATTATTTTAACTTCTATTTCAGTTTTGTGCTAGTGAATTATTCTTATGTCGACTCAAAAGAAGTCATTTTTAACCTCATTTGGGAATATTTTAATAAGTATCTTTTATCCTCTGTTATTTTATAGGTTAAATTGAATCTCCTGACTTCGTGATTAAAAATATACACTACATTGATTTTTTTTGATAAAACCTGACATTTATCTTATAAAACCCTTATATTTTAATCAGCTAGACAGGTTTTTAAAAGTATATTTTAAAAAAAACTTAATTTTATATTTGTAGTGTATACTTATGATCACTCAACTTTGAATTGGCATTAAACAATAGAGCACTATACTAAAGAGAGCTTGTCACCTTTGTTAATATCCAAATAGGAAAACGGCTTTTACATTGGTATAAGTATCTTCATTGAAGAAGGATTCTATACGGCCTTTTACAGTCTTGAACTCATCACGAGGTTTATCTTTATTATTTTGACGCAGTTTTATGGGAACAAATAAAAAAAGAAAGTTTGCTTTTGGGCAAATATGACACTTCCAGAAATCAAGCATATCCATGTTATTGATTGTGGTCTTCCCCCTCTCAACCTCAATTAATATACCATTATATGAGTCAATTTCTTTAAAAAAATCCGGTCTAAGTGACTTATTTGGAGTATCTTTAAATAAGCCTTTTTTCTCTGATGAAAAATCTAACGATTCAAGATATCCTTGGAAAACCTTTTGAATCTGCTGACTGTTATTTCCAAGTTTATTAGCTTCACAGATTTTTTCACGAATTTTTGGTTTATTCAAATGGTTTAGAATTTTATCAGCTAGGCATTTGACATCCTTGAATAGATTTTCATCAATATTGTCTTGTTTGTAGAATTCCATTTCAGCCATAAGCCATTTACTCTTTTTTCTTGCTCTATAAATCGCTAAAAATGCTGTAGCTACTTTTTGGCAGCCAGCCGACATTGAAATTTTTTGTAATGTATTCAGCCATTTCTCTTAAATCATCTTCGGATTTAGATGTCCACTTTTACTATATCTTTTCTCAAATCTTTTTCCTTTTCTTTAAGTCTCCTTTTTAAGGTCTGAGTAGAAATTCCTTCTCCTCTTAAAGCTTGAGCATAGCCAATAGCAAGATTTTTATGAAGCTTGATTTCATCTTCAAGCCTTTCTATTTCATGTATGGGAACTATTGCTACCATATCACCTTTTTTGTGCATAACAACTTGAGATTGCCCTTCAATCACTTCATCAAAAGTCTTAAAAAGTGAGTTTCTAAGTTGAGTTATGGTCTTTGTCTTTGAAAGTTTCATAGAACACCTTAATTTCTATTAATGTACACTTAACTTAAGTGTACATTAAGTCAAATCTTGTCTGTAAATTCGGTTGATTAAGGAATTACCTCGGAATAAGGAAAGATAAGAAAGAGATGAGTTATTTTAAGGCAATACAGATTATTCTAAAGCATAATTTTGAGAATTTAAGGATGGCCTGTCTTAATTAAGTGCCGATAAATACTATAAACTTATATTTAAGGAAGTCAGTTATGAGCTTAGTCTTATCTCTAGTTATTTCTTCATCTATTTTGGTTATTTTTAGACGTTTGGTTTTTCTTGCATTATTCCAAAAAATTGATAAAAAAGCTTGTACGTTTATAAAAAGTGAGTATAGATTATAAAAATAAAAGGTGGTTTATGTTTGACCTTACAGATAGGCAAAAAGAGAATACTCAATGGTATGAAGAGCATCTAAAAGAAGTCTTAGAAAACCCAAAATATAAGGGTAAATATCTTGTAATACATGAAAAAAGTATTTTAGCTTCATTTAATTCTGAGCATCATGCTATTGATTTTGTAGCTAAAGAATTAAAAAGCTTTGATGAGTGTATTATAGAGCAAGCTATTGATGAAAGTGAAATTGTTAATTTTGTAAATGTCCAGTTCCAGACGATAGAAAATAATAAAAGCCTAATGTAGAGATTATTTTGACTCACATAAATAATGTAAATCAGTGCTATGGCGATAGATGGGAAAACTTTCTGAGCAAGTTGTAGTTGAATATCCTGTTTTTGAGGTATTAGAATTCTGATAGTTAGCAGTACCTGAATCTTCATATAAGCGGCCATGGCCATAACTAGATGTATAATCTTTATTCTCTCTTGCTCTGTTTCTGAGCCTCTTCCTTCTTCGGCGGTCATAATTAGAAGGCTCTTTTTCTACTACTCTGCCTCTGAAGTCTTTAACCCCTCGTTCTCTTTGGATGCCATAACTAGAGGTATTTTCATCTTCTGTTACTTTAGTGCGACAACGAGAATCACTCATTTTAACAAATTCTTTAATATTTTCCTGTCCTACAAACTTGTATTTAAGATTTTGCTTTTCGCATTCCGCTTTAACAATTTCAGCGAGACCTGAAATAGCTTTTTGTTTACTTAAGTATAATTTGTTTCCATTAGAGTCAGTGCAGACCTCTTGATATTTATAGCCATCTTCGCTTTTAACATGGCGACCTTTTTCATCTGTCTTTGGACAGTAAGAATCTGAACGTTGTACATTATAGTGAAATTTGTTATTCATTCTAGATTTTAGAGATGCTCTATAAAAGCCTGGGTGAGTTACACAACCTGTTATTAATACTGCTACAAGACAAACAATAATAGGATTTATATAGTTAGCCATATGTTATTGTTATTTTTATGAATATTTTAAGTCAAGACCATAAATGAAATTGTTAAAATTGTCGTGAAAACTATGATTACGACATTTTTGCAATTTTTCACGACATTTTTTGAAAACCGCATCTATTGGATATCTAGTAAAACTTTACCGGGTTTTTGTATAAGAGAGTTATTAACTCTTTTTATATTTTTTCAACAGATTAAGATGCTCTTGCATTTTTGAATCTTTCTTGTAAGGAAAATCAAGAATCATAATTTCATTGATCATTTGTGAACTTTGAGGGCTTATGTATGTCCCTAGGCTTAATAATAAATCTTTTTTGAATTCATATTTTTTGGTGAGACCATAACTTAGCATATTTTTTTGAAGACCTTCTTCTTGATACTGAGAATGGAAGGTTAGACAGAATGGGTTTGCATCTAAAAATAAACTATGAGGTCTTTTGTTTTTCTCTGTATCTTTTGTATAATTTTCTATTAAATCAAAAATTTCTTTTATAGTGGACGAATTAAAATACAATAACCAATAAATAATATCTGAGTGACCTATATGGCCTTGATTTTTTCTTAATAATTTTTTAAGAGTGGCTGGTTTGGGACTTTGTGCAAGCTCTCTTAAATCTTCTCCATGAATAGAAAACAGGTTGCCTTGAGAATATAAAAGATCCCATTCTTTGATAAATCTTCTCAATCTAGAGTCTAAGTTAAGCTTAGGCTGTTTTTGAGGATCAAGATCATTTGTACAATAATATTTGTCAAAAGGTTCAATCCATTGTGGAGGAAGAAATACAACATTGTAATTATCTTTAAAATGGAAACCACCATGAGGACTTGCTGTTAGATAGAATCCAAAGTAACTGAGTTCATCTGTTGTGAAAATGATTTGTTGATCTTGTTTTTGTGCTTCTAATCTGGCCTTTATGTAATGTAGAAATAAAGAAGGGTATTCTATATGATTTAGAATAATTTCTAACTCTAGAAGATTAACAGCCCAAGGATATTGGTTTTCTTTAAATAGATTTTCTAGTTTAGCTGTTTTTAAATTCTGTGTGATCATCATTAGATTTTCTAGGCCAATGCAAATAGAGAAGATCTCTAGATGGTTTGATTTTTTGAGACTGATAGGTTTATTACCTTGATAGAAGATAGGTTGATCTTCACTTAAAATATAATCAGAAGCTCTTTTAGCTTGTTCATAAGCTTTTCCAAGAACCCTTTCTAAGCCTGTTTCTAATTCTTTTTTATGTCCGGCCTTTGCTTTATATCTTAAAGAGCCAGATTTCACTTCAGCTAAGATGATCTTGTTGTCATATTCTATTAAAATATCAAGTTCACAATCCTTACCTTTATATTGATATTTTAAATTTTTATAAACTCGATTTTTGAAAATTTTTTGAAAACTTTTGTAAGCCAAGTCTTCTGCGTATTTACTTTTTGCATTATTATATTTTTTCCATAAAGTTGTATTGTTCTCTTTGTTATTTTTAATTAAGCATTCTAATTGGTTAATTATACCATATTCAGCTTGAAGAATATTTATCCCTAAATACCTATTTCGTGTTTTTATTATAGGTTTTTGCCAAGATATATCTTCATCTAATAAAGAATCATAATTAGAATTTCCTTCTCCTACCTTAATAGAAAAACTCTTAAGATAGGCATTGAGTTCTTTTCTAAAAATATATCTTCTTTTTTCGGGAAGGTCAGCATTTAGAAAATTTTCTATATCATCTTTAGTAAATAAAAAATTTGTGCTAGAAGTTTTAATTTTTTTGCTATAGATATGTCCTATTGTTTCTGCAAATAAATATGCGCTTAGAGGACTGAACCCAAACTCTTTACAAAAATCTTCATTTATATTTAAAAATAAACTTTTAAACCTTTCTTCTAACTGATGGAGATATATTTCAGGTTGAGTTAAGCTTAGAATGTATTGCTCCTGCGAAAGATATAAAAAGTTATCTTTAGGAAGCCAGGAGTTGTTATTATTTTTATACCTTATTAAATGTTGAAAAGCACGACAGTAGTTGATCAGTGTATCTTTTAACTGCTTAATATCATTTTGTGATGGTTTTTTATTTTTTAAATCTTTTTGCTTTAAATACATATTGAATAAAAAATTCACTATGGGCAGTTCTATTTTTTCTTCAATTTTGTTAGAGTCTTGAGATGTATAATAATACTGAGATATATAAAAAAGAGTTTCAATAGGGTCATATTCTAAAATAAAATTATCTATTTCTTTTTTAGATCTTTCTAATTCTTCTTTATTTCTTTGATTGATTATATTTATTGGGTTTTCCATAGAAAGTTACCTTTAAGATTTTTTTGACCAAATTTTTTTCCAATGTTCAAGCTCTAAGAGTTGAATGTTGTAACGTGCACAATTACCTTCATGTAGAGACAAAAGCTCTGACTCAATTATTTCTACAAACCTTGTTTGATCTGTTTTCGGAAGTTTTTTTGACTCTAATTTAATTTTAACTGAAGCTTTTTTTGGTTTTAATGCTTGATGAACTAAAGAGGATATAAGTAGAGTAATTTTTTTATGATATCTAAGACGGAAAATATCTGGTTTTCCGCTATCTACATCACTTAAAACGTTGTATTGTTTAGCAGAATGCTCATAAGCCCATAAAAAAACATCTCTTAATAAAAATATACGTCTCATTTCATATACACCTAGTAGGCCTTGTACGTAAATTTCTTGAGGTACATGAATAAATGATAAAGGTGCTAGCTGATTTTTAATAAAAGGAATATTTGCTGCTAAACGAGAGACACGTTTATTAACATCTGCAAAAGGCTGTAAATAAGGGAGATGAACCATAATAAAAAAAGATTGTTCATAGGGATTTTTAATTTGACTTGCTTTTTTTAGTATAAGATCAAATAATTCAGATATCATCTGTGGAATTGTTAATGGTTTATAAGTGGAATGGCTAACCTTCACAATCTTCTTACGTAAAGTGCCTGAATCACGAGATGATAATAAGTTATTAGATAACAATGCGTGTAAATTGAGAATTGTATAGCAATTAAATCCTATATTTTGATCTGGTGGTATATTTTCGTCTGGTGGTTGAATAAGATATCTTATCGCATATTTATGATTAAGAATCATTTGAGCTTCCTTAGCCTGTTTACCATCAGCTCGTTCATTAAATTCTAGTAGTCTCTGTGTTTCTAGCAAAGAATAGTGTTTCCTTCAAGGCGACTAGAATTCCATGAAAAATCAATCAACAAGCGGTCTAAAATATCCTTGGAGTATGTACCAATAGGTTGAATAGGAGTTTGGATTCGACCCAGTTGACTTAATTTTTTTATTTGGGCAGGTGTTAGGTAACTATCTTTATTAGGTTGGTAAGACTCTAAAAATGAACGATGGTAAGTTACAGGTTCTCTTTTTAATAGTGGACGTTTAACTAAATCCAGGAGATTTTGAGCAGATCTTGAAAGCGGTATATCTAATTCATCTGTAGTGATTTTAGGTTTGTTTGCTAATTCAGCCAGATAGTATCTCATACTGCGAGATAGGCCTTTTGTAACAATCTCTTTACGTTGAGATAAAAGAGTAAGACGCCTTTGTAGTGTTCTTCGAGTCCATTTTAGGCCTAAACCTGCGGTTTCTTGCTCTATTTCTTCTATAGAAGCCCCTCTCGGAAAACTTTTTAAAATATCTCTAATACTTTCTAATTCTTGTTTTTGAGTGATACTTTTTCTAGACATTGATATAACCCTTTTTTGAGGTTTCTTAGATTCTGTGAATATTATACATTAAAATTGTCGTGAAAACTGTTATTGCGACATTTTTACAATTTTTCACGACATTTTGAATTAAAAGTAGATATTTGAGTCATTATTTGCAAATAAGATGTGTTGGGGCTACTACCTTATTTCATAATGGCAAAGAAGATCAATAAATCAGCTTGGGATAGGCTAAATTGGGAAAAACTTCCTTCTCCAGTGATAGGAGTTGATGAGGCTGGCAGAGGGTGTCTGGCGGGTCCAGTTTGCGCAGCAGCAGTAATTTTGAAGGACTTATCTGGAATAGAGGACTATACAGACTCCAAGCTGCTTTCTCCAGATCGGAGGCAGTATTTAGCAAAAGATATTATGGCTCGTCAAAGCTTTGCTATTGGTTTTGCCACACGTGTAGAAATCGATACTATAAATATCTTGCAAGCTTCTTTGTTAGCAATGAGGCGGGCAGTTTTAAAACTGAATGTTTTTTATGGGACACTTCTTATAGACGGGAAATTTCCCATCCCAAATTTAAATGGGTTTGACCAGATTCCCTTGATTAAAGGGGAGTTAAGGGCTACTCCTATTGCAGCAGCTTCTATTATGGCAAAAGTGACTAGAGATCAAAAGATGTTGACTTTAGCAAGGGAGTATCCAAGTTATGGTTTTGACATTCATAAAGGGTATGCGACAAAAAAACACAAAGAGGCTATATCCCAATTTGGCCCCTGTTTCCAACATCGAAAAACCTTTGCAGGAGTTAAGGAGCACATCACCTCGATGGAAAATCGCTGAACAGTGTGTTCAGTTACACTTTGAAAAGCAAGGTTTTTCTCTTATCGAAAAACATCTTAAAACTCCTTTTGCTGAAATAGATCTTTTTATGAGGCATCCTTCAGGATTCTTTATTATTGAGGTGAAGTCTGTAAGCTCTTTTGAAATGTTAGAAAGAGTTAAGTATAGCCAGCAATTTGAAAGGTTAAGAAGAGCACATTTATACCTTTCTACTCGTTATGAGAATGTGTATGCTCTTCTTGCAGTTGTAGAAAGTTTTAAAAATCTTTACATCTTTGAAGACTTTCTCTAGAAGTTCTTTTTAGAAGAAGTGCTAACAAATGATCGATGTCATAATGTATAAAGGGTTTTAGTTTTTTGTGTTATAACTTTGAGTGGTATATGGTAGTGAAACATAGAGGACAAAAGGAATGAAACGTAATAAAAAAAAGGAGTCTTTTTCTTTAGAAAAATTTGAAGACTATCTTATTAAAATTCAAAAATTTTATAAGCCTCTTATAAAATATCATAAAAAACTTAATGAATTAATAGCTTCTCAACAACTAGGGCCACTTCCAAATAACGAGGTCTTATATATTTTTTTAGATTTGTTGGCAGATTTTTTTATAATAGAATTAGATGATTTTGTAAAAAATTTAAAAGAATATATTGAAGGTCTTGATGACTTTGAAGATGAGATATGCAATATCAGTCAAATGAGGAAGAGACTAAAGTATTTAAGAAACGTTTTTGCACATAGATTTAATCCTTATGATAAAGATATACAAAATGCAAAAGAGATACCTCGAGATGACGTTCTAAAGTTTTTTGCGGAACTAAAAAGAATCAATAACAAAATTAGAAATAAATATACTGATAGTGAGCTTATATATGATTGTTCTGCAAATGACATTGATATTGATTATATTATTAAATTGGTTACTGGTATTAACCCCCGGTTAATTCAAAACACAGATAATGATAAAGCTTCTGCACAACACTTAAATATTAATAAGATGACTGTTACTGATTTTTTAGATGTATGTAAAAAAGAAAAAATAGATGGTATTAACCACTTTATGAGAGATCTAGACATGATGACTTCTCGTACATTTCAACAAAGTATCAATCATCTTGCTTTGTTAAATAGGATACCTTCTCTTTTTAGTTTTATATCAAAAGTTGAAGAGATAGGAAAATATGGAAAGATAACAGATGGCCATACAAGAAGTCTTATAGAGAGTTATAAGAAGTCAGAACATGTTTGTTATAGATGTGCTGAAGTAATTAAAGCTATTGATTAGTTTGTTTGATCTATGTTGAAAAATATCATTTTTATAAGTTTTCTAGGATTTATTATTGTAGCAAAAATTGTATTTGCTGTTGAGAAATCTTCTAGTGTAAAGCAAGATGTTCGGATTGTGAGTTTATCTCCAGCAACAACTGAAATGCTTTTTGATTTGCAATTAGGACATTTTATTGTAGGGACAACCCAGTATTCTGATTATCCAAGAGAGGCTTTAAAAATCAAGCGTATTGGTCCTTATCAAAGACCTAGCCTAGAGATGATCTTAGCACTCAAACCCACACTGGTAATAGCTGCGAGTGAAGGAGTGGATACTATTTCATCCACTTTAAAGAAAGCAAAAATACCACTTATTGTTTTGAACACAAAGTCACTTTTAGATTTTGAAGAGAACATAAGAACTTTATCTAAAGTATTTGATGTTGAATCTCGTGGGAAAAGTCTTATTAGAAAATGGGACAATAATTGGGCAAAAATACCTACTTTAAAAAACCGCATTGAGGTGATCATTCAAGTTGATCAAAATCCATTAATCCTTGCAGGAAAAGAGACACATCTTAATGAAGTAGTTGAAAAGTGTGGAGCTTTTAATGTTTTTCAAGAAAAAGGTTATCAAAAAGTTTCAAGAGAAGTTTTGGCCAGTTTAAAACCAGATAAAATTTTAACGTTTAAACACTTAGATAAAATGATGACAAAATCGAAAGTTATTGACTATTGGAAGTCATATCCTCTTTTGAAAAATATACAAGTGAAGTTTTTTGATCCTAGTGGAATAG
Organism: Bdellovibrionales bacterium; assembly: GCA_965262715.1. Classification (GTDB taxonomy): domain Bacteria; phylum Bdellovibrionota; class Bdellovibrionia; order Bdellovibrionales; family JAUICD01. The sequence goes on along the minus strand of OZ253553.1, from coordinate 2,185,073 downwards.
GTCGTCTCACATTTCGTTTATCTAATATAGGTACTCAAGTTTGTAGAAAAATAATATCTTAATTTTTAGTTGATGTTTTGTGACTTCAGAATAAATTGTTACAGTTGAGTAAAAGAATTTCTACTTACACAAGCCTGAAGTCAGTAAACATATACTTACTATAATATCCATTTAAAGTGTAGAAACCCCATTTAAAAGACGTTGCAACAATGCAAAAGGGTCTTCACCTGGCTCAAGGAGTCCTTGACAAATAGTTATTAATTGAGAGTAAGTGACTGTCATCTGTCCATTCAAAATAGCTTCTAGTTGTCTCAATCCATTTGCACCTGATCTTAAGTGCAAATCACGTAAAGTAAGATGACGTGTGTCCATCTCGTTTTGAATATTTTGAGCCAAAATATTCAAGCTATTTTGAATGACCCCATCAGGAAGGCGTTCTAGATTCACAGGCCTTAAAGATGACAAATCTTTATGATGGAATAAAAGTGTAGCTAAATCAACGTTAAACAAATGAGCAATTCTTAGTAAACTCGAAATCTTCTTTAAAGGAGTGAGCTTCCAAGTGCGATACTGAAACCCCAGGATTTGCTTTAAATAAGCTTCTGAAAGAGATGCAGCATCAATTGCTTTGAGTATTTCTATCAATCGATTTTTAAAATGTGTTACATAAGTGTCATATATTTGACTATCTACATCATTATCATTTACATAATCAATCTGAATATCTAAATCAAGATTCAATGAATCAAATTGTTCTATAAGTTCCTCGAGGCTAAGATACATCATATTATCACCAGCCAAAAAATCTTCTAATGGTATTTCAAATCCATTTTCTACTATTTTTAATAAATTAAGGTAAAATATAGAATTTCCTCGTTGAAAAAATGTATAAATAGTTGCTACCAAAACTCCACTTTTTAAGGATAATGAACGAATGGATAATCCTATATGTTGCATTTGACGTTTGATAAGATAAATTAAAGCACTTAGCGCCTTATCAATATATTCTTTTCTAGCTAGATCTCTTGTTAATCTGATTTCAGGCAGTTGAGCAAGCTGCTCTTCTGTTAATTGTCTTTTACTTATAATATCTGAAATAGAATATCTCATCACGTAATGTGTTGCAATTAAAGATGAAACACGAAAACTAGTATGGTTTTCGCTTAATATCTTCCTGTTGGCAAAACCTATAGATTTAATTATTTTATAAGCTGGGGTAGATGAATTTTGATCTATAATACTGATAAGATATTCCGCCATACTTTTTGAAGCACTTTTTTCTTCTGTAGTGAGCGGTTGACGAATATAAGAGCTTCTTTCTTCTTTTGAACTTTCGTCAAAAATAGTACGAAACTCATCGGAATCTTCAATTTCTTGGAAAAATTCCTCAATAGAAGTATTTAATTGGGTTAGAACCTCTTCTAATAAATGATAATTAGGCACCTTATTAAAATGCATAATATTTTTGAAATTCTTATGAGATATAGATATATCCAAATTGTTATTTGCTATTTTCTTTTTTAAATGAGAATTGATAAGGTTCAATAATTGTTGCAATTGAGTGTTTGACAGAAAATGCCCTGGGACTGATGGATCTATTGTAGATATCCAATCATTTGAACTTAACAGTACAGAAGGTCGCAGTTTTAAAAGATAGGCAAGTTGTAAAATAGTTCCCATTCGAAAATTGGTTTGTCCATTTCTCAATTTCCAGATAAAAGAATAATAAATAAATATGTTTTTTCTTCGTGTGATGGATTCGGTTGTTGTAGGAGCTTTATTCATGCTCTTTAAAATTTGTTCTAACTGTAACAACACTTGATAAAATGTGCCTAGATTTCCAAAGGTTTCTTCTTTTTTTCTAAAAAAATCAACAACACTAACCTTTATATCATTATTGTTACCAGTATTAAGTATTTGTGCCATTTGTAAGTAGTGAGGAACAAAATGTGAAGAGTTAATCTGATTTAAATCCTCAATTGGAACTCCTATAGTAATTGCTAAATCTGATAAGCTAAAGTTAGGGTCTTCAAATTGTAAAGAAAATTGAAAAGTAAAATCTGCAATGTGTTCCCTAAGAGCTTGATTGATATATCTTAGATGACTTTGTAGAAGTGTATCTGGCATAAAAGATCTTTGAGTCAATTCATCAATATTAACTTTGGTTTGCAAATCTTGTGCGCTTAACAATACAGCAGGTTCAATATCCAAAAAGTAAGCAATTTGTAGCAGATTTTCTACAGGAAATACACGGTCCCCAGACATCCATCTTATAATCATACCACGAATCTTTTCAATAGAGTCCTGCGTTGTATTAGTCACAGTTATACGATTTGACAATATATCTAAAACTGATGACAATTGAAGAATAACCCTATTAAAACTCTCTAATTGAGGGCTTGATAAAGCCCATTTGCAACTGGTATATGTGGGTTCCTGTTGAATACTTGATCTATGTAACTCTGCAGCTTTTGCAGAGTTAATCACGAATGAAATGATAAAGCAGCTTAATAAATTGCATATTGAAAATACAGATATTAATTTACATTTTCTTTGTTTTTTCCTTGCTTTCATTACACTCCTGCCTGACAGGTTAAAAAACTATAAGAAGACCTTATAGCAGAACAAAAATAAAAAAGCAATAACTTATCTCTTATCTCAAAATTTTCGGTAACAATTTATTATGAAATAACACATGCGCAATAAATTTTTATAGAAGTATGTATTATATGCACAAGATTATTTATTTTCTTGTGCTTCTCTTATAATTTCTATCACTTCATCGATACGCTGTGTATTCTGGCTATTTCTACCTTGTTGTAGGGTGTATATTATATTATCTGAATATTCTATATTTGCAAGTTCAGTCTGTTCTTGAATTTCTTGCTCAGAAAGTTCTAGTTTTTTCAATACCTGATTTATTATCCAATTGTTTGTAGTTAATCTTTGTTCAAATGTGAATACACCCATTTCGAGATAAGGAAGACTAAGGGTTAAAGATACTAAAAGTGAAACAATATATATTGGATCATTAGTTTCAGAAAACAACTCTGCTTTTAATGTTTCAAATGTTCTATATAAATTTGAGTTAAAGCGGGTTTGATAATTGTCCATAATGATTGCTGCTTTTTCATCGCTATCCATTTGATGATCTGGCGATAATAGAAGATATGGTATAAATAACCTATTAAATAGATAAGAGTTATTCATAATAGTAAAATCTTCTGTGTGATCTTTATTTAGATCACAATGTCCTAGTTCATGAAATATAAGAAATTCTCTAAAAATTTCAGAATAATAGTTCCAAGAACTGCGATCTATAAAAATAATACGAGTAAATTTACTGCAAAATGCTGTTGTATTAAAGTATTGATAATCAAGATTTCTGAGTGTGCTTCTGCTAAAAACTATTTTAACATGAGGGTTAATAGGTTGACCTGTTTGTTGAATCTTTAAAGTGTTATATTTTTCAATATAAGGTAAAAACTCGGGATCTGTTTCAAGTTGTGCAATACGATCAAATACATCTAAACTTTCACCTATGAATTGATAAAGATTGTTTATAGTGTATTTATTTGTGTTATCAGGTTTAATGCCGTGTGAGTTAAGGTACTGTAAAGTGGTTTCTTGATTCCATTGTTGACCAGATATTCCTAGATTTGATTGTATAAAGCTTAATAAAAAACAGGCCAATAGCAGATAATAGACTCTATTTGATTTTGATAAATGCGTAAGCATGATAGAACCTTTTAAAATTTTAAGGAATAAGTGAAATTCGAGTCAAAGTTTATAGTTTAATATATATGATTCTAGGAATTCAACTTGGAATCAAGACCTAAATTGTCATTGTCGACAAAATTTGTTACACGTAGTGATCATCAAGCATTTATTAAAAAGGTTTCTATGAAGTACTATAGCTATTTATTTATTGGTCTCTTTTTTTTGTTATTCATTGTTTCTTTGAATACAGGTGCAAGCAGTGTGAGTGTCTTTGATATTTTCAGTCAGAAATTAACTCTTACAGATCAAATGATTCTTTTTGACCTTAGATTGACAAGAACTCTTGTTTGTATTTTTGTAGGTGCTAGCTTAGCCTTGTCGGGCCTGCTTTTACAATCTTTTTTAAAAAATCCTCTTGCAGAACCTTATACTTTAGGACTTTCTGGTGGATCAAGTTTAGGATCTATTTTGTTTTTATCGATGAGCTGGCAGTTTTTGTTTTTTGGGTCTTTTGTGGGCTGTTGGTTTGTTACATTTCTGATTTTGCAATTTCGCAAAATATTTACTTTTAAACAAAAACATAACCTCATTTTATTAGGTGTTATGATTTCTTTTCTTTGTGGATCTATTGTCACTTTGACTGTTAGCTTTATGGAACCTCAAAAATTGCAAACAGCTCTCTTTTGGATGATTGGACAGTGTGGGACAGAGAGAGATCAATATTGGTATTTAAGCTGTTTGGCTTTTTTATTTTGTTTATTTTGGAGTTTAAAATCTGCTAAAAAATTGGATATGTTTTTGATTGATGAAAAAACTGTAAAATCCTTAAATCCAACCCAAAAAAGCTTTGAGAGAAATCTTATACTTATAGTTTCCCTACTCACATCTATATCTGTATCTATATGTGGACTTATTGGTTTTGTGGGTTTACTTTCTCCGCATATTTGCCGGTTAATTTTAAAAACATCACGTCATAAAGTAGGCCTTTTATATTCTTCTCTTTTAGGAGCTTTATTTTTCTTAAGTGCTGATATTTTAGGTAGAATCATTGGAGGCACATTAGATATACCTACAGGAAGTATCACGGCAATCATCGGAGCGCCTTTTTTTATTTTTGTATTGTTTAGGAGATATAAGTATGCGAGTTGAGTCCTTATCATACGCTATTAAAAATAAAATTATTTTAAAAGATGTTCACTTAGAGCTTGAAAAAGGAGAAATAGGATTCGTTTTTGGTAGAAATGGTAGTGGTAAAACCACACTGCTGAATTTGATTGCTGGTGTTTTAAGTCCAACAAAAGGAAATATTCAGTTGTCAGACAAGTCTGTATTAGGTAAGTCTATTTTTTATCTTCCTGCTACGCCTTATTTAGATGGTGACCTCATGGTGAATGATGTCTATGACATTTTAGATTGTGATAAAAATTTGGTAAGAAAAAACGAAAAACTTTTACAAACAGATCATCTTAATAATAAGTGTATTGCGCAAATTTCCTCTGGTGAGTATAAACGTGTTTGGTTAGTGGCTACTTTGAGTATGAATTGTGAAACATTTTTATTAGATGAGCCTTTAGTTCACTTAGATTGGCCTTTTCAAAAAGTTTTACAAGTGATATTAAAAGAAATGTCTTTACAAGGGTGTTCCTTTTTAATCACTACTCATAATTTTAATTGGACTTTAAGTTTTAAAGAAGCTTTTGCATGGATTTTACCTTCACCGTTTCAAAAAAATCCACTTGTAGAAACCTTAGAAAGTGGTAAATTTAGAGAAGTCTTCCAGTGCATAACTCAAATAAGTGATAATCCATTAAATGGAGATAAATTTTTGGTTTTATCTTAATTTTGAAGAAACTATCTTCAATCTCGACATTTCTAAACGGTATTTTAGCATCTCTTAAATTTAAATAAAAAATAAAGAGTAGAAGGCGAAAAAATTTCTAGTGTCTTAATAAAATAACCGATAGCTTATTGAAATAAAAGCGGAAACTCTATTATCTTGCTTTTTATGTAATGAAGGGAATGGGTTATGGATCATAAAAATACAAATAGAGCAATTATGACTTTTGTTATATTATCAGTTATTGTACATGGGCTAATTGCTTATGTTATTGTAAAAACAAATGATAATGAGCAAAATATAGAATCTATTGAAATTATTGGTCAGGATGAAATAGATCAACAAACAGAATATAAAGAACCTCCGGCGCCAAAAAAACGCATAGCTCGAAAAAAGCAACGTGTCGAAACACCTCGTGTTGAGAAACCTCGTGTTGAGACACCTCGTGTTGAGACACCTCGTGTTGAAAGTGGAGCATTGTCTCAAAAAAATGCAGCACCACAAAAAGACTCATCTGACACAGACTTATCTGACACAAACTCATCTGGCACAGACGAAGAAGGGGTATTATCTGGTTTACCAGAGGCTCCTTTAGATACAGACTCTTCTGGTACAGGCTCGCCTGGTACAGACTCGTCTGGTACAGAGTCTTCTGATAAAGGACCTGATGTTGCTGTTTCTGATGAAGATTCTAAAATTGTTGTTGATGACAATGCTGAAGCGGTGGCATCTGAAGTAGAAAGATCTAGTGGAGAAGAAGGTAGTGTTGCAAGTGGGAATAAGTCTGGATCTGCTGCGATACAGGAGTTAAAAAAAGTAACAGATATAGCAGAGCAGTCTGAGGCGCAAGCTGGGAACAACTCTAATGTAGTCAGTGAACAAAGTTCAAATACAGACTCGTCTGGAGCAGACTCATCTGGAGCAGACTCATCTGGAGCAGACTCATCTGGAGCAGCATCCGCTAATGCAGGAAATGTAGCATCTGTTCAAAAGCAGCAAACCTCAAAACCTGCTGTTGGCTTAAAAAACAAAAAAGATAGTCCAACCTATCGAGTGAATCAGATGCATGTGATAAGACCTACAAGCTTTAAATACCCTGAAGCCAGTCGTCGTTTAAAAGAGGAAGGTACAGGTATTTTAAGGATGTTTTTTGATAAAAATGGGCAACCTCGAAAAATAGAAGTGCTCAAATCTACAGGCTCTAGACGGCTAGATGACGCAGCTCGCCAAGGAGCTAGTACACTTCGGTTGAAATCATTGGGTTATGCTTTTATTTATGAGCTTCCTGTGCGGTTTCAGTTAGATTTTACTGATCAGCAGCTTAACGAGTCTTTTGATTTGTTAGCTCCAGATAATTCTAGGGAAGATCTGGGGAAATTTAAAAGCAAAGCTCAAAGTCAATGATCTATAAAGTTATATAATATTAAAATTATAAGAGACTTCTTTACTTCTTATTGTATAGACTATATACTTTTAGGAGTATAATTTGCGGATATAGTAGGAGAGAGAAGTTTGAAATGACTAACAAACTCAGTATAGACAGTAAGGAAGATGTTATTTTCGAAGATTTGGTGCAATCTGCGACACAAGACTATAATAAAAGCAGCGTAAATGCGCAGTTTAAAACAGGTGATACTATTGAGGTTTATGCTCGCATCAAAGAAGGAGAAAAGGAGAGGACCCAGGTATTTAAAGGTCTAGTTTTGAAAATACAAGGTTTTGGTGCTGGACGATCTTTTACTGTCAGAAAAATTGCAAACGGAATAGGGGTGGAGCGTACGTTTCCTTTTAATAGTCCTGCCATTGAGAAGGTAAAGGTCATTTCTTATGGTCGTGTTAGGCGCTCTCGTTTGTATTATATTCGTAATTTAAGAGGCAAGGCTGCTCGTATCCCATTTGAGTTAGCACGTACAGATTCTTCATCTTCTTAAACTTTCTATTACTTGTTCTATGATGTTATTGTGTTTTTATGGTAAAATATAAAAACCGTGAAAAAATGATCATAAAGCTAAAATGTTATCCTAAATATATTACAAGAATTCTATGAAATAAGGTAAATATTTTAAGTATACGTTTTGAATCTTGATTTATTTGTGATTTTGTTATACTTCATTGATTAACTTTAAGGCTTTAAAGTTAGGTGGATAAGGAGGTTATCTAGTGGCAAAAATAGACCTAATAAAGAATATAATTAAAAAAGTGAAGGATGTAAAGTCTAATAAAACTGATGCAGATAAGGTATCCAACAAGATTCCATCTCCAGAAGAAATTCGTAAAGAGTTTGAAAAAGTCATCAGAGAAAAGTTTGGGCAGTCTGTACAGTTTCATACAGAAGTGGCAGTTCCTCGTAGTGTGAGTAAGGCAAGAACAACTAGAAAAGGTGACCATGAGGAGGAGGAAGAATCTCCTTTAAAAAAAATCAAGTTTGATTATACTCCAAAACAAGTTAAAGTTCATCTTGATAAGAACATAATACACCAGACAGAAGCTAAAAAGGCTTTGTCTATTGCTATTTGCGATCATTACAATCATGTTTTGGATTGTATACACAATAAGCAAAAAGATGACTTTAATTATGCTAAACAAAATGTATTGATGTTAGGACCAACAGGAGTTGGTAAAACCTATTTGGTCAGAGAAATGGCCAAATTAATTGGAGTGCCTTTTGTTAAAGCAGATGCCACTCGATTTAGTGAAACAGGTTATGTTGGAGCAAATGTTGATGATCTTATTAGAGACTTAGTATCTCAAGCAAACGGTCAGGTGGAACTTGCTCAGTATGGTATTATTTATTTGGATGAAGCTGATAAATTAGCCTCTTCTAATAACATAAGAGGCAAAGACATTACAGGTCGAGGTGTTCAGTTTGGTTTATTGAAGCTTATGGAAGAAACAGAAGTTGATTTAAGAGGGGCTAATGATATCATGTCTCAAATTAAGGCATTTTCAGATATGCAGTCAAAAGGCAAGGTCGATAGGGAAATCATCAATACAAAACATATTTTGTTTATTGTAAGTGGCGCGTTTACAGGTTTAAGAGACATTATTGCACAAAGAGTGAGTAGAGGCGCATTAGGATTAGGTGGTGAACTTAAAAATGAAAAGACAGATTCAGAATATCTAACTCAAGTAGCTACAGAAGATCTGATTGAGTTTGGTTTTGAGCCAGAGTTTGTTGGTCGGCTTCCTGTACGTGTAAGTTGTCATGAACTTTCAGAAAAAGATCTATTTGATATTCTTAAATATTCTGAAGGGTCTATTTTAAAACAATATCGACAAGCTTTTAAAAGTTATAATATTCAATTTTGTTTTGAAGATTCTGGTTTAAAAGAGATTGCAAAGAAGGCCTTTACAGAGAAAACAGGAGCGAGAGGTCTTGCAACTGTTTTGGAAACTTTGTTTAGAGATTATAAATTTGAACTTCCTTCAACTTCTGTGCAGAGATTCACCTTAAGCTCTCACCTGGTGAATCAGCCTCAAAAATATTTAAAAACTCTCATGAGCAGATCAAGTATGAACAAATCAAAGAAGAATAAACTTCTTTGTTATAAAGAAATCACAAAGTTTGAAGATAGTTTTTATAAAAAACATGGGATAAAAATTAGTTTTGATATAGAAGCTCGTGATGAAATTATATCGAAAGTTAAATCTCAAGATAAATTAGTAACACAGATATGTGAAGAAACTTTAGTTTCTTCTGAACATGGGTTTCATCTGATTAAAAAGAATACAGGGCAGTCAGACTTTAACTTGACTAAAGATGTAGTAAAGTTTCCAAAAACTACACTAGAAGCTTGGGTTAAGGCTTCTTATGCTGATAATAGTGATAGCCGTTTGGATCGAAAACCTTTAATCAAAGATAAGGGCCCAAAATCAAAAAATAGAAGTAATAAATAAATCGCATTCAATAGAAACCTAAAATATATCAAATAGCTAAAGTTTTCAATCATATTGATCGATATATATACATTGTATTGATATCAAAGGTTCTGTGATGAAAACATTAAAAGCACTTGTAATAAGTCTTCTTTCATTTTTTATCTTTTTTTTTCTAAGCTTAGCAGAGCAAAGTTTTGCAGGATTTTATATTCATATAAATGGGGCTGTGCAGTCTTATAAAAATGGCATGTATCAAGTTAAGACAAATAATGCATTGATCGAAGTTCAAAACTCCAAGTTAACTCCACATCTAAAAAAAGAAATGAATAAGAGAATAGGCCGAAGAATACAATTGGGCATTCCTTCTAATGCTATACTGTCTTATAAGAAGATTAGAAAACATAGAAGGCAACCTGCTAGTAAAGCGCGCTCGAAGTTTAAAAGTACAAGAAGTAAAGTATCAAAGGATTGAAAATGAAACTGTCAATGAATCAATACTTCTATCTTATATTTTTTGGAATCACTTTACTTATAGTCAGTCAAATAGGATGGACACAAGGTCAATCTGAACCACATGGTCTAAGTGGTATTGAAAGAGATGGTGATAATGTCAAATTGAACTTTGTTTTTTGTAATCATGGTCAGACAGAATGCGAAAGACAAACCTTAACTGATGATGATGGAGTGGCCTCTATTGTAGCTGTCTTATCTGAATTGAAACGAGAATATATTTGTAGTGGTGAAGGTGTGACAAATGCAGATGATGAAGTACCTCATGGGGATCAAATCTTAGGTTTTATAGAAGATCGTATAATTCATTTACAAGATTACTGCCAAGAAGCTGTTTGTCGCAGTGGTGATAGCCGCGCAATATTGAAATTGTATGGAACGGATGAACCAGATATTTATTTGATGGAGTATTGTGGAGAAGCCGTCAGAGAATCTGAAGATGCTTTAGAAAAACTTTATTCAAAAAATAAGCTCACTTATCGTGACCTTGACAGTTTAGCAAGTTTATTAGATAAGGCACCATATAACTCGTATATTGTTAGTGGACAAAGTACTTTAAAGCCTGTAATTGCTGCATTAGGTCAGAGATCTGCTGTAGTAGGGCCAATTGCTGAACACTACCGGAGTGTTCAAATTTTTGGGTTTAAGGGTTCGCGTTATCAATATTTTGCTGATGGTTTACGTAAAGTATCTCATAGACATCGTTTTTGTAAAGGTGTTAGTTCAGGACGTCTGGCTGGGCTTATTTCAAATAATAACTCAAGACCTCCTTCAGATAGTGATGATAGTACAGGTTGGCAGTAAAAGCACCAGGTAATTTAAGAAGCACTTTCAAAAAAATGAGAATTAAATCTAGAAGCGGTCTCAAAAATAAAAGTTTAATCTATTTTCACTAAAATGCATCTCGCCTCTCGAGGCTAGCCTCTGGCGACTTTCTGGTAGTCAGCCTGACGATTCACATCGTCAGCAAATAGCTGACCTAGAAAGCCTGATGCATTTTAGTAAACGAGATACTCCTCATTATTTAACATCATGTTAAGGGAATCGTGCTGTTTCAGTAAAAGTCTATAAACGTTTGTACCTATTACCTCTAATTTCTTGTATAAAAGGCTTGTCTTCTATTCATTTTGAGTGAAATAAATTAAATGCAAAACTGGTATCTTTTTTAAAACTTTTCTCTCTAGGAGCATTCATTTTTGAGATGGCTTCTAATAACTGTCTCGAACCACCAGCTCTATCCCAGACATCGACTTATATGGTAACTTGTTATTTCAGTATTGTCTGACAGAGCATCAGCTCCAGCTTCTGAGAGTATCTCTCTAATCCTTTCAGTATTATTAGGACTTACTAGAATATCTATTATATCTGCACAAATCATAGGTGATATAAAGTTATTTGGATCGAAAGTGAGATACTCATCAAGTTTTGTGCGTCTCATTGCAGCTCTTATAGCTAGGTCTGATTCTGGAGATATAGCAGTATTTGCATTTACATCAGCGTTATATTCAATAAGAATTTCTACTCCAGGGATAAAGCTTGTAGCACTGGCAAACATTAAGGCACTTCGAAGTTGACTATCCTTAATATCTGGATCAGCTCCATTTTTGAGCAATTCTTTCCCTGGATGATTGTGGTGTACATGACACCTAGGCAACTTTTCGCTTTTATTAATAGGAGTGACTATAACAAAAGGAGGTGTTTATGATAGGGTGAAGGGTGTAAGCAGTTGTTGTTTCTTATAAAAATAGTATTTACTTAGAGTGTTCCACGTGGAACCCGTTTCGCTTTTCACTAAAATGCATTTCGCCTCTGCCTAGAAAAACTGATGCATTTTAGTAAACGAGGTACCCCTCATTTTTTAACAAAATGTTAGGGAAAATGTCCTTTTACTATCTTCTTCTCTTTCTCCCTTACAAATCACTCCAAATCATAACTCCAAAGATTTTTTCTTGTTTTTCTAAAAAACAATACACTCTCACACCTCTGGTTGTTTTTGGGCAATGACCCCGATGGTCTTGCGCCATCGGAAAATGGTTGTTGCCTCAAAAATCCGTTCATTTTGAGTAAAGCAGATACCTCTTGTCCTTTAACATCATGTTAAGGGAACCTGTCTCACTAAAAGTGCCTATTAAGGAAATGCTTACTTTTACTTAAATATGTTTAAAATTCACTTGCGTGTCATCAAAAGTGATTCTAAAGTTCATTAGAGTAGGGGAGGTTGTTTTGGAACAAGGGTATTCTCCTTACTGAAACAAGATGCGGTTGTATTATGAAATCTATTTGTATTGTGAATCAAAAGGGAGGTGTAGGCAAAACAACGACTGCCATCAACCTTGCGGCTGGACTTGCACGTTTAGGTCGAAAGATATTGCTTATTGATATGGACCCTCAAGCTAATGCTTCTAGCGGTCTTGGTATAAGAAAAGAAGACACTATTTATAATGTTCTGATTGGTCAAAAAACTCTTCTTGATGTAATGATGGAGACTTCAGTTCCCAACTTAAGTCTGGTTCCTGCTAACTCTCATCTTGCAGGAACTGAGGTAGAGCTTGTTGATATATCTCGTAGGGAGCACTTATTATCAGATAGCATCTCTCATTTTATGAAACATCAAAGTAAAAAACCCTCTAAAAACAGTCTTTTAGATTATATTTTAATAGATGCACCTCCTTCTCTTAATCTATTGACTATCAACGCATTAACAGCTGCTAAGTCGTTTATAGTCCCTTTGCAGTGTGAGTATTATGCATTGGAAGGGTTAAGCCAGCTTCTTAATACAGCCAGCTTGATTAAGAAAAAGCTCAATCCAAAACTGAATATGCAAGGCATTTTATTTACCATGTTTGATGTCAGAAATAGGTTATCTCATCAAATTATTGCTGAAACCAATCAGCATTTTAGTAAGCAAGTGTTTAAAAGCGTTATTCCTAGAAATGTTAAGTTAAGTGAAGCTCCCAGTCATGGACTTTGCATTTTTGATTATGATTCTAGATCTGTTGGAGCGATTTGTTATCAGAAACTTGCAGAAGAGTTAGATGAACAAATTCAAAATAGCGATTCAATTTCATTGCAAAAACCAATTAAAATGACTCAAGCAAAAAAGGATCAATTATGTTAAATACAAATAAAATTGGCAAAAAAGCTAATAGGTCTAGAAAGGCACTATCTAAACCTCTTGGAAGAGGTTTAGATAGCTTGTTTGAAGCCAATGTTTTTATAGAACCAACAGATAAAAATGTAGATTTACGTATTTGGAATATTGCTTTGCATAAGATTGTACCTGGTACAACGCAACCTCGAAAGGTTTTTGAAAAAGCAAAATTGCAAGAATTAGCAAATTCCATACAGCAGCAAGGTATTTTACAGCCGGTTATAGTCAAAAGGGCAGATAGTTCTACTTTTAAAATTCTTGCAGGAGAAAGAAGATGGAGAGCTAGTCAAATGGCTGGGTTGAAAACTATTCCAGCTATTATAAAAGAAGGTACAGAAATAGATGAGAAGTCAGGTTTAGAGCTTGCTTTGATCGAGAATATTCAAAGAGAAGACTTAAATCCCATTGAAGAGGCTTTGGCATATTATGAATTGTTATCAAAGCACAAAATGACTCAGGAAGATATTTCTCAAAAAGTAGGTAAGGACCGTACAACTATCACGAATGCCTTGCGTTTATTAAAGTTAGATAAAGAGGTCCAAAAACTTATTTCTGAGGGTAAAATATCAAGTGGTCATGCCAAAGTGCTTTTAGGTATAAGTAATACAAAACGGCAAAAACAATTGGCACATCAAGTTGTGAAAAAACAGTTAAGTGTTCATAGATTGGCAGAAATTAAAAAGAATCTTGACAGGACATCTCATGCTAACCTTAAATCATCGAAAAAAATAGCAAGTTTAACAAGGAATATCATTCATAAGATGGCGGAAGACTTACAAAAAAGTTTAGGCACAAAGGTACAAGTGATTCATCATAAAGATGGAAAAGGGCAAATCATTATTCAATATTACTCTAATGAGCAATTAACTGCTATTTCGGAGAAGCTTTCATCAGTAAAAGCATAAAAAGATAAGTAGGAGGAAATTTTCCTTAATATAATGTAAGTAAGATAAAAGAGCTATCTTTTTATTCAAAGTGGATGGGTAAGGGGTTTTTTAGAAAGGACAAGGGAAAATCTTTTGAGGCAATGATTTAATATTTTAAGTTAAGGCGAGAAGTCCTCGAGAGATCGCTTTGGTAGCGATCTCTCTGCGGAAGATCTCGCCTTTAACTTAAAATATCAACTCTTTTTTTAGTTATAAAGATTTGGAGTGATTTGCAGGAGAGAGAAGAAGATAGTAAAAGGACGATTTCCTTAACATTTTGTTAAAAAATGAAGGGAGTCTCTCTACTCAAGATAAACGGATTTTTGAGGCAATGACCATTTTCCGATGGCGTAAGACCATCGGGGTCATTGCCCAAAAACAGCCAGAGGCTGGTTTATTTTGAGTGAAAAATGTTCCACGTGGAACATATTGATGTAAATATCAGTAAACTTATAAAAGATAATAAATTTTTTGATTTTAAAAACAGGTTAGAAAATGGCAGGTATAACAAACAATAAAGATTTTCATCATGTCACTGCCTTATTAGATAAGGGAGCAACCTTTGAGGGTAATTTGACTTTTGAGGGTGTTGTGCGCATTGGTGGAAAATTTCGTGGGGAGATATTCACAAAAGACACTTTAGTGGTAGATCCTGGTGCTGATGTTGAGGCACAGATTGAAGCTAATACTGTCATTGTTTCTGGCACTGTAAAAGGTAATATCTTTGCTCAAGAGCAAGTTGTAATGCACCCACCTGCCATACTTAAGGGCACAGTGACCACTCCTAGCCTTAAGATTGAAGAAGGTGCAGTTTTTGAAGGTGCTTCCTATATGCAAAAATAGCCTTTGTTTTTAACATCTAATCTGTATTATTTTGATCGCTTTCTGCAATAGGATGTCTAGAACAACATTTTTGAAAGCTTTGATTTGAGGCATAAGTTAAACCCTCGAAGTCCTCGAGAAATTGCCACCGGGAATTTTTCTACGGAAGGTCTCGTCGTTTAGCTTATGCATCAAATTGTACTTTGCTATAAAGATTTGGATGATTTGTTAAAGAGAGGAAGTGTGAGATAAAGTAAGGAAATAAACCAATTTCTTTAGTATTGTGTAAAAAAACGAAGGGTATCTTCTTTCTAAAAAATGATCAGGCTTTCTAGGTATTGCCTTATTTGCCAGATACTGGAATAAAGAAAGCTTATCTAGTTATAAACCTTATTTTATAATGGAAGCTTTATATTTATCTTAATTACATATTATTTAATTGTAAGGGTAGTTAATACGTATTAAAAGAAAAGTGATTAGCTGTGCTTTAATGAGAAGGTAGTTAAGGTAGAATGTAATTTTCTACAAAGTTGATTAAGAAGGAATTTAGGCGACGATACAGGTTATTGTTTATTTCAAAAACTAGAAATTTAAAAAATAGTTTTTAAGTAAGGATGTTTTATCAAAAAGTTATTTTATATTTTATTATTTTTATACTTGAACAGTTTTGTTTATGCTCAAGACCATGATATGTCTAATGCAATGTTTAGAGGTGATCTGGAGTATGTAGTAGAGTCTTTACTTACTGGAGTAGAT
The DNA here is from genome assembly GCA_965262715.1 of Bdellovibrionales bacterium. Taxonomy (GTDB): domain Bacteria; phylum Bdellovibrionota; class Bdellovibrionia; order Bdellovibrionales; family JAUICD01. The sequence goes on along the minus strand of OZ253553.1, from coordinate 2,169,472 downwards.
ATTGATACATCAGATGAAGAAGGAGTAACTCTTCTTCATGAGGCAATTATTTTTGGGCAAAATGAAATTGCAATAGCTCTTATAGAGATGGGAGCAAATATCAACCAACCAGACAGCTTTGGGCGAACTGCTTTTTATTGGGCTCTTAAAAACAGAAATGAAGAGATGACAGAATATTTAATGGCAAGAGATGCGGCATTAGACGCTAATGCTGATTGGTCTAAACGCTTCTGGCCTATTTTCCTTCCCGAACTTGTTCCTACAAGTTGTATAGCTGATTTCCGTCAAACATGGGCAGATGCAGAAACACACCCTGAGTTTTTACCTTATATTGAAAGATATCTCACTATAAAAAACGAAATTACAGGCAAAGAAGAGTTTGATTATCCTATCAAGATTCTTTTTTATAGGTCAGATAGTGAAACTTGGAGGCAAGTTAGTCGTTTAGCAAGAAATTTTAACTTTGAAGTTATGGGCACTTTTTTTGACAGCAGACACATTATTGTTAATAAAGAAATATTTCTTTTTCATGAATTAGGACATGCTGATCTTGACCGAGACCATGAACAAGAAGTAGTAAGATCCATTATGTATACACAAAGATCATCTTTACATAAACTTGATCTAAATGAAGATCCAATCCTTCGACAAGAACTTTATAGAGAACTCTTTTCAAAAAGAGGAGACTTTGGAAGTAAATATATTGAAGGACAAGTTTATCCAACCCATCTATTAAATAATGATCCAAATGCCTGCTCTGTACAAACAAGGCTCTATCTAGATGAAACAAATGCAGCCTTATAGCTGTATTGGATTTGATATAGACTTATAACTTTAAAGCTCAAAACAAACAGCTTGCCCGACTGCGAGATCCCAGAAAAAAAGAAAGCTAACTGGTCATAAACCTAAGGTTATAGTTCATATTTTGTTAATTTGATTTTGGCTTTTTTGTAATATTCTCCATCTAAAACATCCAGTTTGAATATTTTTCTCCATCTTTCCTTAGCCTCTTCAAGGTGTCCTAAGCTTTCATCTAATATGCTTTCTGAGTATAAAATCTTCATTTGCTTTGTAAGCGTTATTGAATATTCTGTTATTTTCTTTTTAGAAGAAACAAGAGATGGATCTAATTCCAATGTCTTTTTCAAAAGTGAAATAGCACCTTTATGATCCTTTGCTTTTATTCTTTCATCAGCTTTCTTTTGATAAAAAGTGATTTTATCAGTAATGGTTTTACGTATTTGATCCATTGACATCTTTGACTTGTCTTTTAATTTACTTGGGTCAGGATATTTAGATTTTATATGTTTTTGATAAGCATCAATGGCATTTAATAGTTGTTGTTTATCGTGTAGAGATTCAGCTTTTTCATGAAGCTTTTTTCCTGATCTTACACTTGCTAAATATCTTGCTTTATTTTTGTTTCTCATTTCCTCTTTGATAATTTTATCCTTCATTTCTTCTATTAATGATTGATAGCTTGAATTTTCTGGATCTCTTTCTATTGCTGGTTGAAGACAGTCTTGCAAGCGTGTGAGGTCTGTGTAAGTTTGAGCTTCTTTTTTACAACGATTGATAATCCTTACTACTTCTTGCTTTAATCTTTGTTCTTCTTCTATTCTTTGATTTATTTCTTCAGCTTGCCTCAGTGTTTCAAGGGATGCTTCTAAATTTTTTTCAATATCTTTAGAGTCTCTATATGAAGATATTAGCGCATGGATTTTTTGAATTTCTGTAAGGGCCACTCTGAACTTACTTTGATTCTGTAACTCTTTTGCCACTTTGTAACTATTGACCACAGTACTTTTTTGTTCAGGTGTTAGTTTTTCAAATTCATCTCCATCTAAATTACTTTTTGAAGGCTGTGATTTAGAGCTTATTTCTTGTGAGTCATCAAAAATTGAAATATAACCGATGGTAGCTATTAAAGCAATGACAGCAAACCGAATAAGTTTTTTCTTATTAAATTTTTTATTTTTAACATTTGAAGGAATGCGAACAACTCCTGGGACTTGATTATTGATAGGTTGAAGTGATGAATTATTAGGTGTATTTACAAACGCATCTGAGGGAGCGTGTGAAGGAGGACCTGAAGGAGCACCTGAAGGAGCATCTATTGTCGGAGAGTGAGGGATCTCTTTTTCAGAATTTAAATCGCTAAGTTTTTCTTCTATGTCTGTATTATAAAGCTCAAAACATAACATTAAATCTTCTATATGAATATGATCATTAGATTGTAAGAGAGTAGCTTGAAGATGACTGATCTTTTTACCATTAACAGATGTTCCATTTGCGCTTTTTAGGTCCTTAATATAATACTCATCTTCTATATAAATAATCTCACAATGTGTGCGGCTGATTTTGGGATGATTTAATAAAACTTCACAATTTTTTGATCGACCAATAACCCATTTTGTTCCTTTTAACACGAATTGTTCTTCTTCACCAATTTTCTTTAAAACCTTTAACCTAGCTTCTAAGTGAGCTGAGTGTACTCCTTGTTGAACAAGTTGAGTTCTTTGACTATCTTCGTTACTTGGAACACTTGATTTTTCATCAGGTACATGAAGTGATGCGCTTGATGAGTTCGTGCTAGATAAACTTTTATTATTTTCCATATTGTCTTCTAATGGAATAAGCTGTGAGTTTTCAAGATTATTTATATTGTCAGCATTCAAATTTGCTAGATCGTTTGACATATCATCTTTTTGATCTTGATCTGGAAGTACCATAAGGGATGTGTTTTCAGGACTTGAGATATCTTTATTATCATCTGTAGACTTTTGAGTGGTAGCATCTGATATACAGACCTTATAATTTGCCATCCAAAACTCAAAATTTGAATCTGTATCTATTTTTTTCTGAGAAAAGACATGGCCATCATTTCCTTTAAGCTGGCCTAGTCTTGAGATGCACTCAATATTCCAGTGGTTATTTTCAAAAAAGATACGTAAATGCTTTCGAGAAATGGCATGATCATCAATACTAATAGTGCAATCTTGACCTCTGCCAATAATAATTTCTTGACTGTCTTGTATATTGTATTCTGCAACTTGATTATGAGAATGATATAAAGTTAATACTTTCATTTATATCTCCGGTCTTCTATTTATACACATAGCTTTGTATAATTGCTTCACACTCTTCTCTGCGCCCTGCAGCTTCTCGATATATTTTGTTTGTTCTGTCTTGTACTAAAAGTAAAATCTGTCCATAGCTAGCCATCGCTTGTCTATATTGTTTATGTTCGTAATGCCTGTTTGCGGCTAGCAGGTTCAATTGTATTAATTTATCTTGTTTTGTTCTTGATTTTTGTAGATAACGTTGTGAGAGCACATGTTGAGGAAAAATTGCTAAAGCTCCATTAAAGTAACTCATTGCTCTTAAATAATTTTGTTCTCTATAATCTCTCAATCCTTGTATAAATAGAGATTCTGCTTCTTTGTATTGTTTGGTATTTCTACCTTTGTTGTTTCTTATAGTATAAATAGCTTGTACTTTTTCTTGAATGGAGGCTAGTTGCTTTTCTTGTTGTTCAGAAGTAACAAGACCTTTTTCTTCTTCTTTTTTAGGTTTAGACGAAAATAAGAAATACATAAGCAAACCCGCGATTCCAATAATGATGTAAAAGTTCATTTTTTTTGAGGAGCTTGAATGATTTACTTCATTTTGAAAGGTCATTAATTGATTGTTATTTTGTAGAGTGTTGGATTGTAGATTTTGTAAAGATCCTGTTTGTAGATTACTTGGAGGTACTGGTATAGGTAGATGAGATGGCATATTACTGGTCATTGTAGCTTTAAGTTTTGTATTTCCTATTAGAATGATTGATGGTAATTCTAAAATTGCATTTTTTACATCTTGCTTACCTACAAAAATTTTTCTTTCTGGATTAAGACAAATAGCTTGCAATCCTTCTGGTGTGATGTATAAAGCAGCATGATTTCTTGACACTTTAGGGTCATCTAAAACGATGTCGTTGTTTTTTGATCGACCGATAGAAACTTTTTTAGAAACAATTTGAAATCTGCTGCCTTTGTTCTTGCCGTTGATAATTTCAATAAAGAAAGAAGCACTTAGATCATTCATTAAAAATCTCCTCCTGCTCCTTCTTGATTAGAAAAAATAACAATTGCAAATTTAGGAGTGCTTCCACTTAAGACGCACATTGCCTCAATAGTGTAATTAACTCCAGAAAACTCAAGTTCATTTTCAACTGTTTGACCTTGCTGGGAAATAGCTCTTTGAAAAAGATCTTTTAAATTGAGTTGCAAGGCTTGATCTGTGATATCAGAGATATTTTTGTTTAATAAAGTCTCATGTTCTGCAATAAGATTGTCACATTGAGAGTTTATGGCGATGATTGTACCACTTGCGTCTAAAATTAATCCCTCTGTTTTTATAAGTTGAATTAGACTTTGAGCTTCTTCTTCTACGCCAACTTCTGGAGAAGAGGGGTTTATATCTTCTGATTCTGCGATACGAGATAATGCGCTTTTGATATTTGTAATGAGTTTTTGGATTGCAGGATATCTAAAGTTGACTTCAATTTCGCTATCTCCTGATTTGAGCGCTTTATCTATTTGTACGTTGAGTTCTTGTATAGGATATTCAATTAATTTATACAGCAAAATGAATAAAGCAAGTCCTATCAAAAAAGCAAAAGATAAAACTTGTACAATTAATCTGACAACATCTTCGTTTTTTAGAAGACTTACATTATAGATCAATACAGAAAAAGCTGTAACAACACTATCTCCTGTTTCAGGATTTATTGTACGTATAGGAACACTGACTCCTATTGTATTATTTTGCAATTCTTCTACAACTAAGGTGTCTTGTTCTCTAGCTTTGTGAATGAATGGTAGATCAGCATGGCCTCCAATTTTTCTAGCAGGAGCTAAAATATGTCCATCATTTGCTGAAATGATCATTGCTGTATCTACGCCTGGTAATCGTTCTTCTTTAACAACAAACGTAGAAGATAAGCCTTGACGTATAGCACTTCCATAGTTTCTTGCGAGATTTTTTGTAATTTCTACAGCTCTCAGCTGGCTTTCTTTTAAAATTCTTTCTCTTGAGATTTGCATTAAGGGAAAAATAGAAAGTAGTGTGATTAAAATAATGTAGATAAGAATGAATCCTCCTAAGACCCACCTAAACTCTCCCCATTGGGCTAATTGATACACTCCTGGCATCACTACATTTTCAAAGTAGTCTTGTAATGGTTTAAATGGAGAATTAGCTACAGGGTCGTTTATATTCTTCGATTTTTCTTCTGTGAGTGCGAGTGTTTGTTGTTGATTTTGAAGAGCTAAATTTCCATCAATGTTTCCTGGTAACAATGATCCATCGTGAAATGATTCTGGATGTAGCATAGGTGATTGATTGATATGAGATACTTTTGGTTCTTTATGGAGAGGTTGTAAGTAATCCATTTTGTTAAATTCAAAAATAATGTTATTGCAAGAAATTCTATCCCCTGGAGTGAGCAGAGTTGGTTGTTTAATCAAAACGCCATTTATGAATGTTCCATTGATTGAATTAAGGTCTCTTAAGATCAATTCGTTATCTCTAAGTAAAATTTCGAAATGTTTTCTTGATATGCCAGGATGAGAAATATGAATATTACAAGATTCATGTCGACCTATTATACTTTTGCCGTCTTTTAGCTCATAAACCTGACTTGTTTTTAGGCCAAGTACAACCTTAATGCCCCACATCTAGTTGATCTCCTTTTTCAATGGCTTTGTTTTTGAGTGCTTTTGAAGAAAATTCGAATACAGAAGATGCCCCCCAAATAGGCAGAATAAAACGGCCAGGTTTAATATTTCTATATACAGCTTTTACAATGAGGTCTTTATTGACAAAAATAACATCAATAGAAAATTTCATAAAAAGAGTGTGGATGCTATTACAGTTTGAAATCCAGAGGGTGCGATGGTTCTCTAGGCCAGATCTTCCCAGGAGTCCTTTCATTCTGCTAAATAGGCTATTGGCTTTTTCTACATGAGTTGCTAGGACTTCTTTTCGAGTAGAGTTTTTAAGTGTAAGAGATAACATTAGAGTCCTCCAGAGAAAAAGCTTAAAATAACGGGTCCTAAAATCATAATGAGAACAGCGGGCAGTATAAATAGCATGATTGGAATGAGTATAAGTTGAGATGCCTTAGCTCCTGCTTTTTCTGCACGCATGAGGCGTTCTAGTCTCATTTGTATGGATTGTTGTGCAAGCACATCTCCTACACTCTGACCACTTGCTTCTGCATCAATGACAATTACAACAAAGCTAGTGACTTCATGTATATCTAACCTATCTGCTAAAGCTTTTAGCGCATCCCTTCGCGAAGATCCAATTTTAATATCTTTTAAGACAGTGGCTAGCTCATCTGCAAACACCGAGTGTTCAGCCTTATCGACCACTCTTTGAATGGCTGTGATAAAATCCATACCTGCTGCTTTTGTAGAGAGAGATAAAAGATCAATAAAGAATGGCAGATCAGCTATAATTGAAGTATAGCATTTACTTTTTTCTGCATTGGCATAGAGATGAGGAAAATAACTACCAGCAAGTCCGCATATAATTATAAATACAGGGTTATAACCCATTTCTAGTGTGAAGTTAAATAAAAATAATAACAAAGGAAAAAGGATGCCCCATAAGATTTGCATTCCTATAAATTCATCGACAGTAATTTCAGAAGATAACCTTGCTGTAGTGATTTTTTGCTTTACTTTTTTTCTGTATCCTGGAAACTTTACTTTAATTGCAAACTTCATACAGAATCGATGCACGAGGTTGCGGGATACTTCAATAAACTTAGATTTGGATTTATTGGGATTGTCATCATCCGAGTCCCATGACATAACAGGGACATCGTCATTTGCACTTAAAAAAAGATGCACAATAAGGTAAACGCTAGTGCCTACAAGAAGTAAGGCACCTATTAGCATTATCTCTCCCATTTCAAACTCCTATATGGTATGTAAGGTACTATGTCTAAATTAATGTCCAATCACCTTCATCTTATTTTGGTATCTCAGTCACCTCGACGAATAAAATTTTTAAATAAATGGGGATTTGAATTTTGTACATGCCCTGTAGAAATATCGGAAAAATTAAGCAAAAACATGAGTTTAGACCTTGCAATTCAGGATATAGCTAGACAAAAGTCAAAGGCTCTTAAAGATAGCGGTTATCTCAAAAATCGACATAATTACCTTTTACTATCAGCCGATACTTTGGTCGTGCTTCAAAACTGTACTTTAGGCAAGCCAAGATCGAAAAAGGAAGCTATTGATTTTTTAAAAAGGCTTTCAGGATGTATGCATGAAGTTAAAACAGGTCTTTGTCTCTGGGATCATTTAGACAGAGTTGTTACTGGAATTGAAACAACAAAAGTACACTTTAAGCCCCTTTCTTTAGAGGATATTGTCTCTTATGTAAAGACAGATGACTGTCTGGATAAAGCTGGAGCTTATGGCATTCAGTCTGTAAAAGATAGTTTTATTGATCATATTGAGGGTTCGGTGAATAATGTGATGGGGCTTCCTCGGAATTTATTAGAAAGACTTTTAAAGGAGAATAATTGGAACGTAGAAAGAATACTTTATTCATAAAACAAGCTCTAATGTCCAATATTGCCTACAAACAGATCGAAATATATGTATCTTTATCTTACTTTTTCTAAAAACTGCAATTTTTTGCTTAACAGATGAACTTGTATATTTGTCGGCTTGCCAGATTTCTAGAATAAAATAAGATAATAGTGAAGGGCGATGGATTCAGGTCTATTATATTTTCAAATACAAAAATTTATTTTTAAAATGACTTCTAGTTAATTTGTGTAAGGAGAAAGAATGTATGAAAGATATCATATCTGATATTAAGAAAAACCTTACAAGTTTAAGAAAACAGATTGAATTGACTTGTAAACAGGTTGGCAGAGACCCAAAGTCTGTTTTACTTTTAGCTGTTTCAAAAAAACAGCCTTTAAATAAATTGAAGGAAATTACATCTAATGACGAGCATAAACACTTTGGTGAAAATTACGCTCAAGAGCTTATGGAACGTCAAAAGTATTTTCCTCATTTAAAATGGCATTTTATTGGCTCATTGCAGCCTAATAAGTTAAAATTTGTTATAGGAAATGTTTATCTTGTTCATTCAATGAGTAGTTTTAAGCATTTAAAGCAAGGCCATCAAATAGCTCAGAAAAAATGTGTAACTCAAGATATTCTTTTACAAGTGAACCTTTCTCATGAAACTTCAAAGCAAGGCTTTACTGTTGATCAGTTAGAGAGTGTATTTACTTTTTTAGAAGAATGTGAACATCAAGGATATGGGCATTTAAAATGTAAAGGGCTGATGATATTACCACCATTGACTCAAAATGCAGAAGATTCTAAAGTATATTTTCAGGAGCTCAAAAGTTTATTAAATCGTTTTAAGAAGCAGTTTTCATTTTTAGGGGAGGACTTCAAACAACTTTCTATGGGAACTTCACAAGATTTTATAGTAGCTATAGAAGAGGGAGCTACTATAGTAAGATTAGGAGAGTGTCTTTTTGGACCTAGAAACTAAATTGATCAGGGGGAATGTTTATGTTTAATTTTAAACTTTATTTAAGAAAATGGTTGAATATGTTTTACATAATTGTAGTTATAACTATTTTTCCTCTATCGGCTTATGGAGCTATAGCTCTTGATGTTTCAGGTCATTTTGCTCTTAAGTTTAAAAGCGATCTTGATCTGACAAAATTCAATGCTGGTAATGAGGACCATTGGAAAAGTAAAAATGAAGGGCCATTGATTATTGGAGGAGATGTGTTTCTTAGCCCTCCACTTGCTCTTTCTAAGTTTGGTATAGGTGTGAGATATCAATATTCTTTTTTACCAGAAAAAGATTATGATGTAGAGGGTATGAATAAACTTAAAATGAGTGGTCATAGAATATCTTTAATAGGACGTTATAGAGTTATCAATACAAAGATTTTTTTTCTAGGAGCACTTTTGGCTTTAGACATTTGGAGGTCTTTGAATATTAAGGCTTCTTTTGAGGATCAAGGGGTTAGTGAAGAAGTTGAAATAACTCATAAGCAATTTATCAGGACAAGTGGTATGGCAGGTATAGAAGCAGGTATAAAAATACCTCCTGGTTTGTTTGTTAAGGGAGAGGTTGGATATGATCTATCTTCTTTCAGTCCTGGCTTTAATTGTTCAAGTAATTTAGGAGAAGAGAGTGTTATATGTCAAAATGATACAATAAAGACTGACGATGTTAAATTGGTTTTAAGCTCTTTTTACGCGCTTGTAGGTGTAGGTTGGGCTTTTTAGAAGCCATCTTACAAATAATGTTAAAAGTTCAGATGAGTTAAGTCTTCTTCTTTCAATAATCAGGCAGTCGAGTAGGTTGGTATATTGCAATCAGAGTCGACTTTGTTGCACAAACATGCATGAGAGTTATGGTGAACCATTTCCATTTCGACAAGCAGTTATTAAGCCTCGCTTAACACCAGGTCCGTGGAATGCTCCAAAAGTTATAAGTCCATTGCCAGGTAAGTTGAGAACAGATTGAACAACTCTTGCGCCACGTTGTGGAATGAGTGATATAAAATCATTATATGCTTTTATAGAATTTCTCATATTTTCTCGAGCATCTCTTCTAATTTCAAGCATATTGAGAAGAGCATCAAGGCTTTCATTTGAGATTGGATTTAGAGGATGGGCTTTTTTTATAAAAGACCAAACTTGTGAATATTCATAAGATGTGATGCGAGTGTCTTCAAGAATAAATCTATCCCAATAAAAGACGTTGTTTGCTCTGCTCATTGTTTCAGTTTTTAAACTCTGATTTTCTAACGGATATGTTTTCACCCTACGAAAAACTTCTGGATGATTTGCGCGAATAATAGCCTGAGCAGGAAAAATAAGAAATAGTAACTGAGTTGTTTTATTTGAATTCCAACCAGGTAAATGATTGAGTGGGCTAATAAAATCTCTAAAACTTAAATAACGTACTGTCTTTTGAAGCAAGTATTGATCATTTAAATAATTATCATTTACATCTCTATCAGCATAAGAAGCGTATCTATTGTAATCTTCAATACCAATCCAATCGATCTTTTCAGATTGAGCTAGTTCTATTATTTTTTGAGCATCAGATTGTTCAGATGCGATTATTTCTTGATATTCTTCAAGCAATTGATTGAAGAGAGGTATAGCCTCTTCTGGTCCATGAGATCCAATAATATTAAGAGGTTCTATATGTTCTGCAAGCAAGTGCCCTGTAAACAAAGTGTATATCTTTCTATCACCAATCAGAGCTACTTCGACACCTTCTATTTCTAAATTAGAAAAACTACAATATTTTGTATAGGCAAATACCAATTGAAGGTTAAATAAACCTGCTACTATATAAAAAATACATGATGCATATAAAAATTTCTTTAAATACATAGTAGGCATTCCTTTTTAGGAAGTTTTGCTTTATTTACTGAGATTATGCAAAGAAATAATGTGCATAAAAAACATATTTATCTTATTCATATGTTTCGTTGTAGTAAAATATAGTTGTTAAAGTCATTTATAATGGTAGGAAAGACATATATATTTTAATAAGATGCAATTTTCTTTGAATAACCTGTAGATAAAAGTAGGTGAGAGTTATGTTGACAAGGATTATTTCTGGAGGGCAGACAGGTGTTGATCGTGGTGCGCTGGATGCTGCTTTAAAATATAAGTTTCTATGTGGAGGATGGTGTCCAGCTGGAAGACGTGCTGAAGACGGCCTTATTCCCACACACTATCTTTTAAAGGAAATGCCAACAAAGAATTATCTTGATCGGACACGTCAAAATGTTGAGGACTCTGATGGCACATTGATTATAACTCGTGAAGCACCTTTTGGAGGAACAAAGGAAACTATTGATTGGGCTTATAAATTATCAAAACCTTATATGGTTGTTGATCTTAAAAAAGATGTTAATGTGCCTACAATTTGTGCATGGATTAAAACATCTGATATTAAGATTTTAAATGTTGCAGGACCTCGTGAGAGTAAGTGTCCAGGAATTGCTGATGAAGCTGCTGAGTTAATAGGTCTTATACTTGATACCTTTTTAATGTAGGCTCATAACTGCTTATTAACTGACCTTGTATTAATGTAAGACCATAGAGTTATGGCAGGTATTTCCATAGGCAACAGGCAACCCCCGTGCCTTGTACTTCTGTTATTTTAAAAACTTATTATAGAATAAAGTACTTTATAAAATCCTTGTCTCCTAAGACACTGGCCTAGGCCTATTCCAGAAACCTGCCATAACTCTATCTCAAATATTTTAAAATGCAAAACTTATTTTTGAGATCGCTTCTAAATTGCTCCGGTTTTTAATCTCTGATATTTCGGGAAACCAGCAACCCGGTTATCTGGAAATCAGTTCAGTTTAAGTTTTCTCTAATTTTTGACATAGTGTTATTTTTTGACAAGAGTTCCTAGGTGTGTTTTTTTATTTAGTATTAAGTTAGTATGTCTGAATTTTTCCAGTTGAATATAGCTCGCGTTGTTAAAAACCTACTATCTTGTACAATTATAAAAATTTTTTAAAAAGTACATTTTAAACAAAGAGAGGTATTTATGTTAAGGGTTTTCTGTTTGGTTTTATTATTACAGTTACAGATAGTGTCTGTTAAAGTTTATGCACAAGGCTGGTTTGGTAGTGGGGATGAAGAGCAGTTGGAGCTAGAACGTGAGATGAATCAAAAACTGAAAACTTTTATAGAAGAACGTTGGTTGAACCCTGAGGCAAATTGGGAAAATGTAAATGTTGAGGTGACAGCTAAAAAAGATAATGATTTGAAATCAAAGCTTAATGATGCTGCTGTGGCATGGATAGGAGGAGGTACTAGGCATGGCTATCATCCCTATCAGATCTTTTATGAGAGAGAAAGTGCAAGAGAACGTAATGTTCGTGATAGAAATAAAGACTATTATAGATATGACCCTACTATTTCATCTACAGATATTGAGGTGAGATTTTCACCAGAAGAAATGGCGTTAATAGACCCTATGTTTCATGAACCTATTAGGATCATTGAAGAGATAGATGATAACAGAAGAGAGATGTATAGAAGGTTAGATGAACAGCTCAAAGCTCGTATAGAAGCCAGAACAGCAGAAGCAATTGAAGGGATAGATTGACGTAGTCGTGAATACGACACAATTAGAACGCAAATCTTTCTTGAAGAGTGGGCTTTGCTCACTCATAGAGAGAGGGATCTAGCAAGAAATGGTGCTATCTATCCTTATATGGAAGAGCGTTTGGGATGGTTTACTACTTTTCCTCGTGATTTAGAGCAGCTTGCCTTAGCTATTTCACATAGAGACCAATTAGAACGTTGTCATAAAGCTAATAATTATACAATGTCTTTTCGAAATCCATGTTTAATAAGGGATCCTATAGAGAGGGAGAATTTTATTCGAAATGCTCTATGTTCTTTTCCTTCTAAGATGGGCTGTGAAGGTTACACTGTGCTAACTCCTAGTGTTGAAGTAGCAGAAACAAGAAGGATAAGACTATCAGAAGCACCAAGAAACGCAAGAAGATCGAGAAGAAGAGTAAGAACGAGAAGAGCTAATTATTCAGCTGGTGCAGGGGAGTTTAGAGATGCTATTGATAATTTTGTTATGGAGGATAAATCCACATTCAAAGTAAAGCTCTTTCCTTTGGCGGTAGGAGATCCTGCTTATTCTAGAACGACTGAGCAAGATCAACAATATTTATCTCTGTCTCATCCTCAAGGGTTTAGAATAGAAATTTACGAAGTTGGGTCAACAGAAGGGATACTTTTGGTTGAGGGTGTTCAAGAGATTGAGATGAATATCAATTGTCCTAATGAACCTGATTGCGTAGAAAATCAAATTAAGTACAGACAGAATGAAAGTGCGCAATGGGAAAGTTATACTTTAGGTAATTTGGTGCATGGGGATGCTTTAAGTTTATCAGGGTATATCCAAATTCATGTTGAGGATTCAGGGCAGCCAACTCGTGTTAGATGGGGATATCCAAATATTAAGGTGGATCGTGATTATCTAGGTGGTTTTTATATGAGAATGGCTCGAAGAACAAATGATAATAATATGGATGAGGATGATATAGATGACGCTATTATGGAATGGAGTTTGATCAATGACATTCCTGTAGAGCAATATGTTGTGTCTGTAGTTTCTGAAGAGGCTAGAAGTGGAGATAGTCCTATAGAGGCATTAAAAGCACAGGCAACTCTTGCCCGTTCCTTTGGCTTCAATCGAGCAAGACGAGCACGTATGTTTAACCGTGTTTGGGATGTTGGTCCGACAACTAGATTTCAATACTATCCAGGGATAGGAAGACAGCATCCTCGCTTTGAGGAAGCTGTTGCAGAAACTTTAGGTTTAGTTTTAACATACAGAGGGCAACCAGCATATACACAATATCATGCTTGTGTAGAGGATAGAACAGTCAAGAACTTTGCTAGCTCTGTGTCAGCTGTTAGGACAATTCCTAGTCATGTATCTTGCGATGAGTATGTTAACGGTGGTGGTCATGGATACGGGATGCCTCAGATTGCTAGTTATACTTTAGCTCGTAATGGGTGGAATGACAATAGCAATAGCCCTTCACAAGGTGCTATTGTTCCTAATGATATTAATACTCCATGGAACTCCCAAGATATTCTTTCATATTTCTACCCTAATACCATTTTGGAAAGTTATAATAATAATTAAATGAATCTTATATTTTACAAACTCTATGTCGTTTGATATTGAAGATTAACTATTTTTAGATCATAGAGAGCTAATAAATCAAAATGGCAAGTATGTAACCAGATTATATACTTATCGTAATCTGTATAATTTCAGTAATAAAGTTCTAAGATACAATTTATATCAATCTATTCTTGCAATTTTTGGTGAAGAATCTGTCTTAAAATGTAGATGTTGAAAGTATTTTTGAGATAAGGTTTAATAATCTTAGCATTTTCGTACTATTCTTTTGTCTGTATATAAGTTGAGATCAAGGTTAATTAAACAAATAAACTCAATACTTGTGGTCAAGGATTATATTTTTATAATAATATCTATTTGTCGTGATGTGTAAAAGTCGACTATAATAAGACTATATGTATCTAGAAGCCATCTCAAAAATGCTCCTAGAGAGAAAAGTTTTAAAAAAGATACCAGTTTTGCATTATACAAAACAGCCCATGAGATGGCTTCTACTCAAAATGAATAGGCTTTCTAGGTACTAATCCGATGGTTTTTCACCATCGGATTAGTGCCAGAAAGCACGCCAGCGGCGTGATTCATTTTGAGGAAGACAGCCCTTTTATATAAGAAATTAGAGGTAATAGGTACAAACGTTTATAGACGAAGGTGAACACAGAGATATATTATAGTTAGATAAAGTTATGAATTTCTGGCAATATTTATTAAACTTTTATTTTTGAGACCGCTTCTAATTATTTTAGTAATATTTTAAAAATCATAAATTTTTGTTCAAGAGAGTGTTTATGAATGTTAATGTTTTTGTACGTCAACCATTTACTCAATCTAGTAAAGAAGATTGTTGTCGAATTCAAAGTGTAATGGATACTTTATCTGATCTAAAACAAAATTTACCACTGAGATTTCTTACACCTCTTAAGGCACAGTCACAAGATTCTTTTAAACAGTTTTTTGAGCAAGATCAGAAAAAAGAATTTACACCTAAAAACTTCCGTGACTATAGATTAAATTTGATAGATCAAGCAGAGGCATTTATTGTTATAAGAACAGCTTTGAGTGAAAGTAGTGCTTTTGAATTAGCCTACAATATTTTTAAGGCAAACAAAGCCCCTGTGTTTTTTGCAATATGGGAACAAGCTCCTATTAAAACTACATTGTTAAGAGAACTTAATGACTTATGTGATGTGACTTATAAGATTTTTTCTCAACACATTGATTTAAAAGTGCCTCTACAGAAATTTTTTCATAAATGTGTTTCATTAAAAGTGTCTGCTTAATCAATATTTATAATAACATCTTCCTCTTAAAGTTTTAAATTCACTTACACTATTAAATAAGAGGGTTTTTAGAAGTGGGAGATAGTTTTTGATCAGAGGATCTTTGTTTAAAAATAGACTCAAATGAAACCATTCCTTTAGCTGATAAGATAACTTGCCTGCACTTGGTTGCAAAGCTAATGTCTAAATGATTTTTTAAATATTGTGATATATAAAATAAGTCTGTTGTACAGACAAGAGAGATATTTTGTTGTTTAGCAGTTTTGATGCACTCATTGGTAAATTGATTTGGTCTCTTATTTGGTTCTTCAAATCGATATCCGTTTCCAAAGATCACTCCCTTTAACGGTGTTTTTACTTTTTTATTTTCAATATAATCTTTAAGCATTTTTGTTAATTGAGAAATTTTATTTACATCAACAGCTTTATTATCTTTACCTTCAACCTCACCTAAACATGTCCCTTCTTCGGATTTGCATATCACATCAAATTGAACTTGTTTATCATAACATGAGGTATTATTAAATCCGATTAACTTCAAGCAATTTATAACAGCTTCTCTAAGAGGTTTGCCATTTTCAAAAAGAAGTCTATGAGGTATTTTTTCCCTCTCTAAGCGTTTTTCAAGATGGGTTCTATTTTGATCTAATTTTTGTATTTTAGTTTGTAAATTGCTTATGTCTTTTTCTATTTTAGAAGCAGTATTTATTTTAAATTCATCTTGACTAGACCATGCAGGAGCAGGAGTTAAAGTATAGTAGCTTTTAAGTGTATAGTCTATTTGAATGATATGTTGTATGAGTTGATGTGAAAGATCTAGTAACTTTTCTTCATCATACATGTTTTGTATGCCAGTTTTTGAATGTTGAAGTTCGCTTACAAAGTCTGGATGTTTGAAATTAATTGCAGGAAGAACAACTACAAATCCGCCATAGGATGTGCGAATAATTCCACCAAATACTTCTGATTCTTCATTTTTTGGATTAAAAGTTTTTGGAACAAAATACACATTCTCTGAAAAATGTTTTTTTTGAAAAGCTATTTTATGCCAGAAGTATTTGTGAAAATTTTCCCAAAGAGGTTTTAAGATAGTATTTTTGTTGTGATATTTAATTTCTTTTCCTGAAACAAGGCGGTATCTCTTTAAGTATGGTAAATCTAAAAGAAGAAGAGAGCCAATGAAGAAATCGGGACATATAAGAGATTCTGAATAAAAATAAAATCTTTTTGGTTGTTCACAAAAAACAAAAATAGTTTTCTTTTTTTTAATTGCAATTTCCATTTCAATTTGCCAGTACTGAAATTCATCTCGAAAAAGAGCAGATTGATCTTTTGTCAGTAATTGCTCTCCATCAAACTGGTTTTGATTGATACGGGGATAGTTAAAAAACTTTGGGGAGAATAAAATCATATCTCCATCTATTAAGGATACATTATCACTTGATGAATAAAGGCTTACTTGTTCATCTCTAAAATAAAAATGTTTAACTCCCATACCTATTATTTTTTTATTCACGATGACACCTTCATATTGTATAGAAACTTCGTAATTTTAATTTGTTAATAATTCCTCGACTTCATTTCATATTGAGTGATCTATCTTTTTTATAAAAAAGTAGAAGAGCTATAATTACATATATTTTAGAGAAATTCAATAACAAAATACTTATTATGAAGGCTTTTCTTTATCTATATTATAATGCATAAGCAGCTTATATATTTCAATTTTTGCTTGTTACAACTTTTGATTATTTTCTTTATTATTATAACTTATTGTAATTGCTTAACTTTCTTTTGCAACTAGCACACTTAGCAGTAAGCTTTCACAGATATTTTAAAGCATCAATAGTTTTAAGTAATCTTGTGTGAGGGTCATAAACCAAACCATGTAGACTTAATTGATGGTCACGTTGTCTGGCTTTTTGTACAACAGGTAAACTGGCTAAAGTGTCTAATTGATATAAAACATTCTTTTTCACTATATCTTTATGATTTGAACAACCATCAAGGATATGTTTTATATTGTTAATCCATATATTTAAATGGTTACCTTTATCCACGTTATTAGAGTTCATTGCCATCTGTATTCCTTTACAGTCGTAATGTCCACATACAATGATATGGGGTACATGTAAGATATCAACAGCATATTCAATAACAGCTAAGCAATTATGATCATCTTTTGCTATAAGGTTAGCAATATTTCTATGAACAAATATCTGACTATCCATCCCGCAAATGATAGATTCTGGCACACGACTGTCAGAGCAGCCAATCCATAAGCATGAAGGGTGTTGATTTTGTGTTAGAAAGCCGTTTGTATCTTGCTTTTCCTTCGCCCAACTTTTGTTATAATTCAATATTTGATCTAATAGGTTCATTTTATTTTTGGTTAATGGTGAATGGGTTAAAGATGTCTATTATTACATCACTTACTATATAAAAAACTACCTGATTGCACAATCTAAAATAAATATTTTCTAACTATAAAGCCATAAAAAAGTGTTTTTAGTTAAAATTCCTCTTTAAGAATATTTATATTACAAACACGTGAGCTTGTAATACCTTTTATAGAGAGTTCCTTTTCTATCTTCTGTTATTTAGTCAGCTTGCTAAAATATTACTTGTATTAAATTTTGTGAAACTTTAACACCTTTAGTCAGAGTTATTTTCAATAGATAGGTTTTATGATTATGATGATTCACACTATGATGAAAATAGTCATGAGAGATTTGTTAAACAAAAACTTCAACAACTTGCCGAAGAACAACAAGCTCCTTGATAATAACTTCTAATTAAGCTTATGTTTGCAAAGTAAAAATATTTAGAAAATGTCATCAGCACTTTGTTTGATATATTGAATCATTCCCATAGATCTTTCCACCAAGGATGTTTAGGTTTTTTAGAGGGAGGAGCAGAAAAGTCAATATTCTTTCTGATTTCGCTGATACCCCATCCTGTGAGTTGAGCTAAATTTTGAGCCTCTTTTTCTTGGCGATAGGGAAGATTTTCAACATATCTTTGAGCTGCTTCACATTGTAAGGACCCTTTCCATGGATGTCGGAGTATATAACGTCCCTGAAAATTCTTTTTATCATCTGTTTCATGGAACATCAGATCTTCTGGAAAAGTCTTATGGTCATAACGAAGGTGAAGACGAGTGACTTTAACTGGTTGAGCTTGACCTCCTCTTCTAAAAGGACCAGGATTAGAAAAATGAGATGGATTTGTATTTTTGTTAATCCAAAAAACACCTAATTGTCTTAATTCTTTTTGAGTTAAAGGATTAGCAGCACAAGGATCACACCAACCCATATCCCAAAAATATTCTGTGAAGATAGCTTTCATTCTTTCTTTTTTTACTTGTGTCTCAAAAAGTGCTTTGTAAAAGTCAGAGAATTTATTTTTAACATAAACTGGAATATCTATATCTGTCGGGATTTTTATTGTCCGATAATTTGTGGTTTCTACGCGCCCTTTTTTACTTAATACATAAACAAATAAGTCTTGGTATCCTTTAGCATTTAGCATTCCTAAACGGATAGGTAGCATAAATCTTTCTGACTCAAAAGCAAACTGGATAGGTCTTAAATGAGTTAAGCCTGTTTTGGCTTGTTGTCCAAGGTTGACCTTAGCTACAAAAAATTTCATTTTTTGTGCAATATAAGGCGCAAGTGCTTTATGAGCTCCTTTGGGAATTTTATATTTATTTGTTGTCAGCCACGTTTCTAAGCCTTGGGATTCTTTTGCTGATAAAATAACAATATCATATTCTCCAACTGTAAATTTTTCTTCAACTGTGACACCTAAGGATCTTTTTTTAGACTTGTTCTTCCTAGCGGATCTTCCCCCTCTAGCTCTTTTAGCAGCTCTAAGTACTATTGGGGTGACACAGGGGTCTTTATCAAAATATTCAACGAGCCTAGGAGCTGTAAAAGCATCGATCCTTTCAAAGAGCTTGTTATTACCAACATTAACTTGCTCTTTTTTCAAAATAGAGGGAACAGGAACCACCAATGCAAACTCTTTAAAAGATCCTTCATAATCATTGAGCATACTTATGACTGTTTTATTTTCATTTCGTACTAAAACCACTTGAGAAGCCTTATTAAAAAGACTTGAATCTCCTTTAGCTACATAAAAACCACAGAAGCCATAAGATTTATTAACAGATAAGAGTAGATAGATTATCAAAATATAAGACCTTCTCATTTTTCCTCCTAGAAATATTTCTTTTAAGTTAAAACTTTATTGCTTTCTTTTTCTATTTTCCACTGAAAAGGACTTGCATAGAATTGATAGTTTAAAAAAGGAATAAAACAAGACCAAAATACTAAGGAATAAATTAAGCCATTTTGTATATAAAAATAGTAATTACAAATAAGAGCAGTGAAAGCCACTAAAAGGGTAAATAGTGTTTTACCTATGAAGTGATTTGGGGAAGTCTTAGGATCGGAGATCATAAAAAAAGCAAACAATAGCAGGGAACCATTTGAAGCTGTATGATAAAAAACTGGCATTTCATAACCTAAGTATGTATTTCGCATCAAAAGTCCTCCTAAATAGAATACTAAAAATAACCAAGCTGTATCCATACGATGAACTCGGCTAGCAATAAGGCACCCAAAAGCAACCATCCATATAGCTAAAGACACATTAGATCCCCACTGCCCAGGAGAGAGCCAAGCTCCTTCTAATAATAAGACAATAAAAATTCCAAAAGCAGATGGATTAAAGAGATGTTGTCTTTTATATTGAATCATAAATTTTGAATTAATGGCAATAAAGGCTGCTAGAGGATGTATCCACAAATTATAGCTTCTTAATAAAAGAGCAAGGCTTAAGCAAGTGATCATAGCACTTAAAAGACTGTTTATTTTTAAATTGAATTTCTTTATCCAAAAAAACTGAGTTATAAGACCAGTAATAAATGTCATAACTACTTGTGTCCATAGGAGAGAGAAATCAAATACTAAGACACCATAGCTAAAAAGAACTCCCATGAAGGAAATCTGAATACATCTTATATCTTTGTAAAAAAGCTGGTTCATATTTAATCAAGAAGATATGGATTTAAACTGTTACTTTAATGGTCTTAACTTTTACATAGATATGTCAAACTAAATTCATATCATTATAACATAAGTTCAAATTATAAACGCAACTTTTTATGATTATAGATATTTTTAAAATTGGTGTACTATTAGGATTAAAATAATTCTTAAATAATACATAGTGGAAGTGCTTCTGATTGAGTGTTTCACAGAGAGTATTTAAAACAAGCTAGTCTTTCAAGAAGACATAAAATATGCAAGAAAAAACATTAAAAGTGTGCTATTTTTGAGAATATCAATCTAAAAATATTTTATACTTCACATCGTTATTAAAAGAGCTTTTATGATGGATAGTGTTAAAAAGAGGTGTTTTCTCCCTTTTTGAGGTAAGGTCTTAGAGGTTTATTATAAAGCTGCATTTACATTTACTTTATCTAGGTAAAGCTTTGTTTGTACAGGGCAAACCTCAGGATCATTATTTTAATAGATGGGTGGATTCTTATTTATAATTCAGTTGGATTAATATTCTTATGATACTTTAGACACCCTTCTTTTAATTGTTCTTCAAGGAGGTCAATTCTTTGATGAGTTTCAATAAACATTTTACTATGCCTTATATATTGTCTATGGACTTGTGTAAGATATTTAAACGAAAAGATGCTGACTATTGCGACAGAAATAGTAACAGCAATAATAAGTTCTATTAAGTAAATTCTCTTAAACTTTATATTTTTCATAAAATCACCGTTAGTTTTTGATAGATAGATAAAACCCATATTATAAAAATTTAGGGTTTATGAATAGACTAGGACTTATCTGTCTAGAAATAAAGAAATAAAGTAATCAACTAGATGGCTTTTATTATGAAGAAGTTTTTATTAAGAGAATGCGCATAAAAAAGGTTTTATGTCTAGGTATCTGGCATTTAATGTGAAAACTATAGATTACTTAAAAAATCTTAAAAATAGCTTAAAAACTTAGATAGTCATTATAAGGTACTTCTTATTGCTATAAAATATTATATATTTTTAAAAGTTATATAATGTGAGATTCATCATTTCAATAGAAATATAAGTTGTTATACTTTTGTTAATGCCAATGCTTCCAGCCTTCCAAATAATAATTTAACACATTTGGACGGCTAAGAGAACTTGACAAAACCTGATTTAAAATTAAATCTTTTGGAAAATAAAATAAAGTTTTTATCTCAGTAGCACTTAAAAATTGTGTAGGTACATCTAAATTCATATTATCAATATCTAAATATCTGTTTGCAGCCATAACAAAACCCCAATCTCCCATAGATGGCACGTAAGCATGATAAGGTTTTACAAAATGAAATCCAGCAGATTTAATGGATTCATGAATACACCAGAAAGCTTTCTTAGCAAAAAAAGGACTTGTTGATTGCGTGACAAAAATTCCCTGTTTACTTAAACGTTTTTTGATCAATTTAAAAAATTCTCGACTATACAATCTAGATAAACTTGTATTCTTAGGATCAGGTAGATCAGCTAAGATAATATCATAGTATTGAGAAGTGCTTTCTAAATATTTAAAAGCATCATTATTGATCACATTAACTTTTTTGTTATTTAAACTGTTTTGATTGATTTCTAATAGAAGAGGATGCTTTTTTGCAATCCTTGTAACCTCTTTGTCCATATCAACTACTGTAATAGTTTGGATATCTGAATATTTTAATAACTGTCTTGCAAGAAGGCCATCTCCACCTCCTAGGATCAAGATAGATTCTCGATAAGGTGTTAAAGAGAGAGGGATATGTGCTAATGCTTCATGGTAGCGATATTCGTCAATAGATGAAAACTGAAGGCTGCCGTCAAGATATAACCTGATATCTTCTTTGTTTTTTGTCAGCACGATTTTTTGATATCTAGATTGATGAGAAAAAATAACTCTATCCTCATAAATTGTGGTTTCCCATGCATTGATCAAAAATTGAGAAAATATAAAAAGCCCAATCATAATTGTGATTATGCTTGCGCTTATAAAACGAAGAGCTTTAATGTTTCTAATTCTAAGTTGATGTTGGAAGTAATAGAGATTAAAAATACCAACTAACAGGTTGATTCCTCCCGTTATGATAGAGCTTTTGAAAATTCCAAAAAAAGGCAGAAGAAAAAAAGGAAATAAAATAGTGGCTACCAGTGCTCCTAAATAATCTAAAGAAAGAACATTTGAAATGTTTATTCTTAAAGAGTAAGAATATTCCATAATTCTAGTTAGCAAAGGAATTTCAAGTCCTATTAAAATTCCAATTATCATAATCATAGAAACCATGATCGGGTAATATATTGAAGTGTGTGTGTAAGCTACAAATAAAATAGGAACACTAAGCCCTCCAATAAAACCAAGCGCAAATTCAACAAAGATGAAATAACGGATCAGATTATTTTCAATATAACGTGAGAGTAAAGTTCCAACTCCCATAGCTGTCATAGAAAGACCAATGGTGATAGAAAATTGAGTGATGCTGTCACCTAAAAAATAAGAAGAGACACTTCCGATAAGAAGTTCATAAACAATTGTGCATAGGCCTACTATGAATACAGTTAAAAGTAAGACAATGGATTCAAACTTTTGAATTTTGTTTTGGGATTTACTTTCCACCACCTAAACCCCCACCGCGATGACGAGGACCACCAACACTTCCGGAACGAACACTTGGCCTATTATAAGTGTAGGGACTACCCCAATACCACAAAGATGGCCCATAGTGATAGCCATAGTAACCTGGGTAACCCCAGCCTCTACGGCTACAGGAAAAGGCTGAAAAATAGATAAAAATGAACATTACAATCAATAATATAATTACTGCGCTACCTTTTTCATTTTTGGAGATCTTATTTTTTTTAAAAGTCATAAAAATTATTCCTAGAGTTTCTATTAGTTAAGTTATATGAATTTTCTTTAGCTGTAAGTTGACTAAATAAAAATAAACCAACTCCAGTTATGAGTGCAATACATCCTAAGATAAAATGTATTAAAGAACTACCAAGTTTAGGCGATACTGTCACCTGCAAGCCTGATAAGCGATTAGATTGAGAATTAAAACTACTGGTTGTTGAAGTAGCTGTATTGCTTGACTCGTCATTGAATCTAAGATAATAAATACCAGCCTTGTTAAATGTAATTTTAATGTTCATATCTGTGTCTTGTTCTGCCCATCGTCCGTCAGAATCAAAGCCTGACTCTTTCCAAAGCTCCTTACCAAATCCAAAAAGGTAATTTTTATCCTGGTCTAAGACATCCCCTCCAATAAAACTCCATGAATTATTGTTAAGATATTTTTCAACATGCACATTGTAAACAGAATAGTCTTTGCTCACTTCAATAGGCCCAATTTCACCGCCTGTTATAGGGATACTTTCTTTTATAACTGAATCTGTATTCATATTCATAAAGCATGATGTGATAAAACAGAGCATTGAAAAAGCGATAAGAATCCCTATAATCTTTGTGGTATTGTTAGATGGCTTTTTTTGGTCTTGATTTTCTTTTTTTGGCATTCTTAAATCATAGTTCATCTTGTTGTTTTTGCAAGAGTCAGTAAAAAATCTTTTTGGTGAAAAATCAACTTATAAGTGTTAAAACCCATAAATAGCTATTATAAGGGAATATTTTGAAAGATTTATTGTGTAGAACAAAAAAGATAATAGATAAATTTAGACAGATCAACCTTATGTATTGGGGTAGCTGCCCCTATTGTTATTTCCATTTTTTTGATCGGCCCACTTGGCAAGAACGCTTAAAATTAAGGAAAATATTGTCAAATCATCTAGAAAAGGTTGTTCATCTTGGAGCAGACAGAAAAAAGCTTTTAATGCCTGGAAAGCGACCTTGGGCTGATCTTGCTTCTATTTCTATTTCTCACTGTAAAATCTTAGGAGGATTCATTTTTTCTCTTAAGCTTAATATTTCTGTAGGACTTGATATTGAACAAATTGTACGAGTAAAACCTGGTTTGATAGATCGTCTCTCTCAAGTAGAAGAAGTGCAGCAAGCTCCAGTAAATGCTCTTTTATGGGTGGCCAAAGAGGCTTCCTTTAAGTGCATACCTCCAGGTAATGACTCTCTTTTTATAAGTCATATTTGTATTTTTGATTGGAACTTGTTACAAAGTGATGCATATAGTTTTTGCTTTCAAGCAAAAGACTATAAAGGGAATGGCATTGCTTTTATCGAAAAAGATTTAGTGATTGCAAATGCTCAAATTTTAAAAATATAGATCAAAATCAATTGAAAAGTAAATAATCACAGCAAAAGAAACAGCAACTGTCATCTCAAGAATTCCAATGGCAAGGTTTTTGTCCTGTGCTATTGCATGATTTAAGTCAATTTTCGGAATAAGCAGCTTATCTAATAGAAGTCTAATAATTGGGAAAAAGATCAGACTAGAAATGACACTAACTAAAAAGTTTGTTAGGTTGTATTGCCAGCTAATAAAGTCACCTACAGTTCCTTTTAATAGAATAATGCCTAAAGCCACTAAAGTGCCTCCAAAGGCCACGCCAGCGGCTATATTGTCTTTTTCAATTTCATCTTGAACGTCAAATGGAGTGATAAAATTATAAAGAAATGCAAAAGCGATTAATGCTCCTTGACTTAAAATAAAAAAGGCTAAAGCTGTGTGCAAGCCACCTCCCTGTCCATGAATAGAGCCTGCAATTACAAGACCTGAGGCAATATAAGAGCCAAACTCTACAGCACCAGCACCTGCATTTTGATCATCAACTAACTCCTTAACATTACAAAATTTTCTTAAAAGGAATTTATCATTAATGATGCGAGATATATTAAGAAGAGCAATTCCAAGAACTGCATATTGAATAAACTCCAAAATATCACCTAAAAGACTTTCTGAAGGGCTTAAAAATGCCCCTAGAAGAATAATCACAACAGCCATTAAATAGCCTGCAAGACTTATTGCAACTGCAACATTTTGTTTGGTGTCTAATTGTCTTCTTAGCTGATAAGGTGTTAGAATATCTTTAACGTACTTAGAAATGATAAATAAAAAGACGCTTAAAGCTAAAAAGATAATTCCTGAAATAAACTCACTACTAAAATCAATCATGAACTCTCTTTATGTTTATTCTAATGTGTAAACAGTCACTTGAGAAGACTTAATAGGCTCGCTATAAGTGACATCGTATGAATTGTCAGACCATTTTTCAATGCCAATGTATTTTTTACTATCTTCTGTTTCAAAATCCCAATAATATAATTTTTCAGCTTCCTTATCATTACTATAACGGTAAAATACAGCAGCATCTGAATCTTCAAGCCAGTATTTATCACCTTCAAATTCAAAACTGCCATCTTCATCGTCGTCAAATCGAATAAGATCTTCTTTTGTGATATTTAAATCTCGCAACTTAAGCTTTTTAAGCCCCACAGCTAATTCTAACTCGTCGTCTTCTTCCATATCAAGCCAGACTTTTCCCTCACCTTTATCGCATTCTAATTCATACCATGTTGACTCAACTTGGCGATAAGTGTGTTTAGAAATAACTTTTAAGTCAAATTCATCCATGTCTTTTCCAATTCCTGTAAGACGTATGACAGCACCAGGACCCACATTTTCAATGCGAAGCTCGTCTTTTTCATAAGGTTTAGGTAAGTTTTTAGCTTCAAGTTGTTTAAGTGGTCGTATCCAAAAATAATAAGCTGCTACTGCTAAGATAATTAAAATTATAAGTGTAACAAATATCATAAAAGCCTCTCCTACTTGTTGATACCCATTTTAGCTTTAAGTGATGCTAAGGAGTCAGATGTTTTTGAGTTGGCTTGGCCTGCTAAAGCCTTATTGATTTCTGTATCAATGTTATTTTCAAGCATGGCCATATCACCATACGATTCAGCTAAAGCTTCATCTTCTTGTACTTTAGTTTTCATTTTTTCAAGCATGGATAAGGTGCTGTCTGAATCAACTTGTGCAAGCTGTTGATTGAGTTTCTTTGTGGATGAAGCAACTTTTGCTCTAGCCCTTAAAGTGATAAGTTCATTGTCCCACTGTCCAATTTGGGATTTGAGTTTTTTTATGTTGGATTCAAGTTGAGCTATCATTTTTTCCTGGTTCACAATATCTTGAGAGGCTGTTGTTGCCTGAGTGAAAGCAGTTTCTTTTTTAGCTAATGCTTCACTAGCTAGGCGATCAGCCTCGCCTGCTTCCATACCACCTTTTTGACCTTTTTCTAGAAGTAACATGGCTTTTCGCTCATAATCTGCTGCAATTTGCTTTTTGTCAGCTGCATCTTTTTTCAATCGGATTGTTAATGCTTTGACTTGAGCAAGGCTTCTAATACCGTTTTCAAGGTCTTTTTTCAAATCTCGAATGCCTTGCTCTGTCATCTTGATCGGGTTTTCAAACTTGTCAATTGCAGAATGAGCCTCAGATTCTGCCATTTTAAATAATCTTTTAAACGCTTTTAACATTTTTATTCTCCTTCATTTCTTGCAAGTCTTACTATTTCATTTGAGTTTTCAACCATGGCAATACTTAAAGCATTGATTGAGGCTTCGATTTCATTGAGATCCAGGTTTTCTAGTTGTAAAGTGTCGCGAAAAAGAACCTTTTTACCAGAGTCATCAATCACAAAAGCCCCATGTACCAGATTACGATTCATTTGTAAAAGCTTTCTTAGTGTTTCTTTTGGAGCATCTTCCTTCAGATCAAAGATAAATTGTTCTAAGATCAAAATAGGAGGTTCACAGTCAATAATAAGGTTTTTGATACCTCGCTCTTCATCTTCTATAACAACTATTTGATTTGTTTTGTTTTCTTTGATAGGAAGAAAACCTAATTCTTGTAGATAACCTTTTACTTTTTCAAAATGGTCACTCATTGAGTACTCCTTCTTTAGTTGTCTGATTACTTTTTAAGTATTCTTACTGCTTTTTGTATTTTTTTTCAAAGTAATTCATAGCTTCATTTAACTTTTTTGTTATTTGCTCTGCTGTTTTTCTCTTATTTTGATCTGAAGCATGAAGATCTGGGTGGTATTTTTTCATTAAACTTTTATATGAAGTGCGAATATCTTTAATATTAGTACTTGTGTCAACTTCAAGGTTAGCTCGATATAGGCTTTCTTTTTCATCAATGTGATTGTGATTTGAATGGGTATTTACTCTTTGATACTCATAATGTTCAGTGAAAGACTGATTTTGTGTTGTCTGCCTATCGGTTAAGTCCTTGATATGGCTTGAAATAACTTTACCTAACCTTTGGAATACAGACATCTATCATCCTATATGTTCATATAATTAATATATTCATAACATTGTTTTAGAATGCGTAGAATTTATTGTAAGACATATTTATTAGAATTTCAATGGGTGGACCGGTAACATTGCTTTTACTATTCTATTTTGATAGCTGTACGACTATCTTCGTCTATAGGTGAAATAGTTTGGCAGGATGCTGTTAAGTATTCTTCTATATCTTTGGCATGAGAAGGTCCCATAATAACTAGCCCATTACCGGATTGTTGAGATATAGATATGGCGGCTGTTTGGCTGCGTTTCTCCTTTAAATGTACAAATTCATTGATTTGATCTAAGTAGGTATTAACAGCGACGCGGGCTTCTTCTTGAAGGCTTTCTAAAATTGATTCAATTTCACTATTAGAATTTGATTTAATAATGTTATAAAGTCGATCTAAGAAAAAAGCTTCAATTGTTTGAAATTGGGATAGTGTGATCAACCTTGTGTGGAGGAAATCAGCAAGAATGTTTTTTTGAGCGTTTATTCGTGACTCTATTTCAAAACCTTCTGCTCTTTGTTCATGATTTTCAAGTGGAACGATTCTTACTCCTTGAAAGATCGCTGAATTTTGAGCATAAGCAATAACAATAGAAGGGAATAAGAGATGGAGTATTTTATCAGTTTTATTTTGATCCCATTGAGGATGAATATTAAAGTTATTCAATGAGTTTCTGTCATTTCTATATACTGAAACTAAAGTGGCAAGAGATGTTCTTTGTAGATCTTCTGGTGCGGCTTCAATACCTACCCAATCAATTGTTTCGGATTCAAGTAGTTCTATTATTTGTTGAACTTTAGAGTGTTCAGATTGAATTTTCATTTGGTGTTTGTCAATAGTTGCATTGAGTACATGTACAACTGCACTTAAGGTGTTTGTTTCCATGAAAGATTTAGCATCGTCCGCCTCTTGCGTGCTTACATGTCTTGTAAATAGGGTGTATATTTGATGACCGTTGATGATACCTAAACCCACATCACCTGAATATTGATTAAAATCACAAGTTCCTCTAGCCTGATAGGTGAAGATGAAAATAAAGATAAATGTGAAGATGAAGATTTTTATTTTTTACACCTCGCATATAGTTTCTTACTTTTATTATCTAGAGATCAAGTAATATTTTGTATTTTGTAATTCAATCTTTCAAATACTACAAGACTTTATTTTTGAGATGGCTTCTAAAAAAGAGCAAATATCATGATCTACGATGTGAGTCATTATTAAGTTGTTATATAATTAAGAATTTATCTCTTGTTTACATAGAAACATAATAATAGAATAACAATTTGTAATCATATGTTTTTCAGTTAATAGGAGCATAAAGTGGCAAATATGGCTCAGGCCATTCGGATGGCTTTGCATTATGGAGAGGAGCATTTAGAAGTCCAAGATATTTTTGGGCAGGATGTGGGTCCTCCTTTGGGCGGAGTTTTTACAGCGACCCAAGGATTGAAAACTGCATGGAACACACCTCTTGATGAACGTGGTATTGTTGGAATGGCTGCCGGTATTGCTATGACAGGAGATCGCTGTGTTGCAGAAATTCAATTTGTTGATTATATTTTTAATACCATAGATCTTCTTAAAATTGTTGGCAATACACATTGGTGTTCAAATGGCCAAGTTTATTTACCTCTTGTGTTGATGACGCCTGTTGGTGCTGGCATTCATGGTTCTGTTTATCATAGTCATAGTTTTGAAGCATGGGCGTCTAGAATTCAAGGCTGGAAAATTGTGATGCCAAGTACGCCTTTGGATGCTTATGGTCTTATGATTGCTGCTATTGAAGATCCTAACCCTGTAATGTTTTTAATGCCCAAAGCTCTTTTAAGAGTCTCTGGTAAAGAGCTTATTCCTGGTGAGTCTAAAAGTGAAAATGAATTAAAAAAATGCATTGATGCGCCTGTTGGTACAGCTCGAAAGGCATGGACTCCTAACTGGCCGAATTTGCAATATTTCTCTATTCCTATTGGAAAAGGCAAGATCGTCAAGACAGGTAAAGATATTACTATTATCACTTATGGCCGAATGGTAAATATGTGTTTAAAAGCTACTAAAATGGTAGAAAACAATAATGATAGGATATCTATTGAAGTTTTAGATCTACGTTCGATCTATCCTTATGATTGGTCTTTGATTAAAGAGTCTGCTTCAAAAACAAAAAGAATTCTTTTTGTGAATGAAGAAACAGAAGTAACAAATTTTGCAGAACACTTAAGTTATCGTATTACTAATGATTTGTTCTATGAACTTTTAGCAAGACCTAGAGTTTTAGCATCTCAGAATGTTCCTGGGGTTGGGTTGCATGAAAACTTAGAAGATGCCACCATTCCTAATACCGAAGATATAAAACGAGAAATAGAGCAACTGTTAATAGAAGTGCCATAAAAACTTTCATAGATATTTTTTCTAGTTATTAAAAGCATAAAAAGATAATTTGTCTACATAGGTGTAAATACTACAAATAAAGGACCTGCTTCCATTATCTGCTTTAAAATGGATTGGTTTCATCTGTTTTAAGATAAAAAGCTTTTTAAATAGAACTTTCAAATTAATGATATGTCATCCTTATTGTCTTCAAGGGATAGGACCATGTTTTTGTTCATATTCAGAAATGTATCTTCTCAAAGCTGAATCACTTACTCCTAATCTCCTAGCAGCTTGTGCAACAGTCATGTTTTTATGTTCTTGACGGAGTTGAATAAACTTTTATTTTTGAGACCGCTTCATATATAAAATGTTTATAAAAATTATAAGAACAATTTATGTTTGGATATTATTTAGAAGCAGTCTCAAAAATAAGCTTTGTATTTTGCAATATTAAGATAAATTTGGCTTTCAAATTAAATGTTGGTAAAATATCTCCAGAAATGATAGGTGAGGATTAAAACTATTTGTGATATTACTGGTTTTGTTAAGTTATTAAATAAGTACAATGAATGACTTCAGGTGATGGTTTTACTTTTTGGAATTGAAAATGAGATTGAAATGGATAGTTTGTTGTATTTATCTTATAAAAGTTTTTAGTGTTTCATGTCTGGTTTTTGCTTCTCATTCACCTCTTATTTTTACAGAAGAAAAAGTTAGTAAGATAGCAACACAATTAACTTCTAATTGTGACCCAGGTGTTTGTTATAGTACAGATATTGTACAACTTGTTACTCATGGGTCTTTATCTCAATATAATCAAATTCTGCATATTCTAAATGAAAAAGGAACATTGTGTTTGCGATTTATTCTAGAAGGTTTAAAAAATGAACTTAACAAATACAATCGAGTACCTATCAGCTGTGAAGCTCTAACAGATGAAGAAAAAAGCAGTTGTCAGGATATGCAAGCTGAGTATGCGGTTGTCCGTGATAGGGTTTTATCTTTAGTGAATGTAATGGTGTCACATAATCCAAACTTGATAACACCTTTTGCTGAGCATTTATTGGAGAATAATGCATCCCCACATTACATAAGCACTGAGCTTGTTAATCTTTTACAGAGGTTAGAAGATGAAGGGTCTTGTAGTGAATACAAAATTGGAGAGGAAAAACATTTTATTATCACTCCAGTTCAGTCGACTATTCTTCCTTATATTTATTATAAGATAAAAAGAAAATCTAAAAATCATTATAAAGCTTTTGTGACTTTAAAGTTCTCTGTTCATTTTTCTCTTTGGTATGATGGAGATATACCTGTGCCAATTGATCAAATGCATAATTATTACATAGAAGAAAAAGTCAGACCTTGTATAAGTGAGGCCAATCTTAAAATGAGAGGACCTCATGGAGAAATATTAGAAATTGTCATTGAAGATGCTTATCAGGTTGATTCTTGTATGCCAAAACATTCTATTCAAATTGGTTCTCGTTACGCACTCAGGAATGCTAAATACTATCATATGAATATGCACTGTTCATCTACAACACATGAAATAATACATCTTTTAGGTTTATGGGATGAATATCTTGAAGAGCGTTATGCACCAAATTATGATTGCCGTGTGGTTCAAGAAAATAGTATGTTATCAAGCCATGGTATTCGATGGGGTAATGTTTTCGATGATGAGAATGATGATTCTCTTTTAGATCCTTCACATTTTCAAGCTATTTTGTATGGAAATTGTTCCTTAAGAGATGATGTGAAACTTTATCGACAGTGTTCTCGTTTAAGTTATCAAACATCCAGTAGGAACAATGCTTGTTTAGCTCAAAAAGCTTATTGTGACCGTCAAAATGTCCTTGGTCGTGATAAAATAGCAGAGTATCAGAAGATAAGTAAAAAAATACAAACTTTGCAAGCAGAATTAAATTCACTTGATGTCCAACTGACCAATAATCCTAAACTTCTAAAAGGCCATCCGGAGTATTATAGTATAGAGTCTATTCGAGACAAATTATTCCGCCAGCAAAGGAAAGCTCAACAACAAATGCCTCACTTGCAAAAAAGACACGATTTGATTTTGAGCTGGCCTGACTAATCAACTCTTCTTGTTAATGTAGTTTGCCTATACTTTTGGGTTTATTTATATGGTGACAATAGAGTTACAATAGAAGTCATTGATTTTAAATAGTTTTTAATATTTTTTACTTTTACTGATCAATAAAATAATGATCACTGAAAATAAAATAGGTTAGAGTTAAAGCCTGCAAGGTAAAAAACATTGCATGATTTGACGTGTCGCATTATTACCAGTTTGTTTTTAGAAATAACAAGACTTTATAAAAAAACTTCTTGCCTACTTAAAATATGTCAGATTACCCTTGAAGGATAAGATATTCATTTTTTAGAAGTGTTAATTAAATTGAAATAACAATCTCTAATTGGTTTGTTTATTTTAACTTGATTAAAAATTCAACTACTTTAGTCTTTGGAGGTTATAATGAAAAATAAAATATTATTATTAACTGCGGTGCTTTTAACTATCACAGTTTTTGGGTGTGCAAATCGTGGTGGTTCTGATGGAGAGGGACCAACCATAATTAATTATAATTTAAACCAAAATACCAATACCCTACATTTTGACTACGAAGATGTAAGATATAATGTTGATTTTGATCAAGAAATCGCTATAGAAGGTGATGACACAAGAACACTTTATCTTGCTGCAGAGGATGCACCGGTGGCTCTACCAGTTCCACCAGAAGGTACACCAGCTCCACCAGAAGGTACACCAGCTCCACCAGGAGATACACCTCCACCAGCAGAGGCGGCTTCACCAACAGATGATCCGGAGGAAGCAAAGTTTTATGTTCTCGTGGAACATCATGATACTGAGGATGATAACGACAGAGTCTTTACGTTACATACTGTAACTGAAGATGCTTATAATGCACTTCAAGGTATATTAAGTGATGAGGAAGATACTAATGTAGCAGGCGCGGAATTAGCAGAGGCGGTATTAGATAGTGATGCTGTAGCTAGATTAGAACCAACGCCACCTGCTTCTGATGATGATGGCGACGATGATGACCAATAAAATATAGTTTTAAAAACACTTATTTTTATAATTGTGATTTAAAAAAGGGTAGGCTAGCTAAGGCT
The DNA here is from genome assembly GCA_965262715.1 of Bdellovibrionales bacterium. GTDB lineage: Bacteria > Bdellovibrionota > Bdellovibrionia > Bdellovibrionales > JAUICD01. The sequence goes on along the minus strand of OZ253553.1, from coordinate 2,136,559 downwards.
TACCTTTTTTTATTGTTCTTTATAAAGATTAGTAGTAGATAAAATAAGTTATTTCTTAACATAGTATAAAAGAATGAAGATGTTTTTTCCTAAGTGCATCATTCTTTCTAGGCGGTCAGCTATTTGCTAATGATGCAATTTTCGGGTTGATGTCAGATAAGTGGTCATGTTCATTTTAAGTGAAAATAAATGACTTGACAATTTTGACAACTGAGCTTGTATCAGTTAATGTTAGGGTTTGTTATAAGAAATATAAGTAATGTGGATGAGAAATATTATGAATCGACTGCAGGAAAAATACAACTTAGAGGTAAAGACAAAATTAAAGGAACAATTTGCTTATAGTTCTTCTATGCAGATCCCTAAGTTGCAAAAGATTGTAGTAAGTGTTTGTTCTGGTAAGGAGGCTGTTAAAAACTCTAAGACAGTGCCTTTTATTGAGTCGGATTTAGCATTTATGACTGGACAAAAGCCTTGTATTGCTAAAGCAAAGAAGGCTATTGCCAACTTTAAATTAAGAAAGGGCATGCCGCTTGGAGCTTTTGTAACTTTAAGAAGGGAAAAAATGTGGTCTTTTCTTGACCGGTTAATTTCTTTAGCATTGCCTCGTGTGCGAGATTTTAGAGGTATTTCTCCACAAGGGTTTGATGGTAAGGGCAACTTTAATATGGGACTTAAGGAGCAAATTGTGTTTCCAGAGATTAACTATGATAAGATTGATCAGATACGAGGAATGAATATCACGGTATGTACATCAGCTCCTTCAAATAAGGAAGGACTGGCTTTATTAAGTGCTTTGGGTATGCCTTTTAAAAAAGTATGACAGGTAAGTAAAGGTAGAGTAAGAAAGAGTGACTAGAGATTCGTGTTTTAAGTGAATAAGGGTTTCCTGACATTTTGTAAAAAAATGAAGGTAATCTTCGGATTTTGATGCAGTTAGATATTATAATTCCCTTAACATGATGCGAAGGGATGAAGAGATTCTCTTTACCAAATTGCGTTATTTTTTCTAGGCAATGACCTATTTGTTTAAGGGCTTTAGCTATTTGGGGTCATTACTAGAAAGCAACCAGAGGCTCGCCTCGAGAGGCTTGCCTCAAGAGGTTAGGTTATTTTGAGTGAAGAAGGTTGGGTCATTTTGAGGAGAACAGTATGGCTAAGAAATCAATGATTGCTAAAGCTCAAAAAAAGCAGAGGTTTAAAGTTAGGAAATACAATCGTTGTGAGCTTTGTGGTCGTCCGCGCAGTTATATGCGTAAATTTGCAATGTGCCGTATTTGTTTTAGACAAAGGGCTGGCAATGGGTTGATTCCTGGAGTTATAAAAGCCAGCTGGTGATATATTATAAAAAGCATTTTTGGTAATCAGCTACTTCAGTTGACTGCTAGAAAGTGGCTGGAAGCTTGACCTCGAGAGGCTTGCCTCGTGAGGGGTCAGATGTTTGGTAAGACAGATAGGAGTTTTTGAAGTGATTAGTGATTTTATCACTCGTATTAGGAATGCTCAGATGGCAAACCATGATAAGGTAGATATACCTAGTTCTAATATGAGGAAGGCTGTAGCGATGGTTTTGAAAGAGAAGGGCTTTATCAGGCATTTTGCTGAGGCCAAGGACTCTAAGCAGGGCATGCTTCGCATTTATTTAAAGTACACTCATCAGAGAAAGCCTTTAATCAATGTGATTCGTTTAATAAGCAAGCCGGGTTTGAGAAAATATGCTGGAGTCCAGAGTATACCTAAAGTTCGTTCTGGGTATGGCCTTTCTATTTTAAGTACTAGTAAGGGTGTGATGTCGGGGGAAGAAGCGAAAAAACAGAATGTGGGAGGTGAGGTTCTCATTCAGGTTTGGTAATGAAGAACTTTGTAGTTTATTATGTCTAGGATTGGTAAAGCACCGGTATCTTTTAATTCTAATGTTCAGGTAAGTATTTTAGACAACAAAGTTACTGTGAAAGGATCTAAGTTAACTCAGACTATTGAGATGAACTCTGCTATCACTGCATCTGTTAAGGATGGTTTTATTTTATTTGATCGTAAGGATGAATCTAAAGAAAGCCGTAGTTTGCATGGACTTTATAGGTCTTTGGCTCAAAATGCTGTGATAGGTGTAACATCGGGTTGGACAAAGACATTAGAAATGAAAGGAGTGGGTTATAGGGCATCGGTTAAAGGGAAGTCTTTAGAATTGAATTTAGGATATAGTCATCCTATTATTTTAGACTTGCCTGAGCATATTGAAGCAAATGTTGAAAAGCAGACGACGATTCATATAAAGGGACCGGATAAGCAAGTTGTGGGGCAAGTGGCTGCAAAAATTCGAGCTTTTAGGCCACCTGAGCCTTATTTAGGAAAAGGCGTTAAATACACAAACGAAGTAGTTAGAAGGAAAGCTGGAAAGACAGGTGGTAAGTGATGTATTGTTTTTTTAGAAAAAACAAGGGAAACAGTGAAAGATGAGATTAAAGATTCATAGATTAACGACTAAAAAGGTAACGAATCGATTAAAGAGTCGAGCGCGTATTAGGAAAAAAATAGAAGGACATTCTGATAGGCCAAGGCTTGCTGTATTTCGTTCTAATAGGCATATTTATGCTCAGATCATTGACGATCAATTGAAAAAAACATTAGGTTTTGTTTCATCACTGAAGGAACCTAAAAACAATAAGGAAACAGCTAGATCTGTTGGAGAGAAGATTGCTAAGATAGCTTTAGAAAAGAATATTGTTACAGTAAAGTTTGATAGGGGTGGTTATCTTTATCATGGTCGTATTAAGGAGTTAGCAGATGCAGCTCGTAAGGTGGGGTTAAAGTTTTAAGAAGTTTATAAGGAAAAGAATAGGAGATACTAACTAAAAAGATAAGGGAATGAAGATAAAAAGATTTCCTTAACATGATGTTAGATAATGAGGAGATTCTCCTTACTAAAATGCATCAGGTTTTCTAGGCAGTCAGCTACTTGCTGAAGTTGTGAACCTTCAGGCTGACCGCCAGAAAATCGCCAGAGGCGAGATGCATTTTAGTGAAACAGGTGGGGTTAAAGTTTTAAGAAGTTTATAAGGAAAAGAATAGGAGATACTAACTAAAAAGATAAGGGAATGAAGATAAAAAGATTTCCTTAACATGATGTTAGATAATGAGGAGATTCTCCTTACTAAAATGCATCAGGTTTTCTAGGCAGTCAGCTACTTGCTGAAGTTGTGAACCTTCAGGCTGACCGCCAGAAAATCGCCAGAGGCGAGATGCATTTTAGTGAAACAGGTGGGGTTAAAGTTTTAAGAAGTTTATAAGGAAAAGAATAGGAGATACTAACTAAAAAGATAAGGGAATGAAGATAAAAAGATTTCCTTAACATGATGTTAGATAATGAGGAGATTCTCCTTACTAAAATGCATCAGGTTTTCTAGGCAGTCAGCTACTTGCTGAAGTTGTGAACCTTCAGGCTGACCGCCAGAAAATCGCCAGAGGCGAGATGCATTTTAGTGAAACAGAAAGGGGTTTTCGTGGCAAGTGAAACAACACAAGAATTTGAAGAACGTGTAGTGAGCATTAATCGTGTTGCCAAGGTTGTAAAAGGAGGTCGTAGGTTTTCTTTTTCAGCTCTTGTTGTTATAGGCAATAAAAATGGAGAGATTGGCTTTGGTCTTGGAAAAGCCAGTGAAGTACCTGTAGCTATTGGTAAAGCAGGAAGGGCTGCTAAGAACAATTGCTATAAAGTGCTTGTTGAAAAGGGTACAATTCCGCATGAGGTGATTGGTAAGTATGGTGTGGCTAAGATCATTATGTTTCCTGCTATGTCAGGAACAGGAGTGATTGCGGGAGGTGCTGTAAGGGCTGTTTTAGAGGTAGCTGGTGTAAGAAATATTTTAACAAAGTGTGTTGGAACAAGAAATCCTCATGCAGCGGTCAGAGCTACAATTCAAGGTTTGCAGCAGCTTAGAGATGCAGATGAAGTCATAAAAGAACGTGGAGTGGCTCATTTATAAGAAAATAGGAAATGCAAAATGGTACAAAGTGATAAGAAATCTTTTAAAATCAAGCTTATAAAAAGCACAATAGGTTGTACAAAGAAGCAAAAAGAAACTGTGCGTTGTTTAGGTTTGAAGAAAATAGGTTCTCAAAGAGTTTTTTTAGATGCTCCATCTTTAAGAGGACAGGTATTAAAGGTACAACATCTTTTAGATGTGAGTGTATGTAAGAATTAATAATAACAAATGGGTAGGTAAAAAATAATGTCATTGCTTTCTGAATTAAGACCTATGAAGAAGTCTACTTTTAGAAAAAAAAGGATAGGGCGAGGAAATAGTTCTGGTTGGGGTACAACAGCAGCTCGTGGTTATAATGGGCAAAAGTCGCGTTCAGGCAGCTCAAGTAGGGCTACTTTTGAAGGAGGGCAAATGCCTCTTTGGCAGAGGTTGCCTAAATTTGGTTTTACTCCTATTTCTAAGATCAAATTTCAAATTGTCTCTTTAGACAAAGTTGCAGATTTGCCAGTGGCAGGTCTTAAGTCTAATGGAGATATTTATAAAATAACTCCTTCTATTTTAAAAGCACTTCGGTTGATTAGAAAGCAGAATCAACCTATCAAAATCTTAAAGGGTAAAAGCGAATTGAAGCGGGCTTTTCATATAGAAGCAGATGCCTTTAGTTTAGCGGCAGAGTCTATTATTAAAGATGCTGGAGGCGTTGCTATAAGAAGAGTGGTCAAGAAAATAAAAGGAAAAGAAGAAAAAAAAGATAGATAGATAAGAAAGGCAAGGCTTATGATGGCTACAGGGATCATTTTATGATAGAAGGGCTGCTTAGAAATGAAGCTTTGAGAAAAAGGCTGCTTTTCACTTTATGGATATTAGTTATTTACAGGATTGGTGTTCATGTGCCCACTCCAGGCGCAGACAATAGTGCTGTTGGAGAGTTCATTGTACAAAGTGCTGGCATCTTTGGTTTATTAAACACTTTTACAGGTGGGGCATTAGAGAGTTTTTCGGTTTTTGCTCTTGGAATCATGCCTTATATTTCTAGCTCTATTATTTTTCAGCTTTTAGGAGCGGTTGTTCCTTACTTAGAGCAGTTAAAAAAAGAAGGGCAACAAGGTCAAAAGAAAATCAATCAGTATACGCGTTATGGCACGGTGCTGTTAGCTATTATTCAGGGCTATGGCATGAGCACTTTTATCAAAAGCCAAACAACACAGGCTGGCATACCTCTTGTGAATTCACCAAATGTGGGGTTGGTTCCTTTTGAATTAATGACTGTTATCACTCTAACAGCTGGTACATGTTTCATTATGTGGCTTGCGGAGCAGATCACAGAAAAGGGTATTGGCAATGGAGCTTCATTGATTATTTTTGCTGGAATTGCTGCTGATATTCCTAGTGGATTTGTTTCTATGATCAATCTTGTGCAACAAGGACAGATGACTGCTTTATTTATGTTGATTCTTTTATTATTTATGTTGGGAGTGATAGGATATATCATTTGGATGGAGGTAGCTCAAAGGCGTATCCCTATTCAATATTCACAAAGAGCTACTCGTATGGGTGGGCAAACGACTCATTTACCATTAAAAATTAACTTTTCAGGGGTTATTCCTCCCATTTTTGCCAGTAGCTTATTGATGTTACCTGCAACGTTAGCAAGTTTTACGAATAATGAGATCATAGCTAATTTAAGAGATTCTTTTCAGCCTTCAGGGTCTATTTACAATATTTTGTTTATAGCATTGATTGTCTTTTTTTGCTTTTTTTATGCTGAGATTGTATTTAAGCCTAATGATGTTGCCGAGAATTTAAAAAAACATGGTGGTTTTATCCCTGGTATTAGAGCAGGCAAGCACACCTCAGATTATATTCAAAAAGTATTAAACCGTGTCAATACAGCAGGGGCTGTTTACTTGAGTGCTGTTTGTATTTTGCCAGGGCTTTTAAGTAATCAAATTGGAATCCCATTTTATTTTGGTGGGACAAGTTTGCTTATTTTAGTTGGTGTAGGTTTAGATTTTATGCAACAAGTGCAATCTCATCTTTTAAATGTGCAATATGACGGCTTTATTAAGGGTTATAAGATCAAGAGTAGAAGGGTGCAATATTGAAGATACTCCTTTTTGGTCCTCCAGGTGCAGGTAAAGGCACTCAATCTGCCAATTTAACTAAAAAATATGGAATACATCATATTTCTACAGGGGGTCTTTTCCGTAAATATTTAAAGGAGAATTCTAGTTGGAGTCAGAAGGCTAAAAAATACATTAATGCAGGCCAATATGTACCAGACCTCATTGTTTTAGAACTATTTTATAAAGTTTTTGAGCACTTAGATATATCTAAGGGATTTGTATTGGACGGTTTCCCAAGAACAATAGCACAAGCTAATGGACTATCTCATTTATTGGAAGAAAAACGTATTACTTTGGAAAAGGCTATTTTTTTAACTGTTCCTCATGAAGTCTTGGTGCACCGTTTAACAAGCCGGCGTATTTGTAGAGTTTGTGAAGCTATTTTTCATGTGGATGATGTATCTTCAAAAGACAACAATTGCACTCATTGTGGAGGTCTACTTTTTCAAAGAAGTGATGACAGTGAAGTGGTTGTAAAAACGAGATTAGAGGTGTATATTGAAAAGACAGCTCCTTTGATTGAGTATTATAAAAAAAATGGACTTTTATTAGAGGTAAATGGGGAAGGCAGTGAAGAAGCTGTTTTTGCTCGAATTGAGAAACCTTTTATTACAATTAAAACAAATGAGATGAATGATATTTAGGAAAATGGTTTTTATACTGCAAAAATGTAGAAGATTGCAAATATAAAAGCTTGTCATTTTAAGATTTTTTATGTTACATTTTTTAGCTTAGGTTATTTTTAAAGGATATTTTAGTGATGAAAGTAAGGCCATCTGTTAAACCTATTTGTAATAAATGCAAAATCATCAAAAGATCTGGAGTAATTCGGGTTATTTGTGAGAACCCTAAACATAAGCAGAGGCAAGGTTAAACGAGGAGAAAGATAAAAATCAGTTAAGGATTTCCTTAACATGATGTTAAAAGGTGGGGAGTATCTGTTTACTAAAAATGAACAGATTTTTGAGATAGTCAGCATTTTCTTGAAGACGCAAGTCTTCAGTCTGACTATCCAAAAACAGCCAGAGGCTGGTTCATTTTTAGTGAGACAGTAATTCGGGTTATTTGTGAGAACCCTAAACATAAGCAGAGGCAAGGTTAAACGAGGAGAAAGATAAAAATCAGTTAAGGATTTCCTTAACATGATGTTAAAAGGTGGGGAGTATCTGTTTACTAAAAATGAACAGATTTTTGAGATAGTCAGCATTTTCTTGAAGACGCAAGTCTTCAGTCTGACTATCCAAAAACAGCCAGAGGCTGGTTCATTTTTAGTGAGACAGTAATTCGGGTTATTTGTGAGAACCCTAAACATAAGCAGAGGCAAGGTTAAACGAGGAGAAAGATAAAAATCAGTTAAGGATTTCCTTAACATGATGTTAAAAGGTGGGGAGTATCTGTTTACTAAAAATGAACAGATTTTTGAGATAGTCAGCATTTTCTTGAAGACGCAAGTCTTCAGTCTGACTATCCAAAAACAGCCAGAGGCTGGTTCATTTTTAGTGAGACAGTAATTCGGGTTATTTGTGAGAACCCTAAACATAAGCAGAGGCAAGGTTAAACGAGGAGAAAGATAAAAATCAGTTAAGGATTTCCTTAACATGATGTTAAAAGGTGGGGAGTATCTGTTTACTAAAAATGAACAGATTTTTGAGATAGTCAGCATTTTCTTGAAGACGCAAGTCTTCAGTCTGACTATCCAAAAACAGCCAGAGGCTGGTTCGTTTTTAGTGAGACAGCTAATTCGGGTTATTTGTGAGAACCCTAAACATAAGCAGAGGCAAGGTTAGATTATGGTTATTTTTTTAGAAAAAACAGGGAAAAAATCTTTGAAAGAGCAGAAAGTTGATGTTTTAAGTCAAGCCTCGAAGTCCTCGAGTGATCGCTTTGGTGGCGATCACTCTGCGGAAGATCTCGTCTTTAACTTAAAACATCAATTTTTTACGAGCTATAATAAAGATTTAGAGTGATTTGTAAGGAGGAAGTTTCCTTAACATGGTTTAAAAGAATGAGGAGTTTCTCCTTAGTAAAAATGCCTTATTCTTTCTAGGCGATGACCTATTTGCCGAGGGCTTTAGCCGTCGGGGTCATTGCCAGAAAGTTGCCAGAGGCAAGAGGCATTTTTAGTGAGAATAGGTTAAGGATTTCCTTAACATGATGTTAAAAGGTGGGGAGTATCTGTTTACTAAAAATGAACAGATTTTTGAGATAGTCAGCATTTTCTTGAAGACGCGAGTCTTCAGTCTGACTATCCAAAAACAGCCAGAGGCTGGTTCATTTTTAGTGAGACAGTAATTCGGGTTATTTGTGAGAACCCTAAACATAAGCAGAGGCAAGGTTAGATTATGGTTATTTTTTTAGAAAAAACAGGGAAAAAATCTTTGAAAGAGCAGAAAATTGATATTTTAAGTCAAGCCTCGAAGTCCTCGAGTGATCGCTTTGGTGGCGATCACTCTGCGGAAGATCTCGTCTTTAACTTAAAACATCAATTTTTTACGAGCTATAATAAAGATTTGGGATAATTTGTAAGGGGAAGAGGTAGTAGGGAAGATAGAAAATAAAGAAAAAGATTTCCTTAACATGATGTAAAAGAACGAAGGGAGTCTCCTTACTAAAAATGAACGGATTTTTGAGATAGTCAGCATTTTCTTGAAGACGCGAGTCTTCAGGCTGACTATCCAAAAACAGCCAGAGGCTGGTTCATTTTTAGTGAAACAGAGGCCAGTTTATTTTGAGTGAAGCGAATGAGGGTTTTAAATGGCAAGAATAAGTGGTGTTGATTTACCTAAAAGCAAAAGAGTTGTTGTTGCCTTAACTTATTTACATGGAATAGGTCGAAAGACATCTGAGAAAATATGTCAGGAATTAAAGATTAAATCTTCATTGAGGACGGATGATTTAACAGATCATGATGTGGCAAAAATCAGAAACCTTCTTCAAGGTTCTTATAAAATTGAAGGAGATTTAAGGCAAGAAACGTCCATGGCTAAAAAGCGACTTATGGACTTAAACTGTTATAGAGGTATACGTCATAAAAAGGGGTTAACTGTTAGAGGACAAAATACAAGGACGAATTGCAGAACTCGTAAGGGAGCAAAAAAGACTGTTGCCAATAAAAAGACTGCTACTAAATAAGGAATAATAAATGAGTAAACCTGTAAAGAAAAGATCTAAAAGAGAAGCTACACCTATTGGAAAAGTTTATATTCAATCTGGTTTTTCTAACACTATTATTACTGTAGCAGATGTCAATGGTGGGACTATTTGTTGGTCAAGCGCAGGGAAACTTGGATTCAAAGGTAGCCGGAAAGGGACAGCTTTTGCCGCTCAAATGGCCACAGAAGATGCGATTAAGTTAGCAATGGATCATGGTATGCAGTCTGCGGATGTGATTTTAAAAGGAGCAGGCGCAGGTCGAGAACCTGCTGTTCGCTCTATTGCTAATTTGGGATTAAAAATACTGACTATAAGAGATACCACACCTGTTCCTCATAATGGGTGTCGCCCTCCGAAACGCAGAAGAGTTTAAAATTGTTTTTATAAGAATAGGGGAGAGACTGAGTGAGTAAGATTATTGAAAGTGTTTGTAGATTATGTCGCAGAGAAGGGCAAAAGCTTTTTCTAAAGAGCACTCGTTGTTACACAGATAAATGCGCTTATGAGAGACGTCCTTATCCTCCTGGACAGGCAGGTCAAAAGAGACTAAAATTTTCTGAGTTTTCACTACAGTTAAGAGAAAAACAAAAAGTGCGTAGGTATTATGGAGTTTTTGAAAAACAATTTAGAAGGTATTATTATAATGCAAATAGAATGAAAGGAGATACGGGACTTAATTTTTTAAGACAGTTAGAGATGCGTTTAGATAATGTAGTGTATAATTTAGGTTACGCTTCTAGTCGAAGAGAAGCTAAGCAATTGATTCGGCATAATCATTTTTTAGTAAATACAAAACGTGTAAATATTCCAAGTTTATTATTAAAAGTAGGTGATACTTTAGAAGTTCGGGAAAAAAGCAGAGATAAGGCTAAAATTTTAGTATCTATGGAATCTGCAAAGAATCGTGAAATACCAGGTTGGTTATCAGTAGAACATAAAAGTTTTAGAGGTGGGGTAAGAAGATTACCTGAAAGGGATCAAATTACCTTATCCATTGCAGAAAATATGATTGTAGAGTTTTACTCTAGATAAGATAAAGTGTATAAATGATAATTTTCTAACATAAGTTTGAGAAAGAAATAGTGAAATGACAAGGATCTGCAGATGTCACATAGGTTTTTTGAAAAGTAAAGGGACAATTTAAATAGAGGGTGTGTATTAATAAGGGGTGGTTTATTTTTTATAGTCTTTTATGTAATATAAAGGGTTTTAAAGTTTAGGGAGATTTCTATGGAAATTCAAGAACATTATAATCAATTTTGGAAGAAGCTTATTAAACCAAAGTCTTTTCATGTGGATAATGACACACTGACTGATAGTTATGGAAAATTTGTGATCAGTCCTTTAGAGAGGGGTTATGGTGTCACTTTGGGGAATTCTCTTAGAAGAGTTTTATTAAGTTCTATGATGGGGTCAGCTGTTGCCGCTGTAAGATTTGATGGAGTTTTACATGAATTTACAACTATTCCTGATGTTTTAGAAGATGTCACTGATATTATTTTAAATTTAAAAGAGGTGAGGTTTCGTCAGTACACTTCTGAGCCTGTTACTTTAAAAATCAGTAAGATTGGACCTGGCAATGTAACTGCGTCGGATATTCAAGAAACAGATAAAATTTCTATTATTAATCCAGAGCAACATATATGCACATTAGGACAAAATGGAAAGTTTAACGCAGAGATTCTTTGTAAGTTTGGTAGGGGCTATGTTTTATTCTCTGATCAGAAGATAGATTTACCAGTAGGGTTTATTGCTGTAGATAGCTTGTATAGTCCTATTCGTCGAGTGAATTACTATGTTGACAATGCTCGAGTTGGACAGAGGACAGATTATGATAAGCTTACATTAGAAGTTTGGACAGATAAATCTTTAAAGCCAGATGAGGCATGTACTTTAGCTGCTAAAATAATAAAAGAACAGGTTCAAGTTTTTATTAATTTTGATGAAGCTTCAGAAGCAAAAGAATATGTTAAAGAGGTATCTGTTCCTGAGTTAAATCAAAACTTATTTAGATCAGTAGATGACTTAGAGCTTTCTGTAAGAAGTGCAAATTGCTTAAAAAATGCTAATATTCGTTATATTGGAGAGCTTGTGACAAAATCTGAGGCAGAGATGTTAAAGACAAAGAATTTTGGTAGGAAATCTTTAAATGAAATTAGAGAGATATTATCAAATATGAATTTAGAATTAGGGATGAGGATTGAGGGATGGCCTCCTTCTCCTGAAGTTATGGAACATCATGATATGGCAATGAAGATGAGACAAAACGCCTCAGATATGCGTAGTAAAGCCAATGAATTCAGTCATTATAACTATGATGACATTAATCAAAATCAACAAGGACATGATGGTGGCCAGGGCCAGGGGCAGGGCCAGGGGCAGGGCCAAGATCCAAATCAAACCCCTAGTTAAGTTATGAGATATAGACAGGCAAAATCAGTAAAGTAACGAGATAAATAAAATGAGACATAGAGTTTTAGTAGGCCGCAAAAGTTTTGGTCACAGTTATAATCAAAAAAAGGCTGTATTAAAGAATCTAGTTTTTTCTTTGATAAAGTATGGACGTATTAAAACAACTTTAGCTAAAGCTAAGGAGTTGAAAAGGCATGCTGACCGGGTGATCACCTTAGGTAAGAGAAAAGATCTGAATTCTTACCGGCGGCTTTTATCCAAATATCCTGATAAAGCATTAATATCAGATGTTGTAAATAGATTAGCGCCTAAGTTTCTTGATCGTAGTGGAGGTTACACTCGTATTGTCAAATGTGCTGAGCGTGTTGGAGATAATGCTTCTATGGCTTTTATTGAATGGGTAGAACCAGATTTAATTTTGACACGAGATCAGAAAAAAGATTTGGATAAGAAGACAAAGAAAGTGGATGATGTATCTAAAAAACCAATAGATGCCAAAAAGACTGAGGTTAAAACAATAAAAGAAGCTAAGGAAGTAGAAGTTAAAGAAGATGTATCTATTTCTAAGCAAGCACCTTCAAAGCCTGCTCATACTGGCTTATTAGAAAAAGTCAAACGTTATTGGTTTATAGGTCTTATTTTGATAGCTCTGATTGTGGCAGCTTTATTTATTGTCCGCTCTTGTCAAGAGGAAAACATTCCAAATGATAGTCAAGATGTCTTATCTCGATTAGAACAGTTTGGTGCGTCAGATTTTACACTTCCCAGTGTGACAGATGATCGTTTAGTGTCTTTATCTGAATTTAGAGGAGATATCACAATTGTAAATTTTTGGGCAACTTGGTGTGCTCCTTGTGTGGAAGAATTTGGATCTATGTTGGAACTTGTTGATGAGTTTCAAGGTCAAGTGAAAATTTTAGCTATTTCTATGGATGATAATAAAAAGGATATTATCAATTTTATAAAAGCTTTTGAAGTATCCACTCCTAATGTTGTTGTTTTGCATGACTTAGGGCAGGGGCTAGCAAAAAAATGGGGTACTTGGAAGTTGCCTGAAAGTTATATTCTAAATCAGGAACATAAGTTAATTAGAAAAGTGGCTTCAACAGCAAATTGGTCAAGCCCATCAGTTTTGCATTATTTTTCTAGTCTTTTATAAATAGACCATGAGCCTTATTCCATCTTAAAATAAAAATATCCAAGGGTGTTAAAAAATTCTGGTTATGCAATTCCTATTTTCTTTGATACAGAAAGAAGGATGATTGTTATGGAAAGAGATATGCCTATATTGACTGTTAAAAACTTAAAGGTAGGTTTTGTTAGGGGAAATCACCTCACAACAATTGTAGATAATGTAAGCTTTTCTTTAGATGCAGGTAAGAGTGTTGGTATTGTAGGAGAGTCAGGTTGTGGAAAGTCAATTACAGCTCTTTCTATTATGAGGCTACTATCTTCTTCTGGTAGAATTTTAAATGGAGAGGTTCTTTTTAAGGGTAAAGACTTTTTGAAGTTAACAGAAAAGCAAATGCGAGCTTTCCGTGGGAATGTCATTTCTATGATTTTTCAAGAACCTATGAATTCATTAAATCCTGTTTTTACAGTTGGGGATCAAATTGCAGAGGCGGTATTATCACATCATGCTAATATGAGCACAAAAGATGTCCATAATAAAGTTGTTGAGATGTTAAATCTTGTAGGTATTTCTGAGGCCAAAAGGCGTATGAAGCAATATCCTCATCAGTTATCAGGAGGCATGAGGCAAAGAGTGATGATTGCGATGGCTCTTAGTTGTGATCCTGATGTTTTGATTGCAGATGAACCGACAACAGCTCTTGATGTGACAATTCAAGCTCAGATATTAAGGCTCATCAAAGAACTTCAAGATAAGCTAGGAATGTCTCTGATCCTTATCACTCATGATTTAGGTGTAGTTTCGAAAATGTGTGATGAAGTGGCTGTAATGTATGCAGGTCAGTTTATTGAGTATGCGAATGTGAGAGAGATATTTATTCATCCTAAGCATCCTTATACAAAAGGATTATTGGATTCTATACCTCCACTGCAGTCATCTCAGAGTTATCAGAAGCTCACAACTATTCCTGGTATAGTTCCTAGTTTTGAAAACTTACCAGTAGGTTGTCGTTTTCAAGATAGATGTCACTTAGTTCAAAAAACTTGTTTAGAAAGCAAACCTCTTCTTATGGCTTTTGAAAGAAGGGAGCATAAAGCAGCCTGTTTTTTTCCAATAGGTGATGTAAAATGAAAGCACCTCTTATTAAGGTTGAGAATTTGCACAAATATTTTCCTATTAAATCTGGAGTTCTTTCAAGAAAAATTGAAAGTGTAAAAGCTGTCTTAGGGGTTTCTTTTAATATCAAAGCAGGTGAAACATTAGGTTTAGTGGGGGAGTCAGGTTGTGGAAAGTCTACTTTAGGTCGGTGTATTTTGAGGCTTTTAGATTGTACAAAGGGAAAAATCTATTATCGAGGGGAAGATATTACCAATATTAAGGACTTAAAAACTATTAGAAGAAAAATGCAAGTTATTTTTCAAGATCCTTATTCTAGTTTAAATCCTAAAATGAAGATAGGCCAGATTATTTCAGAACCTCTTATTATCCATAAGCTTTATACCTCTAAAAAAGATCATCAGGATCGAGTGCAAGAGCTTATACAAACAGTGGGCTTGCAATCAAATATAATTTCTCGTTATCCTCATGAACTTTCTGGAGGACAAAGGCAAAGGGTAGGTATTGCAAGAGCTTTAGCTGTTGATCCAGAATTTATTATTTGTGATGAGCCGGTATCTGCTTTAGATGTTTCTATTCAAGCTCAGATTATCAATTTGTTAAAAGATCTGCAACAAAAGTTAGGATTGGCTTACCTATTTATTAGCCATGACCTAAAAGTAGTTAAACATATTTCTCATAGAGTGGCTGTTATGTACTTAGGTAAGATTGTGGAGATAGCAGGTGGTTTAGAGATTTATAAAAATCCTAGACATCCTTATACAAAGGCTTTAATGTCTGCTATTTTAGTACCTGATCCTCATCAAAACCAAAGTGAAGTTGTTTTGAAGGGAGATATACCCAGTTCGATTGATTTACCTAAAGGTTGTGCTTTTCACCCTCGTTGTCCTATTGCTACAAAGGAATGTCAAAAGCAAACTCCTTTGCTTGTCGAAATGGAAAACTTACATCAAGCAGCCTGTATCAAGTTATGATTTAGATCTCTTTTTTAATAAGATAAATGTGACTCCTATGATGATCATACTTGCTCCAGAAATTTCAAGAAGCCTAGGGTTTAAAGAGGATTTTTTGAGTAGATCTGATAACACATAGTTTGCTCCCATTAACATGGCACCTAGAATGGTGATGATACCGGAAATGCCAAGATGAAATCCTTCGGGTTCAGTTGCATGTTCAGGAGTCATAATTGTCATAGCTAAAAAAGTGATGCGTTTTTGCATTTTTTCTGCCACTTCTTCATGAGGGTGAGAACTTAAAATGTTATGGTATTGTTCAGAAGCGTAGGTTAAGCTATCAAGCTGTATTGCTTTATTAATAAATTGTTCATGCACGTCTTTATCGCTATAATTTTCCATAACCTTTTGCCATAGTTCTTGAAGTTGTAGATTGGCGGAATTTGTTTTTTGAATTGGAGAAGGAAATTCATCAGGTCTTGAAGTTTGATCTTTTAAAGAGCTAAAATCTTGTTGACGTTGTTGTGCTTGTTGAGTATTTGATTGTTTGATAGAATATTTAGAAAAGACAATACCACATGCATGGCAGTCTATACTGCCTTTGGTATTTTCTGTGTGACATCTAGGACATGGAAATGTGTCTTCTAACATTGCGCTGTCTCTTCTTGTATTTGTATATAGTTATTTATATTTTAACCTCAAAATAAACCCTAATGGAAAGATATTATCAAGCTTTTTGAGTTTTATTTTCAAATTATTTGGAAAGAGAAAATGTATTTTGAGAGTTAAGAGAACCATGAACGACTACTTTTGTTCTTTTGATTTAGCAAGTAAAGGACCTGTAATGCTGTGCACTAAAGTTGTATCTTATTTATTTTTTAGCTTTTAATAAGCTCATGTTAGCTGTTTTATTATCTATTCTATCAGGAATTTTGCTTAGTACAAGTTATATTCCATTTTTACCTTGGGCTTTGTTTTTTTGTCTTACTCCCCTTTGGTATATATGGATTCATCAAGACTTGTCTGGAGGGAGAGTTTTTTTCTATGGATGGCTCACTCAATTTATTATAAATCTTATTGGTTTTCATTGGATAACTCATACAGCTATAGAATTTGGAGATGTTTCTGAGGGCTTAGGACTTGTTATTTTAATTTTATTTTGCATTACACAAAATCTTCATATTCCTGTCGCAGGACTTATATGGCATTTGATTCGTAAAAAAATAGCCTTTAGTCTAAAAAGCTCATTACTTTTTCTAGCTATTATAACTGTTCTTCTAGAAAGATTTTCTCCTAAAGTGTTTTACTGGAACTTAGGTTATCCTTTATTTTGGACAAAATGGCCTATGTATCAATGGGCTGACACGATTGGTTTTGAAGGTTTAAGTGCTCTAGTTTTTCTTGTTAATGGATATATATTATGGATTTTTCTTCTTGTTAAGAA
The DNA here is from genome assembly GCA_965262715.1 of Bdellovibrionales bacterium. Taxonomy (GTDB): domain Bacteria; phylum Bdellovibrionota; class Bdellovibrionia; order Bdellovibrionales; family JAUICD01. The sequence continues at coordinate 2,120,240 of OZ253553.1, read as the reverse complement.
TGATACTTCAAGAAAAAGCCTACACGCTAACTCTTTAAAAAAAATAAAAGGAATATTTCAATGGAGTGCTGATTTTTTAATAAATCAAAAAAAAGCAGTTATTCATATTGTTGTTCTTATTCTTCTGCTTGTGTTATTTAATGTCACAGGAAAGCTTAAAGAAAGAGCATGGAACTTTACAGATAAAACACTTAATGTAGGAGTTGTTCAAGCTAATATAGGTAGTATTAGGCAGTATCCAAACGAATATATTTATCAAAAGTATTTTAATTTGACAGAAGACTTATTAAATCAAATTGACAATCTAGAATTGATCGTTTGGCCTGAGACAGCTTTTCCATTTGAAATAGAAACAGATCAAAGAAGTGAATACTTATTAAAATCATTTATTTTGAAGAATAAAGTTTCTCTTCTTACAGGAGCTTTCTCAGAAGATGAAGATGGTAAGTATTATAATGGAGCCTTTTTGTTTGATGGCAATGGCAATATTTTAGGAAGACATAGAAAATCTATTCTAATTTCTTTTGGAGAATATTTACCAATACCTTTTGTTTACTTTAAAGATTCAGTAGTGTTTTCACAGGTATCTGATTTTTCTAGAAGTCTAGGTCCGACAGTACTCAAGTTGGAAGATAAAGATGTTATTTTAGGAGTACAGATTTGTTATGAAGGTCTTTATCCCTATTTCTCTACGGAGCTTGCAAAACAAAATGCTCAAATCATCGTTAACGTCACTAATGATTCTTGGTATAGAAATACTTATACACCAATTAAAAAAGTCTATGAATTTTTTACTAATAGTCCTTATATATTTCAGAACTACCAACATCTCTACATGACACTAGCAAGAGCTATTGAAGTGAGGCGGCCTTTAATCAGAGCGACCAATACAGGTATCTCATCAGCTATTTTAGCTGATGGAACAATTCTGAAGCAACAAAGCCTTCCAGGAGAAGAATGGGCAGAAAGGTTTGAAATTTCTTACGCAGGGCAGCCTTCATTAACTCTATTCACACGTTTTGGGAAATATATCCCATTATTACAAATAATTTTAATGATGTTGATAGTCATTTTAAGCTTTTATCAGAGAAAGAAAACTTAAAATATCATCGAGAAGGGATTAATGAAATGAACCCACCTTCTTTTACATAAGTGTCTAAAAGTTTGAGACAGATGGACTTTTGACCTGGTTGTTTAGGTTATTAGTGCTTTACTTACAACAACAACATATTTTAAAAAGGCATTCCTTCTGCTGCTGCTTTGCTGTTGTCTTCTACAGGGGCATTATTGTTCGCTTGAGTATTATCAAATGAAGGCTCAAATGACTTATCCTCATAAGAAGGAGCGTTTGTTGTTGTATTTGGCATACTTTTTTGCTCGTTAGCACCTAAAAATTGAACAGTAGAGGCAATGATTTCAGTAGAGTATTTTTTTATATTTTGATTATCTTCCCATGAACGAGTTTGCAGTCGCCCTTCAATATAAACTTGCCTGCCTTTACTGAGATGTTGATGACAGACTTCTCCTAAACGGCCCCATGCCACAATTCTATGCCATTCCGTCTTTTCATTTTGTTCACCTGTTTTGCTCTTCCAATATTCATTAGTGGCAATATTAAATCTAGTAACAGAATGCCCACTTGTTGTTTGACGTAACTCTGGATCACTTCCTAAATGGCCTATAATCATGACTTTGTTGAGACTCATTAAAAACCTCCTTACAATATAATAATAATAAATTAAACTTACTGCTTTCTCTTTATTTTAACGCTTTTATAGTGGTAAGCCCGATTAAAGTCAAGGCATATAGATAAGTAAATTAATGACACGTCTTGTTACAGGGCTTAAGTGAGATTGACGATTGTAGCAATGAAGTATGATACCATCTTTGTGGCAAAAATCACTATCAGAAAGTTGCCAGGGGTACAAAAAGTATTTTAAGAAAGCATTTCATAATGGAATAAAAAAGGGATATTTATGTCAGATGTTATACCATCGTTTGTTGCTTTTGATATTGAAACAACAGGTTTTTTAGCAGGAATGGATCAAATCACAGAGATAGCTGCCGTGAGATTTGAAGATGGGCATCCCACTTCCACTTATACCACTTTAGTTAATCCTAAAAGAGATATTCCTATAAAAGTGACTCAGATTACAGGTATTACAGATGAGATGGTAAAGGGTAAGCCTTCTGTGGATGAGGTATTAGGTGGTTTTGCAGAGTTTTGTGGTAGAGATATTCTAGTAGCTCATAACGCTCCTTTTGACTTCGAATTTTTAAGCTCTGATATTAAAAAGTTTGAATCAAAGGCTCCTCAAGGATTAATTTTTGATTCTTGCGCTATGGCGCGAAATGTCTTTCCGGGGTTACTTAATTATAAGTTAAAAACATTGGTCAACTATTTAAATATATCGTCTGAGGGTTTTCATAGAGCTAAAGAAGATGCTCGTTGTTGTGGATACCTTATGGTTCATCTTTGTAAGAAATTGCGAGAAAATAATTCTGATAAATTTTCTTTAGAAAGATTCAGACAAGTTAATAATTCAAAGTCTCTTCAATTTGTTCAAATAGTAAAACGGCCTAAACAGATTGAAATGTTTGGTATGTCAGCTGATGGAACTCATTGACTTCAAGGCAATTTAGTACAATAAATAACAGTGGTGTAAAATAAGGGAGATTAACTTTTATATTATAGTGGCAATGCAATACTAAGGTAGTCATTTGAAGACCTTTGCTTTTTTAACTATTTTAATATTTGATAAATAAAGGATTATTTAGAAGGTGACTCTTAGACTTTAAGAAGATAAAATGAGACTTTGTTATATAACTTTTATAACCACTTTGTTAATTATAGTTTTATGAAAAGGAGTTTGATGAATATATGCTTATAACAGAAACAGAAGACACAACAGAAAACTTAAAAACAACTCAATCTACCTCTGAAGAGGACATTGTCGTTGATTCGCTATCAGGTGTTCATAAAAATATAAAAGATTATGCTTCTCAAGATGCTTCATCTTCAGATCAGGAAGCATCTCATAAACACGGAAAATCCGATGACTTACCTAAGAAAAAAAGCATAAGTCAAATAGAAAAAGAAAAAGTACTTTCAATATTAAATACTGAAGATAAAAATGTTAAAGATAATCCAGAATTATTTACTCAGACTTCTGAAGTTTCAGAAGACTTTGCTCAACTGTTTGAAATAGAATATAAGAGTCATTTTTCACAAGGAGATGTTGTAAAAGGTGTTATCATTGATATTCAAAAGGATTTTGTCTTAGTGGATATTCATTATAAGTCTGAAGGTCTTATTCCTATACATGAATTTCAATCAGATAAAGATAAGGAGATGACTATTGAAATGGGTAGTCAGATTGAAGTTTATATTGAACGTTTAGAAAATGAAAATGGTATGGTAGTTCTATCTAAGAATAAAGCGGATGTCCTACAAGCTTGGAATGATATTTCTCAAGCCGCAGAAAATCAGGAGACTATTGAAGGGGTTGTTGTTGCGAAAGTAAAAGGTGGTTTGAGCGTTGATATTGGAGTGAAGGCATTTCTTCCAGGCAGCCAAATCGATGTGCGACCTGTAAAGAGCTTGGATGATTTTGTTGGAAAAACTCTACAGCTAAAAGTAATTAAATTTAATAAGAAACGTGGTAATATTGTGCTGTCTCGTCGCGTTCTATTAGAGGAGGATAAAGAGCAATTAAAAATGCAATACAACAAATTAGATAGCATTAAGATAGGGGATGTTATTACAGGTATTATCAAAAATATCACAGATTATGGGGCATTCATTGGACTTGGAGGGCTTGATGGTCTTTTGCATATTACAGATATGAGCTGGAAGCGTATTAAGCATCCTTCAGAAATATTAGAAGTTGGAAATAAAATAGATGTTAAAGTTCTTAAGCACGATGAAAAAACTGGTAGAGTTAGTCTAGGGTTGAAACAACTTCAACCTGATCCGTGGAGTGAGGCGGGTGATATTTTTCCCACTGGTAGTAAGGTGAAGGGACGCATTGTGAGCTTAGCTGATTACGGAGCTTTTGTAACATTAAAAGATGGTATTGAAGGTTTAATTCATATCAGTGAGATGAGTTGGACAAAACGTATCAAACATCCTTCAGAATGTGTATCTGTTAGCGAAGAGGTCGATGTTGTTGTTTTAGATGTGGATTTTGAGCATAGACGTATTAGCTTAGGAATGAAGCAGCTAAAAGCAAATCCTTGGGAAGAATTAAAAAAGATCTATGAACCAGGGACTATTGTTCAAGGTGAAGTTAAATCTGTTACAGATTTTGGTATTTTTGTTGGTATTGAAGAAAATATTGATGGCTTAGTTCATATTTCTGACTTTTCTTGGACAAAGAGAGTTCATCATCCTTCAGAGTTATTTAAGAAAGGTGATAGTGTTAAAGCTGTGGTTTTAGGTTTAGATGTAGAGCATGAAAGATTTAGTCTAGGTATTAAGCAATTAGAGTTTGATCCTTGGATAGATATAGACAAAAACTTTCCTATTGGAAGTGAGCACAAAGTTAAAGTTATCAAAGTTGTTGATTTTGGAGTTTTCGTAGAAATAACTTCAAATTTAGAAGGACTGATTCACATCAGTGAACTTCATAATAAACCAAGGTCTGAAAAAATTGAAGATCATCTGAAAGTTGACGATGTTCTACAAGCTGTTGTTGTGAGTATTGATAAGAAAGCAAGGAAAATTGCTTTAAGTACAAAATTAGATCAGTTTAAAAAACAAGGTGATTCTTTAAAACGAGATAGTGATAAAGCAAAATCTAAAGATAAAACGAGTATTGGTGATATTTTTAGTGAAACACTTAAACAAGCCAAAGATCAAACAACCAATCAAACGTCACAAAAACCTACAGAGGATGAGTAATGTTCATTTTCAGTTAACTTTGCCAATGTAGTACTAGAAGCGGTCTCAAAAATGCTAAGTCTACTATTTAAACTTACCTTAATATAATGATCTAGAGTTATGACAGGCTTCGGGCGTCAAGAAGGAAACAAACAGTTTCCATGCTTTGCAAAGGAAGAGGGTAGTCGCCTCGAGATCGGCTTACAGGAGCGGGTTTCAAACCACCTCGTAACGGATGAATTCTTTAGATTACTCAACTTATACAATAAACAAAGGAAAAATAAATGAATAACTCAACTCTTAAAAGCAAACTCTTGGTAACAATCTATTATGAGGTAACACGCCGCTTCAGTTAACTTGCCAATGTAGTACTAATAATATTTCGTAATTTCAAATCACAAGTGCAACTCTTTTATGTTTATAGATATTTTTAAAAGTTGTATCATTTTAAGATTAATATTTCAACAAAGTTTTAATTATCATGAAAGATTATAGTAAATTATTTAATTTGAATGAATGTATTTTGATGTTTATGGCAAAGTCTCGTAGTCCTCGAGCTAAAGCTCTGCGGAAGAACGATCCTTTGCCATAAACATCAAGCTGTCAAATAAGCATTTTCAGAAGTTATTATATATAAGTAAAATTAAATGGATAAACTATGAATAACTTCAGCAAACCATCTTTTGTCTATGAAACTCATTAGGAGTTAGAAAACCTAAACTCTTTCGAGGGCGATGGTTTAAAAGAAACTCAACCTTTTTTACATCCTTAGAGGTGACTTCTCTAAAATCTGTCTTCTTTGGAAAATACTGACGGATTAAACCATTCGTGTTCTCATTTAAACCTCTCTGATATGAACTGTAAGGATGTGCAAAATAAACTTTATATCCGGTATATTCACTGATCTTCTCATGACACGAAAATTCTTTACCATTATCCAAAGTCATTGTATGAACAACCTCTCCTTTAAGAGCTTTAGAAATAGCATGAAAAACTGCCTCAGATCTCTTAGATTCTATTTTGACAATCCTCGTCTTCTTAGAACATCTATCTACCAGAGTGACTAAAGCTCCTTTATGATGTCTACCTATCATTAGATCACCTTCCCAGTCTCCTATCCGACTCTTCTTATCTACTATCTTAGGCCTTTTATCAATGCTCACTCTATTCTTTATCTGACCCCTTTTATCAAATCTACTTGTACCATATCGCTTCTTCCGTTGCCTCTGACATCTTAAAAATTTGTAGAGATCTTCTCCTGATTGCTTATCTCCAAGAATATGCTGATAAATACTCTCATGACTTATAGACAAACCTTTTCGTTTAAGAAAACCGGATATCTGTTCCGGACTCAAACGATCACGAAGAAACCTCTCAAGCTTATTAATGACTTTTTGTGTTATCTTTATATGTCTATGAGAGTTTTGAAGACGATAAACCGTTTTTTCATGGGCTTGTTGAGGACGATAACCTCGCAAACCTTTGTTGCGATTCAATTCCCTATATATGGTGCTTTTATCTCGACCTAGCTGAGTAGCAATTGAACTTATTGATTTTCCACTTTGCAAAAAAGCTAAAATCTGGTATCTCTCACATTGGGTTAGATGAGTGTACTTACTCATGGAATACTCCTTTCGTTATGTAAAGCTATTGATTAGAGTATTCCTCTAACCCCCTTTAAACAACTATGCAAGGAGTTGTACTTACAACTTGAATCCACCAAGACATATTAAAAATTTATAGCTTTTTAGATACATATACTATCCTTTGCTTTGATTGTTTTTTACATTATTATATCCTTAACCTCTAATAGATCTCATAAAAGGAGGAAAAATGAACTTGTTACTTAAAAATCTTTCTGTGATATTCCTTTTATTATTTATTGTTGCTTCAAAGGGTGTGGCCCAAGAGATAGCTTCTGATGATTCAAATCAGAGTTTTTTACAAGCTGTTCAAAATGGTGACATAGAGCATGTCATCTATCTGTTAGAATCAGAAGTAGGTGTAACTGATGAACTTGTTAGGAGTGCGGCTATGTCAGCAGCGTATAGTGGCAGGGGTGATATTTTAAAACTTTTAATGGAAGAAGTAGATATGGTAGAGAAAGCTAGTCATATATGTCCTGATTATATTTTCAATATACGCGTTGAAGACTTTGATCAAACTCCTGGTCGAGGTGTAACCTTTAATAATGATAGCTTGAGAGGTGCCTTTGAATTAGGAGGAGACGCGACAAGATTGGAGCTATCATTTCTTTTACAAAGGTATAACAATTCAACACCATCACTTGATCCAGTTAGAGGTATTGGTACCTCTATAAGTTTTCAGATAGGTAGAGAAAGCATAATAACTGATCCTGAGTCAAATAATGATGACCTGTCTAGAGGAGTTGAAATATCTTCCTTTGTGGCTATTGCAGATGCGGTGAAAGAAGCGGTAAAAAATGGCTATGAACAACTAAGAAATGAATATGAACGGAAAAGACAGCAAGGCTTCTTACAACAGCAATTAATAACAAGTACTGTGATTGAGTGGTGGGATAATAAAATACAAATTCCTTTAGGTCGATCCCATTATATTCAAGAAGGCGATATTTTTAATATTTATGGAACGAGAGTAAGAAATTATCGCAATCGTTGTAGTATAGCTAGATTGTCTACCCCTTTAACTACAGCTACAGTTGTAGAAATAATAGATGAAAACAATGCCATACTTGAGATAAATGAAAATAGCGGTGTTCAATTTGGAGATATTGTAACACTTTCTGTTGATCTTGAATCAAGAACAATACCCAGAAGGATACTGAAATTAGAATCTATATCTAGTGCTTCTATTGAGTTTCGTAGTTCAGATGGAACTCTTACAGAAGATATTACTTCTTACATTAGATATTTTTTAGTTACAGAGGCTGCTGATGGTTTTCAAGTTATTGAAGAATAGGATAGTTGGTTATAGTCATTTGCTTCTTGATGTTCACTAAAAAATTTTATTGTTGTTGATCTGGTTATCTGAGTAAAAGACAGAGAAGATTAAATTATACTGTTACCTGTTTGGACATTTGTCTATTCAATTTATATAAAAACAGCAGTTTATTATTATCTAGTCTAGAAGACTTTAGTCTATCAATTAATGAAGTATTTTAGTTGATTTTCAGTTAAAGACATTAATAAAATAATAAATATCTATATTCTTCAAATATGCATATCAAGGAGAAAAAATGAGCCATTATTTAAAACCATTTTTTATGATATATCTTTTATTATTCACTTTTATTTCTGTAGCTCAAGAGACCACTTTTGATGAGCGAGGTTTAGTATCTTTAGTAAATTCTGGTGATAGTGATGTATGTTTTGATTTGATTGCAGATGTACGTCCTCTCGATCATCAAATTCGCAACCTATGGGACCTTGTTGAAGGATATCAAATAGATATTCCAGGAGGTGATATTACAAGATTGGAGTTATTGTTTGGTGTGCGACGACCTGAAAGTCCAGAAAGAGTACGTCAAGCTATAGGTATTGGTAAGGTAAGACGAGTAGAGGTGACAGAAAACCTAAGAGGTTATATTCGATCAGTGCCCATGGAATATGAAGTTCATTTGCCGTATGCCACTAGAAATCTTCAAGCAGATCTTGGAGCTTTATTTGACAATTCAAATGTTCGATTTGGATTTAGGTTTGCTGAATACCCTTCTGGAAGAATTACATCATATGTAGTTCAAGAGGTGGTAAGAGATGGTTATAACAAGCTTAGAAATATTTTAGAAGAGCCTTTAGGAGATGACTTCAGGCCGCGGCGGCCAGTAAGTCATGTAAGTGCTATACAAGGTGATAGAATTTTAGTTCCTGTGGGTCGATCTGATCATATTCAGGAGGCTGATGTTTTTTATGTTTACTCTAGAGGAGATTACAATGCTTGTAGTAGTGATGTTAGAAGTCTGACTTTAGCAAGAGCAACAGCTGTAAGGATGAATGATACGAGTTCTATACTTGCAATAAATGTTGCATTAGGTGGAAGTAGATCTGTTCAGGTGGGAGATGTTGTAGAGCTTTCTCATGAAATAGATTTTGCATCAAGGCTTCAAGCAAATACTGATTTCAGAACAAGAAGGGTATTGCAATTTGATGTACCTAATATTTATGCTTTTAATGATAGAAGAGTTTGGATAAATGTCACTGCTTATATCAAACATTTTTTACTTACAGAGGCTTCTGAGTTTGGTTTTCGGGCCATTATTAAAGAAGAATAGCAGACGCTTACTTGCTTAGTGGTTTTTCAATATATAAGAATAAGTTTATGACAACTTAAATTCTCTTTATTCCAGGATCCGGCATGACCATTCGAGTTCGATTTTTCAATTCGCAAGGGTTTTGTTGCATAAAGATTTAGGATGAGATTTGTAACAGGCTTCTTCGATAAGCAGCAGAGGGCCTCCGAGCAATGAACTTCTGTTATGGTTACAGATCATTATAGAATAAAAATTCTTTTAGAATATTTACCTCATAATGCTCTGGCCTGAGGTGGCTCGCCACAGCTTACTTCAGAAGCCTGTTACAAATCTCTTAGCACATTAAGCTTGCTGCTTGTGCAACAAGGCCATTCGCAAGCATTATATATAGATTCAAAAGAAATAAGTAATGATAAAAGCTAATAATAAGAATGGGCAGAGGCTCACCACGAGAGGCGAGATGCATTTTAGTGGAATAAGCCAAGGAACAAATTGAAGGTCCAGCTCAAACCGGCACTCTGGCAAACTGCGTTCGGAATCAAAATATCCGGTATCTGTATTTGGTTGCATCTAGAAGGCTTAGGGTTATTATTGATCAAGATTGAGATATTTTTGTTGCCTTTCAGTTAAAGACATCAATAAAATAATAAATATCTATAAACACAAAAGTGTTGCACTTGCGATTTGAAATTACGTGCAGATCAAGGGGGAACAATGAGCCATTATCTAAAAACCTTTTTTATGATGTATTTTTTATTAATCACTTTTGTTTCGGATAGCTTAGCTCAGGATACAAATTCTAGTGAGACTATATCAGCATTGAATACTGGTGATAGTGATGTGTGTTTTGATCTTATTGTAGATGTACGTCCTTTTGATCACCAAATTCGTAATATATTTGACTCTGACGATGGTCCTGAAGGATATCTAATAGATATTCCAGAAAACCGTATAGGATTAGAAAGATTAGAGTTAGTATTTAGTGTGCGACGGCCTGGAAGTTCAGTAACACTTGATATTATAGGTCTTGGTGAATCTAGAAACTTTGTCAGCAGAGATATATCAGATATAGTTCAAGAGGCGGTAAGAGATGGTTATGTAAGGCTTAGAGATACTTTGAGGTTTGAGCCGCGACAACCGAGGAGTGAGGTAAATGTTGTGCGAGGTGATAGAGTCCTAGTTCCTTTGGGTCGCTCTGATCATATTCAGGAGGGTGATGTTTTTCATATTTACCCTAGAGATGATTATTACAACACTTGTAGTGATGTTAGTTATAGTCCTCTTTCAGCGCTAGCCATAGCAAGAGTTGTAGAAATAGACGATAACGAATCTATACTTGAAATGAATATTATACCCGATGGAGGCAGATCTGTTCAGGTTGGAGATATTGTAAGACTTTCTCCTGCAATAGATTTTGCATCAAGACTGCAGACAAATACTGGTTTCGGAACGAGAAGTGTATTGCAATTCAATATACCTCGTATTTATGTTGTTAGGGATACAGGTAATAGAAAAATTTGGACAAAAATCACTCGTTTTATTGATGGTTCTTTAAATGAGGCTCCTAATTTTGGTTTTCAAGTAGTTACTAACGTACAATGATGTCCAAAAAATCTTTATTATTATGATCTGGTTATCTTGAAGTTTATCTCAAAAATGCTGAGTCTATTATTTGAACTTACCTTAATGTAATGATTCAGAGTTATGGCAGGCATCTTCCATAGGCAGCAGGCACCCCGAAGTGCCTTATATTTCTGTTATTTTAAGAACCTATTATAGGATAAATATTTTATAAAAATCTTGTCTCTTGAGGCACTGGCCTCACGTCTATTCCAAACCTTCCATAACTCTATATCTCAATATCACAAAACATAAAACTTATTTTTTCAGACTGCTTTAATTAACTTACTAATGTAGTACTAGATATTTGCCTGTTCACTTTATGTAAAAACAGCAATTTATTGTTATTTAGTCTAAAAGGCTTAAGTTTATTATTGATCAATCTTAAAGTATTTTGGTTGATTTCCAGTTAAAGGAATCAATAGAATAATAAATATCCATTTCTTAAAATACGCAAATCAAGGAGAGAAAATGAGCTATTATTTAAAAACATTTTTTATGATATATCTTTTATTATTCACTGTAAGTTCAAATAGTGTAGCTCAAGAGACTACTTCTGATGATGTTCTAAATCTATCAGCTGTTCAGAGTTTAGGATTATTAACAGATAGAAAAGTATGTTCTTATGATGTTATAAGAGTACGTCCTGAGCCTATTGATCAAATTGATGAACAGGGGCTCATTATTAATTTGACTGGTGATAGATTAATGTCTCTTGATGGAGCTCAGTCAAATATTGAAACTATAAGAGTAGAGCTATTATTTACTATACAACTACCTGGAAGGTCAGGAACATTTAGAGTTATAGGTGTTGGTGAATCAAACTTTCAGATAAATCTTGAAGTAAATGATCCTATAGATTATAAAGAGCATCCTTCTGTAGCTATTACAGATGCTGTTAAAGAGTCAGTAAGAGATGGTTATAGAAAGCTTAGAGATTTTTTGGAAGAATTTGTTGGGCCACGACAGCCAATAAGTCATATAAGTGTTTTGCAGGGTGATAGAATTTTAATTCCTTTGGGTCGGTCTGATCATGTTCAAGAAGGGGATGTTTTTAATGTTTACCCTCCTGCGGAAGAAAGTGTTTGTATAAGTTATAGTCCTTCTCTAGCTACAGCAACAGTTATAGAAATAGATGATAGCAAATCTATACTTGAAATGAATATTGTACCGAATGGAAGGGTAGTTGTTCGAGTGGGGGATATCGTAAAACTTTCTCCTGATATTAACTTTGAGTCTAGAATGAAAGAAAGTAATGAACCTCCTAAGCCAAATCTATTAAAGTTTGTTTCTACGCCTCGTATTTACGTTAGGTTGTTGTTTGATGATGATGGAAGGGTAGTCGCTGTACTACGAAATATCACTCCTTATATTGGAAATTTTTTACGTATAGAGGGCCCTGGTTTTGGATTTCATGTCTTCGAAGAATTCGAGATAAATCCCTTATAAAGATTATTTATATATTTTAAGGACTGTTCCTGATACTTATTTGGTGGAATACTGATTGTGCGATTGCCAAGTTTCTGGTCTTTCGGAGGCCAGAAATAGGTATTCAACAACGGTGTAACTTAGATAAATTAATAAATAAAATATCTTAGCTTGAGAGATACTTCAATAAAGAGATTGAGTTTTAAGCTTTTTTCCGGGAGTTAGACAGTCCGGTAAGCGGATAGCTGTTGCCGGAGGCAGCTTCCCGGATTGCCTGACTGCCAGATTCCAGAGAAACAAGATGCTTAAGTGATTATGAACCTTCAATTTTTTATATCTTGAGTTTTATTTTTGGTCGTCTTAGGTGGAGATTTTAAAGATTTTTTTGAAGGATCCTTTTTTTCCTCTTCTTCTTCAATGGTTTCTTCAAATTCCTCTGGTAGAGCTTCTTCTATAATCAAATCTGTCAATGGCTCGTAGGGAGTTTTTTCTAACCTGCGATCCCCAACGATATGACATCTTTCAGCTATTTTTTTAAAATGATGATACCATTTCATCTTTTTTTCTTTTCTAAGTTCTCCAGCAGTATCTCTGATTTCAGAAAAAGTTTTAAATTTATTGATGCGGCAAGCAGCTAAAAAAGATTCAGTGGCTTCTTCATATTTTTCCAACCGAATTGCAAGATGCGCTATTTTCATAGTACATGTAAAGGACCTATTATCAATATTAACACAATTTCTATAAAACCTGAGAGCATCGCCCCATCGGTTTTTTTCTTCAGCAAGTCGTGCGGCTTCATATTGTGCTAATAGAGATTTTCTAAACTTTTTAGCTGTATCAAAAATAATTTTTTCAGCCTGTTTTTCATTTCCATTCCATTTATGCGCTAATCCTAAGTAAATATGATTGTTGGGATAAGATGGATTGACTTTTATGGCTCGATTGCAGGAGAGTATAGATTCATCTGCATATCTTGATTTTAAATTTGCTTGGCACAGTTTAGAATGTGCTTCAATATCATTTGGAGATAAGGCTAAAAAATCCTCTAATATTTGTTTCATATCATAGAAATTGCCTTGAGACTCAAAGACTGTCCACAAGCCTTTATAAGCTCCCTTGTGCCTCCTATCATTTTGTAGTGCTGCTTTATAGTACTTAATAGCTTCTTCAATCTTATCATTTTTATAATAAGCTGTTGCAATATCTGTATAAACTTTTGGAGAACTTGGATGCATTTCTAACAAAATACTAAGAACTCTTATCTCCTCTTGATAATCCTTTTTTTGAGAAAAAGCTTTAGCTAAAAGTATTAACGCTTTAATTGATGGCTTTTTATTATTTTTTTTGAGATGAAAAATAGCTTTATCAAAATCATCTAGTAAATAATAATATTTTCCAAGCAAAAAATGTAGATTAAAATTATTTGGGTTTCTTTCTAATCTTTGATGTAATTTATCAATCTTTTTTTGAATATGTATTTTATTCTTTTCTTGTCGAGATAAAGGAGCTTCTGGTTGTTGTGATGTGATTGTTGTGTTTTGAGATGTAGTTGTTGTATTTTGAGATGTTACTTCGTTTTTAGGAGGAGGCTTTTGAAAAGTAGATGTGGTTGTTGAAAAAGTAGAAGTAGAAGTAGTTGTTAAAGATGAGTTTAATGTTGCAGAAGTGGTTTTTGTTGTAGCTACTTTTTTTTCTTCTGCATATAAAGAAATATAAGATAAAACAAGAAACATAAAAAAATAAATAAAATATCTTGATAAAGATAAAGACATAATTGAACTCCATAGACTCTTAACTTTCTTATCGGATTTCTTTTTATCCTTTTAAAGGTCTAGTAGTTCTTATTTTTGTTAAAGGTTGTGCACCAATGTTACGCTTAAAAGCTTCTGCTGTTTTAGGCGTTTGTATAGGTCTAGGATGAAATAGGCTTCTGTAAATAAAAACAAATAAATAAGTGATATCATCTAAAACAGCTAACCAAGAAGGAAATAAAATTGTAGTCAAAAAGGAACCAAAAAACATCCCCCACCCCAGTGCTAATGCAATTGGAACAACAAATGGATCTAATCCACCTAGACCATAAGCTGTGGGCAAAATACCTGCTACAGTAGTGACAGTAGTTAAGAAAATAGGTCGCAAACGAGTTTTTCCTGCTTTTAAAATACTTTGTATTTTCTCAATACCTTCAGACCTTGCTTCATTCATAAAAGATGTGAATACAATAGAATTATTAACAATTACACCTGAAAGAGCAACAATACCTAAACATGCCATGAAAGAAATAGGTTTATCGTGAAAGAAGAATGTCCAAATCACAGAAGTAAAACCTAGAGGTACAGTGATAAAAAGAACGAGTAGTGCTTGAGATAAGCTTTGGAATGTGAGTACTAAAATCATAAATATACATAAAAGAGCAACAATAAAAGCCCTTCGTAAAGATGCCATACTCTCTTTTGTATCTTGATCTTCTCCTCCAAAGGAAAAATTCACAGTAGGGTGTTTTTTGCGGATATCAGGAAGAGCTTGCCTAATCTGCTCATTAACTTTTACAGATGTTATGATATTTGTGTTTACATCTCCTCGTACTTCTATTTGACGTTCATTAGCTTCATGTTTGAAAGTAGAAATACCTTGATAAGTATCAAAATCTACTACGGATGTGATAGGTATAAGGTTCCCCATTTTGTTAGGAATTTGTAATGTTTGTACAGATTTTTTAGAGTTTTTAAATTGCTGTGGCCAAGTTACACGCACAGCAACTTCTTCATCTAATTTTTGAATATAAGTTGCTTCAATGCCTTCAAAAGCAGCTCGAACAGACATTCCAATATCTTCTGTTGATAAGTTGGCAGCTAAAGCTTCTTCTTGTAAAATTTTAACATGTAGCTCTTCTTTACCTTTATCATGAGTGTTTCTTATATCAGAAACTCCGTCAATTTTAGATAGAAACTGTTGCAGGTCTTCTGCAGCAGGTATAATTTCATCATATTCAGTTGCTCTCACTCCTACGGCAATAGCAGGTCCAGAGCTAGGGCCAGAACGTATTTTTTCAAAACTGATATTTTCTATACCTGGAGGTTTGCCTATTTTTTCTCTTAATTCTTCAATGACCTGATCAGCAGTTTTTACTCTTTCTGTTGTGGATGTTAAATATACAAAAACAAGTCCTAAGTGACTGCCCCTTTTAAAGTCAGGGTCACTAGCACTAGCTTGATGTATTCCGCCTTTAGTGATGTAATCTTTAAGTTCTCCGTCACTTAAAGTGGCTACAATTTCTTCAATAGGCCTCATCAGCTTAACCGTTTCTTCTAAGGGAGTTCCAACAGGTGCTTGTATTTTAATCATAAAAGCTTCAACTCCTGATGAGGGGAAGAGCACAAAGTTCATTTTTTTCTCATATAAAAAGTAAGTGCCAATAAGAAGACCGATGGAAGCAAGCGCAATAAAGTGGCGGCAGAAAGGTTTTAAAGTGAAACTTAAAAACCTTTCATAAAGTTTTAAACACACATTTTTCCAGATGTAGTCTACTTTTTGATAAAGCTTTTTTCTAGGAGGCTTTGTTTTTTGAGGGTTATTTGAAGATGATTTTGTATTAAATTGTGAAGAATAACGCCTGGTTAAAAAACTGATGTGATGTGGAAGGATAAAAAAGCATTCAAAAAGACTTAATACCAATCCTGACAAAACCCCAAGTGGTAATATAGCGATGAATTTACCAATAGTACCTGACATGAACATCAGTGGTAAAAACACCACAATGGTTGTGGCAACAGCTGCAGTAACTGGTTGCCATATCTGACAAGTTGCTTTGATCGCAGCTTCAGTAGAGTTATAGCCTTTTTCAATATATCTCATGGTATTTTCAATCACGACAATAGCATCATCGACAAGCATACCCAGTACAATAATCAAACCCATCATCGTCAATAGGTTTAAACTTACCCCTGTTACATGGAAAAAGATCAAAGTCCCTAAAAAGGAAAACGGTATTCCAATAGCTGTTAAAAGAGCAATTTTTAAAGGAAAGAAAAAGCTAAGAATAATTAAAACAAGAGCAAGACCAATAGATAAGTTATTGATCAGTACATTTAATCGTCTGCGAATAAAATATGATAGATCGTCAACAAAGGTGAATTCAATATCATCAGAAAGTTGCGCTTTTAAATCTTCTGTTTTTGCTTTAATTTGATCAACGAGGCGAATAGAATCACTTGTTTCTTTTTTCTTGATGGTCAAATAGATAGAGTTTTTACCATTTCCTCTAAATAAAGTTAGAGGTTTTTCTAGTCCATAAGATACCTTAGCTACATCTTTGATATGTATGGCATTGACAAGGTCATTAGATCTTACAACTGTATTTTCAATATCTTTAACATCTTCATAGTTGCTGACTGTGCGAACAAGAATTTCTCGTTTTCCATCTAATGTATCTTGTTCAATCACCCCACCGGGGATATCTTGATTTTGAGAAGCAATAGCTCTTGTGAGATCTGTTAAAGTGAGTTGATATAAGGAGAGTTTTTTTGGGATAGCTTCAACATGTATTTCTAAGTCGCCTATACCATAAGCATCGATGGAGGCTACACCGTTAAGCCTCTCAATTTCTTTTTGGACAAATCGAGCTGTGTTACGTAAATCAATTTCTGAAACTGTTTCATCGTTTGTACTAATAACGAGCTTAATGACTGGGCGATGTCTTGTTTCTATAGATGTCACAATTGGTTCTTCTGCTCTTTCAGGAAAGCGTTCTATACGATCAATAGCCTCTTTCACATCTTGTTTTGCCTCAAAAGCTGTGGTTTGATCAGGGTCTATTTCAACAACAATATAGCTGCGGCCTTCGATAGAAGTTGATGTTAGCTTTTTAATTCCAATCACTTCATTGAGAGCTTGTTCTATAGGGTTGGTTAGGAGCTTTTCAGTTTCTGTAGGAGAAGCACCTGGAAAGATGGTTTCTATCGCTAACATATCTCTTTGAATATTAGGGAAAGCTTCTTTTTGGATCAAAAAGATCACATAAACACCCATAAACATGGTGTAAATCAGTATAAGAACTGAAAATAAGCCTTGCCGAGTAAAAAACTCAATTAAACGGTTCATTTCAAACTCATTTCTTTGATTTTATATCTATGATGTGAATAAGGAGGCACTTTTAGGTGTATTATACATCCAAAGATCAAAATCAGTAAGTATTATTTTAAGTTTTGACACTTATTTTTTAGAAAAATGGCTTATTGACGAGCTTTTGAAGTCTGTTGTTCTTCTAATTGCGCTTGAATTTTTGTAATAAACTGTCTTAATTGACCAGATGCTTGTTGCATTTGCCATGAGTTGAGTTTGAGGTCCACTTGAGATTGATCCCATAATAGTTGGCTATTAATAGCTTCATCTCCAGATTGAATGATTTCTAATAAGGACATACGTCCTAACCTGTAGCGCCTTTCATCTAAAGAATTTCTTTCTCTTTGCTTTTTTAAATTTTCATAACGTAAGTTTATAACATTTTTTAGGTGCTTAAAATAAGAGCAGTTATTGATCCATTGAATTTGATCTTGTCCATGAAGAAAGGAAGTGATTGCGGAAGCTTTGGCATAATTGGCAAGAGTCTCTGATAATTCAGCTTTTTCTTTAAAATGAGAAAGTGGCATTTCAAATGCAAGTCCTATAGAACCAGTTGGCTTTTCAAAGGTAGATGAATCTTCTCGACTGGTGCTAGAAAGTCCAAGTGTCAGTTGCAAATCTGGTAAGAAGGCATTTTTTGCGCTCTTCTTTTTTAGAAGACTTGCATCCCTTAAATATTCCCAATACTTAGTTTCTGTGGATGTCTTTGGGTAGTCTTTAATATTACAGTCCTGTAAGTCATGGGTAGAATCTAGTGACATTTGAATTTGTAGAGGATCATAATCTAGCCAACTCTCAGGTAATTTTAGCTGAATAACAAGATCTCTCCATATATTCATAAGGCCTTCTCTTGCAGAGTTTAATCTGATTTGAGCTTCTAACAGAGTGCCTTCTACTTGAAGGAGGTCTGATCTTTCAACTGTCCCTCTTCTTAGTTTGATTTTTGTGATATTAAGTAATCTTCTTCTACTTGATAAATTATTTTGGGCTGCTTGAACCTCGGAGTGGAGTTGCCATGCTCTGTAATAAACATCTATAACATCTAATGCCCACCTCTCAATATCTAAAGCCAAAGATTCTTCATTAGCCTTGCTGGTCAGTCTTCCGGCTTGTCTGAGCTTCCTTGTTTGATAACCAAAGGCATCTTTAAGAAGAGATTGAGAGATTGTAAATTGCGCTTGTGATTCATGAGAAGAGGCATCAGAGTATTTATTGTTATTAAAACTTAAAATAGCTTTTGTTCCTGTTTGAAAATAAGTATCTGTTTGTAGATTATAATAATAACCTTTTCTTTGGCTCATTGAATTAAAATAAGGATTGGAAGAATTAAATAAATTTGTTGGAGGTCGCCCAATAGCTCTAGAAGATGACGAATTAAATCTTCGACCAACTTGAGATCTAAGATTAATGTCTGTAGGTATTTTGGATAAATATTCTTCTTTTTTTATGGCATAAGATTTAGAAATTACCTCTTTAAATCTATCAGAATTTTTTACAGCTTCTGTTAAAACAAAATCCAAAGTCAAAGGTTCTTCTCTTTTTTGATGGACTTTGACGTTTTTAGATTTTTCAACAGCATAGGATGGATTGAAGTATGATAGTTGTAACAATAAAAAAAGAGTCCATAAGATGGACAAAGTTTGTTTAAAGTTCAATGTGTGCCCCCCTCTGCATAATGATGGTATAGCATGTTTTTATTATCTCTGTCTCTCAAAATAAATCTTTTGCCTGTTTTAATGAAAAAGTGTTACCTATGTCCCTTACTCTTCAATAAAAGTTCAAGTTTCAAACTTTTTCCGGGAGTCTGACAGTCAGGCAATCCAGGAAACTGGTCATGGAAACTGATTGCCAGGCTGCCGGATTACAGTATCCCGGAACAACGAGGGTTTATTGTTTTAATTCTTAATTTGTGTTGTATAATGCAAAAACTTATTTTTGAGACCAGTTCTATTATATATAACCTATTGGAACAATATCAATATTACGTTTATAAGGGAGTAAGTTTTTTTGAAAGCAAAGGACACAACCATGGCCAATAGGAACTTTTAATTTCTTAAGGTGATCAAATCCTTTAAAAGCTGAACTATGGATTGAAGCTGACTTTTTTATTTCTATAGGATAAAGATATCCTTCCTGTTCAATCAGCAAGTCAGTTTCATGTTTTTCTTTATCAGCATAATAATAAAGGTGAGGTGAGATGCCATTGTGAATATAAGATTTAATAATTTCAGATATCACGTAGGTTTCTAAAATAGAACCAGCCATTGCGCCATTTTCAAGAACTTCTGGTGTTACCCATTTTGTTAAAAAACAACAAAGACCTGTGTCCATAAAATAAAGTTTGGGAGTTTTTAATAGACGTTTTGTGATATTGTTAAAATAAGGATGAATAAGTTTAATAATACCAGTTGCCTGCAAAACATTGAACCATGACTTAATGGTGGGCTGACTAATACTGGTTTCTTTAGAGATATCTCTATATTTTAATATCTGTCCAGTGCGACTAGCTGCAATTTGCATGAATTTACGAAAAGCAATAAGATTATCGACTTTTAAATAATCTCGAACATCACGTTCAATATAAGTTGTGATATAGGATTCATAAAAAGTTTGCCATGTCTTACCACTATCTAAAACCACATGTGGATATGAGCCACGCCATATTTTAAAATAAATATCTTCAAGAGAAAGAGATTTAGCTATTTTTTGTCTATGCTTCAAACAATCAAGTTTTGGAATAAAAGGTGGTGTTTGTGGTCTTCCTTCATCTTCTGAAAGAGAAATGCCTTGGATATCTAGAATAGCAATTCGTCCAGCAAGTGATTCTGAGACATTTTTCATCATGGAAAACTCTTGAGAGCCTGTAAGCCAGAAGAGACCAGTTTTTTTAGTTTGGTCAACAATCAGCTTAATGTAAGAAAACAAGTTGGGAGCATATTGCACTTCATCAATAAGGACAGGAAGTTTTAAGCGATCAGTAAATCCTGCTGGATCTTCATTGGCAGAGATACAAGCATCTTTATCATCTAATGAAATGTAAGAACGATTTTTTGTAATTTTTTAAGTAAAGTTGTTTTACCAACTTGCC
This sequence comes from Bdellovibrionales bacterium, assembly GCA_965262715.1. Taxonomy (GTDB): domain Bacteria; phylum Bdellovibrionota; class Bdellovibrionia; order Bdellovibrionales; family JAUICD01. The sequence continues at coordinate 2,099,873 of OZ253553.1, read as the reverse complement.
TTGGACCTGTTAATAATAGAACCTTAAAGCTCTGACTAGTTCTACGTATGGTTTTTGAAAGAGAACGTTTAATATACATAAAAGACCTCTTAAACTAGCCTGTTAGCTTACTTTATATTAGTCGACATTTATATAAAATAACTTATGACTAATATAAAATCAAACTTTATATTAGTCAGGAGAAGGGTAGTTGATTTTTAGTTGAAATATCTAAAGCAGTGCTTAGGTTTTATCTTGTACAAACTTGCTTTGTTCAATGAAGTAAAGGTCTTCAAGTTTAAGTTTGAAAACTATTAGAATCATTCAATAAATCTAAAGTTTTTCCGATAAAGTTTTACTGACATTATTTTTTATTTTGATGAGTGCAGGTATTGTAACAGAAGTCTTTGTTGAAACTGTTATCTTGAAGATGGATGTATCCCATTCTAGAAATCTAGATCAAGTCTCTCTAGTCTTTCAAAAAACTGTTGTTGGATTGGTCACAAATGTTTTTCAGATTGACCCTCAAGAGGCAAATCAACCCTCTCGATTAGGCCAATTTGAAATATCTATGACTCCAGAATTAGAAAACTTTAAAAGTATGCTCAGAAGTCATTATAGAGTGCTAACCAATAACAATATAACACAAAATCATGTGCCTCATGCTTCAACTTTTCACTTAAATGGGCAAAGAGTGGATCATAATTATCTTCATTTTTCTCATCTTGAAAGTATTTTTAGTAGAGTCAGAAAAAGAGAATGGACATACGTTCGTTGTGCAGAATATGAAAGAAGAGGAAGGTCTATCATAAGAATTGTTAAAAATAGAGGTCAAAGAGAAAGAAGACGTGACTTTTAAGTAGAAGATTTAAATTGTCGTCGTTTAGATGAGGAACGTCTTGAATGTGTTGATCCAGAGTTTGGTATTTTTGAAATTATATAGAACTCATCTTTAGTAACAATCACCATTGAAGGTCGTAAGATCTGATGATGGTGCCAAGCCATCTATCCATGACAGGGGCGATTAAAAAAGCAAATAAACTCGCATTGACCCATAGAAAAAACCGCAGCCAATGAGTTGATGCTTTAGCAAATCGAAAAAATTCATAAATCAAAATTGCGCTGAATGGGAAAACTAACACTATGTAAAAAAAATGCGCATCTACAAACCAAGGTGATCCTATAGCCACTGCAATATAAGTGAATAAATATAATCCTATGTGATAGAAAGTGCGCTGTTTGCCAAGCTTGGCAGGTAAAACAGGAATTCCAGCTTTTTTGTAATCTTCAGTGTATTTAATGGCTAATGACCAAAAATGAGGCATTTGCCATAAAAATAGAATTAAAAAGAGATAAACGCATTCTATACCAAGAGCTGCTAGGTCCCTTGTTGCAAAATAACCAATCAATACAGGCATAGCTCCTGGAACAGCTCCAAGTACGGCTCCAAAGGTCATATAAGGTTTCCACCACAAGGTATAGAAGCCATTATAAAGAATAAGAGTGAAGACTCCAATAGTAGCTATAAGAGGTTTTAGTGTGAACAAAATGACAAGTCCAAAAGTGAGCATCCATAGACTGATACGAAATCCTAAAATCCATGAGAGTTGACCTGATGGAATAGGCCTCTTGCGGGTTCGAGGCATTTTTGCATCTAGTTCAGATTCTTGCACTTGGTTTAAGGCACAGCTTCCCCCCGCCAAAAGAACAAACCCTATAGAAAACAATATAAAGTGAGAAAATGAAAAGGACTGGCCAGGAAGTTGTCCTAAAAAATACCCTATAAGAGAGCAAATATAGGAGAAAAAAACAATCCCTGATTTTGTAAACTTAAGCCCTATTTTCAATTGTTTTTTCATTATGTGTTTATTTCCCTTTTTGGTTTGTTATTGGAGCTTTAGTTTTCTTAACTTATCTGAAATAAGGCATGATGTACATTTAAAAAAGTAGATTTTTATTTTTCTGGGAAACGAGCAAGTTGGCAATCCGGCATACCGTACCCGGAAGCTGTTGCCAGATACTGTTTTCCGGACTGCCTTGATTGCCTGCCTGCCGGAGATAAGTGGCATTTTGAGTGAAAAACTTAGTCAACGATTTCCTTAACATTTTGTTAAATAAAGAGGGGAGTCTCCCCCCCTAAAAATGAACAGGTTTTTGAGGCAATCAGCATTTTATGAAGGCGGAAGACCTTCATGCTGATTGGCCAAAAACAGCCAGAGGCTCGCCTCGAGAGGCTGGTTCATTTTTAGTGAAACAGAGGCCAGTTTATTTTTAGTGGTACAGCAAAACAATGAAAAAATCTTTGAAGCTATGATTTATAGGGAGAGGAGAAGATAAGAGGAAACTTTCCTTCACATCAGTTGCTTCATGCATTTTGGCATTGTCATAAAAATTTTCTCCTTTATTAAACCCGCCAGGACTTGGAAGAAAAAAAGAAATAAAAATATTTCCCTTAACATGATGTAAAAAACAAGCAGTATCTCCTTCCTAAAAATAAACGGATTTTTGAGGTAGTCAGCTTTTTACTGAAGGCGTAAGCCTTCATAAACAACAACGATTTCCCTAACATTATGTGAGATAATGAGGATGTTCTCTTTACTAAAATGCATCAGGCTTTCTAGGCAGTAAGCTACTTGCTGAAGGCGTGAGCCTTCAGGCTTACTGCCAGAAAGTCGCCAGAGGCGAGATGCGTTTTAGTGAAATAGCCCATTTTGAGTGAAAAAACATTTAATAACTTCGGTTTTTTTACCGAAAAAGTAAAAGAAGTGTTTGTATTAACTTTATTTTTTTTAAATTTTCTATATTCATCTTTGTCCCTAAGCATCTTTGATTTTTTTGGCTAGAAAGTAACATTAGTCGTGAACAGAAGGCCCATGTTGTTAAGAAAAAAACGAAAATCAATAAAACAAGCCTTATTTTGTAATAAGCAAATAAGTTATTTGTTACGTTTTTTAAGTATTCAAAAAATGCTTTTTAAGTTAATGTTTATTTTTCTTTCCTTAATGTGCTTGAGTTGTCGGTACACTCCACAAACTGTTAACTCTAATCCAGGAGGAGGAGTAGATAATGTAGGTAATATTCCTGGTGGACAAATCATAGAGGATTGTAATGAAAACCCCAATTACAATGCTTGTATTTATAAAAAAAATCCTATAGCTCAAAGTGGTAACATTATAAACCGTAATGGCGATGCTCTCTCACAGTTGACTGCTGTGCAGACCTTTGCTGTTCAAATTACAGGTACTGAAGATGAACTGCTTAAAAATAGTCATTTTGATATAGATATAGGAAATACTGGAGATATTGGTGTTATAGATACAATGATCCACTCTATTGTAAATATAGATATAGGTCCTCTTATAATCAGTTCACCATATCTTAATTCAATATCTGATGCTATTCAAAGAGTTAAACTTTCTAATGGCAAATGGACAACACCGTATAGTGATGGAGATTATTCTGTAGAACAGGTGATGAGTTATTATTGGCTTATGTATCAGCATGATTGGATGAAGGAAAATACATCGAACTTTTATGCTTCAGAGAAAGGTGTTAAAGTAACTGCCTTTTCTTCTAATCCTTTTGAGGCCTATTTTAGTCCATTAGAAAATAAAATTGCGCTAGGTCTTATTTGTGATCTCACGTCAAATCCACCTTCTTGTGATCCTCCTATTGGAATCGGGCTTAGTGCTGAAATCATTATCCATGAGGCGGGACATGCCAATATATTTCATTCTATTGGTGGTCTTAGAGAAGGCTTAGAATCAGGGTGTCAAACTCATGTATCTTGCGAGAGCAGAAAGTCTCTATGTGACTTATCTGAAGAAGAAATATTGGAAGCTTCAAGGTGTTGTTCTAATGAGAAAGGCTGTTTTTTTGCTATCGATGAAGGTCAGGCTGATTTTCATGCAGCTATTTTATTTCCAAGTAGCACTGAGATGGGGGAGATGTTTCAAAATAGTACATCAGGGATATCAGGTTGTTTTCCTGGTGGTGGGCTATCTAGAAGTGCTGCTGATTCAGCAACAAAAAATGCAAATGCACAGCAGGTTTTTAGTAACTGTACCAGTCATAAAGGTCCAGGCGAAATACATATGGCGGGTGTACTTTATAACAGTATTTGGTGGGAAATTTATAAACATGAAAATACTGAGGAAAGTGATATTTTAAGACTTTTTACAGAGCATTTACCTATTTTACACTTTGATGACACGTTCGAAACAGCTGGAGTTCGGGTTATTGGCCTAGCAAGACAGTTATTTGATGATCCAAAGGGCGGTCAATACGCTGATATTATTCAAAGTGAACTTAGAAGACGAGGATTGGACACTGCTTCTGATGGGTCTTGATAGTTATAAGTATTTATAGATTATATGCTTTTTGTTTTTTTTAAGTGTTAAATATTTTTTAATTCATTTCATTATAGGTCAAATAAGGATAAGTACTCTTATATTTAAAGAAGTTAGATGTTTCTAAGTGGTACATTGTATTCATGTGTGTGAAATTATGAGAAGATAGTGTATAAGTAATATTGAACAAAGATTATAAACTCTTAGACAAAAACCGATAAGATATGAAAGGTCAATTTCTTTAGATTCTTTTTAACGAACTATTTAAATGTAATAGAAAATTTAGCAGGTGTGCAATAAAAAATAAAAGAAGTATGTAAAAAATAATTTTTACAATTATAATAATAATGTTAACAGTATATAGAAGCTGAGAATACGAATAGCAAATGAGTAAAGATAAATATAATGACGGGCCAGCTGCATTAACTTAAAAGTGGCACTTAATGGATTAAAGGAGATTTATTTTGACACTTGTTCCTTTTGTAATAGAGCAAACCTCTAAAGGTGAGCGCAGTTATGATATTTACTCAAGACTTTTAAAAGATCGCATCATTTTCATTGGGACTCCTATTGTGGATGAGATAGCCAATTTGGTGATTGCTCAGATGCTTTTTTTAGAGATGGAAAGTCCTGAAAAAGATATACAGCTTTATATCAATTCTCCTGGCGGGAGTGTATCTGCTGGTCTAGGTATTTATGATATTATGCAATTTGTAAAGTGTGATATTGCCACTTATTGTATTGGTCTTTCAGCAAGTATGGGGTCATTACTTCTTTCTGCAGGAACAAAAGGTAAGCGTTATGCTCTACCTCATTCTAAAATTATGATGCACCAACCTTTAGTTGGAGGTTCTGGTCTTTCTGGGCAAGCTAGTGATGTAGAGATTCATGCAAAAGATCTTATTGATACAAAAAGTGCGTTAACTCAAATCTATGTTAAACATACAGGTAAAGAGTTTCATGAGTTAGAAAAGTGTATGGATAGAGATTTCTTTTTATCTCCAGAGCAGGCCAAGAACTTTGGTTTGATTGATTCAGTGATTAAAAACCGTAGTAGAAAAAAGAAAGAGGAAGGAAATCATGACAAATAATTATAAGCTGACTTGTAGTTTTTGTGAAAAGACACAAAAAGAGGTGAAGAAGTTAATTGCAGGTGCTGGAGTTTACATTTGTGACGAGTGTATTGAGCTTTGCAATGAGATTATTGCAGAGGAAAAAGAAAAAATAGATATCACTTCTGAATTTCTAAATATTCCAAAACCTAGGGAAATTAGAGGTTTTTTAGATGATTATGTCATTGGTCAAGAAAGAGCAAAAAAAACTCTTTCTGTGGCTGTACATAATCACTATAAACGCATTACTTCTTTAAAAAATACCAGAAAGAATGATACAACAGAGCTTTCTAAGAGTAATATTTTGTTAATTGGCCCTACAGGATCTGGAAAAACACTACTGGCTCAAACTATTGCTAGATTTCTTAAAGTTCCTTTTGCTATGGCAGATGCAACTACCCTTACAGAGGCTGGGTATGTAGGAGAAGATGTGGAAAACATTGTCCTTAACCTTCTACAAGCTGCAGACTACAATGTGGATAGAGCTCAACATGGAGTGATTTATATCGATGAAATAGATAAAATCACTAGAAAATCTGAAAACCCTTCTATTACAAGAGATGTGAGTGGAGAAGGTGTTCAGCAAGCACTTTTGAAAATATTAGAAGGTACAGTTGCTAATCTTCCTCCTAAAGGTGGTAGAAAACACCCTCAACAAGATTTTATTCAAGTGGATACAACAAACATTCTTTTTATTTGTGGTGGAGCCTTTGTTGGTCTAGAGAAAATCATTGAAGCACGAACAACAAATAAAACTATGGGTTTGGCAGCAGATGTGCAAGATAAAGAAGAAGCTAAGAAAAATATGGAAAAATTCTTTTCAAAAGTTCAACCTGATGATCTAACTAAATTTGGCCTTATTCCAGAGTTTATAGGTCGTTTGCCAGTCATAGCTACATTGGCATCTCTAGATGAAGAGGCTCTTATAGATATTTTGGTTAAACCTAAGAATGCTCTTACAAAACAATTTAAAAAGCTCTTTAGTTTTGAAGATGTTATTTTGCATTTTACAGAGGGGGCTTTAAAAGCAATTGCTCAAGAAGCAACAAGACGTAAGGTGGAAGCAAGAGGGCTTAGAAGTGTTATGGAAGAAGCCATGTTAGATATTATGTATGAAATGCCTTCCAAGACGAATATAAAAGAGGTTATAATTAGTAAAGATGTGATCACGTTACGCAAAAAGCCTAAAATAATTGTAAAAGACGAAAAAGATGAAGGAATAAAAAAAGTTAAAATAAAAGAGGAGTCGGCTTAGTTCACGCTACAAATTAAAAATAAAAAATGAAGTAGAAATAAATGATCATATATTATTATATTATATAAAAAACAGGTGGATATATGACAGACAAACCAGAAAGTGACACTCATCAACTTCATACTCAAGAGGATGAAGGTTCAACAGCATTCCCTCTCCTACCATTACGTGATTTGGTTGTTTTCCCACATATGATGATACCACTTTTTGTAGGAAGAGAAAAGAGTATTCATGCGCTTGAAATGGCTATGAATGAGAGGACAGATATTATTCTTGCGGCTCAAAAGGATGCAAAAATAAATAAACCTGATGCTAATGATATTTATACAGTTGGCACAAGGGGTTCCATTATTCAGCTTTTACGTCTTCCTGATGGCACTGTTAAGGTTTTAATAGAGGGCAAAGCTAGAACCAAAATTATAAAGTTTATTAAAACTGATAAGCACTTTATGGTACATATTGATTTAATGGAGGATGAATCTGATAAGCCTATAGAGACGAAAGCTTTGATGCGATCAGTTAAGTCAGCTTTTGAAACTTATGTTAAGCTTAATAAATCTATTCCTCCAGAAATTCTTATGAGAATTTCAACTATAGATGACCCCGGTGAGCTTGCAGATATCACTGCAGCCCAGCTAAATCTTAAAATTGAAGATAAGCAGAAGATATTAGAGATTTTTGATGCTGGTAAACGTCTTGAGAAGCTTCTCAACATGGTTGTTGGTGAGATAGAGATTTTAGAGATAGAAAAGAAGATTCGCACTCGTGTTCGCAAACAAATGGAGAGATCTCAAAAAGAGTATTATCTTAATGAACAGATGCAAGCTATTCAAAAAGAGCTTGGGGAAAAGGACGACTTTCAGGATGAGGTTTTAGAGCTAGAGAACCTTTTAAATCAGAAAAAAATGAGTAAAGAAGCTACTGATAAGACAAAAAAAGAACTTCGTAAACTAAGAATGATGTCTCCTACCAGCGCAGAAGCTGCTGTTATGAGGCATTATGTGGATTGGATATTATCACTTCCCTGGAGTGAATATTCCAAACCTAAAAATAACCTCAAAAATGCTGAGAAAGTCTTAGAAGAAGATCATTATGGATTAGAATCAGTCAAAGAGCGTATTGTGGAGCATCTAGCTGTACAGACACTTAGGGGAGAAGCAAAGGGTCCTATACTTTGTTTTGTGGGCCCTCCAGGTGTTGGAAAGACAAGCTTAGGTCATTCTATTTCAAAGGCTTTAGGTAGAGAGTTTGTCAGAATTTCTTTAGGTGGAGTAAGAGATGAAGCAGAAATTCGAGGGCACCGCAGAACTTACGTTGGAGCTATGCCAGGTAAGATTATTCAATCTTTAAAAAGGGCTGGTACAAGCAACCCTCTTTTTTTACTAGACGAGATAGATAAGATGAGTATGGATTTTCGTGGAGATCCTTCATCAGCATTATTAGAAGTTTTAGATCCTGAGCAGAATGGTACATTTCAAGATCATTATTTAGAAATTGAGTATGACTTATCTAAAATTATGTTTATTACAACAGCTAACTCTCTTCACACTATTCCTCGACCATTACTTGATAGAATGGAAGTGATTTTTTTAGAAGGTTATACAGAAAATGAAAAATTTCATATTGCTAAAAAATACCTAATACCAAAGCAGATGTCTGCTCATGGCTTAAAGGATCTTAAAGTAAATATCACTGATTCAACTTTGAAATTGATGATACGTGATTATACGAGGGAAGCTGGAGTTAGGAGTTTAGAACGCCAGATCAGTAAAGTATGTAGAAAACTTGCTAGAGAATTTTTAGCAGATCAAGAAAAGCTTACTGTTCAATCAGAAAAGGCAAAGCAGGAGCAAGAAGGTAAGAAAGACAAAATCAAATCTTACATAGTGACACCTAAAAAGCTTAAGGAGTTTTTAGGCTCTCAAAAATACAAACATACCAGAGCAGAGCAGCAAAATGAAATTGGATTAACAAATGGAATGGCTTGGACAGAGGCAGGTGGAGATCTTTTAGTTATTGAAGTGAGTGTTATACCAGGTAAAGGAAAGTTTATTATTACTGGTCAATTAGGAGATGTGATGAAAGAGTCTTGTAGCGCGGCTATGAGTTATGTGAGGTCTCGCAGTTCCTTGTTTGGTTTTGAAAAAGAGTTTTATCAAGATGTAGATGTACATGTTCATGTTCCAGAAGGGGCTATTCCTAAGGATGGTCCTTCTGCAGGGATTGCTATTGTAACTAGTATTGTTTCTGCTATTGCTAAAATTCCTGTTAAAAAAATAGTTGCTATGACAGGAGAGGTTACCTTAAGAGGGCGAGTTTTACCTATTGGTGGATTAAAAGAAAAGATATTAGCAGCTCATAGAGGTGAGATCACAACAGTGATCTGTCCTAAGGAAAATGAGAAGGACTTAAAAGATATTCCTAAGGAAGTGATGAAGGATATTAAGATTGTACTTGTTGATCATGTTGATCAGGTCCTAGTCAATGCGCTTACTATTAAAAAAGCTAGCACGCTTTTTAAATCTAGCTCGTCCACTTCGGTAAAAGGTCTTAAGGCGCAGTATACAGGACATGTTCTACAGTAATATACTGGTTTAAATAAAAAGTGGCTTTGCTGCACAAACATTAATTTTAGTTTATGTGCTAGAGATTTGTGACAGGCTTCTTCCGTAGGCCTTAGGCAACCCCCGTGCCTTTCACTGCTTTCATTTTACGATTTTATTATTATAGAATAAAGTATTTTATATAATCCTGTCTCCTGAGCCGCTAGCCTAGTCCTACTTCAGAAGCCTGTCACAAATCTCATCTTAGACTTTATACAACAAGACCTTTACAAAGTTGACTATTTTTTGGGAATCTGGCAATCGGGCAGTCAGACAATCTGTATCAGTCAACCGTTCCCGGGAACTGGTTACCAGATTACGTAGGCTGCCAGTTTTCCGGACAAATTATAAATTATCTTTATATATTTACGAAAGTTGATTTTTTAGATTTTGTGTTATAGACAATAATAGCAAGGTAGATGTATTCATTTGCTAAAATATATTAGTAAAAGCAATGAGGGAAATAGAACATGGCTTTTATTTCAAGCTTTTTTGGAATAATTATAAAAATGTACTATAATGAGCATAATCCACCACATTTTCATGCTAATTATTAAGGACATCGCGCAATTTTTGATATAAAAACAGGTCAAAAGATGAAAGGACATTTTCCTCTGAAAGCTGATAAGATTGCTTCCGAATAGACGTTACAGAGAAAAGAAGAACTTTTAGAAAATTGGGATAGAATGAAAAAAAGGAAAAGTATTTAGAAGAATTAAAGGAGCAGATCAATGAATTATATTGTAGGTATTCAAGTTGGAGACTATTTTATCAATTGTGAAATGGCAAATGGTAGAACTTATCATTATGACATGCACTTTTTGTTAGATAGATCAGGAGAAGTCATTGATCCTCTTAAAGACCTGAAATTTTTTAAGGAGGTCTTTCTTGAATCGGGTTCCTTAGAATGGCCTAATGGATATTGTATTCATGCTGATACTGTTGCTCTTGATGGAAAACTGGTTTCAAAAGGAGCATAAGCTAATTCAACTTGATATTTATATATAAATTCATTGGTAATGAATTATAAATAAGGATTTACTTTTTGATAATTTTAGCAAATCGTCTTTTGCCTACCTTTAAGATAAAGCTATCACCTTGCTCTAAAGAAATTTTTATATTTTCATCTGTAATGGCCGCTCCATCTTTTTTAACAGCATTGCTGCGAATGAGTCTTCTAGCTTGACTTGTAGAACTAACAAGCTGAGTTTCAAGAAGCAATTGACAAATCCAAATAGGATCTTGTTTTATAAAAAATTCTTGTATTTCATCTGGCTGTCCACCTTTAGAAAAAACTTTTATAAATTCTTGATGCGCTTGATCTGCCTCCTGTTGAGAGTAAAATTGTGTTGTTAGCATTTTAGCTAATCTTATCTTTGTGTCTTTAGGATTTTCTTGAGCATATTGACCTGTCTTATTTTTTAATTCTGTTAGTTCATCTACACTTATATCTGTGAGCAGTTCATAATATCTAACCATTAATTCATCTGAGAGTCTCATAATTTTTCCAAACATATCTTGTGCATTAGCATCTAAGGCAATAAAGTTATCATAACTTTTAGACATTTTTTGAACGCCGTCTAAGCCTTCTAAAATCGGCAGTGTCATGACACATTGAGGTGATTGTTGATAGGATCTTTGCAAATCTCTACCAACTAATATATTGAAAATTTGATCTGTACCTCCAAGTTCAACATCACTTTTTAGAGCTACAGAGTCATAGCCTTGAATCAAAGGATAGAGAAGTTCATGAAGAGAGATGGAGTGTCCTTTACGAAATCTATTTTTAAAATCATCTCTTTCCATCATACGCGCTAAAGTGTATTGTCCCATTAAATGGATAAAGTCAGTTGTTGAAAAAGAGTTCATCCATTTTGTGTTATAACAAATATGTGTTTTGTCTTTATCTAATACTTTAAAAACTTGCTGAGCGTAAGTTTGCGCATTTTTTTGAATAATTTCTTCTGTGAGTGGTGGCCGTGTTTCATTTTTACCTGTAGGGTCTCCAATGAGAGCTGTGAAATCTCCGATGAGAAAAATCACTTCGTGTCCTAGGTCTTGAAATTGCTTCATTTTGTTTAATAAAACAACATGACCTAAATGTAAATCAGGACGAGTTGGATCAAAGCCAGCTTTAACTTTTAAAGGTTTATTTTCTTGACAACTTTTTTGTAGTTTTTTGAGAAGCTCATTTGAAGATTCTATTTGAACCACGCCTTTACTGAGTTCTTTAAATTGATCTTGAGGATTTAAAGTTTTCTGCATAATCATAATGGAGGACCTCTATAAACTTCATCAAACATTATTTGTCTTAGGGATGGCAACCCCAAAAATCATTTTCTGTTAAAATCCAATTCATAGCTACATCATTTTTTGTTGTAGGTAGTACCTGCTTAGAAATTTGTGCTGAGAAAATGAGGGCTACTTTATGGCCTTCAAAACCAGATAGAGTTCGATCATAATAACCTTTACCATAGCCTAACCTATTGCCTTTAAGGTCAACGGCAAGAGTAGGGCACAAGATTCCTTCGAGTTGTTCTATAGGAACAATCTCTGATGATGTATCAGAAGGTTCTTCAATTCCTAAGTGGTTTTTCTGCCAAATATTTTGTGGATTTAAAATACGACGAAATTCTAATATATCTTTTTTAATTTTAGGGTAAGTCCATATAAGGTGTTTGTTGTTTGATTCAATCATACAAGGGTCAAACTCTGTATTTATAGGACGATAAGAACCCCAGATGCCAGACGTTTTTTTAAGATAGGCAGTGATATGTTGTGATGCTTGTTTTGCAACTTCTTGAACATTAAAGTCTGTTTGTTGGTATATCTTATTGCGTTGATTTAAAAAATGATTGCGTAAGCTTTTTTTAGCATCCATTGTAGTTCCTTCTTATAGATCATAAATGTATTTCTGTTTTTATCATAATTACATAATTAAAAAGGCTGAAAGTTTATACTTTAAACCATTTTATTTTTATTATATAAATCTAATGCAGTTCTTAAGATAGATATTATTATATAATAGATAGTTATTTCCTCTATAATTTAAAGATGCGTCACTGTGAGAAATATCTGTGGGTTATTGATTTCAAATGACTTTAAACATTTTGAACCCCTCGACTTCAAGTCGAGGGTTGTTCAGTGTAATGATCTAGAGTTATGGCAAGCTTCTTCCATAGGCTACAGGTATCCCTAAGTGCGTTGGTGTTTAATCTTATTAGGCTGTTGCCGGAGACTGCTTCCGGTTTGCCAGAGATAAGAAGAGGGGGGGGGGGGGGTGTTTTTTTAGAAAAAACAGAGAAAAAATCTTTAAGGCAATGATTTGATGTTTTAAGCCAAGCCTCGAAGTTCTCGAGAAATTGGCCAGAGGCAATTTCTCTGCGGAAGATCTCGTCTTTAGCTTAAAACATCAAATCTTAAGTTGCTATAAAAAGATTTAGCGCGATTTGTAAGGGAGAGGAGATGGTAAAGGAAATTTTCCTTAACATGTTGTAAAGGAACGAGGGGAGTCTCCCTCCTAAAAATGAACAGGTTTTCTAGGCGATGACCATTTTATCGACGGTGCAAACCGTTGTGGTCATCGCCAGAAAATGGCCAGAGGCTCGCCTCGAGAGGCCAGTTCATTTTTAGTGAAACAGCATCTCAATATGAGACAGTTATAGGGATGTGTTTATTGATAATAAAAAGGCTTCCAAACAGAGTGTTTGTAGACGCTTCTAAGCGAGGATACGATTTAAAAAACTCCAGTCTCATACACGTGGGCACCATGAATAATAACTTTAGGTTTCTTGAAGGTTTAGCACTGCTAAACCCATCTCTAAGACATAAAGCTCAATGACTTTAAATATCTTAGCCAAGTCTACTCACCGTTATCAGAGCCAGTCCCCTTTCCTTATCTTCTCGAGTTTTTTATATACACCCTACTTAAATCTAGAAGGTATACAAACTTTCAGCTATTTGGAAACCTTAGATTATATAGTAACAAACTTTTAATGTCCTGAAAAGTAATACACAAACAGACTTTTTTTGCAAGCAAAAATATTATTATCTTTAATTTTGCATAAATTATGATACAATTTTTAATAAGATAAATTTTGCATAAATTATGATACAATTTTTAATAAGATAAATTTTGCATAAATTATGATACAATTTTTAATAAGATAAATTTTGCAAATAATGGCCTAAAAAAATAAATTTTTATACTTGTTTCTAAAATTTATTTTAATGTTTTTCAAAATAAAGCCGATTGAGTTATTAGATAAAAGAAGAGTGGTTTTAATATGATCGGTGGATTTACCCTTAAAAAATCAGGCAGCCCAGCCATCAGGCAGTCCGGTAGACCGGCAGTTTGCCAAGGTGTGGTATTAAATTTCTTTTTTGTTATTATAACTTTTTTTATTGTCGCAATGATACCTTCATTTCACACTTTAAAAGCACAGGTGATTCTCTGTACAACAGAATGTAATGAAGAACAAAAGGCAGAGTGTGAGCGTCATATGGGAGCGATAGAAGGAAGAAAATCTGACTGTGGATCTCTTTTGTACTTTATTAATAACTTAAAAGCAGCTCATGAAGAAGTAGAGGATTTAAGTAGAAGTAGTCCTATGCATGTATGTGATAGACCTGGAACTGATAGTGGTACATGTAGACAAAATATAAAAGCAGAATATAGAAATGCAGAAAATGCACTACAACAAGAAAAGAATAGAATAACTCAAAGACAAGAGCGAGATCAGGAGCGATGTCTGCGGGCGAAACGTGAATTGCGTGGAATTAGAGCTAAGTTGCCGCCAGAGTGCAGAGGGACGAGCTCGACATGTCAGACAGATGCAGAAAAATGTCGCAGCCTTCTTGGACAATTGGGATCTGGCGAAGGTTTTGGTGGCTCAAGTGGTGGGCCGCTAGGTCTAACATCATTGTTTCAAAATAGACTTGCAAGTGAATGTCCTCAAGCGGCTGCTGCAAAATTTGACGATGATAAGGATAGATTACGTGAACTTGTTACTGATCATGGTGACGCTCAAGATGAGGTTGAGAGACTGCAAGGTGACGTACTAAAGGAAACAAGCGATGTGCAGACAGAGCATTCAGAGATTGAAAAAGAAATTCAAGACATAACTAGGGACATCAAAAATGCTCCTACAGGTTTCGAAAGAGCAACAGATCAACTTCAAGAGCAACTCTCAGGACAGGTTGCTGAATTGAGAGGGGAAACCCTTCAAATAAACCGGCAAATACGAGCAAGAATAACAGAACTTGAAAGCATTCAAAATAATGACAATGAGGCTGCTGATCGAGCATTGGTTATATATAGTGCACAAGTAGCTAGGATCTTTACTAAATGTGATGAGGAAGCAAAAGACAGAATGGCAGCATTAAGAGGTCAGTTAAATAATCAAGTGCAGTCTGGAACAGTTCAAAGAGTAGCAGATGCAACAAGAGAGAGCCGGTTAGAAAATCTAAGACAAACAGCAGTGAAAGCTTATGCAAGATGTCGTAGCTCTCAGGTCACTCAAGATGAAGTGCGAGTGGCACTCCAGGAATATGAATTACAACAACGTGCTATAGCTAGAAAAGAACAAGAACTTATTGATGAGATAACATCCTTAAGAGAAGCGATTGAATCAATACATGAAGAATCTGAAGGTATTAATGAATCTGGACAAAGAGCTTATAAAATTGCGCAACAACAATATGTCAGTTTATTGGAAGACTTCACTAATAAATTGCACAGGAAAAACCTTGAAAAACAAAGATTAGATGCTAACTTTGTTGCAACACATCAGCAGTTGCAAACTCAATTATTTAATGAGCGAGTTCGTGCCACTCAGCTCAATGGAGAAATGGTAGCTTTAGAGCAAGTTGTTGAAGTCTCAAGACCCACTTCTATTTTCGGTAATTTAAATTATGACGAGTATGACAGCTTAAATGAATATGACGGAGAATTTGAAAATACAAAAGAGGTATGTTGTCCAAGTGGTACAACGGGGGAAGGTATATGCAGGAGTGGGACAACTGCTAGGTCATACTTAAGGCGCAGTACTGGAGGTAGAGGTAATTGATAATGCTGTCTTATTGATTTTTCATCTTCTGAATTTTTGATTTCTTAAAAACTAAACCCTAAAAGAAGTCTGGCAAACTGTTGCCATGAAAAGGTTCCCTTAACACGATGTAAATAAACGAAGAGTATCTCCCTCTTATTTTTTATCTAATGCTCCAGCACAAACATAACTAGTTGATTCTATAGGAGAATGAGGTGACTGTGTAGGATGGCTAGGTAATAATTCATCAGGTTGTTGTCTTCTTTTTCTATTAAAAAAAGAATAATTAAAGTGACTCTCTGCTGCATTTTCTGGAACAATGACTTCTAATTGATAATTAGAGTTTTTTGCCTCTTGGTCGTCAATATATCTCAACAACTGTTCAAAGTGGCTTTCCATAAAGACTTGAAATTCTGTAAGTAAGTTCTCTAATGTTACAAGCTCTTCTGTTGTTCCTGATAGTGTTAATTCTTCCTCTTTTAGAAAGTTTAATGCTTGTTGCAAATGAGGAAATTCTTCTGTTAAGTACTCTTCAAGAAAGTCCATAATATCATCTTGTTCGATACTCTTGTTTCTGTCCCAAATATCCGAGTAAAAGGTTTCTCCTTGTAATAAGCTTTCTTTGTTAAAAGAGTTGCGCGCTTTAAGGGTTTCAAATAAAGCATGAACAACTCTAGCAAAGTTATTCAAAGAAGTTATCACTTGCCTTCTAAAAACATTAGCTAATGTTCTTTCAAGAGCCAGTTGTTCAGAATCTGGTTGTTCAGAAGGTGATCTCTGATCAATATATTGAAAAAAATCAGCCTGCATATCTCTCAAAGCTTTTGCAATCTGCTGGCTATTTGCATAAAATTCCATTTCACTTTCAATGTGAGATATTACATCGTTATGTTGG
Organism: Bdellovibrionales bacterium; assembly: GCA_965262715.1. Lineage (GTDB taxonomy): Bacteria > Bdellovibrionota > Bdellovibrionia > Bdellovibrionales > JAUICD01. The sequence continues at coordinate 2,083,633 of OZ253553.1, read as the reverse complement.
TGCCATTTTTCAAGATGTTTTTCTTCTGTTTCTGCGCTTGCTATATCAGGGCTTGTTGTTGATGATAGATCAAATATGTTATAAAAGTTATTCATTGGTTTTGAATCTTGAGTATGAGGGCGATGCCACCAAAGTAAAAACTTCCTACGAAGTGACTCTATTTGTAGAAGTAACTGTCCAAGTCTGTTTTGAGTGATACGATCGATGTAATGCCATGTTTGTTCATTATCCAGATACTTTTTCTGGTGAAAGTTAAGGACTTGTTTTAATAGGAAATATTGACCTACCCAAATTGAAACTAACATTGCTAAAAGGCCAGAATTGATGCCAAGTGTATTTAAGTTAATACCGATAGCACTTGCTGAAGTTATAAATACTGCAGGTAATGCAAAGTCTAATAAGTGGGTTAGCTTAGTTATCTGAGAAGCATTGTATTTTACGAAAGCGTAATCAATATTCGCGCGATTCCACCTAATCGAAGGTAAAAAAGGAATAGAGATGTCTTTATTAGTCACTCCTGCAATTTCATTCACCTGCGCTTGCTCTGTCCACCACACTTTAGAACTGTTGTTTATGATAAAATTAGGAAGAGCAATAATTTGTGTTAAAAGGAAAAGATGAATAAGTGTCGGTAGATTATTAACATCTAAAATATCAAGATTAGCAACTTGTTCATTTGTCATAAATAAAAAAAGATAAGAGTAAGCAAGACTTGTTAAGGCACTACGAGCGACTTTAGATATAAAGGTTTCCTTCCAGTCAATAGTTTTAAGTTGTTCTAAAAGGCTTGTGCTTTCTGCGACATTTGGCTTTTTTTGTATAAAACCAACCTTACCCATATTGATCCAGTAACGGTAAGATGAAGGAAATAGATATATAGACAGAGTGAAAAAGAAGGATAAAAGAGCGATGTCTCCAACATCAACATTTTCGCCAGATATAAATTCTTTTGAGAATCCTATTGCAGCTGTGATAGTGCCTTGAATAATAGCTGCAAATAAAGCAAAGGTCAGATTATCTGTTGTGACTTTACTTGCAATAGCAGCCCAATATTCTTGACGATACAGTTGTCTATGTTGTTGTCTTAGTTGTTGAAAAGTTGTTGGATCTTGAAAAATTGGAAGTATATGAGGGCTTGCTGTGGGATTTTTTATATGTGTTTCAATGCGAGGAGAAACAACAGTCTTTGTGTTTCTTGGACCTCTTGTCCATAAAAAGATGACATCTCTTCCTCTTTGACCATCTAAACGACTAAGACCTCCCATAAGATGTTGTCTTGCTTGCAGTTTTTTAAGATAATCATCGTGTTCTGAAAAGCTTGCTTCATCTAAAATATAAAATACAGTATCTGTTTGGTTGTGAATTACCCTGATAAGGAACTTGCCATTAACTTTAGCAAGTTCTGCTGTCCCTATGTTTTCTACAACTTGAGGAGTTCTTTTTGTTCCAGCAACTTTTGTCAAATATTCATTTGCATTTTCTCCTTGCTCAATCTCTATTCCTCTGATTTTTGAAATCAATTTATTATATAATTGATAGATATTCTGTGTCATGAACTCTGTGTCTTGGAGTTTATAAATAGAATAACCAAGCTTAGTTTGTGCAAGGTAATGCTCTCCTGCGATGGGAGGGCTTAGGTACTGACCAGGAGCTGCAGAAAAAGAACCAGGTTTAATTGTAAGTGGCACATTGGGATCATAATATTCTATTGGAGTGAGGTTGGTTGGTTGAGGTTCATTTTCTGTTGCTATATTTATAGATTGTAAGTTGAAAATACTTTGAGTTTGAGGAAAGACTGTGGCACTTTGAAAAATGATTAAAAAGCTTAAGAAGAAATGAAATGATCGGTGACAAAGGGACTTAAGATATATAAACTTCTTAGAGTTTGAAATAGTCCCCCAACTTTTATTTCTCACTTTCAAACCCTATTCATTAAGTTGACGTATCATAGAAGAAAATAAACTTTAAAGCACTTGATGAATTTCAGTTACTTATTACTTACGATTTCTCTGTCTTTTAAGTCAACAGCTAATCTTGAATGCATAGAAGTTGGTTGAGACTTTAATATATGAAGTAAAAGCTGAATAAAATCAAATCATTATATGTAGGGGAAAATTCGCAAAATAAAATTATTGACTTAGGCTTAAAAAGATATTCTAAAATAAAAGATTCTTAAGTTTTTTAGGTCTAATGAAAAAGCGGATATAGCAAAGGTTATGGCAGTAAGTCATCTTATTAGCTTGCTATTCTTTATAGAAGTGATCTGACAAAATAATTTTTGTATTTTACAATAAATGTTATTTATGCGATCTGGATACTTACAAAGCCAGTAATCTTAATGCATTGCTCTATCTAAAAGCTTTTTCTCACTAAATAATCCATTAGAATCCATTAGAAAGAAGATATTTTTTTGCGTTTTGTATCGCATAGGATGGGATAAGCTTATTTTTTGTCGATCTTATGGATCATTTTGAGACAAGGTTAAGCAGTGTGGGGGTTGGATTATATTCTGGACTTTCTGCTAGAGTTTTATCCTTAAGAAATAGCTGTTTAATGACGATTATTTTTAGAGATAAAGGTTTAGATATAAACTTTTATTCTTTTTCTTAGATGTTAAAAAAGGAATTTTCTGTGATCAGGCAATCAAGCAATCCGGCAAACAGGCATTCTGGCAGACAGGCATTCTGGCAGGATGGTCGTTCAATAAGCTGGCTAAAATATCTTGTTTTTTTCTTATTTCTTATAATGTCTTTTGAAGAAATAGCTCAAAGTTCAATAATTGAAGAAATATATCAAGGTGCAACGACTCATGAATCATGTACAGAAGATTGTGGTAGGGCTAATCCAGTAGGAGCAACAGCAGATGATGTACTCGATGTACTAGGATGGGAACCTGCTCCTGGATTTGTTCCTGTAGAAGATGAATGTCCTGAAAGTGTGAAGAGTATTCGGGAGGTTATGGCTCTCACTTACGGGACGTGTGAAGCCCTTAAGCCTTTTAGCTGGGGTCTGGTAAAAAACAGTGATGGAGAGTATTTGATAGATTATAACGGCACCTTTTTAAAAGGCTATGGATCTCTAAAGGATTGTTCTTATGATTCAGAGGTCCGTGAATCTTGTAATTATATTTCTAACTACAATGACTTGAAAAAGACACATCCTTACAATCAAATGGACAAAACTAATGAATGCAAAGCTCAAATGCAATGTGGTAGTCAACCATGTCTAGCTACTTTTACTAAAACTGCTGAATCTTATGCTTATTTTTCTTCTAATAGAGAGGGTAATGATATTAATATTTTTAAAGATACTACTATGAGCAAGCCACTTCCACCGCAAGGAAATACTCCAAAATTTTTAGGCTGGAATTGCTCTGAATATGTGACGACAGCGATGGCTTTAGCAGGTCAACGTCTAGTAAAGCCGGGCGATGATAATTGTGCAGGAAACAAAGGAGGAAATTTAGGAGAACATGTTCAATGGTTTTCTGCTGCTAAGTATAGCCAACTGGCTAGTGCAGATCAACAGAGTTGTAGTTGTTTGAATGAAGTAGATATTACAGATACAAATGCTTCTATTGAATCAGGAGATATTATCACACTGAGTGTCGGTCATGTTATGATAGTAGAATCTGTAGAACAGCCGGTTTTTAGAGAACCTACCAAGAAAGAAGATTGTGATGAAAAAAATATCAGGTTTGATCAATTGCAAATTAGGGTTAATCATTCTTCTCGAACAACTGCTGGACCAGCTAGTCTGCAGTTTAGTGAATATCTATCTCTCAATCATGGTCAAAGTATCACTTATGGTATGAGAAAATATATAGATGAATGCAAGGCAGCAGGAGGCTTAGAAGCTGATTGCTGGACTGAAGAAGATAAAAATGAGTTTAGCAATTATATTTTTTCTGCAAAAAAAATAGGGCTAGCAGAAGTGCCTACTGGCGACAAGTGGGATGTGGAGAATGGAAAATATATAGAAGATCCTATGTGGCCAAAAATGAGAGCATACTTAAGTAATATCTGCAAAAAACGTTGGAATCGAAATAATCCAACAAATATTATACCTAATGCAGGACCAGATAATGAATTTTTAAAAGTGATACGGCATAAAGATGAAAAAGATGAACCAGATTGTACAACTCCAGAAGGTGAACGTCCAAAATTAAAACATAAAGAGTGTTTAGGTGATTGTATTAACCAAGAGGAAAACCAATGTCCAACATACGGCGTCGAATAATCTTTTTAAACTTAAGCTTAGTTTTTTGCTTATCAATATCTCAAGTGGTTATTGGTGATCTTAAAACCAATCCAAAGACATCTGTGCAGGAGAAGGCAAAGGCTGTTAAAAAATCAACAGCTACAAAACAAAAACCATCTAGAATGTCTTGTCCCTATCCTGTTAATGATAAGGTTGCAAAGGGATTGGTTGCTGATTGGATGCAAGCTGAAATGTGGGGGCAGACAAGATCCACACTTGTTAAGCCAAGCTGTTTGGAAAGAAAGACTAAATATAGATTGTCTCTTCCTGGGCCTCCAACAGATGTGCAGGATCCTATTACGCCTCTACTTGCAAATAAATGGCAGCTTTTACAATTAAAAAAGGCTGGGGAAAATAAATTTTCTACAGATTACAGAGCGAAAATACAAATTACAGGAAAGCTAAAAAACAAGTCTAGCACTTTTTCACAAGAAGTGCTTTTTGCTTTCCCTAAAGGGATGGAGGCTAAATTGTTTGGTTGTGTGATGTTGCACTCCTCTTGGGAAAAAGAGTTTATCACAAAAGAATGCCTTAAATAACTTTGATTGGCCTTTTTACATATTTACATAAATTGTATAAGAGAGTTATGGTAGGCATCTTCACTAGCAGCAGGCAACCTCCGTGCCTTCTACTGCTTTCATTTTGTGATTTTATTATAGAATAAAGTATTTTAACAAAAATTTTATTTCCTGAGGCACTGGCCTGAGCTAGATCAGATACCTACCATAGTTTTCTAACCTTTATATATCTACCAAGATTCATATAACAGGTGCACTTTGTTTTAAAAATTTTCATACATTATCAAATCCTCTCAATCCGTCAAAATATAAAAGATCATCAAATAAAATAGATAGGTTTGTAGGGGTATTATAATATTGGATTCTTTTGAGAATTTAAGGGTTTTATGGACTTTGTGCTAGGGTTCAAACCTTAAGAAATAACATCTCAATGACGATAGAGAATCTGAAGATATGTAAACATATATCATACTAGGTTTTATATGTATTTTTTTACAAAAATAACTGTTTTACTTTCTAACGTTTTCTTCTGGCAAGCAGGTAATTCGGCAATCCGGCAATCTGGCAGACAGGGACTTAGTCAAACTTTAAATGTCAGTTTGCAAGCGTGCCTGATTGCCCGATTTCAAACAATCTTGTTAAGTCTTTTATTTTTATTTTTATTTTCAATCCCATCTGAAAAAGTATGGGGACAATATCGTCCCTACCATGCTGGTGGTGTTTCTATGGGGGCCAGTCAGTGTCCTAGTCATCGCGATCGTCCTTCCTTAGATGATATAGGAGAAGAATGTGAAGAGATAGAAGAAGATTTAGAAGAGGTACTAGAGGAGATCAATGACGGGCTTGAAAATGGTTTAGACGACTCATTATTTGCTATGCAAGAATCAGGGACAATGGTGAATGGAAAAGATGTGGGTTGTCCACAAGGTCAGGTGCCAGAAGACCCTAAATCTCTTATGGATCTTCTCGAAGTTGGAGATAGTGGCAGCGGTAATAGGCGGCCTAGAAGATATGGAGGAGCTGGGTCTAGAGGTGGAAGAAGAGGAAGCTTCAATCAGTATCGTGGTAACAACGACAGTGAAGGTGATAATCAGCGGATATGTTGTAAGTTAGAAGAGAGTAGTAGTATTGATAGAATATTTCCTGTCTTAGCTTCTCTGTTATTTCCTTCATCCGCTCAAGCAGATGATACAGGTGGGGGACCTAATCACGCCCATCCTCATGCAGCTTGTACTCAGGAGCTATGTCACGATGACTGTTTGATGGCTGGAACTCCGTGTACGCGGTGTCTGCAGGATAATCATTGTACACCTCCTCCACCACCACCACCTCCTCCTCCACCACCACCTCCTCCTCCTCCTCCTCCACCACCACCACCTCCTCCTCCACCACCACCTCCTCCTCCTCCTCCTCCTCCTCCACCACCACCTCCTCCTCCACCACCACCTCCTCCTCCTCCTCCTCCTCCTCCTCCTCCACCACCACCTCCTCCTCCACCACCACCTCCTCCTCCTCCTCCTCCAGCAGATCCACCAACACCTCCAGCAGAACCAACACCAGCGATTATTGACAATAGCAGTGTTACCAACAATACCACGAATGTTAATAATATCTACAACTTTTGCTGTACTCCATCTTGTGAGGGAGGTGGCATCAATGTTGTAGGTATAGATGTAGGTGGAAAACTATGTGTGAATATGACTGTAGAAAGAATATGCGGAGCACTGAGACAAGGAGTTAGAAACGGAGCCAGTCTCTTAGTAGGAGGTAGCCGATTTGCTAGAAGAGGCAGATGTGAAAACAGGCTTAAGCGATATAAAAGATTAAAAAGAGAGTTAAACAAATGTCAATACGATTTCAATAGAGCTGAAGAAAGAGAAGAAGATGAAGAAGAAAGAATAAGAGATGCAAGAAGAGGAAGAGGAAGACGAGGGAGAGGATATAGAGAAAATCCAGGAGAAGATGGTTATTGCGCTACTTGCAATCAACAACAATTTGGTAAAGGCTTCTGGGGTAAAATGGCTATTTCTGGTGTTCTTGATGGCCTTGGTATGTACTTTACCCATAGATCACATAGGAAAGCCTCTGCATTTGCCCGAATGATCAGTCAATCACCTCCTCCTTCACCTAGATATGGCTTTCCACTGACAGCTGGTGTCCTTTATGGATCTATGTTCTCAGGAGCAGGCTTTGGCTGTGGTGCAGGTGGTCCTGGCTTTGGTGGCATGTATGGTATGGGCCCTCAGGGTATGATGAACCCTTATGGCGTTGGCGGCATGCCTTACGGCTATGGTGGTGGCGGTGGTATGCATGGAGCCTTTGGAATGCCTTTTGGTGGTGGCTTTAGCCCACTCTATGGTGGCGTTCATGGCAATATTATGATGCCAGGTTATGGTGGCTTTAGCCCTTTTGGGGGTAGTCCATTCGGCGGTGGCGGCGGTTTTGGCGGCCCATTTGGAGGCGGCGGCTTCGGCGGTGGCGGCGGTTTTGGCGGCGGTGGAGGTTTCGGTGGCCCATTTGGAGGCGGCGGCTTCGGCGGTGGCGGCGGTTTTGGCGGCCCATTTGGAGGCGGTGGCTTCGGCGGTGGCGGCGGTTTTGGCGGCCCATTTGGAGGCGGTGGCTTCGGCGGTGGCGGTTTTGGTGGCCCATTTGGAGGCGGTGGCTTCGGCGGCCCATTCGGCGGCGGTGGCGGTTTGGGTATGGAACATTATCAACGTATGATGGATATGCAAAGAGATTTTCAGTCTTCCCAAATGGCTAGACAACAAACAGTCTTTTCCTTACAAATGGAAATTCAACAGCTTGTACAAAAAATGCACCAAGTTCAATATGGTGGAGGTCTCTACGGCGGTGGTGGCTATGGCACTGGTGGTAGACGGCCAGGTGTACCTAGGGGCGGAAGAAGAGGTAATGTCAATTCTTACCGTGGTAACAACTACCGTGGCAACAACTACCGTGGTAATAACCGTGGTGGTGCTTATCCTCCTGCTCCTTCAAGACGTAGAAGATAAAATACCTTAATATGATATAAAGAAATGAAAAGGATCTTCATATTTTTCCGGCAGCCTGGCAACTATTTCCGGCCGCTGATTTTTGGTATGTCGGATTTCTGAAAAAAAATATCAATCTGTTTGTTAAGCAAGCAAAAAATTAATTTTAGAAAAACAAGAAAAAATCTTTGAGGCAATGATTTGATATTTTAATCCAAGCCTCGAAGTCCTCGAGAAATTGCTGATGGCAATTTTTCTGCGGAAGATCTCGCCTTTGGCTTAAAACATCAACTCTTAGCTTATTATAAAGGATATTCTCCTTACTAAAAATGTCCCAAGCTTTCTAGGCAGTCAGCTTTTTACGACGACGAGAGTCGTCGAGCTTACTGCCAGAAAGTGGCCAGAGTGAAGGGAGATATTGTTTTTTAGAAAAACAAAGGAAAAAATCTTTGACTTGATGTTTTAAGCTAATCCTCGAAGTCCTCGAGTCATCGCTAAAGAGCGATGACTCTGCGGAAGATCTCGTCTTTAGCTTAAAACATCAACTCTCTTGCTAGTCTATAAAGATTTGGGTGATTTGTAAGAGGGAGAAGATATAGACGGTGAGATAATAAACGATTTCCTTAACATTTTGTTAAAGAACGAAGGGAGTCTCCTTACTAAAATGGATCAAGTTTTCTAGGCGATAAGCATTTTCTGATGGAGTCATCAGGGTTATCGCCAGAAAGTGGCCAGAGGCGAGATACATTTTTAGGTATAAACGATTCCCTTAACATTTTGTTAAAGAGCGCGGGTAGTCTCCTTACTAAAATGCATCAAGTTTTCTAGGCAATGACCTATTTGCTGATGGCGTAAGACCATCAGGGTCATTGCCAGAAAGTGGCCAGAGGCGAGATGCATTTTAGTGAAACAGTGAAACAATTTTCAACATTTGATCAGTAATTATACACCGAAGAAAGCCTTTAAAGATCAGCATTTTCTCTCACTTTGAGAAAAATAAAGCTTAGAAAAAAATAAATAATGTTTAAAAAGATAATTTTCAAGTTGGTGTCTAATTTGCTGCTTTATATTTCTAGGGAATAATTATTGGGAGGGGTCATGAAAAAAATCACTAGGTATTTCTTTACATTTGTTTGTTTTATAGTTCTTTTAACAATTGGAGAAGGTTGTAAGAATGTGAGTCTTACTAATTCTAATCTATCAAGCGAAAAAAGTGAGATAGTAGTAACAGAAAATGTTGGAGAAGATAGTTTTGACGTTACACAATCTCTGGCTGTGCCACAATTGGATATAGTAATAGTTTTAGATACTTCGAATTCGATGAATCATCATCAACAAAAATTAGCAGAAAGTTTTGGTAACTTAGTTGCTGGTTTATCAACGAGTGAACTGCTAATTGATTGGCAGATGGTCTTTATAAATGCTGATGATAGCTTCCCTGTAGTGGCAGATGATGGGTATCATGGCACTTTTTATTATCTAGAAAATGAAGATGGAGAGATTGAGGTTGATGGAGAGAAAGTTAGTATTTTAACTGCAGATCTGTCAGATGACTCTGATTATTTGCAAGAGGTCTTTTCAAATACAATTAACCGTGGAGGTAAGGGTGCAAGAGTAGACGAAAAAGGAAACCCGGCTGAAGATTCTGGTGTAGAAGTACCTCTAAGAAATATCGCAAATGCTATTGATAAACGTAATAGTGAAAACAGTGGGTTTTTTAGAGACTCAGCTACTTTGGTGACAATTATTCTTTCTAATGAAGATGAACTTTCAGATGGTCAGCCTAAAACTGGACATGACGAAGAAGGACAACCTTATGAAGTATATCCTACTACCCCATCGGAAGTGCTTCAAGCTGTAAGCGACGCTTTTGGCACTGATAAGCGATTTGTTTCTTATGGTATTATTGTACAAGAAGATGATCAAGAGTGTATTAATCAAGAGATAAACCAATCTCAGACAGCATCTCCGATTTATGGAGAATTTATTGATGAGCTCTCAGCTAAGACGTATGATATCTGTGAAGGTGATTATAGTGGTATTCTGATAGATATTGGAAGTCATTTAGAAGCAAGTTTAACTCTCAGTAGTATCCCTTTTAGGTATAATAACGTGATTGAAGATAGTATTACATTGACTTTTACACCTGCAGAGAATGAACAATCAGGAACATTTGATGCAAGTTCAAATACTTATATATTTGATGAAAAACCAGCAAATGAAACAACAATAACAGTTGAGTATGAATATTATGTAAGTGAGAATGAATAAATTTTGTGAAGGCATAGTGATTTTAGGTTAAAGTAAATAGTATTTATAAAGGTTTGTGATAGTTATGCAGAAAATAAAAAAAGGTGTACTCTTTCTGTTAATTGGAGCCATGAGTATGTTTTATATAGAGGTGTTCAATGAGGATACCTCTATTGTTTCTGTACCCAAAGACTCAAATGATTTACATGAAAATCATGCTGATCAAAGAATTAATGATCACCTTGATCAACTCACTCGAAAAGTGCAACTTCAAAAATTAAGAGCTAAGTCTATTGCAAAGGAAATGGAGCTTATTGAAATTTCTTCTCCTAGGCTTCATTCTGATCAATTAGATACTGATCAACAAGGTGATAACAACGAAAATTTAAAAACTAGAAACCGCCAGAGTCTTACAAATCGAATTGATGCTCATATCAATAATATGGAGTTAGAAGCAAGAAGACTGGCCTTAATGCAGCAAGAAGAAGAAGCGCATAAAAGAGAATTGATCAAATCTTATCAGAAGAGAGCTAAAAAAGCAGGTTTTGAAATGGTGATAAGAGATGGTCAAATTATAGGTGTCAAAAAAAGAAATACCTTTTAAATACTATCTTTGAATTTCTCGTCAATACTATTTTAAAAATAGTAAATCAAAAATGTCATAGACTTTTGTTCTTTAAAAGCTTATTAGCTTAAAAGTATCTATAATGGTATGAGGTAAAATCCTTGTAACAATAGCAAGTCGTTTTTAACTGACTTTCTAAAAAGCAAAAAGATAAGCACTATGGAAGCAACTCAAAATAAGGTTTTAGTTTTAGACTTTGGTTCTCAATACACTCAGCTGATTACCCGTAGAATTCGAGAGTTAAATGTGTATGCAGAGATTCATCCCTATGATCTACCTCTATCTGATATCAAAAAATATGCTCCATCTACTATTATATTGAGTGGAGGTCCTAGCTCTGTGCATCAGAAAAATGCACCTCTCAGGGAAGATATAAAAGAGATTCATCAGGTCGCGCCTTTGTTAGGTATTTGCTATGGGATGCAATTAATGGCTCATTTTTTAGGTGGCCGTGTTTGTCCTTCCTCTCAGGGAGAATACGGCCGTCAAAAAATACTTTGGGGACCCTTTGCTCTATCTGAAAAAAAGCTTTCTCTTTCATCCATGTCTTCTTATTTTTCTCCAGAAAGTCATGTGTGGATGAGTCATAGTGACGATGTGGTCAAACTGCCTGATAGCTTTATCATTCTAGCAGAAAGTCAGCAGGGTGTAATAGCAGCTATTTCAGATGGCCGATCTCTTGGATTGCAGTTCCATCCAGAAGTGATTCATACAGATAACGGCCAAAAATATTTAGAGTATTTTTTATTTAAAATGGTGGGTCTTTCAAAGCAGTGGAAAACAGAGGATTTTTGTGAAAGATCTATAGAATATGTTAAGGCTCGTGTAAAACCTAAGGAAAAGGTCCTTTGCGCTTTAAGTGGAGGTGTGGATTCTACTGTCTTGGCCACACTCTTAACTCGCACACTTGATTCTCAGTGTGTTCGATGTGTTTTTGTTGATAATGGACTGCTTAGAAAAGATGAATATAAAGAAGTGCTGAATATTTATAAAAACTTAGGTCTTAATGTAGAGGGCTTAGATGCTAGTGATAAGTTTTTGTCAGCTTTGAAAGGGGTGACTTGTCCAGAAACAAAAAGAAAGATAATAGGAAAAACATTTATTGATGTTTTTGATAATTTTAGAAAGCAAAACAAAGATATAAAGTGGTTAGCTCAGGGTACAATTTATCCAGATGTGATCGAAAGCTCTTCTTCTAAGTTTTCAAATCAAAAGATCACTATTAAAACACATCACAATGTAGGGGGATTGCCAGAAAAAATGCACTTAAAGGTTTTAGAACCACTTAGAGAGTTTTTTAAAGATGAAGTTAGACAAATAGGAAAACACCTGCAAATTCCTGATGAGGCTTTATGGAGGCATCCTTTTCCTGGGCCAGGATTAGCTGTTAGGATTTTAGGAGAAATCACAGCAGAAAAAATTGCTATTTTACAAGAAGCAGATGCTATTTTCATTAATGCTCTTAAAGAGGAAGGATTATATGATCAAATTTGGCAATCTTTTTGTGTTCTGCTGCCGGTAAAGACGGTAGGAGTTCAAGGAGATAGCAGATCTTATGGATACTGTTTGGCTTTAAGAGCTGTTCATTCAGTAGATGGTATGACAGCGGACTGGTTTGATTTTGAGACTCATTTTTTGAAGAAAATGTCTACAAAGATCACCAATAGCGTTAGACAGATCAATCGAGTGGTTTATGACATCACCAGTAAGCCACCTGGAACTATTGAGTGGGAATAGTAAGGAACAAGGCAGCTTAAAAGGTTGTATTAAAATTTAAAAAAATCAATCACACAATTTTCTATTTATCTTGTTTCCTGATTCTACCTGCGTCTAGAACAGAGTACAGATTTCCCCCAAATGAACCAGAGCATGCATAAATTATTATGGCATCATTGCCTTCTAGTTTTATGAGGCTAAATGAACCAGACTGACATAAAATGCTTATGGAATCCAATATAATATCCTTCTTTGGACTATCGAAATCAATATAACCACAGTCTCCATCGATAGATAATATAGGTACATTACATAGGTTGTGCTTGAGATACTTCAAGTTGACATATAAAGGCAAACATAAAAATAAAAAATCCACTTAATAAATATTTTTTCATAACAAACTCCTTTCGTTTCATTAAAAATACACATGGTCTTACTCGATGCGAGTCGATGCGAGTCTCTGACCATTTTTTAAGTAGTTGTATCATAAAGCAGCAGAGAAATAAAAGGAAAAATGAATGTTTTGTAAATTTTACATAGTATTTAAACTCAAAGTAGATAGATTATTTAATCGAACTCTTTGTTTTTCCGGCAATCTGTATCGGGGAGCTGGGATCTTATTTTGAACTGTAATTTATAGTTTTTCCATGTCACGGCTCCCGGGTTCCTATGGGCTATGTCCTGGATAATCAAGAAAAATTATAGGTCTCTACTTGTCTTAAAGCCATTTTGTGTTAAGGTAGGCGTGATTTTAACGCTTTGAGTAAAAGCAATAAACAAAGGCTTATTAAAATGAGTTTTGTACATCTTCATACACATACCCAATATTCCCTTCTAGAGGCAACTTGCAAGGTCGAAGAACTTGTTGATCTTGCAGTTAAGTATAAGATGCCTGCCATTGCTTTTACAGATTATGGCAATATGTTTGGCGCAGTAGAGAGTTATCTTGCTTGTAAGAAAAAAGGTATTCAGCCCATTTTAGGGATAGAAGTTTTTGTTACAGAGGATAGATTCGTTAAAGGAGAAAAAACATTCCATAAAACATCTGACAGACAAATAGTACTTCTTGCAAAAAACTTTAAAGGTTACCAACAACTTTGTCAAATCAACACTAAGGGACAACAAGAAGGTTTCTATTACCGTCCTCGTATTGATATGGAAGTTCTTAAAGAGTTTTCTGAAGATTTAATTTGTTTGACTGGAGGATTGAAAGGTATTGTTCCTCTTAAGTTTATCGATCAAGGCAATGATATTGCGCTTGCAGAAATTCGTAATCTCAAAGAGATATATAAAGATAATCTTTTTTTAGAAATACAAAGGCCAAACTTAACTCAAAACTCTCAATGGGATAAAGTTAATAAATTTTTATTACAAGCATCTAAGGAGCTAGAAGTGCCTGTAGTAGCTACAAATGATATACACTTTACACATAAGGAAGATGCAATTGCCAGGGATGTTTTAGATTGTATCAGAACTAATACGATTCTTCATGAAGTTTCAAATGATAAAGCGGTTGCAAATGAGTATTATTTTAAATCTTCAGAAGAAATGCAAAAATTATTTACAGATATTCCTGAAGCTATTTCTAATACATTAGAGGTTGCAAATAGATGTGAAATAGAATTTCAATTGGAAGATAAAAAGGGACAACCTATATATCATCTTCCTAGTTATCCGACTAAGGAAGGAAGAAGTCTTTTAGAAGAAATTACTTTTCAAGCAAAGCAAGGGTTGGAAGCTCGTTTTTCAAAAAACTCTGATACTATTTCAAATAAAGATAAATACTATGCTCGATTAAATCATGAATTAGAGATCATTCATTCTATGGGTTTTTCGGGTTACTTTTTAATTGTTCAAGATTTCATTAAATGGGCTAAAACAAAGAAAATTCCTGTAGGTCCAGGTAGAGGTTCAGGAGCAGGTAGTCTTGTAGCTTATAGCTTAATGATTACAGATTTAAATCCTGTGAAGTACAATTTGATTTTTGAAAGATTTTTAAATCCAGAGCGTATCTCTATGCCTGATTTTGATATTGATTTTTGTCAATATCGCAGACAAGAAGTCATAGAGTATGTTACTCAGAAATATGGTAAAGCCTCTGTTTCACAGATTATCACTTTTGGAAGACTTCAAGCAAGAGCTGCTGTAAGAGATGTTGGTCGTGTTTTAGGGATGACATTTGCAGAGGTGGATGTTATTGCTAAGTTGATTCCTGACACTCTTGGCATCACACTGGGTGCAGCGATAGTACAAGAGCCAAGACTTCAAGAACTTATAGAAAATGACCCTAAAGCTATGCAAGTTTTGGAACTTGCTAGAAAGATAGAAGGGCTTAATCGACATGCTAGTATTCATGCTGCTGGCGTTGTTATTTCGGATCAACCTCTTGTCCAATTAGCGCCTCTTTACAGGGGTAAAGAAGGGGAAAACGTCATACAGTTTGATATGAAATCTGCTGAAAAAATTGGGCTTATCAAATTTGACTTTTTAGGCTTAAGAACTCTCACTCATATTGATAAAACAGTAAAGCTCATTTCAAGTAATAGGCAAAAAAATATTTCGATAAGTGAGATTTCACTTTCTGATAAAGGTATTTATGAGTTGATGAGTGGTGGAGATACATCTGGAATATTTCAATTTGAGAGTACAGGTATTACAAACTTGATCTGTAAGTTTAATCCAAAATCTTTTGAAGACATCACAGCAATCAATGCTCTATATAGACCAGGTCCTATGCAGATGTTGGATGAGTTCATTAATAGAAAGCATGGACGTTCAAAGATAAATTACCTCTTTAAAGAATTAGAGCCTATTTTGAAAGAGACATACGGTATTATTGTTTATCAAGAACAGGTGCAATTGATTGCTGCTAGGATGGCTAATTATTCTTTAGGTGAGGCTGATATTTTAAGACGAGCTATGGGAAAAAAGAAGTCTGAAGAGATGGCTCAACAAAAAGCTCGTTTTTTAAAAGGTGCTGTTGAGGTGAACGGATATAATTCTAAAAAAGCAGAAGAGCTTTTTTTACTTATGGCCAAGTTTGCAGAATATGGTTTTAATAAATCCCATGCGGCAGCTTATTGTGTGATAGCGGCTCAGACAGCCTGGTTGAAGTTTCATTACCCTCATGAGTTTTATACAGCGCTACTAAGTGTTGAGATGCCTTATCCTAAAAAGTTAGTTAAATATGTGAGAGATGTTAAATCAAAAGCTCTTGATTTAAAACCACCACATGTGAATTTTTCAGAGTATGAATTTTCTATTAAAAAGGAGAGCATCTTTTTTGGTTTAGGGGCTATTAAAGGTGTAGGTAAAGGAGTGGTGGAACATATTATTTCAGCTAGATCTAAAAAGCCATTTAAAGATATTAAAGATTTTTTTAGTCGTGTAGACTCTAGAGTTCTAAATAAAAAAACTATTGAATGTTTTATACAGGCAGGGGCTTTAGACAACTTAGGGGCTTCAAGGTCACAGATGTGGCGTTCTTATGAAAAGATTATCCGTTTATCTGAAGAGGACCGCAGAGACCAAGAGATAGGACAAATCAGCTTATTTAAAACATCTGATCAATCAGATTTTGTATTACCTGATACAGAGCCTTGGAATCAGCAAGAATGTTTAAAAAGAGAAAAAGAGGTTTTAGGCTTTTTTTTAAGTGATCATCCTCTTAACTCCATTCAGTATTTATTAGATAAGTTCACTACCTGCAATATTGGTCAGTTATCTGAACATGTAAATAAACAGAGGGTTACAGTAGCAGGTCTTGTCACTCATGTGAGAGAGCGTGTGACAAAAAAAGGAACTTTGATGGCTTTTATTACCTTAGAGGATTTAATGGATGAGCTGGAATTAATTATCTTTCCAGATAACTATTCCAAGATGAAGGTTTTAGAAGATGAAATCTATATTATGACAGGAATTTTAGAGAAGACAGGAGAGTCTTCGAGGATATTAGTAGATCAAGTTGAATTATTAGAGAATAGAATGAAATCTACAAAGGAAATTTGTCTTTTTCTTAAAGAATCTGAATGTAATAAATTAGAAAGATTAAAATCAATTTTTAAAAAATATCCAGGTCATGTCCATTTAAATCTACAGGTTTACCTTTCTAAAGGATATATTGTGAATTTTTCACTACCGTATCAAATTGAGCCAACAAAAAGATGGATGGATGATCTTTACGACCTTTTCAAAAGACCTGATGTTATATGGACTGCCATGCAGATCACATCTTAGTTTGTTGTATCACTAAAAATAAACTGGTCTCTGACCATTTTTGGACAATGAGCATGACGGCTCACGCCCTCATAAAATGCTCATTGCCTCAAAAATCCGTTTATTTTTAGGAGGGAGACTCCCCTCGTTTTTTGACAAAATGTTAAGGAAATCGTTTCTATTTTCGCCGGAGATCAGTTTCCGGACACTGTCTGCCCAATTGCCGGTTTGCCAGATTCCCGGAAAGAAAATGCTGATTGCTTCATTTTAAGTAAGGAGATACCCTTCACTTTCTTACACGATGTTAAGGAAAATTTTCTATTAATTTCTCTTAATGAATCATTTCAAATCTTTATGAGCTAAAGTAAATTTATACTCTTATCTAGTTATAAGCCTTTTTTAATGACAAAAAATAAGAATTATGCGACAATAATTTAATACTTTTATGTTATGATTTAATATAATAAAAATCCTTACTATGGTTTTGATTTTTGTTTTACTTTCAAAGGAACTTTTATATGAAAATATTGAACTTTTTTAAAACAAAAATAAAAAATGAACAAAAACCGAAAGAAAAAAAACGTCCTTCAATTGATAAATCAAAACGTATCAAGCCAGGGATTGTAGCTCCAAAATCTGGGCAATACCTTGAAGTGGGTCCTCGTGGTGGTGCGAGAAGAGAGGTTACAGCAGTAAAAGGTCGACCACTTCCTCCTCCCTCAGCTAAGGGAAGCACTTATGTTTTAGTGGATGCCACTAAAAACAAATCTGGTAGGTAATTTTAAAAATCCTTATTATTCTTAAAATCTTTATTTGTAAAATAAGCATCTAATATACGCTTATCTATTCTATATCTTCTTCTTTTTCCATAAATTTGGCAAACGAGGCACTCTGGGGCCGTTTTCTAAAGAATATAAGCGTAGTCTGTTTTAAGTGTCTAACACATAGATAACGCATTTAGCAAAAATGTATGAAATCCGGATTCGAATCCGGATATCCGGACAAATTTGAAGTTAAAAAGTCTTAGACCTCTTTTATTTGAGTTTGTTCGAAAAAAACTTTGGCCTCTATTTTGCTTATACCTATAAATCAGATGAGGTTTAAAGAAGAAATATTATAGGTATAAAACCGTTAGAAGGGTTTAAAAATGTCTTTACAAATAGAACACGACAAAATAGCTAAATGGGGTCTTAAAAACAAAGCACGATTTGAGAGTTTTTTAAAGTTTGGATTAAGTCCTGAGAAGTTTAAATCTATTGATTTTAATCAATTAGAATTTATTGATACAGAGGTATTACAAAAAGAAATTAGCGGAAAATTTCGAATGCGTCATGCAGATGTGATAGCTAAAGTAGGTCTTAAAGGTTTTGATACTGATGCCTTAATAGCTATTATTGTAGAGCATAAGAGTCATAAGGTATCTGAGGAGGATCTTTTTCTTCAAGCTTTAAGATATAGCTTAGCACTTTTAGAAATGAGAATTTATCCTATTATGACAGTTTTATTACTTCATAGGCAGGCTCCCATTCATATATCTTCAGATTTGCAAACAGCTTTTCATCTAACATCAGAAGTAAAACAGGTGTTTGGAGCTTCAGCTTTCAATTTCAGTCCGAATGTGGTAGATTTAAGGAAAGAGTCTGAAGAGGACATAAAAAGTAAGGCGGGCACTGCCTCAGCTTTTTGTTACACATTAAAAGTAGCTTCAGATATGACAAAGAGTCATATCAAGTCAGTATTTGAGTTATGTAAAATAGTAAAAATCTCTCAGACTACCGTGAATATGCTGGTGTTTTAAGTAGATATATGCTACAAGGCACAGATTATGAAAAATCAGTATTTGATGCACTTGAAGGAGAGGTCATTACCAATAAGGAGGATCAAGTTATGATAAGTACAGCTTCTAAATTATTTAATGAAGGTAAAGAAGAAGGTCGGGAAGAAGGTAGAGAGGCAGTTGCATTGCGCATGTTACAACAAGGTATGGAGCTACAACTTATTCCTGACTTCGACGGTTTAAACTTATAAGTTACTGGGATCATTGGATGATACATTACATCATAGGCACTACAATTGATTTTTAGTTATGTATTAAGTGTATTTTTATTCAATAAGATAAGGTGTTGTAGAGTGCTTAAGTCCCATAATCTGATAGATTTTCAGAGCTTCCTTACTTATATTTGAAGGTATAGAGTACTTTCTGTTATTGGTTTGATCTACTAATAAACTATGCTGTACATGGATTAAAGCATTTCGTATAACTTCCGGTGAACAGGATTGGTATTGTATCTTAATTCTGTAAGCTAAGTGTCTTATACAGACTAAACAGATAAAAGCAATGGCTATGTGTGCTTTGATCCGATCTGATGTCCAGTGAAATATAGGACGTATTTTTAAATCATGCTTAGCTATCCGGAATGTTTCTTCGACTTGCCATAACCCCTTATATTGGCTAATAATGTCTAAATCATCCATATCTTTGAGGTTTGTTATGACTCCAAACAAACCATCCCACTTTTGATCTTCTTTGACTCGATTTTCATTGACTGAAAGCTTTTGTTTCTTGCCTGTGACTTTTAAATACTTCTTATAACCGTAATTGTTTAATAAAGTCTTCACATCTTGAGCCTTTGAGAGTTTCTTAACTAAACTATCTATAGTTTGTTGACGATCATGTCGATCTTTCTCCGCTCTCTTATAAGAATAACAAACTATCACTTTCCTCTTATTATCTTTATCTTCTAATGATTGAATCTTGAAACCTTCTTGTTTACTGACAATTTTGTACTTTGACTTATCTAATACAAGCTCTTGTTTTACTTTTGGTAATTTCTTAAGCTTAGCTCCTACAATATAATGAAGATTCTCATCTTCTAGTGCTTTTAAATTATCTTCACTTAACATTCCTCTATCAGCGACATAAATAGCTTGTTCTAAGTTATATTTAGACTTCATCTCTTTTATCACTGGATTTAAGGTATGACCCTCGAAGATAGCACCCGGGAAAGTCTCGTAACTGACAGGAAAACCTTCTTTGGTCACAACGACTGCTAAACACACTTGAGATTCTTTAAACTTAGCATCTTTACTGTAACCTCTTTGTCTTAAATCATCTTCAATAATTGATTCAAAATACAGTGTCGTACAATCAAAAAACAAAACTTTCAAAGGCTCTTTAAAAACCTTTTGTGCCACTTGACCTGCCAGTCTCTTTATCTTATCTATCCTTTTGCTATCTAAACGATCCATCATGCGATAAATCTTCTCTAACGAAATATGAACTCCAAAATCCTCTTCTAAAAATCGACTGCTCTCTCTTTTACTTTGAGGATTAGCTATCCGAGCCATCACTGTATGAAATAAAACCCAATGTGATGAATGATAACGACTCACTGGTAAAATGCGATCTAAACCTAATTCCTTGTACATAGCTCCATAAACCTCATGAATACCTACAATGACTCTTTGATCTTCCCTTAGTTTCTTAAGATCTACTTTTAAGGGTTTATTGCAATGACGAAACTTGGACTCAATCACTTGTTTAGAAATCTCTTCCGGAGCAAAAAAAGATAATTGATTTTCATTTGTTAGTTTAGCTTTGATGAATTCTCCAAGCTCTTGAAGACGAAATAGCTCATCCTCATCTTGAGCCACTCCGACATGACGGATGATCTTTTGGCGAACTTTATTGCCATAACGGATAGAATCAACGATCTGAACTGACTGCCTTGGACTGTTTGGTGTGCTTTTGATTCTTACAAACATAAAAATAATTTAATGCTTATTAAAAAAAAAGTCAAAATAAAAATAAAAATAATCTGACTTGGTGTGTTACTAGGCACTACATCGAAAACTTACTCCAAAATCCTATAACCATCAATGTTACAAAACCAATACCGAACATAAACCGTCGAAGTCAGGAGATATGACAAAGAGTCATATCAAGTCAGTATTTGAGTTATGTAAAATAGTAAAAATCTCTCAGACTACCGTGAATATGCTGGTGTTTTAAGTAGATATATGCTACAAGGCACAGATTATGAAAAATCAGTATTTGATGCACTTGAAGGAGAGGTCATTACCAATAAGGAGGATCAAGTTATGATAAGTACAGCTTCTAAATTATTTAATGAAGGTAAAGAAGAAGGTCGGGAAGAAGGTAGAGAGGCAGTTGCATTGCGCATGTTACAACAAGGTATGGAGCTACAACTTATTGCTCAGTTGACAGGTCTTTCTATTGAGCAACTCCATAAGCTTAAAAACAAATAATATACATATTTAATTTAAGATAAAAATAGCACTTTTTATTTTACATTTTATACTAGATATTTTTTCTTATCGTACTTTTAATTATCCGGGATATGGGTCCCGGGAATCCGGCAGACGGGCATTCAGTTCTCGGTTTCCGGGACCAGTTTGCCGGATCCCAACCCAGGGACATAGGTAACACTTTTTAAATAACATAATCTACACTTGTTTCACTAAAGATGTCTTTTATTTTTTGATAGAATCTTTTTTCAGAAGCGCGAATATCTCTAATGCGTTCGAGTATTTCATCAAAATAATCCCACCCTTCAGGGTCCTTGAGCCTCTGGTCATTCATTACAAAATCTTTTACCAAATACTCATTTAAATGCTTTGTAGCCCAAACCCTAAATTGAGTACCTCTTTGCGATTGAACTTTGTAACCCAAAGCTAAAATCATTTTGAGATTGTAATGAAGAACATTTCTTTCCACCTGCCTTGACCCTTCAAGTCGAACTACTCGGTAATTCCGAGTAGTTTCTGTTTCGTCTAATTCACCTTCTGAATATATTTTTTTTATATGTTCATTGACTGTATGAGATTTTATATTAAATAGATTTGCCATTTGGGCTTGAGAAAGCCAGATTGTTTTTGCCTTGTGGTCTAATTTGATTTCAATGTTCACTTGACCATCATTAGTATTGTAAAGAATCATTTCACTGTTATAACTTTTCATCTTAGCATTATTAAAACATTTTTTGTTGAAATACAAACCATTTATCAATATGTTGTTCCACTTTTGTATCACTAAAATGCTGTCTCACTAAAATGCCTCTCGCCTCTGGCGACTTTTTGGCATTGCCCCCAAACTGGCCCCAAGCCGTTTGGCAAATAGGACAATGCCTAAAAAGCTTGAGGCATTTTAGTAGGAAGAATGTCTTTATTCTCTTATATCATGTTAGGGAAAATGTTGTTATTTACAAATCAGCTTGAAGATTTACATTTTCAATAAAATGCTGACTGTCTCAAAAATCCGTTTATTTTTAGTAAGGTGGATCTTTATTATTTTTTTACAAAATGTTAAGGAAATTTTTTCTTGTATTGTTTCACTCATATGGATGACCACAAAGCAAGAGAAGAATAAGTTCTGAGAATTATTATTTTTTTTATGATTGCCAGAAAGTCGTTAGAGGCCTGCATCGAGAAGCCAGTTTATTTTAAGTGATACAAAAAGATATCTGATTTCATCCTTTTTTAACAAAAATAACCAAAAACTATGAAATTTTCATAGTTTTTGGCTAAAGTATGGTATATTATAGAGATAATGATTTATTAAAATAGAAGTTTTATTTAAGTATAGGTGATTTGGAGAAATTAAAAAATGCAATCTTTTTTAATAAAACTGAAATTTACAATAATGAGTCGAGGACTTATTTTTACTGACGAAGATTTAAAAATGATTTTTCCTGAAAAAAAATCATCAGCTCTCCATAATCTCATTTCATACCATATCAAAAAAAAGAATATTCTTCAATATAGAAGAGGGCTTTATTCTTTAAATAATCAAGTGGCTTCAAGTTATCTTCCAAACACACAATTTTCCAAATATACATTAGCCAACCATTTATACTTACCAAGTTATATTTCATTTGAATCTGCTTTATCATTTCATGGCGTTATTCCTGAAACTGTTTATGAAATCACTTCAGCCTGTTATAGTCAGAAGAAGAAATTTTACAAAAGTCCTATAGGGAACTTTAGTTTTACATATTCCCCAGTTAAGCCTTTTTTCCTTGAAGTCAATCAAGATAAAAAAGGAGGATTTCTTGTAGCGACTGCTATGAGATCTTTATTTGATTTGATTTATTTAAAAAAATATATTTACAAAACGCTCAAAGATATAGAGGATGATCTAAGAATTGATTTAAATGATTTATACAAGTTGAGTCAAGGATGGAGAGCACAAGACATTTTAAACTTAGGTAACCTCTATAAAAAGAAAAGTACTCAAAGGTTAGCTCATTTTATAGTTAAGAAGTTGAAATGAAAGATATTATACAGAAAAAGCTAGATAGATATAATCCTAAAAGCTCTGAAGAAGAACTTAATGCTCTTAAAGAAATTACTCAAGAAGTAGCTTTATATTCTCTTTACAAGGCTGGTTTTTTTCAAAGAGTTAGTTTTTTAGGTGGTACGTCTTTGAGAATTCTTCACAATCTAGATCGTTTTTCTGAAGACTTAGATTTTTCAACAAGATCTCCAGAACCTAATTTTAATATCATAACTTATTTAGAAAAGGCTATGGAGTTTATGAATACCTATGGATATAACTTGTCCATAAATCAAAAAATTTCTATTGATCAAAATGTAAGAGGTCGATTTCTAAAAGACGATTCCATCAAAAAAACAGTCCTATTTAAGTATCAACAAGACACTAGAAAAAAAGTTAAAGTAAAAATTGAAGTAGATATCAATCCTCCCATAGGAGCAAATGAACAAATTAAATATTTAAGCTTTCCTGTAGATTTCCCTATTCCTGTATACGATCTGCCAAGTCTGATGTCTGGAAAACTTCATGCTATTTTATGTCGTCCTTTTTGTAAAGGGAGAGACTGGTATGATCTTTTATGGTATATTTCTCAAGGAGTAGAACCAAATTTACCTTTTTTTAAAAATGCTTTATCTCAATGGGGTCCATGGAAAAATAAATCATTGTCAATAACTCCTCACTTTATTCAAAAGGAACTTTTAAAAAAAGTTCACCTTATTAAATGGAATGAATTAGTAATGGATGTAAGAAAGTTTCTAACTCAGGAAAAGAAAGAGTCTTTAGATATCTGGGGGAGACACTTTTTTGAAAGCAAAATAAAAGATATAAAATTCTCTAAAACTCACAAACGAACTAAATCATTAATGCTGTTTCACTAAAATGCTGTCTCACTAAAATGCCTCTCGCCTCTAGCGACTTTTTGGCATTGCCCCCAAACTGGCCCCAAGCCGTTTGGCAAATAGGGCAATGCCTAAAAAGCTTGAGGCATTTTAGTAGGGAGACTCCCCTCGTTTCTTAACATAATGTTAAGGGAAATTTTTCTTGCATTGTTTCCCTAAAAATAAACTGGTCTCTGACCATTTTTGGACAATGAGCATGACGGCTCACGCCCTCATAAAATGCTCATTGCCTCAACCGTTTATTTTTTAGTAATGAGGGTCTTTTTATTTTTTTACACAATGTTAAGGAAATCTTTTCTTGTATTGTTTCCCTAAAAATGAACTGGCTTCTAGCCATTTTTGGACAGTCAGCTTGACGGTTAACACCGCCAATAAAATGCTGACTGTCTCAAAAACCTGTTCATTTTTAGGAAGGAGATACCCTTCATCTTTTTACACGATGTTAAGGGAAATTTTTTCTTGTGTTTTCACTCTCTTAAAGTGAAAATATAAGGAGTTGTCCTGCTTAGATACAAACATTTTATCAATATTTTGTCTCACTAAAAATAAACTGGTCTCTGACCACTTTTGGGTAGTCAGCCTGAAGATTTATATCTTCAGAAAAAAAAGCTGACTACCTCAAAAGCATGTTTATTTTTTAGTAAGAAGGTACTTTTTATTTTTTTTATAAAATGTTAAGGAAATCTTTTCTTGTATTGTTTCCCTAAAAATGAACTGGCTTCTAGCCATTTTTGGACAGTCAGCTTGACGGTTAACACCGCCAATAAAATGCTGACTGTCTCAAAAACCTGTTCATTTTTAGGAAGGAGATACCCTTCATCTTTTTACACGATGTTAAGGGAAATTTTTTCTTGTGTTTTCACTCTCTTAAAGTGAAAATATACGGAGTTGTCTTGCTTAGATACAAACATTTTATCAATATTCAACGTTTTTATAATTTTCTAAGCTTAAGTGTTGTTTCAATGCTAGACTAGACAGTCCAGTAATTCAATGATTTCAACTACTTAGCACTGTAACTTTCGTACATAAGTTACAGTCCTGCTCCCTTAAAATCATTGATGTTTTTGGCCATTTCCAGACCAACTACCATCACTGTCTAAGACCTTTCAATTTATTATATCGGTAATCATTTTAATAACTTGATACTGTAACTTATGTACGTAAGTTACAGTCCAGTTAAATTAAAATCTAGTCTTTTGATGTGGCTTTGAAGATTTACACTTTTGATATTTTTAGCCGTTTTTTTACCTTTCACAGTCAGCTTGAGAATACATAAGAAACAAAAAGTAGTGCTGTGTTTTGTTTCGCTAAAAATGTATTTCGCCTCTCAAGGCGAACCTCGTCGAGGTAAGCCTCTGGTGACTTTTTAGCAGTCAGTAAGAAAGACATTCACGTCTTTAGCGAGTAGCTGGCTACCTAGAAAGCCTGATGCATTTTTACTAGAGGGAAATATCCCAAGTTATTTTACACAATGTTAAGGAAAATATTTTTTTACGTTATTAATTAAAAAGGGGAGAATAAAAATGAAATCATTATCAAGAGTGTTTAAGTTTATTAAAAGAAATAAATTAAAAAATCAAAAAGGGTTTTCGTTAGTAGAGTTAATGGTTGTAGTGGCTATTATTGGTATTTTAGCAGCCATTGCAATACCGAACTATCAAAAGTTCCAAGCAAGATCAAAGCAAACAGAAGCAAGAACACAGCTATCAGGTCTCTATGCATCTGAAAGAAGCTTTATTGCTGAGTGGAACTATGGATCAGCTAACTTACAACAAATAGGTTACTCTGTCGAGGGCAGTAATATGCTTTATAATTGCGGTTGGAACAATAGTCAAAAACAAGCAGACCCAGCTACAAAGAATGTAAACATAGAATCCTCTGCCGATAGACCTACTGGTTATAGAGGGCCAATTGCAAATGATGACGACGTCACAAATACATTTAGATTGTTGCCAGGTTCAATAAGTACAAGTGTCGGAGATGGAACACTTCATACAAAATCTGGTGCTAATGCTGATACTGCAATGGAAATATCAGAAGGTATTTTAACTCCAGGTGCTTGTGCAACTTCAGCATGTTCAGCTACAACATCGACAGCTTGTCAAGTATGTGCAGGATATGCTGCTGGAGACTGGACTCCTGCAGCTATTACTACAGAAGGTTCTTTTAAGGTAAATAACTCTATACCAGGAAGTATTCCCTTTATAATAGGGTGTGTAGGCGATATTGATGGTTCTCAAAATGATGAATGGACTATGAACGAAGAAAAACAGTTAGTAAATTCAGTACAAGGCATTTAATCTCTATCTAAATAAAACCCATGTTGTAAACAGCATGGGTTTTGTTTTGTTAACTAAAGGTGATTTTATGAAAAACTTAAAAGATATTAAAGGATTTTATTTATTTCAGATTGTTGCTTCAGTTGCAATAGTTTTAGCGATAGTCGGCATCTTTGGTTTTAAATACCTTACACAGCTGCACAGATTATCAGGCACTCATAGCAAAATGTTTATACAAACTCATAATAGGATTGATCTTTTAGAACAAAAAGTAAAAGACGGTTGCGGGCAACATGAACATGAAACCTTAAAGCCAGTAAGTTTATAAGTTTTTTATTTTATTACCATGATGTTTTAAAGATAAATCTTTTGCATGTGACATAGGATCCTATTTTAAATAGAAAGGTAAAGAAAAATGAAAAAGCTAAAGCTTAAAAAGACAAGTCGTAGAAGAATGCTTTACTTACTAGCAATTGTTGTTATTTGTAGTTTGGGACTTCTTTGTAGCAATGCGAGGATAGCTTTTTATAAAGCTTACAGAACTGCTGAAAAGAAGTTTTTATCAACTCACCTAGAGCAAGATACAAAGGCAGCACAGTATGATTTTTATGCTAATTATAGGCCTAATACTAATTATATAGAGCAGGTCAATGCTGTAGGTCGCAATGCAATTTTTATTAATGTTTGCCAGGCATCCTGCACTTTACTTAAAGGGAGTGGTGTTATGCAATTGTGCAGTGATTTATACAGTGATGATAAGTTTAATGAGTATAGGGTATATCAGTGTAGTGTAAGGGTGACATTAGAGAATGACCAGCCGTTGAAGTGTGAGGCTATTAGTTGGAGGACCTTTAAATCTTCTTGCAACTTGAAGATTGCAAAAACTTAAACATAAGATCCAAAGGATCATTTTTTATCTCTTTGAAAGGCGGATGATTGTACCCATCCGCCTTTCCTTTTAAGTAAAAAATCGAAGATCCGATTTCCTTAACATTGTGTAAAAAGATAAGAAGTATCTCCCTGCTAAAAATAGTCAAGCTTTCTAGACAGTAAGCTATTTGCTGACAGTGCAAACTGTCAGGCTTACTGTCAGAAAGTGGCCAGAGGCCAGTTTATTTTTAGTGAGACAGCAATTGTACCCATCCACCCTTTTTTATATTTCCTTAACATGTAGTAAAGAAACGAGAGGATCCTTTCTACTAAAATGCATCAGGCTTTCTAGGCAGTTAGCTATTTTCTGACGATGCTAATCGTCAGGCTAACTGCCAGAAAGTCGCCAGAGGCGAGATGCATTTTAGGGAAACAGCTCCAAATTGAAAAACTGTCTAACTTAAATTTATTTGAAAGTTTAAATCATGATGTTTTATAATAACATCTGAGTGTGAAGACATTAAATTTGAAATTGATTTATTGAAAGTATGTAGGAAAACATGAACTCCTTCTTTTCGAGCCATTTTCATAGCAGGTATCATATCCGTATCACCAGAAAGCAATACTAGTTTTGTACAAAGTTTTTTTGAAGTAATGCTAGCAATATCAAGACCTATTCTCATATCAACTCCTTTTTGTTGTAGAGATGGATATAAATCTTTAGCTTCTATCTTTTTATTAACGAGATCAGACATTTTCCATTTTTTTATATCCCATTGACTCCAGTCATCTTTTTTATTTCCTTGTATCTTCAGTTGACCAAAGCGAAGAGCAAAATAGGCTTTTTGTGGTAAACAATTCTGTAAGTTCTTATTGTCCTTAAAAGAAGGGCTTTGAGCAAGATCAAGAATAGACTTATCTATAGGATTGATGAGTTTTTTCTCAAGAGGCTGGCAGTCATAAAAGAAAACTCTATAAATTTCTGAAGGTCCTGAAATATATTTTTCTTGAATATAACTTTGTATAGAATGAATATACTTTTCAACGTGATTAGCTGTTGGAAAATTTTTTGTAATAGTTTTGAATTTTTTAGTAAAAAAGCCACCATCGACAACATAGGCTATTTTGTCCATTTAAAGTAACTCCTAAAAAAAATGGGCCTAAGCATCCAACTCTAAAGTTTATTAGAGAATAAGGAACATAGACCCGTGTATTTTTATATTCACATATTATTCTTATCTAACTCGCCTTAATTGTCAAGGTAGTTTAAAGAAATTGACCAAATCATAAAAGTACCGCCAAAGCTTAATAAACTAAAATGTACGTTCTGAGACATAGGTTACAGAATGTTCTTGACCCCTAGGTAACACATTTCGCTTTTGTTCTAGTGAGTAATTAGAACAAAAGGATGTATTTATGCCATGGAGGAATAGTGTTATGGATGACAAGGTTCGATTTATTAATCAGCTTATAGAAGGAGATTCGATGTCCAAAGTTTGTCGTGATTTCAATATATCAAGAAAGACAGGTTACAAGTTTTGGAATCGTTATAAGGAGAGTGGTAGTATATTGTCGCAATCTAGTAAGCCTTTTCGTTTTGCAAATCAGCTTCCTGAAGAGACAGAAGCTTTGATATTAACTTTAAAGAAGAAGAAGCTTCATTGGGGAGCAGCTAAGATTAGAGAGATATTTAGGAGAAAGTATTCAGATTTCAGGCTTCCAGCAATAAGTACATTTCACGCTGTTTTTGCTAGACATGGTTTAGTACAGAAGAGGAAGAAGCGAGGTTATAAGGCAGAAGGGACAAAGATGTCTGTAGGTTTCCATTCTAATGATTTGTGGTATACAGATTATAAAGGTGAATTTATGATTCATGGTGATTATTGTTATCCTCTAACGATTACAGATGATAAGACTCGTTTTATTTTATGTTGTGAGGGATTACCCAGCACAAGAGAGAGTTATGCGGTTGAAGTTTTTAAGAGAGTATTTAAGAGATATGGTCTTCCTAAAGCTATTCGGACGGATAACGGAGTTCCATTTTCATCCCCTTGTGGTTTATTTGGTTTATCGAAGCTTTCAGTATGGTGGCTAAGTTTAGGTATTAGTGTTGAGAGAATAAAGCCGGGACATCCGGAGCAAAATGGTAGACATGAGAGGATGCATTTGACACTTAAGAGAGAAACGACAAGACCTGCTGGAAGTAATTTTCTACAACAACAAGAGATGTTTGATAAATTCATTCATGAATTCAATTATGAGAGACCACATGAAGCTTTAAGTATGAAAATGCCTTCAGAGATTTATAGTCGATCTGAGAGAGAGTATAAAGGTGAATCACCGGTATGGGGTTATCCCTGCCATGATCTTGTGTTAAGAGTGACACACAGTGGTCGGATTTGTATGAATAACACAAAAATACAGATATCTAGTGTTTTAACAGATCAATATGTAGGTGTAAAGGAGGTAGAAGATGGTATATGGTTAGTTAGTTTTATGGATTATGATTTAGGCTATTTTGATTTAGAAAATAAAAAATTAATGGCTCTAGAAAATCCTTTTGGAGCAAAAGTGTAACCTATGTCTTCGGAATAAACTGTAACCTATGTCTCCAGAATGGACCTGCCTCGATTGCCCGACTGCCAGATTACCTTGCTTGCTGGATTGCCTGATAAAATAAGAAAAGAGATTATATCCAATTTTTTCAAAATAAATATATTGTTTTATATATAAATTGGGCATAATACAAATCAGAAAATAAAAAGAAGGTGGTTATGAAAGTTGCTAGCATTCAAATAAATCCTTTATTAGGAAACTTTGATTATAATACTGATCTTATTTTATCTCATATAAAAAAAGCTAAGCATTGTGATCTTATTGTCTTTCCGGAACTGTCTCTGTTCGGTTATTGGCCAGGAGCTTTATTAGAAAGAAAAAGTATCGTTGAACAACAACTTAAGGCTTTAGAAAAATGCCATAAAAAAATGCCAGACAATGTTGCAGTTTTATTAGGGGCTGTGACAAAAAACAAAAAAAAATATGGAAAATACTATCATAATTCAGCAGTCCTTTTAAGGAAAAATAAAAAGCCTCAGTATTTTCATAAAATATTTTTACCTACTTATGATGTATTTGATGAGCTAAGGTACTTTGAACCAGGAAGTATAAAAGATAATCAATTTCAACTTAAAGGCTATAAAATTTTAGTGACTATTTGTGCGGATATATTGGCTTGTATTCCTTATTGGGAGGGTATTCGTGAAGATGATGATCCCTTAAAATCTATTAAAAAAGGTAGTGTAGATTTTATTGTTAATTTAAGTGCTTCTCCTTTTTCTAAAGGGAAACCTGAGTATAGACTCAAAGCAATTCAAAGGGTGACAAAAAGATTATCTGCTCCTATGTTGTATACCAACTTAGTTGGAGCGCAAGATGAAATCATTTTTGATGGTGGAAGTATCTATGTTGATAAAAAAGGAAATATTCAGATGCAGGCCCAATATTTTAAAGAAGATGTACAGTATTATGACTTAGAAGCACCAGCAAATAAAATACAAGACAAACAGATCAATAAACCAGTTTTGAAAAAAAATGATCCTATTTTATTTGCGAAAGAAGCGCTTATTTTAGGTATCAAAGATTTTTTGAGAAAAGCTGGGTATTCCCATGTGCATTTGGGATTAAGTGGAGGTATCGATTCTGCTTTGGTAGCCTGCCTAGCTGTAGAAGCGTTAGGCCCTCGTTTTGTCACGGCCATAGCCATGCCAGGACCTTTTAGCGCAAAATTGAGTTTTTCATTAGCAGAAAAATTAGCTCAAAATTTAGGTTGTCATTTTAAAAATCTTCCTATTCAAGATATTTATAAATATATCAATCAGGACTTAAAAACGAAGCGCAATATATCTTGTGTTGGTATTACTTCTGAAAATATACAAGCCCGGCTTAGATCTCTTTATTTAATGGCATTTGCAAATCAAAATAAAAGCTTATTGCTTGCTGCAAGCAATAAAAGTGAATTGGCTGTAGGATATGCAACACTTTATGGAGATACAAGCGGAGCTTTAGCTCCTATAGGAGATGTCTTAAAAACAGAGGTTTATGAAATTGCTAAAAGGTATTATAGTTCATGGATTCCTCCAAAGATTATCTCTAGATCGCCAACAGCGGAGTTAAGAAAGAATCAAAAAGATACGGATACTTTATTTGAATATAGTAAAATAGATGAAAGTATTGACCGTATAGTTGTTAGGTGTAAGCCGGCCCGCAGTCGAGTTGATCAGTGGTTGTTGAAAAAACTTAAAGAGTCGGAATTTAAAAAATGGCAATCTCCTCCAATTTTAAGGATATCATCACATGCTTTTGGTAGTGGAAGGAGATATCCAATTAACCATTTTGCGATTTCTTAAACTTAAGACTTATAAGCTTTTCTCTAAATCAAATAGCTGCCTTGCAAAATAATAAATGACAACTTAAGGTTGCTTATATTATAATAGATATTGAATAAATAGGAGATTATCAGGTGAAAAGGGTTTAAGATGACAGACTATTATGATAAGGCTATTGATAAAGGATTAGAGGGTGTTATTGCCTGCAAGACTCGTATTTCTTGTATTATAGATGCTACCCTCACTTATAGAGGTTATAAAATAGAGGATCTAGCTGAGAAATATTGTTTTGAAGAAATTATTTATCTTTTATGGTTTAATAAATTACCTTCACAAGCTGAAAATGAGCAACTAAAACAGAAAATAGCATCTCATTTAAACATTGATGCTGATCTTATAAAACTGTTAAAACAATTACCCCATAAAAATGTGCATCCTATGGCATGGCTTAGAAGTGCTGTGTCTTTGTTGGCTTTAGCAGATCAAAATGCTGATGATAAAGATGAAGATCAACTGTTGGATAAGTCTTATGCTTTAGTTGCTAAGGTAGGCTTGTTAGTGGCTGCTTTTGAACGTATTCGAAATGGACAAGATATTATATCTGCTCATCCAGATCAATCTCTTGCTTGGAATTTTCTTTATTGTTTAAAAGGTGAAGAACCTAATGAAGAATTTGTGCGCATACTTAATACTTGTTTAATTTTGCATGCAGATCACGAGTTAAATTGCTCGAGTTTTGCAGCAAGGGTCACCACATCATCTCTTAGCGATGTTTATTCTGCTGTAGTGACTGCTATTGGAACTCTTAAAGGTCCTTTACATGGAGGAGCTAATGAGCAGGTAATGAGAATGTTAAAATCTATTGGATCTGTTCAAAAAGCAAAAGAGTGGATAGAAGATGCCTTAGCTCATAAAAAGAAAATTATGGGATTTGGTCACCGTGTTTATAAACATGGAGATCCTAGAGCGAAAATTTTAAAACAAATGAGTAAATCATTATCAAAAAAAGTATCTGATAATAATGAACCTTCTTGGTTTGAAATGTCTGAAACTATTGAAAATATTGTTCGTGAACAAAAAGGCCTTTTACCTAATGTAGATTTTTATTCTGCATCAGTTTATTATTCTATGGGAATTCCCCTTGATTTATACACTCCCATTTTTGCATCTTCTCGTACAAGTGGATGGTTAGCACATATTTTAGAACAATATGCAAATAATCGTATTTACCGGCCTAGAGCATTGTATGTGGGTGATGTTCATTAGAAGCTATTTTAAAAAATGTGTACGTAATAATTAAATCTTCAATCTGCTGATTTTAACTATTAGAAAGTTAAAGGCTGTGTTTAAATATTCATGATGTGTTATGATCATTTGATTTTATTTGAAAAGATATGCTAAGCTACTATAAAAATATTTTGGGGGCGTAGCTCAGTTGGGAGAGCGCTACAATGGCATTGTAGAGGTCAACAGTTCAATCCTGTTCGTCTCCACCAGTTTCACTCAAAATAAACTGGTCTCTGACCATTTTTGGACAATCAGCCTGAAGACTCACGTCTTCAGAAAATGCTGACTGTCTCAAAAATCCGTTTATTTTGAGTAGGGGAGATACTCCTCATTTTCTTACAACATGTTAAGGAAAATCTTTTGGCGACTTTCTGGCAATGACCCTGACGGTTTACACCGTCAGCAAATAGGTCATTACCTAGAAAGCCTGACCATTTTTTGGAGGGAGATACCCTTCGTTTTTTGACACAATGTTAAGGAAATTTTATCCTTAGATCATCAGTTTATTGTCTCAAAAAGCCTTCTTATTGTGAATGAGATACTATCTATTTTAATGACAATCTTATGTGGTATTGCACTTTATTATCAGTGGAATCTTGCAATTCTTTGCCTTTTTATTGTTTTAAGAGCTATTCTCACTTTTATTCATAAATCCTCGCATCACCTGGCCCATTTGTCCTCGATGAGTTTTCTTTTTAAGATCAGTTAGATAAAGTTCGTTGAAGATGCTGCGAAACTGATATCCAACTTTAGCATTTTCTTCTTGAGTATCTAGGTCGTCACTGATGGAGATCAGTCTTACATGAAGATAGATGAAGCGACATAAGAGTTGATTAAAATAATAAACATCTCTTGAGATACGAGAAGAATCATCAACAAGGACTATATCAAATCTTTTTTCCTCACAAGATTTCATAAGAGCATCAAGCCCTTTTCGATCTCTAATAGATCCTGAGCGAGCTTCATCAGCATAAATATGCTCATTTAAAACTTCAATACCTTGTTTTTGTGCATAAATTCGGCAGACCCTGACTTGATCCTCAATACTTTGCTCTCTTTGGTTATCACTGGAATATCTAGCATAGATCGCTGCTTTCATTTTCTTTTCCCTCCTCTTTAACAGTCCTAACGTATTCATCAGCCAATATCTCGCAACATGATCTAGTAAATCCAAAGTTGCAGGATTAAGCTGTTCTTCTGATTCTTCATGAGATGAAACATTCATTGCTACATTAGATTTGCTCATAACTTAAAGATAATAGACAGTGTCTATTATAGCAAGGATTTTTTTGATAAATCTTCAATAACTTTTGAAATATTTATTTCTAAGCGAGAATTGAAGTTAGATGATAATTGATTAAGAGCAACAAAATGGATAGGTTTTTTCTCCTCAAATTTTGACATAGAGCATTTTAAAATGAATGTATTGCCTTTGCTTTTGAGAAAAAAAATCAAGTTTTCTCCTTCTTCGATGTAAAGGGTTAATTTAGGAGAAAGCTTTGTCTTAGCTAGATATCCTAAGGTAAAGTCTTTGATTTTCTTCTGTACCTTTTCCTCAAACTTTCTCAATACTAAAATTATAACTCGTGTAGCCATAACCGGGATTTGAAATTGTCTAATATGCAGGGCAATGGCAAATTCTAAGAGATTTCTTTTGGAAAATAACCTAGATTGACCTCTCCCCTGGGTATCTGAAAAGCCAGGAATAATCACCTTTTTTTCACACAAGTGAATCAAGACATGCTGGGGAATATTCAGAATATCTTGGATTTGGCCAAGAGTAAGTGGTTTATCGTGTTTATTTATTGTCATAACAGCCATTGTCTATTATTGTCATAGAATAAAAGTCAATGTCTACTTTTTTACAGATGTTATAGTTTAAAAAAACAATATCTCTTAGGAAAATAATATGTCTGATAAACCTAAAAAAATGAACTTTAATTCAATGGATATATCCGAAGAAAAGAGAAAAAAACTAAAAGAGCTTTTTCCAGAAGTATTCAATGAAGAACATATTGACTTTGATCAGTTTAAAAAGGTTTTAGGAGAATGGGTTGAATCTGGACCAGAGAGATTTGGTTTAAACTGGCCAGGCAAGGCTGAATGCATGAAAATAATTCAAGCTCCTGCTAAAGGCACTCTCAAGCCATGTAAAGAAGAATCTATCAACTGGGATACTACAGAAAATCTCTTTATTGAAGGAGATAACCTAGAAGTTCTTAAACTTCTTCAAAAAGCCTACTTCGGAAAGGTTAAGATGATTTATATTGATCCTCCATACAATACGGGGAAAGAATTTATTTACCCAGATAAATATTCTGAAGGTTTGGATACTTACCTTCGCTATACGGGCCAAAAAGATAGCAATGGACATAAATTCTCTACCAATACCGATACTAACGGAAGATTTCACTCTCGTTGGCTCAATATGATGTATCCAAGGCTTTATCTTGCTAAAAACCTTCTTTGTGAAGATGGTGTTATTTTTATAAGTATTGATGATAGTGAACAGGCCAATTTAAAGAAATTGTGCGATCAAATTTTTGGGGAAGAAAATTTTATAGATACTATTGTTTGGAATAAGCGGGTTCCTAAAAATGATAAAGGTATAGGAAACATCCATGAGTATGTCTTCTTATACGTTAAAAACTATTCATTAAATCATATTTTTAAAATGGATAAAGATGGGATGGAAGAGTTAAATGAATTGAGATTAAAATTAAAGCGAGCCAAAACATCTATTCAAGAATCTGAAAAGGAAATAAGAAAACTATATGAAAAAAGAAAATTTGATCGTGGAATAACATTATATAATAATCTTGATGACAAATATGAATTATGGGGAAAGATAAATATGAGTTGGCCAAATGCAAATACATTTGGTCCTAAGTTTGATGTGATACACCCTAAAACTAAAAAACCAGTGAAAGTTCCTGATCGGGGATGGCGCTGGCGTGAGGCCAAGTTTAAAGAAGAATTAGACTATAATAATTGTATAGAGCTTCATGATGGTGATTTTAAATGCGGTGGAATATGGTTTGGTAAAGATGAAAATACTCAACCCAGTTCAATAGGATATTTAAAGGATGTTGAAAATCTTTTACTAAGAACAATATTAAGCTTAAAAAGTGATGGAGGAATTAAAGTTGAAGCTTTATTTGAAAAAAAAAATATATTCTCTTATCCTAAGCCTGTCTCCTTATTAAAAATACTTATATCGTCAATTGTGATTAAACCTGAAGATATCATTTTAGATTTTTTTGCAGGTTCAGCAACTACAGCTCAAGCCGTATTAGAAGTTAATAACAAAGATCAAACTAATCGAAAATTTATAATGATTCAACTTCCAGAGCCTTGTCTTAAAGAATCAGAAGCCTTTAAAGCAGGCTATAAAACTATAGCAGATATAGGTAAAGAACGTATTCGTAGGGTTATAAGAAAATTTGAAGATAAAAGTCCAAATTCAAATTATCTCGATTTAGGATTTAAAGTACTTAAATTAGACAAATCCTGTTTTAAAGAATGGGATGGCAATCCTAATATCAGTCAACAAATGCTCTTAAAACAAATAGAAGAACAAATAGATTATATTGATCCTAAAGCTTTAAATGAAGATATTCTTTATGAATTGATACTTAAAGATGGTTTATCTCCAACAACTCCAATTAAAAAGTTAAGCATCTTAGGAAAAACAGGTTACTCAATAGAAAAAGGAGCTTTACTTATTTGTCTAGACAGAGAGTTAACGGAAAATTTTATCCTTAAGTTAGCAGAAACTAAACCAACACCAAAAAGAGTAATCTGTTTAGATGCAGGATTTAGAAATAACGACCAGTTAAAAACAAATGCTGTCCACACCTTTAAAACCAGAGCTCATCACAAAGAAACAACAATAGATTTTTTTACAGTTTAAAGAACTAATAACTATGATGAAGTTTAAATTTGATCCCAACTTAAAATATCAAAAATCTGCTATCAAATCTGTAGTCAATTTATTTGATGGACAACCTTTTGGACAAACAAATTTTCAAATCGAAGGACAGCAAAGAAGCTTTCTTCAAGGAGTTAGCAATAACTTTGTTTTAAGTGATGAACAATTACTTGCAAATACACATAAGATTCAAGAGCAAAATCATATTCCAAAAGTTGACTCATTGCAAGGAAGAAATTTTTCTATAGAGATGGAAACAGGAACTGGGAAAACTTATGTTTATCTTAGGACTTTATTTGAACTCAACAAACATTATGGCTTTAAGAAGTTTATTGTGGTTGTTCCAAGTATTGCCATTAGAGAAGGAGTTTTGAAAAGCATTAGTCTTATGAAAGAACATTTTAAAGACCAGTATGAAAAAATTCCTTTCGAATATTATCTATATGATTCTAAATGTTTAAATAATATTAGAAACTTTCGTGATAGCAATGACATTCAAATTATGGTGATGAATATCCAAGCCTTTCAAAGGGATATTTCTGATGAAGAAATCGATCTTGAAAGTCAAGTTGATCATCAACAGAAATCAAATGTTATCTATCGAGACAATGATAGAATGGGTGGTCGTCCTATTGATTTTATAAGCTCTACTCGCCCAATTGTGATCATAGATGAACCTCAGAGTGTTGATAATACTCCAAAATCTCAAGCTGCTATAACAAAACTTAAACCTGCTGTTATTTTACGTTATAGTGCAACTCATAGAAACCCTTACAACCTTCTCTACAAACTAGGTCCTATTGAGGCTTATGACCAACGACTGGTTAAGAGAATAGAAATTGCATCCATCCATGCAGAGGAAGATTATTCGAGTGCTTATGTTAAATATTTATATGGAGAAAATAAAAAAAGAGGACATAGTGGTATTAGGGCTATACTCGAAATCCATAAAAAAACTGCTACAGGCATTAAAACTGATAAAATTGCAGTTAAGCAAAACGATGATCTCTACCATAAATCAGGAAACCATTTACCTTATCGTCAAGGATTTATAGTCAAAAATATTGATATTATAGAGCAACATGGGTATGTAGAATTTAGTAGAGGACAACGTCTCCCTATTGGAAAAAATATTGGAAGCAACAATCAAGATGTTATGAAAGTAATGGTGCAAGAGACTATTGAGCAACATCTTAAAAAAGAGGCTTCAGTAAAAGGACAAGGAGTCAAAGTCCTGTCCTTATTCTTCATTGACCACGTTTCAAATTACAGGGTTTATAACCAAGACGGAACAACAAGTCTTGGAAAAATTGGAAAATGGTTTGAAGAATATTACAATGCATTTGTTCAAAAACCTGAATATAAAGATATTATTTCTTTTAAAACAGAAGATATTCACAATGGTTATTTTTCTAAAGATAAAAAAGGAAGAACGAAAGATACGAAAGGAAATACAAAAGATGATGAAGATACTTACTCTCTTATTATGAAAGATAAGGAACTTTTACTTGACCTCAATCAGCCTCTTAGATTTATATTTAGCCATACAGCACTTAGAGAAGGTTGGGATAATCCTAATGTTTTTCAAGTTTGCACTCTTAGAGAAGTTGGTTCTGAAATAGACCGTCGCCAACAAATTGGTCGCGGACTTCGTTTGCCAGTTAACCAAAAAGGTGAACGTCTTCATGATACTAGTTTAAATCGTCTAACAGTTATTGCCTCTGAAGGATATGAAGAATATGCTAGGGCACTTCAAAGTGAATATGAAGAAGAGCTTGGAGTGAAATTTGGCATAATTGAAAAACATACTTTTGCTAAGATCACTCGTAGGGATGAAAAAGGTACAGAAAAAGAAATAGATCAAGACAAGTCTGATCAAATCTGGAAAAGCTTAAGAGAGAATAAGTACATAAGTTCTTCAGGAGAAATACAAAACTCTTTTGACCCGTCTAATGAAAATTTTATTTTAAAAATAGATTCAAAGTTTGAAGATCTGACTGACAAAATAATTGAAGAAATGAAGAAATATATTTTTAGAGATAGAATTATTAACGCACACAAAAGAGAGAAGGTTAAATTTAAAAAACAAGTCTATCTACGAGAAGACTTTAAGCAACTTTGGGAAAAAATTAGTCAAAAAACTCGTTACACAGTATTTTACAACACAGAAGAACTGATTAAAAAATCTATAGACAGAATAAAAAACATGAATGAAATTGGTCCAATTAGAATCACTTCAACTCGGGCTAATTTGGAACCAACATTAGCAGGTATTGAAACAATAGCTACGACATCACCATTAAAATATCATGAAATCAAGCCAGATCGGTTACCTGATATTATTTCCTATCTTCAAGAAAAAACGCAGCTCACCCGCCATGCCTTAGTTACAATTTTACATAGATCTAAAAGAATGGAGGACTTCTTAAGAAACCCATATCAATTTATGGAAAATGTCGCCAATGAAATTAGTTTTTCTATGAAATATCTTATGTTAGAAAATATTCAGTATAAAAAGATTAAGGAAGAACTATGGGAAATGCAAAGGATTGAGAAAGAAGCTGAAAAAGTAATTACTGGTTATATAAAAAATCTGTATGAAATCAAAAACCAAGAAAAATCTCTCTATGATTTTATAGAATTTGAATCGGAAATAGAAAAACGTTTTGCAAGAGACCTTGATAACAATGAACATGTCAAGCTTTTCGTTAAACTCCCACATTGGTTTAAAGTAGATACTCCTATAGGCCCTTATAACCCTGATTGGGCTTTTGTGACTGAAAGAGAGGAAAAGCTTTATTTTGTTCGAGAGACAAAAAGCACAACCAATCTTGACAAACTTCGCCCAGAGGAAATGCAAAAAATTGAATGTGGCCACCAACATTTCGGAGAGATTGGAGTAGATTTTGACACTGTGACATCACTTAAAGAAGTTGAATTTTAAAGATTAAAAAAATGAAAAAATTTAAAAGAATTCTAATTAACCTAATATAAAAAGTCGTTATTAACAGTTCAAGTTCAAGTGGATTTACTAAAATAATATGTTGTTTAAAGAAATTGATATTCCAATAGAACTTATAAATGCTCAACAAGACGGCTCTCTCGTCATTTTTGCTGGTGCAGGTGTGTCAAAGGCAGATCCTTCTAACCTTCCAGATTTGGAAGAACTCACCGAAAGACTTGCAGAAAACACGCCATTTCAAAGTCAAGTCAAACCACCTTATGAACAAGTTCTGGGAAGAATGGAGGCTTTAGAAATAAACATTAGAAAACTTACTTATGACATATTTTCCTCAAAAACATCTAATCGATTGCATAGTTCCCTTTTACAGTTATTTCATAAAGACAAAGTACGATTGGTGACAACAAATTTTGACACTCATTTTTCATCTGCCTTAGAAAAACATCAGTTAAAGGCTGAAACTTATTATGCCCCTGCATTGCCTTTAGGAAAAAGTTTTAATGGATTGGTTTATCTACATGGATCGATCAAAAAGGATCTTAAGAGTCTAGTTCTTACAGATAAAGATTTCTCACAAGCTTATTTTTTGGATGACTGGGCTACTAAGTTTGTCAAAGATATGCTGCTTCATAATACAGTCTTATTTATCGGTTATAGTTATAATGATGTGCTGATGGATTATTTATCAAGAGGTCTTCCAAAAGGTCCGAGGTTTATCCTAATTCCTGAAAATGAAGATGAAAAAAACAAAGATTGGAATCGACTGGGACTTACTCCTATCACTTATCCTAATGGAGAAAAAAATCACTTAGAATTGATTTTAGGAGTCAAAGAATGGAGTGACCATCTATCTAGAGGAATTTTTGAGCATGAAAGAAAAATTAGAGAGATTGCATCTGCAATGCCTCCAATAGATAAAGAAGAAGCTGACTACATTTTAAATAGAATTCAAGACCAACAATGTGTAAAGTATTTTATAAAATATGCAAATAAGTCTGAGTGGATAAAATGGACAGATGAAAAAGGATTGTTAAGGGATATATTTGACTCAAACTCCCAAATAAAGGAATTCTCATCAACTCAATATCTTGCTGACTGGTTGACAGATCAATTTATAACTGAACATCATAAATATCTAATTGAAATTATTGAAAAATACAATCAAAACATTCAGCCTATATTTTGGGATAAACTTGCATGTACAATACGAAAAAAACATGAAAGTTTCTCCAAAACTGAAAATATCAATATTCTAGAATTCTGGATCACATTTTTGATAGATAAAGCTACGGACAGAAATAATAACGATTTACTTTTGTATATTCTTGATGAATATAAATTCTCACAAGATCTAAATATTCAAAAAATAACATTTAAGATATTTATTTTTTTGCTAAAACCTAAGTTAAAAATCATGAAATCTGAGATGTATGAATATTTCGAAGAAATAAAAAAGAAATTAAAAGATAAAAAAGAGTTAGACATGATACATACTCTTCAAGGTCAAAAAATAAACATAGCTTTTTCTTTAAATATTCAAGATAAGATGTATATCATAAATATTTGGAATGAATTATTTAAAAATAAACTAGATATTTTTGGAGAGGAGTTGTTTTATGTTTTACAAGAATATATCAGAGAAGTACATGACTTTTATCATCTCTTCCAAAAAGATTCAAAAGTAACTGATTTAATTTCAAATAAAAGACCTGCTATTGAAAGACATCATAAAAATAACAAAAACACTTCAGATAATCAAGAACTTCATTTTATCTTAGATGTTTTCTCTGATGTTATAGAATGGATATCATTAAATTCAAAACATCTCACTGAAACGGCTTTAAAATGGATTGATTTAGATGTGATATGGCTTAAACGATTTGCTGTTTTTGCTATGGGAGAAACAAAATGTTATACACCTTCACAAAAGCTTGCTTGGCTTGAAAAAAATAAATTAATGAATGATATTTATTTATATCATGAGCTTTGTAGATTAATGAAAGAGATTTATTTGAACACTAATGATAAGAATGATAAAGTCTTACTTATAAATCTTATAAAATCATTGCCTTTTAAGAGCAAACCTGAAGCCCTTAGATATCTGTACTTTTTAAAAGAATCATCTTCAGACTGCAATTTAATTGATAATGCTATCGATAGATTAAAAGATGAATCATTAGATTATCAGTTTGTACCGCCTGTTGATTTTTCTTTTAGGCATAAAATAGGATCTTCTGCAATAAGGATGGGTTTTGGAAAGCCACTTTATTCTGTAGATGATTTACTTCAAATGAATCTAGAAGAACATTTAGAAAAACTTCTAAAGTGGGACGAGCGTTTTAATGCTAGATGGTCATTGCTTTCTAGTATTCAAAAAGCCATAGTTCGTAATTTTGATTGGAGTTTAAAGCTTTGCAATTTATTGACTGACAAATCTCATCAAACAACTGACTTATGGAGTAGTATTTTACAAGGCTGGGCAGACTCTAACTTAAATGAGAAACAGTGGCAAACAGTGTTATCTTATCTTACAGATCATCATTTTATTCTTAAAAATTCTGCTTATTATTCATCAGATCTACTTTTGGAAGGAATTAAAAAAGACAAGAATTTTATACCATTTTCTGAGTTAGATCATGCTATGGATTTAGCAGAAAAGCTTTGGAAAGTGGAAGACAAAACTGATTGTTATGAAGCAGAAATCATAAAAAAAGAATCTATTTTTTCTAAAGAAAACAAAGAAGCAAAAATTGACTGGATGTTTTCCTCTGTAAATAGTAAAGCAGGAAAATTATCTAAATTTTGGCATCATATACTTGCTATAATTGTAAAAAAATCAAATAAAAGACAAATACCTCAAAGAATTAAAAACAATTTAGAGCTTATACTCAAAGAAAGTTCTTATAAAGGTGAATTAGGACAAATCATTATAGCAGAGCAAATCTATTTTTTATATTCCATAGAAAAAGAGTGGGTACAAAAAGAAATTATTCCATATTTTGATATAGAAAAAAATGAAAAATTTCAACATTTTTGGGAAGGTTATCTTTATTCATGCAGATGGTCTAATGAATTTTTTATTCAAATGCGTCCATTATTTGAAAAATTATTTGATCGACTTCAAGTTTTTGAAGATAGAATACAAGAAAGATTTATTGACTACATAGCAGCTTTATCTCTATATGCAGAAAAACCCCCTCTAGATAATGGATGGCTTTTCAATTTTATTCAAGAAGCTTCAGAAAAATCTCTTGAAAGTTTTGCTTATATTCTCTCAAATCAACTCAAAGATACAAAACCAGAAATGAGATCAAAATCTTGGAGAAGATGGATAAAAAAATACTTGGAAGAAAGAACATACGGAAGACCGAAACCTTTAAACAACAAAGAAAAAAGTAATTTAGTACGATTATCTCTAGTTTTAACTGATAAGCAGGATTATGAAGAGGCTATCGATTTGATCCTTCAATGGAAAAATTGTTCAGAAGTAGATATCTCACTTATTTCATATAGACTAACACATGATACCGAAGAATATAATCCAATCCAAAAATATCCTCAACTCACATTAAAACTTTTTAAACATCTTTTAAAAGATAGAAAAAGAGAATCCTCAACTTATGATTTTTATGAACTTGAAAAGATCGCTAAATACTTTATTAAAAGACTAAAAGGCGACTTAAAAAATAAAGAATCTTTTAAAGAAATGTTTGAGTTATTAGCTCAAATGGGGTGCCCAGAAGTTGAAAAACTTCAACAAGAACTTGAAAAATAGGTTTTATAAGTTATATTGAAGTAACTTACAAATTACTTCTTATAATTGAATAATATTTTTTTTAAAATAGACCTTCTAACTCTGATTTAACAGGAGAAATAAAAGTGGGGTTTGATCCTCAAGAATGCGAAGAAGCTGAAGAAAACCAGGCTAAAGCTGCTCAGGATAGCTCTTCGTTAATTCGCTTGATTGCTGGACCTGGAACGGGAAAGTCAAAAGTTATAGAGCAAAGAGTTTCACATTTGCTAAACCAGGGAGCTAAACCTAAAAATATTTTTGTAATATCTTATACCCGTGCATCTGCTAATGATTTAAAGAGACGTATCTATAAATACTGTAAAAATTGTAATAGTATAATGAATATAGATGATATTAATGTTTCAACACTTCACTCACTTGCTTTAAAAATTCTTAAATCTTCAGGGAAATTAAGTAAATTTCCAGTTGATCCTTTAGTATTAGATGAATGGGAAATAGAAAATATTTTTGATTTGGAATTTTCTATATCAAAAAATTGTAATAAAAAACGTGCTGCTGAAATGAGGAAGCACCATGAGTCTATATGGGCAACAAATAGCGAGCTTGTTCCTGAAGAAAATATTATATCTAAAGAAGAAATAGAAGATTTTGACAGATTTTATAAATCCAGAACAAATTTGTATGCAGCAATTTTACCAGGTGAAATAATTAGATCATGTGTAAAAGAAATTGAAAAAGATTCTTCAAGAAATATTTTATCTTTTACAAATATTACTTATTTAATTATTGACGAGTTTCAAGATCTAAATCCGATGGATTTAAAATTTGTTGAATTAATTATTCAGTCAGGTATTAAAATTTTTGTTGCCGGGGATGATGATCAAAGTATTTATAGCTTTCGGCATGCATCACCTATAGGTATACAAGATTTTGATAAAAAGTACCCTTCTTCAAAAACATATTTTCTTTCTCATTGCTTTAGGTGCCCTCCTTTTATTTTAGAACTTGCTATTGATTTGATTGAAAGATATGGAGGTGAAAAACGAATAAAGAAAGAATATATTTCAATGTGCAAAAATTCTAATCCAAAAATAGATGGGGTAACCAAATACTGGAAATTTAGAGGATATACAAAAGAGGCTGAAGCTATAGCAAAGTCATGTAAAAAACTCAAAGAAGCTGGTTTGTCTTATAATTCAATTTTTATATTGTTAAAGAATAGACCAGTGCAGTTTCCTAAGATTAAAGGATTTCTTGATATACTGGGAATAAGATGTGAATTACTTAAAGAAGAAAATTTTCGAGATACAAAAATCGGTCGAACACTTCTGGCTTGGATCAGATTAATTGGACTACCTTATGAAAGACAAGATGATTATATTGCACTTAGATCTATTCTTAAAATTAAAAATGGAGTGGGCCCACAAACTATTAACCATATAGTTAATAAAATTATCTCTTCTCCACTGAAT
The DNA here is from genome assembly GCA_965262715.1 of Bdellovibrionales bacterium. GTDB lineage: Bacteria > Bdellovibrionota > Bdellovibrionia > Bdellovibrionales > JAUICD01. The sequence goes on along the minus strand of OZ253553.1, from coordinate 2,038,925 downwards.
TTTAGAAAAGTTTTTGAAGATAGTTCACTTGAAATTTTCAATAAAAAAGCCAAAAAAGTGATTCAAGAAATTCGTCAAGAATTAAAAAGAATTGCTGATTGGCAAAATACCGATACGATTAAAGTAAGGAAAGATAACATTATAAAATTAATAAACCCTATTGACAGTGAAGATAAAAAATCCTTATGTGAATTTCTAAAGGACATCCCTGAGCAAGCAACTCTTCAGGAATTAAAAGACTACATAAGAACCGATAACTTTAAAAATAGAGAAATAGTGATTAAATCCATTTATAAGAGGCTTGAAATACCAGTAGAAAAAATGGAGGAAAGAGAAGCAGTAAAAATTATGAGCTTACATGGATGTAAAGGCCTATCAAGTGATATTGTTTTTATACCTGGGTTGGAGAATGGAGTATTGCCTGATGAGAGACAAAAAGTAAATGATAAGTTGCAGAGGGAAGGTGCAAGGATGCTTTTTGTAGGGATAACAAGAGCTAAGGTCTGTTGTATTTTAAGCTATTCAACAAAACGTTGCATACATGGGCAAACAAAAACTCAAAGTCTTTCTCAATATCTTTCTCACTTAAAAGAGGATTTTATATCCGGAACGACTCTAACAGGAGATGAATGCAAGAAAATATCTACTGAAGTAAAAAACATGTCCAATATTTCATCTTAAAAAGACTTGCCAAAGGTGTTTAGTTAAGCTTGGATATTTGAATTTCAAAATATCAGGTATCTTGTAAAAAGACTTCGTCTAAAGATATACTTTAAAAGAGATTGTAATTTAAATCGTGTAACTCCTTGTTTAAACGTCTCAATAATACATAGTGTCATAAGCTATAAATATAACTTTACTTTCTTTACCATTTTAGGATCAACTCCAACTTGTAAGGCAATCTGACGATCATTCATACCAAGTTGGATCAATTTTTTAACTACTGGGGCAATTTCTTGATATTTAAAGAGTTCTCGGCTTTGACAACAAAACTCAAAATCTATTTCTGAAAGGGTTCGAATTGGTTGCGACAGTGTCCACCAGTCTCACTCAAAATAAACTGGTCTCTGACCATTTTTAGGAGGGAGATACTTTTCGTTTTTTAACATGATGTTAAGGAAACTGCACTAAAATGTATCTGGTCTCTCGAAGCGAGTCTCTGGCAGTTTTTAGACAGTCAGTATGAAGGCTCACGCTACGGGATGTATCCCCTAATAAAAGGCTGACTGTCTCAAAAATCCGTTTATTTTGAGTAGAGCAGATACCCCTCGTTTTTTGATACAATGTTAGGAAATTTTATCCTTAGATCATCAGTTTATTGCATCAAAAAATCTGTTCAATTGAGAGTGGCGCTTCTTGTTGGCTGTTTGCAAAAGAAGAAAAGACAATGAAAATATAAAGAAAGACGAATAAATGTTTTTTCATATAACACCCCTATAAACAAATCTATCGATGTTTTGTTGTATTTTCCATGCCATAGATCAGTCAAGATATATATTATACATATTTTATTTTGGTTCATAACCAGAGGTTGTTGCTGTTTCAATATAACTCACTGAAATTATAAGTTATTTCTTGTCAAATTGAGCTTTTTTTGGTATCTGACATCAGGTTTCAGGCAAAGCTGGTAAACTGGGGCTGGCAACTGAATCTGGTCTGAATTTTTGCATCTAAAAAATTTTGTCCCGAGCCCTGACAGGTTTTAATAAAGGAGGAATCTATGACTTTGAAAAGATATTGCCTATGTATCTGAGGTACATAAAAATAAACCACTTTTTTATTGAGGTGATTTTATTGGTATAAGGTTATTCTAATCGACCTTAGCGGTTTCTCGAACTTGATCAAAATGAATGTAAGATTTGATTTCACCATCTCGAAAGACAACTTTCAATTCATCTTGACCATGAGCGCGCTGTGAAACTGTCTTATAACTCATTAAGGCATCACCATCACTAGAGTTTTCTTTTTTGATAAGCTTTAATCGCCCTTTTTTACTGCTTTTTGTTAAATCAGAAGTTGGTGTTTTACATACATCTCGCTGTTTACCATCGACAACGACATAAGAACACTTCATTGCAAACCTCTGTGTATCACGATTGACAAGTTGAAGCAGCCCTCCTCCAGAACCAAATGCTACGTTGTCAAGTGACCAACCTCTCTGGATAATGGCATCGATAATTCTGCCTAGAGTATGGCGGGAGATACCATCACCTTGAATCAATCTTAAAAAATCTGGAAGTACTTTATAGCCTTTATCGTTAGTTTTATAACCAAACTTTTCTCCAAGTATATCAAGGCAATCAGGAACAATCTTTTCTGGCTGACCAGAGTCTGGACGAATCACTAATATCCCATTTCGTTGGATCACATGATCCTTCAACTCAGTTCCCCATAATTTACAAGCCTTCTGGATATCCCAAGAATCAGATACAATGGATATTAAACCAGTGGGGTATGCCTCAAGTATATGTCGAAAGGCATCGTATTCTGCATTTTTCCCCCATGCAGTGATAGTGCTGTGTTCAGCAGCAGGAATACTTATACCAGGCATACTAGCGTTGTAGTATTTCATGGCAAATTCACAAGCAGCTAAGGTGTCTGTTCCTCGAAAGTGAATTAAATGAGCAGCTCCACCAATAGCAGCTGATTCTGTTGAAGAGGAGCCTCGGTAACCAAAATCATGAAGTTTAAGATCTGCTAGATTCGGTGTTCCAGACTTTTCAAGTGCTGCAACAATCATCTTTTTTTGCTGTCTAGAAGTTGTTGCTACTGTGCAGGGATACCAAAGTTGAACCAAAAGAGTTTCTAGGTGATTTGTAAGCCATGCGCATTTGGGATCCGTATTTTCAATAGTGAGCACTACATTCCCCTCAGGGATGACAGTTCCTTCGCGTACAGCGCGGATTTCGACAGGTAGCCTGCCATTGTGGACATCAACAATATACTCCCACCCGTGCTTATTGAAAAGATTTTGACCAAAGTGAGATAAAAAGAAAGTATTAGCCTCATCAATGTTTTTACGAGTGACCCGCTTGCCTTCAAGATAACGTTGGAGTAAATATTGCAAGCCAAAAAAAACTACTTCTGGACACTCACCGCCTTTTCTTGCTTCAAGATAAGAATACACTTTAGATGTTTTTGGTGGATACATTTTCCAATGCGTGGCTTTGTAAGAGTCTGTCATCAAAATGATATTATCCAACATAGCCATCTTTTTCCTTATTACTTATTTGTCTTGACTCTTTCCAAGTATTCACCTGTTTTGGTATTGACTCTTAAAACATCAGATACATTAATGTGAAGTGGAACATTAACAGTCAGTCCCGTCTCTAACACTGCAGGCTTGCTGCCTCCTGATACAGTATTGCCCTTAATCCCAGGTTCAGTCTTAGCAACTGTAAGGTTAACACTATTAGGCACATCTATACCGATAGGTGTATCGTTAAAAAATAACATAGTGACATCTAACGAATCTACCAAATAAAGCTTAACATCTGAAACTTCATCCTCTGTTAGAGAGTGCTGTTCATAATTGCTCTTATCCATAAAGTGAAAACCACTATCATCTTTATATAAAAAAGTAACATCCTTTGAAACAATATCCGGGACACTAAACTTTTCACCTGATTTAAATGTCCTTTCTAAGTTCATGTTTGTGATCATGTTTTTTAATTTGGTTCGGGTAAACTGGCCGCCTCTACCTTGTTTATTGTGTTGAAAATCTATAACTATATAAGGCTCATTATCTATAAGTACTTTCAAGCCTTTTCTAAAGTCATTGGTTTCATACATAACTACTCACTCCTTTTGTTATTTATCATTGATAGCCTTTTTCACTTATTAGCATTTCCAAATGAAATATTCAAATAATAGCTCATCTTTTCCTAAATTCACTTTACTGGACAAAAAATCATATAAAGTATTCATTATACCCAAAAAGTTCAATATTTTTTTCTGTATGATCTTGTAAAGTCAATACTTTTATGGTAAATTGTCCTTCCTTTGTAATAGAGAGAGAGTTTATGTTGAGGTTTTTATCTTATATTTTTTTCACATTTATTTTATTCTCCCACGTTACTGTTTTTTCTCAAATTGAAGAAACATCAGGATATGTTTTTATTGAATTTGCAAGAGATTATTTAGAAGACAAGCAAGAGAAAGCCGAAGAAATAATAACTCCTTATCTACAAAGTGATATTATAAAAAGGACTGAAGGTTGGACTGTGGAAGAGGCTAGAAACTTTTTAAGATTTCTATTAGAAAATATCGGGCCGGAAGAAACTATAAAGAGTATTAAAAATGGGTTTCATATTCTTGATTTTCAAGAGGTAAGCTATACTGATTTTACAAGAATGGTGGATATTTTTGTTGAACATATTGGAAAAGAAGGATTATCAATAAAAATCTTAAGAAGGTTAGAATCTGGAAATGATATGATGCCAAATCCTGAAGTACGAGTACTTGAAGAGGGTGTAGAAAATATAGAACACATCATACTTTTTATAGAGGATTATGTTGGAGATGAAAATACTGCTATCGAAATTATAATCAACAATGACCTAGATTTTGTGAGTGTTGATAAATTAGAACAAGTATTAAAATATTTAGAAGAGCAAGGATTTACAAAAACAGATATTATAGAACTTATGAAAAGTAATCTATCAAGTTTGAATATTGCTTTTACTGGTTTCAGAGAAAAAATAAGTTTTTTATTAGAATATGGATTTCCAAGAACAAATATTTTGGGGCTTTTAGGAACTGGACAACTTGATGAAATAAGTTTAGAAGAATTGAAAGAAATAACAAGGTATTTAGAAGATGCTGGATTAGAAAAAGAAACTATCATAAATGTTATGACAAAAAATCTTGCTAAGCTCAGTGATGGAAAGCTTGCTGTTTATTTCTTTGATTTAAAAGAAGTAATGCGCTTTTTAGAAGATTATATTGGAAGAGAAGGTGTTCATCAAATAGCTTCAGGAAATTTTATGTTTTTTTACAATATTATAGCTTCTGAACTTAAGCAGCTAGCAGAGGTTTTAGAAGATCGCATGGGAAGAACAATGTTAATACAGCTTTTTTATGATTTATCTCTTTTTGACCATTATGGCTCGTCTGCTTACGATAATATTACAAGTGAGTTAAAGCAAGCTTTAAATGTTTTGACACAAACTAAACAAATGAATGATAGTATTTGTCTTATGGCATTAACAAGTCTATCTGTTTCTTATAATCTTCCCATACAAAATAAATCTTATTTTCATTCAATATTTTTTTATTTAAGAATGTTTATGGATCATTATCAACCAGAGTAGTAGATTGTAATCAGTTATTTTATGTATGTTATCTATGCTCTATCATTAATAAATCACTTATTGACAACCCATCTTATTCTTATTACTAATAGGATTTTCAAAGAAGTGTCCAAAATGCATGGAGAGTTGCAATATGAAAAAATCAGAGGGGTTATCTGAAAATAGAGAGTTTCGAGATAGACATATTGGAATTATGGATAAAGATATTTCTTCAATGCTCAAAATAATAGGGGTGAAGTCTTTATCTGAGTTGATAGAAAATACGATACCTCAAAGTATACTGACTGATCGGAAAATGAATTTGCCACCTGCTCTTACAGAAGAAGAAGCACTGAAGAGCCTGTCTGATATATTATCACAAAATCAAGTTTACAAATCTTATATAGGCATGGGTTATCATCCAACCCTTACTCCTTCTGTGATTAAGCGAAATGTTTTAGAAAATCCTGGTTGGTACACTCAATACACACCTTATCAGGCAGAGATCGCTCAAGGTCGCCTGGAAGCACTATTGAACTTTCAAACGATGATTTGTGATCTAACAGCGATGCCTTTAGCCAATGCCTCTCTTTTAGATGAGGCCACGGCTGCTGCTGAGGCTATGAATATGGTGTTTCATTTGCAAGGTCAGGCTTATAAAAAAACTCATGTCTTTCGAAAAAAGTTTTTAATTTCTAAAGATTGTCATCCGGCCTCTATTGAGGTTTGTGCAACAAGAGCAGCACCACTTGGTTTTCAAATCTCTTTAGAAGATATAAATCATATTGAAGATTTTTCTGATTATTTTGGCTTGCTTTTGCAATATTCAGATACTTATGGAGGTATAACTGATCACACAAATTTAATCGAAAAAGCTCAGGCACAAGGGTGTAAGAGTATTGTTATTGCAGATCTTTTATCTTTAACTCTATTAAAACCTCCAGGTGAAATGGGTGTGGATGTAGTGGTAGGGAACACTCAGAGATTTGGTGTCCCTATGGGTTTTGGAGGACCTCATGCTGCCTTTTTTGCATCTCGCGAAGAATATAAAAGGCATATTCCTGGGCGTATAGTGGGCATATCTAAAGATAAGACTGGACGGACAGCTTACCGATTAACTCTTCAAACGAGGGAGCAGCATATACGCAGAGAAAGAGCCACAAGCAATATTTGCACTTCACAAGTGCTTTTAGCCATTATGGCCAGTATGTATGCTTGTTATCATGGTCCCAAGGGGCTAAAGAATATAGCACAAAACATCTTAGACATGACTAAATATTTGCAAAAAGGTTTAAAAAGGATGGATCTTTCTGTAAGTCATCGATTCTTTGATACTTTAAAAGTCAAAGTAGCTAATGCAGATGAAGTTTTAAAACGAGGCTACAAAGAGCAAATAAATTTAAGATATATCAACTCTGAAGAGGTACAGATATCTTTAGATGAAACAACAACACAAAAAGATGTAGAAAAACTTATCTCTCTTTTTCAAAGATTTACTGAGTGCAGCAGTGATGTTGCTCATCAAGATATTCAAGAAAAAAAGATTGATCAGAATATAGGTATTCCAAAAGAACTGGTGAGAACATCAGATTTTTTAACTCATCCTGTATTTAATTCTTATCATTCAGAAACAGAGATGCTCCGTTATATTTTCAAATTGCAATCTCGTGATTTGTCTTTAGCTCATTCTATGATTCCACTGGGTTCATGTACCATGAAGCTGAATGCAACAACAGAGATGATACCTGTAACATGGCCTTTTGTTTCTAATATCCATCCTTTTGCACCTCGAGAGCAAACAAGCGGCTATCTTAAAATGATTTTGGATTTGGAAAATTGGTTGGCAGAGTGTGTAGGGTTAAGTGCCACATCTATACAGCCCAATGCTGGGTCTCAAGGTGAGTATACAGGGTTGTTAATGATAAAAAAGTATCATTCTTCTAGAGGAGAAGAACATCGCGATATTTGTCTTATTCCTCAATCAGCTCATGGAACCAATCCAGCCAGTGCTATTATGGCTGGTCTGAAGGTGGTTGTTGTGAAATGTGATAAGGATGGTAATATTGATCTTGAAGACCTTAAAGAGAAAGTCCAGACATATCAAGCTAACATAGCTGCTATCATGATTACGTATCCTTCGACACATGGAGTTTTTGAGTTATCAATTAAAGAGATTTGTGAAGAAGTACATCGTGTAGGAGGACAGGTTTACCTTGATGGTGCGAATATGAATGCGCAAATGGGACTGTGTTTTCCTGGAGATTATGGACCTGATATTTGTCATCTGAATTTACATAAGACATTTGCTATTCCACATGGAGGTGGGGGGCCAGGTGTTGGCCCTGTGATTGCTAAAGAGCATCTCAAGCCTTTTTTGCCAAAGCATATTTATGAAAAAACGTCACATCAAGAATCACAAGCGCAAATACCAGAAGATCAAAGTCTTTCTATAGGAGCTATTTCACAAGCTCCTTATGGCAGTGCTTCTGTTTTACCTGTGTCATGGATGTATATCCAAATGTTAGGCGCAAAGGGTTTAAAAGCAACTTCGGAGATAGCTATTCTTAATGCCAACTACATGGCAAAGCGACTGCAAAAATATTACAATATACTTTATAAAGGTCATAAAGGTTATGTGGCCCATGAATGTATTTTAGATTTAAGGGATTGGAAAAAAAGAGCAGGCATTCATGTAGAAGATGTAGCAAAACGGTTAATAGATTATGGGTTTCATGCTCCCACAATGTCTTGGCCTGTTATGGAGACATTGATGTTAGAACCCACAGAGAGTGAATCTAAAAAAGAGATGGACCGTTTTTGTGAGGCTATGATTGCTATTTATAAAGAATTTTTGCAAATTGAATCAGGAGATTTTGATAGAGAAGATAACCCTTTAAAACAAGCACCTCATACAGCATTAGAGGTGACATCAGACCATTGGTCTCATTCCTATAACCGTGAGGTAGCAGCTTTTCCCTTACCTTATCTTAAAGAAAATAAATTTTGGCCTGCTGTGGGCAGGGTTGATAGTTCTTATGGAGATAAAAACTTCTTCTGTACTTGCCCAATGCCCATCTCTTAAAAATATTTCCCCTTTAGTTATTTCCAGATGTTTCTATGAGATATGTACAACTGAGATTACTTAAGAACGATTGAGATAAAGATGAGGCTTATGAATAGCTATTTTTTCAAAATCACTTTGTATTGTTCTATCAAATGGGTGCTTTAAAGTATATCTTGCTCCTTTTTCTTTCTTCAAACCTAGTTTTTTTTGAATTTCATAAAACGCATCTAATTGCTTTCTTTGTTGCTCAGAGATATAAACTTCGTTTTCTGAAAGAATATTTAAATTCTTATTTTTAAAAACAACATCATTCATAGCTTGCTTCCTTTATTCCTGTTTAATGTAAAAATGGATATAAAATTTTACCGCTTCTTTAATTAATGCATCAATTAACAAATCAGAATAAGAATAAACTAAATAACTTAGCTTATTATCGGCATCTAGGTCATCAATCTTTAAGTTTAATTCATCTTGTAATGTTTCCCTGTTGATGCCTCTAGAATGGGAGTGCCATCTTTTATTATCACTTAAGTTCTCTGCAATTTCTCTAGCTCTTTTTATTTTCATTTGCTATGTAACTTTCTTCTTTAAACTTTCAGTTTCATGCCAATCTTTAAATTTGTAATTAGACAGCCATTTTTGTAAAAGCTCTATGGACAAGTCTCTAGCTTCTTTGAAAGTATATAGTTCTCCAAGGTCAAGTTTTTCTAATAAAACAATTTCAGCTGTTGTTAAGTTTCTCTGTTTAGATTTTTCAATAAGATCTTCAAATTGATAAAGATATGAAAGAGCGGGTATAAATTCTTTATTTTTATAAACTTGAGGATCAATAGGACCTAATACAGAGTGATAACTCATATATATAGAGTCACCAGACATTGTCAAAATTGTTCCGGCAGATAGTGCTTGATATGGAACTATGAAGCTCACATCATTATAATGTTTTCTAATAATATTAACCATTTTTTCAACACATTCTACACTACCACCATGCGTGTCTAATAGTATAACACACTTATTATGCTTTTTATTGTTTTTAGTGGTTAAATCTTCAATAACATCCTTTAATTTTATATCAAGCCATGGAAAAATAGGGCCGTAAATACTAAATACCTCACATTGTAAATATTCTTTAATATTTTGAAGCCGTTGATCTAAATTTTTTTGAAACAATATATCTAAATGATTGTTATAATTATTTTTTATTAATGCCAAAATGGACCTCAATCAAGATTCTTGACTCTATAATATCTGTAATATAATAAGTGTTGTAATATATCATATTTTAATGTCAAAATCAAAGCAAGTTTATTCTGAGGTAACACGCGAACACACGCACGTGCGTCCGGAGTGAATCACTTGAATTTAATGGGATGTTACGTCTGCTAAGAGATAAATGTAATCAGGAAGTGGTCCTTCGACTTCACCTTTTTCATTACGTTTAGGATATTTTGGAAAAATAATAACTCCTTTACATGGAGCTATAAGTGGTTCTTTTTGCCGGCTATCTTTATGTCCTATAATTTCTCCTTTGCTGACAGGGGAAAAGTTTTTCCAGCCTGTAAGTAGCGTCATTTCTGGGTTTGTAAAAGGCTCTTTGTAACAACATTCAAAGATAGAAAGAGATGGATATTTAAGAGCTTCCTTAGATAAAATGTCAGTAGTAGATTTATCAGAAGAACAAAGAACAGCTACTTCTAGTAATCTGTTTAAGAGATGATCTGCTAAAACTTCTGATGATTTGTTAAAGCCTTTTACCCCAATTTCTACTGTTACAGATGGAATATTGTGAAAAGTAGCAAAGCCATTTTGAGTTTTTATCTTTTGATGGTCTTTAGAATTATTATTAGAAGGAGCTTTTGTTGAAAATAAAACATTAGGCCCTCCTAATGCCCTTGCTAGATCATAAGAACTTTTATACATATTAGAACAATAAAAAGGTATTAAGGTGGGCATAATTGTTTGATGAAAATCAACAAAGACAGTTGCCTCTTTTATAAAAGGAGCTATTTGTTTTGCTCTTTGGCATTCTAAGGACTTGCTATTTAATTGACCATAAACACGGTTTAGATCTTGCTCAACAAACCTTTGACGGAGTTTGCTGGCCTCTGGATTTCCCCAGATCAAAGTCCATTTACCTTTAAAGCCAGTTTTTCCTTCTGTAAATAATTTAAAAGTCCTTAAAGCAGAAGGTAAAGACCCTACTTCATCACCATGTGTCGCACAAATAGTCAATAGGTGACATGAACTATTTTGATAATCATGTTGAAGACTATAAGGAATAGTCCCTTGAAAATCAGAATTTGTAAATTCTTCTAATAAACTTTCTACAGTATATCCCATTTCTTAACTTTTTTCTAAATGAAGTAACCTATTAAAAAATAAATGTTTCTTATGCGTTGTATAATATTAAAAAGACTGACCTTGTTTTATCAGATAAAGATGTTACCATCAATTATAAAGATTAATTATTCATCTTGATTGGACAAAACTTGCAAGACTATGATTCTAAAAACAAAGCTCATACTTTTTATTCTAATGATGGGTCTTTTTGCAAATTATAACGTATATGCAAAAGTTAATCATATTTATTTAACTTCCCCTTTTTCTTATCACATTGTTAAAGAAGTCACAAAATTTCATCTTTATGATTTAGCAAGAAGTATAGGTCAAAGAGGTTATAGAATACAGTTTCTTAATGAAACTGAATACGGTAATATTGTACATGCCTTAGAGATACGGACAGGTGAATTTCTGCGATATGGAGATCAGTTTATAAACAGCATTGCTATTGATAATTCAGCTGTTCGTTTTGACCCATTTTTGAATGATTTTTTGGAAGGGAATAATATTGCAGATACAAGTATTTGGATGTATCTCAAGAATATCAAAGGCACTTCTGAAGATATCACTGCAATCAGGGAGATAAATCTAGGAGTAAGGACAGGAGGAGGTCGCAGTTTTGATTTTACACTTGGATCTAATATGCGGATATTAGGCGCTCCACCTGTTTTATCTTATCAAATTCATCATAACCTTTTAAGATCATTAGAGGATTTATTAAGAAGAGAGAATATTCCTCCAGATCATACTCTTACGCTTTATTTAAAAGATCTGAGTCCAACAAATACTTTCGTTGATAATTATAGAGATATAGAGAGAGTCAATATAGGAGTTATTGTAGAGGATGAAGAAGGAAGATACATAAAAGAACTTGATTGGATTGTAGAAGAAACTAAGCCTCAATTAGTATATACGGCTAGTTCTATTATAGGTTTTGTTATAACTTCTTTTCATGAACCTGCTCATGAGCTTGTCAGAAGAGCACTTGTAGATGATATGAGTATGAGAGCTTCCCTTTCTATAGTCCCTTCAATAGAGTTGCATGATGGAATATGGATAGCTTATAAAGGTGTAGCAAATGTTGAATATACTCCTTATTATTTCTCTAAAGCTATTCAAATCAATAAAATGGCGGTTTTGTTGGCAGGTGAAGTTGCTGAAGAGATAATTATCAGTAACAATAATTATTATGAATATATACGAACTGAGGCTGAAAGAGACAGCATTTTAATGACTGCTTATATAGGAATTTGCTTGGGGTTAGGTCGATGGCAAAGAGATATCATAGGAATATATTGTCCAAACATAATAACTGAAATATTTTATTTTTCATCTCGAGAATGGAGCAAGTGGAAAGATGATTTACCGGAAGTTTATAGAGCTTCCTTAATGGAGGAGGCAAATGAATGGATGAGAGAAGCAAGGTTACTAGCAAGAAATGTCTTAATTAGAAACTTTGGAACATTAGAAGATATAACTAATCTTGTTTTAAGAGAAGGTATATTAGACACTCAAGACCTTGAGAACTTCTATCAAAACATTCCACAAATTGTTGCATCAGAGGTGACAAGTTCTCTAACACAACCTCCTTTTTTATTTAATGATACACTTCAAATAGATATTTTAAATCGGAATCTCTCTTTATTGTCTTCTTTAGTACCTGTTTTTGTCCAGAACTCTAGAGATACAAACTTTCAACAAGTACAAAATATAGAGGCTGACACTCTAGAGATATTAGAGGACTTAAGACGAGTAGAGGTGACAGAAAACCTAAGAGGTTATATTCGATCAGTGCCCATGGAATATGAAGTTCATTTGCCGTATGCCAGTGGACTATCATCTCTTTATATCAAAGAATGTATTAGGGTCATCACAGATTTCTTTTTGTGAGGAGGGAAATGTTGTATCCCTCAAGATAGACCAACTTCTCGAGGCAAACCTCTCGAGATAAGCCTTTCGAGAGCTACTTGGCTTTGCCATAAACATCAAAACAAGCTGTACATCCAATCCTTGATGAATCAAATCCAAGCTAATTCGTCTCTTATGAAAGATTAATGACATCCTCTCATATATCCGAAAAGCAAAAGGAAGCTCTTATAAAGCAAAGAAGAAAACTCAACCCATTTGAACTGGTTAAAGAAAGAGAAAAAAAGTTAGATGAATTCTTTAGATTACTCAACTTATATAATAAACAAAGGAAAACAAAGGAATAACTTAACTCTTATACTCAATCGCTCGGTAACAATTTATTCTGGGGTAACACGTATTGTCACTAGAAAGCCTAAAAAGGTCACTTTTATTGGGGCTGTACCCTATGTATTGCTTTTTAGTTTGGCTTATTTATTGCATGTTCTAATTTTGATGTTCCGTAAAAACTTTTAACAAAATAGGATTGTTATGAAATTTAAACTTTTAAATATAATCATTTGCCTTTTATCTTTTTATTTAACAGGGTTTACAAAATTTACCCAAGCTACCGAAGCTACCGAAGCTCCCGAAGCTACCCAAGCTCTTTTTTCTTGTGAAACAGTTGAATGTGTAGAAATAGCTGTAGAAAATGGAGCAAATGTGGATGCAGCAAATCAATATGGTGAAACACCTTTGATACAGGCAACCATTCTCTGTCGGCTGGATGTAATAAATGCGTTGCTTATAGCAGGTGCGGATGTGAATGCAGCAAATAAATATGGTAATACAGCTTTAATGCGGGGTACTGCGTGTGAAGATATTTATATTGTAAATACGTTTCTTGAAGCAGGGGCCAATGTGGATGATGTAAATGAATATAATTACACAGCTTTAAGGTTTGGTGTTAGATATGGCCATTTTGAAGTTGTAGAAACTTTGCTGGAGGCCGGAGCAAAAGTGAATACTTTCATTAGTGGCACTACAGCTTTAATAATTGGTGTTCAACATGATCATCTTGAAGTTGTAAAGATCTTAATTGGTAGGGGAGCAGATGTAAATAAAAGAGATGATCGTGGCAGGACGGCTTTAAAGTGGGCAGAAGACAAAGACCATACTGAAGTAGCAAAATCTTTACGCGCAGCTGGAGCAACCCTATAATTGTGAAGCAATTCGAATAGCTCATCAATTTTCCATAAAATCTAAAATATTAGCTCTTTTAGACTGAGTAAATTTAAAAAGAGTAAAAAAATATTTATCAAATATCGAAGCAAGCCTCTCAAGGCAAGCCTCTCGAGGCGAGCCTCTGGCTATTTTCGGGTAATAAGCCTGAGGGCTCACGCCTTCAATAAGTAGCTGACTATCTCAAATGTTCATTTTTAGTAGCAGGATGTTCTCGTTACTTAACATCATGTTAAGAAAATCATTTCATTTCTTGACTTTTTAGCTTTTAAAACTGTTTATAGAGAGTATTAAAAAAGGAGTTATTTATGCACACATTCAGAGGCGTTTTAACAGCTTTAGCCACACCATTTAAAGATAATCAAATAGATATATTATCTCTTCAAAAACTTGTAAAACATCAATTAACTGAAGGGATACATGGCCTGATTGTTTTAGGAACAACTGCAGAAAGCCCTACTTTAACTCGGAAAGAAAAAAAGCAAATTTTTGATGTGGTTCAATCAGAAGTTTCTGGTCAAGTTCCGTTGGTTGTAGGTGTCGGTTCTAACAGCACTGTTGATACTATTGAGAAAGCGCAAGAAGCTATGAAGTGGGGTGCGGATGCCCTTTTATGTGTTGTACCCTATTATAATAAACCTCCACAAAGAGGGCTTTTACATCACTTTCAAAGGATCGATAAATCTGTAGATATTCCTATTTTACTCTACAATGTTCCATCTAGAACCATCACTTCATTAAGTTTAGAAACTATTGTGAGTCTTTCAAAATGCAAAAACATAATAGGTGTTAAAGAAGCCTCAGGAGATATTCAATTTGATAAAGAATTAATGAGAGTCTTTTCATCAGATGAAGACTTTAGAATGCTTAGTGGAGATGACAATACATTTGATGCTTTTATGGAGATAAAGGGAGATGGAATTATTTCTGTTATTTCTAATCTACTTCCTGCTCAGACTGTGAGTGTTTATAATGCTTATATGAAAGGAGATGTTGATGAAGGCCGATCTAAGTTTCAAGATATTAAAAGGTATATTGATATATTAAACTTTGATACTAATCCTATACCTATGAAAGCTGCTCTTTATTTATCAAAAATGATTTCAACACTCCAAATGAGAAGTCCACTTCTTCCACCGGAAGATACACAGCTTCAAAAATTAAATGAAGACCTCATAAAACTCAAACAATAATGATAAAGATATCATTCATACTTTTTTTTAATCCGTAAGTTCAAATAGCAAGTGCAACAGTTTAGATTTATAGATGCTTTTTAAAAATCGAATCCAACTTTCTAATTAAGGCCTAACAGGTATTAGTGGTTGAGCGCAACGAGCTGATGGCTTAAGATATTTTGCTATTTCACCTAAGACAAATTTACTAAAATGTAAAGTTTCTCCACTACTTCTACCACTTTGAATGTGGGCATCTCCATTAACTGATATGCGGAGGTTGTTTTTCAAAAAAGGATTTGCGCCTAGTTTTAGAAGTTCAGTGACAGCCTCTCTAGATTGATTTTTATAAGCTATAGAAAGTGGAGTATTACCATCTGAGTCTCTCATATTAATAAAATTTTTAATTTCCAGTTGACTTGCTCTATTGACAAGAATTCTTATAGCCACACCATTATTAGCTCTTGCTGCAAAATGTAGAGGAGTTTCATTTCGATTGGTTGTAGCATTTACTGTTGCGCCATGATGTAAAAGATCTTCTAAAATAGCTAATAAAGATTGTTGATCACTGCTTGCATGGTCTGATGGCTTAAATAAAATATGTAAAGGTGTTAATCCTGAGATATTGGTTCTCGCATTTGGATCAGCACCAGCTTCTAATAAGACATGTATAACTTCTTTGTTAAGGATTGCTGTGTCGGCTTGTGCAAGTAGAGGAGTCATAAATTGAGCATTGCGAACTTCAAGTTTGAAAGCCATGTCTATAAATCTTTTTGTAATACGAGGTATACTGGAAAGGTGAAGAATAGTATTACCTTTGTTCGTTGTTTTGGAAAATAAATCGATTTTTCTTTTTAATAATAACTCATCTATAAACTCATCTCTTTCTAATAGAGCAGCAGATTGTAAAGGTGTAAGATAATCATCATATTGTAGATAATAGGATGCAATATTAATATATTCTGGATAATTATCTAAAACATCCACAAATCCATCTAAGTTATCTTGAAGTATGTGTTCCTGAAGTAAGCCTGCAAGCCTTTCTTCTTCTGGCGACTTAGGAGGTTTAGCGCGGCGAGATAAGACTAAGCTACTAAATGTTGTAATGATAAAAATTGTCAAAAAAGACAAAATATAAATTGATACCTGATTTCGAATCATAATTCAGCACTCTTAAGTAATCGCCTATCGGTAAGTGAATTTGGCCTATTATCACCCTACAAAACACCATTAATATTAATTAAAATCAATTTATGACAAGGATTTTTTTAATAAAATATCACTCTGAATAATTCCTTAGCCCTTAAAATGCTTTAAAACCTATTTTAAATTGTTTTTAAGATATAGGTTCAAATAGCAAGTGCAACAGTTTAGATTTATAGATGCTTTTTTAGAAGTCGAATCCGTCTTTCTAATTAAGACCTAACAGACGTTAGTGATTGGCCACAACGATCTGATGGTTTAAAATGTCGTATTATTTCATCTGAGACAAACTTACTAAACTCAAAAACTTCTCCTTCACTGCTTCGAAGGTGGGCATCTCCATTGACTGAGACACCTAGATTATTTTTTAAGAAGGATTTGCTCCTAGTTTTAAAAGCTCAGTAATAGCTTCTCTAGATTGATAGTTATAAGCCTTAGAAAGTGGAGTATCGCCAAATAAGTTTTGTGTATTGATAAAAGAATCTTTAATTCCTATTTGATCTGCTCTATTGACAAGAATTCTTATAGCTCTAACATCATTGTTTCCTGCGGCGAAGTGTAAAGCAGTTGCACCTCGTTTGGTTGTAGCATCTACTGTTGCACCATGATCTAGAAGATCTTCTAAAATAGCTAATAGGTATTCCCGATGGCTACTTGCATAACGTAGCTTAAATAAAATATGTAAGGCTGTTAATTCTGAAAAACTGGTTTTCGCATCTGGGTTAGCACCAGCTTCTAGTAAGGTATGTATAACTTCTTTGTTAGGGATTGTTTTGTGAGTCTGTGCAAGTAGAGGAGTCATAGATTGATCATTACGAGCTTCAAGCTTGAAAGTAAGGTCTATAAATCTTTTTGTAATACGAGGTATGTTGGAGAGGTGAAGAATAGAATTACCCTTATTCGTTGTTGTGGGAAATAGATCGACTTTTCTTCTCAATAACTCATCTATAAAATTATCTTTGCCTAATAGAGCAGCAGATTGTAAAGGTGTAAGATGGTCATCATAATTTGGATGATAATATGCAATATTGATATATTGTGGGTAGTTATCTAAAATCTTCACAAATACATCTAAGTTATCTTGAAGTATTTGTTCATAAAGTAATTTGGCAAGCCTTTTTTCTTTTGGCGACTCAGGAAGTTTAGCACGATATAAGCCTAAACTATAAGTGCTGAATGTTGTAGTAATAAATATTGTTAAAAAAGATAAAATATAAATTGATACCTGATTTCGATTCATGATTTAGTACACTCTTACAATAACTATTCCAAACTTTATGATTTGATATATACAGAAAATAATTGATATCATTTATCATTAAACTGAGTTTATGACAAACAAATTTTTTAATAAAATATCATCATGGATAATTCCTTAAAATATGCTTTAAGACCAAGTTTAAATCGTTTTTAAGATAAAAATATAGTTATTTTGAGGCTGGAGACTATCTTAAAAATAAAAATTTTATCTGGCGGTCTATTAAATAAGAAACTGGTAAACTATAATCTACATCGGTCTTGTTGCACAAAGATTTATGGAATATGTGTATACAAGTTAGAGAATTAAGTCAGGCATCTTCCATAGGCCTTAGAGGGCCTCTGTACCTTTTATTGCTATTATTTTAAGATTTTATTATAGTATCGAATGCTTTATAGATATTTTTCTCCTAAGGCACTGGCCTAGTCCTATTTCAGAAGCCTGCCATAATTCTCCTACAGATGTTTATTATGCACCATATATGAAGTTTTTTGCCTAAGCTCTATTTTTTCTGAGTTTGATATCTATTACTTTGATTTTTTGTTTTTAGTGATTATAAAATTTACCCATCCCCAACTTTCACAATCACTAAATCAGAAGGAGCTAGAGATGGGTAAAAATAAAAAAATAAACTGGAGTCTTTATAATAAGTCTCTAGTCAATAGAGGTCAAATCACTTTTTGGTTTTCAGCAGATATCGTCAAATCTTGGTATGCAAAATGTTCTTCAAAGCAAGGGGGTCAACAAGTTTACTCTGATAAAGCTATTGAAACTCTTAATATATTAAGATTCATATTTGGTTTAAAATTGCGATCTACAGAAGGTTTTGCTAAATCCCTAGTTGAACTTATGTGTCTTGATATAGAAATACCTAATTATACAACTCTTTGCAGAAGATTACAGAAGTTATCAGTAAAACTAGAAAGAAAGCTATCTTCTCACAAGAGTCCTCATATTGTCATTGATTCCACAGGTCTTAAAGTTTATGGGGAGGGAGAGTGGAAAGTCCGTCAGCATGGGTATTCTAAGAGAAGGACCTGGAAGAAGCTACATTTAGCGGTAGATGAGTCAAATTCCCAGATTAAGGCATCTGTTTTGAGTGATAATTCTGTAAAGGATAATGAGGTTTTTGAAGAGTTATTGACAGGATATGAAGATGAGATAGGCCAAGTTTCAGTTGATGGGGCTTATGACTGTAAGAATTGTTATCAGTTTACAAGTGATAGAAGTATAAAATTGGTTGCTCCACCTAGAAAGAATGCTGTGATTAAGAGGCATGGAAATTGTCGAGGATCGCCGCTTCTTAGAGATACTTATATTAGAGAAATCAAGAAGATGGGTAGAAAGAAGTGGAAAAAAAAACATAAATATCACAGGAGGTCTATATCAGAAACAGCTATGTATAGATTTAAAACTTTATTAGGTGATAAATTATCTTCTAGAGAATTTCATCGTCAAGCAAATGAAGTGTTTATTAAATGTAAAATCCTTAATCAGATGATTGTGCCTTCTTCTCTTTCAGCTTGATAAAAAAATATTAAATGACAATCTTACTTAAAAAATAAATAAAATAAAAACTATTTAAATCTTTGTGCAACAAGGCCATTATAAACCAACAGACATTAGTGGCTTGGCACAACGATCTGAGGGTGTAAAATATTTTGCTATTTCATCTAAGACAAATTTACTAAAATCAAAAATCTTTCTTTCACTGCTTCGAAGGTGGGCATCTCCATTGACTGATACACCACTATTATTTTTTAATAAAGGATTTGCTCCTAGTTTTAGCAGTTCGGTGGTGGCTTCTTTAGATTGATGTTTATAAGCTATAGAAAGTGGAGTGTCGCCATCTGAGTTCCTCATATTAATGAAGAGGTGTTTAATTCTTCTTTGATTTGCTCTATCGACAAGAATTCTTATAGCTTCAACATCATTGTTTCCTGCGGCAAAGTGTAAAGCAGTTGCGCCTTTATTGGTTGTAGCATATGCTTTTGCACCATGATCTAAAAGATCTTTTAAAATAGCTAATAGATCTTCCCGATGGCTGCTTGCATGATGTAGTTTAAATAACATATGTAAGGCTGTCAATTCTGAAGTATCGGTTCTCGCATCTGGGTCAGCACCAGCTTCTAATAAGGTATGTATAACTTCTTTGTTAAGGGTTCTTTTGTAAGCCTGTGCAAGTAGAGGAGTCATTAATTGATCATTGTGGGCTTCAAGATTGAAAGCAAGGTCTATAAATCTTTTTGTAATATGAGGTTTGTTGGAAAGGTGAAGAATAGAATTACCCTTATTCGTTGTTGTGGGAAATAGATTGACTTTTCTTCTCAATAACTCATCTATAAAATCATCTCTCCCTAATAGAGCAGCAGATTGTAAAGGTGTAAGATAATCATCATATTTTTGGTAATAGTATGCAGTATTAATATATTGTGGATAATTATCTAAAATCTCTACAAACTCTATAAATGCATCGAGGTTATTTTGAAGTATTTGTTTATGAAGTAATGTGGCTTGGTTTCTTTCTTTTGGCGACTCAGGAAGTTTAGCACGATATAAGCCTAAACTATAAGTGCTGAATGTTGTAGTAATAAATATTGTTAAAAAAGATAAAATATAAATTGATACCTGATTTCGATTCATGATTTAGTACACTCTTACAATAACTATTCCAAACTTTATGATTTGATATATACAGAAAATAATTGATATCATTTATCATTAAACTGAGTTTATGACAAACAAATTTTTTAATAAAATATCATCATGGATAATTCCTTAAAATATGCTTTAAGACCAAGTTTAAATCGTTTTTAAGATAAAAATATAGTTATTTTGAGGCTGGAGACTATCTTAAAAATAAAAATTTTATCTGGCGGTCTATTAAATAAGAAACTGGTAAACTATAATCTACATCTCCAAAATGGATCTTTTTCAAGATACATTTACAAAATAAAGAATTTTGAGAATTTTTGAAAAACTCTTTCGTAAATATTATAAGTTCAAATAGCAAGTGCAACAGTTTAGATTTATAGATGCTTTTTTAGAAGTCGAATCCGTCTTTCTAATTAAGACCTAACAGACGTTAGTGATCGGCCACAACGATCTGAGGGTGTAAAATATTTTGTTATTTCATCTAAAACAAACTTACTAAAATCTAAAGTTTCTCCACTACCTCTAAATTCTTGAGTGTGGGCATCTCCATTAACTGATACTAGGAAGTTATTTTTTACAAAAGGATTTGATCCTAGTTTTAAAAGCTCAGTAATAGCTTCTCTAGATTTATGTTTATAAGCTATAGAAAGTGGAGTATCGCCATCTGAGTTCCTCATATTAATGAAGAGGTGTTTAATTCTTCTTTGATTGGCTCTATCGACAAGAATCCTTATAGCTTCAACATTATTAGCTTTTGCTGCAAAATGTAGAGGAGTTTCTTTTTGTTTAGTTGTAGCATCCACTCTTGCGCCATGATCTAAGAGGTCTTTTAAAATAACTAATAAATCTTCTTCGTGGCTGGCTGTATGAAATATATGATGTGGCTTAAATAAGATATGTAAAGGTGTCATCCTTGAAATATCGGTTCTTACATTTGGATTAGCACCAGCTTCTAGTAGAGTGTGTATAACTTCTCTATCTAATGTTCTTTTGAAAACTTTTACAAGCAGTGGTGTCATACCTTGAAAATTAGTAGCCTCAAGGTCAAGGCCTAAATCTATGAGTTTTTTTGCTGTGCGAGGTGAAGAAGCAAGATGAAGAAGAGAATTATCTTCGGATAAAGTTGTTAAAGTTGGATCAGCTTCTCTTTTCAACAACTCATCTATAAATTCATTTCTCGCTAACATAGTGGAATGTTGTAATGGAGTAAGAGTGCGTGTGTATTCTGGATGAAATTGTATAATTATAATATTGATATATTTTGGGTACGCATCTAAAATCCTTACAAATTCATCAAGATTATTTTGAGATATTCGTTTATGGAGTAATTCGGCGAGCTTTCTTTCTTCCATTGATCTAGGAAGCTGAGGAAATTGAGATAAGCTATAAATGCTAAATGTTGTAGTAATAAACATTATCAAAAAAGATAAAATATAAGTTAGTACCTGATTTCGATTCATAACTCTTACACTCTCAAATAGTAATCCCTCTATAAGTTTTATGATGTGATATCACAAGAATAATTGATATCATTTATCATTAAACTGAGTTTATGACAAGCAATTTTTAATAAAATTAGATTGAGTTGTCCTTTAAAAATGCTTTAAAACCTATTTTAAATTGTTTTTAAGATATAGGCTCAAATAGCAAGTGCAACACTTTTGGATTTATAGATACTTTTTAAAAATCGAATCCAACTTTCTAATTATAAACCAACAGACATTAGTGGCTGGGCACAACGATCTGAGGGTGTAAAATATTTTGCTATTTCATCTAAGACAAATTTACTAAAATCAAAGCTATTTCTTTGATTGCTTCGAAAGAGGAGGTAGGCATCTCCATTGACTGATACACCACTATGATTTTTTAATAAAGGATTTGCTCCTAGTTTTAGCAGTTCGGTGGTGGCTTCTTTAGATTGATGTTTATAAGCTATAGAAAGTGGAGTATCGCCATCTGAGTTCCTCATATTAATGAAGAGGTGTTTAATTCTTCTTTGATTGGCTCTATCGACAAGAATCCTTATAGCTTCAACATCATTGTTCTTTGCGGCAAAGTGTAAAGCAGTTGCGCCTTGTTTGGTTTTAGCATATACCGTTGCGCCATGATCTAAAAGATCTTCTAAAATAGCTAATAGATCTTCCCGATGGCTGCTTGCATGATGTGGCTTAAATAAAATATGTAAGGCTGTCAATCCTGCAATATCTGTTTTCGCATCTGGGTCAGCACCAGCTTCTAATAAGGTATGTATAACTTCTTTGTTAAGGGTGTCTTTGTAAGCCTGTGCAAGTAGAGGAGTCATTAATTGATCATTACGAGCTTCAAGCCTGAAAGCAAGGTCTATGAATCTTTCTGTAATACGAGGTATGCTGGAGAGGTGAAGAATAGAATTACCTTTATTCGTTGTTGTGGGAAATAGATCGATTTTTCTTTTCAATAACTCATCTATAAACTCATCTCTCCCGAATATAGCAGCAGATTGTAAAAGTGTTATATAATCCTCATATTTTGGATAATAGTATACAGCATTAATATATTGTGGGTATTTATCTAAAATCCTCATAAATTTATCCAAGTTATTTTGAAGTATTTGTATATGAAGTAATGTGGCTTGTCTTTTTTCTTTTGGCGACTCAGGAAGTTTAGCACGATATAAGCCTAAACTATAAGTGCTAAATGTTGTAGTAATAAAAATTGTCAAAAAAGATAAAATATAAATTGATACCTGATTTCGATTCATGATTTAGTACACTCTTACAACAACTATTCCAAATTTTATATTTTATAATTTGATATACACAAAAACAATTGATACTTTCTATCATTAAACTTAAGTTTATGACAAGCAGTTTTTAATAAGATTAGGCTGAATTATTTTTTAAGATTGCTTTAAAACCTATTTTAAACTGTTTTTAAGGTAAAAATATGACTGCTTTGCTTAGATGCATTTTAACAAAATGAAAGGAATACACATTTTTTAGAAATGAAATCTAAAATGAGGATTTATTTTATCTAGCATTCCGGTAATTGAGGTAGTCCGGAATCGGTTCTTTGGATCAGTTTCCGGACACTGTTTAGCCGCTTGCCTGAAAGTAAAAGGGTCCATTCTGTATACATAGATTACACTTTTTTCTGAAAGGATTTTTCAGAATAAAAAAACAATGATGAGGACTTTTATTTTGCAAAATACAAAACTTTACTTTTGTTTAAGTATTCGCGTTAGGTCGTCAGTGGTTGGGCACAAATGACTGATGGTTTAATATATCGTCTTATTTCATCTAAGACAAATTTACTAAAATCAAAAACTTCTCCTTCACTGCTTCGAAGGCGGGCATCTCCATTAACTGATACACCATCATTATTTTTTAAGAAAGGATTTGCTCCTAGTTTTAGCAGTTGGGTGATGGCTTCTTTAGATTGATGTTTATAAGCTATAGAAAGTGGAGTATTGCCGGATGAGTTTTGTGTATTAATAAAAGAATCTTTAATTCCTATTTGATTTGCTTTATTGACAAGAATCCTTATAGCTTCAGCATCATTGTTTCCTGCAGCAAAGTGTAAAGCAGTTGCACCTTGTTTGGTTGTAGCATCTACGCTTGCACCATATTCTAAAAGATCTCCTAAAATAGCTAATAGGTCTTCTCGATGGCTATGTGCATGATGTGGCTTAAATAAAATATGTAAGGCTGTTAATCTGAAATATTAGTCCTTGCATCCGGGTTAGCACCAGCTTCTAGTAAGGTATGTATAACTCCTCTGTTAAGGATTGTTTTGTAGGCTTGTGCAAGTAGAGGAGTCATAAGTTGAGCATTGCGGGCTTCAAGCTTGAAAGTAAGGTCTATAAGTCTTTTTGTAATATGAGGTATGCTGGAGAGGTGAAGAATAGAATTACCTTTATTTGTTGTTCTGGAAAATAGATCGATTTTTCTTTTTAATAATAACTCATCTATAAAATCATCTCTCCCTAATAGAGCAGCAGATTGTAAAGGTGTAAGATAGTCATCATAATTTGGGTGATAATATGCAATATTGATATATTGTGGGTAATTATTTAAAATCTCCGTAAATCCATCTAAGTTATCTTGAAGTATGTGTTCATAAAGTAATCTGGCAACCCTTTCTTCTTCTAATGATTTAGGAAGTTTAGCGCGGCGAGATAAGCCTAAGCTACTAAATGTTGTAATGATAAAAATTGTCAAAAAAGACAAAATATAAATTAATACCTGATTTCGACTCATGATTTAGTACGCTCTTACAACAACTATTCCAAATTTTATATTTTATAATTTGATATACACAAAAACAATTGATACTTTCTATCATTAAACTTAAGTTTATGACAAGCAGTTTTTAATAAGATTAGGCTGAATTATTTTTTAAGATTGCTTTAAAACCTATTTTAAACTGTTTTTAAGGTAAAAATATGACTGCTTTGCTTAGATGCATTTTAACAAAATGAAAGGAATACACATTTTTTAGAAAATAAAAAACTATTAGGAAAGATTTCCTTAACATTTTGTAAAAAAAGAAGAGACCCTCATTACTAAAAATAAATGGATATTTGAGACAGTCAGCATTTTCTTGAAGATGTAAACCTTCAGGCTGATTTGTAAACAACAATATTTTCCTTAACATGATATAAGAGAATAAAGAGATTCTTCCTACTAAAACACCTCAAGCTTTTTAGGCAGTTAGCTATTTGCTGACGATGTGAATCGTCAGGCT
The DNA here is from genome assembly GCA_965262715.1 of Bdellovibrionales bacterium. Taxonomy (GTDB): domain Bacteria; phylum Bdellovibrionota; class Bdellovibrionia; order Bdellovibrionales; family JAUICD01. The sequence goes on along the minus strand of OZ253553.1, from coordinate 2,014,127 downwards.
GCTTTGTAAACAGCAACATTTTCCTTAACATCGTATAAAAAAAGAAAAAATTCTCATTACTAAAAATAAACGGATTTTTGAGGCAATGAGCATTTTAGGAGGGCGTTAGCCGTCATGCTCATTGCCCAAAAACAACCAGAGGTTGGTTTATTTTTAGTGGAACAGGAGGAGTTATAAATCTGCAAAAAAATGCACAGGATCTACATTCAGCTCTTCAGATAATCGTATTATACGAGAAGATGAAACCAGTAGGCTGTCATATACTGTAGATATGTGATTTCTAATATGTGGAGGTAAAGGATGTCCATAAACATTCTCCATTCGAATTGTAATATTTTGACTAAACTGATGTACCTTTCTTTTAATTTGAGAGTCGGATAATGGTCTTATTGCTTTTATATCACGATGAGGACTTATTAATTGTGAAAGATCTCTATGACCTAAAAGCTCTGATACAGTAATTCCTGCAAGATGAGCCGCTTTAAAAAGGGTGGCTAGTCTCTTTTCTCTGAAAGTTTTGAGTCTTATCTTGAATTCTTTGTCTAATCTCTTTGATGGTATACGACTCAATTCTACAGCTTGAATTATACGTTGTCTCCAACGATTAAGTTCGTTTAGAGCGCTCTCCGTTATATTGTTTCTATTAGAGGCAGGAACTTCAATATTTAAATCTAAACTGTTAAATTGTTCAATATCTTCTTCTAAATTTTGTAGTAGATCAGATAGTGTGGTTTTTAAAGTATCCGCTATTTTAGAAAGTAAAAGATAGCCTGGGGTTTGCCTTCCATTAAACAATGTGCGTATTGTATCTTGTTTAAGCCCGCTATTTAAAGAGGCAAGATCTCTTATGGAGAGATTTAATTCTACCATTCTTTTTTTGATATAATAGATTATAAGGATCCTTGCTTTTCTAAAATAGTCTTCTGGCATCTCAGTGTGTCTTGCAAGGCTTGGGTCAATTTGATCTTCTAAGTTTGCATCACCAACTAGAACTGATAGGTTTATTCCTGTTACATAAGATGTTGTTAATAGAACTCTAAATCGCGGATTCACTTTACCTAGATTATCTATGCGGACTCCTAATACTTCTGTTAATCTTGTTTTTAAATCAAACCCTGCCAAAAACATCGCTTGTTTAATACGATTTCCAATACGCTCTAAGATAGCTGCTTCATTTTGTTGATCTTGGTTGTTGTTAAAGTGATGTTGTAGCATATTTTTTAGAACATCATTTACAATTTTTATTAAAAATTCATTAATATCAATCCCTAAAACATCTGTAATATTTTTCATTACTAAATATTTTGGAATAAATGAGCTTGCTAATATCTTGTTAAGGATTGATAGAGATACTCCACTTTTATTTTCCAAATCTGATAAAGTAAGGTCAGACTTTCTGATTGCATCTCTAAGTTTTATTTTGATATTTCTTTCTACTTCATATATATACTCATCTGATAAAGGAGGTCTACTTTGATCAATGTGAGCATAAGGGACCAAGTCTTCATCACTTAATAGAATTGACAATTTGACTCTTAAATAATGAGCTATCTTTAAAAGTGTTGAAACTTGAAAGTCATTCTTTGTAGCATTATAATTAGTAATAGCATTGTCGATGATTGAATGAGATGATATTTCAAAAGCATCTCGAATTCTTGTAAGACGGTAAATAAATCTTTCAAAAAAGGTTGATTTTTTAACAGTGGTTGTTATCATATCTAAATTATCTAGAACATTATCTATAAGTTCTTCATTCATTTCGGTATATGAAGAATTAAAATAATGTTGTATTTCTTCAAAATATTCATGGTATAGGTTATTAGCTATGAGATTAGGTTGCTTTTTATTAAATACAAGAACATTGGTTGATAAATGACTCTCAGGTTGAACTTGAAAAACATAGACACGTTTATAGGTTTCAAAAAAGATGTAAGCGTTATTCAAATGCACATAACTTAAAACTTCAGAATCACCAGGTTTGTACGAAGTATATCCACTTATGGTTTCATTTTTATCTTTCAATACCAATATACTTTGATAATTTGGATCTTCTATTAGTAAAAGTAATGTTCGCAAAGAAAGGGAATCTATATAAGGATTATGAGGTGTGCTTTCATTATTTGTTGGTTGTCTTTTAAAAGCTTGATTTATGGCTCTTTGCACTTCTTCAGAAGCCTTTGAACTGCTTATAAATTCATCCCACGTTTTTTTGATTATCTCTTTATTCACATCTGTTAATGAAGCTTTTAAAATAGCAGCAGTTAAAATAAAAGCAGATTGAGGATTTAATTTATAGATCCTGTCAACATGATTATTTAAAACCTCACTTTTCGAGGGATTTTGATTGAGGTCTAATAAAAGGTCACCTACTTCTTCTGATTGTTCTAATAAGACAGAGACTGCTTGTTGTAATTCGCTGTTATTAGGTTTTAAGAATAAACCTACATAAGGCATCAGAGCTGTAGCGCATGCTGCTGGTTTATCTTTTGCAAATACTGGAGAGCAACCAATGAGACATAAAAATATTAAAAACAGCTTGAACTTAGAACTCATCTCAAAATTACTTCCTGTGCTCACATTTTCAAAACAACCTTTTAGTTCAGGCTCTATATAAAAGGACTGTCTCACTCAAAATGGACGGACTCTCTTAAAAGTGCGTATACACGCTTTTAAGAGAGTCCGTCCATTTTGACTAGAAGCCATCTTATAAAATAATATTTTGCATTTTGCAATTCGACTTCTTAAATATTATTTTATAAGAGGGCTTCTATTCATTTTAACTCGAAATTGACATAAACTCTTATTCTTTCACGTTTTAACTTCAAATAGCCTAAGAGAAAGTAAATTAAAATATCTTAATTGATCTTACAAAAATAAATATGACTTTTAATACAAATATTTTTAAAAATCAATGATATTAAAAGGTTAATGCTTTTTTCCAAATGAATGATCTCAAAATAAAATTAAAGAACTATTATCTTTATAACAATGCTTTAAGTAAATCCAATTAGTTTTTGCTTTGTGTAATTATTTCATATGCTAAGCTTTATTTTGTGTAATTATTTCATGTTTGTGATAGGAATTTTGTAAAAAGGGTAGCTTTGTAGGTTTTTATTTGACAAGGTTTGTAGATTTTTTGTATTATTTGCAAAATGAAAGAAGGAGAGCAAATTATGAAGTTTATGAGATATCTTTTGATTATAGGATTAATGATGATAGGCAGTTTTGCCAGGGCAGATGTATGTAGTGGCTTATGGTGGCAGTCGGTTAAAGATTTTGAGATAGAATTCGAAGTTCAACTTAGAGGTAGATTAGCTATGAACGTACCTTGTCCAAATGGAATTTTGCCAATGATCTTAGCATTAGAAAATAATGAAGACCCTTTAACTTTTAATGTTATAATGGAACATTTTGATTTAAATGAAGAAACCCGACATCAAGTTCAACATTTTGCAGATAGAAGGCTTCGTCAAGCTTATGAAGGGTTGTTATCAGATGCGGGATCGATAATTGGAAGATCATCTGCTTCTGTTGTGCATGTACCAGTCCGGTTTATTGATATTCCTGATGAATATGAACTAGATAGTTTAGATGAAAACATTCGATATCAAATTGAACACATTGCAGGTATGCAGCTCCGTCAAGCTTATGGAGACTTGTTATCAACTGTAGAATCGATAGCTGCAGAATCTGGATCATCAACACCTACCTATGTTTTACATGCGCCAGTTCATTTTTTTGATATTCCTAAAGGGTATGAGTATGAAGTAGATGAAGAAACTCAACATCAAATTGAACATATTGCGGCTATGCAGCTTCATCAAGCTTATGGGGATTTGTTAGTAAGTTTCGATGGAATATCAAGGGATATCCGACCTGACTCACCATCACAGGGAGCTGACTTCGCTGCACATCATGTAGTACACACTGTTGATGTTCCTGATGCTGATGGAATACTAAAAAGGCTCTTAATCAATGATGTTGATATAAATTTTAAAAACCATGATGATAGGGATCCTGTAGGAATAAGCTTTGATGATATGAAAGAAACAATAAGCACACTTCTTATTGGTTTTAATAGCGTTGGCAAATATGATAATGATGATTGGATATATAATGCATATAATAATACTTTGTCATCACAATCGCCAAATCAAAGGTTAGAAAGGTATCGCACTAGGTTGGTCATCTATGAAATTGTTACAGCCCAATCTAATAGATAGGCTTTTATGAGGAAAATTTTTTTTTTTAAGAATAAGTTATGTGTAGAAGATAATGGTAAAAATCCTTTTTGAAATAAGGGTTTTTACTGTTGTTGTTAGAATAATAAATAAGTATGTAATTTTAAGTTACGAAATATATATTGATATTGTTTGTCAAAATGAAAGAAGGAGAGCAAATTATGAAATTTATGAAATATTTTTTAATTGTAGGGTTAATGATGATGGGCAGTTTTGCTAGGGCAGATATATGTAGTCCCTTATGGTGGCAGTCAGCTACACCTCCCCAAGTAGAGTCAGAAGCTCAACTTAAAGGTCCATTAGCTATGAACGCACCTTGTCCAGATGGAGTTATGCCACTAACCCTCGCACTAGAAAACAATAACAGCTTTGCAGTTTTTTCTGCTATAACGGAACATTTTGACTTGGATGAAGAAGCTCGACTTCAAATTGCTGAACAAATTGTTGTTAATATAAAAACTACTCAACAACGTGGTATAAAATGGTCGATTAGCAGTTTAGTTGAATTATTAAATAGTCCGTCACCAGTATTAGATATTTCAGATGAGGAATATAGGAGGATACTCCTTTATTTTCTCAGTATTCCAGATGAATATGAAATTATTGAAAGTATTGAAGGTAATCCTACTATAGAAATCTGGGATAATAGATAATGCTATTAGCAGTATAAGTTTTATATAATGTAACTTCAAATCGCAAGTGCAACACTTTTGCGGTTATAGATATTTTTAAAAGTTATATCATTTTAAGATTAATATTCCAACAAAGTTTTAATTATAGTGAAAGATTACAGTAAATTATTTTATTTGAAGAGATGTACTTTGATGTTTATAGTAAAGGCAAGTAGTCCTCGAGCTAAAGCTCTGCGGAAAAACTTGCCTTTACTATAAACATCAATTTTTACTTACAAAAAGCTGTTATATAGGATAAGTAATTTTGAATTGATAATGATTTCAACAAATCATCTTCTGTCTATGAAACTCATTGGGAGTTAGAAAACCTAAACTCTTTCGAGGGCGGTGATTTAAAAGAAACTCAACCTTTTTTACATCCTTAGAGGTGATTTCTCTAAAATCTGTCTTCTTTGGAAAATACTGACGGATTAAACCATTCGTGTTCTCATTTAAACCCCTCTGATATGAACTGTAAGGATGAGCAAAATAAACTTTACATCCGGTATATTCGCTGATCTTCTCATGACACGAAAACTCTTTACCATTATCCAAAGTCATTGTATGAACAACCTCTCTTTTAAGAGTTTTAGAAATAGCATGAAATACTGCCTCAGAACTCTTAGATTCTATTTTGACAATCCTCGTCTTCTTAGAACATCTATCTACCAGTGTGACTAAAGCTCCTTTATGATGTCTACCTATCATTAAATCACCTTCCCAGTCTCCTATGCGAATCCTCTTATCTACTATCTTAGGTCTTTTATCAATACTCACTCTATTCTGTATCTGACCCCTTTTATCAAACCTACTTGTACCATATCGCTTCTTGCGTTTCTTCTGACATCTTAAAAATTTGTAGAGATCACCTCCTGATTTCTTATCTCGCAGAATATGTTGATAAATACTCTCATGACTTATAGAAAAACCTTTTGTTTTAAGAAAACCGGATATTTGTTCCGGACTCCAACGTTCACAAAGAAACCTCTCAAGCTTATTAATGACTTTTTGTGTTATCTTTATATGTCTATGAGAGTTTTGAAGACGATCGACTGCTTTTTCATGGGCTTGTTGAGCACGATAACCTCGCAAACCTTTGTTACGACTCAGCTCCCTATATATCGTGCTTTTATCTCGACCTACCTGAGTAGCAATTGAACTTATTGATTTTCCACTTTGCAAAAAAGCTAAAATCTGGTATCTCTCATGTTGGGTTAGATGAGTGTAATTGCTCATGGAATACTCCTTTCATTATTTAAAGAGATTGATTAGAGTATTCCTCTAACCCGCTTTAAATAACTATGCAAGGAGTTGCACTTGCAACTTGAATCCACCAAATAATAAATATATGAAACTCTTAAAAGATATTATCCCATAAAGATTTAAGAATGAGATTTGTGAAAGACTTCTGAAATAGGACTAGGCCAGTGCCTTAGGGAATAAATATCTCTTAAAGTACTTTAATCCCATAATAAAAACTCAAAACAATAGAAATACAAGGCACGGGGGTTGCCTAAGGCCTATGGAAGATGCCTTTCACAAATCTCTTAGCTCATTAAACTTGCTGCTTGTGCAACAAGGCCAATTTTACCTTTAAACTTGGGATGAGTTATCTTGTAGGGATTGGGCAGCAAAAATAGTTAGTTTTAATTCTTCACCAAGCATTTCATAGATTGGTTTTTTACCACTTAATTGTTCGCTTTCATTAAGGATAATACCTACTCCTTCACCTCGACGTTCTAGAAAATATCTTCTATTGGCTGTTTTGTTGATGTTATCATCTAAAGTAATTTCAGAGAGTAAACGTGATAAGAGTTCATTACGTGTAGCTAAATTATCAGATAAGTTTTCTATAGTCAATGTATTGGCTAATGCTCCAGGAGAGTAAATTTCTAGTCTATCAGAAAACATAAAAAGACGTATATGTGAACTATGCTTAGAATAATCTCTATGCACAACAGCATTAACAATGGCTTCAAAGACAGCCTTCATACTGTATTGCGGTCTTTCTTCTCTGCCAACAATCTTGATTGCAGAAACTTGATTATATCTTTCTACAAATTTAAAAGCCTCAATAATTTGACGATCTAATGTGTTTTTGAAGTCTTTTGCATCAATTTGATAATTGGCATCTCTTATTTTTTCCCTATAATGAACGGCTTGAATAAAACTATGATAAAGATGTTCTGTAGGTGTATCACAACACATTAAAACACCAGCAACTGAAGCACAGTAACTTCCATTTTCTTTTCGTAATAATTGACGTTTATAGAGTGATTTGATTTTATCATCTTTATTTGGAATAAATTTCATGTATAGAGATTGATTTAATGTATTCACATCTGTGTTTGGAACTGCCTGCTCATCAAAACTTATAATACGTGCTTGTGAACGGCTCTGCATAAGTCTAGCTAACTGATCTGTAGGCATTACTCTCTTACTACTTCCTTGTCGTCTAAAGTAACCGTGAGGTGATTTGTGGACAAAAAGACTACGTGACACTTCAATTTTTAAGATATTTTTATTTTCAATAAGTAGCTTTTCAGTATAGATGTTGACAGTTGGTTCTATGCTATCTCGACAAATTTCAATCACTATTTTTTCAAATGATTCTAACTCATTTTCACTAATTCCAATAATTTCTTTGTTATCTCCTATACCAATAAGGATCACTCCACCTTTTGTATTTGCAAAAGCAGCAATTTCATTTGCTAAGCTATCTTTGTGAGAAATTCTTTCTTTAAACTCAATAGTAGAATCTTCACCTAATGTTATTTTTTCCAATATTTCAGATAGAGTGTTATACATTGTCTTGCTCCAAATGAATACGTTTATATCTTTGTTTAAAAGCTTCTTGCCCACCTTCCAACACATTGCATATTTTCTTTCTAATTTGAGAATCTTGAATGCTAGAAGAGTGATCTATTATAGATTGTCCGCTCCTAACTGTGAGAGGAAATACCATTTCGGCATCACCATTCACAACAATATTAGCATTATGTGTGACTACAATCACTTGCCTTTGAGATTTGATTTGACGTAATTGTTTTACAATCAGATCATAAATCAATGCATTGTCCAGATCGTCTTCTGGCTGATCTAATAACAATGGCTCATCACCATAAGACAAAATAAATGCTAGTAGTGCAGCACTTTTTTGACCTGGAGAGCCTTGTCGGATGTTCTTTCGTTTTTTTCCAAAAGTGATATCTAAACCATCTTTTGGGAACCAACACATCAGGTTACTAATGGTTTCTTGTGGAAGTCCTTGGATGTATTGGGCAAAACGTTGGTCTTGAACATTGATTTCAGTTTTTTGATAAATATCTTTGAATCTATTCTTTAAATCTTCAATAGCTTTTTGTTTATCGATCTTGTTGCCATATTCCTTTTTTAAAAACTCAAAATCTCCAATAAAACGACTATCTTTACATTGTAACAATTGACGTAAACTTTTTTCTATTCCTTCCCATTTTTGGCCAAAAGGTTTAACCTCAATATGAACAAATGAATTACCCTTCAAAATTGATTGTAAGAAAGAAATTCTATTTTTTGTCAATTGCTCCCTATTTTGTTGAAGCTCTTTTAGTATATTTTGACTGTCTTGATGGTATTTTTCAGCTAACTCAGTATATCCCTTGATTTTATCAAGCTCTTTTTGGTAGTGTCCTTGTAATGTTAATAGGTTAGGGTATTTTTCAGGATCAATCTTTTGTTGTTCCAGCTGATTTTTTATTTTTTTATATTGATCTACATTGTGTTGTAAGGATTCCATCCATGATGAGCTATTTTTTTCTTGCTCCCAAGTATTTAAAATGTCTTTTGCTTCTTGCTCTAAAAGAGTTAGTCTTTTATTAAGATCTACCCACTGTTTGTTGATATCATTAATAGCTTGTAAGATATCTTTATGGTCATCAAAAATGTCCTTGTTATGAGGTGAGTAAATAGATTTATCTAAATCTTGAAGCTGTAGAATTTTATTTTCCCATGATCTCTCTAAGTCGTTAATGACTGATAATTGTTTTTGACGTAAGCGGTAGGCTTGCAATATATCTTTATGTCCAGATTTTTCTATTTGTTCTATCTGTCGAGTTACATCATTAAGCAAACCCTTTAGTTTGCTTTCTTCTGCAACTTTCTCACTTAATTCCTTTCTCATTTGTTGTAATCTTTTGTAAGAGTTCAAGAAATCAATCTGTCTTTTTTTCAACTCCTCGTATTTTACACTAGAGTCTTTATCAATAATTCTTAATAGAGCATCGGGTTCTTGTGCTAAGGCAAAAATTTGTTTTTGACTGTAGATATATACAGGAAATAATGTTGTAATAACTCCATGTTCAAGTTTCCAACTATCCTCTTCCCAAATTTCTAATGAAGGACTATTAGCTTTGAATGACCAATTAAGACGATAACGATGATCGTTTTTACGATAAATTAAAGATAATTCACTGGTATCAAGTAATAGATTGTTATCACCTTTAGAAAAGTATTTTTCACTGTCTTTCTTTAAAGGATCTGGAATTTCTTTATCCCGTCTTAATAAAAGGCGGATCAACTCTAATAATGTAGACTTGCCACTGCCTCGACCGCCGATAATAGAATTTAAAAATGGACTGAAATTAATGGTTAGTTTTTGAGACTGCCCTATGTACCTAGTATTTTTGATAGCTACTTCTTCAATAATAAATTGAGAGTGCCGGTTTGGATTATCCTGCATAAAAAGATTAACAGATGTCTTACCATCCATCAATGCTAATCTTAAACCTTCAATAGAAGGCTGATCCATCTTTATCCATGTAAAATCACCAAAATGATCATGTTGTTTAAAGTGTGTATCCGAACCACAAACTTCTGTCCATTGTACTTTCTTATCATTATACATCTGTGGTTTTGAATAGCTGGTATCACATAATTCCATTGCATAGACATTATTATTAGTCAGTACTTGTTGAAGTGTGGTTCCTTTAAATTCTTTAAATAAGCCTTTGTTTTTATCCACATGAGCAGGAATAGGAATAGCGTTATGTCTTTTCACTAGATCAATGACTTCATTTAAAGACTTCTCTGTCACAGCATCACTGTCTCCTTTTGTGCCATTGTAGCCAACAGCTCCTAATAATGAATCTATATGAGATGTGGTTTTACTTGGGTCAAAGATAGCTAGAATATGTACACCTCCATGAGCAGAAATTTCTACTCCTGGAAATAAATAAAGAGGGTGATAAAAATCAGGTTGGTTATTATTTAATTCTTGTAATGCTTCTTTAAGTTTATCTATCCATGCTCCACTGTTGTGATCAGTGATAGCTACACAGTCTATCTTTGCCTCCATAAACCTCTTTAACCAATCTTTAGGTGTTACATCCTTGTCTCTAAAATCCTTTGAAGCAGGTGTATGGGTATGAAAGTCAAATTTCCACCATTTTGCGCCAGGCCATTTATTCATATCATCACCTTTTTATCCCTAAATGTCTTTGTATCTATCATCTTTAGCAAATCAAAACTTTTTTAAAATGTCATGAAAAACTTATATTATAGCTGAAGGATTCTCATCTGTTAGATGAAATTTGTTCATTTTCTCATTATACAAGATTTATACAACATTTGTATATTTCTTTGATTTTATTTTTTAACTTCTAAACCTAACTCTGAAAGTTGCTGTTCACTGACTTCATTTGGAGCATTTGACATCAAGCAAGTCGCGCGTGTTGTCTTCGGAAAGGCAATCACATCTCGAATAGCATCAGTCCTAGAAAGTAGCATGGCCATCCTATCTAAACCCATTGCAATCCCACCATGTGGAGGTGTGCCATACCTTAAAGCATCGATAAAAAAACCAAATTTATCTTGAATCTCCTGATCTGTTAAATTCAATAACTTAAATACCTTCTGTTGCAACTCTGGTTGATGGATACGGATACTACCTCCGCCAATCTCATATCCATTGCACACTAAATCATACGCCTTAGCTTTCAGGTTGAGGATTTGATTGTGCTGTTCTTGTGTATCATCAGGTAAAAATTGATCAATCATAGTAGCACTCTCATCTGTAGGAGAAGTGAAGGGATGGTGTGAAGATACAAATCGGTTTGATTGATTGTCATAATGAAGTAATGGAAAATCTGTTACCCATACAAATTCAAACTTATCTTTATCAATTAAGTTAAACTTTTGAGCTAAATCTAATCTAAGTTGTCCTAAAGTTTTACATACTGTTTCTTTCTCACCTGAGAGCCAAAAAATAAGATCACCAGGTTTAGCATTTGCAAATTCAAAAACATATTGAGCATAAGATTTAAAGTAGTTCAAAAATGAGCTGTTTAAGTTTCCTTGTGCATCAGCTTTAATCCAAAAGGGCCCATGTGTTGTATCATTATTATTTTTTACATTCAGTAATATCTTTTTTAGCTGAGTATTACTTAATGATCCACCCTTAGAAATCACAATGCCTTTTATAATTCTATTTTCTTCGCTAATTTCTTTAATATGTTTATTAATAAGGTCTCGAAAATACAGTTCTGAGTTTTCTTGTTCATTTAATTTTTTTAAAAATTCACTAGTTGATGTAAAGTCGCAAAGTTCATCAAGCCTTGTATCTGGTCGATCAGTTCCATAACGGTCCATGGCTTTTTGATAAGACATCTTTTTTATTTTTGGAATATCTATATCCAAAACATCTTTCCAAACTTTTCGTATCATTCCTTCAGTTAAATCCATCACATCATCAGAGTTGACAAAACTCATTTCTATATCAATTTGGGTAAACTCTGGTTGTCTATCTGCTCTTAAATCTTCGTCTCTAAAACATCTAGCAATTTGAAAATAACGATCTAAGCCGCCTACCATAAGCAGCTGTTTGAGAATTTGAGGACTTTGCACAAGTGCATAAAAATGACCTTTATCAATACGTGAAGGTACTAAATAGTCTCTAGCCCCTTCAGGGGTGCTCTTATAGAGAATAGGAGTTTCTATTTCTAAAAATTGATTTTCACAAAGATAATTGCGCACAGATTGATAAAGCTGATGACGTGTGATTAGGTTCTTTTGAATTTGTGGATTCCTTAAATCTATGTACCGATACTTAAGACGGGTATCTTCATTTGGGTTTTTTTGAAAAGGAAGAGACTCTGATGGAGATAAAATATTTATCTCTGCAACATGAACTTCAAACTCTCCAGTAGAGATTTTGGGATTTGGGCTTGGCCTTTTTTTTACAGTACCTATAACCTTTATAACATATTCTTCTTTAATCTCTTTTACTTCTTTGAAATGTCTTGATATATCTAAAACAACTTGCACAATTCCTGACTTATCACGCAAGTCTATAAAAAAGGCACCTTTATGATCTCTAAATCTATCTACCCACCCCATCAAAGTCACTTTACTCTCTACATGATCACTACATATCTGGCCGCATAAACAGGTGCGCTTAAGATCTAAATTATTAGCCATTATTTTTTCTCCTCAACTTTTAATGTTTTTAAATGTTCTGTAAGTTGATCTAAGTCAATGAGTTTTTGATCTCCTGATTTCATATCTCTTATTGTAACTTGGTGATTTGTCATCTCCTGCTGGCCAAAAATCACTACGTGTGAGATGCCTATTTTGTCTGCTTTTTTCATCTGACTTTTTAATGAGTTATCTGATAAACTCACTTGTGTCTTAATATCACTGAGTCGCAGTTTGCGAGACCATTTTAAAGCAAGGTCCTTTAGATCTACATCCTGAATAATAAGATAAATAGATATAGATTTATCAAAAGGAAGATTATCAATTAAAAGTGTAAGGCGTTCAATTCCCATTGCTAAACCTACAGCGGGAGTAGGCTTTCCTCCTAACTGTTCCACAAGAACATCATATCTGCCACCTCCACCAACAGCATTTTGGGTAGGTCCTAAGTGGTTTGATGTGTATTCAAAGGCTGTATGTCCATAATAATCAAGCCCTCTGACAATATGAGGGTCTATTGTAAAGGGAACATCCATTTCTGTTAGGTGTTTCTGAACTTTTTCGAAATGTTTTTGGCTTTCTAAATCTAGATGATCTAATAAGACGGGAAGTTTAGGAATGAGCTCTTTTACTTTTGGATCTTTATGATCAAAAATTCTTTGAGGATTAGATTCAATACGGTGGACAAAATCCTTTGGGATAAGTTCTAGATTTTGTTTAAGGACATTTTTAAGTTTTTCCTGATAAAGTTTTCGACAAGCAAAAGTGCCTAAAGTAGATAGTCTCAATTGAATGTCTTTTAAATCAAGTGATTGCAAAAGATCCCAGCCTAGTGAGATAATTTCAGCATCACCACAAGGGCTATCTACTCCTAATAATTCTAAACCGAATTGATGAAATTGCCTATATCTGCCTTTTTGAGGTCTTTCTCTCCGGTACATAGGGCCTAGGTAAAAGAGCTTCAATGCTGTATTTGGTGATGAAATCCATCCGTTTTCAATGGCGGCTCTCACTAAGCCTGCTGTACCCTCTGGCCTAAGTGTTAAATAGTCACCACCTTTATCTTCAAAGGTGTACATTTCCTTTTCGACAATATCAGTGTTTGTTCCAATACTCCTTTTAAAAAGATCTGTCATTTCTACAATAGGAGTGCGCACATAAGTATATCCAGCTAGAGAAGCGGTTTTGTAGGCTTGTCTTTCTATTTGAAGCCATAAAGGACTTTCTGTTGGACTAAGGTCTTTCATTCCTCTTACAGATTGAATTTTCATTATTCTGATCCTTTAAAATAAACCTCTTTTTGAGAGGACAGGTATTCTACACTATGAATAAGACACTTAACATCCACTACAATAAAATGCAATCTTATATATCTATAAATTTATTAAGTTATAGCATGTATAAGACGATAACGACAAAGGAGTTAAGAAGATTTATGCTTTGAGACGCAAATAAATAACAGAGAATATAGGAAAATACGAACTGTATAAAAATGATCCATAATTGATGGCAAATGTTATGAGAATTCATAAATCACGTAAGGAAAAAGCTAAAGACTTATTTCAATTTTTGAGAGAGTTAAGTGATCTCAAAACTAAAAAAGTCTTAGATGTCAATAATTTTGAAAAAGTTCTTTGGGTTGATCAAATTCCTAAAGAAAAAGAAGTTTATTCTATCACACATCGATTATCAATAGATCCATCCAGTATCAATAATTATGATAAATGGATCGAAATCAAAAAACCAAGAATACCAGATTGTCCAAAACCTCCTGATGTCATTAAAAATTGGATTTCAATATCTACATTGGAAAATCATAAAAAGAAACCTCAATTACTTGATTGCATTTTACAAGAGACTCTCGGTGAAAATGCTGAAGTTTTTCAAACAAAGGTTTTGCTTGAGGATGTACCAGAGATTCAAAATGAGTTTTTGAAATTTTATGAGCAGCAGTGGCAATCTTGGGCAGAGGAGAAAAAAAGATTAGAACCTATATGGCAAAGATACAATGATCTTTATGAGATATATCATAAAAACAAAAATCAAGGTGAAAACTACCAAGTCATATTAGGACTTGGTTTGCTATCTACTAAAACAAAAAAAGGGAAATTCATTAAACGACACATTGTAACAACTCCTTTGTCAATGCATTTTAATGAAGCAACAGGCGCAATAACAGTTGGCCCTGGAGATCAAAATGTAGAGATGTCTTTAGAATTAGATATGCTGGAAATGAATGAGAAGCCTCATACAAGTGATAAAATCAATGCTGATTTAAATCAGTTAAATAATGACTTTTGGATAGATGGAGATTTTATTGATTGTTTAAAATCTTGGGTCAATAGTTATGATCCTCAAGGTCAATTTTATCTTGAATTTGACTTATGTCATACAGATGAATCATTTACAACATTAAGTGTTTCTCCAGCAATTATTCTTAGAAAGCGTGGAGAAAGAACATTTTCACAGTTTTATAAAAATGTTATTGAAGACCTAGATTCTGCAGACCTAATTAACCCCTGCCTAAATTATATAATTGATGAAGATCAGAGTATAAAAGATGTCGATGGGGACTTATCATTACAAGAATTGAATACAAAATATTACTTTCCTCTTCCAGTAAATCAAGAACAAGAAAGTATTATTAAAAAATTATCAGATAGTGTTGGAGTTCTTGTTCAAGGACCGCCGGGGACTGGAAAAACACATTCTATTGCTAATCTTATCTGCCATTTACTTGCCACTGAAAAAAAGATATTGATCACTAGTCAAACTGATAGAGCATTAAAAGTTCTAAAAGGTAAGTTGCCTGGTGACTTAAAACCTCTTTGTGTTGAAGTATTAGGACGAGATCAAAAATCACTATCAGAACTAAAAACCTCTGTCAATTCTATCAATTCAAAATATCAAGAATGGAATAACGAAGAATGCAAAAAAGAAATAGAGTATCTTGAAAAAAGAGATAATGAACTTAAAGGAGAAAAGATTCATCTTGAAAGAAAACTTGCTGATAAAAGAGAATTTGAAACAAGATTATATAAAAATCTTTTTGGGTTTTACTCTGGCAGTGCTGCTCTTATTGCAAAACAAATAAAAGAAGAACAGGACTTATATGCTTGGATTAAAAATGATTTTGATATTAAAGATTCAAGCACTCATTCACCTTCGCCTATCTCGAATAATGAAGCAGTAACCCTATTTCGTTTGTTAAAAGAACTAAAACTTATACCTGATCTGAGTATATTTGAAGAAGAACTTCCTGATGAAAACAACTTTTTTGATCTGGATGAGGTTAAAAGGAAAATCCGAAAAGAAGAAGAAGCAAAAAAGGTTATTGAAGAAAGTTTAATTGATCAAGAAATAATAGAACGTAGTGCTTACTATAGTTTTTCTACTCAAGACTGTGATTTGTTTTTTGATCTCTTATCGAAATTAATCAGTACAGCAGAACATCTTATGAATCCTAACCAACAAGAATGGATTCAACAAGCAGCTAATGATTGTATTTTAGATAAAGATCGTTCATGGAGATATCTTTTTAAGAGAACTCATGAAATATTAGATACAAATAAAGATGTTTTTTTGTCTATGGATAAACTCAAAATAGAATATCCTATTAGGTTAAGATTTACACAATTAAAAGCTGTATTAGATGATTTTTTTAATAAGTTTACTTTAGAAGACAACCCTAGATGGGGATGGTTTTGTTCTAAAGAAGTTAGAAATGTTAAAAAAATAACAAAAGTGGTAACAATTGATGGAAGAAAATGTAGATCGTATCTAGAAGCAGAGAAGCTGCATAATTATGCTAAAGCTAGAATTGCTAAGTATGATCTTTTAAAAAATTGGAGAGATAAAGAACAAATAAAAGATGACAGTTTTGCTTCTATGTATCATTTATGTAAAGACTTTTGTGAACCATTAGAAGAATGCTTACAAGTTCATAAATGCGTTAGTGATATGAAAAATATGCTTAATAAATATGTAATTCCTTATCCTAAATGGGATTTAAATTCACTAAAGAAAGAACTAGAGATAGTAAAAGTTATAAATGCTAAGAGGATTCAGGAGAAGATTTCATCTGAATTTGAAAAAACTATTTCTGTTTTAAACTCTTATAGCACTCAAAAAAATCAAATTGCAAATCAACTTATAAGTGCTTACAGGAATAGAAATATAGAGATGTTTAGTGAAGCTTATACAAATATTTTCAACTTTAATAAAAATAAAAAAATATTTCAGGAAATCATGCCTATTAAGACAAAAATTGATGCTGTTAGTGATACTTTTTTTGAAACTTTAAGAAAAAATATTAATGTTTTGGATTGGCAAAAACGCTTATCAAAATTTGAAGAGGCTTGGGCGTGGAATCGAGTCAATTGTTGGATAAGGGAAAACAGTGATGAAACTTTTTTTCAAAACTTAACAGAGGAAAGAGAAGACTTAATAGATGAGATCCAAAAAAATCTTGAGACACTTGTTGCTAAAAAAGCTTGGCATCACTGCTTATCTAATATAACTGGCGAGCAACAAGCAAGTTTAAAGGGTTGGGCTTATGCAGTCAGCAAAATTGGTAAAGGAACTGGAAAAACAGCTTCAAAGCACAGAAGAGTAGCAAGAGAAAGAATGTCTGAATGTAAAGAAGCCATACCAGTATGGATTATGCCACTTTATAGGGTTGTAGAAAATATCAAACCAGGTTCGAAACCATTTGATATTGCTATTATAGATGAGGCAAGCCAAACAGGACCAGAGGGCCTGATGTTAAATTATTTAGCCAGTAAGATTATAGTGGTTGGAGATAATGAACAAATCAGTCCAGAAATGCCGGGTATTGTTGATGCAGATGTTGAAAGTTTAAAAAAGAAATATTTATCTGATATGAAACACTCTGATTATATCGGACGTGAATACAGTTATTATGATTATTGTGATATTGCTTTTAAAAGCCGCATTCAATTAAGAGAGCATTTTAGATGTATGCCTGAGATTATTCAATTTTCAAACAAGCTGTCTTATTCTGGTAGACCATTAGCCCCAATGAGACAATATGGAAGTACTCGATTAGAACCTCTCAAACACACCTTTATAGACAAAGCTGTTAGTAAAGTGGGTAGCGCAAAATATCCACAAAATGAGGAAGAAGCTGAAGGTATAGTAAAACAGCTTAAAGATTGTATCTCAGACTCTAGGTATGATGGTAAATCATTTGGAATCATAAGTTTACAAGGCCACTTACAAATAAAACTTATAGAGAAATTCTTAACAGATTATTTGGATAAAGAGACTATAGAAAAAAGAGAAATTGTGGTTGGTGGTGCCTATGACTTTCAAGGTGATGAAAGAGATATAATTTTTCTTAGCATGGCTATTTCTAATGATTATAACTTTAATGCTTTAACAAAAGATACATACAAAAAAAGATATAATGTTGCTGCCAGTCGAGGAAAAGATCAATTATGGTTATTTCATTCTGTAGGAGTTGAAGATTTATCTGTTCATGACTTTAGAAGACAACTGTTGGTCCATTGTATGGATTATAAAAGTAAGGCTACTGGTTGGTCTCAAGAAGAACTACAAAACCTCTATAAAAAAATTAAAAATACGAAGAATAAAATACCTCAAAACGCGCCATCTCCTTTTGAAAGCTGGTTTGAAGTAAAAGTTTTTTGGGAAATTGCAATGAAAGGATTTTTAGTTATTCCTCAACTTAAAGTGTCAAATTATAGAATCGATATGGTTGTTATTGGTTCTAATGGAAGATTAGCCATCGAATGCGATGGTGATATTTATCATTCAGAAGCTCATGAAGAGAATGATTGTGAAAGACAATGGAAGCTAGAAAGATGTGGTTGGACATTTTGGAGAGTGAGATCAAGTGCCTTTTATTTAGATACTTCAGACGCTTTAAAAGGACTTTGGGAAAAACTTCAAGAAATGAAAATTTATCCAAAGCCTTAACTATATTTTAGATGAGTTACTTAAGTCTGTATTTCCATACTTTAGCATATAGGTAAAATCTATATCTATTGCCAGCGAGCTCTATTTTTTGGAAAATGAAATATTACTGTCTGTTTTTCTATACCAGATAACTGATTACTTAAATGACAAATTACAAGCTAATTATGAACCGATACTTTCTGTTTACATTCTTATATATCATCTTTTTAGATATTTTTGAGACTAATGCCTCTCCTCAAAATTTATCTTTTGATGAAAAGATGAATAACTTTATTCTGTGTGCGCAAAGCTTAACAAATGATGATCCACGGAGTAGATTGTCTTTTCAAGAAAGTATTGATATTCCTGATGACGAATATAAAAGAAGAATGCTTAAAGTTTTCAACATTGATATATTAAAGGTAGAAGATGTCTTACGAATAGGAATTATTAGAGATACCCAGAAACAAGATGAAATGCTTCGTAGCATTATAGGCTTAGATGATAAGACAATCAGTTTTCTAAGAGATAGAGGAGTATTAGATGTTCATCCCATAGAATATCTAAATTTTACAACTTTACCTCCTGCAAATAGAGCCAATATTTTTCCTAATGCTGTTATATCAAGAACCAATGCAAATGGTTATCTTGAAAATGTTGTTATTACAAGAGTAGAAGGAGACAATGTCTATGTCAGACTAAATGAGGATATGGCAGAATCAATTATTTCAAAAAATGATGCCTATCAACCTATTTTAGTTGGAAAACAAGTCTATTATTTCAATCCAATTGGCATTCCTATAAGAACTCGTATCATATCTATCAGAGAAAACGGCCAGATAGTTATAGAATATCCTCCAAATGAAAGTGGAACGAAAACGGTAAATGCAAATCGGTTGAAACTTAAACCAAGAAGAGAAACCTTAACTAGTCAGCCAGATCTTTCAAAACCGATCACAGATGAAATTTTAAATAGTATTCGAAGAAATCTCTTTGAGATTGAAGAGTTATATAAATCGTTAAGCGATAGATCTCTATCGCTTATAAATAGGACTATTGTTCGTAATAATTTAGTCAGATTAAACAGTGAGCTTATGAGGAAGCTATCTGCTGAGATGCGCAAACAAGGAATAATCACAAGATTAGTATTAGAGCCAGTTAATGTTTTCAATAGAAGAGTTTATCTTTTGAGTCTGGTTATTGATGGAGTTCATGAAAATGGTAATAAGGTTATGCTCTCTTATTGGAAAGAAGTAGAATTATTTAATGCTTCTAGAACTAAAATATCTTTATATCCTTCTGTAATAGGTGAAATAGAGTTAGATATTCAAGCTGCTTTAGATATACTCAAAAAAGAATTTAGAAGATAGTTTAGTGGGTACAAGCCATGAGTTAGCTCATGCTATTTTAACCCTTAAAGCTTATGTAAATAAGCCGTCTATTTATCATACACAATTTAGGGCTATTCATGGAAGATCAAAAGTTGGCATATATAATCAACAATTAGGTAATTTGAGTTCTGATCCATATAACCAAGATTTAAACCATCAAGAGATCTATGCCTATACATCTAACCTTATCTTATTTTCCAAAGATGTTATTAACAACATTGAAAATATAGAAAGGACGATTTATATAATAGAAATGCTCAATAAAGGTGTTCAAAGCTTTGTAGATAATCTGGCACAAGATTTCGATGTAAATCATTGAAGTCATCTCAAATCTTGTGTGTTCTACAAATAAAGTAACCCTCAAATAAAACTTAAGTATTTTGACATAGTTTATATAAATAAGCTCCTAGTTGATCTGCCTGTTTTGCTAAGTCAACATGGCCTATCATGTTCAATATAAACTGTTTCACTCAAAATGAACTGGCCTCTCGAGGCAAGCCTCTCGAGGCAAGCCTCTCAAGGTGAGTCTCTTTCCATTCTTACCATTAGCTTTTACAATTCTCATATTATTTAGCATTCAGTATAAAGTGCTTTCAAATACAAAGGTTGAACGCGAATGATAATACCTGATACTGCTGCCAGATTTCCGGACTGCCAGTTTTCCAAAAGAAGGTGATCTGAGTAAGTGTGTATTAGGTACTTATTTGTATAGACTATATCAAAATACTTGAAATTCACCCTTTCATTATTGAGATGTTCATGTAACAATATCTAGGTGATCTATTTATACTATGACATAAGTTCTACAAAGGATTTACGATGATAGATATACAATCTATTGATTTAGAAGATTATCGAGTTTGTTTAAAAGACCGTGGATATGATCTTCAATCGTTGGAAGATGTTATTCAGAAAAATAAACAAAGAAAACAATGGCTTTCAAAAGTTGAATCTCAAAAAGCAGAAAAAAATCGTATTTCTAAGGAAATTTCGGTTAAAAAGCAAAAAAAGGAAGATGCCTCAGAAATGATTCTTGCTATGAAATTGTTAGGAGTTGATATTCAAGAATCTGAAAGAGAGTTTAAAAAAATTGAAGCAGATTATTTAGAGGGGCTTGCGCTGCTTCCTAATATATGTCATGAGTCAACCCCAATTGGAACTTCAGAGACAGATAACAAGGTAGAACGTGAGGTTGGGAAAATTCCCCAATTTGATTTTACTCCAAGAGATCATATTATTTTAGGACATCAGCTAAAGATTATAGATTTTGAAAGAGCAGCTAAGATCTCTGGAGCTCGATTTGTCATATTACAGGGCTGGGGCGCGCGTTTAGAGAGAGCACTTTGTCAATTTATGTTAGATGTACAAACAAAAAAACATGGTTATATTGAAACAACACCTCCTTATGTGGTGAAAGAAAGATCATTATGGAATACAGGGCAATTCCCCAAGTTTAAAGAGGATGTCTTTCATATTAAAAGCAGAGATTTATACCCTATTCCTACGGCAGAAGTGCCCATCACTAATTATTATGCAGGAGAGATTTTGAATTATGAAGATCTGCCCTTAGCTTTTGCAGCGTTAACTCCTTGTTTTCGCTCTGAAGCAGGTAGTTATGGTAAGGATACAAAGGGTCTTATACGTCAGCATCAATTTCATAAAGTAGAGCTTGTCAAAATAGTTCATCCAGATGAAAGTTTCGAAGAGCTAGAAAAAATGACCTTACATGCAGAAGAGATTTTAAAACAATTAGAATTGCCTTATAGGGTGGTTAATCTTTGTAGGGGAGATTTAGGATTTGCTGCATTAAAAACTTATGATCTTGAAGTGTGGTTGCCTGGGCAACATGCTTATAGGGAAATATCGTCTGTTTCTCTTTGCGGAGACTTTCAGGCAAGAAGAGCTCAAATACGTTTTCGCGGATATTCAGATCACGGGGCTTCAGATCGTAAGACACAATTTGTCCATACTCTTAATGGTAGTGGACTTGCTGTAGGAAGAACACTGATAGCTATCTTGGAAAACTATCAGCAGAAAGACGGCTCTGTATCTATACCAAAAGTATTACAGCCTTATATGGATGGTATAGAAGTTATCTCTAAATCTTAAGTTTAATATTTTAAAGACCTGATCAGAACATAATTTGATGTTTTTTTCATTTGATATTACAATGAAAGTATATTAAGTCTAGGTGTCTATGCGTGAGTAGCTCAGGTGATTAGAGCGTCGCCTTGCCAAGGCGAAGGCCGCGGGTTTGAGTCCCGCCTTACGCTCCATTCGTTTCACTCAAAATAAACTGACCTCTGGTCATTTTTGGGCAGTTAGCCTGAAGGCTTACGCCTTCAAGAAAATGCTAACTACCTCAAAAATCCGTTTATTTTGAGTGGGGAGGATATCCTTGTTTTTTAATAGCATGTTAAGGAAATTATTTCTATTCTCTGATAGGCCGGAGATCAGTTCCCGGACACTGTTTGCCGGAATGCCCGATTGCCAGAATTCCGGAGAATAAATATTATATCCTGGTTAAACTTAGGGTTAGGGACATACACAGCTTCCATTCTCGCAGGTTGGTTCTCCTGCTTCTGACATACTACATCTTGCAAAACAATCTGTGTCTGCAGTACCTATAGTACATTCATCACCACTACTGCTATCAACTGTTGTTGTTGTGGTACTGGATGTGTTAGACCCTCCAGATGAGTCAGCAGATATACGTTCACGATCTTGCTGGTTCCAACCGTTTGAATCATAAGCATGAGTGGGTGTGCTGTTGGGATTATCTTTTACACAACAACCAGTGTCATCAGGACATGAACCAGTTTTGCATATATCTACATCTTGAGTATTTCTTGATTGTTGAAATCTATAAGGATCGTAGAAAGTAAAGTCTACCCAATCTTCACCACCTTTATAATCCTCACAGTTTTCTGTACTTTGAAAAAAGAAACCTGAAGCAAAAGAGTTGTCATATGTGTCATAATAGCTAGGGTTTGTATAACCTGCTAATTTGGCTGCTTGCTTGCATGTTGGGTAGCAATTATCGCCATATAGTAGATAACCATTCAGACAGAATCTTTTATCAGATCTTCTACAACATTTTGATCCGTCCAATTTTTCTTCATAGGTGTTTTTGATAGCCAAGATATTGTAATTGGCAGTGTCATCGCACTCGTCTCCTGTTGCGATGGATACTCCTTCTACATTACTGTCTGCAAAGCTCTCACATTTTGGATGGCATTCTCCATTAATAGTGCCATAGCTGCCACTATCTCTTTGCTCTTGCGTGCAATGCCCTTCTAGTTCAATAACACACTGACCTACAATTTCACTCCAGGTGCCTCCTATTTGACCACATTGATTATTATTAGGGTTTTTTTGTATACTCCAAGTTAGGGTTGGATTTTGAGTATCTACATCTGCAATGATTTTAATACTATAAGGGTTCTCTTCTTCTTCATTTATGCGATATGCAATTATGTCTTTTGTAACAATACCAGAATCATCGAGATGACGGCCCCAATTGTCATCAATATCTTTTAAACATTCGACCACACGCTGGGTGAATGCATCTGGACTTGTTTTATAAAGGTCATCAGTTTTTGCAGCTATTTGTTGCACAACAGTTGATTGTCGGTCTGGAGTGTTCCTGTCACTAGAACATGGTCCTTCACCTTCCGAAGTAATCTCCGGTGCTCCTGGCCTTAGAAATATCCATCCATCTGGTTGATCCTCTTCTGGATCAGAAGGCGCCCACTTAGTGGAACCATCGCTATTAAAAAAATCTATAGTGATAATAGTTTCATTGACTGAGGTGGATGTTTCAGTATTTTCTTTGCATTTGTAGGCAATTTTACTAGTTGATATATTATTTTCACAGTCTTTATTAATACATGTATAACCAAAACCAGTATCTGTTGCTTGGACAGTTCTTACCACTTTATCCATAAATTCCCAACGTTCATCGTCATCTTCCACAGAGCCACTTTCTGCATTGAGTTCAATAGCCTTACTGAATGCGCTTCTGTTTTCGTGTACGACATCATCTATGATAGATATTCTGTTTGGAGCTTCACAAGATGTTTCTGAACAAGTAGGAATATCTGTATCTTCGGTGGTCTCTGGAGTTGTAGTAGTTGTTTGGGTAGAAGTAGTTGTATTTTCAACGGTCTGGTCACTTAGAGAGCAGGTCTCTGTGGAGATTTTTCCATTTTTGTCAGGCAATGTGACACGTATCATTTTTGATCTTTCTTCGACATTTTTTATATCTCCTTTGACAAGCCCTGATACCATAAAGCCAATCTTATCTCCAGGCAGGGGCTCCCATCTAGCTAGTGCAGATACATTTGCGCGTATGGGTAACTGTTGGTATAAACCATCGAGGTTTACTACATCTAACATGTGATCGGGGTCTGCTTTTCCTATCCAATCATAGGGAGCAGCATAACCTTTACCATTGAGTGGAACAATAATCCATGCATTGCCTTCTACGGGGTCTTCAACACTTTCTGAACTTACACTTGTTGTTGGATCCCACTGACCAGCTTTTGTATGTGTGATACTAACTTGTCCGTTTTGAATATTAATATCTAAATTTGTGATTTTGGATGTGGCTGTCCATTCAACTGTATTGATACCGTGAGGCCATACAATTTTACCTCTAGTTTTAGGATTATCGGGGTCAGGAAACTCGTCAGGAGGAAGGTTTTCTGTATAAACTGAAGTATCTCCAGGGTCTCCAGGACCTCCAGTATCACTACTTCTGAGTGTGTTATTGCCTTCATCTAAGGAACAGTTCATAAAGAGAAGTGGGAAGGAGAGACCTAATAAGAAAAAAGCAAAAATAATAATATTTTTAACTCTCAGTGATTGTATGTTTAACAAATCAAATCTCCATTAGAGTGTATAAAGGCTTAAAAGTTATTTTTTTACACTATATATATCGGCAAATTGTTTAAAAATGATAAAAAAATATTAAAGAAATCTAAAGAAATTGATATTTTGATGTTTAAAGATAAAATAAGTTGTTACCTGTGTCCCTGGGGTTGAGCCGTTGGACCCGGACTTACAAAAAACAGTTTCCAGAGACAGATTGCCTTGAAGAATCTGTTACCGATGTCCCTTGTAGTACAATCAATCTAATCAGTAATCGTCTGGATGCCAACCTTTTGAATTATAAGACTGAGCAGGTGTTTCATCTTGAGATGCTCTTATGCAGCAACCATCGTCATCACCACTAAAATATAAATGACCTTCAGTATTATTACTAGCTTCTATAAAGTTATAAGGATCATAAAATGTAAAATCCAGCCAATCTTTATGACCGTGTTTGTTTAGTTCCTGACAATTTTCTGTACAAAACTTACTAAAGCCCCCGCTACATTTATTAGTATAAAGATAATAATTAGTAGTGTAACCTGCTAACTTAGCTGCTTGAGCGCAAGTTGGTTGACAGTTATCTACGACAAGCTGATAACCACTGGAACTAAAACAGTTTCTTTTAGGAGACCTCCTACAACAGGCTTGTGGTTCATCTAGCTCCGACTCGAAGGTATTTTTTATGGATAAAATATTGTAGTTTCTTGTATCGTTACACTGTTCACCTTTTCCAATTGTTACGCCTTCTGCATTAGTGTCGTCAAAACTATCACATGTTTTTAGGCATTCCTCATTAATAGTGGCATAATCATTATCTAATTGCTCTTGTGTACATTGCTCTTCAGGCTCTGACTCTACCTGTCCTATAATGCATTCACCATCCACACGTTGCCAAGTTCCTCCTACTTGACCGCATTCATCAATCGTACCCCGTACTAACCATGCAAGTTGTGGGTTTGAGGGAGTTGAACTGTCTATAATGTCAACACTATATGGATCTGTATTGTCGCCTATATAGTATGCAATTGTATCACCAGATAGAGAACCAACATCATCAATTCGACGTCCCCAATTTGGGTTGATATCTTTTAAGCACTCAGCGACGTATCGGGTAAATTGATGCACATTTGTTTTATAAAGATCAGCAGTTTCTGTAGCAACTTGTTGGACAATACTTAATTGTGATTGAGGCGCATTATTAGAGCAATCATCAGAAGTGGTAGTAGGGGTATTAGTGGTATTAGTATTAGTATTGGGAGGATTAGGATTAGGAGGAAAACTACTTGGAAGTTGTGTTGAAAGAGGTGAATAATGTTGACTGTCAAGAATTATAGGTTCTTCATTGAAAGAACAGTTCATAAAGGAAAGCATAAAAGCTATGCCGACTAAAAAAGCAAAAGCAGTGATACCTTTAAATATTAAACTGTTTTGAGGACTGTTTTTAGACATATTAAGTTTCTATTTTCAAAATTAAAGTATTAAGTAAAATTTATTTGCTAATGTGTTTTTATCGGCAGATTGTTTAAAAATGATAAGGAAAAATAACACATCAGGTTATTTTTGATTTTTGGAGATTATTTTGATATCCAGTGGCAGCAAAATTCATACCAATAGAGAATAAATAATGATATATGAAGTTTTTACATACAATCTCTATATATTTTTTTTCAAAAGTGTATAAAAACTATCCTTTATTTTTAAATATAGAGGATATAAATATGTTCACTTGTATATAATGTTTTATTCAATTATTGTAGCTTACTGATTATTTTATTATTTTGTTGTGATTGCTTAAAAATATATATGAGATATTTTGACGGATATGTGGTTAAGGATACTATATGAATATTAAAGTCTTACTAAGAGAATCTGGAAAATTTTCAAAGAGTTTTTCTTTTTTAATCTTCAGTTCACTTTTAGTTGTTTGTTTTACTAAAAGTTTTGCACAGTTAGAACAGTCAAATACGGACTTATCTATAATATCAACTGCTGAAGAGTATCAACAATTACAGGAAAAACTCCATTACTTAGCTTCAAATGATGAGGAAAAAAGATCAATAGCTGCGGATTATTTAACAGACTTTGTTCATTATCTTGAAGTTAAACAAGCTTTTTTAGAAGCTCTTTTGACAGAGATTGACCGAAATCCACCTCATATTAGATTAATGTCAATGATGATGACAGCAATTTCTCCATTTCTTAGCTCTCAAAATACTTCTATGCTTATTCAATTGAAAGAGCAGATACAGTCAAGTTCTATAGTATTAAGTATGCCTCCTTATTTCTTGACTCTTATAGATAGAGCCATTTCGAGAAATCCTGAGAATATAAGCTCTTACACTCTTAGTGATATGCAAGATAATACAGATCATCATACTTTACTGACTACACAATTATATTCTCTATTTTCTAAATCAAATAGTCGTAATTTTAGAAGGCCTATTCGCATGTTTCGAAGAGGATCTGTTCACTTTTTAAGCGATCACTTATTTTTTGAAGAATCTCGTGGTAATCAAGTACATCAAGAAGCAGTCCGTCAAGTGCTTGATACTTTAACAACTCAAAATAATAGTGCTCCTATTCTTATTGGAAGAAAAGATGATAATCGGGCTGTTATAAATACAATAGCAATGACAGAACATCCTTCAGATGCATCTGGCGATACTAGAAGAAAAACTTATGTTATAGAAACAGATCCATCTCGTATTAATAAGATAGAAAGAGGTTTTGCAGATGATTTTTCTAAGGCAAAAAACTTAAAAAATTATTTAGAGGCTGTTTTAGATATAGAACAGAGACTTCAAGTAAGGATTGTCATTTTTATGGATAGATTCCATAAGTTGAGTGCTTCGCAAAGACAAGTGTTAAGCTCGCATTTACGAAAAAGAAACCATATTAAATTAATAGCTGCTTCATCAACAGAAGGTTATCAAGACATGCCTAAAGATTTTTTTAGTTTTGAAGAAATTATAACTAATAGAATGTCTAAAGAAGATTTAAGGCATGTAGTAGAAACCTCAATTTTACCTAGTTTAAGAAGACGTCGATTTAATTTTGATATATCAGGAAGAGCGGTAGGTCATATCATTAATTATGTACATGAACATTATCATAATGAACCACTGATTCGTGTTGCAAACGATCTAATTGTTGACCTGCTTGTTAAAAAGAGCCAGAGTGCATCCTCACGTCAAGGCCTAGAAGCGTATGGTGGAGCAGTACAGATTACAGATAAAGAAGTTGATCAGTTCCTTCTTGAACTACAAGCATCTCATGCACAACAAAATATTGCTTGTGGGAACAGTTTAATAAAATAATAACTGAGACCTTACGCAAAGAGTTTAAAGCCAAGCTTTAAGTATTTTTACACAATTTATATAGGAAAGCACCCAATTTATCAGCTTCTCTTATTAATTTTTGATGGTTAACAAGAGTTAGTATTGTTTGTACCTCTCTTAGAGAACCTAAGCTAATTTCATAGAATTTTTTACGTTCTTTAGCACTAGATTTAGCAGAGCTTTCAGCCAGATTCAATACGATACTTAGGGAAGCTCTTTGAAATTGGTTTTTCATTGGCCCTCTTAAACTTAAGTTGTTAGATTTATGATAGAATTGAGTTGCTAAGTGATAAGTTTTGAATTTTCCCATAATTTTTTTCTCCCAATCTATATCACTAAAAATAAACTGGCCTCTGTTTCACTAAAATGCATCTAGCCTCTGGCTACTTTCTGGTGATAACCCTGATGGCTCCATCAGAAAAGGGTTATCACCTAGAAAGAAAGATGCATTTTAGTAGGGAGACTCCCCTCATTTTTTGACCCAATGTTAAGGAAATCGGTGTTGTTTATCAGTTAGCTTGACGGTTAGCACCGTCAGTAAAATGCTGATTGTCTCAAAAATCTGTTTATTTTTAGTAAGAAGATACTTCTCATTTTTTACATATATGTTAGGGAAAATATTTCTATTTCTTTTTGGGGGTAAAGGAGGAAAAAATTATGGGAAAATTCAAAACAAACAGACTGCCAGACTTCTGGGTTCCCGGATTCCCAGATTCCCGGATTCTATAGATGGTCATAATTTAGATAAATTAATAAACAACAACGGCTTTCTCAAAGTTATAAAGCTTGCGTAAGATGAGTTCAGATTTTTATTGCGAAATACTTTTATATGTTTTAGCGCGCTAGTTGCTTTTGGCAGATCCTGATTTAGTTATGACGATCCATTTCTAGTCAGAATATTATATGAAATAAAGATTTTAAAAGAATTTTTATTCTATAATCGATTTAAAAAAAATAATGGTGATTTAACATTGCTGCGCTTGACTTATTGATGATAGACTTTAAGTATATCTTTGATGAAGTTATAAAGGAGGACAAATGGGGAGTGTAAGAGGATTAAATATTGGAATTACAGAGATTAAGTGCTCAGAGATTGCTCAAGAACTTTCTATACTGCTTGCTGAAACGCACACTCTTTATTTAAAAACCCACAAATATCATTGGAATGTCACAGGTCCTATGTTTGGCTCTCTACATCATTTATTTGAAAAGCAATACACTGCCTTAGCTTTAGCTGTCGATGAAATTGCAGAAAGGATAAGAGTAATGGGAGTTAAGTCTCCTGGGTCTCATACAGAATTTGCTAAATTAAGTGGTATTAAAGATGATCCGTTCTTAGATGTAGAACCTCATATAATGATTGAAAACTTACTAAGAGATCATGAACATATTATTAAAACAGCAAAATATATCCTGACTGTATTAAGTGATGCTAATGATGAAGGAACAACTAGTTTGCTTGGCGCAAGAATTGAGTTTCATGAAAAAACAGCTTGGATGTTAAAAAGTTCTCTTGAATAAAAAAATCTATATCTTTTGAGCAATGAAATAATGAATACACAACAAATTAATAAAAACGATGATGCTAAGATTGTTTATACAAAGACAGATGAAGCACCTGCTCTTGCAACATATTCTTTGTTTCCAATCATCAAAGTATTTTTGTCTTTGATGAAAATTCCTATTGAAATCAAAGATATCTCATTGGCAGGGCGTATTTTAGCTTGTTTTCCTTGCCCATCTAAAACATCAACTTCAGATGATCTTTTAGAGCTTTCAAAGGTTGTTAAACAACCAATAGCTAATATTATTAAACTTCCTAACATAAGTGCTTCTTTGCCTCAATTAAAAACTGCTATTAATGAACTTCAAAATCAGAGATTTGATATACCTTCTTTTCCTGAAAATGTGACTGTAGATGATAATTCAAAACAAACAGATACAAAAAAAGAAATTTATTTAAAATATAGAAAAGTTTTAGGAAGCGCAGTCAACCCTGTCTTACGTGAAGGAAATTCCGACAGAAGAGTACCTAAAGAGATCAAACAGTATGTAAGAAATCATCCTCATTACATGGGACAGTGGGATGGTAATTGCCAGTCGCATGTGGCTTCTATGACTGAGGGAGACTTTTATTCAAATGAGAAGTCAGTAGTTATTCCTAAAGCAACAAATGTAACAATAAAATTTATTGATAACCAAGGTGCTGTTAGTATTCTTAAACCCGCCTTTCCTGTTTTAGAAAATGAAGTTATTGATGCATCTGTGATGAATAAAAGATATTTAAATGAATTTTTTGAGAAAGAATTTGCTGATGCTTATAATAAGAACCTTGTTCTTTCTTTACATCTCAAATCAACGATGATGAAGGTTTCTGATCCAGTTATTTTTGCTGAAGCTATAAAGGTTTATTTTAAAGAGGCTATAGGTAGCCATGCCAAAGATTTAGATAAGCTAGGAGTAAATTTTCGTAATGGTTTAAATGATCTTTTTTCAAAAATAAGTTCTTCACCTTTGAAAGAAGTTATTACAGAGGCTTTTGCAAAATGTTATAAAAGTCGTCCTGCTTTAGCTATGGTTAATTCTCAGAAGGGCATCACTTGTCTTCATAGTCCAAATGATGTGATTATTGATTCATCTATACCTTCTATAATTAAGTCTTCTGGTAAAGTGTGGGGAAAAGATGGTGAACTTCATCCAACGAAAGCGCTCATTCCTGATAGAAGTTATGCAGGTATTTACCAGCAAGTTATTGAATTTTGCAAAGTAAATGGGGCTTTTGATCCAAGGACGATGGGAAGTGTATCAAATATAGGATTAATGGCCAAGAAGGCTCAAGAATATGGATCACATGATAAGACGTTTATGATGCCTTCTAATGGTACGGTAGAGATTACAGATGATTATGGAAATGTGCTTTTAGGGCATGATGTGAAAAAAGATGATATTTGGAGAATGTGTCAAACAAAAGATGAGGCAGTCAGTGATTGGGTCAAGCTAGCTGTAAAAAGATCAAAGATAACAAGGCAATTAACTGTTTTTTGGTTAGATAGCAATAGAGCTCATGATAGAGTTTTGATTCAAAAAGTTAAGCACCTCATAAAAGATGAAGATACAGATGGTTTAGACATTCGCATTTTATCACCAGTAGAGGCTATGAAGTTAACTCTTCACGAAGTCAAAACAGGAAAAGAAATCATTGCAGTTACTGGAAATGTTCTTAGAGATTACTTGACGGATCTTTTTCCTATTTTAGAGATAGGAACAAGCTCTAAAATGTTGTCTATTGTTCCTCTTCTTAAAGGAGGAAGTCTTTATGAAACAGGTTCTGGTGGTACAGCTCCTAGACATGTTGATCAATTATTAAAAGAAAATCATTTAAGATGGGATTCTTTAGGTGAATTTTTAGCTTTAGCTGTTTCTCTAGAAGATTTATCAAACAAATCTATTCAATTTAAAATAGAAGCTCAGATTTTGTCTGAAGCTTTAAATAAGGCGAATGAAAGGTTTTTAAAAGAAAAGAAATCTCCATCACGTTATGTGCATGAATTAGACAGCCGTGGAAGTCATTTTTATTGGGCTCTCTATTGGGCAGAGGCGATAGTTGAAAGATTGTCTGAACAATTTAAAATATTAACAGATAAAAAAAATGATCAATATCATTACCTTAAAAAAGTTCAAGAAAAGTATTCTTTTTTAGCTAATCAACTTAAGAATCATGAAGAAAAGATTTTAGCAGAAATCAATAATGAGCAGGGAAAACCTGTTGATATCGGAGGGTATTATCATCCAGATGAAAAGCGAGTGACACAGATTATAAGGCCAAGCCCTACTTTTAATAACATTATAGATGGGATGCGGTTTCCCTAAAAATGAACTGGTCTCTGTATCACTAAAATGCCTCTCGCTTCTGGCGACTTTCTGGCATTGCCCCCAAACTGGCTCACGCCGTTTGGCAAATAGGGCAATGCCTAGAAAGCATGAGGCATTTTAGTAAGGAGACTCCCCTCATTTATTTACATCATGTTAAGGAAATCGTTTTCCTTATTACCTACTTCCTCTCTCTACAAATCACACTAAATCGTTTAATAGCAACTTAAGATTTGATGTTTTAAGACAAAGACGAGATCTTCCGCAGAGTGATCGCTAACAAAGCGATCACTCGAGGACTTCGAGGTCTGGCTTAAAACATCAAATCATTGTTCCAAAGATTTTTTTCAAAAAATATCCTTTACATCAGGCAAGCTGTTTCTGTTATCAGTCATCTTAAAAAATGAAACCATGATTTATATCTCAAGAACAGATTACAGAGTTTTAGTTGCCGGCAACTGATTGCCAGCTTGCCTTGTCTGCTTGTTTCCCGGACAAAATAATCTTTCAATCACCTTCCGAAAATACGGCCTAGGCCTTTTAGCCAATTTATGGGGTTAAGCTTGCCGAGAATACCTCTATCTTTTCTAACACCTATTTCGGAAAGTAAGTCTCTTTGTATACCCACATCTTCAAAAGGATCTATAAACACAAGGTTGGAGATATTTGAAGTGGCATTGGTTGAAGTACTCAATAGAGAGATTGAAATATCAAAAACAAAATGGAGTGGATTAAGTGTTTTTTTTCGTAAATAAATAGATCCCAAATTGGAAGATTCCTGATCATCTGAAGTATCTGAATCCGTAGTTAAAACCGCTCTAATCCTTTCGGTTTGATAAGGGTTTAGAAATTCTCTTGCTGATTGCTGAAAGAAGATATTTGTAATGCTATAATCGTCACCTCCTGTGAGAGATAATAAATCAATACTTACATCTACTTTTCCATCTAATCTGAAGTTGGAAGTAGGTGTGTTAGACCTAGGATAAGGTGTATTTCTAGATAATCCAAAATTGTTACCATTATTATTATTATGATCAAGTGTAATATTTAAACCCTTTAATGATGTGCCCATATTGATATCTGTCCAATACACAGTTGAAATGAAGACATAGGCTTGTCTATTTTGTAGTAGCTGGTCAATAACTGCAGCATTCTGACTATTAGGATGTATAGAATAAGAATGTGCAGCTCTTGCAAAAGTTAATTTAAAAAAAGCTTCTATTGGTGCTGTATTTTCTGTAAATACAGTTTGAGATGTGATCGCATCTTTCATAAGGATGATTGTTTGCTTATTAGCACGTAAAATTCTTCCTTTAACTTCTCTCGAAGAATGTTCGAATTCTAAAACTCTAAATGTTTCATCTTCTGATAAATCTTCAGGGTTATTCAAATCAGATTGAGAAGCTACAATGAAAGCTCCATTTCTATTAATGGCATTTGCAAAGTTATAAACTTTATCTTCACTGCTTGTACTTGTTTCTATATATATTTCACCATCTGCACCCCAGGATAAGAGCCATGTCATATCTCTTATATCAGAATTGGCAGAAATAATACGATTTGTATTGCGTAGCTGATGTATATCCCTTTGAATTTCTTGTTCATATTGACTAGTAGGGATGCCACCCGTCATATTATTATTTGCGCGTGGAACATCATTTTGAGCTCCACAGCTGATAAATAGATGATTTGTTATTGATAGCAGTAAGAGAATTTTTATAACTTTAGGCGTAAGAGACAAATTGCCGAATAAGTCACTTTGAAATAGCCTTTTAACCAGGTAATTGATCTTTTGTCTTAACACTTTATTTTTCCTCAATAAACGTATCCTATCCATGTTCCATTCGGAAGAAATGTATTGTGTAAATATAAGGCGAAAGTCTTTTTTTCAGTTGTATAGATACTTTGATTGATAAAGGACTTTTAAAGTGTTGTTTTTTAAAAGGATACAAACTATATAAGATAGGCTATGTTTTAAAAGCTTTGTTTTTTATAGAAAGGTATAAAAATGTCAGAAGTGATTGTAGTGGGGTCTCAGTGGGGTGATGAAGGCAAAGGTAAGCTTGTAGACTTATTTTCTGCACAGGCAGACTTAGTTGTTCGTTATCAAGGAGGAGCAAATGCTGGTCATACACTTGTCATAGATGGACGGAAAACTATTTTACACCTTCTACCTTCTGGCATTCTACATGATTCTTGCGCTTGTGTTATTGCAGCAGGTGTTGTTTTAGACTTAGAAGTTGTCACTCAAGAAATCCGTAGCCTTAAAAAAGTTGGATTTTTAAAGAAAGATAAACAGCTTTTTATCTCTGATAATGCCACTTTGAGTTTGCCTTATCATAAGGCACTAGACACTGCCCGTGAAGCCACATTAAAGTATGGAAAAATTGGAACAACGGGAAAAGGTATAGGTCCAGCTTATGAAGATCGGGCTTCCAGAAGAGCTATTTTGTTCAGAGATATTTTTGAACCTGAAACTTTAAAGAAAAAGCTTAGTTTAAGCTTAGAAGAGAAAAACTATCTACTATCATATTACTCATTTCCCAAATTTGATGTAGAAACCATTTATAAAGATCTTTTAAATTATGCGCAGGAGTTAGTGCCTTATAGATCTACTGATACGTCTTATGTTATAGATAAACACCGCAAATTAAATCATAAAATTCTTTATGAAGGAGCACAAGGTGCCTTATTGGATTTGTTTCATGGTACATATCCTTTTGTAACGAGTGCTTCTACTTTGGCTGGATCTGCATGTATTGGGTCCGGTATAGGACCTTTATCTATCAAAAAGGTTATAGGTATTGCCAAAGCATATTGTAGCCGTGTGGGAAATGGTCCTTTCCCCACAGAATTGGAAAATGATTTAGGAGGTGTTATACAAAAGCAAGGTGAAGAATATGGTGCCACAACAGGTCGGAAGCGTAGATGTGGTTGGCTAGATCTTGTGGCCTTAAAGTATGCTATTCGCATTAATGGCATTAGCAGCTTAGCTCTAATGAAATTAGATGTTCTAACTGGGTTAGAAGAAATTGCCATTGCGATAAGTTATCTTATAGATGGTCAGGAAGTTACAAACTTTCCTCTCTCTGATAAAATGCTAAAATCTGCTAAACCAAATTTAAAAACATTTCCTGGATGGGAACAAGATATCACTAAAGCTAAAAAAATTGAAGACCTACCTTCTAATGCACGGTATTATATTGATTTTTTAGAAAATAAGTTAGAAATCCCTATAGACGTTATAAGCGTAGGGCCAGAGCGTAAAAGTACTATCTGGGTTAATCCATTGTTTTCTTAAAATCAATTAACTTGGTTTTTTAACTAAAGACAAATAGTGAGAATCAATTTTATAAAGTGGTATCGACTAACAAGTTAACTTTCATTAAAGCTCATTCTAGAATCTCTAAAACACTACGTTTATTAATTTTAATGCTAGCTGCATTCAATATTGATCTCATCGACTTGGCAGTGCGACCTTGTTTTCCTATAACTTTACCTAAATCATCTTTAGCAACTCTAAGTTCAATCACCGTCGTGTGCTCCCCTATCATTTCATTGACAACCACCTCTTCAGGTTTGTCTACTAAAGATTTTGCCATAAATTCTACAAGTTCTTTTAAGCTTGTCTCATTACTCATGATTAATACCACCCTACATATATATTTAAATTCTTTATTTTGGTTATTTACTTAAACCTTATGTCTTTTTCATCCTATATTAACTCAAATCTTTAAATAAATCCATCGTAATCGTCTTCAATTCGTGAACACACCTTCACTTTTAAGCATTTTTTTCCACAGGCAATGATGTTTGTGCTTCAGAAATGAGTTTTTGTACACGTAAAGAAGGCTTTGCCCCTTGATGGACCCACTTTTTGATGTTTTCCAAATCAATAACAACCTTTTTTGCCATTCCTTGATGAGATGGGGTATAATGCCCCAAGACCTCAATAGCACGGCTATTTCGCCATTTCCTCTGGTCAGAAACAGTGATGCGGTACTTTGGTGCTTTTTTAGCTCCATATCGAGATAAACGGATCACAACCATGTTCTTCTCCTCAGGTCAAATCTCATAAAATTTCCCACTCCTATTATTAAAACTCTAAAATCGCACACTTGGTACAACGTAGTCAATAAGATATGACTGAACAAATAAACCTCAGTTGAAAAGCTTAGTTTCCTGGCTATTTAAAGTCTTCAAGTTAAACCTTTATTATCCCTAATTTAATTCAAAATTTTATTCAAGCTTTATTTTTTAGTCATTTATTATTCTCAAGATTCTACCGAAGAGAAGTATATATGTCAAGACTAAATATGGACTTTTAAAATTTTATTTAGCGTCAGGAATCATTATTTAAATGAAGTTATTTAAAAGAAGATACATTCCATGGTTGTTTTTTTTGATAACATTGGTTTTTATTAGTCTTTTCTTTCAAAATTGTAAAACAGAAGAACTTGGAGGTGAGCTGACACCTTCAAGTAAACAGGAAGAATCTTCTTCACCAATTCAAAGCACAACAACAAGCTCGATAAGTACTACAAGTACAACTACAACTACTTTAGCAGATAGACTACAAATACCCGGCAGAGTAGGGAGTATAGTGCCTAATTGCCAAGAAGAATTACCGATGAACCCCAATATCAATGCCTGTATTTATGAGAAGAACCCTGTTGCTCAAAAAGGCGCGCCTCTAAATTTAAGCACAGATATTAATGTTATATTAGAAGAGCTTTATTCACTCCAAAATTATGCTGTTTATATCAGTGATACGACTGAGGGTTCTTTGAAAAATGAACATTTTGATGTGCTTATAGAATCTGATGAAGATAAAAAAAGAGTTCATGTTTCTGACCCTAAAGGGAAGTGGACGACACCCTACACTGATTTTGATCTTTCAGTAGATCAAGCCATGATATATCACTGGATTATGTACCAAAAGGATTGGATGCAGCTCAATACAGGTAAATGGTATGCCACAAATAAGAATATTACTATTCTCAACGAGAGACTTAGTGACTCTAAAGCTTGCGCTTACTGGAGTGCCTCTGAAAATAAAATACAGCTTTGTGGAGGGCGAATGGGATTAAGTGCTGACGTTCTTGTGCATGAAGCAGGTCATGCTAACTTTTCTTATTCTGCTGTTGAAAGGTCTAGTAATGGTGTTTGTGAGAAAAATGTGAGATGTTCTGATAGAAAATCTCTCTGTGAACTCTCTGGGGAAGAACAAAATGATTCAAGTCGTTGTTGTATTGATAAAAAAGGTTGTCTCTTTGCTATTAATGAAGGACAGGCTGACTTTCATGTAGCTATTTTATTTCCAGATAATCCTCAAATAGGAGAGCTTATTACTAATAATCTAAAGGGTATTACAGCCTGCGGTTCTGGTGAGGAATTCTCTAGAAACCCTACAAAAAATAAAACGCTGACTGCTGATGCAGTTTATGATAATTGCCAAGATGATGGCAGTGGTGAGATTCATTTAATGGGAGTCCTCTATAGTAGTATTTGGTGGGAGATATATAACCATACTGATGTTTTAAAAGAGGATATTGTAAAGCTCTTTACCGAGCATCTTCCGTTAATCACCTACAGTGACAACTTTGAAACTCTTGGAGTAAAAATAAATCATCTTAACCAACAAATGTTTTCTTCAGAAAAAAGTTCTAAATACTCTGACATCATCAAACAAGAATTTGAAAGAAGAGGTTTAGAACTGTCTCCCTAAAAATGCTCTGTATCACTAAAAATGCCCCTTGCTCCTAGCAACTTTCTGGCAGTAAGCTCGACGACTCTCGTCGTCGTAAAAAGCTGACTGCCAGAAAGCTTGGGACATTTTTAGTAAGAAGACTCCCCTCGTTTTTTAACATCATGTTAAGGAAATCGTTTACTACCTCCCCTTCAAATCATTACTGCAAAGATCTTTTCCTTGTTTTGCTGTTTCACTCAAAATGAACTGGCCTCTCGAGGCGAGTCTCTGGCTGTTTTCTGGCGATGACCCCGACGGTTCTCATCGTCGGTAAAATGGTCATCGCCTAGAAAATCCGTTTACTTTTAGGAGGGGAGACTCCCTTCGTTGCTTAACAATATGTTAAGGAAAATTTCCATTCACTACCTCCTCCCTTCAAATCACACCAAATCTTTTCATAGCAGTCTAAGAGTTGATGTTTTAAGCCAAAAACGAGATCTTCCGCAAAACTTATTTTCACTAAAAATAAACCTGCCTCTGGCAGTTTTTGGAATAGACAAGCGTTAAGGCTTGTCTCACTGAGATTTTTAAAGATTACAGTGTTTAATTTATAGATGATAGACTCTTTAAATGTATCTAATCAGTCTGAAGGCTCACGCCTTCAAGAAAATGCTGACTGCCTAGAAAATCCGTTTACTTTTAGGAGGGGAGACTCCCTTCGTTGCTTAACAATATGTTAAGGAAAATTTCCATTCACTACCTCCTCCCTTCAAATCACACCAAATCTTTTCATAGCAGTCTAAGAGTTGATGTTTTAAGCCAAAAACGAGATCTTCCGCAAAACTTATTTTCACTAAAAATAAACCTGCCTCTGGCAGTTTTTGGAATAGACAAGCGTTAAGGCTTGTCTCACTGAGATTTTTAAAGATTACAGTGTTTAATTTATAGATGATAGACTCTTTAAATGTATCTAATCAGCCTGAAGGCTCGCGCCTTCAAGAAAATGCTAAATGCCTCAAAAACCTGTTCATTTTAAGTAGGAGACTCCCCTCGTTTTTTAACATGATGTTAAGGAAATCGTTTACTACCTCCCCCTCAAATCATTACTGCAAAGATATTTTCCTTGATTTGCTACTTCACTCAAAATAAACTGGCCTCTCGAGGCGAGCCTCTGGCCGTTTTCTGGCGATGACCCCGACGGTTCTCACCGCCGGTAAAATGGTTATCGCCTAGAAAATCTGTTTATTTTGAGTAGGGAGACTCCCCTCGTTTTTTGACATCATGTTAAGGGAATCGTTGTTGTTTATTAGTTAGCCTGACGGTTAGAGCTATCAGTAATGCTGATTGTCTCAAAAATCTGTTCATTTTTAGGAGGGTAGATATTCCTCGTTTTTTGACATCATGCTAAGGGAATGTAAAAAAAAGGTATACGTAGGTATATAGAAACAAGATTTAAAATAGTGGATTATTTTATCTGGCATTCAGGTAGACTTAGAAGCTGGTAAGCTATCCTTGTTACCAGTCATCGTTTTAGTTGTCGGCAACCAATTGCTTGTTTGCCAGTTTCCCAGATAGAAAAGAGATAGCCTCTGTTTCTTAACACCATATTAAGGAAATCATTTATTGATGTATATCAACCTGATTTTTGAAAATAATAGATTTTTTTAGATGCTTATTCGACCACCTATACCTCTGCCTCTGCTAGGTTGTCTTCTATCAATGTATAAATTTCGTGGCTGTGGTAAAGTGTCATAGCGGTCATATCTAAATTGGTTTCCACTTCTCATACTTCTGCCTCTGCCGTTAATGCGGCCGTTAAGAGCTGTAGGATTGTTACTACCAAATCGCCCTCTAGTAGAGTAGAGGCTGCTATTAAATCTCTGAGGTGATCCTTGTAAGCCATTATATGAATTACCTCTTAAATAATCTATAGATTGATCTCCTATAAGAGGGCTTCTTGCGCCTAATGGTGATTGACTGGCCACTCTTCCTCTTACATTTGCGCTTCTTCCTCTGCTATTATTTGCTCTTGGAAAAGCATAATTTCTGGCTATTTGAATATCTCGTGGACTTAAACCACTACTGTGTCTGGTGGTTATTCTATCAAATTCGCTTCTAAAATCTGTTGTCGTCCTATTTAGTCCAAGCTGTGCTTGAAATAGTAGACGTTTAGCTGTATCCCCATTCTGAACTGCAGCATCGTAGTTTGCCCAATCTTGGGGGTATCTAAAACCATTTCTCTCTATATTTGCTATCATATCTAAGCTTTCTTCATAAGCCAGATTGTGCTCTCTCATTTCATTAGCAAAATGTGTAGAGGCTTCTTTGTATTCGTCAACCTCTTCTTTGATATCTTTGTGCTTTTCGAGTTTGGTTTTTAAAGCTGTTAAAGCACGATCGCTCTTTAGTTTTCTGAAGATGGCATCAAATGTTCTTTGATCAGAATCTTCTTCACTGTAAAGCAAGTCTCGCATTTGATCTTCAATTTCAGCGACAAATTCTTCTTTTTCATCTCCTGATGATTCTTTAACACGATCAATCAAACAGTTTAATTTTTCCCGATTATTTTCTTTACGATCGCAATCTTTTTCTGCTAAACGCTGTTCATGTTGACTGCGTCTTTCTTGATTGACCTTTTCAAAGATAACACCGCTGTTCTGTTTAAGAAGTGTTTTTAAATCATCTGGCGTAAGAGATTCTAAGCTCTGACCTTCTGCAAGGATTACCTCCAAGCGAATTGATTGCTGAGAGTCACAGTCGCAGGGCATCCCAGGTACCGCCTCTAAATTAGCCTCTGTGAAGGTGTTTATAGTAATTATAATTTTACCTTGATTTCTTGTATTATCAGCACCAGGAGAAATTGAGAAACCTGATGTCTGCGGGCTTTCTTCAATTTTTATAACTTGAAGGGTGGTGTCGTCTTCTTTATCATTATTCGTATCTATGTTTATTTCATCTGGCATCCGGCTGAGAATGTCTCGAATATTTTCTGCAGTGTTTGTTATACCTGCTGGTGGTTCTGTTGACTTAGCTTCTGGTGATTCAGGTATAGCTTCTACTGGATTGTCGCTGCTTTGTGCTAGTTCAATTGATCTTCTTTCAATTTGTGTTTCAACATTAAAAGAGGTCATAGCAAGTGCTAACGGAATAAGTATTAAAATATAGAGTTTGTTTTTTTTCATTATTTCTAATCCCTTTTGTTTTGAATATTTGACAGTTGAATCCCTAAAAATTGCTTCATTTAGTTTTTGATATAATTATTTAGTGCAAAGATGGTTCCAAGTGTTTAAAATATCGACTATAATCTAATAAGTATTTAGAAATATTATATTTTTGTTCCTTTTGAATAAATCACCCATAAGTACAAGTGAAGCTTTAATTGAATAGAAATGTAGATATTAAAGCCAGTATTTGTTTAAAGCTTAGTATTTTCAATAGGTTACTATGTGGCTAAAAGTTAAACATTATATGTCTATAATGTAGGCAGATTTATCTTTATGAAACAGTGTTTCTGTCAGAAGGAGTTTCTGTAATTATGTTGTAATAGAGTTGTATGAAGTATTTTTAATTTTTATATTTTATAAATGATGATTTGATCTTGCAATAAGGAGTGAATTGAAATAATAATGAGCAAGTAAGATACTGATAAACAAATTATTTATAGCTTAAGAGGTATCGAGTATAGATGCATTAAAATAGGGGTTAAATTATGTTGGTCGTAAAAATAGGGTTTTAATTAAATGATTAAGTCAGAACTTATCCAAACAGTTGCTAAGAAAGCAGACTTGAGTAGTAGCAAGGCAGAGATCATTGTGGATGTTATTTTTGAAACAATGGTAAGTGCCTTAAAAAAGGACATCCGTATTGAGATTAGAGGTTTTGGTTCTTTTGCCAATCGTTATTATGATTCTTATAAAGGAAGAAATCCAAGAACGGGTGAGGTCATTAATGTCAAAAAGAAAAGACTACCTTTCTTTAAAGTAGGGAAAGAGCTAAAAGATAGTTTAAACCCAGGGTTACTTAAGTAAGCAGCTAATAACTATGAAGGATATTGAAAATGTTGCATTCAGTACATCAGTCTATAATAAGATCAACAACAAAATGGTTTTCTTTAGGAAAGAATATAAGTTTTATTTGTTTTCTTATTATTTCCTTTATTTCTTGCACACAAAAATCAGAAAACATTCCTTTAGATACAGATGAAAAAAAGATCAGTTATGCTATTGGCTACAAGTTTGGGCAATCTCTCAAATCTCAAGGTGTTCAAATTGACATGGATGTGCTTACTATGTCTGTCGGCGATGCCTTTTCAGAGGATGAAAAAAATCGCATGACAGAGGAAGAAATGTTAAAAGCCATGCAAAATATGCAAAAATCGATTATACAACATCAAAGACAACAAGCTCAAGTTAGCAAAAAGAAGGGTGAAGACTTCTTAGAAAAAAATAAATCAGTTGAAGGTATTTTATCAACAGATTCAGGGTTGCAATATCAAGTACAAAAAATGGGTGATGGTCCTAAGCCTACTAAAGACAGCATAGTGAGTGTACATTATAAAGGGACTCTTGCTACAGGAGAGGAGTTTGATAGTTCTTATAAAAGAGGCCGGCCTGCAGAGTTTCCTGTATCTGGAGTGATTGCAGGATGGACAGAGGCCCTACAATTGATGCCAGTAGGTTCTAAGTGGAAGCTTTTTATCCCTAGCAAGCTGGCTTATGGTCCTCAGAGTCGCCCAAAAATCCCTAGTTATTCCACACTCATCTTTGAAGTAGAATTGCTTGATATTATTGAATCTCAACAAAAAAGCAAGAGTGAATCTAAAACAAGTTCTAAAGAATCTAAAAAAGAATGATGCAAGAGCAACTTCTAAAAAAGAAAGGTAATATGAAAAATACTCAAATAGAAAAAATAACATCTTAATTTATATGGATGATTTTCAAATAGAATCCACGCCTAATCCAAATGCTCTAAAATTTATTTTAAAAAAAAATGTCATTGATCAAGGTAAAGCTACATTTCACTTAG
The DNA here is from genome assembly GCA_965262715.1 of Bdellovibrionales bacterium. Classification (GTDB taxonomy): domain Bacteria; phylum Bdellovibrionota; class Bdellovibrionia; order Bdellovibrionales; family JAUICD01. The sequence goes on along the minus strand of OZ253553.1, from coordinate 1,971,638 downwards.
ATGATGATTGTAAGGGAAATACTTTAGCTAGAGATCTTCTAGCTATTAAAGAGGTCATTCAAGTGCATTTTTTTGAAAATGTGATCAGTATCACAAGAAGCGATGATGCAAGTCTTTTTGATAAGTGGAAAGACTTGTCCAAACAGATTGAATCTGTCCTGATCACCAGGCTTCCTACTCATAATCCCTGTTTTAATGAACAGAAAGTTGAATATGAAAACAAACGTAAGGAAGCCCTATCTCCAGAATTACAAAAGATTGAGAGCATCTTAGACCAAACAGTTAGAGATGGATTGCAAGCAGATGGTGGAGATATAGAAATTGTCGATTATAAAGATGATAAACTCTATGTCCGCTATGAGGGAGCATGTGGTTCTTGTCCTAGTGCTGTCACAGGAACTCTCTATGCTATTGAATCCATACTTCAACAAGATTTTCCAGACATACAGGTTATACCCACTTCATAGACAGTAGCATCGATTTACTTAAGAAGAAGGGCAATGATGATGGCTGGGTCGGTGATTTTCTTCTCCAAAATAAAAAATTTCAGCTCTTTTTGGTCTTGATGCACAAAGATGTCTAATTATGTCAGGCTTTATGTAATAAGCTTTTTTATTTTACTGGTGGTTTAATAGAGCTTGTAAATTATTTTGTGTAAGGTCGGTTGCTTAAGAGGAAGGGCAGTTATGGTCGCTTGGTCGGTAATAATTTTCTTCTCCAAAGTAACAATAGTCTTGATCTGCTGGACAGTGCTTATAAAAAGTTTTTTGTGGTTTATATTCCTGACCTGTTTGAGAAGCTACTACAAAAAAAATATCGTCAGTGCACTCTGTAGTATCTGTATCTAGTGTTGACATATCTAGTGCTTTGCCGCTGCAGGATGACAATGGAGATAAACCTTCTCGTATTTCATAAACACAATCTATTGGTGGTTGTGAGCATTCTTTTAGAATAGGTTCATCATCAAAAAAACATTCATCTGCATTTTGAATATCAATATCAATAAATTTAGATGAACTGCTCCTGTTATATTTGTAAATACGTGGTGAGTGCCCACTATACCTTTCTCGACTATCATCAAAAATAAGAGTCACCTTGTTGCTAGAATCTGTGTCGGAAGGTCTGACATAATTGAAAATAGGTCTTGTTTCTAAAGCTTCTTCTGGTGTTAAGTTTCCAAAGCTTTCCTCACTAAGAACAACTTCTACAGCTTCTACTTCTTTTTCACAGAGACCAATGAATAGATCTGTACCATCAAAAGACCCAAATAGATTCTCAGAAGGAGAAGTTGGTTTTATTGAAACTTCATAGAGTCCCATTTCTGAAAAAGTGTGAGTGAGTTGATGTGACGTGTGAGATGAGTCAGCAAGCTCTGTGTCATCTCCAACTTTTTTAATGCTCCACTGAAAAGAAATATTCTCTAATGATTCTTCAATGCTGCTTTCATATTCCTTAACTTCCAGATTTACAGAAGAACCAACAGGAAAATAATTTCTTTCAATTGATGAATCGTCAGAAAGTGAAAATGAAATAAAACCGGAAGAGAGCGCACAACTTAAATGATCTACAGAGAGTACATCACTAAAACGAAAAGAGTGATAAATAAAGCAATCTTCTTGTTCAAGATGAGTGAGAGCTGCTACATTAAAAATCCCCCATGTACCTGGTTCATAATCTTGATTCCAAGGTATCTCAATATTCAAAGCAGTCTCGGTAGATATCGTGCCTGTGCCACAACCAGTACCAGATTTTATTTGCCATAAAATCTCAGATACATCATCTCCTCCATTATGTTTTTCACTGAGCTTAAAAACAGCGTTGTCTCCTCCTGTTGACGCTCTAGTATGCCTCACAGAGCTATCTTCACTCTTTGAGCAATTTTGAAAAGCAAAGATAAGGATGAATAGAAACATCAACATAGGGATAATAATATATCTGAAATTTTGACTTCTCATAGTTAAGAATTCGGTAAAAATGGCTTAAAACTTAAATATTTTTAAGTCCTTTTGCAGCAGAAAAATGACAACAATCTGAGCAAATGTTCATAGATGATAAGGAGAGTCTATAAGTTTAATGAGTGATTTGATTATTTAAGAGGAAGGGCAGTTATGATCGCTTGGTCGATTTCCCTCTTCTCCAAAGTAACAATAGTCTTGATCTGCTGGGCAGTGTTTATAAAAAGTTTTCTGTGGTTTATATTCCTGACCTGTTTGAGAGGCTGCTACCACAAAAATATCATCAGTGCACTCTGTAGTATCTGTATCTAGTGTTGACATATCTAGTGCGTTGCCGCTGCAGGATGACAATGGAGATAAACCTTCTCTTATCTCATAAGGACAATGAAGACCACAATCTGGCTGCTCAGGAGGACATCCTATTGCGGCTTGAATGCATGTTGCTAGAATAGGTTCATCATCAAAAAAGCATTCGTCTGCATTTTGAATATCAATATCAATAAATTTAGATGAACTGCTCCTGTTATATTTGTAAATACTTGGTGAACGTCCACTATACCTTTCTCGACTATCATCAAAAATAAGAGTCACCTTGTTGCTAGAATCTGTGTCGGAAGGTCTGACATAATTGAAAATGGGTCTTGTTTCTAAAACTTCTTCTGGTGTTAAGTTTCCAAAGCTTTCCTCACTAAGAATAATTTCTACAGCTTCTACTTCTTTTTCACAAAGGCCAATGAATAGCTGTCTATCATCAAAAAATCTAGATGAGTTTTCAGAAGAAGAAGTTGATTTTGTCGAAATTTCATAGAGTCCCATTTCTGAAAAAGTGTGAGTGAGTTGATGTGACGTGTGAGATGAGTCAGCAAGCTCTGTGTCATCTCCGACTTTTTTAATACTCCACTGGAAAGACTCGTCTTCTAGTGATCTTTCGGTGCCTTTATAGTCGTCATAAGCTTTAAATTCAAGTTTTACAGAAGAACCAGCAGGGAAATAAATTTTTTCAGTTGATGAATCATCAGAAAGTGAAAATGAAATAGAGCCATATTGGGGCACACAACTTAAATGATCTACAGAGAGTACATCACTAAAATGAAAAGAGCGATAAATAAAGCAATCTTCTTGTTCAAGATGGGTGAGAGCTGCTATATGGAAACCACCCCATGCACCTTCTTCATAATCTTGATTCCAAGGTATCTCAATATTCAAAGCAGTCTCGGTAGATATTGTGCTCATACCACAAGTGCCAGACTTTATTTGCCATAAAATCTCAGAGACATCATTTCCTCCATTATATTTCTCACTGAGTTTAAAGACCGCCTTATCTCCTCCTGTTGACGCTCTAATTACGGGGCCATCTTCTTCATTTTTTGTGCAATTTTGGAAAGTAAAGATAAGGATAAATGTAAATATTAAAGTGAAAAGAGTAATATATTTGAACTTTTGGTTTCTCATAATTAAAGCTTCGGTAAAAATGGCTTAAAGCTTAAGTATTTTTAGCTCTGTTGTAGAAAAATTGTAACTGTCTAAATTTTCAATAGATAGGAGGATGGAGGAAGTTTAGTGAGAGGCTCTTATCACGTGAAGTTGACCTTCACTTGACATCAAGTAAATTCTGTCGTCTTGAAGGTGGATAGGAGCTAAAGCTCCTTTCACTCTATCGTATTGAGCTTCCACCTCCCCAGAAGTTTTATTCAACGCGAGTAAAGGGCCATTGCTTTGAGCTACATAAACTGTGTTTTGAAAAATAACTGGCCGAGTGGCAATTGAATTTTTTAAGGAATGCTTCCATTTTATCTTTCCTGTAGCTTTATCTGCGGAAACAATATCACCATTAAATGTAGAAAAGAAAATATTGTTTTGATCGATAGTCACAGGTGAACTTCCACCCATTTTTTCAATACTCCAAACTATTCTTCCAGAATTGGCATCCAAAGCATAAATATCTTGCTCATAGCTAGAGGCATACACGGTGTTCTCATGTATGGTGATATACAAGTTTTTAAAACGACTGTATTGACTTAATGACCTTTCCCAGGCCAAAGTTCCTGCATCTTGTGTGATGCAAACTAAAAATCCATCGCTCAACCCCAATAAAATATTGTCTTTGTAAATTAAAGGAGGAGAATTGCCATAAATATTTAAAGGGAGAGATGTTCCTTTACGAGCATAGGTCCACTTAAGCTCACCTTTTTCTGCTGTTAAAGCATAGACTGTGTTATTGCTTGTAAGGATGTATAAAACACCTTTGTGGAAAGTAGGAGAATGGAGTATTTCTAATTTGAGATTATAAGTCCATATAGTTTCCCCTGTATTTGCATTTACACTGTAAATTAAGCCATCCCCTCCAGAAATATAGAGGTGGTTATTGTGAAAAGTAGCACCTTGAACACCTCCTTCAATATCCTTGCGCCATAAATTTTGTCCTGTGTCTTTATTATAAGCAACTAAACCATCTCTACCATTACCCTGAAATATAAAGTCTTGAACAATGAGAGGCTTCATAAGGTGAGGAACTCTTGAATCAGAGTGAATGTCCTCTTTATAAGTGTTTTTCATCCAATGAGGTTTTAAATCACGAGGAGCTTTCACAGAAAGATCAGGATTATGAGAACAAGCTGTTAATATAAAAAAAATAAAAACAAAATAATACATATTACTTTTTATCCATTAAGTGTAAAAGTCTTTGAGCCATTTGACCTGAAGGAAAATCTCCATAGTCCATTTCAAGTTTTTGATAATTTTGATAAGCCATGTCTGTATTTTTCATTTGTTCAAAACAAAGTCCCTGTTTAAGAAGCGCATCTCCATGAAAAAAAGAAAAATCGGATGCATCAATGATCTTTGACCAAATCTCTATTGCCTTTGTACACTGTTGATTATCCGCATAAAGGCTGGCTAAAGACATTAAAGCTACTGCATCAATTATGTTTTCTGTATTCAAGGTTGATTCAACTTGCCGCATAGAATAGAGAGCTCCTTTAGTATCTCCCTGGTTGATGTGCAAATTAGCTAATTGCAAAGCAGCTAAAACAGCACCTTTTGTTCCTTGATGGTTTTGAATAACCCTTTCATAACCTACTTGAAGTTGTTTATAGTCTTCATCTTTAAGAGGTTGATCTTGTTGTTCTTGAGTTGGTAGAGCTGGTTCATCTGGGTTGAGTGTGGTTTTTGGAGGAGCTGCTTTTTTTAGGGCCTCCCATTTAGCAGTAGACAGATAGAGCTGACTCTGTGCTTTTATTTCAGCTTGTTCTTTGTAATATTGCCTTATGGGAAAAAAGCCGCCTACGAGCAATAAAAAAGTGCCAATAGCAAGAAGAAGTGTTTTTTGTTCTAAAAACATTTGTATAATGGATAAAGATTTCCTTTGAAAAGCGTCTTGTGCTCTTGAATACGGGATTCTTTTTGTTTTTTTCAATAACCATCTTAACATCTTAAAGTTCTCTTATAATCATCGTTTTTCTTAAATCGTTTTATCTTTAGTTTATTTTATGTATAGATAGATATGATATAAGGACTCTTAAGTCAAGGCTCTAGAGATGTTGAAACTTTTGGGTTAAAAAAGCTGTCTAATTAATTAGAAGGAAAATGGACTATAATGAGAGAAAATCTCTATAGGCATTATGAAGCAATACGTAAGCTCTGGTTTTCCTACTAGCTCCTTTAAACTCAATACATGGCAAATATGGAAGTGATAGCTCTATATAAATTATAGTATCAAAGCTTGTTTTACTTATTTTAATTGGTTCTTATAAAAACTGCTTAAAGCCTTATTTGTTTCAATATGACGCTTCATGAGATATTGATTAATCATAAAAAATGTAATATTATATTAAGAGTAAGGAGTCTTGCTTATGATGGAAATCAATCAAGACTTGAAAAATAAGGACTTAAAACGAGAGGAGCAAATAAAAAGCAATTTTAAGGTTTTTATTGAACAACTTCCAGAGCTTCTTAAGACACACAAAAATGAATATGCCCTTATGAAAGATGGTAAAATAATTGATTTTTTTAAATCACTTGAAGATGCACATAAAAGGGCAGAAATGAATTATAAAGACGATATCTTTTCAATACAACACATTAAGGAGATGCCAATTGATTTAGGGTATTTTTCTTATGCCATGCCTGTCATCTAAATATCACAAAGGTATTGGTCCTTTAATTCAAGTTATTATTACATCGATTAGTCAATAATAAGACTAGCAAGTACAATGCCCTTATTGATACTGGTGCAGATAGCACTTGTGTATCAGAAAAAGTTGTAAAAGATTTAGATTTACACCCTAATGGGCAAATAACAATATCAAGTCCTTCAGGCATAAAAGACACTTTTGTTTATGATGTTTCCTTTGGTTTTGTTCTTGACTCATCATTAACTCAAGATTTAATAGCAATGAGTAAAGTGTATCTACAAGTAACACAAGTCCTTCTACTTAAAAAAGACTATGATGTGCTTTTAGGTAGGGATATTCTTTGTAAGGGTTGTTTTTATATGTCTAATGATGGTCACTTCTCTTTTTCTTTTTAAATTTTCAATTTAAGCCGATAGAATTTTTTATTTTAGTGAATAAATAATATGCCGATACATGCTTATTTAATAGAACTTTAAATTAATTGTTTAAAAAAGGGGTTTTTGAAAATGAAGTATCTTAATGTGTGTTTCATTATTTTAACATAAAACCAACACAAACCTTCTTAAATCCTGAGTTTGGCAGTTAATTTTAATTTTCGGAACATTTTTTTTAAAGAATGCTTTATTTATAGTAGTTAGGGGTTATTGGGTTTGAGTTTTGGTCAAAAGTCCTAGTGAAACAACTTATTATTATACACTGCATTATATACTTATTTTACTTGATTTTTTATATTTTTATCCTAGTATATCTCTATGTTCATAAAGAAGACAAAAAACTCCAGAGGCCAAGCTTACTATCACATAGCTGAAAGCTATTGGAAAGATGGTAAAAGTAACCATAGAACCCTCATGTCTTTAGGCCGAGCTAAAGATGCTCGACTAGAAGATCTTCTTGCTCTTCTAAGCCGTCATTTAGATGTTGTATCTGCCAGTCAAATAGCTAAAGAGATTGATGTACAGAACACTTTTATATTAGGTCCCTTACTTATTATAGATACCCTATTTAAGCAATTGGGTTTGTATGAATTACTAAAAGATATACAGAAGCGACATCCTAAAGTTGCATTTGATCTTATGAAGGTAGTTTTTACATTAGTTGTAAATCGATTCATAGAGCCATGTTCTAAGCTGAAATTATATTCACATTGGCAACAGTTATTTTACCCTGATTTTTTAGAGAAGGATCTTAAGATCGATGATATTTATCGTTCTTTAGATATTCTATCTCACCATAAGGAAGATATAGAGAAGAGTCTTTATATGCGAGGTAAGTCTCAGTTAAGTTTTTTCAATGAGTGTGATGTTATTTTGTATGATTTAACGACATTGAGGTTTGAGAGCACCCGTGAGGATTTAGATAATCTTCGGAGATTTGGTTATAGCAAAGAGAAAAGAAGTGATTGTACCCAGGTGGTATTTGGACTTTTAGTAGATACAGAAGGTATGCCCTTAGGATTTGATGTTTATCCCGGGAATACCTTTGAAGGTAAAACAATACCTTCAGTTATGACAAAGTTAAAGAAGAAGTTTAAGATCAGAAGATTTATATTAGTAGGAGATAGAGGTTTATTTTCTAATAAGAATCTCCAATCTCTAAAAGCAAAGGGAGATGAATTTATAGTAGGATTAAAGCTAGGTTTATTAAAGGATCGTCATGAAGAGATATATAGTATAAAGAATTTTAAATTTATAAATGAAGATTTAGCTATATACGAGACGAGCTATAATAATGATCGTTGTATAATTACATGGTCAAGAAAGAGAGCAGAACGAGATAAGAAAGTAAGAGAAGATATTCTATCTAAGATAGAAGCTCAATTATCAAAGAAGTCCATAAGCACAAGATCTTTTTTATCTAATAGTAATTATAAGAAATACATCACTCATCCTAAGAGTAAAGGCAAGCCTACTTTAAATAAGTCAGCTATAAATGAGTCAGAAAAGACAGATGGTTTTTTTGGAATAATTACAAATACAGATTTAAGCTCTGAAGAGATTATAATGAACTATAAGCAGTTATGGAAGGTAGAGAATTCATTTAGAGAGTTGAAGGGTACATTAAAGACACGTCCTATGTTCCACTGGACAGACAAGAGAATATTAGGACATTTAGTTGTATGTTTTCTATCTTATTTATGTGAGGCTTATTGTGCTAAGAAGTTAGATCAAAAAAAGATCACATTAAAAGATAATGCGACCACAGGCAAGAGAATAAAGCCAAGACCATTAAGTGTAGCAGAGGCTATGTTAAAGCTGAAAGAAGTACGAGCTATACCTGTCAGATATAAAGACAAAACTATTTGGATCAGAACAGACATTAACGGTAACAATGCTGATGTATTTAAAGCTATAGGAGTTAAGATACCTTCTAAACAACTTAAAGTAGAATAACTTCATTACTGCAATTTACTTTTCTTAAAAACCACACTAAAAAACAAAAACCTAGTGGCACAAAATCTCAATGTGCCTTTAAGTAATTAAAATTACTTAACTTTATTTTTTCAACTGCCAAACTCAGGATTAATTGTTTAAAAAAGGGGTTTTTGAAAATGAAGTATCTTAATGTGTGTTTCATTATTTTAACATAAAACCAACACAAACCTTCTTAAATAACTATGTCATCAATACAGATAGAATAGAAAGAATAAGAAAATCTTTAAAAACCTCATAAAAGAAATTGAAGGCCTCTTGATATCCTAATTATTTCATTTTTTATTGATTTTGTATAGTGTAGTATACAGACAGATTAAGGACTCTTAAGTCAAGATATCCATAGATGTTGGCATTTTAGAATCAAAAAAGCTCTGTAAATCAGATGGAGGCAAGATAGACTATGATAAGGAAGAATCTTCAAGTTGTAGGTATTATGAGTGGGACAAGTTTGGATGGTGTGGATTTTGTCCTTTCTCGTATACAAAAAAAGCCTTTTAAAATGACATTTTTAGATCAAGCCTGCTCTCAATACCCTAAAGCTCTTTACCAAAAGCTTTTAAAGGCTACTTCGCACAATCTCCCTATCGATCAATTAGTCGAATTGGATTTTGAATTAGGTAAATTCTATGCAAATGAGCTATCTCAACACCAACGTAAAAGACGATGGAAAATACATCTTATAGGATCACATGGACAAACAGTTTATCATCATGGTGGACATGCTACTTTACAAATCGGAAAGCCCTGCTTTTTGGCTATAAAATTAAAGGTGCCTGTGATCTCAGATTTTCGTTCAATGGATATTGCTCTTGGTGGACAAGGTGCTCCTCTTGCTACTCTGTTTCATCAAAAAGTTCTCGCGCAAAGGGTTTTCCAGTGGCTTTCTTCTAAATCTAAAAAAATCCATCAGAGAAAAATAAAAGATACCCACATTGCTATACAAAATATAGGGGGAATTGCTAATGTCACATCTATTTTTAAGGGATCTGTTATCTCTTATGATATAGGGCCTGGAAATACCTTAATAGACTCTTTTATAAATAAAATAACAAAAGGAAAATCTTATTATGATCAGGATGGGCAACTGGCTTTTCAAGGTATTACAAACTCTCTTATTATTAAAAAGTGGATGGCATCTTCTTGGGTTTTGAAAAAACCTCCTAAGAGCTTTGACCGTAAAGAATTTGATGTTTTTTTTAAGCAATGCCTTAAGGATTTGAAAGGGTGTTCTCGAGCCGACCAAGCAGCGACGCTGACAGACTTTACAGCTCAACTTATTGGGCGCTCCTATAAATCAGATTTACCTTGTCTACCAGATGTTGTGGTATTATGTGGAGGTGGAGCTTTAAATCATTATTTAGTACATCGCATCAAATATATTTTATCTAATAATGTAAAAGAGCAGTTTCCTTATGTGATCACTTCAGATGATCTAGGATGGCCTATAAAGGCTGTGGAAGGCGGTGCTTTTGCCTTGCTTGCTGTATCACTAAAAATGCCCCTTGCTCCTAGCAACTTTCTGGCAGTAAGCTCGACGACTCTCGTCGTCGTAAAAAGCTGACTGCCTGGAAAGCTTGGGACATTTTTAGTAAGAAGACTCCCCTCGTTTTTTGACCCAATGTTAAGGGAATCGTTGTTGTTTATCAGTTAGTTTGACGGTTAGCACCGTCAGTAAAATGCTGATTGCCTCAAAAATCTGTTCATTTTTAGGAGGGAGACTCTCCTCGTTTTTTAACCCAATGTTAAGGAAAAATTTTTGCTTTTATCATAAGGCATTGAATAAGAGCTAGTTCACAAGCCTGTCAAAAGATACTACTAAAACATATAAGTATTTGTGCAACAAAACCATTAACTTGCCAATGTAGTACAAGTTGTGAACTTTTATTTATTTGAAATATAATAGGTTAGGTAAACAATTTTTTAAAAAATGTTTTGATCTTATGGGAGAGTGTCTTTTGAGATGAACGACGTATAACTTTATAAGACTTTTTTGAACGCTTTATTTTTTGGGGAGAAGCCTTCTTTTTTATAACATTGTCGCGCTCATGCCGACCTAAAATGCGATCTCTATGAATATATCTCCTTTGAGAGATAGACCTTTTTAATGATTTATTTTGTGTGGATGACGGAGATTCTTTTTGACTTTTTTTATCACTCTCTACTTTTTGATTTTTTTTATCATTCTCTACTTTTTGGCTTTTTCTTTTTCTTGAAGAGCTTTCTCCATTTTTTAGAAGATGGTCGGGGAAAATAGGAAAGCTTTCAAATTGTTGAGGGAAACTCTTAAACTCTTGTATGATCTCTTGATCCTCTAACCAGCCTACTTTTACCTTACTTTTTAAATAAGTTTCGATTCTGCTAAGAGATTCTATGTCTTTTTCTCCTGCCAAGCTCACAGCGTGACCTGATCTACCAGCACGACCAGTTCGTCCCATACGATGAATATAGTTTTCAGGTTGCTCTGGAAGCTCAAAGTTAATAACCATGTCTAACTCTTTTATATCTAAGCCTCTGGCTGCAAGGTCTGTTGCTACAAGCACACTTTGCTTTTTTGCTGTTTTAAAGTGTTCTATGACTTGCTTTCTTTGGCTTTGAGGAAGCAAACTGGACATGCCCACTGTTTGATAACCATTTTCATTTAAGAAGTGAACAATACGGCCAATTTGATTTTTAAAGTTACTAAAAACAATAGCTTGCTGAGGCTTGAATTTTTTAAGTATAGATAGTAAATACTGAGGTTTTTCATGTGTGCCAATATGAAAAAGTTGGTCGTCTATGTTTTCAGCTTTGATGTCATCACGACTAAAATTAAATTCTACTGGGTTGGCTCCAAATTGGTAGATCATTTGAGTGACATCAAAGCTTAAAGTTGCGCTAAAGAGTAGAACTTGGCGATGCTTAGGTATACGATAAAGTAAAAATTGCATATCGCTTTTAAAACCCATGTCAAACATTCTATCTGCCTCATCAAAAACAACTCCACGACACTGTTTGAGGTCTATAACATGCTGTTTATAAAGATCAATCAGTCTGCCTGGGGTACTGATAGTAAAATTAAAATCAGCTGCTAATTCTTCTTTTTGAGATTCATATTTAGACCCTCCATGGATCAATACAGGTTTTATATTTGTGTCTCCTTTAAGTCTTATGAGATCATCATGAACTTGTTGTGCCAGCTCTCGTGTAGGATCTAGAATTAAAATAAAGTGGCCTTTCTTCCAATTAGGATAAGCCCATTTATTCTCTTTAATAGTAATATGATTAGAGTCTTCATTATTTGTCGTCTCGCCCTCAGCCTCTTTTACGGCAATGTCAAGATCATTAGAAGATGCTTTGATAGATTGCAATACGCGTTCTATGAGAGGAATTAAAAAAGCTGCTGTTTTACCTGTACCTGTCTGAGATAACCCATCAATGTCTTTTCCTTCTAGAATTAAAGGGATTACGGCTTCTTGTACTGGTGTGCATTCCTTGAAATCACATTTGCGAATACCATCTAAAACCTCTTTTGATAAATTGAGCTGTTCAAATTTCATTTCAGACAAACCTTTGAATAAATAATAGAAGACTAAATTTATTTCATACTACAAAGAAGTATTCATTTTAGGTATATAAACTGTAACTGTCAAAAATAAAAACTGCTTCCTCCATGAATTTGTTTTTTTTTGGGTCATTTAATATCTTAAGTCATTAAAATTTAACATCCTTTTTCATAATATAATACTTTTGAATGATATTGTATTACAACTCATTTTTATATGTATTGCGGTTTATTGAGCCGAAACTTACTTCAAAACTACACAAAACTTGACTATATAAATTTTCATTTTTTGTCGATACAAAGTTATGCATCTCTATTGTTTGAACTTCTTATAGTTCTAGATGGTCTAAAAGAGAAATTTTATGTATTTAAAGATACTTACTTTGATTTTAGTAGGGTTTATTGGCCTTGTTTGGTGTTCAAATAAAATTTTTGCCGACAAAGCGTCAAGTTCAAAACCTTTAGTTCTGCAAATGGAGATATCTCATCCCAGAAATGTAGATCAAACCTCTTTGATCTTTCGAGAAAAAACCGTAGATTTTGTAACAAATTCCTTTCAGAGGTCTTATCAACAAAAATCCTCAGAAGCTCACTTAGGTCACTTTACAAGAAAACTTAACAATGACTTTAAAGTTTTAAAAAAACAAATTACATCTTCTGTAAAGAAAAAAAGGAACTCTAAAAACAAAAACACAACTAAAAATGATCAGGTAGATCAAATAAGCCCTCATGCTCCTGTCATACGTGTAGGTGAAGACGGCAGGCTTCTTACTTTTAGAGAAGGAGATGCTCATTTTGGACTTTTAAAAAATATTTTATCTAAAGCTAGAGATAAAAAATGGACCTGTGTTTCATGCGCAAGATATAAAAGAAGTGGAAAATCTATTGTAAGGATTATCAAAAAGAAAGGTCGTAATAAATCATCTTCTCGTACCTTTTCTAGAAAAAACTTGAAATGCATTGATTTAAATAAAAACCGTATAGAATGTGTAGATCCTCAATTTGGTATTTTTGAGCTTTAAGTTGATAAAGGTTGATGGAATGAAGAGTATCATATTATTTCTTATTATTTTTTTCCAAGTCTCTTATGTATTTTCTACTATCACATCCTCCACTGTTTCTACTGATCCGTGTCCCAGGTTTGGGAGACGCTCTGCACCTTCAGGTATAATACGGGATTTTGTCAGTATAAGAAGACATGAACAGCAATCTTCTTGTAATGAGTATAATATTGGAGAACAAAGGGTATTTGATGATGAACGACTTAAAACGCCAGGAGGGTATGGTATAAAGAAAAACCCTGATGGAAGTTACACTGCATCTTTGGTCTTGCTCTTTGCTGCTGCAGACGATTATGATTTTAGTCCTATTGTGCCTCACCATAGAGTCCATGATCACTATATGCGAAGGGTGAAGAGTTGTATGAAAGAAGTCAATCCCTATATGTTAGGGCCTTCTGGAGAGAAATTAACAATTGAGATACTAGATTACAATAAGATACGAAGATCTAATTCTAAACCTCCTGATGGTCTTGCTTTACATCGCATCACTATTCAATCTAGCCGCGGCCGTAGTCATTCTGGAAGTTACGAGGCAGATATCGATTGCCAAGTAATAACTCATGAAATTTTACACCTTTTAGGATTAAAAGATGAATATCCAGAAATGCATGCGGGACATTTTGCTAATCCTTTGAGTGGACATATTAGAGAGTCTAATCCAAGTGCTCTCAGATACAGGTTTGATTGTCGGGTAGCACAAAGAAATAGCATTATGTCATTTCATCAGGAAAGGTTCCAAAGCATAAGTAATGGGATCAATGCCTCATTGTTAGATCCTATACATTTTGATGCTATCTTATATGGGCATTGCGATAGCCGAGAAGATTTAAAGATGTTCAGACAATGCTCTGAGTTAGCCTATCAAAACTCTAGATATCATAGGGATTGTCATGTTTCAAAAAGACGGTGTGAGGCTCTGGATCTTCTTGGAAGAGAAAGACAAGGGGAGAATCAAAACGATGATGGACAGCAAAACGATGAGCAGGATCAACAAAACAATGATAGTGATTTAGATCAAAATCAAAATGATGATGGTCAAGATGGCTTAATAGATGATGGAACAACTAAGAGGCCTTTTGCTGCATTATTAGTCAGCTTAAACTTAACTGAAGCAGAAGAAAGGATGTTGCCTAATCAAATAAAGAACTTAACTCCACAGGAAGCACAGCAGTTCATACAATTTCTTGAAAGGATGAAGCAACCTCCTCCAAATTTGAGCGCAGAAAACAAACAAAAATGGACAGAAAATATTAATAGGCGTATAAGACAAATAGAAAGAAGGAACGGTTCACAATCAGAAGATCAACAACAAGATACTGAGCAACAACAGGATAATGATTTAGGTCAGAATCAAGATATTGGTGGTGGGTCAGGAAATAATGGAAATAATGAGGAGGTTCAGCGCCCTTTTATTGAGCTGTCGACAAGTCTCAACTTAACTCCAGCAGAGGAGAGAGCATTTACAAATCAAGTCAATAGCTTAACTCCACAGCAAGTAGAACAAGCGATCCAATTTCTTGAGATGATGAGGTCACCTCCTTCAAACCTGAATGCAGAACGCAAACAAAGATGGACGGAAAACATTAGTAAGCGCATAAGGCAAATACGCGAGAGACAAAGAACATCTCAATAACTCATTTTATGCAATCTTTGTAAATAAAAAGCCTGTTATTGTTTATTAATGTCCCTTTCGGGGATGGCCCCCAATCCCTCGCTTTTAGGCGACGTTCAATTTTTAAGTTGTGTAAACTATATTATTAGATGGATTCACTAGTTCGTAAATGTCAGATATAGCATTTGTTGCTAATAGTTTGGGGTAGAGGGCCTACAGCAGGTATCTTCACTGGCAACAGGCAACCCCCGTGCCTTGTATTATCTTGGCTTTATAACTTGATTATGGAATATAAATTTCTTTTGAAAAGTTTTCTCCTAAGCCGCTAGCCTGAGCCAGATCAGAAACCTGCCGTAGGCTCAAATTAATAACCTTTAGTCAATTTCTAATTGACCCTTCTACTTGAACCCCTCGACTTCGAGTCGAGGGTTGTTCAGTTTATCTAAGTTACACCATTGCTAATGGCCATCTTTCGGAATCCGGGAGTTCAGAAACCTGACAAACAGGCAATCCGGCAGCAAATTATATCTGTTATTTTAAATGTATGAATTAGAGGTGGGTTTGCACACGCTTTGAAAGACGGCTAATCTTGCGAGAAGCAGTTTTACTTTTGATAATGCCTTTTTGTGCAGCTTTGTCTATTTTGCTAGTATAGATTTTCATTAATTCCTTTGGAGGTATAGTTGAATCTTGTTTATTTGCTCTTTTTTGAGGATTTGTCTTTGAAGTGCTGTCATGGTCATGAGATAAAGCTTTTAGAAGCTTTTTTTCTGCAGTTCTAACCGACTTTATATTGCTTTTATTTCTAGACCTTCTGATGGTGTTTTGACGTGCTCTTTTTATAGCTGATTTGATATTAGCCATTATCATCCTTTCTTATAAGTGCAAATGTCTTGTGACATAGTGAGGTATTAAGGAATCTGCTTTATATAAAGTATTTGTGATGCTTTAAAGACACTGATAACATTTTTTATTTATAGGGTCAAGAAAATAGTGAGGTATTTTTGTGTCTCAAGTCAATAAAACATTAGAAAGAAAAATACCTTCTGTGTTTCATTCTGCTTTCATAATGGCTATGGGGACATTTAGTAGTCGTTCAGTAGCTTTAGTTAGAGAAATGATACTTTCAGCTTATTTCCCGCGTTTCATCACGGATATTTGGATTGTGTCTTTGCGTATCCCTAATCTTTGTCGTCGTCTTTTTGGTGAAGGTTCACTTTCTGTGGCATTTATTCCTGTTTTTGTAGAGCTTTTGGAGAATAAGTCTCCTCATGATGCTGCAAAAAAATTAGTTGATATTATGTTTAGTGTTATTTTGGTTTCATTATTGGTTCTTTTTATGTTAGGGCTGATTTTTACACCTCAAATCGTGCATTTATTAACTGCAGGAGATGGGTTTGCACAAATAGAAAATAAAGTAAGGTTCACTATCTATTTTACTCGTATCATGATGGTGTTTTTGATTTTAGTGTGTATGTATGCCTTTTTTATGTCTATTCAAAATAGTCATAAAAAGTTTGCAGCTCCTGCTTTTGCGCCTGTTTTATTTAATCTAACTATTGTGATAGCTGCCTTGTTACCATCAGATTTATTTGACATTCCAGGAGAGATTTTGGCATGGGCTGTCGTAGTAGGAGGTATTTTGCAGTTATGTGTTGTGATTCCTGGTGTTTGGAACTTAGGCTATCTTCCGCATTTTCGATGGGGCTTTATAAAAGATTTGCGTTTTAAACCAGCCATGCGTGTCTTATCTAGATTACTTCCAAGTTTAATAGGTGCTGGAGTTTTACAGTTAACTATCCTGGTGAATACGCATTTTGCTAGTTATTTACAAGAGGGCGCAAATTCTTGGATTTTTTGGGCTGACCGGCTTTTGGAATTTCCTCTCTCGTTGATAGCTGTTAGTATGGGGACAGCTCTTCTTCCAACTTTATCTCAAAACTTTGCTCAAGGTCATTTAGATAAGATATCAATTTTGATAAATCAAAGTTTAAGATATATGCTTTTTTTAGGTATCCCCGCAGGAGTTGCTCTTTTTCTTTTATCAGAGCTATTAGTTCAAGTTATTTTTCAAAGGGGATATTTTGGAATTGAAGATGTAGAATATACTGCTGCTGTTTTGCGTATTTATGGAATAGGCATCTTTGCTTATGGAGGAATTCGCATCTTGCAGCCTGCGTTTTATGCTATTCAAAATACATGGATTCCTGCTCTCGTGTCGGGTACTTGCCTAATATTTCATATCTTACTGGCAAGTCATCTTTTGGAAGACTATGGCATTGAAGGGCTTGCATTTTCCTCTATAGTAAGTGGTTGTTTTAATCTGTGCTTGCTTTTATTTTTTTACCGATTTTTTATTGGTCCATTAGATTATGCTAGAATGATTCCATCTGTATTTTATATTATTGTTGCGTCTTTTGTTATGGCCTTTGGTATACAGATTGTTCTAGATCAATTTATACCTGTAAACGCATGGGATCGCTTTTTTCTTTTATGTTTTTTATGTCCTTTAGGATTAGGCTTGTATATGGTCACATCTTTTTATATGGGATCACAAGAGTCTATAGACTTTTTTGATAAATTAAAATGTCTCATCAATAAAAAACTATAAATGTCTTTGTTTTATAATCCATACTTTTATCTAAATTGAAAAAGATCTTTTGAAAATCT
Organism: Bdellovibrionales bacterium; assembly: GCA_965262715.1. GTDB lineage: Bacteria > Bdellovibrionota > Bdellovibrionia > Bdellovibrionales > JAUICD01. The sequence goes on along the minus strand of OZ253553.1, from coordinate 1,954,234 downwards.
ATATGCTCTTATATGTATTTAAGTATAGATTATTTGCTTATTTTTTTATTGTTATGTTATTTTATAAGTGATTGGGCTAATATATATGTAAATTAATGTACAAATATAAATGGGCATAAAGGACTTTATAAATGATAACAATCTTTCGGCTTCATCTAACAATTTGTAGTTTTTTAATTATTGGTTTATCGCTGGGAGGTTGTAGTTCTAGCAATGTAACGAATGAACCCTCAGAAGGTCCCGCAGACAGTGCTTTGAATGATGAAGATGAATATGGAGAGGCAGAAGGTGATGAACTAGGGTTTGGAGATGATGAAGAGGGACAAAATGGAGAGTTTGAGGGCGGTGAATTTGCAGAGGAAGGGTTACCTGAAGATGCTCCATTGGATCTAGAAGATGATCCATTATTATCAGATGGAGCAGATGGATTGCCTGAACTTCCAGTAGATGATGGAGAATCTGTAGGAGATTCTGTGCTACCTGCCTTTCCAGTAGATGATCAGGATCAAAGTCAGTTTACATCAGAATCAGACTCTTCTTTTGACGGTTTTGATAGCTCTGTTTCACAAGGTCGAGGAATGATTCCTGTAAAGAAGATCAAATCTTACCCATATAATAAAGCAGGCATGTTGGTAAATGCTGTGTATATAGCAAGAGGTGGTGATAATTTAGATTCTATAAGTCAAAGAATTTATGGAGCAGATAGGGCTGCGGATCTACTTTCTATTAATCCTAATTTGCAAAGAGGGGTAGATGTTGGAGATAAGGTGTATTATAACTCACCAAGTAGGCCTACTGACTCACAAAACTTACTTTTTTATTATGAAGATATAGGAGCAGGACCTCAGCAATACACTGCTGGAAGAAATGAAAATATTAGAGATATTGCAGAACAGCTTTTTGGAGAACGTGAATCATGGAAAGAGTTATGGGCTACGAATTTTGAAGTTGAATCCAAATGGGCTTTAGATGAGGGAGTTGTTTTAAGATATTGGGATAGTGGTTCTGTACCTATTCCTGTTGCTTCAAATGAAGTTGTACAAGAGCAAGAGGTTATACAAGAAGATAATTTTGAAGTTCCACCTCCTTCTCAAGAAGAAGCTCCAGATATTGCTGGTACTGGAAATGAAATCCCAGGTGCAGATGGCATACCTCCTCCTCAAGATGCTGGAGCAGGGGATTTTGCAGACAATAATGTTCCACCTCCGCCTCCACCTCCGCCACCACCTCCTCCTTCATTCGAGCCGCCATCACCCCCTCTAGCCATAGGTAATCAAGAGCAAGATGGTGCTGGAGGTCTTTTAGAAGATGAGAATTCTCTCTTATTTTTAATAGTAGGTGTTGTGGTCGTTATGTTGATGCTCATGATTGCTGTTCGTAGAAAATCAAAGAGACGTAAAATGCGCATGAACATGGGTGATACACAAATTTAATTGTGTACCTCTGTTCTAACAACAATCCAGTTTTATTTTAGATAATCATATATTAAGATTGAACAGTTCTGTACGTTCTGAGACTGTTTCCTAATTGCCCAAAAACAGCCAGAGGCAGGTTTATTTTGAGTGAACTAAACCCGACCAAACTCTTTATCTAATTTCGAGAAAGGAAATTCTGTAAAGACAGGACGGCCATGTGGACAAAAGCTAGAGAGTTTAAACTTGTCCATTTCCACTAAGAGATTTTTCATCTCCTCGGGACTTAATGCCTGTCCTGCTCGTATTACAGAATGGCAGGCCATTGTTGCAAATAGATCGCCGATTATTTTGTGAAGAGAGAAACTATCACCTAATTCTTCTATTTGTTTTGCTGCAGATATAAGAGCCTGACTTAAGCCTTTATCAGAGAGTATATCAGGCTTAGAAGAGATGATAAGCGCATCAGGCCCCATACGTTCAATTTCAATACCTATTTCATTAAAGTTGTGTTTGAGAAGGTGATCACAGAGGTGGGGCTCTAGTTTTAGTGTTTGTGGGATTAAACTTTTTTGAACTTTAAAATGTTTTTTATTCCAAGAATCCATCAACTTTTCAAAAGCCACTCGTTCATGCGCAGCGTGTTGATCTATTAAGATGAGACCTTTCCTTGATTGAGTTACAATGTAGGTCAAGTTACATTGTCCCAAAACTTCCAATTGACTCCATTCTGTTAGATCATTTGAGGTGGGTAGTGAAGCAGTGTCCATCTTTTTTGGTAATAGATGTGAAAATGAATCTTTTTTCGGAAAACTCACGGTGTCAAAGGCTTTTTTATGAGAATGTGCATCTTGTTGTATCAAGTGTTCAAATTGTGATTTGACAGGTTGTGTGATGCTTTCTTCTGGTTCTAAACTTGAGGGTGAATCTAATCGTGTAAAGCTGTGATCAGAAAGCGTGTATTGCTCTTTTAAGTGAGTCTTTGGAGGTGTGTCTTTACTATCTGTTAATATATCTTCGAGCCAGGGGGCTTTTTCTAAGTGAGCTCTTAGAGGTCTTGATATGGAGCGGAAAGCGTTTGTAGGGTCTTTAAATTTAACTTGGGATTTTGTAGGATGGATATTCACGTCAATTTCAGAAGGATCACAAATAAGGTCCACAACAACTGTGGGATATGTGCCATGCATCAGTAAGTTTCTATAAGATTCTATAATAGCCATTTTTAATCTGATATCTTGAATCCAACGTTTTTGTACAAAAAGCCAAATGTTTTGACTGTGCTTTTGCTTTGTATGAGGGCGGCTAAAAACCATTTCACATTGGAAGTGCAAATGAGGTCCTTTGAGATGGTAGAGGGTGTCGTCGCATAAAACTGTTTTAACTCTTTCATAAAAAGATGTAGTTCGAGGAAAATAGTATAGCAAATGCTTGTTTTGTAAAACTTTAAAGGCAATTTGAGGATGGATCATTGCCAGTGCTTTGATGGTTTTTTTGATTTGTGTAGACTCTGAACCTTCGGATTTTAAAAATTTTAATCTGGCTGGACAATTAGTAAATAAATCTTTAACTTTTACTGTAGTACCTTGACTTGAGTGGGTAGGAAGCATTTGACTTTCTTCTCCAAAATCAGATTTGAGAGTGTAAGCTTCATAGCCATCTGTAGAAGTTGTGATGGTAAGATGGCTTACACTTGCTACGCTTGATAAAGCTTCTCCTCGAAATCCAAAACTCTTTAAACTCCAAAGGTCATCTATCGTTTGGATTTTACTTGTTGTGTGCTTAGAAAGAGTTAGAGCTAATTCGTTTTTAGAAATACCACATCCATCATCTTTGACAGTGATTTCTTTCCCCCCTTTGGCAAAATCAATCTCTATGGATTTCGCTCCTGCGTCTATGCTGTTTTCAATAAGTTCCTTGAGAAGGTGAGCTGGTCTTTCCACCACCTCTCCAGCAGCAATTTGATTGATGGTGGATTGAGATAATTTTTTGATTTCCATATCAAATGCCTTGTAATGTTAAAAACTCTTTATAGCTGTTATAGGCATTCGCAGAAAAATGTCAAGGAAGACGGCATTATTTATAAGTTCATACCTTCTATCCTTTGCTTGAATAGGCTTCTGACATGATCATATTGACTATCAGAACATCTGATTAAGCCTGTGATACCCAGCATATCCATAAGGACGTCTTGACCTTCTTGTGTAGTGATATAGCTTAAGAGAGCATCAATGGTGTCTGTTTTTATTTTTTGAGGCATATCTGCACGGAAAACAATAGGGTCATTAGGAAGAGGATCTGTAAGGTGTATGATTTTAACTTTGCTCTCTATATCTGTATATTGTGTTTTAACTAATTTGCGCGCATCTTGTATTTTGCCATTGTGTGGCGGCGAGTACCATGTTGCACCCACATCCGCTTGGCCTTGGTAAATCATTATTACTACATTGTCATGTCTTTGAGCAAAAATTGTTTTACTGGGCTTAATTTTAAGATCTTCAAGTAATTTAGCAGGTACGAAATACCCTGCAGTTGATATAGGGTCAACATAAGCAAATATTTTGCCTTCAATGTCAGCAAGTGATTTGATAGGTCCATCAGCCCTTGCAATAATTTGCGCTTGATAGGTTGTAAGCCCGTATCTCTCACTTGTAATGTGGGCCTCAACCTTAAAGCGGTTATGCGCCATAATGTACCCAATAGTGTTTATGTATGCCACGTCAGCTCTCTTAGTACCAAAAGCTTCTACTGAGGCAATGTAGTTTGTAGGTATTAAAAATTTATACTTATAAGGTGTTTTAAGTTCTAGATAGCGTTTAATGAAGATAGCTTTTTGTGCAAGAAGTTTTGTGTCCGAAGAAGGAAGTAATACAAATTTGATAGGATTTTTATTTGATCCTAATGGTGGCCTCTGTCTAGTGCATGCTCCTAAAAGAATGGCTAATCCAAGAAAACAGAGCAACAAAAATTTTATTTGTTTATGATAATACAATACCAATAATGTACCTCATTTTATATTTTAAGTTAAAATGCCAATTTAAGTTTAAACAGGTTTGAGTATTGTTACACAATTTATATGAAAAAGCACTAAATGTATCGGCTTCTTTTATTCATTTCGTTTTCCTATATAATATTATGGAAAGCTTCCTCTTACACAATTACCCGAGGACTACGAGCTTTTGGCATAAATATCAAGTCATTGCTCCAAAGATTTTTTCCTTGTTTTTTCTAAAAAAACAATATTCCTTATCTCTGGCGACTTTCTGGCGGGACCTAGTTAGTGGATATGCTATTTTAACTTTGAATGAGCATTCCTTGTATAAGACATCAGCTCACCTATGAGATAAAGAGAGCCTGTCACTACCATCAAATCATCTTTTTGGCATTGTTGACAAACCTGCTTTAGAGCTTCTATAGGGCTTTCAATGTAGCCATTGACTTGGTTAAGCCACTGTGTGTAATCTTTTTTTGTCCGGCCTTTAAATTCAGCTGTTGTCAGGTAAGTTTTGCTATTTTTTACATCGAGAAGATAGTTAAGGATGGTTTTAGGATTTTTTGTTTGACCAATACTGACTAAAAAATAAATATTTTGATAGCTCAAGTCATTTAAAATAGCAATAAGGCTTTGAATGCCTTGCTCATTATGATCTCCTGAAAAGTACACAGGGCACTTGCAGAAAGGCAAGTATTCTCTATGCATACGTCCCTCCCATTTAACTTTTTTAAGAGACTTTAAAGCTTTTTTAGCGTCAAATCCTAATACCTCATAGCATTTAAGAGCTGTTGCTGAATTTTCAGCAGCTCTTTGACCTAAAAGGTTCATTTCTTGTTTTTGATTGTAAATAGAAATAAATCCCCTGGGTTGACCCTGTATAATTTCTGTTTGGTAGTTGTATTGATCAGGATGATACCATGTAGCTTTTGTGTTTTGAATAGCTTGCTGTTTGAGAAGAGATAATTGTGGGTTTTTATCAAAAGCAAATGATCCAATAACATGATTATTTTTATGTATAATGCCTAATTTATTTTTTGCAATCTCTTCTAGTGTATTTCCTAATAAGTGTTGATGGTCATAACTTATTTGAGTGATAACAGATACATTATGAGGAATTACGTTGGTAGCATCCCACAGACCTCCCATACCTACCTCAAAAATGGCATATTCAACAGGAGGTACAAGACGATTTGTAAAAAATAAGTAGGAGGCCATCAAGGTTAGTGTTTCAAAATAACTTAAATTCCACTTTTTATGTAAGTCTGAGATATGATGAAAACACTCTATAAATAAATGTTCACTGATAGGTTTTCCATCTATTTGTATGCTTTCACAAATAGAAACAAGATAAGGTGATGTGAAGAGTCCTACATATTTGTTATTTTCAGTCAGTAGTGTCTGTAATGTTTTAGCAGTTGTACCTTTGCCATTTGTTCCTGCAATCAAAATGTTTTTTTGGCCGCAAAGTTCTTTTATGGGTAGGTTGCTAAAAGCACCTTTGGTTCTATCCAAATTAGGTGGAGACTTAGGTATAAGTGGTCCACGGCTGATGAAGTCTTGGATTTGTTGCAGTGTTGTGAGGGGGGACATTTTTTGATGTTTAGGAATATTTATCAAAATTGTCAAGCATAAACTTTTGCTTATGCCTCAACAGGTTCATAGTTTTTTGACCAGCTGAAAATTGATATTTTAAGCCAATCCTCGAAGTCTTCGATGAGATCGCCAAAAAGCGATCTCATCTGCGGAAGATCTCGTCTTTGGCTTAAAACATCAAGTCTTCACTCTAGACTCTCAGCGATTTCCTTAACATCTTGTCAGAAAAACGAGGGGTATCTCGTTTACTAAAATGCATCAAGCTTTCTAGGCATTGCCCTATTTGCCAAACGGCTTGGAGCCAGTTTGGGGGCAATGCCAGAAAGGAGGTTGTCCCATAGATCGGTGAAATTTTCTTATAGGAATTAGAAGAAAGTAGAGCTCCCGGCTATCCTAAGTGGTCTAGCCGTTGTTTACTGTTTTTATTTTATCAGGAAATAGATAACAGAAAGGAGCTATTATGAAGAGTAGTAAGAATGGTTATTCAATTCAAGTTTTATCATCTGAGTCAAATGAGATTCGAGAGATCCTAGAGCATCGCATGAGATCAATGGTTATTAATATGATCCATGATTTCTTTGAGGATGAGTTATTATCACTGTGTGGTAAGCGTCATGGTCGTGGTCGTGATACAAGATATTACAGAGCGGGTAGTGATTCTGGGAGTGTTCTTGCACAAGGTCAAAGGCTTCAGGTGAGGAAGCCTAGGGTGAAGGAGAAGGGAGGTTCTGATATTAAGCCGCGGTCTTATTCAGTGCTTCAAAAGTATGACATACTTTGTGATAAAGTTTTGAGTCATGCTATGAGAGGGGTATCTTGTCGTAATTACAATGAACTTCTTGATGATATTGTAGGAGGGACGGGTCTTTCTAAGAGTACAGTGAGCAGAGTCTTTAATAAGTCATCTAGGAAGTTTCTTGAATCTTTAAATGGTCGTGATCTGAGTAAGGATAAGTTTTCATCAATTATGATTGATGGTGTTGTTTTTGGATCAAGGACAGTGGTTGTAGCTCTTGGCATCACAGTTGAAGGTAAGAAGTTAGTTCTGGGTCTTAGAGAGGGTCATACAGAGAACTGGGAAGTTTGCAAGGACTTATTAGAGAGTTTAATAGCAAGAGGTCTTTGTTCAGATAAGCCTTACCTTTTTGTAATTGATGGTAGCAGATCTTTAAGGACAGCTATTAATAGAGTTTTTGGTAAGAGAGCAGTAGTTCAACGCTGTATTCACCACAAGGAGAGGAATGTTTTAAGTTATTTACCTCAGGAACGTCATTTAGAGTTTAAGCGTCGCTGGAAGATGGTGCATGGTTTTAATGATTATGATTCTGCTCAGAGAGAATACAATAAGTTACTGAGTTGGTTAAGCAGGATTAATTATGCAGCATTGGCTTCACTTAAGGAAGCAAAGGAGGAGACACTGACAGTTATCAAGTTGAAGGTATCTCCACTGCTAAGGAGAACCTTATCTTCTACAAATCCTATTGAGTCTGCCTTTTCTATTGTAAGAGATAAAGTCAGCAGGGTTAAGAACTGGAGAAGTTCTCCAGATCAGGTTATGAGATGGGCTGCTGCTTCTTTAGTTGAAGCTGAAAAAAAGTTTAGAGCTATTAAAGGGTATAAAGATTTAAATACAATGGAAGAAAATTTAAACCTATTGACTAACAATAGAAACAGGCGTAGCAAAACATCAAGCTCTGCTTAACTTCAATTTCACCGAAACGTGGGACATCCTCATAAATATAGCCAAAGGAGAAGTGGATGGGTATGAAATTCCAGAAAGTGTAAGAGGGATAATATTAGAATATCGAGATTTTCTTAGAAGACAAAGAAGTGCAAGTACTATAGAAGAATACGAAAGAATGGAAGAGTATAAAATATGGCGAGAGAGATTAGGAAAAGCATTTTAAGTAGAAGCCATCTCAAAAATGCTACTAGAGATAGAGATAACAGTTCTATATAAAATGATAACAACTGTAAGACACCTCAATCTAAAATAACGATAAATATTTTTTTATAAGAGCTTAACTAATTATGAATCTGCGTATAATATGTTTAATGGTTATAATATTTACTTCTCGATTTGGATTGGCACATACATATGTAGCTTTAAACCTAAATCCTTTTGAGCAAAGTTTAACTCCTTGCGTTTCAAGTCTCCAAGTTATTCAAGACTATGAATTACTGGATGAGGATTTCTTTAATATTATTGTAGAACCAAATTATAGAGCTGTACAAAGAGCTTTAGAAGCTGGGGCAAATCCAAATGCATTTGTGATGAAAGTAGTTGGAGACAGCGATGATGGTGAAGTAGATTTCAGATACCTTATTGATTTAGGGGCTTTAGAAAAGGTTACAGATAAGCAGGATCTTCTTGTAGGTGGCACAGCTTTACATTTAGCTGTCATGATGGGTAATCCTCATATTGTGAATTTATTGCTGGAGTTTAAAGCAAGGGTTGATATAAGAAGTGTCAAAGGTTTGACTCCGTTTTCTATAATTGCTTATCAGAATGTTGATGTTGTTGGTTCTATAGATAGAAGGTTAATGGTACTATTTTTTATTGAATCTAAAAAACTAGAAGAGTCAGACATAACTTATACTTTTGAACAAGCTGCTATTAAGAAAGACTATCTTGTGGTGGAAGCAATTGCAGAACATGCTCCAAACTCAGAAGTGATAAAGAGATTAAGAAACACTCGTTTAATATCCAGTCATATAAGTTACCTTGTGAGTGACATGTTGCCATCTACAAGTCGGGTTAAAAAGAAAGAGGCTTATTATTTAGCTCATGAGCATTTGAAGCAAAAAGGTTTATTATAGTGAGTGGCACTTTAAAGTTATCATTTTTAATGATAAAAAATATCTAAAGAGGAATATTGCCATGGCGTTTAGATGGTGATTGATCCTTTTTACTTTGTAATAAATTCAAAGATTGAATAATACGTTTCCTTGTCCATGCTGGCTCAATCACTTCATCTATATAACCTAATTGTGCTGCAAGATAAGGGTTTGCAAATACTTTTTGATAGTCATCTGTTAATTTTTGCTTTTCTGACTTAGGGTCTTTTGCTTGTTTAATATTATCTCTAAAGATAATATTAACAGCACCTTCAGGTCCCATAACAGCAATCTCTGCTGTAGGATAAGCCATATTGACATCAGCACGTAAATGTTTAGAGGCCATGACATCATAAGCTCCGCCGTAAGCTTTTCTTGTGATGATTGTAATCTTTGGAACTGTTGCTTCAGCATAAGCATATAAAAGTTTAGCTCCATGAGTGATAATTCCATTCCATTCTTGATCTGTTCCAGGTAAAAACCCAGGAACATCTACTAAAGATATGAGAGGAATATTAAATGCATCACAAAATCGAACAAAGCGAGCTGCCTTTATAGAGGCTGAAATATCTAAGCAGCCTGCTAAGACTTCTGGTTGATTGGCGACAATTCCTACGCTTTTTCCATTAAATCTTGCAAAACCGACAAGGATATTTTTGGCATAATGTTGATGAACTTCAAAAAAGTAATCATCATCCACTATTTTCCTAATTAACTGTTTTATATCATAAGATTTTTTAGAGTTAGAAGGAATAATGCTATTAAGTGATTCAATGTAACGGTAAGGATCATCCGTATTTGAAAGAGTAGGTGGATCATCTAAATTGTTACTGGGCAAAAAGCTGAGAAGTTCTCTGATCAAAAGTAAGCAGTGTTTATCGTCTTCTGCTACAAAATGAGCAACTCCTGATTTTTGAGCATGAGCCATAGCTCCACCTAATTTTTCTTTAGAAACTTCTTCGTGAGTCACAGTTCTTATCACATCAGGACCTGTTACAAACATATAACTTGTATCTTGTACCATAAAAATAAAATCAGTAATACTTGGGCTATAGACAGCACCTCCTGCACAGGGTCCCATAATAGCACTGATTTGAGGGATGGTTCCTGAGGCCATGGTGTTCCGCAGGAAAATATCAGCAAAACCCCCTAAAGCTTCCACACCTTCTTGAATGCGTGCTCCCCCAGAATCATTAAGCCCAATAATGGGCACACCGCTTTTCATGGCAAGGTCTAATACTTTGCAGATCTTTTTTGCATTAGAGCCAGAAAGGCTTCCTCCAAAAACAGTAAAGTCTTGACTATAAACATAGACAGGACGTCCTTTAATGAGGCCATGTCCGGTGATAACTCCATCTCCTAAAACATGCTTATCTTGCATTCCAAAGTTGTGACATCTATGGATGACGAATTGGTCTATTTCTACAAAGCTTTCAGGATCAAGAAGGACATGAAGCCTCTCTTTGGCTGTTAAGCGTCCTCCTTGTTTGTGTTTTTGTATTTTGGTGGCTCCTCCTGCTTCTAAAGCTAACTTTTGTTTAGTCCTAAGTTCTTCTAATAAGGGTTGATTGGTTTTTGGAGGAGGTTCTGTTTGTTGATTCTTTATACCTGCCATTGATATTCTCCTAATTACTTTAGTATCTCTATTATCTGGGAATATGAGAAATTATAGGCATAGCTGCCTTTATTTATCTACTATTATTATTCTACAGGAAAGTCTATAGGATTAAGATTCAAAAAATTGACATTCAGTTATTTTTTTGAAATAGATGTGCAAACTTAATTAACTTATAAATCGATTAAGTCTGCAGTGATATGAACAGCCTCTTTAATATCAGCACGTTTAAGGTATTCTTTATCTCTAAACTCAGGATCACGACGCTTTTGCTTGGCAATCTCTTTTTTCTCTTTCATCTCTGAGTCTTCATTAAGTATTTCTTCTATATAAATTATCTTATCGTCCTTTTTACTTTTCTCAATCTCTGCTAAAATTTCCTGAAAATCTTTACTTTTACTAACTCGCTTTTTAGATCGAAAAGCTAATTTCTTTAAAACACTCTTTGTGATACGTTTCCAAGCCTGTGATCCTTTATTTGCATAAGCTGTTTCAGAAATAAAAGGTTTTATTGTCTTTGGTGGGAGAGAATAGTCTAAATATTGTTCTCCAATATCTTCTCTTGAATAAATGCTGGGAAGAATAATGTCTGAGAGCACTCCTTTATGTTGAGTGGAATCCCCTCCTGGAATAAAAAACATACCCATAGTCACTTTAAAAGCTCCAATATCTTTAGATAAATTGATGACAGACTGTACACTTCCTTTACCGTATGTATGATCTGCGCCTGCAATGACAGCACGTCCATAATCTTTTAATGCTCCAGCTACGATTTCAGAGGCACTTGCGCTAAAGCGGCTTGTTAAAATCACTAGAGGTCCTGAATAATTCACTTGAGGGTCTTTATCACTCAATATTCCTGAAGAAGAATCTTGATCTTTTCCTCTTGTTTGTACAACATTACCTGTTTTGAAGAACAACCCTGCAACTTTGACAGCTTCTGTCAGAATTCCTCCACCATTTGAAGATAAGTCCAATACCAGGCCATCAGTTTTTTTTCTTTTGATCTGATTAAGTAATTTTTTAACATCTCTATAAGCAGAACGTCCTTTTCTTTTGGCATTTGAATCCAAGTAAAATGAAGGCAATTCTAGGATAGCAATTATTTTTTTCTTTGAGCGTTTTGAACTCTGAGCAGGGTGATCAATATAATGTACTTTTGCTGCGTTTTCTTCTAAGTTAATTTTTCGACGGATCAAGGTGACTTGAAAGTGCTTTGTTTTCTTATTGGTCATAGGACGTAAAATTTTTAAGCGCACTTTAGTGCCTTTTGGTCCACGAATCAATTGAACAACTTCATTTAAAGGCATATCAATAATAGGAACAAAAGCTCCCTTTGTACCTTGAGCCACGGCTAATATCTTATCTTCTACTTCTAAAAGTCCAGAAGCTTCGGCAGATCCACCTTTAATAAGGTTTTCAATAACAGTGTAACCATTTTCAGAACTTAGAGATGCGCCAATGCCTTCAAGAAATAAACGCATTTGCATCTCAAAATCTTCTAATCTTTCTTTAGATAAAAAGTCAGAATGTGGATCAAGGCTTCTAGATACTGCATATAAGAAATTAGCATAGAGTTTTTCAGTTTTTTGGCTTTGTAGTTGGCTGAAGTCTCTTTGATATCTCTTAATAACTTGTTTTTTAGCTTCATTAAGTTTCATGTCAGCTACTTTAAAGTTGGCAACTTGAAAATGGATATATTTTTTCTGGAAGTTTTCTAATTGAGCTCTAGTTTTCGGATATTTTCTCTTCGAATTGTCTAATAAGAGGTTTTCTTTAGAGTTAAATTTGTACTTATTACCTAAGAACTTTTTAGCAAACTCCATACGTTCTTTTATTCTCTTTAAATGCATCTTATGAATAGTTACAATACTGCCACAAGATTGTTTTTGTAAATTCTTATAAATGCCTTTGAGTAATCCTCTGATTTTATTTACATCAGATTCAAGAAGGTAAATCTTAGCTCCATCTAAGAACTTAATATATTGTTCAATTGTTTTATGTTCCAGATTAGCAGTCATGTTACTATGTATAATATGTTCTTGAAGCATAGCTGTGATAATAGGGTGTAAGAAAGGACAGGCAAGGGTAGCTGCTGAAGCTTGGGTTATAGGAGACAAACATAAGATTAAAATTAAGGTTTTCAATTTTAAGATATTTAATAGTTTTGTTAAGAATATAGTTGAATGAACTTTTGCTGGATAGTTTATGAGGGTTTTTGTATTTCTATATTTATTTTTTTTCATTATATCCTCAATATCGTTAATGGTTATTATTTTAAAATACAGTTTTATATTATTTTTATACTTTTCATTTTTTCTTTTTACTTTGCTTATCTTTATTTTTTATTAGTTCAAGAGCATCTTTTAAAATAAAACTTTCGACTTTAGCATTTTTTGGTAAAGAGTAATTTTCTTTCCCCCATTTGATGTAAGGGCCATATCGACCATCATAGATAGCCAGAGATTTTTTATCATGAGCACCTAAATCTTTAATGGGTATAATTGTTTTTCGACCTTTACCTCTTTTTTCTTGAGCAAGAAGTTCTAAAGCTCTTTTAAGATCAATTTTAAAAAGATCATCCTCTTTAGGTATGGATCTATAATCACCATCATGAACCACATAAGGGCCATATTGGCCATTTCCTGCTTTAATCTCTTTTTGGGATTCAGGATGATTGCCTAATGTCTTGGGTAAAGATAACAGAAATAAGGCCTGATCTAAAGTCAAATCTTCAGACGAGAGGTGTTTTGGGATTGAAGCTCGTTTAAGGTTTTGTTTTGCCGATTTGTCTTTTTTAACCATATCCCCTAAGTCTCCTAATTGAAGATAAGGGCCATATCTACCTTCTAATAAATAAATATGTTGGCCGGTTTGTGGGTCTTTACCAAAGGCATCACCACCTGATGCTTTTTTATCGATTAACTTATTGATAGAGGTCACATCAATTTCTCCAGGAGCTTGGTTATCAGGTATAGAGGCACAAACCTTATCTCCATTTTTACGGCAGACATAAGCTCCATATTTGCCTACACGAAATTCAAATTGGTCTAATGATTTTATTTGAAACTCTTTTACATTTTTCAGAGATCGCGCTTCTTCCGGATCTATAACCTCTTCTTGTTTTTCAACAAGCTCTTTAAGCCCTTCTTGTCCAAAGTAGATGTTCTTTAAGTACTTGATCCAGTCTAAAGCTCCTGCAGCAATATCATCTAAGGATGCCTCCATTTTAGATGTAAATTCTGATTCTACATAGTTTGGTAAATAAACTTTAAGTAAGTGAGAGACAATGAGTGCTGTAAAAGTTGGCACCAAAGTTGTGCCTTGTTTAACAACATACCCTCTTTGCATAACTGTAGAGATAGTTGGCGCATAAGTTGAAGGGCGACCAATGCCTTTTTCTTCCATTGTTTGAATTAAACTAGCTTCTGTGTATCTTGGAGGAGGCTTTGTTTGGTGAGAAGTGGAGTCCACCTTGTGGCAGGTGAGCTGATCATCTTTTTTTAATGGAGGCAATATGACGTCTTTTTCTTCGGAGTCTACTTCATCACGACCTTCCTCATAGACTTTTAAAAATCCTGGAAACTCAATAGTTGTTCCTGAAGCTGCAAATACAGTGTGTAAAGCCTGCAGGCGTAAGCTAACTTGCTTTTGTTTGGAATCGGCCATTTGAGATGCCATAGTGCGTTTCCAAATTAGATCGTAAAGTTTGAATTGGTCTTTTTCTAAATGGAGATCTCTAGGATGTTGAAACTGTGTGCCTGAAGGGCGAATAGCTTCATGAGCTTCTTGAGCTCCTTTGACTTTTTTGGCTGTGTAATCTCTTGGATGATTTGGTAAATAAGGTTTTCCATAAAGTGATACAATAGACTTTCTTACAACTTCAATAGCTTGTTTAGAAATAAAACGGCTATCTGTTCGCATATATGTAATATGCCCTTGTTCATAGAGGGATTGTGCGACTCTCATGACATGAGTGGCTGGCCATCCAAATCGGCGGCTGGCATCTTGTTGTAGAGTGGATGTGATAAAAGGGGCAGGAGGTTTTCGCAAAATATCTTTTTTAATCACTTCTTTGACTTTCCATGAAGTAGATTGCAATTCCTGTTGTAAGCTTTTTGCTTTCTCCTCTGATAACCATAAGAGGCCTTTTTGTTTGTCTTTGAAAATTTGTCCTGTTTCTAGATCAAAGTCTGTGCCTTTAGCTATCTTTTTATCATCACAGATAAATAATCTAGCATTAAAAGGTTGTTGATCACTTGTATCGGATTGATCCTTTAAGGAGAGTTTTGCCTGTAGGTTCCAATAGCTAGCAGGGATAAATCGTACTCTTGCTAGTTCTCTATCTGCTAAGATTTCTACGACAACTGATTGAACTCGCCCTGCTGATAGTCCATAAGCAATTTTTTTCCATAAGAGGGGAGAAATAGTGTATCCTACCAAACGATCTAAAATGCGGCGAGCTTCTTGGGCTCTTACCAGATCTTCATTAATATTTCTTGTATTTTCTAAGGCATCAGTAATGGCTTTTTTTGTAATTTCATGAAAAACCATTCTTTTGACAGGGATTTTTGGTTTTAAAATCTCTAAAAGATGCCATGAGATACTTTCACCTTCCCTATCTTCATCTGTTGCCAGATAAAGTTGGGATGCTGTTTTTATTTTTTTTTTCAACTCTGATATAACTTTTTTCTTTTTTGAGGGAATACAATAAAGAGGAGCAAAGCTGCGATCAACATTAACGCCTAGCCTTGACCACTCTTCTTTTCTATACTTTTCTGGAATGTCTTTAGCTGAGCTAGGTAAGTCTCTGACGTGCCCCATACATGAAACCACATCAAAGCTTTTGCCTAAAAACTTACGTATAGTTCGGGCTTTAGTGGGAGACTCTACAATTACAAGATTTTTAAATGATTTTTCAGACACTTTATTTTACCTCTTTAATCGTTTAGTCATAGTTTATTATACATTATGTTTTATGTGTTGTTCTCTTTGTTGTATCTATCTACAATTTGTCTATTTGTATTGTTTTTTATCTTAATTTCTTTAAATATTATAACTTATACCTTAATTTTTATTCAAATGGTTTAAAACCTTCTTGTCAAATGATGGATATTATAGTAATTCTAGAGGTTGTTGTCGTTTGAGTATAAAATATCAAGGATTTTGACAGAGTCTATAGCCCATAAGCAGCCTAGATTTGTGGAGTTCTCATATATTTAGTTCTTTATCGCTATTGTGTTTGAAAATGATCTACCCTTTTAAAGAAGTGTTTGCTTCTTATTTCTTATCATGAAAAACTTATAAAAATAAGGGAGAACCCATAATGAGACGGATTAAAAAGATTTTTTTGAAAGGTTTGATCACAGTCATTCCTATTGTTGCCACTATAGCTCTTTTTGTTTGGCTGGTGACATTTGCAGAAGGTTTGGCTAGTAAAACTCTCAAATATTTGTTTCCTAATATCGCTTATTGGCCAGGAATGGGTGTCATTTTTGTTTTTTTGTTTATATTTGTAGTTGGAATACTTTTGAATGCATGGATTGCTCAAAAGATATTTCGATGGGGTGAAAGTATTGTCTATAAAATCCCTCTTATTAAAACAATTTATGATTCCATAAAGGATTTAATTGTATTTTTTTCTTCTCAAGATAGAGGAGATATCAGTTCTGTTGTTTTAGTAGATGTGGGGCGAGATAAAAAAGTCTTAGGGCTTGTTACATGTAAAGAATTTCAAGATGAAAAAGCTTTGGCCAATAAAGGTATCATTGCTGTTTATTTGCCTATGAGCTATCAATTAGGAGGCTATACTGTCTTTGTACCTAAAGAAAAAGTAGAGGAAGTTGATATTCCTGTTGATAGGGCTTTATCTCAAACCTTGACTGGCTGGATCCAGTCTAAAAACCAGTGAGTCTATTGTGACTCTTTTTGCTTCTCTCATCCAAAAATCTATTTTCTTGATTGTCTTAGGAATTATGGCACAGTGGGTTGCTTGGGGCATTCGGTTTCCAGCTATTGTTTTACTTTCTATTATAGGGCTTCTTGTAGGACCTATTTTTGGTTGGTTAGAACCTAGTAAAGATTTTGGACAGATCATGGAAGTTATGGTTAAACTATCTGTGGCTGTTATTCTTTTTGAGGGAGGGCTTAATCTTAAAATTTCTGAACTTAAACAGGCGGGCTTGGGTGTTGGGAGATTAGTGCTATTTGGCTTGCCCATTGCTTGGATGTTAGGTACAGCTTGTGCTTATTTTATAGCCGGACTGTCGCTACCTGTTTCTTCTATTATTGGAGCTATTTTGGTAGTAACGGGCCCTACTGTGATTATACCACTTCTACGCCAAATTAAACTCACGCCAAAAGTAACCTCTTTGATGAAATGGGAAGGCGTTGTTAATGATCCATTAGGTGTTTTGCTGGCTGTATTTATTTTTGAGTATTATATTATAGCAACCACTTCTAAATCGCCTTTAGAAATTGTCTTAAATATTGGTAGTGCTATTTTAATCTCTCTTCTTATTGGCGTGGCTAGTGGATTTTTTATAAAATACACTTTTCAAAAAAGAATGTGCCCTGAGTTTTTAAAAGTTCCTGTTATCCTCTGCTTTATCCTTTTGATTTATGGTGTTGCTAATATGGTTCAGGAAGAAGCGGGGCTTTTAGCGGTAACGGCTTTTGGATTTACTCTTTGTAATGTCAAGCTAGGTATTATCCATGAATTAAGACAATTTAAAGAGTATATTTCTATTTTTTTATTATCCAGTGTTTTCATTGCTTTAACTGCTAGTTTGAACCTTGAAGAGCAGCTGTATGCTTTAAATTGGCGGAGTGTTGCATTTTTATGTGCCGTCCTTTTTGTGATGAGACCAGTTGCTGTATGGCTTGCAACACTTGGTGGAGATTTGACTTGGAAGGAACGGTTACTTCTTGGCTGGATTGCGCCTAGGGGGGTGATTGCTCTTTCTGTTGCAGGACTATTTGCGCCTACTCTCATAGATAGAGGGTATGAGGGTGCAGAAATGTTAACTCCTTTAGTCTTTGCCGTTGTTTTTATTACTGTGGTTTTACATGGATTGTCTTTAGGTACAATTGCAAGGGCCTTAGGCCTGGCAGCAAAAAGTCGAAAAGGGGTACTGATTGTGGGTGCTTCTCCTTGGACAACTGAACTGGCTCTGGTTTTAAAAAAGCATAACATTCCTGTGTTGTTGGTGGACCATGCATGGCATAAATTGCAGGAGGCTAGATCTAAAAATATCCCTGTTTTTGAAGGAGAGATACTATCTTCTAGTGCTACACAAAACTCATTAAATCTTACAGAAATGAATTATATTTTATCTGTTACAGACAATGATGCTTATAATGTGCTTGTCTGTAATACATTTAAAAATGACTTTGATCAAAACAATGTTTTTCAACTTTCTATGCATAAAAAAGAAGATTCAAATATGATAGAAAGTACAAATCGTGGTTGGATGCTTTTTGGGGGACATCTCAAGTATGAACAGATATTAGATCGTTACTTTAAGGGGTGGCATCTTCAACAGATTTTGATCGATGAAAAATTCAAATTTGACGAATTTTTAAAAGCTTATAAAGATAAGCTCTCACCTTTGTTTGTTGTTTCTAAAGACCAGAGGCTTATTCTTGAACTTCCTAAAAAACCTTTAAAGCCAATCGAAGGGGATTTTCTCTATTGCCTTGTTGATCCAGAACTTTCTCTTTGATACTGGATAGATTATGGATGAATAAAAACTCTCTTAAACTACCTGTTTTAAGAAGTATCTTGATAGAGGTTTTTCTATTTTTATCTTATTGCAAATAAAGCAGTGGAAAAGTAAATTTAAGGTTATTGATAACAGATACAGCTTACCTGCTTCCTGACTGCCAGAGCAAAATAAAGACTTAATAAGATATAGCTTGTAACTTCAATATATTATCTTAAAAATAGCAACACATCCTAATTATGATGCGCTTTTAATAAAGCATAATCCATAGTCCAGTAAGTATAATACCTACAGGCTAAGCTTTAGCAAGGTCATTTACTTTTATCTAGTCTATAAGACTTAAGTTTATCAGTTTTTAAAATATTTCACCTATTTTATTAGACTTTGTTCTGAAAGTTATATTTTTGTATTAAATTTTTAAACAAACAGTCCGAATGAAATAGGAAGACAAACAAATATAATCTTCATTAAGCACAACAAGGAGATTGAAAATGATAACATTTGGAAAAATGCTTAATAGTTCTTGTCACAGGTTTCTTAAGCTGCTCTCGCTATCCCGTATAAGAAGTTTTTTTATCTTGTTTAGTTTCTTGATATTATCGGCTGTAATTTTCATCAGTTGTGGTGGTAAAAATAATAATTTTAATGCTGGTTACGGTAATGTGTGTGCAGATTATTTCATAGATGTGCATCCTGTATTTTCTGATCAAACTGCTGGACAGAATCTTACTTTTGATCTTACTGGCAGAAGATTGAAGCCTTTGGATGGAGTTGGAATAGGTATTGGAGGAAATACCATAAGACTGGAGCTATCATTTACTTTGCGACAATTTAATAATAATTCAATATCACCACCACCGGTTATAGGTGTTGGTGAATCTATAAACAGTACATTTAATCTTGGAGTACTCTTTAAGCAAATACCTGTTGGTACAAGGTGGGCAGAACACCCTTCTGGGACTATTGCAGATGTAATTAAAGAAGCAGTCAGAGATGGTTATGAACAACTTAGAGATATATTAGAAGATGAAAGTTTAGGGCAGGAAAAATTAACGGGTAATATAAGTAAAGCAGAAGGAAATAAGATTATAGTTCCTTTAGGTCTGTCCCATCATGTTCAAATAGGAGATGTTTTTTATATTTTCCCTGGAGGAGGTTATAATAACAATAATTGTAATACTGTTAGGCGTTCTGGGGCCTCTCTAGCAACGGCAACAGTTACACAGATAAAAGATGAAAGATCTTTACTTGAAGTGAGTGCTGCGCAAAATAGACGCAGATCCATTCAGGTTGGGGATATTGTAGAACTTTCTCCTGAAGCAGAGTTTGCATCAAGGCTGCAGGCAAGTGGTGCACCTCCTAAAAAAAATGTATTGGGCTTAGGTGTTATACCTAATATTTTCATTGCATATACACCGCATAATGACTCTAGTTCGTTTAGTAATTTTCTTGGTGGTTATGGCAATAATAATAATGGTGGTTATGGCAATAATAATAATGGTCGTTATGGCAATAGCGGTTATTATAATAATAGGAATAGAACTATCAGAAGGCTTATTACTCCTTATATTAAGAATTTTTTAACAACAGAAGCTAGTGATTTTAATTTTCGCATAGCCCTTTAAGTTACTTAAAAAAGATTTATCAAGAGAAAAGTAACACTTTGGTTATTTGTAAGGAGATATTATATTAGCAGTTTAAGTTAATGTGCTTAATTTGATAGCAAAAGTAATAGAGACATATTTATGATACAGAAAAACAGATGTTTGATACTATTACTTACTTTATTACTTTGTGGCTGTTATAATAAAACAAGCAATTTCACAAATAGCCCTTACCATCAATGTGAGGAAGACTTCTTAGATATCAGAATTGTATTTCTTGAACAAACTGGGGGTGCTAGTTTCAGGCTTGATGACTTTATTCCTAAGTTTATACCATCCTTCAGTATTGGTATTGGTTACACGGCAACTAGCATGCAAATACAAATGACAATCAGAAATGGTTATAGGAATATCAAATGGACTGTCATTGGTGAGGGCCAGGATAAAGATTTTAACTGGGGTGCACGGACAGAGATGGCGGATGTACCTATGGGTTATAGGCATATAAGCCCTTATTTAAGCTCTCTTTCAACATTAGTTCAAAGAACTATTAGAGATGGATTTGAAGAATTAAGAAAAGCAATAGATGAAGATGAACCATGGAATATCATTATAAAAGAAATTTCCGATGACGGTAAAATTAATATTTCATTTGGATTATCTAATGAGCTTAAGAAGGGGGATATTTTACCTGTTTATTCTAAAGATGACTTAAATAATAGAGATTTTAAACAAGTTAATGAGCAAGATTGTCAGAATACAGCAAACAATGAATATGACTCTTTAGCTATAGCGAGGATTGTAGATATAGAAGATGACAAGTCAACTCTTGAAATTATTCTTCAACCACAAGGTGATAAGTCTGTACAGGCAGGTGATATTATAAAAAGCGTGATTAAAAACGGCAATAGAGAAGACAATATGAACAATAGAAGACGACGACCAAGAACCTTTAGAGGTCAAGGTCAGAGAGCATCGGTACCTCAAAGGAGAAGAAATAATAGAGAAGATATTCTTAGGACTAAACAACCATTAAGATTAGGATTTATATCTGCTGACGTTGGTTTTGTAGTTAGGGGAAGTTTTTATAGGCATAATATAGCTTCATTGTTGAGACAGCATATCATAAAAGAAGCTGAGGAATTTCATTTTCAAGTTTTAATTGGTCAGTACAATAACTACAGTAGGTATCCATATTAGAATTAATACATTAACTATAACCAATAAGATCATCGATAATATTTAGAAGCCATTTCAAAAATAAAGTTTTATATCACCCGTTGAGAAATAAAAGCATTTCCCTTAACATTGCGCAAAAAAAATGAGAGATATCTATTCTACTCAAAATGAACAGATTTTTGAGGTAGCCAGTATTTTACTGACAGGGATACATCCCGTAGTATGAACCGTCAGGCTGGTTACCAAAAAACAACCAGAGGCTTGCCTCGAGAGGCTCGCCTCAAGAGGTCAGTTTATTTTGAGTGATACAAAAGCCGATTCATTTTTAGGGAAACAGCTTGTCACGAGTCGTTCATAAGTCTGCCACAATTCGCTTATAATCAATCGATCTTCATGCTATGTATTTGTCAATACTTGTGCAACAAAGCTGTGTTATTTTAGGAGCTTTTGTGAGGCTTCTAAAGCTAAGATGTCTAACTTGTCTAAGAGCAGAGAATCTCCTTTTTCTTTAGATGTCGCTCCTAAAAGCATTCCTGTGACTGCTGTGGTATTTCTCTTTATTAATGGCAACAAGGTAAGGTGTTCTGGGTATCTTCCCATATTCCATGTCTTAAAAAAAATGTCATTGACGGCACAAGGAGCAACATAACCATGATATTTTTGTTTTGTTTTATAAACAATTTGAAAAACACTTGGTTTATTTAACAAGATCACATTATGTGTTGATGGATCTTTAACCCAAGAACTATCCCATTTCTTAGGTTTTAGTATACTATTTTTGAACATGAGGATCATACTTTGATCAAACATCACAGATAGACGATTTAAAATGACATCGTAAATATCTTCTTGAGCTAGATGGTCTTGCTTCATTGTGCCTTCATTATGATGTATTTTTGATATTTGGAGTGCATTAGGTTTTGAATTTATTTTTATAACAGGTAAAGGTTGTTTCTGTTCTTTAGGGAGCGCAGAAGGTATAGGTTTATGGATTGATGTGGTTTTTAGTGAGGTAGGGATATTATTGTGTGAAGATGCTTTAGATGTATCTGTCGGAGAGTTTAAAGGATGATGTGTTTGATTGGACTTCTTTTTTTTAAATAGAGATAGAGAAACTGTATTTATTTGATTTTCTGATAGCTTTTCTGTTGCAGTATGTTTTGTCTTTTCTAACTCTTCTGTTCTTGGGGGTGGAACACTCATTTTATCAAATGTAAAGTCTTTCATATCTTTTTTAGGAGGAGTTGTTGGTGCTTGTGTGGGGCTTGCTGTTTTTTCTACGGGTTTTTCTGATGAAGAAAGATGTATTGAGCCAAAGTCAATTGATTTGAAATTAGTTGTTGGATGAGCATCGTTGCTCACATTTGATGCAGTGGTTTGTATCTTTGCCTTCCATGACAATATGCCTTCTATGGGAGCTAAAACCCATTGAAGTTCTTCTGATATATTTATTTCTTTAACTGGCTCTAAGCAAGCAAGGTAAAGGACACCCTTCCATTTTTTGAGAGGAAAGACATGATCCGGCCAGGTGATATGATATTGAGTTAAAAGACTTTGATCTAATGGGTGTTTTTTAAAGTAATTCATTTTTAGACGAGGTATCTTATAATATTTAAAAGACCAATCTTCATATTTTTTTGTATCAACTTTTTTATTTTTAAGTATCCATAGAATTAGAGATTCACTTTCTTGGGCAGAGGCGTTTCTCCATTCTATAATTTGTGAGCTGGGTATACCAAAATATTGATTTAAGTGGCTCTCTATTAGGTTCATAATGCATTTTATCGGAAATTTTGCGGATAGACTTAAAGTCTGAATTATTATTGTCATTTGGGTTTGTCTTATTTTGAATACATCAAATTGAGAGAATTGGTAAAAAACTCATGTAAAATACACTTTTAAGAAAACTCATTGGCATTTGTAGTAGATATGTATCAAAATAAATATATATGGAAGATTCAGATAAAGAAATTTTTTGTTACAGAATACATAAAGCAAATGAGAAGGGAAAAGTTTCTTATATACCTATTTCACAGTTGACACATGCAGATCTACAAATTCAAGTTCAATATTCAAGTGTCAATTATAAAGATGCTCTTGCGGGATTGGCTGTCTCTCCTATTCTTAAAAGATACCCTTTAAATGGAGGGGTTGATTGTGCTGGAGTTGTGGTCAAATCTTCAAATAAAGCATTTCAAGAAGGTGAAGAGGTTTTGGCTCATGGTTGTCACTTAAGTGAATTTACAGATGGTGGTTATGCTCAGATAGTAAATGTGGACTCTTCTTATGTGGTTAAAAAACCAAAGAGTTTAACTCTTAGAGAATGTATGATTATTGGTACAGCAGGGTTTACTGCAGCACTTTGTCTACTAAGAATGTCTCGAAATGGTCAAGAGGTGAATAAAGGGCCTATTTTAGTAACAGGTGCGACAGGTGGTGTAGGATGTCTTGCTACACTGCTTTTTTCCTCATTAGGTTATGAAGTTTGGGCCATGACAGGTAAGCCAAATAAGCATGATTTCTTAAAATCTTTAGGCGCTAAAAAGGTGGTTAGTTTTGAAGATTTAAACTTAGAAAAGTGTCCTTTGGGCAAGAAACTTTTTGGAGGTGTTATTGATAATTTAGGAGGAGAGGTTTTAGAAAAGGTGCTCCCATATATTGTTCCTTGGGGAAATGTGGCATCTGTGGGTTTAGCATTATCTCCTTCTTTTTCTACAACTGTTATGCCATTTATTTTAAGAGGTGTGAGCTTATTAGGAGCAAGTTCTAATAATTGTTCTATGAGTGATAGAAAAACAGTTTGGCAAAACTTAGGCGAAAAATGGAAATTGCAAAACCTAGAAAGTATTGTCAGTGAAGAAATTAGATTAGAAGGCTTAAACGAAGTTTTTCAAAGGATGTTAGATAGAAAGACATGGGGACGAATCCTTGTTCGTATACATTAGTAAGTTAATTGAAACAGTCTGACAAAATAAGTTTTATATTTCACAATATTAAGAAGACCTAGAGTTATAGCAGGCTTCGGGCGTCAAGAAGGAAACAAACAGTTTCCATGCTTTGCAAAGGATGAGGGTAGTCCCCTCGAGATCGGCTTACAGGAGCGGGTTTGAAACCACCTCGTAACGGATGAATTCTAAGGAGTTCAACGGGAAGCCAACGAGGAAAAGGCGATAAAGAAATCGTCAAGTAAGGATAGAAGAGATGAATGTAAATGAACCACTGTAGACCTGTCAAAACCATAGAGAAGATAGCCAAAAGTGGATTAGGAACTGAAATCCATGAAGAGCTTAACGGTTACCTGTTTACCGGTTAAGCGGCATCTGGCACTAAGGTGGCATGAATTCTGTCCAGGCCAATGCAAGGAACTTGAGAACCTTAAATTGAATGTAAAGGGAGAAGTTACAAATGAGAATACCTCATAAGAGCGAGAGTACCAAAGTCAATTTAAGGGGCGGAGTGATTCGTAGTAGCGATACGAGAGGTGTAATAGCAATTCGTGCGAAGGGATCACATCATTCATCTGTAGTGATTGCCACAACTAGAACAAGTAAGAAGGCAAAAGCAACAGAACAAGCTAAACCTTTTGAGGATATTTCGAAAGGGAAGGTATGGCAAGCTTACAAAGCAGTGCGAGCGAGCAAAGGCTCAAGTGGAGTAGATGGTCAGAGTATAAAGGATTTTGAGCGAGAAATAGGGAAGAATCTATATAAGCTTTGGAATCGTTTATCATCTGGTTCATACTATCCACCGGCAGTGAAAGTTGTAAGCATACCAAAAGCAGAAGGAGGAAAGCGTAAGTTAGGAATTCCAACGGTAGAGGATCGGATAGCACAGATGGTGGTGAAGCGTCAGATTGAAGTCAGACTAGACAAGATATTTCACAAGGATTCTTATGGTTATCGTCCTGGCAAATCAGCAAAAGAAGTGCTAGGAGTGGTAAGAAAGAGGAATTGGAAATACGATTGGGTGATAAAGTTTGATATCAAAGGTATGTTTGACAATATAGACCATACACTGCTGAAGAAGGCAGTACGACACCATATAAGTGAGTGGTGGGTTTTATTATACATTGAGAGATGGTTAAAAGCGCCGATGAACGAGGATGGAGTTGAGCAAGCCAGAACAAAAGGTGTGCCACAAGGCGGAGTGATCAGTCCTTTATTGTCAAATCTATTCTTACACTATGCATTTGATCGTTGGATGTCAGAACATTATCTGGAGGTACGTATAGTTAGATATGCGGACGATGGCATAATCCACTGCAAGACGAGATCAGAAGCAGAAGAAGTGATGGAGTCGATAGGACGGGGGTTAGAGAGAATAGGATTGAGCCTTCATCCAGAGAAGACCAAGCTTGTTTATTGCGGAGGGCACTACAAAGGGAGGAAGATACAAGTGGAGATCAGTTTTGATTTTCTTGGATACACGTATCGTCCTCGAGGAGCCAAGGGGAAAACAGGTAAAATATTCACAGGTTTTCTTCCAGCGGTAAGTAGTCGTTCAAAGCGATCAATAAGTAGAAGAGTAAGGAAGTGGAAACTTGATAAGCGGAGTGATAAGAGCCTACAAGAATTAGCTAAGGAATACAATCCGATAATAAGGGGTTGGATGAATTACTATTGTAGCTATTATCCTTCAGCGTTTTCTATAATTTTGCGAAGGATAAACAGGGTACTGGTAAAGTGGGTAAGAAGGACCTTAAAGAGTATGAGAAGAAGTTTTAGAAGGTCCAACAGATGGCTAAAAGGATTTGCGAGAGCAAACCAAGATTTATTTACACACTGGAAGCTGGTACTGCCATAACAAGGTTTGGAATGATAAGAGCCGTGTGACGGGAGACTGTCACGCACGGTTCTGTGAGAGCTTAGGGGTGAAATTCCTCTATTCTACTCGACTTCCATAGGCAACAGGCATCCCCCGTGCCTTGTATTTTTGTTATTTTAAGAAGCTATTATAGGATAAAATATTTTATACAAGCCTTGTCTCCTAAGGCACTGGCCTAGGCCTATTCCAGAAACCTGCCATAACTCTAGGTCTTAAATCTCAGAGAGAATATAGCAGATATTTGTTATTTCAAATATAAGTCCAAAGTGCTCGTATCAAAATCTTTAGATACCTTCTCATTCTTATCATTGGCTTTTACAATTCTTATATTATTTGGCATTCAGTATAAAGTGCTTTCAAATACAAAGGTTGAACGCTAATGATAATGCCTGATACAGATTGCCGGAATGCCTAGATCCTAGGTAAATAGAAGTATTTGATTGTTAGACCACTTATAGGGTTTTTACAGTGGAGTATGTAATATTTTCAAAAGCTCTATTTATCTTTGGTGGATTCAAGTTGTAAGTGCAACTCCTTGCATAGTTGTTTAAAGCGGGTTAGAGGAATACTCTAATCAATAGCTTTACATAACGAAAGGAGTATTCCATGAGTAAGTACACTCATCTAACCCAATGTGAGAGATACCAGATTTTAGCTCTTTTGAAAAGTGGAAAATCAATAAGTTCAATTGCTACGCAGCTAGGTCGAGATAAAAGCACAACTTATGATTCACTCTTTTGAAAAGTAAGACCAATTCACAAAAAAGTTCGATTAGAGGCCTACTTTTAAAATACAAAATTCCATTAAGAGAGCCTTCAAGATGCCACCACAAGTATAATAGTCACGTTTATGGCAAGAAAAAAATGAGTGGTAAAGTCATAGATCATAAAAGAGAGCTAAAAACCATTGAAATCATCAAAAAACTTTTTTAAGAAATAAGAGTAATGTTTAACCTCTATTAGTTGGTAGCAACGGATTACTTTTTATGTTTATCTTCTAAAGATGGAACATGGAAAACATCTGACGCTGAAGGACTAAAGAAACATATTGTAGAAGAAAGAGAAAATTTTAAAGATAATAGTGGTTTAGATCAACTCTAGAGAATAATGTATTATTTAAAACGATGGAATGATAAAGCCTAATTTTGGTATTCCAAGATAAGTCAGAGAGGATGCTTTTCAAGATGATTGAAATAAATTGGAAAATTTTTGAAGCAAAATTTAGTGGAAAAGAGCAGGAAACTTTTGAATGGCTTTGCTATCTCTTATTTTGTAAAGAGTGTGATCAACCTAAAGGTATCTCCCGCTATACAAATCAGGTTGGGATTGAGACAAATCCAATTGATTTTAATGGAGAAAAAATTGGCTTTCAGGCAAAATTTTACAATACAAGATTATCAGAGCATAAACGAGATCTCATAAAATCTATAGATGATGCAACAAGAAAATATCCAGGAATCAACAAAATATTTTTTTATATCAATAAAGATTCCGGACAGGGATCAAGTCCCAAGCCTAAATATATAATAAAAATTGAAAATCATGCACAATCTAAAAATATAAGCATAGTTTGGAAAACTGCAAGCTTTTTTGAATCCCCTTTTGTTTGCGAAGAAAATGAAAGAATTGCTCAATATTTTTTTAGCAATGAAAAAAGTATATTTGATTTCATTAACAAGTTATCTTCTCATACAAAATTAATTCTACAACCAATACAATCAGAAATAATATATAAAGGAAATAAAATAAAAATAGATAGATCAAATATTTTGAAAACTTTAGAAGAAGCTCTAAAAAAATCTCCAGCAATTATTTTAAGTGGAGAAGCTGGTGTAGGAAAAACAGCAATTATAAAAAATTTCTATGACAATATTGAAAATAAAAATTCATCTGCTTTTTTTATATTTAAAGCTATGGAATTCAAGATATCTCATATCAATAGTCTATTAAAAAATTATGGAAATTTTACATTTATAGATTTTGCAGAAGAATTTCAAAATGTTAATGAAAAATATATTGTAATCGATTCAGCCGAAAAATTATCTGATATAGAAAATCAGGAACCTTTTAAAGAATTTCTATCTTCCCTTCTTAAATATGGCTGGAAGGCTATATTTACTGTAAGACATAGTTACCTTGATGATCTCAAATATCAACTTTCAAACATTTATAATATTAATTCTACTGCTTTAAATGTCACAAATTTAAAAACTGAAGAACTTATTGATTTTTCTAAAAATTATAATTTTAATCTTCCAACAAATCAAAAATTTTGTGGGCTTTTACAAATTCCTTTTTATTTTAGTGAGTATTTAAAAAATTACAATGATTTAATAAAAAATGCAGATTATTCAGATTTTAAGAAAATTATATGGGAGAGAAAAATATTAAATTCATCTTATCGACAAAATAACACTCACAAAAGAAGAGAAGAGTGTTTTTTAAAAATTGTTCAAAAAAGAGTGGATACTAATTGTTTTTTTGTAACAGACATTGAATATGATAATAAAATACTCTATGCATTGCAATCTGATGAGATTATTGAATACGACCCTAATTCAGGTGGTTATTTTATAACCCATGATATTTGTGAAGAATGGGCACTGGATAAAATTATTGAAAGAGATTTTGTAACTAATACTTGTTACAAAAATTTTTATCAAAACATAGGAGACTCTTTGTCAATTCGTAGAGCCTTTAGGGGCTGGCTTTCTGAAAAACTTTTTATAAGTGATGAAAACGCCAAAAGACTTATTGAAGTTACTATTAATGACACACAAGTTGAAAGCCATTGGAAAGATGAAATTTTAGTTTCTGTTTTACTTTCTGATTATTGCTATAATTTTTTTAAAATATTTGAGTCAGAATTATTAAAAACTCCACAAAAAATGTCAGATAGTAAGTCTCAATATACACAAGGATTATTGTATAAGATTCTTTTCTTACTAAGAATTGCTTGTAAAGAAGCGGATGAAAGTATTTTTAATATATTACCAAAAATAAATCAATATAAAGAGGTATTAAGAACTATATTTACAAAACCAAAAGGTAAAGGGTGGGACTGTACAATAGACTTTATTAATAAACACAAAGAAGAAATTGGATTACATTATATTACTTTCATTTCACAAATAATTGATGATTGGAATCAGAAAAACAAACAAGGCGATACAACAAAAAACTCAAGCCAATTAGCCTTATTTTATTACAAAAAAAATATAAATGATTTTAAGTATAATAAAGAAATAGAAAAACAAATTATAAGAACAATATTAAATGGATCCTTTGAAATAAAAGATGAGCTAATAAAAATTTTCCAACTAGTCATATCTAAAAAAATAACTAATTACGACAACGAACATTATGAATTAATTCATACAATTTTATCATCAATAGAAGACTGTGTTGAAATAGTAAAACATCTGCCTGAGCAAGTAATAGCTTTAGCAGACCTTTCTTGGTTTAAACATCCTCATGAAAACATGTTTCAGTCAGGTCGTGATATTAAAGAATTTTTTTCTGTAACAACAGATGATAATTTTAACTATTACCCTCCAAGTGCTTTAAAAACACCAATACCTTTCCTTCTTATTTCATCATTCAAACAGACAGTTGACTTTATTTTATCTTTTACAAACAAAACTATTGATAGCTTCACAAAATCTAAATTTACAAATGAACTAGAAGAAGTTGAAGTTTTGATTGATAAAAAAAATTCTATAAAACAATATATTAGTGGTAGGTTGTGGAATATGTATAGAGGAACTCAAACCTCGCCACATCTTTTAGAATCAATACACATGGCTTTGGAGAGTTACTTTCTTACAAATTGTCAAGATTTAGACTCAAATATATTGGAAAATCACTTGTTATATCTTTTGAAAAATTCGAAATCTGCCTCTATTACAGCTGTAGTGACAAGTATTGTTTTAGCCTATCCTGAAAAAACTTTTAATGTTGCAAAAGTGCTTTTTCAAACGAAAGAATTTTTTCTTTATGACAAAAAGCGATTAACTTCTGATCAAATCCATACTTTTCCTCTTGCAAGTAGATTTAATGAAAGTTATATAGAGCAACTTTATGCAGATGAAAGAAATAAATCCGATAGATTAAATCATAGAAAAAGAATGTCACTTGAAGAATTAGCTTTTTATTATCAACTTCCTCAATCTAATAACAAAGAAGTAAAAAACAGACAAAAAGTTTTATGGAAAATTTTTGATGAATATTATCAACAGCTGCCATCTAATGAAATAGAATCAGATAAAATTTGGAGATTATGTTTAGCTAGAATGGACATAAGAAAGATGAGGCAAAAAGTTGAAGAGATAGATGGGAAAAGCTTTATAAGATATCAATCAGAAATGGATCCTCAATTAAAAAAACATAGTGAAGAGAAGTTAAAGGAAATTTCCAATCAAAGTCAGTACCAATCACTAAGGTTATGGGCAGAATATAAATTCAAAAACAACAAAGAAAAAAAATATAAACAATTTAAAAAATATGAAAACAATCCAAAACTAGTTATTAAGGACATAAGAAGTATTATTAAAACATTTAATAAAATAAGGCCTTACCCTCTTTTTCCTAAAGGGCAACAGCTTCCTTCATTTGACAATGATCAAAATGATATTAATGGATTTCTTTTAATTAATTATTCAATTCCTCTATATGCTTGTGCTGTCTTAATTCGTGATTATTTTGATCAATTGAGTCAAAGAGATAAAATATTTTGTAAAAGAACCATTATAAAATATGTTCTTCGAATACTTCAAAATGGTAGTCAGTACTATGTTATAACTAATACAAGTATGGAAATTGCAACACTGCCTCTTTTAATAAACTTATTTCCTGAAGAGAAAGATCAAATAAAGCGGATATTATTAAAACTGCTTGTCGAAAAAGAAGGGATGGATTTCAATGACCCTATTATAATAAAAGCAATTTCAGATATATGGCAAGAAAACTTTGAAGATGCTCATTCACTATTTTTAGGATATTTATTATTAAAACCAAAGTTTGATGACTTATTAAAAGAAATACAAAAAGAAAATTATAAAAATCACAACTATAAATATGAGGAAAATAAAATATTAAAAAGCTTTTCAGAAAAATATAAAAAAGAAATAGGGCAAGTAATTACAAATAAATTAACATATAAAACACTATCTGAAGAATGCCATTTAACCGAATTAAACTTGAACATTTTAATAACAGCCTTTGAGCTTTTGCCTTTAAAAACTAAAAATGAGGAGCATAAAAAATTTGCAAATCTTATTATCCCTATTTGTACAGAAAAAATCTTTATACAGAATAACAGAGCCAATAATTATGAATTGAAGTCAAAATTTTTAAATAAATTTTCACATTTTGTTCTCGCTTCCAATAAGAATGAGATTAAGCAATATCTTCAGCCATTTATTAATAACTTTTATTATTTGAGAAAGCAAAAAAATTCAGAAAACTTTTTTGCAAATTTTATTCTTGCGGAAGATAATTTAAACGAATGTGAAAATTTCTGGATTGTGTGGAATATTTTTTATCCTAAAATAGTTGAGATTAGTCATTCTACTTCATATTCCTTCTTCGACAAAGCAATTATTCATAATTATTTATTAGTAGGAGCATTATGGAAGAAAGACAAGACAAATCTGCACACATTAAGAGATCAGAGAAAATTATTTTTCAAAAAAGTTTCAAAAGATATGGGACATCATCCCTCAGTTTTATATTCTGTTTCAATATTACTAAATGATATTGAAAATGATTTTAGAGAAGATGGGATATTTTTGATAAGTGATATGATAAAAAACAATCCACCCTTATCCACAGAAAACTTAGAAATTAATACTGTTTTTTATATGGAAAATATTGCAAGAAGATACGTTTTAAATAATCGTTATAAGATTAAAACAACTTTACAGATAAAAGAACAAATTCTTATTATTTTAAACTTTTTAATTGAAAAAGGTTCAGCAACCGCTTATCGCTTAAGGGAAGATATATTATGAAAATTCATTAACTGCTATAGCTAATGATGATGAGCTAAAGAAATCTGCCATGTGATCATATCTCTTCACTCTTTTTAAAACAGGTATATAAAAGTTATCAAGAATATCATCTTTAGAAGACTCAAAATTAAGCTGGCAAGGTATTGCTTTAAGTGATTTTTCATCATCATTCCATATCTTCTAGAAAAATTTTCTATCAGTCGGGAGTCGTATTGCCTTTTCGTAAACTCGCCAGACCTCTTAAGGCATCATTTCATCAAAATAAATCTCAAAAAGATAAGGTTTCAGATATAAGAAAAACTGTTGGATTTGGCACTTATGTTCTTACATCATAAGGATTATTTGGTGGTCCCAGGTTCGTCTAACATTGGAATGTGGTGGACCACTTCATTTAAAGTTCCTAGATCATAAGGATATTCGTTGAAATTGGGATCTCTACCATGCACAATGCCCATAAGTATTCGGAGCATAGCCATAAACGGGGTCTTGCCAGTTCTATTTTTCCCAATAAGCAATGTAAGGAGTGCTAAGCGTATAATTTGCGGATATTTAAAACAGCGAAAGTTTTTGAGTTTCATTTGACTAATAAACATTAATATTGACCTTTCTCTGTGGACATTCCTGGATTGAGTTTGATTCCGAAATAAATTAATACATAATTAATTAAAGAAAATCAATCGGTCTCTTAACACAGCTTGACATAAGAAGATTTGTAAAGATAAAGGTATCGAACATAACTAAAAAAACATTAATTAAAGTCTTATTTCAATTCTCCGATATATATAGATATATTTAGGATGTATTGTGACTTACCAAGCCTTTTTACTTACCTTTATTTGCTATGTGGGAATTACTTGGCTCTTTATATGGTTATTATTTCGATTTTTTAAAACTAATGGTGGACTTTTTAAAGGTGTTTTAAAATTTATTTTAATCTGGTTAATTGCCGGGCAAATGTCTAATTTTTATGATTTATTTTATGCATTACTTTACTCTATAGGAATTATTGAGAGCTATGGAAAAGACACTCATAGATTAATAATGGGGGGTATTTGCTTATCATCCATATTTGCCTTATATTTGATACATCATTCCTATATTAAAAGAACTAAAAGGCTCATAATTATACACCCACAGCTAAAGGAAGAAAAACTTTAATTATTTCTTATCTTTGATCTTTTCAAACTTTTTTATAAAATCATTAAAAGAAGATTCAATTTTTTCAACCATATCATCATTCATGAATAACCACCTATTCCTTCCAAAAAAAAATCAACTTCAGTTACTTCAAAAACAACTTTCTAATATACAAGGTTTTAATTTTGATAAAAAAAGCTTTAAAAATATAACAAGAGATCTTAATTATATTAATAAAAATGACTTAATTTCTCTTAGAGCAACCTATCAGAATTTATTTTCAAAGGTTATTGTTCAACCTTTGGATGAGTCAAAAATGCAACTAAAATTTGTCTTTAAAGAAGACTCTTTAAGTCATGGTACATTCGAGGATTTTTATTGCATATCGGCAAAAAAGAATATTTCCTTAACATGGTATAAGAAAATGAAGAGATCCTTCTTACTAAAATGCATCAGACTTTCTAGGCAATGACCTATAAAACTCATAAAAAATCCTGAAAATATAAAGACCCTGCAAAACAAGAATCAAAAACAATTTACATTTCATTTGATGGATTTTATACTCATGTCACAGAAAATTTGGCTTCACAGACTTTAACAGCCTGACAAAATGAATATTTTTGCCTTAACTATTTATGAACCGTATATTATTCTCAACCATCAAACTTAAATTTGCGTTTGACAATACTATAAGTTATGTTATAACATAAAATATATCAAAATTTAAAAATAAAGGGGTCAAGAATGAGGGACAAGCTATTACAGATAAGAAAGAAACTTGGGTACAGTCAAGAGGAACTTGCCTCTAAATTAGGAGTATCTTTTGCAACTGTCAACCGTTGGGAAAATAGCAGAACTTCTTTTAAAAAGTCAGCAAAGGAAAAAATTAACGCCTTATACAATGAAGTGGCCTATATAGATGAGTACACGGATACGAAGATGACATCTGAACGTGTAAAAAGAGGTATTCCAAAGAATTCTATTTTAAGTCATAAATCAATGGAACAAATGTTATGGAACGCAGCT
The DNA here is from genome assembly GCA_965262715.1 of Bdellovibrionales bacterium. Classification (GTDB taxonomy): domain Bacteria; phylum Bdellovibrionota; class Bdellovibrionia; order Bdellovibrionales; family JAUICD01. Next base: position 1,920,280 of record OZ253553.1, on the reverse strand, counting down.
TGTTCTATTAGAGGTGAAAAAGATGCTCCTAAGTTTAAAGATTATATTTTACCACTTCTTTTTATAAAACGTCTTTCAGATGTTTTTGATGACGAAATTCAAAAGCTCATAGACGAATTTGGTAGTAAGCAGAAAGCTTTAGAAATAATCCAGATAGATCGTAGCCTTGTTCGTTTTTATATTCCTCCAGAGGCAAGGTGGTCTGTAGTCAGTGGGAGAGAAGATTTTAAATGGCCTAAAGGAAGAAGACCTCACTCATTAGGAGAGCAGTTGACTATGACTATGCGTTCTATTGTGAAGGCGAATCCTAAACATTCTCTTGATGGTGTTATCAATAATGTTGATTACAATGAAACAAGGCAAGAGGAGAGAGAAATCAATGATGCAGCTTTGAGGGGAGTTATAGAAGCTTTTTCTAAACCGGAATATCGTTTAGGTCTTTGTGATGTAGAGCCTGACTTTTTAGGACGCGCTTATGAGTATTTGCTTCGAAAGTTTGCTGAAGGGCAAGGGCAATCTGCTGGTGAATTTTTTACACCTAGGGAGGTAGGCTTTATCATGGCGAAAATCTTACGTCCTAAAGGAGGTGAGACAGCTTATGATTATGCTTGTGGCTCTTTTGGTTTGTTGATCAAACTTCACCTTGTATTAAAGCAAAATGACCCTCTTAATAAAATTCCACTTAAGCTTTTTGGACAGGAATTTAACAAAGATAACTTTTCTTTAGGTTGTATGAACAAGATCCTTCATGATGTTGATGGAAAGATTGAAAGGGGCAATTCTATGAGTAACCCTAAGTTTCGAGAGGGTGGAAAACTTAAGACCTTTGATATCATTTCGGCAAATCCCATGTGGAATCAGCCTTTTGACCCATCTATTTATGAAAATGATCTTCATGATCGTTTTGAAGGAGGTTTTACATCTGGAAAAGGGGATTGGGCATGGCTACAACATACGCTATCTTGTTTGAACTCTAGAGGAAGAGCAGCCGTTATTTTAGATACAGGAGCTGTAACTCGTGGAAGTGGCAGTCAAAGCACTGATAAGGAGAAAAAGATTCGACAATGGTTTGTAGAACAGGATTTTATAGAAGGAGTGATTTTATTTCCTGAAAATCTTTTTTACAATACAACGGCTGCAGGGGTTATTATTTTTTTAAATAAGAACAAGCAAGAGAAGAAAAAGGGTAAGATCGTACTACTTAACGCCAGTAAGGAGTTTTACAAAGGACAACCTAAAAATCACATTTCTGATGAAGGTATTAATAAAATTGTGAATGCTTTTATTAAGGGTGAAGATCAAGAAAAATTTGTTAAGGTGATTAGTTTAAAGGAAGCTCAAAAGAATGATTATAATTTATCACCTTCAAGGTATCTCAATCTTGCAGATGAAGAAAGTTATAGAGATATTCCTGAGATATTAAAAGATTTAGGTACACTTAAAGTCGTATCAAATAAAATAGATCAGGAGATGCACAAACTACTCTCTGCTATTTCCTTAAAGTAAAATGGAGTTTTGATTTTTGAAGATATTTTATGATGGATGTTTTAATAAGAATTGGCAAATCAAGTCTAAAAGATGTATAGCTATCACATTGAGTCTTCTCGTCTCTTCACCTGCAAATGCGTCATGCTAAAGCTCACTCTGTGAGCCTCTCATCATCGCATTGCATCTACAACCGACGATAACCCTCAATGTGATAGCTGCTCAAGATAGAATGACTTTAAACCATAGCCTTTTAAAAATATTTGTTATAGTAGAAATAGGAGAGTGATCAATGAGTTCACAAAAAACAGAGCTTGAAACAATAAATGCTCGTATTGAAGATCTTTTTAATCAGTGGAAAGCTTTACAACCCTTAAAGCAAGAGAATCAAGAAAGATTTGATAAGAAAGTCCGGCTAGATTGGAATTTTCATTCCAATAAAATTGAAGGTAACACTTTAACTTATGGTGAAACAGAACTTTTGTTGATTTTTGGAAGGTATGAAGGAGGACATTTAGAACGAGATTATTTAGAAATGCAAGCTCATAATATAGCGATCAATAAGGTCAAAGAGTTTGCCAAGGATATGGACCGCAGTTTAACGGAAGCAGATATTCGAGATTTAAATCAAATTACTTTAAAAGAGCCGTTTTGGAGCACAGCTCAAACTCCTGACGGGGCTTCGACACAAAAAAAGATCATACCGGGTCAGTATAAAAAACACCCTAATCATGTAAAAATAAAAGGAACAGGAGAGATTTTTAAGTTTGCAGAACCTCATGAAGTCCCTTTAAAGATGGATGAATTGATGAAGTGGTTTCACAAAGAAATGAAACATCCGACTCTTCCGATTGCATCTTTTCTTGCAGAATTGCATCACAGATTTATTTTAATTCATCCTTTTGATGATGGTAACGGGCGAGTTGTACGTTTATTAGTCAATTATGTCTTATTAAGACTTGGTTATCCTCCGTTAGTGGTAAAGAGTAGTGATAGAGAGAATTATCTTATTGCAATCAATAAAGCAGACACTAGTGACATGGATGCATTTGCTATTTATTTAGGAAAAGCTTTGATCTCTTGGTTAGAGATTGGAATTAAAGCAGCTAAAGGTGAAGACATAAGTGAATCAGATGATGTAGATAAGGAAGTAGACCTTTTCATCAGAGAGCAAGAAGGTAAAGGATTAAATAAGTATTTTTCAAAAGAATCTGCTATCAATTTAATTGATAACTTATCAGAGGTGCTTTTTGAAACATTTAAAAATAAATTTAAGTGTTTTGATAAACTATTTCATTCTACAAATATAAAACAACTTATAGTAAAACCAGATGTGTATGAATACAATGCAAGATGGTCAAGAGGCTTTGAAAGCAACGAAGATATAAAGAGACAATTAGAACTATTGGATGCTGCTGTTGTTTTATTTGAAGACTTTCACTATACACAAATCTATATAAACTTGTCATACAAATCATATCGTAGTCAATATAATCAGAGTTTTGAGAAGCCCTTTGATATGGAGGTCATTCTATTGATAGAAATGGATCAATTTAAATATACAATAAATATTGAAGCCAAAAACTATATCGGAGAAAAAGTACTTTCTGAGAGCAGAGTAGATGTTCCTTTTGGGATATCTAACTATAAAGACCCTGAACCTGAAGATAAGGAAAAAAATAAAACAATCAGTGAAGAAAGATATTACCATCAGCTTTTAACTCAAGAAGAAGCCAGTAAGTTTGTAGCAAAAGGCCAAAAAGAATTTTTGAAGCTACTGAAATCTGCTACAGGAAAAGATACTGATGATAAAAAATAAAATATTAAATAGAGAACTCTACTATTTTTATTTTCAAAGAGAGATATAATTTTTAAAAACTAAAAGAGGATATAAATGAATAATTATAATGAAGATCAACAAAAAAAAGATGAGGCCTTTAAGATAGTTCAAAAATTTCTTAAAGATCCTCCTGTGATTATTTGGGGTTCAGGTGCAACTATCCCTTATGGCTTGCCAAGTGTGGATGATTTAAGGAAAACATTAAAGTCACAAAAAGTCATATCTTTAGAAGAAAATAGCAATTTAGAGATGGAGTTAGGAAAACTTCGAGATACAGAGAAAATTAACCAAGTTAGAACTCTTATAAGATCAGAAGTTTTAAAAAGAGATATAGAATGTTTAAAACAATCCATACAAAATAATAATTATTTTAATGCAATAAATAAAATGATAGAAGTTTTTTTTAAAGCTCATCCTCAAAAAATGGATATCATAACTTCAAACTACGATAGAGTTTTAGAATATGCCATTTCTAGATTAGGCTATGATTACACAGATGGTTTTACAGGAAAACAGCTCTCAAAATTTGATAAAGATAACTTTAAAACAAAAAATATTATTAATTTAATGAAGGTTCATGGATCCTTAAACTGGTTTTCTTTTAATAATGGATATCCTTTCTTTTTAACAGGTGAATATGAGGACAAAATTAATGATTTGAAACCATTAATGGTCTTACCTAGTAACGATAAATATCAAGATAGTTTTCAAGAACCATATAGAACTATTATTCAAAAGGCAGATGAAGTCATTGATGAAGCAACCAGTTTTTTGGTGGTAGGCTTTGGCTTTAATGATGAGCATATCACACCAAAGCTTGAAAATAAAATCAAAAATGGCACTCCAATTGTTATCATAACAAAAGAAGCAACTGATTCTTACCAAGAAAAATTACAAAATGCAAAAAAATATTGTTTGTTTGAAGAAGGTGAAAATGAAACAACAAAGTTAGAATCATCAGAAGAACAACTAGATTGGTATAAAATAAGAAATTTAGATGGCACCTATTGGAAATTAGAAAACTTTATGGAGATTTTATGAGTAAAGAAGAAAATCAAAAATCAATTGGAACAGTGGAAAGTGTCGATACAGGAAACATCATTATCAAAATATCCGATGAACAAATATTAAATAATATTCAGGTTAATAATCTGATTCGTATTCGTTCCACTAAAACAAGAGAATCTATTATTGGTTTAGTTACAAAAATTATGCGTAAGTCTGCTGACAGAGTGGAACAAGACTCTTTTGAAGAAATAGAGACAGAAAATATCATTAAAGTTTCTTTAATTGGAACAAAACTTGACAAGGATGGAACAAAAGAAAATGTTTTCAAAAGGACTTTAAAAACAGTTCCAAGTCTTCAAGCTGATTGTTTTCTTATAGATGGCAATGAACTTTCTCAATTTATGAAATCCATATCTTCTTTAGAAAACAATCAAAATCCTTTAAAAATAGGTAAATATGTCATATCAGATGATGCTGAGGCACATTTAGATGGTAATAAGTTTTTTCAAAGACATGCTGTGATTGTGGGTAGCACAGGTTCTGGAAAATCTTGGACTGTTGCAAATATCTTGGAAAGAGCAGCTGAATTGCCATCTATAAATAGTATTGTTTTTGATATACATGGGGAATATGAACCACTTCATGAATTAAAAAATACGAATTTATTAAAAATAGCAGGTCCAACACAAAATAATGATGAAAAAAGCATTTTCTTGCCTTATTGGCTTTTGTCTTATGAAGAAATAGAATCAATGCTTCTTGATAGAAGTGATCAAAATGCACCCAATCAAGCTAGAGTTTTATTTGATCTGATTATTAAATATAAAAAAGAAAAATTAGATGAAAATAATAAGAAAGATATTCTAAATAATTGTACTATTGACAGTCCTGTTCCTTATTCTATTAATAAAGTCTTAGAAGATTTAGATAAATTAGATACTGAACGAGATTACTCATCAAGTAAAACTGGTAGAGATGGACCTTTGGCAAAAAAATTAACTCGTTTTATCCAGAGACTAAATAGCAAAAAAAGTGATAAAAGATTAAATTTTATTTTCAATTCAGATGAATCTTTGCAAAAGCATGAATGGCTTACTGATGGTTTAATCAACAAATTGATGGATTTTGATAATAAGAAAGGCCTTAAAATTGTTGATTTTTCAGAAGTGCCATCAGATATTTTACCTTTAGTAACAGGTTTAATTGCAAGATTGATTTTCTCAGTCCAACAGTGGACAGATCAAGACAAAAGGCATCCTATTGCCTTATTTTGTGATGAGGCTCATTTGTATATTCCTGCAAACACAGACTCTTCTAGTGAAGAAAGAGGTCTGTATAATTTCCAAAGAGTTGCAAAAGAAGGCAGAAAATATGGTGTATCTTTAGTTATAATCAGTCAGAGACCCTCTGATGTTAATAAAACTGTTTTAAGCCAATGTGGCAATTTTATTTCAATGAGGCTATCAAATCCCGATGATCAGAATGTTATTAAGAGATTATTTCCTGATAGCTTAGGTAATTTTGCCGACCTACTACCTATTTTAGATATAGGAGAAAGCCTTATTGTAGGTGACGCTTGTTTATTACCTAGCAGAATAAGGATTGATGAACCTTCTATTAAGCCAAGTAGTGCTACAATAGATTTTTGGGATGAATGGAATAAAGACAAAAAAGAAGAAGAAAAAGGAATAACAGAAGCTGTTGAAGCTCTAAGAAAACAAAGCAAATAAAGTAATGTGTCAAATACAGTCAAAGAAGTTAAATGAATGCATATATTAAGATACTTTTTTTATTTAAATACGGGTAAATTATCATGAACTTTAAAAAAGAAAAGATAAAACAAACAGAGATAACTAAGCTCAGTAAATTACCTTGGCCAATAATAAATTTAAGAGAGATATGCAAGCCTGAATACGGTTATACTACTAGTGCTAAAAATTTTGGTAAATATAGATTTGTTAGAATTACAGATATTGATGACAATGGTTTACTTAAATTAGAAAATAAAAAATATATTTTACCAAATCAAGATATACAGAAATTTATTCTTAAAAAATTAGATGTTTTAGTTGTTAGAACAGGTGCAACTTATGGAAAAGTATTATTATTTGAAGACAATGAGCCTGCTGTTTTCGCTTCTTATTTGATCAGACTGTGCTTTTCAAAAAACAAAATAAATCATAAATTTTATTGGTTTTTTTCTCGAAGTAAAACTTATTGGAATCAAGTTCAATCACTGGTTTCAGGAGCAGGACAACCTCAATTTAATGCGAATGCTATAGTTAAAATAAAAATACCACTTCCACCTTTAGATGAGCAAAAGAAGATTGCGAGTGTGCTTTCTCAGATTCAACAAAATATCAACATCAAAGATCAGCTTATTAAAACCACAAAAGAACTTAAAAAGTCAGTTATGAAGCATCTTTTCACCTATGGCGTCAAAGGAGAAAAGACAAAACAAACTGAAATTGGCCAACTTCCAGAAAGTTGGAATATCTCCACCCTAGATAAATTATTTGATTTAAAGCAAGGTCAATCTCTTTCATCCAAAAAACGAACAGGTAAATATTTGAAATACTTTTTAAGAACCTCAAATGTTTTGTGGGGTCATCTTGATTTGTCAAAATTGGATCAAATGGATGTATTACCAAAAAATAGAGCAAGCCTTTTACTCCAGAAAGATGATTTACTTATATGTGAAGGTGGAGATATAGGAAGAACTGCTATTTGGAATAAGGAACTCAAAGAGTGCTATTTTCAGAATCATATACATAGATTAAGAGTTAAAGATAAAAACACTTCTTCATTGTTTTATATGTATTGGATGGATGCAGGGATTCGTATTATCAATGTATATGGTACTTTTGGTAATCGTACAACTATCCCAAATTTATCAGGCAAACGTCTTCTTCAATTTTCTGTTCCACTTTCATCATTAGATGAACAAAAAAAGATTGCAGGTATTTTGCAGAAGATAGATGAAAGGATTAAAAACTACAAGGAGCAAAAAGCATCTTTACAAGACTTATTTAAGTCCATGCTCCACAAATTGATGACGGCTCAAATCCGCCTCCACAATATAAAAAACATTAACACTGAAATTGTTAGAAAAGTGGAACTACAATGATAAATAAACTTTGATGAATGCTCGAAATTAAAAACCCTGGATTCATCACTAAGCCAAGACTTAGGAGAGGAATTACCAGGGACGGCTCTTTATTTATCTAACACTTTTGGACAAAACGCAAGAGAAAAAATAAATTTTAACAAAATTTTTAAATCAATACAGAGGATAATAAAGTGAAAGAAATTGAAAAAGCTCTTTCAAATCAAAGACTTAAAAGTTATCTAAGACCTAAAGATGGTATCTATGATCTTGATGTTGTATTGTCTCGATATAAGACAAACCTTAAAATTTCAGAGTCCTTATATCCATCTTTGCATATCGTAGAAGTCACTTTTAGAAATCATGTTCATTTTGCACTAAAAAATCTTTTAGGCGAAAACTGGCTTTATCCAGGTTATATAAGCTCTAATTTTAAACTTAGAGATAAAGAAAGAGAGACAGTTTCAAAAGCAATTTCCAAATTAAAAAAGACTCAAAAAGAAATAAAAATATCAAAGGTTATTGCAGAATTAAATTTTGGGTATTGGACTTCACTATTCAACTCCTATTATGAACCATTATGGAGACAAAAAGCATTATTACAAAAAATATTTCCAAACTTTCCAAAAGATAAACTACAAAGAAAATCTATATCTAAAATGTTAAATCAGATAAGGTATTTAAGAAACCGAGTTTTTCATTATGAACCCATTTGGCATTGGTCGGATATAAAAGACCAACATCAAAATATCATCAGTTTAGTTAAAGCTATGAATGATGAGGCTTTTAAGCTACTAAGTCGTATTGATAACTTTTCTAAAGTTTACAAAGATCAAGAGAAGTTATAATGTTACACAAATTAATGACAGCCCAAATCTGCCTCCACAATATCGACATTACTATTCCTAAAGGATTAGAATTAGAATAATGAATAATAAAAAAGAAAACTCCCTCACAAAAGAACAAAAACAAGTTTTCAAATGGATAAAAGATGTCCTTAAATTACCTGTATATGCAGATGGATATAAAGGAGTCTTGCATCTTCTATATCATAAGCCAAATGGTTACATTACCTTTGTAGCTCATGCTGGTAGAGATATAATGAATGGCCTTGCTCGTGATTTTAAAGGTATTAAACGTGAACAAGTGCAATATGTGACACTTGTAAATGAATTTCAAAATGAGTGGAAGGATAAATGGAGAGACCTCTCTAAAAATCAAAATAAAAACGATTTGATTCAAAAATCTGAACTTGAAATTAATGGTATTAAAGAACACTTGATACCTTCTGAAGTTTGTGACAAGATACATGACCTTGTTCAAGAACATAAAAAAGGTCGTCATAGAAGTGAAAAAGCTAATGAGTTGTTTTTTACTACTTTTTTGAATTATAAAGATAAAGAAAAAGTTCCTAAAAACTTTCTTATTGAATGGGAAAGTGCAAAAGATTATTTTTTGACGCACACACATTTGAGAAAAAAAGATTTTTCTGAAAATACATTAATTGAAATTGAAGAACATTTTAAAAATCTTAATAAATTTTTACATATTGCATCAATTGGTGAGTATAAAAGAAAATTGGAGAATTTAAATGAAATCTTGGCAACAACCAACGAATGAAATAATAGAAAAAGCATTAGCATCAGTCAAAACAGAGGTTGAGCGTCAATACTTTTTCTCTCATCTTAATAACCCTTTATGGATTAAACCTTTAGCAGAACGTGGATACTTTAAATCACCTCCTAAAGTAAAAAAGTTGCCAGAAAATCTCATTCAAACACCGTATTGGCATGAACTTCAATATCTTGAAAATGTATCTATTGAAGCACCTGAAGAAGTTACTAAAATTATACAAAGCTTGCCTGAAACAGATAATCCAACAGTGTATCGAAGCATTATAGATATTGCATTAAAACTTCCTGTCAAATATTCTATAGGACTTCAATCAAAAATCTATGAATCCTTCGAATGTTTAAATATAACAACATATCTTCTATCACATAACTATTTAAAGCTTTTAAAACATTGGGCAAAAGAAAATCAAATGTCCTCTGCTCTGATATTGCTGAAAAAACTGCTTGAATTTAAACCAGATACTGAAGCAAAAGAAAAAATTGAAAAAAAGAGATTAGCAGAGAGAAAATTTGACAATAATATGACTGTTTCAGAATTTCTATCACAAGATGACAGCACACAAAAGCAACAATTAAAATACCCAGAAATCAAATTAGAACCAAAACCAAGTTTTAATGAATGGGAATATTCTAAAATCCTTACAAAAGGAGTTCCTCTATTGATAGAAATTGCACCTTATGATGTGGCTTGTACTTTAATCGATATAGTAAATCAAGTATTCTCTCTCACAATGCATCCAGATGAAATAAATGATGATGATCCTTCCTATATATGGTGTCCAAGAATAGATCAATTACGTAGTGGTTCTCCAAATCAAAAAGAACATCTTATTTTCACATTTGCTTCTGTTTGTAAGAAAGTATATCAAAAAAATCCTGATTACATTCAAAACTTGGATGAACTTTTAAGAAGGTCACGTTGGAGTGTCTTTCAAAGAATCAGACAATATCTATACAGTTTATATCCAAGTGAGCAAACCAGAACATGGATACGTGAAGAAATTTTAAAATACAAAGATTATCATCAACATGAATATGATTATGAACTACAAAAAATGATACAATCTGCTATTGTACATTTTGGCAATGAACTATTAACTCAGGAAGAGCTAACAACAATTTTGAATCAAGTCTTAAAAGGCCCATCTCAAGAGAATTTTGAAAGATGGTGTGAACTAAGACAAATAGAATTTACTGAAGATGATTTTAAAAAACGTAAAGACTACTTTCAAAGCATGCAGTTTAATCCTTTTAAATCAGTACTTTTTGGTAAGTACAAAGAGATTTTTCAACAGTTAAAAGCCAAAAATGCAAAACAAATTTCAGATGAAGATTATTCACCTATTCGTGATTTACATGTTGGCTATGTATCTCATTATAGCCCAAAATCAAAAGAAGAACTTGCAAAACTTCCAGATCAAGAGCTATTAAATTATATCAACCAATGGGAAAATGAAAGTTTTGACAGAGAAACCTTTAAAAAAATCAATATTGATGGACTTGCAAAGGAATTTCAAATTGTTTTTCAAGAACAGATCAGTCAAGATGCTAAAAGACTGAATTTTTGGATTGAAAACCGAGATCAAATTCAACGACCTATTTATATAAAAGCGATGCTAAATGGACGACAAATAAGTATAATAGACCCTATAGATCAATTAAACCAATGGTTTAATTTTTGTAAATGGATTCTTTCTCATAATGATGAAGACCATCAGAAAGATTTGACATATAGTGATGAGTCAAAAGAAAATCCTAGCTGGCAAAGTTCACGTAGAGCTGTGGTTGATTTTATAGAAGATTGTATTAAAGCAATAAGTAAGCAAAATATAACCCCTGAAGAACAAATAGTACAGCATATTATCGAAATTTCAAAAATGCTCTGCACTCAATTTGACAAAGGATTAGATCAAGTTCAGCCAGCTGTTTCTTTTTTTGGAGTAGATCAGGACAAGGTATTGAAAAATCCAAATGATTGTCTCCATGAAGCTATAAATAATACAAGAAGTCGAGCTTTAGAACATTTAATTCAATTTGGATATTATCTTAAAAAGTACAATCCAAAAAAAGCTCTAGAGATTTTATCTTTTTTAGAAAAACGTTTTAAAGCTGATGCCAAGCCGTCCCTCACATTGCCAGAATATGCTATTTTAGGCGATTGTTATGGATATCTTTACAATACTGATGAAGAATGGACAGTACAAAATAAATCAAAACTCTTTCCACAAAAATATCTAGAAAAATGGCAAGTTGCATTTGGTATGGTCCTTCAAAAATCACCACATACAAAGATTTTTAAAGTGTTTAAGGATGACTTTACTTTTGTTGTTGAAAATTTAATGCAAATAAAAAGCGATAAAGATGCAACTCATAATGATATGATTGATGATCTTGGAAGGCACTTATGGATTTATTATTTAAGGGAGGTATATCTTCTTAAAGGTAGCTTGCTTGAAAAGTTTTATCAAAAGACAGGTAAGGGGTATCGGAAAACTCTTTTTGATCTTATAGGACGACAATTAAAAGATCATAGCAATGAATTTGATGAAGCTATGACGAAAAGAGTTATAGAATTTTTTAATTGGAGATTAAAGGCCAAAGAACCATCAGAGTTTCAAAAGTTTAGCCTTTGGTTAGAAGCTGAATGTTTAGATATTAAATGGAGGCTGGATCAATATTCTAAGATTTTAGATATTTGCCAAAACACAGAGAATAGCTTAGATATTTGGTGGTATATAACAATATTACATAAAATACTGATAGATCACACAAAACAAGTGATGACGTGTTTTGAGAAATTAACCCGTCCACTTATAAATGGGGTCATATTACCTTTAGAAGAGACAAGAGCCATCTTAGAAGTTGGCTTAAACAGTGATGATAAAGAGATACTTAGTGATGCTACACTGGCTTTAGATCATCTATTGAAAGCAGGTTGTTTTGAGTTCCTCGATATGGAAAATAAATAAACTTTTAAAAATAGATTCTTGTAGATAGTTATAAAGCCAAATAAATTAGGTAAGTTATGTGCATTTTTTGCATTCTTCTAAATTACGCCTTGTACATTTTGGACAATTGAACATAACATGTTCACCTGTAGTCCATACATATCTTCCATTTCCATAAAAATGAAAAGACTCATTTTTTAAGGTGTATATATCTGCTGGTCTATAAGCTGCATTGCCTGTGTCTGTTTTTAATACGGCAAATTCGGGATGTCCATCATTGTTAAGGTCCTGCCAATAAACACCCTTTCTTATTTTGACAAAACGAACCTCTTTCCAAAATGGATCATAACCTTCATTTTCCACTTTCATCTCTTGTAAGATTTTACTACCAGATTTTAAAATCAAAAGATGATGTCCTAATAACATATCACCAACAGTTAACTTTTTTATACCCGAAACAATACGTTTGATCTCTAAAGTTCTATTATCCATGGGTTGAATTTTTGAAAGACCACAAGCAACATGCAAATAATCAATAGTCGTTTTTACTCCTTTTTTTTCATCCTTTGAAGTGCAATAAATTTTTTTGTATTCTTCTTTCCTTGGCGGATGGTTCATCTCAGAATACTCTTCAGGATATTCTTCATCAGAATCTCGTGAAGAAATATGGTCCTCATTATACGCAATATGGGCTATGTGACTACACGAAATAAAACACATAGTCATAAAAATAACTATTGTAAAATTACTGGCTAAGTGTTTCATTGTAATATCTATAGACTTTTTTTGCATGATCTTCTCCTTCTTGAGTCCAAGAATGATAATATTTAAAACCATTAAATATATTTTGTGAAATGTCTTTTGATTTATACCTCTCAGGGAGTCTATCGATTTTATGACCTAACCATCGAATACCTGCAGCTATATTAACTAATGGATCTAAACGTTCATCTTTTTCCAGGTAAATAGGATAATCTTTTACTTCGATGTAACCAGCATGGTCAGGATTTCCTTTAAGAACTCTTAAGGTACTTCCCGTAATTTGCATAAGTCCTGCTGCTGTACTTCTAGGGTCCTTAGTTCTTACTTCAGGTCGAAAACTTGATTCAGCAGCAATGAGAGCTTTAATCAGTAAAGGATCAACTTGCTTATGTAATACCCCTTTGTTTTTCCAATATTCTGTCCAAAACTGAATCATAGGATCATATTGATGAAAACCTCTAAAGCCTCTAATAGCTGGTAGTTTAGGATACTTTTTTGGACCGCTCGAATAATAGATATGTCTTAGATTAGAAGCATCTAATAAGTTTTCTTTTCCTTTTGAGTTTTTCCGACAATGTGCAGATACTTGCGTCATCCCTTTTTTAGTTGTACGAGGATGACTCCTTACATAATGCTCACCAAGAGAACAAGAACCACCTAATGACATAAAACTCCTTTGATAAAATAACCGGCTTCTTGTTTATGGCTAGCACAATACAAGCAGACTGCAAATTCTTTTTGCTAATAAACCTTATTTCTATAAATTATAGACCACGAATATATTACGAAATAAATAATACGAATCTGATATTTTAACTCTTGACGCCTATATTCTAAGTTATGTTATAACATAATATATATCGAAATTTATCAAGAGATCACATAGATTGCAAAAAATAAGGGATAAATAACTATAAATATTTAAAAATACAAGAGAAAGTCAGTTGTTGCAAAAAATGCAGGCAGTTCAATAAGAAGAGGGGTTGAAACTTAGGTATCATTATACAATTTTAGGGATGTAAGAAAGTGAAAAAAAAGCTTCAAATGCGCAAATTGTGATTTATAAATCACAAGCTAAAGGAGTTGATATTCGTATAAAACTGGATCAAGAAACCGTATGGCTAAGCCTAGATCAAATGTTTCAACTCTTTGATAGAAACAAGAGTGTGATCTCGAGACATTTGAAAAATATCTTTGACTCCAATGAGTTAGATCAAAAGTCAACTGTTGCAAAAAATGCAACAGTTCAACTTGAAGGAGGTCGAAAAGTCACAAGAAATATAGAGTTTTATAACCTAGATGTCACCCATCTTATTGTCAATTTAATCAATAAAAGGAACCAATAAATCAATGGCAAGACTATCTACTGAACTCAAATCTGTTCAACAACCTTTTATTAAACATGCCAAACAAAATGGTTGGGTATATTTTTCCCAAGAGGAAGCTTTTGAGTATAGAAAAGGCAAAGAAGGAAGGTTTTTCGAAGATATATTGGAACAACAGCTTGTGAAACTCAATGCAGATTTTATAAATGATAGTAGTGCTAGGGAAGTTGTACAAAAAATAGATGCTATTGCAAATACTATTGAAGGCAATAAGCAAGTTTTAGAATGGATAAGAGGAGAAAAAACTCTTTATGATTCTGAAGACAATAGAGAAAGATATGTAAAAGTAATTGACTTTGAAAACATTGAAAACAATAAGTTTCATGTGACAGAAGAATGGATTTATCAAGGATTGGAAAAAGAAAACCGTTTGGATATAGTATTTCTTATTAATGGTATACCTCTTGCCGTCATTGAAAATAAAACCCCCCAAAAACCAGAAGCCATGCAAGAGGCTATCAAGCAGCTAAAGAGATATGAAAGAGAAACACCTGAAATGATGACTTGTCCTCAGGTGTTTAACATAACTCATCTTATTGAATATTTTTATGGTGTGACTTGGAATTACTCCAGAAACAATATTTTTAATTGGAAAAAAGAACTTCATGACAAGCCAGCCTGCGATAAGAGAAAAAAACAAATTACTTTAAAAGAAGCTGTTTCTTCTTTTTTTGACAAACAATATTTTTTAACGCTTCTTAAACAATGGATACTTTTTTTCTTTAAAGAAAATGAATTGCAAAAAACCATACTCAGACAACATCAAACAAGAGCTATAGCAAGAGTTTTAGATCGTGCTATGGAACCGAAAAAGAGTCGAGGTTTAATTTGGCATACTCAAGGTTCTGGTAAGACCTTTACAATGATCACTATAGCCCGTATTGTTTTGGAAGACCGTCCTAACTCAACTGTTATGATCGTTATTGATAGAAATGAACTTGAAGGGCAATTGTCAAAATGGATTGACTCTCTTATTGGAACACATCAAGAAAGTGGTCAAAAGATTCTTATAAAGAGAGTTGAATCTAAGAGAGAACTACAAAGAGTTTTAGATTCTAACTTTAGAGGACTCATTGTTTCTATGATCCACAAGTTTGATAGGATCAGAGCAAAGAGTTGTACTCGTAAAGATTTTTATGTGCTGATTGATGAGGCTCATAGATCAGTCAATAAAAATCTAGGGACATATTTGATGGCAGCTTTACCTAATGCAACTATTTTTGGTTTTACTGGAACTCCTATTGATAAAACATCTAGCGGTAAAGGTACTTTTAAAGTTTTTGGAATACAAGATCAAAAAGGCTATCTCGATAAATATTCCATTCAAGAATCTATTGAAGATGGTACCACTTTAAAACTTAGACATATTGCGGTTTCAAATAAAATGAGACTTAATGATCAATTATTAGAAGAACAATTTTTACAAAAGGCTGAAAGTGAAGGGGTAAGTAGTATAGAAGATTTAAATAAAGTATTACAAAAAGCAGTTAAGCTAAAAACTTTTTTAAAATCTTCTCAACGAGTAGATCGAATTGCCCAACATATCTCTACACACTTTAAGGAAAATGTACAACCTTTAGGATATAAAGCCTTTGTTGTTGCTGTTGATAGAGAAGCTTGTGTATTATATAAAAAAGCACTTGATAAATATTTACCTGCAAAAATATCTCATATTGTGTATTCGAAAGGCTTTAATGACTCAGAACTTCTTTCTCAATATAGTATGACACTAGATCGTGAAAAAGAAATCAGAAAGTCTTTTGTGAAATCAGATAGTAATCCACAAATTTTGATTGTAACAGATAAGCTTTTGACAGGTTATGATGCTCCTATTCTATATTGTATGTATTTAGATAAACCCATGAGAGATCATATACTGCTTCAAGCTATTGCTCGAGTCAATAGACCTTATGAAGACAAAAAAGGTATCCAAAAACCATGTGGGCTTGTTATGGACTTTGTGGGTATTTTTAAATCTATGCATAAGGCCTTATCTTTTGATTCTGATGAAATCAATGCTGTCATCGAAGATTTAGATATCTTATTAGAACAATTCAAAAATATGATAGAAAAAGACTTTAAAAAAATATTACCTAAAGCAAAAAATAGAGATGATGAATTTCTTGAAAAGTTGATTTACGAAGATTTTGCTGATTCAGAAAAAAGAAAAAAGTTTATGTCTAGGGTTAAAGAACTTGAAACTATGTATGAAATCCTTTCTCCTGACAAGAGATTACATCCTTTTCTTGAAGATTACCAAAAAATTATAGAGATATATAAAATACTCAAAAATGCCTACAGTGAAAAAACCACTTTTTTAAGTGACTTATCTCATAAAACTGAAAAACTCATACAAGAACATTCCAGTATAGAAAGATTCAATATAGGAAAGTTCTTTGAGATCAATGTAGAGACTTTAAAGAAAATCAAAAAAGATAGTAAAACTTCTGATTCTATTAAGATTATGAACCTTATTAAATCTATCCTTAACACATGTGAAAAAAATCATGAAAATCCAACCCTTATCTCTATTGCCCAGAAGGCGAAAAACATTTTAGAAAGATTTAAAGAAGACCAATCTCAATCTAAAGAATTTTTAGAAGAACTTCTAAAGCAATATAAAGAGGTGATCGATGCGGAAGAGCAACAAAAAACATCCGGATTAGATAAAGATGTTTTTCTGATTTTTTGGAAACTTAAAGAATTTAAGCTAAAAGACTCAAAAGATATAGCTTTAGAAATTCACAAATGTTTTAATAAGTTTGAACATTTTAAAGATAATGATCAAGAATTAAGGCAGCTAAAGATTGAAATATATAAATTACTTATGCCTTATATAGATAAAGATAAAATGAAAAGATTTATTGATGACCTCTTAGAAGTAAGGAATAGAGTATAATGAAAATAGATGATCTGGGAAACAAATTCAGAACTAAAGTGAAAATATGGTCAAAAAAAATAAAAGTCTTCCCTTACGACATCAAACTAGAAAGAATGAGTAAAAAATGGGGATATTGTACATCAGAAGGAGCCATTTATTTTAATAGTGAACTCTTATTTTTAGATGAGGAAATTCAAGACTTTGTGATTGTCCATGAACTACTCCATCTTAAAGTCTCAAATCATGGAAGATTATTTAAGTCTTTAATGAGAGCTTATTTACCAGAGTACAAAGATATAGAGACAAAGTTAATGAAATTTATTCCATCAAATTCAAAACCAAGAGAGAACATGACTTCCTTATAGGGTGGATTCAAGTTGTAAGTGCAACTCCTTGCATAGTTATTTAAAAGTGTTTTTATAATGTTTTTTGCATTGTTTGTTTTTGTTTCAAATAGTGTAGCTCAAGAAGCTTCTTCTAGTTCTGATGCTTATTTTCTATTAGCTGTTCAGAATGGTGAATTAGAATATGTCGCTGAATTGTTGGAGTCAGGATTAGTAGATATCAATGCAACTAATGAACTTGGTAGAAATGCTCTCATGTTAGCTGATAGTCATAGTCATCGAGTTGATGAAATGTTAGAGCTTTTGATAGAAAAGGGAATAGATGTGAAAGCAGAAGATAAAAATGGCAGGACAGCACTGAGCTATCATATACCACCTCATCTACTTCCGCCACCACATCCTTCTGCACAAATACAAATTATTTTATTAAGAGCTGGAGCGCAGTGGAGTGAAGCAGATAGAAGGTTCAATGTCGTCTGGAAAATGCTTCATTCTCTTGGTCCTCATGAATTAAAATCTTTTAATTCCATGCATTATAGCAGGCCAAGTAGGTTGAATCTGCCAGAATCTGGAAAAGAATAGAAATATTTGATTGTTAGAGCACCTTAAGATGGGGTTTTTAAGATAGAGTGTGTAATATTTACAAAAGCTTTATTTATCCTTGATTTTTGATTTATTTTATTATATAACGAGACCTATTAATTTTAATAAAGGAGATTAAGTTATGAATATATTATTTAAAAGTGTTTTTATAATGTTTTTTGCGTTGTTTATTTTTGTTTCAAACGGTGTAGCTCAAGAGGCTCTTTCTGATTCTAATGCTGCTTTTCTAAATGGGACTTTTCTGGCAACTATTCAAAATGCTGATATAGAAGACTTAGAATATGTCGCTGAAATGTTGGAGTCAGGAGTAGCAGATATCAATGCAGAGAGGCTTGGTAGAAATGCCCTCATGTTACTTGCTAATAATGCTACTGATGGTAGAATTTCAATGTTAAAACTTTTACTATCATACGGAATAAATGTAAATGCACAAGATGAAGATGGCAGGACAGCACTGAGTTATCATGGTAATTATAGTGAAAATGAAGATGAACTTTCTGAAGAGCAAGTGGTTTTAACTGAAGCTGGAGCGCAGTGGAGTGATGCGGATAAAGAACCATTCGATGAAGAACTTTCAGAAGGTCCCTATTTAATAAGTAATCATAGTAGACTTCGACGTGATCTTATAAAGATAATAGAACTTCCAGAAATGATAACTTACTCTAACCCTGGTAAAATGATTCGTAACCCTGGTGAAATGATTCGTCTCATGACAGAAGGAGAGACAGAGAGATATGTAGAGGCATTAATAATATTATTGCGAGAGAGGAGACTTGAAGAGACTCGATAAGAATTAAAATGCTGAAATTTTACTAGAAGCGGTCTTAAAAATGCAAGGTTTATTACTTGAACTTACCTTAATGTAATGATCTAGAATTCCATAGGCAGCAGGCATCCTTCGTGCTTTGTCTTGCTGTTATTTTGTGGTTTTCTTATAGAAGAAATATTTTATACAAGCCTTGTCTCCTGAGGCACTGGCCTAGACCTATTTCAGAAGCCTGCCATAACTCTATCTCTCAATATTGCAAGGCATAAAACTTATTTTGTCAGATTGCTTCAGTTAACTTGCCAATGTAGTACTAATTAAATTCGTATAGGCCATACTGGACATAATTTCTGAAGATAATCCTTGTAGGGCTTATTGGGGATATTTTTTAGGCTAGATCCAGGGAATACAAAAGTCTAAAATAAGACTTGTATTATTGTGAAGATGTAAGACTGTACTTTAAGTTCATCTTTAATGATTTTATAATATTCTTATCTATATTGAATAGATATAATCTTACAAATTCCTCATAAACAATTATCGTGAAAATGTTTATGTTGGAGATTACTGGGTTTGTGTTGTGTAAGCTATATGAAGATTATAAAATCATGTGTACATAAGTATTATCAGTTAAGCAGTTTCCATGTTGCTCGATTGCCAGCCTGCCAGAATCCCGGGAAACTGGCAATCCGGCAAACGAGCAAACAGGCAATCTGTATCCGGCACCATATAAAGTGTTACCTAATGTCTCTATATATGGACTCTGCTGCCGGGAACCTGACTACTGGAATGCCTGGCTGCCGGTTTGCTGGAAAGATAGGAGCATTAAAATTACTCAATATTGTTCTTTTAAGTGTATATTTACTTTTTATATCAGGTTGTGCCACTGGGAAAAGTCTTAGGCAGAATCTTTTTTTATCGTGGCCTTTAAAGGCAACTCCTAAAATTTCTCAAAGTTTTTCATTAAGGTCACCTCATGATGGTATTGATATTGTTGCTCCTATGAATCTAGAGATTTTTTCAGCACATGAGGGATATGTGATTTATGCGGGAAATGGCTACAGAGGGTATGGTAATTTAATTATCTTAGATAGTGGGCAGGGCTGGTCTAGCTTCTATGCTCACTTAAGTCGTGTCTTTGTCAAAGAAGGTTTTTTTGTTCAGAGAGGAGATGTTATTGGAACAATAGGTATGACCGGAAGAGCATCAGGCCCCCATCTACATTTTGAATTAAGAAGAAATAAAATTCCTGTAGATCCAAAAAGATATTTACCTTAATTCATTTCTGGTCTTATTTCATTCTACTATTTGCTGCGGCATTATTGCACAAACATGTATTAAGAGAGTTTGTACTACCAAGTACTTAAATCAATGTTTATGCGACAAGCTCTTAGGATATTAATCTTAAAATGATACAACTTTTAAAAAGTACCTATAAGTACAAAAGCGTTGCACTTGCGATTTGAAGTTATGACTTATGATATCTCTTATTGAGACAATTATTTTATAGATCATCAAGAAGTTGATCATTTTTATCAACTATAATCCTAATATTTACGATATAATAATGTGAGGAATGGAAGTATTCTATGTCGTTTTTTCAAAATTATTTAATTAGTATGACTCGTAAAATTGGTAGATGTATAAGACATTTGATAAAAAAATTTCAGCTTATAGTTTATTCTGAAAGTGGGATGACATTAGTAGAAACAATTATAGTGGCGGGGCTTTTAGCTGGTGTAGCTTTTGGGGCGACATACTTTTTGACTCAAGGTAAGGTCAGTAGATATTCTACCTCTGAGTTGATGGAATGTCAGATGGTTGCCAAAGAAGCTTTAGAACAGGTTGTATCCTTAGGCACTCGTCTTTATGGATACAAAATCAGGCATAGTGAACCTGAATTCAGCTATGATCCATTGTTGATAGGTGTTGAAGATGGCAGGAATCTAACAGTTCCTTCACTTTATACAAACTTGTTTAAACAACTTGGTGTAGATCCATTGTTAAAAAGTCCGACAATTAATTCTGGGGTACCCATTATTAAGAGTAGTTCTTCAACAGAGATTGAGATTGGAACGTCTGCAATGCTGGTTAACTCTGTAAATGCTTTGCAATATCTTTATAATTCAGACCCATTGTACTCAACAGGTCCTAAAGGTAAAAAATTGACAAATATTCCTGAAGGTGTGGTATCAAAGATGTTAAAGGCATATAGTGGGCGGTTTAATTTAAAGGATGTGAGTTTTTATGTGAAGATCACTCCCATTGACTTAAAAACAAATGAGCCTATACAGAACCTTAATAATGCATGCCAGATAACGCATTATAATGGAACGGAGTATGTATCTCAGAGCTGCCCGCAATCTGGATATATTTTAACCCGTCCTCATTTTGGAACTGTTCCAAATGGCAGTGAAATACCTTCTAATTTAAAAATTATAGGCAACCCAGATATTGGATTTGAGATCAAGGTGTCTTTTGAGTATAAACAAAACTTGTCTTGTGATATGATACATAGATTCAGTCATTCAATAAAACCTGTTATAAACAGGTCAGCACTTCCGGAGCTTGGAGTTAAAATTACAGGCTTAACAACAGGTGCTGGTAAAGATCTTATGGGAGATCCTTTCAGTGTATCTTGCAATACTGATCCGGATACTACAGCTGGGTCTTATGATGATATAATAGCGACATTGGACTTTAACGATGTTCGAGGAAGTGAAATAGGTACAGTTCTTTTATGCCGAATGAACTCTTATTGTGGAACTTTTGGAAACAATGAAGATCATAAGGGCACGGGTTGTTCTGCAACAAAAGGTGTTTGGCAAAGATGCCATGATATTAAACCAATAGGGTCTAACCAAGGCTGGACTCCAAAGTATAAATGGGGTTCTGGACAACTCGAATTGACTTTTGAAGAAATGCAACCTAACAAAAGATATGATTTTACTGTAGGTGAGTTTTCTATGGCTGGTAATCTTATATCTATTAGCAGTTTGTTAGCTGCTGGTACTGGTCCTGGTACTGGTGTTGATGCTAAGGCTGGTAATTTTATTTTTTATATAGATGAAACAAGGCCTGTAGTAAAAGAAAGAAGGGTTAAATTCAATTCTTTAGGTATTCCTACTGATGGAGAAAATGGTCGTAATTATCAGGGACCTCAAGGGGATAAGGTGGAATGGAAACGTCCTGATGATTCTCTAAAGAAACAATGGTTACAGTGTAACAATAAGGAGGATGATGATAATGTACATTTTGTGATGGTGATTGAAGACGAATTTACACACAATATACTGCCTTGTAAAGGAATGCTTAAAGCAATGAGAGAGGATGGCAAAGGTAAAAATGATGTAGATATAAGTTATGATGATTGTGTAAAACCAAGAAAGTGGGTGAAAATCAAAGAGACATGGCATTGTTTACCCCCTAAACAATCAGTATGTGAAAAACCAAGAGAGTGGGTAAAAATCAAAAAGATATGGCATTGTTTACCTCCTGCAAAAACAGAACCCGATGGTGTTAGTATTAGTGTTTTATGTGAAGGTGTTATTAAAAAAGAAAAGATTCAACATGGTCGTCATACTCTTACATTGACACCTTCGGATAGTTGCGGTGCTTCTAAGACTTTGGGACTATTGGTATGGGACACAGATCTGCCAGAGACTTTTGAGCCTAAAGCAAGTGATGAAGAAGATTTTAGGAACTTACAAGGTCCTGCTTATTCAATAAAGACTGTTGTCCCAGGAAATGCTATGGGAAAATTTCCCAAACATTATGTTGTGGATTGTGATGAAAATTATATAAATGATAAACCAAGAAAAGATGGAGATGGTGAAGAATTATATTGTAGTTTATCAAAAGGTAAGGGACAAACTGTTAAGAACGGTTGTAATCCAGCTCCAGTGGGAATTAAATATTATCATGTATGTGGAGGACATAACGGAAATGGTGGCAATGGAACTTGTCGAATGACAACGTGGAGTGTCTATGTTCCAAAAAATAAAACTTGTGGAAGCGTGAAATGTGAACCAGATCTTAATTGTTGTCAATCACCAATAGCTTGTGGCAGTAGAAATCTTACATGTTTTGAGCGACCGTCTGGTGGCACATGTTCTAGACCATTACATGGTAAAGATCAGGATGCTCAGTCTGGCTGTCCACACTTAGGGTTCTATGATTGTGAGTATGAGCTTCACTGTGGGCCAATGGATGGATGTGGAGTAGGAGTAAGACAGGGAGAGGCATGTACATATCCTAAGATGACTTCATGTAATAGTGGTCATTGTAGCCACGATAATAATATCATGTGCACTTATGATAATGATTGTTTTGAAGGTGTTGGTGATATGTGTATGTTTAAGAGTGGTGGATGTAAAAAGAAGACAGAGCCTATAAACCTCAGCCAGCAAATGTGTCCTGAAAGAAAAGCTACTTGTCCTTAATATTTGAATTTACAAATAATATTTCTTAAAAAAACCTGTTTTGGTTCTAATGATTTTGTTGCACAAGCATATATACATGCTCCTTAAATCTTTATGCAACAAGCCCATTATAGAATAAAAAGTCTTTTAAATTCTTTATTTCCTAAGGTACTGGTTTGAGCTAAGTTAAAAGTCTTTAAAAGAGATCATAGCTTTATATTGTTTCAGGCGTTCTTTTATTTGTGTCAAACTTGTGTTTTCAAGAGTTGCTATCCCAAAATCTTCTACTACATAGCTTGCTAAGATGTTGCCTTGAAGACAAGCCTCTGCCAATAATTGATTTGGAATATCTGAAAATTTCATAGGTTTATTTTGCTCTGATTGTTCTTGCAAGTGAGATTGTAAAAGAAAACCAAGCATACCTCCTGCAAAGACGTCACCTGCGCCTGTTGTATCTACAATTTTTCTAAGAGGGAAAGCAGGTAAAATTAAAAACTTATCTTGATGATAAAGCAGAAAACCATATTCTCCTCTTTTAATAACAATGGCCTTAGCTCCTAAGTCTTTTAATTTATAGGCAGCCTCTATTGTGTTTGATGTTTGAGCGAGTAGATGGGATTCCTCTTCATTGACAAATAGGATATCTACTTTTTTTAGGATTTGTAAGACTTTATCTTTTTTGCCTCTTCGACTGATCCAATCACTCCTTGTGTCATAGGCAACAAGAAAAGGGTCTTTTAACTGTTCTAAGACCTCATTTTGCAAATGAGGGTCTGTATTTCCTAAAAAAACATATTGGTACTCAGAGGCGAGCCGTACTTCTTGTTTTTGAAGAAGAGAAGTGAGCTGACTACAATGTTCTGAGAATGTTTTGATAAAAAAAGGCTCATTTACCGTAACAACCTGATTAAGATCTTCTTTATAACATCCTTCCCAGTGTGCTGTATGATCTCCTAATGTGTAAATATGAGAGACATTCACTCCACGCTTTGCCAGCTTCTGCACATCATTTTTAGAATAATCCTTTCCTACAGATCCCATGATTGAAATATGATTATAGTGAAAAGTTGCTGCTAGTGTTGCATAGTTGGCGGATCCACCTAAGATCTTCTTACGTGTCACTGAAGGAGTAGAAATGCTATCATATGCTAAGCTGCCTAAGATTAAAAACTTATTTATCATCGTTGTTCCTAAGTCTTTCTTATAAGAAACCATTTTATTTAAGACTTATTTTAAAAGCAATTCTAATATCCATTTTGTCAAAATAAATAGATAGCTAATAGTCGGGCTTTTGGAAAGGTCAGGCTTTAAGAATCTAGTTTTAGACATTTAGTTCAAGAAAGATATTGAAATTATTGTAATATTGATACAATGCGCATGAACCTGTTTACCCTATTTTATCCAAATATAAAGCCTTTTGTCATAAATACATCATGTACTTTTGAATAAAAAAGCTAAAGAGTTATTTATTAAGTTATAAAATTGAATAAGAACATTGCAATTGTCATTTGATTTGACTATAAAGGTATTATGTCACAAATTGCGCTTAAGAATGTAGCAGATCAAATTAAAAGAGCATCTCGTATTATGATATCTACTCATAAGCATCTTGATGGAGATGGTCTAGGTTCAGAACTAGCACTTTATCATGCTTTAAAAAAAATACAAAAAGATGTCCGGATTTTAAATTTAGATCAAGTGCCTTCAAGATATACCTTTCTAAATACAAAAAAATATCTGCAAGCTTACCAATCAGAGCCTTCTCCTCTACAAAAAACAGACCTTGCTTTAATAGTAGATACGAATGACTCGAGGCTTTTAGGAGACTTATTTACAAAAATGGAAGAACTTTGTGAAAACATCTTGTTTATAGATCACCATCTTCCTGTTAAAAATGGACCTTCACCGACAGAAGGGTCTTATATTGATGTAAATGCAGCAAGCACTGGCGAAATGGTATTTCACCTCATTAAAGAGTTAAATATTCCTTTAGATAAGGATATCGCAAGAGCGCTTTACGCTTCTATTATTTTTGATACACAGTTTTTTCGCTACATACGTAATTCTGCAGAATCTCATCGTATTGCAGTAGAACTGCTTGAATATGAAAAACAACCCATGGAAGTGAGTCAAAATATTTTTGGCAATTACACAGTGAATAAATTAAAATTTCTTTCAAAAGTGTTAGGATCTGTTGAATATTCTAACAATCAACGTTCTGCTTTTTTGACGATTAAACAAGAAGATATTTTAGGCCATGAACTGACTTATGATGATAGTTTAGATGTAATTGATATGGTTATGAATGTTAAATCTTTAGAAGTGGCTGTGCTCTTTTTAGAGATGGAAGATAAAAGGCGATATAAAATTTCTCTACGTAGTAAAGGGAAAATCAATGTATCTACTATCGCAGATGATCTAGGAGGTGGGGGTCATTTTTACTCTTCAGGAGCTTTCGTAGAAGGTGATGTTGCAAGCATCAAGTCTCAAATTATCGGTTCTCTTGAAAAACAAATCATTTCTGATTAAGAGATGATAGGCTCGAAGCTGGTATGGTGGTAATTTAAAATGGTTTTGTTGTATAAACATGTATAAGAGAATTATGGTAGGCATCTTCACTAGCGGCAAGCAACCCTCGTGCCTTGCATTATTGTTATTTTGTGATTTTATTATAGATAAAATACTTTAAGAAAAATTTGTTCCCTGAGGCACTGGCCTGAGCTAGATCAGATGCCTACCATAATTCTCTAATCTTCACATACTTACTATTTAAATCAATATTTATTTATGCAACAAATCCTTTTGGAGCTCATCTCAAAAACCATCATTGCTTAAGATATCTGGCAACGAACGCAGTCTGGCATTACTATTTGCGTTCAATTTGTCTATTTGAAAGCTACAATGTTGAAGCCAAACAAGAGAGAGGTCATAAAAGCTAATGATATAAATAGGAAAAAGTCTGATCTTAGGGCAATGACTTTGAAGTTTCAGAAGTAGATTGGAGGTTCAGCTTAACTATTGCCCAGAGTTGTTTCCGGTTTGCCATATCCTGGAAAAAAGGATGCTTAAGTAGTTATGAACCTATTTTTATAAAGTGTTGTTGCTAATTTTTATTTGTGGTAAATTTTGTTTAAGGTGAGGAGGCTTAAGTGTTAGAAGTTTATCAGATTCCAGCCTTGCAGGATAATTATGCTTTTATTTTACATGAGCCTTCTTTAAAAAAAACTGCGACTGTAGATACTCCAGATGCTCAAGTTATTCTAGATTTTCTAAAACAGAAAAACTGGGAATTAGATTATATTTTTAATACTCATCACCACTTTGATCATGTTGGTGGGAACCTCATGTTAAAAGAAAAATATAATTGTCAGATTTTAGGATCCCAATATGATGCTAATAGGAATTACATTCCTGGTCTGGATATTGCGCTGGATGATGGGGATGTATTTCATTTTGGAAAACTTCAAATTCAAATTTTATTTGTTCCTGGTCATACA
Organism: Bdellovibrionales bacterium; assembly: GCA_965262715.1. Taxonomy (GTDB): domain Bacteria; phylum Bdellovibrionota; class Bdellovibrionia; order Bdellovibrionales; family JAUICD01. The sequence continues at coordinate 1,893,600 of OZ253553.1, read as the reverse complement.
TTAGGAATGATCAACTATTATTTCCCTTTAGAAAATATACTTTTCACGGGAGATTGCTTGTTTTCTTTAGGTTGTGGTCGTCTTTTTGAAGGTTCTCCAAAAATGATGTGGGGAAGTTTGAAGAAACTCAGGGAATTGCCAGATGTGACAAGAGTTTATTGTGCTCATGAATATACAGAAAAAAATACACAATTTGCGCTTACACTTCAACCTGACAATAAGAATCTTTTAGAGCATTATGAGAAAATTAAAAGTTTGAGGTCTCAAAATAAACCTACAGTACCTACTATTATGAACTTGGAAAAAGAACTAAATCCTTTTTTGAGAGCAGATAAGGATGATTTTGTTGGAATGGAGACTTCTTTGTCTGCCTTACAGAAATTTACTCAAATAAGAGGATTGCGATCAAAATTTTAGAACTCATCTCAAAATTACTTCCTGTGCTCACGTTTTCAAAACAACCTGTTAGCTTAGGCTCTATATAAAAGGACTGTCTCACTCAAAATAAACCAGCCTCTCGAGGCGAACCTCTGGCTGTTTTTGGTAACCAGCCTGACGGTTCACACTACGGGATTGTATCCCTACGGGACTGTATCCCTACGGGACTGTATCCCTACGGGACTGTATCCCTACGGGACTGTATCCCTACGGGACTGTATCCCTACGGGACTGTATCCCTACGGGACTGTATCCCTACGGGACTGTATCCCTACGGGACTGTATCCCTACGGGACTGTATCCCTACGGGACTGTATCCCTACGGGACTGTATCCCTACGGGACTGTATCCCTACGGGACTGTATCCCTACGGGACTGTATCCCTGCGGGATGTATCCCTGCGGGATGTATCTCCGTCAGTAAAATGTTGGCTACCTCAAAAATCTGTTTATTTTGGGTAGGGTAGATATTTCTCATTTTTTACGCAATGTTAAGGGAAATGCTTTTATTTCTCAACGGGTGATATAAAACTTTATTTTTGAGATGGCTTCTAATTTTGAGAAGAAAAATTGATTTTCTTATAATGTCTGATTAAGATTTTGTTTGAATTGATAAAAATCAGTCTGTATTATTCTCATAATAGGTTTGAAAAAATGCATCTTGAATGTTGAGGTTCTCTTTTTTGTTAGGTTTTGCTCCAATGTTATTACTCAGGTCTCTGTTTTTTCTGTTGATTTTGTTATTTCATTATGCTGTTTTTTCGCAAACAAGGCCGACTACAGCCGGTGAGGTGTTTTTTAATTTTGTGGAGCTGCATACAGAAGATGTTGAAAGTATTATGGGTCCTACCTGGTTCGATGATGTTTTCAATGACACAGAATCATGGACAGTCAGTGGTGCTGCTGAACTTTTAAATGTTTTAGAACCATTACCTACACCTCATACTTTAACAGTTCTTAAAGATACAGAATCTTTAAGAAGAGTACAAAGCAGGTTAGACAGGTTTCACTTTCAAACAGGCAGTGATGTTTTTATAAATTATGTTAGAGAGCACTTCAGAAGAAAACTGCAACAAAGTCGTCTACAGTTAAAAGGAGACGCGCTTGAAAGTGCTTTAGAGAAACTAATGTTAAGCCAGATGCCTTCTCGTAGAGATGCTCCTTTATGGGAGGAGAGGATTCGTGATAGTGCCCAACATTGGAGTGTATTAGAGGCTCTTCTTTTCTTAGATGATTTAGAGAATAAACGGGATATGGAGACTGATATTATTGTCAGGAGGCTTAATTCTACTAGTTTTTTTGAAATAACTTATGCTTTCTTCACATCAAGATTAGAAGTATACACAGAATATTTTGGAAAAAGCCATATCAAAAAAATACTGGATAAAACCTTTGCGCCTTTTCAAAGAGGTGAAGTAAAAAATATCAGAGATATGCTTGATGCTGTGTTCACTTACTTTGATTTTGGGCAAGATATAATGGTAGAGATTTTGTCAAATAATCTTCAAGCGATAAGCAACAGCAATTTAGAGGTATTTAATAGAAGAACAGCATGGTTAGAAGACTTTCTTGGAAGAGGAGATAGAGGTAAGAATGAGATTAAGAGTATTGTTAGAAGAAAAAAGAGTTTAAATATTATTGATTCTGTGAACATGCAAATCAATAAAAAAACTGGTGAATATGAAAATGAGACAGAATTTCGAGTGAACTTTTTAGCAAGTAGAGGAGGATATGATCAGGAAGAGATTATAGCGTTATTTCTAAGTAATCCTATGGCCTTTTCTAGAGGTGATCTATCCACTGATAAGATAGATTATTTAGAAAAGCTTCTTGGAGTTAGCGGCAGAGATGGCAAGGCTGAGTTAGACTGGGTGATACAAAATAAAAGCTTTCAAAGTATTGTAAGCTTCAAAATTGATAAGAACAAAGAAGGCAACTTTGAAAATGAATATGTTGAATTTCTAAAAAAGAGAGAATTCAATCCAGAGCAGATTGCAGATTTATTCAAAAGTGATCCTAGGATTTTTTCTGTAGGTGATTTATCTACTGATAAGATAACTTATTTAGAAGAGCTTCTTGGAGTTAGCGGCAGAGATGGCAAAGCTGAGGTAAACTGGATGATACAAAATGGAAATTTTGCGGATATTGTGAATTTTAGAGTTTATAAGAACAAAGAAGGTAAGCTTGAAAATGAATATATTGAATTTCTAAAAAAGAGAGAACTCAATCCAGAGCAGATTGCGGATGTATTTAAGTATAGTCCTCAAGCTTTTTCTATGAGTATAAGGATAAGGATGAGTGAGTTATTTGCTGATAAAGTAGCTTATTTAGAGGATTATCTTGGGAAAGGTGATAGGGATAAAGGTAAGAAAAAATTAGATCAGATTATATTAAAAGAAGAAGGTTTTAGAGCCTTGGTTCTGTTTGATTACAATAAAAATGCTGATCCTCCAAATAGAGTCATTGATTTCCTAGAAAATAATTTACATTTCAATCAAGATCAAGTGATCGAGATTATGGAAGACTACTTCTCAAAACTTTTTACTGAACGCTCAACACTAGTGACATCAAAAGGTTATGTGCAAAGTTTAATAGAAAAAGCTCCTAATGTGTGTCCAGAAAGTCTCTCAAAAAAACAACAAATCTTAAATCCTTTGATGAAATCATAATAGGTATTAAATTTATGATTTTGCAAAGAAAAAGTGATCTTTTTGGTCAACAGGTCTCATTTAAGCCTATAAAAACAAATATTTTTAATACTTTATTCAGTCATTATTCACTTGACAAATAAGGTAGACTTATTTTATAAAAGATGAAATTATTGAGTTATTAAATAAAGTTATAGGAGGTCATCATGTATCAATCTACCCTTCGATGGCGGTTATTCTATTTAGTTGTCGTTGTTATGTCTTTGGTGGTCTCTAAGTCCTGGGGAGGGATACATTCGACTTTAGAAACTGGCGAGATTGTAGATCGTATCAAAGCAAATATTTCAACACAGTGGCTTATTAACGGCGGTTATGAAGGCGTTGGTGTTATGGGGCATATGGAAATTCCTTTTTCTGAAAGTTCTTCATGGAAAGTAGGACTTGGTAGAGGTACTGATATTAACCTACAAGTTGATGGGAGTTGGAAATGGATACCTATCCCTGATTATGAAAATCAGCCGGCAGTGGGGTTGCTTTCTGGGGTAACTTATATTCATTGTCCTTGTCCTAATTCTCCTTCTGCATTTGGATTGTACACACATCCTATTGTTTCAAAAAAAATTAGAGCCAACTTTGGAACTTTTAATACATATACTGGACCTCTTTTAGGGTTCATGTTTAATGACAACGATACATGGTACCCCATTCGATTAACACTAGGGTCAGAGTTGATAGTTGATAGTATGAAAAACTTAGGATTTACCTTAGAAGGATCTCTGAACCTTAATAACAGTACAAACTCTGTGGCTTTTGGTATAGGCTATATATTTTGAATAGCCTTGCTGTGTAAATTGATTCCTAAATTTATCTGATTTGGGTGTATTTATTCTTCCTCTAGATTGGGGCTTTAATAAATTCTGGTTTTAACTCAAATTGCTCTAAGTATTCTATGGCACCAAATAGAAACGCACTTTTATAATCTTCAAGAATGGACACTGTCAGTTGACCTCCTGGGACTTTAATTAAGATATCTTCATTGAAAGACTTTATAGATTTAGAAATCAAAAATGCAGCAATGGCCACAGCACCTGTTCCACAAGATTGAGTAAAGTCTTCTACACCTCTTTCAAAAGTCAGACCTTCAAAAATGTCTTGAGAGGTCATATTTTTATGAGGTAATCTCAAAAAAGATACGTTACTACCTTCATTGCCAAAACAGGGATGTTTTTGTACATACTGAGCTATTTCCCTGAGGTATTCTCTGTTTGTCATGTTTTCAACTTGCATCACAAAATGAGGTACACCCGTGTTGACACTTAATCCTTTAAGAGCTTGATTTTTGTATTTAAAAATCTTTTCTTTTTCTAAAATTTGAGGAGGGCTCATTTCAACTTTGACAAAACCTTTTAAGTCAACATCTGCTTTGATGACACCAGATACAGATTGGAATTTCACAAAAGGTGAAGAAACCCATTCTTTTTTATAAGCCAGCCAAGCAACACACCTTGCAGCGTTTCCGCACATTTGGGCATGTGATCCATCTGAGTTATAAAAATCCCATTTAAAGTCCAATACGGGATCTTCTTCTATAAAAATACATCCATCGGCTTTTGAAAGATGAAATGAATGACATAGATTTTTAGCAATAGTTGCTCGGGTTAAACCTCCTGAAAGCTGATGTATTTGAGTATTAAAATCTGGGCATCGAGTATCTAAGATAAAAAAAGTGTTTTGAGTGCCAGACATTTTTATTACAGAAAGTGCCATTTTAACCCTTAAATATAAAAAATCCTGATATTCAGTGCCAAAACAAAGAAGATATACTATATCATTTAGAAATGAAGTTATACATTTATAATACATGAAAATATCAAAAAATGTTAAAAATTAATGAAATTTACAAAAGCATCCAAGGAGAATCAACATACACAGGGATTCCAACTGTTTTTGTGCGTACTTCTGGATGCCCTTTAAGATGTTCCTTTTGTGATACCAGTTATGCTTTTTTTGAAGGATCTAAAATGTCTATTGAGCAGATCCTTGAAAAAATTAAGATATTCAATACATCGTATGTTTGTATCACTGGTGGAGAGCCATTGATTCAAAAAGATATTTGTGAATTAATGCAAATACTTTGTGATAAAAATTATAATATTTCACTTGAGACAAGTGGGGCATTTTCCTGCCAAAAAGTAGATTCCCGCGTAAAAAAAATAGTAGATGTTAAAACACCTGATAGTGGCGAGAAGGACTCTTTTTTACTAGAGAATTTCAAATATATTGATAGTAAAGATGAGATGAAATTTGTTATTTGTTCTCAAGAAGATTTTAAATGGGCTATAGAGTTTGTTAAACAGCATTGTCTTTTAAAAAAATGCGTTGTTTTATTTTCTCCTTCTCATCAGAAGGTGGGGGCTAAATGGCTTGCAGAAAATATTTTATCTGAAGATATAGAAGTAAGGTTGCAAATACAAACTCATAAATACATTTGGGGATCAGAAGTAAGAGGTGTTTAGTTTATCCTTTCAGTCCATTTTCTAGTTATTGTTTTTTAAAAATGGCTAGAGGCTCACCTTGAGAGGCTCACTTCGAGAGGTCAGTTTATTTTGAGTGAGCAATTAAGCCTTCGGGAAATTGCCAATAGCGATTTCTCTGTGGAATACCTCATCTTTGGCTTAAAATATCAAATCCTAGTTGCCATGAAAAGATTTGAGGTGATTTGTAGGAGGAGGAAATAAGAGATAGGGTAAGGACATAAATGATTTCCTTAACATTTTATAAAAGAACGAGGAGATATTCCTACTCAAAATAAACAGACTTTCTAGGCAATGACCTATTTGCTGAGGGCATTAGCCGTCAGGGTCATTGCCAGAAAGCAACCAGAGGTCAGTTTATTTTGAGTGAGCAATTAAGCCTTCGGGAAATTGCCAATAGCGATTTCTCTGTGGAATACCTCATCTTTGGCTTAAAATATCAAATCCTAGTTGCCATGAAAAGATTTGAGGTGATTTGTAGGAGGAGGAAATAAGAGATAGGGTAAGGACATAAATGATTTCCTTAACATTTTATAAAAGAACGAGGAGATATTCCTACTCAAAATAAACAGACTTTCTAGGCAATGACCTATTTGCTGAGGGCATTAGCCGTCAGGGTCATTGCCAGAAAGCAACCAGAGGTTGGTTTATTTTGAGTGAGACAGCTTAGAAATTTGTTTTGTCTTTTGATCATAAGTTAAAGGTGCCATTGGCCTCCTGACTTGTCTTTTTTCTGTCATTTGTAGGCTTCCAAGTACTCCATCTAGGTTGATGGTGGTTAGCATTTTCTGTGCTTCTTGACGTGTATCTGCTCCTTCTTCAATAACTTTCTTTAAGATCAACCCGGCTTCAAAAGCTTGTAGTTCAAGTATATGCGGTTTTTGATTGAATACTTTTATGTAGTTTTTATAAAAATCAGAAGAAATAAAATTTTCGTCTGACATAGAAAAACTATCTACAAAAATAGAGGATCTTAAAAATTGCCCAGCTCTCTGTGAAAGTAGAGGAGTATTCCATAAATTTGTTCCTAATAAAATCATATTTTCTATATCATTATAAACTAACATGGGTGCTACTTGACCAAGCACTTTTATTCCATCTGGAATAAAAAGAGCATCAAAAAAAACGAGAGGTTCAAGTAAGTTATTTGGGATATTCTTGCGAGAGTTTGGAAATTTCTTTCTCCACAACTTAAGTTTTTTGTTAAACTCTGCTTGCCTATCATTTTTGTAAAAAGTTCCTATCATGCGCTGAATTTGCTCTCTAAAGTCAGTCTCTTCTTTTGTATATGTTTGAACAGCAACAATTTGTCCTTGTCTTGCTAGAACACTATCCCAAAATAGCTGAGCATATTCAATACCATACCTGTCATTAGGATATAAAATGGCAAAGTTCTTAAGACCTTTTTGCATAGATCTTTCTACTAAAAAGTCCACTTGCATCTGGCCAGTTAAAGCATTTTGAAAAATATAATCCCCTATTTCAGTAATGTCGTTTTTTTGTGAAAGAGCAATATTAGGAACTAAGAGTTTTTGAGCAGAAGAAGATATGGAATGCGCTGTTTTACTCATTAAGCCGCCAACAATAGCAATGACTCGATCTTCTAAAACAAGGCGTTGGACCGCATCTTTCGCAACAAGCAAATCACTTTTGCTATCAATCACAGCCAGGCGTAAGTCACTTGCTGAAGTATGATCATAAATTTCTAATGCTAACTGTAGTCCTCTTAAGGCTTTATACCCAAAGGCTGCATCTTTGCCAGTTAATGGTAATATAGCACCGATTGTATTAGCGTTGACTTTATGCCTTGTATTTATTTGCGCTAATATTTTTTCTGCTTGATCTCTGTATTCTTCATCTAATCGCCAATAAAGCGCTTTTTTAAAGTAATATTTGGCTTGCCGGAAATCTCCTTGATCAAAATATAAAGAACCTAGCTGAAAAAATGCCATACTTTTTAGAGTTTTCAGAGAGTTATGTTTAATAACTTGTTTAAGTTGATCTTCATTTAACTTTGATTGTAATAAAGACACTGCTTTGAAGTTATATTTTTCTTTCAATGTTGGGTTTTGAATTAATTGATAAAGCTGAGTATATGTCTCTAGCTGCTGAATAATCTCATCATCAATATATTTTAATAAAATATCTTTAAGTTTATAGACACGAATTTTTTCTGTATCAGATAATTTTAAGTTGTTAAGAATCTGTTTGACTAATTGATAGGATTTTTTCTTATTAGCTATATCTAAATGAGATAAAGAGTAAGCTGATTGAATTTTTGCTTGGTTGCCGTAGTTACTATTTGGTCGAATGATTCTAAAGAATGTGTAAGCATTTTTATATTTTTTCTGTTGATAATAAAGAGTTCCAAGCAGAAAATAAGCTTCGTCACTAGGGTGTCTCTCAATAAATATGTTTAATAAGTTGATTGCTGCTTTTATCTCTCCTTTTGCATGTAGGTCTTTGATGCGTTTAAAATCTTTTGATTGTTGAGGAGAAGATGAAATTGAAGTAGGATGCATTTTTTGTTCTGGTTGAGTAGAGCATGCTACTAAAAATACAAATTGCAAAAGGACTATAAGGAAAAAATAAAAATTTATTTTCATGATGCGATACCTTTAAGTTACCTCCGTCATATTTATTCATAAGTGCTTAAGTTGTTGTAAAAAACAAAAAAGATGACAATATGCATTAAGGTCAAGAATATAATAAATGACTTTATATATTTATACTATAATATTTGAGCTATGTATAAAAATTTCTTACTTTTTTGTATTTTCCTTACTGGGATGGTTAGTCTTGTTTATCAAATGGTTTGGCAGAGGTATCTTGCCATTTTGGTTGGCAGTGAAGCAAGATCAGCAGCTTTAGTTGTTGCTATTTTCCTTTTAGGCTTAAGTCTGGGCTATTTTCTTTTTGGTTATTTAACAGAGCAGAAGTACATTAGTACACGAAAAGGGTTACTTAAGTTTTATGGTTGGATTGAATTCTTTACAGCTGCTTATGTTGTGATCTTTCCAAACTATTTTATTTTTCTTCAGAAGATAAGCTTTAATGGGCCAAACAATTTATTTTTTGACATGCTGATCATTGTGATTGCTATTTTGCTACCAACAATTTTTATGGGAGCAACAATCCCTTTAATGACTACGCTTTTTCCACAATCAAAAGATAAGCAAAAAGATAGAGAAATTGATGCCTTTCATGCGCAAATCTATGGTGTAAATACTATAGGGGCTTTTTTAGGGTGTTTAGGTGGTGGTTACTTATTAATTCCAATGTTAGGATTACCTTACAGTTTGTTTGCAATGGGGGCATTGAATTTTTTAGTGAGTTTTGTCTATATCTTCAATGCTCTTTCAGGACGATTGATCACACAATCTCGTCGGAGCCATGACAGTTTTGATAAGACTGAAGATGCTCATGCAACGAGTAATTTTCTTTGCTATGCCCTTGTTTTTGTTATAGGCGCGATCACTATTGGATTAGAGATTATCTTAATCCGTGTGTTGGCTTTAACCATGGGCTTTAATATTTATGTTTTTCCTACGGTACTTGCTATTGTTGTTTTAGGGATTGGACTGGGGAGCTTGCGTATCAACCGCTTAATCAATAAGCTAGCCTCTGCCCATTCAAAGAGATCTCATTATCTCACATTTATTTTAAAAAGCTTAGTGTTTTCCTCTTTGTTTCTTGCTTTTTTCTTTTGGTCTGTTCCTTATCTGCCCTCTGTTGTTAATCATATAAGAGTTTCTCTCACGACAATACCAATAACTCAATTTGTCTATTTGGGTCTTATCTTTGTAACTTTCAGTATTCCTCTGATACCGGCTTTCTTTTTTCTAGGTGGAATTCTGCCATTAAGTTATTGCATGATTGATAAAAATCAAAAGAACTATGGTAGAGTCTGCGGGTATCTTTACTTTTTTAATACAGTAGGAGCTTTGGTTGGTGCTGTTATTTTAGGATATTGGCTGTTGCATTTTTATTCTATAGAGGAAATATTCAAGTTCTGCTTTTACACTGTATTAATGATGGGTGTTATATTAAGTCTTACTGTGCCTGTGATTCAAGATTTTTGGAGTTTAAAACATTCTAAATTAAAAGGATTCCTTACAACCTTTATTATATTTTATCTATGTTTCATGTTTATTATGCCTCAATGGAATCGTCGTCATCATTATGTAGGTTTGTTTAGAAATCACGAGATGGAAAATTATCACTTTAAATCATGGTTTTTACCACGGTCTTACGGAGGAGACCCTGTTTTTCTTGAAGATGGACCAAACTCAACTATTTCTGTTTTAAGAGGAGGTTCTGAAAAGAGGATTTCTTCTTCAATTATTATTCCAGGTCCTGATTATGAAATATTATCTATTATTGTTAATGGAAAGTCAGATGGAAGCTCTTGGGGAGATTTTCCAACTGTTTGGGGGACTGCCCTTTTTCCTTACCTTTATGCTCCAAGCTCGAGAGAACTTAAAACTGCTGTTATTGGTTTTGGAACAGGAATCACAGCTGGTTCTCTAGGGCGATTTGCTGATGTTCAAGATGTTCAAGCAATTGAAATTTCGAGTGTGCTTATAAAGAGGCATCCTCTTTTTGACTCTGTTAATTTTCTTTTAAGTAAGAATCCTAAAGTATCAGTGATAGAAAACGATGCTTTTAAGTTTTTAACACATTCGAAAACACGTTATGATTTGATTGCTTCAGAGGCGAGCAATCCTTGGGTTGTTGGAGTTGAAAACTTATTTGCTTTAGAGTTTTATAAGTCTGTTGCTGGAAAACTCAATCATGATGGGGTTTTAAGCCAATGGTTTCATACATACTCTATGAACTTAGATCTTATAAAAATGATTTTTAACAATATATCTACTGTTTTTCCTTATGTAAAAAGTTATACAATTGGTAGTGATCTTGTTATTTTAGCTAAGCTCACCCCTTTCTCAGACTTAGGTCAACCTAATGCTGTTGTTCGAAGAAGATTCAATGAGTCTTTTGTCACAGCAGTTAATGAGACAGTTGGTGTCAACCATCTTTTGAACATAAAGGCTTTGGAGTTAACAAATGAAAAAACCTCTCTTCATTTTGGAAGTACAAATCCATTAGGTTATCATACCCTTGAGCATCCAAAGCTGACTTTTGGAGCGGATAGAGCGTTTTTCTTAGATGAGAGTGTTTCAGTTTATGATATAATTAATTATTCCTTAATCACTCGGCATTTTTACAATGAGGACCATAAACAAGATGCTATCACTCATCTATTTCAAGAAAATTCTACATCTTGTTTTCGAGCAGTGATCAATCATCCTTTTTGCCCATGGTATAATGGTCTTAAGAGTTTTTACGAGAGTTATCAACAAGGAGCTAAGGCAGACCCAAGGCAATCTTTAGTCGCCTACTCTCAGTTAAGACGTTTAGGGTTTCTTCCAAAAGATGTATCTTTTTTGACAGAGTTGACTTCTGTAGTTGCAGGAAATTTTAATTCAGATGTACATAGATTATTAATCAGTGAACTCTATAAAGAAGAGTTATATGGTGTATCGGATGCTTATTTGAGCCAATTGCAACAAAGAGGTCTTTTAACGAGAAACCAAGTTCTAGAGGCAAAACAATCTGGGCAAGGTATAAGAGACTTTTTAGATAATAAGCCGCTTATCTTTGAGCATATTGATAAAATGCAATCTCGGTAATGAAATCAAATCACTTTAAAAAGATGATGCATTCAGGCAGTTGGGTAAACGGTAATTTGGCAAGCTGTTTCTGAAAATAGTTTGCCGGAATGCTTTGTTTGCAGGTCATGGTATCCGCCAGATCGCAAAAAAAACTGAATTGCATCTGCCAATATTGTAAACCATTAAGGAGGCTTAAATAATGAAAATGGCTGTTTTAGGTTGTGGCACAATGTCCTCTGCCCTTATTATCCCCATGAAAAGATTTGATCATCAATTAGAAATTTGGACATATACTCCATCAAGAGTTAGGGCGGAGGCCTTAGCTAAAGCAACTGATGGAAGAGTTCTAGAAGATATGAAAGACTTGTCTTCCTTTGATCTTGTTTTTCTTGGTTGCAAGCCTCAGCAATTTGAGGCTCTCTGTTATAGTGTAGGAGGTCTTCATAGTGAGCAGACTATTATTTCAATCTTAGCTGGTGTAAAAATAACTACTATCACCAGAATGTTGACACTGCCTTCTATTTTTCGCATGATGCCCAATACTCCTTCTGTAGTGGGGCATGGAGTGAACATTGTTTCAACAAGTCATGAGATTATCTCGGAACATAAATCTTATTTGGAAAAAGCTTTTGAAGCTATTTCTCATTTGTTCCTGGTCGATAAAGAAGAAGATATTGATAAGTTGACGCCTATCAGTGGTTCAGGTCCAGCCTTTCTTTTTGAATTGGCTAGATTGATGGAGGAAGATCTTAAAGATATAGGTATTCCTTCTTGCTTGGCACGAAACGTTATCATTCATACATTTTTAGGTTCTGCAAAACTTATGGAACAATCTGAGAAGTCTTTTGAACGTCTTAGAGAGGATGTCACATCTCGAAAGGGAGTTACTTATGAGGCTTTAGAGGAATTTAAAGATTCAAATCTTGAAGGTCTTATAAAAAAAGCTTTGGAGAGAGCTAGGCGGAGAATTTATGAGCTTGCAAATCTTTAAATTTACACATCTATAAAATTGCAAATCAAAACTCAATCCTTGAAATAAAATTCTTTTAGAAATGGTCTTAAAAATGCTAGGTCTACTATTTGAATTTACCTTAATGTAGTGATCTAGAGTTTGGCAGGCTTCGGGCGTCAAGAAGGAAACAAACAGTTTCCATGCTTTGCAAAGGAAGAGGGTAGTCGCCTCGAGATCGGCTTATAGGAGCGGGTTTGAAACCACCTCGTAACGGATGAATTCTAAGGAGTTCAACGGGAAGCCAACGAGGAAAAGGCGATAATAAGAATCGTCAAGTGAGGATAGAAGAGATGAATGTAAATGAACCACTGTAGATCTGTCAAAACCACAGAGGAGATAGCCAAAAGTGGATAAGAAGCCGAATCCATGACGAGCTTAACGGTTACCTGTTTACCGGTTAAGCGGCATCTGGCACTAAGGTGGCATGAATTCTATCTATGCCATAGCAAGGAACTTGAGAACCTTAAATTGAAAGTAAAGGGAGAAGTTACAAATGAGGATACCTCAAAGAGCGAGAGTACCAAGGTCAATTTAAGGGGCGGAGTGATTCGTAGTAGCGATACGAGAGGAGTAATAGCAACTCGTGCGAAGGGATCACATCATTCATCTGTAGCGATAGCCACAACTAGAACAAGTAAGAAGGCAAAAGCAACAGAGCAAGCTAAACCTTTTGAAGATATTTCGAAAGGGAAGGTATGGCAAGCTTACAAAGCAGTGCCACAAGGCGGAGTGATCAGTCCTTTATTGTCCAATCTATTCTTACACTATGCATTTGATCGTTGGATGTCAGAACATTATCCAGAGACCCGTATAGTAAGATATGCGGACGATGGTATAATCCACTGTAAGACGAGATCAGAAGCAGAGGAAGTGAGAGAGACTGTAGGTCGGAGGTTAGAGAGATTAGGATTGAACCTTCACCCACAGAAGACCAAACTTGTTTATTGTGGAAGACACTACAAGGGGAGGAAGATAAAAGAGGAGATCAGTTTTGATTTTCTTGGATACACTTATCGTTCTCGAGGAGCCAAGGGGAAAACAGGTAAAATATTCACAGGTTTTCTACCAGCGGTAAGTAGTCGTTCAAAGCGATCAATAAGTAGAAGAGTAAGGAAGTGGAATCTTGATAAGCGGAGTGATAAGAGCCGTGTGACGGGAGACTGTCACGCACGGTTCTGTGAGAGCTTAGAGGTGAAATTCCTCTATTCTACTCGACTAAATATATAAAAAAATCAATGTGCCAATGTAGTATTAGGTCCTAGTGTAAAAATTTCCTTTAGTTGATATTATACCTCCTTGAAATAATATGGCTACATGGCTCTAAGAGCTTTAAAACAAGCTAGTTGAAGCTTTTGCTTTAGCTTTTTTTGAGAAATGACTTTGATTGAAGACTTGTTTGACAGATGGGTATTTTGTAGGGTAGAAATAGTTATATATGTATGCACCAAAGCTCTGAAGTGTTGAAGGGAAAGAGTCATTAATTTTTAGGAGATATGTAGGATAATGGGTAAAAAAAAGTCTTTGAAAGTCCATCAGGAAGCTATGGAGGAGGTCATTGAAAGCATTCATGAATTACAAAAGAGCGACTCACCAAAAAACTTTTGCAGGTTTTATGAAAGAATAAGAAAGCAGATCAATGAACTCATACACAAGAATCAGATCAATAAATCTGAAATTCGCAAAATGAGACAAGTTCAATGTTTAATGAGCGAGCTTTTAGCATTGTATATTTTTTTCAGACATAATTTTGATAAATACTCATGGATTGAATTTAAAACACCGGAATTAGCGGATCAACAGGATCATATTTACAGTGTTTTTGCCACAATGGAAGTGAAAAAGAGAGGAAGTAAAGCCAAGAAGCGAGGGAAGGGGGAACAAGTTCATCTACAAGTTATTTTTCCTAAAGATGAAAAGGAACTTCTTTCACAAGAAAAAATTATGGAAAAATTTGGATTTTTTAAACTTGAAGAGACTCCTGAAACGAGTGTGAAAATATTAAAATCTTGCTTAGAATTTGTAAAGCAAGGATTAAAAGAGGTAGAGGAAAAATCAACAAGATCAAAAAACAAACACAATAGTTTAATTATTGGAGCTACAACAGGAGCCTATCGTTATTTTGAAAAAGATCATAGAGCAGAAGAAAATAAAAAAACTTGGAGTAAATTTATCAGCGACTGTAAACAAGTTATCAAAAAAAACACATCTTATAAAAAAGATTTTGATAAAATTTTTATTGTTACACCAGAAGATTTTCAAGCCGAATCCATTTGAAAAAAAATAAGAAGCTAAAATGATTGAAAAAATTACCATAAAAAACTTTAGATCCATAAAAGATGGAGATGTTATTTTTGACACATCTTTAAAGGTTTTGATTGGAGAAAATGGTACAGGAAAAACCAATATTATGTTGGCATTGAAATTTATATCTGAATGTATTACAAGTTCACCGATGAGGGCCATTCAAGAGGCTGGTGGATTAGATCAAGTTTTTAGGATCACCAAAGAAGAAGACAAAAAGTTCAATGAATGTTCTTTTTCCATTTTATTTAGGATAGATAAAATACAAAAAGATTATTTTGAATTTTTAATATCTCCTTATTATGTTTGTTATAGTTTTGCTATTAAACTTGATAATAGCAACTTATTGATAAGCAAAGAATCTTTTTCTTATGGAAAGGATAGCAATTGTAAAAATATTTTATTTGATATCCCTAATAAAAATTTAATGGGGGAAAATTTTGAGATTGAAAGACATATTTATGACAAAAATTATTTATTTATCAAAAAAGCATTTGAACAAATAATGTTTAGTAACAAATTTAAGTTAAGCTTAGGCTTGGATAATAAGGATACAAAAAGAGAAATAAAACCTCAACATAAAAATAAAACAAAATTAGAAATGGATCTTATAAAAAAATGTTTGTGGATATTTGGTTGTATTAATGGATTTAACTTTAAACCAGAGGTTCTCAGAAAAACATCTGATTATAGCAGTCCTAAAACATTAGAATATAATGGAGAAAACTTTTCTCAAGTTTGGAAAAACTTATCAGAAATAACTGGAAATGAGGAGATATTCTTTCCATTTTTATTTAAAAGTGAACCAGGGTTTGGTATATATATCTCTAGTTTTTATTCTAAGGAAATGAAAGAAGAAATAATGAATAATATTAAGGATTCTTATCAATACATACTTCCTTTTCTAAAAGAGATTAAAACAACAGAGGAAATTGATTCTACACAAATCAAACTTCGATTTAAAGAGGAGCATTTAAAAGAGAATGACATCTTTTATAGTGTTCAACATCTATCGGATGGGAGCTTAAAGTTTTTAGCTTTATGTTTGGCCATATCTATTCGTAGTTATTCTTTTCTACATCTTGAGGAAATAGAAAATTATTTACATCCAAAAGCTATTGAGTTTTTATTTAAGCTGATGCGAAAACAAGTAGCAGAAAGAAATGTACAGTTTTTGATTTCCACACACTCTGAAACAGTTTTAAACCAATGTAATCCTAACGAAGTGATTATATCAAAAAGAACTGTTCAAGAGAAGGGGACAAAATACATAGCTCCAAAAAATCTTCAGACACTCAAGAAGGAATTGGATGCTGGGGGTTTTGGGTTAGGGACTTATTGGAGTATGGGAGGCATTGAAGATGAGTAAGTCAAAAATTGGTTTTTTAGTTGAGGGACGTACTGAACAAGAAGCTTTTCGGAAAAGATTAAATAGAACGAATCATGAATTTGTTATAAGGATACGTAACTTAAATGGAAAAAATGTACCTTTAGAGCGTATAGCCAATCAATGTTTGTTACTATTAAGAGCCTTATCGTATTGTCAATTGACATTTATTGTATTGGATAGAGAAAAAAGAAAAGAGGATGTCTCTGAAATAAGTCGAAAAATCAGTCAAATTATCTTAAAAGAGCATGACCAAAGATTTGTTGTGGTTATTGCAGATATTATGTTTGAAAACTGGTTGGTTGCTGACATTGAACAAATACAGAAGAAACATTCTGATTTGATCAAACAAAAGGTTATTAATAAGAAATACGATGGTCAAAATGGGGAAGCCCTTATTAAAAGATATTTGAAAAAATATAACAAAACATTACATGGACCTCAATTTTTTAAAATTATACGAAAAAACAAAGCCATTGCAAACTCTCCTAGCTTTGCTTATTTCATGGAGCAATTGGATCAAAATCAAATCACCATACCCTAAAAATATCTTTTATAACCTATTGAATTGAAATAAGAGGCTATGTCAAAGCTGTTAAAGTGTACTACAAGGGACTTCGGTAACAGATTCTATAAGGCAATAGGTAACACTTTTTAATTGTGAATAAAGTTTGTCTTTTATCTTAGGATAAAACTCTCATAAACTGAGAAATGAAAAGTATATAAGAATCTCTTTAAAGATCTTTTAAAATCTGTTCTACATGTCCTGAAGATTTGAAGTTACGTATAAAAATTGCATTCTAAAGCTGTTTTTGTATACCTTCCTTTACTTATAGTAAAATAGCTAAAAAACAAATTCATTAGAGATATATCTATAAGATTGTGGAGGCCTATTATTTTTGCCAAAAATCTTTTTTAGTTCTTATTTCTTACTTATATATTTCAAAGAACTAAACAACGCTCCTTTGTTGTAACCTTACTGGGTCCGCACTAAACAGACAAGCGTGCACTGTAAACTCATAGTCCCTCTTTTAAGAAACTTTATGCAAAACCTGCAATTATCCTGCAGAAAAAGCCGAAAAATCTGCACTATATAACTTGAATACTATGGAAGGTTGCCGTATTATTAGAGGTTAAGATGTATAAGAGGCATTTAAATCTTTTGAATTTATTAAGAAAGAAGTCGTTTTTTCTATTTGGACCTCGTTCTACGGGAAAGACCACTTTATTACATAAGACATTTTCTTCTGCAAAAGTGTACGATTTGCTTCACCCAGAAACTTATAAAAAAGTACATTGTTGTTTCATTAGATACAAACGAGCGTATTATAAATGACAAAATCCATGTTTTACCATGGAAGTCTTTCTTAAACAAGCTTTGGAAAAATCAATTATTATGATTAGTACTGGTCTCAAAAATAGAAGTTTGATAACCATTGTTAGCGGTTCATAACTTTATCTAATTACTTTCACTCTCTAATTTTTTAAGATAACTATTCATAATACCTTCGAAGATATGTATTTATGAGATATCTGAGAGCTTGTTGAGACATTTCTAATGAAGACGAAGTGTTCTCTAGCGGGACAAAAAAGCCGAAGTCTTCTAAAACTATACGACCATCCTTATAAAAAAGCAAAGCTGGAACAGAGTCTTGAGATAAAGCCTGTCTTGCTTCAGAGTTTCCATCAAAATATACTTTTGCTAAAGTAAAAGCACCTTCAAACTCTATGGCGAGATCTTCCATTATAGGGCCCATGGTGTGACAGGGTGAACACCAGGATGCATAAAAATAGACAATTATTGGCTGACCGTCCTCACTCGCATCTAAAACTTCCTCTTGAAAATTATCATCTGTGACATTTCTTATATAACGTTCTTGAGTTAATAAATGAGGCCAAAGCGGTATATAGTTAAGGGTTTTAGCAAGTTGGCCTAGTGCTATCAAGTCGTTGAAAGTCAAATCTTCTGGAGTGTAACCTAAAGTGGCAGATAAACTGAGAAGGTCTGCATAAGTTATCACTCTCTGACCGGATTCCCTAGAAGAAGTGAAGAGAGCTAACCTTACAAACGAAACAGGAGAAGGATTACATCCAGAAGTGGAACGACATATATCCCTTAAATTAATGATGTCCTCTACCTGAGGAAAAGTTTCATGAGAATCATGGGTCACCTCAAAATAATTAGGCAAATCTATGTAAGGTGGTAAAGGTACATGGCCCATATCTAACCAGTATTTCAGATATTCCAATCGTTCCATATCATTGAAATTATGATAGGTTGCCAGTTGATTAAATAAATTTAATGAGCTGTTAAATGAATTAAGAACTTTATCTATAAATCCATGGTAGCGATAAGGAGGATGTCCCACGTTTCGGTGAAATTGAAGTTAAGCAGAGCTTGATGTTTTGCTACGCCTGTTTCTATTGTTAGTCAATAGGTTTAAATTTTCTTCCATTGTATTTAAATCTTTATACCCTTTAATAGCTCTAAACTTTTTTTCAGCTTCAACTAAAGAAGCAGCAGCCCATCTCATAACCTGATCTGGAGAACTTCTCCAGTTCTTAACCCTGCTGACTTTATCTCTTACAATAGAAAAGGCAGACTCAATAGGATTTGTAGAAGATAAGGTTCTCCTTAGCAGTGGAGATACCTTCAACTTGATAACTGTCAGTGTCTCCTCCTTTGCTTCCTTAAGTGAAGCCAATGCTGCATAATTAATCCTGCTTAACCAACTCAGTAACTTATTGTATTCTCTCTGAGCAGAATCATAATCATTAAAACCATGCACCATCTTCCAGCGACGCTTAAACTCTAAATGACGTTCCTGAGGTAAATAACTTAAAACATTCCTCTCCTTGTGGTGAATACAGCGTTGAACTACTGCTCTCTTACCAAAAACTCTATTAATAGCTGTCCTTAAAGATCTGCTACCATCAATTACAAAAAGGTAAGGCTTATCTGAACAAAGACCTCTTGCTATTAAACTCTCTAATAAGTCCTTGCAAACTTCCCAGTTCTCTGTATGACCCTCTCTAAGACCCAGAACTAACTTCTTACCTTCAACTGTGATGCCAAGAGCTACAACCACTGTCCTTGATCCAAAAACAACACCATCAATCATAATTGATGAAAACTTATCCTTACTCAGATCACGACCATTTAAAGATTCAAGAAACTTCCTAGATGACTTATTAAAGACTCTGCTCACTGTACTCTTAGAAAGACCCGTTCCTCCTACAATATCATCAAGAAGTTCATTGTAATTACGACAAGATACCCCTCTCATAGCATGACTCAAAACTTTATCACAAAGTATGTCATACTTTTGAAGCACTGAATAAGACCGCAGCTTAATATCAGAACCTCCCTTCTCCTTCACCCTAGGCTTCCTCACCTGAAGCCTTTGACCTTGTGCAAGAACACTCCCAGAATCACTACCCGCTCTGTAATATCTTGTATCACGACCACGAACATGACGCTTACCACACAGTGATAATAACTCATCCTCAAAGAAATCATGGATCATATTAATAACCATTGATCTCATGCGATGCTCTAGGATCTCTCGAATCTCATTTGACTCAGATGATAAAACTTGAATTGAATAACCATTCTTACTACTCTTCATAATAGCTCCTTTCTGTTATCTATTTCCTGATAAAATAAAAACAGTAAACAACGGCTAGACCACTTAGGATAGCCGGGAGCTCTACTTTCTTCTAATTTCTATAAGAAAATTTCACCGATCTATGGGACAACCTCAGCGATAAGCCTTTGATGTTTTTGTTGTTTCATCTGCTGTGATCATCTGAGAATCAAGACTGGTATCAAATAAAGCCCTATTTTGAATCATACGAGACTCCCTATTTGAACTGGCTGGGTTAGATTCTACAACCTGTGAGTCTCGTTGCTGATTTTGTTGTCCTGCCGCTAAGGCAATGTTGAGGTGAAATAAAAGTAGTAAAGTTAGAAATGGTGTATTTTTCATTTATATCTCTCCTGACTTTAAGTTGATAGCATGCACTTTCTTTAAAGTAATCGAAAAGAAATAAAATGGTAAGCAAAAAATATTTTATTGGTAGATAGCCATTACCTTAAAGGATATTGGCTTACCTAATGAAAAATCGCTCATATAAATCAGGATACTCTTCTTGCAAAGTAGTTTTTGTTCTTACCGGATTTTCTCCAATATAAAACCACACTAAATCAGGAGCATTTAAAAGAAAGTCGTCAGGAAATGCTTCTAAAGCATTCTTGGTAGCAGAAAACCACTCTAAAGCAGAAGAATTTTCAAGAAAGCCATTAGGAAATGCCTCTAGAGCATTATGGGAAGCATCAAATCGTGTTAAAGCAGGAGCATTTAAAAGAAACCCATCTGGCAATGTTCTTAACTCATTGTTTGAAATGTCAACAATCTCTAGGGCCGTTAATCTCTCAAAATCCTGTGGTTGTATTTCTTCTAACTTATTCCGTAGATACATTTCAGTCACCTTTTGGAAATCTTGATCTGTGACCTCATTGCAAGGTTTATCAGGCGCAAATGTTCCATCATTGACTTGTCGAAGGATCTCTTTTTGAACGGCAAGCGTCCTATCACATATCTCAATAACTCTTTCATTGGTATTGATAGTGGATGCTTGAGCAAACACTATCTGATGTGTTCCAACAAATATCATTAAAAATAAGCCAGAAAAGCTCAATCCACATATCATTTTTGTAAGTTGTTTCATAATAACTCCTAATATGTTTTTATACTCTGTCATGTTATACATTCAAAACCCACTGGCTTCAAGTTGTCTTAAACCTGCGTTAAAATAATCGAAAAAAAAATAAAATTGCAAGTAGGAATATTTTTTTCATGGATTCATGTAAATTTTTAAGATGCAAAAATTCGAAACGGATACCAATTGCCTGATACAGATTGCCGGATTGCCAGACTGATAGATTCCCGGAGCCCAGAAATGATATTAAACAGTGATGTAACTTAAATAAATTAGTAAACAACAAGCCTCTTAAAATTATAAAGGTTGCGTAAGGTGAGTTATTAAAAGAGATTGCGCGCAAGCTTTGTCTTCTGCTTTTTCTACAATAGTTTTTATTCTATTGAGATCATTATGATAATAAGTATTATGAAATTCATAACTATAAGTAGTCAACTTATATTCAACAATCACCTTTAACGCTGTTCTGCCTTGTTCATCTTTTTGATTCACATCAATTCCAGCATCTAATAAGGCTGTGACCATCCTTAAACTTCGATGTTGAATGGCTAATATTAATAGTGGTTCAGGGCTAAAGTTAGGATCAACTCCAGCATCTAATAGAGTTTTAACTATTCCAAAGCTATTGTTTTGAACAGCTTCGGATAAGTTAGAGTTATTAGGAGGAGCTTTTGCTTTCAATAAAACCTTAACTATTCCTAAATGGTTTCTTTGAATGGCTGCAGATAAATGAGAATTTTCAGAGTTAGCTCCAGCTTCCAATAAAGTTTTAACTATTTCTAAACTGCTTATTTGAGTAGCTCTAAGTAAGTGATGAGGAAGAGCTCCTGCTTTCAATAAGGCTTTAGTGGCCTCTAGTCTTTTTAAGTCAATAGCCATTCGCAGTGGACTGTCCCAGTCTTTTATATAAGGCATAGGGAAGTGATGAGGGTTAGCTCCTTTATTCAATAAAATGTCAAGAATCTCTAATGGAACTGAGCCTTCTTCCTGCCCATTTCCTCCAGAGTCATGAATAGCAATATGTAGCGGTGTGGCTCCATGTTTTATAAAACGATGATCTAAACTTACACCTTCTACTGTACTTGTAAAATATACATTGCTATTTCCTTTGAAAACTATATTGGGATTAGCTCCATTTTCTAGTAATTCAACAACTTTATTTAAATCGTTTTCAGCAACTGCTGTGAGTAAGTTTTTTCCAAAAGCTATATTTGTAGTCAGTAAAAGTAAGATAAAAAATATAAAAACACTTTTTGCTTTGTAGATTAAATGTAGTTTTAAGTTGAATGTATCCATTTATTCCTTCTTATAAGAGCTTTTAAAATAATGAAGTTCTATCATTTACCATTAAGTTAAACTCAAATCAATATAAATGTTGTATGGAAAGGTGTGAATTTTGATGCACTTGTAATAAAAATATATGGAATGCGTATTTTCTAATTGTATAGAAATTAAAGGTGAATATCGAATTATTTGGACAAATAGCAATCATAAATGCATATAAAGTGTGTAAAATTTACATCATTGATTTATTTTTGAGTGGAATCAAGTTAGATGCGAAAGTTCAAATACCGATGCCATATCTTATAATTCCAGGTACAATTTACCGGTTTTTCAGATTGCCTAAGTTCTGGAACAAAAAGAGCTTAAAGTGTCATGAACCTTTTTCTAATAGTTTTAAACGTGTTGATTTATTCTTATGACTATCTATATAATAATGATTATTGTGTGAAGCCCGAGTGGTGAAATTGGTAGACACACAGGACTTAAAATCCTGGGACTTTAAACGGTCGTGCCAGTTCGAGTCTGGCCTTGGGCACCATTCTTAGAAATAGATATCATCTATTTTTTTTATTTTGGCTTAAGTTTAAGTAAAAAAGATCTACAAAGTATTACGGTAAGCCCCTCTTTCTAAACGTGCTATACGATCATCAAGAGGTGGATGTGTGCTCCAAAAACGCAATAAAGATGCTTTAGGTTTATTAGATATCTTTAAAGTTGCGAAAGACTCATGTTGTGTATCTATTAGACAATTTTTTAAAGCTTTGATACCAGCAAGCATTTTTTCTCTACCTGCAAGGGTAGCTCCTCCAGCATCTGCACGGTATTCTCGCATGCGGGAGACAAAAGCAACTACAGGCATAGCAGCAAAAGCAAGAAGACTATATACTGCTTGATAGATAAAAAACCTAGCAAAAAAACCAAGTCCACCATGCCCACTTTCTTCATCTCTAAAGAAATTTTCAATGATATTAGTTATAATATGAGCAGCTAAAATAACAACAGAGTTTACAATGCCTTGAACAAGAGCCATTGTGACCATATCACCATTAGCGATATGAGCTACCTCATGTCCTAGAACACCTTCTACCTCATCCTTGTTCATGTGGTGTAAAAGCCCTGCAGAGACAGCAACTAAAGAGTTGTTTTTACTAGGGCCAGTTGCAAAAGCATTTACCTCAGGGCTTTCATAATATCCAACCTCTGGCATTTTTTTTAAGCCAGCCTTTCTTGCTAGTCTATGAGTGGTGTTAACAATCCATCCGTGTTGAGGAGAGGTTTCATCAATGATTTTAACACGCCATAACTTTTTAGCTAAAAACTTTGACATCCATAAGGAAATAAAAGCACCTCCAAAGCCAAACACTAAGCAAAATACAATCAAAGCAGGAGGAATGCCCATTCCAATATCTTCTGAGAAAAACCCTACAGGTAAAAACATGGATATTATCAGATAAATCGCTGATAAAGAAAGAATGACAAGAAAATTGACCATTAAAAATACTGAAATACGTTTAAATATAGCCATTGCTCCTCCTCTTATTTTTACTGTGTATTATAGCTGGATAATTGCTAAATACTCATTATAATACTTACTTAACTTATTTTAACATAGTATTCATGTGTTTATTAGTAATAATCGGCTTGTATATTGGAGTTATGAACCAGTTAGTATCATATTAAATATATACTCAAAAAGCCTAATGTCAAGCTTGGTTTTGGCTTTAAAACATGTAAGAAGGCGTAAAAAAGTTGTAGTTACAGCAATAATATGCAAGATATGGCTATTAGGCTCTAAATATGAGCTAAAGATAAAGATATAAAATAGGAGTAAAGTTTGTCTAATGCACTATTTAGTGATTTTAAGGAGCAGGTTCGGCAGGCGACAGATATTGTTGATGTTATCTCTCAATTCACCCAGTTAAAGGCAAATGGTAAGAATTTAAAAGGTTTGTGCCCTTTACCTGGCCATATAGAAAAGACTCCTAGTTTTAATGTTAACAGTTCTATGCAATTTTATTATTGCTTTGGTTGCCACAAAGGAGGTGATATTTTCACTTTTGCCCAGGAGGTGATGGGGCATTCTTTTAAGGAGTCTTTAGAGTATTTTGCTCGAAAAGCAGGCTTAAATCCACCTGCTTATGACGGAACAGATAAGCACTTAAGTTATTCAAGTTCCGCATCTTCTCAAAAAAAGACATCCTTCTTTAAAGTCAACTTAGCAGCCAAAAATATTTTCAAAAATGTTTTGGAAACATGTAAAAAAGATCATCCAGTCAGAGTTTATTTAGAAAAAAGAGGGTTAACCCAAAAAACTATTCAAGATTTTGAATTGGGATATGCCCCTGATAATTGGTCTTTTTTGTCGCAAAAATTACTTAAAGAAAGGAACATAGCGTGCCAGCTGGGACTTATCAGGCAACAAACTTCCTCAGCTCAAAACCATTCCTTTAAGATGAAGAATTATTATGATGTCTATAGGGATCGGATTATGTTTCCTATTGTGACGGTCAAAGAGGAAGTAGTAGGCTTTGGAGGAAGATGCCTTGTTAAGTCAGATAGAGAAGGTAAATACATCAATAGTTCAAATTCTCCAATTTTTCATAAAAGCCAAGTTCTTTATGGTCTCAAGATGGCTGCCACTCATATACGCTCTTTAGATCAAGTCATTATAGTAGAAGGCTATATGGATGTGATCACGTTACATCAAAATGGATTTAAAAATACGGTAGGCGTTTTAGGAACAGCTTTAACAATAGATCATGCCAACTTACTGAAAAAATACACAAAAAATATTATTTTGCTCTTTGACTCAGATGCAGCAGGGCAAAAAGCCTCAGAGAAAACTCTGCCTATTGTTCTCAAGGCAGGTCTTTATCCTCGCTCTGTGGAGTTGCCAGAGGGACAAGACCCTGACAGTGTGGTCAAACAATGGGGAAAAGCAAAATTTCAAGAAAAACTACTGAAAGCCTCAGATTTATTTGAAAATATCTTAAGACGGTACACTAAAGGGCAAATGCTTAGCCCCTCTATGAAACTGCAGGTCTTAGATAATATGGGCATTTTTATCACACCAGCACAGGATAGAAGGTTAAAATCCTTGTATATTCAAAGTCTTGCAGAGCATTTAAGGCTTACTCCGGAGCATATTCGCCAGTATCTTTTACCTCAAAAAAGGTCTCTAAGGGGATTTGCGGATAATTTGAAAGGAGAAAAAAAGAACAACTGGCAAATGCAGAGGGAACAGGTTTTCAAGAAACAAATAGAAAAACCCACTTCAAAAGCAGAACTCATTGTTGCAGCTATTATAGCAAATTACCCACAATATCTGAAAATATTAGAAACAGAGCATGTATTAGACATGTTTTCCTCTGAAAAAATTATAGGGTTTTTGAAAAAAATACAAGGTCTTAGTAGACAAGAAGCAATAAAACCAGATACTCTAATAACAGATTTGCTGGTACAAAATGACAAATTATCGCCTTTAGAAATCCAAAGCCTAGATGTACAACTTATTGAATCTATTGTGTTTATTGGAAATGAGAAAGACTTATCTCAAATTGACCAGCTATTTGAAGATGGCATAATCCGAATAAAGGAACACTTTTTGAAAGAACAAGCAAGGACAGCTATTGATCGTGTTAGTAGCAATGTAAATGTAAGTGACTTGAAACATTTTATGGAGATTCAAAAAAGGAAGCACCGCTTAGAGTTAGCAAGGAGTCAAAAATAGATCCTTTAAATTGGTTGAAATAATATGAATGGTGAAGGATTTATGTTAAAAGTATGATAACTTATGGAAGTTTAGGTGGTTGAATCATAAAAGCACCTAAGAGACCAAGTGTAAAAATAAGCTGCTCATGATATAAATCATGAGTTTTACTGTAAATAAGAGGGTTTCATTTGGCATAAAAATATTGTATTAATTTAATGATTGAAACAGTAAAAGAATATGATGTTTAAGCCGAATATAAATAAATAAAGTGAAGAGGTTTTAAGAATGAAAAAAGTATCAGATCACAGCAATCAAAAAACAGGCCAGAGTTTATCTTCTGATCACGAAGGTCAAAAAAATCAAAATAAAATGAAGTTAAAGCAAAAAGCAAGTCAAGGGTTAAAAGATCAACAAAGTTCTCAAGTTAATGTTCAATCAAAATCTCATTTCACACACACAAAACTAAATTCCAAGGGTATTAAAAAGTTTTCTTTCCATCAACAAAAAGAACTGTTTAATGAAGAGATGCCTACACTGCTAAAGCATTTAGAAAATAGGCAATATTTAACAGTTGACGAAATTGATGAAACTCTTTCTTCAGAGATTCAATCTCCTATTCTTTTAGATTCCTTAATGCTCACTCTTGCAAAAAAAGGGATTAAAATTATTAGCAGTGAAAATGAAAAAATCAAGTTAACAACTACCAATGAGTTTGAATTAGGTTCTGGAAAAGATGAAGATGATCATCTTGATGATGTTATAGAAGATGTGAAGGTTAATGACCCTGTTCGTATGTATTTGCGAAAGATGGGAGGGGTTTCTCTCCTCACTCGAGAAGGAGAGGTTAAAATTGCACAAAGGATTGAAAAAGGAGAAAGACGAATTGTATACGCTATGTTACTCTCTCCTATTGGTACATCAGAGCTCATTCAATTAGATCAAAGACTTAATGAAGGTCGTATTAAGGTTAAGTCTATTTTTAGAGGGCTTGAGGACGAAGATACACAATATGATGAACAAGATCACATTAAAAAAATCCATCAACTCATTGGTTTTGTAGAAAACTATAGAAAGAAGGCTGCTATTTCCTTTAAAACATTGAAAGATGAATATGGAGATATAGCTAAAAGAGAGGCTTCACAAAAAAATCTAGCTAAATTAAATGAAGAACTAACGAAGCAATTTGAAGAGGTTAATTTCAATCGAAAAATAATTAATCGTATTGTTATCAAATTTAAGAACCTTGTGTATCGTATGTCTCAGTTGCGGTTACGTAAAAAACGAGCTATAGAATTTACACGTTCAAATAGTTTTGAACATCTTGTTGAGCAAGCTCAATATTTTTCTAACAAGAAAAATAATGGCAAATTACTTGTTAGTGCTGGTGGTATTTCTCCTGAAGCATATAAAGTATCTTTTCGTCAGGCTATAGATGCTCATAATAGGCTAGAACGTTTAATCAGAGAAACTCAAATGAATTACGATTGGCTGAATGATACTTATCTATCTATTTGGAAAGGCGAGAAGGCAGCAGATGAAGCTAAATCTGAGCTTGTAGAGGCAAATTTAAGACTTGTTGTTTCTATTGCTAAAAGGTACACCAATAGAGGCTTGCAATTTTTAGACCTTATTCAAGAGGGAAATATTGGATTGATGAAGGCTGTTGAAAAGTTTGAATACAGAAGAGGGTATAAGTTTTCCACTTATGCTACTTGGTGGATCAGGCAAGCTATTACACGCGCTATTGCAGATCAAGCGCGTACAATCCGGATACCTGTACACATGATTGAAACTATTAATAAGTTGATTCGGACATCTAGGGCTTTAATTCAAGAGTTAGGCCGAGAACCATTACCAGAAGAGATAGCAGAGAAGATGGATATGCCAGTAGATAAAGTTAGGAAGGTTTTAAAAGTTGCAAAAGAGCCTATTAGCCTTGAGATCCCTGTAGGAGAGGAGGAGGACTCTCATCTTGGAGACTTTATTGAAGATAAGAAAGTGATCAATCCTTCTGACGCTGTATCAAGTATACATTTAGCTAAGCAGATACGTAAGGTTCTTGTAACGTTAACAGAGAGGGAAGAAAAAGTACTACGTATGCGATTTGGAATTGGAGAAGAAAATGACCATACTCTAGAAGAGGTTGGGCAGGATTTTAATGTGACGAGAGAGAGGATCCGTCAAATAGAATCCAAGGCTTTGAGAAAATTACGTCATCCTTCTCGTTTCAAGGAGTTAAGCTATTTTTTAGAATCCTTAGAGAGCAACAATAATAACAATAATGTTTAATTGCTAAGAATTAGGCCTATAGCTTAGTTGGTTAAAGCATCCGGCTCATAACCGGAGGATCCGAGGTTCGAATCCTCGTGGGCCTACCATTTTAGATATAATTCATCGCTATAGCCTACCGCTAAAGAACTTTTTGAAAATCAAGAACTTCAAGAGGAAATAAAAAAAGTACAGAATATTGTTAACAATCCAAAATTGTCACAAAATGAGAGGAGAAATCATGGCAAATTCAGAAAAGAAAAAGGATAATATCTGGTATTTTTGGAAAAAAGGGACAGTGGCAGAGCCATGGACCACTGCTAAAGAACTTCTAGAAAATAAAGAACTTCAGAAAAAAATAAAAAGAGTACAAAAAATTGTTAAAACAACTCAAAATAAATCTAAATCTTAATTAAATATGTTAAACTTAGAAAATATTCTTTGGGTTGTACCTGGAGTTCTTTTTATTCATTTCTTTAATAAATATAGACCACAAGAAAGCATTAGTTTATCTGGCTGGCCCTATGTATTTTTTATTGTTGTTATAGCTACTTTAACTTGGATCCCATCTAAATTAATTGTCATATCGACCTTTGATGACTGGTTCAAAGCATGTCATTGGTTAAATGGTCTGGATGAAAACTTATTAAAACAAATCTTAATATTATTATGTGCTATTGTTTTTTCCGTTCTCTGGTTGTTATTGGTTCGAGTAAAGTTTATTTCTGAATGGATATTTCCATCAGTATATGATAATTTTTATAAAAAATGTATTAAGTGGGAAAATGAGATTGTTTTGTTAACTCTTAAAAATGGAAAAACCTATATAGGTGTCCTATGGAAATATCCTGAGAATCCAAGATCAAGACATGAATCTCAAACTATATCTATTGTACCTATTAAAAGTGGATATAGAGAACAAGACACAAAACAAGTTGTCTGGAATACAAATTATCCTCCATATGAAGAAGAATCTGATTTTATTGACATGGAGCTAATAATACCAAGAAGTGAAATACTGACTTATGGAAAATTTAATGAGAAAGTTTTTGAACACTTCTATCCGATGAAACATGAATAAAAAAGCTCAAGATCATGCCAAAAATTTATGATAATAAAAACACTTCCTTTCTATCTGGCCTTTTCAATGTCTTAGAAGTTCCAATTGAAAGTAACCTTTAAAGGACATTTTAATAACCTTTTAGCTTTTAGAAGAATTATTAGCTTTAAATGGTCTGTACCCCATAAACTGGAGAGTTAAGTGCTAAAATAACTCACTTGTGATTCCTGAATTTTAGCTATAAAAAGCTATGAAGAAGGAGGAAGATCATGGGCAAAGTAAGAAGACGATTTAATATTGAATTCAAGGAAGCTATTTGTGAATCGATCAATGAAGGCAAATCTTTGTTAGAGATTTGCAAGGAGCATCAACTTCATTGCTAGACAATCTTAGAGTGGTTTAAGAAGTATCAACAGGGGACACCTTTGGGAAACCCTTCATCAAGGGAGAGATATCTAGAGAGACAAGTATATGCTCTTCAGGCAAAGGTAGGACATCTGAGCCTAGAGAACGAGTTTTTAAAAAAGGCCAAAAAGGAGCTTCAGCAGGGGAAAAGCGTGAGATCGTCGGTAATCACTGGCAAGAATTTGGATCAATTTCAAAAACGTGTAAAGCGTTAGGATTAGCTTTAAGCAGCTACTATTACAAGAGAAAGATTTCACAGCAAAAGCGAGAGCAAAGGGATTTTGATTTGAAAGAGCAGATTGAGAGGATACAGTGTAAATATCCGATGTATGGAATACGTCGTATTCAATTGGAACTTGAGCAAGAGAAGAGTATTAAAGCCAACCGCAAGAGAATTGCTCGCATTATGTGAAAATACGGTTTAAAGGCTTTGATTTACAAGGGCTTTAGAGTTTCAACCACAGATTCTAAACATTCAAATCGAGTTTATCCGAATTTAACCTTTGGCATTGAAGTGAATAGGCCAAATCAGCTTTGGGTAACAGATATCACATACATTAGGATTCAAGATGGTTTTGTTTTTTCACTTAAAAAATCTTTTAAATTTAATAAAAAACTTTTTTCAATTAGAGAACAGGAAATTATGAAGCGTTTCGCTGAAATTTTTAAAGAGGCAACAGCTAAAGATATGGTAGAATCAACACATGAAAAAAATGATCTTTGGGATAGAGTGTATAATCATGAAAATAAAAAACAAGGGACTATTCCTTATGCTTATATATTAGAAAATAAAAGCTCTGATACCATTTCGATTGAAGAAGCTGAAGAAATTGAAAGAGAAGATAAAGAGATGAAAGAAATATTTAGATAATGGAAGTTGGGTCGGTCTGGTTTCATAAGAAGTTCAAATTTCAAGACAGTCAAGAAGGCAAAAAGCTTATTATTATTGTTAGTTATCAAAAAGAGTTTTGTCTTGTCTATAAAACAACATCAAAGGAAAAAATACCTTATAGAACTAAGAAAAGAGGGTGCAATTTAAAATATAGTAACTTTTGCCTCTTTAGTGGCGATGATTTTTTTAAGAAAGATACATGGGTTCAATTTAAGTTATTATATAAACTAGAGGTAGGCGAATTATTTCAAGAGAAAAGGAAGGGTAGCTTAAACCACATAACTACCTTAAAAAACCAAACTATAAGAGCAATTCTTATATGTATGCTAGCTTCAAAAGACATTCAAGAACAATATTTAGATGCTATTAAAGTATCTCTTAACAATCTCTGAATATATATTATTTTAAATTCAGAGTAAGTTTGTAAGACGTTTCAATATGGTAATTTTTAGTTAGTGATATAAAGTTTCATTGTTAATTTGACGATGAAGTTTTATGAATATTCAAAAATTAAGGGAACATATAAAAAACTTTCATTTTGAAAAACTATTTATAGATGAGTTGGGTTGGGAGAATCCAAATAGTCGAATTGTTCATGCTTTAGATATTAATGGCAGTTCAATTTCTTACTCCTATATAGCAGAAATAAATGCTGTTCCTGTCTTACAATTTAAGATGTCGTTTTGTAGTGATTCTGATAAGAAAAAACTTCATACAGAAATAAAAAAGCAGCATAATAAACATCTTATTTTGTTTCATAATGATAATGATGCAAATTCTTTTACTCTCTCCTACCTATCTAAAGAAGGAGAAATTAGACCCCATAGCTATTTTAGAGGACAAAATGCAGATGATCTTGTTGGCAAGCTTTCTAGTATTCATTTTGGTATAGAAGATGATCCCAAGATCACAGAAATAGGAGAGAAATTAGATCAAGCTTTTAATACAGAGAGAGTCACAAAAAAGTTTTACACAGACTTTAAAAACAATCACTTTGATTTTCAGAAATACATTTCAGGCATACCTAGCGAGAAAGATAAGAAGTGGTATGCCTCTGTTATACTAAATCGTCTCATGTTTATTTGGTTCTTACAAAAAAAGCTTTTTGTAAATAATGATATTAACTACCTCCAAACCAAGCTTAATGAGAGTAGAGAGAGAGGAAATGATAAGTACTATTGTGAATTCTTGAAGCTGCTTTTTTTTGAAGGCTTTGCCAAAAAGCCAATAGAAAGAAACGAAAAAGCCAAGCAATTGCTTGGACAAATCGATTATTTAAATGGAGGGCTTTTTGTCCGTCATCCAATTGAGGAAGAATATGATGACAAAATAAAGATCAAAGACAAAGCTTTTGAGAAAACTTATAAAATTTTCCAAGACTACGAATGGCATACTCAAGATGAAAAAAGAGAAAATAAAGATGATAAGGAGATTAGTCCGGATGTTTTAGGTTATATCTTTGAAAAGTACATTAATGAACTGCAACAAAAAAGCCTTGGGGCTTATTATACAAGAGATGAGATCACAGACTATTTAAGCCGAAGCACTATTGATAAATGTATCCTAGATAAGGTCAATGCTATGGGCTACTCATTTAAAACCATAGAGGAGATGCTACATAAATTAGATGTTGGGTTGTGTAAAAAGCTTTTAACAGATGAAAATAGCATTCTTAACACATTGACTATTTTAGACCCGGCTGTGGGATCAGGAGCTTTTCTCATCTCTGCTATGAAAAGGCTAATGTATATTTATAGTCCTGTTATTGGAAAAATAAAAACATTGGGCAATAGAGATTTAAAGATGTGGTTAGAAAATTTTGAAAGATCACATAAAAGCATTGCTTATGGAATCAAAAAGAACATTATTTTAAAGAATCTCTATGGTGTGGATATTATGAAGGAGGCCACAGAGGTTTGTAAACTCAGGTTATTTTTATCTCTTGTTGCCTCGGCTTTAGAGAGAAGAGAATTAGAGCCATTACCTAATATTGACTTTAATATTATGTGTGGAAATTCCCTTATAGGGTTTTTGAAAGAGGACTCATCAGGAGAACAGTTATCATTCGATGGACATTCTTATACACAAATAAAAAATAAATACAGTAAAATGGTCCATGAATACAAAACTCAATATTTATCTTTTGATAAGCTCGAAGAATTAAAAGGTAAAATCAATATATTTGTTGAAAATGAAGGCTTAAAACTCAATGGTGTTCTTGCAGACAAATGTAATGAAAAAGGCTTAAAATATAGTGAAGTTATAGATATTAAAGGTAAAAAGAAAGATACAAAGAAACGTCCTGTCTCTGCAAATGATTTTAAAGTTTTACAACCATTTCATTGGGACTTTGCTTTTAATGAGATTATAGATCAGGGAGGCTTTGATATTATTATCACTAATCCACCATGGGAAAAGGTAAAAAATGAAGATAAGGAATTTTTTTCAAAATATGATAACTCGCTTCTTAATAAAAAAAGAATTAGAACATCTGAACTTAATAAGAAAAAAGAAAATTTATTAAAAGATTTTGACATAAAGAAAGATTATCTAAAAACAGAAGAATTCTACCTTTTTCAAAGAAATTATTTTTCAAAACTTTACTATAATCAATCATCAAATGTAATCCATATAAATGGACAAAGAGGGAATACTTCATCTGATATAGAAAGCTATAGATTATTTACTGAAAGATATCTTGATTTATTAAATAAAAAAGGGTTTTTAGGGGCAGTTTTGCCAAGGGCACTATATTGTGACGATGGAGCTATTGGAATTAGAAAGCATATCTTTGACCACAAAAAAATAGAAGGATTAATCACTTTTGTTAATCAAGGAAAAGGGAGACCTATATTTGAAGAAGTTGGTTCTACTGTTCAGTTTTTATTATTGAACTTAAAGAATGATAAACCACAAGATAAATTTCCCTGTTGTTTTCAGGAAAAAGATCTACAAATTCTTAAAAATTTCCCTGAGAGTGACTCAATCAAACAATCTATAAAAGAAATCAAAGAGTTATCACCCAGAGATTGGAGCATTAATGAAATTAAAAACCCAGAAGATAAAAAGATGCTCAGAAAAGCACAGAGGTTTTCTCAATTAGGAGAAGAATTAATAAATTTATGGAATCCTATTTTTTATAGAGAATTTGACGAAACAAATGATTCTCATTTGTTCAAACAAGAAAGAAGCTCTAAGAAAGACTTGCCTCTTTACGTGGGGAAGGCTATTAACCCTTTTCAGTTTAATTATAACCCTTCCTCTGTTAATCGTTATGTAAGTATAGAATCAAGAAAAGTTCAAGGAAAGGGACTTCCTTTTAAGAACAAGTGTTATAAAAATTATAGACTTGTTATTAGAAAATTGGCTTCAACAGGTGCTAGAAAACTAATTTCATCAGTGATTCCAAAAAATAATTTTATAGCATACAGTCTCAATGGAGTCTATTTTGAATTAAATAATTTTCGGCAACTGCAATCTCAAAAATTATATCAACCAGACAATTCATATATGCTATTACTCCAAGCTTTTTTAAATAGTTTTGTAATTGATTATTTTATACGGCAAAAAGTCTCTGCAAATATTAATAAAAAGTATGTTACACCTCTTCGTGTCCCAAGGCTTACAGCAAAAGATCCTTACTTTAAAATACTGGTCAGAAAATCGGCACAACTCACTTGTATTGGAAAAGAATTTGACAAGCTGGCTGATGAGATAGGTATTGCAAAAGGTGGGGTTACAGATAAAGATGAACGATGGAAGATTCAAGGAGACATTGACGCTATCGTTGCTACTATTTATGGCCTAACTTTAGAAGAGTTTGAGTATGTCCTTAGCACCTTCGCCACAGGAAAAAATCAAGAACGACTCCAAGCTCTTAAAAAATATGCTTTAGAAGCCTTTAAAAAGAATAACTTCTCTGAAGAAGCAGCTTAAAATACAAAAAATAATTGAAAGTATAAGAAAAATTCACTTTGAAAACACTAATTACAGTGCTAATGATATTAATAAAATGATTTATGACATCTTAAATTTTTATATAGGAGTATTTATATGTCTGATGATACAAAAAAAGATGCTAAAAAATCTAAAAAAGAGCCGACTTTTCTTGAGTGGTTAATTCATGGCAAAGGAACTGTTTCAGAACCATGGCCTACCGCTAAAGAACTTTTTGAAGATCAGGAACTTCAAGAGGAAATAAAAAAAGTACAGAATATTGTTAATAATCCAAAATCATCACAAAATAAGATAAGATAAGTAGAAGGAATCATGACAAACTCTGAAAAGAAAAAGGATGATATTTGGTATTTTTGGAAGAAAGGCACAGTTGCAGAGCCATGGCCTACTGCAGAACAACTTTGGAAGGATCCTAAAGTGAAAAAAATTATTGAATGGCATAAGAGCCTTGATAAGAAAAAAGTCCTGAAATAACATGTTGAATCTAAATAATATCCTCTGGGTTGTCCCTGGCATCATTTTTCTTTTTATCTACAATAGACGAGACCTGAAACGACCATCAACTTATCAGGTTGGCCTTATGTGTTTTTCCTAGTCTTTATGGCAAGTGTCACTTGGTTGCCATCTGAATTGATAACCACTTATTACTTTTCTGGTTTAAGTGAATCCTTGCAAAAATTTATTATATTGCTTATTGCAATTTTCATATCTTTTATTTTTTCTTTATGTGTACGATGGAAATTTATTCAAAGAGTGTTGCCTCCTATTCATGATAATTTTTGTAAAAAGTGTATTGAATGGGAAAAGAAAATTGTCTTATTAACCCTTAAAAATGGAAAAGCTTACATAGGCATTTTATGGAAATACCCAGAAAATCCAAGATCAAGGCATGAATCTCAAACTATATCCATTATACCTATTAGAAGTGGATATAGAAAGCAGGATACAAAACAAGTTGTTTGGGACACAAATTATCCTCAGTATGAAACAGCATCTGATTTTATAGATATGGAACTCATAGTACCAAGAAGTGAAATAATGACTTATGGAAAATTTAGCGAAAAAACTTTTAAACACTTTTATAACATACAAGAAGAATACATAAAATAAAAAGTTCAAGATCATGCCAAAGATTTATGATAATAAAAATACTTCCTTTCTATCTGGCCTTGCTGATGCCTTAGAAAGATCTCATAGATCTGACATTTGTACTGCTTATTTTAATCTAAGGGGCTGGAAAAAAATTGCCACTTTTATTGATAGATACAACGGAGAAGACAATCATCAGTGTCGTCTACTTTTAGGGATGTATGCCTCTGATGATGAGCTTAGAAGAGAGTTAATGCAGGATGAATCAATAAGGATAGACAATAAAAAAGCTAGAAAATTAAGAGAAGAAACCATTAAAAAGTTTAGAAATCAACTAATGATGGGAGTTCCTTCTAATGAAGATGAAAAAAATTTAAGAAAGCTAGTTAGTCAAATAAAGTCCAAAAAAGTTATCGTCAAATGTTTTACCCGTCATCCTTTGCATGCAAAATTGTATTTAACTTTTAATCAAAAAGAGTTTGCTAAAAAAGTGGGGTTTCTTGGAAGCAGCAATTTAACTTATGCAGGATTAGAGAAAAACGGAGAACTTAATATAGATGTTTTAGATCAACAATCCTGTGAAACCTTAAGTCAATGGTTTGAAGAAAAATGGCAAGATCAATTTAGCTTAGATATTTCAGAATATATCATCAATTTGATTGAAGAAAGTTGGGCAGGAGAAGAGCTTTTACTTCCCTATCATATCTACATGAAGATGGCCTATCATCTCTCAGAAGATGCTAGAAAAGGACTAACAGATTTTTTCATACCTAAAGAGCTAAAAAGTATCCTTTTTGACTTTCAGTCGGCGGCTGTTCGCATTGCAACCCATTATGTGTATCACAAAAACGGTGTTTTGCTTGGGGATGTTGTGGGCTTAGGAAAAACTCTTATGGCTATCACTGTTGCCAAAATCTTGGAAGAAGAACATGGATGGCAAAGCCTCATTTTATGTCCTAAAAACCTAGAAAAAATGTGGGATGATCATATCCAAAAATATCATGTAAGAGGTAGAGTCATCCCTATA
This sequence comes from Bdellovibrionales bacterium, assembly GCA_965262715.1. Classification (GTDB taxonomy): domain Bacteria; phylum Bdellovibrionota; class Bdellovibrionia; order Bdellovibrionales; family JAUICD01. The sequence goes on along the minus strand of OZ253553.1, from coordinate 1,857,190 downwards.
AGCCAGGTCCTCAATAATCTATCTAAATTGCAAAGACACCACATCGTCATTATTGATGAAAGCCACAATTTGAGAAATCCCTTAGGTAAAAGGTATCAGGTCATTAAAGATTACATTGCTCAAAATGACAGCAAATGTGTTTTATTGTCAGCGACTCCCTATAATAAAATTTATACTGATCTATCTAGCCAACTTGGACTATTTATTGATCCAGATACTGATTTAGGAATTCGTCCTAATAGATTTTTAAAAGAGTCTCAAGAAGGTTTTCCAGGATTAAGCTCCTCACTAAAAGCCTTTGAGCAATCCCATTATTCAGAAGATTGGCAACAACTGATGAGTCAGTTTTTGGTGCGAAGAACTAGAAGTTTTATCAAAAAAAATTATGGAGAAAAGGACACTCATGGGAGGTATTATTTAAAAGGATCTGATGGTGATAAAAAGTTTTTCCCAGAAAGAATAGCTAAAACTGTTAAATATAAAATTCATGAGCAATACAAAAGGTTTTTTTCACAAGAAGTTGTGGATATGATCAATAACCTAAGGTTGGCTCGTTATGGTTTATCTGGATATAAAAAACCAAATTTAACAGGACTTACACAAGAAGAAGAAAAAATCTTTAAGGACTTAGAGCAATCTCGTGCTCATCCTAAAGGTTTTTGTCGTATAGGTTTATTTAAAAGACTTGAGAGTAGTGGTTTTGCTTTTTTAAAGTCAGTCCAGAGACATATCCTAAGAAACTGCATCTTTATTTATGCTATTGATAATAAAAAAGATTTAATTATCAAGGAAAAAAACAGTGAAATCATAGCTAGTGCCTTTGATGATGAAGAAGAAGGCGGAATGACAGGTTATGTTGATGAAAATAAAGAAGAAACTTATTTTCTAACTGATTTTCAACTTTTTTATGAAAAAGCAGAAGCTGTTTATAAAAAATATCAAGAACAAAATAGCAGAAGTCTACGATGGATTTCTTCTTCTTATTTCACAGATCAATTAAAAGAGGATTTAAAGGAAGATACAATGCAATTTATTGACCTTCTTAAAATATCCAAAGACTGGAATCCTCAAAAAGATCTTAAAATTGAAAAATTAGAGGAACTTTTAAAAAGTGAACTTAAAGAAAAGAAAACACTTATTTTCACTCAATTTAGAGAAACAGCCGAATATCTACAAAATCAGCTACAAACAAGAAATTTAAAAAACATAGCACTTGTAACTGGAAAAACAGATAATATACAAAATACTATTAATAAGTTTAGTCCTCGTAGTAACAATTTTGATGTAAAACAATCCCATGATTTAGAAATTGACATTTTAGTTGCAACGGATGTTTTAAGTGAAGGGCAAAACCTTCAAGATTGCAATATAGTTGTCAACTATGATTTGCCTTGGGCTATTATAAAACTCATCCAAAGAGTAGGACGAATTGATCGCATTGGTCAACAAGCAGATAAAATTCTATGTTATTCCTTTATGCCCGATGATGGATTAGAAGAACAAATTAGATTAAGAGGTCGTATTCAAAATAGACTTAAGGAAAATGCAGAAGTGATAGGTACAGATGAACAGTTTTTTGAGGCCGAAGAACGAATACTCATTGATTATTTGTACAATGAAAACTCAAAAACTCTCGAAAAAGAAATATCAGAAGATATTGATCTGGCTTCCTATGCCCTTGAAATATGGAATAAAGGGATAAAAAAGGACCCTTCCTTAGAAGAGAAGATTAAAAATATGCCAGATGTTGTTCATGCATCAAAAGAAGTAAAAGATAGCCAGTCAAATGAAGAGGTTCTTCTTTTTGCAAAATCTCATATCAATAATTATCTTCTTTGTCTTGATAAAGAAGGCAGGAGTGTAACGGAAGATCAAATGGCTATTTTAAAAAAAGCAGAATGTCAACCGAGCACAAAGCCATTACAAAGAACAGAGAAACATTATGAAATTGTTCGAGCAGGATTAAACACCATTGAAGAAAATCTAAAACAGCTATCTTCTCAATCTAGAAGTCTTGGAACAAACCGAAATCCTAGAAGAAAACTCTTTGAAAAACTTGATGGTATGAATGAAAAAAGTGAAGAAATAAAACAGATTATAGAAGATATTTATTGTTATCCTTTTTCTAATGAGGCAGAACAAACTTTAAAAAGAATGTTCAGAAGAAAAATACCAGATAAAGAGATTTTGAAACTTGTTTATGAAAAACACAGAAATGAAACACTTGTGAATAAAAAAGAAAGCAAAAGAATAGATGAAAAACCTAAAATTGTTTGCTCAATGGGGCTTTTAAAATAAGGATATATTACTTTGACCTTTTAAACGTAAACAAGGTTGTCCATTTATGATTTTCTCTAGATGTGCTAAATAAGAGGTACCCAGTAGAATTTAATAAATCTTTTTTACACTATTATAGATCACTGATATGATCTAAATATCAGTGAATTATGTGCATTTTTTACATTCATCTGGATCACGCCTTGTACATTCTGGGCAATTGAACAGAACATGTTCTCCAGTAGTCCATACATACCTTCCTTTTCCATAAAAATAAAAAGAATTATTTTTTAAAGTGTATATATCCGGTGATCTATAAGCTGCATTGCCCGTATCTGTTTTTAGTACAGCAAACTCAGGATATCCATCATTATTGAGGTCCTGCCAATAAACACCTTTTCTTATTTTGACGAAAACAACTTCTCTCCAAAATGGATCATAACCCTCTTTTTCTACTTGTATCTTCTTTAAAACTTTATTACCAGATTTTAAAATCAAAAGATGATGTCCTAGTAACATATCACCAACAGTTAACTTCTCTACGCCTAAAACAATACGTTTGATCTCTAAAGTTCTATTATCTATGGGTTGAATTTTTGAAAGACCACAAGCAACATGGAAATAATCAATGGTTGTCTTTATTCCTTTCTTTTCATCCTCTGAAGTACAATAAATTTTTTTGTATTCTCTTTTCCTTTGGGAAGGACTTGCCTCAGAGTATTCTTCATCAGAACCTTGTGAAGGAATATGATCCTTATTCACGACATGGGCTATATGGCTACATGAAACAAAACTTATGGTCATAAAAATAACTACTGTGAGTTTACTGGCTAAGTGTTTCATTGTAATATCTATAAACTTTGTTTGCATGATTCTCTCCTTTTTGATCCCATGAATGGTAATATTTAAACCCATTAAATATATTTTGTGAAATATCTTTTGATTTGTATCTATTTGGAAGTCTATCGATCTTATGTCCTAACCAACGAATACCTGCAGCAATATTAACTAATGGATCTAAATGTTCATCTTCTTCCAGATCAATAGGATAATCTTTTACTTCAATATAACCAGTTCGATCAGGGTTTCCTTTAAGAGTTCTTAAGGTACTTCCTGTAATTTGCATAAGTCCTGCTGCTGTACTTCTAGGGTCCTTAGTTCTTACTCCATGGCGAAAGCTGGATTCAGTAGCAATGAGAGCCTTAATAAGTAGAGGATCTACTTGTTCATGTAATACATTTTTGTTTTTCCAATATTCTGTCCAAAACTGAATCATTGGATCATACTCATGAAAACCTCTAAAACCTTTAATTGCTGGTAGTTTAGGATATTTTTTTAGTCCACTCGAATAATAAATATGTCTTAGATTAGAAGCATCTAATAAGTTTTCTTTTTCTTTTGAGTTTTTCCGACAATGCGCAGATACTTGTGTCATTCCTCTTTTTGTGCTGCGGGAATGACTTCTTACATAATGCTCGCCAAGAGGACAAGAAGAATCACCTAATGTCATAAGACTCCTCTGATAAAATAATCGTCGTTCTTATTTATAGCTAACACAAGACCATCAGGTTACAAATTCTTTTTGCTAATGAATCTTATTGTTATAAATTATAAAACCATAAATAAATTTCAGAAAGATAGCTTTGTGTCAGTGGCTTTTAACTTTCTTTTGTGATCTGTTTTACGCTACTCATCTTCTTCCTCACGAGTGCGGCTTTTGTTTCTGTGGTGACACTTTACAAGTGCTCTTAATGGGATTTTGTATTTTAAAAGTAGGTGTCTGATTTTGTTTATTGAGCACAAAAATTCCTTAGCAATTTCTCTAATTAAAAGGTGATTTTTAAGATATTTTTGTTTGAGCACGCTTTCAGGAGTAGGTGGATTTGAGGCTTATAACAGGATGGGAAGATGCTCAATTTGTTCAAATCCCTCAAACTGTTGCCGTATAAAGGTCGGTGAATCCATACCCTTTATAGGCAAATTCGATGATTGGATGGTAAGTCAAACCAAAATGGTTGGTGCAGGCTTTATTCCTTTAGACTAAACCTTTTTAAACACAGGGATTGTTCTGCTAAAAATCATAATGGTATGCTACTCTTAACTTAAAAATAGGCTATTGACATTCTTTTTCAATAGATCTTTACAATATGAAAACACAACACAAATAATAAAAGGGTTTGAGGGTGCTTATTTCAAATAGTTGGTTGACCAAAGGGTTGCATCTGATCCTGTTTATCGCCCTCTGCCTAATATGGGGAACAACATGGCTGGCCATTAAAATTTCCATTGAGTCTGTAGCACCGATCATGTCGGCAGGTCTACGTATGCTTATGGCATTCCCAGTCTTTTTTGTCTTTGTATTCGTCAATGGCTTTGTTGCACAAAGATTTAAGGAAGTATATAAAAGATTAGAGAATTAAGTCAGGCATCTTCCATAGGCTCTAGGCAACCCCCGCGCCTTGTATTGCTATTATTTTAAGATTTTATTATAGAATAAAATAGTTTAAGAGATATTTACCCTAAGCCGCTAGCCTAGTCCTATTTCAGAAGTCTTTCACAAATCTCATTCTTAAATTTTTATGCAATAAGATCTTTTATGAGTTTGATATATCTATTACTTTGATTTTTTGTTTTTAATGATTATAAAATTTACCCATCCCCAACTTTCACAATCACTAAATCAGAAGGAGCTAGAGATGGGTAAAAATAAAAAAATAAACTGGAGTCTTTATAATAAGTCTCTAGTCAATAGAGGTCAAATCACTTTTTGGTTTTCAGCAGATATCGTCAAATCTTGGTATGCAAAATGTTCTTCAAAGCAAGGGGGTCAACAAGTTTACTCTGATAAAGCTATTGAAACTCTTAATATATTAAGATTCATATTTGGTTTAAAATTGCGATCTACAGAAGGTTTTGCTAAATCCCTAGTTGAACTTATGTGTCTTGATATAGAAATACCTAATTATACAACTCTTTGCAGAAGATTACAGAAGTTATCAGTAAAACTAGAAAGAAAGCTATCTTCTCACAAGAATCCTCATATTGTCATTGATTCCACAGGTCTTAAAGTTTATGGGGAGGGAGAGTGGAAAGTCCGTCAGCATGGGTATTCTAAGAGAAGGACCTGGAAGAAGCTACATTTAGCGGTAGATGAGTCAAATTCCCAGATTAAGGCATCTGTTTTAAGTGATAATTCTGTAAAGGATAATGAGGTTTTTGAAGAGTTATTGACAGGATATGAAGATGAGATAGGCCAAGTTTCAGTTGATGGGGCTTATGACTGTAAGAATTGTTATCAGTTTACAAGTGATAGAAGTATAAAATTGGTTGCTCCACCTAGAAAGAATGCTGTGATTAAGAGGCATGGAAATTGTCGAGGATCGCCGCTTCTTAGAGATACTTATATTAGAGAAATCAAGAAGATGGGTAGAAAGAAGTGGAAAAAAAAGCATAAATATCACAGGAGGTCTATATCAGAAACAGCTATGTATAGATTTAAAACTTTATTAGGTGATAAATTATCTTCTAGAGAATTTCATCGTCAAGCAAATGAAGTGTTTATTAAATGTAAAATCCTTAATCAGATGATTGTGCCTTCTTCTCTTTGATAAAAAAATATTAAATGACAATCTTACTTAAAAAATAAATAAAATAAAAACTATTTAAATCTTTGTGCAACAAGACCACTTCGACTTATAAAGCATGTAAAATTTACAAAATGTCAAATTTTAGTTTCAAAACAGTCATAAATGTTTTATATTCGCTATAACTGCAAATAATAATCAATCTTTTTAAAATAAATAAAGGAGTCTTAATGCCTATGATAATAAAAACTTTTTTATTTACCTTATTGGTTTCTCTAACCTACTTAGAAAATACAAATGCCGATTGAGCTTATGAAAACTATCACGACGTCATTGGGGATTACCTATGTGATTGATTTGTGGTGATAAAAAATTGCGTTAAAACAATCTTAATCTTTGTCAATTAGCTTTACTTCGATTAAAAGGAAATTGCTTATGAAAACTTATTTTTATTCTTTTATTATAACCATGTTGTTTGGAATATCTGCTTCAGTTCAGGCTGACATTGCAGAGGCTCAAGCTCGTCCTCCTACTACAACTACTAACACGTTGCTTGAAGTAATAGATATCTGTCACCCTGACAGCAATTTCTACGACTTAAACTATCGTGACATTCAGTCTGCTATAGATGATTTGGTATGGGCCACTCCTGAGAGTGAAGCTATAAATAATTCTAATCTCTTTTCACGAATCTGGGATAGCATTTCAGGATCCCATCAAAGAAGACAGCTTTATGCTGAAGTCTTAGGTCGACCTTGCGATGCTGAAGGTAACACTCCTCTTCATCTTGCCATACACGAGGCAATAGAAGGTTCATCTGCCATTGAAATAGATTCTTCCGACCTTCTTCATCGTCTTATAAGAAGAGACTTAGAAAGACCAAATTTAGATTTTATCAATGTCTTGATAAATAAATATGCTCCCGTTAACGCCGCCAATGAAAATGGAGAAACTCCTCTTGATATGATCAAAAGAATGATGGGAGTAGAGGGTTTTTCTAATGACAAAATAGAGCTTTATGCTTTTATTTATCAACAAAATAAAAACCCATGGCTCACATATCAAAATCGACACCATAATATTTTTTAAAGAATGTGTCGCTCCCGTTATAATTACTATGAGTATGTGGCAAGTCAAGACTCTCCTGTTAGAGAGGATGATCACTTTGTTAATTTTAAAAATGAAAATGAATGGAAACAATGGGCCGATGATTGGAAAAACTATCCTCGTGTTAAAGGAGCATACTATGCATTTGAGAGGTTAAAGTATACAGTTGCAACTCAAACAGTCATAGCAGAATATAATCAATGGTTATCCACCTTACCTGAAATTGAAAAACTACCTGCATTGATGGAGGTATATCAGACACTTCGCAGGGCAGAAAATATTACCTCCTCAGATTTACATAGTATTCCAATTTCTACAGAAGCTCGTCGACGCCAATTGGTTGAAGACGATCTAAGATGTTCTGGTCGTACAGGTAGATATTATGGATTATAAAGTATTTTAGCCATTACGAAAAGACGTATTACCTTATAGCAAAGAGTGTTTGATTTAAATATCCTACACTCTTTTTTTGTTTACCACCTGAATCATATTGATTCAGTTTTTTCCTGTTAAACATTCATTCCATTACTATTTTACAGATAGAGTCAAGAAACCAGCCATTTCTTTCGATAAAGAGACTATAAACTATTTCTAAAACCTTTATAAACTCTAGCATTTGACCTGGTTCAAATTTTACTATGAACTTAGGAGAACAAATAAGATTATTTATAAGCCATCTATAATAACCTTTGGAAAAAAAGTCTTAAGGCGTTTTTTTAAGAAATATAATAACGCCAATGGACAAGTCTTAGTTGAATATATCCTGTTAACAGTTTTAATACTAGCTGTGATGGGTGCCTTTATGAAGGCTTTTAGTGAGGCAAATTATAATTATTTAGAAGATGTTTTCGGAAGTGGAGAACGCGATTATTTAGGATGTCTTTTAAGAAAAGGGCAACTACCTCAATTAGGCTCTGAAACTCGAGTTGCAGGAGCATGTCCTCCCCCCCCGTTTGTATTTACCGCTGATATTGATGTACCAGATGCAGTTACACCTCCAAGGTCAGTAATACCTCCACCTCCAGTTCTACCTCCAGATCCAATTATACCTCCTCTCTCAGATATCCCCCCACCTCCAAAAGTTCCTCCACCTGCAAATATACCCCCCCCAGGATCGGACGCCTCTTCAGGTCAAGGCCTCGCAGAAGGTAGAAGCGGCGCAGGAGCTGGAGGAAATTCAGGAATAAGAAGTGGAGGAGGCCAACAAAATCTAATACCTACGGGAGGAGGTTCTAGTAAGGCCTTTGGCAATCAACAATTATCCAATCAGAGGAACAATTCAAGAGGAAAAGGTAGAATCATACTGCTAAGCAAATCAGAAGAAGATGATAGCGGATCACCTCTTGCTAGTGGATCATCTTCCGCCGGAGACTCCTCTAGAAATATCAGTAGCAATATACAAGGTTCACGCGTAGTACAGCTTTCAAAAAAAGCAAAAGGCAACCTAGCATCACAAACAAAAGACTCCACTACTGACCGAGGAGCTACAAGTTCTTTCAGGAAAAAAGTTATTCCCTTAGTAGAAAAGAAAGCATTTGCTTCTATCCAAGATGAAGGTTTGAGTTGGGATTTTGGGGATATCATCAAGTATTTAGTTATCATTGCTGTCATTCTTCTCATCTTGCTCTTAATTGGAGGCCAATTCCTCCAAATCAAAAAAGGCTTAGAAGGCTCACGCTAAATCCTCTCTTATAAAAATGAGAGATCATTTTCTTAAAAAATCACAAATCACCTTTATATCAATAGTATATCCAAAAACTAAATGACTGTTATAAGATTTTATTATTACCCATATTTCTCATTAGCTTATAACTTAACAATCAAAAGTTGTAACAATAATCTGGCAAAGAGGATGTTTATGATGAACTCTCAAAAAGAAACCAGCTTGATAAAAAAGAATTCTATTCAATATTATCTCGTAACTTCAAATCGCAAGTGCAACTCTTCTGTGTTTATAGATATTTTTAAAAGTTGTATCATTTTAAGATTAATATTTCAACAAAGTTTTAATTATCATGAAAGATTATAGTAAATTATTTAATTTGAATGAATGTATTTTGATGTTTATGGCAAGGTCTCGTAGTCCTCGAGCTAAAGCTCTGCGGAAGAACGATCCTTTGCCATAAACATCAAGCTGTCAAATAAACATTTTCAGAAGTTATTATATATAAGTAAAATTAAATGGATAAACTATGAATAACTTCAGCAAACCATCTTTTGTCTATGAAACTCATTAGGAGTTAGAAAACCTAAACTCTTTCGAGGGCGATGGTTTAAAAAAAACTCAACCTTTTTTACATCCTTAGAGGCGATTTCTCTAAAATCTGTCTTCTTTGGAAAATACTGACGGATTAAACCATTCGTGTTCTCATTTAAACCTCTCTGATATGAACTGTAAGGATGTGCAAAATAAACTTTACATCCAGTATATTCACTGATCTTCTCATGACACGAAAATTCTTTACCATTATCCAAAGTCATTGTATGAACAACCTCTCCTTTAAGAGCTTTAGAAATAGCATGAAAAACTGCCTCAGATCTCTTAGATTCTATTTTGACAATCCTCGTCTTCTTAGAACATCTATCTACCAGCGTGACTAAAGCTCCTTTATGATGTCTACCTATCATTAGATCACCTTCCCAGTCTCCTATCCGACTCTTCTTATCTACTATCTTAGGCCTTTTATCAATGCTCACTCTATTCTTTATCTGACCCCTTTTATCAAATCTACTTGTACCATATCGCTTCTTGCGTTGCCTCTGACATCTTAAAAATTTGTAGAGATCTCCTCCTGATTGCTTATCTCGAAGAATATGCTGATAAATACTCTCATGACTTATAGACAAACCTTTTGGTTTAAGAAAACCGGATATCTGTTCCGGACTCCAACATTCACAAAGAAACCTCTCAAGCTTATTAATGACTTTTTGTGTTATCTTTATATGTCTATGAGAGTTTTGAAGACGATCGACTGCTTTTTCATGGGCTTGTTGAGGACGATGACCTCGCAAACCTTTGTTACGATTCAATTCCCTATATATGGTGCTTTTATCTCGACCTAGTTGCGTAGCAATTGAACTTATTGATTTTCCACTTTGCAAAAGAGCTAAAATCTGGTATCTATCACTTTGGGTTAGATGAGTGTACTTACTCATGGAATACTCCTTTCGTTATGTAAAGTTATTGATTAGAGTATTCCTCTAACCCCCTTTAAACAACTATGCAAGGAGTTGCACTTACGACTTGAATCCACCTCTGTTTAAACTTAGTTACGATAATGTTTGTTTTCCTATTTTAAAAATTGTTTTTATATTTATCTGTGTCATCAGTATGACAAATTGTACATTCACACAAAATACAAATACACAAGGACAAGCACAAAATGAGGCTCAAAATAACGGAGAACCAGATTCCTATATAGAGTCTTTTTTAGGAGATCAACAAACTCCACTTGTCTTATTAAAAAGGGAAATCTTATCTAGTAATGATGTATTGAGTTGCTTGAAAGCTCAAAATATTGATTTACAAAATATGAAACAAGAACCGGAACAAACCTCAAAAGATATAACAATATCTATTAACAATAGAGAAGCTTTATTACTGGGTATTCCTCTGACAGCTTTAAATAAACTTATGAATATGACTGGAGTTGCTACTCACTTTTCAGACCGAGGAAACACTTTTTATCAGACACCTGTCTACCAAAATATATTTAGAGGGTACCACCTAGCCAATGTAGAAACCAATGTACAGGCAAGGCTCATAAGCTCAAGTGATGGAAGTTGCTCTCTAGGCTTTGCCATCTGTCACTATCAAGACGATTGCGTTGTCAACGATGAAGGACAACCCATATATTATACAGAGCTTCCTGTACTTGGTATTTCTCAGAACCATCAAGTCATAATTATTGACCCTGCATCCATCGGGAATCAATTAAAAGAGCGAATAATGGAACTTGAGTCACAATACGGTGTTCCCGAAGATATTCCCTTCAAAGTGAAAGACATACGATCATCTATAGTTGGATTTTCTCAACCCACTTTAGTGTTTGATGCTATCTCAACATTAGATTTCCCAGGCCCATCTCCTCTTCCTGAAATGACTTCACGTTGGTCTCTAAGATTTGAATGGGGTAAAAGCAGAGACAACTTTGTGACCAGAACCCCTACTGAAGGAGTTGGATATCATACAGCATACTCTCCCTTAGAGGATACTCATATTATCTCTTTAAGAGATATTTCAAAAGATAACCCTGCACATTTCTACGTTAAAAATGTCCCCGATAACTATCAAGCACCTTTTCGAGAAAGCTTTAATCATTGGAATACTATTTTTATCTCTTTAAAAGGTTATCCTGCTTTTACCTACCAATTCATTCAAGGCAATTATGATGGCCAAACAGAAATCATTACAGGAGATATAAGATACAATGTATTAGAATGGGATATGACATATAGACACAGCTACAATGGACAATCTCGCAATTTATTATTTGACCAAAATACAGGGCAGATTTGGTCAACAAGTATCCTGATACAAGGCCCTAGGCTCATCGAAGAGTATTCAAGATGGTTTCAATATAGCGATATAATCAGAGCTAATGAAGTTATAAGACGGCCTCCATTAACAGCATTTCACAGTGGTACTTATAATTTGATCTCTCAAGTGTCTTTCACTGGATTTCCAATTCATCACCAAACTTTAATGCTAGCGCCTGAAGATGAAACTTTTGACAGCTACATACCGAAACTTTTAAAGGCAATAGTTACTCATGAATTAGGGCACTCATTAGGTCTAATACATAATCATAAAAGTAGCATCTTTGCGCAAAATGGTTATGTCGGTAACTCTTACATGGATTATCTGAAATCCCATAATATTCATAAACCTGTGTCTGGATCTTATGACAGAATGGCACTTGCTTACGGCTATTTAGGTATGTTACCTAAAAGAACAGATCTATTTTGCGCAAGCAGCGATTTGATTGACGACTATCACAACAACGATCAAAGGGACAAATCTCCAGAATGTTCCCGAACAGATGGGACAAATCTTCCACTTGAAGACTTTGCTTTAAGATTGGGACAAACCTTTGATTTACTAACTAGTAGAAAAGATGATCAATCTTTTCCTTATTTGATCTGGAATGCTCGTGTAGGTGAATATGTGAGTAATTTGACCTTTAGTCTTATATCTTATTACTTCTCTGCAAATACTCATTACGATCAACTACAAACTGTTTTAATAGAAGGACGAAAGCCAGAAAATCCACAAGAGGTTAAAGATTTGGTCATAGAATATCTTGACCCTATTATTTGCAATCCAAAACTACATAGTATCCTACAAGGAAATGATTTAGATATAGGTAACAATTTTTTTGATTCAATCCTCCAACAAAATGTCTTAAACTTTATGATAGCCACTCGTATAATGATTATTAATAAAGCAGAAATAAAAACACTAGGATGTCCCATGGCTAATTTTTTCAGATAATACCCATCTATATGGTCTATGAGCTAAGTGGATTTACTAGATTGCTTTACTTTCTTTATTTATGTATTATATTGAAAAGGTTAAGTCTTTATGTTATACCCTTAAATAACAAATGAGGCTTTACCGCTTTTGTCCCTTGATGTTTTTATGGTAATACTTGTTCAATCTTAGTTTATCAGGTTTTTGTTATGGGTTATATTGTAGCTTATATTTTACTAATTCCAATTTTTGTAAGTGCTCAATGTGTTGATTGCGCCTATTTTTCTAAAGAATTTAAGCAAAATGAAAAGAATTCAGTCTTACAAAATTTAACTTCTCTACAGCTTAACAACGCTCCTAAAAGTTTGGACCAATCACTTTTATTGATGAAGGATGAAAAGTTACCAGAGGAAGGTTATTTTACAATGAATGAAGATGACCGGTGGGAAATGATCTTATCTAAAACTCATCCTTATAAAGCTAAATTTCAACATGATAGAGATAAACACAAACAAAAGAGCAGATTGATGCACTAATATCAACATTTTGTCTCACTAAAAATAAACTGGTCTCTGTTTCACTAAAATGCCTCTGACCTCTGGTCACTTTCTGGCAGTAAGCCCGACAGCTCTTACGGCCGTCGGCAAATAGCTTACTGCCTAGAAAGCTTGATGCATTTTACTAAAGAGGAACTCCTCTTTCTTTAACACTATGTTAAGGAAATTTTTCTTGCTAGAATGAAAATACAAGAAATTGTTTTGGTTGAATACAGTTTCTTTATCAATATTCAACGTTTTTATAATTTTCTGAACTTAAATGTTGTCTTAATACTAGACTAGACCGTCTAGTACTTCAATGATTTCAACTACTTAGTAGTGTAACTTACGTACATAAGTTACAGTGGTGTACCTTTAAAATCATTGATGTTTTTGGTCATTTTCCCTACCAATGACCATCAATGAAAAATCCTTTCCATTAACTATATCGGTAATAATTTTAAGAACTTAATACTGTAACTTATGTACGTAAGTTACAGTCCAGTTACGTTAAAAAACAGCCTTTTGACTTGACTTTTAAGGCTTTCATTTTTGATATTTTTGGTCATCTTTTCTTTCAAATTAAGCAGCTTAAGAAGACACATAAAAGATTTATTATTTTAAAGCTGTTTCACTCAAAATGAACCAGCTTCTAGCTGTTTTTGGACAGTCAGCTTGAAGGCTCACGCTACGGGATGTATCCCCTTCAATAAAATGCTGACTGCCTCAAAAAACTGTTCATTTTAAGTAAGGGAGATACATTTAGTTCTTTTACATCATGTTAAGGAAAATATTTAAAAATTAATTAAATAAAAGGGGAAAGAAAATGGAAACGAAGTTTAAATTCATTAAAAAATGGAAAAATCAAAAAGGTTTTTCTTTGGTTGAATTGATGGTAGTGGTTGCGATCATTGGTATATTGGCAGCGATTGCTATACCAAACTATCAACGCTTCCAAAGAAAGGCACAACAAGCAGAGGCAAAAGGATTGATGTCTGGTGTTTATTCAGCAGAAGTTACTTTTGCAACAGAGCATGGGTTTGCAACACCTAATATAGATCAAGCTGGATTTTCTCCAGATGGTTTAGTGCAATACAGAGTAGGATTTTCTACTAATACTCTAGCAGGTACTGGAATCATAAATCCTAACAAAGCTACTAGAGAACCTGGCTATAGAGGACCATTACCATCAGCAGTAACAGACCGTGACACCATTGAATTATGCAAGTCTGGCGGTAGTGCTACAAAATGTGGCTTAGCTCCTGGGATTACATCTGTAAGTGTACAGTGGTCAACTGTAAATGCTGTTTTAGGAACTTGTGGTCCGGGTAGTGCTACCGACACTGGATGCACAGCTACTAATCAGACAGATTGTGCAGCCGCAGCAACTAGTGGATGTAAAGATTCTTCAAATGCTGCTACAGCAGGAGCATGGATTAATGGAGAAGCGCAAGTTAATAATACAAATAGGTATAACCCTTCATTTACTATAGGTGCAGTTGGAGATATTGGAGGAAATGAAGAAGATGTATGGGTCATGAATCAATCAAAAGTTGTAGAAAATGCACAGGATGGCACTAAATGAAAAGGAATGTTAAGTTAAGGATAGGTTTTTTCTTAGGAATGCTCATATCTATAATCATATCAGTTTTATTGTCTACTTTGTTTAGCATGCATTATTTATCACATCTTTATGGATTACAGCGTATAAACGCAAGAACATTTATGAATATAAACAAAAGAATTGATGTAATAGATAAGAGAAATAAGCACAGTCAATTAAAGCGAGAAGCTATTAAACCAGTTTCTTTATGAAGTAAATAAACCCATGTTCAAAATAACGTGGGTTTACTTGTTTGATAAAACAGAAACTACACAGTTTCATAAAGATTTAAAAACAGAAACAATAAAAGAGCTTGAAAATGAAATTAAAGAAAACAAGTCCTAGAAGATTACTTTACCTACTAGCAATTGTTATTATTGGTTTACTAGGATTACTTGTAAACAATGCAAGACTACAATTCTATCAAGATACACAGAAAGCCAATAAAGAGTTTCTATCAACCCATTTAAAACAAGACACTGAAGCTGCGCGATATTACTTCTATGCTAATTATAGCCCTGACACAGATTATATAGAAAGAGTAAATACCATAGGTAGTAATGCAACCTTTATCAATGTTTGTCAAAAATCATGTGCTCTATTAAGAGGTAAAGAGCTTTTAAAGGCATGTGGGGATTTGTCCAGTGAAGATAAATTTAACCAATATAGGATTTACACTTGCTCTCTAAAAATAACTTTAGAGAACGATCAATCGCTTAAATGTGAAGCTATAAATAATCAATCATTTAATATCTTGTGTGATACCTTCATAGCTTCTTTATGATACAAGTTTCATGATATTTTTTATCTCCGCCCTTTGCGAGGACACTACCCTTGTAAAGGGCTTTTATTTAAAAAATATGTTTATTTTTAGTAATGAGTATCTCTTTATTTTTTTATAAAATGTTAAGGAAATTTTTCTTGCTAAAATGAAAATATAAGAAGGTGTTTTGGTTAAATACAGTTTCTTTATCAATTATGACAAAAAAAGAGCTGTTGTAAGCATTAAAAACAAGAAAAAAATATTCAACATGATAGAGTTTCAAACAAATAAGCCGGTTCAATGGACTTTAACAGCCATAGGGTTATAAAGGTGTAATCTCTTTAGGCCTTGATGATAAATCGAGGCACTAAGTGATTATATTATACATAAAGTAACCATTAATGATATGTAATCTATATCATTATTGTATTCTTATTAAACATTTAATCTATGATTAATATTCAACACAATAAGTTTATTTATTAATAAGTATTAATGTCTTGACATAGATAATAAACTGTGTCATAGCTATATATATAAGGTTAGGAAATAAAGAAAAACGAGGTGTAAAATGGGAAATAAAAAAATCAAATATATTGCTTATTACAGGGTATCCACTAACAAACAATCTCTAGGTATAGATGCTCAAAAGACTATGGTCAAAAACTATCTTGGAGACATTAAGCCACTAGAAAGCTTCACTGAAAAAGAAAGTGGCAAGTCTGATAAGAATAGACCGGAACTTCAAAAAGCTTTAGCTACTTCTAAGAAAAACAAGGCTACTCTTATTATTGCTACATTAAGCCGACTCTCAAGGGACTTACATTTTATTACTTCACTTGGTAGAAGTAAGGTCAATTTTGTTGTATGTGATATGCCCGATGCAACCCCACTGACAATCAACATTATGGGTGCTATAGCACAATATGAACGTGAGAGTATCAGCAATAGGACAAAGAGAGCTTTGCAGGAAGTTAAGAAGCAAGGTAAGCCACTCGGTTACAATAACCCTAATGTAAGAAAAGGTTTAGAAGCTTTATGGGAAAAGAAAAGACAAGCTAAAGAAGCTCAAATAGCTGAACAAACTAAAGTTACTACATCTAAGAAAAAAGCAGCTGCTCCAAATAAACAATCTAAAAGAGAGATTGCCGATCAAAGAATTGTCCCTATCATTAAGGTTTTAAGAAAAAGTGGCAAGACTTGGGAAGCTATCACTAAAGAAATCAACTCTCTTAAGATTCAAACAAGACAAAAGGGCAAGTGGCATCAAACAACACTTAAAAGGGTTGCAAGGCGTAACGGGTTACTCGATAGCAAAAAACAAGGCTTAGTTGCCTAGACCTAGCTCTGTAATTGCCACACTTGTAATTATTACATCTATTTGACGTCAAGCAAAACTGCTTGTACGTCTTTAAAAAAAGTGCAATTATTGTAATAACATAAGGGGACAATTATGTTGGATTTAAACGAAAAACAAAAAGAAAACTCTCAATGGTATAAAGACCATTTAAAAGAAATCTTAGAAAACCCAAAATATAAGGGCAAACATCTTATAATACATGAAAAGCGCATTTTAGCTTCATTTAATTCTGAACATCATGCTATTGACTTTGTAGCTAAAAGGTTAAGAAGCTTTGATGAGTGTATTATACAAGAAGCTATTGATGAAAACGAAATTGTTAATTTTATAAATGTCCAGTTCCAACCAATAAGCAATCAATGACTACAAAGCAAAACCAATTAAAGATACATGGTTATATCATACCTATTAAAGTATCTCATGTGCTCCGTGAAAAAAGCAGTAAGATTATAGAAGCTTATGATAAAGGCTATAACTTTGACAAATCCCTGATTAGAAAAACATAAATCTAACAATGGAAATATACAACTCACATAAACTGAACAACCCTCGACTTGAAGTCGAGGGGTTCAAATAGAAGGGTCAATTGGAAATTGACTATCATCCGCTATTTGTTCACCCTCTTGTTCATCCACGTACTTCTTGATGAGTTCATCTGTTATATTACCAGAACTTACTACAAGATAACCTCTAGCCCAAAAATGACGACCCCAAAACTGCTTGCGCAAATAAGGAAATTCCTGAAGTAAAACTCGTGAACTTATACCTGTTAACCACTGAACTATTTTACTTATACTTTGATGTGGTCGATAGGATAAAAATATATGAACATGATCTTTAGCTACCTTACCTGAAATAACTACCAAATCATGTTCCATTGCTATCTTTCTTAATAAGTCCCTTGCCCTTGTAGCAACTTCTCCCACTAAAACTTTCTTGCGATATTTAGGAATCCAAACAATATGAAACTTAAGATCGCTCTTTGTATGTGAACTAAGTCTGTACTGTCTCATATTGAGTATTATACCACAAATTGAGCGTCGCCTGAAGGCGAGGGATTTCAACCATCCCCGAAAGGGACATTAAACACAATTATCTAAATCCTTCTGCAACAAAGCCACTCCTAAGACTAAGTGTTTAAAAAGGACTATTAGGATCAAACTCTATAGCAATATCATCTACACCTCAATAGGTCTGGTTGAGCTAAAGAAGCTAGCCATAGAATCAACAAACAAAACCATCACACTTTTTGTATTTTTATTTACACCTAAAATGACACTGTCAAAAGGTCCTCTAAAAGGAAATCTTTCTATGTTGTTTCCGGGAGAATCAATAGTGTAAACTTTATCACCAATGCTAAGCTGATCACTATCTTCTTGAACTGTAGCATAAGACATTACTGTAAAAACAAAGCAAAATATAAATAATAAAAACCTTTTCAACATAATATATATCCCTTTACATAAATAAAACATTACCAATAATAAGAAAATAAATTATAATATAAAATATGAAATAAGTAACCCCATTAACGTATTTAAAACATGCTTTTAGATATTGATTAATAAATAAGGGTGTTTTTACGAATGGTTCTCTATAATTTTATCAATATATGAAGATATGTGATAAAAATGATGCACTGGTCCTTGACCAAGTCCGACTGTAATATCTTTTGATGCTTTAATAGCACCAAAAATATATCGTTTAGCATAAACACACGCCATTTTTTCTGAAAACCCATGCGCAATAAAAGCGCATATAGCAGAAGATAAAGTGCATCCTGTACCATGTGTGTTCTTAGATTTAATTCTTTCCGATTCAATCCAATAAGTGTTTTCTGTATCCATGAATAAGTCATTAGAATGAATCTTAGCAGTATGTCCGCCTTTAATTAGGACAGATTTGCAACCAAGCTTTAAAATCTGATGTGCTATTGTTTCTATTTCCTTTGAGCCATCTATTAATCTATATGCTTCAGGAAGATTTGGAGTAACAATTGTAGATAAGGGTATTAATTTTTCTTTTAAAATATTTATAGCATTTGGCAAAAGCAAAGAATCACCACTTTTGGCAACCATTACAGGATCTAAAATAATGGGAATATCCCTTGCATGTTTTTCCAAAAAATCCGCCACACATCGGATGATTTCTATAGAAAACAACATACCTATTTTTATACTGGTAGGTTTAATGTCCTCGAATATAGCCTCTAATTGTTCGTTTATGACACTTACTGGTAGATCATAACAATTTTTAACACCACAAGTATTTTGAATTGGCAAGGCTGTAAGAACATTCATCCCATAACAACCAAGAGCAGAGAATGTTTTTAAATCTGCTTGAATTCCGGCACCACCTGATCCGTCAAAACCAGCAATCGATAAACATTTTTTATTCATCATTTCTTGACTTGTATTCATAATTCCTCTCCAAAATGAGAAAACGGTTTTAAAGATAAATTAATTTTATTGCCACTTCTTTTAATATTTATGCCGTCGCCATCTTTAATATGACCAATACAATGAAATTGATAAGAAAATTTGTTAAAAAATTGATGAGATGTTTTTATAAAATGCTCATTTTGTATCGTAAACAACAAACCGTAGTCTTCACCGCCAACAAGTAACGTATTGAAGGGGTCAAGCTTTAAAAGTTCACAGGCCTTTATAAAATTATTTGATAGTGGTAACTTATCTAAATCAATTTCTGCATTCACCTTTGAAGTTTTTAATAGACGCTTGAGGTCAATAAAAAGTCCATCAGAAATATCCATCATGCATGTGACAGCATTTTGCTTTCCAAGCCAAATGCCTTCTTGTACTTTTGCTTTTGGGAAAAGAAAGCTTTCCTTAAATTCAAGCAATCCATTAACTTTATTTTCTAGTGCCAGAAGGCCTATGTGCGATCTCCCTATAGGTCCTGTAACACAAATCAAATCATTCTTTTTAGCACCATATCTTGTTTTTCTATGACCTTTTTTGGTGTAACCAATAGCTGTGATGCTGACAAACAAACCGGATTGACTTGCAGTGGTATCACCTCCAATAATATTTACCTGATTAGATTTACAAAGTGTTAGAAAATGATTTATAAATTCATAAACGTAAGCCCCTTGGGATTTAGGAATAGATAACCCCAGTATAATGAATTTAGGCTGTGCTCCACTTGCTGCTAAATCACTTAAATTTGCATGCAGAGCTTTATAAGCTAAGCTCTTTGGCTCAATATAGCCTGTGCGAAAATGAATGTTATCAATTAAAAGATCCTTAGTCACAACACAACATGAATCTGCTGGCACATCAATTTCCGCCGTATCATGACCAATATGCTCAGGAAACCTATTTTTTATCTGATGAATAATGTCTGCTTCAGTGACCATAATACGCTTTCATTTGCTTAAAATCAGCTTTAAATAGTTCATCAACAAAAGCAGAGCGAAAAGACCCGGGGCATGGGTTTATTTTGCCTGCGATATTTCCACATAAAGTAAAATAAGAAACTGCATGCTTACAAGCTTTGAAATAGTCTTTGTTGATTGCACAAAAAGCAGCAATCATAGCTGACAATGTACAGCCCATGCCAGTAATATATGGCATTAAGGCATGCCCAAAATTAAGACGAATCTCATCTTTGCCATCTGTGATAAAATCCATTTTACCACTAATGACAACAATGCAATTTGCTTTTAATGCTAAACTATGAGCTACATCTTTAGCTTGATTAGTGGTATGTATACTTTCAACTCCAAGTGTTTTATGAACATTTCCAGAAAGTGCAAGAATTTCGCTGGCATTTCCTTTTACCACACTACTATAAAGCAATAATTTTTTTGCTGTTTGCGTCCGAATAGTTGTTGCACCTGCACCAACAGGATCAAAAATAATTGGCTTCCCAAGTTTCTTAGCTATTACTGCTGCTTGCATTGATAGTGCAATTAAGTCCTTATTTAAAGTGCCAATATTAATATTTATAGCATTTGAGATTTTGATAAGTTCCTTAATTTCTTCACTACAGGTAGACATAATAGGTGCTGCACCTAAACTTAAAAGTGCATTGGCCATAAAATCCATAGTGACATAATTGGTTAAATTCAATATTAATGGTTTTTTATTTCTTAATATCTTTAGGTCTTGTTTGATTTCTTCTAACATGACTGCTTGCTCTTTTTAATTAAGTTAAATAATTTTTTTGTTGTTAAACACGGACTAGAAGTATTATGGAAAACATCAATAGCTGCAATGCCATGAACTCCTGTATCTAAAACATCACTGGCATTCTTTAAATTAATCCCACCTATAGCAATGACTTTATGCACAGACTCCAGAACTGCTTTTTCAAGATTTTGACATCCCCAAACTCTCTGTACATGCGGTTTATTTTTTGTAGGGAAAATAGCTCCTATACCAATATAATCAACAGGTAGTTTGTTTGCTTTCATAAGTTGTTCAAAGGAATTAACAGTTAAGCCCAAAATTTTGTTTGGCCCTAAACGTTTTCTTGCTTGGATGATATTACCATCATTTTGGCCAAGATGAAGCCCTTCAGCATTTGTCTCCAATGCTATCTTCAGATTGTCATTAATAATCAGTGGAATTTTAAAAGGTGATAAAAATTTTTTTAAATGTGATGCAAGGGAAAATGCATCAGGAAAGCTTAAGTTTTTCTCTCTTAGCTGTATAGAGGTAATACCATTTTGAATACAAATTTT
Source organism: Bdellovibrionales bacterium (assembly GCA_965262715.1). Lineage (GTDB taxonomy): Bacteria > Bdellovibrionota > Bdellovibrionia > Bdellovibrionales > JAUICD01. The sequence goes on along the minus strand of OZ253553.1, from coordinate 1,835,779 downwards.
TAGGAAAGTCAGATATTCATTTATATCTTTTTCTAATTTTTGTGTAACTAAAACAAGTTTATAAAAATTATTCTTCATTTTTTCCTTATTTGATGAGTGTTATTTTTAATCTCTATTTTTAAGACATATTTATGATTTTTTCAAAGTTACTTATAACTACCTTAAATAGATTCTTTTAGCAACCTCTAGAGCTATGGGGTTTATTCTATAGTAGGCACTTCTATCTTTTTTCTAGTGTTCATGGTTTTTATATTAATTATGTTCAAAGTAAGTATTTTTCTATGAATATTGCAATATAATAATCATTGACTTATTTTTGCAATATATATTACTTCTTTTTTTCTGTTTTTTCTTCTGATTTTAGACTGCGAGAAGATTGACTAGGTGATGCCATATCCCTGGTTGTTTTGATAATAGCAAGGGCTTCAATACCTATCCTGAGTTTAATATTTTTAGGTATAGATTTTCTTGGTACAATAACATTATGACCTTTTTGAGAGAGAGTCACCGTCTCTTCGTTAAATTTTACAACCTTTCCTTTCACAATACCTTCTTCAGTTATTCCTCGATTGAAAGAAATAGCAATAATGAAGCTAAAGAAAACAAGCCCTAGAAGATTACTTTACTTACTAGCAATTGTTATTATTGGTTTACTAGGATTACTTGTAAACAATGCAAGACTTCAGTTTTATAAAAACAAACAAGAAGCGGATCCTAAGTATTTGTCAATAAACTTAAATCAAGATACTGAAGCTGCACAATATTACTTCTATGCTAATTATAGCCCGGACACAGATTATATAGAAAAGGAAAATGCCACAGATGTCAACGCAACCTTTATCAATGTTTGTCAAAAATCATGTGCTCTATTTAAAGGTAAAGAGCTTTTAAAGGCATGTGGGGATATGTCCAGTGAATATAAATTTAACCAATATAGGGTTTACACTTGCTCTCTAAAAATAACTTTAGAGAATGATCAATCGCTTAAATGTGAAGCTATAAATAATCAATCATTTAATATCTTATGTGATACCTTTATAGCTTCTTTATGATACAAGCTTCATGATATTTTTTATCTCCGCCCTTTGCGAGGACACTACCCTTGTAAAGGGCTTTTATTTTAAAAAATATGTTTTTCTTTTAGTAAGTTTTATCATTCATTTTTATTTCAGGCCTTGAATACAAGAAACCCATTGGAAATTTAGACAATCAATAAGAAATAGCTCATTTACTTCATATAGGTTTAAATATTTACATAGAATGATATGTAAACTTATGTACTTATTTTCAATTTTCTGTTATAGAGAGACTATAATTGTATTAAAGGAAGAGATTATGTTTGTTGATGAAGCTCAAATATTCCTCCACTCTGGCAACGGCGGAGCTGGATGTGTAAGTTATCATAGAGAAAAATACTTACCTAGAGGAGGACCTGATGGAGGAGATGGAGGAAAAGGCGCTGATATCATCTTTAAAGTCAATCCCCACCTTAAATCTTTATTCAACTTGGTGCGAAAAAAAATATACCGTGCTGAAAATGGTCAACCTGGTGGAGGCAATAAGAAAACAGGTAAAAGTGGTAGGGACCTCATTATTGAGATACCTATGGGAACTCTATTAAAAGATGAGAGTGGACAAGTTCTTCATGACTTGTGTTCTCATACAAGCCAAACATGCGTCCTCCAAGGAGGGCTTGGAGGAAAAGGAAATCACTTTTTCAAAAATAGCAGAAACCAAGCACCTTCTTTTGCGCAACCTGGACAAAAAAGTCAAGAAAAACTTATTCATCTGGAACTCAAACTGATAGCAGATTTAGGTTTAATAGGATTTCCTAATGCAGGTAAATCTACACTTCTTTCTCAAATCTCTGAAGCAACTCCTAAAATTGGTAATTACCCTTTCACAACACTTAACCCTCATTTAGGTGTTCTTCAATTACCTCAGAGACAAGATATAGATCCGATAACTATAGCTGATATTCCCGGCCTTGTTGTTGATGCACATAAAGGTGTAGGGCTAGGGCACAATTTTTTAAAACATATAGATCGCAGTCAAGCACTTATCTATGTACTAGATGCCCTATCAGAAAGCGGGCCTATTAATGACTACAAAGCACTTCAAAAAGAAATCCTTTGTTATCAGAAAAATAAGGATGTCTCCAGCGTTGATACACTACCGCCGCTTTTGCAACGCCCACACATGATTGCACTCAATAAAATTGATGCCATTTCAAACAATCAACTCAAAGAGATACTTTCAACATTTCAGAAGAATAATATTTCTATCGTACCTATCTCTGCAAAAAATGGACTTGGTCTGCAATCTTTTTTTAAACAAATAGAGCCTCTTGCACATAAAGTAACAAGGCAGGACTTGTCATATCAATTTAAGTAGTGTAAAGAGGTATAATGAAAAAGCGTATTGGTATTTTTGGGGGGAGTTTCAATCCTTTCCATAAAGGACATTTAAATAATATACTGCATGTTGCTCACAAGATGGAGTTAAATAAAGCTCTTATTATACCTGCATATCAAACACCCCATAAAACCTTTATAGAAGACCCTTCTCCAGTTCAAAGACTAAAAATCACACAACTAGGATGCTTAGAATATACAGATATTCTTCAAGTCGACCATAGAGAAATCAAAAGAAAAGATGTCAGCTACACGATCACAACCTTAAAGCAACTTAATGAAAAGGATACTGATTTATTTCTTATTATAGGTTTAGATTTATTTTATCATTTCGATAACTGGAAGGACTATGAAGAGATTTTACAAATTACAAATATTATAGTGACTTCAAGGCCTAACTGGTTTTTTCCAGAATCATTAAAGGAATTTCCAAAAGGCCTTCAACCCTACGTGGAGGATTTTGGATTTCAAAATACAAAGCTTAAGTCAGGAAAGACCATAGAATTTGTCCAAATTGAAAAAGATATTGACGTCTCCTCCACTTACTTAAGACGACGTATTTACCAAAACAAATCCACTTTTCATTACTTAGATCTACAAGCAGAAGAGTATATTAAAGAACATCAAATTTATCAAAAAGGATCAAGAAATGATGAAGTTAACACAAAACAGTTAACAATCTTTTGTAAAAATATTTTAGATGAAAAAAAAGCTATCAATATTAAGACATTTTATGTATCACCTATCAGTTCCATTACAGATTATACTCTTATTGCTTCTGGTATGAGCAGAAAACACACTCAAAGTTTATCAGAAATTCTTATTAAAGATGTAAAAGATCATTTTTGTATTTCTCCTATCAATGTAGAGGGTACTGTGGAGGGAAACTGGGTACTGGTTGATTATGGCCCTTTAATTGTTCATATTTTTTACAATTATATACGAGATAAATACCAATTAGAGTCCCTATGGGACAAAGCAGCTTTAGATTTATGAAAAAAAAGATCATATTACTTATTTTAGATGGTGTAGGTCTTTCTACAAAAAAAACACATAATGCTCTTTTTCTCGCAAAAACACCTTATTTGGATAAGTTCAGAAAAGAAAATCTTCATAGCAGCCTTAATGCATCAGGAGAAGCTGTAGGGCTTCCTAAAGGTGTTATGGGTAATTCAGAAGTAGGGCATCTTACAATAGGTAGTGGTAGAGTTCTACGACAAGATCTTCCTAAAATCTCTAAGTTTACTGAAAGTCACTTGTTTTCTGAAATGCCTGATATTCAAAGGATAGGCCAAGCAGATGGGCACATCCATTTACTAGGTTTGGTTTCTAAGGGATATGTGCACTCTTCCTTTCATCACTTAACAGCTCTCATAACCGATATCACCAAAGCATTTCCTCATAAGAAGATATCTATTCATGTTATCACGGATGGGCGTGATACACTTATTCATAGTGGAAAAAATTATATTTTAGAATTAGAAGACTTCATTTCTCATTTAGATAATGTTGTGGTTTCAACTGTAATGGGGCGTTTTTATGCTATGGATAGAGACAAAAGATGGGAAAGAACAAAAAAGGCTTATAAAGGATTAACTTTTACTGGAGAATATAAAACTTTTGCCTCGGCTTTGGAAGGTGTTCAAGCATCTTATGATAATGGAATAAGTGATGAATTTATCCTTCCTTTTTATGTGCAAAAAGGCTTAGGTATGAGATCTAAAGATCAATGTGTGACATTTAATTTCAGGGCAGATAGAATGCGTCAAATTGTAGAATCTTTATCTATAAATAATTTTAGTGAATTTGAAACTCCAATTCAACTATCCTCTCACAACCTTCTAACTTTTACAGAATACAAAAAAAGTTTTAACTTTCCTGTACTATTTCCAAAAAACATTCCATCAAATTGCTTAGGAGAAGTTCTTTCTCAAAATAATCTCAAGCAATTAAGAATTGCAGAAACTGAAAAGTACGCTCATGTCACTTATTTTTTAAATGGCGGTAGAGAAACTCCTCTTAAAGGGGAAGATCGTATTTTGATTCCTTCTCCAAGCGATATCGCAACTTATGATCAAAAACCTGAAATGAGTGCTTATGAAGTTACAGATCAGCTAATTTCAAATATGCAGAAATACTCTGTGATTATTGCTAATTTTGCAAACGGAGATATGGTAGGCCACACGGGCAATGAAAAAGCAGCTATTAAAGCTATAGAAGTGATTGATGAATGTTTAGGCCGTATTGTATCTCAAGCAGAAAAATCAAATCATGAAATTTTTATCACATCTGATCATGGCAACTGCGAGGAGATGGTTTGCCTCAAAACATCTCAAATCTTAACTCAACACACAACAAATCCTGTCCCTCTAATATGGATATCTCGATCTGATCAAACACCTTACAGGCTTTCTAATGGAAAACTTTCTGATATTGCACCTACTCTCTTAAACCTACTTGATCTATCTATTCCAAAGGAGATGACAGGAGATAACTTAATTGAAAAAAATAGATCATAAGGATTTTATGGAAAAAATAGAAGCCTATAAATTGTTTTGTTTCACTTTGATACTACCTTAGTAATTAGAGCAAGTTTTAAAATTAACTATTCAAATTAAGATCACTTATAAAAAATACATTCATACTTTTAGACCACCAAAAGTCTTAAGTTTTTAATATAATCAGACGAATGTATTGATTATGAGTGCTGCAAAGAAATTTCTTCAAAGTTTTCCAAAAAGACCTCTCCAATTAGTAGAACAAGGTTTAAAACCTGAGAAATTAATTTTAGGAAAAGGGGATTCTAGCTTAGAAGTAGCTGTTTTTTCAAGTGATACTCAGCCAAATGTCTCAAAAATAAAAAATGCTCATAAGAAAAGAAAGAACAACAGAGCTTCACCAGTTCTATTGACTGTTATCCATGGAAACAATCAAGCTTCTCTTTGTGGCCCTTCTGGTGAAAATCCTCCGGTTTATCAAGGCAGGCTTGAGCTTGTCGAGAGATTTTGCCAAACAGCTTTAGAGCAACCAAATCGTCATAAGGCTTTGGAATTTTGTCATCATTTCTTGCCTTCTGTAGAAGGGATATCTGGTATTAATAATAAGGGTATGCTAGCCTCTCATCACCTTATCCATGGAGTTAAAAAACGGCATGATTGGGAAAAAGCAAGGCAGAAATCTAAAAGTATATCTGATTTTAAAAGACAAGACCTTTTGGAAGAACTTGGCTTTTATATAACTCGGCTAGATAACTTGACTTATATCTTAAAAAGCAAAGATAAAAAGAGAGCTTTAGCAGTTCTTTTAGATCCTTCAGAAGCTCATTATTCCTCTCAACAGCGTTTTAATCAACTCTCACCTGTCTCTTATGCAATGGATAAGGCAGACCAGGAAGCTATGCCTTGGGTTTTAATGGTTCAGGAAAATTGTATAAGACTTTATAGCACTGATAAAAAATCTGGAGTCAGTGGTAATTCTCGAACGGAAACCTATATAGAATGTCAATCATCTCTTCTTCAAGAAGAAGATTTAGGCTATTTATGGCTTATCTTCTCTGCTGAAGCTTTAAGTGAAAAAGGATCTTTGAGTGAAATCTTAGAAAAATCCAAACGTTTTTCGGAAAATGTGGCAAAGAATTTAAAAGACCGCATCTATGATAAGATTATTCCTCAAATAGCCAATGGAATGATTCACGCAATGAAAATAAAAAATCCATCCTCTCAAGATTTAGACAAAGTTTATCATAAGACTTTGACTGTTCTGTTTCGCCTCTTATTTATCGCTCATGCTGAAGATAGAGATCTTCTGCCTTATAAAACAAATTCAGCTTATCAGGCACGATCTCTTAAGAAAAAAGCACAAGAATTGTCTGACTTGCATTCTAATCAGAACGGATCTTTTGCAAAAGATCAATGCAACCATTGGCAAGAAGTTGCTCGTCTCTGGAAAGCCATTGATGAAGGAAATACAGAATGGGGAATTATGGCCTATAATGGAGGTTTGTTTAGCAGCATATATTCAGAGATAGGAAAAGAACTCTCAAAGATTTCTATTGCCAATAAATTTTTTGTTCCAGCTTTAAAAGACTTACTGCTTATGAAGTCTCAGGAAAGAGATTTGGCTCCTGTAGATTTTCGCTTTTTAGGCCCTAGTGAATTTGGAACTATTTATGAAGGACTTTTAGAGTCCAATTTGGTTAAAGCAGATGAAAACTTAACATTAAGTGGAAATATTTACATTCCAGTGAAATTTAAACCTAAAAATCAAAAAAAGAAAGAGAAAAATTCTCTCACAATTAATAAGGGACATGTTTACCTACAAAATCAATCTGGTGCAAGAAAAGCCTCTGGCAGTTATTATACGAAAAGCTTTATTGTGGAACATATTCTAGAAAAATCACTAGAGCCAGCTTTAAAAAAGCATTTTGAACGATTGGATAAGCTAGATGATAAAGAAGCTGCTAAAGAAATTTTTAACTTTTTTGTTGCAGATATTGCTATGGGATCTGGGCACTTTTTAGTAGCAGCAGTGGATAAAATTGAAAAGGCAATGACAAACTATTTAAATGAAAGACCTTTAAATGGGGTTCAAAATATATTGGATAAGATAAAAGTAGCCGTAAAAGACAACTTAAAAGATATGTCTGATGATTCTTCTATTGAAAATAGAAAAATCTTAGCCCGCCATATTGCAAAACACTGCATTTATGGAGTGGATAACAATGAGTTGGCAGTTCAATTAGCAAAGCTTTCTTTGTGGACTCATACTTTTATTCCAGGGCTGCCACTTTCTTACTTTGATCATAATTTAGCTTGCGGAGATTCTTTGGTAGGTATAGGAACTTTGCAAGAGTTTCAGGAAGAATTTAAAGATGTAGAAAATTTTCCTATGCAATTAATTGATACTAAAAAGTTAATTGCCCATGTAAGAAAACCTTTGCAAGATATGAAACAACTTGCTGACTTAAATCCTGAAGAAGTCAAACAAAATCGAAAATTAAAAGAAGAAATAGAAACATCTTTAAAAGATACCAAAGCTTTGTTTGATATAGCTATTTTTAACCGGATATCATCTGACAAATTAAACATTTTTAAAATTGAAGAATGGATAAGAAATAAAAAAGCCATTGGTAAATCTAAAGAATTTAAAAAAGCTCTCTCAGAATTGAAAGACTTAAAGCCTCTTCATTTCCCATTAGCTTTTCCTGAAGTGTTTTTAAGAGGTAAGCCGGGTTTTGATGTGATTATTGGCAATCCTCCTTGGGAAAAAATAAAATTAGAAGAGCATGCTTTTTGGGCCAGATATTTCCCTGGATTGAGAGGGCTTTCTCAAGGAGAAAGAGAAGAGAGATATAGAACTATAAAAGAAGAAAACCCAGCACTTAGGGAAAAATACCAGTCAGAACTAGAAAAGATAAATAAGCTTAAAAGTGTCTTAAAAAAAATGATTTATATTCAGTCAAACTCAGGAGATTCTGACTTATATAAATTCTTTTGTTGGAGATTTTGGCAATTAATTTGTGAAAAAAACGGTTTTCTTGGAGTAGTTCTGAAAGGTAGTGTTTGTCAATCTAAAGGGTCTGAAAATTTTCGTAAAGAGATTTTTCAAAAAACTCAAAAAGTACATATAACCACATTTGTCAATAACTCTGGTTGGGTTTTTGAAGGAGTAGATGGCATTCGGATAAGTATTTTATCCCTTGAAAAAGATGAAAATGAAAACAAAAAAGAAGGGAGAATTTATATTCAAGGACCTTTCAAGTCTATGGGGCAATTTGAAGCTAGACAAAGTCAAAGCTCTTTATTTTTCACAAAAAATCAAGTGGAATCATGGACAGATTCTGCCTCATTACCTTCTTTACCAAAAGAAGAATCTTTTGATGTTTTTCTTCAGCTGAGAAAATCTCCTAGATTGAGTTTAAATGATAAAAAAAGCTGGATAACTTGAACTGATGTAGAAATGCATACAACTCAACAAAAAAATCTTATGGATTTAAAGTCTAAGAGTTGTCCAGAAGGATTTTGGAAGATTTTCACGGGAGAATCTTTTAATATTTGGCAACAAGATACGGGAAAGTATTATGCTTACGCTAACCCTGAAAAAGTTATAAATTATCTTTATCAAAAACGTCTTAATAGTCATAAAAGTCCAAGAAGTGTACATGTTGAATTTTCTAGTGATCATATCAGAAACAAAAAAACGCTGCCTTGTTTTAAGCCAAGGATTGCCTTCCGAGATGTTGGCAGTGCAGACAGACCAAGGACAATTCATGCCAGTCTTGTACCTTCTAAAGTTTTTTTAGTTCATAAAGCTCCTTATTTTCTTTTTTCTAGAGGAGATGAAAAAGATGAAGCCTTTTTACTTGGTGTTTTAAGCTCTATCCCTTTTGATTGGTATGCTCGTTTATTTATTTCTACAAACTCTATTGGCTTTTTTCTTCTCAATACTTTCCCTGTCCCTCGCCTTTCCAAAAGTAATTCTCTGTGGCAAAAAGTCGTTAAACTTTCAGGCCGATTAGCATCACCTGATGAGCGATTTGCAAAATGGGCTAAGTCCGTAGGTGTTAAATATGGCAAGTTAGATGTAGATGAAAAAAACAATATGATTTATGAGTTAGATGCTGTTGTTGCTCATCTTTATGGACTGTCTGAAAAACAGCTCATCCATATTTTTGAGACTTTTCACAGGACGTGGGATTATGAACCTCGATTAAAAGCTGTTTTAAAATATTACAGAGTATGGAAAGCAAAAATAATTAAAAATAGTTAGTGCAAAACCTAATTATATACTATATTAGAACACTCAATCATTATAATTTGATTTTTTAAGATAAAATCCATTATAATAGGTTATGGGAGAAACTAATGAAAGCAAAGAAGTTAGAGCTTACGTCCAGTAAGATCATGTCAAAAGAAGTTTTGTATGAAAACACAGAAGCATTAGAACTTTACAAACAGCATCAAAAAACCAAGGATATTTTAGAAAGAACAGCTATTGCCTTAGGCCGAAAGAAAGTATTTAAGACTATTTCATCCTCCACTTCAGCTTGTGAGATCAACCCTCATGCCATCTACTCAACAACAAAATAGGGTAAGGTTTAAAACTACTCAAGATTGGTATAATTTTCTGACTGTAAAAAACCCTACTCATTCTGATTTACTTAGAATTCGTAAAAAGTGTTATGAAGATATTGAACAATATCGAAAACGACCTTTATTGATATATGCAACAAAATTTTTAGAAAAGACACTACCGGATGCTCCAAATTTTATTGACCTTTCTGATGTAGATGGCTTTAATGATATGATCGTTTCTGTCAAAAATTCAAGTTCAATAAAAGATAGTGATGTTGTTGATGTTCTCTTACATAGCCCCGGTGGTAGGCCTGACGCTACAGAGAGAATTGTAGAATTATTAAGAGGTCACTTAACAATATACACTTCTTGATTCCACATTCTGCTTATTCAGCAGCTACAATGCTAGCACTATCAGGAGATCATGTCATTTTACATCCATGTGCTGTTTTAGGACCTATTGACCCTCAAATTAATGGTATTCCTTCTAGAGCAATTAAGAACGGTATTGAAAAATTAAAAAAGAAAGTTGCTGAAGAAGGTCCGGAAATATTACCTGTTTATATTCCACTCATTGAGCAATACTCTTTAGACCTTTTAGAACTTTGTGAAGATTCAGAAAACCTTTCAGAAAAATTGGTTTCTGATTGGCTTAAAAAGTATATGCTCAAAGATGAAAAAAATTCTGATGAAAAAATAAAAAAAGTTGTTAAATACTTATCCAATTATGAGGAGCATTTGATGCATTCTCGCCCTTTATCAATCAACAAACTCTCTGAACTTAAATTAAAAATCAGCCTTGCTGACAATAAACTTCAAGGTTTATTGTGGGAAGCTCATATTTTGATCAATGGTTTTTTCAATATAACTCCTTTTGTAAAACTTTATGAAAACACACAAGGGATATCATGGGGTAAACAGTCTATACAACTTTTAGCAAAACCACATCGTAAGTAAAAAGTAAAATTTATAATATAAGTCTAAAAAGCTCAAAAGGAATATGATCTAAGATGGATGACTACATCTCATATAAAGAAACATTTTTTCCTGAACTCATTGATAATATTGGAGAAAACACCTTATCTGAAGCTCTAAAATCTATTCTCAAAAACAACATAAATGGTTCAAAATATAATGAAGCTTGTATTGTCACTGCTTTTTTTACTTCAGCAGGGTTTTTTCAAATAGTTGATGAGCTAGCTGATATAGATTCTGTTCGTCTTTTGATTGGAGCAGAGCTTTTTTCAAAACATTTATTTCCTTTAAAACCTCTTGAAAAGACCAAATCACAATTCAAAACAGAGCAATTACAAGAAAGCTTAAGTTCTGTTGAAATAGGTCTTCAAAGGGAAAGAGATCATCTCTCTTTTGATTTTCAAAGTGAAAAAAAAATTAGATCTTTTGTTAAAGCTCTTCAGTCTGGAAATATTGAAATTCGCAGATATGAAAAAGATTTCCTCCATGCAAAAGCCTACATTTTTATCAAACAGGAAAATGAAGAACATGAAGGTGTTATTATAGGTTCTTCTAATATGACAAAAGCTGGTTTGACTACAAATTTAGAGTTAAATACCAGTCGTTGTGATAAAATGACAGTGTCTAAAGCGAAATCTTGGTTTAATCAATTATGGGAAGATAGTGTTCCTTTTGAAGTAGACAAAATATTTGAAGAGCTTTTAACAATTCAAACTCCTTTTGATATTTTTATAAGAGTGTTATGGCAACTTTATGGAAAAGAAATTGAAGTAGATTCTCAAAGTGAAGAAGGGTTTCTCTTAACTCAATTTCAAAAACATGGGGTTATCAGGGCCTTACGGATTATTCAAGAATATAGTGGGGTTATTGTTGCTGATGAAGTAGGTTTAGGAAAGACATTTATAGCAGCTCAAATTATTGAACATTATAGGAATAAAAGGCAAAGAGCTTTGTTGATTTGTCCTGCAGCTCTTCGTGACAATACTTGGAAAAGATTTAAATCCGAACATGAGTTTTTCATTGAATGTGTGTCTTATGAAGAACTTGCTGGTGATAAGCAGTTAAATAAAGATGCAGATAGAACTTCACAGAAGTTACAAAGAGATTTAGATGAATATCAGTTGATTGTTGTGGATGAGGCCCATAATTACAGAAACCCAGATGCTTTTATGCGAGCAGGTATTTTAAGAAAGCTTCTTTTTGGTAAAAAGAAAGATGTCTTATTTTTAACTGCAACTCCTGTAAACAATTCCCTTTGGGATCTTTATTATTTGATTCATTTTTTCATCAAACAAGATGCCTTTTTAGCTCATAAAGGCATTTTATCTATCAAAGAAGTTTTTCATGAAGCTATGTGTGAAAATCCTTCTGATCTAAGTCCTGATAAGCTTTTTCCTGTAATTGATGCCACCACTGTCAAAAGAACTCGTCAATTTATACAGCATCATTATGCCAATGATACCATAAAAGATTCTGACGGTTCTTCTAAAAAAATTGTTTTTCCTCGTCCAAAAGCCATTACTGTTCGTTATAAAATAAATGAAGTTCTCTCTTTTGATCATATTGAAAAAGCTCTTGATCCTGATAGTTCTCAAAAAATTAAATTTTCTAGATACACACCTAAAATTTATTTAAAACAACCAGAAGCAGAGGAACAAAACTACTTGGCAGAAGGGATTTCTGGTTTGTTGCGTTCTAACCTGTTAAAACGATTTGAATCATCTGCTTACGCTTTTTCAAAAAGCTTGCAAAGAATGATCAAGCAACATGAACTTTTTTTAAAGGCCTTAGATAAGGAAAAAGTCATTTCAACAAAATTTCTGCAAGAATTATCAGGTGATGATGAAACGGCGTTTGAAGACCTTTTACAAAAATATGAAGACACAGACACAACAAGTAGATATGATGTTGAAAAAATGAAGGATGATGTCATTCAAGATTTAAAAACCCTTAAAAGATTGAAAGAAGAAGCAGATCAAGTCACCAAAGATAAAGATCAAAAACTCAAAGCCATTATGAGGGAATTAAAATTTATATTAAAACAGTCCGAAAAGGAAGGTTATGCAAATGAAGAAAAAAACAAAAGAAAAGTCTTAATATTTTCCTTTTTTTCCGATACAGTGGAATGGATTTTTAATTTTCTTAACGATGAGATTAAAAAGGATCTAGAACTTAAACATTATCAGGAAAGGATAGCAACCATTACAGGATCTGATTATACAAAGTCAGCAGTTAATGGATTTGCTCCTGAGTCTATGCAATCCCATCATTCTGACGACTATGATATTTTAATTACTACTGATGTTTTAGCAGAAGGAGTCAACTTACAGCAATGTTGTCATATCATTAATTATGATTTGCCTTGGAATCCTATGAGGCTTGTTCAACGTCATGGAAGAATTGACAGAATTGGAAGTCAGCATACAGAGGTCTTCCTAAGAACAGTTTTCCCTACAGATAGATTGGATGCCTTATTGGATTTAAAACAACGTATTTTAAATAAACTAGCTTTGGCTGCAAGAAGCATTGGAGTTACTTCTCCTATAGAAGAGGGGCAAGAGGGGAAACAAGTCTTTAGTGAAACAAGAGAAGAAATCAATCAACTTCTAAAGGAAAATCCAATTCTGTTTGAAAGAGGTGGAACAGTTAGTTCTGTACAAACAGGGGAGGAGTATCGTCAAACATTAAGAAAGGCTCTTGAAGAAAATAAGAAAAAAATTATTAATCTCCCATGGAAATCATTTTCTGGGATGAAAAAAGGGAAAGAACAAGGAATATTCTTTTGTGCTACAATTGGTGAAAAAAGAACCTACTTAAGATTTGTTCCTTCAGATCATCAATGGGGTCCACAGAAAAACAAACAGATTATTAAGGAAGTTGCAACTTGCCTTCGTCTTATTGAATCTGAAAAAGAAACCGATATTGTCTTACCAGAAGAAGCTCGAAAATCAGTTTATAACTTTTGGGATATAGCCAAAGCAGATATCTTAGAATCATGGAACTTTGAAACCGATCCTGCTAATTTACAGCCAAAAATAAGAAAACTCAATAGAGATGTGGCACAATTCATCCGGTCTTTTAAACCTATTGATATAGATGAAGAAAAAATAAACAGAGCTCTTGATATTGTGGAATCTCCATGGCCAAGAAGAGATGAGATTCTTCTAAGAGAACAATTTCGTATTGAGAATAAAGGAATAGAAAAATCTAAAAAGCTTATTAATTGGATTATTGAGACTGGATTAGAGCCTGCAGGTTCACCACAGCCATTACCTTCTATTTTAGAAGAGGATATTAAATTAATTTGCTGGCTTGCTATTACATCTACATAAAACGGAGATATGGTAGGCCACACGGGCAATGAAAAAGCAGCTATTAAAGCTATAGAAGTGATTGATGAATGTTTAGGCCGTATTGCATCTCAGGCAGAAAAATCAAATCATGAAATTTTTATCACATCTGATCATGGCAACTGTGAGGAGATGATCTGTCCTAAGACATCTCAGGTTTTAACTCAACACACGACAAATCCTGTCCCTCTGATATGGATATCTCGATCTGATCAAACACCTTACAGGCTTTCTAATGGAAAACTTTCTGATATTGCACCTACTCTCTTAACCCTTCTTAACTTACCTGTCCCAAAAGAGATGACAGGACATAACTTAATTGAAAAATCTGACTTATAAGTTGGTCAAAAGAGAGGTTTCACTCGTTGCGCTGCCTAAAACATTATTTTGCTCTTTAAGTTTTAATAGAGGGTAGAGATAGTAAGGTATGAAAACTTTACAAAGAGTTATGAAAGTTTTACAAAGAGTATAGACTTATGGTGACGTGTTATGCTATTGATACATTCTAATTACGTTTTTTAGTTATTTATTGGACGTTAATATGAAAAATGTCGTTTTAAGCTCAATATGGGTACTTTTTATAACCGGTTGCAGTCAAGGTGACCAAAAACCTCCAATCACTAGAATGTTAGAGAGTGTAGATGCTCTAGAGATAGAAGATACCATGAAATCTTTTTCGGGATTTACAAGGTATTATAGAAGCCTAGAGGCCATTAAAGCACAGGAATGGTTAAAATCTAAATGGGAAGAGATAACACAAAATAGGAATGATGTTCGTATAGAGTTTTTTGATCATCCAGAGTTCAGTCCTATGCCTTCTTTAATCCTCACTATTGAAGGTAGTACTATCCCAGAAGAAAAAATTGTGCTAGGAGCTCATGCTGATTCTATTATGTACCCAGAGAAAGAGGTTATTGAGAAGCTTCTTAATGAGGAAAACCAGCAAGAAGAGGCACAAGAGGATGGCGATGACAATGCTTCTAGAATAAGCATTATTAAAACTATTATAGGAAATATGAATCTAGACCCAATAACAAGCTCACCAGGAGTGGATGACAATGCTTCTGGAATAGCAGTCATTACAGAAATTCTTAGAGTTTTAATGCTCCACAATTATCGTCCTACAAGAACCATTATGTTCATGGCGTATGCAGCAGAAGAGATAGGCCAGAAAGGATCAGAGCATATTGCTAAATCTTTTGTAGAAGATGATCAAAAAATTGTTGGTGTTCTTAATTTTGATCTGACAAACTTTAGAGGCTCTGAGGACCTTGACCTTGTCATGATTTCTGATTATACGAACTCTGGACAAAATGCATTTTTAGAGCAACTTATTCAGACTTATCTTCCAGAAATAAAATGGGAATATGATGAATGTGGCTATGAATGTTCAGATCATGCTTCTTGGCATAATGCAGGATTTCCTGTTTCCATGTTGGTAGAAGCAAGGGTGCATGAAGTTACTTCTCACATGCATAAAGTCACAGATACTTTTGAAGAATCAGGTGGTAATGCTGAACACTCTGTCAATTTTGCCAAATTAGCTCTAGTTTATATAGCAGAGATAGATCGCTTTGGAATTTGTAGATACGATCAAGAAAAATGTAATTGATATGTTTCCCTAAAAATGAACCAGCCTCTGGCTGTTTTTGGACAGTCAGCCTGAAGACTTATGTCTTCAAGAAAATGCTGACTGTCTCAAAAATCTGTTCATTTTTAGGAGGAAGACTCCCCTCATTTTTTAACAACATGTTAAGGAAATCGTTTTATTTCTCTCTCTATTTCTCCTGAGTTTGACAGTTGCGAAAATAAAGTTAAGTTATTTTAGTTAGTTACAGTGGATGTGTGATTTTGTACCACTACATTTTGATTTTGTGGTAGAGATTTAAGAGATTGTTTGTAGGTCTAAGTAGATTCTACTTTAAGTTGTTTTGATGGGATCTTTGCTCCTATAGCTTTAAATACATCAGCATTGTTACCGTTAATATCTGTTCTGATCCAAAGTGTCTTATCCTTTACCCTCACAGGTATAGCTCGTACTTCTTTCAGCTTTGACATAGCTTCTGCCACACTCAATGGCCTTGACTTTATTCTCTTGTCTGTAATTGCTTTATCTTTTAATGTGATGTTTCTCTGATGTAACTTCTTTGAAAAATAAGCCTCACATAAGTAAGATAAAAAACACACAACTAAATGTCCTAAGATCCTCTTATCTGTCCAGTGGAACATAGGACGTGTCTTTAATGTACCTTTCAATTCTCTAAATGAATTCTCTACCTTCCATAATTGCTTATAGTTCGTTATAATCTCTTCAGAACTTAAACTATCTGTATTTGTAATGATTCCAAAAAAACCATCTGTCCTCTCTGATTGTTCTATGGCTGACTTATTTAAAGTAGGCTTGCCTTTACTCTTAGGATGAATAATATACTTCTTATAATTGCTATTAGATACAAAATCCTTTGTGCTTGATGACGATTTTGAAAGCTTATCTTCTAACTTAGATAGAATATCTTCTCTTACTTTCTTATCTCGTTCTGCTCTCTTTCTTGACCAGGTAATTATACAACGATTATCATTATAACTCGTCTCGTATATAGCTAAATCTTCATTTATAAATTTAAAATTCTTTAAATTGTATATCTCTGAATGACGATCCTTTAATAAACCTAGCTTTAATCCTACTATAAATTCATCTCCCTTTGCTTTTACAGATTGTAAATTCTCATTAGAAAATAAACCTCTATCTCCTACTAATATAAATCTTCTGATCTTAAACTTCTTTTTTAGTTTCTCCATAACTGAAGGTATGGTTTTACCTTCAAAGGTATTTCCAGGATAAACATCAAAGCCTAAGGGCATACCTTCTCTATCTACTAAAAGTCCAAATACCACCTGGGTACAATCACTCCTCTTCTCTTTGCTATAACCAAATCTTCGAAGATTATCTAAATCCTCTCGGGTACTCTCAAATCTCAATGTCGTTAAATCATACAAAATAACATCACACTCATTGAAAAAACTTAACTGAGACTTACCTTGTGTATAAAGAGTCTTCTCTATATCTTCCTTATGCTTACTTAGAATATCTAAAGAACGATAAATGTCTTGAAGATGAAGCTCCTCTTCTAAAAAATCAGGGTAAAATAACTTCTGCCAGTGTGAAAATACTTTAAGCTTAGAACATGGCTCTACAAAACGGCTTATAACCAATGTAAAAATAATCTTAACAAAATCAAATTGTACTTTAGGGTGCTTTTGTTTTAAATCTGTTAATAATTCATAGAGATTTAATTGTTTGAAAATAGCATCTATTATAAGTAAGGGACCTAATATAAAAGTGTCTTTAACATCAATCTCTTTTAATAACTTACTAGCAGGAATTATCTCTAACTCTTTAGATAATACTTCTAGAAGCTTCTTCAAGTTAACTTCCTTATCCGCGGCTTTACCTAAAGACATTAGAATCCTTTGCTTCACTTGAGAACCTAATCTGTAGCTCTCAACAAGATGATAATATATGTCTCCTCTCGGATTTCTTGTAGACCTTATGAACATAAAAATACATTACAAGAAAAATATAAAAAATAAAAGAAAATAAGGTATATGACGCGTAGTGTATGATAAATAAGTACACTACACTTTTTGACCAAAATACAAACACAATAACCGCTAATGACTATAAATACAACATTCCTTGAAAAAAATATCACGAAAATTCAAATTAAGTGTCAAACTCAGGACTTATGTCTTCAAGAAAATGCTGACTGTCTCAAAAATCTGTTCATTTTTAGGAGGAAGACTCCCCTCATTTTTTAACAACATGTTAAGGAAATCGTTTTATTTCTCTCTCTATTTCTTATGAAAAAATTCAAAACTATCTTACAGAAGTTTTTGAAAAATTGAGTTTTAACTGACTACATTATTTAATACCCCATTTTGCTTTGATTTATTACTTATTTAAGAAACCTCAATATTTTTCATTGATACTCAAAAAGAAATTCTGTAGTAAAAAGATAATTGCTATTTATTTTCCTTACTGATGAATAGGCTTAAATGAATATAACCTGTATAAAATTAAGGATGTTTATTGTGTTATTTCCTTTATTTAAAAATATATTAGTACTTTTTATTTTAACTTCTGTCATAAGTTTCACTTCAATAGCTAAAGAGGAATCGGATATAAGTGAATCCTTTATAGAAGCCGTCACACGAGATGATGCACAAACTGTTCAAGATTTACTACATCAAGGTATTGAAAAAACTGACCTATAAGTTGGTCAAAAGAGAGGTTTAACTCGCTGCACTGTCTAAAACATCATTCTGTGCTGTAAGTTTTAACAATAGAGATAGTAAGGTATGAAAGTTTTACAAAGAGCTATGAAAACTTTACAAAGGGTCTAGACTTATGGTGAGGTTCTATGTTATTGATAAGTTCTAATTAGGTTCTTTAGTTATTTATTTGGAGGTTAATAATATGAAACATATTGTTTTTGGATTGATAGGGTTATCTTTTTCTGTTTTGTTCTATAAACCGGTTTTAGCTCAAGAGCCATTACCAGAAGTGGTTGAGATGTTAGAGAGTGTAGATGCCGCAGAGATAGCAAATACCATACAAGCTTTTTCAGCATTTGAAACAAGATATTATAATAGTCCAAAAGCTATTGAGGCACAGAAATGGTTAAAATCCAAGTGGGAAGAGGTAGCACAAGGTGAAGGCTTAAAATCCCAAGTGGAAGAAATAACACAAGGTAAAAATAATGTTAGTATAGATTATTTTTACCATCCAGAATTCAGTCCCCTGCAACCTTCTTTAATACTTACTATAGAAGGCTGCATTATCCCAGAAGAAATAATCGTCCTAGGAGCTCATGCTGACTCTGCTCTTAAAGAAAGAGTTGGCACACCTGCTAATGATGAAGAGAATCTAGGGAAAAGATCACCAGGAGCTGATGACAATGCTTCTGGAATAGCCGTCATTACAGAAGTGGTTAGAGTCCTGATGCTTCATAACAATGGTTGTCTGCCAAGAACCGTTAAAGCCGTAGGGTCTGCAGCAGAGGAGTTAGGTTTAAAAGGATCAGAGCATATTGCCAACTCTTTTGCAGCAGAGGGTCAAAATGTCATTGGTGTTCTGAATTTTGATATGACAAACTTTAGAGGCTCTGAAGATCTTGATCTTGTTATGATTGGTGATTATACAGATCCTGGGCAAAATGCATTTTTAGAACGACTCATTCAAACTTATCTCCCAGAAATAACATGGGAATACGATTATTGTGAACGTGGATGTTCAGATCATGCCTCTTGGCATAATGCAGGCTATCCTGCTTCCATGTTTATAGAAGCCAGGTTACGTGAGATCACTCCTCATATACATAAAGTCACAGACACTTTTGAAGCGTCTGGTGGCAATGCTGAGCATTCTGTTGACTTTGTTAAGCTAGCTCTAGCTTATGTAGCAGAACTGGGCCGCTTTGGAATTTGCAGGTACGATCAGGAAAAATGTAATTGATCTATTTCCCTAAAAATAAACCTGCCTCTGGCAGTTTTTGGGCAGTCAGCCTGAAGATTCACATCTTCAAGAAAATGCTGACTGCCTCAAAAATCCGTTTATTTTTAGGAGAGAGACTCCCCTCATCTCTTTACTTCATGTTAGGGAAACTGTTTCAATTTTCACTAAAATGCATCTTGCCTCTCGAGGCGAGCCTCTCGAGGCAAGCCTCTGGCAACTTTCTGGCATCGCCCCCAAACTAGCTCACGCCGTCTGGCAAATAGGGTAATGCCTAGAAAGTATGATGCATTTTAGTAAGGAGACTCCCCTCATTTTTTAACAACATGTTAAGGAAATCGTTTTATTTCTCTCTCTATTTCTTATGAAAAAATTCAAAACTATCTTAAAGAAATTTTTGAAAAATTGAGTTTTAACTGACTGCATTATTTAATACCCCATTTTGCTTTGATTTATTACTTATTTAAGAAAGCTCAATATTTTTCATTGATACTCAAAAAGAAACTCTGTAATAAAAAGATGATTGCTATTTATTTTTCTTCCTGATGAAGATAAATAGGTTTAAATGAATATAACCTGTATAAAATCAAGGATGTTTATTGTGTTATTTCCTTTATTTAAAAATATATTGGTACTTTTTATTTTAACTTCTGTTATAAGTTTCACTTCAATAGCTAAAGAGGGATCGGACATAAATGGATCCTTTATAGAAGCTGTCACACGAGGTGATGTACAAGCTGTTCAAGATTTACTACATCAAGGTGCTGATGTGGATGCTCAAGACCCATTTGGTCACTTTACAGCACTTATGATAGCAATTGATCACAGTCATCAAGAAATCTTTCACATTTTGATAGGTGCAGAAGCGGATGTTAACTTTCAAACCAAGTCTGGTATAACGCCACTTATGGTAGCCAGTAAGGACGGTATCCCTGGCCGTGATGCCATTGTCAATGGGCTTTTAGCAAGTGGAGCTGACTTAAGTGTTTTAAATGCTGATGGTGATACAGCGCATGACATAGCTATCAACAGCCATGTGAGAAATGTAACCACTTTTGCTAAAATAGACCCAGAACAATTACCCGATACTACTATATTAAGAGATTGGCCAGTTCAAGCGGTTATCATTTATCTTCTTACAGTGGAAAAAAATAGAATAACACATCTTAATAATATTACTAAAAGAACAAACTGAATTAAGTGTAAGTGATCGGATATTTGAGGGCTTAAGGATATGAAGGCTCTAATAAATTATAAGTTATTAATTTCAATAAATCTTTTTATTGTTGTCAGTTTAGTTTATGATAATGTATATTCTCAAGATAACAATTTGCAATTATTGCAAATAGGAGATAAGGATATATATGTAGAAATCGCAGATACAGAAGAAAAAATAAAACATGGATTAACATATCGACGAAATCTTCCAGAAAATCAGGGTATATTGTTCGTCATGCCTTCTGAAGAAACATTTTTTTTGTGGACGGACCATGTATATATTCCTCTCAACGTAGGGTTTTTTAATGCTGAAAGAGAATTATTAGAAGTTCAGGAAATGCAACCAGATAGCCCTCTTGTAGATACCCTTAGAAGAAGGAGGTATATGTCTCATTACCCTTGCCAATATGTTTTAGAAGTGAATCAAGGATAGTTTGAAAAAAATGAAATTAAAATAGGTACAAGGTTTGAGTTTAAATAAAAGATATTTCAAAATCTAGTTAAAGCTCTCAGTTAAAAGTGTATAGATGAAATTTATTTTTTTATTTTCTATTTTTATTATCAATTTAGATTATGATAGGGCTTACAGCCAAGATACCCCATCTTTAAAAAGACTAAAAGTTGGGCATAAGATTATACAAGCTGAAATTGCAGATACAACAGAAAAAAGAACACGTGGACTGATGTACCGCAAATCTCTTCCAAATGATCAAGGTATGTTATTTGTATTTCCTTCTTCACAGCCTCTTTCTTTCTGGATGAAAAATACATACATTCCTTTGAGTATTGGATTTTTTAATTCTAAAAAGGAGTTATTGGAAGTTCAAGAGATGCAACCTGAAAGTATTCTTTTAAAAGAGCCCAGAAGGACATATAAGAGCCATCTTCCTGCCAAATATGCCTTAGAAATGAATAAGGGGTGGTTTTCAAAAAACAAAATCAAGCCGGGTGTAAAATTTAAGTATCTTGAAGAAACTTCAACAAAACCTAAATCTTACCAGCGTTGAAAAGAAGAGGTACGAAAGCACGTCACACTTAAAAACATACATACCATCATTGATAATATTGCAATCCAGAGACACTGTATCCATCCAACATCACTTTGTTCTAAAAAACCGTAACGTATGCCATTGATAAAGTAAAGCATAGGATTAAGCCTTGAAAGAATCTGCAAGACAGGATGAAGATTAGCTATTGAATAAAAAACCCCTCCTAAATACAACAAAGGTAAAACAATAAATCCTCCGATAGCACTGACATGCTCGTATCCTTTTGCCCAAAATCCAGTAAAGGCACCTAAAAAGCCAAAAGAAAGTCCTCCGAGAGCTAAAAAAATCAGAAAAAGTCCAGGATGTAAAATAGGTAGCAAACGGTCATTTATAATAAAAAAACATATTTGACAAGCAACCAACGTGAGCAATCCAACAACCATTCCCCTTATCAGACCTCCTAAAGCAAAAGCTATTAAGATCAAATAATCAGATAGAGGAATAACTTTGAGGTCTTGAATATCTCCATGAAATTTAGAGGTTACAATAGAACCTGCACAGTTTAAAAAAGCGTTATTCAATGCGGCCATCATAACAAGCCCCGGGATTAAAAATTCCATATAACTTAGACCATTATCTAAAACAATACTCCCTCCTAAACTCACACCGAAAATTAAAAGATATAAAGAACTTTGTACAAGAGGATTAAAAATAGTTTGACCTTTAACACGCCAAAATCGTCTAATCTCTTTGTACAAAAAAAACAAAAACGGTTTATAAACAAGATTTCTTTCAGGAAGTGGTGTCGGTTGAGGAATTTTTATTTCATTTATATTATGGGTAGTTGTATCAGATATATCTGTCATAAGCTTTTTTTAATCTCCTATGCTATTTATTATTTGAATCAATTGATTGAGTGTTGGAATCTTTGCCTTTTTAGAAACAAGCTTTTCCTTAGGGAATAATCTTTCAAACATTGTAGGATCATATTGTCTTTTATTTGAATTATATTCCTTCTTAAAGTGATTTTTATATTTTTGCGAATCAGACATTTGAGGATGACCATTTAATATCTGTAGAAATAATCCTTCTAAACATGGAGTAGACCAAATCAATGTGATATTTTGTTTATTAGCATCACTCTCATGCTTTTCCTTATCTTTACCTTGATCTAAGTCTAAAAAAATATATTTTTCATCATATTCGCCAGGCTCACGAGTAGTCTTTTGAATCATCCAAGAAGGTCCACCTCCTCCTCCTTTTTTAGATTCAATACTTTTTTTAAGACTAGCAAAAGCACGCTTCAGATGTTGAATAAATAAACGATCATCTTTGCCCTCACAATAAATAAATATAGTGTGTTTTTGTTTTCTCTTCTTTACCATCGTTATACATCAATCTGAGGAACTCCGCCGTAAGCTCCCGCTAAGTATTTTCCAAGAAAGTTGTCATCTGATTTTACACCTTCAACATCATCCAATCGATAGATTTCACTCTCACAATCTTTATTTTTTTCAGTTAAAAATATTTGATATTGTGATAATTCATTCACCAAGATAGGCGCATGTGTTGTACAAAGCAGTTGAGCCCCTTTAGGATTACTCTCCTCCGATACAAATAAATCACAAATAAATGGCAACATCTTTGGATGAAGAGAAGATTCTATCTCATCTATAACACAAAGTGAACCTGTACCTAAAGTAGGTAAAATCATTCTAAGCGTAGTGTATAATTTCTGTGTTCCAAAAGATTCAAAAATAAAAGGGATTTTAAATTCCTTAGATTTGTGTTTATGGATACCATAAGGAAGATAAACAGTTTTTATTTTATCCTTTGATGTTTTCTGTTCTGTTTTTTTTATATCGATATCTGATAACCCAAGGTCTAATTTTTTAAGATATTCTTTAGCATTATCAAAATAATCTTTATTTTCAAAATAAAACTTAGAAGCTTTAAAAACATTAAAAGAAGGTGAAAAAATGATATGATCCCAATAACTTTTAATTTGATGAAGTTCCTCATAATTGAACTGTGATCCTGTAGATACAACAGAAGCATTAGGCCGCACTCTATTTATAAAATCACTTTCTACCTTTAGGTTCTTACCATCAAATGCATAAGAACCTTTCGAAGAATCATATTCTCTTGAATACAATATCTTTGTATCTTGACTGAGACACTGTAAAGTCTCTAAAAGAACTCTTTTTTGATCAAGTTTTAAAGAAAACTTATACAATTGTTTTTTAATATAAAACTCAACTTCGAAATAAGAAGGCTTATCTGCCTGCGCTGCATGTGGATGCATATTTATTCCTTCCGAAGTTTTTGAAAATGAATGTGCTATAAAGTTTCCTAAAAAAGCAAATGCATAAAGAACATTAGTTTTACCTGAGCCATTGGCTCCTAAAATAGCTGATACTTTTGAGAGTCGATGAGTGCCGCATTTCTTAAAATGAGACGTGTTTGGAGCATCATTATTAACTGCAAAGTTGACCTCACCTTGATGATAAAAGGATGTAAAATTCTGAAATTTAATTGATTTAATCATAATAATAACTGTAATCCTTATTTAGGTACATTTCAGCTCATTGTTATTTATAAATATATGATTTTTCTATCATATTCAACAAAAA
This sequence comes from Bdellovibrionales bacterium, assembly GCA_965262715.1. Lineage (GTDB taxonomy): Bacteria > Bdellovibrionota > Bdellovibrionia > Bdellovibrionales > JAUICD01. The sequence continues at coordinate 1,811,615 of OZ253553.1, read as the reverse complement.
ATAGGCATAAAAATACAGATATTTTTTATATAAAATTATCCATTATTTATGGACTTGTTGCATAAAAAATATGTATAGAAAATTATGGCAGGCATCTGATCTAGCTCAGGCCAGTGCCTCAGGAGATAAAAATTTGTATAAAGTTTTTATACCATAATAAAACCACAAAATAACAGCAATACAGGGCACGGGGTTGCCTGCTGCTAGTGAAGATGCCTACCATAATTTTCTAGACTTTATATATCACCAATATGCAACAATGCCATTATATTTATTGAATATCTTAATAAAAAGAAAAAACACTGGCATCGTGCTACTTTGGCTCACACAAAATAGACCTTACTTAAGTTAAGAACTAAATGCCATAATCCGATATAAATCATGGTAGACTATGGATTTTTTATATGGAAAAAAAGCTTGGTAAAGAATATATTTTAATCCATGAACTCGGTAAAGAAGGAATGGCCGAAGTCTATCTGGCTGTAAAGAAACCCAAAGCAGCTAAAGGCCAGCCAAAAACCTCTAAGCTACTAGCTGTCAAAACTATGATTCCTTCTTTTTCTTCAAGTCTAGAGTTTGTTAGAATGTTTGAAGAAGAAACAAATATAGTGATGAATATGTCACACAAAAATATCGCATCTGTTATTGGTCATAATACCGTTGACGAGATGATAAAAGGAGAAAAAAAACAAAAATTAGTCTTAGAATTAGAGTTCATTAGAGGAAAAAACCTTAGACAGATTTTAAAGGACCTTTATACAGCCCAAGCAGATCTTGCTTTTGAAGAAAAAATCTATATCATTAAAGAACTTGCTGCCAGTTTAGATTATGCGCATAGGTTTGTTCATCCTAAAACAGGAGAAAAGCTTTATCTAGTACATGGTGACATCAGTCCCCAAAATGCCATGGTGAGTATCGAAGGAGAAGTAAAGCTCATTGATTTTGGTATATCTAAACGGAATGATCCAGCTCAAATGGCCCAAATGAGAGCTAAGAAGCTTCAAGGTAAGTTTAGCTACATGAGCCCAGAACAAGCTGATGGGTTGGAGATAAACCAAAAAACAGATATTTTTTCTTTAGGTATTATTCTTTGGGAACTACTCTCCAAACAACGTCTTTTTTATGCAAACACTCAAGCCAAAATTTTAAAAAAAGTCAAAGAAGCTCATATTCCTAGATTAAAAAGCATAAGTCCTGAAACCCCATATCTCGCAGATATAGAAAAAATTGTGAGTAGGGCTCTGATTCGCGATAGAAACCTTAGGAAAATGACAGCAAACGACTTTCATCAAGAGTTATCTAGTCTTCTCAACGCAAAATACCCAAGTTTTAATCCCATTCATCTTGGCTATAAAATTCAAAACTTTTATAAGAAAGAATTTGATCATATCAATAAAAGCATATCCAATAACTTTTAATTTGAATGAATTTATTATAATTATATTGTGATCCTGTAGATACAACAGAAGCATTAGGTCGCACTCTACTTATAAAATCACTTTCTACCTCTAAATTCTTACCATCAAATGCATAAGAACCTTTCGAAGAATCATATTCTCTTGAATACAACATCTTTGTATCTTGACTGAGACATTGTAAAGTCTCTAAAAGCACTCTTTCTTGATTAAGTCTTAAAGAAAATTTATATAACTGCTTTTCAATATAAAATTCCACTTCGAAATAAGAGGGCTTATCTGTTTGCGCTGCATGTGGAGGTATATTTATCCCTTCTGAAGCTTCTGAAAACGAATGCGCTATAAATCTTCTTAAAAAAGCAATCGCATAAAGCACATTACTTTTACCTGAACCATTGGCTCCTAAAATAACTGATACTTTTGAGAGCCGGTGAGAACCACACTTTTTAAAATCGTTTATATCTGGAGCATCATCATCAACTACAAAATTGACCTCACCTTCATGATAAAGTGATGTAAAATTCTGAAATTTAATGGATTTAATCATAATAATAACTTTATTTTTTACTTAGTGTGTCTGACTTATTTTTATTATAAATATATGATTATATGATTTTTCTATCATATTCAACAAAGAATAGGCATAAAAATACAGATATTTTTTATATAAAATTATCCATTATTTATGGACTTGTTGCATAAAAAATATGTATAGAAAATTATGGTAGGCATCTGATCTAGCTCAGGCCAGTGCCTCAGGAGATAAAAATTTGTATAAAGTTTTTATACCATAATAAAACCACAAAATAACAGCAATACAGGGCACGGGGGTTGCCTGCTGCTAGTGAAGATGCCTACCATAATTTTCTAGACTTTATATATCACCAATATGCAACAATGCCATTATATTTATTGAATATCTTAATAAAAAGAAAAATACTGGCATCGTGCTACTCTGTTTCACTAAAAATGCCTCTTGCCTCTGGCAACTTTCTGGCATTGCCCCCAAACTGGCTCACGCCGTTTGGCAAATAGGGCAATGCCTAGAAAGCCTGAGGCATTTTTACTAGAAGGATATCCTCGTCTTTTTACATTATGTTAGGGAAATTGTTGTTGTCTATTAATCAGCTTAAAGGTTTACTTCTGCAAGATATGTACTATAAAAAGAAAAAATACTGGCATCGTGCTACTCTGTTTCACTAAAAATGCCTCTTGCCTCTGGCAACTTTCTGGCATTGCCCCCAAACTGGCTCACGCCGTTTGGCAAATAGGGCAATGCCTAGAAAGCCTGAGGCATTTTTACTAGAAGGATATCCTCGTCTTTTTACATTATGTTAGGGAAATTGTTGTTGTCTATTAATCAGCTTAAAGGTTTACTTCTGCAAGATATGTACTATAAAAAGAAAAAATACTGGCATCGTGCTACTCTGTTTCACTAAAAATGCCTCTTGCCTCTGGCAACTTTCTGGCATTGCCCCCAAACTGGCTCACGCCGTTTGGCAAATAGGGCAATGCCTAGAAAGCCTGAGGCATTTTTACTAGAAGGATATCCTCGTCTTTTTACATTATGTTAGGGAAATTGTTGTTGTCTATTAATCAGCTTAAAGGTTTACTTCTGCAAGATATGTACTATAAAAAGAAAAAATACTGGCATCGTGCTACTCTGTTTCACTAAAAATGCCTCTTGCCTCTGGCAACTTTCTGGCATTGCCCCCAAACTGGCTCACGCCGTTTGGCAAATAGGGCAATGCCTAGAAAGCCTGAGGCATTTTTACTAGAAGGATATCCTCGTCTTTTTACATTATGTTAGGGAAATTGTTGTTGTCTATTAATCAGCTTAAAGGTTTACTTCTGCAAGATATGTACTATAAAAAGAAAAAATACTGGCATCGTGCTACTCTCCCGCAGTGAGATCACTGTAGTACCATGGCCGCTGGCGGACTTAACTTCTGAGTTCGAAAAGGGATCAGGTGTACCCCCACCGCTATAAAAACCAGTAAATACACCATATCATTTCTAAAGCACCTGTCAAGTACCTAAAATCGAAAATCTTCTATACTGTTTCATTTTATAACCATTACCTTTTTGATGATAATAGCCCTTTTAAGCTATAACTAGACCCCACTTAAGTTAAGAACTAAATGCCATAATCCGATATAGATTATGGTAAATTATGGGTTTTTCATATGGAAAAAAAGCTTGGTAAAGAATATATTTTAATTCATGAACTCGGTAAAGGAGGCATGGCCGAGGTTCATTTAGCCGTTAAGAGACCTAAAACAACTAAAGGTCAACCAAAAGCCTCTAAATTAATGGCTATCAAAACAATGATCTCCTCTTTTTCCTCAAGTTTAGAGTTCATCAAGATGTTTGAGGAAGAGACAGACATAGTGATGAATATGTCACATAAAAATATCGCATCTGTTATTGGTTATAATACCGTTGACGAGATGATAAAAGGAGAAAAAAAACAAAAATTAGTCTTAGAATTAGAGTTCATTAGAGGAAAAAACCTTAGACAGATTTTAAAGGACCTTTATACAGCCCAAGCAGATCTTGCTTTTGAAGAAAAAATCTATATCATTAAAGAACTTGCTGCCAGTTTAGATTATGCGCATAGGTTTGTTCATCCTAAAACAGGAGAAAAGCTTTATCTAGTACATGGTGACATCAGTCCCCAAAATGCCATGGTGAGTATCGAAGGAGAAGTAAAGCTCATTGATTTTGGTATATCTAAACGTAATGACCCAACTCAAATGGCTCAAATGCGAGCTAAGAAACTTCAAGGCAAGTTTAGTTATATGAGCCCAGAACAAGCTGATGGGTTGGAGATAAACCAAAAAACAGATATTTTTTCTTTAGGTATTATTCTTTGGGAACTACTCTCCAAACAACGTCTTTTTTATGCAAACACTCAAGCCAAAATTTTAAAAAAAGTCAAAGAAGCTCATATTCCTAGATTAAAAAGCATAAGTCCTGAAACCCCATATCTCGCAGATATAGAAAAAATTGTGAGTAGGGCTCTGATTCGCGATAGAAACCTTAGGAAAATGACAGCAAACGACTTTCATCAAGAGTTATCTAGTCTTCTCAATGCCAAATATCCAAATTTCAATCCTATTCATCTTGGTTACAAGATTCAAAATTTTTATAAGAAAGAGTTTGATGATATCAATAAAGTTATAAAATCTTCACTAGAGAAATTAGAAAAAAAAGGTATAGAGTTTGATGAAAAAACAAAAACAATCACTCTTACTCAAGAAGGAAATGTAGCACAGTCATTATCATCAGGCAAGTTCTCTAGTTCTAAAGTAGCATCTAAGGCTGTCGCTCAAGTTCCTATGCATACTATAACTAATCAAGTAAAAGCAATAACACCTAATAAATTCATACAACAAAGAAAAAAGAGTCCTCAAAAATATCAGCATGTAAAAAAACCTAACAACCTATTTTCTCCAAAAAAAATAACTAGCTCTATCTGCATGAAACTTGGCATGCTTTTAATGTTCTCCATTGGTGTTATTTTTACTCTTCATCTCAAGACAAAATATCCAGAAGATACAAATAAATTGACTAAAAAAATAAGCACTTTATTTCAAAGCACAAAAAAACAAATTACAAAACTCATAGATGGGAAAGATGAAAAGGACAAAACACTTACATCAGAAAAAGCAACCCCCACTTACATGAGCATCTTTATTTCTAGCCATCCAAGTAGAGCTAAGATTTTTATAGATGGAGTATGGGACTATCAAAGAACACCTAAACAAATAAGATTTCATGAAGGTCAATTTATCGTCTTAAAAGCTAAAGGATATCAGGATTATGTTCTCTCAGAGAGTGACATAAATAAAGCTCGTGTAGAGCAAAATCAAATTTTCGTTATTTTTAGAGAATAAATAAAAATACTTCAAAGTAATTTGAAGTTACGTGGTCTCAAAAATAAGCTTTGCACTTTACAATACTGAAATAGAGTTATAACAGGCGTCTGGAGTAGACTCAGGTAAGAAGCCATCTTTAGTTATATGTTATGTTTTGTGTTTAATTTATTTCACTCAAAATAAACCAACCTCTGTTCACTAAAATGCATCTGGCCTCTCGATGCAAGTCCCTGGCCACTTTCTGGCGATAACCCTGAGGCTCCATCAGAAAATGGTTATCGCCTAGAAAGAAAGATGTATTTTAGTAGAAAGAGTTTCCTCATTCTCTTACACCATGTTAGGGAAATTGTTGTTGTTTATCAGTTAGCCTGAAGGCTTACGCTACGGGATGTGTCCCCTTCAAGGGGATGCTAACCGCCTCAAAAATCTGTTTATTTTGAGTAGGGTAGATATCTCTCATTTTTTTAAGCAATGTTAAGGGAAATGCTTTTATTTCTCAACGGGTAATATAAAACTTTATTTTTGAGATGGCTTCTAGTATTTTTGAAACTGCTTCTACTTGACATATAAGTGGCTTTTTTTCCTTTCGTGAAGACTTGTCATTTTGTCAGGATAGCTTTTTTTTAAGCTATTTATACCACCTAAAAAAGCGTAGGCCTCCAGTCCCATCTGTTGCAAGTATTCAGCTGCCATTGCAGATTGAGTTCCGTAAGTACAGTAGATTAAATAAGATTTTTTAGGATCTAAAGATTTAAATTGTGTTTGGATTTTATCAAACTCAATATGTGAAGCTCCTATAAAATGATGAACTTTATAAAAATGCTCTGGTTGACAGTCAATAATATGATCATTCTCTGTAACCTCAACTTTAAATAAAGAATCTTCTCTAACTTTTTTAAGTTCTATTTTATTTAAATCAAACATCTTGCTAAACTTTAAACTTTCATGAAAAATATTGAGATTTGTTTTATCTTCTTCACCTTGAGTCTCTTTAAGATTTGCTGCAAGTACTGGAAACGTATTTGTGATATTACATCTTTCTTTTACATGCTCAGAGAGAAATCCTGTACCAATCTTATAAGAAAGATCAATAATCTCTTGCTTGTTCATACCAATTAATGGCCTTAAAACAGGAAGTGATGTTGCGCTTTCTATAACTCTTAAGTTCTTAAGAGTCTGAGAACTCACTTGAGCAAGAGCCTCTCCTGTTACAATAGCATCTGCTTTGAAGCTATTAGCAAAATATTCAGCCACTTTAAACATTTTTCTCTTTAAAATAATTTGCCTATAATTATCTTTTACATTTTTAATCATATCTTCTAAGATTTTATTAAAATCAACTGCAATGAACTTTTGTTCCCTTCCTCCTCCTCCCCATTGATCTATTAATAACTTACTTATCTGTAATACAAGGCGTTGATAGGCTTTTCCAGCTAGATTGCAAAAAACAAGATGGCATAAAACCCCTCTTTTCATAAGCATCCAAGCAGCAACACATGAGTCAAAACCTCCAGATATAAGCACGACAACTGTTCCTTGAGAACCGCTTGCGAAACCTCCCTGTCCTTTTATTCTATTGAGGCTAAAATAAGATGTGCCATTGATCCAATCGATTCTTACTTCTTGTTGAGGCTTTTTTAAATCAACACCTTTAGAATAAGGCAAAAGTGCGGCTCCTAATTTTTCCCTTAGTGATTGAGAACTAAAGTTTTTAGACCCTGCTCTTTTCATAATAACAGCAAAAGTTTTATCTTTTACAACATCTTTAAAAACAGCTCTCCCAAGTGAGATAATGCCATCTAAATCTTCTGTAGTTTCTGCTAGTATATGAGAAATACTACCAATACCAAAAGTTCTTTTAAGGATAGAAATCACTTTTTCATGATAAAGAGTTTGTATTTCTAAATAATTAAATCTTTTGATAATTTGTATATTTGGATCATAAGTTTTTGCTTGTTTTAAAATATTTTTGCTTAAAACTTTAATAAGATCATTTTTAGCCTTATTACCCTTAAGAGACATTTCTGAGCTATAACGGACAAATATTTTATGTCTTGCTTTTTCCATTTCCATCACCTATTACTATCTAAATTATTTATGGATTTTAAGCAAGGTAAATCTTAAAGAAATGGGTTCAAAAATAAAAGTTTATAATTACTTAAATGTTCTTTTTTTCCGGGATCTGGCAATCCGGCAGTCTGGCATACTGTATCCGGAATCAAAATATCTGGCATCTTTAATTTACCAGTTACAGTTTACCAGCCTGCCCGACTGCCAGACCCTTTAAATAGATATGTTTTAAAATACAAAACTTATCTTTGAGGTTATCTCTAGTACTACATCAGCAAGTTATCCAATGTCATGATAAAAGAAAGTATCCTAATATCTAGAGTTATGACAGGCTTCTTCCATAGGTCTTAGGCAACCCCCGTGCCTTGTATTTCTGTTATTTTAAGATTTTGTTATAGTATCAAGTACCTTATATATACTTTGTCTCTTGAGGCACTGGCCTAGACCTACTCCAGAAACCTGTCATAACTCTATCTCTATATTGCAAAACCTATTTTATCAAACTACTTCTAGTTATTTTTTAGTCTATCTTTTAAATACTTAAATATATCTTTTCCATGTTTTATATGTAAAATGCCTGCTTTTTGAAATCTCTTACTTCTGAGTTGATATGGGGTTATGCTTTCAGCAATAAGTACAAGGTAATATGTCATTTTAGGAGAAATATTTTTCTGCTTTTTAAACCATTCACGTGTATTTAAAAGTTGTTCTCTTGCACTGTTCCGTGCCTGTCCCCTTTTAACTTCTATAAGAACACAGTCCTTATTATTAGCACATAAAACTAAATCACATCTCTTCCCTTTACACTCAACTTCTGAGTTTTTTTTCTCTATTTCTTTATCGACATCTACAACAAAACTATTTTGATCGTGTTTAAAGCCTTCTAAATTAACTTTACACCCGTCTTGTGTGAGGGTTTGTGGTAATTGCATAACAACGCCAAGATTTTTTAAGTGTTCTTGTATAGTTACTTTAGGCGGATGATTTTGATTCATCTTTATGACTTTCATCATATATATCTGTCGTTTGATCGTAAAGCTTAGTACTCACTTCATTGTGATCTTTGATAGAAATACCATCTTCTTTGTCGAAGGGAACATCTTCAATAATCACATCTTTGCCATTTCTTTTAAAACTATAAACAGCCAATTCATCTTCACTTAAATTAAGTGTATTACCTATAATTTCTTTTCTTTTTTCTTCTGGAACATTTTCCATGCGATAATTACTTATTTCTTGCAATAAGGTTTCACTGTGAGTGGTGATAATGACATTGACTCCAGCTTTAACAAGAGCAACAAGGATCCCAGCCATATCCTTTTGAGCTTTTGGATGTAAATGAGCTTCTGGTTCATCAATAATAAGAGTATCACCTGATTTCACCGAAGAACCATATTTTAAAAAAAGTACAATAGGAGCAAGTTCTGTTACCATAGAGGATACTTCTTGCATATTAAATGAACGATTATCTTGCTTAAAAATAAAATCAGGATAATTTGTTTCATCAAAGACAACCTCTACTTTTCCTTTTAAAATATGTGCTTCAATGTTATCAACAATTTCTAATACTCCTTCAAGTGTTCCTTTATCCGTATCAATAGTAATTAAATGTTCTAAAAGATCTACATCTTCACCATTAATTAATTTAGAAGCCTTATGCGTACCAGCTAACCTTTTTATCGCACTTGCTGCAATCAATCTATGGGTTTTTATAAGACCTGTACGCGCTGCTGGAAGATAATATATATTAAAATCAGCAGGTAAATAGGATTTTCCATAATCACAACAAAAATCAGAGATATTTTGGTTAATTTTTTTTAAAAAAACTTCCTTATCTAAATCTTGGTCATTAGATATTTTTGGAAAGAGATCAGCACAAATGCAATTACAAACTTCTTCAGTGCACATTTCGATAAAGTTTTCAAATGGCTTTTTTGTTACTTTTAAACAAATTTGTTGGAAATCATCTTTTTGAACAAAACACATCATATCATTTAAAGTAATACTTAAATTCGATTGACCAATTTTAACGAGCTTATAGAGAGTATTTAGATATCCAAGGATTTTCTTATTCAATCTTCGAGTGTATAGAAGAAAATATTTAATCAAGAAGTCCTTAACTTGTTCACGATCGAAACACTCTTTTAAAATTTTTTCAAAAAGACTTTGATCTTTAGAAAGATCATCAATATTATTTGTTATTAAATACTTTTCAAATTTATTCTGTTTTATAAAAGAACCCTTAAACAAAAGTATGTCTTCTATAGGCAAATTTGAAGGGTCCTTGTCACCTCTAGAAATATTTGAAGGATCAATATGATCTCCAGAAGTCTTTAAGGCAGAATATAGCAGTTTAGCTAAATAGGTTTTGCCTGTATTGCTGGGGCCTGTAAATATTGTTAAAGGCTTAGTACAAACCTTACCTTTAGTTATAGGGCCAAAGTTGGAAACTTCAATTTGTAAGGGTTTTTGCTTCTTTGTCATGTTCCAATCTTAGCCTACAAAAGAGCAAAAAGTCAATATTGTACCTATTTAAAACAGAGTCCTAAAACCTAAGATTCACTGTTAAGTCAACCGATAAGAATACTGCTTGATAAGAGCTAATAAATAGTTTAAAATGATACACTCTTAAAATAAGAGGTGAAAACAGAAAGTAAAAAGTGAAGAATTTTTTAATATGATATAAATTAAGAGGTAATTTATCTTTTCCGGGAATCGGGCAATCCGGGAAACCGGCAGTCGGGCAATCAGTTCCCGTCAACAGTTGCCAGCAAACATTTGCCAGAATCCTTGATAAATACAAATAACTAGATGTTGATCTATTTAAGACAGAAAGGAGTGGTCTTGTCGCAAAAAACACTAAAATGTAAGAGCTATGACAGGCTTCTGATCTAGCTCAGGCCAGTGCCTTAAGAAACAATAATTTTAAAAATATTTTATTCTATAAGAAAATCTTAAAATTACAGCAATGCAAGGCACGGGGGTTGCCTGCTACTAGTGAAGAAGCCTGTCATAGCTATTGTTAAGTTGAATCAATTATGCAATAAAGCCAAAAGGAGTTTTTGTGATCAAAACAGGTCAAAGTCAAACAAACAACCTAAGTGCGAATACTCTAAATACACTTAACTCTATTACAAAAAGAGCGCATTACTTTGCAACTATGATGATTTACTTAGCAAATCACCGAGACGATCAAGAAAAAGGGGATCCAAAAGTAGGTGGTCATCCTACAGCCTCTGCAAGCAGTCTTCATATTTTAGGCGCTTTGCATTTAATGGTTAAATCAGGATTTGATTATATGGCTATTAAGCCTCACACATCACCTACAGATCATGCTTTTAATTACCTATTAGATCTTTTTTTAAATAAAGATAAAAACCGCATGAGTGAAGATTTGTGCGAAAAAGCTATGTATGGACTTAGAGCTTTTTCTAAAGAAGGTGAACCCGTATTTCAATCTTATCATTCAAAGTATGATCCTGATCATGAGGGTTATCTTCCATCAGGAACAGTTGGGATTCCTCCTGTCAACTTAGGTTATTTAGCGCTGGCTCATGATTATGTTCAGCAAATAGAAGGTTTTAAAGTTCCAGAATCTGCCCACTTTTGGGCATTGATTGGAGACTCTGAGTTTAGAGAAGGGTCTCTGTTTGAGGCTATACCCGACTTTGCAGAAAGACAAATTAGTAATCTCACTTGGATCATTGACTACAACAGGCAGAGCCTGGATGGACAAAGAATTACTAACACCGATGTTATAGGAGGCCATGATTATCATCGAATTGCAAAAACAGCTATGGCCAATGGTTGGGATGTTATTTCAGTTCAACATGGACATCTTCGAAAACAGCTTTTTCAAAAAGATGGGGGTAGAGTTTTTCAAGATATTTTAGAAAATAAACTTGAAGATCTTCAATTACAAGCCCTTTTGCTTAGCAAAGATCCTGATTTGGTAAGAAAAGAACTTCTTAAAGTAGATCCTAAAATCGATAATTTTCTAAAAAAAGTTACTGATAAAGAACTGCATCTTGGTTTGCAAGATTTAGGCGGTCATGATTATCAAGAGTTAATTCCAGCACTCCAAAAAAGCAAAACATTTAAAAGGCCCTGCCTTATTATAGCTCACACAATTAAAGGTTTTGGGTTAAAATCTGCAGCGCAGTCATCAAATCACAATGCCCTGCCAGATAAACAGGAAATAATAGAACTGACACAAAAGCATGGACTTTCCTTAGAACATCCATTTGAGAGATTTTCTAGGTCTTCTTTAGAAGGACAGTTTCTTAAAAAACGTGGAGATGATCTATTTGCACAGTTTACAGAAAAACAATCTATTAAAAAACATAATCAATCCATTTTTCAAAACAACCTCTCCCAAGTTCCAGACACTTTAGATATTAATTTAAAAATGGTCAATTATCCCCATACACAATGGATGCTTGGCCAATTGGCTGCAAAACTTACTCGTATAGCCAATGAATATAAAAGCCCTACAGAAAAAGCCTTTCAAGCCTTAAGTCAGCTCATCACTTTAATGTCTCCCGATGTAGGCACCTCCACAAACCTTCAATACACAATGGATAAAAAGATTTTTGGAGAGATAAGTATTCCAGATTATGAATCAAATCTGAATGTAAAAGATAAGAAATCCCCAACATTACTTCCTCAAAGAACAACCGAAAATAGATTTTTTAGATTTGAAATTACAGAAGCCAATAGCATGTCTTGTATGGGAGCTTTTGGAAAAATAAAAGATCTTTTAGGCATCCCTTTAATGCCTTTAATGACAGTCTATGACTTTTTTATCAAAAGGGCATTAGATCAATATTTTTATAATTTGTATTGGGATTCAAGTTTTGTCTTATTTGGTACACCTTCAGGAATCACCTTATCTGCTGAAGGGGCACAACATGGTTGGAAGTCAGATTTTCAAATACCTCATCAGATTACATGGGAGCCTTTTTTCTGCCAAGAACTTGATTGGATATTTGTAGATGCTCTTAAAAGACATTTCCTTAATGATGAAAATAATAATGAAGCGCAAAGGACAGGTGTTCTCATTCGTGCAACAACCAGAGGGTTTGACCAAAAACAATTTTTAAACCGTCTCAAAATGCAACACCGCTTTAAAATAGATAAAACTTCAAAGCCTCTACACCCACATCATCTATCTACAAAAGGAGCTATTGATGAAAAAACACTTGATACTTTATCAGAAAATGAAATCCTTCAAAAAATTCGATATGAAGTTTTAAAAGGAGGATATTATCTCATAGATTACCGCGAGTATATCGGTTATGAACCGGGAGATAACGTAGTGAATATTTTTGCGATGGGCTCTCCCACAACCGAAGCCATTTGCGCGTCAGATGCCCTACTGGAAAAAGGTATTTATGCCAATGTTATTGTTGTTACCAGCCCAGATCTACTTATTGGCCATTTAGGTTTTGCAGATAACTATTATCACCTTAAAAAGCATTTACAATGTGATACTCTTTTTAAGTGTAACCAAATCACATCTGTGGATTTAATAACCCGTATCCCAGTTGTAAGTGTGCATGATGGAGAGCCTGGTTTATTAGATAATATTGGATCTATATTAGGTGTTCAGCAAAAGGCTCTTGCTGTGAGAAAGCATTCCAAATGCGGCAAACCAAGTGATATTTATAAGTATCATGGAATTGATAAAGATTCTGTTATCAGAGCTGCAGAAGATATTCTATCAGAAATAGCTCAAGAAGTTTTGTGATCTTTCAAAGACAACCATGGTGATTTCTATTTCAACTTAGCCTGAATTTTAGATTTTGATATCTTCTTTCAGATAATAAAACCACAGTAATATATGACACAGAGACACTCTGCTGCTAGTGAATAAGCCTGTTGCAAATCTTAGTATATATAAGAAGTTACAATCGATGTTTGTGCAACAAGGTCGTAAGTTTCCTTAAGTATGATAGAAGACAAGGTCTTCTTTTTTGGAGCTTTTTAGTAAATAAAGCACTGTTTTTTTCAGATAAAGAATATGCCAGTGATAGTGATGAATAAGTTCACTGGTTAATTTCATAGAAGGCTATTGTATCAATTTGAGTGTATATAGTTTGTGTTACTCCAAAATTTAAAATATTAATTTTTTATGTAAGCAGTATTTAACGATAGTTTTTCAATGAAACTTGTTATTTATCTTTTTGCTTTAAACTACTTGTTATAAAAGACATTTCATATTAAAATAGTAAGTACTAGTAGATGATATGGCTTTGCTATAAAAGCCTCTTAACTTATTATCTTTTACACACTTTTGTTTCTTTTTTTAGTGCTTTATGAGTGAGTTAAAAATGAAAAAAATGAAGAATACAACTCCACCATCATTTGTAGAAGTTTATTTTCAAGGAAGCTATGCTGGTATCTTAACAAAAAAAGATGATAGCCTTTATGAATTCAAGTATGATCAAAATTATAAAGGTTCAAAAATATCATTAGCTATGCCAACATTGAGAAAAACTTACATTTATAAAAACTTCCCTCCTTTTTTTGAAGGGCTTTTGCCAGAAGGACGACAATTAGAAATACTGCTCAAAAAACACAAACTTAGTTTAACAGATTACCTTGGCCAATTGGTAGCTATGGGAGAAGATATCATAGGTGCTGTGACAATAAAACCTTCTTCCTTATCCGCTGCTTAGCCCTATTGAGGTATTTATGAAATGTCCTATCACTTATGAAAATGTAGATTCTCATCAAAAGACTTCATCTCCTTATTCCCTAAAAGGATTACATCACTTAGATAAAAAATTAGATACATTAAAAAAGTTTGAATACACACAAGATGAATTACTAGATAAAATTACAAAACCTGAAACAAGAATATCCATCTCCGGAGAGAATCCTAAATTACTTATTAATCTTAATAAAGATGAAAAGAAATTTGAAATTACAATGCCAGGTGGGAAATACATACTTAAACCACAGAGCCCTAACTGGCCACAGATGCCCGAAAACGAAGACTTAACAATGAAATTAGCTGATCGTGTTGGTATAGAAACACCAAAGCATGGACTTTTATATTGCAAAGGTGATTATTTTTTTTATTTCATTAGAAGATTTGATAGAGGAGATTATCCTTACAAAATCCCTTTAGAAAACTTCGCGCAGTTGCAAGGAAAGACGAGAGAAGGTAAATACGATTCTTCTATGGAAAAAGTGGCAAAGACAATTGAGCAATATTGCGCTTTTCCAACTGTTGAAAAGAAAGAGCTTTTTAAAAGAACTATTTTTATTTACCTGACCGGTCATCAAGATATGCATCTAAAAAACTTTTCTCTTATCACTATCAATAGTGTTGTGATGTTAAGTCCTGTTTATAACTTAATCAACTCTACAATAGTTGATCTTTCTAACTTAGAAGAGATTGCTCTTCCTTTAAATAGTAAAAGACGCGGTCTAACGAAAGAGGATTTAACTACATATTATGGTGTGGAAAAATTGAATTTAACCTCTAAGGTCATAGATGAGGTGCTTAGTCAATTTTCAAATCAAGTCAGCCAATGGAAAGAACTTATAAATAGTTCTTTTTTATCAGAGGAACTTAAGAAAAAATACATTCACCTTTTAGATGAACGAAAAAATAAATTAGGTCTTTAAGTTTGCAATAGTGTATTTTTTACTTGCTTATCGGACAGATCCATATATGTTTCCCGGAAAAAAAATTTAACTAGTACTACATTGGCAAGTTATCCAGTGTCATGAATCTTAATAAAAAAACGCATTTGTGGAATTGTTGTTTTTATAACTTTTTTGAATTTGTTGTTGCAAAAGCCATTCAATTTAATGATATAATAGCTATGACAGGCTTCTTCACTAGCAGCAGGCAACCCCCGTGCCTTGCACCTATATAAATTTATGATTTTATTATAGAATAAGATGTCTTGAAAACTTTTATCCCATAAGGCACTGGCCTGAGCTAGATCAAAAGTCTGTCATAGCTATTATAAAGCAAGGTTTTGTGTAATAACTCTATATTGTGATATAAATGAATTAACTTGCCAATGTAGTACTAGAAGCAGTCTCAAAAATAAGTTTTGCACTTTGTAATGTTGAGATAGAGTTATAGCAGGTTTCTGAAATAAGCTCAGGCCAGCGCCTTAAAAAATAAAGTTCCTTTAAAAAGTACTTTGTCCTATAATAAAATTATAAAATAACAAGAATGCAGGGTGCGGGGGTTGCCTGTTTGCTTATGGAAGAAGCCTGCTATAACTCTAAATCACTACATTAAGGTAAGTTCAAATAAAATAGCAGATATAGTATTTTTGAGACCACTCCTAATACTTTACACTACCTATCAGAAACATAACAAGAACAACTTACGATCTTTCCACCACTACTACATAAATATGAGCAAGCAGTACTAGTAGAGCAATGACAATCTGTAGCTCTACCTACATTACACCAAGTACCTATTGAAGGGGATGAACCGCCGCATTGTGGATCTGGAGTTGGTTGTGTTGTTGTAGGATTTGTAGGAGTCGTTGTAGAAGTAGTTGCAGTTACAGTCGGTGTTGTAATTATAGGAGTTGTTATAGTTGTTATTGTAGGAGTCGTTGAGCAATTACAAGATATAATAGAAGGAGGTCGCACTAAAGGAGGTTCAGGAGGAAGTATAGGATTATTTACAATCGTATTACAAGTAAGAGAATTCGTAGAATTCGAAGGCCCTGTTCTTCCCAGTTTTGTATAAGAAGAACATGTAGGAGACCTTACATCACACTTATCTTGTGAAGTGTTGCCTCCACCCACTCCTAACCTAACACAACTTCCTTTTGTGGCTGAACCACATCTCCCACTAAATGTCACCTCACAAATCCCATCTGATGCTGTGTATTGATTGCAACGGTAATGAGTCTCATTACAAGAAGTGCCCCCTTTACATTGCTTTGTAACTGAATAGGCCTCCCAACTTGAACATCGGCTTTTGATATTATTGCACGTAAGCCTTTGAGCTCCATCTGTCATACATATTCCAGTAAAATTATTGTCAGAACGAACACGTGAGCCTTGTACCTGGCATATAAATTTTCTTTTGAAACTGCAACTATTTCGATTTCTCTTACCAATACAGCTCGAACAAGCCTCAATCTTTGGATAAGGCCTTGTAGCATAACATGGAATCTCATAACTACAATTATAAAGTCCTAATGGTGGACAACCTGATTGATTGTCTTGTTGAGCTCTGCCACCTCCTTTAGGATCACTACAAGATGGAGAATAAGTGTTCCTTGCGCACTGTGCTTTGCTAACGCCACCACATTCTCCTTTAAAACCATCACAGCATATTAAGCCTGGCTCACATTGTACATTCTGACAACTCTTTGAATAAGCAGCAAAAACACCCCACTCGCCCCCTTTACATTGACTCACTCCACACACATGGTAATATTTGATACCTGCTTTTTCTGGATTGCAGCCATCATCTCGACTTGCACTCCCATTTACAAATTCACATGATATTGTTCCACCATTCCCGTCAGTCCTTATATTTGAACTATACTCTCTCTCAACACAATCCACACTGTAATGCTTAGGAAATGCTACTTGTGAATTAATAGAAGGGACCTTCGTCTTTATCGCATAAGGTATTTTCGAAGTGCTGTAGAACCACTCACTACCTACATCTTGCGCTATAAATGTACCAGGAAGATCTGTGTCCCATACCAGGTCTTTCTTTGGTCCCAATCCACAAGTGTCCCGAGGCTCAGCTGAAATTGTCTGACGGCCATGATCTATACCCATGAGCCTTCCTACACACTCACCTTTATTACGATTGAATACTTGATTTGTGATATCTCCCGTTGTATTTGTTGTACCATGTCCATCTTTCCGCTGACCTTTATAAATACAAGGCTTCAAATTATGTGTGAATTGATCTAACACTGTCGTATTAAAATTTACATTCGAAGTATTGCATTGTAACCATTGATCCGGTAAAGAATTTAACGGTTTTTGCCAAGCTGCTAAAGGACCTAAATAGTTTCTTCCTCCTCTTCCTCCTTCATTCGGCTCTCCTACATCACCATCTGGAATTTCATGTGAAGCGGCTTGAGGTCTTAAAGCATCAATATAGAATCGAACTGTTTTTATACCACCTATACCAATATTGGTCTGATTCTTATTAGGCTGCAATTCAACAGACCTCTTTGACCACTCCAACATAGAAATCTCTGTAATAGAAAGATCATATCTCCTATTTTCTGTCAGATCATTAAATGTCAATTTTAACTTATCATCACCTAAGAGTTCTGCTTTTGTATCTCCATTTTGCTCTGGAAATTTTAGCTCATGACAACGCTGCCAACCTGTTTCCTTCACACTACAACCCGGATAACTACCATCTCCACCACTTCTACAAGCCATCTTACCTTTACATAAAATCAATGTCCCAAATTCTTCTCCTCCACTCCCACTTCTCCTAAATCCATTAAAATCAAGATCTAAAGTGATGTTTTTATAATTAAGCTCATTGACACCATTGAATTGATCACAAGAAGTTTGTTTCCACTTAGAATTAAATAAGTCTCTACCAGTTCCATTTCTTAAACCAGTCACCTGCACCGAAAGTGGACTCGTCTCTGCCAGTCTGCCTGTAATCGTCTTATTTTGATGACTGAATCTATGCATAGCATTGCAAGAAAACTGTTCATCACCACTTTCATACTTCAAATGTACCTTAATCTCAAATCCAATATTCTTATTACCCACAACTACCAAGTCTCTAGATATTTGATCTTGCAAGTTAGGGTCTGAAACTAAAAAATGAGGACGACTTAAAATCAAAATGTGACCTGAATCTACAGGGCAGCTGTAATCTTGAATATCAAAAGACGTCCCATTGTAAGTTGTCTTCTGACACTTAATATCACCATAAGATGTAATAAGCTTATCTGTATTTAAATCTATAGGAACAATCCTTATATAAAGCTCTACATTCTTTAAATTAAATTTCCTCTTATATCGTCCTAATACTTCTGATATTAAACCATTAGACATGACATCAGATCCATACTTCTTACCTAACCATCTCTCAGGGTGACTTGAGTTCCTGACATCAAAATATGCAGGATCAGCATTATACAGATATTGCAAAGCATTTACAGAGTTAATAAAAAGCGCAGATGTTCCAAACTCAAATAAATCTGTCGGACTTAATGGGTTTCTAATAATAGGTATTTGTGAATTCTTCTCTGGATTTAATGCACTATTTAAAGGACCTGCCCTTGATGAAGGTGTAGCTACACCAACAAGATTGGTAAACAAATCTGTGTACATTTTTGGAGGAAATTTAGAAGCTCCTCTTCCTAAATAACTCCCATCACCTACATCTGATATATGACTACCACTCCCTTTAATGAAAAGTGGACTGTATTGCAAATCAGGCTCATTATTATTAATCTTATATCCATATAAACGGGTTCCTAAAGATACTGTTCTTTCTAAAGCTTGCTTTACAATAGTCTGACATCCCATCACTTGGGAAGAAGAACTCATTGTAACTCTATTCTGAGTAAAAAAGTAAGTCACACCTACTGCCATAGCTCCTAAAAAAACAGCTATCAAAAGGGACTCTAATAACATGAATCCTCGTTGACAAGAACAAATATAAAACCTATTTCCTAAATTTAAGTAGGAATGAAGATGACTTATTTTCAACATTTTAAATAACCTAAATTAAAAAAGTCGAATATTTTAACCTTAATATCTCATAAAAGCACTATGTATATTATGTTATTGGAATAACAACATATCTATTCTTATTTTATTCATTGCAATACTTTTCAAAATAGAAACAGATACTTTCTCAACATTATCAAATAAGTGTACCAAAAAGAAGCAAGGTTCATAACTAGAATTGCAAAATATAAAACTATATTTTAAGATGGCTTCTAATATGATCTGCAATTTGACGAGCATAGAGCTGTAACTTTTCCTGAGAAGTGCCTTGTAGTGATATTCTTACAAGTGGTTCTGTTCCAGAAAATCTTACAAAAACTTTTCCATTAGGTTCTATTTGCTTTTTCACAGATTGTATTACATCTTGATATCCCTTTATTGTTTCTAATTCCTTCTTTATAGATACACGTAAATTGTATAAAACATGGGGCATATCTTGAAATAATTTAAGCTGACTTAATCGCTTATTTTTGTCTTTCATTATTTTGAGAACATTTAAAGCTGTAACAAGCCCATCACTTGTTACAATGTCTTCTAGAAACATAATATGGCCAGAAGACTCTCCTCCCAAGTAGCAATTAGAAATCTGCATCTGCTCGGCGACATAACGATCTCCTACATCTGCCTTAATAGTAGTAATACCATTTTTACAAAGCAGCTCTTCCAAACCTAAGTTGCTCATCTCAGTAATCACAACTGTATTGTTTTTTAAATACCCTACTTCTTTAGCATGCAAAGCCAATATGGCTAAGATGTGATCTCCATTTATAATCTGACCAAGTTCATCTGCCATAATAAGACGGTCACCATCACCATCTAAGCTAATGCCTAAATCTGCCTTATATGTTTTCACAGCAGTAGCTATTTTTTCTGGATTGCAAGCACCACATTCCTTGTTAATATTAAAACCATTTGGTTGATTATTAATGGCAATGACCTGCGCGCCTAACTCTTCTAAAATCTTCGGTGCTACTTTATAACAAGCCCCATTAGCACAATCCAAAACAATGCGCATACCCTCTAATGTTTGATTTGAAGGAAAATAGCTCTTCACATGTAAGATATACCTATCAGTTGCATCCTCTATTTTTTTAGTTCTTTTAGTGAAACCTATATCCTCTGCATCTACAACATGATTTTCTAGAGACATGTTTATGAGCATCCCTTCAATCTCTCCCTCCCACTGTTTAGATATTTTAAAACCATTTTTATCAAAAATCTTAATCCCATTATCATAATATTGATTGTGAGAAGCTGAAATCATAATACCTGCCTGTGTATGCATATTTCTTGCTAAAAATCCAATAGCAGGAGTTGGAAGAACGCCAACTAATAACACATGAACTCCCATAGAGTTTAATCCACTAGCTAGGGCCATCTCGACCATATAACCTGAAAGCCTCGTATCCTTACCAATCAATACATATTGTTTTTTCTTATAGACATCTTCTTTATTTTTTTTTAATTCTTCTTTTTTATTAAGCAATACTCCTAAGGCTTGTCCAATACGCACAACAGTATCAGGTAAAATAGGGTATTGATTAGACTTGCCTCGAATGCCGTCTGTACCAAAAAGCTTAACCCTCATAATTTACCTCAACCTTTCTTATAATTTATGGAATTTTTATCTTCTCTGTTAATTCGACTGATCTGCCTTAAAATTATTTAAAGAAAGAGGGCCATTCCAAGAATAACCTTTTTTCAAAGCGTAATTTTTTAGATATATTATCCTATTTTCGAAATTTGGATGTGTCATTATAAATTCTGGTATTTGACTTATTACATCACTTCCCTGCTTTGTAGATATTCTTTGGAAAAATGTATTTGCTCCATTGACATGATTATATTTTTTATGAAGACAATCTAAGCCAAAGCTATCTGCTTGTTTCTCTTGACCTCTATTGAATTTTTGACTTGTTAAAAAGTTAATTGAACCATTATAGAAAGAATAATAACTAGAAGCTGAAAGAAAAAAGTCTACGACTGACCAGATGAGCATTTGAGCTAATCTATTGATAAGATGGCGATGATATAGATGTCCCAACTCATGACAAATAACCATAGCCAGTTCATTTTCAGATTCAGCGTTTTGAATGAGTCCTTCTGTAAATGCCATCTGTCCACCAAAACCCATATAAGCATTTTCCACTTTACTTTCTATAATGTCTATTTTTAACTTTAAATTAGTTGCAGATGTATAAGGATGCCACAATTGATTGGCTAAATCAGTTAACCCTTTAGGAACTTCTTTTGTAAAGTCATCACTGTTTATTTCAAGTAGTTGATAGTCTTCTCTCCATCGAATTTCTGTTTCTGGAGAAATTCTTTGTATCAAAGTTGGAACAACCAAATAAATTAAAACAGACAAACCACCAAAAAAAATACCTACCGGTAGTATAAAGCTCCTAAAAGTATGAGCTTTTGATACATTAACTTCTTTAGGAATATCTTTTGGAATATAAAACATAAAATCTCATAAGATATAAAATTAGGAATATTTTTATCTTTCAGTATTTTTCTTAATACCAGTGCCATAGGCCAAAACTTCTACAACAGGTAAATATTGCTGACCACCACTACGACCATATACAGATGAACATTCTATTCGCAAATTAATAATCCTTTCTGCTCCCCAAAGGACAGCTTTTTCCTTCATCCTTAAAATAGCTTCTCTACGCGCTCTATCTAAAAGTGGTTCAAATTCACGCAATCTACCACCAAATATAAGACGTAAATTAGATACAAAAGATTTAAAGTAGTCTGAAGAAATCACAACAGACCCATCAAATAAATGTCCCACTTCTCCACCTTCAATAGTATCTTGCCACCTACTTGCAATAACTGGAATAGATTGAAGTCTCTTCTCTCTTTGGCGTATTTTGGAATAATGCGCGCTTTCAAAAAATTTACCAGTACTATATCCAATAATAAGTAAAGATAAAATAAAGAGAAGATTCATTATTCAACCTTTACAGCAGTACCATAAGCAAAAAGCTCTGCTGCTCCTGATACAATAGAAGACGTCGCAAATCGGATATTTACAATAGCATTAGCCCCTAACATTTGTGCTTGTTGGATCATACGAGATGTAGCTTCTTCTCGGCTTTCTTGCAAAAGCTCTGTATAACCACGGAGTTCTCCACCTAATATATTTTTAAAGCCTGCCATTATATCTCTGCCTACATGCTTTGCTCTTATTGTACTACCTTGAACCAACCCATAATGCTCAACTATTGTCTTACCTGGTACAACCTCTATGTTTGTAAGGATCATTTTGCTTCCTATTCCAGTCATTTTATAGCGGGTTTTTATTGCATTCATTGCACGATCTGTCATGTCACTTACCTCCTAAAAAAATAATTATTATATAAATATATAATCTTTAAATAAATGATGGTTTTAATTACTATTTTGTATACCCACTCTTATCGTCATTTTGTAATTTGACCTTAATTTTATTTCATATTTAAAATAAAATTTGAGGTTTTTTGGTGGTTGAGAAATTAAGTGTATTATAAAAGTTCAATGATTACTAAAGGAAGACAAGTTTATTTATATTTCCATTTTGAAGATATTTCACGTTGTATATCACGTTGCTTAATAACTTCACGTTTATCATAGAGTTTTTTGCCTTTAACAACTCCTATTTCTACTTTAGCTTTAGCTGACTTAAAATAAACTTTTAATGGAATAATAGTCAGTCCTTTTTGTTTTATAGATCCTTGTAAGCGATGGATTTGCTTTTTATGCATTAAGAGTTTTCTAGGTCTTTCAGGTTCATGATTATTATAACTGCTTTCAAGGTATCTACTAATATGGGTGCCTAACAAAAACATTTGCCCATGATGAATATCAACATAAGAGTCTTTTAATTGACACTGTCCTTGTCTTAGAGACTTGACCTCACTGCCTGTCAACACAAGTCCCGCCTCATAAACATCTAAAATATGATAGTCATGACGAGCTTTTTTATTTTGAGCAATTACTCGTATTTTTGAAATATTTTTATCCATGCTTTTCTTCTGCCTTCTATTTTCACTTCTCAATAAATTATTGAAGGTATTTTACCTGATATGACTTGAATTTTAAGGCCAAAGTTATAAAAACACGCCTCAATTATTTTTCTTTGCTCCCTTAAAATATATGACGTGTATCAAGATATTAAAGCATAAAATGATAAAAAATGCAAAAAGGTGAATTTTATGAAATATAACTAGAAGCCATCTCAAAAATCTTGTTTGTCCTATAAATAAAGTAAAACTCAAATAAGACTTAAGTATTTTGACATAGCTTATATAAATAAGCTCCTAGTTGATCTGCCTGTTTTGCTAAGTCAACATGACTTATCATATTCATATAGCTTGAGCTGTTCATTCAAAATGAACTGGCCTCTCGAGGCGGGCCTCTGGCCATTTTCTGGCAATGACTGCGACGGCTAACACCCTCGACAAATAAGTCATTTCCTAGAAAACCTGTTCATTTTGAATAAGAAGATAATCCTCATTCTTTTATACCATGTTAAGGAAATCATTTGAATTATGTCCAAACTAAGAAAGCCAAGGCTAATATAATAAAATTTTCCTCCTTTACCTTGAGCCATAAGGCAGTGGCCGCTAGTGGCGTAGGAGGAAAAAAGAAATAAAAATATTTTCCTTAACATGATGTAAAGAACAAGCAGTATCTCCATCCTAAAAAATAAACGGATTTTTGAGGTAGTCAGCTTTTTACTGAAGAGGATACATCCCGTAGCGTGAGCCTTCATGCTGACTACCCAAAAACTGCTAGAAGTTCGCCTCGAGAGGTAGGTTTATTTTTAGGGAAATGAAATAAATGCAAATATTTATTTTTGAGATAGCTTCCATATAGACTTAACCTGGAACACCAATTACAAATAAGCCTTGATCTTCTGCATAAACAGCTACTTTTTTAAAAGTTTTTATATATGCGACTGCTCCATACAGAGTTTTTCCAGAAGAAAGTAAAGACCATTTTTTAAATTTTTTTATAGTTTCTATAAAATTATCTACATCTTTTTTCTCTAAAAATGGGTAAAAATTCACAGCCACCATCTCTGTATCAGAATGCGCCAATATATCAACCTGCCAATGGTTATTTGTACTTCTATCTCTACAATGAGTCCAAGCTTTGTTCAAAAAGATGTCTTGTTCATGTAAAAGAGGAATTAACGCATGATGTGCTAAGCTATCAATAAGCTCTCCCCAATAATTTTCTACAGATATTTTTTTAATTCTCCTACTGACTCCTCTTATCTCACGAGTGACTTCTTGTGTTTGAATAGATATGTTTTGCTGCTTACTTCTTAAATGATTTTTATTCATTATAGTTTTTATTTGAGCTTTCTTATGAATAATATTTTTACTCTTCGTTTGCTTTTTTAATATATCCTCTCTCATGTTTTATCTCCATACCATTCACTCATTATTTCTTGCAGTATTACTTTTTGACCAGAAATCGCTTATCAAAATTGGAAGATACTTTGTAGAATCCAATATCACAATCTATTATTACAAAATTTAATTCTAACCGATATCTCCAGCTTATTAATAAAATAGGGGCTAGTAAATATAAGCCCCTATCTTATTAGAACGAATATAAATTTTAACTTAGTTTAATAAATGCTTAAATTCACTTCCTGGGCGAAACTTAGGATACCAAGATGCTGGTATCTTAATAGCTTGTCCAGTCTGTGGATTACGGCCTGTACGAGCTTTACGCTTAGATTTAGCAAAAGTACCAAAACCAATAAGTTTAACCTCATTACCTCGCTTCACAGATTTTCTAATAGTTTCTATAGTTGTTTCCAATACCCGCTCAACATGAGCCTTAGGTAGTTCACATCCTTTAGCAACTTTTTCAACTAGTTCTGCTTTATTCATAACACGATCCTCCTTGTGTTAAGGTTTAAATTTATTATAAGTTTATACTGTCCTTTTTATTACAGTAGTTTCATTCTTAGATAAGAAAGGATATTAGTGTTATCCGTCAAATAAAAAATGCATATTTTTAGGATTTTTACAAAAAAATGATACATCACACTATCAATGCTCATATTCAGCCTTTTTTGAGTTAAATTATGGCATCAGTGAAAATGCCTGCAAAAATGATAATAAGAAAAGTAAGATCAACAAGTAAAGGCCTATAAACCCCAAAACACCTAAACTAGTATCTTTCATAAATTGGAAAGTAGTTTTATGCGCTTTAAGAGTTTAATAGAGTATTTATGGAATAAGTCCGTTTATTAGAACTCATCTCAAAATTAATTCTTAATGTCCACATTTTCAAAATAAGCTGTTTCCCTAAAAATAGACCAGCCTCTCGACGCAAGCCTCTCGAGGCGAGCCTCTTCCCATTCTTATCATTGGCTATTATCATTTCTTAATTATTTTTGCATTCAAATAAAGTGCTTGCAAATCGAAGCATTGAACTCGAAGGGTAATAGGCCCTTCCGGCTTCCGCAGGGCCACTATCGTGGCTCTCGTCAAATCTGTCCATTTTGAGTAAGAAGCCATCTTTAGTTATATTATGTTTTGTGTTTTGGAATTTCGTATTATTTACTGCTATCATGTATCTTTGAGATGGCTTCTAGTATCCATAAGGGCTGTGATAGTTAGAATAAGAATATTCATCATAATAATCATTATCTGATGGATCAACAATAGAAGTTCTACCTTTTCCTATCTCATCACCACCATATTCTATACTCACTGAGAGATCACGCCTATTATTTTGAAGATCCTCAAGTGATCCATTCACACGGATAGTGATTCTAGATTGACTATTACCTACAGGTCTATAAAGAATTCTAAAATCACCATCTTCTTCAAACCTTAGTTCTCCAGTAACAGAACCCCATTGTGTAGATGACGAGGATATCCATTGAGTACCATTAAACCCACCTTGGTATCCGACAAAGAATTCTATATCAACTGGCGAGTTTTGTTGTGGGTCAATATCCATAGATAAATCCACAGCAAATTGAGTGTAGTTTTGTGTTGCCCATCCACAAGAGCTAATAGAGCTTCCAAATGATCCACCACCATGCCATTCTCCATACGCTCCATTAAACCGGTTTTGACGACAGAGATTCATCACCTCTTCTAAAAAGCGACCATAAGCCTCTGTATCTCTTATACTTACAGAATCAAATGTAGATAAATAGAGAGAAGGGTTATAATATGGGCCTTGGCCACCACCTTGTGGAAAATATCCTCCTGGAACCTGAGCCCCTGGGGGATAAGCCCTATTTTGCCACTGTGATTGTTGCGAGCAACCTATAGATAAAGAAAATAGAGTGAACACACTAAAAACAGTCACAATAAACATCCATATTTGTTTCGTCATTATTTTTTTCATAAGCTTTTTCATAAGATATTCCTTTTTTAATTTTTCCTGTTACACTTTTTAAATTCACATTTCGTGCCAAATTGAAACTCATGAAAACCCTTAAAAATGGGTTTTGGGATATCAAAGTGTTTATTTTACTGAAATACAGACAAAAAAGGTCTCTCTTTGGCATGTTATTTATTTTGATTGAGACAATAAGAAAGAAATGACAATAATAGAAGCCATCTCAAAAATGCTACTAGAGATAACAGTTTTAAAAAAGATACCAGTTTTGCATTATACAAAACAGCCCATGAGATGGCTTCTACTCAAAATGAATAGGCTTTCTAGGTACTGATCCGATGGTTTTTCACCATCGGATCAGTGCCAGAAAGCACGCCAGCGGCGTGATTCATTTTGAGGAAGACAGCCCTTTTATATAAGAAATTAGAGGTAATAGGTACAAACGTTTATAGACGAAGGTGAACACAGAGATATATTATAGTTAGATAAAGTTATGAATTTCTGGCAATATTTATTAAACTTTTATTTTTGAGACCGCTACTAGTTTTGTATGGCTTTGTTGCAGAAAGATTTAAGGAAGTATATAAAAGATTAGAGAATTATGGCAGGCATCTTCCATAGGCTCTAGGCAACCCCCGCGCCTTGTATTGCTTTCACTTTAAGATTTTATTATAGAATAAGATACTTTAAGGAATATTTATTCCCTAAGGCACTGGCCTAATCCTATTCCAGAAGCCTGCCATAATTCTCTTACATGTTTATGCAATAAACTTTGTTTATTGATTTAATATATCTATTATTTTGATTTTTTAGTTTTAGTGATTATAAAATTTACCCATCACTAAGTTCCCCAATTTCCAGATAAAGGAGTCAGAGATGAGTAAGATTAATTGGAGTCTTTATAATAAGTCTCTGGTCAATAGAGGTCAAATCACTTTTTGGTTTTCAGCAGATATCGTTAAATCTTGGTATGCAAAACGCTCTTTAAAGCAAGGGTGTCAACAAGTTTACTCTGATAGAGCTATTGAAACTCTTAATACATTAAGATCTGTCTTTGGTTTAAGATTGAGATCTACAGAAGGTTTTGCTAGATCACTAGTTGAATTAATGTGTCTTGATATAGAGATACCTAACTATACGACTCTTTGTAGAGGATTACAGAAGCTACCTGTAAAACTACAAAAGAAGCTATCTTCTAAAAAAAGTCTTCATATAGTCATTGATTCAACAGGTCTTAAAGTTTACAGAGAAGGAGAGTGGAAAACTCGTCAACATGGTTATTCTAAGAGAAGGACATGGAAGAAGCTGCATTTAACAGTAGATGAGTCTAATTCTGATGTTAAGTCAGTGGCATTGAGCAATAGTTCTTTTAAAGATAGTGAGTTATTTGAAGAGCTTATCACAGGTATTGATGATTCAATAAGCCAAGTATCTGCTGATGGGGCTTATGATTCTAAGAATTGCTATATTATATCAGAAGCTAAAGGTATAAAGCTTGTTGTTCCACTCAGGAAGACAGCAGTTATTCAGAAGCATGGCAATTGTAGAGGATCACCTACTCCTAGAGATCTTCATATTAGAGAAATTAGAAGAATTGGAAAAAAACAGTGGAAAGAAAAAAATAACTATCATCGAAGATCCATATCAGAAACAGCTATGTATAGATTCAAAACTTTATTAGGGGATAAATTATCTTCTAGAGAGTTTAAACGTCAAGCAAATGAAGTATTTATTAAATCTAAAATCCTTAATCAAATGAAAACTCCTAACTCCATCATAACCTAAATAACTTAATTGCAAAAATATAAAAAATACTCAACAATATCTCTCTAGCTAAATCCTTCTGCAACAACGCCGAAGAAAACTATTCTTGTAAAGAAGTATTAAGAGCCTCAAAAACAAAATCTTTTTCTGGTGAAAGTGCTATGATTTGGTTATTATGATCCATTGCCATAACCTTGACAGAAATAAAACCAGTAAATGCAGGCGGAACAGTCCAACGGTTATGTCTTACTTTTCTAATAACAATCTGAGAGGATTTAGAACCTGCAAGGATTTGATATTGACGAATACGGATCATGTAGTGGTCCGTACTATCTGGTCCATCAGTCCAAAAAAGTCGTCTATTTATAATCCTCTGCCAATCAATAGAAGGACTTGCCGTCACTGTTATCCTCTTAGGTTCAGTGATATTTATCCACAAATCTTTGTCTGCTTGGCTTTTACCTTGCAGTTTCCACTCATACAAACCTACATTCAATAAAGGAATATCCATGCGATTTTTACTGATATCTACTAGAAAATACTGTACAAACTGAGAGTTCAAGTCTGTAATACTTATACGGACATTTTGAAATCCGTAAAAAGCATCCCATATAAACTTAGATTCTTTCCAATGCAAATCCCACCAATGGACCCTTTCTCTATCCCTTGGCCACGACTGAATTTTTTTAAACTCAGTGTTTTGACCTGTAACAAAAAAATGCCTTACATGACTTTTTAGAAGCTCTGAAGAGTTATGCCGAAATCCACTGACTCTCCAAAAATATTGACCCTCTGGGAATGTGTTTAGAAACTCTATAAATCCAAATTCTCCAACAGGCTTTTTAAATACAATTGTTGAAAAGTTAATATCTTTAGCAATTTCAATAAAAAGATTCTCAAGACGAGATTGATTCAACCAAGCAAATCGATACATTTCCTTTTGACCACGACTTACAAACCTAGTAGACCCAAGACTCGGAAATACCAAAATAGGATGTATCTGAGGTCTAATAAAAATTTTATATATCTGGGATTTGTATTGTTTTTGACTTTGACGAGCTACTAATTGCCAATAATAAGTGCCTAAAGGAAATTTGAAATACCCTTGATCCCTATCTGCAGGTACAGGAACCTTCCACACAGGTTTTAGATTATTTTTTTTACTTCCTACAAACAATTGCAATTGAGAATTTTTCGGAGTATGCGCCCATTTAAATCGAACCCTACCTTTTTCAGATTGGTAGACTTTGTCGTTAGCAAGTGGAGTTAGTATAAAAAAGTCATTTTCAAATAATTGTGTGCCTTCAGGCCCAACTCTTGCCCACATACCATTAGATAGTTCCTTATCCAGATCAGCAAATGTGACCAATCCTCGATGAGCATGAACATTCATCTGTGATTGACTTCTGCTAATTGTGATATCTGCATTCTTTAAAGAAGCGACCTTTTGCCCTCTCCATATCAAATGACACAGATGCTCTTCTTGTCCGAAGAAACTCATATACATATCGCCTTCTATAAGCTCTATCTCACAAATAAAGTTCTTCTTTCTATTTTGTACAATATGAACCACTATATGAGAATTTTCACTGATCTCTAGTCTTCCTTTTTTTTGCAAAAGAATAGATAAAAAAGCTGTGTTTAAAGCTTGCACCTGCACTTTTTCAGAAGATAATGGCGTTCTTGCTCTAGCAATCTGCCAAAAAGATTGAGGGCCTGTATTGATATAGACTTGGTTTTCTCTTTCATAAATTTCACCCCAAAGCTTTACTTGTTGTTTTTGGACATTCTCATCTGAATCTGTCTGCAACCATATCCAAGAGAAAAGTATTAACAATATTGATAAAGTAAATCCATAGATTGCAGATGACATCATTTCCCTCTTATTTTTCTATATCTTTATTAAACATCTGTGAGCAGAACCCTTCTTATAAAAAAATATTTTGCAATTCAAACTCCCCAGTATTATGAAACTCTAGTTCTGAGATAGCTTTTAATTGCTAAAACAAACTTAAGCTTTTAAAAATATTATTTTTTATCTTGATTTTTTTCATCCTCTTCTAAAAGTTTGATCAGGTCTTGATTCATCTGATGAGTCAATGACATGAATTTTTCTTCGTCTTTTACATGCATTTGTTTTTGTAAAATCTTTTCATCATACTGACGAAACTTATCTAATCTATAATTAATAAGAGAATCACTTTTCCCTTTAAGAAGCAAAACCTCTCTAGCCATTTCCAATCCACTGAAATAAATTTCTCGATGTACAATAGATATACCCAGTTTCAACAAATCCATAGCATGTCTTCTATGGCGAGCTCTGGCTACGATCTTAATATCCGGAAAGTTTTGGCGCACCATCTGTGCCGTCTCAAGAGACTTGTCTACATCATCAATCGCAAGGACAAAAATCTTTGCACGATCTCCTCCTGCAGATTTTAAAATATCTGCTCTTGAAGCATCACCATAGTAGACCTCATTATTGAATTTACGAGCTGCTTTTACTTGGGAAGCACTATGTTCTAAAATAATGTGCCTGATACCTTCCATTTTTAGAACTCGACTTATAGTTTGTCCAAAACGACCAAACCCAGCAATAATAATTTCTGCTTCTTTTTCTCTACTGAGTTTTTCTGTTTTATTTTTTACAGTTTTCAGATCAGATTGTGAGGCTTCATCAATTGGGAGATATTTTTGATTAAAAGCAAATATAAATGGAGTGATAGCCATACTTATAATAACAGAAGCTGTGAATAGAGAGCTAGACTCTATGTCCATAATACCTGTACTGACAGCTGAACTAAAAAGAATAAAGGAAAACTCACCAGCTTGCGACAGAGTAAATGTCATATTTTGTGTTGCTTGCTTTGGAAAACGAAAGAGATGACCCAATACAAAAATAATAAGACCTTTACATATCATAAAACCCAATGTGATAAGTATCACTACGTGCCATGATGTAAGGAGAACGTGAAGATTCAATGACATTCCAACAGAAATAAAGAAAAGCCCCATTAACAGACCTTTAAAGGGTAGCAGATTGATTTCAAATTCATGTTTGTATTCTGATTTTGTAAGCAGCAACCCTGCCAAGAAGGCTCCCATACCCATGTGCAATCCAACAGCTTGAAAAAGCAAAGCCGCGCCTATAACTAATAAAAGAGACATAGCGGTAAACACTTCATGTGTTTGACTTTCAACGACAAGATGCAGAACATGACGGATCACATATTGCTCTATAAGTATCAAAATGGCAATAATAACTATGATTTGTAGTAAGTTGGTTATAGTAGGAAAAGCAAATTGGCCATCGGTAAAAAACGAGAGAGAAGCAAGGAGAGGAAGGATAGCTAGGTCTTGAAACATAAGGATAGAAAAAGATCCTTGTCCATGAGTTGTATCAAATTGGTGATGTTCTTTGAGTAGTTGCAAGGCGAAGGCTGTAGATGATAAAGCTAGCCCAAAACCTATGACATAGGATGCTCCTACAGTCCAACCTAAAAGCTTAGCAATAATTGTAAATATAAGCCCAGTAACAACGACTTGAGAAAGTCCTAAACCTAAGATCCATCGCCTTAGTCTCCAAATACGAGCAGGTGTTATTTCTAATCCAATAAAAAACCAAAGAAAAACTAACCCTAGTTCTGAAAAATGCATGATCAGTTCTGTATCAGTGATTAAGCCTGTCAAATAAGGACCAATAACAACGCCAGCAAACATGTAGCCAATAATAGCTCCCATTTGCAGCTTTCTAAAAAGAGGGACAAAAACGACAGACGCAACAGTAAATATTAAAAAATTAAAGAGTATAGTATCCAATAAACTTGCCTTTCACTTCTTATTTCTTACACCTTATAATTTATATATGGTTTACAATAACCAACTATGAAATATTTATAATTTTATGTACTTATAATATATTATCTTATAAAGACCTTGTAAAAAAGTGAAGCTTTTGAAAAACTTCCTTATAAATTTGACAATTTTGTTTATTTATCTTTGTTCTAGGCAGATAGTTTGGTATAGTGTCACTGTATAAACATTAGCTTTATGCTATATATTGAAGTTATTATTAGTAGCTTGCGACAGGTTTTTAGAGGTAATAAAGAGGGATTTGCGA
The DNA here is from genome assembly GCA_965262715.1 of Bdellovibrionales bacterium. GTDB lineage: Bacteria > Bdellovibrionota > Bdellovibrionia > Bdellovibrionales > JAUICD01. The sequence continues at coordinate 1,779,279 of OZ253553.1, read as the reverse complement.
ATATTGTATTTATTGCAAATTCAATGATTTTATTTATAGAAAAGTTTCTTTTAAAACCTATGTCTTATAAGCTACTTACTAAGCCAAATTAAGAAGTCTGTCACAAAGCACTCGTATCGAGGCATTAGTTTCAAACTATTAGCGGCAATCTTCATACACAACAAGTGTTCACGCAACAAGGTCATTTATAGAAGTTAAAATGAATTATACACGACATGTTTAATAATGAGTGCTTTGAGTTGTAGCTCACTGCATAAAGAGGATTTGACTTTATATGTACTCTTAATGTAAGAGTGTAAGTTAAGAAAGTAAAAAAGTATGGATATAAAAATGCAAAGTTTTGAAAAAACTTCTAAAAAAGAATCTGTAAAGAAGCTTAAGCCATGGGAACGTAAAAAGCCTTGGGAAGACGCCTCTGACACCCAAGAACTTTGGAAACATGAAAACATTTTATCATTAGATGAAGAGGACTACCCTCAATTCACTTTAGCTAAAAACAAAGCTCGTTTTTACCGTATGATCAACTGGTATAAGGGAAAGCAGGAGTGGTTAGAGATTGCTCCTTTGAGTGCAACCCAGACTCTTCTTAAACAACAGAAAAAAGAATTAAGTGACATTAGATCTCATAAGTTAGATTATGAGTGGGAGCTTGAGATGGGCACTTTAACTCCTAGCCAACAGTCCTACCGCAGGGATGAGCTTAAAATGTGTGAAGTTCATGAAAAAATGGCTGTAAGTCTGATCTCTAGAATACAATCTAAGATGAGATCAGGTCGTAAATAAATCAGCACTTTCAATTTTTTTATAAAATAAAATCTATAGCTTCCATATTATTACTCTCTAAAAAAGGCTGAAGCATACATGTCTATACTCAAAAAGTTATTGATTTATCTTCTTGTTCGAGTTACCTAAACTACATTATTGTCAAAAAATCACTCTGGTTTTTAAAAAAACTCCTTAGCGATAAGTCAGTGGGAGGCACTTTGAAGAATACGGAATTAAAAATCTTTGCAGGAAACTCTAATCCAAAACTTGCTCAGGATATTGCTGATCACATTGGTCATTCATTAGGTCATTGCAATGTGAATCGTTTTGTTGATGGAGAGGTCCGTGTTGATATTCACGACCATATTCGGGGCCAGGATGTATTTGTGATTCAGAGCACTTGCCCTCCTGTTAATGAAAATGCTATGGAACTTTTTGTTCTTATGGACGCCTTAAAGAGAGCTTCAGCAGCTCGCATAACAGCTGTTATCCCTTACTATGGTTATGCTAGACAGGATAGAAAAGCATCTCCTAGGGCTCCAATTTCAGCAAAATTGATGGCCGATTTGCTTTCAACTGCTGGTGCTAACCGTGTGATGGCCTTAGATCTTCATGCAGCACAGATCCAAGGATTTTTCAACATTCCTTTTGATCATCTTTTTTCAACCCCTACCCTAGCAAGACAGTGGAAGAATCAAAATGATACACATTCAAATTGTGTTGTAGTCAGCCCTGATGCTGGTGGCGTCGAAAGAGTACGTATTTTTGCTAAACAGCTTGATGCTCCTATTGCAATCATTGATAAGCGTAGAACACAACCTAACCAGACAAAAGCCTATCATTTAATTGGAGAGGTTAAAGGCAAGACAGCTATCATTGTAGATGATATGATTGACACAGCAGGAACACTCGTAGAATCTGTAAATTGCATATTGAAAAATGGCGCAAAGCAGGTTATTGCTATAGCAGCTCACGGAGTTTTATCTGGTCCTGCTATTGAACGTTTAGAAAAAAGTGATATAAAAGAGGTCTGGGTGACAGACACTATACCACAAATGAAAAATATAAAACATTGTCAGAAATTAAAAGTTATTTCTATTGCTTCAGTTTTGGCAGAAGCAATAGATCGACTTAATAAAAATAAATCTATTAGTTCTTTATTTCAGTGAGGTGTAATGATGGAATCTTCTATAAAAATAGATGTTGAGATGAGAGTTGTTGGGAAGCGTATTACACGCGCCTTACGCAAGCAGGAAAAGATCCCAGCTGTTGTATATGGAGCCATTCCTAACAATTTGATTGCGCTAACACACAAAACCTTTACTAAATATTTAGATAAGCATTTTGAAAATACTATTTTCTACCTACAGTGTGAAGAAAATAGTCAAATTCATGATGCTCCTGTTTTGATTAAGGCTCTTGAAAGAGATCCTGTCACTCGAAGTCCTTTGCATCTAGATTTTTATGCTCCTGATATGACCAAAAAAGTTTCTGTCACCATTGAACTTAATTTTACAGGAAAGGCCATTGGAGAAAAAGAAGGTGGTGTTTTAGAAGTTATGCAAAGAAGTATTAGGCTATCTTGTTTGCCAGGCCAAATTCCTGAACAAATGCCAATAGATGTAAGTTCTTTAAAAGTGGGTGATGTTTATCATATTTCTGATCTTAAGCTTCCTGCAGGAGTTAAATCTATTGTGTCTACAGATCTGCCCTTATGCGCTGTAAAAGAACCTAAGAAAGTTGCTGTTGAAACTCCTACTCCATCTGAAAAAACAGCAGCGGCTCCTACTTCTGATGCCAAACCTGCTGCAGATAAAGATAAAGAGGCTCAAAAACCAAAAGAAGCAGCTCAAAAGAAGAAATAAAATATTATAAATAAGGTTCATAACTACTTAAGCATCTTTTTTTTCCAGGATCTAGCAATCCAGCAGTCTGGCATACTGTACCCGGAATTAAAGTATCCGGCATCTCTAATTTGAATTTTGCATCTAAGTTCTATTTGACTCATTGCTTATCTAGTGGTATAAAGGCCTTTTTTGGACTTAGGACGTACTGTAATTTTTATTAGAATGGTGAATTATGAAACAAACTTTATTTATTTTATGTTTAATATTAATAACCACTCAAACACTTTTTGCTCAATCATCAGAGCAAGCACTACAAGAACTTGCTCAAGAACTAATGCAAAAACTAATGAGTGATATCAAGAATCCAGAACAAAATTCAAGTTTATTGGTAGATATTCAAGATAATTTACGACCACATTCAGACTTCTTTTTCAATATCTTTCCAGAAATGCAAACTTATCCTGAATTTGAGCCTTATATTGAAAAATATGAAGCTTTAAAAGGGCAATATATGGGCAGTGGCCAACCTATGCCTATTAACCCAGATATTAAGATAGTTCTAACTGCATCACCATTTTTCTTTGCGCCAAGCTACGATGAAACTTTAGAAAATTCTGGAGTTTGTTTTGATGCTGATGATGCGCTTGGTCTCATTATAATAGATCGCGGATTTTGGGAATATTACCAAGACAATGATGAAATCAGAGGAGCTGTGTTAATTCACGAGTTAGGTCATTGTGATTTAAAACAAGGGCATGGTCATAATGCCATTATGGGTACGGCCTGGGGAGATGATCTCCTTAATTCAAGAACAATAAATTGGCAGCCACTCTATGAAGAATTTTTCATGATAGGAGAGCTAGATATAGATATAATGTGTTCTGAAGAAAACATGCATCTTTATGAAAAATGCTCTTCTCCTCCTCCTCTAAGAGTCCCACGTGGAAGTAGAACCTGCTTTGAAGAGGAAAATGATACCAATTGTTATAGATGGAAAGAAGATTTTATAGATGGACTTAGGTCTGGATTACCTGTTTTGATTAACAGCTTAGGTTTCTGACAGCTCTACTTGTCTTTGAATTTACAGATAGTCCAGTAGAATAGAGGAATTTCACCCCTAAGCTCTCACAGAACCGTGCGTGACAGTCTCCCGCCACACGGCTCTTATCATTCCAAACCTTGTTATGGCAGTACCAGCTTCCAGTGTGCAAATAAATCTTGGTTTGCTCTCGCAAATCCTTTTAACCATCTGTTGGACCTTCTAAAACTTCTTCTCATACTCTTTAAGGTCCTTCTTACCCACTTTACCAGTACCCTGTTTATCCTTTGCAAAGCATGGAAACTGTTTGTTTCCTTCTTGACGCCCGAACTGGTCTCAAAAATAAATTTTGCATTTTAAGCATCTTTTTTCCGGGATCTGGCATTCAAGCAATCTGGCATCAGTATCAGGCATTATCATTCACGTTCAACCTCTCGGTAACATTTTATTATAAGGTAACACGCATAGCAACACAACGCACATATAAATAACATTATATTGAGTTTGTCTGAAGCTTATGATTAACATGGCATGTAGTGGCATCTGCAAAAGTATAAATTATGAAACAAATTATTTTTATTTTTTTATTCATTCTGTGTTTACTAAATACTCAAACTCTTTTTGCTCAATCATCAGAGCAAAGCTTACAAGAACTTGCTCGAAAAATAATGAGTGATATTAAAAATCCAGATGAAACCTTAGGTTTATTGACAGATATTCAGGATGTACTGCAACCACACTCAGATTTTTTATTGAATACTCTTCCAGAAATGCAAACTGATCCTGAGTTTGAGCCTTATATTGAAAAATATGAGACCTTAAAAGGCCAGTATCTGGGCAACGGTCAACCTATGTCTATTCATCCAGATGTTAAAATCTTTCTAAGTATAACCCCATTTCCAAGATCAGTCGGCTATGATGAAAGTCTAATAGGAGCTGCAGTGAGTTTCTATTATAATTCTGTGGTAATAATAGACCGCGGATTTTGGGAATATTATCAGGACAATGATGAAATAAGAGAGGTGGTTTTATTTCATGAATTAGGACATTGTGATTTAAGACAAAAACATGGCCACAATGATATTATGAACATCGCTTGGATAGATGGCTTACTTCATGGAAAAACAATAGACTGGCAGCCACTCTATGAAGAATTTTTCGTAATGCACGAAAAAGATAAAGTCATTGTATGTTCTGAGGAAAACTTTCATCTTTATGAAGGATGTTCTGATCCAAGATTTCTATTTCAACCTCTTATTTGCCATGAACAAGGAAATGATACTATCTGTTATGCACGGAGAAAATCTCTTGTAAACCAAATTAAAAATTCATTATCTTTTATGGAATGCTTGCTGTTCAATTCCAATACCCCTTTTTGTTTTGGTTGATTGTAAGAATTAAAGGATACTTATAATGTGGTTAATCGTGGGACTTGGTAATCCTGATCAAAAGTATCAAAACACAAGGCACAATATAGGCTTTATGTTTATAGATTATTGTAAGGATAACTTACCTTCTGATATTCATATTATCTCTAAAAAAGAATGCAAATCTCAAACCTACCATATCAAATCAAATGGTGAGCATCTTATTTTATGTCAGCCTTTAACATACATGAATCTTTCAGGCCTTGCTGTTCAAGCCCTCATGACATATTACAAAATCCCATTGGCACATTTACTTGTAGTCCATGATGAAATGGACTTACCCTTTGGGATATGTAAGTTTCAAAAAAACAGAGGCGCAGCCTCTCACAATGGGGTACAGCATATCCATGATCAATTAGGCAGCAAAGATTATATAAGATTGCGATTTGGTATAGGAAAATCACAAGGGCATCTAAATGGAAGAAATTATGTTTTAAGTCATTTCTCAAAAGAAGAGCAAGAAAAGCTTCCTCTTTTAATGAAGAAGATCAAAGATAGTATTGAAGATATTTTAAAAAAAGGATTTGAACAAACTACCAGAGAAATTCAGCTTTAAGTGTTTATTTTTATTTAGCAACTGGGCAGTCCAGCATTCAGTTCCTAAGAACTATTGCTAGAAACTAGTTATGAGCTTTTTTTATTTGAGGGGTATCATAAACCAGCTACAAGTAACCAAGGATGTACAATGAAAACAGCACATTTTAAAATAATAGTCATTTTTTTTCTAATTTACATAACAAGCTCTTCAAGCTTTTCTACAGTAAATATGATATCTTTATTACAACCTTTAGAACGATCCTTTTCATGGTTTAGAAATAACCGAATATGTCCATTTCTGACCACTGTTCATCTCGCTAAAGATGGTCGCGTTAAGCCTATGGCTTTAATATCCCTTCCAAAAGAATATTACCTACACGAGAGCATTCCTAGAGAATATAGGCCATTCTTTTATGTCGCGGCAGATGCATGGAACATGAAACTTAGAGAAGATGTTATCAGAATCAGTAGTGAAATAGATCGAAATCCTATCAACACGGAGCATAATCGTTTAGATCAAAAGAGTGTTATTTATTTAGTTGATGGAAAATCCTTTCAGGAAATATCAACAGATTTTAATCAAAATCAATTAACAGATACTGACCTTTTTTTGCCAGGGCTTTCAAGAAATGTTTTTCCAAAAATCATTGATGAGTCTTTACCTTTTTTGCCTATTGTTGAAACGGATATGATGATTAGAGAGGAGGCACTAACTGACTTAGAATATTATAGATATAGTCTCATTAGAAATTTGCAGCAGTTGGGAGTTGAAGTGCCTCTTTTTGATGTAAGTATAGGTGATCTTCGTAGGATGGTCTTTTTTCATCTTGAAAATATAACTGTTGAAAAATACAGATCTTTAGTCTTAGAAAATTTGGAAAAAAGACGAGATACCATAAATAGTATAAATTCAACAAACTTAATAAAAGGAATTGATTCAAAAGGGCTTGATCAAGATATTGAAGACCTTCGAAGTATGGAGTCCGAAAGGGTTCGGTTTTTTAAATATGATGGAATTATAAGACTCTTGAACGTGGACATAGAAATGATGGAAACTCAAAGTTCAACCACTTTAGTCAACACTATCACGCATGAAATGGGACATGGACTGGGCTTACCCCATATACCCCCAAGACCAGATGTAAGGCGACCCTTAATGGAAGAGAGTACATATAATACACTGAATGATTTAACAATACCAAAAGAAATTGGCTCCTATGCTTTCTGGGGTGTGCATTGCCTTTATAGAGATATACTTTCCTCTTATTGAATGACCTTAGTGAATTATATTTTGATTCCTTATAATCATGATATGTTACAACTCAAATAAAAAGTTAACAAAAGAAAAAATATCATAACATCCAACCTTCACAAATATATGATTCGGCGCGTTACGTTTTATCTATAAACTCAGGATTTTTTTGATTTTTTATAAAAGTTTTTGTTATGATATTTTGATAAATATATTTGTTATAGGTATTGGAGATTATCAATAAAAATACAAAAGGTGAAATATGCCGATTTTAAACTTTAAAGGAAGGTCTATTATTTATTCTCACCATCTTAGTGTGCCTTTTCACCCATTAAAAATAAATAAAAACAAATCTCTTGTAAATTCATCACAAGAAAGCCCTTCTTTAGAGGATAACTTAATCATTTATGGAGATAACCTTCATGCCCTAAAAGCTCTTATGCCAAGATATGCTGGTCGAATTAAATGCATTTACATTGACCCACCCTACAACACAGGTAATGAAAACTGGGTTTTTAATGATAATATGAATAGTCCTATAATAGAAGAATGGCTTGGAAAAGAAGTTGGTATCGAAGACTTAGAAAAACATGATAAATGGCTTTGTATGATGTGGCCAAGACTGCAACTACTTAAAGAGTTGCTTGCTGATGATGGAGTCATTTGTATTTCCATTGACGATAATGAACAACGTCATCTACAGCTTATCATGGATGAAATTTTTGGAGAAGACAATCATCTTGCAACCATTGTTAAGCCCACAAAAATAGGAGGAGGTAGCAACACAAAGCATATCGTAAAGAGCCATGAATATATTATTGTTTATGCTAAAGATAAAGAATCATTACCTCCTATGTTTGTAAAGCATGAGCAAGAATATTTAGGCAGATATACAGAGGAAGATGAAAAAGGCAGATTCTTTTGGGACACGTTAAACCGTCCCGGACTTAAAGGTCAAAAATATGATATTAAAGCCCCAGATGGAACAAAAATCAACGGATCTTGGATACATTCAAAAGATCGCGTTCGAAAGGATATTTTATCAGGTGAAGTCAAATTTGAAAAAATAAAAAACAAATGGAGCATTCAATTTAAGCAAAGATTAAATGAGCAAGGTAAAAAACTAAGAAGTCTTTTAAACCAAGATACAGAAGATAGTCAAGAGTTGAGTGATTTTAACATTGATTTTCCTCTTAGAAAGTTTTCTTCATTTAATTCTTTATCAGGTAAAATCAAATTTGAAAAAATAAACGATAAATGGAGCATTCACTTTAAACAGAAGTTAAATAAACAAGATAAAAAACTAAACAGCTTTTTAAGTCAAGATGCTGTAGGAGGAACCATAGAAGGCACCAAGGAGTTAAGTGACCTTAATATTGAATTTCCTTATCCTAAATCATCTCGTATGATCAAATATCTTTTAGAAAGTTTAAGTTCTCCAAGTGCCATTATTTTAGATTCCTTTGCAGGATCGGGCACAACAGCTCAAGCCGTACTAGATCTTAATAAAGAAGACGGAGGTCACCGCAAGTTTATTTTAGTAGAATGTCAAGATTACGCAGATCGAATTACAGCAGAGCGTGTTCGCCGTATTATCAAAGGGGTTTCCACAGCTAAGGATGAAAAGCTTCAAAAAGGCTTAGGTGGATCCTTTACTTATTGCAAACTGGATAAGGAATTTGATGAAGAAAACTTTATAAGAGGAAAGTCCCTACCAAGTTATGATATTCTTGCTAGATATATATTTCATACAGCTACAGGGGAAACTCTCAAAAACTTAAATGAAAATAAAGATTTTTATGTAGGAAAAACAAAACAAAATATAGCTGTTTTTGTTGTGTATAAACCAAACAAGAACTTTTTGAAAAACAATGATTCCGCTTTACATCTTGATCGAAAATCTAAAATTTTAAAAATAATGCAGAGTAAAAATTGCAGAAAAGCTTATGTCTTTGCTATGGCCTGTTTTATCCCTCAAAAAGACCTTCTAAAAGACAATATTGTATTTTGTCAAATTCCTTTTAATATTTACAGATTGGTAGGATCATAGAATGGAGCTTAAAGATTTTCAATCTGCTGTTTTAGAAAGGTTAAGTGAATATTTAGGTATCCTTAAAAAGGCTTATCAAGAAGAGAATATACTTGTAGAACATTACAGACAAAAAGGACAAGAAAGAAAATTTACAGATTTCTGTAAAAAAGCATGGGAGAAATTAGAAAGTAAACTTCCTATATCCAAAGATCAAAAAGGCTGCATTCAAAGCCTTCCCTACCTATCTAAAACAGATGGTCTTGATAACAGTATCCCTCACATTTGCTTAAAAATACCTACAGGAGGTGGAAAGACTCTTATTGGAGTAAATGCAGTTGAATCTATTAACTTTGATTATTTTGAGAAAAATACAGGATTGATTTTATGGATTGTGCCTACAGAAGCTATTTATAGGCAAACTATCAAAAGCTTTAAAAATAAAAGTCATCCCTACCGGCAAGTTTTAGAAAGAGCTAGTGGTCAGCGAGTTAAGATATTGGAAAAAGCATCTGCCTTTTCTCATCAAGATATAAAAGAGCATTTATGTATTATGTTACTTATGCTGCAATCAGCAAATCGCGAAACAAAAGAATCTTTAAGAGTTTTTAAAGACTCAGGTCATTTTATTAACTTTTTTCCTCAACCAGATAATTATAAAGCCAATAATGAATTGCTCTCCCAAATACAAAATCTTGATTTTCACGGAGACCTCTCTCAAAATTTTGGAGGAGTCAAAAATATATCTATAAAACACAGCTTAGGGAATGCTTTAAGAATTGTGAGACCTCTTATTATTTTAGATGAAGGTCATAAAGCCTATTCTAAACTAGCTAAAGATACTATTTCTAAGTTAAATCCTCGTTTTATATTAGAGCTCTCGGCCACACCTAATATGAAAGAACATAAAAGTAATGTCTTGGTGAATGTTTCAGGAGTGAGGTTGAAAGAAGAAGAGATGATTAAAATCCCTATTAATATCTTAAACTCCGAAAGAGGGGATTGGAAAAAAACTTTATATCAAGCTTATGAAAAATGTTTAGAATTAGATAAACAATCTCAGGAACACTTTAAAAACTCCGATTGCTATATTCGACCTATTATGCTGATTCAAGTAGAGCGAACGGGAAAAGATCAAAGAGGTGGTCAATTTATTCATTCGGAGGATGCTAAAGATTATTTAATCAATCATCTTGCTGTTTTACCTACTGCTGTCCGCATCAAGACTTCTGGCAGAAATGAAATAAAAGATGAAGATTTATTAAGCGATGTATCTCCTGTGAGGTATATTATTACTAATAAGGCCTTACAAGAGGGATGGGATTGCCCTTTTGCTTATGTTTTGGCAATACTAGGTAATTCTCAATCCAAACAAGCTTTAACTCAATTAATAGGTCGAGTTTTAAGACAACCTTATGCAAAAGAAATAAAATCTTTTCCTGACCTGAATGAAAGTTATGTGTTTTGTTATAATAGGATTGTTAAAGAGATTGTAGAAGACATAAAAAAAGGTTTGCAAAAAGAAGGTATGGACGATGTGATTGATCACATCAAATATGATGACAACTCTTTAAAAAAACAACCTATAGCCCGACGAAAAGGATTTGAGAAAACTAAAGTCTTCTTGCCTCGTGTTTTGTATAAAGACAAAGGTTTTTGGAGAAATATTATTTATGAATCAGATATTCTTCAAAATATAGACTATGCCAAAATTTCTTACTCTAAAAAAGATAAGATGACAATAGAAAACATAAAATCTCTAAAGACAGATCTCATAAAGATAGATATTGAAGATAAATATGGCAACTTAGATTTACCTGAAGTCCAAAGACAAACTCACAACGAATATGACACCTCTATCAATTTTTCCTTAATGACAAGGAGGCTTTGTCATTTTATCCCAAATCCCATAGAAGCTGGAAGAATACTAGATGAGGTTATAGATTCCTTAAAATCTCAAGGAATGCCCGATGAAACAATATATTTGAATAGGAACTTTTTACTTAATGAAATAGAAAAAGATATAAAAGGTCAGATTGATAAACTATCAGAGGACTTATTTAGACAGAAATTAGAGAATGGGGAAATTTGTTTTAAAATTTTTAAAGATCGTATTGATATCAATTGGACACTGAATACAAAAATAGGCTTTATAATATCAAATACAAATAAGGTTTTAAGAAAGAAAGATGACAGTCCTTTACAGCTCAGTTTATTTGAAAAAACTTATGAAAAGAATTATAACAACTTTGAAAAGCAAGTAGCCTGGTATTTAGATGAACAAAAAGCTATTAAATGGTGGCATAGAATGATCTCTAAGCAAGATTACCATCTTCAAGGTTGGCAGAAGAGAAAAGTTTGGCCAGATTTTTTAGCTTATTATGTCTCAGAACCTAAAACTTCAGTTAACAAATCTAAAAGCAAATATATTATTTTAGAGACTAAAGGTGATCACCTTAAAGGAAATGAAGATACACAATACAAGGAAAAGTTATTTCGACTTTTGCAACATTACTGTCAAAAGCCTATTGATGTGGGAGAGTTTGAAACAGCAACATCTTCTGAGCAGAAAATGGTTTTTAAAATTTTAATGGAAAATTCATGGGAAAAAGATCTACAAAAACTGATAAGACATTAGAACCAGTTTCAAAAATAAATATCTGCATTTTACAACATCTCTATTCCGGTATCTGGCAAGTAGGTAACTAGCAAAGTAGTATCTGGTCACAGAATCTGTTTTTAGTTTTCTATGATTTCAGCATTTGGAGGTTTTTTAAATTCAAAAATATCATTTTCAATATTTTTATTGAGTAAAATGTCATGAAACTCCAATACTGTTTTATTTTGCAGGCTATCCCAATAAGTGATTTTTGTGATTAAAAAAAGAGTATCAACGACAATTTCTAATTGAGGAATCATATTAGCTTCTTCTTTAGTGCTTAATTTAAAAATATGTGATGTTTTCGCATTTTCAGAAGATAAAAGATGAAAGTGTTCTAATATTTTGCCTTCTTCCAAAATAGAAAGTAAGGCTATTTGCAAAGCAGATTTTGTTTTTGTTTTAATAACTCTTATTTTATCATCAAACTCAGGTACTTCGGGATACTGAGTGTGCCATGTTCCTTCTGGATTTATGAGTAAAATAGATTTTACTGGAGATGTCATATCTATACGTAAATACCCACCCTTTTTAACTTTCAATGTTCCTGTATAGATAGTTTCTCTTTGTAAAACTTTTAAAGTCGTTGTTTTCTTTAATTCCGATTGAAGGTTTTGCATCTGAATATATTTGCCTTCGACAGATTTTAACACTTCCAAATTTTTTTTATCTGGAATAGAGGCCTTTTCTTCTTTAGTTAAAACAGCTTGTGATGAAATTGTTAGTAATAAAAAAACAAAAAGACACCATTTTAAATATTTTTGCCAAAAAGAATTTGCTTGATTCATAAAAGCCTTCATTTCTATCACTTAACAAAAGATGTTTCATTTATTTTTATATAGGTGTTTTACTTTTACAAGTAAGTACAAGAGGTTGAAAGTAAGAAAGACGACCTAAGGCTCGCCTTGTTAAGGCCCGCCTTGTTAAGGCTTGCCTTGTTAAGGTTTGCCTAGCTGCAGATATTGTAGAGCCAGTTGTACAAATATCATCAACAAATAGTATCTTTTTATATTTATGTTCTTTTGCTATAATTTGGATTTTTGTTCTTTGATTTTTTGATTTAAAAGCCTGTCTTTCATTCTGTGTTTTTTTTAAATGAAACCACGGTTTTTGTTCTTCTTTAAAGCTTAAAAGGTCTAAGTCTACAGGTATATTTAATTGACGGCCTAAAGCTTGTGCGAAGACTTGAGCATGCCGACGATCAGAATTATGAGAAGGAGCAGGCACAATCACCTCTGCTTTTTTCCAGTAAAATAAATTACTCAAGACCATTTCACGTATCAAGATATTAGAAACAACTTGCCAGCCAGGATAATTATAGTTTCCTTTCAAACTTTGCATTAAGTGAGAGATAAATTCTTGGTTTTCTTCATCCCATAATACCAAACAATGCACAGGCCGATCATACATGGGTGCCTTATATGAGAAAATACGCGTCCCTTGTAAAAAATATTTATAGCATGAAGGGCAAAGCCATTCTATCAGGTGCAAGCTTAAAGAACCACCACCTATTTGGCAGACAGGACAAACTCTATAATAATTTGCAATTGAAGATAATATTGAAGGCCTTTTCATAAAATATGAGCCCCACTATCTAAGTACATAGTTGTACCAGTCACATGTTTTCCAGTATCGCCACAAAGGTAAGCTGCCATATTTCCTACATCTTCAATAGTGATATTTTCTCTTAAAGGTACATGATTTTCATTTTTGGAAAGCATTTCTTTAAAGTTTTTAACTCCTAATGCAGAAAGTGTCTTTATAGGACCAGCTGAAATAGCATTGACACGAATATTTTGAGGACCAAGATCATAAGCTAGATAGCGAACAGATGCCTCAAGTGCCGCCTTACAAACACCCATCACATGATAATGAGGTACAACCCTTTGAGAGCCTAGATAAGTTAAAGTGACAATACTTCCACCATTTTTCATAAGAGGCTGTGCAAATTTGGTAAGAGATATTAAAGAGTAAACACTGGTTTTCATAGCTGTTAAAAACCCTTCACAAGAAGTATCTATAAAACGACCCTCTAAGTCTTCAGTTGGAGCATAAGCTAAAGAATGAATTAAAATATCAATGTGACCAAATGTGTCTTTACTCTTTTGAAAAAAGTCTCTCATCTCCTCAGGGTTATTGACATCTAAAGGCTCTATAAGTTTAGCATTTAAGCTCTCAGCTAAGGGAAGAACACGACGTTTAAATCTTTCATTGAGAAAACTAAACCCAAGTGTACATCCTTGTTGATGAAGTGCTTTAGCAATACCCCAAGCTAAGCTTTTATCACTGCCTAGCCCAAAAATTAAAGCATTTTTTCCTTTAAGAGATGAATGTGTATTCATGTTTACCTACCTTGAAGTCATTGTCCTTTTATCAAGAAACCTGCCCAACATCAATCAGATTGATTTAAATCTCTTTTGCTTTTAATTCCATATTTCTTTAAAGTCTTTAAAACAACTCTTTTCTAAATATATTTAATGTGATAATATTTTATCATAAATAACAAAAAAGAGCTTTAATAATAAGATATTATCACATTAAATTTGGAAATATTATGCAGTTTTATGAAATGACGAATCATCAAATTTTGAAAGAGATTGGTCAAAGAATAAAGAGGAAACGTTTAAATAAAAATATGTCTCAAGATGACCTTGCAAGCAGGGCAGGACTTTCTCGCAGAACCATTAGTTTAGCAGAGTCAAATGGTTGCGTTGGTTTCAAAGTGATCATTTGCATTTTGAGAGTTTTAAAAAGTTTAGAAAATTTAGATTTACTTTTTCCAGAGAAAAGCTTAAGCCCAATACAGCTTTTAAAATTAAAGGGCTCTGTTCGCAAACGCGCTTCATCTTCGAGATCAAAAAAGAGATAAATAATGGAAACAGCTTGAAGATACATGGCTTGTTAAAGAGGGACGCTCAAAAGCTGATTTCAGCCCTGTTGAAAGATTATGTTACATGGGCACTTTAGAATTTGAACCTGCTATAACAAAGGATCGCATAAAGGAAATATCTAAATACCACAGAACCAATTTTAATTTTTAACAATATTTTTTTCATTTTATTTATAGTAACTTTACATAATCAATAGTAAATCAATACAATAATTTATATTTAAGAGGTAAAAAAAATGAGTTTATTTAAAGAGCTTGAAGATATTCACTTGCATTTTACAGACATCCACCAGCAACTACAAGATCCTAATATTATTAAGGATCAGAAGCTTTATACTAAATTAATGAAAGAACACTCTCAGTTAAAAGAAATTATAGATATCTATCGCAAATATAAAAAAACGCAAGAAGATATTACAACAAATAACAAATTACTAAAAGAAGAATCAGATGAGGAACTTCTTGTTTTAATAAAAGAGGAGATAGAATTACTTCAAAAAACTTTAGAAGATTTAACTCACAGTTTAAAGCAGCTTCTTCTACCTAAAGACCCAAAGGATGATAAAAATATTATTTTAGAAATACGCGCTGGTGCTGGAGGAGATGAAGCTAGCTTATTTGCAGAGGAGCTATTCCGTGCTTACTGTCTTTATGCTGCTGAAAAAAAGTGGAGGATAGAAATTTTATCCATATCTGAAGGTAATGCTGGAGGTTATAAAGAGGTCATTGCTATGATGAGTGGTCATCAAGTTTATAGCAGGCTAAAGTATGAAAGTGGTGTACATCGTGTGCAAAGAGTTCCAAAAACAGAAAGTCAAGGACGCATCCACACATCCACTGTTACTGTTGTTGCGCTAGCTGAAGCTGAGGATGTGGATATTGATATTGATCAGAATGATTTACGCATTGATGTTTACCGGTCTAGTGGGAGTGGAGGACAACATGTGAACACAACAGATTCTGCTGTTAGAATCACTCATATCTCAACGGGAATGGTTGTATCTTGCCAAGATGAGAAGTCTCAATTAAAGAACAAAAATAAGGCTATGAAAGTTTTACGCGCAAGACTTCTTGATATGGAGCAGGCGAAAGTTCAACGAGAGGCCTCTGACCAAAGGCTTTCACAAATTGGAACAGGTGACAGATCAGAGCGTATTAGAACTTACAACTTTCCTCAATCACGTGTAACAGATCACCGCATTGGCCTAACAACTCATACACTCAATCAAATTATGAACGGCCAACTAACAGACCTCATAGAGGCTGTTCAAACTTACTTTCAAGCTCAACAACTTAAAACGCAAGAATCCTGAAATATAAAATTATACTTTAATGGACTTGCTGTAACAGAGATTGAAAAGTTAAAGACTATGGTAGAATACATAGAAAAGCACATTGATAAAGATGATGAAAGAAAAATAGTTATAAAAGAGATAATGATATCTATGGATTTATTTGCCACAGAATCTTACCTTGATGAGTCAAAGACTCGTTCTTTTATTTTTGACAAATTAAATGATTTATTAAAATCAATTGATACATCTCTTCAATCCACAAACTACGATTTAGAAATAAGAGAAATATGGAAAGAAAGATTACAAAATATCTTTTTAAACTTTTCTATGGAAAAACTTGAGCAGCTTCATGAAGATATCAATGAAGACATAGAATGTGCAGAAGCTCTATCCTAAGCTTTGCCAACTGCATATAAAGCATTAACTTTTTCAAAGTCTAGTGAATCTTACTACAAGTAATGCCTAGATAAATAAAATGAGTTCATTTATGTAATAGACAACACCCTTTAAAATGAACAGATTTTTGAGGCAATCAGCATTTTGCTGACGGTGCTAACCGCCTGCACTGATTGCCCAAAAATGGTCAGAGGCTCGCCTCGAGAGGCTCGCCTCGAGAGACTTGCCTCGAGAGGCCAGTTCATTTCTAGGGAAACAGCAAAGTAAATAAATCCAACCACTTCTGAGAAGACAGTTCATGTGGCCTTACTGTTGCTGCAATATTAAGAGATTTAAAGGCTTCTTTAACTTGATCTTTTGCGATAACATTATCTGTTTTTAATTTATCTATATTCAATAACAGAACTTTTTGAAGCATTTTTCTCCTTTGAGAAAACCCTATTTTAAGAAAATTTAAAAACCATTTAGAGTTAAAGGGATCAGAAAAAGATTTTGGAGTGAACTTCAAAACCTGACTACCTACATTAGGTGAGGGATAAAAATCTTTTGGACCTGCATTCAACACTTTTTCTATATGCCAATGATTTTGTGCCATCACACTGAGCAATCCAAATGTTTCTGACCGACGACAGCCAAATTGACTTAGAATTCTTTGAGCAACTTCTGTCTGAAACATTAAAATCATTTTTTGCAATGGCTTCTTATCTAAAGATCTTTCTACTAAAAGACGAGAAGATATTTGATAAGGAAGATTACTTACTAATAATGTACTTCCTTTGATAAGGTCATTCCAATTTGAAAGTAAAGCATCTTCATTTAAAACAAGAAATCCTTTTTGCCTTAGATATTCAGCAAATACCTTGTCTTTTTCAATCAAAATTAAATCTGATACTTTTTTTAAAGCCTCTGTGAGCACACCCAGTCCAGGTCCAATTTCGATCACTCTATCTACCTTCTCTCTATAAACCTCAAAGATAATCTGTTGACAAATCTGTGGATTGACTAAAAAATTCTGCCCTAGCGATCTCTTAGGGTAAGTATCAAGGTCTTTAAGTAAGGAAAGTACTTCTTGTTTTTTCAATTTATTTAAAGCTGGAGTGTAGGTTGAGGGATTAAAGGAGATATAGTTCTATAACCAGATTGCAAACGTAATAATCCAACAAGTCCAATCATAGCAGCATTATCCGTACAATAGCAAACAGGAGGCAAAGCTAAACTGATATGATCTTGCTCTGTCCACTCTTGAGCTTTCTGCCTAAGTCGGCTATTAGCACTGACTCCTCCTGTAATAACTATATTCTTAATACAGCATTTCTTAGATGCAGAAATTAACTTTGTAAGTAGTACATCAACAACCGCTTCCTGATAAGATGCGCAAATAGAAGGTATTTGATCTTGTATATCTGATTCTTTCATGCCCTTAATAAGACGCAAAGCAGCTGTCTTAAGCCCTGAAAAGCTAAAGTTATGACTTTTGATAAGAGGACGAGGAAACTCAAATGCCTTAATGTCTCCATCTCTAGCTAAACGATCTATTTTAGCACCTCCAGGAAAACCAAGCCCCAACATCTGCGCTAGTTTGTCAAGGGCCTCTCCTGCCGCATCATCTAATGTTGTCTCCAAAAGAGTATATTGAAATAGACCATCTACTTTATAAAGAGATGTATGACCTCCACTGACAATGAGTGCTAAAAAAGGTTCTGTGTAATTAAAAGAAGGCTCATAATTTTGATCTTTTAAAAATGGAGATAGGACATGACCTTCAAGATGATTCACTCCAATTAGAGGTTTTTGCTTCGTTAAGGCAAGAGTCTCTGCTGTTAAAATTCCTACTAGAAGTGAACCAATAAGGCCTGGTCCTTCAGTTACAGCAATACCATCAATCTCCTCCCAAGATAATCCTGTTGCTGAAAGCCCTTTATCTATAAGAGGTAATAGAACTTCTAAATGCTTCCTTCCTGCCATCTCTGGAACAATTCCAGAAAAAGGTAAATGAACACTATTTTGATCTAAAACAAAATTGACACATACATTTTTGGAGTTTTGATCATCTTGAATAATAGCTACAGATGTGTCATCACAACTGGTTTCAATACTCAATACTGTTCGAATTGAACATGGTGATTTCTTCATACTTAATTTAACTACAAAAGTCTTTTATTAAAGCTTATCTTTTATTGCTCTATAACTTATTATAAATAAGCATTTATAGATAGCGAATTTTAGGACTTGTTACCTAAAAGTATGTCTTTTTTTAGAATAAAATGACTATTTATCTTTTTATCTCCTCTTAAAAGATCATATTAGCTAAAACTAAGTGCTTGCGTTATGGTTTATATTTTACTTATTATCAATAAAATAGAATAATAAAAGGGGTTAATAAATAAGATATTTATCTCCACCTATCATGTTAAAATACTTAAATCATTTTGACTTTTAATAGGGATATAAGATAAAAAAGTATTAATCTGATAGCTTTTTACAGTTAAAAATTACAAACAATAACTTGAATAAAAGGAAGTTTAAAATGAGTATAGTTGATGAGTATTATTATACAAAAGATCATGAGTGGGCTCATATGGATGAAACCACTGCAACAATAGGAATCACCTCTTTTGCGCAAGAGCAAATGGGTGAAATTGTGTATGTAGATTTACCAGATGAAGGTCAAAAGGTAGTCCAAAATGAGCCATTTGGAGCTATCGAAAGTGTCAAGGCTGCTTTGGACCTATACTCTCCCCTATCAGGTACAATACTTGAAGTTAATAGTACTCTAACAGAAGATATAGGAATGTTAAACGATGATCCTATGGATGAAGGTTGGTTGATCCGAGTAGAAATAGAAAATGAAAGAGAGCTGACAAGTCTTATGAAAGCAAGTGAATACAAAAAATATTTAAAAGAACAAAGCAATTAACAATTGCCACTAAAGTGATGAGGAGGGCGGGCGTGGTGAAATTGGTAGACACGCTAGACTTAGGATCTAGTGCTTTACAGCGTGGGGGTTCGAATCCCTCTGCCCGCACCATTTCCTACTTTCAATCAACTAAGTCAAGATAAGTTATCCTTATACGATATGGTCAAAATAAATAAAGAAGGTTCAACTCCATAATTTGAACGCTTATATCTAAAAGTTTCCTCCTAGGAATTTATATAGATATAGAACCAAGTTTCTAGAAAATTAGGATTCTGAAAACTATCAAACTTTAAAATTGCTTAAACATTAATCAGTTCTGCCTCTTTTTTCTCTCCAACTTCATCAATCATCTTAATGTAAGTATCTGTCAACTCTTGAATACTGTCTTTTTCTTGCTTACTCTCATCTTCACTGATGTTTTTATTTTTAAGCACTGTTTTAATAAACTCATTAGCATCTTTTCGACATTGTCTAACAGAGATTCTTGCATCTTCTATGATTTTTTTTACTTGCCTAGCTAAGCTTTCTCGTCTTTCCTCTGTCAACTCTGGTAATTTAAGACGAATCACCTTACCATCATTAATAGGTGTCATCCCTATATTGCTTTTGTTAATTGCAGCTTCAATATCCTTTAAGATAGCTGCATTCCAAGGAGAAATTAAAAAAGACTTAGGGTCAGGGCAATTGATAGCAGCTACTTGAGATAATGGAGTTGGTGTGCCGTAATAATCTACTTTAACCATATCTAACATAGATGCTTGCGCGCGCCCCGTTCTAACTCTAGCTATTTGACTCTTTAAACTTTCAACCGTTTTTTGCATTTGTGCTTCTGATCTCTGCTTTTGTTCTTTTATACCTTCTATATTATGCTCCATTTAATCCTCCTTTCTGTCTCACTAAAATGCATCTGGCCTCTTGAGGCGAGCCTCTCGAGGCGAGCCTCTGGCCACTTTCTGGCGATAACCCTGATGGCTCCATCAGAAAATGGTTATCGCCTAGAAAGAAAAATGCATTTTAGTAGAGAGACTCCCCTCATTCTTTTACTTCATGTTAAGGAAATCCTTTCCTTATTTTCCATCTTACTTGCTATCTCCTCCCCTTACAAATCACCTCAAATCTTTATAATAGCAACTTAAAATTTGATGTTTTAAGCTAAAGACGATATCTTCCGCAGAGTAAACCGCCTTCGAGCGGTTTACTCGAGAACTTCGAGGATTAGCTTAAAACATCAAATCAAAGCTTTTAAAGATTTTTCCTTGTTTTTCTAAAAAACAACCTTCTCTTTTACCTATTTAAGGCTTTTCTAATCTCCTTGCACCATAGTGCCTATTTTTTCACCACAAATAGCACGTAAAATATTCCCCTTTGTTTTGAGGTTGAACATTAAAATAGGTATTTTGTTATCCCTGCACAAACTAATAGCTGCAGAATCCATAGCATGTAGGTTCTTTTTTAATATATCAGTATAAGATATGCCTTCATACTTAGAAGCATTTGAATATTTAAAGGGATCCTGATCATATATGCCATCAACTTTTGTGGCCTTGAGTATAATATCTGCATTGATCTCCATAGCCCTTAAAGCAGCAGCCGTATCTGTTGTGAAATAAGGATTACCTGTTCCTGCAGCAAATATTACTATACGATTTTTCTCTAAATGACGGATAGCACGCCTTCTAATATATGGCTCAGCAATGGCTGCCATCTCTATAGCCGATTGTACACGAGTACGTACACCTCTTTTTTCAAAAGCATCTTGCAAAGCTAACGCATTAATACAGGTAGCAAGCATTCCCATATAATCAGAGCTAGAACGATCCATACCCGAGACGGAAGCCGCTACCCCTCTAAATATATTACCGCCACCAATCACAACTCCAATTTGAACATTTGACTCGTAAGCCTTAATGACGTCATCTGCAATTTGCTTTAACGCAGATAATGAAATACCTACCTTCTCTTCACCGGCAAGTGCTTCTCCACTGAGCTTTAATAAGACACGCTTGTATTTTAAATTCAATGATCGCCTTTTGACCTTATGTTTTCACTTAAATAAAAGCTTATTGAATTTGCAAGGTAATAACACTCTTTTACCTAACAAGTTTGTATAAATATTAACAGTTTAATTTCTTCCCAACTCATATCTTGTAAAACGACGAATGACAATGTTTTCACCCATCTTTGCGATAGTATCAGTTAAAAGTTCCTGTACAGTTTTATCAGAGTCTTTCACAAATGGCTGTTCTAAAAGAACTTTTGTTTTCCTCCACTTTTTTAGCTGACCTTCAACAATTTGATTTAAAAACTTTTTGTCTTTACCTTCCTCTAAAGCTTTCTCCTCTAAAATACGTCTTTCATTTTGCACTTCTTCTGAAGGTAAATCCTCTACAGATATACATAAAGGATGAGAGGCTGCAATATGCATAGCAATATCTCTTACAAAATTCTGAAATTGCTCGTTTCTAGCAACAAAGTCTGTCTCAGAATTCACCTCTAAAAGAACTCCAATTTTACCTCCAGCATGGATATAGCTTGTTACAACCCCTTCAGATACAGTCCTTCCTGCTTTTTTTGTGGCTGCGCTTAAACCTTTTTTTCTCAACCACTCGATAGCTTTATCAACATCCCCACCTGCTTCCAAAAGAGCTTTTTTGCAGTCCATCATTCCTGCACCTGTACTCTCTCTTAAGCTTTTAACTTCTGCTCCACTTATTTTCATATATCCTCTTTAAAACCAATCTTTTGACCTTGCTCGTCTTCTTGTTTTTCTTTCTTCGAAACGTCAGCCACTTCATCTTTTATATCTTCTTCCACCTGATCCAGACTTTTTTCTGCATTTGTATCTGTACCTGTATCTTTATTTATTTCATCGACAGCCTCTTGCTTTTGTTTTTGAGTTAACTCTAAATCAATCTCTACTTCATCTGCTGTTCCTACAGCTACTAACTTTCTTTTAGAAACCTTCACCACAGCAGGACCTTCACTTGATTTTTCTGCTTCTTTTATAACACCTACAGATGAACTATCTTCAGACCCTTTTTTGTCAGGAGAGATTGATTGCTGTGTCTTTTTAAATTCCTTCTGACCTTCTAAATATGCATCAGCAATTAAGTCTGTGAAAAGTTTAATAGATCTTATTGAATCATCATTCCCTGGTATAGGAAAATCAATCAAAGTTGGATCTATATTCGTATCAGCAATACCAATAACAGGCACCTTCAGTTTACGAGCTTCAGCCACAGTAATATGCTCTTTTTTGACATCCACTACAAAAAGAGCTGCTGGAACTCCTCTCATATCCCTTATACCAGAAAGATATTCTTGTAACCTAGAGATATCCTTTTCAACTCGAATCAACTCCTTTTTTCCAAAATGTTCAAGTTCACCCTTTTCTTTCATAATTTCTAATTTTCTCAACCTATCAATACTAGCTTTGATGGTTTTAAAATTCGTCAATGTACCACCAAGCCATCTTTTAGTAATATAAAATTGCTCACATCTTTTTGCTGCGTCTTTTATAGCTTCCACAGCCTGCCTTTTTGTACCAACAAAAAGCATCTGCTGACCATTCCTGGCAACTTGTTTTATAAATTCACAGGCCTTTTTGGCTATAGGAAGTGTTTTTTGGAGATTAATAATATGAATGCCATTTCTCTCTCCAAAAACATAAGGCTTCATTTTAGGATTCCAACGTTGGACCTGATGTCCAAAATGAGCTCCAGCACTTAACAATGCTTTGATAGTTAATTGTTTTTCTATATCTGACATAACCCCTTACCTTAAGTTTTAGTGAACCAATGATATTGATTTTGTTATTTATTTTACCTCATATAATATCATTCATTATATAAATTAGTAAACACATATTAAATCACCATAAGTATTACAAAATAATTCATTTTGCAATCAGAAAATCAACCACCTTTTATCTGCTATCCTCTATTTGACCAAGTTGATTATAAAATTCCTCATTATAAATCACCTTCATTGTAGGAAAGAGTATCACATCCCTAATAGAACTACTATCAGTAAGCAACATCACCAATCTATCAATGCCCAAACCAACACCACCTGTAGGAGGCATACCCACTTCAATAGCATGGATAAAATCCATATCTATGGGATGCTGTGTAAAGCGATCCGCCTCTTCTTCCTTTTGATAGGTTTGATGAGCTAGACCATCTTTCTTACTTTTTTGAAGCCTCTGCAACTGATCTTCAGGATCATTTAACTCAGAATATGCATTTCCTATCTCCATACCAGCAACAATTGGCTCAAACCTCTCAACACGCCCTGGCGTTTTTCTGTGAACTTTTGTTAAGGGCGACACCTCAATAGGATGATCAGTGATAAAAGTCGGATCCCAAATTTGCTTTTCACAGGTCAGCTCAAAAAGCTCCATTATCAACTCCCCTTTAGAAAGAGGCTTTTGCAAAAGAGAGCCTTGATCTTGACAAAGTTTGAAAAGATCCTCTTGCGACATATCAGTCACATTCCAATTCCCATACTCATAAATAGCCTCATCCACAGTCATACGCTTCCAAGGAGTTGTAAAGTCAATGGTTCGACCTTGATAAGTGATTTTTTCTGACCCTTTCAACTTTTTGGCAACATGAGAAACTAGCTGTTCAAACTGTTCCATCTGATAAATATAATCTGTGTAAGCCTCATACCACTCTAACATTGTAAATTCAGGATTATGACAGCGGTCAACACCTTCATTCCTAAAGTTTTTGTTAAGTTCATAAACCTTTTCAAAACCACCTACAATAAGCCTTTTTAGATAAATTTCAGGAGATATTTTCATATAAAGGTTCATATTTAAAGAACGATGTTTTGTTACAAA
This sequence comes from Bdellovibrionales bacterium, assembly GCA_965262715.1. Taxonomy (GTDB): domain Bacteria; phylum Bdellovibrionota; class Bdellovibrionia; order Bdellovibrionales; family JAUICD01. Next base: position 1,755,380 of record OZ253553.1, on the reverse strand, counting down.
AGGATGAGCTATAGCCCCACCATAGATAGGTTGTAAAATAGGTGTCTCTACTTCTATAAAACCTCTTTTGTCTAAAAAAGACCTGATCTCTTGAATGATCAAAGCTCGACTCTTAAAAACATTTTTAGCATTTTTATCTACAATCAAATGCAAATGCCTCAATCTATATTTGGTTTCAACATCTGTAAGTCCATGAAACTTTTCTGGTAAAGACTCAAGAGATTTACAAATAATTTGAAAAGATTGGCAATGAAGACTTATCTCTCCTGTTTTTGTTTTAAAAGGAAATCCTAGAAGACCAACAATATCCCCAATATCAAGATGCTCAAAATGGATTTGATCTGTCTGAGATAATTCCTGAGTCCTAAGATAACACTGAAGTTGACTTTCTTGATCCTGAATGTGAAAAAAAGCAGCTTTTCCCATCAACCTTTTACTCATCACTCGTCCAACCATTTTAAAAGATGAATCTAAAACTTTTTGACCACTTTCAAGATGATTGTATTTTTCAATAAATGTTTGAGTAGATAAGTCTTTTTCAAAAAAATAAGGGTAAGGGTTGATACCTGCTTTTTTTAAAGCATGCAGTTTTTTTCTTTTTTCAGCTTTAAGAAGATTATCTTGATGCATTTTAGACATTATACCCTTTATGAGCCTCGATATATATTTACAATTTTATTGAGGATAGAAAGTGCCTCTGATTTTTTCCTTTGAAAAGCATTACGTCCCACAATACTTCCAAAACTGCCCCCCTGGCAAATCTGCGATATTTCATTTAATAAATCACTTTCAGTCTTTGCTACCCCTCCACTAAAAATCACAATCCTTTTAGAATCAAAAGCTGCACGCAGAACAATTTTTGTGCGATCTACTAAAGAGTCTAAATTAAAAGAAATATCCTTATAAATATCTGGGTTTTTCACCACAGATGTAGGAGGCTTAACTTTAATAATATGAGCACCTAACTGAGCAGCAATATGAGCAGCGTAACTCACAACATCTAAAGCTGTTTCATGTTCTTTTTTCAATCCCTCACCACGTGGATAACTCCAAATCACAATGACAAGACCTGCTTTTTTAGCATCCTCTATTAATCTAGAAATCTCTTCATACATCTGTTTGCGCTGTGAACTACCTGGATAAATTGTAAAACCAATAGCAACACATCCAAGCCTTAAAGCTGCATCAATGCCAGATGTCAATGCAGAGATAGGACTTTGGCTTTTATAGAGTGAGTCAGAATTGTTGATTTTGAGAATAGTAGGAATTTCTCCCACATAATCTCTCGCACCTGCTTCAATAAAGCCTAGAGGTGCTGCAAAAGCATTACAGCCAGCCTCTATAGCCAGCCTCCAATGATAATGAGGATCATAAGCTCCTGGATTTTTAAGAAAGCTTTGATCAGGGCCATGCTCAAAACCCTGATCTACAGGTAAAATCAACATCTTACCTGTTCCTCCAAGCTGTCCATGAGTCAACATACGGTGTAAATGGTTTAATACACCTGGACAATCTGCTCCATACCAACTTAAGATATCTTTAATAGGATTCTGCTCCAACACTTATCCTTTCATTTAATTTCCTCAAAAAATAACCTCTGGCGATCTTCCAGCAATGACCAAAGATAGTTTTCATTGTGGGTAAATGGTCATCACTTCAAAAATTTGCTCATTATCATTTCAATCCAATTTTCCAATTTAATAGCACCATTTTTAAAGCTAGACAAGAAAAGAGTAAAATCCAATGACAAGAATGGAAAAGACTAACCTTCTCAGCTAATCTCATGATTTTGAATTTAAAAATAAATAATAGATCGAAGATGCATATATGAAGAGGAAGATGCCCTTCATTTTTATGTCATTCCAGAGTGATTTTTCCAATTATAGGTTGAGTCCTGGGAAAAACGATTTTTCCACTTTTCCCAGTAACTCTCCGGATGTTGATGACGAACTTGGCCTTTATCAGTAAATATGATTTTAGGTGACCTGCCAAATAAAAAACCAAATATCCATTTCAACATTTTTATTCCCTTTTTAAAACTTATTAGGTTTATAAGGCTATTGCCTCCTAAATTTTACTAAACTACAGTACCAAAGTCAATTAAAGTAGCTAAAGCCTTCAAATTTAGTTCTGTAATGACTTTTAGTTCAAGAGCTTAACTTATGTTTATAGTTTCATTTGTTAGCAAAAGCAGAAGAAACCTCAAATACCTTCAAATTCCATTTCTCTTTATTATTTTTTACTTTTCAAGTTTCTTAAGATGGGCATAAGTCTTATAACGATACTTACTATTTGGATAGATCATTAAAAGATCTTCAAACCTGGATTTGGCTGTTTTTTGAGAACCTGCATATAAATAACTCAAAGCACTATAATAAAAAGGTACATCAAAATTATCACAAAATTCAATAGCTGTATCAAAAGTTCTAGAAGCTTTTTTAAACTTTTCTTGTTTTAAAAGAGTTCTCCCATAATAGATGTGGCCCTGACAGTATTTGTTATTTAATTCAATAGATGTAGCAAAACTTTTTTCCGCTAAAGGCCAATCTTTCATTTTATAATAAACTAAACCTAAATTAGCATGACTTCTTTCTGGTGCATGATATTTCAGATCTTCTATGGCTTTTTTAATTTCTGTAATAGCACTAGGGTATCTTCTCAACTTAATATAAAGACGACCTAAGTTGTTTCTAGCTTCTGAATATTCTGGATCCAACTCTATTGCTTTTTTAAAAGAAGATTCTGCAAGCTGAAACCTCTTACGTGCTGCATACGTGAGCCCTAAAAGATTGTAAACAACAGGATCATAAGGATGTAGCTCTTTAGCACGGCTTAGTTCTCGAAAAGCGGCTGGGTAGTTTCCTGAACTTAAAAATTGACTACCTAAGTTCAAATGCAGGTCTGTCGCCTGACGTTTTCTTTTCTTATCTTTATGACTGCAACCTGTATGAAATAAAATAGTTAGTAAAAATAATGATAAGCAAAATGGATAAAAAGCATATTTTTTGATAATCAATTTAAAAATAGCCATTTTTTATCACCTTTTCTACATCATTTTTGCATATATTCAGATGATTTCAAGCTATTTTTAAAAATATGTTCTTAAAGAGTTCTATCTATTCCTTTTAGAAGCCCATCTCAAAATATAGTTTTACATTTCGCTTTTGTGAGTTAAAAGTTAAATAGCAAATTATTATCCCGGGATATGGCAATACGACAGACTAACAGTAGTTCCTTGGAACAGTTACCTATATCTCAACATGTACATATATGTCCTTGGATGTACACTGATTGCCTGAAGAAGTACTTGGTAATACAGTTATTTATAATAAATTCATGGTTTTTTGGTTTTTAAAATGAATTACTAAGACCTATAAACCACTTTTTTCATTTGTCATAGTTTTTGTCGAATCATCTATTTCATATTTCCATTCATCTCGGTCTGCGCCCCCAAGATGCCCCACAGCCATAATAACAAACTTTGGACTATATTTATCAGCACTATTATCCACCTCTGCATCGTTAGGCATATCTACATTAAGAGTCGTTGGTGAAAAAGCACAACCTGACACATAACCTGGAGGAGTGCCACTTAGATCTCCACAAAGAATTTTGGTATCTATAAGGCTTACTCCAGTGATGCCCCCATCATCCGGAGGAGGAGGAGGCCCATCATAATCAGTAGGCCTGTTAGCTTCAGTGGCGTCGTTGATTTTTTTGCTACCAGAAGTAGGAATTTCACTCCTAAACCCTACATTGTAAATAATATTCCCACTTGGTGAGAAACCCATTTGATATAAATTAGGAGTGGAATACCCCCATTCTGCGTTAAAACTCATATTTGATGTATAAATACCACTTAACATAAGTTTTGCTTCAGTTTGTCGAGCTTTTCTCTGATATTTGGCATATTGAGGGACGGCAATACTAGCTAGTATCCCAATAATGGCAACCACAGTCATAAGCTCAGTTAAAGAAAAACCAACCTGACGGTAATAACTCTTTAAAAAGTATCTTAGTGACATTTTACCTCTCATTATTATCAATACCGGTAGCGATCTTAATTTCTTTGAATTATTATTTATTTTCATCTTTTATGCCTTTTGTGAAGCTTATTGTTGTTTTATGAATCTACAATCATTATATGGCATTTTTACTTAAAATAAAAGACCTGCTTGATAATAGCCATGCCTCTCTACCTTGATAGGATTGTCTCATAATGAGCCATTGTCTTATTATAAAACATTTTTAAAAGTCTTTTTTGAGTGTAAGAGGAGTTTTGAGTTTTTTCCAAAGGTCAATTGCAAAAGAGTCTGTCATTCCAGAAATGTAATCACAAACAAATCTAGCTATTCTTGCTTCTTTTTTATCACTGTTTTCATTAACAATCCTTTTAATTCTCTTTTGATTCTGAGAGGTAAATATTAAAAATGTAAGATCTTTTTCAATATCTGATGGTTCAACTTCTTTGAGGCCATTAAATAGAACTTCAAATAAATCTTTAACAGTTTTTTTAGCAGAAAGACGCTCTTTTGCTACAAGAGATGACTTTAAAATATTATCCTTGTAGAGCCACCTCTTTAGTTTATGAACTTTATCTCCTATTCCATCATTAGGTTTACTATTGCAATACAAAAGGTTGAGCTTTTCTTTATTATGTTGAATATGAGATATTTTATCTTTTAATTTTGAAGGAAACTGATCATTTGCTTTTTCAAAGATTTCTCTTAACTCAAGAGACTTCATAACATTGTAGCAATGGTGCATTAAGGCTCTCATCACATAAGCTGTAATTTCATGTGGATGATGGTTGACTTCATTACCATTATCTTTAATCAATAATTTCCAGTCTTTATTATCTTGTCCTGTGGGAATACCTTCTAACTTTTCTATAAGCTGTTGTTTATTTATTTTTATCAAGTCTGCTTTATTGATCTGATCAGAATCTTCTAGTCTTATACTATCTTCAATATCTCCACATATATAAGCAATATCGTCAGCAGCCTCCATGAGATAACAAGCAGGATGTCTTACATCTTTTAATCCTGTAGTTTCTATAATTTTTTCAACTTTATTTTTCTCTTCTTCGCCTTCATAGTAACCAGGGTATTTCTTTTCATCAGTGCCAGAGTCTTTACATTTATACTTCATCACGGCATCAAGAAGGGCATAAGGGATATTATATGGTTTTTTAAAACCTAGACCTAAAAGCAATCTGATATTTTGTTTATTAGATTCAAATGTAGTTTTCAAGTCATTCATAGCCTCTTTCATAGCCTCTTGCAAAGCTTCTTCTCCTGTATGACCAAAAGGCGGGTGCCCCATATCGTGAGCTAAACAGGCAGAAGCTGTTAGGTCTTCAAAATCTTGATAGAAGTTATCTCTTTCTCTACCATCTACTTTGTATTTTGTGATATTCATCTCTTTACAAAAAATCCTTGCTAACTGTTTGCCAATTTGTTGTGCTTCAATAGAATGAGTTAATCTTGTTCTGACATGATCATTTTGTGGGTGAATATAAACTTGGGTTTTATCAGAAAGCCTACGAAATGGAGGTCTGTGAATAACACTTCCATAACCTTTTAAAAAAGGACTTCTTTCTTCATTATCTGATAAAACTTGATCATCCACAATAGATCTAATGGACATCCACTTAAGTTCTGGTAGGTTGCTCATATTTGATTATCGACAATTCTTAATAAAATGTTAATGTTATGAAGTCGATGGCTTGTTAAGTCTTACAATTGTCTGATTTTAACTTGACCAAAAGTCACAACTTTGTCCTGGCCTATTGCCCTGTCTATAACATCTACATACTTGCCTGTCCTCAGATTCAAGCCAATTTGGGTGTCTGGAAAAATCTCTTCATGGTCACAGCTATCAATTTCATAATTAATGACATAACCAGGTGACCACATTTCAACAGCAAAAAATAAAAGGCAACTGCCTTCTTCACTACCTCCATACAACTCATACCCATTTACTCCATCTACGTAAGTAGGAAATTTATAATTAAACTGTAGTCTGTAATGAGAACTGATATAGGCAGCACCACCTATACTTTCAGCACTGGGAATATTTTTCTCCGATTTAGGAGAAGTGGCAGAGCCTATTATAGTTGCAAAAGTAGAGGTCATTAAACTATAACCTACAGCTGTAGAAATAGCTAATGGAATAGCTGCAAAAGAACCTGCAATAAGTAAAGGAGTAACTGCCATAACTACAGTTCCCGCTGCAGCACCAGCCACGGTAGTTGCTGTAACAGAACTGAATATTTTTCCACTATCACGGGCACTTTTAGCAGCACCCATAGATCCAATACCTGCTCCTGTATCAAAAGCTATGAAATACGAGCTTTTAGCAGAGCTAAAAGAAGTATGTTGTCTTTCTAAATAAAGATTTGACTCTTAAGCTATCAAATCAAGAGAGTTATGAGCATCATTTAAAAATTGAAAAACTTCATCCTCTGTGAGGCCTTCATTTGTTGACGCTATTGTTTGATTATGAATGAAGGAACTACTCATAAAAATGATCATTGTTAAAATTGTTTTAGTGACTTTATGTTTTTCCATTTTTTTCCAGTATTTTATTAAACTTGTTTTCATTATGATTCGCGGTTTCCTAAAAAAACTTCGAAATAATGCTATTTCACTCATGGCTTTAAAATAGAAGTTTTTAGAGAACTGACCATTAGCTGAAGAATGTTATATTGAAATTACTTTTTAATAAATTGTGACTTTAATAAATATATAAGTGACAGAGTATGAGAGCTCTTACTTAATATTTATAAGTAAGTACCTAAAAAATAGGATTCTTATAATAACTCACAACAACAAAAGAAATAAAAACCACAACAGTTAAAATAATGAGTCTATTATTTGTTAACAAAACCATAACTAAGCTCCTTCAAACCTTTCATGCTAATTTAGCTTGTTATCTTATTTATTTAATGAGCAAGTTTTATGCCTATTGACATTTTTGCAAAATTATTTTGAATTATATTGAAATAAGGCAAATACAAGTTTTAAGTGTCATTATATTTGATTTAAGAATCTAAATTTATAGATGAGGATTGAAAAACATACATTTTTTGTTCATAGAGGACTTTTTTTGTCACTATTTATACATCTTTCTAAACTTGTCGCATTAATATCAAATTTAAGGATTTAATCTTATAAGCCTGTCATAGACTATTTAGATTATACCTGCGCAACAAGGCCTCTCCTTCCTTGATACATATCTACATCAGATATACATATTACATAGTATTTTGATCTAAAAGATTTTGAATTATTTGAACATTTTTTGGATGACTCCAATCATTAACTCCACTCGCTGTAATAACGATCTCTCCACTCTGATTTAAGATAAAGTGCATTGGCAATGATTGAACATTAAAGGCTTTAGAGGCTTGCTTTTCAAAGTCAAAAAAGAAAGGAAAAGGTAAGCCCATTGTCTGCCAAAAGCGATTCAGCTCTTCTTGAGTGATTGTCTTATCATCAACGCTAATGGCTAAAATACGAAGACCCTTATCTTTAAGATGCTGATGAAGTGTTGATAAGGTCGGCAATTCAACACGGCACGGCCCACACCAAGAAGCCCAAAAAGAAATAAGAGTGATATCTCCCTTAACATCTATAAGAGACTGTATTTTGCCAGAAGTATCCTGAATTTGGCTTATGAGTGGGTTTAACTTAGACTGCTCTGTTTTTGATTGAAAAAAGTGAGAGAAAATAACATCTAAAGTATAAAAAGAATTATTAAATAAGCCGATAATAAGAAATAAGCCCATGCTTATAAAAAGTAGGCTAATGAATACAATAAATCTGTGATACAGCTTTGTTTTCATTTTAAGTATAAAATATCTTATAAAGATGCTTTGTCAATGTGAAAAAAATAATAGGAACAATGATATGTTGAAGATTTTCTTCCGCCTTACAAAAAAAAAGCCAATTCAATGTCGGCACTTAATATACACAAAAATACATCAAAGGAAGAAACAAAAGGGGCAAATTTTACTTGAGTATATCTTACTGATCATTATTGTTGTTTCTATTGCAAGAGCTCTTATGGAAGGGCTTGTTCTTCGCAGTCAAGGTAGTCAAGGTATTGTGATAACAACTTGGATGGATGTGTCTAGAGTTATTGCCGAAGATGAACCTAATTAAAATATACAAGACGTCAACACTCACTAAGAAAGTCTAAAATGAAAAACTTGAAAAGTAAATAGCCCCTAGTAAAGCTTATCGCTTAACAAAGATATCTAAAATAGAAGGAGCTAGTCGATTTAGCAAGTAGGCAGCTTTACTTTCGAAAGATGGGTTGATTAAAAATGTGCGACATCTTAGCTGTTTAAGAGCAGATAGCGCTACTTGATCAGGGTTTAAAATTTTAGCTTTTTTCTCAACATTGAGCACTTCTGTCGGTTTTGTTTTATTTTCTGCTTCAAATCCAGGTGTCTGAGTAGCTGGAGGACATAAAACAGAGACATAAATATTATAAGGCTTTAATTCTCTTTTTAGAGCTTCTGACAATCCTATCACAGCAAACTTACTTCCACAATATCCAGAATATCCAAAAAGTCCTAAATAACCTGCCATAGAAGAAACATTTAATATCTGTCCTTTTTTATTTTGAATCATGTGAGGAACAAGTACTTTCAAAACATTGACTGTTCCAAAATAATTAAGATTCATCATATCATGAAAAGCCTCGATAGGAGTTTCTGTAAAAAAAGCTGGATGAGAATAACCTGCACAATTAATGACAATGTCTATACAGCCTTCTTTTTTAATATGAGCATTTAGAGATTCTTCTACCTTTAAGTAGTTTGTAACATCTAAAGAAAGGCATTGTAGTGTTTGTTTTGAAGACTGCTTTAAATCTTTCATTTGGTTTAAAGTGATATCCAATTTAGATTGATGACGAGATACAATCAGTACATTTGCGCCAAAAAACGTAAGATATCGAGCTAAAAAAGCCCCTATACCCTCTGAACCTCCTATGACCCACGCAGTTTTACCATTATAAGACTCCCAAAGCTTCTTATGAGAGCCATGATCTGGAAGATGACTTAATTTATAAGTTTTTTGTTGTTCTTTTCCCATTGCCGATATCCTTAAATACTTATATCCATCTGTTTAACTCTTTATAATCTGACCTGTCTGCCAAATCACCCATTTGCAAGATTCCCAAAATAAAAATAGATGATTCCACTCAGGTTTTTCAATACTCATAATACATCTCTCATCTAAATTAAATGGAAAAGCATTGTATTATTTAACAGGGCTCCAGGACAGTCCTTCATCATAACTAATTACTTTTGTCAATCTTAACTTTTCAGACCAATCTCGACCCATTTGCAGTGTCATTCTTAGCGCGCGACTATTGTTATTTAAAAATTCAATATCCTTAATACTTAGTTCTGATACAGCATGAATGTCATTGCCTTTAAGAGCATTAAAAATCAAATCCCATCGAACATATTGATGGAATGATTCTCCATCATTTGTACTCCTATAAGGACCTATATAAATTTTTCCAGAAGGTGAAATAGCCAAAGGAAAATTTTTATTTTCAAATAAAGCAAGTTTTTCCCATAATATCCCGTCAGATGATTTAAAAATTCCATTTGCAGAAGCTAACATCAACCCCTTTGTGGAGGCGACATCAAAAACCTTTCTGTTAAAAAGTTGATCTGTAGTAATAACTCTTTGAGATATAGGAACAGAGTCCCTCTTTTGAGGGATAATAGAAAGAGGAGTTAATTGCTCAACTATTTGAAGCACATCACCTTGAACATGAGGTTGACTTCTAATATAAGCTTTTGAGGCCATATTGTAAGCTAAAGACCTTCCTCCCTGTATTCCTTCAATTTGATCAATAGATATAAATTGGTGGTCTGTAGTTTTAATCCAATGGTCCATCACAAAAAGAATGTCTTTCCAGTCAGCATTAACTTTGATTTTCTCAGCAAAGTTCAACCGGGAGATCACATAGCTAAAAGGAATAAAGTGTGGCTTTTGTTTCCATTCAACTTGGACAAACTCATTCTGAAACCTTATAGGTGTAAGTTTTAAACCAGCAGAAAGATAGCCTGTGATTTTTGATTGACTAGATGGCTTTGTTCTAAGAGGTGTCTTATGTTTTGAAACAATATAACCCCAATCATTCTGATCAATCCTCAACAAGTCTCTTAAAATCCATAGATTTTGTTTTTTTATGCGAATCTGAACGTGACTTTGTGTCACTCTTTGAACCTTCAAGCGAACATTTTTATTAATAACATAATCTAATGCAGGTCTGCCATTAAAATAAAAAGGAATAACTGTTTGAGGATTCCATACAAATGCAGCAAAGTTCCATTCATCAAATAAGATAGCTGTGCGAATCCAAGCCTTTGTCTTTTTTGTCGAGTCTTTTGTAATATTTTTTTGCTTCCAGTTGATTTCAGTCCAATAATCTTTAGAAAAAAGATTTGTTTTATGCTTTTTTTTTAAAGAATCAATAGAAGAAAAGGCATTCGTATATAAGAAAACAGATAAAATACTTAAAAAATAAGCTTTCTTTAAAGAACAACTTAACACTTATTGACCACCTATAAGCCCTTTTATTTATATTTTATGAAAACCTCACACAATTTAAATAATTTACATTTTTTATTTTTAAAACATAAAAGTCAATGTGAAAATCCACATAAGCACTTGACAAATAAGCAGAAAAATTTATTGTGAAACTAGGTGTCTTAAAAAATATAGCGTGTTAATTAATTCACTGTCTTCTTTAGGGTATGAAATGAAGGGCGATGTTAAAGTCATATCTAATTTGAATAAAGCTTTATCAAACGAGTTAATTGCTATTAACCAATACTTTTTACATGCACGTCTTACTAAAAGTTGGGGTTATCATAAGTTAGCATCTAAATTGCACAAAGAATCTATAGATGAGATGAAGCATGCGCAAAAATTGATTGATCGCATTTTGTTTTTGGAAGGTCTCCCTAACTTACAACAAAGTAACTCCATAAGGGTAGGTCAGAATGTTTTACAACAATTGCAATATGATCTTGACTTAGAACTAAAAAGTCTTCCTATTTTAAGAGAAGGTGTTGATATCTGCTTTAAAGTCAAAGATCACACTACCCGTGAAATTTTAGAAGATATTTTGTCGAATGAAGAGGAGCATATCGATTGGATTGAGGTTCAACTATCATGTATTAATAATATAGGTGTTGAAAACTATTTAGCACAGCAAATAAATTAGAATTATAAGCAAAAAGTTAAGGTATTTAGGATGAATAACGAATATTTTTTATTGAATGCAGGGGATGAAGCTCCTGAATTTTCCTTAAGAGATCAACTCGGCAGAAATATATCTTTAAGAGATTTTTATGATAAAAAAGTTATTCTGTATTTTTACCCAAGAGATATGACTCCAGGCTGTGCAATGGAAGCTTGTGATTTTAGAGATAAAATAAATGAGTTCAAAAAGAGAAAAACTGCTGTTATTGGGATAAGTAAAGATTCAGAAGCTTTGCACCAGAGGTTTATGAAAAAATATGGTTTAAATTTCTCTCTCTTAGTAGATCATGAAGGTGAAGTTTGCGAAAAATATGGTGTTCTCCAAAAAATAAAAGTGTTTGGAAATGTTATCTTTAATCCCATTAGGAGAACTACATTTATTATTACCTCTGATGGAATAATTCATAAAATTTACCACAAAGTCAAAGTCAGAGGACATGTTAATCAAATTTTACAAGATTTAAGCTAAACTATATGAACTTCCTCTTTTGATAACCGCCGTTAAAAAATTATTTAGACTTTTTTTTAGGAGTATTTATAGACGAGGTGATTTGTTCATAGTGGCGAACAATCTTACCACTTGTCAGGTAGATCACATCTTCCGCAATATTCGTGGTGTAATCTGCAATACGTTCTAAAAACCGAGATATAGATAGGCACTGAATTGAAAATTCAGTTTGGTCAGGGACTTTTTGCACTTTTTCAATCACATTTATATAGGTATTTTTGTGTAGTGTATCCACTTCACTATCTGTCCTACAAACTTCTTCTGCTAACTGTGTATCTAATCGAATAAAAGAATCTAAAGAAGCCCTTAACATAAATTTGGTGAGACTAGTGATCTTTTTGAAATCAAAAGGAAGTTCTTTAAAAGAAGTGTTTTTTAAAAAAAGTGCTCTCTTAGCAATATTGACAGATAGGTCCCCGATTCTCTCTAAATCATTATTGATTTTTAAGACAGCTACAATAAATCTCAGATCTGTAGCAACAGGCTGATAGAGTGCTAAAGTTTTTAGGCATTCTTCTTCTAAGCGTACCTCCATCATATCAATTTTGCGATCTTGTGATACCACATCTTTAGCTAATTCTAAGTCGTTTTCCTTTATAGCCTTCAATGCTTTATCTAAACTATCTTCAACCAAAACGCTAAGTTCTATGAGCTTATTTTGAACTTCTTTCATTTCTGCTTTTAATAGATGACGTGACATAAACTTCAACCCCTCTTTTCTACCTATTTTAAATTAAATCATCTTGCCCATAACCTCAAGTTTAAAATATGATTTAGTCGTCTATCAAAGCAGTCGGCGATTATTGAATTCATTAAGTTGACAAGATCTAACCACTTCTCTATCTGTCATTTCATCTTGCTCCTCTAAATAATCATTTAGAGGCGTATAATCATCTCTATTATAAAAATAACAGATATGTTGTAATCGCACGCGGGTTATGAGGTCTTGAAAATCCTTTCCTTGACTAGGACCAATTGTTGTGTGTCTTAAAACAGAAAGAACCTCACTTTTAAAATTACCAACACTTTTTTCTTGAGTGAGTTGTACACACTCATCATCACCTTCACATGCAAAATTGTTTCTAGTATTTTCTTTTGAGAAAAGTTCTTGATACATGCTTTCAAAAGTTTGATCTAAATCCATTTTTGCTGCTTTTATTCGATGAGAATAAAGATTATACTCATCAATAACAAGGTGCCTCAATTCAGATTCAGTCAGTAGACTAAATAATAATGAGTATATTATATCTCCATTCATAAAAGAAAAATTCTCTGTTTGAATATAGGAAGAAAAATCACCCCTTAAAAGAAAATGTTTCCTATCTAGGTCACAATGTCCCAACTCGTGAAACAAAATGCTTTCCCTTGCTCTTTCATTATCACGGTGCGCTTTCCAAAAACCACGGTCTATAAAAATACTCTGAGTGAAGAAATTGCAATAACCACTGTGTTTAACATACTTAAGATGATCAGATGTTTTTAACGGATGAGTACTAAATAGAACTTTCACATTTGTATTGATAGGTTGGTTTTTATATTGCATTTTCAAGCTTGAGTATTTTTCAAGATAAGGTAAAAATTCAGGATCAGTTTTTGCCTCTGTTAAATAATTAAATATGTCTGCATTTTCATGGACTATACGAGAGAACTCATTAACTACTCCTTGTTTTATTTCATCATATGTTGAAAGATATCTGTAAATAGCTTCGTTTAATTGTTGATTACTCATCTTAAGCCTTACAGGCTGTTTAGGGTTTGTTCCTCCACAACTCATAGTGAGCACTAAAAGGCTTATAGCTGTTATTTTTAAAACCTTTAAATCAACCATTCCTTATACCCTTTTCTTAAAGTTTGAAAATGCTTCAATATTTTAAAAAATTTTCATAGTCATTATTCAAAATCCACATGATTTGGCGAATTTAAATATTCTCTAGGCATTCTAACTTCGCGCTATTTACCATAAGTTTTTCTTAATTATGTAACCCATGTGATTATTACATGATTTTCTCTTTTTATATCCTAAATTTTTATTTTTATTCAACAGATTTCATTCTTATTGTATGTCTTATAAGTTCACATAAAAAGTCAATGAAATAGAGTATAAGGCAACTTATGAGATATTTTTCTTATTTATTCATCCTACGCAACTTTTATAATTTTAAGAGGCTTGTTGTTGTTTACTAATTTACCTAAGTTAAACCTTGCTTAATTGCTACCTCTGTGGTCCGGGAGTCCCGGGAGACTGGCAGTCTGTTTGAAGTTCAAGAAATAAATTGAAGGTCCAGCTCAATTAGCAATTCAATTCTATCATAAACCTAACAGCTTAAGTTTAAGAGGACCTATGAAGAACCAGTTTCAAAGAGCTATGCTTAGCATTGTACTTAATCTAGCTGAAGGCTCTGCTAAGTCTAGTCATAAAGAACGTAGGAAGTTCTATGAGATTAGCTTAGGTTCTCTGAGGGAAGTAAGCAATACTAACTCTTGTTAATCATCAAAAGTTAATAAAAGAAGCTAATAAAATAGGAGCCTTTCTATATAAATTGTGTAAAAATACTTGAAACTTAAATTAACCTCTCTTTATTCAAGTGTCTTTGCGTAAGGTCAGTTATTTATTTTTCTGTTTTTGCATCAAGCCTTTGTTTTTACTCAACTTGCAAGAAGCCATCAGAACTGGAGTGAGGTTTAGAGGTTTTCAGAAGCTCTAGAATCTGTAGAGATTTCAGATGAGAGTGCTTCCATTTAGTTCATGACATTTATAGATTGATTTTTTATTGATTAAAGATGCGCTTTTGGAGATCAATAATACCTACTTTTTTCTTGCAGGATATAGCAAAAACATCATCAACACCAGAGTTAGATTGTATTTCTTTTACTTGTTTTTTTTGAAGATACTTGCTTAATTTATCAGCTTTATTTAAAATAATAATGATATTCTTTCTTTCTAATCTTCCTTTATCTAACCAATCCAAAAGTTGACTCTCTTCAATAGCCCACTTGCGTCTAATATCCATCACTAAAATAAGACCTACTAAAGACTCTCTCTGACTTAAATAAGTTTCTATCATATCTTTCCAAGAGAAAATCTCTTTTCTAGGACGCTTAGCATAGCCATAACCAGGCATATCCACTAAATAATATTTTTTACCCACTTCAAAAAAGTTTAAAAGCTGTGTTTTACCAGGAGTTGCAGAAACTTTAGCTATTTTGCAGTTTGATAAAGCATTTAAAAAAGAGGATTTTCCTGAGTTAGATCTCCCCATTAAAGCAATTTCAGGCAGTAACAGATCAGGATAAGAGTTCTGGTTTGATGCACTCTTAATAAAAGTTATTTTAGGAAATTTTACATAATTTGCTTTATTTTTCACATTATTACCTAAAAACATGGCTTTTATCACCATACTTTCTATTATTTTCTTGTCTTATGAAGCTTCCATCAGTTAAGTTTTTATGATCTTTTATATCTTTCTTTATAGATTTCTGATAGCTTTTGACAAAAGAAAAAGAATTGTAAAGTATTATGAGTTATAATATAAAAGAGGAGGCCTTATGAAGCCATCAAAAGATGCATTGGAATTTCATTCATCAGGGCGAAAAGGTAAAATAGAAGTCATCTCTACCAAGCCTTGTAACACAGAACAAGACCTAGCCTTAGCTTACTCCCCTGGTGTGGCCTTACCTTGCATGGAAATTGCTAAAGACCCTTTAAAAGTCTTTGAATACACAACCCGTGGAAACTTGGTTGCTGTTATATCCAATGGCACAGCTGTGTTAGGATTAGGAAACATTGGTCCGCTTGCTAGCAAGCCTGTCATGGAAGGAAAAGGCATTCTCTTTAAGAAATTTGCAGATATTGATGTTTTTGATATAGAAATCACTGCAAAGACAGCAGATGAATTTGTGCAAGTAGTTAAAGCTTTAGAGCCTACTTTTGGAGGCATCAATCTAGAAGATATTAAAGCACCTGAGTGCTTTGAGATTGAAGAAAGACTTACAAAACAAATGCAAATCCCTATATTTCATGATGACCAACATGGAACAGCCATTATTTCTGCTGCCGCATTGATCAACGCATCTGAGATCGTTAAAAAACCTATGGAGAGCTTGCAGCTTGTTTTTAATGGCGCAGGAGCAGCTTCTATTGCTTGTGCTAGGCTCTTTCTTGATCTAGGTGTACTAAGAGAAAACATCATCATGTGTGACTCTAAAGGTGTTATTTACAAAGGCCGCAAAGAGGGAATGAATAAAAACAAAGAAGAATTTGCTATTAAATATAATCCTAAGATTCAAAATCTAAAAGAGGCACTTATTGGTGCAGATGTTTTTATGGGACTAAGTGTTGGCGATGCCCTGAAGCCAGATATGTTAAAAGGCATGACAAAAAATCCTATTGTATTTGCACTGGCTAACCCTACTCCTGAGATCATGCCTGATATAGCTAAATCTGTAAGACCAGATGCTATTATTGCTACAGGAAGAAGTGACTTTCCAAATCAAGTTAATAACTTATTGTGTTTTCCATTTATTTTTAAAGGAGCTTTAGACGTTAAAGCAACATCTCTTACAAAGAAGATGAAACTGGCTACTGTTCATGCTCTTGCAGAGCTTGCTCATGAAGAAATCCCAGAATCTGTATCTAACGCCTATGATGGTAAACATTTTGAGTTTGGACCAGACTACTTACTGCCTAAACCTTTTGACCCTCGTGTCCTTTTAAGGATTGCACCTGCTGTTGCAAAGGCTGCAAAGGATTCTGGAGTCGCACGGTTTCCCATTACAAACTACGATAAATATAGAGAGAAATTAGAATCTTTACAAGGTGCTTCGAAGGAGTTTGTCAGAGAAATTATCAATGATGTAAAAAGAAATGTCAGATCCAAGAAGCACAGCTTACCTAGTATCATATTTCCAGAAGCAAATAATTCTAAAGTTTTAAAGGCCGTATCTCAAATTTTAGAAGAAGGTTTTGCAAAGCCCATTTTGATTGGTGATAAGAAACATATCCTACAAACAGCAGAGGATCTCCACTTAGATGAAATCAAAGACCTTCAAATTCTTAATCCAGAGACTTATACCAAATATGACAAATACATTAAAGCACTACATAAACTAAGACATCGCAGAGGTGTTCATTTTCGAGAGGCACAGCGACTTATGCGTGATGTAAATTACTTTGCTGCTATGAGCGTATATTTAGGAGATGCTGATGCCATGATTTCTGGTACCACTCAAAACTATGCAGACTCAGTAAGACCTGTTTTGCAAATCATTGGTAGAAGTGATAAAAACGTTGCTGCTGGCCTCATTATAATGATCATTAACCGCGAAATTTATTTTTTTGCTGATACGACTGTTAATATAGATCCTTCAGCAGAACAGTTAGCCAGTATTGCTTTACATGTGGCAGATGTGGCTCAATTTTTCCGTATACAACCTAGAATTGCTATGCTCAGCTTTTCCAATTTTGCGGCTTTTCATCCTACACCTCAAAAAATGAGACGTGCTGCAGAAATTGTGAAGGAAACTCATCCTCAATTGATGATAGATGGTGAAATGCAAGTGAGCACTGCTCTTAACACTAATATTATTAAAGAGCTCTTTCCTTTTTCCCAGCTTAAAAGATCTGCTAACATTTTAATCTTTCCTAATTTGGATTCAGGAAATATTGCTTATAAAATGATACAAAGCTTAGGAAAAGGTGAGGTATTAGGTCCTTTTCTCATGGGAGTTAAACGTCCTGCAAATGTTCTTCATAGATCTTGTTCTGTAAATGATATTGTCAATACAGCAGCTTTTACAGCACTACAAGTGCACACATTAAAGGAGAAAAAATTAAACTTATGACTGAAAAAATTATTTTAGTCGGCGTCATACTTAAATCACCAAAAAATATCGATGATATATCTGGTATAATCTCTAATACAGACAATCTTCAAGAGCTTGAACAGTTGACAAAAACAGCTGGAGGTCAGGTTGTTTATAAACTCACACAATACTTAAATCGTTGGAACCCTTCAACCTTAATTGGGTCTGGTAAAATTGAAGAGATAAGATTACTTTTAGAAGAAGTATCAGCTCACAAGGTGATCATTGATCATCATCTTTCTGGAATTCAACAAAGAAATTTAGAGCAAATATTAAAAGTCCCCGTGTTAGATAGAACTCTTTTAATTTTAGATATTTTTGCACAAAGAGCGCGCAGCAGAGAAGGGAAATTGCAAGTTGAACTAGCACAGTTATTAGATCAAAAATCTCGCATGGTAGGAGCATGGCTGGGAAGTTTATCACGGTTAGGAGGAGGTATTGGAACCAGAGGGCCTGGAGAGAAGGCACTTGAGATTGACCGAAGGACTTTAGCAAATCGTATACACACAATTCAACAAAAATTAAAAATGGTTCGCAAACACCGCAAGAGACACAGGCAAAGAAGAGAAAAAAAGGGTATGCCCTGTTTTGCCATGGTTGGTTATACCAATGCAGGTAAGAGCTCTCTTTTTAATTGCCTGACGAAAGCTCATGTTTATATTGAAGACAAACTTTTTGCGACTTTAGATCCTACAACACGAAAAGTATTTTTTCCAAATTCTCCTCCTGTTTTGATCACAGATACAGTGGGATTTATTAAAAAGCTACCTACAAAACTCATTGAGTCTTTTAAAGCCACATTAGAGGAAGCTTCTGATGCAGATGCATTGATTCATGTTGTAGATTTATCTGCTACTCAATGGAGAGAGCAGATGGAAATGACTATGGACTTGCTTGTAGACTTAGACTGGTCTGATAAACCTATCATTTATGTTTTTAATAAAATAGATCAACTCTCTTCAATTGAAGAATTTAATATCACAGAATCTCCAAGATGTTTTGTAAGTGCTAGATCAAAAGAAGGGATGAACCAACTAAAAGAGCTAATGGCGGAAGTGATTTCAAATCTTTGCCATGAATATGAACTTTTCTTTCCTCTAAATGAAGTCTCTAAAATCCATGAACTTTCTAGAAAAGCCAATATCACAAGACAAGAAGAACACAGTTTAGGAACAAACTGCAGAGTACTTTTAACTCCAGAGCTTTTAGGCCAGTGGAAACATTACCTAAGTGTTTAAATAGTTTGATGATTTCAATCGTTATTTTTTGGACTCTTCTTGAAAATTACGAATTTCCTGTTTTGAAAGACCGGTTATTTCAGATACCTTCTCTACACTCATATCAGCATTAAGAAACTTCAGTAAGATTTCTCCAATTCCTTCTTGCCTTCCTTCCTGTTTCCAGTCTTGACAGTTTTTTCGAACAATTTCTGCTATAGTTAAATCAAGCTCTTTCATGATATTCTCTCCTCTTAATTCCTTTGTAATCTCTTTTGAAACCTCTTCTAAAAGCCCCTTACCTAGCTCTGGGTTATATTGAAGAAGATAGTTCTTTATACCTAATAGCACATTTATTATATACTCTTTTTCTTCTCCTTTTAAGTCTTTTTTTACTGACAATAGAATCTTGTGTAAAGCTGCTTTCTTTTCCTCCAAACCTTTAAGCTTATTCAAAGACCAAATCTGATCAAATGTATATAAAATTGGTTTTATCCTCTTGATGGCTTTATTAGCTATATCAAACTCAGATAAATTAAAAAAATAAGGAGTGAAATTTATAAGATACTCAGAAATTTGCCCAAGATCATCTCTTGAAAAAACCCCTCTAGATACCCAGTCCTCATGTAAAGATAATGGCGATCTCCATTTCCTATGACCATGATAGAAAACAATAGTCAAAACTGGAGGTAAAAAGTCTTCATTATTATGATGCTCTCCAATCATTGTTAATTGGTATTTAAGTAATTGCTGTATGACTCTTCTATCTGGCCAACTCTTATGATCTACAATAAAAAGAATCTTAGATTCTTTCTTAGACTTTCTCAGCTTTATGCTTAAAACTAAATCTACTCTTATCTCTAAACCTTTAACAGCAACACTGTTTTCAATTTTCACTGTGGATATATCAAGAAGATCTAAGATAGACTGAGGCAACATTGTTTCTAGCAATGCCACTATTTCCTCAATACCAGAAAAAAATCTTCTGAAAAAGAGGTCATGAGGATGCCCTTTAGAAAAACCTATCCTTTTATTATCTTTATTGCAGTTAACTGACATTTAAGTACCCTTAACCTTTCGCATCATCACAAAGTTTATCAGAACATGACTTTACAAATCGTATCTTCTTACTCATATTGATGAAGCGATTTGTACGAGTTTTTCTATTTATGACTGAAAATATATACATACAAAATACGTGCCAATATTTTTGAGGTTAAAACGCTAATAAATGACCTTTTAAAGCTTTAAATAACTAGGCAAGGAGTCGCACTTACAACTTGAATCCACCACATGAAAAATAAATTGAATTATGTAAATACTAAGGTTTCCAGAGGCTTGTTTCCCAATTCTTTTCAATATTAAATTATTTAGTTTTTATCTAACTCATCCCAAACTTTGGATATATCAGTATCATAAGTGCTTTTTCTTCTTTTATTATTTAAGGCTTTTCTTAAAACTTTCTTTACATCTTCATTCATCGTAGGAGTGAAAGGAGTTAAATCTTTGGCTTTGACTCTAGCCCCTGCTGCAAGTAATACCTTAACAATCTCTGGTTCGCCACTCATTGCTCCCCATATTAAAGCTGTCCGACCAAAATCATTTACTGCATTGATGTCAGATCCTGCTGCAAGTAATGTCTTAACAGCTTCTAAACGACCACTCATTGCAGCATTCATTAAAGCTGTTCCGACATCTTTACTTTTGACATTAATATCAGCTCCAGATTCAATCAATAAATTAATAACTTCTGTATGATTATTCCTTGCCGCTCCCATTAAAGCTGTATCAGCGCTATTTTTTCTAAGGTTAACATCAGCACCTGCTTTAATTAAAACTCTTATAATATCTAGATGTCCTCCAATTGCGGCTTGTACCAAAGCTGTAGTACCTTCTTTATCTATAGCATTAATATCAGCACCTGCTTTAACCAATAGATTAATAATATCTGTATGACCATTTCTCGCAGTTGGCATTAAAGCTGTCCATCCTACTATGTTATCAATAGCATTAACATCAACCCCTTGCTTTATTAGGAGTCTAACAATATCTAGATTATTAAACTGAGCAGCTTCTATTAAAGCTATAGTACCCTCTTGACCTTTTATATTAACATCAATTCCAGCTTTAATAATTTTGTTTACTTTTAGAAAATCACCGCTTCTTGATGATCGTATAAATTGAGCTATTTCAAGTGAGGTCATTTGTTGCCTAAGGCTTGAAGAAATACATGGTGGTGAATCTATAAAAGATCTATTTTGACTTATAATTGGATATTTCCCTTGCAAAACGCCTTTTACACGTGAAAGAACTAATTTTGCCTGTGACTGAGTTAATTTTGAAATGGCATAGTCCCAAAGTTTTTCGACTGTTTTCTCGTTTTTTAAATTATACATTTTAACAAAAGAGAGCGAAAACCAATAGGCTGCTTCTAAATAATTCCCCTTCTCAAAAAATAACCTTCCAACGATTTCAAAATTAAAAGATGACCAATCTCCTTGCTTTATAGCCTTTAGAAAGTGACTTAAAGCCTTATCTTTATCTGTAGTAAACCCTATGCCATCATAGTACATCAATCCTAAAAGCCTTGATTTATAAGAAGAATCTGGACTACATGATATATACATTTGTGCTTTTTTGTAATCTTTTTCTATACCATAACCACCGAAGAGATACATAGCTGCTAGATCTTCATAAAACTTTGGATATCTAGTTTTTGAAAGCCAATATACAGCCCTTTTATAGTCTTTATCCCAATTAATCCCATGATAAAAAGACCACCCTAAAAGAGCTTGAGCATTTTTGTCACCACCTTTTGCATTCTCTAAAACTTGCTTTCCTAAGTTTTTCATCAAACTATCCATTTTTTCTTTATTTGCTCTCATTAAGTCCTTTAGTTTGTTGATAGGAATTAAAAAATTTAGATTTTGCCCTTCTCTATGTACCATTACTGCTACACCAATTACTTCATGAGTTTCTTTTAATAAAACTGGAGACCCACTGCTTCCTGGAGATATCGGAGCAGAAGTTTGCATAATTTCTTCAAAACCTAAAAAGTCTTTTCTTTTTGCCGATATAATTCCTTTTGAGACTGTCCCTTGAAGACCTTGAGGAGACCCAACTATAATGACATCATCTGCAAGTTGAACCTTAGATGAATCACCTAATTTCAAAGGCTTTCCATCATTAGAAAAAGACCTTAATAAGGCTAAGTCATTTTTTACATCTATGAGACCAATTATTGCCCATCCTCTTCTACCATCCTGCTTTCTAAAAGAAATTCTATCTCCTTTTTTATAAGAGTTCTTGATGACATGATAATTTGTAACAATCAAATTCCTTGAAACAAAAAAACCACTGCCCGTACCATCTTTTAATTCTATAAGAACATTCGATTCTAATAGATCACTGATAGAATTAGAAGAAATTAGACTTTCTAACTTTTTTAATTTAGATGGTGATTTTGATTGTTTCTTTTTTGAATCACTTAGGGCAGAAATTGGATTTGTAGTAAATAGAAACAGAAATAAGAATAAAAAGGCTTTCTTTGCCACTCTAAAGTTTCCTTTAAAATAAAAGTGAATAAATAAAAGAGCTTAACGAGTTGATATATTATTAATTGACTTTATTTTTTCGGATATTTTTTATCTAAGCTTGATTTTTTGCTAGCACTTTTTAATGGGTGTGGAATTCATCTGCATAGTTATGGTCATGATCTTCATCTGCATAATCTGAATCATGGTCATGACTTTTACGTGCATAATCAAAATAATGATCATGGCTTTCTAGTCTGCTTATTTTACTTTCCAAGCTGCTTATCCTATCTTCTAAATCATTTATTCTATAGTCATCTGAAAAACCCAAAGAGAAAAATGCAATGACCATCAAATATGGCAGTAAAGCTAATTTTTTCATTTAATCTCTCCTTTTTAGAAAGTTCATATTTTATAGAACTATCGGCTTATTTTGTAAAAGAAATAGAAAAGTATTGAAAGAAGTAAATATTTATATATTTTGAAATTGAATTAAGACTTGTAAGGTTTTTTGAGTCAGAAAAGATCAATCAGGCACTAAAGATTAAGGAGTTTGTATTGATTCTCTCCGTCTATAAATAAGACAATATATTTAAATAGAAGATCAAAATAATAAGCAATACCTCAAGAAAGTCGATATAGCTTTTAGAGGATTGTCTATGTTGCGTTGGATTTTTTTATTTCTATTCATACCACATATTGTCTTTGCTTGGGGTGAAACAGGACACAGAGTCATTGGGCAGCTAACTGAAAGGCATCTTACGCCTAAAGCTAAAGAGCAAGTTCAAAAGCTTTTAGGAAGGGATAGTGTAGCAGATGCTTCTTTATGGGCAGATATTGTTAAATCCAACCCTAAATATAAGTTTCAATCTAAGTGGCATTATACTAATTTAAAAGATGGTCAACCCTACGAAAAATCTAATAAAAAAGATGTGGTTTGGGCTATTGATTTGATGGTAGAAATTTTAAAAGACCAAGGATCACATCCTAAAATAAATAAATCACAGGCACTGAAGTTGTTAATCCATTTTGTTGAAGATATACACCAACCTCTACATACTGGTCGTAAAGTAGATAAAGGTGGTAACCGGCTTTATGTGAACTTTTTTAATCAGACATACAATCTACATGGTGTTTGGGATTCTGGACTCATTCAAAGAACTGGTTTAAGTTACACAGAACTAGTTGACTACTTGCAGAGACACTATCGAGAGACAGAGGTTAAACAGCTTTCACCTGAAGATTGGGCAAATGAATCTGCTAAGCTGCTTCCTTTTGTATATTTTTTTAATAATGTTCAATTTGAAGGAATTCCACCATTGATTCTGCATCAAGACCTTCTCAAAAAATATCCTGATATTCTACATCGTAAAAAATCTAAAGACAAAAAGCCCTATTTATATTTCCAATATTTAAATAGAACTCTTCCCATCGCACTAAAACGTCTCTATGAGGCAGGTATAAGACTTGCTAACTTACTTAATACACTCTTTGCTTAAGAAATATTTATCTTATGCTTATGTAAAAATGCCAAAAAACACAAAGCAAATAAGAATTTCAATTTTATACATTCAATCGTTATTTTTTGGACTCTTCTTGAAAATTACGAATTTCCTGTTTTGAAAGACCGGTTATTTCAGATACCTTCTCTACACTCATATCAGCTTTGAGTAGTTTTAATATCACTTCTTGCCTTTCTTCCTGTCTGCCTTCTTGCCTTCCTTCCTGCCTTCCTTCCTGTTTCCAGTCTTGACAGTTTTTTCGAACAATTTCTGCTATAGTTAAATCAAGCTCTTTCATGATATTCTCTCCTCTTAATTCCTTTGTAATCTCTTTTGAAACCTCTTCTAAAAGCCCCTTACCTAGCTCTGGGTTATATTGAAGAAGATAGTTCTTTATACCTAATAGCACATTTATTATATACTCTTTTTCTTCTCCTTTTAAGTCTTTTTTTACTGACAATAGAATCTTGTGTAAAGCTGCTTTCTTTTCCTCCAAACCTTTAAGCTTATTCAAAGACCAAATCTGATCAAATGTATATAAAATTGGTTTTATCCTCTTGATGGCTTTATTAGCTATATCAAACTCAGATAAATTAAAAAAATAAGGAGTGAAATTTATAAGATACTCAGAAATTTGCCCAAGATCATCTCTTGAAAAAACCCCTCTAGATACCCAGTCCTCATGTAAAGATAATGGCGATCTCCATTTCCTATGACCATGATAGAAAACAATAGTCAAAACTGGAGGTAAAAAGTCTTCATTATTATGATGCTCTCCAATCATTGTTAATTGGTATTTAAGTAATTGCTGTATGACTCTTCTATCTGGCCAACTCTTATGATCTACAATAAAAAGAATCTTAGATTCTTTCTTAGACTTTCTCAGCTTTATGCTTAAAACTAAATCTACTCTTATCTCTAAACCTTTAACAGCAACACTGTTTTCAATTTTCACTGTGGATATATCAAGAAGATCTAAGATAGATTGAGGCAACATTGTCTCTAGCAATGCCACTATTTCCTCAATACCAGAAAAAAATCTTCTGAAAAAGAGGTCATGAGGATGCCCTTTAGAAAAACCTATCTTTTTATTACCCTTATTGTAGTTAACTGACATTTAAGTACCCCTAACCTTTCGCATCATCATAAAACTTATCAGAACATGGCCTTACAAATCGTATCTTCTTACTCATATTGATGAAGCGATTTGTACGAGTTTTTCTATTTATGACTGAAAATATATACATACAAAATACGTGCCAATATTTTTGAGGTTAAAACGCTAATAAATGACCTTTTAAAGCTTTAAATCTAAGTATTGTCCTAACAATCGGACATCGAAGTCCGAAATCCGGACATGAAACCCTGTTCTTTTTGACCATCTACTTTTTTGTGCAGCTTACCTATTTGAGTTAGGCTGCTGTTTTAAGATGCTCTGTTTCCCTAAAAATGAACTCGCCTCTCGCCTCTGGCGACTTTTTGGCATTGCCCCCAAATTAGCTTACGCTGTTTGGCAAATAGGACAATGCCTCAAAAGCTTGAGGCATTTTAGTAGGGAGACTCCATTCATTTTTTAACAAAATGTTAGGGAAAATTTGTCTTTAGGTATTTAATTTATATCATCTGTTTATTTTTTAGTAAGAAGATACTTTTTATTTTTTTACAAAATGTTAAGGAAATCTTTTCTTGTATTTTTCTTTCACTAAAGTGAAAATATACGGAGTTGTCCTGCTTAGATACAGCTTTTTTATCAATATGCAACAAGTTTATAATTTTCTAAACTTAAATGTTGTCTCAATGCTAGACTAGATAGTCTAGGATTCCAATAATTTCAACTACTTAGCACTGTAACTTACGTACATAAGTTACAGTCCTGCAACCTTAAAATCATTGATGTTTTTGGCCATTTCCAGACCAATTACCATCACTGTCTAAAGTCTTTCAATTTATTATATCGGCAGTTATTTTAATAACTTGATACTGTAACTTTTGTACGTAAGTTACAGTCCAGTTGAGTTAAAATACAGCCTTTTGACTTGGCGTTTAAGGTTTTCATTTTTGATATTTTTGGTCATCTTTTCTTTCAAATTAAGCAGCTTGAAAAGACACATAAAAGAAAAAAGATAGAGGAGATTTAAATTTATTACTTTAAACAATATTTATTTATTTTTTATGAAATAGGGGGTCTTTATCATGAAAAAGTTCTTAAGAAAATATAATAAAATGAAAAATCAAAAAGGTTTTTCACTAGTGGAGTTAATGGTGGTTGTGGCCATTATTGGTATCTTAGCTGCCATAGCTATCCCCAACTATCAGAAGTTTCAAAGAAAAGCACAGCAGGTAGAGGCAAAGACAATGATGAGTGGGCTATATGCTAATGAAATCACTTTTATGAATGAATGGAATTTTTTATCAGCAGCTTTTAACCAAATTGGCTTTCAAGCCATTGGTGACACACCAAGATATAGAGTTGGATGGCATGACGATAGTGAATGGCCTGGTAAAGGTTCAGTTACTGCCGATGGTTATAGAGGACCTCCCGCAGATGCTACAACTGAAGTAACACAAACAGATCCTGGTGGCTGTAGAATAGCTACTCGTTGTGATCAATTTAAGTTAATAAAGGCTTTTGAAAGTGCTATTGTTTATCAAGCCCATGCAACTGTCCCTGAAACGTGTACTGGTGACTGTTCTTGTAATGGAAGCGTAACAGCCTGCACCACAGCTACTTCCTGTAATGGAACATGTACAGCATTATGGACTGATGGTAAATTAAAGGTAGTGGAGCGTGCATTTGTCATTGGAGCAGCTGGTGATATAGGCGGTGATCAAGAAGACCTTTGGTACATGACCTATAATAAAGAAATCAAAAATGTAAAAAGTGGGCTTTGATTTTTCATAAAATCTTAAACTTAGGGGAATAACCCACATTATCACAATGTGGGTTTTATTCATCCACTCAAAACCAAAGGTGATTTTATGAAACATATAAAGCTTAAAAGATTTTATTTATTAGAGCTTGCTATTGCTGTCACTATCTCTTTAGGCATAAGTTGCATTGCAGGTATGAAAGTTTTTTCACATTTATACCTCTTATCAGGTATCAATAGCAAATCAGTCATGCATATAAATCATAGGATTGATTTTCTAGAACAAAGTATCAAAGACAACTGTAAAAATAAAGAGAATGTCAAACCTGTTAGCTTATAAACTAACTGATTTATATTTTATGAATTTTTATTAAATTAAAGAGAGCAACAATGAAAATAAAAAAATGGAAATTCAAAAAGACAAGTCCTAGACGATTACTTTATCTACTGACCATTGTTACTATTGGTCTTCTGGGCCTATTTTGTAACAATGCAAGGCTTAAAATGTATAGCGATATGGATATATCTCATCAAAAGTTTTTATCCACTCATCTTAAACAAGATACTGAAGCTGCACAGTATGTCTTTTATGCTAAATACAGGCCTGATACGGATTATATAGCAAGAGTTAATAATACAGGTAGCAATGCCACCTTTGTCAATGTCTGCCAGGTTCAATGTGACTTATTTAAAGGTAAAGAAATTTTAGAAGTTTGTAATCAGCTATCCAATGAATATCAATTTAATCAGTATAGAGTTTATAACTGCTCTTTAAAAGTCAGTTTAGAAAATGATCAGCCTCTAAGATGTGAGGCAATAGATAGTAAATTATTTAATGTATTTTGCGGTAAAGTTATAGCCTCTTTATAAAAGGTAGATGCTTATGAAACAGGCAAAAAAGATATTAATATTAAATCAAAAGGGATTTTCACTCGTTGAGGTGATGGTTGTAGTTGCTATTATTGGTGTATTGTCCGCGATTGCGATACCTAACTATCAAAAGTATCAGAGGAAAGCCAGACAAGTTGAACCTAAGTTAATGTTAGGTAGTATATACACTTCAAATATAGCGTTTAATTCTGAATGGGGATATTCTACATCTAACTTTATACAAATGGGTTTTTCACCAAGTGGTGATATTCATTATAAAACAGGATTTAATGGCTTAGTCGCAGTGGATCCAGGTGATTGGGTGGCGGGTACTATACTACCTGCAAACTTAAGTGATTATGATGGTCCGCCTGTTCCAGATACAGCAAGTAAAACAAGAATTGACACAGAAGATTTTTGTAATAATTCAGGTGAGTGCACTTATTTACCTACTGGAACATTAACAATCCCTACTGATGCAAAGATAGATAACACTGAGAAGTTTTCTCCTAACTTTATCGTCATCGCTGTAGGTGATTTAGGAGGAACTCAAGAAGATCATTGGGAGATGGGTGTAGGGCAAGTTGCACCTAAACCTACTGGAAAATACATGATGAATATAAAAAACGGCCTTTAATGATTATATAACTTGATAATTTTTTATCTCCAGCTCTTTGCAGGGACACTACACCTGCAAAGAGCCTTTTATCTGTAGCATAGCTTCAATTATTTTAATATAAATTGCAAGTGCAACTTTTCTATGATTATAGATATTTTTAAAAGTTATATAATATGAGATTCATCATTTCGTAACTTCAAATTGCAAGCGCAACACTTTTGGGTTTAAGAAAACCTAGATTCTCTGCACACCCGGGCCGTTTATTAAGCTTCTACCTCCTGAAGTTGGAGTGATATGAATTTGTGTGCTTATACGTTCTTTTAATGCAGAAACGTGTGATATGACACCAATTAACTTTCCATCTTGTTGTAAACTAGCTAGTGCTTCCAGTGCTGTTTCTAGTGTATCTTCATCTAATGTTCCAAAACCTTCATCTAAAAAAAGAGAGTCAACACGAACTTTACGACTAGCCATTTTTGAAAGACCTAAAGCTAAGGCAAGACTCACAATAAAGCTCTCGCCTCCTGATAGATTTTTTATTGGACGAATTTCACCTGCTTGATAGTTATCAACGACATTAAGCTCAAGAGGTTTTTTATTATCATGTATCAACAAATATCTATCTGTTATCTTTTTAAGTTGCTTATTGGCATGTGAGATCATTAAGTTAAAAGTTAGTCCTTGTGCAAAATTTCTGTATTTTTTTCCATCAGCTGAAGCAATAAGGTCACCTAGATTTTCCCATCTACTATATTCTTTTTTTTGTTTTTTAATAAGAATCTGTTGTTCTTTAAATTTCTGCTTAGATTGTTCATTGTCTTTGATTTTATACTCTAACTCAGCAATATCATTTGTTACTGTTTCTAAATCTTCCTTAAGTTTTGTTTGTGATAATTTTAAGTCCTCTGCTGTTAAATGAGTTGTTTTTTTATTCATTTCTTCGGCTAAAGCATTCTCCTGTTCACTCTTTCTTGCTTGAATACTTGTTTTTTCATCATTAAGCTGTTTCATTTTATCTGTAAGTTTGCTTTGTTCTTCATCAGGTAACAAGCATTCTTTAAAGTTCTGTTCACTTACAAAACCAGATGATTTCAGATAGTCCTTAAATGTTGCTTCTAAAGCCTGAAGCATACTACTTCTTTGTAAAATTTGGTCCTCTAGTGATTTGATGTGATCTTTTATAGAATATAGATTTTTTTGAATTTCATTATATTTTTCTTGAATATTTTCCTTATCTTCTTCTGCCTTTAAAACAACTTTACTTAGACGTTCTTCTTCCTTATCTGGATCTTTATCTCCAAATAAATCTTGACGTTTAATTCTTTGATCTTTGTATTCCTTTTTAAGATTTATAATTTTCTTTTCTTTTTCTACCAATAATGGATTATCATTTCTAATAATAGCTTCAAGACTATTAAGATTAACTTCTAGTTTAGTTTTTTGTTCTTTTACTTTTTCCTCACACTGTTTCTGCTCTTGCCATTTTTTAAATCGGTCTTCTAGTAAAGCTATATTTTCTTTAGAAGCTTCTTGAATACCAAAAGGTTTGAGTTTATTTGATATCTCTTCTTTTAATTTTTCAAAACTCTCATTTTGATCACTAATTTCTTGTTGCAATTTTCTTAACTCATTTTCACAGTTTTCTTTCTGAGTCATATATTGAATTTGCTTTTTCTCAATAGAATTATATTCATTTAAATGTTGTTCTTTTAATTTTTCATATTCTTTAATTTTTATCTCATGACCTTCAGCTTCTTTTATTAATTGATCAAGTTGCTCTATCTTTTTTTCTGTTTCGTCTTTACCTGGCAAACTGCTTTTGTTGACATAGGGATGATCTTTTGATCCACACAATGGACATGGTTGACTATCTTTAAGATTGTTTCTCTCTGATTTCAAGTCCGTTATCTTCTTTAAAGAAATCATCTGTTGCCATAATTTATCTTTTTCTTTACGGTAGTCATTAAGCGACTGGTCTCTAAGAAGGTCATTTAATTGATTTTTTTCAAGTTCAAACTGTTTAGTTACTTGTTTTCTTTTATCTTTACATGAATTTAACCGTTTATCACTATCAGAAATTTTTGCTAAAGTATCATTTAATTCTTTTTCATTCTTTTTTACAGAATCTATCTTTTTAAATATATCTTTTTCCATAGGGAGTATAGATTTGAATTGTTCTTTAATAACAGGCAGTTGTTGTATAAGTAATTCGTCTTGAGCATTGGTTTGTAAATAGCTTTGAATCCCTTCTATCTTTCTTTGAACATTGTTGAGTTCTTCTTTTTTTTGTTCTGCTTCTTTTTTATTTTTAATTATTTTTTGATCAAGACTTTTATAGTCTGCTTGCAAATTATCAATCGATCTTTTCCTTTCACATATCTGTTGATCCAATAAACGAGTTTCCCTTGTTTTTGGGGTTAATAATGCTTGTTCTTTTTTACATTCAATAATTCCATTTTTAGCTGTTTCTAACTCATTTCTTCTTTGAGATTCTTCTTTTGCTTTATCATCACATTCCTTTCTCTTAGTTTTAATAACACTTTGATCTCTGTTTTGTTGCTTTCGAATTTCACATAATTTGATATAATCTCCTTTTAACTTAGTAGCTTTTTGTGCAGATTTAAGTTTTTCTCGCTTTGGTTTAAAAGACTCGATTTCTATATCTAAGTTTTCATTTTCTTTAGACAAACCTTGAATTTTGTCCTGAATTTCATTGATCTTATTACGCCATTGAATTGCTGTTTTAACTTCTTCTAATTCATTTTGTTTTTTTGTTTTAGATTCTTTTTTAATTTTCAGGTCATGTTTAGCTTTTTCCTCTTCCTTCTCAGAAAGAAGATTAATTCCTGAAACTTGTGCCTGTAGTATTTCCAATGTATTCTTTTCATTTCTTCTTCTCTCATGAACTTTTTTAGAAATTTCAGTATAAATTTCAGTTCCAGTGATCTGTTCAAGAATCATAGATTTATCCTCTGGGCTGGCTCTTAAAAATGTATCAAATTCTCCCTGAGCTAAAAGGATAGAACGAGTGAAACGCCTAAAGTCCATTCCTGTTTTCTCTTCAATAATAACAGATACATCTGTTTTTTTTGATCCAAGTATTTGACCAGTTCGAATATCAGATATCTCATGCTTTGAAGCAATGAGATTTCCTGTAGGATCTTTTCTTGCGCGATGTTGACTCCAATGACATCGAAATTTACCAGATTGAGATTCAAATGTAAGCTCAGCATAACACTCACCTGTATTCCTAGACATAACTTCGTTGCTGATTTGGCTAATTTTACCAAGACGCGGAGTTGTACCATAAAGAGCTAAGGATATACCATCCAAAATTGTTGATTTTCCAGACCCGGTTGGCCCTGTTAAAACAAAAATTCCATCTGAAATATACCCTGGAGATGTAAAATCTATAATCCACTCTCCATAGAGAGAGTTTAAATTTTTAAACTTAAGCTCAAGGATTTTCACTACTGATACTCCTTTTTTTAGAGAATTTCTCTTGAATTAACTCTATTACCCAAATACAACTCTCTATTTTTTATTATTGATTGATAAGCTATTCTTTGTTGTCATCATTTTCATATACAGATTGAACAATTTCACGATAAGTGTGTCTTATATCTTCTCTATCTTCATCCGGTACTTGACGACTATCTAAATAACGTTCAAAAACATCGTTTTCATTCAAGTCATCAAGTGCCTCATCTACAAAACTGGCTTTTATAACCTGATCTGCAACTTTTTTATTTTTAATACGTAAAACTTCGAGAGAAGAACCTTCCAAAAGTTCATTAATACGTTCATGGATATTGTTGATAACTTCTGATCCAGTGTATTCGATCTCAAGCCAAGCACAACTTTGCTGATGCTTTAATTGATCTATTTGTTTCTGAATTTCATCCAGTGATCCAGTAATTCTCTCTAAGGCTTGAAAACTTGGGATAAAAATTTCTTTAATAATAGGATATGTACCTTTAAACTCTATTGTGATGATTTGTTTTTTCTGATAAGCCTCATTATAGCCCATAGGAATTGGAGAACCTGAATAACGCATATATTTACTATCCTCTACACATTGTGGCACATGCAAATGACCAAGAGCCAGGTAATTAATTGATTTTGGGAATATGCTTCTACTTATATGAGCTAAAGAACCAATATACAGATCCCTAACACCATCACCATCTAAAACTTTACCACCAGAAGTGAAAAGATGTCCCATTGCGATGATTGGGATATCCTTCTTATTTTTAAATTGTCTTTGTTTATTTTCAGCCAAATTGCAGACTTTCTCATAATGATCTTGAATGCCTTTAATGAGTTTATTATTTTTATCTTCAATGGTTTCTCCAGGTTCAACAGTACGGATATCCTTATCTCTAAGATACGGTACGGCACAAACAATAGCCTCTGGATTGCTTTGTTGATCAGTTAATACAATCACTTCATCTTCAAGGCATTGTGTCGTTGATCCAACTACATATATATTTAAAGCATGTAAAATTTCTTTAGGAGCATTTAGAAAAGAAGGAGAATCATGATTTCCAGCAATAATGACAATATGACGACAATGAGAGTTAGCTGTTTTACAAAGAAACCTATAATATAGTTGTTGAGATCGATGACTTGGAGTCCTAGTATCAAATATGTCTCCAGCAACCAACAAGATATCAATACCTTCAGATTTTATAATATTATAAAGCCAGTCAAGAAATGTCTCAAATTCGTCATAACGTTTCCTCCCATAAAGCATCCGACCAAGGTGCCAATCTGACGTATGAAGAACTTTCATAAAATAAACCTTTTTCTATTTATTTGTAAAAGTTTTAGAGCATGTCCTATGTTTCGATGAAATTAAGCAGAGCTTAGTGTTTGGTTACGCCTGTTTTTATTGTTAGTCAATAGTTTTAGGTTCATAACTACTTAAGAGTTTATAAATTTACAAATATTCATTATCAAATTAATAGCCCAAACCACATCTTTAAAAAATGTCCTGATATTCTACACCGTAAAAAATCTAAAGACAAAAAACCCTATTTATATTTCCGATATTTAAATAAAACTCTCCCCATCGCATTAAAACGTCTTTATGAAGCAGATATTAGATTGACTAACTTACTTAACACACTTTTTTCTTAAGAAATACTTATCTTATGTAAAAATGCCAAAAAACACAAAACAAATAAGACTTTCCATTTTATACATTCAATCGTTATTTTTTGGATTCTTCTTGAAAATTACGGATTTCCTGCTTTGAAAGACCGGTTATTTCAGATACCTTTTCTACACTCATATCAGCATTAAGAAACTTCAGTAAGATCTCTCCAATCCCTTCCTGCCTTCCTTCTTGTCTTCCTTCTTGTCTTCCTTCCTGTCTACCCTTTTGCAGACCTTCCTGTTTCCATTCTTGACAATTCTTTTGAACAATTTCTGCTATAGTTAAATCAAGCTCTTTCATAATATCCTCTTGATGATTTCAGTCGTTATTTCTTAGACTCTTCTTGAAAATTACGGATTTCCTGTTTTGAAAGACCGGTTATTTCAGATACCTTCTCTACACTCATATCAGCATTAAGAAACTTCAGTAAGATCTCTCCAATCCCTTCCTGCCTTCCTTCTTGTCTTCCTTCCTGTCTACCCTTTTGCAGACCTTCCTGTTTCCATTCTTGACAATTCTTTTGAACAATTTCTGCTATAGTTAAATCAAGCTCTTTCATGATATTCTCTCCTCTTAATTCCTTTGTGATCTCTTTTGAAACCTCTTCTAAAAGCCCCTCACTTAGCTCTGGGTTATATTGAAGAAGATAGTTCTTTATGCCTAATAGCACATTTATTATATACTCTTTTTCTTCTCCTTTTAAGTCTTTTTTTACTGACAATAGAATCTTGTGTAAAGCTGCTTTCTTTTCCTCCAAACCTTTAAGCTTATTCAAAGACCAAATCTGATCAAATGTATATAAAATTGGTTTTATCCTCTTGATGGCTTTATTAGCTATATCAAACTCAGATAAATTAAAAAAATAAGGAGTGAAATTTATAAGATACTCAGAAATTTGCCCAAGATCATCTCTTGAAAAAACCCCTCTAGATACCCAGTCCTCATGTAAAGATAATGGCGATCTCCATTTCCTATGACCATGATAGAAAACAATAGTCAAAACTGGAGGTAAAAAGTCTTCATTATTATGATGCTCTCCAATCATTGTTAATTGGTATTTAAGTAATTGCTGTATGACTCTTCTATCTGGCCAACTTTTATGATCTACAATAAAAAGAATCTTAGATTCTTTTTTAGACTTTCTCAGCTTTATGCTTAAAACTAAATCTACTCTTATCTCTAAATCTTTAACAACAACACTGTTTTCAATTTTCACTGTGGATATATCAAGAAGATCTAAGATAGATTGAGGCAACATTGTTTCTAACAATGCTACCACTTCCTCAATACCAGAAAAAAATCTTCTAAAGAACAAATCATGAGGATGATGCCCTTTAGAAAAACCTACCTTTTTATTACCCTTATTGTAGTTAGCTGACATTTAAGTACCCTTAACCTTCCGCATCATCATAAAATTTATCAGAACATGACTTTACAAATCGTATCCCCTTATTCATATTGATAGAGCGATTTATATGAGTTTTTCTATTTATGACTGAAAATATATAGATACAAAATCCGTGCCAATATTTTTGAGGTTAAAACGCTAATAAATGACCTTTTAAAGCTTTAAATCTAAATACTGTCCTAACAGTCGGACATCGAAGCCTAAATTCTGGACATGAAACCCTGTTCTTTTTGACCATCTACTTTTTTGTGCAGCTTACCTATTTTAGCTGAAGCTGCTGTTTTAAGATGTCCTGTTTCCCTAAAAATGAACTCGCCTCTGGCGACTTTTTGGCATTGTCTCCAAATTAGCTTACGCTGTTTGGCAAATAGGACAATGCCTAAAAAGCTTGAAGCATTTTAGTAGGAAGGCTCCCTTCATTTCTTAACAAAATGTTAGGGAAAATTTGTCTTTAGGTATTTAATTCATATCATCTGTTTATTTTTTAGTAAGAAGGTACTTTTTATTTTTTTTTACAAAATGTTAAGGAAATCTTTTCTTGTATTTTTCTTTCACTAAAGTGAAAATATACGGAGTTGTCTTATTCAAATACAGATTATTTATCAATATACAACAAGTTTATAATTTTCTGAACTTAAATGTTGTCTTAATACTAGACTAGACAGTCTAGTACTTCAATGATTTCAACTACTTAGCACTGTAACTTACGTACATAAGTTACAGTGGTGCACCCTTAAAATCATTGATGTTTTTGGTCATTTTCCCTACCAATGACCATCAATGAAAAACCCTTTCAATTAACCATATCGGTATTTATTTCAATAACTTAATACTGTAACTTATGTACGTAAGTTACAGTCCAGTTGAGTTAGAATCTGGTCTTTTGATGTGTCTTTGAAGACTTACATTTTTGATATTTTTGGTCATATTTTCTTTCAAATTTTTAAGCAGCTAGAGATAGATGAAGAGAAAAAAGGTAGAGGAAATTTAAATTTATTATTTTAGACAATATTTATTTTTTATGAAATAGGGGGTTCTTATCATGAAAAAGTTTTTAAGAAAATATAATAAAATGAAAAACCAAAAAGGGTTTTCATTAGTTGAGTTGATGGTTGTGGTGGCGATCATAGGTATCTTAGCTGCGATTGCAATACCAAATTATCAAAAGTTTCAGCGTAGAGCGAGGCAGACAGAACCAAAGACAATGCTAGCTAGTATATACACAGCAGAGACAACTTTTATAGCAGAGTATGGTTTAGGTTCACCGAATTTATTACAAATTGGATTTACTCCAGGTGGTCAAATTCAGTATTTAACAGGATTTGATAGTGCGACTGGGACCAATGGTACGGCTGGTATAAATATTAATATGCAGACTAGAGGAACCACTGGTTATACAGGCCCACTTGCAGATGATACCCGTGATCTTACTACTTTTAATGTTTGTAAAGTAACTGATCCTGGTAGTACATTTGCTGGAAGTAATTCTCCAGGTTGCACAGTTCCTTTAGGTGCTTCAAAAAATGTAACAGGTACTGTCTTAGCAGCAGACACAATTAAGGGTGGATGTAAAGCGCCGGGTAATGCTAACACAAAATGTACTTTAAACTTAGGTGCTAGTCCTCCGAATTGTCGAGCAAGTCAAATAGACACAACATCACCAATTGCAGCTGCAGGATGTGGTATAAGTGGGCCTGGTGTTAACAATGTTGCTAGAAACACGGTTACTTTTACTATTGGTTCAATAGGAAATATCGGTGGCACTCAAGATGATCAATGGATCATGGATGAATCAAAAAATTTAATTAATCTTAAAAATGGTGTTGATTAATATAAAAAACCCATGTCTTAAACCACATGGGCTTTATTTTTTTAATTAAAGGGGTTTTATGACAAGCTTAAAATTTAAAAGAGTTTATTTATTAGAGCTTGTCATCGCTGTCACTATCTCTTTAGGCATAGGAAGTATTTTAGGTATGAAAGTTTTTTCACATCTATATACATTGTCAAGCATTCAAGCTAGGACGGATATGCATTTAAGTAAAAGAATGAATTTTCTAGAAAAGAAAATAAGAGCTTGTGAAGATAAATATCAGGGACATAAGGCATTAAAACCAGTGAGTTTATAAATTAAATCGTTAAACTACCCACATTGTTTTAAAGGCACTCCTTTCACACAGCGTGGGTTTCTTAAAACAAATAGAAGTGAAACATGAAACAGGTAAAAAGGTATGACACGCAATGAATTATAACATTGAAAAATAAAGGAGTGAGATGATGTCGAATTTAAGTAGGGACCTTGTTGATATTGCTGAAAAGTTACTAAAAATTGCTATATTGCGTGTTTTAGAGAATGAGGGAAAGCCTCTTAAACAAGCGGAGATAAGTCAAAAAACAGGGGCCCATAACATAGAACATGAGAATTGGATAACATACAGCATATTACGACTATTAGAAAAAGAAGAAAAGGTAAAGAAGTTGTTAAGCGAGAAAAACGCAAGTATATGGGAAATAACTCAGAAGGGGAAAGAATAGATAACTACGAGATTCTATTCTTGATCTTATTGAGGAAATAAAAAATGAAACTAAAGAAAACAAGTCCTAGAAGATTACTTTACTTACTAGCAATTGTTATTATTGGTTTACTAGGATTACTTGTAAACAATGCAAGGCTTAAATTTTATAAAGATACACAGGAGGCAAATCAGAAGTTTTTATCCACACATCTTAAGCAAGATACTGAAGCTGCACAATATTACTTCTATGCCAATTATAGACCAAATACAGACTATATAGAAAAAGCAAATACCATAGGAGACAATGCAACCTTTATTAATATATGTCAAAAATCATGTGCTCTACTTAGAGGTAAAGAAATTTTGAAGGTCTGTAACAATCTATCGAGTAAATACAAATTTAAGCAGTATAGAGTTTATAATTGCTCTTTAAAAGTCACTTTAGAAAACGATCAACCGCTTAAATGTAAAGCAATAGACAACCAATTATTTAATATATTCTGTGGCAAAGTGATAGCCTCTTTATGATTAAAACAGGTAGATGCTTATGAAAAAAGTAAAAAATAGATTCAATCAAAAAGGATTTTCACTCACTGAGATAATGGTTGTAGTTGCCATCATAGGTATACTAACTAGTATTGCCATACCTAACTATCAAAAGTATCAAAGGAAGGCCAGACAACTTGAACCTAAGTTAATATTAGGTGGTATATACACTTCAAGTATAGCTTTTAATTCTGAATGGGGATATTCAACATCAAACTTCATACAATTAGGTTTTTCACCAAGTGGTGACGTTCAATATAAAACAGGCTTCAATGCTTTAGTTACAAAAGATCCGGGTAATTGGGTACAAGGCAATACATTACCTCCCAATTTATCAGATTATGATGGTCCGCCAGTTCCAAGCAATCCAAGTAATGCTAATACCATGATAAACACTGAAGACTTTTGTAATACTTCAGATGATTGTACTTATTTATCTACTGGAACATTCACAATTCCTACAGAAGCAAAGATAGATAACACAGATAAATTCGCACCTAAATTTATCATTATCGCAGTTGGTAATTTAGGAGGAGCACAAGAAGATCATTGGGAGATGGGTATAGGTCAAGCTGCGCCTAAACCTACTGGAAAATACATGATGAATATAAAAAACGGCCTTTAATGCTCACACGATTTGATAATTTTTTATCTCCAGCTCTTTGCAGGGACACTACACCTGCAAAGGGCTTTTCACAAACACAAAAAAGGCAACCTTGATCTGTACTTTTATAAAGTATGAAAGCTCTTTTTAAAATATTTTGTCCATCTATTTATTATGGCAACACGCACGCCTTTTTCTCAGTATCATTTATAAAATAACTAAACTTTTTGGCTATATAATCCAGCATGTTTGCTTCCTTCTTTTTTATATCTGAGGGTTCGTCATACCTATTTTCTAATTGATTTTGCTTCTCTCATTAGTATAACACATTATCTAGAGATTGAAACACATCTTGTCACAATGATTTTTTGATATGGTTGAATAGAAGACGCAATAAAAAATAATAAAAAATCTAAAGAAGAAAGTTTTATAATAATCCTTGACCTTCACATTTTAAGAAAAATATAGAACTCCAAAAAAAATACAACCTATAATCGCTAGTATGGTTATTGTTAGAAAAGCTTGTTGTAGTGCTTTAACCTTTTTTTCAAGTACTTGAACTCTATCTTCAAGCTCTTCTATATATTCTTGAAGATGTTCAAGATACTCTTCAAGATTCTCATCTGGGTCATCTTCCATAAGCTTAAAAAGCGATTGTACAGCTAGAGGAGCAGCAAACTCTAGTAATATTGGCCACATTATTTGACCCTCCTTTTTTAAAAGAGTCTTTATACCCCTTTACAACAGCTATGAGTACAATTGCCATTGCTTTGGTTGCTTATCAAAACTATCAAATGCAATTACCAAAAATAGAAGGACAAATTATTCTGTTTTATAAGACTTTAACATCAATTCAAGATCACCTTTCTAATAAAGACAAAGAATATTTTTCAAATATTCATCCACATACTGATTTCTTCTTAACCATCTGTGTTAATAATATTGGACAAAGAGCTATGACTCTTAAAAACCTTGAAAATGAACAAGGAGAGATATTATACTCCATTATAAGTCATGCTAAAAGAGACGTAGATCAAAATATTTTTGGATGCGTGTTAGAAGGATGGAAGTGTTATCAGAAGACAATTCCTCTTAAAAAGGGCAATAACCCTTCCATTACAAGCTTCGTTTCCTTAGAAACTTTTGAAAAGTCAAAGAGATTTTATATTGTTGATACTTCTAATAGAAAATATCTTCTCCCTGCTGATAAAGAGTTGAGAAAAGCCAGGAGCTTTCTTCATGACTATCTTTATGGTATAGATGTCCTTAGCCATGTAAAGTAAAAAGATGTATGAGGCTATCTATGAAGAAACTCTCATTAGTATAACACATTACCTAGAGTCTGAAACCCATAGCCCTTGCTGATTGGTAGTTAGCTGCAAGCTCTCATTAGCATAACACATTACCTAGAGTCTGAAACCCATAGCCCTTGCTGATTGGTAGTTAGCTGCAAGCTCTCATTAGCATAACACATTACCTAGAGTCTGAAACACCTCACAAGAGAACTTTTCACTTCCGCGCTGACCTCTCATTAGTATAACACATTATCTAGAGACTGAAACTGTGTATAGTGTGTGAAGCTGTACCATGCGTATCTACTCTCATCAGTATAACACATTACCTAGAAACTGAAACTTACTTGGCGTTTTTCTTCTGGTTGATTCTCTTAGGGATTGTTTTAGGCGTATCTATAACATGTTTCTTTTTGCAAGCTTTCTCTAAAGCATCAATTCTTTTCTCAAGAACTCCATTATTTTCATCAGTTATTTTAGCATTATTAAAAACGGTTTCAATAAGTGGGCCAAGACTTTCAATCATTCTTAGATGAGTAGCATGATTACGTTCTTGTAAAGAAAGCATTGCTTTAAAATTAGAGCATATAAGATATAAATTTTGAGAATCAGCTTTTGGACAGAGCTTCTCTATTTCCCGACGCATACTTTTCATCTCTTTTTCATAATCTGAAGCTTTAGACTCAACCATCCATCCCAAGATAAAGATAAAAATCAGAATAAATCTCATACTTCTTTGTCGCCTTTTATCACTAAAACTTTTAAAACAAAATTAAGTCACTTTAAACTTCTGGTTCATCGACATATTGATTAAACACGCTCTCACAGCCTCATATTTAACCCTTATGGAGTTTTTTAAAGCTTACTTTACCTATAAAACAACTAAAGCCTTTTGTGTTTATATACGTGTTACCTCATAATAAATTGTTACCAAGAGTTTTTGTATAAGAGTTAAGTTATTCATTATTTTTCCTTTGTTTATTATATAAGTTGAGTAGTTTAAAGAATTGAGATAGTTTTTTTCTCTAGCTTTAACTAATTCAAAAGGATTAAGTTTTTTTCTTTGTTTTATGAGAGCTTCCTTTTGCTTTTCGGGTATATGAGGGTTTTAATTGACAAAATCCTTAAAAAACTGATATTATTATTTTATGGAATTGATAGATGTTTTTATTATTTTAGGCCCTATTTTAGTTATTTTTTCAGGCCTTTTTATCTACATATTTAGTTCACTGAAAAGTGATATTAGAGAATTTAAGAATGATTTAAAAGACCTTTTTAGAGCCGAGTTGAGGCCTATCAATGAAAAACTAGATAACCATATCACTGATACAGATAAGAAGATTGATGCCTTAGATGCTAAGATCACTAAACTTAATGAAGGTCAAAAGCTTATCCTTGAAAAGCTAGAAGCTAAAAAATAGTTGATCTGTCTTTGAGAGGTTGTCCCATAGATCGGTGAAATTTTCTTATAGAGATTAGAAGAAGTAGAGCTCCCGGCTAGCCTAAGTCGTCTAGCCGTTGTTTACTGTTTTTATTTTGTCAGGAAATCAATAAACAGAAAGGAGCTATTATGAAAAATACCAAGAATCGTTATTCAATTCAAGTTTTATCCTCTAAATTAAATCAGATTCGAGAAGTTATAGAAGGTCGCATAAGATCTGCAATTATTGATATGATCTATGCACTGTTTGAAGAGGAGCTGTTAGCTTTGTGTGGTAAGCGTCATGTTCGTGGTATTAATAAGAGATACTACAGAGCTGGTAGTGATCGCTGGAGTGTTCTTGCACAAGGTCAAAGGCTTCAGGTTAGAAAGCCTAGGGTGAAGGAGATGGGGGGTTCTGGTATTAAACTGAAGTCTTATTCAGCGCTTCAAAGCTATGACATCATTTGTGATAGAGTTCTGAGCTATGCTATAAGAGGAGTATCTTCTCGTAATTACAGTGAACTTCTTGATGATATTGTAGGCGGCACCGGTCTTTCTAAGAGTACAGTAAGTAGAGCGAATTACCTCAGAATATATGTTACCAAGCTTCAGTAACAGATATTCTGAGGTAATTCGGGGAGCATTGAAAAAATTATGACTTTATATATATTGTATGCATTGTATCATACCTGCTCATGCTTTAGGCATTGCCTAATGCATACCCCACAACTGAAACAAGTCCCCATCCTAAAGTAGCACCAAACATTAGAATACCCCAAACCTTACATGAAATGTTATGATTTTCATGTATAATTTCAGATACAATCACTGAGCATACAATAGGAATTGCAAGTGGAAAGACAATCCCAAACGTGAGAGAGAAAGCAATAATACCAATGAAAAAACCGGTCAGAATTGCCATGAATACACCAACCCACAAACTATTATAGCCTGAGTAGTCTCTAATATAAAAAAGAGACTCTATTTCCATTGACCTACATATCACTTCTATACTTATCAATAGCATAAAACTAAGTAAAAACGAAAATACCAATAGACTGACAGCTCCTATCATCGGTGAAGTATATATCTGAGAACGCAAATGAGGATGAAATAAAACTATAAGTACCGGCACTACTGTAATAAGAAATGATAAAATAAAAGGGGTGACCATTAATATCCAATGCCAGTCAGCTTTAACCAACTCATCTGGCG
The DNA here is from genome assembly GCA_965262715.1 of Bdellovibrionales bacterium. Lineage (GTDB taxonomy): Bacteria > Bdellovibrionota > Bdellovibrionia > Bdellovibrionales > JAUICD01. The sequence continues at coordinate 1,712,934 of OZ253553.1, read as the reverse complement.
ACATTGTCCAAGCTATAACCATTAGTATAAAAGCAAAAACAGCAACCAATATCCAGCTTATAATCACCACTTGTATCCATTTATGTTGATAGGCTTTATCACCTATCTTATCAAACAATACACTTAACATAAGACTATCCTCTATAATTATATCGTCAAAAAGCAATTCAATACTTCTCAAAAATAAGACATCGAAGTTTTTCGTCTACTATCTTAAACAACTAATAATATTACGCAATGTTCTTCCTTCCGTTATATTTCCTTTCTAGTTTCAGTAAAGAATCGCTTAACTTTTTATTATAAGGTAATACGCACGCCTTTTTCTCAATATCATTTATAAAATAACTAAGCTTTTTGGCTATATAATCCAGCATGTTTGCCTCCTTATTTTTTATGTCTGAAAGCTGGTCATATCTATTTTCTAATTGATCTTGCTTCTCCCATTAGTATAACACATTATCTAAGAACTGAAATAAAAATAGGCTATACAGATCAATCCTGTGAAATGAATTGTGTAAATAATGACATCTAAAATATCAATCTACCTCTTAAGTAAGTTAAAATGTATCTTGATTATAAAAGATAGCATTATTACTACCGTTAAAATTAATGTCGCCATTAAACTTTCCTCACTAGTATAAGATAATTACCTAGGAACTGAGACACGATAATAGGACAATAATCACACCAAGATGTGGCTCTAATTGGTATAATAATACATTATCTAAAACCTGAAATGTGTTTTATTTATCGTCCTAACCTTTTCTTCCTCATCATAGCTTGTATGTCTGGTGGTGTATTTCCATTCTCATCTTTAGCTGCTTCATCTGCTCCATATTGTTTAAGTGCTTGATAAATATTATATGAAGAATAATCACTTCCTAAATGAGCAGCTACATGAAGTAATGTAGAACCTTCAGGAAGACTATCATAAAACTCATCACCACGACAGCCCTCAAGAGAAACGTTTGGACTCATTCTTATATTCCTTAAGATATCTCTTAGCATGCCTGTATTTTTATCAACAACCAAAAAATATAAAAAAGGACATGATTCTCTCTCTTCTTGAGAACCTTGCTCTATTTGATAAGCAGTACTATAAGATGAAAAGACAAATCCAAAAATTAGTAAAATGAATGTTATTTTTTTCATAAAACACCTCCATATAATATCAATAAATCTAAGACCTTCCATTTATTAGTGATTTACTACTTATACTACAGCTTGTAAAGATTTGAAGTGTGTATTGACACCTTTTATGCATAGTGATAAAAGAGATTTAATTAAAAATAAGCAATAGGACATCAATATAACTGTTAAAAGATTTTTATATGTGGCATTGGATTTTTTTATTTTTATTTATACCTCATACTCTCCTTGCTTGGGGTGATATAGGGCATAGAGCTATTGGGCAGTTAGCTGAAAAACATCTTACACCTAAAGCTAAAGCGCAAGTTCAAAAACTTTTGGGAAGAGACAACGTGGCAGATGCCTCTTTATGGGCAGATATTGTCAGGCCCAATCCTAAATATGATTTTCAATCTAAATGGCATTACACCAATTTAAAAGATGCTCAACCCTATAAAAAACCCAATGAAGAAGATGTGGTTTGGGCTATTGGCTTGATGATGAACATCTTAAAAGATCAGGCTTCACATCCTAAGATAGTGGATAAGACACATGCGCTGAAGTTGTTGATCCATTTTGTCGAAGATTTACATCAACCTCTACATGCCGGTCGCAGAGTAGATAGAGGTGGCAGCCTCCTTTATATGAGCTTTTTTCACCAAACCTACAATTTACACGAAGTTTGGGATTCTGGACTTATTCAAAGACTGGGACTAAGTTACACAGAATTAGTTGATTATTTGCAGAGACACTATCGAGGGACAGAGGTTAAACAGCTTTCACCTGAAGATTGGGCTAACGAATCTGCTAAGCTGCTTTCTTTTGTATACTTCTTTGATAATGTTCAGTTTGAAAGAATTCCACCATTGATTTTGCATCAGGACCTCCTTAAAAAATATCCTAATATTTTAAGTGGTAGAGACTCTAAACGCAAAAAACCCTATTTGCATTTCCGATACTTGAATAGAACTCTTCCCATCGCATTAAAACGTCTTTATGAGGCAAGTATTAGACTGGCCAACTTACTTAACACACTTTTTTCTTAATAGTCATTCTAAAGGAAAGTTTAAAGTAGATACCCTCTACACTGCGTATAATCAAACATTAGGCCTTAAAAAATATCAACAAGATTGTTGTAGAAAAAATAAGAGAAAATATCACATGTTTTAGAGGCTAGTTACTTTTTGTGATAAACCTTTGAAGTCAAAAGTATAGTAAATAAGGAGTTATTCTTAGAAAGTTAGGTTTTATAGAATTTACATTGCTCCAGCTTTTCTCAATTCCCTTACAACTCTCATTGTTCCTTCCCATCTACTAAGCCCCAATATTGTCCATCCATCACCATTTCTAGCGCGTACATCTGCGCCAGCTGCTATCAATACCCTTACAAGCTCTAGACCGCCTCCTTTTTGAACAACATTCATCAATGCTGTCATTCCATTACGAGTCTTAGCATTTACATCTGCGCCAGATGCTATCAATACCCTTATAAGCTCTAGCCGGCGGCCATTACCATACAATTCTTCTTCCTTTTCGATATCTCCTTCAGTAGCACATATCAATGCTGTCCTTCCATTATAATCTCTATCATCTACCTCTGCGCCAGCTGCTATTAACTCTTTTACAATCTCTAACAAATCATCCCAAATAGGCATTAATGCCGCCCTTCCAATATTCTGGGCAGCATACATCAACACTGTCACTTCTCTATCATCTCTAGCACCTGCATCTGCGCCAGCTACTATCAACTCTCTTACAACTTCTAACTGGTTATTCCAAACAGCATACATTAATGCTGTCCTTCCATTACGATCCCTAGCATCTACATCTACGCCAGCTGCTATCAACTCCTTTACAATATCTAGCTGGCCATTCCAAGCAGCATCTATCAAAGGTGTCCATTCATCAAACCCAGTTGCAGTATCGAGATACAACTCACCTAACGTCCAGTCTGTTACTACAGGCCATACCTTGTCATTCCAGATAGTAACTATCACAGGCGCTACCTCGTCGTTCCAGATAGTAGCTATCCAAGATCCGAACTTATTAGCCGCATCTCTAGCTCTATCTGTAGCATTTTCATCTGCTCCAATTGCTACACTACTTGAGTTTATCATTACTAATAATGAGAATATAACAACTATATTTTTAAATAAACTCATTTCCTTTAGTTCCTTCTACTTACACATCAACAAAATAATTTAGATTGTTAAGAGCAACAACATTATAGACTCAAAAAAATACAAAAACAATAAAAACTGTAAAGTTTACTGTAAAATTTAAAGTTTATAAGAATTACCGTGAAATATTTACATAGTTCATTTAAAATCATCTCAGAGATTAAGAAAATTTTATATGACCTTGTTGTATAAATATGTACAGGAGAGCTATAATAAGCATCTGACCTAGCTGGAAAACCTTTGTTTCACTAAAAACGAAGTAGGTCTCTCGAGACGAGTCTCTCAAGACAAGTCTCTGGCAGTTTTTTGGTAATTAGCATGAAGACTTATGCCTTCGACAAGTAGCTGACTACCTCAAAAATCCGTTTATTTTTAGGGAAATAAAATAGATGCAAAAATTTAAAGCATATCCCTGTTGAGCTGAACCCTTAATTTATTTCTTGAACTTCGAAATTCATTACCCTAAGGCCAGACTCGTGAGGCGAGCCTCTCGAGGCGGGCCTCTCGAGGCGGGCCTCTTCTCATTCTTATCATCAGCTTTTATCACTTCTTTCTTGTTTAAAACCAATATATAGTGCTCTCAAATAGAAGAATTGAACTTGAATGGTAATGATAAGTTTTAAATTTTTGCAGAAAGAGAAATAAAAATATTTTCCCTAACATGATGTTAAGAACAAGCAGTATCTCCTTCCTAAAAATAAACGGATTTTTGAGGCAATGAACATTTTACGAGGGCGTTAGCCGTCGTGTTCATTGCCCAAAAACAACCAGAGGCTCACCTCGAGAGGTTGGTTTATTTTGAGAGAAATGAAAAAGATGATGAATTTCATTTTTTTGTATACACTATAAGAAAGGTGATGTATCTATTATTGATAGAGGGGTAAAACTAAAATATGCGAGCTTTTAATGAAAAAGGATCAAAATATAAAATAAAAATATTTTTTACTCTATTTTTATTTGTTTTTTTATCAAAACAAGGGTTGTCTACTGAAGTAACCGTCCATTTTGATGTTGAAAAACTTCAACTTCCAAATGGTTTAACTGTGTTATTGCATGAAGATCATTCCACACCTCTTATTAGTTATCATACATGGTTTCGTGTAGGCTCTAAAGATGAAGAGCCAGGCTTTACAGGCATCGCTCATCTTTTTGAGCATATGATGTTTAAAGGAGCAAAACGTTATGGTAATAAAGAATTTGATCGTATTCTTCGCTCTAATGGGGCTATTTTAAATGCTTTTACAAGCAAAGACTATACAGGGTATTACATTAACTTGCCAAGCCATGGTTTAGAATTGGTTATGGATTTAGAGTCAGATCGTATGGAGTCATTACAAATTACTGCCGCAAACCTACAAAGTGAGAGAGAGGTCACAAAAGAAGAAAGAAGATCTCGTGTTGAAAACAGTATAGAAGGAACAACTTATGAAAATATGTTTTTAACAGCTTTTCAAAAACACCCTTACCGGTTTCCTATTGTAGGTTTAATGGAAGATCTAGATAATGTCACTGTTGAAAAATGTAAAGAGTTTTTTAGACAGTACTATGCGCCTAACAATGCTGTTATTGTTATTGTAGGAGACTTTAATTCTCAAAAAGTTAAAAACCTTCTTAATAAATACTATGGCTCAATTCCTAGACAATCCATTCACCGTCGAGCCTATCAACAAGAAGGCATACAAAAAAGGAGACGGTCGAAAGTGATTTTTAAGGATGTTCAAAACGAGTCTCTTGCGATAGGGTTTCATGTGTCAAAAGCAGGAGATAATGATTCCTATGCACTTGACTTACTAGCAGATATGTTAGGCGGCAATAAATCCAGCCGACTTTATAGAAGATTGGTCTATGAATCTCAACTAGCTAGTAGTGTTTCTGTTTATGCTTATACTCCAAAAGATCCTGGTATTATGCAGATTGCTGTATCCCTCAAACCTAAATCTGACAGCAAAAAAGTACTTAAAATTATTTCTGAAGAAATCAAACAAGCACAAAAAAACCCATTTACTGAAGATGAAATACAAAGAACCAAAACTTCTGTTTTACTAACCCATATTGAAAGTATGAAATCCTTTCACGGCAAAGCTCAGTCACTCGCTATTAACGAAATTATTATGGGAGATTATCAATTCTTTTTTAAAGATATAGAAAAATATTCAAAAGTTTCAGCCCAACAAATTCAATCTGTAGCTAAAAAGTATCTTAATCCATGGCAAGAAACATTAATTCATGTACAACCAATATCTCCCACAAAAAAATCGAGAGGACCTAGAAAAAACAAATGAAAAAATATGGATTTCTTTTTTTATTTTTAATATCCTGTGCAACATCTTCTATCAAAAAAGATTTTGCTATTAGAGATTATCGTGAACTCAAATTAAAAAACGGACTTAAAGTACTTTTAGTTCCGGATAACAGTCTACCTTATATTTCTACCAGTTTGATATTTCATCAAGGCAGTATTAGTGATCCAACACTTTATTTTGGTTTAACCTCTTTTGTCACTAGCATACTTGATATGGGAACAAAAAACCGCTCAGCATTAGAGATCACTAATGCTTTTGCAAAACTCGGCACGCAATTTTCTTCTACAACTCGAAGAGATTACATTTTGATCACAACAAATACACTCTCACGTTACCAAAAGACACTTTTTGAGTTGTTAGCTGAGGTGGTAACTCAACCTAGCTTTCCTGAGGCAGAAGTTGAACGCCATAAGAATAAAGCTTTAGCAGTTATAAAAACCATGTCAGATAGACCTTCTATCTATGCCCAAAAAATGTATAATATGTATTTGTATGGATCTCACCCTTATGGGCGTTCTACTTTAGGTTCTTTAAAGAGTGTAGCCTCTATTAAAAGAAAGCAAGTTCTTAATCATTATTTAAAAGTTTTTCGTCCTGGAAATGCCACTTTAGCTGTTGTAGGTGATATTGATGATAATGTGATACCATTACTGGAGAATGCCTTTGAAGACTGGAAAGATACAAAAATTGAACATCCATCCTTTCCTAAGAAACCTGTAATTAAAGACCGTCTTATACGCCTAGTGACTAAAGATGACTTAACACAGGCTGAAATAAGGATTGGACATATTGGAATTGAACGCTCTGATCCTGATTTTTTACGCTTGAGGGTTGCAAATACCATTTTAGGCACAGGCTTTGTAAGTCGTTTGATGGACCATGTAAGAGACAATTTAGGTTTAACATATAGTATTTCAAGTGACTTTGATGCTCGTTTAGATAAAGGGCCTTTTTCCATTATCACCTTCACTAAAAGTCAAACTACAGGTAAAATCATTCAAGAAATCTTGACTATTTTAGAGTCCTTTTATAAAGAGGGAGTTACAGAAGAAGAAGTTTCATTAGCTAAAAAATACCTATTAGGAGTGTTTCCTCAGGCAATAGAAACTCCTGAAAAGTTAGCTTTTAATTTACTGCTATTCCGCCTCTATGGTGTTTCTGATAACTATTTAAGAACTTATCAATCTGAAATTTCAAAAATCACCGTAAGACAAGTAAATGCAGCGATTAAGAAACATATTGATCCTTATAATTTAAAAATCTTAATCTATGCTAATTCAAAAGTACTCCCTCAAATCAGGTCTTTTGGAATTGTAGAAGTGCGAGATCATGCAGACTTTGAATAGATTATATATATTTGTTCTGGAAATTAGGTAGTAAAAGTGTTTTTAAGATCATCTCTAATTACTTTATTCTACTTTATATTTTTAAATAGCACTCTAGCGGGCACCATTTCCATTCAGGGATCACCTCAAGTTCAATTTGAGCTAAAAGGAGGTGTTGTTACAGTTTCAGGTCATGTAGAGTTTTTAAATTTGGGAGATGAGATAGCCCTAGATGTTTTTCCAGAATTACAAATAGGATCATGGCAATGGAAAGGGGATGGGTATGATTTAGACCCCAATGAAAAGCATGAATGGAGAATTCACGAAAGATCTTTTTTATCTAAATGGCATTGCACAAAAGAATATTGTAGAGATTTTCAATTACCTCTTATAGGTTCTTATCCAATGGAGTTTTATCGTCACTATCATGATATGAATGGATACCCATTTTCTTCCATAATGGTGAAAGATGTTTTTATTGGAGCAGAAGCCATCTCATCTCCTAAGCTACCTCTTCAAGGACAATTACAAATCACATCACATGGAAGTTCTTTTACAGCAAATCTTTCTTTAGAAAACTTATCAAGTGAACCGCTAGAAGTTTTGGTCACATTGAGATCAACCAAAGCTATTTCTATTCCAGAAAACCAAGAAAAAATATTAGACATAAGCCCTCATGCAAAAGGAGTTCTAACATTTCATGGAAAAACACGTAAAGCTTTATTAAATAGCTTACATGATATTTTTGCTATTACATCTTCAAAAATAAGAAATACTATCCGAACAAAAGATAATGAAGGAGAACTTAGAGGGTTAAAAATCTTTTCAGGCCAGTATCATGTGATTAAAACTAAAAAAAGTATATATTATTGGATATTGGCAATACTTAGTGCTTTCATTTTCAGTATATTCATTGTGCAGGCCAATAATGAAAACTCATAATTAAAAGGCCAATAGTAAGTGCCTGAGGTGTGATGATGTATCCTTCTTTGACCTTCAATTCTTCTTTCTTGCTTTCTACTTATATTTTTATGATGTCAGTGATCTGTTGTTTTTGCCTACTTTGGGCTGTAAGACGTGCTGATCAAAAAGGACTTTCTCCTCATAGAACACTGGATTACTCACTTGTTATTATGATTTTTGGAATACTAGGAGCTAGGTTAGTTCATGTTGTCTTTGAATATCCAGATTATTACCTCAAACATCCTCTTGATATTTTTTTACTCTATCAAGGAGGCTTTGTTTTTTATGGTGGTTTTTTATTTGCTTTTTTAGGATGTTTTATTGTTATCAAATATCATAAAGATAGTTTAACTGTCTGGATGGATTTTTTTACACCTATTATCTCACTTGGATATGCTTTAGGTCGAATAGGATGTTTTTTAGGAGGATGCTGTTATGGTAACCCCTCTTCAATTCCATGGGCTGTGACATTTTCATCTGATGTGGTTGCACCTGGCAATATACCTTTGCATCCTACACAGCTTTACCTTTCTGGATCTGAGTTTATAATTTTTACACTCATTTTATTTATAGAAAAAAAGAAGTTTTTGCTAAAAGGAGGTCTCTTTTATTTCTGGCTTTTACTCCACAGTATAAGTCGATTGATTATAGAACCTTTTAGAGGTGATTTTAGAGGAGAAGTTTTCCTATCCTTAAGTCTGTCTTCATGGGTAAGTTTAATATTTATTGTGGTTTGTGTTTTTTATTTTGTTTATTTTATAAGATCATCTTTATTGTTGAAATGAAGTGTATACAGATGTTATAAATGTTTTATGAGGGTTATTCATTTCATCATTATTTCTTTGATGTGTTTGTCTTTTTCTGTACTAGCTTCTGTAGAGACTTCTTCATTTCAATCACGTATTGACAAACTCATTAAAAAACACCGTATTTCTAAGTCAAACTTAAGCTTTGTTATCAAAGATCTATCAACAAATGATCTTGAATATGCACTTCACCCTGAAATGAGTAAAATACCTGCATCCCTTACAAAAATACTTATTGCAGGTACTGTATTGGATGTCTTTAATACTGGTCACACTTTTGAAACACAGTTGCTTGTCAACAAGAAAATTGAAAAAGGAGTCTTACATGGACCTTTATATTTAAAAGGCTTTGGAGATCCTTCTTTCACCTCAGAGAGAATGTGGTATCTTGTAAATGAACTGATGAGAAGACAGATTCATCAAATACAAGGAGATATTATAGTAGATGATTCTCTTTTTGATTCTGTCAATAGAGATCCTAATAGACTAACACCAACAGATAGAGCTTATGATGCTCATGTGGGAGCTCTTTCCTGAGTTTGACAGTTGCGAAAATAAAGTTGAGTTATTTTAGTTAGTTACAGTGGATGTGTGATTTTGTACCACTACATTTTGATTTTGTGGTAGAGATTTAAGAGATTGTTTGTAGGTTTAAGTAGATTCAATTTTAAGTTGTTTTGATGGGATCTTAACTCCTATAGCTTTAAATACATCAGCGTTATTGCCATAAATATCTGTTCTTATCCAAATAGTTTTGTTTTTATATCTGACAGGTATAGCTCGTACTTCTTTCAGCTTTGACATAGCTTCCGCTACACTCAATGGCCTTGACTTTATTCTCTTGTCTGTGATCGCTTTATCTTTTAATGTGATGTTTCTTTGATGTAACTTCTTTGCAAAATAAGCCTCACATAAGTAAGATAAAAAACACACAACTAAATGACCTAATATCCTCTTATCTGTCCAGTGGAACATAGGACGTGTCTTTAATGTACCCTTCAACTCTCTAAATGAATTCTCTACCTTCCATAATTGCTTATAGTTCATTATAATCTCTTCAGAGCTTAAATCTGTGTTTGTAATTATTCCAAAAAAACCATCTGTCCTCTCTGATTGTTCTATAGCTGACTTATTTAAAGTAGGCTTGCCTTTACTCTTAGGATGAACAATATACTTCTTATAATTACTATTAGATAAAAAAGATCTTGTGCTTATGGACTTCTTTGATAATTGAGCTTCTATCTTAGATAGAATATCTTCTCTTACTTTCTTATCTCGTTCTGCTCTCTTTCTCGACCAGGTAATTATACAACGATCATTATTATAGCTTGTCTCGTATATAGCTAAATCTTCATTTATAAATTTAAAATTCTTTAAATTGTATATCTCTGCATGACGATCCTTTAATAAACCTAGCTTTAATCCTACTATAAATTCATCTCCCTTTGCTTTTAATGATTGGAGATTCTCATTAGAAAATAAACCTCTATCTCCTACTAATATAAATCTTCTGATCTTAAACTTCTTTTTTAGCTTCGTCATAACTGAAGGTATTGTTTTACCTTCAAATGTATTCCCAGGATAAACATCAAAGCCTAAGGGCATACCTTCTGTATCTACTAAAAGTCCAAATACCACTTGTGTGCAATCACTCCTCTTCTCTTTGCTATAACCAAACCTTCGAAGATTATCTAAATCCTCACGGGTACTCTCAAATCTCAATGTCGTTAAATCATACAAAATAACATCACACTCATTGAAAAAACTTAATTGAGACTTACCTCGCATATAAAGAGTCTTCTCTATATCTTCTTTATGCTTACTTAGAATATCTAAAGAACGATAAATGTCTTGAAGATGAAGCTCCCCTTCTAAAAAATCAGGATAAAATAACTTCTGCCAGTGTGAAAATACTTTAAGCTTAGAACAAGGCTCTACAAAACGACTTATAACCAATGTAAAAATAATCTTAACAAAATCAAATTGCACTTTACGATGCTTCTGTTTTAAATCTGTTAATAATCTATAGAGATTTAATTGTTTAAAAATAGTATCTATTATAAGCAAAGGACCTAAAATAAAAGTGTCTTTTACATCAATCTCTTTTAATAACTTACTAGCAGGAATTATCTCTAACTCTTTAGATAATACGTCTAGAAGCTTCTTCAAGTTAACTTCCTTATCCGCGGCTTTACCTAAAGACATTAGAATCCTTTGCTTCACTTGAGAACCTAATCTGTAGCTCTCAACAAGATGATAATATATGTCTCCTCTCGGATTTCTTGTAGACCTTATGAACATAAAAATACATTACAAGAAAAATATAAAAAATAAAAGAAAATAAGGTATATGACGCGTAGTGTATGATAAATAAGTACACTACACTTTTTGACCAAAATACAAACACAATAACCGCTAATGACTATAAATACAACATTCCTTGAAAAAAATATCACGAAAATTCAAATTAAGTGTCAAACTCAGGACACGTAAAGCTTTATTAAATAGCTTACATGATATTTTTGCTATTACATCTTCAAAAATAAGAAATACTATCCGAACAAAAGATAATGAAGGAGAACTTAGAGGGTTAAAAATCTTTTCAGGCCAGTATCATGTGATTAAAACTAAAAAAAGTATATATTATTGGATATTGGCAATACTTAGTGCTTTCATTTTCAGTATATTCATTGTGCAGGCCAATAATGAAAACTCATAATTAAAAGGCCAATAGTAAGTGCCTGAGGTGTGATGATGTATCCTTCTTTGACCTTCAATTCTTCTTTCTTGCTTTCTACTTATATTTTTATGATGTCAGTGATCTGTTGTTTTTGCCTACTTTGGGCTGTAAGACGTGCTGATCAAAAAGGACTTTCTCCTCATAGAACACTGGATTACTCACTTGTTATTATGATTTTTGGAATACTAGGAGCTAGGTTAGTTCATGTTGTCTTTGAATATCCAGATTATTACCTCAAACATCCTCTTGATATTTTTTTACTCTATCAAGGAGGCTTTGTTTTTTATGGTGGTTTTTTATTTGCTTTTTTAGGATGTTTTATTGTTATCAAATATCATAAAGATAGTTTAACTGTCTGGATGGATTTTTTTACACCTATTATCTCACTTGGATATGCTTTAGGTCGAATAGGATGTTTTTTAGGAGGATGCTGTTATGGTAACCCCTCTTCAATTCCATGGGCTGTGACATTTTCATCTGATGTGGTTGCACCTGGCAATATACCTTTGCATCCTACACAGCTTTACCTTTCTGGATCTGAGTTTATAATTTTTACACTCATTTTATTTATAGAAAAAAAGAAGTTTTTGCTAAAAGGAGGTCTCTTTTATTTCTGGCTTTTACTCCACAGTATAAGTCGATTGATTATAGAACCTTTTAGAGGTGATTTTAGAGGAGAAGTTTTCCTATCCTTAAGTCTGTCTTCATGGGTAAGTTTAATATTTATTGTGGTTTGTGTTTTTTATTTTGTTTATTTTATAAGATCATCTTTATTGTTGAAATGAAGTGTATACAGATGTTATAAATGTTTTATGAGGGTTATTCATTTCATCATTATTTCTTTGATGTGTTTGTCTTTTTCTGTACTAGCTTCTGTAGAGACTTCTTCATTTCAATCACGTATTGACAAACTCATTAAAAAACACCGTATTTCTAAGTCAAACTTAAGCTTTGTTATCAAAGATCTATCAACAAATGATCTTGAATATGCACTTCACCCTGAAATGAGTAAAATACCTGCATCCCTTACAAAAATACTTATTGCAGGTACTGTATTGGATGTCTTTAATACTGGTCACACTTTTGAAACACAGTTGCTTGTCAACAAGAAAATTGAAAAAGGAGTCTTACATGGACCTTTATATTTAAAAGGCTTTGGAGATCCTTCTTTCACCTCAGAGAGAATGTGGTATCTTGTAAATGAACTGATGAGAAGACAGATTCATCAAATACAAGGAGATATTATAGTAGATGATTCTCTTTTTGATTCTGTCAATAGAGATCCTAATAGACTAACACCAACAGATAGAGCTTATGATGCTCATGTGGGAGCTCTTTCTTTTAACTGGAATGTTGTAAATGTTTTTTTAAATCCTGGAAAGAAAAACAACTCAAAAGCTCATGTTTATCTAGATCCGATTGCTGATCCTATTAAACTGATTAATGATACTAAAACACGCGGCAAAAAACTAAGAGTTTCTGTTAAAAGCATGCCGATTGCATCTCGAGACAAAATAAATGAAATAGGAATTTCTGGTAGTATTCCTTTGAACCATAAAGAAAAGATCTATTACAGAAAAATCACTCAACCTGCAATATGGACTGGTGAAAACCTAAAAGCTTTTTTAAGTCAAAGAAATATTAAAGTGCAAGGTAGAGTTAAGGAAGGACGAACACCTCTCAAATCTCAAGTTGTAGCTTCCTCTCCAGGAGAGACTATTGCGGAACTTGTACGCCTTATGATGAAATACTCCAATAATTTCATTGCTGAAATGCTTACCAAACAATTAGCATTGGCTAAAGGAGCTAAAGTGGGAAGTTTACCAGAAGGACTTAAAGTTGTTTATTCTCATCTTAAATCTTTAGGGTTTTCATCTGCTGACTTTGAGATATCCAATGTGGCTGGACTATCTCGTCAAAATCGCTTTAAGCCTCATTCTCTTGTAAAGCTCCTACAAATATATCATAACCGTTTTTCTCATAGTTATGAATTTGTTTCATCTTTACCTATTTCAGGAGAAGACGGCACATTAGAATCTCGCATGCAAAATGCCAAAGTAAAAGGCAAAGTTAGGGCAAAATCAGGACAAATTAATGGAGTTATTGGATTGGCGGGTTATTTAAAAGCAAAAGATGGAGATATAAAAGTTTTTGCTATTATATATAATGGACCAAAAAGCAATTATGATGTTATTCAATTTATAGATGAAATGATGTTGTCTCTTGTCATATAAACGTTTTAAAATAATATTTATTCAGTTATATTTTTTAATCCAACTTTAGTGTAATATGATGTTTACAAAACGACTGTTTTTATTAACTAAAAATCTCTATTATATTATAGCCATAATAGCTATAATAATTATTTTTTCTTATAGATTTACGGTACAAGCCTCCTCTGGATTGATTGTAAGTCATCAGGAATACACTCATCTTTTAGAAGATAAAAAACAAGTCACACCTTGGAAACCTCCTAATTATCAAAATCAAGAGTCTATCTTAGGTGCTTCTCCAAATATGTTTGCTGTGCCTGAAAATCTTAGGGAAAATTGGCAGTTTTGGGTAGATATTTACTCTAAGTATTCCACAGATCAAGGAGTATTGCATGATTCTATCCACCCTCATTTGGTATATGAAGTGATTGATTTTTCAAAAGAAGAACCTCAACTTAAAGAAACCCAACGTATTGCACAGAGAGAAAAGTTTATTAACTCGAAAAAAAAACATATCAAAAACACAATTCTCTCTTTAGCAAAACTGAACCCTAAAGAAAAGAGTAAATGGTCTTTAGAACAGAAAAAGTTTTGGGACTTATTTGAACGTATTAAAGATCCTAAAAAATATAAGAAAGCAGCCACAGGTGGACGTATACGATTTCAACTAGGTCAAAAAGATCGGTTTTTCTATGGGATATTTTATTCAGGTAGATATTTGGAAAAGATGGAATCTATTTTTAAAAAAGCTAATTTACCTTTACAGTTAACAAGACTCCCATTTGTTGAAAGTTCTTTTAATCTCTCTGCCAGATCAAGAGTGGGCGCAAGTGGTATTTGGCAATTTATGCCCAGAACAGGCCGCCAATATATGACAGTTACCGCATTTGTCGATGAAAGAAATGACCCCATTGTAGCCACAAGGGCTGCTGCTAAAATGTTAAGACATAATTTTCAAAGACTAAAAGATTGGCCAGCAGCAGTCACTGCCTATAATTTTGGTTTATATGGAATGAGACGCCTATTTAAAAGGCACGGGACATCGGACTTACTAAAGATAATAGAAAGTAAAAAGCGATCTCGACGCTTTGGTTTTGCATCAGCTAACTTTTATTTTAGCTTTTTAGCTGCTGTATTTGTAGAACAAAATGCTGATAAATACTTTATGCCATCAGACAATCAATCTCCTGCCTGGGCCAAAAAGTTAGACTATGAAACAGTTCAGGTTAAGTCTCCTATTCCATTCTCTTATTTAGTTTCATTTTTTGATAATAATAGAGACCTTACTTATTTATACAACTCTCACTTGAGCACAAACATTAGAAAAGGTTATTGGAGTATTCCCAAAGGAACAAATCTTTATCTTCAAAAAGGAAAATCCAAAGACTTCCTTGAAGATATTCCAAGAAAGATTGAAAAAGATAAATTAGTATACAGAGTTAAAAAGGGAGATACTTTCCTTAAAATTGCTAGAAGATTTAAGGTCTCTCATGAGTCGCTAATCAAGGTCAATAACATCTCTAATCCCAATTATCTGCGAATAGGGCAAGTCTTATTGATCCCCACTACGCAATAATCTACAATGATTTTTATTGAAAAATACGAGTTTCACAGTAACAAGAACTCGCTTGTATTGTAAGGCCTGTTATCCCTCCAATTTCAGGCAGGCTCACTGTAACATATACCCCGAGATTAAATTGCCCTTCATGATCATCTCGAAAATGACTGATTAAATACGGTAAAGTTTCATTAAAAACAGCATTAACAGCTACCTTACATAATAAATAAGTAATGATGGCATGACTAGCTGTCTCACTAGCAATTTCAATAGGTTTTCTACCGTTTTCACAATCTTCAAAAAGAGCGTCCACAGTTTGGTTTGAATTATCTAAACCCACTTCACCTTGAAATAAAAAACTATCAATTTCTTCTCTTGACGGGTCCTCCCAAAACTGAGAGTCACACATATCAGCATTTGCATTAATAGAATAAACAAATATAAAAGATAAAATAAAATATTTAGTCATGTATAAGTCTCCATTTTAGGTGATTTTATTGCTTTGAGTTTGAGATTGATAAGTCAAGTGAAAAGTATCAGTTCAATTAAATCAGTTTCAAAAACCTTGAACTTAACTGACTATATATTTAAAAAGTATTTCCTTTTTTACTTTAGATAAGAGGAAATTTTTTAAATTTAAAACAGATCCCTGTTACCTGATACTGGCCTTGCCAGATTGCCGGACTTTCTGATCCCAGAATAATATGTATTTTACTTATTTTATCAGACCACTTCTATTTTAACTTACGTTGTTTAAAAAAAAAATTATTGATATATATATCGCTTATAATTTAACATGTAAAATAAACCTTGAAAAACAAGGATGTATTCACTATGAGTGTCATGAAATTTTTATATGCAATATGTATTTTTTACACGATAGGTCTGTTAAACAGTTCATTAGTATTTGCTCAACCTGAGGCTTGTAGTTTTTCTAATTATGAAATAGAAGGTATTGAAATCGGACAAATTAGTGGTAGACAAATATATACATTATTTACAAGCCACCTTACTAATGAAGATAATGAGTATTTTGAGATCATGAAGTCTCATAGATTCAGTGAAGATGCTGTAGGTACTTTAAACCAATTGATCAACAAGCATCAAGAAACTATTCAATCTGAACAAGCCGACGCTCAAAAGATCTTAGAACTACTTAAGTCTGGACAAATAGACTGGATCGGTATTGAAGCTCTTAATAGTTACACTTCCTACTCTAACATGACTGATAACAATTATTTAAATGACCAGAACCTTCTTCAAATAGACTCACTTTATTCACGCCATCGAAGTGCCCTAACCAGACGCTTTAATCATCTGCCCGAATGGAATGCAAATAAAACAGATCAATTACTTTCTCTTATATATCATGCATCTACTATTGTTCGTGTAAATCATCCTGAAATTTTTCGTAGAGTGAGAGTGTACCCATTAGAAGACAAGGATCAAGAAGATAATGAGTCAACTTCTCACTTAGACAATCTTCTATATTGGGCAGGAGTTCTTGAAAGAGATACTCATATTACACCTTTTCAACATTCAGGAATTGCCCTTTTTATAACTAATCATTTTTCACCTAAGCCTCGTCTTATCTCAAGAAATGTATTTAAAGCTCTTTTTGATGGACTTAGGATTGACATCAATAATATTGGATATTTGGACATGCTAAGAGTAGCACATAATAATCTTGTATCATCAATTCTAAGCCGTGATGCAACCGCTGTCCAATCTATCTTACAACTGCCTGGCAATGGACTTATACTTTTTGGAACAGATCATGCTCATGGTATTAAACAAGGTTTAATAGAAGCTTGTCAAAATGGAAATGGCTCTCCATAATATAACACTCAAGGACACTTTTTAAACTTAAAATAGCTCCCTGTTATCTGATACAGCTGCCGGATCGCCCGACTGCCAGATCCTAGAATAGTATATATTTTACTTATTTTGTCAAACCACATCTACATATAACCACAATTCATTTGCCATATCTCTCATTTACAATTTAAAATATTAAAAGGCTTGAAACAGGATGTCTATCATAAATTCCAAAAAGTTTTTATCTGCACTATTTATTTCTTATATAGTGAGCCTACTTGGTTATCCATTGGCATTTGCCCAGATGGAAGCTTGCGCTTTTTCTGATTATGAAATTGAAGGTGTGGAAGTCGGTCAAATAGGTGATAGACAAATATACACCCTATTTACAGAACATCCCTTCACTGAGGATAGAGAGGTTCATGAGATTCTAGAGTCTCATGAACCAGAAGATGCTGTAGCTCCTTTGAATCAAATTATTGAAAAATATCAGGCGATAATTGAATCTGAACAGTCCGATGCTGAAAAGATCCTAGAGTTAGCTAAGTCTGGAAAAATAGATTGGATTGGTATTGAAGCTGGTAATAGATATACTTCTTACACTAACGCAACTGATAATCATTTAAATGACCGAGACTTTCTTCAGTATTCATTAAATTATTTAGATAATCTAGATTCCATTGGTATGAGATTCAATCATTTACCAGACTGGGATGCAAGTAAGACAGATCAGTTACTTTTCCTTTTACATCCCGCCAGGGCTATTGTTCGCGCAAATCATCCAGGAGTTTTTCGAAGAGTTAGACTATATCCATTGGAAGATAGGAACTTAATCATTGAAACAATTACTCAATTAAATAGTTTTTTTTACTGGAAGGAACTTGTCAAAAAAGATGTTCATGTTACACCCTATCAACATTCACAGATTATTTCTTTTATAAATGATCATATCTCACCTCCTCGTTCAATTTCAAGAAATGTATTTGAAGATCTTCTCGAGTGGCTTAGGATCAGAAGTGAGGCTCTTAGAAATATAAGAAGGCTAAGAGTGATAAATAATAATATTGTATCATTAATCCTAAAACGTGATGAAGCAGTTGTTCAATCTATCTTAGAATTACCTGGCAATGGACTTATAACCTTTGGAACAGCTCACGGACCTGGTATTAAGCAAGGTTTAATCACAGCTTGTCAAAATGGAAATGGCTCACCATAATTAGAGCTTTATTCCATAATTTCTAAAAAGAGTTTTTCTCAATTCAAAAATATCTTCTGCATTTAAAGTCGAAAAAGGTGTGGGGCTCTTATTACCTAAACTTAAGATATATTTATTCTCTCACCCGAGTTTCTGCTACTATATCTAATGGTAATGGTACAATGTCTAATGGCGTTTGTCCTGTCGCATCCCTTACACTTGTATCTGCCCCATACTTTATCAACCATGCAAAAATCTCTCTTTGTCTGTCATATTCATATTCATATGTTGGATCAGTATCCTTCTCTCCTTGAGTGGCAGACATTATTCTTCCTTGAGTGGCAGACATCATTCTTACTGCTAAATGAAGTAATGAAAAACTTCTAAGTATGGATTCTGGTAATGCTGTCCAGAAAACAATATCATCAGGTAAGATGACACCACCCTCTGGACTTATTATAATATGGCAACTATCAAGAGACATATCTGGGTTTTCACCATTTTCTAAAAGAAATTGTACAACTTCTGAACGACTTTCTAAAATAGCCCGAATCATTTTTGTTGGGCAACGTGATGTGTCAACTGATTGATTGCCTGCAAGGATACCGTCTATTGGTATAATAGCAACTAATAGGAAACCAGTATATAATTTAAGTAAATTCATAGTTGTTATCTCCTAAAAACAATAGCACCTATAATACTTTTTACAAGTGTTTGTCAATAAAAAGCTTCCAAATATTTAAAATATTTGGCTCACAACCAGTTATGAATTCAAAACCAACTTTGTACACTACATCTTTTGATAACAGTAATAAACCTCCTAAATACCTTTTAATTTTTGATACAGATACTAAAAAATAAATGCCAAACTCATTCAGGTTTACTTGGTATATATTGCTTATATCATATACATGAAATAAAACTTAAAAAAAGGAGTATTTACTATGAGCTCAAAGAAATTCTTATCTACACTATTTATTTTTTATATAATAAGTTTGTTGAGTTATCCCTCTCCAGTATTTGCTCAAACAGAAAGTTGCAGTTTTTCTAATTCAGAAATAGAAGGTGTTGAAGTCGGTCAGATAGGTGATAGAAAAATATATACTTTATTTACACAGCATCTTTTTGGTCAACATGATGAAGCTGCTGCAATTATTACCTCCCATACACCAGAGAATGCTGTAGCTCCTTTAAATCAGCTGCTTGAAAAGCACCTAGCAACAATCGTATCTGAACAATCTGACGTTCAAAAAATTATAGAACTAGCTGAGTCTGAAAAGATAGATTGGATTGGTATTGAACATAATAGAACAGACACCTCTTATGTTGATATTGAATCTGATATTTATTCAAAATATCTACCTTATATTAACGCGCTTTTAAATCCCTTGCCTGACTGGGATTCTAGTAAAACAAATCAGTTATTTTCTCTTATGTATTCTGCTCTTATTATCGCGCATGCAAATCATCCAGAAACTTTTCAAGGGATTAGAATGCATTTATTAGGAGATGAGAGTTTAAAGAAGGAAACAAATGAACGTATTGATGACTTTAATCATTGGGAAACCCTCGTTAGACAGGATACTCATGTTACACCTTATCAGTATTCAGAAATTGTTTCCTTAACAGGTAAAACAGTCATACCTAATCCTCGTTTGATTTTAGAAAGTGAATTTGAAGATCTTCTAGACAACCTCAGAGTTGAAGAAGGCTCCCGTACAAATATGAGAAGACTGATAAGAGCGCATAATGATATTATCTCACTAATTCCAAGGCGTGATAAAGCAGTTGTTCAATCTATCTTGGACCTACCTGGCAATGGACTTATACTCTTTGGAACATCTCACGGTCCTGGTATTAAGCAAGGTCTTATTACAGCTTGTCAAAATGAAAACAGCTCACCATAATGGAGTTTTATTTCAATACAGATAGTCTATTAAAAAAAGCTTCTCCTAATTCGAAGATATCTCCTGCACCCAACGTCAAAAAAATATCACCTTCTAGAAGATGGCTTGCCACTGTATCTATTTGTGTTTTGTGACAACCAATATATGCTTTACAAGTTAAATGAATATCATTAAAAAGGCGAGAGGATGTTATATTTTCAATAGGATCTTCTCCTGCAGGATAGATATCAAAGAGCAAAAGCTTATCGGCACCTTTAAAGCAAGTTTGAAATTGTTTCCAACAGAGCCTTGTCCTTGAAAACTTATGGGGCTGAAAAGCTATGACCAAACGTCTTTGAGGCCACTTTTTTTTAAGAGATTGAATCATGCATTGGATTTCTGTAGGATGATGCCCGTAATCATCATAAATAGCAATTTTTTTAACTTCTCCTTTGAATTGAAATCTTCTTTCTACACCCACAAATTTTTCTATAGTCTCTATGATTTTTTTAACATCAAGCCCACATTCTATGCCTACTGCAAAGGCACCACAGGCATTAAGCGCATTATGATAGCCTGGTAGATTGAGTTGAAATTCTCCAAGACATTTCTTTTTGAAATACACTTGATACTTATTAGATCGCTGTTTGAGTTGATAATCATTACTATCATGAAATCCATACTTTCTTATCTTTTTTGGAAAGTCAGCAAACACTTCACAAATAGACGGATCGTCTCCACAAACCATTGCAAACCCATAGAAGGGGATCTTGACAGCAAAATCTAAAAAGGCTTGTTTTAAATGATCAAAGTCATGATATTGATCTAAGTGATCATTATCAATATTAGTTATAAGAGCAATCTCTGGAGAGAGTTTTAAAAAACTCCTATCACTCTCATCAGCTTCAGCAATCAACCACTCCCCTTGACCTAACTTAGATGTACTTTTGATTAAATTTAATCTTCCTCCAACAACGATAGTAGGGTCCATTTGGCTTTGCAAAAAAATAGAAGCAAGCAGGCTGGTAGTTGTTGTTTTACCGTGAGTGCCTGCAATAGCTATTCCTCTCTTAAAGCGCATAAGCTCTGCTAGCATTTCCGCCCTTTGAATGAGGGGTATTTTTTGTTTTTTTGCAAATTGCATTTCGGAGTTAGAGTTTTTAATAGAACTGGAAAAAACAACAACATCTGCTTTTCCAATATGATCTTTAGAATGTCCATAAAAAATGTGAACACCTAAAGCAGAAAGCTCTTTTGTATATGTATTGCAAGCAAGGTCACTACCTGTAACTGTAGCACCCATATTGTGAAGCAGTTCAGCAAGACCGCTCATTCCAACCCCGCCAATACCTATAAAATGAAATGTGAGAGAATCAAATTGCATACACTTAACCACATTAGAAGAAGAGCTTATTTTGAACTTGTAAACTTGAGTCTTTTATTATCAAAAAATAAGATATTTCTATTTCTAATATCTTTTTTGTTTTGCCAACTGCCTTTAAATTAATAAAATATAGTAATAATTACACTTTTTATAACTAAAGTCTAGAGTTTATAAGTAATGATAGGTGACAAAAGGCAATAATCAATGAAGAATGAATCTATGTCCTTTTATAAAACCATATATAACCAAAACCTATCTGTGATCTTTATACTTTTGATGTCCTTTTTGATCTCATTTTTTCATCAAGACAGCTTTGCTGCTAATAAGCCCATATCTTCTTTTAGCAACTTTGTAACTCGTCCTTTAACTATTATTGAAAAGACAGAGCCATCCCTTATATTTGACCTTCCAGTAGAATATAATAACCAAGTCAAAAAATGGATCCATTATTTTCAAACAAGAGGGCAAAGTCATTTTAAGTTATGGTTAGAAAGATACTCTAGGGTTTCAAAACCTATACAAGATATTCTTACAAAAGAAAAGCTTCCAAAAGATCTGATCTATATGTCAATGATTGAAAGCGGATTTTCGTTTCTTGCTGTATCTTCGGCAGCTGCAGTGGGACCATGGCAGTTTATTAGAGAGACAGGTCAAAGGTTTGGCTTAAGAATTAATTGGTGGCTTGATGAACGCCGTGATCTCTATAAAAGCACAAAAGCCGCAAGTGAATATATCAAATATCTCTATCAACTATTTGGTTCTTGGTACTTGGTTGCAGCAGCTTACAACACAGGAGAGAATCGGGTGAAAAGGCTGATGAAAAAGCATAAAACACGTAATTTCTGGATATTAGCAAGAAAAAGAGTACTTCATTCAGAGACAATTAATTATGTTCCAAAAATGATCGCAGCTATGTTAATTGCTAAAGCCCCAGGTCTTTATGGATTTAGAGATCTAAACCATCAACAACCAGATTACTTTGAATACTTTGTAGCTCCAGGAGGGCTCTATCTTTCAAATTTGGCCAAACATTTAAATGTCTCATCTGCTCTTTTAAAAAGACTCAATCCAGAACTGATTCTTTTCAAAATACCAAGTTCAGTCAGGCAGCACAGAATTCGAATCCCATCAGGCTCCAGCTATAGGGTCTCACAGTATTTAAGGGCAAAGCTCTTAGGTAAAAGACAGTTAGCTCAAAGAGACTGAAATACAGAGATCACAGATATGTTATAGAATTTAATTCGTCTGATTTGATAAAAAATACTATCATAAATAGATAAATCATACGATAATAAATAGAAAAACAAAGGCTAAATATCATAATATTCAAGTCTAATTTTCAAACACTTTTCAGTAATAGTGACTAGAACATAATTAAAATAAACAATGGGGAAATCATGGATTGGTTATTTAATGTTATTCAAAGTGGTTTATCTTTTTTAGTACCTTTTATCATCCTTTTAGGGGTTTTGATCTTTGTACATGAGATGGGGCATTTTCTTGTTGCTAAATTTTATAAGGTAAGAGTAGAAACTTTTAGCCTTGGTTTTGGACCAAAGATCTTTCAATTTCAACGAGGTGGTACAGATTATTGTGTATCTCTTATTCCACTTGGTGGTTATGTGAAAATGTTTGGTGATGACCCTTCCATTGAAGTACCAGAAGATGAAAGGCATGGATCATTTTTACATAAACCAGTAGGTCAAAGAATAGCTATCGTTCTTGCAGGACCCCTAGTGAATTTCTTTTTTGCTATACTTATATTTTTTGTTATCGCTATTGTGGGCGAACAAATGATAAGTCCAGTTGTAGGAGATGTGGAACAGGATTCTGTAGCATGGACTTATGGATTTCGTTCTGGAGATACAATTCAATCTGTTAATGGAGACATTATTAAAACTTGGGATGATGTAAAGGCTAACATAGAAGAGCATAAAAATCAAGAGCTGTCTTTTGATATCATCCGCATGAATACACAAGAAACTATCTCTCTGCAAGCAAGTACATCTATAATTCCCAATCCTAATATTCTAAGTACAGAAGAAGAAATAGGGGATATTAAAGGGCTAACTTTTCTTGCAAGAGAAACTCAAGTAGGTATTTTAAGCCCAGGCTCTATGTTAGCGCAAGCAGGAATGAAGTCTTTTGATAAAATTCAATCTATTAATCAAACACCTGTTAAAAAATGGTATGAGATTGTCTCTTTTTTAGAAAGTTACAATCAATCAGAACCCTTAGAAATTAAATATATAAGACCATTAAGCGAGGAAAATGCAAGTCAAACAAATGAAGATGTTCAGACAGCTCATGTTGAAATTCCTAGACAGCTTGTTGGTCAATTATCACCAGAAATACTTGGATTTGAAATTCCTGATTTATATGTTTATAAATTCACTGAAGATAGTCCTGCAAAAAAAGCAGGTATGCTTGATGGTGATAGAATTCGATCTATCGACGGTGAAGCTGTTAATAACTGGGCAGGTCTTATTGAAAAAGTCCAAAGTTATGATCCCAACAACAGTAATGGATTTGATCTTGAAATTATGAGAGAAGGAGAAATGAAAAACATTTCAATTACTCCTAAATTGGTTGAACAGCCTGATAAAAGAGGAGGCAGACAGTCAAAATATGCATTAGGTATTTTTGCTAGCGTTATGTCTAGTCCTACAGATCGCGTTCTTATACGTACTTTTAATCCTCTTTTGGCCCTCCAAAAAGGAGTTTTAGATACACTGTATTGGACAAAAGTGACTTGTCTAAGCCTTTTGCGTTTGTTGCAAGCACGTGTTTCACCTCGAGCCATTGGTGGTCCTATTATGATTGGTCAAGTTGCTAGTCAGACATTTCAAATGGGATTAAGTTACTTTTTAAAAATCATGGCCATTATATCTATTAACCTTTTCATTCTTAATATGTTGCCTATTCCTGTGCTAGATGGAGGTCACCTGCTTTTTTTCAGTATTGAGGCTTTAAGAGGAGCTCCTCTTAGTATGAGAAAAATGGAGATTGCTCAAATCATTGGATTGATTTTCATTCTAAGTTTAATGGCTTTAGCTATCTTTAATGACATCTCTCGTATTTTTGAAAGTTAGTTATCTACTGTATGTATATTTTAGCTATTGATTGTAGCACAGCATTAGGAAGTGTTGCTATTTCTAAAGATTCCAATACACTTTCATTTCTTTCTTGGCAAAATCGAAAGTCACATAATAAATTACTTATCAGTTCTCTAAAATCTGCTCTTCATTTAGCAGGCTTGGAAAGCTTTGAACAAATAGACCTTTTAGGTGTTGGTAATGGGCCTGGCAGCTTCACGGGCTTAAGAGTTGCTCTTTGTGTTATAAAAGCTCTTGCATACTCTTATAACCTACCTATAGCTACTTTTAGTTCTTTAAGAGTTCTTGCTGAAAACCATCAAAGCCAAGGCCAAGATACTATTTATGCTCTTCAAAATGCATTTGCTCAAAAGCTCTTCTTTGCTCAATATCTTAAAAGCTCGAAAGAATGTATTGAAATCCAATCACCTCAAGTTATTCAACAAGATCAAGCTTCTCATTTTCTAAAAGAACCAGGGCATGTTCTGGGTTGCGTGCATGATCTACTTCCTCATGAAGTCTTATCAGCTCAACACCTAGTTTTTTCTAAGGATGAGGAGAATAGCTTACAAAATTATCCTCAAGCTCAGAAACTAGCTATCTTATCTGCAAGACAGTCTTCAGATAAATATTTAAAGTGGGAAGAAGTCTTTCCTCTTTATCTAAAAAATATTACTTAATAACTGACGTTACACAACTTTTATAATCTTAAAAGGCCTATTGCATAAATACCCATTATAAAAAGATTCTTTTAAAGAATCGATTTAAATGAGTCCCTAGTCTCTTCCTCTAATCTCTACCGCTACTTCTATCTCTAGAACTTCCTGATCTTCTTGTTGTTCCTGATGATCCATATCGTATAGTATGTTTATACCTGTCCAAGTTACAACTTGTATGAGAATGATTATGCTTTTGTACCGTTATATTAGAATTTTCCCCATTAGGAGATTGCCAGCTAAGACCTGTTGTTATATGATCTATAATTTTCCTCTCTCTTACCGGATTTGGACATCGGGCAGTGACACAATGATGATCTATATATGTTAAATTATAACACAACATAGTCCTATCCTAGCACAGGCCAAAGGCTCTATACCTACAGGAATAATGTTCTGCTCAGAACCATTATCTTCAAAACGAACTTTAACTACTGATGGAGCACTTTCTATTTGTTCACAATTAACTCCGCTCTTTAGCTGTTGAATGATGCTTTTATTGCCTTTAGCTGATGATTGAAGTAAATTTTCATTTTCACTACTACTTGTACTTGTACTTGTATTAGCAGAACTTGATTGACCTGACCATGTATTGTATTTCTCAGCTAAATAGTTAAGATGTGCAACATCTTGTTGTCTACTTTCAGATAAAATTATATTTCCTCCAGTCTGACTTCTCACAAACTCTAATCCAGATTCAAAACTTTGCTCAAAAATATCAGAGGCTCTTGATCTGAACTCAAAATCATCTTTGTGCGCATCAAGGAAAGTAAAGAGTTGCCCTGATGGAATAGCACCAAATCTCAGCCTCCCATCTATATTTCTACACATAAGCAGTGCTCTCTTTTGTGTATGAGCCGTCACAAAAAAACGATCTACTTTCACCTCACCTAACCTATTACATGACTGATACTGACTAAATGAAGGCACACTCGTAAAAAATAAACCGATAAAAATAAAATATTTCATTCTTCCCATCTCAACTACTCCATTTGTTATTATAAATTTTTGAAATTCTATTAAGACAAAAGTAAGGTTAAAATTAAAATATATAATTACATCGGTTATATAAAGAAAATACTAAAGAAAAAGTTAAAAAAGGATTAAGCTTATAAACTTTTTATAAAATCTATCGATATTTTTATGAGAGATATCAGGATTCCTGATATATTTAAGAGGAAGAGCAAATTGCTCAAGCTCTTTTTCATCTAATTTTTTACCTTTCTGTTCTATTTTATCTATATTGGCCCGCATTACATGATTTAACTTAAATGCTTGATATTCCTTAAATTCTTTTTTATCCTCTTGACCTTTATCTGTGCGATACCTTAATAAAAGTGTTACCTATGTCCTTGGATGTACAATTTATACATTCCTCAAATAAAACTGCTTTCTACCTAACTTTTGTTCTTCTACATGTATCAAAAACTCAGCTGTTTCTAAAGAAGAAACTGGGGCAATAGAAGAAGAAAAGATAATATCTCCCATATCTACCTTATCGATCACTTTATGAAGTGTGCAGCCCATTAGCTTGTTATCTTTAAACGATCTTTCTATACTATGAAGACCTGGATACTCGGGAAGCAAACTAGGGTGGATATTAACAATAGGCTTTTGCCATTTGCTGATAAAATGAGCAGGTAGGATTTTCATAAACCCAGCTAAGAAAATTTTTGAGATATTATAGGTTTTTAATGTCCATAAAAGGTCTTGCCAGTCAATTTTAAGATCTAACACTTTGGTAGGTATTCCATACCTCTTTGCCTTTTTTAAGCCATAAGCACGAGATTGAGAAGACACCACAAGCCCGATAGAATCTAAAAAACTACACTCTATAAGAGCACTCAGATTAGACCCTCTACCAGATACAAATATAGCCCAATGCGACTTATATCTTGTTTGCATATTGTCCTAAAATTATACAACCAGTAAAAAAATAAGCATTCTACCTGTTTATCAGGTATCATAACATAAAGAAGAAATAAAACCTCTAATTATTATTTTTAAAAATTTAAGTAAAATAAAAGAGTGCTGTATGAAATATCTTTTTTTAATTTTTAATAAAAGAAACCTTCGCCAAAAACACTTTATACTACTTGTGCTGCTTTTTGGAATCATCATACAACCACTACCTGTAGAAGCTCAAAAAAAAACTCCCTCACCTACTAAGAAAGTAGAAAGTCTTCCTACTGATTTAAAATGGCAGTCTAATCAGACAGATCCCATCTATTCTTCTTCCCAAGCAAAGCCAGGTGGCACAATGACTTTATTTATCAATACATTTCCTTTAACTATTCGTACAATAGGCCCTGATTCTAACATTGCTTTTAGAGCCTATCTTTCAGATAACAATTGGCCTCTTGTCACTATTCACCCTAACACAAGAAATCTTATCCCACTACTGGCTGAAAGCTGGGCCTTTGGTAAAGATAAACGCTCTATGTTCTTCAAAATCCACCCAAAAGCCAAATGGTCTGACGGTGTTCCTGTTACAGTTGATGACTTCTTATTTATGATAGAGATGATGAAAAGTAAGCATGTTTTAGATCCTTTTGCAAATGACTATGTTGAGAAGTATATTGATAAGGTTGTCAAATACGATAATAAGACACTTGGAGCTTTTGCTAAAAAACCTTATCCTAAACTAGAAGAGTATCTTAATTTATCTCCTCGTCCAAAACACTTTTATAAAGGAAAAATTCCAAAAGACTTTGTGAAAAGCTATAACTGGAAGATCGAGCCTGTAACAGGCCCCTATCTATTGACTAAAATCAGAAAAGGTAAGGGCTTTACATTTGAAAAACAAAAGAATTGGTGGGCCCAAAACTTAAGATATATGAAGAATCGCTTTAACCCTAAAAGGCTTCTTGTCAAGGTAGTTAGAGATGAAGCTGTCACTTATGAACTGTTTAAAAAAGGCAAGTCTGATGTATTTGAAGCCATGACTCCAGAGCGTTGGTATTTAAAGTGTCGTGGAAAGGAGTTTGATCGAGGATATATCGAAAAGACCACTTATTACACAAACAGCCCACGTTCCAATAGAGGTTTCTATTTAAACACATCAAACTCTCTTTTTAAAAACAGTCAGATCAAACATGCATTTGCTCATGCCATGGATACTGATTCATCAATACAAAAAATATTTAGAGGAGATGTTTACCGTTTAGAAAGACCTTATACAGGCTATGGAGACTATGAAAACAAATCCATTAAAGCTAGAAAGTATGACATAAAACGTGTAGAGAGTATTATGAAGTCTCTAGGTTGGAAGAGAGATAAAGATGGTATCTGGGCAAAAGGCAACCAACGCTTTTCTGTTAAAGTCACTTATAGCTATGCCGTTTATACAGATCACTTAGGTTTTTTAAAGGAGCAAGCTAAAAAAGCAGGTGTTGAATTGATATTGGACTTCTTAGATGGCGCAACAGCTTTTAAGAAAGTCAAAGAAAAAAACCATCAAGCAACTTTTTGGGCATGGTCTACAGGCTTAACTCCCGCTCCATGGCAGGCCTTTCATTCTATCAATGCGAAACCAAATACGAATAATATTTCTAATACATCTGATCAAAAGCTAGATAAACTTATTGATCAATATAGAGAAACAAGCGATCAAGCTTTACACATCAAATTAGCAAAAGATATTGCTAAACGTATCCATGATTTAGGGGATTTTATCCCTTCTCATTATTTTCCTCTTGTAAGGACCTGTCACTGGCGCTGGATGAAGTTGCCAAAGAGTGGAGCTGCAACTTTACTTTCGCAACAAGCTATCTTTGATCCCACCAGTCCTAGTACAGGAGGACTCTTTTGGATTGACGATAAAATCAAAAAAGAGACCTTAGCAGCAAAAAAGAAAAGTAAAGTTTTCCCGCCAGTTAATAGAGTTGAAAACAAAAAATAAATTTCTGAA
Organism: Bdellovibrionales bacterium; assembly: GCA_965262715.1. GTDB lineage: Bacteria > Bdellovibrionota > Bdellovibrionia > Bdellovibrionales > JAUICD01. Next base: position 1,683,714 of record OZ253553.1, on the reverse strand, counting down.
ACATTCTAACTATATTAGAGGCTGTTGCTATTTTAAAATAATATATTGAATTACAAACCATATCTTATTAAGTCTTTTTTAACTGGCAATCTGTCAAACAAGGAAGTCATCAACCATTCCCGGAAACATAAGAACAGTTTGCCGATTTACCAGATTCTCATGGAAAATGAAAAACTTGAAAAGGGAAGTAGTCCCTAATTATGAATCTTAAAACATCTGTGCAGTGATAGTTGCTTCTGCTTTTTTGACATCATCTACTAAAGCTTTTACCTCGAAGAGATAAACAGTATTATTTCTTTTTGCATTTAATATATTCACATGCATTTGTACACAGTCACCAGGGCAAACAGGCTTGTAAAACCTTGCCTTTTTAATCCCTCCTAAAACAAAACTCCATTTATCTTTGCTAGGGTGTGGACGCTCTACTAAAAGAGCTGCTGCTTGAGCCATAGCTTCTATAATCATCACTCCTGGCATAATGGGACTATCTGGAAAATGCCCAGGAAAATAAGGCTCATTAATGGTTACATTCTTAACGGCAAGAAGGTAAGCCCCTTTCCAATCCCCTTTTTCTAAATTATCAGGCCGCCTGCGCTGTAAAACCTTATCTACTAATAAAAAAGGATGCCGATGTGGTAAAATAGAAATGATATCACAAGTGTCTAATGAATTCTTACCAACTCCCATCAAATAAACCTTTCTTTTAAGGTTTCTTTATCCTTTCATTATCACTATCCACTATAAAGACAATTTCTATTAAACCAATATTTTATTACTTCTTATCGCTGCTTTTCTTTTTGTTGCTGCTTTTCTTCATGTTATCAAAAGTTTTAACCACTCGATCTGTAAGGTCAAATTCACGTTTAGCCCACAGAATGGTGATATCTGCTTTTTGTAAGATCATGTCGTACTTCTCTTTTTTAGCAATATCATCAATCACATCACGTAATTTATCTAAAATAGGCTCTTTTAATGACATCTCTCTTTTTTGAATGCCAACATTGCTCTCTGCAACCAACTTTTGAAACCTTAACTGCTCTTCATATAATGCTTTCTCTTTCTGCGCGCGAACTTCATCAGAAATCACCATGGCTTGCTTCTTTAAATTTTGAAGCATGGCTTTTATATCCTCTTCTTTCGCTCCTAACTCTTTCTGCTTTTTCTTAAATTCACTTTGTAATTGCTGATCAGCTTTTTGACCTGCTTTAGTAGATATAAGAGCCTCGTTCATATCTACGTAGCCGATTTTTAAGCCTGTCGTTTTATCAGCATCAGCTAAGATGGCTCCTCCAAACAAAAATATACTTACTAAAATTACAACTTTTACAAATCTCATAATAACTCTCCTTTAAAATCTTAAAAACGACTTTTCCTTTTTAATAATCAAACCTTTAAAAAGGTGCAAGTGATCCTAAACCAAATTGTACCACAAAACCACTTTCATGAGCTCTCTTTCTAATTGGTATTCCAAACTCTATTCTTATTGGAGATATTGGTGTATTTAAGCGAAATCCAAATCCTACATTACTTCTAAGATTTTCTAAGCGGAATTCATCCTCTGCATAACCAATATCAAAAAATAAAACTCCTAACATCTTAATACGTGAAAGTAATGGAAATTGAAGTTCCAAGTTATAATAAAGCTGTTGGGAGCCACCAACAACTTTATCTATCCTTCTACCACTTCTTCTATCACGGTTTGCAGATTTTTCTGTTCTACCAACACTAATCCAATCATAGCCTCTCAAAGTCTCTGAACCTCCTAATCTAAAAAGCTGATTAAAAGGAACTGTATGACCTTCCGGAGCTGCTAAAAAAGAGTACACCAAATTATTACGAAGCACAATCCCCCAGAAGATTTCTTTAAAAAAACGGGCATTAAAGAAGCCTTCTATGTATTTTTTACCACCTCCAGCCCCTGCATACTCCATTGATGATGAAAAAAATACACCATTTTGAGGAAAAAGACGATCATCTCGCCTATCGTATTGTAATGATAAGCCTACGATACTCCTATGCCCAATTGCTGAATTGACATCTGAAAATGTGGGTATAGTTGCATCAAACTCTTCCTCTGTTCCTATGCCGACATAATAATACTTATAAGTGACAAAACCTCTTAGGTAAGAAGCTAAAGGATAACCTAATCTCAAAGCTCCTCCTGATCTTCTCTCTCTATAACCATCCTCAAAAATAAAAAACTCTCTATGATACAAATCTATACCTGTAGACCATAAAGAATCTAAGAAGTAAGGCTCTGTAAACTGCAAGAAATAGTCCATGGCAAGTGGGCTGCCAAAACTATAAGCAGTGGTATTTGTGGATGCGCCAAGCGCAAGGCTTTGTCCTCTCCCAAAGAGGTTATAACTTTGCAGTCTGATAGTACCCATAAAACCATCTCTTCCATTATAACCAACTTGTAATTGAATACTGTCTGTACTCCTTTCTGTCACATGAATCTCAATATCCATAATATGAGGCTGATTCGGACGAGGTTTTTGCTGAAAATCAACCTCCTCAAAATATCCAAGCCTCCTAATATTGGCAATAGACTGTCTTTTATGTGTCTCATGGTAAAGTTCGCCTTCTTTGATGCTCATCTCTCTTCTAATGACCTTATCCCTTGTTTTGTCATTACCGATGATAGAAATTCTACCAAAAGAAACTTTATTGCCCTTTTCTATCTCAAAAGTGATATCGACTTTACGTTCTTTCTCATTAATTTGAGTTTGAGGTACAACATTGGTATAGGCATAACCCAAATCCCCGTACATAGCTTGCAACCTGCTTAAATCCGATTGCAGGACATTATAAGCAAAAAACTCGCTATCTTTAATATTAACTTTATCTAAAAGCTGCTCTGCAGAAAAAAGTTCATCGCTGTTAACACTTACATCTCCTATCTTATACCTATTTCCCTCATTGACAGAAATGCGAATAGAAATACTTTTTCGATCAGGGGAAATATAAACTCTAGGTAAATCAACTTGTACATTGATATAGCCTTCATTATAATAAATCAGTTTCAAAACTTGCGCATCTCTTTCAAAGAATTCCTGACGATACTGACCTGAGCCAGAAAGGAAGCTAAATAAACCTTTTTCTTTAGTCAGCATAAGCGAGGTCAATTGATCGTCAGAGAGGTTTTCATTACCTAAAATGGTAATGTCCTTGACTTTCACTTTGTCATTTTCTTGAATTTGAAAAGTCAGCTTTGCCGCATTATTTTCAAGATATTCTAGCTGATAACTTAACTTTGCTAAGAAAAACCCCTTTTCTTCATATAACTTTTGTAATTTCTCAACAGCTACCTGAATAGATGAAACATTCAAAAATTCATAAGGCTTTACATCTAGAGCATCCTGTAAATCTTCATCTGAAAGTTCATCATTTCCATCAAAAACAAGTGTGGTAACAAATGGTTTTTCCGTTATTGTATAAGTTAAGATACCATCTGTTTGATCCACTTCAATATTATAGAAATACCCCATTTGATATAATCGAAGCACATCTGCTCGAACACTTTCACGTAAATCAGATTCAGAATATGAAAGTCCTTTTTCAGTTTTAATCTGAGTTGAAATGGCATCAGTTTGAATCCTGTCATTTCCTTTCACTACAACCTGACTGAGAGTCACATTTTCTGACTCTTGTCCATAAGACGCCAAGGGCCATAGTAAAAATGACATTAATAGCACTCTTTTTAAAAAATACATAAATTTATCCTTAGATCAATACACATAGCTACAAGTATTCTCTTTTAAAGTCAAACTCTTAAACCTTATAATATCTACCCTTTCATTCCTTTGTAAGCATAGAATTTCTTCATAATATTTAGAACTCATCTCAAAATTACTTCTAATGCCCACGTTTTCAAAACAACCTCTTAATTTAAGTACCGCATAAAAGAACTGTTTCACTCAAAATGGACCCTTCCGGCTTTCCGTAGGGCCACTATTGTGGCTCTCGTCAAGTCTGTCCATTTTGAGTAAGAAGCCATCTTTAGTTATATTATGTTTTGTATTTTGCAATTTCGTATTATTTACTGCTATCATGTATTTTTGAGATGGCTTCTAAAAATCTTTCATAAAAAACACATATTTCTATTGAAAATAGGTTTGTATAAGTATGATAAGCTGATATAAATTAAGAGCAATACGCTTTCTTTGAGATAAAGTACCTGCCATTAGAATCTAGAAGCCATCTCAAAAGTAAAGTTTTATAGTATTTGAGGGATCGAATTGTAGAATGTAAAATATTATTTTGTGAGATGAGTTCTAATAAAAACAAGGAGAAAGACAAAAATGATGGTATTTAAATGGCACTGGTTTATTTCACTCAAAAATCCGTTTACTTTGAGTAGGTAGATACTCTTCGTTTTTTACACAATGTTATAGATTTTATTTTATAGGTAAAAGAATATTTGGAGTTTATTATGGATATGGATAAGATTTTTTGGATTGACTTAGAAATGACAGGTTTAGATTCAGAAAAAGAAGTCATTATTGAAGTAGCTGCCATTATCACAGATCTAGACTTTAAGGAGTTTGATAAATACCATGCTGTTGTTAAGCAACCTCAATCTTTTTTGGATAATATGGACAAATGGAACACAAAGACACACACAGAGACAGGTTTAGTTAAAAAAGTGCCAATGGGTAAACCTCCATCTCAGGTTGAGGATGATCTGATGGCTCTTGCCCACAAGTACTTTAAAAAAAAGGAAGTTATTATTGCTGGCAACTCCATTCATCAAGATCGATTATTTATTAAGAAACATCTTTCTAGGTTCAATGAGCTTCTTAATTATCGCATGTTGGATATCACTTCTTGGAAGCTCATCTTAAAACATAAATTTGGCCAAGAATTTAAAAAGCAAAATACACATAAAGCCTTAGATGACATTAGAGAAAGCATCAAAGAGTTTCAGTTTTATCTACAAAATATCAACCCAGTGAATTAATGACTGTTTACCTTTTGTAATAAGTTTCTGAAATTAAAAGCATGCAGCAGCAGGCTTCTGAAATAGTCCTCCCAGCCAATGCCTTATGATAAAAATAAAAAGCTTTCCTTAACATGATTTAAAAAAATAAAGAGGATCTTTCCTACTCAAAATGAACAAGTTTTCTAGGTGATGATCATTTTACCGACAGTGCAAACTGTCGGGATCATCACCAGAAAATGGCCAGAGGTTCGCCTTGAGAGGTTCGCCTCGAGAGGTTAGTTCATTTTGAGTGAAACAGTTCTTTTATACAGTACTTAAATTAAGAGGTTGTTTTGAAAACGTGGACATTAGAAGTAATTTTGAGATGAGTTCTAATAATTTTAGAAAAAATCATAAGTGATTAGTGATAATCTTTTTATCACTAGGTGATATATTTGACAGTTAGTAGACAGTTCTGATGATTAAAAGCTGGTTTAAACCCTTTTAAAAGTGTCTTGAAACGGCACAAGATTTGCTATTTAATAAAGTATACCCCCTAATTAATTTCTAACAAAAAGCCAAGTTGTATAACTTGGCTTTTCTTTTTTTCACATATTAATTAAAAAGAGTCAGGCATCTCTATTGATACTCGATGAATATTTGTATGTATAACCCAGCCTATTTTATAATTTTATTTCAGATAAGTTATCTCCCATCTCATTAGGCTCATTACCACGTGAATCATTATCTTCTTGACCAAGTTGACCCTTATCATTATATCCCCAGCATTTAACATCATCAGCATCACCTAAGAGAGCGCATGTATGTTCATCTCCGGCTGCGATAGCTTTAACAATAAGAGTTGATCCAAGATCAACCTCTTGCAAGTCACCCACGTTTTCATCTTCTTCATCACTACGAGAATGTACATCACCTAATCCTAGTTGCCCTTTACCATTATATCCCCAGCACTTTACAAAGTGGTCATTACCCAAAGCAAGAATAGCGCATGTATGTTTATCTCCTGCTGTAATAGCTTTAGCTATGCGATCTACTCCTAAATTAATCTCTGGCAAATTATCTCCCATCTCATTGAGGTCATCGCCACGATTTTCTGTATCACCTAATCCTAGCTGACCTTCATCATTTAAGCCCCAACACTTCACTTGATCATTATCTAAGATAGTACATGTATGATAACCTCCTGCTGTAACAATCTTAGCTGTGCGACCTACCCCTAAGTTAACATTATAAGGTCTACCCAAATTGGGATCAGAAGTTTGTATTTCGATGAATAATGGGGTTTCATCACTTTCAGTATCTAAAAACCCTCTTCTTCCCCAACATTTTACACTATCGTTATTTAGAATAGCACATGCACGGTCGTTTCCTGCTGAAACAGCCTTAGCTGTGTAATGATCTCCTAAATCAACTTTTGGCAAATTATCTCCCATTTCATCAGCATCATCACCGTATGTTTTTGTATTAAGAGCTATTCCTAGCTGGTATTCATTATTCTTCCCCCAACATTTAAGGTCATTATTATCTAAAATAGCGCATGTATAATCACCTCCTGCGGCAATAACTTTAACTGTGCGGTTTTCTCCTAAATCAACTTCTGGTAAGTTATCTCCCATCTCGTTTATATCATCACCAATAACCTCTTTTCCTGATTCATTGCTATTACCCTGACCTAATTGGCCTTGATCATTTTTTCCCCAACACTTCACACTATTGTTATCTAAGATGGCACATACATGTTGAATTCCTGCCGTAATAAATCTGGCAGTACGATTATTGCCTAAGTTCACTGCCGGCAAATTGTTTCCCATCTCATTTGTGCCATCACCGATAGCCTCTTTTCCTGATTCATTGCTATTACCTTGTCCTAACTGACCTTCATCATTTTTTCCCCAACATTTAACTGAACCTGTAGCGTTTAAGCGACAAGAAAACTTATGGCCTGTGACAATAGGGTCATAAACCACATATGATAGTGGTTTAGTACCACATTCGAAACTATCTTGCCCATTTTGAACCTTTGTTCTTATTCCAACATAAATATTATGAATACCATGGTGTAAATAATTGGTAGTTAATGGAGCAGATAATATATTTGTTTTTGGAGCCATAAGATCAGAAATTGCATTCAAAGAATTACAATTCTCTGCATTATAGAACTTTAATTGTTGATTAAGCCCTAAGCTTTCTCCTCCATCTCTACGAACTTCGATAGTTGGTGTATGACTTCGATAAAGAGAGTTTGCTTGAGGTATTGGATCAACTAAAACTAATGATATTTCAGATGCAGAACTTCTAGGAAGCTCCAAAATAAATAATGCTGTTTTTACATTTGATTCGTTACCAGATAGATCTTTAGCTTGTACATGAAGATAATACATCCCTTCATCCTTATCTCCAAGCTCTTCTATTTTTGTAGTTTCGCTACTATAGTCATCATTTTCAGAAAAAATATGGGTTTGTGATTGATTAATAGCAAAACGGAAACGACAAAGTGTATCACTATCACAGCTCCATTCCCATTCTTTTGAAAGCTTAGGTACAGTATCATTCTCAATATCTGTAACTGATATCGATTGACTAGGGTTGGTGCTACTACCGCTACCACTACATCTAACTAGGACCAAAAATAAAATTGAGAGCCAAATCAAACGATAAAGTAAAGATTGTGTAAGGTAGATATAGTTCATAGAAAGCCTTTCTTTCTTAAAAAGTATTCGGCTGACTATGGTCTATACTCAAATCACTTAGATGATTTGTCTCAAAACTAAGACACTTTATGATCTAGAAGTTTTTTAACCTCTTAAATATGACCTTTTTTGTCACAAAGAATATGTGTTTGACGCTGAGCTTACTCTATAATGGCTTAAAAGACGGTTTAAATGCTGAAAAAAAATATTGAAGAACGGCATAGGCTTTGCACTTTAATAAAGTATCCCCCTTAATCCCTTATAAAGCCAAGTTCCCCTAGCTTGGCTTTTGTTTTTTCGAATTATTTGATACAAAATATATCTCTGTTAAACTAAGATATCTTTATATATTTATATTTGAGTAACAAATTCTTATTTAATACAAAGAAATCAGATTCATAATACTTTAAGTAGTTCATAGAAAGCCTTCCTCTTTTAAAAAGTATTCAGCTTATCATGATCTGTACTAAAATCACTTAGGTGGTTTATCTCAAAATTAAGATGCTTTATAATCTAGAAGTTTTTTAACCTCTTAAATATGACCTTTTTTGTCACAAAGAATATGTATTTGACGCTTAGCTTACTCTATAATGGCTTAAAAGATGGTTTAAATGCTGAAAAAAAATATTGAAGAACGGCATAGGCTTTGCACTTTAATAAAGTATCCCCCTTAATCCCTTATAAAGCCAAGTTCCCCTAGCTTGGCTTTTGTTTTTTCGAATTATTTGATACAACATATATCTCTGTTAAACTAAGATGCTCTTTATATATTTATATTTGAGTAACAAATTCTTATTTAATACAAAGAAATCAGATTCATAATACTTTAAGTAGTTCATAGAAAGCCTTTCTTTCTTAAAAAGTATTCGGCTTATCATGATCTATACTAAAATCACTTAGGTGGTTTATCTCAAAGTTAAGACGCTTTATAATCTAGAAGTTTTTTAACCTCTTAAATATGACCTTTTTTGTCACAAAGAATATGTATTTGACGCTTAGCTTACACTAGTAATGGCTTAAGAGACGGTTTAAATGCTGAAAAAAAATATTGAAGAACGGCATAGGCTTTGCATTTTAATAAAGTATCCCCCTTAATCCCTTATAAAGCCAAGTTCCCCTAGCTTGGCTTTTGTTTTTTCGAATTATTTGATACAACATATATCTCTGTTAAACTAAGATATCTTTTATATATTTATATTTGAGTAACAAATTCTTATTTAATACAAAGAAATCAGATTCATAATACTTTAAGTAGTTCATAGAAAGCCTTTCTTTCTTAAAAAGTATTCAGCTTATCCTGATCTATACTAAAATCACTTAGGTGGTTTATCTCAAAGTTAAGACACTTTACAATCTAGAAGTTTTTTAACCTCTTAAATATGACCTTTTTTGTCACAAAGAATATGTATTTGACGCTTAGCTTACTCTACAATGGCTTAAAAGACGGTTTAAATGCTGAAAAAAAATATTGAAGAACGGCATAGGCTTTGCATTTTAATAAAGTATCCCCCTTAATCCCTTATAAAGCCAAGTTCCCCTAGCTTGGCTTTTGTTTTTTCGAATTATTTGATCTAATAGTTATACAAATATTACCTAATTTCTTCCGGAATTCCGGGAGACAGGTAACCTGGCAATCAGCTTCCGCCATCTGTTACTTGATACTAATGGAATGGATCCGTTTTCCAGATTGTCCGTGATTGCCGGATCACGGAATAAAGAAAGCTTAACTGGTTATGAATCAAGAACGACTATGATCAATTAACAAACTGTTAGAATCTCATAGTCATTTTCTGTGACAAGTATTGTGTGTTCAAATTGGGCAGATAGACTCTTATCTTCTGCCTCAAACCACATATGCTGTGAACCTGGTATAGGATATTGTTTAATAGCAGCATCTGTTAAATTCACCATAGGCTCTACTGTGATACAGTGGTATGGAGCCAAAGAAGCTCCTTGTCCTTTTTTACCAAAAGAAGGTACAAAAGGTTCTTCATGAAATTGCCGTCCAATGCCATGACCTCCTAGCATTTTTACAGGAAAGAAACCTTTCCTTGTCACATATTTATTTATAGCAAATCCAATATCTCCAACAGTGCCATTTGGAGAAATAGCCTCTATCCCTTTATGCATAGCACTTTCTGCGACTTCAGTAAGTCTTTTTGCCTCCAGAGAGACTTCACCTACATAAAATGTTCTAGATGTGTCTCCATGAAATCCTTCTAAAATGGTAGTGACATCTACATTTACAATATCACCTTCCTTTAAAACTGTACTGTCAGGAACTCCATGACAAATTACAGAGTTGACAGATGTGCAGCAAGATTTAGGATATCCTTTGTAATTCAAAGTGGCAGGGATAGCATTATGACTCACCATAAAATCATGACAAATTTTATCAATCTCTAATGTAGTGATACCTGGCTGGATAAATGGGGCTACATGCTCTAAAGTAGATGCTGCTAAGTGACCAGACTTTGCCATTTTTTTCACATCTGATTTACTCAAAATAGTCATCATAAGACCTTACTCCATGTATTCAATAATCTATTTTATGTTAAATTTTAAGAAAAAAAGATGAATTTGTAAAAATCAAAAGCCTCAAGCTAGAGGTAAAAGACCCTTATATTTATTTAAAAGGTCAATACTTTAACATTCATTAAAAACCTTCACTCACAAATCTTATCTATATTATCAATGACTAATGACAACATAGAGTTTCCACAAGTTGAGTTGCAACAACGTAAGGATCTGCGTTTGCACCAGGTCGTCGATCTTCAAAGTATCCATGACCCCTTTTTTGAGTGAATACAGGGATACGTATAGAAGCCCCACGATGAGAAGGACCTGATGTGAACTCATTAATATGGCAGGTTTCATGAAGACCTGTTAAACGAGATTCTAAATCATGACCATAACTCCTAATATGCTCCTGATGACAAGCCTTTAGCTTCGAGATAGATTTATGAATAGCATCCATCCCACTAGTTGGATTGCGCGTATCCTTTGTAGAAAAATTGGTGTGCATACCTGCTCCATTCCAATCACCTGGTACAGGCTTGTTATCGAAAGAAACCGTCACGTCAAATTCTTCTGCAACTCGTTTTAAAAGATAGCGAGCTATCCAAAGATGATCTGCCATCAAAAGAGGATCTGATGGTTCATCAGCACTACGATGACCAATTTGAAACTCCCATTGAGCCAGCATCACTTCTGCATTTGTGCCATAAATATTTAAATTGGCAACCTGACAAGCCATAGTGTGTTCTTCTACGATTTCACGTCCACAAACACGACCTGCCCCCACACCACAATAAAAAGGACCTTGTGGAATGGGATAACCCGCTTTAGGCCATCCAAGTGGCCACTTATCTGACTCTGACTCACCTGCAAAAAAAGTATACTCCTGCTCAAAACCAATGTAAGGATCATGATCCTTAGCCTTTTGCATCAGTTGAGAGAGGTGATGCCTTTTATTTGTGGGATGAGGCTTGCCGTCAGCATTCAAAACTTCACAAAGAACCAGATAGCTATCTTCCTGCCTTAAAGGGTCTACTGTTGAAAAAACAGGCTTAAGAACACAATCTGAATTGTTCCCTGCTGCCTGCCAAGTCGAAGACCCATCAAAATCCCATACAGGAAAAGACGCTATATCTCTATCTTCTTGGTGAAAAAGCATTCTAGTTTTAGAACGCAATTGTTGAACAGGAGATGCCCCATCCAACCAAATATACTCAACAAAATTCAACCTTTTACTTACTTGACTCACAAACTACTCCTTTTTTAAAACCTTAACACTTAATGGAGTACATCACTTTTCTCACTCCATTTAGATTCTTCTATCGCTTTTTAATTAATATGCCAACAATTTACAACAACAATAGATAAATGATTGCTCGCATAATTTAGCCTCAAATGACCTTATGAATATCTGTTACTAAAAGATGGTAATGTTATTATGAGGTAGCACTAATATAAGCTGCAAAATTGTCTTGTCATTTCAATTGACAGTCAATCTATATATGGAATAAAAAGTAAAAACAATAGCTTATAAGTCAGTGATGAATTATTAGTCGAATAAAAGGAGATATCGTGATGGTCTTTAGAAAGAGTTTTGTTATGCTATTGGTCATATTTTTTATACAAGGATGTTCTCATGTAAAGACAAAAGACAAATTGAGTCTGATAGATCAAGATCAAAACGAAACCTATAAAAACCTTTGTGATCAAAACAAGGTGCAAGCTTGTATGCAATTTGGATTTAATGAAGAATCCCAGGGAAATATAGATCAGGCTAGGCAAGCTTACAGAAAGGCTTGTGATGCAGGTGAGGTGAAAGGATGTCTTGCTCTTGGATATCTTGAAAGAAGACAAGGAAACATTGATCAAGTTAGACAAGTTTACAAAAGAATTTGTGATACTGCAAGTGGTGTAGATAGAGCACATAGAATGGAGGCTTGTCATGCTTTAGGATCTTTTGAAGAGGAGCAAGGGAATATTGATCAAGCTAGGCAAGCTTACAAAAAAAACTGTGATCAAAATGAAATGCTAGCATGGAGTTGTTTTGAACTTATAATTTTTGAAAGAAAACAAAAAAACATTCATCAGGTCAAACAATTTTATAAAAAGAAGTGTGAAGAAGGCGAAGTAAAAAGTTGCTTTGTGCTTGCAAGCCTTGAAGAAAGGGAAGGAAATATCAATAAAGCCAGGCAGCTCTACAAAATAAATTGTGATAAGGGTGAATTAGTAGGTTGTTTCTTGCTTGGAGAAATAGAAGACAAACAAGGAAATACTAATCAAGCTAAGCTACTCTATAAGAAAGCTTGTGATAAAGGTGAAATGCGTGGATGCGTGATTCTTGGAGACCTTGAAGAAGCGCAAGGAAATATCAATAAAGCTAAACAATTTTACAAAAAAGGTTGTGATGGAAATGAAATAGGAGAATGCATTAAACTTGGGAATCTTGAAAGGGCGCAAGGAAATATCAATCAAGCCAAAAAGCTCTATAAGAAGGTTTGTGATCAAAATGAAGATCAAAGTAAAAAAAGTGAACTTAAAGGTGAAGGTACAAGTGGACATGGTTGTAGGATTCTTGCAGACATTGAAGAAAAACAAAGAAATATCAACCAAGCTAGACAAATTTACAAAAGGCTTTGTTATAAAAGCTCTCAGCTATATGGAGGATGCTATTTCCTTGTATGGCTTGAAGAGAGATATGGAAATATCAACCAATCTAGGCAAACCTACAAAGAAACCTGTAACAAAGGCGAAATTAAAGATTGTATGATCCTTGCAGACCTTGAAAAAAGACAGGGAAGTATTGATCAAGCTAAACTGCTTTTTAAGAAGGCTTGTGATATAGGTGAGGCAAGCGGATGCTTTTCATACAAAGAATTAGTAAGACTAAAGTAACTAGAAGTGATCTGACAAAATAAGTTTTGCTTTTTACAATACCTATTGTCATGGGACCTGGGATGCTGGCAACCGTATCTGAAGTCTGGTAGCTGTAAGAATTTTCGCATCTAAAAAATTCCTTCCCAAGCACTAATGGATTTTTATAACTTTTCTAAGGCTATTGTATGTACAAGGTTATTCTTTGTGAAAATTTTTTATATATTTCTTTAACAATACTCCTTTTACATCAGGGTATTCCTTTTTTATAGACTTATAGCATTATTGTTTTCTTTCTATGTATTTGTTATGTTCATGGTATGTATTTGTTATGTTCATGGTATGTATTCGTTATGTTCATACCTTCTATTTTTTGAATTAAAATTAAAATAGCAAAAGACGTTTTACTTTAATGAGGCATCCAGTGAAGTTAGTATTTTATTTACCTTTATTGATGGTCTTGTTGATAGCTTATAAGGTATCCGCACAAGAATCAGGTGAGCACTCTAATCATTCCAATAGCATTGAAGTCGTCAGCATTATTCGTGATAGACAAATATATACTTTACCTATAACCCATCCTTCCTTTGTCGGTAGAGAAGCTACTCACCATATTTTAGATAACCCTTCCTCTTTAAAAGATGCCTTATCTACAGCTAGACTGCTTTCTGGAAGCTGGCAACAAATCGCCACTTCGCTAAATGCAATAATCAGAGATAAACAAGAAATCATCGAATCTAGGCAATCCAGTGTTCAAAAAATAAAGGAGGCAGCTGACTCTGGAAATCTAGATTGGATTGGTGTAGACCGTTTTCCAGAAGAACTAGAGATTCGTCCTATTCATATTGAAACTGCCTCCTATCTTGCAAACAAGAATTTCTTAAATGCGAATTTAAGTCCTTTAGATACATGGAGTCAGGAGGAAACACAGCAACTACTCTCTCTTATGTATGATCCTTATATTATCTTTTTTGCTAATAATGTCCATTCCATCAGTGAGGTTAAAATAGTCCCTTTGATGGAAGATCATTCTTTAGAGAAGGAGCAAGTATATCTACATACTTTAGAGAAGCAAATAGATCAATACAATCAGGATATTTCAAATTACACAGTAGCTATTTTAGAAAGTTACCGTCATTTTTTCACAGAAGATCAATTATTGGGCTTTCTTAATTTTATGCAAAATCAGCAAACAAGAGGTTCTTTAAAAGTTTCAGATAGTGAACTTGAAAACCTTTTAGATAGCCTTGGAGTTAAAGAGAGTGCTCGAGAACATATAAAACCACTTGTGCAAACATTCAATAAAGCACAAGACCTACGTCAAAAGAGACGACAAAATATTATTAGAGCTATTCGCAATCAAACTGGCAATGGCTTAATTTTCCTTGATCCATCTGATGAACTAGTTATTAAAGAGGAATTAAAACAAGCTTGTCAAAATAGTTTAATAAAATGATATTCTTTTTTAGAAAAAATCCTTAAAAAAGCTAGAAGCAGTCTTAAAAATCAGTTTTGCATTTTGCAATATTGAGATAGAGTTATGGCAGACTTCTGAAATAGGCCTAGGCCAGTGCCTCAGAAGACAAGGCTTTTATAAAATATTTTATTCTATAATAGGTTCTTAAAATAACAGAAACACAAGGCACGGGGGATGCCTGTTGCCTATGGAAGAAGCCTGCCATAACTCTAGATCATTACATTAAGGTAAGTTCAAATATAGTAGACCTAGCATTCTTGAGGCCGCTTTTAATTATATTTAAGATATTAATTTATGCAAAATTAACTGGTTACTTCTTTTGATAATGATAGGCACAGTTTTTAGAACATGTATGAAATTGATCAGATGTTAAACAAGAGTCACAAACTTTTGTTGATCGACCACACTCCTTGCAATCTAAGACATTCCCACCAGGTTGACCACAGTGTGGACAAAGACAATAGATTTTAGAAGGTTGCATTAAGCCATCTACAGCCACACGGTGATCAAAGACAAAGCACTCTCC
Organism: Bdellovibrionales bacterium; assembly: GCA_965262715.1. GTDB lineage: Bacteria > Bdellovibrionota > Bdellovibrionia > Bdellovibrionales > JAUICD01. The sequence goes on along the minus strand of OZ253553.1, from coordinate 1,668,688 downwards.
CTGCCATTTACTGTCTTTGCTGCCTATATAGTTCTGAAGATAATTTAAAATACCTCCTTTTAACTGATAAGTTTGCTGGTAACCCATCTTTTGCATCTCTACATTGGCTTTTTCACAACGAATACCTCCTGTGCAAAAAGTATAAATAGGTTGATCTTTAGAAACATTAAGTTTCTTAAAAGCATCCATAAAATCGGTAAAGGCCTCTATATTTAAAGCCTGAGCACCTTCAAATGTGCCTATTTGAGTTTCATACCAGTTGCGCACATCTAAAAATAACCCTTTGTTTTCTTGCAGAGCTTTACGCCACTGTTCTGGAGAGAGGTGTTCAGAGTTTTCCTTAATATCATCCGGATGCATAGGTTTCATCTTAATGATTTCCTCTCGTATCTTGACCTTCATTCTTTTAAAAGGTAGAAAATCACAAAGACTTTCTTTATAGACAATAGGAGTATCCTCTCCAATACGCTTATCTAAAAAAGATCTAATTTCAGAAAGAGCTGATTTTTTTCCAGAAATTGTTGCATTGATGCCTTCTCTACCTATAAGAACAAGGCCTCTAGTCTGCAGAGATTCAGTTAATACTTGTAATGACTGACTTAAGTCTAAAGTATCCTCTTTAGAGATATCTATAAACTTATAGAAACTCAATACATGATACACAGACTTATTCGTGCTCATTTTTCATCCTCTAGCTCTCATCTGATTTTCTGAATATTAACAATGATAGGTTTATTTGCTTATTTGTCAAAGAATTTTTGAATGCGGTCCATACCCTCTTTAAGATGAGGACAATTTTCTTCAATAAATTGATCATCTAAATCTCTAGGATATTCCAAACTTGCTTGATAAACTTGAGCTCCATTATAATCCACTGTAGCAATACGTAAGGCCAAATAGTCTTTATAGCAATAAAAATCATAAGCAGGAAGAGTCACTACCTTTATCTCTTCTAAAAGAACGTCACTTAAATTTGGTGAATTGATAATACCTTTAGATTTAAGCCAACCCTTCATATCCATAAAATCAGGAAAAACATAGAAAGCTCCTTCTGGCTTATGGCAAAAGGCCCCAATTTCTAAGAATCTTTTATGCATATAATAACCTGCAGCCTTATGAATTGCTGTGCATTTTTGTGTATAGGCTATTTCTTCCTTATTTCCACAAAAAGCAGCAATTGCTGATGCTTGAATAGGGGCACTAACTGCGCTAAAAGTTTCACTGACCATCGAAATAAGGCACTTAATCACAGATTGCATATTATTAGGTACAGCAATAAAGCCTAGCCTATATCCTCCAGCAGAATGCCCCTTACTTAGACCTCCTGTTACAATGGTACCTTCCGGATAGTGGGAGGAAAAACCAGTAGAGAAAGACTGGTTAAAATTAATTAAAGCATAAATTTCATCTGAAATGATAATTACAGAATTCTTACGCGCTACTTGACTGATATCTTCAATTTCTTCATCAGAATAGACAATTCCTGTAGGGTTATTGGGATTGTTAATAATCAATATTTTTTGAGGACTATTTGGATGAGCATCGCACGCTTTTTGTAGATCTTGAGATGTTACCTTATATTTGTTTTCTCTAGATGTATGTATGACATAGACCTGTTTACCACGAATATGTGCCTGAGGGCCATAACTGACCCAACTGGGGGCAGGAATCAAAAGAGGTCCTTCTAAAATAAATAAAACCTGAAAGATAAGCTCCTTACTCCCTGGCCCAATACAAATACAATCTGGACTAAACTCATATTTGTAATATTTGTGATAAAAATCACATATAGTTTCTCGCAGTTCTAAAAGTCCTAATGTAGGCAGATAATCTTTTCTATAAGAATTTCTTCTTAACTCTTCCTGAATACTTTCATGAACAGGAAAAGGTGACTGGCCAAATCCAAAATGACAAATAGAATGCCCTGCCGAGCGCAGTGATTTAGCTTTCTCATTGATCATAAGAGTTGCCGATTCTTTAAGAGTTGCAATGGATGTATTTACAGCAGGTTTCATACTCCCCTCTCTTACTTTCATTATGTATGACTATTGATCTATGTGCCACTTTATTTTATGATTTATAACTTTTTTTAAGTCATAAAACTATACATTAGACTTTGAATGAATGATTCTTGTTTTTTTTTTATATATACTCATTCACAATGAAACCATGAAACGTCGTCATTACATAGAAAAAATACTCATGTCTCCTCAAATCATATTAGGAGCTTGCCTGATCATGGTGGTTTTTCACCTGATCACAGATGGTACAGCAGTAAAAATTTGGAAGTTATCTCAAAAAAAAGCTGCTTTAATTGACAGTATTAACAAATTCAAGGAAAAAAGCCGTGATATTTCATTAGAAATACAAAAACACTATATGCCAAGTTACCTGGAAGAACTCGCTATGGAACGTTTTGATATGGCTGGGGAAGAAGATATGGTTTTTGTCTTTTCTCAAAAAGAACCTATAAAAAACCAAGATCAAGATGAACCAAGATAATACACCTTTACTAGTGGTTTGCCACAGACAAGTCAGAAATCTATCAAAAGCCAACCAATATTGTTAACTCACCTTAACTTTCATATATATATTCCTTAAAATCAGTATTTGCGCAACAAGGCCATTTTGAAGTATTTTTCACTTGATTAATATTTAGATTTATATGAGACTTCCAACTTATCAGGCACAAGAAGTGTAGCTGGTGATAAGATAATGAGTAATACTTGATTTTTGTTTGATATAAGGCTGCTCTATGTCAAAATATATTTTAGCTATTGATCAGGGGACCACAGGCACAACAGCTTGTTTGATGAACAGTTCAGGTCATTTGGTCAAAAAAAGCACTAAACCATTTCGTCAAATTTTTCCAAAGCCAGGATGGGTTGAACATAACTCTGAAGATATTTGGCAAAGTGTCTTGCATGCTATTGAAGGTGTGACTAAAGACTTTGATCACAGTCAGATCGCTGCTATAGGTATAAGCAACCAAAGAGAGACTGTTTTTGTTTGGGATCGCTTAACTGGTCAGCCTATTTATAATGGAATTGTTTGGCAATGTCGTCGTAGTCGTCCTTTTTGTGAAAAGCTTCTTCAAGATAATACAATTGTTAAAGCTATAAAAGAAAAAACAGGTCTTACAATCGATCCTTATTTTAGTGCTTCAAAAGTGCAATGGATATTACAAAATATTGATGGTGCCCTTAAAAAAGCACAATCAGGTGATTTGGTTTTAGGAACAGTTGATACTTTTTTATTATGGCATTTAACAGGTGGCAAGGCGCATGCAACAGATGTATCTAATGCTTCTCGAACTCAACTTATGAATATACAAGATGGCCATTGGGATTCAGAACTATTAGATATTTTTTCTATTCCTGATAATCTCTTACCTGAAATCCATCCATCTGGCCATAACTTTGGTTTTACGAAAGGTTTAAAAGTTTTACCAGATGGTATTCCTATCACTGCGATGATCGGAGATCAGCAGGCAGCATTATTCGGGCATAGCTGTTTTAATTTAGGAGATGCTAAGTGCACTTTTGGTACAGGCAGTTTCTTGCTTTTAAATACAGGAGAGCATCTTGTGCGTTCTAATGCGAGTCTAAGTACAATCGCATGGCAACTCAAAGACAATAAAATGATCTATGCCTTAGAAGGCTGTGTTTTAAATTGTGGTTCTGTGATTTCATGGCTCAAGGATGGACTGGGCTTGATCAAAAATGCTGATGAAGTTGAGAGTTTAGCCCTGCAAGTTAAAAGTACAGAAGACGTTGAGTTTGTCCCTGCCTTTACAGGGCTTGGATCTCCTTATTGGAAGGCTGATGCGCGTGGTATGATATCTGGATTAACAAGAGGATGTAATAAAGCTCATATTGCAAGAGCTGCATTAGAAGCGATGGCCCTGCAAAATTGCGAGATGATTTGGTCTATAGAAAAAGACTTTCAAAAGCTAAAAAATCTTAAAGTAGATGGAGGCGCTTCACAAAATAACCTTTTAATGCAATACCAAGCTGACTATTTAGGAATTCCAGTGATAAGAGATAATATGGTTGAAAAAACAGCATTAGGAGCTGGATGGATGGCTGGTTTGAGCGTAGGCCTTTGGAAAAATACCTCTGATCTTTACCAGTCTTTTCAAGAATGCAAGGAGTTTCAACCAAAGTTATCAAAACAGCAAATAGATACTCGATTAAAGAAATGGCAGGCTGCTGTCACAAAAACTTTTAAGTAAAATAAAGATATAACCTTTTTTTGCCATCTAGAACACCATTTCTTTATGTCATCTCTATCTCCTTTTGTCTCAATCTATCATAGACTAGAACAAAAGACTGTAATCTACCAAGAATAATCCGTTATGTCTCAATATGTATATACTTCTTATGATGTTCTTTTTAAAATTTTCGGCTTTAATAGAATGGATCTGTTCTCCTTATTTGTAAGTTTATTAATTAATTAGAAGCCATCTCAAAAATGCTATTAGAGATAAATTTTTTAGAAGAACTGCCAATTTTGTATTATACAAAACATTCCTTGAGATGGCTTTTACTCAAAATGAATAGACTTTCTAGGCACTGATCCGATGGCTTTTAACCATCGGATCAGTGCCAGAAAGCACGCCAGAGGCGTGATTTATTTTGAGGAAGACAGCCCTTTTATATAAGAAATTAGAGGTAATAGGTACAAACGTTTATAGACGAAGATAAACACTGATATACATTGTAGTTAGATAAAGTTATGAATCACTGGAAATTCTTATCAAATTTTTATTTTTGAGACCGGCTCTATTAAAATTTCATAAACTTTAACAACATTTAAGGCACAAAATTTATCAAAAGATTTAGATGCCGATGTAAGAGGAAGGACGGATCCATTCCATTAAGTTCAAGTTTTCTTACCAATTTTCAGAAACATTAAAGGTCAATCATCAATGTATTGGGAAATCCCCTGGTCCTCTTGGATAGTAAAATCACATGTGGTAATGCGACATCTATTGCTACAGCTCCCGCGCCAATTTTTATCGCAATCTCCTATATAATTACAAGAAGAAGATAATCCATCTCCATTCAAACTACTAATTTTACACGTCCTGGCTTCTTCTTTAGTACGACCACCACCAAGTATGCCTTCAAAATCTTGTCCAGTATCTTCACAACCATCATAACCACCCCATCCCATAGTTTGCCCTATATTGCCTATTTGTCCACTATTGCTATCTCTCATCTCACTTCCGGCACATCTTCTTGTTCGGTAAGAGCATTCCACCGAGGTTCCACCAGATGCTTCACACTCCCATCTTACCTCATCTGTCTGCATACGGTTTGCTCTAAGACCACCATAAAGAAATCGCCATCCATCGCTACTAAAATGCTTCCTTATATTTTTGGCTGTACATCCATTACTACAAGTATAAGGATCACTGTTAGTTGCAGGTAGCTTACAATCACAATTAGGTTTAGGCTCAGGGCCGCAAGAAGCTTGACGTTTATCAGTGTCACTAGTACTCTCAGCGCAGTCATCACTGGCTACATGCGGATCATTGATACAAGTCCATTGATATTCAGTTGCTGTATGCCCTGGGTGTGGATGAAACTTTCCAGAAGAACAAGAAGCATCTGAATTTCCCTGATAAGAACCACATACTCCACATTCGTTGACTGTTGGCTTAGCCTTGCTACAAGATATCTGACGTTTATCAGTGTCACTACTACTTTCAGCACATGTATCACTGGCTACATGTGAATCATTTTGACAAGTCCAGTTCCAGTGGGTGGGTGTATCTGGTAGATTGCTATGGAATATGCCTCCACTGCAACATGATTCTTTGTTTGGCCCTCCATTTCCAGCACATTCAATACTGCCAGTTCCACATACTCCACATATTATTGGTGGTTTAGGTTCAGGACCGCAAGAAACTTCACGTTTATCAGCACATGTATTACTAGCCACATGTGGTGCATTCCTACAAGTCCATTTATATTCAGTGCTTGAATCTGGTGGATGAGGATCATACGTTCCACTAGAGCAAGATTCATCTGATGCTCCTTTCCATGGACCACACGCTCCACACTCTAGAGAACAATTTGAATTAGTAGCAGCAGTATCATCTGGACAACATTTAGTAGTGGAATCACAATAAGAACACTGATCTGATTTGCAATTATTGCCATCCGGGCTTGCGCATTTCCATACCCAGATATCTCCATCCTTTCTTGTGTCTACAGCTGTACCCCCAGATGTACAAGCATTTTTCTTGCTATTCTTATCACATTCACTCACTTTTTTTTGCAGTTCACATCGATTCGATGTGATCAAAGCACTGCCACCCGGATTTGGACATTCCCATGTCCAAGAACAACCATTATCTTTCCTATTTGTAGCAATAATTGGAGATGCACAAGCATATTTAGTAGTACCACAATCACTTTCTGGAGGAATTGGTTTCCTTAAAACACATTCATCCGATGTGATTAAAGTGTTGTCATCTGGACTTGTACACTTCCATCCGTAGTAATTCGTAGTCTCTATTGGATTTGTTGGTATGCCACCATTTGTGCACTTATTGATTCTCTGCCCAATAGGGAGAGTAGAATCAGTAGAATAGTCACATTGACTTATTCCTTTTCCTAAACGACATTCACTTGAAACTTCACCATTTAAGCTTTCACAATTCCATAAATAATAATATCTATCTCCACTCTGAGTTTGATTTATAGCTGAACCTCCATTTGTGCAACCATGCCGCGCGCTGGTATTGCATTGACTCGGTGGTGGAGGTGGTGGCGGAGGCGGACACATTGCTGGATTCGTAGGATCTCTTACATCACATTGCTCCAAAGTTAAATTCCCCCCACCAACACTTCTTCGGCTGCAGCCTCCACTTGGAACGCCACATGTTCCAGAAAATGCGATAGGTGTAGGTAAAGCCGTTGGCTGAGCTTGATATTCATACTGATGACAGCCATGGCATTTATAAGGATTGCAATTGTAAGGATTGCAATTCTGTGTTGTTGTTACCCCATTACTGTCTGTCGTTGTACAAGTGTTATAACAAGTGTTATAACAAGTATGTGTACAAGGTATGCGACAGTTGCTAGCACAACCTACATTACAAGTTCCACGAGCACATCCTACAGTGTAAGTTCCTGAACTATAGCAGGAAAGGTTCCAACCTGTATTATCAGGTATACATGTTCCACCTTTTGAGTAGCTACAACCAAAACCTTGCCTTATACGATTACAAGCAGAAGTAGGACCTGTCTCAGAACAAGGGGATGTCGCTTCACAGGGAAGAGCATAAGAACAGTTATTTAAACCTAAGGCTGGGCATCCAGAAGGCACTTCATCTCCACTGGTTTGTGTACCTCCTAAAGGATCCGTGCAATGTCTTGTCTTTGGTTCACCACATTCTTTGTCATTTACTCCATTGCAAGTTCCAGCATTACGAACACAGCAAGAAAGACCCGGCTCACACCTCACATTCAAACAGCTTTTTCTAAGAGGAGTATAAACGGCCCACTTTTTACTATCTTTACATCCACTAGCTCCACACACATGGTGATATCGGATACCATACTTTTCTGGATTACAGCCATCATCCCGATTTAAATTACCATTTAAAAACTTACAGTCTATTGTTTTGCTATTTCCATCTGTTCTTATATTTGTGCCATATTCCTTTTCAAAACAAGTTACACTATAATGTTTTGGAAACATCCCCTCTGGAGTTTTGCTTGGAACCTTTGTCTTTATCGCATAAGGTATTTTTGCAGTACTGAAAAACCATTTGTCATCTACATCCTGTGCTTCAAAATGTTCAGGTAAATCTGTATCCCACAAAATCTCTCCCTTAACACCAACATCACAGGTATCATAAGGTTGAGCTTCTATAGTATGACGACCTTGATCTATGTGTTCCACATCTCCCAAACATCGACGTAATTTAAAATCATAACTGCTTTTAATATGAACATTTTCTAACAGATTAATACTTTTAGCACCATTTGCGCGAGAACCATTCCAAGCGCAAGGTTCCAAATTATGAGTAAATTGATCCTTAATATCTGCATAAGTATTCACAGCACGTCTATCGCACTGTAACCACTGGGTTGTAACCATAGGAGGAGTCCACTTGGTTTCAGGACCTTGATAATTGCGCTCACCAGCTCCATCATCTGGCTCACCGACTGTATCACCTAGAATGCCAAGACTGACAGTAGGTCTTTTAGCGTCAATATAAAACCGGACTACCTCTATACCACTAACACCGATAAAAATTTGGCTCTCATTTGGATAAAGTTCAACAGAGCTCTTAGACCATTCCAACATAGAAACTTCTTTAATAGAAAGATCATATCTCCTATTTTCCTTAAGATTATTAAAAGTCAACTTTAACTTATCATCCTCTGAAAGCTCTGCATCTGTACTACCAGTCTGCTCTGGAAATTCTAACTCATGACAACGTTGCCATTTTGTCTCTTGCACACTACAGCTTCCATAACCTTCTTCCCCATCACTCCTACAAGCTGTCTTACCCTTACATAAAAGTAATGCGCCAAATTCTTCACCACCACTTCCTCTTCTCTTAAAACTTTGAAAATTAAGTTCTACAGTGATATTTTTATAATTAGGCTCAATCACGCCATCGACCATATCACAAGATGTTTGTTTGTTCTCTCTATTTAATAAGTCTCTACCAGATCCATTTGTTAAACCAAACACCTCTACAGCTAGCGGACTGTTTGCTGCCAGATTTCCTGTAACTGTTTTACCTTGATGATTAAACCTATGCATAGCATCACAAATAAACTCCTGATCATTTTGCTCATACTTCAATTTCACCTTGATCTCAAATCCAATATTCTCATTACCTACAAGTACTAAATCTTCTGTTATCTGACTTTTTAAATAAGGATGTGAAGGAAGCATTAAACGAGGACGTGTTAGAACTAAAGTATGACCTGAGTCTGTAGGACAAGTATAAGGTTGAGGAACAAGTGCTGTTCCATTATAAGTTGTCTTATAACATTTAATATCAGAATAAGTGCTCATCACTTTATCTGTCTTTAAATCGACTGGAGAAATTTTTATATAAAATTCTGCATTTTCTAAATTAAATTTGTTTTCATATTTACTCAATGCCTTTGATATAAGATCATCAGACATGCTACTGGATGTATACTTTTCACCTTTACCACTGTTACCTGTAAAAAAGTTTTTATTGGAGTTATAGAGATACTGAAGAGCGTTCACTGAGCTAATAATAAGTACAGATGTTCCAAGCTCCAATGGATCTGTATTTAAAGTCACAAGAGGTACACCTGAGTTTTTCTTTGGATTTGATGAGTTATAATCTGTCGAATTTGCTTTTTTTACCCCAAGTGTTTCAAATAGATCTTTATACATCGCTGGAGGAAATCCTACATCACTTCTTCCTAAATAACTCCCATCACCTACATCTACTGTACTAGAACCACTCTGCTTAATAAAAAGTGGATTATATTGTAGACTCGCATCTTGATTATTAATCTTATAACCATATAAACGAGTTCCTATAGACACTACATTTTCTAAAGCTTGTTTTGCAATGACTTGACATCCCATAGTCTGAGAAGAGGATCTAAGAGTGGTCTGTGTCTGAGCAAAAAAGTAAGTCGTCCCTACCGCTAAGACTCCTAAAAATACAGCTATTAAGATCACTTCTACTAACGCCATTCCTCTCTGGCGAAAATGGGTATGAAGCTTCATCTTAGAGGAGCGTATAGTTAAGTAGAAATCAGAAATGTATCGAAACTTCAACATTTTATTAAATGACCTAAAATAACATGAATTAAGTTATATAAATGCATAGAAATATTAATCGTAACTACTTTTTTATTATTATAACTTTTTTTTAAAGAAAAGTAAACAAAGCTACAATATTAAGGTTATCAAATTAGTGTATCAAGAAAGAACAATTTCATTAGAAGCCATTTTAAAATATAGCTTTGTATTTTACAATTCGAGTTAAAAGCTAAAATAGCAAATTGTCATTACTTCGGGACATGGAAGTCAGGTGATCTGTCAGGCTGCTTCCGGGAACTCTTGCCGGTTTACCAGTTTGCCCGATTGCCGGATCAAAATAGAAACTTAATTTACAATTATATAATATGCAATAAGAGTAGTCTTTATTCTCTATAAAAAAATACTATCATTGATTTGCTAGAGGACATCTATGTCCATCCGGACGATACCTTTGAGGGCCAAAGGCGCAGTACTCATCATTTGCTGGGCAGTAATTATAAAAAGATTGAGTCACTGTAAGAGGCTCACCGTCATCTCTGTAGGCTGTAACATTAATTTCACTTTCTTGACATTCGGTGATATCTGAATTTACTCCACTAATACCTTCGATCACACCATTACAGTCTGGAACAATTTCTCCATTAAACAAACACTTTTCTGCATTTTTGATATCAATGCCAATTGACCTATTCTGACTTGTCCTTAAGTAAGCATAAACATCATTATCAAATAAAAGTACATTTTGAGAGTCTTCATCAACAGGTCTTACATAATTGAAATGAGGAGTGATCTTTTGATCAATGTTTAACCATTTTTGCCTATGAAAAACACAATTATCTCCTTCAAACTGAGCAAAAACTTCCAATAAAACTTCTCCTGAAATATCGCCCCAATTGACATTTAGATGTGTCTGACTTGAATCTAATACTTCTAGTTCTGTATTATCGTGCATGACACGCCATAAAACATCAGAAAATTCTGTCTCTTCCTGATCAAAATAGCTCAAATCAAATGTAGCAGTTGTACTCGGTATTAGAGTTCCTTGGTTTAATGTGATTTCTAAAATATTTTGGTTTTCATCACACAATCCTATGACTAATGTTTTATGCCCTTTCATAAATACACTACCACCACTAACTGTATCATTATAATAACTAGGAGTGATAGAAATATCGTAAACACCAACTTCAGAAAAGATATGAGTGTATCTTGGTTCTTCACTAGAAGCATTTTGTTCAAACAGAGAATTTTCTGGAAATATCTTTCTAATATTCCAATCAAAGCTTTGTATATCAGAAAGGTTATTAAAATAAGGGAAAGTTAAATCAACAGAACTATCTACAGGAAAATAATTGCGAGGAGTGTAAGTATCATCCGATGTAAAACTTGCTTGAATAGGCTTAATAATTGGTTCATTGATAGAGCTTATAAATATCGAGTCATCAAGATCGTTTGTTGTCGTGGAAGATAGATTTAATTGTGAGTCGCAGTTTTGGAATGTCAACATGAGAATAAATAGACAAAAAACTAACCCATATAGATATTTTTCATGTTTGTTCATATTTATACTCATAACCTTAACTTTAACTTTGGATATTTTTGAATGAATTGAATTATTGATTTGTCCATCTTCTTTTGGACTATTGTAGTATGAGTGTGTTCCATATTTATTCATTTTAAAATCCCTTATTTCAGATATTATTAAAATCTTTAGAAGAGGATCTGATCTATTTTGATATTTTATTTGTAATGTTTTCTATTATACAATTATAATTTCGGCAAGAAGACAAAATAACTTTAGTATCATTATGGTATTATTTTATCTTTTTCTCATAATGAGATGAAGACCTATAGATTTTGTATAAGTCTCAAAGTGATAAGGGTAGAAGAGATTTCACAACAGATACGCTATCTATCCAATTTTGACGATATTGGCTTTTACTCACAATTGGAACATAAAAATTGTCTTCTGCTCCTAAAAGTGTCTTATTTTTAGTCACTTTGATATTTTTATGTTCATAGTGTTGTGAAATAAAAAGTCTCTCAAATGAAAGGCAATCTATAGATCTTGGATAAATATTTTCTAGCTGTTTTTTGATATTTCTAATAACCCACTCTGTATGCTTTTCTTCGTCCTTATCTGTTGTGTGATCTAAAAACGTGAGCCATTGAGATATTTGTCCTTTTTCTTGAAGAGGGTGAAAGATGCCAAAGAAAGGATAAATATCTTCTTTATGTTTGGATAACAAAATGTGCAAAGCTGGCGTATCTGTTATTTTGACAGAGTGAACAAAGTCAATAGAAATAGCTGTCCATGGCTGAATTTTAATTGATCTTTGATGTGATAATAAGTTTGGATACTCTTTCAAAAGTGATTTTAGAGTGTGGAATGAAGCACAAAAAATAAATTGCTCAGCAAAAACCTTCTGGTTATCATTGCAAACACAGTATATCATTTTTTTATTTTCTCTTTTTAAAGCAGTAACTTTTTGATCGGTCAATATCTCTCCAGAATATAGATTTAACATCTTAGACAGCCAATTATGAGAAGGATGATCTAAGAAAATTCTGTTGTTTTGAGTATAAGATGCAAACTTTTTTAAAATAGAAGGTAAGTTTTGTCCTGAAACTTGAGAGGTTCCCCTCTTTTCAAAAATAAGAGGCTCAACCTGTTTCACTTTATATGAAATATCTTCATTTAAAATTTCACTTAAAAAAGAAAGAGATAATCTCGTCTCTTCTGTATCCAAAAATAATGGAAATCTACGTTGAATTTGAAATGCATCGTCAGAAACTTGTAGATGCCCTCCCACTTTCGATGTTTGTTCAATAAGACAGGTAGAATAACCCTTTTTTTGCATTTGTAAGGCTATTAACAGTCCAGAAAATCCTCCACCAATAACCGCAATATCGTAAGTTTTCTTCATAGAGTTATTTTTTTGTTAGCTTTGTTTTTTCACTGGTGGATTTTCTTACTTTCTTCTTTGAAGAAGGTTTTAACCGAGATACAGAATGTGCTTGTTTAGAAGATGGCGTTTTTTGGGAAGATGTTTTATAAGGTGTATCCCCAACATCATTCTGAGGTTTATTCAGTATTTTAATATAATGACCTATATACTTATCCCCACGTTCTATTACATTTTTTACAATAGGATTCTTTTTTAATGTGTTTTGAACCTTATTCACAACATCTTTATCTTTTATAAGTGAAAAAAAATAATCTTGCATTCCCTGATGGTTATCTTTAATAAATGTTTTTGCTTTATTAAAAGACTTCTTTTTTGTATCAATGTGGGTATAAACAGTGTCAAAAATTTGTCGACAAAGAACTTCTTTTTTTTCAAATGCAGATTGAACTTGTTTTAAAATCTGCTCTTTAGATATATGAAATTTCATCAAAGTTGAACTCCTTGCCCCCATTTATATATCTAAATCACTTTTCTCAAAATAGCAAATGTATCTCATTTTACAAGCTCATTTTGAATGACCTTAAAATGTTATGCCACCAAAAAAATAGCTAAAACAAATTTAAATTCTAAATAGACGTCCAATGGGTGGGCGTAAGAGCGCATACAAGCAATGAGCATCAGCTCCTGCATCTAATAGAAGGTCAAATATTTCCCTAGACCCCTCTCTTGCAGCAAGCATAAGCGCTGTAGAATCAAGACGATTTTTTAAATCAATATCCGCTTTAGAATCAACTAAAAGCTTGGCAACTTCTACCTTATTATGGATAGCAGCTTCCATCAAAGCTGTCATTTTAGAATCAAAAAGAAGGGTAAATAGGAAAATGAGAACAAAACTTTTTGACTTCTTCTTTAATAATATTTAGTTTTTCTTTGTCATCCACATTATGGAATGCTTGATCAATAAAAGAGGCAATGGTTTTCATCTCTGTTTTTTCCATACCTCTTGTGGTTAAGGCAGGAGTTCCTATACGAATGCCACTTGTGATAAAAGGAGATCTTTTTTCGTTAGGGATCGTATTTTTGTTCACTGTGATGCCAGCCAACTCTAAAGCCTTTTCTGCTATCTTACCAGTTACGTTTATTTTCGAAAGATCTATAAGCAAAAGATGATTATCTGTTCCACCAGTGACAAGATCAAATCCTTTATCTAAAAGCTCCTCTGCTAAAACTTTAGCATTTTCTATAACTTTCTGAGCATAAATTTGAAAACTGGGAGTTAATGCTTCACGAAAAGCAACAGCCTTAGCTGCAATCACATGTTCTAGAGGACCTCCTTGTATTCCTGGAAAAATCTTAGAGTTGATTTTCTTAGCATTCTCTTCTGTTTGAGTAAAAATCAGCCCTCCTCTAGGCCCACGTAAGGTTTTATGTGTTGTGCTTGTCACAAAATCTGCTATCTCTATGGGAGATGCATGAGCTTTGCCTGCAACAAGTCCTGCAAAATGAGACATATCCACAACCAACTGCGCCCCAACACTATCTGCAATCTCTCTAAATTTTGTAAAGTCAATAGTGCGAGGATAAGCACTGTACCCTGCAATTAAAATCTTAGGTTTATGTTCTTTTGCTAAAGAAAAGATATGATCATAATTTAAAAGTCCTGTATCAGAGTCAACTCTATAAGAGACAACTGGAAAAAGTATTCCACTAAAATTCACAGGAGATCCATGAGTTAAATGACCTCCATGGCAAAGATCCATACCCATGATAACATCTCCTACCTTTGCTGCAGCAAGATATGTTGCCATATTGGCCTGCGATCCAGAGTGAGGTTGAACATTGACATAATTAGCATTAAAAAGTGCTTTTGCCCTATCAATAGCTATTTGCTCGATTTGGTCTATAAACTCACATCCTCCATAATACCGCTTTTTAGGATAACCTTCTGCGTATTTATTGGTGAGTATAGAGCCTTGAGCCTGCATCACCGCCTCAGATACATAATTCTCAGAGGCAATCATCTCTAGCCCCTCTTTTTGCCTGATCATCTCTTGATGAATGAATTCTTGAACTTCAGGATCTGCTTGCTTTAGATTCATATTTGTCCCCTTTTGTCTTTACCTCGAAGCTGTATAAAAACCATATATCCAAAATAGACACTATTTATGGCAAAGTATAATATCATTAGAACAAATACTACATAACTTACACTTATTATAATAATATGTGCTATACCTTCTAAACAGGTTGCTTCTCCATCTATTATAATAATGGTACATATTTGAGAAATAAAAGTAGATGGAGATGTAATATCTATTTTTTCTATTATAAGAAAAATAGCTCTCAATATAAGACTTAACAAATTCTTTCCAATCCCAAAATATAAAAAAGCTAATAGCAATAACACAGAAAAATATCCACTAAAATATAAGGTGGATTCAAGTTGCAAGTGCAACTCCTTGCATAGTTATTTAAAGTGGGTTAGAGGAATACTCTAATCAATAACTTTACATAACGAAAGGAGTATTCCATGAGTAAGTACACTCATCTAACCCAAAGTGATAGATACCAGATTTTAGCTTTTTTGCAAAGTGGAAAATCAATAAGTTCAATTGCTACGCAACTAGGTCGAGATAAAAGCACCATATATAGGGAATTGAATCGTAACAAAGGCTTGCGAGGTTATCGTCCTCAACAAGCCCATGAAAAAGCAGTCGATCGTCTTCAAAACTCTCATAGACATATAAAGATAACACAAAAAGTCATTAATAAGCTTGAGAGGTTTCTTTGTGATCGTTTGAGTCCGGAACAGATATCCGGTTTTCTTAAACGAAAAGGTTTGTCTATAAGTCATGAGAGTATTTATCAGCATATTCTTGGAGATAAGCAATCAGGAGGAGATCTCTACAAATTTTTAAGATGTCAGAAGCAACGCAAGAAGCGATATGGTACAAGTAGATTTGATAAAAGGGGTCAGATAAAGAATAGAGTGAGCATTGATAAAAGGCCTAAGATAGTAGATAAGAAGAGTCGGATAGGAGACTGGGAAGGTGATCTAATGATAGGTAGACATCATAAAGGAGCTTTAGTCACGCTGGTAGATAGATGTTCTAAGAAGACGAGGATTGTCAAAATAGAATCTAAGAGATCTGAGGCAGTTTTTCATGCTATTTCTAAAGCTCTTAAAGGAGAGGTTGTTCATACAATGACTTTGGATAATGGTAAAGAGTTTTCGTGTCATGAGAAGATCAGTGAATATACTGGATGTAAAGTTTATTTTGCACATCCTTACAGTTCCTATGAGAGAGGTTTAAATGAGAACACGAATGGTTTAATCCGTCAGTATTTTCCAAAGAAGACAGATTTTAGAGAAGTCACCTCTAAGGATGTAAAAAAGGTTGAGTCTCTTTTAAACCATCGCCCTCGAAAGAGTTTAGGTTTTCTAACCCCTAATGAGTTTCATAGACAAAAGATGGTTTGCTGAAGTTATTCATAGTTTATCCATTTAATTTTACTTATATATAATAACTTCTGAAGATGCTTATTTGACAGCTTGATGTTTATGGCAGAGGATCGTTCTTCCGCAGAGCTTTAGCTTGAGGACTACTTTGGCTTTGCCATAAACATCAAAATACATTCATTCAAATTAAATAATTTACTATAATCTTTCATGATAATTAAAACTTTGTTGAAATATTAATCTTAAAATGATACAACTTTTAAAAATATCTATAAACACAAAAGAGTTGCACTTGTGATTTGAAGTTACGTAATATTGGGAAAAGTGAATCACAATGTGGAGCTAAATTTTTTAATGATTCAACCCGATTTAATTTTTGCAATCCTTTAATACGTCTAGTACTTCGTTTGATTTTCCAACTTGATAAAAAGTTAAAAGAAATCATAAAAACAACAAATATGATGATGATCATTGTCGAATAACTGTATTGAGCTATTTTATTATAATTAAATATTAAGATTGTTAAAAACAAGAGAGAGAATATAGAGGATATAATATAACAAAAAATAAGATCATATTTTATAGACGCAGAAAGTTGATCTTTTTTGTCTTGAGAACCAACAACAAATGCCGATCCCAAAAAACTCATTGGATAAAACAGTGTTTTTTGTGAAGCTGTTGTTATAAAATAGCGCTTAGAGTCTACAAGAGAAGTTATCCTTTTTTTAAGTAAAGTCATAATAGGCTCTTGAACTTCAGGATCTGCTTGCTTTAGATTCATATTTGTCTTTTTATACTTGTTTTGAAATTTTATTATAACCATATATCCTAGAAAAATATTTACGATCATAACAAATAGCGTGAACATATTGATTGTTATAAGACTTGTGCCCACTAAAAGAAAATCACCTAAAATATCTAAACAGTCGCCTCCTTTTTTAACGAAAAAAACACATACTTGAGAAATAACACTCTTAGAAACAGTAATATCTATTTTTCCCTTTATCATATAATTAATTTCTGCTATAACTTCTAGAATTTTTGGATTCAATACCATGAGTCCTGGCAGAGAAAGAAATGTTAAAAAAGAAGTGAAAAAGAAAACATATACTAAGGAAGATAGTTTATAATATTCAGTTAAACTTTTTAATGTTTCAAGGTAACTTAATTTCTGCAATCCTTTAGTGAGTTTTTTTATTTTCCAATAAAACCAAAAAAAAGGTGAAAAAATATAAAAAATACAAAAAATAAATAGAATAAACCCAATTATCGGTAAATAATTATCTTGAATTATTATATCACTTAATAGTAAATTTCTCAGAAATATTGATAATAAAGGGGAAGAAGTAACTGTTAACAAAAAAGAGATTAAAAAAACCCTCATCAATACACAAAACTGGTTTTTTTGGTCTTGAGAGTTAATAACAAATCCCGGCCCAAAAATCCACCACGGACAACATAGCATTTTTTGTGAATTTATTGTTATAACAAACAGATCATCCTTGTAAGAGAAAGTCATAAAAGGTGAAATTAATCCGAGAGAATGTAATTTTCAGGATTAATAGGTATACCGTTTAAACGTATCTCATAATGCAGATGAGGACCTGTACTACGCCCTGTGTTACCTACAGTAGCAATGACATCTCCTCTTTTAACTTTTTGTCCCATCACTACAAAAACTTCAGCATTATGTCCATATCGAGTGAGAATGCCATACCCATGATCAACGGACACTAACTTCCCATACCCAGAATCATAACCCGTATAAGTCACAACTCCACTGCCTGTGGCCCTCACCGGAGTGCCAGGAAGAGCTGCAATATCTAAACCCTCGTGAAGAGAAGGTGTACTTGTATATGGAGAGATGCGGTAACCAAAATCAGATGTAACCCAACCATTAGTAGGAGAAATAGCAGGTGTTGCTTCTAATAAGCTCTGTCTTTGAGAAAGCGATTCCCAAATCCTAATTCCATCTTGTCTTTGTAACCTAGAGTCACTAATAGCTTTGTCTAAACGTATATTCAATAAAGCATATTCTTTGCTTTCCTCAACAACAAGCTCCCCTCTATCTGAATTCAAAGGAGATGATTTAAAAAATGCTGAGTCTTTATCTTCTAGGGATATATTTCTTAAAGATGTATCTTGTGGAGAATTACCTCTTGAAAATGTACCTTCCAAAGAATCATTAGATTTGTTTTGAAAAACAGATAATGCTTTATCTTCTACCAAACCTATTCCACGGCGTAAAGAGCTAAAATCAGTATCTTGGTTAGATGATGGATTTATCATAATTTTAAGCTTTGTAGTGAAGGTTCGAAAATATTCCATCTCATCTTCTAAAATATCTAGTTTTCCTTGTAAAGAAGACATCTGTTCTTTCATTTGCATATTTTTTGAGCGCAATCTGTTATTTTCTGCTATTTCAACGACAAGGCTAAAGTAATCCACAATAACCGCAGAGAAAGAAATAAACCCAATAGTACAAATAACAAGAGCCACCTTGAGCCAAATAGCAGAAACAGCAAACTTTCGGGTGATCCCCTTACGATCACCTACCATAAGAAATGTTATGCGATGCTTAGACATATAAGTTCCTCTTAGGTCTCATACATTCCTCCAAATCTATAAATAGCTTTTGTTAAAGATAATGTGACCTACTAAAAATAGCAATGTTTTATATCAAAATCTAATATATCAACCCATAGTCATAAACAGAGTCTCTTCTAAAAGTTTATTATAATCAAATACTTAAAGATTCACTTATAAAAACTTTAATTTTTTTTAGGACTTTCCAGGTAAGAATACCCAGGTAGAACTTCTTCATAATTTCTCATAAGAATGCGTTACTGGGCACTACAACCCAAAACCACATAGGGGTTATTGCAGTGTATTAAATAGTGCGAAAGGTCGAAGTCCTACATGAGTTCTGGAAATTTACAAAATAATCATTTTTTACTTGTAATCCAATAAAAAGAGTTAAGTACAAGTTGGGGACCAAGTAAGTTTAAGTAAAGAATGAACTTAAATCATGTAGGAGGGTTTTATAATGAAGTTATTAAATTTATGTGTATTAACTTTTACAGTAACTGCATTAACTACAAGTATTTTAAAAGCTCAAATAGATTTTAATGATTCTAATAATGACATTTTTAATGCGGATGCAGATAATGTCACAGCACTGATGTATTATGCATACAATGGTGACGTGCGTGGTACAAAATTTTTGATTGAAAGGGATATTGGGAAGGACTACATAAACGCTGTAGATAGTCATGGTCAAACAGCTTTCATGTATGCAGTTGCCAGCGGAATAGATTTTGGAAGTATTGCTCGCCTTTTGTTTGATGCAGGGGCTGATATCGATGCTAGAAACAATCTTGGTCAAACAATAGATATGGTTATAGCTAGTTCAAGTTGGTTTTCAAATGGTAGTCTTTTTTTATTAAACAATGTAAATGCCAGAGACTATCTTGGTCGGACACTTTTGATGTATGTGTGCTTGGAAAATGGATATTAGATGTTAAATACGCTGCTACTTGATTTCGACTTCGGCTTCATCGACATTGACTTCTTGAATGCTAGAGATAATCTTGGTCGAACAGCTTTGGCGCATGCATATATTCGACTAAATGAATATCAGGAGGGAGAAAACGGGCGAGAAGAAATAATGCAGCAAGTAATGATAAATGCTTTGGAAGAACGTGGAGCCACCATGTAACCCGTATCTCCTGATTTCGACTAGGGCTTTTACGCATCTCATCTAGCTCCTCCTATCAAAATCTAATATATTAACCCACAGCCATAAACAGAGCTTCCTCTGAAAGTTTAGTATAATCAAATACTTAAACATTCATCTATAAAAACTCTAATTTTTTTTAGGACTCTCTAGGTAAGAATATCCAGATAAGACTTCTTCATAATTCCTCATAAGAAGATAGGCGTCAGATTTGCTCATTTTTGCTTTTTCAATACTGTTTTCAATAGATCGCCTCATCTTTTGAATAAGCTCTATACGGTTATATTGAATATAATTAAGTATTTCTATAATTGTGTCTCCTTCCTCTACCTCTGTAAGGTGATAACCATTTTTACTGATCAAAACAGAAACAGCATCAGTATCTCCAAAAAGATTATGAAGATCTCCTAAAATTTCTTGGTAAGCTCCTACAAGAAATATTCCTAAATAATAGGGTTTATTTTTAGTCAGTTTATGCAGCTTTAAACTATTGCTTATCTCTTCTTTTTGAATAAAGCGATCGATCTTACCATCACAATCACATGTAAGATCAGATAACACAGCAAGTTCTTCAGGTCTTTCATTTAACTGCTGTATGGGAATGACTGGGAAAACTTGTTGAGTCGCCCATGAATCAGGAACAGATTGGAAAACACTAAAGTTTGTAAAGTAAAGAGTCATAAGATCTTGCTCTAAAATCTTTAAAACATCTTCTCTCTTTTCTTGTTGTGCCAGCTCTGCTATTTTTTTGTTAAAAAGATAAATAATCTTTTCTGCAAGAGCTTTTTGTTTTAAGTTCAGCATGCCATAAGTGAAAAGCTGTGATATATCCACCTTGTATTGTTGAAGATCATTAAAAGATTCTATAAGGTTTTCTGAAGATAAAGTTTCATAAGTCTCATAAAGATCCTGTATAATAAGAGGTTCGTTTTTGCTAATAACACTTTTTGCAATATCATGTTTCTCTGCAGAAGTACTTAAAACATCACATATTAAAACAGAGTGGTGAGCTGTCATCATACGTCCAGATTCAGAGACAATTACAGGATGAGGCACTTTCATTTCATCACAGATACTTTGTATAATGAACACCACGTCATTAGCATATTCTTGCTCGCTATAGTTAATAGAAGAATCTGAATTACCATGAGTTCCGTAATTAACTCCCAGACCGCCTCCTACATCTACATACTTGATATTCAATCCCATTTTACATAACTCTGTATAATAACGCGCTCCTTCAGTCAGTGCTCTTTTTATAGAGAATATAGATGAAACTTGTGAACCAATATGAAAGTGCAATAACTTCAAACTATGAAGCAACTCTTGTTGTTTTAGCATTTTGATACACTTAACAATTTCAGCAGAAGTTAAACCAAACTTAGACCTACGACCTGATGACTTTTTCCATCTACCTGAAGCAATAGAATCTAAACGAACTCGAATACCTATTTGAGGAGTGATGTCTAGTTTTTTAGAAACATCAATAATGAGGTGTAAGTCTTCTATTTTTTCCACAACAATGATTGTGTTGCGCCCTAACTTTTGAGATAGAAGAGCTGTCTCAATATATTTTAAATCTTTAAATCCATTACAAATCAAAAGCCCCTTAGATTGATGCATCATAGCCAAAGCCACTAAAAGTTCTGGTTTACTACCACACTCAAGACCTAAATCATACTTTTCCCCTGATTTAAGAACTTGCTCTACAACATGCCGTTGCTGATTGACTTTAATAGGATAAACACCTTGATATTTGTTTTTGTACTCATATTTTTCAATAGCTTGCTGAAAACATCTATTGATTAAATGAACTCTCTCATCAACAATATCCATAAAACGTATCAATGTAGGAGTGCGAATACCCCTTTCCTTAAGATCACTGATGAGGTCATAAAGAGCGACCTGTTGTTCTGGATAATCTCTTTTAGGATGGACCACGACTTGGCCCTTTTTGTTGATGCTAAAATAACTACTTCCCCAATTTTTAATCCCATAAAGATAATTTGCATCTTTAATGCTCCAGTCTTGATCTTTAGATTTATGCTTGGTTGTGTTTTTTAAAGAAGTATCTCCTATTAAAGATGCTTCTTCTTTAGGCTGAATTTGTCCTACTGAAATAGCCTCTGCTTGATCTGTTCGAATAAAAGAAGCCTGATTAGCAGTTGACGCCATAAGGCCGTGATGACCTGAACTAAAATACTTTGAAGAAGGTTTATGATCTGACATGTCAGAGATTATAAACAAGTTCTCCAAAATATGCAAGCCTGTTTCACTAAAATGCATCCTCTGTTTCACTAAAATGCATCTAGCCTCTGGCTACTTTCTGGCGATAACCCTGATGGCTACATCAGAAAATGGTTATCGCCTAGAAAGCTTGATGCATTTTAGTAGGGAGACTCTCCTCATTCTTTAATATCATGTTAAGGAAACTTCCTCTTACCATCTTTTCTCTTTCTCTCTTACAAATCATCTAAATCTTTATAGCTAATAAGAATTGATGTTTTAAGCTAAAGACGAGATCTTCCGCAGAGTGATTGCTACACAAGCGATCACTCAAAGACTCCGAGGCTTAGGTTAAAACATCAAGTCATTGCTTCAAAGATTTTTTCCTTGTTTTGCTGCCTCACTCAAAATAAACCGGCCTCTCGAGGCGAGCCTCTGGCCGTTTTCTGGCGATGACCCCGACGGTTCTCACCGTCGGTAAAATGGTCATCGCCTAGAAAATCCGTTCATTTTTAGGAGGGAGACTCTCCTCATTCTTTAACATCATGTTAAGGAAACTTTCCTCTTACTATCTTTTCTCTTTCTCTCTTACAAATCATCTAAATCTTTATAGCTAATAAGAATTGATGTTTTAAGCTAAAGACGAGATCTTCCGCAGAGTGATTGCTACACAAGCGATCACTCAAAGACTCCGAGGCTTAGGTTAAAACATCAAGTCATTGCTTCAAAGATTTTTTCCTTGTTTTGCTGCCTCACTCAAAATAAACCGGCCTCTCGAGGCGAGCCTCTGTCCACTTTTGGGCAATCAGCCTGACGGTTCACACCGTCAGTAAAATGCTGATTGCCTCAAAAGCCTGTTCATTTTTAGTAGAAAGGATATCTACATTCTTTTACACAATGTTAAGGAAAATTTTTTCTTACTACTACTTACCTTCTGCAAGAAGCACTTTGACGGTTTTTTTGAGGGTATTGATCTCAAACGGTTTTTTAATATAATCATCTGCGCCTTTTTCAAATCCTTTTTTAATGGACTCTTCCCCCGTATGACTAGATAAAAAAATCATAGGGATATTTTGCAAATCTTCACTCTGCTTTAAAATATCTGCTAATTCATACCCATTGATCCATGGAAGACCTACATCCAATATAATAAAATCAATAGGTTCATTAATAATAGTGCCTAGATGCACTCCATCTTCTACGCAACAAACATTATACCCATCTGCTTCAAAGGCTCTTTTAAGAGCTGCTCTGATAGTCTCATCATCATCAATAACTAAAATGGTTTTTTTTCTGGTTTTCTTAGGGCTTCTAAATTGATCTAGTGGCACAACTTCCTGCTGGCGCATGCGGGAACGAGCCATCTTCTCTATTTTATCAACTACATCTTTTAACTTCATTATAACCTCACCGTTCCACCTAAAGCCCTCTTGCCTCTAACCATTTTTCAGCATCCATAGCCGCCATACAGCCAGTGCCAGCAGCTGTGATGGCCTGTCTGTAAACAAAATCCTGAACATCTCCAGCTGCAAATACTCCATCTATGGAAGTGTAACTGGAATTTTCTTTAGTCTTAAGATAACCTTTTTCATCCATTTCTAAAACCTCTTTAAATATCTCTGTATTCGGCTGATGACCAATAGCTATAAAAATCCCTTTGCAGTTTAGTTTACTGGTTGCATGATCTTTTGTATTTTCTAAAACAACTCCCTCTACTTCATTTTCACCAATAATTTCTTTAATGACAGAATTATATAAAATAGTGACCTTTGGATTATTCAGTGCCCTTTCAATCATAATTTTTGAAGCTCTAAATTTATCTCTCCTATGTACAAGATAAACTTGTTTTGCAAACCGAGTTAGATAAATAGCTTCTTCCATAGCACTATCACCACCTCCAACAACTGCAAGATCTTCTCCCTTAAAAAAAGCACCATCGCAAGTTGCACATGTGGATACCCCACGTCCCATAAGTTTCTTTTCGGCATCTAATCCTAAAAGCTTAGATTTAGCACCCGTTGAAATGATCAAACAGTGAGCTTGATACACTTGACCAGAAGCCCACACTTTAAAAGGCTGTGATTGTATATCTAATTTTTCAACATCGGCAGTGATGTATCTAGTACCAAACCTTTTTGCTTGCTCTCGAAAGATTTCCATAAGCTCTGGGCCTTGTATACCCTCTACAAAGCCAGGGTAGTTTTCAACCTCTGATGTAGTCGTTAATTGCCCTCCAGGCATCTCTCCCTCAATACAAAGCGGACTAAGATTAGCTCTTGCTGTATAAATGGCAGAGGTGAGCCCTGCTGGACCAGACCCTATGATAATGACTTTCTCGATATCCACATTAAAACTTCCTTTACTTCTTAAAGACTTTTAACTTATTTAAGCTATCTAACCTTATAAAAGCTTTATTGGTTTCACAAACACTTTTTATCAATAAAGAGTAATAACAGTAGATCATTAATAAGGAGTAAGGTTTACATGATCTTTGATCTCTAACCGATGTGAAATAACCTTAATAATTTCTGTAGCGGTTTCTTCTAATGCCTTTTCTGTGATATCAAAGACTGGCCAACGACGATGTTTTCTAAAAATTGACATGACATATTCTGTTTCTTGAGTGATGTACTCCATACTTGCATACTTCTTATTTGGCTGACCTATTTTATTTAACCGGGCCGATCGAATAGATCCTAATTTGATAGGATCAATACTCAAACCAATAATACGACGATCATCTACCTTCTCCAATTCTTGAGGCAGAGGGTGGTTTAAAACTAGGGGAACATTTGCAACTTTCCAGCCTTTGTGACTTAGAAAAATAGAAAGAGGAGTTTTACTTGTACGACTAATCCCTACAAGGACAATATCTGCTTCGTCAAGGTCACTTAATTCTCTGCCGTCATCATGTTTAACAGTGTATTCTATAGCTTCAATGCGTTTAAAATAGTTTTCATTGACACTTCGAAATAGACCTACTTGTGGTACAACAGCATTATGTCCCAAATATTGACCCAACTTATCAAGTAGATCTCCAAGCAAATCGATTGTTGGTACATTATGGGTTTGAGAGTCATTTTGTATTTGCTTTTTTATAGCTGGTTGCACCACTGTATAAACAATAAAACCAGAAGCTTTTTTAGCTTCTTTTATTAAGTTTGTCACCTGATTAGGATGTCTGATATTTTTACATCGTACGACTCGTATATCCTTATCTACATATTGTACGAGAGCTGCTTGTGTCATAATGCTGGCAGTTTCTCCCGTTCCATCAGATACAATAAAAACAGTCTTTTTCATAATTTCTACTCGCCTTTACTTACTTTTGACTTTTAAAGGACACAAAGGAAACTTCAGTCTCAGTTGTGATAGACAATAATTGATCCATTAATTTTATACGATCTGTTTTTTTATAGTGTTGATCATCTGGAAAAAATAACCTTAAGGAAGGATATTCTATATTCTTCCATACCTTAAGTGCTTCATCAATCCAATGTCTTAGCTGTCTATTTATAAAAGGTAGAATTACTGTCTTTGTATTTGGCAAAAAGCTTTCCGAAGCAATCATCAGTGCCCTGTTTTCACTGGTTAAATTTAATTTAAAGTGTGGTAATTCCCACTCATTAGTCAGCTTTTTTATCTGATCGCAAGATAAGCCTATATGAGGAAATTTTCTTGAAATTTGAAAATTTAAGTACCAATCAATTTTCCCAGTCCAGAAAGAATATTTCTTTTCAGATAAAATCCACAAGTCTGACCCAGGAGTTAAGGCTGTGTGATAGGATAATTGTTTTATAGGCATAGCACTTCTATATCTTTAAGATATTTATTTCTTATCTTCTTTAGCTTTAAGCAGAAGAACTGTGATATTATCAAGACCTCCTGCATCTTTAGCCTTTTGAATCAATGTGGGTAATATTTTTTCCTCTGGTTGTTCAAGGTAGGTCTCATAAATCTCTTTATCACTCATCATATTGGTTAACCCATCAGAACACATTAAAATATTGTCATTAGGTTGTATTTTCTTTAAAACGATGTCACATTGCACATGATCCTGAAAACCAATACTACGAGTTAAAATATTCTTATGTGGATGATTTGCAATATCCTGATCTGTTAATAAACCTGCTTGCATTTGCTGATTAGCTAGAGAGTGATCCTCTGTGATTTGCCACATTCCCCCCTTATTACAAGATGTTTTTGATAACAAATAAGCCCTAGAGTCACCCACATGTCCTATATATAGCTTCTCATCTCGATAAAGTGCCACAACCAGAGTCGTACCCATTTTATTTAGCTCTTTTTTTTTCCTACCTTTGTCAAAGACTTTTTTCGATGCTAGATTGAACATATCGATCATAAGCTGTCTATGATCTGCTCCTTTAACCTTATTGTAATACTCAACTGTGATGTCTCTAACAGCCTTTATTGCAATAGTAGCTGCAATATCTCCTCCTTGATGCCCCCCCATGCCATCAGCCAGTGCATAAAGAGAGTGTTTTTGATCAATTAAGAATCGATCTTGATTGCTTTTTCTATGAAGCCCAATGTCCGTTTCATACCAAGCATTTAATTGCATTATACTCCTTGCTTGTGATACTATTAGGTAACGTACTCACATTATGGTTATATATAACAGTGAAATCAAATCAATCCAAGTATTTTCCTAGAATAGTAAATAATACAAGTCGTAAAATAGGTAGATAAATTATTAAAGATATGGGGTCTATTAAGCTACATATAACAAAGAAGCTAAAAAAAGCATTTCAGCCAGAAGTTTTACTGGTAGAAAATGAGAGTTTTCGACATAAAGTGCCTTTAGGCTCAGAAACTCATTTTAAAGTTCTAATTGTCAGTGAGTGTTTTACCTCTCAAACACCTATAGAAAGGCAAAGATCTATTATGGATTTACTTAGTGACGAAATGAAAGGTTCTATACATGCACTCTCTCTACGAGCAATGACCATATCTGAATATAAGACATCTAATTTAAAGCTTCATACTCCGGCTTGCTATAAGGTAAAATCTATTAAAAAATAATAGTATAAAAGTTTTTGTTTTTCAGTTGACCAAAAAATAGATATATTTTAGCATGTAATTTAAGGTTTTTTGAAACCATTTGTTGTTAATTTATACATTTGAATTGGAGGGGAAATGGCAAAGCAAGTTAAAAAGCAAACCAAAAAAACAAGCAAGAAATCAACAGTAAACTCGAAAAAGAAAGGTGTAACTAAAAAGGTGAGTCGTGTAAAAGCTAAAGGTAAGGTTACAAAAAAGAAAGCAGCTCCAAAAGCTTCTTCCACTAAACGACAGAAAGTAGAAAAGAAGGTATCAAAAAAAGCAAAACCAGCTAAAAAGAAACCTCTAAAAAAGGTCAAAAAGTCAAAAGCTAATAATCCTTTATTAAAACCAGTAACTCTTTCTCCTGAGATTGCTGCGGTTGTTGGTGGTCATTCAGAACTACCTAGAACTGAGGTAGTGAAAAAAGTCTGGCAATATATTAAGAAGAATAACCTTCAAGATTCTAAGGATAGAAAGCTCATTCATGCCGATGAAAAATTGAAAGTTATTTTTAAAGGTAGGGCTTCTGTTAATATGTTTGAGCTAACTAAGTTTGTATCTAAACACCTTAACGTATAAGCTCTCAAGAAAATCTGGAATTCTGGTGACCCATCCTACTTGTTGGGTTTCCAGATTTCCGGTTTTGTTTAAAGAAAAAGCCCTCACAAAGAGTAGTGTTTTTTGTAAAGGCTATGAGATTATCAAAGTTTTATATAAATATAAATCCAAATTTAATTAAATTCTAACTCTTTCAATATGTTCTTCTAATACTTTTAGGATACGGGGTTTATTCAATTCTCTTGCGCGATGTATGGCACCTTCAATATCATCTTCAGCCCCTGCATTTAGCAACATCTCGACAATTTCTGCGCCATAAATGCCAACTAAATGACGATTTATAGCAATAGCAGCCATTAATGCTTCGAGCATTAACATCAGCTCCTGCACGCAACAGCATTTCTACAACCGACACCATATCACTGTTTGCTGCAATAATCAGTGGAGTGAGTCCGTCTTGTTCACCATTATGTGTAAGGTTAACGTCAGCCATTGGTATTAAAACACGAATAGTATTTGGTCTACATTT
Source organism: Bdellovibrionales bacterium (assembly GCA_965262715.1). Taxonomy (GTDB): domain Bacteria; phylum Bdellovibrionota; class Bdellovibrionia; order Bdellovibrionales; family JAUICD01. The sequence continues at coordinate 1,640,423 of OZ253553.1, read as the reverse complement.
ATAACTGATTCTGAGAATAAATCGGTCAAGACTCTAAAGACAAAAAGCACACTCATGCTGATGAAAAATTGAAAGTTATTTTCAGAGGTAAGTCTTCTGTCAATATGTTTGAACTGACCAAGCTTGTATCTAAACATCTTAACGTATAAGCTTAGTTCTTAGAAAATCTGGAGTTCTGGCAATTCATCCCATATATTGGATTGCCAGAAGATTTACAATCTTTCCCTGAGCTTGTTTAATTTAATTCGATATGACCCAGAACATAAGAACATGTCCTTAAGCAACTTCATCAAGATTAAGCTCTGGAAAAACTTTTTTTATCTTTAAAATTGTCTTTAAAGTAGGATTATTTGTGCCTGACTCAATACGTTGATAAGGCAAAAGAGAAATATTGAGTTTTTTAGCCATTTCTTTTTGAGTTAATCCTTTTTTTAAACGTAGTATTTTAACTATAATGGAAAATTTGAGAAGCGCATTGAAAGTATCTAACTTCTTAACTTTCTTTGAAGCATTTTCTATACCATAACCTATAACCTCTTTAGTCTTTTTAGATCGTATTTCAAAAACTCCATCATCAATAAAATGACCATAATTGGAAACATTTTTCTCAAAAGCTTCTAAATAATCTGTTTTTACATCATAATAAATGTACATTACAAATCTCCTCTTTTATAAATAATAATACCTTTTTTAAATCTATCTGTTGTTAAAGCTGTGGAAATAAAATTTCCATCACTGCAAATTTTTACTATAACACAAGTATAATAACCTTTTTCACGAAAATAATAATAAAGCTGACTTCGTTTTTCTTGTTAAGATTGTCTAATCTCATCAGGATTTTTAATCGTTTCTCGAATCATCTTTAGATTAATTTCTTTATGCCTACTTCGAATATGTTTTAAGGTATCTTCATGTAAACAAACCCTCTCACCATAATAGTTTTTAAAATATATCATAAATAGAAAATACTACATAAATGTAGTATTTGCAAGTAAAAAATATAAGATACTTAGGGATTGCCTATTGCCAGCGAAGACACCTACCCTAGGCTTTTCAGCAATAAAAGTGCTTATGACATTTAAAAGCTCATAAATTCATCTAGTGATATAGTTTATACAAATTAAAAGTTGAGTGCCGCCTGAAAGCAAGGGGTTGGGGGAGGGGGACTATCCTCAAAAGGGAGGTTAAAGTCCACCTTAAATTAAGTGCTAACTTTTTTAATATGTTCTTCTAATACTTTTAAGATATGAGGTTTATTCAATTCTCTTGCACGGCGTATGGCACCTTCAATATCATCTTCAGCCCCTGCCTTTAGCAACATTTTAATAATTGTTACACCAAAATTATCACTGACATGAGGATTTATAGCAGCTATTAACGCAGTACCATAGATATCACTTCGAGCATTAACATTAGCTTTATCATCTAACAACATTGCTACAACCGATACCTCACCCTTGTTTGCTGCAACTATTAGTGCAGTCAATCCGTCCTGTTCACCATTATGTGTAAGATTAACGTCAGCCATTGGTATTAAAACACGAATAGCATTTGCTTTACGACTTTCTATGGCATAAATCAATGCTGTATTCTTAACATACCCATTTGAAGGAATTCGCTTAACCCCAATAGGAAAAGAATATATTAGAGAATTTGGACTGTGGCACCTAATATAAGCAAAGCCTCTATCACTTCTGTCTCATTAGTTCTCAGAGCATGTATTAAAGGAGTCCAACCTCTTTTCCGATCAATCTGATTTAAGTTAGACCTTGCATTAACTAGTATCTCTATCATAGTCACATTGCGATTTCTTATAGCATGTATCAATGGTATCCAGCCTCTGCTTTTATCTGAAATATTCGGATCAGCTCTTTCTGCTAACAAGGCACTTGCAGCAGAGATATTGTTATATTCTGCTGCAACAGCTAGTGGTGTCACACTCATGTATCCAGTTACCCACCCTCTGTCATTATATGATTTATTGACATCAGCCCCTGCCCACCAATACTTTTATCGCATCTACATTATCTACTTCTGCTGCAACCATCAAATGCGTCTTAAAGGAAGAACCTCCACCAAAAGCATTAACATCTGCTGCTATAAGGCTATTTACTCTATCTATATTATGGTCTTTTATTGCGTCCACCAACGCCTTGTTTTTTTCATCTGAACTCATTAGACTTAAAGGACAACTCTGCAACTGCATTGTATGACCTTGTTCACTAACAAATACAAGCAAGCTAAAAATAATAATGAAGTTAAGCCTTACACAATGCTTCATTCAATCGATACCTCTTTTACATTCTTGTGAAGCAAGACTTATAACATTAAATACTCATCTTTATCAAGGCTTTTATGGCATTTTGAAAAAATTACACACTTCATGACATCTTAAGGTGGTAATTGTTTCAATTGAACATGTCTTTAATTTATAATTAATTCAATCTTTTTATCCAGGATTCTGGCAATCCAGCAGACGGGCAATCTGATGACAGTTCCCGGAGACTGATGCCAGTCTACCGGCTTGCCAGATCCCGGGAATGCTTAACTAGTTATGAACCTAGGAATCTATCTAATCATTGCCATCTTATACAAAGATGTTATAGGCTAAAACAAATATTTAAAATTAACTGACAACAACTATTATTAAGAAAGCAACCATGAAATATAACCTATCAGATCAACTACATGCCCACCGACTACTACAATCTAAAGATATTAAAGAGATCATATCTTCACTTGCCCAACAAGTGACTGAATGTAATTCTCATATTCAAGGACCAAAAAAGCCTTCTTCTACTGAAGCAATCACTTTACAGAATCAAGCTCTTATAGATCATGTCAAAACCTTAAGAGGCAGACCTTTATTTTTACCCTATATAGGTTCAAATGCAGGTAATGGTGTTTATGTCGAGCTTGAAGATGGCAGTGTAAAGATGGATTTGATCAATGGGATTGGAATTTTTATTATGGGACACAATCACCCTCAACTGGTTGAAGCTGCTATTCAAGCATCTTTACTAGATCCCTTGATACAAGGTAATTTGCAATTAAATAGACAGTGGATTGGACTAGCAGAAAAACTTGTAGAAATAGCTTCTCAAAAATCAAATTTAAAACACTGTTGGTTGACCACATCTGGTTCCATGGCAAATGAGAATGCCTTGAAGATGACTCGACAAAAAAATACACCTGCTAGAAAAATCATCTCTATGAGGGAAGCCTTTGCAGGTCGCACAACAATGATGGCAGAAATATCTGATAACCCTGCTCATAAGATAGGTCTCCCTTCCTATGATGAAGTGTTAAGAGTGGATTTCTTTAATAAAAATGATCCTCATAGTATGGAGCATTCTTTATCTCAATTAAGAAAACACATAGAAGAAAATAAAGGAGATATTGCTGCATTTGTTTTCGAACCTGTTTTAGGAGAAGGAGGGTATAAAGTAGCACCTAGAGAGTTTTTTATACCTCTGCTTGAAGAATGCAAAAAAGAGGGTATTGCTATATGGCTTGATGAGATCCAAACGTTTTGCCGTACAGGTCAATTTTTTGCTTATCAAAGATTGGACTTAGGATCTTATGTAGATGTTGTGACAGTTGCAAAAGCTCTGCAGCTTGGGGCTACCCTTTACACTTCAGAATATAATCCTGGGCCAGGATTGATTGCTGGAACTTTTGCAGGATCTACAGTTCAACTGCATGTAGGACTGAAAATTTTAGAAATCCTAGATGAAGGCAATTACATGGGACCTTCTGGAAAAATTCAATCTATTCATAAAGAAGTTGCTTCAATGTTAAAAGATCTTAGTCAGTCGACATGTAAAGGACTTATTTCTGATGTGGAAGGACTTGGGTTAATGGTAGCATTCACTCCTTTTGATGGTAAAAAAGAGCAGCAAGGCCAACTTGTAAAGACACTTTTTAAAAATGGACTAATTGCATTTGGATGCGGTCATGGTCCTTATCGAATACGTTTCTTGATTCCATCTGTTATAACTTCAAAAGATATTGCAGTTGCAAAACAAATTCTAGAAAAATCTTTATTAGAAATACACTCTACATAAAACTGTCAAAGGAGCTTGAAAGATGTCAAACGCGCCACAAAAATGGGAAAGACCAAAACCTATTTCATTTTTAGGTAATTATATTGATGGTCAATTTACCATCCCTTCAGAGCCAGATTATAAGCATTCTAAAGTAAGTCCTGCAGATTTTTCAGATCATTTATCTGAATCCGAAATTTTATCTTGTAAAAGCCATGTAGATGAAGTTGTCCTGGCAGCAAAAAGAGCCTATGATTTCTGGTCGAAGTTAGACTTTGAAAAACGCGCAGATTTATTAATGAAATTAAAGTCTCTTTACCAAGTTCATAAAGAAGATATAGCTCAGATCATTTCAAGAGAAATGGGTAAACCCTTATGGGAGAGTCAAACAGAAGCTCAAGGTATGATCTCCAAAATTGATATCACATTGAATTATTCAATAGAGCTTATTAAAGATCAATATGTAGAAGGGTTGCCTTTAAGTATTAAAGGAAGAACATCTTATAAACCTCGTGGCGTAATGGCCGTGATTGGACCTTACAATTTTCCAGGTCATCTTCCAAATGGCAGCATTATCCCTGCACTGGCTGCTGGCAATACAGTTATCTTCAAACCATCAGAACACACTCCATTGACAGGGCAGTTAATGGCTCAGTTATTTGCTCAAGCTGGCTTTCCTAAGGGTGTTTTCAACTTAATTCAAGGTGATGGAAAGATAGCAGAAAAACTCGTTAAGCATCCTGATGTTGATGGTGTGCTTTTCACAGGGTCTTATGAGACAGGATTAAAAATAAAAAAAGCGACTATTGAAGATTATTGGAAGATATTAGCCTTAGAAATGGGTGGAAAAAATGTATCTATTGTATGGAAGGATGCCCTTTTAGACAAAGCTGTCTATGAGTGTATTGTAGGGGCTTTTAGCACAACAGGACAAAGGTGTTCTTGTACAAGCCGCATCTTAGTTCATAAAGATATATCAGAAGCTTTTATAGATAAGTTTTTGAAAATAACTAAAAAATTATCTATTGGTCATTGGAAAGATAATGTTTTTATGGGACCCTTAGCTTCTCATGAAGCACAAGAGAAATATTTTTATTTTCAAGGAATCGCTGAAAAAGAGAGAGCTGAAACTTTATTAAAAGCAAAAAAGCTAAGTAAAGAAGACTTTGACCATCAGTTTTCTGGTTATTATGTCAGTCCCAGTGTTTGCTTGGTGGAACCTTCTAAGGCATCAACTTATCAAAAGGCAGAGATTTTTGGTCCTAATGTAGCTATCTCTGTTATAGACAGTATAGATGAAGCACTTCTTATTAATAACTCTACAGGTTATGGACTTGTGACATCTATTTTCACCCAAGATGAGCTGCTTTATGAAAAAACCTGTCAAAAGGCGAAGGTAGGTCTTCTCAACTGGAATCGCTCTACCGTGGGAGCTAATTCCAAATTGCCTTTTGGGGGTTTAGGACGTTCAGGTAATGATAGACCGTCCGGCCATTTTGCAATTTACTATTGCACAACACCACTTGCCTCTCTACAAGATCAAAATACCTTTCATAAAGATGAAACTTTACCATGCATTAATTATGAATAAATATGATCACTAAAAGTAGTTCTAATAACTTTGTTCATTTCAAATGGCTAGAGCATAGCTGAGCAAATGACACAAACTTAATCACAAGTTTCTATAGTATTCTTAGGCACTTATATAATCTATTATCGTAAAAATGTCGCAAGTTTAAAACTCCTTGAAAAAGCGATAAGACTTATTATTGGTTTGTCCTTCTGACTTAAGAATCTTTTTATGATAATACCTGAGTTTGACAGTTGCGAAAATAAAGTTGAGTTATTTTAGTTACTTAAGGGCGCATTGAGATTTTGTACCACTACATTTTCATTTTGTGGTAGAAATTTAAGAAGTTGTTATAGTAGGTTTTAAGCTGATTCTATCTTAAGTTGCTTAGAAGGTATCCTCGCTTCTATAGCTTTAAGTACATCAGCATTATTGCCATAAATGTCTGTTCTTATCCAAATAGTTTTGTCTTTATAGCTGACCGGTATAGCTCGTACTTCTTTCAGCTTTGACATAGCCTCTGCTACACTCAATGCCCTTGACTTTATTCTCTTATCTGTGATCGCTTTATCTTTTAATGTGATGTTTTTTTGATCTAACTTCTTGGCAAAATAAGCCTCACATAAATTAAGATAAAAAACACACAACTAAATGTTCTAATATCTTCTTATCTGTCCAATGGAGCATAGGACGTGTTTTTAATGTACCCTTCAACTCTCTAAATGAATTCTCTATCTTCCATAACTGCTTATAGTTCATTATAATATCTTCAGAGCTTAAATCTGTATTTGTAATTATTCCAAAAAAACCATCTGTCCTCTCTGATTGATCTATAGCTGACTTATTTAAAGTAGGCTTGCCTTTACTCTTAGGATGAATAATATACTTCTTATAATTACTCGTAACTTCAAACTGCAAGTGCAACAAGACCGTTTAGAGTTAGAAATTAAAGAAAACAACATTTGGGTATTTGGCAAATTGCAATTGTTTCACTAAAAATGAACTAGCCTCTGGCTATTTTTGGGCAATCAGCGTGACAGTTAACACTACGGAATGTATCCCTGTCAATAAAATGCTGATTGCCTCAATTGTTTCACTAAAATGTATCTCGATGCTGTCTCACTAAAAATAAACCAGTCTCTGACTGTTTTTGGACAATGAGCACGACGGCTAACGCCCTCGTAAAATACTCATTGCCTAAAAAATCCGTTTATTTTTAGTAAGGAGACTCCCTTCATTCTCTTACATCATGTTAAGGAAATCTTTAAAACTCACTAAAATGGAAATATAAGAAGTTTTTTTTAAGAAAGGCACATAGAAGCACATATTGTATCAATTTACAACGGTCCTGGACTTTTTCATGACCTTAATGCCATATCGAAAAAAGATAGAAACTTCGAATAACTCAATAAAATCAATAACTTGATAGTGTAACTTACGTACATAAGTTACAGTCCTGACCCCTTAAAATCATTGATGTTTTTGGTCATTTTCCACACCAAAGACTATTAGCAATTAAAGCTCTTCAATACCTGTATCGGTAGTTATTTCAATAACTTAATACTGTAACTTTTGTACGTAAGTTACAGTCCAGGTAGGCTAAAAACCCAGTCTTTTGGCTTGGTTTTAAAGATTTACATTTTTGATATTTTTACTTATTTTACCTTTCAAGTTTTTAGACAACTAGCAGCACATAGCACATAAAAGAAGGTTCGTAATACAACGATGATGAAAGTATAGAGCAATGACAAGAATAATGAAATTCTTTAGGGTTATAAAAAAACGAAACATAAAAAAGCATTTTTTGTTAAGTTTTAATAATACTTTTTATATAATTCTATTGGCTTCACTTTTCTTGTTATTAGCTTTTCAAAACTGCGGTTCAAATGTAAGTCAAGCTCCTAACCTGTTTTCTGAACAAACGGTATCTAATGATAAAGGTTATATTATTGCTTATTTACCATCAGAAGATGAAAGCATCTCGATAGAAGATCATTTCCTAATTGATACTGATGTGAAACTAAAGGTTATGAATAGTCATTCTGATTCTGAAGATTTTAAATGGAAAATCACTAGAGCCTTTGAAATTGTTACTGATGGAGAAGAGACAACAACTGAACCAGAATATCAATATCAATTTAAAAAATCTGGAAGTTATGATATTTTTGCTACATCTTATAAAAACTCCGATTTGTTAACTGTGGCCAGTAAAAAACTTGTGATTGGTGAGGAATGTTCATTAACAGATGTCTTAGAGATATTTCTTGAAAGCGGTTCTTTGACTGTTGGACAGACTGCCACTTTTGAATTAAAGAATGCTACAGATTTTTCGAACATTATATGGAAAGTCACATTACCTTCTTCAACTGAGGAGACAAACGAAGATGATAGTGAAAGTATTGAATTAGACTTTACCGATGAATCTACTGGTTCTGTTACTATTGAGGTGTCTGCAGAAGATCCTGACAATTCTGATTGCCTCACCTATCGAAAACAAGTTTTGCAAGTAAGCTCTAATTCTAAACCTCATTTTAATCCAATAATTATTAAACATAATGATGAAGAAATTGCTGTGATGTTAGAAAGTAATAACATTTATAAGTATTTAAGACCTGAAGGTGGAACTTGGACATTACATACAAATATTCAAAATGCTAATCAATGTGAACTTCAAATTGATAGTGGCAGTGAGCAGGTACTAAATTGCAGTGATGGTGTAATAGACATCACTTCAACTGAAGTCTGTGTAAAAAGTACTATAGCAATACAAGCTTCAACCTCTTCTTCTACCACTATAGATAGTCAAACTTCGGTAGATGATATAGTTGAACAGTTTTATTATAATTACTGTCCATCAGGAGGCAGTTATTGTTATTTTTCCGGACCTTTACCTGGTCCATTAAGTTATCAGACTTGTGACAATTCTATATTAAGCCAGAGTGTTACACGCAATCCATCTTCAATCGTAAATGGAGAATGTAATAACTCCGTTAAGAATGGTTGCAGTCAAGGTACTTTAAATGACATAGATGATTCAGAAACTCATTATCAGTGGCAGTGTTTAGGTACCAACGATGGCACTGATGCTACAGGTTGCTGCAGTATGGCCATTGATACAGCAGCACCAATAAATGGTGTTTGCGGCGATGACACCATCAGAAATGGTTGTACTGCTGGGACTCCAGACGACGGCGCAATAGCTGATACAAGTACTCATTATACATGGCATTGTGTTGGCTCAAATGGTGGTGCAACAGCAAGTTGTACAAAAGCTATCCCTGTCAATGGCGTCTGTAACAACAGTCGAAGAAATAGCTGCTCTTCGGGTATAGGAAATGATTCAGCTATAGCAGATACAAGCACTCATTATACATGGCATTGTGTAGGTTCAAATGGCGGCACTACTGCTACAAATTGTCAAAAAGCAAAATCTGCACCGGTAAACGGCGTTTGTAATAACAGTCAACAAAATGGTTGTTCTTCTGGAACTGCAAATGACTCAGCGATAGCAGATACAAATACTCATTATACATGGCACTGTGTGGGTAAAAATGGCGGCACTACTGCTACAAATTGTCAAAAAGCAAAATCTGCACCGGTAAACGGCGTTTGTAATAACAGTCAAAGAAATAGCTGTTCTTCTGGAACTGCAAATGACGACGTAATAGCAGATACAAATACTCATTATACATGGCACTGTGTAGGTAAAAATGGCGGCACTACAGCTACAAATTGTCAAAAAGCAAAATCTGCACCAGTAAACGGCGTTTGTAATAACAGTCAACAAAATGGTTGTTCTGCTGGCACAGCAAATGATTCAGTTATAGCCGATACAAATACACATTATAGATGGCACTGCGTAGGTGCGAACGGCGGCACTACTGCACAAAATTGTCAAAAAGCAAAACCTATTAACGGTGCTTGTGATAACAACCAACAAAATGGCTGCTCTGCTGGTACTGCTAATGACAACGCTATTGCAGATACAAATACACATTATAGATGGCACTGCGTAGGTGCAAACGGCGGCACTACTGCTACAAATTGTCAAAAGGCAAAACCTATTAACGGTGCTTGTGATAACAACCAACAAAATGGCTGCTCTGCTGGTACTGCTAATGACTCAGCTATAACAGATACAAATACACATTATAGATGGTACTGCATAGGTGCAAACGGCGGCACTACAACACAAAATTGTCAAAAGGCAAAATCTATTAACGGTGCTTGTAATAATGCTCAAAGAAATGACTGTTCTTCGGGCACTGCAAAGGCATCGCCAGATAATACACATTCCACCCTTTATATATGGACTTGTGAAGGTTTGCATGGAGGTAAAACAGTAACATGTGTCAAACAAAAACCTATCAACGGTGTTTGTAATAATAGCCAACGAAATAGCTGTTCTGCCGGCAGAGCAAACGACGGCGCAATAGCCGATACAAACACTCATTATAGATGGCATTGTGAAGGTTTACATGGAGGCAGTACTACTACAAACTGTCAAAAACTGATCATCCCTATCGATGGCGTTTGTAATAACAGTCAAAGAAATAACTGTTCTGCAGGCAGAGCAAACGACGGCACTATAGACGATACAAACACTCATTATACATGGCACTGTGAAGGCTTACATGGCGGCACTACTGCTACAGATTGTCAAAAGGCAAAACCTGTTAACGGTGTTTGTGATAAAAGTCAACAAAATAGCTGCTCTGCGGGCACTGCAAACGACGGCGCGGTAGCAGATACAAATCTTCACTATACATGGCATTGTGAAGGTTTACATGGAGGTAAAATGGCATCATGTGCCAAACGAAAACCTATCAACGGAGTTTGTAATAACAGTCAACGAAATGGTTGTACTGCTGGACTTGTAAGTGACTCAGCTGTAGCAGATACAGACACTCACTATAGATGGCATTGTGCAGGTTTATATGGAGGTGAAATAGTAATATGTGCCAAGGAAAAATAACAGTCAACGAAATAGCTGCTCTGCTGGAACTGCAAATGACTCAGCTATAACAGATACAAGTACTCACTATAGATGGAATTGTGAAGGTTTACATGGAGGCAGTACTGCTACAAATTGTCGAAAACCAAAATCTATAATATTGCAGTAGCCATGTTTATAGGCATTTCCGCCGATAATTCTAGTTATGTATCGATATTTATTAGGTGGATTCAAGTTGCAAGTGCAACTCCTTGCATAGTTATTTAAAGTGGGTTAGAGGAATACTCTAATCAATAACTTTACATAACGAAAGGAGTATTCCATGAGTAAGTACACTCATCTAACCCAAAGTGATAGATACCAGATTTTAGCTTTTTTGCAAAGTGGAAAATCAATAAGTTCAATTGCTACGCAACTAGGTCGAGATAAAAGCACCATATATAGGGAATTGAATCGTAACAAAGGCTTGCGAGGTTATCGTCCTCAACAAGCCCATGAAAAAGCAGTCGATCGTCTTCAAAACTCTCATAGACATATAAAGATAACACAAAAAGTCATTAATAAGCTTGAGAGGTTTCTTTGTGATCGTTTGAGTCCGGAACAGATATCCGGTTTTCTTAAACGAAAAGGTTTGTCTATAAGTCATGAGAGTATTTATCAGCATATTCTTGGAGATAAGCAATCAGGAGGAGATCTCTACAAATTTTTAAGATGTCAGAAGCAACGCAAGAAGCGATATGGTACAAGTAGATTTGATAAAAGGGGTCAGATAAAGAATAGAGTGAGCATTGATAAAAGGCCTAAGATAGTAGATAAGAAGCTTCGGATAGGAGACTGGGAAGGTGATCTAATGATAGGTAGACATCATAAAGGAGCTTTAGTCACTCTGGTAGATAGATGTTCTAAGAAGACGAGGATTGTCAAAATAGCATCTAAGAGATCTGAGGCAGTTTTTCATGCTATTTCTAAAGCTCTTAAAGGAGAGGTTGTTCATACAATGACTTTGGATAATGGTAAAGAGTTTTCGTGTCATGAGAAGATCAGTGAATATACTGGATGTAAAGTTTATTTTGCACATCCTTACAGTTCATATCAGAGAGGTTTAAATGAGAACACGAATGGTTTAATCCGTCAGTATTTTCCAAAGAAGACAGATTTTAGAGAAGTCACCTCTAAGGATGTAAAAAAGGTTGAGTCTCTTTTAAACCATCGCCCTCGAAAGAGTTTAGGTTTTCTAACCCCTAATGAGTTTCATAGACAAAAGATGGTTTGCTGAAGTTATTCATAGTTTATCCATTTAATTTTACTTATATATAATAACTTCTGAAGATGCTTATTTGACAGCTTGATGTTTATGGCAGAGGATCGTTCTTCCGCAGAGCTTTAGCTTGAGGACTACTTTGGCTTTGCCATAAACATCAAAATACATTCATTCAAATTAAATAATTTACTATAATCTTTCATGATAATTAAAACTTTGTTGAAATATTAATCTTAAAATGATACAACTTTTAAAAATATCTATAAACACAAAAGAGTTGCACTTGTGATTTGAAGTTACGTTACACGTTTTCTTAATGTTCCATGAAAAAATTTAGAAATTTTACTTAAAATTGTATGTTGATCTTAAGATTTCCACTCGTGATATTGAGGAACTAACTCAATCTTTATGGTCAAAAAACTCTATTTTAAGGGCTTTAAGATCAGTATATCGAGAAAAGCCAATTGTTGGGATAATACATTTGTTGAATCTTTCTTTAGCTCTTTAAAACGAGAAGAAGTTCATTTGTGTGAATATAAAACTTTTGAAGATGTGTTAAGAAGTATTCCAAAGTTTATCGAAGGTATGTATAATAAAAAAAGGCGACATTCCTCATTAGGTTACTTATCATCTAATGAATTTGAAGCTAAATGGAAAACAGGAAAATTAACAACAATGGAAATCTCAGCAGTGAGTAAAATATGGAACAGATCCTCCAAATAAAGGGTACACCTCACTTTCTCCATTAAGGTTTTTACGTTATTAATATTCTACCTTATTTGAATTTAAGGAGGATTTTCTTCTTATGTATACTTAAAAAAGCTTTCCTAACTTATTCTGTAGCTCCTGCTTCTCTTAAAAACTGTACTACACGATGATATTCTGCTCGAACAGAATCTGTTCGGGCACGACCTTCAAGCTCCATAGCAATAGTTAAGGCAGTATCTCCACTGGGATTTTTGATAGTTAAATCACTGCCAGCATCAACCAAGAGCTCCACTAAACTCACTAAACCTAGATTAGAGAGATCGAAGCATTCAATAGCCTCCATTAAAGCAGTTTGTCCGAATCTATTTTGGATATCTAAGCTAGCTTTGGCATTAGTCAATAACTGAATCATATTTCTATAAGAATCAGATCTATTCCAATATTTACAATCAAGAGAAATAGCTTTCATTACAGCAGTTCGTCCGAATTTATCTTGGATATCTAAATTAGCTCCGGCATTAATCAATAACTGCAACATAGCAACACTTTCTAAGCTAACAGCAGATGTTAAGGCAGGTGACCTGTCTACGCCTAATAAAGCATCTATATCCGCTCCAGATTCAAGCAAAGCTTGTACTCTTTCAGTATCTCCTGCCGCCATAGCGTGCAATATAGCCTCTTGAGCATGAAGCCCTCCACTTACAAAAAGACATATACAAAACAAAGTACAAATCATTGTTGCAATCTTTCCTGGATTCATAATAATCTCCTTTTTAAAAATTGGTAATATTCATTTGTAAAAGTAAATAGATTATGCAATAATAACTTCCAAAAAGCACAAATGCAACCTAAAAAGATAAAGGTGTATAATAAAGATAGAAGTATAAGTGATACCAATAGTTTGTGAAGAGAGAAAGAGTAAGTAAAGTAAGTAAGAAGTAGAAAAAAGAGTGGCGTTTATTACCAAAATGGACAATTTTTATAAAAATAACATAACAAGTATGAAATTTTTACATGGTTTCACTACATTCTTAGAGGATGTCCCATACTTCGGTGAAATTAAGAAGAGCCTGATTGTTTAATAATTTTGTTTTTATTTTGAGTCAATAGTTTTAAATTTTAGCTCATGACGAATTACCCCAGAATATCTGTTACCGAAGTGTAGAGATGTAATTTTAATTTTCAGATTGGTTGTCTCACAATCCCTCTCTTGTTTATCATTAAAAAAAGTCAGAAATTTTAAAGCTCTGTGATTATCCATCGCTTAAGGTTAAGTGCATGTACTTGGATTGTTTGAATTATTGTTGTTCTAGCAGGCATGAAATCGTATATAATTGTAAGACATATTCATGTTTAACGACATGTCCTAGTTTTATATTGCGCGCTTCATAGCTATAACCTCCTAGTGATGAAGCTTTTAGAAATATTGCTCTAGGGGAGAATTATTTTCGAGTTTCAAGCTTATTGCAAGAATTACACAGGTTGAAGAGGATATTACCTTACCATCTTGCAATCTATACGAACTGCATCGATTTGTAAAAGTCTCTCAATTCCAGGAAAAGCAGGAGAAAAATTATTACTACTGTATGCTTCACAAAGCATAGCTCTAAGATCATAATAATCGAAGTGTTCTTCATCCTCTTTTGGAATGTTTACAATATCTGACAGTGAAAGCTCTCCCCTTGATGGTAATAGACAAGTAAATCAAGAGGATATAGAGTATTGAATGGACCAAAGGCAAGGGAGAAGCTGGAAGGGAAGCGCATATGGATAGAGCGATTCGGGTTTGCACCAGCATCTATAAAGTCTTCTATCATATAACGAATATGACGGGAAGCAGCAATCAAGTGAATTGGATAGAAGCCTTCAGCATTTCGTACATTTAACTCTATATTACCATCTAAAAGTGATCCAACAACAAGATCTTTATTATACAATGTTTCTGTTATGAGTGCAGTGTGGATTGGAAGATTACCATTAGGGTCCAATACATCTAGATAGGCTTCAGCACTTATTAATAGCCGAACTAAACGATTATGAACAGCATAATGGATTGGATAGAAACCTTCAGCATCGGATACATTTGGATCTGCACCAGCATCTATAAGTGCCCGAGCTATAGTTACATGTCCATTGCGACTAATAATCCAATCCCCATAAATAAAAAACTACTTGTAATCTTATTCATAATACGTCTCCCTATTTATTTCTATTAAGAATAGTAACTATAATATAAAAAAAAGGAAAATCAAGAAAAGCTTATTACCCATGTAAAATTTACACGATTTCATATATTTCTGGATTTCAAACTGGTTCCATTATCACGGATATAGAAATACTTGATCCAGAATGTCCTCATCAAGCTCTCAACAATGAAATACCGAGTTCTCTCTATAAGCATTCAGACAGAAAGTTTCCACAATCACTTAAAGAAGTTAAGTATCTGACTTGTGATAAGATACGGAAAGTAGGTACAAAAGAAGAACTTTTTCAGAACTTATAATTTTTGCAAGAAAATAAAATCATTTAAATCTTCAAAGGTCATTCATATAAAGAAAATAATTATCTCTTGAAAGGCAGATGTTGAACCCTTTTTTTTATATTTTCTTAACATTGTATAAAAGAAAGAAGAATATCCTATTAATTCAAAGTAACTCTTTCATTCCGGCAAACAGGCACTCTGTCTCTATTACCGGATTGCCAGAATACAAATTACCAGATTGCATTACAAGTAATAAGATATTGTTATGAGAAGACTAAGTATTTATTTCTGGATATTTAGAAAAGCTTTATAAGAAGATTAAGTGTTACAAAGGATATAAGACTTATTGCTATTAAAAAATGATAAGAATCAGAAAAAAGGTGAATAATGGAGTCTTCTATAAAGTTCTTTTTGATATTCTTTCTTATAAACTTCAATAGTCAATTGACCTTCTCTAATGATGCTCTTATAGAAGCTATTCGAGAAAAAGATATAGTAGAAGTCTACGCACTACTTAATGATGGTGTAGATCCTGACTCTTCAGATAATTACGAAAATACAGCTTTGGAAATAGCAACTTCTACTTGTTATGTGGAAGGAATGGAAGTATTGCTAAATGCTCATGCTGCTCCTAATGCTGAAAATTATTATGGAAATACGCCTCTACAAATTGTAGCTAAGGAAGGCTGCATAGAAGGAGTGAGATTATTATTAAGCTTCAATGCTGATCCTTATCATAAAAGTAGCACTGGAAATACAGCTCTCATGTCAGCAGTCATTAATAATCACCCAGAAACGGTAAGATTATTATTACAGATTGGAGCAGATCCTAATGCTGCAAATTACCGTGGTAGGACAGCTTTAACAATGGCGGTCTCAAATCGCCGTCTAGAAATAGCAACCGATTTATTGGCATGGGGCGGAGATCCTAATTATATAAATAGCAATGGTGATATAGTAGCTTTTATATCAGCAGTTTATGATTGTGATGTAGAGATCATACAGTTATTATTAGATTATGGAGCTGATCCTCATTTAATCAATAGAGATGAGGAAACTTCACTATTCGTAGCTGCTAAAAAAGGCTGTGTACTAGTTACAAGATTATTATTGGATATTGGCGTCGATCTTACTCTTGCAAATAAAGATAAAAAAACCCCTTTGATGGCTAGTGTTGAAACTCGAGTAAGAGACGTAAAAGCATTACGACTAACAGATATGTTCATGCCATTATCAACAGAAGAGTTAGGAGAGGAATATTCAGGAGAAGAGGAGGCGGATGAGATACCTCTGATCAATATAGATGTTCACTTAGAGGTTGCAGACCTACTGCTAAAAGCTGGAGCTGACCCACGTGTCATAGATCAAAATGATTTTACACCTTTAATGACAGCGGCCATTGAAAATGATATAGAAATGGCCAAATTGCTGGTAGCTTATAATGCCGATGCTCGTTATACAAATTACTTGGATTATACAAATTACTTGGGTTATACAAATTACTTGGGTTATACAGCTGCATTGTATGCGAGCGATAATGGTCATAAGGATATGGTTCAATTAATTCAAGAAGCTTTAGATGCAATGCAGCAGTAATCTATAAACTTCAATAGTATTTTACATGATGTAAGTTTACCTTAATAAATAAAAATTACTATTAAGTTACTTTTATATAGAGTCTAAACTAAGAGATCGTTTTGAAAACATGAGCATACAAAGTAATTTTGAGATAAGTTCTATTTAAACATGGTTTATTAACTTACAAAGCATTATAAAGGAGTAGCCGTTATGAAAAAAGTATACTTAACCAAAGCAGTATTTATTATGAGTGTACTTTGTATACTTTGTTTTTCTGAAGTAACTATTGCTCTTTTCAATCAACAGATACAACAGCAATCTTTCTCCATGTTTCATCAAGAGCCAATATGCAAGTCATTAGTTGGGTCACGTATTACAAGAAATTTTGAAATTAAGCCAGTAGCTCAAGCCTCCTTACCATTAGAATATTATATTCATGAAAGTATCCCTAGAGAACATAGACCATTTATTTATGATCAAGTAGAAGCATGGAATAACACTGTAGGCACTGAAATTGTTAGAATCAATGGTGAAATTGATCAAGGTGTTTTTAATCCTCGAGTGAATAGCTCTGATCAAAAAAATGTTATTTACTTAGTTGATGCATCTAATGATCCCAACAATGATCTTGCAGTAAATGCAGATACCGCTGTACCAGAGGTTTCTGAGGTCATGACTGCTAAAGCAGAGTTTGATTATAATACTTCTTCTTTTATACCTATTACTGATTCAGATATAATGATTGGAGAAGGAACTTTAACTGACATTGGCTTTTATAGAAATCTCTTACTTGTAGACACGAAAAGCTTAGGCATTGAAGGAGACTTTAATGATAAAAGTACTGAGACGATCAGAAGAGCAATATCTGGTCATATTATAAATATGACTGACGAAGATGTTAAAGCTCTTTCAATAAAACTCCTTGAAGCTGGAAAAGAACGACTTGAAGCCTCCAGAAATACAGGAAGCACCCAGGATCCTATATTTGATGCACTAAATGAAATGGATCAAAGAATTGAAGACATCCCAAATATGAGTACCCGGGAAGTTAGACAATTTAAAAATAACATATCTCGTACACTCTTATTTGTAGATATGGACCTTATGGAATCTCAAAGTTCAGTTATCTTTCAAACCATTGTAAAGCGTAAAATAGGTGATGGATTAGGCTTAATGGGCTATGTTCTTCCTGATAACCATCCCATGAGACATTCAAACATAATGAGACCTCATTATGTTGAAGATTATGGTCAAATTACAACTCATAAAGAAATTGATCCTTTTGCTATTTTTGGTGTATTTTGCCTTTATAAAGACTACCCTACTATTACAAACTATGATGTCTTACACGCCGCTATTAGCTATATTTTTTAAATTATTGCCTCACCATATATAGAGATGATTCTAATAAGGTTGTCTCTTTATATTTTTTACGTGAAACATTTATTTAGGTAAGATTGATTTTCAATTTCTTCTTATTGGTAAATTTAAATCAAATTTTAAAAACTAGGCATATATTACAAAAACTAGTAGATCATTGTAATTTTTACAGAATATGATTTTCCCATTGACTATAAGCTCTAAGATAATGTATATAAAGATTATACTCTTAATTTAATCGCACTTTCATCTTTTGCGCTTAAAAAATTAAAGAGGTCATATCTAAAATACTTGATATTTTTTGTTATTTGTATTTTATTTGAGTTAAATAAGGAGAAAAAACAAATGAAGATTCTTTTATCTATTTTGACTTTATTATTTTTAAATAGCTTTGCTTATTCAAATACAGCCCCTAATGATACAGAAACTTCTACTAATTTGTATGTTAGTTTTGTTCAAGCTATTGAAGCTGGAAGTATTGAATCTATGGAAAGGCTAATAGCAGCTGGGGTTGATGTAAATTCTCCTGAAGTTGTCCGCCTTTTAGGAAAAAATCCTTTACATGAAGCCATTGCTAGAGAAGATGTTTCAATGACCCGTTTTCTCCTTAGTGTAGGTGCAGACATTCATGCAACCAATACCGCGCAAAGAACCTCCATTTTTGAGGTAGCTTTCAATGGAAATACAACAATTCTTTTCATGTTATTGGAAGCAGGCGCAATCCCTAATCAAATAGACTATTTTGACCGTACACCTGCTTTTTGGGCTAATTACAGTGGTCATCCTGACATAGCAGCTATTTTAAACGCTGCCACTAATGGAGAAGCTGCTACTGCTAATAACAATAACTAGAAGGAAGCCATCTCAAAAATCTTAAATTGTTATAAATAAGTGCTTTTTCAGGCAGTCCGGCCAACAGGCCATAAGTCCCGGAAAAAGTTGCCAGACTGCCGGATGACCAGATACCCTAAGCAACGAAAGTACCATTTTTAACTCTTAACTTGTGTTGTATAATACAAAAACTTATTTTTGAGACCAATTCTAAATATAATATAAAATATAACGTAAGTTCAAATAGCAAGCGCAATTTTTTTATGATTATAGATATTTTTACTGTCAAGCCTTTACAAACTCAGAATAAAACACAATATTTTGTAGAAGCCATCTCAAAAATGCTCTTAGAGAGAAAAGTTTTAAAAAAGATACCAGTTTTGCATTTAATTTATTTCACTCAAAATAAATCAACCTCTGGTTGTTTTTGGGCAGCCAGCTTGACGGTTAACACCGTCAATAAAATGCTGACTGCCTCAAAAATCCATTTATTTTAAGTAACGAGAATGTCTTCATTCTTTTACATCATGTTAAAGAAAATTTCCTTCATTCTGTTTTACTCAAAATGAATAGAAGACAAGCCTCTCGAGGCTAGCCTCGAGAGGCGAGATGCATTTTAGTGAAAAAAAAGCAGGTTCATTTTGAGAAAGACAGCCCTTTTATATAAGAAATTAGAGGTAATAGGTACAAACGTTCATAGACTTTTACTGAAACAGCACGATTCCCTTA
This sequence comes from Bdellovibrionales bacterium, assembly GCA_965262715.1. GTDB lineage: Bacteria > Bdellovibrionota > Bdellovibrionia > Bdellovibrionales > JAUICD01. The sequence continues at coordinate 1,620,884 of OZ253553.1, read as the reverse complement.
ACATGATGTTAAATAATGAGGAGTATCTCGTTTACTAAAATGCATCAGGCTTTCTAGGTAGTCAGCTATTTGCTGACGATGTGAACCGCCTGAGCTGACTACCAGAAAGTCGCCAGAGGCTAGCCTCGAGAGGCGAGATGCATTTTAGTGAAAAAAAAGCAGGTTCATTTTGAGGAAGACAGCCCTTTTATATAAGAAATTAGAGGTAATAGGTACAAACGTTCATAGACTTTTACTGAAACAGCACGATTCCCTTAACATGATGTTAAATAATGAGGAGTATCTCGTTTACTAAAATGCATCAGGCTTTCTAGGTAGTCAGCTATTTGCTGACGATGTGAACCGCCTGAGCTGACTACCAGAAAGTCGCCAGAGGCTAGCCTCGAGAGGCGAGATGCATTTTAGTGAAAAAAAAGCAGGTTCATTTTGAGGAAGACAGCCCTTTTATATAAGAAATTAGAGGTAATAGGTACAAACGTTCATAGACTTTTACTGAAACAGCACGATTCCCTTAACATGATGTTAAATAATGAGGAGTATCTCGTTTACTAAAATGCATCAGGCTTTCTAGGTAGTCAGCTATTTGCTGACGATGTGAACCGCCTGAGCTGACTACCAGAAAGTCGCCAGAGGCTAGCCTCGAGAGGCGAGATGCATTTTAGTGAAAATAGTTAGATAAAGTTATGAATTTCTGGCAATATTTATTAAACTTTTATTTTTGAGACCGCTTCTAGTTATTATACAGTTTTTGGTGTTTGATGAGAAAATGCACAAACTTTATTGATTTCGTTATTTTTCAATAGACTGTATTGATTTCTTTATCTTTATTTATCTCGGATATGAAGTGTTTATCTGCATTAAAGACCTCAATATTTGATCCTTTTGCAAAAATAATCGAGTGAGGTTCTTGTTGGCTTAAAAAACCAAATTGAGGTCCAAAGATTTTCCAAGCCACTTTGACTTTTGCACTAACGATGGGATAAATCTTCCAATGGGGGTGGCTGACTTTATATGTAAGAGTTTCTCCTGCTCGAGATCTTCCTACTCCTAGTTCATGTTCCTTAAAAAAATGTTCCATAGAAGTTGGCAAAGGCAAGTGAGAGGAGTTTTTTGCAGTGATATCTAATAACATGGACTTGCCATTAGAAGTGAGTTGATATGAAGCATTTATTTGTTCTTTGGTTTTATTGATTGTACCAGAGATAGGCGCATATTTATAGGGCTCATTATAAATCATTCGGGCAACTCCAACAATAATATATGAAGGAACATACTCACGAATAAAACAAACCCCTCGTTGATTTCCAAATTTGATATAGAATCTTAAATTGACTTCAAAAAAACAAGTGAGCCCTGGCCATTTAAACCCAAATACATTAGTGTTTAAAAACTGAAAAGCCACTAGGCTGACAAAAGCCTTATTTTCAAAATAATCTAACTTGCAACCCATTGGAAGATAAGGTTTAAGGATAACATCATCCACAGGATAATTACATAATATAAGATGACTCCACTTTGCAGAAAGAAAAACTCGATTTGGATTTGCCATGATTATTATTCAATATTAACATAACAAATACTATATTTAAAGTACTCTTTCTGATTTTTTATAAATTAGTAACTGTGGGGAATGTTAATGATATTAGGTGCATTGGTAACTATTGTAATAATATTTTTAACTTTTATTTTTTTGATAATGATTATTGCAAAGGTATTTGGTTTAAAGCAACTTAGTAGTACAATTTGGATACCAATAAGAAAAAATAGGTGGGTCCTTGCTGCTATACTGTTGACAACTGTTATTTCAATCATGGCTTTCACTGGTCCAAGAAACACTATTTTGTATCCTAATCAGGCGGATTCTCCATATAGTCTTCCATGGAAAATGGGTCTTAAATGGTGTGTTATTCAGGGAAATCGAAGTATTTCGACTCATAGAAGCTTTTATGAGTATAGTTGGGATTTTTGGATGCCTATTGGAAGTGAAATATTATCAGCTCGCAATGGCATTGTCTCCACAGTTATTGATAAGAATGATGGATTTAGCATTAGGTCCAATAATTACTTAGAAATTGAGCATGAAGATGGCACCAAAGCTGTATATGCACATATTAAAAAAGACGGGATTGTCGTTGAGCTTGGGGAAAAAGTCATTCAGGGACAACTAGTAGCATATAGCGGAATGGTGGGATATACTATATTCCCACACTTGCATTTTCATGTAGTTGCTAATGACGGCAAAGCTTCAATACCGATCTCTTTTCATGAAGTTCAAGGTGGTATTCCACTTGCTGGGAATTGTTATTCTTCAAGAGCAACCACTTTTTAGCCTATTTTATATTTTTACCGTGATGTTAAGTGATCGATAATAAGCATGCAATCTCTATATAAGTACTCACTATCCATCCTTTGGAGCAAATATATTTGGTCTTAATTGTCACAAATTTATTGATTTTATCTTGACAAAAGTAAATAAAAATGTTGAAATAATGTATAGAATAATAGTCATTAAATATGTTAATGATTATTATAATAGTCATTTTGGACAAATTATGATAAAACGACAAAGAGTTTATTCTAAACACACTCAAGATACAATGACTCTTATGGGTCAGTATATTAAGCTTTATCGAAAAAAGAAATCTTGGACAGAAAATGATTTAGCTAAGCGGGCAGGTATTTCTAGAGCCACTCTGCAAAAGATTGAAAAAGGAGATGTCAGTTGCTCTATAGGTTTAGTTTTTGAAGTGGCCACACTGGTGGGTGTCCCATTATTTGAGCAAAAAAACCCTTCTTTATCAGAGCACATTGAAAGACTAAAAGATAAGTTGGTTTTGTTACCTCGCCGTATTCGAGATAAGGTAAAGGTAGATGACAACTTCTAAAGAGCCTTATAAAGAAGCTTTTGTTTGGATGTGGTTACCACTTGAAACTAAACCAGTTGTTGTTGGTAAACTAGAACTAAATAAAGATATCATTCTATTTAATTATGGTAAAAGTTACTTAGAACGTTTAAATGATGATATATCTGTCATTCCTATTTATGAACCAGAATTACCTTTAAGATCAGGAGTGTTACCTTTATTACACAACTTAAATATGCATGGGTGTATTCGTGATGCAGCACCTGATTCTTGGGGACGACGTGTAATTCTTAATAAGAAATTAGGTTTAAAAGGAGTTACTGCAGATATATCTCAATTGAATGAGCTGACTTACCTGCTGGAGTCTGGCTCTGACCGTATAGGCGCGCTGGATTTTCAGCATTCATCTTTTGAATATGTACCTCGCTTTTCCAGTAATATAAGTTTAAAAGAACTGTTAGAGTCTATTGTGCGAGTTGAAAAAGGGATACCTTTAACTCCAGAATTAGATCAGGCCTTATTTCATGGCACTTCTATTGGTGGAGCACGTCCGAAAGCTTTAATAGAAAGTCGAGGTAAAAAATATATTGCTAAGTTTTCTTCTAGTACAGATCTCTATAATATTATTAAAGCCGAGTTTATTGCAATGAGATTAGCTAAACTTTGCGATCTAAATGTTGCCTCTGTGAAATTAGAAAGAGTAGCTAATAAAGATATTCTTCTTGTAGAACGATTTGACCGCAGCCAAGTAAAAGGTGGCTGGTCACGTAAGTGTATGGTTTCAGCTCTTACACTTTTTGGTCTTGATGAAATGATGGCACGTTATGCTAGTTATGAAACCCTTGCTGAAATTATCAGGCATCGCTTTACTCAACCAACGGAAACATTAAAAGAATTATTTTCTCGCATTGTTTTTAATATCTTTTGTGGTAATACAGATGATCATGCAAGAAATCACTCTGCCTTTTGGGATGGTCAACAGCTAAGTCTTACCCCTGCCTACGATATATGTCCACAAAATCGCTCTGGAAATGAAGCAACTCAAGCTATGTTTATAACAGATCGCAATAAATCTAGTCAGCTCAAAACTTGTCTTAAGGCTGCACACAATTTTTTACTTTCTAAAGATGATGCAAAAGATATTTTTGAGCAACAAAAATCAATTATTAAGAAAAACTGGGAAGTTATTTGCAAACAGGCTCAATTAAGTGAAGTGGATAAAAACTTTTTATGGAAAAGACAGTTTCTTAATCCTTACTCTATCTTAGATTAATGTTTATATTAAAAATTCGTATAAGTGTTTTATAAAGTCATTTTTAAAAACAACAACCTTTCCTTTTTAATTAATTCCACAAATTGATAAACCATAGTCTATATTTAAATATATTTAGATAAACTTACGATAATTCAGTGCTACTATATACTAAAGGTTATTCTATAAACCAGTGGTATAGAAGAAGAATGACAATGATAAAGCCTTTTATAAAATTATCCTTTATTTTCTGCTCTATAATTTTTTATAACAAACTCGTCTTATCTAATGATTCTCTTGTTCTTGCTGTTCGAGAAGAAAATATAGAAGTTATTCAAAAACTACTTAATAGCGGAGTAAACCCTGATTCTCCAAACCGTTACGGAGAAGTAGCTTTGAGGTCAGCAGCTCGTAATTGTTATATAGAAGGAATGCAAGCATTACTTGACGCTAAGGCCAACCCTAACGTCTTTACAAATAATATTAAAAATACACCTCTTATGGCAGCAGCTTTTAATGGTTGCATAGAAGCTATGGAGTTACTATTGAGCAAAGGTATCAAACCCGATCATAAAAATAATGATGGCAGTACAGCTTTTACATCAGCAATTATCAAAGGTCATACCTCTGCAGTAGAACTGTTAGTCAATGCTGGAGGAGATATTAATTCCCCAGATCGTAGAGGTAATACGCCCTTTATGTTAGCCGCTAATCTTGGTAATGTAGAAATGATGCAAACACTATTGACTCATAAAGCAAACCCTCTCTCTATCAATGCAAATAATGAAAATGCTTTGTGGAGAGCTGCTAGAGATGGCCATGTTGGAGCAGTAAACTTCTTGTTGGACATTAATTTTAATATCAATGCTCCAAATAAAGATGGTAAAACCCCTTTGATAGCTGCCGCTGAAGCTCGCGCAATAGCATTACAATATGAGGGATTTGGAATCGTAATTGGTCATGGACCTCCAGAATCTCCTTCAGAAAACTATATAGAAATTATAGACTCACTATTAAACGCCGGAGCCAATGCTAGCGTTATAGATCAACATAATCTTACAGCTCTTATATATGTAGCTTTTGAAAATGATATAGAAGCAGTAAGATTGTTATTGACTTATGACAAGAACCCTGACTACACAAACCTTCTTGGTTACTCAGCCTTGATTGTTGCTAGCCTTAATGGTCATGTGGAAATGGTCGAATTAATTAAAGAAGCAATAGATAGAATGCAAAAATAAAAATATCATCCATATATTTTAGAATCTCAAAAACTTAATCCTTAATTTCATAGCCACTGCTTTTTCAATACTCAATTCTTTTACTCCTGCTAAACAATTTTAAAAATCAACTTCTTAAAGTGTTATGAACCCTGTAAAGTTTACAAGGGATAAGGTTATACCTTGACATTGACATTGACATTCATTTAGAGTATAAAAACTCTGAATTCAGAAAGCTATCAATAATGTTTAAAGTACAACTAGTAAGTTTTATTTTTTTATTTATGCTGAAATTTTCTATTGTAGAGGCTAACAACAGACCTTATAATAAGAATGAAGGCGCAACTAGGACTAATAAAGAAGAGCCTAATACATCTTCTTGTGGAGATGCGTTGATAAACCACACCCCCCCTAGTGACCTTGAAGCATTACACTCCTTACTGGAAAATGTCAGATACAACAGACATATAGATGATATAGACGAATTCAAGCGTTTATTAGAAATAGTGGATGTCAACATTATCAAATATGAGGATGGTCTGACATTATTACACATTATGGCTTCACATTTTCCTTTAGAAATACTAGAGATGGTGATAAACGCAGGAGCTAATCTCGATGCCAGAGACTCTTTTGGCAACACACCATTACATGTAGTCGAAAATGGAGAAAATGGAAAGGCATTGCTCAGAGCAGGAGCCAATCCTAATATCAAAAATAACCATGGTGCTACACCATTACATTATGCGCTTGCAGATATGACAGAAGCCTTGATAAAAGATGCTAGAGTCAACGTGAATGCTAAAGATAACTTTGGCTATACACCATTGGATTATGCTGTCAATACAACAATCCAACAGCGCCTGGTAACAGAAGTAAGGAGCCGCAAAGACGATATGGGTCAGCATTATCTTGGCAATAGATTTCAAGTATTTTTAATTCAGTCAAGCATAGCTATAAGAAATCCTACAGAACCAGCAGAGTGGAGGAGAAAAATAAATGCATTGATAGGTGCAGGAGCTACTGTTACTATTGAAAGTCCAGAAGTTATTAGCACTTTAAATACTTTGACAGGCGCGAGAGAACTTTAATAAATAAATTCCTAAAGCATAAAAACCCAAATCCTATCTCTCATCTTAGCGATTATAGGATTGAGCCTATTTATAACAATATGAATAAATCTCTATATATTTAAAATTCTTCATAAAGAATTATTGATATCTTTGAGCCATTGAGGATTAAGAAATCTGGTTAAATAATTACGAACTCCATCAGCTAAAATACAAACACATGTTTGACCCTTTTTAAGCCTTTTAGCTTCTTGTAATACACCAAAAAGTGCTGACCCTGATGAACCTCCACAAAGTAATCCTTCTTCCTTAATTAAACGTCTTGCTAGTGGAAAAGAATCAGCATCAGTGGTCTTAACCCACTTATCTACAATATTTCGATTAAGAACATCCGGTATAAAATCATACCCAATACCTTCTACATGGTAAGGCGATACATCTTCTAAGCTGCCTCCTGCTAAGATGGATCCCACAGGATCAACTCCAATAACTTCACAAGAAGGATTTACTTCCTTTAGCTTATGACCTACCCCTGTAATGGTTCCACCTGTACCAGCACCTATAACTACCATATCTATATGCTTTAATTCTTCTAATATCTCATAAGCCGTCGTCTCATAATGTGCTCTAGGGTTCATCGTATTGGCATATTGATCTAAGATATGCGCTCTTGGAATTTCATTTTGCAGCCTCTTTGCAACAGAAATATGACTTTTAGGATGATCAAAAGCCACCTCTGTAGGTGTGCGTATAATTTCTGCGCCTAATGCTTCTAAAACCACTTGTTTCTCATGACTCATTTTATTGGGCATCACAACAATCACATGATAGCCTTTCACAGCACTTACAAGTGCTAAGCCCAGTCCCGTATTTCCGCTAGTAGGTTCTATTAATGTATCACCAGGTTTTATAGTGCCATCTTGCTCTGCCCGCTTGATCATAGCCAGTGCAATACGATCTTTAACAGACCCTCCAGGGTTCATAAACTCACATTTTGCATAAACATCACAATCTAAACTAGATGTGACTTTCTGTAACTTCACAAGAGGCGTTCGACCTATAGCTTCTAAAATCGTTTCCATAAACACCAATATATAAGGGTGTGATACATAAGGCAACACATCAAATAAGTTTTATTGCACAAATATTTCTGCAACAATAATAACAGCACATAACCTTTAAAAAGATTTAAATATCGGGCTAAAGGATAATAAATTCATTCTATTAAGTCCTATCAGATATATAAAACCTATATATTGTTTAGTTCTTTCTTATCACTTTTAAAAAATACAAACTTTTTATTTACTATAGAGTTTAAATAACATTAAGATATAATTAAAAGTCCCTTACTTATATTAAGGATAACTAATGAAAATCTTATCTATAATGCTGTCCGTATTGATATTTAGTTCAACTCTTTTTAGCTACACTTGTTATTTTCATCAATATTCAGATGATATTCGTTTAGGCCATATTAATGGAAGAAAAATACATACCTTATTTACACCTCACCTTGGAAATCACCGTGAACAAGTTGAAGGTGTTATAAAAGCAAGCAATGATATTCCAAGTGAATTAAATATACTTCTTATAATGTACCAAAGAGCAATTAAATCTGAACAATCAGAGGCTCAACAGTTAATTCAACTGCTTGCTTCTGACCAAATTGACTGGATAGGAATTGAGCTTTCTAGGGAGGAAATGAAAGGATTAACATATAATGAAATTGCACAACCTTATCTAACTATGAAAAGATCATTTAATAACTTGAACAACCGTCCAAGATGGAATCAAGTAAAAACCAATCAGATACTATCTCTTATGTATAGGTCTTATATTATCGCCTATACTGAGAATCCAGAACTTTTTGAAGAAGCTAAGTTTATTCCCTTAGAAGATCCTAACCTAAGAGAAATAGCTAGAAGCTTAAGTGAAGATAAGAATATGGCATTGAGCACTCTTGCTCAACTAGAAAAAGAAGGCCTGATATCTCATTGGAAATACCTTGCAATTGGCACTCTTGCCGAAAGAGCTCTAGAGCAAAGAGGGTTAGCACAAATAACAGGAGATAACTTAATTAGTTCTAGTGAACTTAAAAACTTTCTACAAGCGCAAGAAATTGAGCAGACAGAAGTTATTGAAGCTGTCACATCCTATGTTAATACAATAAATGATTTTATGATAAACGGAAAAAATCGAGATGAGGCAGTTGCCCGATCTGTGAACAATCAGAGTGGTAATGGGATCATCCTTATGGGAGACGCCCATAAAGCAGGCGTTGAAGATGAGCTTATACAAAGTTGCCTAGAGCAAAATAGAAATCACAGGAATATTGAAGCTCAGTAATACAAATATTTTCAAATAATCGGGGTCCAAAAGCTACTAAATTGTCAGAATCGACAAATGTCTTATTTACGGACCAGATTCTAAAGTCCGGACATGAAGTACCTTTGGTTGCTATTTTAGCTGTGCACAAATCTTGCATACTATCTATAGTGCTATGAACATCTTAAGTTTAGATTCATCATCTTGCACGCAAAACTTCTATAAGCTTTTTTATAGCTTTTGTATATTTTTTACCTTTTTTCTCAATACAAATCTTATCTTTGCAGATACTTTTACTTATATATTATTACCTACAGAATCTATGGAACTTCCTATCTCCACAGCTCAGCCTATCAGTATTCGTGGCAAAAGTAAGATAAAAGTGACATCTCATACAAAAAACTACCATGTCAAAGCCGTGCAAACAGGTCAGGTCATTTTATCATCAAATCAACATACATTTATTATTATTGTTTATAAGCTAGATACCTATAATTTTGTTAAAAAGCTAGAGGCTTTGTTAGAAGACATGCGTGGTTTAAAAATAGAATTTTCTAAAGAAGCACCGATTATTAAAGGATCACTTTTACATGCCTTTGATCTTATACAATTATCTAGGGTTGCTATAAAGCATTCTCAAAATTTTATTTTTCAAGCACAAATGAGCAAAACTGTTTTTGAAAATTTGTCATCTCACCTAAAACAATTTGAAAGGGGAAACAATACGCCTTCTATAAATCTCATGCAAATCAAAGATTTTTACTACCTTAATGTGGCAAGTACTTCTAAACAAATGAACACTTCTCACAAGAAATATTTAGCCTCTTTTGGAATTCCTATCACTTATAATGAATCCAAAGTTGAAATAGAACCTATGATTGAAATTCAAATGCACATTACAGAACTTAGGAGGTCTGGATTTCGCAGATTTGGAATTGATTGGCCTTCTGTTTATCAAGCCACTGTTTTGCCACAACTTATTGGCTCACAAATAGAAGGTGCTTTAAATGCACTAGAGGAATCTGGAGATAGCAATACCATTGCTAAACCTAAAGTGATTTGCCGGAGCGGAGGAGAGGCTCGCTTTTTAGCTGGTGGAGAAATTCCGATAAGAACTTCTGGTTTCAGCAGAAAAGGAGTGGTTTGGAAAACTTATGGAGTGCACCTAAACTTTAAACCTATTGCTAATAAGACAGGAGAGATTAAAATTCAATTAGAAACAGAAATATCTTCAATCGACTCAGGTCAAACAATTGATGGTATTCCTGCATTTTTTACCAATAAAATGGCTTCTGAGTTTAACCTTGCATCAACAAAAACTATCGCGCTTTCTGGTTTAACAACACATTTTCAAGGAACATCTCAGCAAGGTATGTTGTTTCTACAACATATCCCTATTTTGGGTAGATTATTTTCTTCCAAAGATTATCGAAATAAAAAAACAGAGCTTTTAATACTTGTAACTCCTAAGGTAGTTTATGAACGCCCTTGAAACAACAACTATCAATATTATTAAAGAGTTAAAAGATCTTCCTACATCTGAGTTAGATCTTATGCACTCTGATAAAGATAAAGAATATTCAGATATTATTTCTATTCATAGTAAGGGATTAAGCAGCCAAGATCAAGAGCGTCTAAAAAATGAGTTTTTTGAATATGGACCATTACATAAATTACTATCGAATAAAGATATTACTGAAATTATCATTAATGGTGAGAAGTCTATTTGGTTTGAGATAAATGGACATCTTCAAAAACTAGATGATACTTTTATGTCTTTTATCTCTTTCAATAATTTTATAAATCGTATCTGTCAAGAATGTCAAATCGATCCTAGTATAGAGATACCTTTTGCAACTTCTTTTTGGAAAGGATTTCGTATGCACTTGGTAAGAGGCTCTTCCCATCAATCTTTTGGTGTTTCATCTTGTACACAAATGACTTTAAGAAGAATTGCCAACAAAAACTATACATTAAAAGAGTTAAAAAAGAACAATTGGGCTGAAGATGAAGATATTCAATTGATAAAAGATATTTTTCATCAGAAGAACAATATTTTGATTATTGGGGAGACAGGTTCTGGAAAAACCACAGTGTTATCGTGTTTATTAAAACTCTGTAAAGACAATGAGCGTGTTTTATTGTTAGAAGATGCTTCTGAAATAACTCCTCCTAATAGTGTGAGCGGTAAATTATTGACTAGAAAAAACTGCTCACTGCCTCAGATATCATTAAATGATCTTTTATTCGAATCTCTTAGAATGAGACCAGACCGAATTGTGTTAGGCGAGTTAAGAGGTGGAGAAGCTAAAGATTATCTTTTAACATTATCTACTGGACATGGAGGTTCTTTAACAACACTACATGCAAGTTCTGCAAGGGAAGCATTGATACGCTTAGAGTTTCTAACTCAATTAGGAGCAGCTTCTTGGGGATTGAGCAATATCAGAAGACTATTATCTTTAAGTCTTAACTATATCATTGGTATAAAACGCAGTAAGGAAGGTCGAAAGCTAGTTTCTATAGATAAAGTATGCTCTTATGAAGGAGATCAAGTGCTTTTAGAAAACATTCTTATAAAATCCTAAAAAAAATCATCTTCTTTTAAGTTTCATTAAAAAAAACAACTTAACCTCATAAAAACTAGTGTTTTACCTTATAATAAAGGGTTTGACGTAGCGCATTTTTTAATGCTACGTTCACCTTTTTTAGGTGCTGCTTATGTTGTTATTAAGGTTTATTGTTTTTCTACTGATTCTGCTTTTTCAGTGTGCTGCTTTTTCACAAGCTCTGCCAACAAAGCATATTACAGCAGATGAAGTTTTTTTTGGTTTTGTAGATCAGCATACAGAAGATTTTGATGCTACTATGGGCCCTACATGGCTTGATGAGATATTAGAACACACAGAATCATGGGCCGCCAGTGATGCAACAGAACTTTTAAATTCATTAGAGGTATCAAGTTTTCCAACACCTCATATCTTAACAATTCTTAAAAATACACAATCTTTACAAAGAATACAAAAACAATTAAATAACTCTGAGTTTCAAACAGGCAGTGATGTTTTTATAGATTATGTTAGAAATTATTTCAGAAAGAAATTACAAGAAGATCAACCAAATTTAGAAGAAGAGGCACTTGAAGAAGCCTTTGAAGGTTTGATGTTAAGACAGATGCCATCTCTTAGAAATAAACATCCATGGGAAGAGAGAATTCATAATGACGCTCAATCTTGGAGCACAATAGATGCGATACTTTTTTTAGATGACTTAGAAAATGAATGGGGTATGGATGCTGATACAATCATTAAGAGACTTAATGCTACTACTTTCTTTAAGCTAGCTCATTATATTTCTTTCACATTGAGGTTAGAAGTATATACAGAATATTTCGGCAAAGACCATGTCAAAAAGATATTAGATAAAACTTTTATGCCTTTTGAAAGAGGTGAAGTACACAATATCAGAGCTATGCTTGATGCTGTAATAACTTACTTTAATTTTGAAAAAGATTTAATGATAGAGATTTTATCAAATAACCTTCAATTGATAAGTAACAACAGTTTAGATTTATTTAACAGAAGAGTATCATGGTTAGAAGGTTTTCTTGGAAAAGGAGATAGGAATAGAGGCAAGGATGAAATCAAGGAATTTGTTAGAGAAAAGAAGAGTCTAAATATTATTCGTTCTGTTAATATAAAAATTAATAGAAAAACTGATGAAAATGAGACAGAATTTAGAGTGAACTTTTTAAGAAGTCGGGCAGGCTATAATCAAGAAGATGTTATAGATTCATTTAAAAAGAATCCTCAAGCTTTTTTGATGGGGGACCTATCGACTGATAAAATATCCTATTTAGAGAAACTACTGGGTGTAAAAGGCAAAAATGGCAGAGAACAACTAGATTGGGTGATACAAAATAAAAGTCTTCAAGGTATTGTGAATTTTAAAATTTATAAGAACGAAGAAGATCTATGGGAAAATGAATATGTGAAATTTCTAAATGAGAGAGAATTAAGTCCAGAAAATATTGCAGATTTATTTAAAAGTGATCCTGAAGCTTTTTCTAAAGGTGATCTATCGGCTGATAAGATAACTTACTTAGAAGAGTTGTTAGAAGTAGATGACAAAGATGGTAAAAGGGATGGCAAGGCCCAACTAGGTTGGGTGATAAAAAATAGAAGCTTTCAAGGTATTGTAAACTTTAGAGTCTATAAGAACAGAGAAGGGTTATGGGAAAATAAATCTGTGAAGTTCCTGAAAAATAGAGGATTCACTCCACTGCAAATTGCAGATTTATTTAAAAGCGATCCCCAAGCTTTTTCTAGAGGAGATCTATCTACTGACAAAATAACTTATTTAGAAGAGTACCTTGGAAAAGGTGATAGGAATAAAGGTAAGAAAAAATTAGATCAGATCATTTTAAAAAGAGGAGGTTTTAAAGCTTTAAGTTTATTTAAATACAATAACAATACTCAAGTAGCAAATAGAATCATTGATTTTCTAGAAAATAGACTGCACTTCAAGCAAGATCAAGTGATCAGATTGATGGAAAATCATTTCTCAGAGTTTTTTGTTGGAACTCTAACAGAAGCAACATCAAAAGAATACATAGAAAAACTAATGGAAAAAGTTCCTGATATGTGTGCAGAAAGCCTTCTACAAAAAAAGGCCTCTTAAAATATTTGATGAAATGATAATCAATATTAAACTTCTAATTTTAATGTTTAAAAGAAAAACTGATTTTTCTATCATATTTAACTTAATCCAAAAAGTTTATTTAGACTCATAAAAGAAGCACTTTAGCTATAAGAACGTGTTTGACATAACGCAACCTTAATGTTAGGGTCAGCTTTTTTAAGGTACTGCTTATGTTGTTATTAAGGTCTATTGTTTTTCTACTGATTCTGCTTTTTCAGTGTGCTGCTTTTTCACAAGCTCTGCCAACAAAACATATTACAGCAGATGAAGTTTTTTTTGGTTTTGTAGATCAGCATACAGAAGATTTTGATGCTACTATGGGCCCTACATGGCTTGATGAGATATTAGAACACACAAAATCATGGGCCGCCAGTGATGCGACAAAACTTTTAAATTCATTAGAGGCATCAAAATTTCCAATACCTCATATCTTAACAATTCTTAAAAATACACAATCTTTACAAAGAATACAAAAACAATTAAATAACTCTGAGTTTCAAACAGGCAGTGATGTTTTTATAGATTATGTTAGAAATTATTTCAGAAAGAAATTACAAGAAGATCAACCAAACTTAGAAGGAGAGGCATTTGAAGAAGCCTTTGAAAATTTAATGTTAAGACAGATGCTTTCTCTTAGAAATGCTCCTTTATGGGAAGAGAGAATTCGTAATGACGCTCAGCATTGGAGCGTAATAGATGCAATATTGTTTTTAGATGAGTTAGAAAATGAATGGGGTATGGATGCTGATACAATCATTAAGAGACTTAATGCTACTACTTTCTTTAACCCAGCTCATTATATTTCTTTCACATTGAGGTTAGAAGTATATATAGAATATTTCGGCAAAGACCATGTCAAAAAGATATTAGATAAAACTTTTATGCCTTTTCAAGGAGGTGAAGTAGAAAATATCAGAGCTATGCTTGATGCTGTATTTACTTACTTTAACTTTGAAAAAGATTTAATGATAGAGATTTTATCAAATAACCTTCAAGTGATAAGTAACAGTAATCCAGATATATTTAATAGGCAAGTAGCATGGTTGGAAGGTTTTCTTGGAAGAGAAGATAGGAATAGAGGCAAGGATGAAATCAAGAAATTTGTTAGAAAAAAGAAGAGTTTAAATATTATTCGTTCTGTTAATATAAAACTTAATAGAAAAACTGATGAAAATGAGACAGAATTTAGAGTGAACTTTTTAAGAAGTCGGGCAGGCTATAATCAAGAAGATGTTATAGGTTTATTTAAGAAAAATCCTCAAGCTTTTTCGATGGGGGACCTATCGACTGATAAAATATCCTATTTAGAGAAACTACTGGGTGTAAAAGGCAAAGATGGTACAGAAGAACTAGATTGGGTGATACAAAATAAAAGTTTTCAAGGTATTGTGAATTTTAAAATCTACAAGAACGAAGAAGGGCTATGGGAAAATGAATATGTGAAATTTCTAAATGAGAGAGAATTAAGTCCAGAAAATATTGCAGATTTATTTAAAAGTGCTCCTGAAGCTTTTTCTAAAGGTGATCTATCGACTGATAAGGTAACTTACTTAGAAGAGTTGTTAGAAGTAGATGATGACAAAGATGGTAAAAGGGATGGCAAGGCCCAACTAAATTGGGTGATAAAAAATAGAAGCTTTCAAGGTATTGTAAACTTTAGAGTCTATAAGAACAGAGAAGGGTTATTGGAAAATAAATCTGTGAAGTTCCTGAAAAAGAGAGGATTCACTCCAGTGCAAATTGCAGATTTATTTAAAAGCGATCCCCAAGCTTTTTCCATAAGTGACCTATCGACTGATAAAATAGCTTATTTAGAGAGATATCTTGGAAAAGGTGATAGGAATAAAGGTAAGAAAAAATTAAATCAGATCATATTAAAGGAAGGAGGTTTCAGAGCCTTAGGTTTATTTGAATACAACGGCAATGCTCAAGTTACAAATAAAGTGATTGACTTTCTAGAAAATGGCCTGCACCTCAATCAAGATCAAGTTATCAAAATTATGGAAGATCACTTTTCAGAATTTTTTACTGAAGAGTTAACAGAAGAGGCAGTAAAAGAATATATAGAAAGGCTAATGAAAAAGATTCCTGATATATGTGCAAAAAGCCTTTCATCAAACAAAAACTCCTAAATCCTCTAATAAAATTATAATGGATATCAAATTTCCTATTTTGAAAACAAAGGTTCATCTTCTTTTAAGCTTCACCTGACTTTGTCATTTTCGTTTATTTTTGATGGTAATATAAGAGGGTTAAGTTTTTAGAAAGCTTATCAAGTAATTCTGCCTATAATAACCTGTTTCAAAAGATTATTGTTCAATCTCTGGATGAATCAAAAATACCTTAAAGAGTTACTTTTACCTCATACATGTTGAATATCTGTGGGAGCAACATGAAAAATATTGAGTTTAACGAATACAACAAACTGAATAATAACCAGGCCATCGGAGAAATTCATTTTGCTTTTGCCAATTTATAACATCACTCACAGTATGATTATCCTCTGTTTCTCCTGTTAAAGGATTAGTAAATTCAAAAGTTTAGAACAGAGGCAAGTTGCAGTTTTCAATGAGAGGAAGATAAAGCAAGAGACTATGTAGAACGGCATTCATAGGGTAATCACGAACCATGAGGATTTGAGCATATTTGATAAAGTTTTAGAGTATTGAATTGTAAAGCAAGTGTATCTTTGTGCCTAATTTTTTAGGCCTTCCATTGTTCAATGGGGAACTTTGCAAGGGTAAAGCCAATCAGTAAAACAATGACATAAAATAGGAAGCCTTCTGAAATTGGCATATTTTCATACCAAACACTTATCAAAACAGCGATGACAGGGAAAATGACAAAGATAAAGGAAAAGACAATGGTGTTCATTCGTTGTAGGAGAAACACATAAATGATAGATCCTAGTGGAAATGCACATAGAGCCAAGTAAATAATTGCCAGAAGGGAACGTGTTGAAATCTCTGTTACATCAGATTGTTCTGTGATAAGACTTGTGCAAGTTAAAAGGATTCCAGAAAAACCTATTGGTAGAGCATGTAGAGTCCAGATATTGATTTTATTTCTTATTTTTTTGAGGACAATAAAAGCAATGGAGTGCATGATTGTCGCTAACAAAACCAAAAAGACTCCGATCAAGCCAGAATAATGCAAGTGCCCATATTGTATTTGAACAATCATCACCAAGCTGAAAAATCCAATCATCATTCCGACTATTTGTGAAAAGAAAAACCGCTCCTTTAAGATGAGCACAGAAAATAATAGAATAAACACAGGCATTGAACTGTATAATAAACTGCCCAATCCAGATGAGATGTACTGTTGTCCAATATAAATAAAACAATAAGGAAGAGTGAAATAAAAAGCACTGATCGAAAAAAAATAAGGAACAAGCTTTTTTGGGAACCATAAAGGTTTCTTATTGACGAAGGCCTTGTTGCACAAAGATTTAAATAGTTTTTATTTTATTTATTTTTTAAGTAAGATTGTCATTTAATATTTTTTTATCAAAGAGAAGAAGGCACAATCATCTGATTAAGGATTTTACATTTAATAAACACTTCATTTGCTTGACGATGAAATTCTCTAGAAGATAATTTATCACCTAATAAAGTTTTAAATCTATACATAGCTGTTTCTGATATAGACCTCCTGTGATATTTATGTTTTTTTTTCCACTTCTTTCTACCCATCTTCTTGATTTCTCTAATATAAGTATCTCTAAGAAGCGGCGATCCTCGACAATTTCCATGCCTCTTAATCACAGCATTCTTTCTAGGTGGAGCAACCAATTTTATACTTCTATCACTTGTAAACTGATAACAATTCTTACAGTCATAAGCCCCATCAACTGAAACTTGGCCTATCTCATCTTCATATCCTGTCAATAACTCTTCAAAAACCTCATTATCCTTTACAGAATTATCACTTAAAACAGATGCCTTAATCTGGGAATTTGACTCATCTACCGCTAAATGTAGCTTCTTCCAGGTCCTTCTCTTAGAATACCCATGCTGACGGACTTTCCACTCTCCCTCCCCATAAACTTTAAGACCTGTGGAATCAATGACAATATGAGGATTCTTGTGAGAAGATAGCTTTCTTTCTAGTTTTACTGATAACTTCTGTAATCTTCTGCAAAGAGTTGTATAATTAGGTATTTCTATATCAAGACACATAAGTTCAACTAGGGATTTAGCAAAACCTTCTGTAGATCGCAATTTTAAACCAAATATGAATCTTAATATATTAAGAGTTTCAATAGCTTTATCAGAGTAAACTTGTTGACCCCCTTGCTTTGAAGAACATTTTGCATACCAAGATTTGACGATATCTGCTGAAAACTAAAAAGTGATTTGACCTCTATTGACTAGAGACTTATTATAAAGACTCCAGTTTATTTTTTTATTCTTACCCATCTCTAGCTCCTTCTGATTTAGTGATTGTGAAAGTTGGGGATGGGTAAATTTTATAATCATTAAAAACAAAAAATCAAAGTAATAGATATATCAAACTCATAAAAGATCTTATTGCATAAAAATTTAAGAATGAGATTTGTGAAAGACTTCTGAAATAGGACTAGGCTAGCGGCTTAGGGTAAATATCTCTTAAACTATTTTATTCTATAATAAAATCTTAAAATAATAGCAATACAAGGCACGGGGGCCCTCTAAGGCCTATGGAAAATGCCTTTCACAAATCTCTGGCTTATAAACTAAATGATGTTTGTGCAACAAGGCCAGTCGAAGTATGAATATTTTATAGACAATAAGTGAAGTGTTCAGCAAAATAGCTAGGGAATTTGTTTAGGCATAAGGAAAAATAATTTTCCATAGGTGTTGAGACTCTGGGCAGCTATTTCTGCATATTTAGTTTCACCAAAATAGAAATCTACACGAGCTTTACCTATTATCTTTCCTCCTGTATCTTGATCTAGAGCAAATCGAGAAAAAGGTTGCATTTTCACTTGTCCTGTTCTTCTCCATAATTCATAATTTGGTTTTTTAGCTTGAACAAAGGCTAAGGTACCTTTTTGAACATAATATTTATCATCTGTGGCAATAGACCGGCCATCGGTTACACCAATACCACGACTACCAGGCGGTATATCAGAGAAACGATAAAAACTATAAACAGGAGATTGTTTATAAATCTCAGCTTGTCGATGTGGGTTTGCATCTAAATAGGCTTTTTGCTCAGCTACAGTTTCATATCTAATCATCCCACGTCTTTTCATATACCTTGAAATAAAAGTCCAACTGTATCCATTACTTTTCTGAATAGCTGCATAAATACTTCTATTGCCATCCACAAAACGAACTTTTCCTGATCCTTGAATCTGCATATTATATATAGTAAATAAATCGTTTGTATAAAATAATTCGTATCCATGTCCTGCAAGTAAGTGTTGAAAGTGAATTTGATAGCGTGTGAGAGTTCTTAAGTGATTTTCTCTAGGAGTCGAATAGACAGGATATCGAAACTCCCTTGTTCTTCTCATTGAACCAGGTATTGTGGGAACATAGTAGCCAGTAAACTTTGTAGGATTATCTCTATTGACAGGATTTATATCAGGCTCATAAATATGAAATTGATTTATGAGAGTATTGTGAAAAGCCTGTGCACATGTATTATTCTGTATATTGTATACTTGCCTTAAACAGTCGTGATAAGCATGGTATAGGCGTTGAAACTTTTTAAGCGCAAATGGCAATATGGCTCTATCGTAAAGGTCATTTCCAAACTTAATCTTTCCAGTTAAGTGATATCTTTGAAAGTATTGCAGTTGCCGATGGATAGCAAGGTCCATGTTTCTAAAGTTGAGATCATCCACAAACCATATAGGTACTTTTGATGGAGGAACAAGTCGAGTAGGTGTCACTGTATTCTCATGGTCAATGGTCCTCCTTTGTGTTTGAGGGTGTGATGTATCTATTAGCATATCTTCAAGGTTTGTATGGACGCTTAAATCTTCGACCTCAAGTCCACCACAAGAAGTTAGAGCAAAATTAGAGATTATGATGAGAAAGAAAGCTATAGTTTTGAGTTTGGTTTTTGTTTTGTAACCATAGATATAAGACTTGTGAATGTGTGATATAGAAGATATTTTCATTATGATCATCTTATACTTTTGTGTTTATGTTAATATTGAATATTCAGTTGAAAATTATTCATAAATTCCCATATTGTTCATCGGAATATGCTGTGAAATGCATGATATGATAGGGTTTATTAAAGTCCAAAAACTTAAGTTAAATATCTGTTTTTTCATAGT
Organism: Bdellovibrionales bacterium; assembly: GCA_965262715.1. Classification (GTDB taxonomy): domain Bacteria; phylum Bdellovibrionota; class Bdellovibrionia; order Bdellovibrionales; family JAUICD01. The sequence goes on along the minus strand of OZ253553.1, from coordinate 1,601,175 downwards.
TGGTCATAAGTCTTGTAAGTAAATTTTACACACCTAGAATAAAGTACTTGAAATTTTATATAAGTTGTTGTAAGTAAAGATGACTAAAGTATTAAAAGGTAAGTGAAAGAAGGTTTTATTATGAAGTTAAAATTAATGATGAGAATTAGTATTTTGTGCTTAATGCTTGCTGTGATTATTGGGCTTATTTACTATTTAAAAAGTACAGGCGATGAAAATACTATTGATATATCTTTATTAAAAGATCGTAATCAATATATCTCTAAGCACAATAAAAGAATTTGTAAATACGATGTTGTGGAAATTCAAATGGAGAGAAAGAATAATACAGATCAGAGTAATAAAAAGGTTTTGAAGTTATCTAGAGGTGACTGGATAGGTAGAGGTGATGCTTCTTTAGATTTAGTTAAGAAAAGCATTGATGATTTTTGTAATATCAAGATTAGGAGTGAAGTCAATCTTGATCGGCTAAAAGCCCCAATTGATTGGACTGAAGATATTGAGTTTGTATTTTCTGATCGATCTCGTATAAAAGCTCAGTTAAGTAAAAAAGGCATTATTAAAATTGGTCATCGTCACTACTTCACAGTACATCTTTTAGAGTTAATAAAACACGTACTATAAAACTACTATAAAAAAGGATTGAAACTTGAACTATATTAAGTATATTTTCTTTATTTTTTATCTTCGAAGCATTGCAAGCAGATACTTCTAAGCTTTCAGCAAAAGCGACTGAAAGTACAAGGGGTTGTTTCACATATCTTCTTCACCAAGGAGAAAGGATTGAAGTTGAAGACACAGCAGAAAACATATTTCGACATGAATTAAGGAGTATAAATCGTCTTTTTACAAGTGAAGAAGCTAGGAGAGAGTTTGTAAATAACATGAGGAATACATTACTCTATCTTGAAGGTATCGGTCTTTCAAGAGAGTATCTAAGAGAAAAAACTTTTCCCTATTTATCCCCTAAGGAATTCCAAAAATCCCTTGAAGAAAGTGATAGTGACGAAGTTCATTAGTAAGTTAAAAAGAAGAGATATCTTATTGCTTTATTATTTTAGAGTTAATAAAACACTTATAAACTTCTGGCAATCGGGCAGACTGGTAAATGGGCAATCAGTTCCCGGGAACTGATACCTGAATGCCAGTTTGACAGATCCCGGATAGAAAATATTCTAAGTTATGATATTCCTTGAGAGATTTTTTCAACACGTTTTTGATGCCTTGATTTTTCATCAAATGAGGTTTCAAAGAAAGTTTTTATAATTTGATCAACTAAAGTTAATGGTAATAATCTAGCTCCAAGACATAAAATATTAGCATTATTATGCTCTCTTGCCAGTATGGTGGAGGGTATGTCCCAGCAGAGTGCAGCTCTCACATAAGGGTATTTATTAGCTCTCATACACATTCCTTGACCTGATCCACAGATAAGGAGACCCATCCCTTCTTTTCTATTGACTTTTTGAGCAACTAAGGAAGCATAATCTGGATAATCAACTTTTTGAAGTTTTCCATTAGAAAGATGAACACCTAAATCAATTAAACTTATATGGCTCAAAGTTTGACCTATATTTGTTTTTATTTTTTCTTTAAGGTTAAAACCTGCATGATCTGCAGCAATAAAAATTTTATCCATTACGTAGTACTTATCTCACTTAAAATAAACTGGTCTTTGTCTCATTAAAATGCATCTGACCTCTCGAGGCGAGCCTCTGGTCACTTTCTGGCATTGTCCCCAAACTGGCTTCACGCCGTTTGGCAAGTAGGTCATTGCCTAGAAAGCCATGCATTTTAGTAAGGAGACTCCTTAATTTAACTGAAGGTAGCACAAAGTCAACACCAAAAGATAGTAGGAAATTTTATAGAATTCATCTCAGATCATTAAGGTGATTGAAAAATGGTTTCCTTAACATTGTTTTAAGAAACAAGGAGAGTCTCCTTACTCAAAATGAATAGATTTTCTAGGCGATGATTCTTTTACCGACAGTGAAAACTGTTGGAATCATTGCCAGAAAATGGCCAGAGGCTCGCCTCGAGAGGCCAATTCATTTTGAGTGAAATAGGTCAATTTGCTTTTTCTGGCACCCATACTTTAACATTTTCAGGAGGAGGTCCATCCAATGTAGGGTCCCATCCATCATAACCATTTGTCAGGGCTGTTTGACACGTATCTATGATTGTATTTATAAGGAGGGGTGTCTGATCAAAGAATTCCTTAATTACATTGAAGCCTTTCACAGCCCAAACTGTAGGTGGATGACCAAAAAAGAAAACTCTAGCAAATTCTCTTGAGGATTCATCGCCCATATATTGAAGATTATTTAGAGTTGCAGACAGTATATTCAAATAAAGAAAGGTCCAAAAGATAAGCATAATGGTTTTAAATAGGACCTTCTTTTTGAGATCATAATTTTGAGCTAAAGGATGATTTTCTAATTTGTCTTCTGAAAAAAACTTCATCCAATAACCAGACATAGCGGCTTCCATAGCCTGTTCAATCTTTATATTGAGAGCCCAGATAGGGAACATAAAATAACCTAAATAACTTATAAGATATAGATCTAAAGGAAATCTTCCCATAATAAGAGGATATATGGTGGATGTTAAAAGTAATGTAGCAGGTACATTGGCCCATGTTATCCTCGTCATGGTTTTTATATGTTTAAGGACTGTGTTGTCTTTATTCTTAAACTGCTTGAAAAACCATTGTATAAAGTTTAAATGAACATCTTCACCTTTTGGTATATGATTAAAAACTCCTTGTTTTGTGAGGTGGTACTCTACTTGAAGATTTGTGCCAAAGGAGGATAACATATCCTTGATAGAATAAAACAAAAAACCAACACCAAAGAGGAATTGAGAGTAATATGGAAACTGATTTGTTAATGGGACCATAACGTCTGTTCTAGGTATGTCCCCAGCAAGAGCACTTAACATAATACCTGATCCAGCAGCCCAAGTGATATAAAGCTTAGGGATTTTTTCAAAAAACTGATAAAGACTTTTCCTTGCATTCCTAGAGCGCGCTCTTGTATCTTGCATCTGTTCTTTAACAACAAGCCACAGTTCAATAGCCATATTTTTGTTATGATTAAGGTTTTTATAAAGTGCATTATGAACTAACCTTTGAACTCTGTTGGCAGTGCGATGAGGTGATGACTCCTTGTTTTCTACCTCTGTAAGGACGTCACTTTCTATTTGATCAATTGCATTGTTAATATCTTGCCTAGAAGGATTGACACTTTTGATAACATCTAATGTGGATTCTTTATATTGATCTATCTGATCCAGGCAAACTTCAATAGCATGATAGCAATGAGCGCTTTCAAACACCGGTGATATAACTCTTTGAAAAGTCTTTGCAAAGAGACGGTCTGTTAACGCCATATAAAGTCTTTCATTTTGTCCATTAAGATTTGAAATAGCATCTTGTGTATCTGATGCTGTATAAGCTCTATGACTTAGGGACCTAGTTTTGATTTTTTGAAGTGTCAGTTTCAATGCTCTTTTTTGAACTTCTTCTTTAATGAGATTTTCGATCGGTATAATATGGCTTTCCCATTCTTTGTAAGCCTTATATGGTCCTTTTCCAATAAGATTTGCAAGTAAGAGAGGATATTCTCTCCAGAAAGGGCGGTTTCCTCCATTAGCTGTAGTTATAGGGTGAGGAGCTTTAGATTCAATTCCATAATGAGTAATAACATTTAAAGCGTTAGGATAATAAATCAATCCTAAAAAAGTAGGAGGTTTCCAAAAATAAGTTACTTTTAAAAATATGTATTTATGATATAAATGAGCGTATGCAATATTAGTATTTTCAAAAGATCTCCAACTAAAAATAAGATACATAATGGCGCTTCTAAGGCTTCGAATTTCTATGTTATTAACTTCTTTATTCTGAAAGAATTTTAATCTTTTTAGAGGAGCGCTTACTCTTTCTAAAAACCTTCCTATAAAGGTTTGCTCTGCATCGTGTCTTTCTTTTAAAATATGAATGACTTGTTCTGTTTCTTCTTCAGTAAAGTCTCTTTCTCTAGCATCTATAGAGCTTATAGCTTGATCAATAAGGTAATTACGTCTATTTTGATTTTGTTGGTGGATAAAACCCTGCCTTAACGAGCCTAAGGTATTTTGAATATTTGTTTTTATAGATCCTGTATGATGATTAGCTTGAAAAGTTGCCTCTTCTTTCAAATCAGATAATGCATGGTAAGCATTCACTGTGAGATGAGAGATAGCAAGAGCACTTAAAGGACCGAGTATCAATATAGTATTTGCTATAGCAAAGGCAGAAAAGTCTCCTTCTACTACATAAGCTTGCCAAACTTGTTGGGGGTGAAAAAAGCCGTTTGCAGATACAGCTGTATTGAAAAGATTGTACAATGTTAAAAAATTTTCACCTATCTTATCTAATATAATGCCACCAAGGCTTATAACTTGATACATATAATCATAAGCTCTAGCGGGGTAAGTAGCTCCTAATGAAAGGGCTAAAGTAAATGGAACCCCAAACTTTAACTTAGGGTTGTGGATAAGTTGTAAAACCCCTTCTTTGAATTGCCATGCTTTTTGACCATTTGGACCTCTAAGGCTCCCTAGGACAAAAGCTAAGGCTTGTCTGATAGAACCACCGTCCGCAGGGCGAGGCATTTTTAATCTTTCAAAGAGTATTCTAGCTCGTCCAAAAAATTTTCGAGCCTCAGTTTGTAGTTGTAATGCATTTTGCATCCGTGTTTGAGCCATTTGATGGTCTATTAAATAATCAGCAGTGATTCTTTGAGATGCTTCCCATGCTGTCTGGGTTTTGTGTTTTTCATCATTGATTTTTTTGACAGAGTTTCTTGCAGTTTCTATTGCTCTTCTTAATTGTTGTTGAAACATATTTAGTTGTTGGGGAGTATTAAACTTTGTCATTGAAGGTCGTGTATTAGTTATTAAAGTGTTTCTAATAGTTTGCTGACTTGATTCAATGCTTTCTAAAAAGCTATCAATAAACGGAGACATCTCTTCAAAAGTTTCACTGCGGATAAGGTTAGCTTGAATGTTCCAAGTGATGGCTTGAAGATAACCAAATTCATCTAACATTTCTCGTGATATTTCATAATCATTAACTTTCAATAATCCTTCTTCCACTGTTAATGAGCTGAAAGGGCTGTTTAATGGAACAGGCATTTGAAAGATAGCAGGATAACCTTCTTCTTTTCCGAGAGTAGATTGAAAATAACTTAAATCAATAAAAGAAAGCTGTAGGTGATCTTCATAGATATGATCTCTAGTGATAAAGACAATATAATGGCCATATTTAGCAATAGTGACAATCTCTTTATTGAGGGACCAAAATGGATCTTCTTCATATTGAAGTTCGAACTTAGGGACGAAAGCTTCTTCTTCTCCGTAAAAAGGTGCTTCAAAAGATAAATGCTTGTTATTGACTGTATTAGGTCTTCCATAGATATAATGAGCTATTTCTGTTTTATCAGGATATTCATGTTTTACAGCAATGGTGATATCTTCTGGATGCATTCTGCCTGCTTTTGGATGAAATTGAAGCTCTTGTGGCAGAAGAGTCCATGTGTCAATTTGACGATAGGAAACGGTTTCTTGTCCCGAAGATTCTTGATGGGTGCCTATGCCTAAATGACTTATGACGGTGTCCACAAGTGGCATATCTTGAATAAGGCTTTCCTGAGCTTTAAGGGGCGTTGGTGCATGGCAAACAAGGGACAAACAGATAGTAAAGATGATACAGTGGTGGATTATTAATTTAATTTTGTTCCACATAATCTTGTCTGCTCGTGTTGTGGCTTTTATTTATATGGGAATCAATAAAATACTAAATATCTAAAACTTTTTTCTAACTTAAAGCAAAGAAAGTCAATGCTTTGTCACATTTTATAAAAATCTTTTTAAAAGATAGTCTTGATATATAGATTTAATATAGATATTATATAGATATCATCTTTTTCAAGTGGGATGAGTCTAAAAATCAGCAAAATAGAAAAAAAACATGGTACTTGGTTTGAAGAGGCAAAAACAGTTTTTGAAGGTGCTTTTGCCAGAGTTTTTTATGATAAAGAGCACTTAAAAAAGAGAAGATAGGTTCCTTATTATTGGAGAAAGTTGTTTTAAGAAGATATTAATTGTCATTCATTGTTATCATGAAGAAGATCAATTAGTCCGATTAATTTCAGCAAGGCAGGCCTCAACAAAAGAAAGGAAAGTTTATGAAGAAAGAATATAATTTAAAAAAGATGAGAGAAATACCTAATCCTTATAAGGGAAAAATTAAAAAAAGCGTTGGGATAAATCTCAGCCCTGAGGTGATTGATTATTTTAAAGCAATGAGTGACAAGACAGATATACCCTACCAAAAACTTATTGATATGTATCTTAAGGATTGTGTAGAAAAAAAGAAAAAATTAAATTTGCGATGGAAATCATAACTTGTTTCATTAGACTGGTGATTAGAAAACTATGTGCATTTTTTGCATTCATCTAAATCATATTCCCAACATTTTGGGCAGTTTAATAAAACATGCTGACCTGTATACCATATATACTTTCCTTTTCCATAAACATAGAAAGAGTTGTTTTTTAATGTATATATATAGGCAGGCCTATAAATAGCATTGCCCATTTCTGTTGGCAATATAGCAAATTCAGGATATCCATCATTGTTGATATCTTGCCAATAAGCATCTTTTCTAATTTTAACAAAAACAACATGACGCCAAAATGGATCATCTTCTTTTTCTATTTCTACCTCCTGTAAAATTTTATTATCAGCTTTTAAAAGCAAAAGATGATGTCCTAATAATAGATCGCCAGTAGGTAGTCTTTCTGCACCTAAAAAAATGCGTTTGATCTCTAAGGTTCTGTTTTCTATCGGTTGTATTTTAGCAAGGCCACAAGGAACATTAAGAGAATCAATCGTTATTTTCGTTGTTTTCACTCTCTTTTTCTTATCTTCTGGAGTGCAGTAAATTTCTTCATATTTTGCTTTTTTAGAAGGATGATTTGCTTCAGAATATACATACTTATCAAAATCTTCTGAAGTTTGTTCTTCTTCATGTACCATGTAAGCTATATGGCTGCATGACATTAAAAATACAGCCATAAAAATACTTACTATATATTTACTTGTTAAGTGTCGCATTGTAATACCTATAAACTTTCTGTACATAATCTTCTCCCTCTTGATTCCAAGAATGATAAAACATGACTCCCGGAAATATTCTTTCAGCTATATCTTTTGAGTTTCTCTTGCGAGATGTCTTTATTTTATGTCCCAGCCATCGTATGCTTGCTGCTATATTTACGAGTGGATCTAAGCGTTCATCATTCTCTAAGTAAATGGGATAGTCTTTAACCTCAATATAACCTTTTTTATCTGGATTGCCTTTAAGAGTCTTTAATGTGCTCTCTGTCAATTGCAGCAGTCCTGTAGCAGTCCTGTAGCAGTCCTGTAGCTGTGCTTCTAGAGTCTTTGGTTCTTACTCTTGGACGGAAACTCGATTCGGCAGCAATCATAGCTTTAATTAACAAAGGATCAACTTCTTTAGGCAACACATCTTTGTCTTTCCAATACTCTGTCCAAAATTGGATCATAGGATCATATTCATGAAACCCTTTAAAACCTTTGATGGCTGGGAGTTTAGGATATATTTTTTTCAAGCGATTATAATACAAATGTCTGAGGTTTGATGCGTGAAGTAATTTTTCTTTTCCTTTTGGGTTAATTCGACAATGTGTAGATACAGAAACAATCCCACTTTTTTTTGTCCTGCGAGTGTGATCTTTAACATAATGCTGCCCAAGAGGACACGCAGAACTAAAAGACAAAACTTACTCCTTTCACAGTTAATAAGAGTTCATTAATTTTGTTTTAACATAGAAAGGCTTAGAATCAAGGGAAATACAAAAGGGTGGCGCTTGCAATTTGCACTTACACTTTGTTTAAAAATCTTTGGCTTTATCTAGCTGTTTATTTTTTGGTGAGAATTCATAAGAATGTGGCGTGTAAAATTTATTTTACTTCTTAGGGCAAATCGTGTAGGTTCATTGTGCAATGGTAAATAGAAATGCTTATTTTTCTTATTTAAAGGATGTCTTAGGAGTTAAGGGTGTTTTTGTACCTGAGGCATTATCTTATCAGCTCTCAAGGCAGATTTCTTCTGTGGCCAGTGTACAATTGGTTGTTTCTGTAGATAGGACATCTCAGGAGAATCAATTACTCTATAAAATCAAAAAAGCTACTGAAGAGGCTATTTCTCATCCAAAAATTTTTGTAGAAGTTCAAGAAATTGCAGGGCAAATACAAAGTCTACAAATGTTTCCATCTATTCCTACATATTTTATTCTTTTAGGAGAATCACTTCTTTCTCCTGAATTAAAAGACAAATGGAGTAGAGGAGCTATTAAAACAGATATTCAAAAATGCACTTGGGTGTGGACATATAGTTTAAATGAAATCTTATCTGCAGGCTCAGATCAGAAATGTATGCATTTAAAGCAAACTGTGTGGAAAGACATTAAAAATATAACTTGTCGTTGCGTTGCTTAAAAATAGCTGCTTATAGGTTTATTGTCTGTTATAATAATAAAGGTAACCTTTCTATCATGGTGAGTATTAGGAATAAATGAGGAACTGATGAAGTCTTTTTTACAATTTTTAAAACAAAACTCTATTATTATTTTTTTATTTATTGGGGTTTGTCTTTTTACAAATGCGGCAGAATCAAATTGTTCTTTAGAACTACGGATAGAACATCCCATTAGTGTTGCAGTTTATGATTATATTGATAGAGGTCAGGAGGCTGCTATTGCGCAATCCTGTTCTAGTATTCTCTTATTGATCAATACTCCAGGGGGTGTGCTTCAAACTACGCGGTTGATTGTAGAGAAGATTTTAAATTCTCCTATTCCTTATCTTTGCTTTATTTACCCTGCAGGGGCACATGCGGCCAGTGCAGGAGCTATTATTGTGCAAGCTTGTCATGTGGCAGGAGCTATAGAGTCCACGAGCATTGGGGCTGCAACTCCCGTTCAAGGAGGAGGGCAGGATATATCCAAAGATATGAAAAAGAAAGTTGTCAATGACACCTTAAGCTGGATTGAAGGTCTGATAGAAAAACGTGGTCGCAGTAAAGAGTTTGGTCGTGATATGGTCACAGACGCTAAATCTATAGGAGCTAGGGAGGCTCTGAAGATCGGGGCTATTGATTTTGTAGCTACATCTAAGCAAGATTTTTTACGGCAAGCTTTAGGCAAAGAAGTTAAATTGACTGGGGATAAAGTCATTTCTATACAGGAAGCTCCTATCACTTCATTTCATACAGATATTCGTTTTAAAGTCTTAGATATTTTCACAGATCCCACTTTAATTTTCTTTATTTTTATGGGGAGTTTAGGTCTTTTATATTATGAGATCACACACCCTGGAATGTTTATTCCAGGAGTGGTAGGTCTTATGGGATTTGTGATCTCTCTTATAAGCTTTCACAAGTTGGATGTGTCATGGGCAGGTGTTTTATTGATATTGCTTGGAATGGGATTTATGTTGGGAGAGCTTTTTGTCCCTAGTTTTGGAGCTTTAGGAATAGGTGGAATTGCATCTTTTATACTTGGAGGCATCTTTTTATTTGATGAAAATAATAAATTTGGGTATGAATTGCCACTTATGAGTACAGTTGTTCCTATTGCTTTAGGTATGGGGCTGTTGATGATCTTATTGGGGCGTATTGTTCTTAAAACGCGTCATTTCCCTTCCTTTAATTATGGTAAGGACACTTTATTGGACAAAAGAGGTGTAGTGGTAAAAACTTTTCCTAAAAATAAATGCAAAGTGTCTTTAGATGGAAGCATTTGGAATGCTATAAGTGATCGTGAAGTGTCATTAGATGAAGAGGTGATTGTTAAGAAAATAAAAAATCTAGCTATCTATGTAACGCCTTGTGAGACGTCTGGTGAACAGTTTCACGAGAAAGATTCCTAAAAATGACCTTATGTGTAATAAAGTCCTTGTAAATTGAGATGATTTATGAGACTTTTACCTAGTTAAAAATAATCAAATCACGTGAAAGGGCTTAAAATGGATGGTTTTGGATTAGGTACAGTCGTTTTTATGGTTTTCATACTCTATCTGATCTCATCAGGTATCCGTATCATTGCTGAGTATGAACGTGGTGTTGTCTTTCGATTAGGTCGAATTATGAGTATAAAAGGTCCGGGCTTACGTTTTTTGATCCCGTTTGGTATTGATCGTATGCAGAAGGTAGGCATGCGTACAATAACAATGGATATTCCTACTCAAGATGTGATCACAAGTGACAATGTTTCTATGAAAGTCAATGCGGTGGTTTATTTCAAGGTTATGGACCCAGAAAAGGCTGTGCTTGCGGTAGAGGATTATTATTTTGCGAGTAGTCAGCTTTCTCAAACGACTCTGCGATCTGTTGTTGGACAGGTTTCTTTGGATGAGCTTTTAACAAAACGAGATGCGATTAATGTTAGGCTGCAGAGCATATTAGATGAGCAGACCAACCCATGGGGAATTAAAGTGGAGATGGTGGAAGTCAAGCACATTGACCTGCCAAAGGAGATGCAAAGAGCTATGGCTAAAGAAGCTGAAGCAGAAAGGGAACGTCGGGCTAAAGTGATCAGTGCTGAAGGAGAGCTTCAACGATCTGAAAAGCTTATGTTAGCTTCCAATAAATTAGCGCAATCTCCGTCTGCTCTTCAACTAGCTTATTTGCAGTCTCTCAATGAGATTGCAGGCGATAGGACAAACACCATTGTTTTCCCAATTCCTTTAGATATGGTCAGTACTTTTTTAGAGCCGAAAAGTTTAGACCCTAAAGCAGTGGTTGAGGGAGTAAAAGAAATAAATAAAACAGCCAATACAAAATGATGTGATATGGTAAATATTCTCTAAATTTGTAAGCACTTACCTTAACCAGTTGTGAATCTCAAGAGTTCATAATTAAGTGCTGTTTACCTTTCAAAGTCGAAAAATCATTTTAGATGATAAAACAAACATAAATTTAGAGTTCATCTCAAAATGACTCAGCTTTATTTCTTCAACTGTCAAACTCAGATTTTGTTTATAACATCAAATTTATTAAGATCGATAATAAATTGAATGTTTAACAGGCAGAATTTGACTTTTTTTGTAAAGATACACTTTTGATAAGACACTAAATTCTATTTAGCTACTATCAATAAGTTATACACCTGTAGCCTTACATTACATTACATTGCACATTTATAACACGTAAGCACTTGATATTCAATCAGAAATGATTTTATTCGTGCAGAAAATGATTCCCAGTTTAGCATATGGCATCAAAATAGCATGAGTCATAAGTGAGGAGTATACAAATATAAACAATCGTATACATAGGGGCAATAATGAAAACTATAGATTTGAAATCAATATTAACTTTAACTTTTTGTATTTTAGGCACTTTATTCTTAAACACTCATGCTTTTGGTCAGGCCATTTCTAGTAGTGAATTAGGTGTGGATTTAAACCAACATTTAACAGGTCAAAAAACGATTTATTTCACTAACTGGACAGCAGCTTATCATAACGATCCAAATGGGGCAATAAAAGTGAAAGCTGAGTGTGTGGATGTGAAAAGAACTTCTACTCAATTAAATGGTTTCGATTTGGCACTACAGGCAAACCAAACATCTTATCTTCCAGCTAGTGGTTATAATTGGTCAGATTACTGGAATGGAACCCAGATCTGTCAAGGTGACATGATAAGATTAAAAGCAGTGTTGACTATAGGAGGTCAAGATTTTTCTTCGCCTAATGCATTTAAACTTTATAAAAATTTTGAGCCTGTTAAGACAGATGACGGTGGCCATCCACTTATAAATTATAGTTGTTTTGGTAGTCGTGATCAATATCCTTTTATAAGGTATATGCCAGCTGAGTTTAATGGTGTACCAGAAGGTCATACAGATCCAAATGGATATTATGAGCTTTTTGATTCATGCCGTAATTAACTATCGATATCGTTATAATAATAAGAAGGTTTTAGAGTCATAATAAACTCTAAAACCTTTTTTGATTTAAACAAAAAAACACATTGGACTGGATAACACCGATATTATTTACATTTGAGGGTGAAACACTGTCTTCAGTGATTGACAAGCTCCAGAGAGAAGTTCCAAGTTAGAAGATTTATAGTTGGGAGATCGTGGTTTATTTTCTAGTAAGAATTGGCTTTGTTGCACAAGGATTTAGATAGAGAGATATTGTTGAGTGTTTTTTATATTTTTGAGATTAAGTTATTTACCTAACTTCGTGTTACAAATTAGTCACTACATTTAAGTTTTTAATGTAATATTCTGTGAGCTTTTATTTTCCTAAGAGAGATCAGTTATTTATTTTTTAATAAATATCAGATCAGATAAAGGTGAGTATTGTTTTCCATCTTTCCATTCAAAGCTAACTTTAAGTTGACTTTTATCTCTGAAGTTAAAATTGCCTAAGTATTCTTTTATTTCATTTTTTAATAAATCTATATTTCGTTTCATTTTCCAACTGTTCTCTAAACTATTTTCATCAATAAGTATTAAAAATAACCTGTTGGCAGAGTCAAAGCGGCGTTCACCTTGTTCTTCATAAAGCCAACGAATTAATTCTTTTGGATTTTTTATAGTGTTCTTTATGATCTTTTTTCTCGTTTGATTAAATTGTTTCCAGAAGCTTTTTATATTAGGATTAGTACTTTCACTAAATCTTGTTAAGAGTTCAAGAAAAATATCTTTCTCTTTTTGTTTTGTGTTATATTTAATCTCTCTTTTTCTTGCAAATTTTTTAAGCTCTTGAATCTCTGTATTCAATCCTAATTCTTTTCTTTCCTTCTTAATAAAACCATCTGGAAAGTACGTAATCTTTAAATCAAAGGGGATATCCTTTATAAAAAAATCAACTTTTTTAATAAGGCCAATCGCAGGGGTAACTTTCTCATGGTCTTTAAAAATATCTTCAATAAGAATCGAAGTCCAATGATTATACCAAGAAGATAACACATAACTTCTCATACTTTTTTGGATTTCATTTTCTATTTTTTTATTCAAAAGATTGAAATCTCTTATCTTTTTTATATAATTATTCACAATTGTACGCTCTAAATTATTTTGATATAAACCTCCCCAATCGAAAACAGTGAGTTTATATAATTCAGAAATTAATTCTGTTTCTTTCTTCCTTCTCTCTTCTCTTTCCTCTCGATACTTATTATTGATAAATTTATTAAGAATTTTTTCATTTGGCTGTTTTTTATAAATATATTCAAAAAGCTCTTTCCCTTTTATATTTTTATGATCAATGTTGGAATAATTACAAAACTCTTTCATAAGAATTGGGCGAGAAATAGATCTAAGTTTTAACCAATAAATACCTTCTTCTTTTGAAGTATTAAGTTTATTGTCTTGATAGTCCTGTTTGAATTTATTAAATTTTTCTGTCATAAAATTACTCATTATAACACAAAAATAAATATTCTCGTGTTCCTTTACGAGAGCCTTTGCCACCGTAGTGATTTTTATATTCATGTTCATAGGTTTTAACCTGTCTAAACTCTTTGATTAGATTTGTCATAGTTTGTTTATCAGGATAACTTTTACTATTATAAGAGATTAACCAGTAAGGGATATGGGAACTATTTTTGAAAAGTTTTTTAAACGAATTAATGATTTCATTTTTGTGTATAAACCCACTTTTTTTCTTAGGAAAGTATTGTTTTGTTCCATTAATGAATGTCTTGTCTTTCCAATATTCAACATAAGTTTCTAAGAAATGATAGAATGCTTGATAATCAGGATGACAACCATAATAAGGTGGATCAAAATAAACTAAGTCTATGTCTTTTAAGGACTTTATAAGAGGTATTGTGTCTTCACAATAAATTTTATTTTTCTTTCTATTATTAAAAATAGAATTGTTATAATCATTCACTAATTCAAGAAATAAATTTTTTACCGATCGTATGATTGTAGGATTTCTTTTGATGCGTTCAAGATTTTTACTATATGCTAAAGCTTTTAAATGAGCAAAATGGCCTAATAATACTTTCCTTGTTAATGCTCTATTTATAATTGTAAAAGCTAAAGATTTCTTATATTTATTATCAAGCAATTCAATATTTGCTCGAAAATTATCAAGGAATTGTGCCTGATCTTTTTCAAAAAATACTCCTGTAAAAGTTTTCTCTATAAAAGAGTCAGCCTCTTTATTTTTTTGTAAAAGCAACTCAACATCCTTTTGAGTTAAAGTTATTTCTTTATTTTCAATAAGAGCTTTGCCAATATGATAATTGAATCTTAGAAAATCATTAGCTACAACCCGTTTCCCTTGAGTTTTAAAGTAATAACCAACCGAAGATGTCCCACTAAATGCATCAAAAACTGTTTCTATATTTTTCGGTGAACACTGATAAATCCACTCTGTCAATTTTTGTTTACTACCTAAATACTGAGTTTTCGGAAGTCTATATGATTTTGATTCTTTTTCAAAAAGTGTTCGTTGTTGAAATATAAACATAGCTTCACCATGTATTTTTATATGAATATCTACTGAAGATTAACCAATAATGACTTAATGTGTCTATCTTTTGCCCTTCTGTTTTTAATGTTAAAATTTACCCATATTTATCGCTCTAACTTTATACATATTTATTAGAAACGGATAGAAAATTAATTAGAGCCTTTATGCTAAGTCATTTATTAACAGAGGTCAAATCGCTTTTTTAACTATGATTAAGTATTGGTATGTAACACCGTCTAATAGAGAAGAATGTCAAATGATTGATCCTAATATCTTGATTAAATTTCTTACAGATGATCTTAAGATAATTGAAAATGTATATTATTTCAAAGAATCAGTTCATATCTACCATCTTTTGAGGCCACATCTCTAGAGAATCTCACTTCAGATAAAAGATAGAAATAAAAATCAACTAGAATATATAGGCTTTGTCTTTTAAAAAATTAGTAGCAAAAAAAGTCATTTTTATAAAAAACTTAAAACTTTTGAGATGGTTGCTAGTAATTATAACATGAATTAAAATTAACTAAATGGTGGTTCCAAGAGATAATTTAGAATAGCTTTGTTGCAGAAGAATTTAGATAGAGAGATATTGTTGAGTATTTTTTATATTTTTGAGATTAAGTTATTTAGGTTATCATGGAAGCAGGAGTTTTCATTTGCTTGACGTTTAAACTCTCTAGAAGATAATTTATCCCCTAATAAAGTTTTGAATCCACCGTTGTTACATGTACATGTTTAGAGGTGAGTTTTTATATACAATATCATAAAATTTTGTTATTGAGTAAGAACTGCTCTGTTAGTTGTAAATGAGGAAACTTATCTTGAATTAAAAATATTCCATATTATAGTCATCTTTAATGGAGTGCCTATGTTTGATATAAAAAGTTTGGATTTTAACTGTCCTGATAATCTTGTGCCTATAAAGCCTATCAGACCTTCTCGTGTACTTTATAGTAAAAACCCTGAAGACTTCAAAGAGATAAATATATCTACCCTTTTAGAGCAGTTTCAAGAAGGAGATTTGTTATTGATCAATAACTCTATGGTAGAAAAGCGTAGAGTTATTGGGCAGACTGCGAGAGGTGACACCTATGATATTCTTTTTGCTCTTCAAAAATCAGATCTAATTTGGGAAGTGCTTTGTAAATCGAGTAAGATCAAAAAACAAACAATTTATTTGCCGGATAATTTGACTTTAAAGCTTATTGAAGAAGGACGTTATCAAGTTGCCTTGCTTTCTAAACCTATTGGTTTAGATTATTTCATAAAACACGGCCAAATGCCTTTACCCTTTTACATTCAAAAGCAAAGAAAAAATACAGAGCAACCTTTTGAAGATGACCTTTGGTATCAAAATCCTTATGGGAGAATCAATGGCAGTAGTGCATCTCCTACTGCAAGTTTGCATTTTACAACACAAGACTTACTATATCTTCAAAAAAGAGGTGTGAAAGTTGGTGAAGTGACATTGCATATAGGACTTGGCACTTACTTACCTTTAGATGAAGATCAAATCCATCATCAAAAGATACATTCAGAGTGGTGTTTTATTTCTAAGAATGTAGTTAGGGATATAGAATCTATAGAGGCAGGAAAAAAAATAATAGCTCTTGGAACAACAACTGTCAGAGTGATAGAGAGCTTTGCTCTTGGAATGTTGCCTGAGGTAGATGAAGGGTTTGCAGGTCCAACAGATTTAATGATTATCCCTGGGCATAAGTTTCAATTGATCAATTGTATGTTAACGAATTTTCATCAGCCTAAAAGTAGTTTGCTTGCTTTAGTGGCAGCCTTTGCAGGAGGAGAGAGAGTTTTGAAGGGTTATCAATGGGCTATAGATCGTCATTTTTGTTTTTATAGTTACGGTGATCTTTCTGTATGGGATAATAGCTAGAAAAATAGATCAATGGTTTTTATATGTATACATTATTATAAATCTAGGATCCGGCAAACTGGCAATCCAGTCAACGGTTGCCGGCAACTGATTACCGGGCTGCCTGACTCCCGGAAAAAAAAGGGTTTAAAGTGTTATAAACCTAATATACATTACCTTTTTAATGAAAGGCTCCAGTAAGACTTAATACAAATGTATCGATAGCTTCTCTGAGGTAAAGAGATGGAAGACCTTGAGCGTAATTTTGTTCTATGTCAAGTATTGGTCCTTTGCGAATGCTTAAAAGAACATATCCAGGAATTCTAACTTCTTCGGCTTCTTCTAAAATCTCTTCTACAGAAGATATTCTAACTTTATCTATACTTTCTTGAGAATCTAGAGAAAATAATAAAGAAAGATTTCTATCCAAAATATCTGGGCCAATATCAGGTAGTAGAGCGTATCTATAATTCTCTAGAATAGAGATGTCTCCATGTATTCTTTGAACGGGAGCTCTTTGAAAAAAATCTTGAAGGTTTTGATTGTCCAATGATCCTCTTTGTAGAGTCAGTCGTGTAAGTTGTATTAAAACATCTAAGTTGTTAACTAGAATATTGTGGGATGAAGCTCGAACAAGAGATAGTCGTGGATTCACCTCCCTCATAAATAGAGAATCTTCAAATGATGCAGTTTGATGACTGTTTGAGAACCATTCATTAAAACGATTAAAGTCATCTGTTAAAAAACAAGGCAGTTCATTATGAATATCATCTCTTTCAAGACATATATCATTAAAGACTACAAAAACAGCTTCGATTAAATCAGGAGTAGTAGGAACCTTCAAAATCTGTGTGTTAGACAGAAGTCTTTCAGAAACTATGCCAGCAAGTAATACAGTTGCTTTTTGAAGCCAATTATTTTGATCAATCGAATATAATGGATCGGAACTTATAGATAAACCTTGTGCATAAGTCCATTTATTATTAAAAAAAAATAAGGCGGGTTCTATTGAAGTGTAACCTATATAGTCATTTGATAAGAAAACCCTTTTGACTAATTCATGAGCAGACTCGTGAAATGCAGTAAGAATAGATGATTGAACATGAGTTGTGGTATATTGCAAATCAGGTTTTTCAATAATCCAATCGATCTCCCTAATAAATCGTTGTTCATCATCTTCCACAATTACTCCTATATTGATTCTTTCTATATCTTTAAAACTACTGACAGACTTATTTTCTGGAGAGAGATCTTTTAGATAAAGAGTTAAAGTATGATTTTGAGGAATATTTTCTCTTATAAGAAGATCCTCAAAAGATTGAGACATACTATAACCAAGTCTGCTCAATATTTGAGAATGAAGTCTATCAAGCTCCATCTTTTCTTCAATTTCCTGATGACATTCTTCATTGCAAGGTATTTTTGTGATTAAGGGTTGACCATCACTTGTTATAAGGCCAAAGATAAAGTTATCTATAATCCATCTATTTTCACTGGAACGATCTTCATGAAACTCAATATCCTGAAGGTAAAGACCTATAACTTTCTTTCCTCCAGGTTCATCTTCTAAGTCAAGGAGCCTCATAAATGTGGAAGGGTATAAATTTGCTAATACGGCGAGCACATTATTTCCATAATGTAGTATGTCTGCTATTTTCATTTCTAAGGCATGTATAATATTACTGTATTCCATTGTATTTAAAAATTGGACCTTTCTTTTGAAAGATATATGACTTATAAAAACAGAAAATTGGAATTCTGTAACATTGCTTAGAATGTGATAAGAAAATGCCGAAGGAAGACGGAGAGTTGGAAAGGTTCTATTAGTACCCTCATCTAGAGTAGAGTTTAAAGCAGGAAGGCTTTGTCCATATAAATGTGGACTTATACAAATTATTATGACGATCAGAGATTGTTTAAATAGCATAATAACCTGCCTTATAGGTTTGTATAAAGCTTTGATAGTTTCACTATCATAAATATATTTAAAAAGTGAAAGTGCTATGTGATAACATCATTAAATGAACCCTTTTACAAGGGTTCATTTTTTAGGATATTGACACGTAAGCTTTTAAGGTATTTGCAAAAGCCAATACTATTGACAGAGCCTTTGATTTGTTCAACAAAAAGTCATAGGTTAGTAAAAATAAAAAAAACCAAAAATAACTATCCAGATAGACAGTTTTTCTGCAAAAAATCATATTTCATATTATGGATATCTTTTCGTATGCGATCAAGTACAGACAACCAACAAGTAGGTCAATTCACTATTGAATATACAAAAGGGCAGGCAAGAGCAGGAAAGCTTGTCACGGCTCATGGCGTGATTGAAACTCCAGCATTTATGCCTGTGGGGACAAGGGCCACAGTGAAGGGTCTAACTAGTCATGAGCTTTCTTCTATGGGAGCTGATGTGATTCTTGCAAATACTTATCATTTACATCTTCGGCCAGGCGAAAAAGTGATTGAAGAGCAAGGAGGATTGCATGGGTTTATGAACTGGCAGAAGCCTATTTTGACAGATAGTGGAGGGTTTCAAGTTTATTCTTTAAGTCTTTTAAGGAAGATCAGTGAAGAAGGTGTAGAGTTTAAGAGTCATTTGGATGGATCTACTGTCATGCTTTCTCCAGAAAAGAGTATGCAGATACAGATGGCTTTAGGCTCTGATATCATAATGGCATTGGATGAGTGTCCTCCTTTTCAAGACTCTTCACAAAGAGAGATTCAAGACGCTACTGAGAGAACTCATAGGTGGCTTGAGCGGTGCAAAATGGCAATGACAAAGAGGGACAGCCTGCTTTTTGGGATTGTGCAAGGTGGAGTAGAAAAAAGCTCTCGTTTGCAGAGCTTGAAATCTATTACAAAAATAGATCTTCCAGGCTATGCCCTTGGTGGTTTAAGTGTAGGAGAGCCTATAGAAGTGATGCATCAGGTGGTCAGAGATACTGCGCCTCAAATGCCTTCTGACAAGCCTCGTTATTTAATGGGGGTGGGTTCACCCACGGATTTGGTTTTAATGGTAGAGGCGGGTATAGATTTATTTGATTGTGTGATGCCTACTAGAGTGGCTCGCAATGGGACTCTTTTCACATCTCAGGGTCGAATCAGTATTAAAGCCACAAAATATAAGAATGACTCAGAGTCACTGGATCCTGCTTGTGATTGCTATACATGTCAAAATCATTCAAAGGCTTATTTGAGGCATTTGTTTTTATCAGGGGAAATTCTTTCTATGAGATTAAATACCATTCATAATTTGCATTATTATTTGTCTTTGATGAAGAAATTACGTAAAAGCATAATAAATGGATAATAAAAATAACTTTTAAAATAATGTGACTTGTTGAAAAATAATACCTATAGTGATTGAATCAATTGAAAATGTGAGAGGGGATAATCATGCCTTTAAGCTTTGGGCCTTTAAATAAGAGGAGGATATAATGTCTTTAATTTATGCTCAGGCTGTGTCAGCTCCAAATTTTTTAGAGCAAATGTTTCCTTGGATTTTGATCATTGGAGTTTTTTACTTTATTCTGATTCGTCCTCAAGCTAAACAGAGAAGGGAACATATAAAGTTTTTGTCGGAGATAAAAAGAGGGGATGAGGTGATAACAATGAGTGGTTTTTTAGGGAAGATAGAAGGCCTTACAGATAAATTTATTACTTTAGAGATTGCTTCTGGAGTTAAAGTTAAAATTCTAAAAAATCAAATTGCAGGTCCTTTAAAAGGAGAGACGAAATGACTTCACTGAAATGGCGAGTCTTGCTCATCGGGACTATCTTACTTGTGGCAGGGTTATCTGTGGCTCCTAACTTTATAGAACTGCCTAGTTTTATGTCCCAGAAAAAAATTATTTTTGGCTTGGATATACAAGGAGGTTTGCATTTAGTGATGCAGGCTAATATTGATGAGGTCATATCAGAAGAGATGGCTCGTAGGTCTGTTTCTCTTCAAGATTATTTTACTTCTCAAGGTATTAATGGCGTTACTGTTAAGAGTTTAAAACAAGGTGAAAGAGATAGCATACATATTCAAATGCCTTCTTCAAATAAGGACACTGTTCGCAGTTTATTAGAAAATGATTGGCCTACCTATTTGATCACCCAAGAAGGTGATCAAAGTGATATGGGTACTTCTTCTTTCACAATTTGGCCAGATGAATTGAACTTAAGAGACTTAAGAGAAAACATTGTCAGTCAAGCTATTGAAACTCTAAGAAATAGAATTGACGCTCTTGGAGTTGCAGAACCTTATATAGCTGCTCAAGGGTCTAATCGTATCTTGATCCAAATACCTGGTGTTAAGGATGAAGATTATCAAAGAGCAAAAGATCTCATCCATCAAACAGCTCGGCTAGAGTTTATGTTGGTGGTTGAGGATGCTGAAAATTTAGATAAGTGGATAGCAGATGCTGAAGAAAAGGGGCAGTACAGCCTGCAGTCTTTGTCTTATCATGATTATGTCAAAAAATTAAATGAAGATACCAAAAGTCAACTAAAAGCTAACCAGAGAATTCTTTTTCAAAAAGCTGAAAATGTAGAAACAATTGAAACAGCAAGGATCCCTTACCTTTTAGAAATGACAGATTTAGGAGGTAATGACCTTAGAAATGCTAGAACTGGTCAAGGGGAAAGGTTAGAACCTATAGTGAATTTAGAGTTCAATACAAATGGGGCCAGAAAGTTTGCTGACCTAACAGGAGCAAATGTCAACAAAAGAATGGCCATTGTTTTGGATAATGTTGTCAATTCTGCGCCTGTGATTCAAACTCGAATTGCTGGTGGAAATGCGCAGATCACTCTAGGTGGTGGACAGAATTTTGAAGATATGCAAGTAGAGGCGCAGGGCATTGCTATGGCTTTGAGAGCTGGAGCATTGCCTGCCAGGCTAGAGCAAATTGAAGAAAGGACAGTAGGGCCGACATTAGGAGCAGATTCTATTGCCAAAGGGCAAACGGCTATTATTATTGGCGGTATTTTGGTTTTACTTTTCATGGCCTTTTATTATAAAACTTTTGGTTTGATTGCAGATGCAGCTCTTGTCCTTAATATGTTTTTAATTTTATCTGTTTTAACAGCTATAGAAGCCACCCTAACTCTCCCAGGGATTGCAGGCATTGCTTTGACAATAGGAATGGCCGTTGATGCCAATGTGATTATTTTTGAAAGGGTTAAAGAGGCCTTAAGAAAAGGTAGTAGTCTCAACATGGCTGTTAAAGAAGGGTATTCAAAGGGTTTATCAGCTATTTTTGATGCCAATATCACTACTGCTGCTACATCTATTATCTTGATGTATTTTGGAACAGGACCTGTGAGAGGTTTTGCGGTGACACTGTTAATTGGGATTGTCACATCACTTTTTACGGCTATTGCTGTGACTAAAACTGTTTTAGATTTTTATACGAGTAAGTTTAGTCGAACTAAATTAACAATATAAGAAAAGATGAGAGTGAATTATGAATAAAAAAAATAAAAAGGTTTATCAAACATCTGCTACAAAGTCTCATAACACTAAGCAGGTTAAGCAAAAAGAAGCTCTTATAGACTTTATGGGCAAAAATAAAATTTTTGCTTTTTTGTCTTTATTTTTAGTTATAGGGTCTATTGCAATGATTGTGGTTAAGGGGCTTAACTATGGCATTGATTTTTCCGGTGGAACAGAGATACAAGTCCAATTTTCTGATGGAGGTGTAGATGTTGCAGCTATACGTTCTATGTTGGCAGAAATTGATCTATCATCTGCTCGTGTTCAACAGTTTGGTGATGCCAATGAATTTTTGATCCGTTTTGAGTCTCCTCAATCAGGTACGGAGCAAGAAATCAATGAACAGATTCAAGGTATTATTTTACGAGTTAGAGAAAAAATTGCATCAGCATTTTCTAATGCTGATATTCGAAGAATCGACTCTGTGGGTCCACAGGTTGGCAATCAGCTTAAGCGCAATGGAGCATTAGCTGTTTTCTATAGTCTTTTATTGATTTTGATTTACGTAGGACTGAGATTTGATTATAACTTTGCGCCTGGTGCTGTTATTTGTCTTTTTCATGACTCTTTGATCACACTAGGAATTTTTTCTATGTTAGATAAAGAGATCAATATCCAAATTTTAGCAGCTATTTTAACAATTATTGGTTATTCACTGAATGATACCATTGTGATTTTTGATAGGATTAGGGAGAATCTCATAACTTATAGAAACCGTCCACTTGTTTGGGTGCTCAATCGCTCGATCAATGATGCCTTGTCACGTACTCTACTTACAACTATTACGACACTTTTGGCAGTGTTGTGTCTTTATACTTTTGCAGGAGGAGTGATCACAGATTTTGCCTTTGCACTAGGTATTGGTGTGATTATTGGAACGTATTCTTCTGTATACATTGCATCTCCGTTGGTGATTGAATTTGCTAAGTTAAAAGGTAAAAAATAAACATACTTTTTGATATAAAGGGGTTTTTATGTTTAGTTGTTATTATAAGAAGATTGTTCATTTGATAGTTGTTATAAGTGTTTTAGGTTACTCTCATTTTGGTGATACGAGTATAGTAATTGAAAATGCAGATGACAATACTGAGACTTCGACAATACAGTCTGATGATGTCAAGGAGAGTGAGGTAGGAACTCAACCTCAGGAGTTAAAAACAAATAGTGAGGTTGAGGAAGAAGCTCAAACTCAAGAGGTAACAACAAATAATGTCAATAAGGTTGAGGCAGAAACTCAAGCTGAAGTAAAGACAAGTGTTGAGACAAATGATTTTAAAATGCCTAATCATAAACTTGAGGTCACAGGCCTTTTTGGTGTTACAAACATTAGTAATACACGCACTCCTTTGCAATGGAATTTGTCAGCAGATATTCTTTACCGTATAATGAAATATGATCGTTGGATGAGTAGTATAGGATTAAGATATCGAACCTTTTTTAGCCATCCTGGTAGTGGTAATGATTCTTCAAATTCTATTTATGCTGGAGAATTTACATTTCATCAGGTAGCTTTTTTATCGCAAACTCTTATCTTTTTTGAAGATAAGTCGAAGATACGAGGGTTTTTTGGCATGGTTCTTGGTATAGGTCTTTGGCAGTCTTTAAGAATTGATTATAAAGATAGTCATTATATAACAAGCTCGAGATTTCTCTTGAATTGGCTTTCTTATCAACTTGGTATAAAGACGGGTATAATGCTTAGTTCTCATTTTGCTTTTACAACAGAAATAGGACTTCATCAACTTGGGGTTTATGAGTACAAAGAAAAGGCAAATGATGATGAAATAGAGGAACGAGATGTTTATTTACCGTTAAGTAATATGTATGTAACTTTAGGCCTTAGCTATTTTTTGTAATTTGATGGTTGAGTTTGTTAAATTCAAAAAGTTAAGCATACTTTTTAATATGAAGGGGGTTTTATGTTTGTTTATCATTATAAGAAACTTATTCACTTTATAATTGTTTTAGGTGTTTTAAGTTATTCTCATTTTGGCTATGCAAATGTGACGGTTGAGAGTGTAGATGATAGCACTAAAGCTTCAGCGCAGCCTGATCATGCTAATGAAATAGCGGCAAATACTCAAGTTCAAGATGTAAAGACAGATACAGATATTAAGGTAAATGATGCTTTTCAGGTGCCTGATTATCGATTTGAGTTTACAGGCTCGTTTGGCTTAACAAAGATCAGTAATGAGACTGAAGTGGGATTATTAATGAATGTTTTTACAGGAGATATTCTCTATCGTATAATACAGTATGATCGATTAAACAGCAGTTTAGGATTGAGAGTACGTACTAATTTGAGAGGCGATCATAAGGAAATCGATGTAGTAGAATTTCATGAATTGACTTTCTTAATACAAAATCTTGTATTTACAAAGATATTTTCAACAAAAGTTTTTGTTGGCCCAACTCTAGGTTTACATATTTTAAAATATTTTAGGGCAGTGTCTAAACCTCAAGAGGGAGGAGAGCAACAGGAAGATCGTAGTTTTGGAGGTTTTTGGGATTCTTTTTCTTATCAAGTTGGTATAAAATATGGAGTAATACTGAGTTCCCATTTTGCAATTACAATGGAGGTAGGATTTGATCAACTTAGATTTAGCAAATATGAGAGAATTGTAGAAGGTCTTGGAACAGATAACAGAAATAACAGAGAGACAGATACAGTAAATGAAAAATTACGTCTGCATAATACATATTTCACTTTTGGAATAAGTTACTTCTTGTGACATAGAATATTTACATAGATTATGGCATTTTTTTAATTTGACAAAATTTCCAAAAAGGCAAACATCGACCATAAACATCTGCGCGACCGTAATCTTTGTCTTTTTTCTCTAAATACACTTGATAAAATTCAGGGAGAGTGGTTCTTTGCTTAAAATAATGAATATTTTTTGACAAAGATTGCTCTGATAGCTTGCACTCTACTGCAAATAATGGTTTTTTGTCCTTTAAAACTACAAAATCGATTTCACGTCCGTCTCTATCTCTTATATACTGCAAATCCATAAGATATCCTTCGGTATCTTGTATAAAATGACAATATTTAAGAAGCTGCGAAGCGACCATATTTTCAAAACGAGCTGCTGGCGTGCTAGCTTGTACCCAATCCCACAAATATAACTTTTGCTCCTTCTTAACTGCTCTAATCTTTGGACTAGCAAAAGGAGAAATACGATAACACACATAAAGTGTCTCTAGAATAGAAAGCCATCTGGATATAGTGTTATGACTTACCTGTAAACTTTGCCTTAAGTTTTCTATGGATAGTGGTGAACCAATACGGTCTGTCAGGGCCTGTATTAAAAGTTCTATACTAGATATTTCCTTAATATTTTCTAGATCATTGATGTCTGTGTAAACGACTCTATTGAGTCTTTCCAAAGACCAACGGCGATAAGTTTTTTGACTTCCACTAAGTAAAGGTTCTGGAAAACCTCCTAAGTGCAAAAGATCATTAGCATCACTGGCAGTCGGTTTCTTATTTAATTCCCTTAGACTGAAGGGATGAAGTCGAAAGTAATGATACCGACCAAAAAGAGAATCTCCTCCCTTTTTAAAATGATCTAATCTTGCAGAACCTGTCACAATGATTTTTATATTGTCTTTATAAGTATCGTACATACCTTTAATAAAATTTCGCCAATGAGAGAATTTATGAACCTCATCAAAGATAAGTTCTGGCAGATGAGTAGGTATTTGATTTTTTAGGATCAGTTGACGATGTTCCAGGTTATCCCAATTGAGATAGGATGAGGATTTTTTAATAATCTGTCTTGCTAGTGTTGTTTTACCAACCTGTCTAGGACCTCCAATAAAAGCCATTTTGCGAAGCAAATCTTGCGAAATTTGTGATTTGAGGTATCTGACTATTTTCATATATACTATGATATAGTCATGACTATCTCATAGTCAACTGTAAAATAGTCAGATTCAATATATTCGAGTTTATTTTTTATTATTCTTAAATAGACTCTTTTTGCGACATAGTGTACTTTTTGGATAAAAAAGTTTATATTAGTGTATTGTTTGTGATAAGGAAAAAGTTGTGCAAAATGCTATTGTATTGCTCTCAGCAGGTTTAGATTCTACTGTTAATTGCTACTTAGCTAAAAAAGACTATAAAAATGTAACAGCCTTATGCTTTGATTATGGTCAAAAGGCTTCTAAAAAAGAGATATCTAGAGCATCTCAAATTGCAAAGGAGCTTCAAATATCTTCTCAAGTCTTAACTCTTCCATGGCTAAAAAGTTTAAGTGAATCCGCATTAACATCTTCTTTTGCAAGGTTGCCTAAAAATGTTGATTTAGGTGATATGGAGCAAATACAAAAAAGTGCTCAACAGGTATGGGTTCCAAATAGAAATGCTATTTTTATTCATATTGCAGCAGCTTTTGCAAAAGGAAAAAAAACTGATATCATTGTAGGTTTTAATAAGGAAGAGGCAATGACTTTTCCAGATAATTCTGAAGAGTTTGTGAACTCTATCAATAATACACTTAATCTTTCTACTTTTTCTCAAGTGCAGGTTAAATCTTACACGCTTCAAATGAGTAAAAAGGAGATTGTTCAACTAGGAAAGAGTATAGGAGTTAATTTTGATATGATTTGGTCTTGTTATGAGGGAGGAGATGTGCCTTGTGGATTGTGTGAATCTTGTCTGCGAGCAAAAGCTGCTTTTGATGTGGCTCAAATTTAGAGAAAATCAAAACGAAGAAAAAACCTTTAAGGCAATGACTTGATGCATAAGTTAAGTCCTCGAAGTCCTCGAGAAATTGCTGATAGCAATTTCTCTGCGGAAGATCTCATCTTTTAACTTATGCATTAAGTCTTATTAGAACTGGTCTCAAAAATAAGTTTTGTATTGGAACTTTAATTCTAATATTATGAACTCATCTCAAAATTAATTCTAATGTCCACGTTTTCAAAACAACCTCTTAACTTAAGTACCACATAAAAGGACTGTTTCACTCAAATTGAGCTGGGCCTTCAATTTATTTCTTGAATTTCAAATCATTGCCCTGAGGCTAGACTCGTGAGGCAAGCCTCTTCTCATTCATATCATTAGCTATTATCACTTCTTACTTATTCGGTATTCAAATAAAGTGCTTGCAAGTCGAAGCATTGAACTCGAATGGTAATGGACCCTTCCGGCTTTCCGTAGGGCCACTATCGTGGCTCTCGTCAAGTCTGTTCATTTTGAGTAAGAAGCCATCTTTAGTTATGTTATGTTTTGTGTTTTGCAATTTCATATTATTTACTGCTATTATGTATTTTTGAGATGGCTTCATATAACTTTTAAAAATATCTATAATCATAAAAAAGTTGCACTTACGGTTTGAACTGACATTATTTGATATAAGGCCTTTTAAAGGAAATCAAAAAAAGATGGACATAAAAAAGAGATATAAAAAATTAGATAAAATATATGAGCAGAGACAAGCAGAATTAGAAAAAGCTTTTAATTCAAGACTGATATGGATTGCGTTGCTCATATCTGGTTTATTCTTGGCTGCATTTTTACCTACTTGGCATCTAGGCCTGCCGAGCCTAATTATTTTTGGTATCCCTTTCATCTACTATATTCAAAAAACAAAATCTCTTAAAAAGCATCTTAGAGAGCTTAAACAGCTGCAAAACTTCTATAACAGGCAGCAAAAGCGGAAGGACGGGATTTATGAGGATGAGTCATATCCTCCAGCAACCTTAAATGACATATCAAATGACTTAGATCTTATGGGGTCTCGGTCTATCTTTGCCTTAATAAATGAAACTTTATCACCTCATTCAAAACAGATATTTTTAAAGCTTTTATTAGAAGGTGATTCTTCGGAAAAGTCCATTTTAGATAGACAAACTAGAACAAAGAAATGGCAGAAAATAACTTCACAATTTGTAAAATGGATTGCGCGAACACGCGCGCTTATCCCAGAAGATCAGGCAAACAAACCTAAAAATATATCTAGTTTTGAAGATCTTTTAAAAAATCATCAAAATTTTTCAGGTCCTAAAATTACTGAAATAAGTCTATGGATAGCTTTTTGGACCTTTGTAACGACATTTGCTCTTTACTGTTATTTTCCCACTCCATCTTTATTCACCGCTTTTTCTACTGCATGGGTGATTTTCTTTTTATTTTCGATGTACTCTCTTAAATACAATTCACAAGCTTTCTTTTATGCTCAATCCTTAGAAAACCACTTACCTTTTCAATATTCTTATTTTCATGGAATGTACAAAATAGCAAAATCTAATGATCTATCCGATTTATCAGATAAACTGATTCAGCATAACCCTCAAAAACATTTCTCACATATTTCAACTTTAGTGAGTTTTTTGAGTTTTCAGTCTCATCCTGTAATTCTACTGATGATTAACTCTATTTTGCCTTGGAATCAGTTTTTTGCAAACAGACTTATGACGACGACTTCTCAGCTCAGTAGTATTTATGGTGATCTAAAAGACTCAATGGCAAAAACGGAAGTCCAATTATCTTTGATTTTTCTTTATGTTTTTCAAACAAAAACCCTTCCTACATTTTCTAAAAACATATCTATAAATGCAAAAAATGTTTTTCATCCACTCATAAAAAGATCTGAAGCTAAGGCAAACTCTATTACAATCCAATCTGACCATCCTATTATTCTCATTACAGGTTCGAATATGTCAGGCAAATCCACGTTTTTAAGAACAATAGGGATCAACCAAATGCTGACTTTAATAGGAGCTAGTGTCTTTGCTGATGACTTTCAAACTTTTTTTGGGAAAACTTTAACTTGTATAAGGGTTTCTGATTCTATTCAACAAGGGGCATCTTATTTTTATTCAGAAGTATCGCGTATAAGCCACTTATTATCTGAGGCAAACAAGCAGCCTTCTTTATTTTTGATTGATGAAATATTCAAAGGCACAAATAGTAGAGAAAGATTAATTGGCTCTAAGGCTCTTATTCAAGCGCTGTGTGACTCAAAAAGTTTAGGATTGATCACAACTCATGATATAGAGCTGGCAACAGCTGTTAAAGGTTTAGAAAACTGGCATTTTACAGATCAAACGGTAGATGATCTTTTAGTTTTTGATCACAAAATCAAAAAAGGACCAGCTACATCTACAAATGCATTAAAAGTTATGAAATCATTAGGGCTACCTATTGAAGTGAACCTAAAATAATACTATCTATCTACCCTTCTCCTTTTGAATCCATTGAGGGAGCCTGTCAAAAATTTCAATGATTTACATCAAAACAACCTCTAGTTTTGCCCAAGTATTTTTAAGTGCCCTTTATGCGCTTGCGTTAATAGAGCAGACAAGCTTGCAAAGTGTAAATATGAAGACTAAATTTGGCAAAAAACCAGCTATTAAGAGGGTATGATATTTAAGTGC
This sequence comes from Bdellovibrionales bacterium, assembly GCA_965262715.1. GTDB lineage: Bacteria > Bdellovibrionota > Bdellovibrionia > Bdellovibrionales > JAUICD01. The sequence continues at coordinate 1,571,859 of OZ253553.1, read as the reverse complement.
AGATTGAAAAGCTTTCATCTATTTTTGCAATAATTTTTCTCCTTGATATCTTAATTTTAGCAGCAATTCATGCCTATTTATTCAGAAAAAACGCGCTTGTTTTTTTTGGCATCCGGAAAATTGCTGTAAAAAGTTTCATAGAAACAGCTAATATCATTGGACTTTATTCATTTTTTATATTTGCTGCTTTATTTGGTTTCTTAGATTTTTTTAAAAATGAAATTCCATTAATTTATTTTTTGACTGATTTTAGTTATAGGGCAGGCGGTCTTGTTCTCATGGCACTTGCTTTTTTATTGATGTTAACAGCGCAAATTCATTTAGGAAAAAGTTGGCGTGTTGGAATAGATGAACAAACAAAGGATGACCTTATAACATCTGGACTTTATGTTTTTTCTAGAAACCCAATTTTTCTTGGCCTCAACATGATATTTTTAGGTTTCTTTTTTGCTATTCCAAATTATATCTTTTTAATGTTTGCAGTTTTAGGTTTCTTGGGTATTCACTTGCAAATCAAAGAAGAAGAAAAGTTTCTTATTCAACATTACAAAGATTATTCAGAGTATTGCAAAACAACTGGAAGATACCTTACGTTAGGTTCTTTTCAAATTTGATACCAAACTTAATTTTTAAGCTATATAAGAAGCACTATTTTTTGATCATGGACCAATCCTTCCTTATTTGCCCAATTTTTAGAGTTGCAGAATGATCGAGTTTAGAAGGCAAAGAGCTCTTTTATCTCATCTTTAAATTTATAAACACTTTTGTTCGTCATAAGCTCTTTAATCTTTTGTTGGGCACTATGATAAAAGTAAAAAAAAGGATGAATCACGTGCAGTCTTATGTTTTATTACTATCTTAGGATTGAGTAACTGGAGAGTATCTTATGCAGCAGGGACTTTTTGATAAAGACTTTAATCAAAATCAAAAATTAGGGGTAGATCATCTAGAAGGTCCTTTATTGATCCTAGCAGGTGCTGGTTCGGGTAAAACAAAGGTTTTAGCTTACCGTATTGTCAATTTAGTTCTCCAAAAAAAGACCCAACCCGAAAGAATTCTAGCTGTTACTTTTACAAATAAAGCAGCAAATGAAATGAAAAATCGTTGTCTTTCCCTGCTTAAAACACAAGGTATCCATGATATCATCCCTCCTTGGGTTGGCACATTTCATGCTTTAGGAGCTTATATTCTGCGGAAGCACATTGATCATTTAGGTTATCAAGTATCTTTTAATATTTGTGATAGCGTAGAACAGCTTCAGATCATTAAGAGAATTATGCCTCATCTCAATATGAGTGAGCAGATATATCCACCTAAACGCTTACAAAATCAAATCAATAAAGCGAAAAGATTAGCACTTCAGCCAGACCAAGTCAGTCAAAAGCTTTCTTATGACTTTCAAACAGTAGGCTTTTATAGGGCTTATGAGGAAGAAATGAAAAATTCTAATCTCTTAGACTTCTCAGATTTGCTCTTAAAAACTTATCTTTTATTTAAGAAAGATAAAGAGATTTTAGATTTTTATAGAAATTTCTTTCAGTTTATCCATGTAGATGAATACCAAGACACAAACCATGTCCAATATTTGCTCTTAAAAACGCTAGCAAAAAATCATAGAAATATTTGCGTTGTTGGAGATGAAGATCAATCCATTTATGGATGGAGAGGAGCTGATATTCACAATATATTAAGTTTTGAAAAAGATTATCCTGAGGCAAGGATTATTAAATTAGAAGAAAACTATCGTTCAACTCAAACTATTATTAATGCAGCCTCTCACTTGATTTCCCATAATAGACAGAGAAAAGGCAAAACAATATTTTCTAATGGGCAGATAGGAGATAAAATTGCTATCCAACAAGAGAGTAATGAAAGAACTGAAGCTTTAAGAGTGATTCACGAAATCAAAAGACTCATAAGCGAAAAAGGTGCTAAATTTAGTGATTTTGCTGTTTTTTATAGAACACATGCTCAATCTCGTATTTTAGAAGAGCAGCTTTTATCTCAAAATATCCCCCACAGGTTAGTAGGAGGAACAAAGTTCTATGAACGCAGAGAAGTTAAAGATATTCTATTTTATTTAAGGTTTCTTTTAAACCCTACAGAAAACATTGCTTTTCTAAGAATTATCAACACCCCTGCAAGAGGTATTGGCAAAACAACCATATCAAAAATTGAAAGTATTGCTATCCAAAATCAAACTTCTTTAGTAGAGGCAGCCGCTTTTGCTATATCTCAAAGTTTATTACCTGTTGCAACACTGAAAAAAATCTCAGATTTTTTAACTCTTATGAATGACTTGAAAGGAGAATTACAAAATCTTTTAGTTTCTGATATTTATAAATTAATACTAGAAAAAATTCATTATGTTCAAAGGTTAAAGGAAGCTGAAGAGAAAAAAGAAGCGGATATGAGAATAGGTAATCTACAAGAGTTGCACAATGCCATCAAGTATTTTGAAGAGGAGAAAAAGGAAGGTGCAACACTTCAGGCTTTTTTAGAAAGAACTGCGCTCATCAATGAATTAGAAGGCTCTCAGGAGATTCAAGATTATGTCACTTTAATGACTCTTCATGTATCCAAAGGATTAGAGTTTCCTTATGTTTTTATAGTTGGGATGGAGGAAGGGCTTTTTCCTACAGCAAGTGCCTTAGACTCTTTTGACTCGTCAAATTCTTTAGAGGAAGAACGTCGACTTGCGTATGTTGGTATGACAAGAGCTAAAGAAAAACTTTATTTAACTTATGCTAAAGAGAGAAGAACGGTTTCTTATAAAAAAGGCTATCCTATGCCTAGTCGATTTCTCACAGAAATTCCAACAGAATATATAATAATGAATGCTCATAAGCCATATCACTCGATGAAAAGCTCTACTTACTATGGGCTTAATTCAAATACTGTAAACAAATTGCCATCTTACAAGAAGCCAAATGATTATCACAAAGATGACTTTGATAAAATGCCTGACTATGAATCTCAAGTAGATGAAAAAAAATCTATTAGTAAGGGATGTCGTGTAAGACATAGTCGATTTGGAGTTGGTACTGTTTATCAAACAGAGGGTAGAGGTGAAGGGCAGAGAGTTACTGTTCTTTTTGAGGATAACTCCATAAGAAAATTCATCACAAAACATGCAGGATTTGAGGTGCTATAAGAATTTTGAAATAATTGGGAACTCAAATATTTTTTTCTTTAAAAGCCCACAATAATGGTATAATGTCAAAAATATTAATTGTACAAAAAGGGAGTACAAGAATGGGTGAGAAAGAAGTGAGTTTAAAAGAAGGAGATACGGCTCCTAGTTTTTCTTTAAAAGATCAAACAGGTCAAAAGGTTTCCTTAAAGGACTTTCAAGGCCAAACAGTGATTCTTTATTTTTATCCTAAGGATTTAACTCCAGGCTGTACAATAGAGGCTTGTGACTTTAAAGATAACATGAAGCAGTTTAAAAACAAAAAAACAGTTATCCTTGGAGTTAGTAGAGATTCAGAAGATCTTCATCAAAGATTTGTGAATAAATATGGCTTGAACTTTTCTCTTTTAGTAGATGATCAAGGTCAAGTTTGTCAAAAGTATGGTGTTTTAAAACCTAAAAACATGTTTGGAAAAGAAATTATATCCATTCAAAGAGCAACCTTTGTGATTGATTCTAATGGAAAAATTCAAAAAATTTATCCTAATGTGACAGTTAAAGGACATATAGAGCAAATCTTAGGTGACCTTTAAAGAAAATCTATATACATAACAATTTGCCTGAATGCCTTTGATGCCAGTCTACTGGATCCTGTGTAAACGAAGAACATCTCTTTATTAAAGTTACATTATCTGTCTGTGGTTTTTCCAGTTTCTGGTAATCCGGCAGGCAGGCAATCTGTATCTGATAACTAGGACCTTAGAGGTTCATTCTGGACACATAAGTTACATTTTTATATAAGAATCGATATTTCTTCTCAGTTCTTGAAGGCCAGATTGCCAGTTTTCCGTGTTCCCATGTTCCCAGATTTCAAAAGATGGCAATTCATCAAGATTTGACTTAGATAAATCAATAAACAACAACAAACCTCTTAAAATTATAAAAGTTGCGTAAGATCAGTGATTCAACAACATATAGCATATAAATTCATTCATTAAATCTCCGCTTTGTACAACAAGGCCATTGCTCATCATTGATTTTCTTGATTGAATAAATAAAGAATGAATTAATAAAATAGAGAAAGTTTCTAAGAGTTATTTATACTAGAAATTTTAAATTCTCAAAAATAATTTATAAGGAATTTATACATAATGGCTAGATTTGAATACAAAGGGCTGACTAAGGCAGGGAAGAACACACATGGAACAATTGATGCAGATAGCCTTAGAGTAGCTCAGGGTAAGTTAAAACGAGAGGGTATCTTTGTCATTGATATCAAAAGCAAGAGGCAGCCTGTAGGCAGTAAATCAAAAAAAAATCATCGAGGTAAAGCATCTACGGAAGATATGTCATTAATGACACGTCAGTTAGCCACCCTTTTGAAGGCAGATATTCCACTTGTTGAAACATTAGGCGCTGTAAGTGATCAAGTAGACAATCCTTCACTTAAAGAGGCACTTTCTGAAATTAAAAATCAAGTTACAGAAGGTCAGCCATTGCACAAATCTCTTAAGAAATACCCACAACTCTTCAGTAAAATTTATGTGTCTATGTGTGAAGCCGGTGAAATGTCAGGAACATTGGATGTGATTCTTTTGAGGTTAGCTGAGTTTACAGAGGCAGAAGACCAACTTAATAAAAAAGTCAAATCAGCTATGCTCTACCCTATCATTATGTTGGGTTTTTCAATGATCATGTTGATGGGCCTTTTTGTTTATGTGATCCCTAAAATTACAACTATTTTTGACCAATCACCAGAGTTAACTCTTCCTTGGTATTCTGCAGTGGTCATTAGCTTTAGTGGATTTTTAGTTAATTATTGGTTCATTGTGCTTATAGGGTCTATGGGATGTTACTTTTTGTTTCACTTTTGGAAAAAAACTCCAGCTGGCTCTGCAGCTTGGGATAAAATATTCCTTAAAATACCTCTTATGGGGAGTTTATCTCGAATGATTGCTGTCAGCCGCTTTACAAGAACTTTAGCCACTCTTCTTACTGGAGGTGTCCCTATGTTGCAGGCTTTAGATATTGTGAAAAATGTAGTTAACAATTCTGTACTAGCAATAGCTATTGAAAATGCAAGAGATAATATCAGTGAAGGTGAGTCGATTGCTGCGCCTCTGAAAAAATCAAACCAATTTCCTCCGATTGTCATTCATATGATCAAAATTGGTGAAAGAACAGGGGATTTAGAAAACATGCTCACGCAAGTGGCTGATGCCTTTGACTTTCAAGTTAAAACAAGAGTAGATGGGTTAACGAGTTTATTGGAACCTCTATTCATTATCTTCATAGGAGCGGTTATTGGTATCATCGTTATGTCCATTATGATCCCTATCTTTGAACTATCTAATATTGGTGGTGGTGTGTAAATATCAATAATGATTTAGGCTTATAACTAAGGTGGTGTTGCCATTTCGAGGTAAGATATTGAAGTTGTAAACTATATCTTATTAAGTCTTTATTTTAATACGGTGATCGGGCAATCAAGGAAACAGACAGCCTGTGTCTGTTATCAGTAAGTGATTTGCCGTTTTAGCAAACAAGTAGTAAAGTCTTACAAACAGAAATACTATAAGGCAACTTTAAAGAATTATTGTGTAATTCACAAACAGATGATTAAATTACAAAATGTTTATAAAATTGTATTTTATTTATAATGGTGTTTATGCAGGATTTCCTTAACATGTTATAAAAAAATGAAGAGATTTTCTCTACTCAAAATAAATGGATTTTTGAGGCAGTCAGCATTTTCTTGAAGGGGATATATCCCGTAACGTAAGTCTTCAGGCTGACTGTCCAAAAACAGCCAGAGGCTCGCCTTGAAAGGCTGGTTTATTTTGAGTGAAACGAGGTTTAAGTGAATACTCCGCAACATATTGCAATTATTATGGATGGGAATGGCCGTTGGGCAAAAACACAAGGGTATGCTCGTACTTATGGCCATAATATGGGAGCCGAAACTGTCCATAACATTGTTACAGCTTCTGTCAAAAAGAGGCTTAAATATCTCACTCTTTTTGCATTTAGCACGGAAAATTGGAAACGACCACAAAAAGAATTAGATATTCTTATGAGGCTTCTAAGTAAATACTTAGATAGTGAAATCCACACAATGATGAAAAACAATGTAAGGTTTTGCTCAATTGGATATACAAAAAAACTTTCTCTTGATATACAGCAAAAAATTAAAAAATCTATAGAAAAGACAAAAACAAATACAGGAATGACCTTAACCATTGCTTTAAATTATGGAGGCAAACAAGAAATCCAGCTGGCAATGCAAAATATTGCAAAGGATGTTTTATTAGAGAAAATAAAAGTAAAAGATATAACAGAGGAGCTTATTCATCGCTATTTAGAAACATACTTTTTACCTCATCCAGATATTATTATTCGAACCAGTGGTGAAAAACGTCTTTCTAATTTCTTGCTTTGGAAGGCCTCTTATGCTGAGCTATTTTTTCTTAAAAAAAACTGGCCTAGCTTTTCTATAAGAGATTTAAACCGTATTATTAACCTTTATCACAAAAGAAAGCGGAGATTTGGTGCTATTTCTTAGGGAATCTAAGAACATTAAATATTCACAAAGATGAAAAACTTTTATTTAAGATGTCTTTCAGCGATTATAGCACTTACACTTCTCGTAGGTGCATATATCTTTTGGAATATCAAAGGCATTCAGATCTACGTAACTCTTGTATGCTTAATAGCTACATGGGAATATATGCATCTTATAATTGACAAAAAACAAAAAAAAAATGTCATAACAGGGATTTGTTTTATCCTGCTTTGTCAAATTTGCTTGCATAGAGCAGATTTGCCCTATCTATATATTTTAATACCCTCTTTATCTCTCATTCTGATTTTCAATGAACTGTTAAAATCCTCTCAAAAAACACATCAATGGTTTATTTTTGCTATGGCTTTTGGGGTGGTTTATTTAGGGTATATTCCGTCTTTAATCATAGAAATGCTTAAACTTGATATAAGGCTGCTTATTACCCTTTGTGCTATCATATTTGTTGGAGATACTATGGCTTATATCTTTGGTTATCTTTGGGGAAAGAAAAAGGTACTCCCTCATTTATCCCCTCAGAAGACATGGATTGGCTCTTTAAGTGGCCTTTGCGGATCAGGGTTGGCAGGTTATATTTGCTATTTTCTTTGGTATACAAATTTATCTGCTATGTTTTTCATCTCCACTTGCATAATCACTGCTTTTGCAGGGCAAATTGGAGATTTTTTTGAATCCCTTTTAAAACGTAATGCTCGTGTTAAAAATTCTGGCTATTTTATGCCAGGCCATGGAGGTGCCTTAGATCGTATCGATAGTATCTTATTTGCAACTCCAATTTTCTCTTGGTTGATATATTTTTTATGATGGTTTATGATAGATCGTTTCAGTAAATGTCAGTAGACAAGATCAAAAAATAGCATTAGCCTTTAAGGTAAGTAAGGCAACCTTCTTTTCTAATAAAATATGAGGTGCATTTTTTCTTTAACAAAATGAATTTATATTGTTAAAATTGTATGTAAATGTAAATTTTTTACCACTTGATAACTAAATAAGTGATGGGTCCTATGATCAAAGTAAGTCAAGCAACAAGAACATACTATGACACATTAGAAATACCTAATTCATCTTCTAATACAGAGATCCACACAGCTTATATTAGAGCTAAAAACACATATTCGTCTCATAATCGCAATGTCCTATCTGTATTTTCTAAACAGGAAATAGAAGACCTTCGCAAGCTTATAGATCAAGCCTATTTTATTTTGAGCCATCCTATGAGGCGTAAGGCCTATGATAAAGAAATCTCAAAGTCTGTGAATATTCATAAAGAAAAACAACGGCTATTAAGTAGAAATATGGCAATTAAAAGTCATTATAAGAAAAACCCCATATTTGAAAAACAAATAGAAGAGCGAGATGTTTTTGATGGTCCTTTTTTACAAAGTATCCGCAATTACAAAAATATCTCAATAAGTCAGATATCTCTCATAACACGCATTGGAAAACCTTATCTTATAGCTATTGAGAATAACGAATATCAATTACTCCCAGCTCCTGTATTTGTCAGAGGATTTATTTCACAATATGCTAAATGTCTCTCATTAGATACCAAGAGAGTTGTAGATTCGTATATGTCCTTGTACAAAGCTCTTTATGTCTAAGAAAAAAATCGCTATTTTTATAGACCAAAAGCTCAAGGGTCAAAGGGCAGATATTGTAGTGTCTAGGCAAGTACCTTTCTTGTCCAGGTCAAATACTTTAAAAGTTTTTCAGGAGCATTCAATTTTTGCAAATAATATACCTTGTAAACCTTCTTACAAATGTAAAGAAGGTGATACTCTGACACTTTACCTTTCTCAAAATCAAAATAACATGACACAGATTATGCCTTCTTCTCAAGAGCTCAACATTATTTTTGAAGATCACTGGGTTCTTGTGGTCAATAAACCAGCCCACCTTGTTGTGCATCCAGGGGCTGGGCATTTTCAAGACACACTTGTGAATGCTCTGATTGGCTATACAAAAAATCTTTCTTTTTTTAAATCAACAACAAGTTTATTAGAAAGTGACCAAATAAATCGATATAGACCTGGTATTGTCCATCGTATTGATAAAGACACCAGCGGGCTACTTGTCATTGCCAAAAGTAATTTTGCTCATTTAGAACTCGTCAAACAATTTGCATCTCGCTTAGTGACACGTTGCTATTGGGCTTTGGTCTTTGGAGTGCCTCAAAAATCTTCTGGTCAAATTAAATCAAGAATTGCCAGACATCCTAGAGACAGGAAACGTTTTTATAGTGTGCCTCAAAAAGAGAGCCAGAAAGGTAAGGAAGCTATCACATATTACAATGTTATACGGTCTTATAATGGAGTATCTCTATTACATTTAACATTAGGAACAGGAAGAACACATCAAATTCGTGTACATCTTGCACAGCAAAACCATCCTATTGTGGGAGATTGGGTTTATGGTAAAAAAAAGCGTATTCATTTGCTAAAACCCCCTGAGTTACAACAATCTATAAGAAATTTACCAAGACTTGCTTTGCACGCTTCTAAATTAGGCTTTCGACATCCTTATGACCATCGATATTTAGAATTTGAAGTGGGTTGGCCAGATGATCTATTGAATATTCTCTTTGCTAGTGGAATTGAAAATAAATAATTGTTTTTAGATAGAGAAGAAAAAAACTATATGAAATATTATAAGCCCTTAGACAAAGTTGTGACATATTTCACAGCAGCTGTTTATAGACAGGATGTGGAGTTTGCTAAAAAAGATTTTTTTGGCTATTTGCTGCCTTCAGAGGAAGATTCACATCAATTTGATATCAAAATGTCTCAATTTCTAGATTGGTACTTGTTTGATTATCATCTTGAACAAACGGGTCTAACATCGATAGAAGAGGTTATGGAGTCAAAAAAGATTCAGGAAAGTCTAAAAATAGACAAGGATGAACTTTCTTTATTAGAAACTCTTTCTCATCATCAACATAGTTTGTTTGAGTTGATAAAGGTAAATAAAGATAGTGTGATCATTAAAGATTTAATAACCAATAAGAAGACTCAAGTTGATAAGATTTCAAAAATCTCTTATTTGAAAAAAAAAGAATGTTTTGAAGGACGGCTTGTGCTAATAGGCAAATTATATCAAGTACTTAATGGCATTTGTGTTCATCCTATAGAAGCTAGAAAGTTTATTCTAAGTCAAATCAACAGTGTTAGAAAGTCTGGTGAATACGAACAAAAAGAAGTTTTCAGAAAGCTGGCAAGAATGTATTTTAAATTACATCAATTTCCACACATTAAAATGGAGTATATCTATACAGATGATGGTAAAATGAAGCTTTAGATGTAAAATACATTCTCTTTACTATTGCTTGTTATTTCATCTTTATATTAATATCTAAGCTGGCTGTAAAAACTTTAGGTGGCATTTGTAAATAGAAGAAAGGTTAAAAATGAGTGGTTTTTTAAAAACACAGAGGGTGGTAACAAAAAATAAGGCGGATTATTTTACAAATAGCAATAAGGAATACATAGAATCTCTCTACAATGACTATCTAGAAAAGCCAGATTCTGTAGATCAACAGTGGCAAAAATTTTTTGAAGGTTTTGAGTTTGGTTTAAATCAAAGTGCAGCCCCTAAAAAACAACCTTCTTTTGAAGGCCAGTCTGTTATAGAGAACTTACGCAATCAGGCGCATATTTATGCCAGGCTTGATCCTTTAAACTTAATCAACAAAGACCCAAAAGAGCTTTACAAAAAGTTAGGCTTACCTGAGCAGCAAGAAGCCTCTCAAACAAATAGTCATGCTTCATCAAGCAGTAGTAGTGTTAATTCTCAAAACCTTAATGATGTTTCTTCTTTAATCAAAACTTATTGTTCTACCCTTAGTGTGCAGTTTAATAATTGTTCTGAAGATAAGAGGAAATTCTTGATCGATGAATTTGAAAATAAGGGTATTTCTCCTCGTCTCAGTGCAGAGCAAAAAAAGAGACTGCTTTATGAACTTATATCTGTGGAAGCTATGGAAAAGTTTCTACATTCACGTTTTGTAGGAATGAAGCGTTTTTCTATAGAAGGCAATGATACAGGTATCACACTTCTAGAGATGATCTTACAGCAAGCTTCTATCAAAGAGCTTATTATTGGCATGGCTCACAGAGGAAGAATCAATGTGCTCACTAACTTTATGGGGAAGGCTGTCAAGAATGTCTTAGCTGAATTTGATGGTAGGGTAGAGGCTCATCTCACTAATCCAGGTGGTGATGTCAAATATCACTTAGGATTTTCCGCAGATCGAAAGACTGAAAAAGGCTCTGTACATATTTCTTTAGCATTTAATCCTTCACATTTAGAATCAGTAACCCCTGTCGTTGCAGGCAGCACTTGGGCCAAGCAGCTATTGCAAAATGATAGCAAGAAAGATCAAATTCTACCTATTATTATGCACGGAGATGCTGCTTTTTCAGGTCAAGGGGTGGTTTACGAGTTATTTCAAATGGGAAAGTTGAAAGGGTATGAAGTTGGAGGTATTATCCATATTATATTTGATAACCAAATTGGATTTACCACTAATCCTGAAGAGGCAAGATCAACTCCTTATTCTTCTGATATTACTAAGGTTTGTGATATTCCTGTGATACATGTCAATGCTGATGCCGTTGAATCTGTCGTGCGGGTTGCGCAGATAGCAGTGGCCTACCGCAAAGCTTTTAAGTCAGATATTGTGATTCGACACTTAGGATATCGTCGATATGGACACAATGAAGGAGACGAGCCTATGTACACACAGCCTCGTTTGTACCAGGTGATCAAGAACCATCCTTCGGTTTATCAAATATGGTCAAAACAGCTTATTAATGAAGGTGTAGTGACTGCAGATGAAGTGCAAACATATTATAAAAATAAAATAACACAACTACAGGAAATACTAGAGACTGTTAGATCAGAGCCACAAAAAAAACAAATAGAAGTTATTGGAGGAGCTTGGAAGGGTTTAAAAAAAGTCAATGATGATCAATCTCAGTTTTTATTTGTAGAGACAGCAGCTCTTAAAACAGATGTTGATAAGACATTTGAAGCGATGACCCATCCTCCTAAAGGGTTTCATTGGCACCCTAAATTAGAAAAGCAATACAAAAGAGCCTATCAAAATTATGTTGATAATAAACTTATCAATTGGTCTTTTGCGGAGATGGCTGCTTATGGCGCTCTCATTTTAGAAGGAACGAGTGTTCGTCTTACAGGTCAAGATGTCGTAAGAGGAACGTTTTCTCATAGACATGCTAAGTTTTTTGATACTCAAACAGAAAAAGAATATTCTCCTTTGAGTGGACTAAACCCCGGAAAGGCTGACTTTTTTATTCACAACAGCTTATTGTCGGAAGTTGCTGTTTTAGGTTTTGACTATGGAGCTTCAACAGCTAATCCTTGGATGCTCACAATTTGGGAAGCTCAATTTGGAGATTTTGCCAATGGAGCTCAAGTGATTATTGATCAATTTATTGTGTCTGCAGAAGAAAAATGGAATCGCATGAGTGGCATTGTGCTGCTTTTACCTCATGGTTATGAAGGACAGGGACCAGAGCATTCCAGTGCAAGGCTGGAGCGTTATCTAACTCAGTGCATTAATAACAATATCCAAGTGTGTTACCCTACAACACCAGCCCAAATTTTCCATTTATTGAGAAGGCAACAGATAAGAGACTTTAGGAAGCCTCTTATTGTCATGTCACCTAAGTCTCTCTTAAGACATCCAAAAGTGATTTCTCATGTTGATGAGATTTGTACTGAAGATATAGGGTTTAAGGAAATTTTACTTGATAACACCATTGATCCCAATAAAGTCAGGGAAGTTCTTCTTTGTTCAGGTAAGATTTATTATGAGTTGATGGCTGAAAGAGAAAAACAAGCCTTGCAAAAATCAGAACAACATCAAGCTGTTTTGCGCTTAGAGCAAATTTATCCTTTTCCGTACCATAAGTTAAGAGACATTTTGGCAAATTATCCTCATTTACAGCAAATCCGTTGGGTTCAGGAAGAATCTCAAAATATGGGAGCCTTTCATTTTGTAAGCTTTTACATGTATTCTTTGCTAAGGTCCCTTAATTTAGAAAAAGAGTTTAAATACATAGGGCGACCTCCTAGTTCAAGCCCAGCAACGGGTTCCAGCCAAAGACATAAACTAGAACAACAAAAAATCATTCAGATTGCACTAAATCAAATGCAATGAAAATATTAAGTGGAGATTAGTGGAGTTTTTAAAAATGATTGAATCCTACTTTCAGTGATGTTTTAAAGACTATAAAGAGGTGAAAATCAAAGGAGATTGCAAGTGAGTTATGATATTAAAATTCCTTCAGTCGGAGAGTCTGTCTTAGAAGTCACTATCGCTGAATGGTGTAAAAAAGATGGAGACTTTATTCAAGTGGGTGATGTCTTATTAGTTTTAGAAACAGATAAGGCCTCTGTTGAGATAGAAGCTGAAAAACCAGGCATACTTAAAATTCTGAAACCTAAAGGTAGCACCATACCCGTAGGAAGTTCTGTAGGTGCCTTAGAACCTACTAGTGATGAAAAAGCTGCTGATAAGGCTCAAAAAATCAGTTCAAAACCACCAATCATAGAGTCAGTGGATGAAAAACCAGAACCGCAAATAAGTCAACAAGCTCAGAGGTCATCAGGTGCTTCCTCAGGTCAAAAGCCTATTGAAAACTTAGATGCACTTAAAAAATTCTCTCCAGCAGCTCGACACCTTATCATTAATGATCCAGAGGTTGATAGTGAGCTTGTAGAGAAGTTAGCTCAAGATAACAAAATCACAAAACAGAACTTAAAAGGGAAGATGCAACATCAAGAATCAACACAAAAAACACCTGCCTTAGAGTTAACAACTATTAAACAAACACAGGTTACTGGGCAAAGGACAGAAACAAAACCTCTTTCAACTATTCGACGTGTTATTGCTCGTCGCCTAAAAGAGGTGCAGAACACAGCAGCTATATTAACAACATTTAATGAAATAGATTTAACTGATACCATGCAGTTAAGACAGCAGTATCAAGAAGAGTTCATCAAAAAGCATGGAGTTAAGTTAGGTTTAATGAGCTTATTTATCAAGGCTTGTATTGAAGGATTAAAGACTTATCCTTTATTGAATGGTTTTATTAAAGATGATCATCTTGTTTACAATCATTTTTATAACATAGGAGTAGCTGTCAGTACACCTCGAGGGTTGATGGTCCCTGTTTTAAGAGATGTTGATCTTAAAAGTTTAGCCAAAATTGAAATAGAGATTAAAGAATTTGCGCAAAATGCAAAAGGCGGGAAAATTTCTATAGACGATTTAAGTGGTGGAACTTTTTCTATTACAAATGGTGGAACTTTTGGGTCTTTATTATCTACGCCTATTTTAAATCCTCCACAAAGTGGTATTCTTGGTATGCATGCTATCAATGACCGCGCTATGGTCATAGATGGTCAGATTAAAATTCGAAAAGTTATGTATGTAGCACTTTCTTATGATCACCGTATTATAGATGGACGTGAGGCTGTAGGGTTTCTAGTGAAGGTCAAGGAAAGCATGCAGGATATACGTAGGATGTTACTTCAGATTTAAGAAATATTTATTGTGATTCAAGTTGATAAGCAAGGAGATGATAAAGATGGACTTTGATGTGGTGTTTATTGGCGCAGGACCTGGAGGATATACAGGAGCTATTAAAGCAGCTCAACTTGGTTTAAAAACAGCTGTGGTAGAAAAGGAATCTAGTGTAGGAGGAACATGTTTAAATATAGGATGTATTCCTAGTAAGGCCTTACTTGATTCTTCTGAACACTTTGCTTTTATGAAAGAAGATGCAGCAAAGCATGGCATCAAAGTGAATTACGAGCTTGACTTATCTACTATGATGAAAAGGAAAGAAAACATTGTTCAAGATTTAACAAAAGGTATTAGTTTTTTACTTAAAAAAAACAAGGTTCAATTATTTTATGGATTTGGAAGAATCACTTCGACCAAGAGTGTAGAAATAATTCAAGAAAATGAAAAAACTCAAAAGATAAATACCAACTCTATTGTGATTGCATCAGGTAGTGTTCCTATAGAGCTTCCTTTTTTAAAATTTGATGGCGAAAGAGTCATTAGCTCTACTGAAGCGCTGAGCTTATCTCATGTGCCAAAACATCTCTTAGTTATTGGCGGAGGAGCTGTTGGTTTAGAAATGGCCTCTGTCTGGTTACGTTTGGGAGCTAAAGTCACAGTGATTGAGGCTGCACCTCATATTTGCGCAGGAATGGATGAGTCTCTAAGTAGTGAGCTTAAAAAAGTTTTAACTAAGCAAGGTATGGATATTTTGATCAATACGAAAGTGATTTCTGCTAATATAGGTAAGAAAGAAGTGACTTTAAAAGTAGAGGATCATGATAAGCAAGCTAGTTCTTTAAAAGGTGATATCTGTTTAGTTGCTATTGGTAGAAAACCTTATAATGAGGGTTTAGGTTTAGATAAGTTAGGTATTCAGTGTTCTAATCGAGGGCAAATTCAGATCAATAAAAACTTTGAAACAAATGTTCATGGAATCTATGCCATTGGAGATGTCATTGAGGGCCCTATGTTAGCACATAAGGCGGAGGAAGAAGGAGTGGCTGTTGCAGAGATCATCGCTCATCAAAAAGCTTATGTGAATTACTTTACTCTACCGTCTGTTATTTATACTTGGCCAGAGGTAGCAAGTGTAGGATATACAGAAAAATATTTAAAGGAAAATAACATAGATTATAACAAAGGTAAATTTCCATTTGTAGCTAACGGCAGAGCTAAAGCTATTGGTGAGGTTAGCGGCTTTGTTAAATTTTTAGCAGATAAGCAAACAGATCAAATATTAGGCTGTCATGTTATAGGTCCAAGAGCCTCTGATATTTTAGCCGAGGCAGTTGTTGCTATGGAGTTTTCTGCAACAAGTGAAGATATTGGTCGTTCTTTTCATGCTCATCCCACACTCAGTGAAGTGATGAGAGAGGCAGCGCTTGATGTCAAAAACCAAGCCCGTCAATTTTAAGAAATACTAAAAATCTAGAACTTTTTATTTTGATATTGATGGCAAAGCCTTGTAGTCCTCGATGAGATCACTCTTTCAAGTGATCTCATCTGTGGAAGAACAATCCTTTGCCATCAATATCAACCTTTTATAGCTTATTAAAAGGTAAGCAGCTTTTAGCTATGAACTTTATTTATTTTCTCTGAAAAATAGATACACCGATAATGGATTCCTATCAATTGTTGCCAGATCCAGTTTACCAGCTTTGCCTGAAATCTGATTGACGGAGATAGAGAATTGTTTTTTAGAAAAAGGTTCTACTTTGATGTTTATTTCAAAGGCTTATAACTCTTTTTGGTACACCTTAAGAAAAA
Organism: Bdellovibrionales bacterium; assembly: GCA_965262715.1. GTDB lineage: Bacteria > Bdellovibrionota > Bdellovibrionia > Bdellovibrionales > JAUICD01. Next base: position 1,555,785 of record OZ253553.1, on the reverse strand, counting down.
CTTTATAGACGTGTATCAAATATAAACAATAGTATAAAAATGGATAATTTTTTGTTTAAGTTTTTGTTCATCTTTATCGATAAGGACTTATTACAATAATAATAAGAAAAATATATTAAAAAGGGAGTTTAGGCGATGAAAATATCTATTTATTTATCTTTGGCGGCATTCTTATTCATTCTTACAATCAATCAGATAGCTGAAGGTCAGCGATCAACACGAGGACTACAAGGCAGTCAGGCTATTTTTCTACCTCTACCCCTACTCCTGCTCCTACTAGAAACCTTGAAGGGATCACTGGTTTCAGAACTGAGGCAGATGGCAATATTGCATTAGAATTTACATTTGCTTGTAATAATAATAATAGTCATTATAGGAGTCTTGCTCCTATTGCTCCTCGTCCTGATGATCATCAGAGGCCATCAGAAAATAATTCTTGTACATCTAATCTAATTGATGATGATGGATTGGCTTCTATTGTAGCTGTTTTATCTGAAATGAGAAGAGAGGCTCAATGTGATAATTCGACAGTTAGTTCAAGGGACAGAAGGACTATAGTATCATTTCTTAAACAGCGTGCAGAAGCTTTAAGAGATGAGTGTCGTGAAAATATATGTAATAATTCATCTCATACAGAGTTTCATGGAAGAGAAAGGTTACCAAATATAAATATAATGACACATTGTGGAAAAATAGCTTCAAGTGTTGAACAATTTTTAAAACGCACTAATGACCCTAGGTTTAGAAATAATATCCATTCCCAACTTACCTCACTAGTAGACTTATTTAATACTCAGATTATTTATGATGGAGAGAGTTATTATGCTCCTGAAAGCTATCATGAATATAATGTTATCGATAATAATAACAGAACTGATACACAACAGGTCATCTCTCTTAGAGAAAGAGATACGCCTATTGCCAGACATCATGCAAGTATTAAAAGCGGTGCAGGAAGCTATAACTATTTCACCAGAGATATGTCGCGAAGAGCGCAATCTTTATGTCAAGAGGGCATAAGACAAGGTCGTGTTGCTGACTTACTTCGCCAGTTGCAAAGACGACCAATAAAACCATACCCCCCTGGTAGAGGTCATAACAACTAGGTAGAATTAAAGTCCTTGTACACAGTTTTTATTTCTATAATGGTTTCGTTTATTCTTTTCCAAGGATAAATTAAAATCAAAAATAATATTTAACCTTTTATAAAAATAAATTTATTTTTTTGTTTTTTGATAACTTTTCCAATTACTTTTGATTGTGGAAATTCTCTATGAAGGCACGGGAGCACTTGGGAGACAAGGCGTTTTGAGATAGAAAGCAACAGGCCTCCTGATGTTTGAGGGTCATTCAGCAAGTGCTTTGTATCTTCTGTGACTGCCCCATAATCTACATGATCTCTTACATACTCTGCATTTGTAAAGTGAGCTTTGACAAAGCACTCTTGTTTTAATGCAGTTGAGACTCCTGGTAGTTTTGGAATTTCACTACTTTCGAGTTCAAAAGATACTCCGCTAGCTTTTGCCATTTGATAAGCATGTCCTAAAAGGCCAAAACCTGTTACATCAGTTGCGCAGTGAATATCATCTAAAGCGCAAAAATCAATAACATTGTTCAATTGGATCATGTTTGAAATGGCACTGACAAGCCAGTTGCTTGTTTGCTGTGTATTTTCTCTTTTAAAAGCGGCGATAAGAGTTGCTACCCCCAAAGGTTTTGTTAAAACAAGACTGTCATCTACTTGGGCTTTTGCATTACTCCAAAACTTATCTTTAGAAACAAAACCACTTACTGCAAATCCTAATTTCAATGTGTCATCATCTATCGTATGTCCTCCCACTAAAAGCGCACCTGCTTTATGTATTCTATCTAAAGCTCCTTCCATTAAAGGTTTTATAACCTCTACATCTAAAATGCTTGCAGGAAAAGCTAAAATAGAAAGGGCAAGTTTAGGGTGACCTCCCATAGCATACACATCGCTCATAGCATTTGCAGCTGCAATCTGTCCAAATTGATAAGGATCATCAACTATAGGGGTGAAAAAATCTAAGGTTTGTATAAGAGCGTTTGGCTCTGAGGATATATCCCATATAGCTGCGTCATCCCATGACTCTGATTTTGTTAGAAGTTGAGAAGAAGAATGGAAATTAAGATCTCCTAAAATAGATTGGAGTTTTTTTGGAGGGAGTTTTGCGGCACATCCTCCTTTCTTAACTGTTTGTGTGAGCTTGATAGTTTGAGACTTACTGTTAACCACTTTCTGCACTCCTTAAAGTTTCCTTGAAATAAAACTTTTCTTTTATTCTTATTAAAGGCATGATCATACCTCTTATCATAATATGTCTCTAATAGTGTACGAATATATTCTAAATGGGCTTTTTCATTCATGCCTTGATCTTGTGAGAATGCGTGATTCATAGATTTCTTTAAAGATTGGAACATATTTCCGCCTAGGCGTTTTGAAATTCTCTTAAGCCCTTCTAGTGCATGTTGAAAAAGTGTATCTTTAGAAATATCTTGCTGCATAAGATCAATAATATACTCTTTGAAAATATGCTTTGCCCTTGTATCAATATCTACATCTAAATATACTACTGGGGAGTTATTCATTTTTTCTTTTATTTGAGGAGGTATGAGATTTTGTCCAATGAGACGACTTTCATCTTCTAATAAAATACAATGTGATTTTTTTTGTAAGAGTTCAAAGAGTAGGGCATTTTCAAAACTAGATTGAGTCGGCTGGTTTTGATAAATAGGATATCCAAAAGCACTGCCTTTGTGATTTGCTAGCTTTTCTAAATCAATAATGCCATCAATATCAATAGAAAGCTTATTTAATAATTGGGTCTTTCCACTACCTGTTTTTCCAGTTAAAATATAAAAGTTGTATTTTTCTAAATACTTTAACTGTTCAAGTAAAATAGAGCGTAGAGCCTTATAGCCTCCCTCAATTTGGTAGCAACTTTTGGTAAAAAATTGTACATAATGGGCTACAATTCGAGAGCGTAGACCTCCTCTTAAACAAGTTATAAAAACTTCTTTTGAATCTGTAATATTTTTCCACGTGGACAGCCTCTCCTTTAAATATAATTCAGATAGTTTTAAACCTTCTTTCATTGCAATAGAAGGTCCTTTTTGTTTATAAAGAGTACCAATTAAAGAATGTTCCTCATCTTTTAAAAGAGGAGCAGAGATAAATGAAGGTAGATTTTTAGATAAGAATTCTTTTTCAGAACGTACGTCTAATAGAACTTTATCATTACAATATCCTTGTTTTATAGATATCCAAGTAGATATAAACTGCTTGGCAGATATTTTTTTGACTTTAATATTTTTAATATCATTGTAATCATTGAGTATCTTCATTTCTCTTATCTCTTCTTAGTATTTGGCTATAAACGAAACTTCATTGAAAATCAATATTTGAAAATTTATTTTAAAAGAGAAAATCTTATGTTTTAATTTTTAAGATAAAAAATATAGGAGCAAAAAAATTGGTTACTTTAATCTACTTTATCTATGAAGATGATTCATCAAATGATTGACGGAGTTTTTGAATCAAGCGGGTTTCTATCTGACGGACACGCTCTCTTGTGATACCATATTCATCACCAACTTTTTTTAAAGTTAATGGTGGATCAGATAAAAGACGGTTGTCCAAAATATAAAGCTCTTTTTCATTAAGAAAAGGGCGTATTTGACGCACATGTTTTGTCAATGACGCTAACTCTTCTTTTGAAGACAAGAATTCTTCAAGGGAGTCTTCTGATCTTTCACCTACTTGCATGTCTATAAGACGAACATGAGAACCTCCACTTTTATCTAAGGTGGCATCTAGAGAAACAGGCTTTGATGCCATACGAGCTTTCATTGTCTCTACATCCTTTTCTGGAACATCCAATCTTTGACTTAGCAGCTTTGTTGTGGGTTGAAATCCTTCTAACTCTAGCTTTTTTGTTTCCTTTTGAAGGTTATAAAAAATCTTTCTTTGAGATTGTGTTGTGGCTATTTTAACTGGGGAGTAGTTTCTTAATAAATATTCTTTAATATAACCTCTAATCCACCAAACGGCATAACTTATTAAACGAACTCCTTTGTAGGGGTTATACTCCTTAACAGCATGGATTAAACCTATATTTCCTTCTTGAATCAGATCAATAAGTTTGGGTCCAAACTTAAAATACTCAGCAGCAATTTTAATCACAAAACGCAAGTTTGCTTTCACCAAGCTGCTGGCAGCGTCTGTATCTCCTTCTTCAAAATATTTGATAGCAAGGCGTTTTTCTTCCTCAGGAGTTAATAAAGGGTATTTTTTCACCTCCATCAAATAAGCTTTTAAAGTATCTTGTTGAACAGGAGGTAAACTCTTTGTATGAGATGGCAGGTGGTATTTATTTTTAATAGTTTTTGGATTTGCTTCTTTCATTTTGCTAGATCTTTTAATTTGCTTATCTAAGGAAACTTTAGATGTATTTGATAAGAGTTGAGGGTTTGATTGAAAGGAAGGCTTTTTTGATTTTTTCACTGTTTTTGTGGGTGTTTTATCAGAATAACTTTTTGCCAAAAGTCTTATCTAATTGTTTTTCTAAGTTTGTTTTTACTAACTTCTTAAATGGAGATAACATTAAAGGTAAGGAGATATTAATATGAATAATACTAACGGTTTGAGCCTTATTTTGATTTGTAACAGCTTCTGTGTCACTACATGGGGAGATTGTGATGGTAGCATTTAAGTGTTTTCCTTTAATATGGATGGCATTCTCTTCAAACTCACAGTGGTAGTTAGGGTCCCATTTTTTCATCTGAGAATTACTTGACATGATGCTTTTGACTCTTTCAAAGGCTACATCTGCTTTTACAGAGGTGTGACGAGTGATTTCTATATTTGACATGCTATTATTTTAGTAGGAACTCATCTTTTTGTCTAGTTATTTATGTTTTGATTTTTTGTTTAATGCTGCTTTTAGCTTAACTATTAAAGGTTTTCTGTATTTTATTTTCAATGTCGGATTCTTTACTTTGTGTGGCTAAAGCTAACTCCTTAATCAAAAGCCCTCTTGCTTTATCTAACATCTTTTTCTCACCGAAACTTAATTCTTTATCTGTTTTTAATAAAAATAAATCTCTAAGTACTTTGGCTATTTCATAAACATTACCTGTTTTAATTTTTTCCATATATTCTCTATAACGACGATTCCATGTCTGATGATCAATTTTTATCATAGTTCGTTTTTTTAAAACACCTAACACTCGACCTGCCTCACCCTGATCAATAACTGACCGCAAACCTACATTATGGGTGTTGCTCTGAGGTACCATAATTGTCATTCCACCATCTAGAATTTCTAGACAGTAGAAACTTTGAGGATTGCCCATAATTTTTTTGGTATCAATGTTTGTTACTTTAGCTACGCCATAACCTGGATAAACAACATGTTCTCCTATTTGAAATTCTGTTTGCATCATTACGCTCCTTGTCACACTCAAGAACTACTTCGTTAAAATCTATTAACACATAACATCTATGAGGCCATGAAGCAAACTCCATTCTTTGAAAACAGCTTTTTTCATGGGTTTTCGCTTTTAAGAGCAAGTCTAAAGTCAGAATTTGTAAATCCTACAAGAATTGATTAAAGCTTCTATGGAGCAAATTCATACTTTCTTTATGAAATATTTGATGAAATACACTTTTTAGACTTTTTTCTAGGAGTTTATTGACAAAATAGCCATGACCTTTACAGACTATCTACTTTGCATAAAAGTTTTCGCCGTCTGGTAAATGAAGAGTTATTTAAATAAGGTGTTAGAAATGCCACTTATGAAATAGACTTTTTGTTATGTTTGTGTCATTTTCTGCTTATCTTTGCAATAAGGTTCTATAATAAGGAGGTGTCTATGCGCCTGGGAATTAATGGTTTTGGTAGAATTGGTCGTATGACTTTCAAAGCTATTTATGATCGGTTCATGTCTCATTCTCATGAAAATATACAGTCAAATAAGCTTTGTGTAGTGGGCATTAATGATAGCTCTTCAACAGAAGCGATGGCTCACCTTCTGAAGTTTGACTCTTCGCACGGCACTTGGAACAGGGATATTCTTTATGACGATAAACATCTTATTATAGATGGTATTCATGTTCCAGTTTCTATAACTAGAAATCCTTCCAAAATACCTTGGGATCAATGGAAAGTTGATACAGTGATAGAGTGCACAGGGGCTTTTAAAACAAAGGAATCTTTGTGTGAACATCTTAGAAGTTCTGTTAAGAAAGTTTTGATATCAGCACCTGCAGAAGGCTCTGATGTGACTATTTGTTATGGAGTGAATCATCGAACATACAATCCAAAATTGCATAAACTGATAAGCAATGCTTCTTGCACTACGAATTGTCTTGCCCCTCTTGTTAAAGTTTTAGATGAGCAATTTGGAATTGTTTCTGGATTTATGACAACGGTACATGCTTATACAAATGATCAAAGGTTATTAGATAATCATCACAAGGATTTTCGCCGTATGCGTGCTGCTACTCAGTCGATTATCCCTACAAGTACAGGCGCTGCTCAAACAGTTGGAAAGATCCTTCCTCATTTAGAGGGTAAGATAGATGGCATTTCAGTGCGAGTGCCTACTCCTAACGTGAGTTTAGTTGATTTGGTGGCTCATCTTAAACACAAGGTGTCAGTAGAAGTGATCAATAAGGCCATTATAGAGGCTGCAAGCGGAGATTTAAATGGCATTCTTGCTGTAGAAAAATTACCTCTTGTCAGTAGAGATTTTTTAGGTCATACAGCAAGTTGCATTGTGGATTTACCTTCAACCATGGTTTTAGAAAATAACATGGTGAAGGTACTTGCTTGGTATGACAATGAGGTGGGATTTTCTCATCGCATGGTGGATTTACTTGAAATTTTATAGGGTTTTTAAACTTGTTTGATAAAAACAAAGTCACAAAATGTATCACTGATTTTCAGATGGACATGAAAAAAGTCTTTCTACGTTTGGATTTAAATGTCCCTATGAAGAATCAGCAAATTGTTGATGAAACGCGTATTTCATTGGTTTTACCTACAATTCAGTACGCATTAGATCAGGGAGCAAGGCTCATTGTAGCCTCACATCTTGGTCGTCCTCGTCCAGAAAACAAATCACATTACAGTCTTATGCCTATAGCGGATTATCTTTCAGAAAAATTAAATATAGAGGTTCTATTAATAGAAGCTGTTAAGGGAGATGCGCCAAAACATTTAATCACTAGTTTAAACCCTTCTCAAATTATTATGTTAGAGAACTTACGGTTTGATTTAGGTGAGGAGCAAAACTCTCATACTCTAGCTTCTCATTTTGCAAGTTACACAGATATTTATATTAATGATGCCTTTTCTGTTAGTCACAGGGCTCATGCGAGTATTGTGGCTTTACCTCAAATGGTTAAAAACAAAGGTATTGGTTTTTTGGTTCAAAAAGAGTTGAACATATTGGATTCTCTCTTTCAGGCAAAATCTCCTTTTGTGCTTATTTTAGGTGGTGCTAAGGTCAATGATAAGATAGGTATGATGCAGAATCTTATGGAAAGGGTAGATACTGTTATAGTTGGTGGTGCTATGGCTTATACTTTTCTAAAGGCTCAAGGTGTAGATATAGGAGATAGTCTTGTTCAAAAAGATCAAGTTCAAGCCATCAAGGAGTTGCTTAAAAGTCTGGCTGTAAGAGACAAGTCTTGTTTACTGCCTATTGATCATGTGATTTGTCCAAGATCTTCTAAAGATTTATTTAATATTTCACCAGAAGACTTTGAGATCACGGATGGTCCTTCGATTAAGGCAGGTTATGTTGGTTGTGATATTGGCCCTCAAACGCTACAAAAATACAAAGAAGTCATTGAAAAAAGCCAAACCATTTTTTGGAACGGGCCTATGGGACTTTTTGAAACACCTCCTTTTGATAAAGGAACTTTTGAAATTGCTAAGGCTATTAGTCAGACAGACGCTTTAAGTATTGTAGGAGGGGGAGATTCTGTTGCTGCCATAAAAAAGAGTGGCTATACAGCTCAACACTTATCAACAGGAGGTGGTGCAAGTTTGAAATACCTACAAGGTCAAAGTCTAATTGGGTTGGATGTATTAAGTAGTTATAGTTCTTAATATAAGAATAAGAACGATTTCCTTATTATCATTTGCGTTCAATTCCTCTATTTGAGAAAACTAAATATTGAAGGCCAAAAGAATAAGAAGTGATAAGAGCTAATGATAAAAATGAGAAAGAGTCTGGCCTTAGGGCAATGATTTTGAAATTAGCTGGATAAATTGAGGGTCCAGCTCAACATTATGTTACAAAACGAAGGGAGTCTCCCTACTAAAAATAGACGGATTTTTTAGGCAATGACTATTTTGCGAGGATGCTAATCGTCGTGGTCATTGCCAAAAAACAGCCAGAGGCTCGCCTCGAGAGGCTCACCTCGAGAGGCTGGTCTATTTTTAGTGAGGACAGCTCTTAGTGAAAGAGGTCAGTCATGAAAAAGTATTGGTGTGCTGCTAACTGGAAGCTTAATAAGACTCCAAGGGAAGCTGGAGAGTTTATTGATTTGCTTTTACAAAAAGCTCAAGATTTTTTACCTTCTTCTTGTTGTCAATTGGTTTTTTATCCACAAAATTTCTCTTGTGATATTATTGCGGAGAAGACTAGAGATACTTCTTTAATGTGGGGAGCTCAAAATTGCTACACAAAATCTTCTGGTGCTTATACGGGAGAGAACTCTCCTTCTATCTTAAAATCTATGGGAGCAAGTACTGTCTTAGTAGGACATAGTGAGAGAAGAGGACTTTTTGGGGAGAGCAATGAATTGATTTCTCAAAAAATGCTAGCAGCTTGGCAAGCGGGGTTGATCCCTCTTCTTTGTGTTGGAGAAAGTCAAAAAGAACGTAAAACGGGAAGGACTAAAGAAGTTATAACAGATCAGGTCAAGAAAGCTTTAAAGGATGTTGATTCTTCTGCCTTTTTTATCATTGCTTATGAGCCTCTATGGGCTATTGCGACAGGACAGATACCAAGTTTAGAAATGATCGAAGAAGCATGTTTGTATATTAGGCAAGTTTTATCATCTATTAATGATTTTAAGGAAAGAGTTCCTTTACTTTATGGTGGCAGTGTAAACCCAGAAAATGCTCAGTCTTTATCTATGCTAGAAAGTATTGATGGCTTTCTAATTGGTGGGGCTTCTCTTAAGTTAGAAAGCTTTCTTGCTATTGCAAGAACCTTACATAAGAGCAAATTAAAAGCCGTTGACCCTTAAGTGTTTTTAAGATAGAAAGGTCTTAGAGGTATATAGTGGACTTTTTAGTGATAGTGCATATTGCAATAGCTATTATATTGATTCTTTTAGTATTAGTCCAGGATTCTAAGGGAGCGATGGGTTCTACTTTTGGAGGCGGGGGGTCTAATACTTTATTTGGCGCAACTGGTGTTGAAAATATCCTTACAAAATCTACAAAGGTCGTTGTCATTTTTTTTGCAATGACTTGTATTTTACTGACACGTCTATCTTCGGAAAATAAAGATAGTGTACTTGATACTGAAGGTTATAGACCAACCGAGGCTGTGCCAGTTGAGACACCGGCTAAGACTGTACCGGAAGGCACAAAAAAAGTAGAGAGTAAAGCTCCTGTTCAAGAGGACAAATCTACGGACAAGAATGTAAATCAAGAATCAGTAGATGATACTCAGGATAAAGCAGTGTCTAACAGTACTGATAATATCAAATCTGATTCAAAAAAAGCAGATGACACTCCACCTTCAACAGAAGAAGCAAAGTAAATAACCTAAGATTTTTCATTAAGCTAGTTTGGTCTTACGGTAATCAGGTGAAATAATATGAAGGCGTTGGATGTCAGTTATCTGTTGAGGAGTCAATAAATCATCATTGGATATTTCAGGGTTGGTTTCCAACTTCTCATTTAGGTTTTCTATGATAGGTTTTAATGTAGAGACATGATCTTCACTTGAAGAATAATCTTGAAGAAAGAGTTATGGCAGCGATCTTGAACGCCTTAGATCTAGTCTTAAATGCTTAACTTCGATTAAACTTCGATCTCTTTGATTTAAAAACATCTTAAAACCATTATAAAGACCAGGGTCCAAGGTGTTCTCGATATCTCTTAATTCTTGTATAGTAAAGAGGTTTCTTGTAAGTATACCTGGATTAGCTCTCGTTTTTTCTGTAGCTCTTCTTAAAATATGCGACAAGGATTCATTTCCAAGAAAATTAGAAAGACCTTGGTTATTCATGAAAAATATTTGATCAAGTTTTTCTTTAAGTTGAGCTTCTAGTTTTTCAATGTCCCTTTCAAGGTCTCTACCTAATATATTTGATCTTTCACATTGCTGTTTTATCTCTGGACAATTATCTTCTTCACTGTTAGGTTTGTAGAGTGTTTCATAGGCTAATGAAGCGCACTTCTGATAAAGGTTAATATCACCTCTTGACTGACAGGCTGTTCCATATAAAATCACTTGAAAATGTGTAGGATCTAACAAAGAATCATTGTGTTCATCTTGCACACTTCCAAATCTTTCCCTATGATTTGCCATCAAACTGTTGTTCTGTATAACACGACAATTATAGTTAGGAAGAAATGTCTCTGTTATGGATTGTCCTTCTTGCTCAATACTTCCGTTAAGGACAATCACATTTCTTCCTTTAGTGATTTCTGCATATTCATCCGCCAATCCCATTTCATGTCCTAATTCATGTGTAGTGCTTGAACAACTTATATCAGCGGCATAGCTGTCAGCATTTGATCTTGTGCCAGTGCTTTGAATAGAAATTTTGTTTGGCTGCTGACAAGAACTTGCATCTAATGATGAACCATCTACAATATTAAAGTTCAATCTTTCTCCATTAGGGCCTAGCATGTGAGGACTAGCCTCATCCATACATGTTCGTGTTCTTTCTAAATAGTGAGCATTGATTTGATCTTCAGGAACATCTCCATCATAATCATCGGCAGGAGAAAAAATAATGGGGATAGTGACTGTGTAATTGCCATTTGATTCTTTCTCTACACTATAAAAACCACTGTATGAAGCTGTCTGTTGAGGCAGCCTTTGCTCTCCTTCAGAATAATTTGTACAGGATCTTTCTTCTATTTCTGATAACACATTGGTAAGATTTTGCATCAAATCATTGCTTGTCGAACAGGATAAAGAAACATTGACATCTGCTTCTTTGGTAGGCTGGATTTCTTTGACCATATTTTCAATACGATTTGTCACACGCCTAAAATCAGATTGCATTTGACGACAAACTCTTTGATCTGATCCGTTCAAGCCTCCACAAGTTTTAGGCATTCCGGAAAATGGATCAATCCAATAATCTGCTGCAATCTCTTCTAAAACATGTTTTAAACATTCTTTTGTAAATCCTGCTTCATTAAGGACGTCCAGAACTTGATTGTAATGCATAGAAGATCCATAAAGCAATGTATCCATAATATCGTTATTTAGACAATAATTTGCTCTACACCCTCCTCTATTGATATAATAATCGTGTATTCTATTGGCTACTTTATCAACTTCGTTTTGAGAAGGAACTGTAACTCTATCATAAAATCTCGAGAACAAAACTCTTTCAGCCTGTCTTTCTAACATTTGAGCTTTTTGACTTTCAATTCTCAATCCTACATTGCTTTGACAAGCCTGGATTTGACTTCGCTCTGGAAGCTCTCCACAAAGCTCGTTAGAGTAGTCTAAAATAGAACCCAAATCTCTTTCAATAAAAGATGCATTTTCTCTATTGGATTGTTCTAATAAACTATTTGCACGCACAAAAAAAGGATTTAAATCCACTTGACCATTTTCCAACCTTATAAAAAAAGATTCTGGTTTATTTTGATCTGTTACCCCTTTTATAGATCTTAGTTCATAGGCTACATCAAACTGAATCAAGCTTTCTTGCGCAATAACCGGAAAGCTTAAATACAAAGCCCCTAAAAGGCTTATTTGTATAAGCAGAAGCCTATAAGCCTTAAATTTCAAATATGCCATAGGTCTCATCCACACATTCCATTTTTTTCTTGTCCACTTGAAAGCATTGGAGGTTTTTCCTTGAAAATGTTCTCTTCTGTATAGATTTACCTTGCTCCTTGACAGTCCTGATAATAGATTTCCCTTTTTTGTCATACGTAGCGCAAGAGACACATTTGTACTTTTTCTGCATGGATTTCATCAAAATTCTTTTCAAAGGTTGAAAATAAGGATGGCCTTTTTTGACTTCACGAACCCTTCCATCACCACCAATATATATACTAGGCACGTGAGGTGTGACCTTTTTGACAGAACCAATAGCTCTTAAAATTTGGGATTTATTTATACGAGTTTGACTTTTATCCAAAAGCTTTTTGTAAGCCTGAATCTGCCTTCTAAACAATTTAAAATCACGTGTTAAACCTGTTTGAAACTGACCTAACTGTATTGGTTTTCTATGTTTTGAATTAGAAGAGATTTGATGAACATTGTTCACAAGATTTACTGTATTTTCTTTAAAAATAAGAGAGACTTGATCAACATTTCTGGGATGAGAAACTTTCATTTGAAGAACTAAAGGAGATTTGGCAAACACTGTCCCTTGAAAACTCTCTACTATTAATAAAAATAAGAGAAAGTTTCCCCAAAGCTTTAAGCTCATTTTATTTTCCTATATTTTTATTATACCTGTTAAATACTAAGGTCTGGATTGTTTAGTTTATTTCAATATAAAAGATCGGGAAAAAGTCCCTTTAGCTTTAACAATTTAATCTGATAATCTTTCTAAAAAAGACCACAAAAGATAACAAACTTAAATTTTCTTTGAGCTAGGCCTTTGCCTGACCTTAATAAGCCAAAAAATACCTTTTTCATTTAGAGCTGGAAGCATTTTTTGAGTTGAAGCTAATACATTTCAAATACTTCTTATTATTTAAGAACAAAAAAACTGCAATAGAATGTAACGTACACTATTCTATAATAAAATCATAAAATAACAAAAATGCAAGACAGGATGCCTGCTGCCTATGAAAGGGGCTTGCCATAACTCTAAATCATTACATTTAGGTAAGTTTAAATTAGACTTAGCATTTTTGAGACCACTTCTATAAAGATTGATGATTAGGAGGGTTTAGGGGGGCGGCAGTATAGATGACTTGCGAGGGTAGATGATTAAAAAGACTTAAAACATGACCTCCACCACCTGAACCTGTAGGTTTACTGGCAATAGCTTTCTCTTTCTGACATTGATCTATATGTTTTTTTACAGTATCTGGGACCAAAGACCACTGTTGAAAGCATAAATAGGCTGTTTGGAGAGCTTCTATTAAGAGAGGCAGTCCATTTGTTGGATTTTTTTGTAGTGCTTTAATGGTCAACTGAGAGGCATAAGACATCTTTTGGTCTGTATTTTTTATTTTTTGGTTTTGAACAAATTTTATATTTTGAGCGGTCAGGCTTTTTTGACCAGAGAAAGACACACAAAAACAAGGAGACCAATTGATTAATAGATCTTTTGCTCCTTCTTCTCTTTGATAGGAGATGGGTTTTTCTTTTAAAATGACAGCAATATCCAGGCCGCTACTTTCTCCATGAAAAAAGTGTTCAAGGGTATGGCAGTATTTAAAGAGATCAGAAGATGAAAGCCATCCTTGGCTTACCATCAAACGACCCAATGCCACACATAAGGCTGCACTACTGCCTAATCCTCCTCCATCTAAAGGGTTTTTAATAAAAATGGATTCTTCTAGATCTGATAATGATTTTCCACAAGCTTCTAGTGCTTTTTGAAGCAGCTTTTGGTCAATAGGTTGAAAGTTTTTATCATCTTTGATGTGTTCTTGAGGTAAAATGGCCATTTCTAAGGATTTATTGTAGAGAGGATAAGCTATGGCAAGTCCTCCTCTAAGGACACTATGTTCTCCAGTAATGATAACCTTCCCGTAGATTTTTATTATTTTTTGTTGAGTTGTATTTTTTAGTTCCATAGTAAGAAATCCATTTTATATCACTTGAATATCGGTGTAACTATTAAAGTATTGATAAAATATGTTAAAACACAAGAAAACTCTAACATTATAAATCAATTTATGAAATCCTACTTGAAGACTATGTTTCAGTGTTTTAAGTGAATCATTATCTTAGTTTGTTTTAATAAAAGGTATTTATGTCTGAAATATTATCTTATAAAAACAATAGGAAATCTACATGGTACACTACCAATACAGTTATATCTATTTTGTTTATCTTTATTTGTCTAGTTTGGGCAACTGTATGGCTGGCTACCAGAATTGCTGTTGAAACCATACCACCATTTACAGCTACGGGCTTACGTTTTTTGGGCGCTTCTCCGATGCTTTTTGTTTTTGCTATGGCGCGAGGTGAAACTATTTGGTTTCCAAAAGGCACTTTGTTTTCTTTTATGTACCTTACAATTTTTTACTTCACTATTCCTTTTTGGTTAATCAATTTTGGTGCACAATTTGTATCTTCAGGGTTGATGGCTTTGTTGTTTAGCACAATGCCAGTTTTCACACTTATTTTTTCAGCAATAATGTTAAAAGAGCGAGTGTTTTTCTCACAAATCGCAGGAATAGTGATTGGCTTTCTAAGTTTGATGATGATTGTGAAGTTACACTTAAGTCTAAATTATTCTAGCCTGACAGGTATTGTTGCAATCCTTATATCGGCAATTATACATGCTTTTTCATATATATATATTAAGAAAAAATGTGGAGGTATAAGTGTTATTACTCTTCATATTTTGCCAATGGGTATTGGTGGAATTCTTCTAATGGTTATGGGCTTAATATTAGAGCAACCAAACTTTATTGAGTTTTCAAAAGATTCAATTTTAGCATTGGTTTATCTTGTTTTTATTTTAGTGGTAGTATCAACGCTCTACTTCTTTCTTTTAAAACAAATGAATCTCGTTATTTTATCTTTTATGTTTATCATTGTACCTGCTCTTGCTGTTTTTATTAGTATATGGTATGAGAACATACCCATCTCAAATGATTTTCTATTTTATCTTATTATGTTACTTTGTGGTTTTTCAATCACGAAGTTTCCTATTGAGCAGATGATTCAATCTATTTCTGGAAGTAAAGGATGATTATATTATATAAGCTTTAAGGGGCTTTGTTGTACAAACATCAATTTTAGATATACTTGCTTTCATTTTGGATTTTATTATAGAGCCTTTTATACAAACCTTGTCTTTTAAGATCATTTTTTGTACTTATTAAGGTATTTTTGGCTTTTAGGGTTGACATATTACATAATTAGGTATAGTGTAATACCAGAATGATTGTTAGTTTAGGTAATAAAATTGCCAAAGATATTTGGGAGACAGATAGATCAAAGACTCTACCACAGGTTCTTTGGAAAAAGGCTAAAGCCATAATGGCCATTATGCATTCGACAGAGAGTTTAAATGATTTAAAGATTAAAAACCCTTCAAACTTACGTCTTCACAAATTAAAAGGAAATAGAAGGGATGATTGGAGTGTGACAATTCAGTTGCCTTGGTGTATCACAGTTAAGTTTAAGGATAATAAATTTGTGGATGTTAAGATTGAAAATTATCATAGAGGTTGATTATGATTAAAAATGTTAAGCCTATGCATCCAGGTGAAGTTTTACTTAATGTTTATATGGATGAGCTTAATTTGACACAGACAGCTTTGTCTAAATTATGTCGATGTCATCATCGTAAGATCAATGAAATTGTTAATTGCAAAAGGAGTATCTCTCCAGATTTTGCTATTGTGCTTGAAAAGGTTCTTGGAACAACAGCGGAAATGTGGGTCCGTATGCAAGCAGAATATGATCTTTGGGAGGCTCGTCAAAAGCAAAATGTTGCTTAAGTAAATGAGATAATGTTTGGAAGCTATCTTAAAAACACTATGTCTCATCTGAACGTACTTTAATATAGTGATTTAGAGTTATGCAGGCTTTCTTCCTCATTTTAGGTCATTGAGGAGGAGAATACCATCTGTGAGGTCCTGAGTTGTGATGATCTGATCATTTTGTTGAATTAGGATATCTTTTTGAATAAAATCTTTTACATCAGAAAGAACATCAGACTTGCAAATAAGTAATAAGGTGTCCATTCCAAGAGCACCACAGCCTTTAACAATAACTTGTGGAAAATGGTTTCTTATCTTTTTTTTGAGAGCTAGAGTTTGCGTGCAACAAAAACCTAAGTGTTCTAAATGGAGATCAAACTCCTTTAGGGTACTTAAAAACTCAGTTTCTTTGTGATTTAAAAAAGCATCAATAACATCTTGGCTTTTTTCAGAGAGCAGCTTGCAATTTTGAATCTGAATATCTTCTTTTAAATGCTCAAGTGTAAAGGCTTTATTTCCTGTAGGAAAAATCAAAAAACTAAGATCCTTAAATGGCCATTTTAAGGACTTAAAAATATTTTTTTGTACATTAATATAAGCAACTTGACCTATACATTGTGATAAGATATCTACTCCACTAGGAGTTATCTTCAGTGCAGGTTCAGACTTTTTAATTTCTTTTTGATAAGCATTTTTTAATTTAATAGCTAGATTAGCATCTAATTCGTTTTTATTTGAATTGAAAAGATGTTCTTTTTCATCTTTAGTGAGATGATTACTAGAGAGGTAACTGCAAAGCCATTGCGCGCTAGAAGCTCCAAATCCTCCTTTTTGTTGATGAGGATCTAAAAACTGTCCATTTTTTAATTGAACAAATCTAGGATATGTATTTAAAAGCAAACACCCTCCGCTTACGAGTGCACTATATTCTCCTACTAGAAATGTTTTGCTTGGAAAACTCCAAAGCCACTCTTTGTTTTTTTTCATAAAATTCTTATTAGTATACAAAATGGCCTTGTTGCACAAACATCAACTTTAGTTTATATGCCAGAGATTTGTGAAAGGCTTCTTCCATAAGCAACAGGCAACCCCCGCGCCTTGTATTTCTGTTATTTTAAGATTTATTATAGAATAAAGTATTTTATGAAATCTTTATCTCCAAAGACGCTGGCCTTACGCTTACTTCGAGCCTTTCACAAATCTCATCCTTAAATCTTTGTGCAACAAATCCATACAAAACTATTATTTCTTATCATCTTTAGATAGCTTAAATTCAAGTATTTTTTTAACATGTTGGCCTATCTTACTACCAACTCTATGGCTAAATCGATTTACTTCATATAAAGCAACTTCGGGGAAGAGATTATATAACTCGACCCTTTTTAAAGTGTCCTTTCCACTTGATTTACCTTGCTCAATTCGATGGATGGTAGCAGGAGCAAAATCAAATAATTTTGCAAAATCTCTAATAGAAAGACTTAAGCTTTTGCGAAATGCGTTTAAATCTTCTTTTGTAAATTCATCATCATAAACAGGGGCAAAAACAAACGAGGAAGGTCCCTTTTGTCCAATAGTTGAAAGCAATACCAGAGGGTCCTTTTCTTGTGGTGAAATACCTGTCATTTGACAATATTCTTTATAGGCAGGATTTTGTCTTGAGGGTATACGGTCTTCAAAGGAGATAAATAACTTTTTAGATTTGTGTTCTTTTTTTAGACAAGGTAGATCAGGTCCTAAGGCAATTGCTTTACCAGAGTAAAGATAGGCATCATCATAACAAAATACAAATTGATTTTTTTTATATATCAAACGACCTACATACTGCCTTGAAGTGTATTTTTCAAAGTAAACATCTACAGCTACGGTTTTCTTTTTAACATTTTTCACAGTCTTGTACCTTTTTTTGCAAGAATTTTAAAAAAGCTTTTTTTCTTTTTTTAGAAATACATGCTAAATGCACTTCTTGTTTGATAGATTTAAATTGATTTAAAAAATTTCTTTTAAATTCTCTACATACTTTTTGAAACCCTAGCCTTTCAAATTCTCTTATATAGTCTAAAAACTTAGGTTCTTTAGAAGAATCAGTCCAAATACAACAACTTGGATTTAAATCAGCTTCTAACATAGATTCCTCTTCAATCCCAAAATATGAAGGATTATCATACATAGGTGCTAGTTTTTTTCTATCTTGTGTATCTATGATTCCTAAATTTCTCCCATGTCTATCATTATTTCCAATCAAAGCATCAAATAGACATATTTTTATAAATTTAGTGACATCTGCTAATTGATTTGTTTGCTCTCCGATAACTTCAATCAGCTTAGAACAGTTATGGTTTTCTTCTCCTTCAGGTAGTAGAAACTTATAGATATGATGTAATGTAGATTTTTGATAGTCTTGCATAAAATTATAGGTCACAAATGTTAGTTTTTTATTGAAAATAATAAGGTAATATTTTGGTACTTCTAAAGACAATAAATTAGCGATACGATTACATAGGTATTCCATACCTGGCAAGTCAGGGTATTTTTCCTCTTGAACTTTTAAAATATAGTCGATTCCATTTAAGGAAGCTGAATACTTTAAATAACGTCCATGATAAAAAGTGTCTTTCTTTTTTTCTACTTGCAAATTATTAGAAGAGGTGCTTGATTTTTTGGGGTCTAGGTTTTGAAACTCTTGAGTTTCTGAAAGGCCAAACCATTCCAAAAAGCAAGATTTGTGAAGACCATAGTAAATCAGTCGAGGTAAAGATTTTTTACATTTTATACATTTGTTTTCCATTAAGAATCCATCCTATTATTTTATACTGATAGTATTGTTTTTATGTGCTCAATATACTACAAATATTTTTTGTATTCAATATATCACAAAATTTTTATGTAGTCAATATATTACTAAGTATATAGTATTTTACAAGTTATTTCAATAAAATAACTGTCTTCATTCAATTAAAAATGAATATTTTCTAGTTAAAGATCATCTAGATTTAGGTAAAAAGTTTGGGCTTTTATAGACATAAAATCACAGCATATACCTGACTTTTATTTATCATTGAATCGAGTATGGTTTTTCCAAACAATTTTATTGATTTTTAAGGATTAGTTGTTGTACAAAGGTAAGCTTAGCACGGGTTTTATGGAAGAATCTGACAAAATCATCTCGGGCTTGTTGAAGAAATGCGTTAACATCAGAGAGAGTATGATTATGCCCAGGTATAAATTGTGAAAAGTCACTAATATCATAAGGATCTTTAGGGTCAACGCGAAGATGTCTTGCTACTACTTCTTGAATAGGTTCTGTTATTGTTGAAAGTCTGTACCCAGATTCATGGGTGAGTTCATAAAAAACAAGCTCAATTCTTTGTCTTTGAGATTTTGGGAGAGATCTCAAGTTATAAAAGAAAAGTTCAATAAATAGATTCATATCATAAGTTGGTTTTACAAAAGTATGAGCTAAATCGTGACTAAGATACATGAGTGGTGACATGTTCCAACCATGTGCATAAGTAGGTTTATCATTTAAAGCAATAAAGTGCACGTCAGTTCCGGATGTTCTATTTTCAGATATAATTCCTATATTTCCTGAGCTTTCTATTGTGGGCATTATAATCACTTCTGGAAATGAGTATCGATCGATGAAGTCACTAAATAATTTTTCTATTATTGCTATAGATATATCATCATAATCCATGTCTGGTGTTATTATACTTTCTGGATGGAAGTGATTAGGATCAGAAGATTTTCTTAAATAGAAGGAATAGGGATCTTCTCGAGGGTTTGTAAGAATTATAAGTTGGAAGTTAAGTGCTAAATAGTATCTATAAGTTACTTTTCTTGTGTTTTTAGCAAGTTGCGCATTATGTCTTAGTTCCATCAATTTTTGTAATCTGAGATATCTATCAGGTGAGTTTTGATTACGTATAGCTCTTTCTATAAAGTCTATGTGTGAGTCGATAAGATCAGCAAATTCTGGGATATGAGCTTCTTCAGGATTGGTGTTAGAGTTTTTGAATCGTTGACGTAAGTGATAAGCTATTTGCAGGCCATTTTTTATATAATCAAAATTTGCAATATATTCTGGTCCATATCCCTGACTTTCAAGATCTTGCTGGTTTTCCATTAAACGGATTCTGTTTAGTAATGGATCTTCTCTGAATTTAATGCCTGTATACTCTTTATATTTTTGTTTATTCGTCATTATTTCACTCATCATTAATTGTATGAATGATCTAGATGGTCCTTGCTCTGAAAAATAATGTAAGAATTCTTTCTCTTGAAGATGCCTGCCATCTATATTATCATGTAGCTCTATAAGGGCATTTCCACAACTTTCAGGAGAATATGTATTTGATCTTTCTCTATCTCCATCCTCAGAAAGAGAGATATCATCAGCTTCTACAATAGAAGTTTTAAATATAAATAAACAAATTAAGCTCAATAGTATTCGCATTTTAATAAGATCCTTACCTATATTAGATTAGAATTGATTTTGATTATTTATCATAACTTTTGATAAACATCAATGAAAGTCCTTAACCCTGTAAATTTTGCAGACGATATAATGCCTTCTCATGGGCTTGTTGAAGGCGATAGCCTCGAACCTTTATTACGGTTCACTTCCCTATATAAGGTGCTTTTATCTCGACCTAACTGCTTTGAAATTGCTCTTATTGATTTTCCACTTCGCAAAAGAATTGAAATCTGATATCTCTCATATTGGGTTAGATGAGTGTAATTGCTCATGGAATACTCCTTTCATTATTTAAAGAGATTGATTAGAGTATTCCTCTAACCCGCTTTAAATAACTATGCAAGGAGTTGCACTTGCAACTTGAATCCACCCTTGATTATAAGTTTCTTTTGAAGTGTTATTTATTTATACCTCTTATATGATTTTTAGAGTTAGGCGATTGTTGTAAGGCTTCTACCGCTCTATTATACCCAAATTCGTATTGAGCTTGTATATCTGCTCTAAAGGTTTCTATATCTTTTGGCAACTTGAGCCTCAATTCGTTTCTCATAATGTCTACTTCAATTACATTAAACCGATGATCTCCTAATGCTTCAAAATTTAAAAAATCAAACCAATAGTCGGCGTACATATTTGTCACTTTACGTAATCTAGTATTATTATCAAAACCAAAAGTAGATGCCAAAGTCCTCTGTCCTAGAAAGTCTAGAGCATTTGGGTAGACCATTGCTACTGTATTTGCTAATCTATAGGCTATTTCTATTGGGTACAAGTTAATAGCTCCTCCTAAAAAATATATTTCGTCTATTTGTGCTGGATTCATTAAATAAGGATCAGAAATAGATACTCTTACAGCTGTTCCAAGTGATTGATTTGTAATAACTTGAGTATCAAAGGAAATAGCACTGTTTGGAAAAGAAACAGCAATCGGCGATGACATATCTCTTAGTAGATCAGATGTTTCAATATCAGTGAAAAAAACCTCTTGATAGATTTTTTTATCTTCACTTTCTTGTCCTACATCTTCTGGGGTAAAATTTAACTTTGCTCCAATAATAACAACACGAGTTCCTAATGAACTAAATCCTTGATGTAAAGGTATTGAATTAAAATTATTTGGAACTTCTAGGAGATAATTATCAAATAAAGGAGGTATGAATATTCTACCTCTTTGCATACTGTACTCTCTCGCTGTCATACCAATTGTTATTGCCATTAAATGACCAAGGTTGGTAAGCAACTTAAAATTACAGTATTCAACAGTGTTAATAAGATTAAAAAAATCTCCTGACAACAGGAAGGCTTTTCTTTTTTCAGGATCCGGGATAGCATGGATGAGAGCTGCACCAATAGCACCACCACAACTAGCAATAACAAAATCTGGATTCCATCCATTTTCCATGAAACCATCAAAAATACCTACATGAATAGCAGTGTTGAAATTTTGTCCTTCTAAGACTAAAGCTCTTTGACAATATGAAGGCTCAGAATATGAGACTGAACTGATAAAAATCAAATTGATAAATATAATTAATTGTAACTTCAAATCTACACAGATAAAAATACTTTTGAAGAAGCTTATAAAAACCATAAGACATTATATTATTTAAAAAAAAATATAATGTCAACAAAATATGTCTTTAGATTAATGAGAAGAAGATTCAATAGAAGAGTCTACTTCTCTTAAAAAATCTCTGACACCATCGATACTGACTACAGGATTTGGCAGGTGTTCTGTGGTAGCAAATATCCCTGTTGCTGCATCTCTGTGAAGTGCTCCATGTAAGCTTTTAACTTTTCCGTACAACTTAGATAACCAATAGATGGTTCCACCTGCCAGTGCCCAATCAGGCTCAGTACTCACTAAGACATTAGCTGGTTGTAAAGTATTTCTATAAAAGGCTTCCCATAAGGTTACTGCTGCATAAGGATAATCTGTGTCATAGGATTTAAATAAATAATCTTTAAAATCAAGCCAGCTATTTTGGAATAAGTGTCTTTGTTCTAGAGGATCACCATTTATACTCAAATAGATTACCTTTGAAGTTGAAGGGTCAATTCGTATATGAGCTTCTTGACCTTGCTTGTAAATAACAATAAAATTATCAGCAGGAGAGTGTGCCACAATATCTACACCTCTCATATCTCTCATGTCATTTGCTAGCTTACGGGCAACATGAGGTTTTGTATAAAAAGCTCCAAAAGAAAGAATCTCAGAAAGCACAATAGCCACATCACTACTTGAGGCAATAGTGTTTGCCAAATGCCAACCTTTATTTTCTAAATGTCTTTCATATTGAATGTATTTGGTATCAACAAAAGCATTACCATGATCACTTAGAAGAGTGATTGGAGGGCTCATGTTATATCTACCTTGAATTTGATCAATCAACTGAACCAACTGACCATCAAGATATTCTAAAAATCTTAAAGCTCCTTCTTCACCATGAAGGTGTGCTATCATATCAGGGTTTTCAAAAAGGACTTTGTAAGAAGGTGTAGAATGAGGTAAACGATGATAGTTTCTGACAATCCTTCTCACAAAATATTTGGCTGCCGTTTTTAAAAATGCAAAAATAGTTAATGTTAATCGATCTCTTACAGTAGGATAGACATCATCAAAAGCTGTAAAGTAACCTACAAGAGGGTGGTTGAGTTGAAGATAGAGACCACCTACTCTTCTCCCCATACCTCTTCTTGTTCGTATATTTGGATTAAAGTGTTCCATAGTGTAACTTTCGATAAGATCTGTGCCTAGCATACGGTTCCAGTTGTGATCACTAATAGAGGGAAAACTAGAAATCATTGGAACGACAGAATTAAGATAACTGAAATGGCCATCTTCACGACTCTTTCTAAAAGTGTCATAACTAACACCATCTATACCAATCACAAGATGAGGAGGTGTTAAGGCCTCTGGGCATTCAGTTATCGCTTGGGCTTTTTGAAAAACAAGAGTTAGTAGAAGGGATATTAAAGTGAGATTTACGAAATTAAAAGTTTTTTTCATCAGTGTTATTTTTTATATTTCCATGGCCTTGTTGCACTTGCGATTTGAAGTTACGTTTATTTTTTAAGTAAGATTGTTACTTAATATTTTTGGTTCATAACTAGTTGAGAGGTCTTTTCGTTATCAAAATAGTTAAGTCAAATTGCATTAAAACACCTTGTAATTATCCCTTTTTAGACCTGGTTTATTATAAGAAAATCTTATATAAACATTGTGTTCAGCATCGAAAAATTATAAAGTGCAAAACTCATTTTGTCAGATAAGTTCCTAATTAACTTGCCAATGTAGTACTAGTCAGAAAAGGTCAAGAATGAATGACTTATCTTAAAGAAGTTTCTACTTTTGAGGTTTGTTGATTTTGCATCTTTTGCTGATTGTAGGTTCTTAGGGTCTTTAAAATAGATTCTACTTCAGAGACGGAAATTTTTTTTTGATGATAAAGTTGATGTTGCAATTGTCTTTGGACAGTAGGAAGCTCACTTTCTGTCGCTCCTGCTGTCATGGCCAAGTTAGCAATATGGAGGTTCATATGACCTTTTACCACACCCACAGTAGATAAGGCTCTTAAGGCTCCTAAGTTTTGCACTAAACCAACTGCTGTCACGACACGAGCAAGCTCCCCGGCAGAAGTAACTTTTAACATCTTTAAACACAACTGTGCAGTTGGATGCAGGCGAGTCACTCCTCCAATAATCCCAATAGACATAGGAATTTTTAAAATACCTTTTAAACATCCTGATTGCATTTTCCACTCTGTGATAGAAGTGTAACGGCCATCTCGATGAGCATAAGCATGCACACCTGCTTCTACAGCCCTCCAATCATTACCCGTTGCAACTAATACGGGATCTATTCCATTTAAAACTCCTTTATTATTTGTAGCTGCCCTATAAGGATCCATCTGTGCAAAATAAGAAGCTTCTTCTATCTTGTAGCCTAAATCAGGATCGATTTTTTCTAAAGTGACTGTGGCTTCAATACATTTAGTATCTGATAAATTAGAGACAATACACATTGTAACTTTTTCATTTGTGATTTCTTCTATATAGTCCTTTAATCCTTCACACACTTGATTGATAATGTTTGCGCCCATTGCATCTTTTGTATTCACATAAAGATGAATCACTCCCATCTGCTTGCCATCCCGATCTCTAGGAATTGTGCGTAGAGTGACATCGTAAAAGCCGCCACCTCTCTGCCATAAACGTAAGGCCAATTGGTTGGCTTTTTTCAGAATGATATTCTTATGTTTTTTTATGGCTTTTTGAAGATGATCAATATTAGTCACTTTTGCAATTTGTATTTGGCCAATAGCTCCTTGTCCTATACACTTTGTAGTGATGAAACCATTTTCTCTAACCCATTTAGCCGTCTTACTGGCTGCTGCAATGATAGATGTTTCCTCTACAGCCATAGGGACAACGTAAGACCTGCCGTCAATAACAAAATAAGGAACAATTCCCAATGGTATTTGAAAGAAACCTATGACATTCTCAATAAGGTATTCAGCAAGATCAGAAGATACAGGTGAATCTTGTTTTAAATGTTTGATATCATCAGGTGATAGAAGTTTCCAGTCTAAAAGCTTTTGATATCTTTCCTTGCGTGTGAGTTTAGAAAATCCTTTTATTTCTTCAAGACAGATCATTTTTTATACCCTTTATATTCTTAATCTTTAACAAACCCAAACAAAATAAGGCAATCTTTAACTCATATTCTATTTGAGACATCCAATCTATCAAGAACTCTACTCCTAAAAGAGCTTTTTGAAGTGCTGGCATAGCAAATCCTACAGCATCTGCTCCAAGTGCAAGAGACTTGGCAGCATCAAGACCTGATCTGACACCTCCTGAGGCCCAAATTTCATAATCTGGTTGGATAAGATTTGCACAATGGATAGATGCCACCGTTGAATGTCCCCATGAAGAGAAAGTCTGAGCAGCCCTAAAATGCAAAGAATCTTTAGGACAGCGGTGTCCCTCAATACGGCCCCAGTGAGTGCCGCCAAGACCACTAATATCCACTGCTGCCAGACCAATGCCTTTGAGTTTTTCTAAAGTGTGTCTTGCAAATCCACAACCTGTCTCTTTAAGAATGATAGGTACAGATACTTTTTCACATAGTGTTTTGATAGCTTCCAAACCCTTCTTAAAATAAGGGGTCCCCTCGGGCTGCAAAACCTCTTGAAGAGGGTTGGTATGTATGACAAGAGCCTTAGCATTTAAACTCTCAACTAAATTTAAAAGTTTGGATATTTGGTCTGTTATTACAAGAGGGATGAGTTGAGTAATGCCAATATTTGCGAGCAAAGTCAGATTGTTAGATGAATCTTTTAAATGTTCCCATTCCTTATGAGCTGCTGGATCTGAAAGCTGACGACGTTGACTGCCCACACCTAAAATCCAACCTTTTTTTCTACAAGCCTCTGCAAAAACTTGGTTTAAGCTATTAGCATCTTTATGACCAGCTGTCATACCAGAAATATAAAAAGGTGTAGGTCTTATTTCTCCTAAAATAGAGGTTTCTAAAGAGATATCTTGAAAGTCTATATCAGGAAGAGCATTGTGCGGAAGAGTGATCTTATCGAAATCTGAAAGTCCAATAGCTTGGTTCTTAGATTCTAAGGCAAGCTGAATGTGTTGAGATTTACGCTGTTCAAACTTAAGAAAGGATGTGTCAGATCCATCATTCACTTCAAGTCATAACCTTTTGAACTAAGAGAGAAAAAGCCTTTGGGTCTCTTGCTGCTATATCTGCTAATGACTTGCGGTCTAAAGCTATAGAAGATAATTTTAAACGGTGCATTAATTTTGAGTAGCTTATTGAATTGTTCTTTGCGGCAGCTGAAATACGAAGAATCCATAAGGATCTCATGTTCCGTTTTTTGGTTTTACGATCTCTGTAGGCATAAGCAAGCGCGCGATCGTTTTTCTCTACAGCAATCTTATAAGACCGGCTATTGGCACTGTAATAACCACTTGCTCGGTTAAGAATTTTTTTATGGCGTTTTCTTCGAGTGATTCCCGTTTTTACCCTCATTTAAGCACCTCTTAACATACGAGAGACACGATCCATATCAGAAGCATGGATATATTTTGTACGTGTGAGTTGACGTTTGAGTTTAGAAGATCTCTTAGAAAGAATATGACGTTTGCCTTTCTGCTTACGTTTAATTTTTCCGCTCTTTAATAGGCTAAATCTCTTGGAAGCACCTGAATGACTTTTAGCTTTTGGCATAACAAAATATCTCCCCTAGACTTCTATACTTAATTATACTTAATTTTAAATATTTTCAAGAATTGAATTAAACACATTCTATATAACTTAGTTTGTTATTTTTCAGCCTTCATATACATAAACATAAAAATGGCTTTTATGCAAGTAAGAGTCTTCTTAGAACAATACCTACAATAAAAGTTCATCATCTAAAGTGTTGAATCTTTATAAAAATGGTTGAGGTTTCTTATGCTTTTTATACGGTCTTCAGCAACCTTATTAACAGCTAAGTTACAGGCTATTTTTTGTTCCTCTGATATTTGAAAAATATGTAATAAATTATTGTAGATTTTCTTAAGATAGGTTTTAGATTTTTCAGCAGAGTATCCTTCATATTCTGCAGTACAACTGATCAAGCCTCCTGCATTGATCACATAATCAGGAGCATACAAAATACCTCTATCATAGAGCAACTGTCCATCCTTTTCATGGGTTAATTGGTTGTTAGCTGCTCCCGCAATCACCTTTGTCTTTAACTTTGGTATAGTTTCTTCATTAAGAATTCCACCTAAAGCACAAGGAGCCAAAACGTCACAATCTGCAAAGAGAATTTCCTGAGGGTCTATAATTTGAGCTTGAGTCCTTTTTGCAACCTTTTTCACTTGAGCAGTATCAATATCCGCTAGAATCAACTTTGCCCCGCTTTTATAAAGCTGAAGAGCCAAATTTGCGCCCACATGACCCAGGCCTTGAATGGCAATGGTCATTCCTTCTAAGCTTTCTGCTTTATACTTATGTTGAATGGCAGCTTTTATACCAAAAAGCACGCCAGAGGCTGTGTGAAGGCTAGGGTCTCCAGAGCCACCCAATTCCTTTGCTGTACCTGTCACCCAAGGTGTTTCCATAGCCACATATTCCATATCTTCAACACATATCCCGACGTCTTCTGCAGTGATATAACGACCATCTAGACTGTTCACGTATTGGCCAAAAGCGCGAAAAAGAGCTTCAGATTTCATTGTTTTGGAATCGCCAATAATAACAGCTTTTCCTCCTCCTATATTTAACCCTAAAGCTGCTGCCTTATAAGTCATACCTTTTGAAAGACGAAGAGCGTCAATAAGGGCATCTTCTTCACAGTCATAGTTCCACATACGGGTACCCCCTAAAGCTGGACCTAATGCTGTACTATGGATTGCTATAATTGCTTTTAAATTTGCCTCTTTATTACGACAAAAGACTATCTGTTCATGCTCTCCATATTTTTCAATGACCTTAAAAATCTCCAAATGAACCTCCTATTCTAACAATTATTTCATATTTATTCTTATAAATTCCATAAAGAGAGCTAATCATTACAATATATATTAAAGAAGCGCAAGATCTTAAATCTTTTAAGTTGTTAAAATCTTAGGATAAGAGATTTGACCAGGTGTGATAAAACAAGAAATAATGAAATAAAGGGAGAAAGTAAATAGTGACAGGAAATACAACAAAAGATATCCCTCTTCCAAATGAGTTGCCACCCAAACTTATACCGGAGTCTTTAGATAAAATGGATGGTTCTCAAGCTGTTGAAATGGCTGTTGTTCAAAATACAGATTTAATGAACCGGTTGTCATTAGCTTTAAAACGAACAGCTCATCTAGAAGCTAGATTGAACTTCTCTGAAAGAAACAATCATCAAAGAAAAGAAAAACTAGGTGTTCTAGATGATGAAATACAAATTTTGCGTTCTAATCAAAATCAGGTTCATTCTCAATTAAAAAAAATGTCAGCTAAACTTATAGAATCAGAAAAAAAATATGCTTCCCTATATCAAATTTATTTAAAAGAAAAAGAAAATCTTAAATATTATCAAAAACAAATAGAACACTTTAAAGGTCTTTCTACAAATCTGCGAACACAATCCCAAGAAGATCTCATCTCCCTTGTAGATTACCATGAAAAAAGATACACAGAGCTTCATAAGTCTTGGAAAGACTTAAATGAGAAATCACAAATGCAAAAACAAAAAATATCAGACATAGAATCTCAAAAGATGGAAGCTTACAAACAGCTTTCTTTAAGTCAAAGTCAAGTCCAATCATGTAAGCAGAGTGTAAAATCACTCCATGAAGAATTTTCTGGTAAGCTTAAACACACTTTAGACACAGTGGCGCATCATCAAAAACAAATTCAAGAGAAAGATGCAAAAATTATTCAGTTAGAAACTCAAGCCTCTCAGCTGAAGACATATCAAGCTGAATTAGAAAAAGTTCAAAAAGAAAGAGATCGCTTAAAAATCAGGTTGCAATCTAAAGAAATAGAATATCAAGAGATAAGAGAAGTGCTATCAGAATCAGAAAAAAAGGATGAATTGTCCCTTTCAAAAGCATCTGAACTTTTATTGTAAAATATAAAAACTGTGTTTTTAAAGAAATAAATATGAATAATGCGTGAGATGCTTCTACTATCTTAAAAATAATTCTTTAAAGCTAGTTTTTTAACTATTGACAAAAATATTTTTGAAATAGCTTCTAACATTGTAATTTTTAACATCGAAAGTCTTTTATGTAACGTCTAATAGACTGAAGAGACCATTGAAAAAAAGACCTTACATTATTTTGAAGTTGACGATCATAAGGGTTGGAATATTGATAAGTTCCTTTTAAATTTAAGGCATTGTTAGGCCCTAGATCACAAAAAGTATCAGATAAAACATCTCTAACTAAATCTTTGACTTCTTGTGGATTTCTTGGTTTGCGACCATCTATTAAAACACTTTGAAGCTGATCGTAATGAGTGTCTGCTGAGAGATAAAATGATAAAATAATATTTAACTCGTCTTGGAAACGATCTTGAACCTCTATATTCCATCTTAGATAGGGAGGGGATTGAGGATGACTTCTAGTTGTGAGCAGGTGGATAATTTGTTGTAATTGCGCTCCTGCATTTTGAAGTGGGTGAGCACCTTGATCATCTGCTTGACATTCAGGTGATGGGTTGCTTAGGTCACAAAACATATCTGTCCTTTCTGGCGGGGTCCCTAAATAGCCATAAGCTAGTGCCATTCTATCATATTCACCTGAAATAGGTTTGTGGTTATCTTGTGCCATAAAATCATCCATTTGTGAATTTCCTGCGTAAATCCCTTTTGCAAAAAGGCTTGCTTTGGTGTTATGGCCTAATCCTAGGCTGTGCCCTACTTCATGAGCCACCAAGTTTTTAATAGAACCTGACATATAGCTGTTAAAAGTTTCTTTGGGTGGAGATAAAGGCAGATGAATATTTCTATATAAAGGTCTTTTTTCATTATAAGGTGCTTGGAAAGATTCTCCAAATAAACTTCTGAGAGGAATAGTCGAGTTTGTAAGTTCTGAAATAGGTGTCGACATAAGAGTTCTTACAAATTGACTGTATTCAAACCATTTTTGATGCAATTCTACTAACTGATGTCCTGGAATGATAATATTGGATGACCAAATTTCACCTGTATAGCGATTGTGAATATAATTGTTAGATCCCTCATAGTTTTGTTTAAAGAAAACCCATTCCAGTACATTAAATCGTATATCTCCTGCTATAATCTCTTGTTGTCCATCAAAATCTCCTTGAATAAAATCATAGAATAGAAGAGGATGACCTATAAAAGAGGTAAAAAAAGACCTCCAATATTCAAAGCCTCTCTGTACACTTTCCTGGAATTCTAATGGGAAATTTTTCACATAATATTTGATAGGTCTTATCTTGCCATCTTTAAATATTCTCTGTCGAAGTATCCGTAAAGGAATGTTTGATCTAGCTTGCTGAAATCTTGGAATATTTAGTAGGTATCCAATACCTTCTGTTGGGGGTCTGCTTTGAAAGCCTTTTTCTGACTCTACAAGATTGAATTTTAAAAACCAGCGTGTTGTAACCTCTGGACGAGGATCAGGACCTCGCCATCCACTTGTTGCAACCACATCAAAAATCAAAGTGGATTCATCAAAGTCAATGAGATAAGTTTTATGGTCTTTTGAAGTTAAATATAGTGTTGAGGGAAAAAAAGTGGTTGAGTAAGGTCTTATTGAATAAATATCGTCTTTTAAATGAATTCCAATTTCATTGGGATCAATAATCAGTGCTTGATGTTTTACAGATAAGCCAAGAACAGAGGCCTGTGATATAATATAATGAGAACAGTTGAATCTTTCTGGACAGTAAACAAAAACTAACAGGCATCCTCCATCACTAGAGGATATAATTTTGGATCGAATCTCTATTGTTGAGAGGACTGAAAGTTTGTATCTTCCCATCATTTCTTTAAAAAGAGGAGTTTGAAAATAGGGGTTGTCATTGTCTGAAAAATCAATAACAGAAGCACCTATGGCCATAGGCTTGTTTAAGGCTTTTAGTGGAAACCTAATAAAAGATTTTCAAATCTTTGTCTTGATGGTGTTGTTGGCTGTTTTTTTGTTTGGTTTTGATGCAGAACATTAGGTTGAAAAGTGTTGAGTTGATTTACATCTTCTAAGGAACATGCTTGCACATCTTGAGAGGATAGGATTTCTTGTCCTAAAACAAAAAGAGGTACATCTTTATTTCCAAGGAGAATTTCTAAATAATCTGGATTGGAATGCTGCCTAATTTGCCCTTGCAAATAGAAAGGTTGTAGCCATACAGCTATAGTGGCTAGAATATAAAATCTGTAGGACATCTATAATTCCTTTCTCTTATTTTTTTAACATTGGTTTTAAATGAAGGTCAAATGATGTGAACTTTTGGCAATGACCTTTTGAGGCTTTGTAAAAATTAAATCTGAAGCTAGTTTTTAAAAGTATTGATCAAAAAGTCTCTTGTGAAGACGTCTATCGCGCTAAAAATAAAGAATATAAATACGAAAAAGAAGGCTAAAAAGAAGGTGACTCTATTTAGTGTTGATTCATATTTTTGATGCATAAACCATAAAACAACAATCATAGCTTTAATAGAGGCAATGAGCATGGCAACAATAACATTCATAAAACTCATACCTAAGTCAACTCTTGAAACTGCGACTGTAATGATTGTAAGTACAAGGAGAGAAATATACACTACAGCATAAGTCTTAAAAGATGTTATGTGATGTGATGTTTCTGCTGTCATAAAACCCTCTTACATGAAGTATTTTTTATACTTATTTATTAATTGTCAAATACTTTATCAAGGTAATATGAGTACCAAGCCACAAGAGTATTTAAACATTTTTGCATCTGGTAAGCAGTTTAATAGAGTGTGATGGTATCATATTGATCTCTAATATTCTCTGATAAAAATTTATTTAAGCAGACGGAAGATCATCTTATGACGATGATCAAACATTTTTTTGATATGATTTTTAGCAATACGGCTACCTAACAAACTTAATCCATAAGGTAACTGGTAGTTGACAGAGTCTTGAATCAATGTGCCACCAGCAAGAGATATAAATTTGTGTGAATGTCTCCATTTATGAAATAATCCCTTAATTTCCTCATCTACAAATAAATCAGGAGGTTTGCATATCACAACTTTTGTTTTGGCCTTGATATTTAATCCATAAATACCTATTTTATAATCTATTTCTAAATTATCTTTTATTCTTAAAGAAGGTGTATTTACTTGAAATTTGAGCCAAGGAGGTGTGATTTTCTCTATATTTTGAACTGAAGAATAAAAATCAAAGACAGTATTTTTATCTTTTGGCACCCACTGTGAACCTTCATATCGCAATGGTAATAGAAAGTCTTTATACAAATCTGTGAATACAGGCTGCACTTTTGGGAAATGAAAAGAAAAGCCTTGATCTATTAATCTTTGAGGTAAAATACGGTGACTTTTTGTAAGAACATTTATCATCTCTCCATGTAACATAGATAGTAGAAACTTTGGGGGAGATAGAAAATCTTTCTTCTTAAAAGTTTGATTAAAAGCATGTATAAGCTCTGAATACAAACAAGGCTCTGGAGATGTGAAGTTAATCACACCGTTGATTTGGCTATTTTCTATACAAAACATCAATCCTCTAACTACATCTTCGATATGTATCCAGCTGATCCAAAAGTCTTTTCCTGGCATACGTCCTAAAATACCTGCTCTGGCATAAGGTTCTATTTGGGCTAACATACCGCCTTGTCTAGCTAAGACAGGTCCTAGACGTACTTTTATAACACGAGCTGAAAGCCTACTTCCTCCTTCATCAACATATTTTTCCCACTCGTGACAGAGGCGAGAAAAAAAAGATGAGTTTTTGTCAGTAGGAGTTTGTTCATTGTATTTTTCATCAGAAGCACTATAGACACCAATACCTGATGCACTGATGATTAAAGATAGCTTTTTTTGCTTAAGATGAATAAAAGAATCCAATAGATGCTGGGTTGTTTTGACTCTTGAATCATAAAGCTTTTGTTTAAACTTTTCAGACCACCTGGATCCTGCAATGTTTTCTCCAGCTAAGTGAATAATCGCATCTATAGATTCTAATATTGGAGAAGGCCTAAGAGGTCCCTTCATAAGATCATGCTCTAAAATACAGGCAGGTAAACCAACAATCTCATTGTATTTCTCTTGAGAACGAGTAATAACTGTTAATTGGTGTCCACAATATAACAACTGCTCGCAGATATGACGACCAATAAGCCCTGTAGCACCTGTCACTAATATCTTCATATTTTATAACCTTTTATGGTCAGTACTCTAATAAGTGTTCATGACGTTGTTGTATTCAGTAAATTATATTGAAATAGCAGCGGTTATTAGTTATACCAAGTACAAAAGTGGAAATAAATAGATCCAAATTAAATCTACAATATGCCAAAAAAGCCCTACACCTTCAACTGCTGTAAAGTAATTAGGGTTAAAGTCTCCACGGTAATGTCGGTAAGTCACCCAAGCAATCAGGCTCATCCCTGCTAAAACGTGAATACCGTGTAGGCCTGTCATACAAAAATAAAAGCTAAAATACAAAGCTAAATTTTTTGTTTGTGTAGCACCTTCATAGGCAAACTCGGCTCCAGGAAAGATGCCTAAATGAAACTTATGAGTGTACTCAAAATATTTGATCATCATAAAAATAGCGCCACAAGCTATTGTGGCTATAAGGTTCCAAAAGGCAGCATCTCTCTTGTTCACCTGAATGTAATGAATGCCAAGTGCCATTGTTAGAGAACTTGTTAAAAGAACAGCAGTATTAATAGTTCCTAGTTTCCAATCTAGAAAGGTCGCACCTTCTTCAAAAATCTCTGGATAAATATTGTTAAAAAGGGCAAAGCCAACAAAAAGACCTCCAAACATAAGGATTTCTGTGACCATAAATAACCACACTCCAAACTTAGATGTACGGTATTCTTGCTCAGCCGAATCAAAATGATGTGCATGATGATGTTCAATAGCAGGTTTAACAATAGCCATAAGATTCTCTCAACTTTAAATAGGTTATTAAACAAAGGAAAGATTTCCTTAACATGTTATTAAAAAATGAGGAGAATCTCCTTCCTAAAAATGAACAGATTTTTGAGACAGTCAGCTTTTTCTTGAAGACGTAAGTCTTCAGGCTGACTGTCCAAAAACAGCCAGAGGCTGGTTCATCTTTAGGGAAACAATGTGCATGATGATGTTCAACGGAAGGCTTAACAATACCCATAGAATCCTCTCTTAAAAAGATAAAACGATTTCCTTATTACCATTCGCGTTCAACTCTTCTATTTAAAAACAATAACCATCGAAAGCTAAGTAAGCAAGTGGTGATAAAAGCTAATGATAAGAAGGGGAAAGAGTCTGGCCTCAGGGCAATGATTTTAAATTTAAGAAATAAATTGAGGGTCCAGCTCAACATGTTGTTAAAAAATGAGGAGGATCTCCCTCTAACGATATTCATAAGGACCACCTTTGACAATTGGAGTTTCTTTAAAGTTGTCATGTGGAGGAGGAGATGGTGTTTGCCATTCTAATGTTTTAGCCCCCCATGGATTTGCAGGCGCATTGCGATCAGAGAAAAAACCTTCTAATAAACAAGCAAGTACAAAGAAAAGCCCTATAGCAATCATCCATGAACCTATTGTAGAAATAAGATTTAAATTGGCAAACTCAGGAAGATAATCATGATATCTACGAGGCATACCTAGATTGCCTAAAATAAACTGCGGAAAGAAAGTCACGTTAAAGCCTATAAAAACAAAAATCCATGATAGCTTTGCAATAAATTCATTATATAATTTTCCAAACATTTTAGGATACCAATACAAAATGCCTCCCATAAGGGCCATGATGGTTCCTCCCACCATCACATAGTGAAAATGTGCCACCACAAAATAGGTGTCGTGCAAATGCACATCAAGAGCAATAGTTGCAAGGTAGATCCCTGTAAGCCCTCCAATGGTAAATATAAATAAAAATCCAATAGCATAAAGCATGGGAGAAGCTAAAAGAATAGAGCCTTTGTACATAGTAGTTACCCAGTTAAAAGTTTTTATAGCCGTTGGGACTCCTACTAACATAGTTAATATAGAGAAAATCATATTTGCTAGCTCAGATTGACCACTCACATACATGTGATGTCCCCATACAAAAAAGCTAATGCCAGCAATAGTAACACTCGAATAAGCAATGGCTCTGTAACCAAATATTGTCTTACGAGAAAAAGTTGTTATCAATTCACTAATAATACCCATGGCAGGTAAAATCATAATATAAACTGCTGGGTGAGAGTAAAACCAAAAAAAGTGTTGAAACAAAATAGGATCTCCACCCAAAGATGCATCAAATATCCCTACTCCAAATGCTTTTTCCATAACTAAAAGCAAAAGAGTGATAGCTAAAACAGGTGTGGCTATGACTTGCAAAATAGCTGTAGAATAGAGACTCCAAACAAATAAAGGCATGCGGCCAAAAGTCATTCCGGGAGCTCGCAGATTGTGGATGGTGGCTATAAAGTTAAGCCCAGTCAGAACAGAAGAAAAACCAGCGATAAAAGCTCCAAAGGTCATAAAAGCGACCCCTCCTTGTGATTTTAAAGAACTGTATGGAGTGTAGAAAGTCCAACCTGTATCCACGCCACCAAAAAATAGAGAAGACACAGCGACGATTGCTCCAATCAATAAAAGATACCAACTAAGGAGGTTCAGCCTAGGAAATGCCACATCTTTTGCCCCTATGTGTAGAGGCAAAATAAAATTACCTAAAAATGCAGGTATTCCAGGTATGATCACTAAAAAGACCATAATAGCACCGTGATATGTCATGAACTGATTGTAGGTATCAGCACCAAAAAATTGCTGCCCAGGTGCAATAAGCTCCAAACGTATTAAAAGAGCAAAAATACCACCTAAAAAGAAAAAGAAAGATATCACTATAAAGTACATCAAACCAATGCGTTTATGGTCTAATGTTGTCAACCAAGACCATAAACCTTTTTCATGGTTAAGATAATTCGTTTGCCCGCTTGCCTGACTGCCCGATTGCCGGGCTGCCTGATTGCCTGATTTTCCTTTTGGAAGTGTATCTTGATTTGACATATTTACTTATTCTTCTCCTTCTTTTGTTTCACTAAAAAGTATCTTTTTATCAGTTAACAAAATGTTAAGGAAACTATAGAGGAGATCCTCCTCATCTCTTTACATTATGTTAGGGAAACTTTTTTCTTCTATCTTCTCCTTTTTTTATTACTTCAATGTTTTCATATATTCAATCAATTGCGTAATTTGCTCTTCGTCTTGTCTCACTAAAAATGAACTAGCCTCTCGAGGCGAGCCTCTGGCTATTTTTGGGCACTCAGCCTGAAGACTCACGTCTTCAAGAAAATGCTGACTGCCTCAAAAACTTGTTCATTTTCAGTAGAAAGAATATCTTCATTTCTTCAAATCATGTTAGGGAAACTTTTTTATTCCTGTCTTCTCCTTCTTTTATTACTTCAGTGTTTTCATATATTCAATCAATTGTGTAATTTGCTCTTCGTCTAATAGGCCTTGGAATGCTGGCATTTGACCTGTAGGATAACCTGAGACAATCTGTCCTTCCGGGTTTAAAATAGAGTTACGTATATAATTATCATCACTTTCCACCACAGCCCCATCAGCAAGAGTCTGACGACGGCCATAAATGCCCTTAAAGGAAGGACCTATGATTTGAGAACCATCAATTGAGTGACAAACTATGCAAAGGTTTTTGTATGTTGTCTCAC
The DNA here is from genome assembly GCA_965262715.1 of Bdellovibrionales bacterium. Lineage (GTDB taxonomy): Bacteria > Bdellovibrionota > Bdellovibrionia > Bdellovibrionales > JAUICD01. The sequence goes on along the minus strand of OZ253553.1, from coordinate 1,519,063 downwards.
CTAGCTGGGTAAGTGGTATTCCCTCTGCATCATCTCTGTTTAAAAACTCCTCATATTCATAGGATTCTACCACATTCACCCAACCCATCATACCTGAATGCTCTGTCCCACAATATTCAGCGCAAAAAATGTGGTATCTTCCTACCTTGATTGGAATAAAAGATAGTTTAGAGATGTAGCCTGGCACGACATCTTGTTTAATACGAAAACTAGGAACAAAAAAGCTATGCAGTACATCTAATGAGCGCATGTTTAAAACAACTCTCTTGCCTAATGGAACTGTTATTTCATTAGATGTTTTTTTGCCGTTAGCATATTGCATACTCCAAGCCCATTGAAAACCTGTCACTTGTATAGTGATAGCATCTTCTGGAAATTGCCGGGTATCCTTATAAACAATCCATCCCCAATAAAACACTAACAAGAAAATCACTAAAGGTACAAAACTCCAGATAAACTCTAAAGTGTAATTTTCTGTGATATAAGGTGTTTTTTGATCTTCTGTCTTGCGGCTATACTTTAAGATAAAAAATAAAACAGCTCCCATCAAGATCGCAAAAACAATCAAACTCGTAAAGGTTAGAAAGTTATAGAGAGAATCTACAGACCTTGAAATTTTAGATGCTTGTATAGGAAGATAGCTGCTCTGGCCAAAGGCTACCTGAGAAATTAAAAAAGAAAACCCAAATGCAAAAGAAAGTTTAATGATTATACCCCTCAAATAAATGGTTTTAAGTTTTATAAGACCGAATCCAAAAAGGAATTAAAAGAAATCCCAAAATAATCAAAGTAAACCCAGCACCAGCACGCACAGCATTAAGTGCCATTAAGCTATATTTGCGCTCTTGAGGATTGTAATTAAAACAGTACAAAATAAAACGATCTAAAACATTGCCAATTTGACCGTTACTCGCCTCCACAAGAGACAACCTAAGTGTTTTATCTGGTATCTGAATGCCATAAAGATAACGTGAAATCTTCCCTTGAGGAGTTAGGACATAAGCCACAGCAGGATGAGACCATTGACTACTTGCTTCATTCCACTCATAAGAAAAACCTACTTGATTTGCTAGTGTTTTTGTATTTTCTTTTGTGCCTGTTAAAAAATGCCATCCTTTATCAGGATTTTGTTCATTTACTGTACCACCACTTAAAAATCTTTCTTTAAATTCGTTCTTTTTGGCAAGTGCTGTCTCAGGAGTGTCTTTTGGTTCAAAACTAACAGCGACGAACTCAAAATCCTGACCAGCCTCTAAATCCATTTCTTTCAAAGCATCCATCACACCATTGAGGTGAAAGTTGCAAAGTCCAGGACATGTATAATAAACGAGTGTGAGAAGGACAGGTTTTTCAGGTTTGAAAAAATCTTTTAAGTGCACTTGTTCACTTTGTTCATCAACAAAAGATAAATTGAGATCAACCGTCTCGCCAAGCTTTTCTTCAACAGTGACGTTTTTCAAAGCTTCTACTTTTTCACTTGCTGGTCTCTGTGTTTTCCATGGCAATTTATTATCTGCCTTTAAGGGTGCAAATAAAAATAACACTTGAAATATAATAAAGAGATGAAAAACAAAGCCCATAATCTTTTAAACTTTAAGTTTTTTTATTTATGTTTAACCAACAAAGCTAGATTGACACAAGTTAAGAAAAGCTGTCAATATATCCTAATTATAAAGTTAAAATAATTAGAATGTATTTCATCAATATCATGTTTTATGAAAAGTTGTGAAAATGACATTATTGAGGGTATTTGCTATCTAAGCAATGATAATAGCCCCTAGAATAGTTTCTACTAAAGATGAATGGGTTTTTGAGGATGTGTAACAGCATTTTTTGAAGGTGCAAACCTCCAAGCTGATTGCCAAAAAACAGCCAGAGGCTCGCCTCGAGAGGCTTGCCTCGAGAGGGTCGCCTGCTGCTTATGGAAGAAGCCTGTTACAAGTCTCTGGCATATTAACTAAAGTGATGTTTGTGCAACACAAGGCCTGTCTTTACTATAAACTTCTTACTTCAGATCATGCATCCCTGATAAGTAGTGTGTTTAGAAAGGACGTATGACCTGTACTCCACTACTGTCTTCAATAACTTGAAATTTAGGCTTACTACAATAAGCAATGTTACCCTTATTTCTTTGATCACTTTTTGGAGTAGAACCAAAACACAGCCATCTGTAATGTGTGTCTGAATCATCAAGATCATATAAGATTCCTCCAGCACACTGATCTACTTCAGTGTTATCACATTCACCAACAAATACACTACTTACATCTTTACATTTCTGAGTTGTTGCAGATGATCCTGATCCTACACACTCCCAAGTATAAAGAGTAAGAGTCCTGTCAGAAATTCTTCCTCCATTATTGTACTTAGTTGCAATCCGTTTTGTCTTATAGTTACCTACAGTTCCTCCTCGGCACTGTCTTCTTGTAGCACTGCATTCTCCTTGAGATTTTATTTGAGAAGCTGGTGGAGCACCAAGTTTCTGTCTTGTACATGCATCTCTAATTCTTCCGCCGTAACTATAGTAACAACTCCATGTGTACTCATCCGTATCATCCCCTCTTATATTTGCTACATAACCTTGTTTGCAATAATTAATAAAATCATTTTTTGCATTGTATGTAGGAGGATCAGTAGGACATTCACCATCAAAAGTTTGAGTTTGTCTACAATAAACTTTACTTGCCCCTCCTTCACATGACCAAATTTCATCAAGGGTGCTAAGGTCATACTTTTCATTTTCATTAATTGCTTTAGATGTAGCTTTTGGATTAGGAACCTCTGGTAGAATGTAATAACCAGAGTTCACATAACTTTCCACTTGCTTCTCTACTGTACCTGCTATACCACGAGCGCATTGACCCTTTTGCGTAGGACTACATTCGCCATGAAATGGTTTAAGTCTCTGACACTCTTCATCACCACATGCCCATCTATAATAGTTATTGTCATCTATTCTGTCTGAGGAAGTAGTTCCACTTTTGCAGCTGTTGATGTAGTCTGCAATTGTATCAGGGTAATTGCATCTAGATCCTGCACTGAGTTTACAAGTTGCATCGCTACCGTCATGCTCACCTCTACAATACCAATTATAAAATCCATTACTTTCAGCTTGAGGATCAGATTGGCCTGTGAGACAACCATCCTTTTGAGTGCTATCACATTGGCCATTAACGGCTTGAGCCTTCTGACAATTAGTGGCGTTTGCACCTGTATTAGAGCCATTACAGTGCCATTTATCAAATCCACCACTGGCTGTTTGAGGAACAGATGTGCCTGCAAGACAAGCATTTTTAGTGTCATTATTGCACTGGCCATTGATGGGTTTACTTTTTCGACAATTTCCAGCAGTTACACCTCCATTCGATCCAACACAATGCCATGTATAAGCTTCTGTCAACTCGATTTTATTGTCAGCTCTACCTGAGGTACATTCAAAATGATTAGAGGTGCTACATATACCACTAACTGAAATAGCTTTTTGACAACCAGTAGCAATTGTGCCCGCATTTATTCCTTGACAATCCCATCTATAAAATCCACCACTAGGTGTCTTAGCGACAGCATTTCCTGGACTACAACCATTTATAAGGTTATTATTACAAACTCCGTTTATTCGATTGTTTGGTTGAGCCTTCTGACAATTAGCGGCATTTGTGCCTCCACTGCTACCATTACAATGCCATCTATAAAACCCACCACTAGATGCTTGAGGAGTAGGTGTACCTGCAAGACAAGTATTTTGATTATTGTTATTGCATTGACCATTAACAGCCTGTCTGGGTATTTGTCTGCAACAAGGATCTTCATAAGTCCCTACTATCAATACAAGGTCATATCCTTCACCTGGGTCACAGTCGGATCCTGTATGAGTCCCACCTGCAGTCTGGCAAGATTTCAAGCATTGCCCATTGACATCTCTGTAACCTGGTGCTTTCTGCACTGATGAGCAAGCTGATTGTGGAGTTGTTGTAGTCGTTGTAGTCGTTGCAGTCGTTGCAGTCGTTGCAGTCGTTGTAGTTGGTGTAGTCGTTGTAGTCGTAGTTACAGTTTGTATTGTTCTACTATTACCGCAATCATGATGGACTGGCCGTGCATTTAAAGGACCAAAATAGCAAATATCCTGATCTTGTGGACAAAATTTATAGTAGCTTCTTTGTTCCTCTTGTGAATCATTGTTGCCATCAAGGTAAGAGACATCAAGAGTGTTCACAGCTTGACTGCATTCTGAGATGACCAGGTCCTCTCGAGTGATATCCCACTGCCCGTTATTACAAGCAATAACATTTCCATCCCAACGGCATTCGCTTGCACCTGTGATTAAAATTTCAATGTATTTTGACTGACTTGTTCTTTTATATTTATAGACCTCATTATTTTCTAAAGTAACAGGATGAGTATCATCAACAGGTCTGACAATATTAAAATGGGGCTTAGCATTTTCATTGACTTGAAGCTCCTTTTTTCTGTAAATCATACATTGGTCTCTAGTTGAATCATTACTTACAGCAGTCACTTCAACAATGAGCGAAGACCCCCCTTGCTCTGGTAAACTCACTGTCGCAGTTTGTTGAGTTTCTGCTAATAGGCTTTGTGAATCTTGTTGAATTTTCCAACTAACATTATTAAATAGCTGGGAGTTTTCTAATTCAAGAGTAACTGTCCCTCCTTTCACTAAAGAGCCGCTTCCAACTTTTATCTCTAAAATCTCTGAAGGATCGCACTCTTCGCCGATAGTTAATCTTTTGCTTGCACGACTTAATATTTTGGGATCTCCAGCTATATGAGATGTAGAAAAGGCATCATAAGCCCCTTTTTGAGAAAAAGAAGTTTCGTAATTTGACTGAGTTGTAACTTGAGGTTCTGTAATGGTTTCAAAACCCCTAGAGATAGTCCACTGAAAACTATTAGAACTTCGGTGAAACTCTATAAATTCCAAGATGACTTGTTGTTGTGAATCAAATTCATCTTGGGGTGTTTTTTCTGTATCATCAGACAAATAAGCTATCAGACTGCCTAGAGGAGGAGAATTTGGCTTTACAGGCTCGAAGGTTGGGTCTGTTGGTGTAATCGGTTGAGTAGTATCAGGTGTTTCGCTTGATTCTACGTTATTTCCGTTATCAATATTGCCTTCTTTACAGTTTTGGAATGAAAAAATGACGAAGAATAGGGCAATAAATACAGAATAGCCAATTTGATTCAGCTTTTGATTTTTAGAGAGAAATAAGCTTTTATACGGCTTTAAACAGGAATACAGGTTCTTTTTCTTTGTATTAGTATTATTTTCTTTTTCTTCACTCATATATACACCTCTATTATATAGACCTCTATTATTTTTAGTTTCTAAATAAGACTTCGGTAGAGTTGTATATCAACTTGAGTTACTTTTTTCGGAATTTTTATTTTAATAAAAAAAAATATTCTCATATGCTGTCTTTTCGATGTCCATAACCTTAGAACGATAAAATTTGCTATGTAGAACAACACAACAATAAGGTGAATATCTTTAGAAATATCATCTAGTCAATTTTCAATTGACTCAATTTGAAACAATTTATGGCAAAGGTTGTTCTGTATTCTTATTAAAAGATACTTGGGTATTTGTTATTAGAAGCCATCTCAAAAACAAAGTTTTATATCATCCGTTGAGAAATAAAAGCATTTCCCTTAACATTGCGTAAAAAAATGAGAGATATCTACCCTACTCAAAATAAACAGATTTTTGAGGTAGCCAGCATTTTACTGACGGGGATACATCCCGTAGGGATACATCCCGTAGTGTGAACCGTCAGGCTGGTTACCCAAAAACAACCAGAGGCTCGCCTCAAGAAGCTCGCTTCAAGAGGCTTGCCTCAAGAGGCTCGCCTCGAGAGGCCAGTTCATTTTTAGGGAAACAGGTTGTTTTGAAAATGTGAGCACGGGAAGTAATTTTGAGATGAGTTCTAAATACCTTCTTCTTTAAGTGCTTCCCACTCATCAGCTGTGGCCATTTGAGGTTCTGACATTTCAGAGCGTATATAATGTACCATTTGCCAACGAACATCACGTGGTAAATAATCCCATCTACGGAATATTGTACCTGGTAGTCCATGAGTTAAAACTCGATATAACTCTACCTCTGTACTACCATACTCTCCAGCTTTTATCAGATCAAAGATGGGCCGCAAGTCATCAAGTACCATAATCTCAAAAAGCTGTCCCCCTTTTTCAATAACAGCAGGAGAAGATGTATACCATGTTTGATCTCTTTGTGTTCTTTCCTCTGATGTAAAGATAGAAGCTTGTGATTCAACAGCTTCATCTATTGGTCCTCTGTTAAAAAGCCATAAGGTTAAAAAGAAAAATAAAATGACAAAGACAAATACAAATATAAATATAAAGCTATCTATGCTATTGGATACATTCCTCATTTGATGAGATGGCGGATTGTTCATTTATGTATCCTCGTTTCTAAACCTTTATGTATGATTGTGGTTTTTATTGATCACTTGTAATGTTCAACTCATTCTTCTTTAAACTACAATTTAAAGAAGAAGTTAAAATTTGACAACCATTTATGAATCACTTCTTTTTTATTTCTAATAACTGATTTGATCAAGCATAAAAACTCTACTCAAATCAATTTACCATTCATCGTTGCTACTTCTATAACATTAACTATCATCTCTTGATCTTGAACTTCGATACTTCTTTGGTGTTTTACAATAATGCTTTAACTTAAAATAACACAGTGTGTTAGAAATATGTTTTTTGCATGAATTGCCACAAAAAAACACTTTTAAAAAATCTGGACCGATTGTGAGGTCTTTAAGAAGTGAATACAATAATTGACCTTACGCAACTTTTATAATTTTAAGAGTTTTGTTGTTTATTGATTTAGGTTCATAACTTATATTTTGTCTAAATAGAGTCTTGTCTTTACAGGACAAGCTTCAGCATCTTCAGGTGTTAAACCGATAGGATAAAGTTGACCTTCAATATATTTTTCTCCAAGATCACCTCGAGCTGAAAAGAATTCCTCATAAATTTCTTTTTTAAGAGCTAAGTCTTCATTTATGTCAATCCCTCCTTGTAAAGACAATTGTTGTTTATAAAAAATACTCATTATTGATTCTGTTTCCTTTAGTGGTTCATGATTTCGATCTAAATCACAATGTCCTAGTTCATGAAAGATACTTGTTTCTTTTGCGCTTTCAGAAAGAGTGATCCATGCATCATAGTTTACAAGAATATGCCTAGTATTAGGAATGCATAAAGCGTTACCTCGAAAATTGTATCTTTCTGCTAAAGAGCTAATGTGTCTCCAAACTTCACTATCTGATCGGTAAAAAAGAATTTTAATAGGATAATCAAATTCTTCTTGACCTATTGTTTCTTTTTTAGCAGATAGGTATCTTTCAATATAAGGTAAAAATTCAGGATGCGTTTCTGCATTTATCCATGTTTGATAAGGATCAGCAATACAGTGACCTGGTACAATATAGGTAAGGCTAATAGGATGAAACTTTTTAGAACCATCTGAATTAGGTATAAGCTCTGCATTTCTTTCTATTAGGATTTTTGTTACTTCTTGGTTTCTTAAAAAGATGGTCCAATAAAGAGCAGTTCGTCCAGCAGCATCTTGTTGATTTATATCAGCTCCTGCTTCTATAAGTGCCATTGCGGTTTGATTATATCCAAAAAAAATTGAATAATGAAGAAGTGTTTCACCTGTATATCTTGTTGTATTAACATCTCCTCCGTTATTTATAAATGATCTAACTTGATGAAGGTCTCTCAAAAAGATCTCTGAAAATACATTACGAATTCTTTGAGAATAAGCAGAGGTATTTAGAAATAACAAAACTGATAAAGTAAGTAGTGATTTTTTAGAACTCATCTCAAAATTACTTCCTGTGCTCACATTTTCAAGTATTGACCTTAATTAAGGCTAAGAAGTTAAAAGATGCTCGTCAAGTAAGATAAAACTTAAATAAGGTATTAAATTGGTTTATATTATATTACGCATAATTTTATTGATATAAAATGGTTTGTCCAAGAACTGATAAGGCATTATTATGTAGTGACCTTATGAGGTATGACCATTTGTATTTAGTCCTTGTGTTTGTGGGCTAATTGTATTAAATAGGTGTAGTTAAGATATGTAGGGTTAAAAAGTTTATAGAAGTAGCCTCAAAAGTAAGTTTTGCATTTTACTTTTGTGAGTTAAAATAGTAAGCCACCGTTATTGTATTACCAAGTACATAAGTAACAGTATAACATTTGAATTTGCTAAGTTATTATTGGATGATGAGTATGATTGTTTATAAGAATCTTAATTCAACTTGACTTTGCTTTAGATTTTGTTAAGCCTCGTTTTATGAGAGGAATATTTTCAATATATATTTTAATTGTCACTTTAGTTTTATTTTTACAAGGTTGTTCTAGTAGGGAAACTCAACCTAAAGTTCCCACTGTGCCTGGTCGGGCTTCAGGAAACAATGGTGCTTCGGATAAAGTAGATTCACAGAAGGCAAGCCAGGAAGTACAAGGATATTTTGAAAAAGATGCATGTCAATTTGTACAAAAAGGATCTCATCTTGCAGGAATGCTTATGGACACAATTATAGAACCTACAGAAATTATAGAAATTATAGAAGGTATACCTAAAGAAGTTCGTGATTTGCGCTTGTATCAAAGAAAGTTTCCTGTAGAATTTTATATTGATAGCAATATGCCTGAGAAACTTATAGAACCTATTAATGAGGTGTTTTCAGATTGGAATAGAGAAGCTGGATTTGAAGTTTTTACGAACAAGGGCATTTATGACTCTCAAGGTATCATTACTTCTAAGAGCCAAATAGATGAAAGCGATCAAAAAAATGTTATTTATTGGGTGATGCCTACAGATCAAAGTATATTTGGAGGTACAGTTGGAGTTGTAAGTTGTGTGTTGCCTTCTCTAATAAATTCCATTGATGAGTCTAATCGTCTGCCTTTTGATGAGACAAATGTATTTATGAATGGACTTATTTTTCCTGATAGCCAGTTGTCTAAAAAGAATCGAGAAAAGACCATGGAACTTTTCGATATAGTAATGCCCTCAAATTATCAAACTGATTTTGAAGTTTTTACAAGTACAAATAAGCTGTTAGTGGCTGAAGTTCAAAATGTGACTGATGCAGAATTTCGAGAAATTGCTATAGAACTATTTGAATTCCAAAAACAGCATAATATATTGGATGATGATATATATAGTCAGTTGCTTGCAAATGTTGAATCTCCTTCAGCAGAATATTTTAATAATATACGTCTCATAGTTATTTCAGTGATTGAACAAGGTTCTACACGATTTAATTTTGAGCTTTTAGCAGATAATGGGGAGAACTTTATCATTTATTTTAAAAATGTCTTAAAACATGAGATGGGGCATACCTTAGGTTTAGCGAATCTTTTTAAAGATGACATAGATGTTACGGATCAAACTCAAATACCTTTAATGTGGTATAATATTGCTGAAGGAATGGATCCTAATAATCCTGCATCTTACTTTGATAATCTTTTGGATATTGATCGTTACACTCTTCATGCTTTGTCATGCAACTATGACCTAGAGGCCTTAAGGAATCAAGCACAACAACCCTAAAGTTTTATTTTAAGCTTTTATTTTTATACAATTGAGGTTTTGGTTTTTAATTTAAGATAAATCTTCTAATAGTTTTTCAAGTTGAATGCCTCTAGAAGCTTTCATTATTAAAGTATCTCTAGATTGAAGTTGTGAATCTATATCATCGGCAAGAGAAGAGTTGTACTTATCTAAAAGAAAAATAGGTTTTTTCACTCCTCCTGCCTCAAGTCCTTCATGGAAAGCTCTTCCAAATTGACCTATAAAGGCAATAACACCCACAGTTGTTGAAGATACAACCTGTGCAACTTGTTGTCCTAATAATCTATGAAAAATGTCTGATTTGGGCCCCAGCTCTAACATATCTCCCAAGCAGATATGAAGTTTTCCTGAAATTTTGCATTTCATGATATGATTTAAAAGAGCTTTCATACTATCAGGATTGGCATTATAGGCATCAAAGATAACCTTTACTTTGTTTTTTAGAGTAACGACTTGAGTGCGGCCCCATACTCCATGGCACTTTGGCAACCTCTCCCAGATTTGTGAAGGTGAAACTTCTAAGGCGAGGCTAGCGCATGTTGCTGCCATTAAATTATGGAGATGGTGTTCTCCTGCAACAGGTACAGTAGCTTCTCCTTTGACATCTTGGATCCTTCCTGAAAGTTCAAGATGTTCAAGAGCTATGGTTTTTATTTGAAAGCATACATCTGCTTTTTTGTTATCAGAAAAGGAAAAAGTTAAAGTAGGAGATAGGGATTGATAGTGTTCATACATTTTTTGTGTCCAGTCATTATCTAAATTAAAAATTTTAATAGTTTCTTTTTTAGAATATTTGTAGATCTCCTCTTTAGCAGTTGCTATATTTTCTATTTTTTGAAGCCCTTGCAAGTGAGCTCTACCCACATTTGTGATAAGAGCTATATTTGGGTCTGATAGAAGTGTAAGATTTTTGATTTCATCAAGATGGTTCATGCCTATTTCTAGTATAACTGTTTTTGTTTCTGGTGTTATTTGCAAGAGAGTGTGTGGCACACCAATATGATTATTAAAATTGCCTTTAGATACTAAAGGTTTGTGTGACTCTTTTATAATTGTGGCAAGAAACTCTTTTGTGCTGGTTTTTCCATTTGAGCCTGTAATGGCTACAACAGTGGGATGAAATTCTTGGCGAAAATATTTAGCTAGGTCTTGATAAGCTAAAAGACAATCATCTACATAAAAGACTCCTATAGATTGAGGAATATTTTTTGGTATCTGTTGGTTTTTTTGGCAGATAATAGCACTTGCCCCTGCTTTTATTGCATCTTTAAGGTAATTGTGCCCATCGAAATTTTCGCCTTTAAGTGGAAAAAATAATTTGTTTTGGCAATTTTGTCTTGAATCAGTTGTAATGCTTTGTATGGGTTTTTTGGGATAAGTATGGAGGTGAGCTGCCATAGCTTGTGCTATTTTTTGAGGTTGTAATAAAGGGTGCGTCTTGTTATTTCTCATTAATCATTGACCTTTATATATAGACACTTTATTTGTATAGATGAGTGTTTACAAGTATCTTATAAAAAAATCTAAAGAGTATAAAGATATGGAAATATTTACAAAGTTAGGTATTGATTCTACATTATTTATCCAGATAGCCATTTTTTTAGTTGTGTATTCAATCATGCACTTTCTTGTATTCAAGCCTTTGTTTGAGCTTTATAAACATCGGGAAACACTCGTACTTGGAAATCAAGAGGATAAAGAGCAAAAACTTGCAGAGATAAAAAAAATAAAAGATGAATATGAATCTAAACTTCGCAAACTGCATGGTCAAATTCAAGGTATCTTTATTGAAGTTAAAAGTGAAGCGACTGAAGATTGTAGTGAAAAATTATTAGAAGCGAAAAGGCAAGTGAAAAACACTATAACTGAAACAAGAAAACAAAGGCAATTAGAACAGCAAGACACTAAAGAAAAATTAGAAAAAGGCATTCCTCAATTGGCCAGTATGGCTATTGACAAAATATTAAATAGATAGAGTAGGGTTTATGGTAAATTTAAAAAGCATCTTATCTTTACAAACTTTTAGCCATATCTTTTTTGTGCTGATTGTTTTGGGTGTTTCTATATATGGAGATGCCTCTCTTCAGGCAATCGGGCAGTCAGGCAGTCAGGCAGTCCGGCAATCCGATGATTTGGCAAGTACCGCTTTGGCGGCTGCGGAAACTGCTCATGAGGAAGGAGATCATGGAGGTCCACCAAAGGTTGTTTTTTACCAAGTTTTGAATTTTTTACTTTTTGCGGGTCTTTTATTTTACTTGTTGAAAGATAAGGTAAAGAGTTTTTACCAGAGCAGATTTGATTTATTTCAAAAGCAATTTAAGGCAGCTAGAAGAGAGCGGGAGGAAATAGAATCATCTTATAAGGATTACCAGCAAAAGCTTGAGCAGATTAATTTGACGACAGAAGATCAAATTAAAAAAGCAAGGCAGGAGGCTAGCGCAACAAAAGCTCGTATGTTGGATGAAGCTCACCTAGAGGCTGAAAGGATTCAGCAGTCGGCTCAAACTCTTTTAGACTTAGAGCACAAGAGGACAAAGAGGCTTATACAAGCAGGGTTTGTAGAGAAAATCATAGATAGGATTCAAAGTGAGATATCAAGGAGCGTAACAGATGAAGATAAAAAGGCTTTGATCAGAAAGTTTGAGGTATCTCTAAAGTGATGTGGTTGACAGAAGTTTCTCAAAGATATGCAAAGGCTTTTTACGAACTTGTGGCCAGCAAGGATCAAGTAGACATTGTTTTAAAAGATTTTAAAATGTTTTTACAAGTTTTAACAGAGTCTTCGATGGAGCAAGAAACGGATGGGGTATCTGATAGGTATCAAAAAAGTAAAATGTTTACTTTACTTTCTGGGCCTTTACTGACTATAGAGCAAAAAAGAAGACTTATTGACGATGTTTTTGGGGTGCAACAGGGTTTGGTATCAGCTATTTCCGTGGATTTTTTAAAATTTTTACTTCATAAAAATCGAATAGACAATATTTTAGAAATTATAACTGCTTTTAGGGATAGACATGATAGGCAGAAAAATCTTATAAGAGGTCAGGTTTTCTCTTACTATGACTTGAGCACAGAGGAGAGGGTTCAGGTTGAAAAAGCTATGGTTGACAGGTTAAAAAAACAAGTTGATTTTAAATATTTTAAACGTCCATCTCTTTTAGGAGGTATCTTGATAAAATTAGATGGATTGTTATTTGATGGAACAATTGCAAATCAATTAGTAATGCTAAAAGAACATTTAAAGAAGGTGTAAGGTGTAAAATTAAGAATGTGCTAAAGGTTGACCTCGAAAAATCAGATGCATTTTAGTGAAACAAAAAAGGGAGATATTTTGTGAAAATTCAAGCTGACGAAATGACAAATATTTTAAAAGAGCAGATCCAAAAATACAGTGCGAAGTTAGAGGTGACTGAAACAGGTAGTGTTTTATCTGTGGGAGATGGTGTGGCCACTGTTTATGGATTAGATAATGTTATGGCTGGAGAGATCGTTGAGTTTCCGGGCGATATTTATGGCATGGCCTTGAATTTAGAGAGCAGCTGTGTAGGGGTTGTGATTTTTGGTGATGATTATCATATCAAAGAGGGTGACACTGTTAAAAGAACTCAAAGAATTGTTCAAGTGCCTGTTGGAAAATCTCTTTGTGGTCGAGTGGTTGATCCGCTTGGAAATCCTTTAGATGGTTTAGGTGCTATTTCATCTTCTGAGTTTCGTTTAGTAGAGCTTAAAGCTCCAGGTATTGTTAAAAGGCAGCCTGTTAACGAGCCTCTTCAGACAGGTATTAAGGCTATTGATGCGATGATCCCTATTGGTCGAGGTCAGAGGGAGTTAATTATTGGTGACCGACAGACAGGCAAGACAGCAGTAGCTATTGACACAATTATCAATCAGAAGGGTCAGGATGTTTTTTGTGTTTATGTGGCAATAGGACAAAAGCAATCAACTGTAGCGCAAGTGGTAGAGAAGTTGAAAGCATCAGGTGCATTAGAGTATACAGTTGTAGTTTCTGCAAGTGCCTCTATTTCTGCTCCGATGCAGTTTTTATCTGCGTATTCAGGGTGTGCTATTGGAGAGTGGTTTAGGGATAATGGCATGCATGCTTTGATCATTTATGATGATCTCACCAAGCAGGCTCAGGCATATAGACAAGTGTCTTTGTTATTAAGGCGTCCTCCTGGGCGTGAAGCTTATCCTGGTGATGTTTTTTATTTGCACTCTCGGCTTTTAGAGCGCGCAGCCAAGATGAGTGATAAGGATGGAGGTGGATCTCTTACAGCACTGCCTATTATAGAGACTCAAGCGGATGATGTCTCAGCCTATATTCCTACGAATGTGATTTCTATTACGGATGGACAGATCTTCTTAGAATCCAATTTGTTTTATAAAGGTATTCGTCCTGCTGTGAATGTGGGTATTTCAGTTTCTCGTGTGGGTGGAAATGCACAGATCAAGGCTATGAAGCAGGTAGCAGGAACTCTCAAGCTTGACCTTGCTCAGTTTAGGGAGCTTGAGGCATTTGCTGCTTTTGGATCTGACTTGGACAAGACCACTCAGGCACAGCTGAACCGTGGTGAAAAGCTAGTGGAGATGCTCAAGCAGGCTCAATATGCCCCGTGGCATGTGGAAGAACAGGTAGCTGTGATTTTTGCAGGGATAAATGGATATATGGATGATATTCGCAATGATGAGGTTCAAAAATACGAGATAGAATTATTAGATTTTTTAAAGCAGAAGCATTCGGATGTTTTACCAGGGATCAAATCCAAAAAACAATTAACAGATGATTTGAAAAAGAAGTTAGAACTTGCTTTAGATGAGTTCAAAGCTATCTTTAACAGTAATGATCATCAAGCTCATTAGCATGATAGCAAGCCATATATCATAGGGTTATTGTTTTGATTCTACTTATAAAAAAAAGGGAGGGGGAGGTGATAACTCATCTTATGCAACTTTTGTAATTTTAAGAGGTTTGTTGTTGTTTACTGATTTACCTAAGTTAAACCTTGCTTAATTGCTATCTCTGTAGTCCGGGAAACCGGGAATCCCGGGAAACTGGCAATCTGTTTGTTTTGAACTTTTCCTTAATTTTTTTCTCCCACCAAAGGGTAAAGGAGAAAAAAATTATGAAAAAATTTAAAACTTATCAATTAGCAATTCAATTCTATCATAAATCTAACAGCTTAAGTTTAAGAGGGCCTATGAAGAATCAGTTTCAAAGAGCTACGCTTAGCATTGTACTCAATCTAGCTGAAGGATCTGCTAAGTCTAGTCATAAGGAACGTAAGAAGTTCTATGAGATTAGTTTAGGTTCTCTGAGGGAAGTACAAGCAATACTAACTCTTGTTAACCATCAAAAGTTAATAAAAGAAGCTGATAAAATAGGGGCCTTTCTATATAAATTGTGTAAAAATACTTGAAACTTAAATCAAGTTCTCTTTATTGAAGAGTTTTTGCCTAAGGTCAGTTAATAATATTAAGAAAAACTTAATACCTTAAGCCAAACCCTCAAAGTCAAAGAAGTGAGGGCTATTCCTGTTACAATGGATAAAGTACAAGTTTTTCATTAGCTCTAGGATTTGAAAATGTAAATATAAAGTAGTTATGACGAAGTAGTAACTGACCCTCTATTTATTGAGAAGGTTTAAACAAGAAGTTACACACCAGTTTATAAGCCTGAAATTTCTTACTTATTATTTGAAATTTGAAGAAAATCCTAAAGTTTTATTTAATACTTCTCGATAAAGGATATTGAAGTTTTATAAACTATTAAGTGATGTAGTATGACCTATAAAATATTGGCATTTTTATGTATATTCTTCATAGCGCAGAAATGCTTTGCTGATATGAATGTTTATGTTCGTGGAATGATTGTATCTTACAAAAAAGGCATCTATACAGTGAAAGTCGATAAAGAGCCAGAGCTTACTTTAATTCGTGCATCAGAGTTGAGTGCTGAGCTTAAGGAAAGGCTTAATAAAAAAATAGGCCGTAGAATACAAATAGGTATTCCAAGCGATGCCATCTCTATAAAATCTGCAAGTAGAAAATCAGCTAGTGAGTCTAAGAGAGCTCAAAAATGAAATTATCACTATCTTTAATTATGTCTTTTATAATCATCAGTCCAGTAGTTTGGAGTCAAGGTACAAATTGGAATCCAGAGCCGGGATTGGTTCAAATTGAGAAAAAAGGTGATAATACAAAGTTAATCTTTGAATTTGAATGTCAAAATAGACGTGGACAAGCAACAAGCTGTAAAAAAGAGGTTGAAGATAAAGATGGACTTGCCTCCTTAGTAGCTGTGCAGTCTGTTTTAAAACAGCATTATGTATGTTCCAGTAGTAATTCTAATGATACAATCCCTCACTGGGAAAATATAAAACCTTTTATTGAGTCCCGTCTAGAATTGCTATTAAAGAGATGTCATGAAGCCTTATGTGATACATCATCTGAGCGTATAGCTTATTGTAGTAATGAAGACTATAGGAGAAGAAACGAAGATAGATGCCGTCGGGATAGTGAATTTCACACTCAGATAAATAGTCAGAGTGGAAGTGACAATAGCAAAAATAAAATGGAGTTTTGTGGAGGCCTGGTTACTGATTATGAAGGCATGCAAACACTTCTTTCTTCTGATAATCCAATCTATAGTGATCTGAATAAATTAGGAGATTTTCTTTCAAAACACGAACCTTATTATAAATACAAGGTTAAAACTGATTTTGATCAAGGGAAGGATTATGATGCAAGAGAACACATACTATCCGATACAATTTCATCAAATGAAAATTATAGTGATAATTTGATTGCTAAGCACCACAAAAGATTTAGAGAGGATAGTTTAAAATTTACTGACTCAGGAAGTAATAGGTCATTGACTGTGGAGGATAAGTTTAACTGCCCTGTATCAAACAATTCTACTGAAGTTTCAGCGCATCTGCATCAATTAATCACAAACTATAATAGCAACAATAGAAGAAGTTTTTGGAGAAGACGGGTTAGAGGAGTACGTTAAAAAATGAAGTTATCACAAATATTATTTTTTATTTTGACTACAATGATTAGCCAATCAGCTCTAACTCAACCTCAGCCGCAATGGAATCCAACTTTTGGTTTAATTGGTATAGAGAAAAAAAGAGGCGATAAGATCAATTTAGTGTTTACTCATATATGCGCTGGTGAGACTGATGGAAAACCGGAATATAAACATTGTGAGAAAACAGTTGAAGACGATGATGGATTGGTCTCTTTGATTGCTGTGCAAGCTATGTTGAAACAGCACTATGAATGCGGAGAATCCAATTCGAACGATACAGTCCCTAATTGGGAGTATATACGTCCATTCTTGATATCACGTTTGGATGTGCTAGTTAAAAAATGTCAAGAGACCGTGTGTAAAGCAAAACCGAAAGGTCTAGAAGGTCAATTTGGTTATGGTGATCAGACTGTCAATGCACTCAAACACTGTGGGGATACTTATAAAACAGTTCAAAGGCTTAAAGACAAGCTTAGCAAAGAATCGATAACATATTCAGACCTTAATGAATTAGCAGACTTTTTAGTAGAAAAAGAAAAATACCATAGTGAGTATAAGGTCAAAACAAAATATGGTAAAGGTAGAAAAGATGAAACTCAAAGAGAAAGATTATTAGCAGAGCCTCAAGATAGTAATATTGCTCAAATTTTCAATAAGTATCCTGATGGTTTGATGTTTGTTGAACAAGGACAAGGAGGAGCAACGACCATCACAAGAGAGTTGATCCATGATGGTAAGAGTGTCCAAGCGCAACAACATTATTGTTATGCTAACAATGATTATGAGTCACCTCAAAATCAAGGACAGGGTATTGCAGAATATGTTGCTGCATTAACTTATTACTATAATCAGGATAAAGGAAGGAATAAAAATTGGTGGCATAGACATAGAGATAGGCTTAGAAATAGAAAAAGAAACTACACAGAAGGTGGAGGATTACCTTCTCGTTTTGATTTTTCCCCTTAATTTGATCATCTACTCGAATATTAAAAAATCCGTTGATGATTTTAGTACTACATTGGCAAGGTTATGGTTTTATATTACATAAATAGCATTTGTATATAGTAGCTATGGCAGGCATCTTCACTAGCAGCAGAAGGCCTCCGAGCAATAAACTTTCATTATTTTTATAATTAAAGATCTCTTTTGTTGCATAAAGATTTAAGAATGAGCTTTGTGACAGGCTTCTTGAAGCAGCGGGCAGGCAACCCCCGTGCCTTCTATTACTTTCATTTTATGATTTTATTATAGAATAAAGTATTTTATAAAAACCTTGTCTCCTAAGGCACTGGCCTAGGCCTGCTTCAGAAACCTGTCACAAATCTCTTAGCTCATTAAACTTGCTGCTTGTGCAACAAGACCATATTGAGGGTAAGACTTAATGCCTTAAGCCAAATCCTCAAAGTCCTCGAGTCATCGCTTGGTAGCGATGACTCTGCGGAAGATCTCGTCTTTGACTTAAGGCATTAAGTCTTCTTGCTACCTCTCTGTATTTAAGTAAGTATTTAGTATAAGGTTAATAGCAATTAATAGTTTCATTTAGGAGGGGTATCTTATGTTATTTTTCAATAAATCAAAAGTTTTATTCATTTGTTTATTTACAATGGTGATGGGTTCTCATGTTGCTTATGGCAATATAGAATTTTCAGGTCATTTTGGTAAAAAACTTGGAGGTAAAGTCAGTATTTCAAATGCGGTTATATCATTAAATACGGTACAAAAAAATCAACCATGGCATTTAGGTGCAGATGTTTTCTATAGAAATCCAATGCAGGATGCTAGTCTTGGTTTGGGACTTAGATATCGTTTTGATTTTCAAGGAGAAAAGGAAGCAGAGAGTAATGATATCACAGGTAAGTATAAGTTTACCACTCATCGAATAGCTTTCCTTACAAATTACAGATTTCTTATGGATCAGTTTTTTGTAGGAGCTATTTTTGGTTTAGATATTTGGAAATCTGTCAAATTCCCAGAAGATTTTGGCAATGGTGTTAGTGTTGGTGGTACAAATGTTAAAAAAATGGAAACTAGAAGTAACCAGTTCTTATGGGATCAACTTACTGGTCAATTAGGCGTAGAATTTGGATTTATGCCAACTTCTAACTTTCTTTTTAAGTTAGAAGCTGGGTATGATTTGTTTTCTTTTACTGATCTTGAAGTGGAATATGATGGCACTGATCGAGAAGTACCTGATGATAATAAAATGAATTTGAATGGTTTTTATATCACATTAGGGGTAGGTGTCTTTTTCGGATAGGTTCTTAGAAGCTATCTAATAAAGTAAAGTTATCAGTTTTTTGAAATAGCGTTGGTCATCTGCTTGAATATTAAAAAAGCTGCTCGTGATTTTAGGAGCCATCTCAAAAATAAAGTTTTATAATATTTAAGAAGTCGAAATGCAAAATATTATTTTATGAGATGGCTTCTAGTCAAAATGGACAGACTCTCTTAAAAGCGTGTATACGCGCTTTTAAGAGAGTCTGTCCATTTTGAGTGAGACAGCCCTTTTATATAGAGTCTAAATTAAGAGGTTGTTTTGAAAACGTGAGCGCAAGAAGTAATTTTAAGATGAGTTCTAATTAAAGTGGTGGGTTTTCTTGTAATAATCGATTCATCTTTGCTGTTTGCGCTTCAGATAGAACTTCTACACTCGCACCACGCTCGAGAAGGAGCCGAATTATGTCAGTATGCCCTTCATTCACAGCATAAGTGAGTGGCGTCCATCCCGTACGAGTAGAAGCATTTATATCTGCACCTGCACCAATGAAAGCTTGAACAAGCTCAATATGTCCTAAGCCAGAAACAATCATAAGAGGGGTCTGATCCAAAGTAGCATTCACATCCCCTCCAGATGCAATTGCATTAAGGACACATTGAAGATAACCAGAAAATGAACAGCCAAATATAACTCCTGTTGCGTCCTCCTCTTGTGATTGAGCAAAGGTCTGACCGGTAAATCCTATTCCTAAAATGAGTAAAAATGATATATACATTTTCATTATGTTTTTAACCCCTCTGATTTTGTTAAGCCTGTCGATCTTTTCAACGGTCCTGAGTTTGACACTTAATTTGAATTTTCGTGATATTTTTTTCAAGGAATGTTGTATTTATAGTCATTAGCGGTTATTGTGTTTGTATTTTGGTCAAAAAGTGTAGTGTACTTATTTATCATACACTACGCGTCATATACCTTATTTTCTTTTATTTTTTATATTTTTCTTGTAATGTATTTTTATGTTCATAAGGTCTACAAGAAATCCGAGAGGAGACATATATTATCATCTTGTTGAGAGCTACAGATTAGGTTCTCAAGTGAAGCAAAGGATTCTAATGTCTTTAGGTAAAGCCGCGGATAAGGAAGTTAACTTGAAGAAGCTTCTAGACGTATTATCTAAAGAGTTAGAGATAATTCCTGCTAGTAAGTTATTAAAAGAGATTGATGTAAAAGACACTTTTATTTTAGGTCCTTTGCTTATAATAGATACTATTTTTAAACAATTAAATCTCTATAGATTATTAACAGATTTAAAACAGAAGCATCGTAAAGTGCAATTTGATTTTGTTAAGATTATTTTTACATTGGTTATAAGTCGTTTTGTAGAGCCTTGTTCTAAGCTTAAAGTATTTTCACACTGGCAGAAGTTATTTTATCCTGATTTTTTAGAAGGGGAGCTTCATCTTCAAGACATTTATCGTTCTTTAGATATTCTAAGTAAGCATAAAGAAGATATAGAGAAGACTCTTTATATGCGAGGTAAGTCTCAATTAAGTTTTTTCAATGAGTGTGATGTTATTTTGTATGATTTAACGACATTGAGATTTGAGAGTACCCGTGAGGATTTAGATAATCTTCGAAGGTTTGGTTATAGCAAAGAGAAGAGGAGTGATTGCACACAAGTGGTATTTGGACTTTTAGTAGATACAGAAGGTATGCCCTTAGGCTTTGATGTTTATCCTGGGAATACATTTGAAGGTAAAACAATACCTTCAGTTATGACGAAGCTAAAAAAGAAGTTTAAGATCAGAAGATTTATATTAGTAGGAGATAGAGGTTTATTTTCTAATGAGAATCTCCAATCATTAAAAGCAAAGGGAGATGAATTTATAGTAGGATTAAAGCTAGGTTTATTAAAGGATCGTCATGCAGAGATATACAATTTAAAGAATTTTAAATTTATAAATGAAGATTTAGCTATATACGAGACAAGCTATAATAATGATCGTTGTATAATTACCTGGTCGAGAAAGAGAGCAGAACGAGATAAGAAAGTAAGAGAAGATATTCTATCTAAGATAGAAGCTCAATTATCAAAGAAGTCCATAAGCACAAGATCTTTTTTATCTAATAGTAATTATAAGAAGTATATTGTTCATCCTAAGAGTAAAGGCAAGCCTACTTTAAATAAGTCAGCTATAGAACAATCAGAGAGGACAGATGGTTTTTTTGGAATAATTACAAATACAGATTTAAGCTCTGAAGAGATTATAATGAACTATAAGCAATTATGGAAGGTAGAGAATTCATTTAGAGAGTTGAAGGGTACATTAAAGACACGTCCTATGTTCCACTGGACAGATAAGAGGATATTAGGTCATTTAGTTGTGTGTTTTTTATCTTACTTATGTGAGGCTTATTTTGCAAAGAAGTTACATCAAAGAAACATCACATTAAAAGATAAAGCGATCACAGACAAGAGAATAAAGTCAAGGCCATTGAGTGTAGCGGAAGCTATGTCAAAGCTGAAAGAAGTACGAGCTATACCTGTCAGATATAAAAACAAAACTATTTGGATAAGAACAGATATTTATGGCAATAACGCTGATGTATTTAAAGCTATAGGAGTTAAGATCCCATCAAAACAACTTAAAATTGAATCTACTTAAACCTACAAACAATCTCTTAAATCTCTACCACAAAATCAAAATGTAGTGGTACAAAATCACACATCCACTGTAACTAACTAAAATAACTCAACTTTATTTTCGCAACTGTCAAACTCAGGCCTTAAGCCAAATCCTCAAAGTCCTCGAGTCATCGCTTGGTAGCGATGACTCTGCGGAAGATCTCGTCTTTGACTTAAGGCATTAAGTCTTCTTGCTACCTCTCTGTATTTAAGTAAGTATTTAGTATAAGGTTAATAGCAATTAATAGTTTCATTTAGGAGGGGTATCTTATGTTATTTTTCAATAAATCAAAAGTTTTATTCATTTGTTTATTTACAATGGTGATGGGTTCTCATGTTGCTTATGGCAATATAGAATTTTCAGGTCATTTTGGTAAAAAACTTGGAGGTAAAGTCAGTATTTCAAATGCGGTTATATCATTAAATACGGTACAAAAAAATCAACCATGGCATTTAGGTGCAGATGTTTTCTATAGAAATCCAATGCAGGATGCTAGTCTTGGTTTGGGACTTAGATATCGTTTTGATTTTCAAGGAGAAAAGGAAGCAGAGAGTAATGATATCACAGGTAAGTATAAGTTTACCACTCATCGAATAGCTTTCCTTACAAATTACAGATTTCTTATGGATCAGTTTTTTGTAGGAGCTATTTTTGGTTTAGATATTTGGAAATCTGTCAAATTCCCAGAAGATTTTGGCAATGGTGTTAGTGTTGGTGGTACAAATGTTAAAAAAATGGAAACTAGAAGTAACCAGTTCTTATGGGATCAACTTACTGGTCAATTAGGCGTAGAATTTGGATTTATGCCAACTTCTAACTTTCTTTTTAAGTTAGAAGCTGGGTATGATTTGTTTTCTTTTACTGATCTTGAAGTGGAATATGATGGCACTGATCGAGAAGTACCTGATGATAATAAAATGAATTTGAATGGTTTTTATATCACATTAGGGGTAGGTGTCTTTTTCGGATAGGTTCTTAGAAGCTATCTAATAAAGTAAAGTTATCAGTTTTTTGAAATAGCGTTGGTCATCTGCTTGAATATTAAAAAAGCTGCTCGTGATTTTAGGAGCCATCTCAAAAATAAAGTTTTATAATATTTAAGAAGTCGAAATGCAAAATATTATTTTATGAGATGGCTTCTAGTCAAAATGGACAGACTCTCTTAAAAGCGTGTATACGCGCTTTTAAGAGAGTCTGTCCATTTTGAGTGAGACAGCCCTTTTATATAGAGTCTAAATTAAGAGGTTGTTTTGAAAACGTGAGCGCAAGAAGTAATTTTAAGATGAGTTCTAATTAAAGTGGTGGGTTTTCTTGTAATAATCGATTCATCTTTGCTGTTTGCGCTTCAGATAGAACTTCTACACTCGCACCACGCTCGAGAAGGAGCCGAATTATGTCAGTATGCCCTTCATTCACAGCATAAGTGAGTGGCGTCCATCCCGTACGAGTAGAAGCATTTATATCTGCACCTGCACCAATGAAAGCTTGAACAAGCTCAATATGTCCTAAGCCAGAAACAATCATAAGAGGGGTCTGATCCAAAGTAGCATTCACATCCCCTCCAGATGCAATTGCATTAAGGACACATTGAAGATAACCAGAAAATGAACAGCCAAATATAACTCCTGTTGCGTCCTCCTCTTGTGATTGAGCAAAGGTCTGACCGGTAAATCCTATTCCTAAAATGAGTAAAAATGATATATACATTTTCATTATGTTTTTAACCCCTCTGATTTTGTTAAGCCTGTCGATCTTTTCAACGGTTTTTAAAAAACTTTAGTTATACTCTTTTATTGACTGAGTCTAAATATTACTTCTTAAATGATTTTTGAAAAAAAAGCAAGAGAAATTTTAAAAAGAGTAAGAACATGAAACATCTGAATTTGTACTGATTTTTTTAAAGCACTTTGGTTTAAGACAACTTAAAATATGAGGCGGTAATAAGTAGCGGCACCTTGTCCGTATCTTGCGATAAACTCTTTATCTATTAATGTTTTCAGGGAATTTGTAATTGTTCTTTTTGGTAGCTTAGTTTCCTTAAGTATATCACTTGTTTTTAATTTTTCTTCAGCTTTCTCTTTAAAACACAACAGAATTTTTATAGAAGACTCCGAGAGTTTTTTATAAGCTTTTGCTCTTCTAGAATAAAAATCAATATCTGCCATTGCTTCTTTAAGAATTTTTATCATGAATTTTAGAAAAAAGTGAATTTTGTATTCAGTAGGATTTTGTTTGTATTCACCTCCAGAACATTGATTAAGGACAAGGTAATATTCTTCTCTATGTTTTTCTATATGACGATCTATTGCAAGATAATATATAACAGAGGATAATTTTTTATCAGGGCAATGAAGTAGTGACATCAACATAAGGGATCTGCCTAACCGGCCATTACCATCTTGAAATGGATGTATAGCTAAAAATCTATATACAAACTCTGTTGCAACTGCAATAGGCCAAGGTTCTGTCTGAATAGCTGCATTATACCATTGAATCAACTCTTTCATAGCCATTTGGGTGATGACTCCTGGATCTGCAGTTTTAAAAACATGACTTTTTTCTTTTGTTTTTTGGTTTTCTTTAATAACTGAATTGGAATGATCTTTATACTGACCTTTTTTTATTCCTGGCTTTGTATAAAAACGTAAAAGTTCATAATGAAGAGACCTTAATAAAAACTCTGTTAATGGAAGATAATCTTTAGCTTGTCCATATATCAGTAAAAGAACTGTTCGGCAGCCAACTACCTCTTCAATACTTCTTTTCTTATCTTTTGATAACTTATCTTCAATTTGAATTCTGTGTTCATCTAAAGCTGTTCTTTTGCTGGGTTCACCCAAAATAGAGTCTAGCCAATCCACTTGGCTATCTGTTAATATGGCATTTTCTATCCGGGTAGAAGCCCCAATCATACTGATTCGCGCATAACGATGTATATTTTCCCTCTCATCTTTTGGTAATGTTTCTAAAAGAGCGTATTTTTCTGATACAAGCTCGTTAAGAGTTATAAGGTCTTTGGTCAGTCTGTTGTCTATTGGAAATGATAGCATCCCTATTATTGTAACTTAAAGGGGAAGAATGGGCAAGATCGGGCAATAAGTAAGTCTATAATATTGCCCGACTTAGCCTACTTTTTGTAAAAGAGGGGAATTAAATCAATACATTCTGTTTACAGGTCTAATGTTTCTCCTTCTGTGAGGTTGAAAAACTGACCTTTTCCAATATTAGCCATATTTTGTAAAATAGTTATCACGTTAGGAATATTTGGACCTTCACTACCATAACTGTCGTAGGTATATTCAGTAAGGTGATTTGTTCCATAATAAGCTGTAGAGAAGAAAGTCCTTTCAGGCTTGATATTTACAATATTTTCTATATCTCTATAGAGATATTCATCAAGAGGGTAATACGTTGGGAAGAATCTATCACTAGGAGCTGCTCCTGTAATAAAGAAAACAAAATAATATGTATTATCCGTTTGTTCTAAATCATCTCTTATAAGACGCCTTGTTAATTGCAGTGCCTCTCCATATTGTATTTTTCCAGCATTTGAATGATTATCTGTTGTATAATATAAATTATTTATTGCCTGATTTACAATGCTGTGATCTCTTGTAAAGACGGGATCAATAGCAGTATCATCAAAAATAGAAGCTGTAGCGATCCCTCTTCTTCCACCTGCTTCTCCTCTGAAAGTGATCATGCTCCAAGAAAAACATTCATTCTCTTTATAGTCTTCAAAGAGCTGACGGACATGGTATGTACGTGTTAATGCAAAACGATCATTTCCTTCGGGAGCAAGATCAGTAGATATATAATTGTGACTTCCTTTATCAACGATGAAAACAACTTTTATCTCCACTGGATAAGTTGTAGAAGAATCATTTAATGTAATGCAGGCTTCTACAGCTTCTTGAAGGTCAGGGGTTATTGTTTGTTGTGCTTGTAAATCTGTTATTTGGAATAGAAAACAAAATAAAATAAGGGTTATTAAATATTGCTTCATAATATACTCCTCTTTATACAAAAGAATGCTTTGATTAAATTAAAGGTATAAGTTTTTTAAAAGTAAGGTAAATAAATATTTTCATTGGGATCATTTAATATTCTTAAATAATGTAAAACTTATAAAAAGACTGTTTCCAAGAGTGCTCTGTATATAGCTTCTGCTACTGCCTGTTCATTTTCAGCTATCCTTACTTTCTCGAGCATCAACGGCTGCTTGAGTAATCTCCGTCATTAAATGTGCTTTAGATGCGTCTCGTTGGTATCTAAAGAGATCATTTGTTGCTTGATTAAATATGTCTTGAGCATAATTTGCTATCAGCCTAGCTGCACTTAGTCTATCTTGGGCAAGACTCAGAGGTGTTTGTTCATTAATATTGACTGCATGTACATTAGCTCTTGTTATAGCAATAAAGGCAGCAATAACGTTAGCGTTTTTGCAGGCTTGCGCTCCAAGGTGAAGAGGTGTATCGTTCCATGAATTACAAGTTTCAGGAAAAGCATCTTCTGCGGCGAGAGCATTTAGCTCAGGAACTGTAGCAGTCTCCCACCACTTTAAATCACATACATCTGCGATTGCAGTTGATATTCCAAAGAATCCAATAAGTATTAACAGAAATAAATATCTTACCATTTTTTATCTCCTCATTTACTACAGTTATTTTGAATAAACTTTTAAAGAACTAAAGCTTTGACATAAGTCTGTCATTAAGCGATTCTGATTTACTCTATTATTATCTATTTTTTGAGGTTGAATGTAGCTTTTTTTGTTTAAGCTTGTCATAAGTCTAATTCAAACTTTATTTAGAGTTAACTATACTGGTTTTTTATGATCGATTTGAAAGTCTAGTTCTTTGGACATTATAAACATTTCTAAAATGCAATGATCTTTCTAGAAAGATCATTAGTAGATTTAGGCTTTGTTGCGCATGTATATCAGAGATTTGTAACTAAATAAAGTCAAGCAGGTCAAGAAAGGTACATAATCAATAATATTGACTCTGAATAAAATATCCATAAAATAAGGACTTAAATAATCAAGTTATAAACGTCAAAAGAGGAGTTGTTCAAATTGGCATCACTTGAAGAGCAAATCACAGAAGGATCAAAACTCATTAATAATGCGCTAGGTGAGATAGGTAAAGTCATTGTAGGTCAGCATGAAATGCTTGAGTCCATTATGATAGGTATGCTTACAGGAGGGCATATTTTATTAGAAGGTGTTCCTGGTCTTGCAAAAACTCTTGCAATTTCTACTTTTTCAAAAGTGGTTTCACTCAACTTTCAAAGAGTGCAATTTACCCCAGACCTTCTGCCTTCAGACTTGATCGGTACGATGATCTTCAATCAAAAGACAGGAGATTTTGTATCTAAAAAAGGCCCTATTTTCACTCACCTTGTTTTAGCTGACGAGATCAACAGAGCACCAGCAAAAGTGCAATCTGCTTTATTAGAAGCTATGGCAGAAAAGCAAGTGACTATTGGAGATAACTCTTACCCACTTGACTATCCGTTTTTGGTACTTGCAACACAAAATCCTATAGAACAAGAAGGAACATATCCTCTGCCAGAAGCGCAAATGGACCGTTTTATGTTTAAAGTTTTGGTAGAATACCCTAATAGACAAGAAGAAAAACAAATTTTAGAGAGCATGTCCAAAGATGAAAATATTCAACCAGATGTTGTTATGACAAGACAACATCTTATTCAAATATCTCAAGCTATCAATAATATTTACATAGACGAAAAGGTTAAGGACTATATTGTAGATCTGGTTATGTGCACTAGATCACCAAAAGAATATGGACTTAACTTAGAAAACTTTTTACAAATAGGTGTCTCGCCCAGGGCAACTATTTATTTAACGAGGGCTAGCCGTGCCTATGCCTATATTCATAATAGAAGCTATGTTACGATGGATGATATCAAAACCATTGCTTATCGTGTTTTAAGACATCGCCTTTTGTTAACCTATGAGGCAGAGGCAGAAGAATACACAAGTGATCAAATCATTAAAAAGCTTCTATCACATTTGAGTTAATACAAATATATGTGTTACTTCTTGATCTCTTAAGCACAGCTTTATTTTATCAAATGACTTCTTAATCTATCTTAGCAAGATCAATTCGACAAGGGAGATTTGCAGCATTATTTGTGAGTCTATATGTAGTGTAAATAGGATTATATCTTAAACCATGATGAGCTGCTGCTTCTATTAAATTTGTAATAACTTTCTCACACCGTTGGTGATGTTCTTCTATTGATGCATGTTTTTGTGCAGGAATATGATTTTCATTAAGTGTTTTGACAACATCTTGAATAAAAGCATCATCAACAATTTCTCGAGGAAGTTCTTTTATATAGAGTACTGATGATTCAAATTGGAGTGCATGAAGATAGAGTTCCCTCATCTCTGAATGGCCTAAGCCAAAACGATAGGGTAAAGCGCGCATAAAAAACTCTGGTGATTGACGAGCCATCATTTTATAAATTTCTATTTTTTGGTTATCAGAAATATTTAATGGCCTGAGATCTGTAAGTATAACAAGTGGGCCAGCAATAGAAACGGCAATTCTTACAAGTTGATATCTAAAATCTGCATCTGTATCATCAGGATATTTTTTGCTAATAAGAGCAATTGCTTCATCGCTGGTTGTATGATTTGGATATCTATTACTTATCCGAAAAAAATGTGCTACATCAAAAATCGTTTGTATTCTATCTATTTTCTCTATAAGATCTATATCTGCAGAAGCAATTTGTCTTGCAAGGTTATAGGCATCTGGTAGATTAGAATGTTCTTCACTTACACCTTTCATTTGTATAAGCAGTTGATCTCGAATTGCTACCATAGGATGTTCATGTCCATGCATGACCTTTCGCCTTAGTTGGTCTCTTAATTTCATAAGAAGATTTCCTAGCATTGATTGTCCTCTGCCATTTTCACCATCTCCCCAATAAAGGTCTTCTCCTGTATGTTGTACAATAAGCGCATTTCCAGTAGGCATTAATTTATCATATAGATGTTTATGTTGAGTGAATTTTGCAGTCAGTGCTTTCAACATAATTTCATCCTTAACTTCCTCCCAATCTGAGCGGAGAGAATGCGATCTATCTCTAGCCATTCTTACAGCCTCTTCTGGTGAGCTGGCTAATCGGATAGCCATTACATGTTTATTAAAAAACTCATTACCATCTTCAGCATTTGCAAGCTTTTGAGCTTCAACATAGTGTATAACAGAAGGCCAAATTTCCCTGTCAATAACAATAGGTATTTTATAGGAATTTGAAAACTCATAAAAGGGATCTGTCTGGCCATGAAATACAACGGCTTTTTGCTGGTGAAGATGATTTTTATAAGCTGCAACCTCTGGAGGAGTATCTAAGCCTATAGATAAAAACTCAAAAGAAGGGGCAACTGCATTTTCTATAGAAGTGCCTAGTGGAGTATTTCGTGGTATGCTAGTTGTTTCTAGAGTAGAAAAAGCAGGGCTGTAAGTTCCTGAAAAAAGAAATTGTCCGAGTCCATGCTTTTTTGAATGAATTATCATTTGATAAATTGTTTTACCAGGAGATATTGTTTTAAAAGGTTTTATATCTGCAATTTTTCCAGTGACTAAAGTTTGTTCCTGATGATTTGCTCTTTTAGGGTAGAATCTGTGCAAGCCACTCACTTCCATTCCTACGAGTTCTTGAAGTTCTTCGAGCTTATAAGCTCCATCAATATTGGCGTTGATGATTTGATAAATATAAGGTGCCAACTGAAGCTTGGTTGTGGTTAGAGCTGGAGCGCACTCACTAGATAAAAGATCTATAGAAGTGGCAAGTATGGGTATTATTAAAAAAAGTTTTTTCATTGTTTACTTCTTAAAAATTTTAATATGTTTGATATGGTCATGTTTACACTAATTTTATTCATAATTAGGTATGATAAATTCAGCTACTTGTCAAGCACAAACAACATAATTGCAGTTATTGTAATATTTACATGAGTGGGGTCATTTAATATTCTTAAATAATGTAAAATTTATAAAAAGATGATTTCCAAATAAGATCAACTATTATCTTTAGTGATCCATCTAGAATATCTATAAAATATGGTTCATAACTAGTTAAGCATTCTTTTTTCCGGACTCTCAATATCACAAATATCACAAAACATAAAACTTATTTCGTCAGATAGGTTTAAGTTAACTTGCCAATGTAGTATTAGTTATTACTGAGAATCAACCTAATAAGATCTTGACTCATTTCTGGATAAAGATCTGGCTCTATCCATCTATTTCTCTCACTATGTTCATTAAAAGGTGTATTATCAAAAGCATAAATAGCACTATAATTTAACCCATGAAAAGCAGCAGCTTGTATTAAATCTTTAATAGCCTTTCCACGCCACTGACGACGAACTTCCATTGATAAATACTTTTGTGTGGGAAAGTGATGTTTATTAAGTGTGCTGATAACTTCTTGGATAAAAGCGTCATTGACAACCTCTCGAGGAAATCCTGTTATAACATTTGTTGATGCCTCAAATTGAAGGGAATGAAGGTAAAGCTGTTTTATCTCTGAATGGCTTAAATTTAAATAAGGTAATTTCCCTATAAAATCATCTGCCGATTGACCAGCCATTATTCTATAAATTTCTATTTTTTTATTATGGGAGATATTTAACTCATCCAAATTTGTAACTATAACACCTGAACCTGCAAGAGAGACACCAGCCTTTACAAGTTGATATCTAAAATCTTCATCTGTAGCGTCAGGATATTTTGCATTAATGAAGGTAATCCATTCACTGCTAGATGTATGATGATTATGTTCGGTAGTTCTTTTTGTGAAAAAATGTTTTGAATTAAGAATCATTTGTATTCTATCTATTTTCTCTATATCACTTAGATTTGAAGAAGCAATCTGTCCTGCTAGATGAGAGGTATCTTGAGAACCTAAAGATTGGATGTCACTAAGTAAATCATTCAGAAATTCTTTTATAGATTTTTCATGACCAGGCATTATCCCTTCCCTAAGCTGGTCTCTCAATCTCATAAGAAGATTTCCTAACATTGATTTTCCACCGCCACTTTCACCATCACTCCAATAAAGGTCTCTTTCACTGTGTTCCACAATAAGCGCATCTCCAGTAGACATTAATAAATCATAGAGATGTTTATGTTGTGTGAATTTTGCGGCTAAAGCTTTAAATATAACTTCATTCTTAACCTCTTCCCAATCTGAATCAGGAGGGAGTGATCTATCTCTACCTATTCTTATAGTTTCTGCAAGTGAGTTGTCTAGTTGAATATTCATTACATGTTCAGTATTAGGATTATTAAAACTCATAAACTCTTTAGCCTGAAAATAACCTCCAGAAGAAAGCCATATCTTTCTATCAATTACAATAGGTGCTTCATAGGAATCTGAAAACTCAGAAAATGGATGTTCTTGACTATAAAACACAACAGCTTTTTGCTTGCGAAGACGCTCTTTATATTCTGCAACCTCTGGATGAGCATCTAAGTCTATAGATAAAAGGTCAAAGGGAGAAGTAGTAGATCTTTGTGCATATGATATATCATCAAATAATTGATTTCTTTTCGATGCCTTAATATTTGGGATACTTGTTGTTCCTAAGACAAAAAAAGCAGGGCTATAGCTTCCAGAAAAAAGGAATTGTTGTGGGCCATCTTCTTCTGAAAAAACTATCATTTTATAAAGTCCTTTATCAGAGTCTTCGACTCTTATATCCATGATTTTTCCAATTACAAGAGTGTGTTTTTTATAAGTTTGTCCTTCGGGATAGGATCTATGCCAACCTTCTACTTGAATTCCCATAAGTTTTTGAAGCTTTTGGAGTTTATGGACTTCACTCATATCAGAGTTAATGACTTGATAAATATAAGATGTTAGTTGAAGTTTAGCTAAAAGAGATGATGCGCACTGACTAGCTAAAGTATCTATAGAAATTGTAAGTAGAGGTATTATTAAAAAAAGTTTTTTCATTATTTTATTACCTCAAAAATTTTAATATAATCATTTTTATTTATACTGATTTCTTTTCATAACTAGCTGGTCCTGTATATTAAGTTCAGTTACTTGTCAATCATATATGCATTCAGTTAATGTAATACTCATAGGTTCATAATTAGTACTACATTGGCAAGTTATCCGGTATCATGATAAAGGATGGTGTCCAGAGACTTTGATGGAAGCATTTTGGACTTACATCTGAAATATGACAAACAATATCTAATATAGTTTCTTTCAACGGTTTAAGAGTTATGGCAGGTTTCTGAAATAGGTTTAGGCCAGTGCCTTAGGAAATGAGGTTTGTATAAAGTATTTTATTCTAGGTTCATAAGGTCTACAAGAAATCCGAGAGGAGACACATATTATCATCTTGTTGAGAGCTGAAGTTAGATGAGAAAAGGACTATCTTAAAAGACAAAGCAATCGCAGATAAGAGAATAAAGCCAAGGCCATTGAGTGTAGCGAAAGCTATGTCAAAGCTGAAAGAAGTACGAGCCATACCTGTGAGAATAAAGGATAAGACACTTTGGATCAGAACAGATATTTAACGGTAACAATGCTGATGTATTTAAAGCTATAGGAGCAAAGATACCTTCTAAACAACTTAAGGTGGTACAAAATCACCCATCCACTGTAACTAACTAAGATAAGTCAACTTTATTTTTGCAACTGTCAAACTCAGGAGTCTCCATCCAAAAGATGCTCTAATGAAAGAGTTTCCTTAACATGGTGTTAAAGAAGAAAAAGTCTCTCCTTCCTAAAAATGGCTATTTTTTCTAGGCATTGCCCATTTTCTGATGGTAAAACCATCAGGGGCAATGCCAGAAAATCGCCAGAGGTGGAAGAATAGGATTCGCTTTTATCCCTGTCTCTAACTCTTACTTCAATGCTTCTCCCATCTTCTTAAAATATTCTATCTCTTCTCTATCTCTTGATTGACCAAGAACTTTTAGTATTTTCATCTTTGGTTTACCGCATTCTCTATACTCATGAACTCAGGTGATCTTATGTAATTTAAGGTTTTAGCCGAATATTATTTATATCAAAAAGAAACAATAGAGATAGAAGGGACTTAGTTTTGAGTCAGATTCAGAAAAATCATTTCTATAGTAAGAAATTGCAAAAGGTGATTTCTTTCTTTAAATATTCAAGTGCGAAGTATTTGAATACTTTATATATTATAGTTTTTTTGTATTCCTGCTTTCTTAATAGTTTTTCAAAATTGTAAAATGTTTACTGATGAGCTACTACCAGAAGAACATATAAAATCTCCAGAGGATAATCTAAAAGATAAGCCAGTATCTAACCCAGTGGATATAAATTATGAAAGAGGATTTATTGTTCAAATAAATCCCGAAAGTGGGGACTTTATAGAAAATCAGCTTCTTCCTATTGATTCAGATATAACCTTTAAGCTTTTAAATGTTGATCCTAAATCTGATAACTACAAATGGACAATCAAAAGAGGTTTTGAATCTATTGTAACAGATGCTTCGACACAGACAGGTACATATTCAGCGAAGTTTTCGGAATTAGGGTCTTATGATGTTTTTGCTAATTCTTATGAAGCTACAGAGCCTAAAACTAGAGCTAGTAAAAAATTTGTGGTTGGAGAATCTTGCTCACTTACTGATATTTTAGAAATAGAGCTCTTACCAGAAACTTCGGCTTCTTTTAAAGTGGGTGAATCTGGATATTCTATTTTTGGTTTGAAAGATAGTTCAGACTTTTCTTCCATTAACTGGAAAGCTACACTTCCATCTGGACAAGTTATTGAAAATGAGGATGGTGTAGATACATTAGAAGTGGATCTTTCATCTGAGAGTAATGGGCTTTTAGTGATTGAAGTTTCTGCTACAAGTTCTGATGCTTCAAAGAGTGAATGTCTGATCTATAGAAGAAAAGAGGTTATTGTGACTTCAAATGTAAGACCTTATTTTAATCCCATAAATTTTACAGATGGTAGAGATAGTATATTAGCTATATTGGAAGAAAACGATATTTATATATACGAAAAGCCAGACATGCTTTTTTTTCAAATAGAAATTCTTAATGCTGATAGTTGCCAGTATCAAATTAACAAAGAGAGTAAGATTGATTTTAATTGTGATAGTGAATTGGTAGAGGTTTCATCTGATTTAGGTGCGGGTTGTATAAATGAAGCAGTCACACTTTTTGCATCTTACAATCAGGGAGATGTTGATTCACAAAGCTATTATCATTATTGTCCAGCAGATGGTAATTATTGTTATTTTGGCACTGTCAGTGAAAGACAAAGTCATCATGTATGTCCTATTGAAACTGGAAGTCCAGTCAGTGGGAGTTGTGGATCTAGTAAAGGTATTTGCCAAACAGGTCAACCACGAGATACTCAAGAGACAGAAACTCATTACCAATGGCAATGTGTAGGCTCAGGAGGTGGAACTACCGAGGATTGCCAAGAAGCAAAAATCACAAACACAACAATTCCATCTTGTCCAAGTGATCAATATAATTCCCAAACTGCATGTGACTCTGCAAATCCTAGTAATTCCACATGTAACTCTCAAGATAATAGATGTTATGGCTGGTCATGTAATAGCGGCTATACGCAAAGTGGTAATTCCTGTCTTCCATCTTGTCCAAGTGATCAATATAATTCCCAAACTGCATGTGACTCTGCAAATCCTAGTAATTCCACATGTAACTCTCAAGATAATAGATGTTATGGCTGGTCATGTAATAGCGGCTATACACAGAGTGGCAGTTCATGTGTCCGAACTATAACGCATCTTAGAACCCCTGATCGAGTGGGTAGAACAGTCGAAAATTGTCAAAGTGATTCTAGGTATAATGCATGTATTTTTTTTGCTCATGGGCAGAGTTATTCTACTAAAAACTATGGGGTCAATATTTTAGATACCATTAATACATTTCTTGAAAATAACTCTTACAAGGTACTCATAGATGGCCAACAAAGGGCAACATTAGTAAGTGGAAAATGGACAAGACCTTATAATTCAGATCCTGACCTTAAAAATTCACAAGCCAACCTCTATCACTGGCTTATGTATCAAAAAGAGTGGATGGAGTTGAACGCAAATACTTGGTATGCTTCAAATAAAGATATAAAAGTGAAGATAGAGGATATACCACATATAGGTGCTTGGTATTTTTCAGAGAATAAGATAGGTTTTCAAAAAAATTCAAGAACATTTAGTACACCTAATCTTTTTTATAATCTTTATGTGTTAGCTTTCCATGAAGGAGGTCATGCGAATTTTTCTTATGCAGTAGGAGGAAAGTATATAAGCAGTCTAAATTATAAGGTGTGCGATAGAGGTGGTTCAAGCTTTTATTGTTGTAATACATATAAAGGTTGCCTTCTTGCAATAAATGAAGGACAGGCTGAGTTTCATGGATATTTAATTGATAATCGTACGATCTCACGTACATCACTGATGAATACACAACGTTGCAAATCTACTATTACTCTAGAATCGACGGCTACAGAGATATATAATAATTGTGACAGGGGATTCCCAAAGGGCCAAAGACACACAATGGGCATCTTTGTTTATACAACCATCTGGAGGCAAATTTATGATCACCCAAACGTCAATAAGAAGGATATAGCCATTTTATTTTCAGAACACCTTCCATTATTAGGGCACAATGATGATTTGGTGGATTCAAGTTGCAAGTGCAACTCCTTGCATAGTTATTTAAAGCGGGTTAGAGGAATACTCTAATCAATCTCTTTAAATAATGAAAGGAGTATTCCATGAGCAATTACACTCATCTAACCCAACATGAGAGATACCAGATTTTAGCTTTTTTGCAAAGTGGAAAATCAATAAGTTCAATTGCTACTCAGGTAGGTCGAGATAAAAGCACCATATATAGGGAATTGAATCGTAACAAAGGCTTGCGAGGTTATCGTCCTCAACAAGCCCATGAAAAAGCAGTCGATCGTCTTCAAAACTCTCATAGACATATAAAGATAACACAAAAAGTCATTAATAAGCTTGAGAGGTTTCTTCGTGATCGTTTGAGTCCGGAACAGATATCCGGTTTTCTTAAACCAAAAGGTTTGTCTATAAGTCATGAGAGTATTTATCAGCATATTCTTGGAGATAAGCAATCAGGAGGAGATCTCTACAAATTTTTAAGATGTCAGAGGCAACGCAAGAAGCGATATGGTACAAGTAGATTTGATAAAAGGGGTCAGATAAAGAATAGAGTGAGCATTGATAAAAGGCCTAAGATAGTAGATAAGAAGAGTCGGATAGGAGACTGGGAAGGTGATCTAATGATAGGTAGACATCATAAAGGAGCTTTAGTCACACTGGTAGATAGATGTTCTAAGAAGACGAGGATTGTCAAAATAGAATCTAAGAGATCTGAGGCAGTTTTTCATGCTATTTCTAAAGCTCTTAAAGGAGAGGTTGTTCATACAATGACTTTGGATAATGGTAAAGAGTTTTCGTGTCATGAGAAGATCAGTGAATATACTGGATGTAAAGTTTATTTTGCACATCCTTACAGTTCATATGAGAGAGGTTTAAATGAGAACACGAATGGTTTAATCCGTCAGTATTTTCCAAAGAAGACAGATTTTAGAGAAGTCACCTCTAAGGATGTAAAAAAGGTTGAGTCTCTTTTAAACCATCGCCCTCGAAAGAGTTTAGGTTTTCTAACCCCTAATGAGTTTCATAGACAAAAGATGGTTTGCTGAAGTTATTCATAGTTTATCCATTTAATTTTACTTATATATAATAACTTCTGAAGATGCTTATTTGACAGCTTGATGTTTATGGCAAAGGATCGTTCTTCCGCAGAGCTTTAGCTCGAGGACTACGAGACTTTGCCATAAACATCAAAATACATTCATTCAAATTAAATAATTTACTATAATCTTTCATGATAATTAAAACTTTGTTGGAATATTAATCCTAAAGTGATACAACTTTTAAAAATATCTATAAACACAAAAGAGTTGCACTTGCGATTTGAAGTTACGTTTTGTAACAGCTGGGGTTAAGATTGTAAACTTAGCTAAGCAGTTATTTGATGAAAGTACAGGCACAAGGTATGCTGAGATTATAAAAACTATTTTTAGGACTCGTGGCCTCTCTTTAGATTAAAATAGGAAACATAAGTTTGACAGAATTAATAAAGATAGCATTATTGTTTCAAAAAAATATTGTATTAATGGATAATATTTACAATGATTTAATTAAACTAAGATATTGTTTAATTAATTGATAAAACTCATTAAGCTTAGGACTTTTTCATAGTTTGTCCTGACTTCGACGGTTTATGTTCGGTATTGATTTTGTAACATTGATGGTTATAGGATTTTGGAGTAAGTTTTCGATGTAGTGCCTAGTAACACACCATGTCAGATTATTTTTATTTTTATTTTGACTTTTTTTTTAATAAGCATTAAATTATTTTTATGTTTGTAAGAATCAAAAGCACACCAAACAGTCCAAGGCAGTCAGTTCAGATCGTTGATTCTATCCGTTATGGCAATAAAGTTCGCCAAAAGATCATCCGTCATGTCGGAGTGGCTCAAGATGAGGATGAGCTATTTCGTCTTCAAGAGCTTGGAGAATTCATCAAAGCTAAACTAACAAATGAAAATCAATTATCTTTTTTTGCTCCGGAAGAGATTTCTAAACAAGTGATTGAGTCCAAGTTTCGTCATTGCAATAAACCCTTAAAAGTAGATCTTAAGAAACTAAGGGAAGATCAAAGAGTCATTGTAGGTATTCATGAGGTTTATGGAGCTATGTACAAGGAATTAGGTTTAGATCGCATTTTACCAGTGAGTCGTTATCATTCATCACATTGGGTTTTATTTCATACAGTGATGGCTCGGATAGCTAATCCTCAAAGTAAAAGAGAGAGCAGTCGATTTTTAGAAGAGGATTTTGGAGTTCATATTTCGTTAGAGAAGATTTATCGCATGATGGATCGTTTAGATAGCAAAAGGATAGATAAGATAAAGAGACTGGCAGGTCAAGTGGCACAAAAGGTTTTTAAAGAGCCTTTGAAAGTTTTGTTTTTTGATTGTACGACACTGTATTTTGAATCAATTATTGAAGATGATTTAAGACAAAGAGGTTACAGTAAAGATGCTAAGTTTAAAGAATCTCAAGTGTGTTTAGCAGTCGTTGTGACCAAAGAAGGTTTTCCTGTCAGTTACGAGACTTTCCCGGGTGCTATCTTCGAGGGTCATACCTTAAATCCAGTGATAAAAGAGATGAAGTCTAAATATAACTTAGAACAAGCTATTTATGTCGCTGATAGAGGAATGTTAAGTGAAGATAATTTAAAAGCACTAGAAGATGAGAATCTTCATTATATTGTAGGAGCTAAGCTTAAGAAATTACCAAAAGTAAAACAAGAGCTTGTATTAGATAAGTCAAAGTACAAAATTGTCAGTAAACAAGAAGGTTTCAAGATTCAATCATTAGAAGATAAAGATAATAAGAGGAAAGTGATAGTTTGTTATTCTTATAAGAGAGCGGAGAAAGATCGACATGATCGTCAACAAACTATAGATAGTTTAGTTAAGAAACTCTCAAAGGCTCAAGATGTGAAGACTTTATTAAACAATTACGGTTATAAGAAGTATTTAAAAGTCACAGGCAAGAAACAAAAGCTTTCAGTCAATGAAAATCGAGTCAAAGAAGATCAAAAGTGGGATGGTTTGTTTGGAGTCATAACAAACCTCAAAGATATGGATGATTTAGACATTATTAGCCAATATAAGGGGTTATGGCAAGTCGAAGAAACATTCCGGATAGCTAAGCATGATTTAAAAATACGTCCTATATTTCACTGGACATCAGATCGGATCAAAGCACACATAGCCATTGCTTTTATCTGTTTAGTCTGTATAAGACACTTAGCTTACAGAATTAAGATACAATACCAATCCTGTTCACCGGAAGTTATACGAAATGCTTTAATCCATGTACAGCATAGTTTATTAGTAGATCAAACCAATAACAGAAAGTACTCTATACCTTCAAATATAAGTAAGGAAGCTCTGAAAATCTATCAGATTATGGGACTTAAGCACTCTACAACACCTTATCTTATTGAATAAAAATACACTTAATACATAACTAAAAATCAATTGTAGTGCCTATGATGTAATGTATCATCCAATGATCCCAGTAACTTATAAGTTTAAACCGTCGAAGTCAGGACTTTTAAAAATATCTATAAACACAAAAGAGTTGCACTTGCGATTTGAAGTTACGTTTTGTAACAGCTGGGGTTAAGATTGTAAACTTAGCTAAGCAGTTATTTGATGAAAGTACAGGCACAAGGTATGCTGAGATTATAAAAACTATTTTTAGGACTCGTGGCCTCTCTTTAGATTAAAATAGGAAACATAAGTTTGACAGAATTAATAAAGATAGCATTATTGTTTCAAAAAAATATTGTATTAATGGATAATATTTACAATGATTTAATTAAACTAAGATATTGTTTAATTAATTGATAAAACTCATTAAGCTTAGGACTTTTTCATAGTTTGTGGGTTAAAAGTTAAAATAGCAGTCACCGTTGTTCTGGCATCTGGCATTCAGGTAACTTGCGCAAACAGGTAGTCTAGAAAACTGTACCAAGTAGCAATATCTGTTTTAGCTTTTTG
Source organism: Bdellovibrionales bacterium (assembly GCA_965262715.1). GTDB lineage: Bacteria > Bdellovibrionota > Bdellovibrionia > Bdellovibrionales > JAUICD01. The sequence continues at coordinate 1,479,793 of OZ253553.1, read as the reverse complement.
GTCTAATTGAGATGATATTGATCATTTTGTTTTTTGAAAATCTTAAAGAAGAGCTTTTGCTCTTTGTTCTTGCTCTTCCAATTCTCTAAGGTTATTTAAAAGTGTTCTAAGAAAATCACGGTGTCTTCTAATTCCAAGCTGATTTGTATAAATATCAGTTGATTCAAAGTCTTGCATATCTTGAGAAAAGTGCACGTATTGATGTTCGCTTCTAAGTTCTCCTAAGGCTTCTTCAAACTTAGCTTGTAAATAAGATGCTTTATCAGTACCTTCATCGATATCTTCCAGGTTATTATTTAAAAAATCTCTCATGATATCTTGCAATTGTTGACGGACTTCATCAAAAGCACCTGAATGTTCAGTGACTCTCTGTGTGAGAAAATCTTTCATACTGCGCAGCAAACGAGGTTTATTTTGTTCTAGCATTGTTTGTGCAGTATGATACATTTGCTCTGTAAGGATAACAGGTGTTTCTCCATTTTTATTACTGACAAGCAGGCTTGCGCCAAACTCAAAAAGGACTTCAATAGCTAAATAATTATTACTTCTCATAAGTGCTATATGGATAGGCCTATCTCCAGTCTCTTCATCACAAGGGCTATTGATATCTATTCCACTCAGTTCAAGTTCTAATATCACATCAGATGGTGTGGCTGTTGGCCAGAATTCATAGCTGCAAATACCAGTAGGTTGTTGAGATAATCCGTTTTGAGCAGAAAAGCTAAATAATATGATCCCTAATAGATAATATAGTTTAAAATGTCTCATGGTTCTTTTCCTACAATGTATTGACATGTAGTGCAAGCCATATTTAATAACAGGCTGTGTCGATAAATTCTTAATTTATTTATTTTTCACCTTGAAAAATTTTCCTAAGAAGAATGCAATAGGAGCTGCTATCAGAGAAAATAAAGCTCCCATTTTAGCGCCATTTTGTAAAAAAGGCTGATGATAAGCCTCTCCTGAAACAAAAAGAGCTACTGTTAAACCTAAGCCTGCAATCAATCCGGCAATGGCTAAAGATGTGTAATTCATTCCTTGAGGCAGGCCAAAGCCCATTTTATCTCCAAGTATTCCAAAAAAGGTAACGCCTAATACCTTACCTACAATGAGAGATAATAAAATAATCCACGTGAGTGAATTGACCTCAGTTAAAAGCACCCCAGCATTCACAAGTCCAAAAGCAAGAAGGCCTAAGTCTACAAATAATTTAAAAGCATGTTCGAATTCAATGAGAGTTGAGTGTTGTGGTTCATCTTCAAAAATCTCACCGTGCCTTTTTTGACTTATTGGCATAAAAGGGACTATAAAAACCAAAGCAAGTGCTGGGTGGAGGTGAGCCATGATCAATCCACACCACGATAATGTTCCTGCCACTGCAATGTAAGGAACAAAGCTTTGTACATTATGCTTTCTAAAGAAAAAAGCAACACCCATAGCTAATAAATTCAAAGTTAAGTAGCCTATTTCAATAGAATATGCAGGATCAGGATAAAACACAGCAATAATAATTAAGCCAATAGCATCATCAGCTACAGCCAATAATAGAAGATAGCTAACAGCAGGATGGCTTTTCCCAAACACCATACGAGCAATCAACCAAGCAAGAGCAATATCTGTAGCTGTTGGAATACCCCACCCATTAATGATCTCTTTGAAACTGACATACTCTAAAAGATCTTGGAGGGGTAGAGTATAGCAAAGGAGAAAGAATAAAAGAACAGGCCCTATAACACCACCTGCTGTTGCATAAAGAGGGTTAATGGCTTTTGAAATGGGATTGAGGCTGCCTCCATGATTTACGGCTTGTACAATTTCAACAGCAGCAATACCAAAAAAGAAAACCATAAAGATATCGTTGACCAAAAAGTGCAAGCTAACGTTGTGACCAAAAAACGTGAATGGGAAAAGAGTATAGTTAACAAAAGCTTGATAACCTTCAATATCTATATTTGCCCAAATGAGCGCGCCTACAACTCCTAAAATAAGAGGGATAGAAAATTCTTGTAGGAAACTAATTGTTTTTTTTAAAGGTTTCATTAACTTTAACCTCTTCTGTATTTTTAAATTTTAAATCAGAAATACAGTCTTCATTATTATAATAATGGCTTCTAATTATCTTTATTATTTTATTTCAAAAGAAAGTGGATATTTTTTATCAAGATGCTTATAAGCTATATGGCTTGTGATACGGCCTCTTGGTGTTTTTTGTAAAAATCCTTCCTTAATTAGAAATGGCTCGTAAACATCCTCTAATGTGCTCTTTTCTTCACTCAATGCTGAGGCCATCGTCTCAATGCCAACAGGTCCCCCATTAAATTTTTCAATAATAAATTTTAATATCTTTCTATCCATATCATCAAGACCCATCTGATCAACTTCTAATTTTTGAAGAGCAAAGTTTGCAATAGATTCTGTGATATGTCCATCAGATTGAACTTGAGCATAATCTCTAATGCGTTTTAAAAGACGATTGGCAATTCGAGGTGTGCCTCTACATCTTGTAGCAATTTCGTAAGCAGCTTTCTCATCGATTTTGATATTTAAAAGCTTTGCCGAACGCAAAACAATTTGATGAAGCGCAGATGGGGCGTAGAAATCTAATCTCTCTGTAATACCAAATCGATCTCTAAATGGCGCATTCAAAGAGCCAATACGTGTAGTAGCTCCAATTAATGTGAAAGGCACTAACTTAAACTGCATGGACCTTGCTCCTAAGCCTTCTCCAGTAAGCAAATCAATGTAAAAGTCTTCCATTGCAGAATACAAATATTCCTCAACTATGCGGTTTAAACGATGGATCTCATCAATAAATAATATAGAGTGAGGAGTAAGGTGAGTTAAAATAGCTGCAATATCACCCTTTTTCTCTATTGTAGGGCCTGATGTTGTTTTGATGGGGACCTTCATTTCAGAAGCTAAAATATGACTCAAGGTGGTTTTTCCAAGACCGGGAGGGCCACATAAAATGGTGTGATCAAGGGCATCGCCTCTTTTTTTTGCAGCCTGTACAAAAACTTTTAATTTTTCCTTAACTTTATCTTGTCCTGGAAAATCTTTAAAAGAAAGCGGACGCAGTTTTTGCTCCAAAGAACCTTCTTTAGTATCCTTTCTTCCATCAACTATCCTTTGTTGCATTTTTCATTTTCCTTATTTAAAAATATGTAACTTTTATATGACTCATTCTAAAAATAACTTCTAAGCCTCTCCTCCTTTGAGAATGGTAATGATCTTTTTAGAAAGAGTCTTGAGTGATTCAAAAACTCCCACACCTTGGACTGCACTGGCTTCAAAGTCAGGTGCATTGTATTTGTTGAGTTCTGAACGGAGTTCATTGACAAGCATGATATTAGGTAAATCCCTCTTATTGTATTGAAAAACAAGAGGCATTTGATGAATATCACAGCCTTGCTGTTCAAGATTGGTTTTTAAATTTTTGAGAGATTGTAAGTTCTCTTCCATTCTCTCGGTTTGGCTGTCAGCTACAAAGATAACTCCATCCAAACCTTTTAAAATAAGCTTTCTACTAGCGTCATAAACCATTTGACCTGGGACGGAATAGAGATGAAGTCTCGTTTTAAATCCTCTAATCTCACCTAAGGATAATGGTAGAAAGTCAAAGAAAATTGTTCTTTCGTTTTCTATATTTAAAGTCATCAATTTGGACTTAGCGTCTGTAGCGGTTTTTTGAAAAATCCACTGCACATTGGTTGTTTTACCACCTAAAGATGGACCATAATAGACAACCTTACAATGAATTTCTTTAGCATTATAGTTGACAAATGACATAGTAGTTTACTTTTTGTTTATAGTTGAACTCTATTTTCTAATGCGCGACCTAAAGTCCTATTGTCAATATAGTCTATATCTGTACCAAAAGGAACACCTGATGCTAGCCTTGTTATTTTTATCTCATAAGACTGTAACATTTTAGAGATATAAAGAGCTGTTGTGTCGCCTTCTAAATCAGCGTCAAGAGCAAATATAATTTCTTTTAATGGATCGGTTGCCTTTTGAGAATTCATCACCCTTTGAAGTAAGGCATCTATAGTTAAATCTTCTGGTTGAATACCCTCTAAAGGAGATAAGCTGCCTTGAAGGACATGGTACTTTCCATGAAAGACGCCTGAAGATTCCACTCTAAAAATATCTGAAGCATCCTCTACGACACAAAGCGTATGAGATGGACGCTTTTGATCAGAGCAGATAGGGCAAATAGATACCTCTTCTGTATAAGCAAAGCATTCTGAGCAAGTTCTTATTTTTTCTTTGACCAATTTAAAGGCTTCTGTCAGCTCTCTATTAAAAGTCTTAGATTTTAGGATAAAATAAGCTAAGCGTAATGCTGTTTTTTCTCCAACACCAGGAAACTTAGAAAGCTGTTTAACGAGTTGATCAAGTGAAGGAGTTAAAGAGGTCACGGATATTCCTTATCAATTAAGTGTATTTTGAGGGTGGCTCTTAACAACATTTTGCATTTTTGCATCTAATGTAGATTTTATCTTTTGAATGATAGGAAGGCTTTCAATTTCATCAATAAGCTTACTTTGTTTATCTGTATTTTCAGTTATATGGTTGTTTGAAAAATTTTGTATATTTTTTTGTTTTATTTGAAATTGAAATGTTAAATCTTTCTGCCAAAAGTCTAAAGCTTCTTTTTGCATCTCTTTAAGATTCTGTTGAGACTTGAGTTGAGATAATAAGAAACTCCTATCAGTAGGAAGAGATAAAAAAACTGTATGACCATCTACATTTTCTAAAGAAATTTTTTCAAGCTTAGCTCCTAATAAAGGGGATTTTTGCTTTATTTTTGCAACAAACTCAGAAAATTGCTGAGATATAAGTGTCTCTTCTTTTTTTCCTGTAACTTTTTGAGTAGGTGGTATCTGGTTGTTTTGAGAAGAAAGGTTATTATTCTCACTTTCATTATTTTGGTTTACATTAGCTGGCACTTGCTTTTGTTTTTCTATTTGGCTACTATCTGCAAGTTTGTTTGATGTCGGTGTTGCTAGTTCTTTAATGACTGGCTGAGTTTCTATATGCTGTCTAATGGTCTGACTGGATGTATTTAAAATAGCTTTTTCTAAATCTAAAATATTGACGTACCTGGGAGCATGAACCATTCGTAATAAAAGCATTTCTAAAACGATTTTGCCATCTTGAGCTTTTAAAATATCTAAGCTTCCTTTTAAAGCCATATCAAAAAGAGTGTGAATATCCTCCTTTTTGATTTTTTGAGCCAGCTCTTTTAGTTTTGCAATTTCTGTGTCAGGTAGATCTACAAATGAGGTCACATCACTTGCTGCGCATTCTTTAATAAAAAGTAGATTTTTAATCTCTTCAATCAAATCATTAATAAATGATTTGAGATCATAACTTGAGCTGTGAAGTTCTAAGAGAATACTTAAGATTTGTGAAGGATTTTGCTCACAAAGGGCAGTGACTGTGTCCAATATAAAACGACGGTCAGTTAATCCTAGAAGCTCAATGACTTGCTCTAATGCGATGTGGTTATCTTTACCAGTGAAAGTAATGGTTTGATCAAGTAGGCTCTGACTATCTCTCATAGAGCCTTCTCCATGACGAGCTATAGACCATAATGCTTCTTTGTCAATTTGCACCTTCTCTTCTCTGCAGATTTTTTGGAGGTGTTCAAATATGAGCTTTGTAGAGATTTGTCGGAAGTGGAACTTCTGACAACGTGATAAAATAGTTCGAGGAATCTTTTGAATTTCAGTGGTAGCAAATATAAACTTCATGTGAGCAGGCGGTTCTTCTAAAGTCTTTAAAAGAGCATTGAAAGCACTGGTAGAAAGCATGTGAACTTCATCAATAATGCAGATTTTGTACTGACCTTGCAAAGGCAAATAACTAGCCTTGTCAATAATTTCTCTTATAGCATCTACACCATTGTGACTTGCTCCGTCAATTTCCATCACATCGATATGAGATCCACTAGAAATTTCTTTACAAATAGCGCACTGATTGCAAGGCTGAGGAGAACATTTTAAGCTTTTAGCTAAAATCCTTGCAGCTGATGTCTTTCCAACACCTCTAGAACCTGTAAATAAAATGGCATGTGGAATTCTTTGGCTATTAATGGCGTTTGTTAATGTCTGTGTGACATGCTCTTGTCCTATAAGCTCTTGAAACGTTTGAGGTCGCCATTTAATGGCAATAACTTGATAAGACAAAGCACTCCCCTTCATATATTTGGTTTCAGATATGATAAATACCCAATTTTGTCTATAAAAAATAAATTGATTTAATACATCTTATAAGATATTTCCATGTGGAAAAGAAATCAAAAGAAATCAAGGGTAAAAGGCTAATAAGTTAAGATCTTTTTAAATCAAAAATAAAGGTGAGATAGGTATGAGGCAAGTATTGCACCTCCAGAAGCTTACAAAAGCAAATAGCTCACTATCACACTATAAGTCACTATGCACAATTTTATTGGAACTCATAAAGAAATGAGATTAATGTTAGGTCATCTTTTATTAAAAAATGCATCTAAGGACAAGACTTCTGTTCTTAAGAGGCAGTTTTTATCCTATTTGTTAATTATTTTAATTACTTTTCAAAATACATACACTTTTTCTCAGACAACTCAACTAGATAACCCTGTTCCAGATAGTGATGTTTTAATAGATCAACCTAACGGGCGTTCCTTAAAATCTCTAGATCAACTTGAATATCTTGACTCTTATGATCCAAATGTACCTCTTACAATCAATGAGGGATCATTTTCTCTTATGCCCGGAGACTATGAAGGGCCTTCCAATTTGCCACTTCCAGATGAACATTATATCCCTCATACCAAGTTAGGCCGTTCTATTGAATACTTGCAAGACCCTCAGTTAATGATTCATGAGATTTATTATTTACATAACGCACTGCTTTTAAAGGTTGAAGACATCATTCAGAATATAGAGGCCGAGCATGGTCAGGATGATCAAGTTGTCTTAGAAGAATTACAGAGATTAATGCATACGAACAACCTCTTTTTTAAAGTAAAGGGGATAGGCATAGCCGAGCTATCACAAGTTGATCTTCAATTTGTGGTTAGAGTCATCAATGAGACAACAGATACTGTCTTTTATATTTTAAATGAGTCAGTTATTTCAAGAGACAGTCTTCATTTAAGAAGACTTGAAGCAAGGCAACATTTTGTAGCAGGTGCGAGCCGCCTAGATCATCAGAAAGGAAGAGATGTGATCTTTTTATGGGTTGACGGCTTAGGTAGTACCAGAGCAGTTGTTTCACCTCGCATTGAGAAGTCACTAGGTGAATTCCAAAGGCCTATCCCGTTTTATACAGATCCAGATAACTATCAGTCAGCAAGAAGGAAGCATAGGCGATTGCATTTTATAGATTATTGGAATGTGATTAGATCTCCAATAACATGGAATGATTTAAGTTTTGGAACTTCTAAAGCGGTATTTCAAGCTTGTCTTATGGGAGGAGTGGGACTTGCTAAAGAAAGCTTAACTGGAGAGAGTGTCAACTTTACATCTATTATGACTATGGGAGCTCTGCTAGCTTTTGTTCCTTGCTCTTTTCCTTCCAGTTATCGCTATTGGCTTAACATGGGTCCAATGGGACTTATACAAAGAAAAGACCATGCTGCTACTATGAGAGATATGCGGCAATATTTCAACTCTATCGATTGGAAAGAAACACTTAGATCTAAGGCTGTTCGATCCTCTATTTCGAGCATCATTTTAGCTTATGGATTTTTATTTTCTACATACTTTAATGATTTGAGATACTCAGATAATTGGTTAACAACATTATACCTTTTTACTGTCATCAATTTAATTGCTATTCCTAATATCCTTTTAAATGGTGTTGCTAGAGTGTGGTGGGCAGAACAAGCATTTGTAAATGAACTTGCAGGTGTGAAAAAAGGGAAAATGAAATTCACGAATTGGAATCGAGAAAACTTTGACTATCTTTGGACAAGATACTTTTTTTATGATGTAACTCGTCTTTTTCACTTAGCAGGTCTTGGAAGACTACCTGAATCTATGAATCGTATGGCTAGTTCTATTGGTCTTAATTTAGATGATTTTGGTATTAATCTAGGGTTATTTTCTTTAATTGGTTCTTCTTTAGTAGGAAAGTTTATCTTATTAAGGAAGGTGCTTAGCTTTCAACAAAGAGGTCTCCTAGATGATAGGAGAGCATGGAATTATTTAAACTCTCTGCAGTCCGGATTAGGGAAAGCATTTTTAGATATAGAGCGAACTTATAGAAGAATACTTTCATTATGGCATAGATGGCATATTAGTAAGGAAAACAGGGAGGGTCTTAAAGATGGTGATTTAGATTTAAACTTAACTGAAGAGGAAAAGCAGCATTTACAAAGATTGCAAGTTCATCAGGAAGTGTTGTTTTTGTCTATGCAGGAGCTAATTTTATATGATAACCGAAGACAAATCAGCCGACTTTTAGCAGTTTTAGAAAGGGACTTCTTTGAAACACTTAAACAAAATAATGTAGCAATGACAAATACTTATAGAGAACAAGCCAGAGCTTCTTTTAAGAATCTAGCAGCAGTGATTCATGGTTTGTTTGAAACTGTTAAGGCCCATGATTACTCTATAACTTTAGGTCCTGATGCGGATATTTCACAGATTGCAGATGTTTATCTGTCTTTTTGGGAAAGATATGAAAATCTTGAACAAGAAGAATTGTTTAAATTTTTAGAACAGAATACCACAGAGGAGTTCTTTTATCTAAGAAGTGGGCTTAATCTTATGGCAGATGATGAAACTTTGAATGAGAGTGTAAGGGTATCAGAAGAGCCAGATATTTTATTTTACAGGATGCTTGAGGAAGTTGGGTTATTTTATGAACAAAATTGGGAAGCTTTTAGGTCTTATATTGATAATCAAGACATTGAAAATCTTGTGAAAAACTATGGTCCTAGAGAAAATCTAGATCAATTAATAGATACTCTTGATAGCGATGAGAAAAAAGCAAGAGAAAGAGTTTCGACTCAAGAGCATTACATACCTCTTTCTGCGGAAAATAGAGCTTATAACTATGACATAGGAAGGTTTTTTAAAGATAGAAATGCAGAATGCGCAAGTGCCTTAGTCAGAGAATAGATATTTTTTTGGTTCAACTTTTCCTCAGATCCCGGAGGCTGGATCCCAGAAAAAAAGCTGCTTAAGTAGTTATGAACGGATTTGGATTTGTTGCACAAAGATTTAAGAATGAGATTTGTGACAGCCTTCTTTCATAGGCCTTAGGCAACCCCCGTACCTTGCATTGCTGTTACTTTATGATTTTATTTAGAATAAAATATCTCATACAAACTTTGTCTCCTAAGGTACTGGCCTAGTCCTATTTCAGAAGGCTGTCACAAATCTCTAGCAGATAAACTAAAGTTGATGTTTGTGCAACAAGGTCTCTTAAAGTTATAAAAGTTGCATAAGATAAGTTATGTAAGAAAACAAAAATATCCTCATCCTATAGAGTTTATCGAATGATTTTGTTAGGATCAATTCTGATGTTTATTTCATCTTGTGAAAGTGTGTTGGGAAGAAAATGAGTTCCATTTGAATTGAAGTAAAGCTCAGCGCTCTCTCCTATTTTTTCTCCTTCATCTCCTAGAGTGTATGCTTGAACAATGATATGAGGACGATCTCCTGTGATTTGAATTTCTGCACTGTATGTTATAGGTGATTCTTGGGCTTCATTAAAAGAAATAGTTTCTGTAGGTAGCTCTGACTGAGTGATATTAATATCTTGCTCTAAGGCCCAGTCCAAATAAAGATCTTCTACTGATCCAGAAATAGTTAATACAACTTGAATGCCTATTTTGCTTTGCAGTATTAAATTTTGACTTGTGGATTCGGCTTGAATTTCTATTCCAAAATGATTAAAATTATTTGGTATTCTTGATAAAACATCTATTTTATTTTCATTAGATATCTGGGATAAAGAAATAGAATAAGAAGTCACTTGATACAGTCCTAAAGTCACTAGCATGATAATTAATATGTTAGTCCATGTTGATTTGTTAAAATAAATTCTATGTTTTAAGGACATAATGATTTTCCATTAATTTTAAGATTATAAGTGGATTCATCTCCTAAGCTTGTTCCTCTTTTTGTCCATACCATTACATTCACCATATAAATACCCTTAGGTGTGTCAACTTGTATGTTTTCTGATCCCTCATCATCTCCATCGTCACTTGATCCTACCATATCATCTTCTTCTTGGTAAGAGTATTTATCATTATAAAGATAAAGATTCAAATCAGCTTTATTCTTATCTAGAGTATTTGCATCTGTTGGGTTATAGGTTAAGTCTATTGATAAGCGTCCTCCTTTATGTTCATAGAGATAAAAATCATTAGAGCTGTGTTGATTCGAACTTAATGGATAAGAGAGGATTCGGTCTCTTTCTCCTCTATCTGGGTCTGTTGCTTTTATTGCTGTAGGGCAGTCAGAGGATCTTCTATCTTGTGGAATAGGGAAAGGAGCAGCAAAGTCTTCTCTATTAGGTTTTTGTTTTTCTCTTTCAAAAAGAGTGCTTAAGTTTGTTTTATTTGCTAATTCATTTTGCAGAGACATAAACAATCCATAATCTCTGAAGCGATGTTTTTCATCTTTAAAAGGTCCTGAGAAAATACTCCAAAATTCCTTAATACTACCCTCATTAACAAGGTCATCATCTTGACTTTCAATGGTTGTAGAATTGTGGGTATAAGGTTCTATCATATCCCAAAGAGTTCTTATTATAGAGAACTCTCGAAAATTTCCTTCTCCATCAGCTTTAGAAATATCTCTTGTTGGAGGGTGAGCTTCTAGGTCTTCATTTATCTTTAATAGTCCTTTAGGAGCAATTCCTTGAGAGTCAACGTAACTGGCTTTACCTAAAATAGCACTTGCAAAAAATGTGGCAAAACCTTCTGACCAAGCTAGCCTGGGATCAATAGTATATTTAGCGCTATGAGAACCTCCAGGAGTATCTATTTTAGAAAAGACTTCTTCAATGAAGTGACCGTATTCATGTAAAATAATAACGTTATCAAAATGGTCAGTATTTGCTGTTTCTATGTTATCATTAGACCCTCCCACAATAAAAAGCTGCCTGCGGTCAGGAAGATAAAAACTAAAACTACTTGTTGAAGAGTCACTTAAATATTTGACAGGGTTAAACCCTTTTTTCCAATATGCATAGACTTTAGGTGCTTCTGTGAAAGGCTGACAACTTGAAACAAAGTTTTGACAGCCTTTAGTTTGTTCTTTTAAAAAAAGATTAGCTTCTAATATCTGATTATAAATATTAAAGGCACCTCCGGTCTCATCTGCTGGTGCTGTAAGCGTTATATTTTCAATTGAAGACCTATTTTCTAGTGTAACTTTTTTTGATACAAAATGATTTTGAGCTTTATGAGGATCATCCTGAACACTCACTTTAACTTGATTGTTATCAGCCCTAGACATAACCTTAATAGTATATTCTCTCTGATCTTCATAAGGAACTTCTAAGGAAAACTCACCATTCTTATCTGTTTGTCCGGATGTAATACAGTTCTGTGATGATAAAATCTCTATATCTGCAAAGCGGATACTTTTTGGTGAACAAATTTTACTAAGACCATTTAAGACCCCTTCTTCAAAGCATCCTTCATCAATATTAGGGTCAGGTTTAGGTGCCCTATATTCAAAAACAGCTTTTCCTGAAAAGGCAACAGTATTTGTAAAATTTTTTGTATCACAAAGGGGCTCTTCCCTGGGCAAAGGTAAGCCTGATGTATCCTCTTTTTTCTTAGAACACCCTTCAGATAAAAAGAGTGTGAATAGATACATGATACCAAAAAGAAGTCTGAATGATTGTAACTGCATATAATATGTAATGATATAACATAGTGAATATAACTTTAAATAAGAGGATTGAATTTTAGACTTATAATATGGTATTTAAGACTTAGAGCTATTTAAAAAAATATGTCATTAAGTAGAGCTTAAAAAATAGTTAAAAAAGGACTAATAGAAATGATATTTGTAAAAGGATTTAACTCTGATATTTGTCTTAAAGGTTGTTCTTATCATATTCAAACAGAAGATTGGGGAGAATCTAAGTCTTCTATTGTGACAAAGGTCTTTAAAAATGGAGCTGTTGTTAAAACTGTGACATCCAATTATACAGATTTTATTTCTACAGAAAATAATTCTTCTATCAGTAATAATAAGTTAAGTTGCATTCAGTTAGCTATGCAAAGCCAACATCGCACGGTAATGACTCTCCTTCACTCGGGGCAGCTATTTCACTAATGTTTCACTAAAATGCATCTAGCCTCTGGCTACTTTCTGGCAATGACCCTGATGGTTGACACCATCAGCAAATAGGTCATTGCCTAGAAAGCCTGATACATTTTAGTAAACGAGATACTCTTCGTTTTTTTACTAGATGTTAAGGAAATGTCTTTAATTTATAACTAATGCAATCTTTTTATCCGGGATTCTGGCAAACCGGCAAACAGTGCCAGTATCAGGGAACTATTGCTGGATAAAGTTTTCCAGATTTTCTAGTTTGCCTGCTTGTCAAGAGTAAGGGACATTTTTAATGTGAAATAGTTTCCTTAACATGATGTAAAGAAACGAAAGGAATCTCCTTCCTAAAAATGAACAGGTTTTTGAGACAGTCAGTATTTTCTTGAAGACGTGAGTCTTCAGGCTGACTGTCCAAAAACAGCCAGAGGCTAGATACATTTTAGTGAAACAGCATGAACGGATTTTTCCAGACAATGATCTAACATTTTACAAAAAAGTTTCCTTAACATGATGTAAAAAAACAAGGGGAGTCTCCCTCCTAAAAATAAACGGATTTTTGAGGCAGTCAGCATTTTCTTGAAGACGTGAGTCTTCAGGCTGACTGCCCAAAAACAGCCAGAGGCTGGTTTATTTTTAGGGAAACAGAAACTAGACTTATAGGATTCTAGTTAATCTTCCACAAAACTAGTTACAATAATAGTTATCTTATTATGATTATGAGGAGTAAATAGTTATGTGGAAATGGCCATTAATTATTTTTATTTTATTAATTTCTCTTGGAGTCAATGCTGCGAAGAACAATTATGTAATGCTTTCTGTGTTTACAAAGGCATTGCACATTGTACAACAATATTATGTGGAAGAAGTGAATACTAAGAATCTCATATATGGTGCTATTAAGGGTATGTTAAAGGAACTAGACCCTCATACACACTTTCTCTCGGATGAAATGTATAAATCTTTTCAATCTAGTACTTCAGGAGAGTTTGGGGGTCTTGGCATTGAAGTCACTCTTAAAGATGAGGCTCTAACAGTTCTTTCTGCTATTGAAGATTCTCAAGCATGGAAGGTGGGTATTCAAGCAGGTGATAAAATTATTACTATCAATGATGAATCAATAAAGGGACTGAGTTTATCTGAGATTGGACAAAGACTGAGGGGTGAGATTGGCACAACAGTAAAGATACAAATTATACGTCAAGCAGAGAAGGCTCCAAAAACTTTTGAAATTAAAAGAGGTCAAGTGATTGTTCATTCTGTGAAGTATATTGATTTAGATTCTGGTTACGCTTACTTCAGAATCACCAGTTTCATCAAAAAGACCTATGATGATCTTAAAGATTTATTAATAAAACATAAAAACAAAGAAAGCGGATTAAAGGGCATCATTTTAGATTTAAGAAATAATCCAGGAGGATTGTTTGACCAAGCTATCAAGGTTACAGATTTATTTATTGATAAAGGAACACTTGTTTCTATAAAGGGAAAAGATAAAAGTAAAAATGATACTATTTATGCAAAAGAGAATAGTTTTATTGATAAGAATTTTCCTGTTATTGTATTGATCAATGAATATTCAGCAAGCGCGAGTGAAATTCTTGCAGGGGCTCTTCAAGATCATAATAGAGCATTAATTATGGGGAGGAGGAGTTTTGGAAAAGGATCTATTCAATCATTAGTTCGATTTGAAGATGGTTCTGCTTTAAAAATAACTGTTGCGCGTTATTATACGCCTAATGGACAGTCTATCCAGGCTCAAGGTATTACTCCAAATGTCAAAATTGATCCAGTAGATTTAACTGCTTATAAAAAGGCATTAAAAAAGCATAAAATAAGAAGAGAAAGTGATATAAAAGGAGCCTTAAAAAAAGAAGAGGAAGAATTCTTACAGGTAAAAGAAAATCCATCTAAGAAAAATCTTTTAGAAAAAGACTTTGATGTGCTTACAGCTTATAATTATTTAACTGCTTATCAAGTTTTTAAAACATCAAATAAAACATCACAATAACTTCCTTTGTATTATAACAGCTCTTATGGGTTTGTTTGATTTTAAAAAGGCATAAAAGGACTTATCAAAGATGGAAATGGTCATCTCTGTTTTACAATTAATATTAGGTCTGGCTTTAGTTATTGCATCAGCAAATTTACTTTTTAAAAAAGTCATTGATATTGCTAAAAAAACAAATCTTCCAGCATCTTTCATTACTGTGACTTTTGTAGCTCTTGGCACCTCTCTTCCAGAGTTGATTACTTCTATTATGGCATCTGTTAAAGGTATTCCAGATATTTCACTAGGAAATATTGTAGGATCCAATATTTTCAATCTTTTAGCTGTGATTGGATTTGCTTGCGTTTTAAGGCCTTTCCAAAGTATATTTACATCTATAAAAACAGAATGGATATTCCTTTTCTTGGCCACCTGCCTTTTATGGATTTTAGGCCAGGACCTAAGCATTACTCGCTTAGATGGATTTGTATTCCTTATTTTATTTTGCTTTTTCTTATATTTTGCTATTAAGCAAAAAAAAGACATACAATCTCAGGATCAATGTACCAATGTATTAAACAACTCTTCCCTTTTTATGGATTGGGTACTTCTTTCTGTAAGTATTGGTTTTCTACTAGGAGGAGCTCATTTGCTTTTATTAGGAGCCATTTATTTAGGAAAAAGTGTAGGAATGACAGAAAGAATTATTGGTCTAACTATTGTCTCGGTAGGAACAGGGCTTCCAGAACTTGCAACTTCTATAGTCGCTATTTTTAAGAAGCGATATGATATTTCTATGGCTAATGTTGTTGGATCAAATATTATGAACACTCTTTTAATAACTGGCTTAGCATCTCTAAGCATGCCACTCTTGATATCTAAGTCTATCATGCAATATGATTACTTTTGGCTTTTTGGAATAACCATATTTCTAATAGCATTATCTGCTTATACAAAACTCTTTCATCGTAGCTTAGGTATCTTTCTGTTACTGCTTTATGGAATTTATATATACACATTAACACTATGGTAAAAGATGCTTTTCAAGAAGGAGATAAATAATTGAAAAATGCAATATCCAATATCAGATTAAAAGTTCTGTGTTATTTTTCTAAAAACTCTTATATGATGAGGTGGATTCAAGTCGTAAGTGCAACTCCTTGCATAGTTGTTTAAAGGGGGTTAGAGGAATACTCTAATCAATAACTTTACATAACGAAAGGAGTATTCCATGAGTAAGTACACTCATCTAACCCAAAGTGATAGATACCAGATTTTAGCTTTTTTGCAAAGTGGAAAATCAATAAGTTCAATTGCTACGCAACTAGGTCGAGATAAAAGCACCATATATAGGGAATTGAATCGTAACAAAGGTTTGCGAGGTTATCGTCCTCAACAAGCCCATGAAAAAACGGTTTATCGTCTTCAAAACTCTCATAGACATATAAAGATAACACAAAAAGTCATTAATAAGCTTGAGAGGTTTCTTCGTGATCGTTTGAGTCCGGAACAGATATCCAGTTTTCTTAAACGAAAAGGTTTGTCTATAAGTCATGAGAGTATTTATCAGCATATTCTTCGAGATAAGCAATCAGGAGGAGATCTCTACAAATTTTTAAGATGTCAGAGGCAACGGAAGAAGCGATATGGTACAAGTAGATTTGATAAAAGGGGTCAGATAAAGAATAGAGTGAGCATTGATAAAAGGCCTAAGATAGTAGATAAGAAGAGTCGGATAGGAGACTGGGAAGGTGATCTAATGATAGGTAGACATCATAAAGGAGCTTTAGTCACGCTGGTAGATAGATGTTCTAAGAAGACGAGGATTGTCAAAATAGAATCTAAGAGATCTGAGGCAGTTTTTCATGCTATTTCTAAAGCTCTTAAAGGAGAGGTTGTTCATACAATGACTTTGGATAATGGTAAAGAATTTTCGTGTCATGAGAAGATCAGTGAATATACCGGATGTAAAGTTTATTTTGCACATCCTTACAGTTCATATCAGAGAGGTTTAAATGAGAACACGAATGGTTTAATCCGTCAGTATTTTCCAAAGAAGACAGATTTTAGAGAAATTGCCTCTAAGGATGTAAAAAAGGTTGAGTTTCTTTTAAACCATCGCCCTCGAAAGAGTTTAGGTTTTCTAACTCCTAATGAGTTTCATAGACAAAAGATGGTTTGCTGAAGTTATTCATAGTTTATCCATTTAATTTTACTTATATATAATAACTTCTGAAAATGCTTATTTAACAGCTTGATGTTTATGGCAAAGGATCGTTCTTCCGCAGAGTTTTAGCTCGAAGACTACTTTGGCTTTGCCATAAACATCAAAATACATTCATTCAAATTAAATAATTTACAATAATCTTTCATGATAATTAAAACTTTGTTGAAATATTAATCTTAAAATGATACAACTTTTAAAAATATCTATAAACATAAAAGAGTTGCACTTGTGATTTGAAGTTACGTGATGAGTTTTTTTCTGCTTTTGTTTTTAGGGACTATCCTTCGATTACTATTCTTTGTCATAAATGGTGGAGAAGGTTTTGATATTGAGCTTATTAAAGTGTTTCTTGTAGGTATTTTCATAGATGGTATGGCCATCTCTATTTTCTTTTTCCCTGCTTATATTTTTACATTTTTTAAGCATCGTATTCTTAAGGTTCTACAATCATTTTACCTCTATGTTGTAACTTTTTTATTTTTACTATTCTCTGTTATTGATATTTTCTTTTTTCAAGCTTTTTACAGTAGGTTTGATATCAATATCCTTAAGAACATATCAGATTTTTCTGCTTTGACAGGTACTTTTTTGACTGTTTATCATAAATACCCTTATGGTATGTTAATTGTGCCTTTACTTTTAATCATTAGTTGGTTTGCTGTTTCACCCAATTATTTCTTTTGCCCTTTAAAAAAATTACTAAATTTAAATATTTCATTAAACAGTAAGAGTAATTATAAGATTGCCTTTTTTCATATTTTTATTTATAATGGGCTTAAGTTTTATGGGTCTAGCTTTTCACACAAAAATTTCTAAACACCTTTATAATTCTTTTAACAATATATTTTATCTGACTGTTGCAGGTAATTCCATTTATAGTAACTTGTTATCTTTTTTATCAGCATCAGATGATATGAATGAAGAGGGTTTTTTTAAATATAAATTTCAAAGTATTATTGGAGAGAGTGAAGATGAGTTTTTGATAGATCATTTTATTTTTTCTTCTAGAAAATTTAAAAATCCTTTAAAAAAACTACAGACAAAACCTCATATTGTACTTTTAAATATAGATTCTTTATCACAGAAATTTTTAGATGAATCGCACTCTATACGGTATCTTCCTTATTTAGATAAGATGGCTCAAGAAGGACTTTCTTTCACAAATTTTCATTTCCATTGGCAGTGCAGTATCAATGCTTTTACATCTCTGTTATTGGGTTTTCCTATGATTGATGGTAATAACTTGTACAATCACTCTAAGAGTCCACATAAAGTTTCTATTATTGAAATTCTTAAATCTATGGGCTATAAATCTTCAATATTTATAGGAAGCAATATATATAATATGGATTCTCGTTTTTTAAAATATGGTGGAGATCAAGCTTTTGGACCAAAAGAGTTTGATGTTAACTTTTCAGGGTATATCAAAGTAGATGATCAACAGCTTCTTGAAAGAGCTTTTTTAGAGATGAAAAAGGTTTATAAATCCAATCCTCTCTTTGTAAAAATAATGCTCAACTCACTTCATTTTGGTGATGTGATCAATTCTTCTTCAAGCACTATTTTTCAAAGATTTTCTTTTGACGATGTTTGTACAATTTCTTCTGAGAGAGATGCTTATCATGAGAGGCTTCAAAAAGGTTTGTGTTATACTAATTGGCTTGTCGAGGATTTTGTTGAAAAGATTTCTGCTTTATTAGAGGATAATCTTATTGTTATCTTAACGGGTGAACATAGATCGTGGAATAAAATAGCTTATACAGA
Organism: Bdellovibrionales bacterium; assembly: GCA_965262715.1. Lineage (GTDB taxonomy): Bacteria > Bdellovibrionota > Bdellovibrionia > Bdellovibrionales > JAUICD01. The sequence continues at coordinate 1,461,516 of OZ253553.1, read as the reverse complement.
AAACAGTTTAGAACATATGCAGGTGCCTTTAATTATTTTAGACCGCAGAGGTTTAACTCGCAAAGGAGTTAGCTTAAAGGTAGGTTCTCATCATGATGTGCCAGCTACCATGCTTCATATGATTGGTTATGAGGGATATCATTCTTTTTTAGGAAAAAACTTACTTCAATTTGATAAAAAGGGTGTGAGTCTTTTTTCAGATGCTCATTATTATTATTATAGAACAGGCCAATATCTTGTTACATATCATCTTTCAAGCAAAGATATACAAGCTTTTGAAATGACAGATGATCAAGTTAAGGTACCATTGGATAACCCTTTGGTTAAGTCAAAATTGGAAGATGAATTTAAAACTTATCTTGTAGGAATGAAAAAATGGTTAACTCTTGAACAGCCTCATCATTCTTTAGCTGGAATAAAAGATGATTAACATGATATTTCTTTTGATGCGTAACTAAGGAGTATTATTACCATTAAAAAATTGAATAAATCAAAAGAGCATCTCTCTCAAAGAGTTTGGAAGATATCTAGTTTTACTTAATTCTAATTGGGTTATTATTCGATGTTTTGTTGTCATAGTTCCGCTAAGCCCTATATATTCTGAGATGCTTTCACCATCCTTGTAAAACACAAGGGCTGGAATGGCTCTTGTAGATAGAATCTCTCGACTATTAGGATTGCCGTCCAAATAGATCTTAGCTAAGGTGAAATCTCCTTCAAATTCATCAGCTAGCCTTTCCATCATGGGAGTCATTGTTCGACAGGGGGGACACCAAGAAGCATAAAAATAGACAATAACAGGATTATCTCTACTAGCTTCAATCACTTCTGTTTGAAAATCATCATCAGTCACATATTTTATATGCTGTCTTTGAACAGGTTGATAGCCAGAAGACCAGCCAGGAACATAGTTTAAATCTCTTAAAAATTGTTCAAGAACCATTAAATCATGAGGGGTAAGGTCTTCCAAAGTATATCCAAGATTATCCAATAAGATTTCAATATATGCAGAGCCAAGATATGCATTTTCTTGACGAGGTCCTCTTGGAAAAAGTGTTAAGAAGAGGGACAGCCTTGTAAAAGAGAGAGGGGAAGAATCACAAGGCCAATCTCGCGTGCGACAGATATCTTTTAATCGAGTGAAGTCTTCAACTGTAGGAAAGAAGGTTTCATCTGAAAGGTCATCTTGAACAAAATAATCAGCCATATTGATATAAGAATGTGAAGGAGAAAAACCTGTGTCCAAAAGATATTTGAGAAATTCCAATCGCTCCATGTTATTGAAATTTACTCTTTCTGCCACATCATTTACTGTATCAGAAAGAAAATAGGATCTATTGATACCTCCTTGATAGCGAAGATTCTTTGAAGACTTTAAAATTTCATCTGATGTGATGTTGTAAGTGGTGTATGCAGTACTTTCTAAGAGTAATTCCCTTGCATAATCAATAATTTCTTGTGCTAATGAATCTCCTGGTGATGATTCATGTTGCTCTTCCTCAAGTTGTGTGTCTTGGTTTGTCTGTATTTGTGGTCCTTGATCTTGCTGTGCTAGCAAATGGTTTGACAGACTTATAAGAATAACTGTAACTATCATAAAACTTGAATTGAGGTTTTTCATTGTATCTCCTTTATACTGTTATGATTATTATGATAAATAGAGGAATAACGATCCAGTAATCTTTGATTTTTATTACTATACACGGCTAAAATAATAAATCAAGTTTTTACTTAAAAACCTTTTAGAATTTTAAAAAGGTTTATATAAATCATTGTAAGGTAGCCTTAAAAAGGCTTTTAACTTGTTTATTGGTAGTACATTGGCCACTGGTAAGTTACTTGATGTCATGAACCATAAAAAAACTTATTTGTGGAATTGTTGTTTTTATAACTTTTTTGAATTCTTGTTGCAGAGGCCTTTCAATTTAAAGATATAATAATAGCTATGACAGATTTCTTCCATAAGCAGCAGGCAACCCGAAGAGCCTTGTATCTCTTTTAATCTATGACTTTCTTATAGGATAAGAATTTCATAAAAGCTTTGTCTTTTAAGGCACTGGCCTCACGCTTATTTCAAGCTTGCCACAAATCTCATCGTAAATCTTTATGCGACAAGGCCTCCCAAAGTTTTAAAATTCGTGTAAGGTGGGTTATCAAAATAATAATAAAATTCCTGCTAGAAGGTGCATAGTTTTTCTTTGAGAAGTGTCAAAGATATTGAATGGATTTTTCCATTTAGCTTCTATAAAAAAATTAAGAAAATTTAAAACTTCAAAAAGACGTATACCTGTTAAGAGCTGCCAATCCATATAAAAAGTATTGTTTGGAAAGGTGAGGTTCAAACTGGGTATTCCAACTCCTACATAGATAGGCATATAGCTTAATAGAAAAGATGGGGTTAGTGATGTATGCCATGTGTTATTCTTAGACTTTTCTAGTGATAGGTCCCCACGAAAAAGTACATGTTCTGATGAAATTTTTTGTAAGTAGGTCAGGCCAGATGAGAATCCTTGTTGTTGAGGTGAGAAGGGGGATTGATAGGCTGTTGATGATGTAAAATGGCTAAAGTAAATACCTATAGAGTATGATTTTTTTTTATATCGATGAGGTGTATTTTGAGTGGAACGTATATAGGCATCTGCGGCTTTTTTACCTACAGAGGGTTTTTGTTGGGAGCTTAAATGAGGTAAAATACTTATTTTATCAGTTGTATTTGCCTTGAGGTGGTCAATTTCCCAAAGTAAAATAAAGAAAAGTGCTAGAAAAAATCTTATAGGTATCATCATAAACCTTGCCTATTTATAGTAACTGATATATGTCATAAATACGATAATAAAGCAGGGCAATTTATGGAAATATCAAATAAGTCTAGTCTTTTGGTCAAAAAGCAGGTGTCTTATGAGTGCTAGAAGGCAGGCAAGAGAACTTGCCTTGCAAATACTTTTTCCTTATGAGTTTCAGGTCCCAGGTCAAGGGCAGGCAAATATAGGTTCTGCTTTTGATCTTTCTCCTTCTATTTTTATTAATCGGGGGGATCTTCCTCCTGATGTTATAGAATATGCTAAGATTCTTGTTAATGGAATTAGATCTCACGAAGCGCAAATTGATAAGCTTATTTCTATACACACTACAAGTTGGAGTTTAGACCGCATGGTCAGTGTTGATAAAATTATATTAAGGATAGGGACTTATGAAATTAAATATCTACATACAGATCCTTCTATTGTGATTAACGAGACAATTGAGGTAGCTAAAAAATATTCTACTTTAGATTCAGGTTGTTTTATCAATGGAGTGTTAGATAGTATCCAAAGAGATACATTACAAGTTTCCTCTTAGTAGAACTGCTCTCAAAAATAAGTTTTTTTATTATGCAACACATATTAAGAATTAAAATGGTAAATCTTCGTTGCTTAAGGAATCTGGCAATCCGGCAGTCTGGCAATTGTTTCAGGGACTTGTTGCCTGATTGCCTGAAAAGCACAGTTACTTATAACAATTTAAGGCTTTTGAAATGGCTTCTAGTAGTTATTTATCCAGTTGAAACACAATTTAGAGAGTAAATTGAAAAGTTTTTATATCATCTTTTTTGCACTTCTATGTTTAATAGCAAAGAGGTCTAATGCATCTGAGGTTTGCTCCTGCCATAATTAATGCTATTGCTGCTTCTACAAACCTCTTTGTGTGGTTATAAACAATGGTGTTCTTTTATATCTATCTAAAGCATTCACATCTGCTCCTGCTTCAATTAAAGCTCTTACCATTTCTACATTATTCATCTCAGCGGCATAGTGTAGTATTGTGTTCTTTTTAAATTGAATATTTATATCTCCTTTTTTTATTGTTTCTAACAGAAAATTGAATACTTCAAGATCATCATAATATAATGTAATCATAAATGCTGTTAGGTTTTTATCTATATCTACTTTAGCTTCTGCAGTTTCATAATCAACAATTAGAGCTCTTGGACAATCTCTGAGTTTATCAGCAGATATCAAAGAATTTACAGATATTTTTAGTAGTTCTAATCTGTCCTCTGTTGGCATTTCTAAGATTTGTTTTAAAGATATTGCTTCTCTAGCATATAATATCTCAGAAGAAATAAAGATTAACAGAAAAAATAAAAGAAAATATTTATGCCTTGTCATGATAAAAAGCCTTATTTGATTTGAAGACTTATAAAATAGAAAATTGTTTTTGTCAATCATAAAAGTAAGTTTATAACCTACCTTACGCTGTTTTTATAAATTTAAGGGACTTTGTCTACGTTATGCCATTAATAGCTTTCTATGAAATCCGGGAGTCCGGCAATCTGTTCATGGAAATGGCATCCGGTTTGCGTAGGCTGCCAGATTTCCGGAAGGAAACTTGAAACTCAATCTCTTTTATTGAAGTATCTCTAGAGCCGGTCTCAAAAATAAAAATTTGATAAGAATTTCTAGTGATTCATAACTTTATCTAACTACAATGTATATCAGTGTTTATTTTTTTTCACTAAAATGCATGTCGCCTCTGGCGACTTTCTGGTAGTCAGCTCAGGCGGTTCACATCGTCAGCAAATAGCTGACTACCTAGAAAGGCTGATGCATTTTAGTAGGGAGAATATTCTTGCTTCTTAACACAATGTTAGGGAAATTTTATTCTTGCCATCGGATCAGTGCCTAGATTTATTTCATGGACAATCTTCAAAAAGGCTTGTCTTCTATTCATTTTGAGTAAAAGCAGGATGAAGGAAAATTTCCTTAACATGATGTAAAGAAACGAAGAGATCCTCCCTACTCAAAATAAACAGATTTTTGAGGCAATCAGCATTTTGTTGACGAGGATACATCCTGTAGTGTTAATCGTCACGCTGATTGCCTAGAAAGAGATACATTTTAGTAAGAAAGATAATTTTTCTTTTTTAACAAAATGTTAAGGAAATCTTTAAAACTCACTAAAATGGAAATATAAGAAGTTATTTTTAAGAAAGGCATATAGAAGCACATATTGTATCAATTTACAACAGTCCTGGACTTTTTCATGACCTTAATGCCATATCGAAAAAAGATAGAAACTTCGAATAACTCAATGAAATCAATAACTTGATAGTGTAACTTACGTACAAAAGTTACAGTCCTGTCCCCTTAAAATCATTGATGTTTTTGGTCGTTTTCTACACCAAAGACTATTAGCAATTAAAGCCCTTCAATACCTGTATCGGTAGTTATTTCAATAACTTAATACTGTAACTTTTGTACGTAAGTTACAGTCCAGGTAGGCTAAAAACCAAGTCTTTTAGCTTGGTTTTAAAGATTTACATTTTTGATATTTTTACTTATTTTACCTTTCAAATTTTTGGACAACTAGCAGTACATAGCACATAAAAGAAGGTTCGTAATACAACGATGATGAAAGTATAGAGCAATGAAAAAAATAATGAAATTCTTTAGGGTTATAAAAAAACGAAACATAAAAAAGCATTTTTTGTTAAGTTTTAATAATGCCTTTTATCTACTTCTATTGGCTTCACTTTTCTTGTTATTAGCTTTTCAAAACTGCGGTTCAAATGTAAGTCAAGCTCCTAACCTGTTTTCTGAACAAACGGTATCTAATGATAAAGGTTATATTATTGCTTATTTACCATCAGAAGATGAAAGCATCTCGATAGAAGATTATTTCCTAATTGATAGTGATGTGAAACTAAAGGTTATGAATAGTCATTCTGATTCTGAAGATTTTAAATGGAAAATCACTAGAGCCTTTGAAACTATTACTGATGGAGAAGAGACAACAACTGAACCAGAATACCAACATAAATTCGAACAATATGGAAGTTACGATATTTTTGCTACATCTTATAAAAGCTCTGATTTGTTAACCGTGGCCAGTAAAAGACTTGTGATTGGTGAGGAATGCTCATTAACAGATGTCTTAGAGATATTTCTTGAAAGCGGTTCTTTGACTGTTGGACAGACTGCCACTTTTGAATTAAAGAATGCTATAGATTTTTCGAACATCTTATGGAAGGTCACATTACCTTCTTCAACTGAGGAGACAAACGAAGATGATAGTGAAAGTATTGAATTAGACTTTACCAATGAATCTGCTGGTTCTGTTACTATTGAGGTGTCTGCAGAAGATCCTGACAATTCTGATTGCCTCACCTATCGAAAACAAGTTTTGCAAGTGAGCTCTAATTCTAAACCTCATTTTAATCCAATAATTATTAAACATAATGATGAAGAAATTGCTGTGATGTTAGAAAGTAATAACATTTATAAGTATTTAAGACCTGAAGGTGGAACTTGGACATTACATACAAATATTCAAAATGCTAATCAATGTGAACTTCAAATTGATAGTGGCAGTGAGGATGTACTAAATTGCAGTGATGGTGTAATAGACATCACTTCAACTGAAGTCTGTGTAAAAAGTACTATAGCAATACAAGCTTCAACCTCTTCTTCTACCACTATAGATAGTCAAACTTCGGTAGATGATGCAGATGATATAATTGAACAGTTTTATTATCATTACTGTCCATCAGAAGGCAGCTATTGTTATTTTTCCGGACCTTTACCTGGCCCATTAAGTTATCAGACCTGTGACAATTCTATATTAGGCCAAGCTGTTACACGCAATCCATCTTCAATCGTAAATGGAGAATGTAATAACTCCGTCAAAAATGGTTGTATTCAAGGTACTTTAAATGACATAGATGATTCAGAAACTCATTATCAGTGGCAGTGTTTAGGTACCAACGATGGCACTGATGCTACAGGTTGCTGCAGTATGGCCATTGATACAGCAGCACCAATAAATGGTGTTTGCGGCGATGACACCATCAGAAATGGTTGTACTGCTGGGACTCCAGACGACGGCGCAATAGCTGATACAAGTACTCATTATACATGGCATTGTGTTGGCTCAAATGGTGGTGCAACAGCAAGTTGTACAAAAGCTATCCCTCCTATCAATGGCGTCTGTAATAACAGTCAACAAAATGGTTGTTCTTCGGGCACAGCAAATGATGCAGCTATAGCCGATACAAATACACATTATACATGGCACTGTGAAGGTTCAAATGGAGGCAGCACTGCTACAAATTGTCAAAAAGCAAAATCTGCACCAGTAAACGGCGTTTGTAATAACAGTCAACAAAATGGTTGTTCTTCGGGCACAGCAAATGATGCAGCTATAGCCGATACAAACACTCATTATACATGGCACTGTGAAGGTTCAAATGGAGGCAGCACTGCTACAAATTGTCAAAAAGCAAAATCTGCACCAGTAAACGGTGTTTGTAATAATAATCAAAGAAATAGCTGTTCTTCGGGCACTGCAAACGATGGCGCAATAGCCGATACAAATACACATTATACATGGCACTGCGTAGGTGCAAATGGAGGCACTACTGCTACAAATTGTCAAAAAGAGAAACCTGTTAACGGTGCTTGTAATAATGCTCAAAGAAATGGCTGTTCTTCGGGCACTGCAAACGATGGCGCAATAGCTGATACAAATACACATTATACATGGCATTGTGTAGGTGCAAATGGCGGCACTACTGCTACAAACTGTCAAAAGGCAAAACCTGTTAACGGTATTTGTAATAACAGTCAACAAAATGGTTGTTCTTCCGGCACAGCAAATGACTCAGCTATAACCGATACAAATACTCATTATACATGGCACTGTGTGGGTAAAAATGGAGGCAGTACTGCTACAAATTGTCAAAAGGCGAAACCTGCATCAGTAAACGGTGTTTGTAATAACAGTCAGCGAAATGGCTGCTCTGCTGGCAGAGCAAACGACGCCGTAATAGTCGATACAAATACACATTATACATGGCACTGTGAAGGTTCAAATGGCGGCACTACAGCACAAAGTTGTCAAAAACTAATGCCTATCCATGGCGTTTGTGATAACAGTAAACAAAATAGCTGCTCTTCCGGCACTCCAAACGACGGCGTTATTGCAGATACAAATACACATTATACATGGTACTGCATAGGTGCAAATGGCGGCACTACTGCTATAGATTGTCAAAAGCTGATACCTATCGATGCCGTTTGTGATCAAAGCCAAAGAAATGGTTGCTCTGCTGGGACTGCAAAGGCATTGCCAGATAATACACATTCCACCCTTTATCTATGGACTTGTGAAGGTTTGCATGGAGGTGGAAATCAAAGTTGTACTAGATTAAAAAGTATCATCGAAGGAGTTTGTGATAACAGCCAACGAAATGGCTGCAGCTCTGGGACTCCAGACGATGGCGCAATAAATGATACAGATACACATTATACATGGCTCTGTATGGGTGCAAATGGCGGCGCTACTGCTACAAATTGTCAGATACAGAAAACACCTATCAATGGTTCTTGTAATCTGGGGCAAAGGAATGGTTGTTTTGCCGGTACTGCAAATGATTTGCCAGATTCAGACACAACTTATAAATGGTATTGTAAAGGTTTAAATGGCGGTATGACAGTAACATGTCTCAAACGAAAATAAAACCTGTCAACGGTGTTTGTAATAACAGTCAACGAAATAGCTGCTCTGCTGGAACTGCAAATGACTCAGCTATAACAGATACAGAGATTCGCTATAGATGGCATTGTGAAGGTTTACTTGGAGGCAGTACTGCTACAAATTGTCGAAAACTAAAATTTATATTGCAGTAGCCATGTTTATAGGCATTTCCGCCGATAGTTCTAGTTATGTATCGATATTTATTACACATTTTCTTAACACTCCAAAAAAAGACTCTAAAATATTACGGAAACTTTATGTTGATCTCAAGCTTTCCACTCGTGATATTGAGAAGCTAACTCAATCTTCATGGTCAAAAAGCTCTATTTTAAGGGCTTTAAGAAATCATAAAATCATAAAGAATATTTACACACAACTTTTAAAAATATCTATAAACACAAAAAAGTTGCACTTGCGATTTGAAGTTACGGATAATTTTAAGATGTAAAAGTTACATTTTAGAAAAATCACTTAGTTTGAAGGTCAGCTTTTTTGTGGAACTATGATTTGAAAAGCTACAAAGTTTTGCTATGACTAGTACTGCATTGGTAAGTTAATGGTTTTTACACCAACTTCAAAAAAATATAAAAACAATGATTCTACAAATCTGTCTTTATTATTAATAAGCTTTTAAAAATTTATATATGCCTATAAAGGTCTTTGGATACCCTGCCATGACCTGCATAACTTGCCAATGTAATGTATTTAACTGCCACAGGAGATACAGTTTTCTGCGCTTGCGCCTGGTTGCACAGAACACACCATCTCTGGCACATAATCAATTGAAGACAACTTATCAGTTGTCTGATCTGTTGGAGATGTGTCATGTGGTATATCCTTATCAAAATTGATATTCCCTGTGTCAGAGATGGGGACTTCTATTTTAGGTTTAGGAGGTTGATCTTTAAGATTGATTTCATCATTAAACTCATAATTGGGTTTAAGTACAAGTTCATCTTCATTAGTTTTTTGCTTTGTTAAAGACTGCTGTTTATCAACTGTAAACTGAATGGCTTGTGCTGCTGCCTGTGTTCTAAGGTAATACATACCTGTCTTTAATCCCATCTTCCATGTGTGAAAATGCATGGATGTCATTTTACCAAAATCAGGAGTTTTTAAGAAGAGATTTAAGCTTTGACTTTGGTCAATAAAGGCACCACGATCAGCGGCCATATCAATAAGATCTTTTTGTGAAATCTCCCAAATAGTTTTGTAAAGAGCTTTTATGTGGTCTGGAATTTCAGGGATACTTTGAATGGAGCCTCCAGATTCAATAATTTTACTTTTGATCTTGGAGTTCCATAAATTCAAGCGGATCAAATCATTCATTAAGTGCTTATTGACAACAGTGAATTCCCCAGAGAGGACACGGCGATTGTAGATATTAGAAGTGTAAGGCTCAATGCATTCATTGTTACCTAAAATTTGAGATGTAGATGCTGTTGGCATAGGAGCAAGTAATAGGCTGTTTCTAAGGCCAAACTTTTTAATATCTGCCTTGAGTGTGTTCCAATCCCATCTGTCAGAAGGAGTGACATCCCACATATCATACTGCAGAATACCTAAGCTAGTAGGAGAACCTTTAAAAGATTCATAAGGGCCATCTTTCTTTGCAAGTTCTATAGAACTTTTTAAAGCTGCAAAGTAAATGGTTTCAAAAATTTCTTTATTCAGTTTTTGAGCATTTTTAGAAGTAAATGGCATGTGCAGTTTAATGAAGGTATCAGCGAGTCCCTGTACTCCAATACCAATAGGACGGTGTCTCATATTGGAGTTTCTAGCTTCTTTAACAGGATAATAATTCAAGTCGATAACTTTATTTAAGTTTTTAGTAATAGTCTGAGTGACTTCAAATAGCTTTTGATGATCAAAAGTCCCTTTATTAACAAATTTAGGTAAAGCAATAGATGCAAGGTTGCAAACAGCAATTTCATCTTTAGAGGTGTACTCTATAATTTCAGTACAAAGATTACTGGACTTGATAGTGCCTAAATTTTTCTGATTGGATTTTTTGTTTGCATGGTCTTTGTAAAGAATATAAGGAGTTCCTGTTTCAATTTGAGCTTCTAGGATTTTAAACCACAAATGCTGCGCTTTGATGGTCTCTCTAGCGCGGTTTTCTTGCTCGTACTTTAAATAGAGCTTTTCAAACTCCTCGCCGTAGCAATCATCAAGACCAGGTGCTTCATTAGGACAAAAAAGTGACCAATCTGCGTTTTCCTTAACTCGTTTCATGAATAGATCAGGGACCCAAAGAGCATAGAAGAGGTCGCGCGCGCGCTGCTCTTCCTTACCATGATTTTTTCTTAAATCGAGAAAATGAAAAATATCAGCATGCCAAGGCTCAAGATAAATTGTGAAAGCCCCTTTACGCTTGCCTCCACCTTGGTCAACATATCTTGCCGTGTCGTTAAAGACTCGCAACATAGGCACAATACCATTTGAAGTGCCGTTTGTGCCGCGTATATAACTACCTGTTGTACGAATGTTATGAATGCTTAAACCTATGCCGCCTGCTGATTGAGAAATCAATGCGCAGTTTTTTAAGGTTTCATAAATGCCATCGATACTATCTCCAGCCATGGATAAAAGAAAACAAGATGACATTTGTGGCTTAGGAGTTCCTGCATTAAAGAGAGTTGGAGAGGCATGGATGAACCACTTTTCAGAAAGTAGGTTATAAGTTTCAATAGCGGCTTCAATATTTTTTTTATGGATGCCAAGTGCGACACGCATGAGCATGTGTTGAGGTCTTTCTGCAATCTTTCCGTCAATTTTTAAGAGATAAGACCTTTCAAGAGTCTTAAATCCAAAGTAGTCATAGTCAAAGTCTCTATCGTAGATAATAACAGAATCTAGGAGATCCTTATTGTCCATAATGATTTTGAATACGTCATCTGCAAGTAAAGATGCTTTTTTATTGTTTTTAGGAGACACGTAATTATAGAGCATGCTCATGGTCTTAGAAAAGGATTTTTCTGTGCACTTATGGAGGTTGGAAATAGCAATTCTTGCAGCAAGAAGTGCAAAATCAGGGTGCTTGGTTGTAAGATAAGCTGCTGTTTCTGCTGCTAGATTGTCTAGTTCTATAGTTGTAACACCATCATATACACCTATTACAACTTTTTTGGCTACCTCTGTAGGATCAACAAACTCTCTATCTAAACTATAGCAAAGCTTTCTGATACGAGATGTGATTTTATCAAATTTAACAGATTCTTTTCTACCATCTCTCTTAATCACATACATCGAAGCACCCTCTTAATTTGTATGTATAGGTACATGAAAACCCCTCTCTTTTTTAGATTAAGTTAGTTTGACGTTCAAAACAATTAGAGATTTCATATTAACAAGAGTCAGGAAAGAGGCAATAAAAAAATATAAATATTTTTTTTTGACCTTGCTGCACAAATATTGATCTTAGAAATACATGTAGTTACAGTGAGTTGTCACTAATGTCTTTTGGTAGGTTTATGAGCTAGTGATGGCGAGTCATCTCAGATCAGAGTATTATGACATAAAGATTTTAAAAGAATCTTTATTCTATAACCAATTAAAGTTATTGATGCCAGGTTTCATGATTTCAGATACAGCATGCCGGTTTGATCGACTGCCAGATACCGGAGTAAAGGGAGCTTAAAAAAATAAGTAAAAAATATTTCTAATCAATAAAAAACTAACCTTAAAGTGTCATGAACCAAAATTATATATATGTGACTATATGCAAAAAGCTTTTAAAATTCGGCATCTAATGTAAAGACTTGATCAGATCTGTTGACCATGACTCCTGCTTTTTGATAGTCGCCCACTCTTTTTTCAAAAAAGTTTGTTTTTCCTTGAAGAGAAATCAACTCCATCCAATCAAAAGGATTTTTCACTTTATAGTGTTTATCTAAACCAAGAGAGATTAAAAGACGGTCAGCCACAAACTCAATATATTGAGTCATTAACCCAGCATTCATACCAATAAGGCTTACAGGCAGGGCATGTGTAACAAATTGTTTCTCAATGGATACAGCATCAGTGATGATATCTAAAACACGTTGGTTTGATGGCTTGTCTTTGAGCTTTTCAAAAAGGAGGCAGGCAAAATCAGTATGTAATCCTTCATCCCTACTGATCAATTCATTAGAAAAAGTTAAACCTGGCATAAGACCTCGTTTTTTAAGCCAGAATATAGCGCAAAAACTGCCTGAGAAAAAGATACCTTCTACAGCTGCGAAAGCCACAAGCCTTTCTGCAAAGGATTTACTGTTTTCGATCCATTTTAAGGCCCATTCTCCCTTTATTTTAACTGCTGGTAAGTTATCTAGTGCCTTAAAGAGATAGTTTTTTTCTTGTGTGTCTTCTATATAAGTATCAATGAGCAAACTATAGGTTTCAGAATGAATGTTTTCCATAGCCATTTGAAAGCCATAAAAACATCTAGCCTCTGGAATCTGAACTTCCTGACAAAACCGAAGAGCCAGATTTTCATTGACTATTCCATCACTTGCAGCAAAAAACGCCAGGACATGCTTAATGAAATGCTTTTCATTCTCATTAAGTTTTTTCCAGTCCAATAAATCCGTAGATAGATCAATTTCCTCTGTTGTCCAAAAGCTGGCTTCTGCTTTTTTGTACATATCCCATATATCTCTATATTTTATAGGTAAAAGGACAAATCTATCACTGTGAGGTGATAAAATAGGTTCCATTAAAGTTCCCCCTCATTTAAAATTTAATTTTTAAAGATCACTAGCTAATATGACAGTATTTGATTTATTTTTAAAGTAAAGAAAGAGTTAATAAAAACTAGACACTACTATAAACTTTTTCACTTAGTAAGGTTTATTTTTTCAATTTAATGCAAAGCTCAATCAAAAATATTGGGAAAAATAATTTTAAAACTTGTGCTTATCTGATATTCTTGTTATCTAATAAAATTTAGCTAGAGTAAAAAATATGAAGACATTGGAAAAGGCATAGATAAGGAGACTTTATGGTTTCACCAACCGGTCAGACTCGCACGAGAAGACATAGAAAGAAAATCAAGCAGGGTCAAGTGCGTAAAACGCATAATAGAAACAAAGGAACAACAAAGCCTCATGCTCAGCTTTTTGGTGATGACAAATCCTCTACTCTTCTTAAATCACATTCTTCTTAATTCTTTATAAGAACCACTTCACCCTACTACCTGACTTCAAATAACAATATCTTATTTTGTACCAATAAGAGGCGTTATTTTTTGGTGAAAATTCTTTTTTATAAGAAGTGACATATAGTAATATTATTTATTTATGAGATAATATTTACTTAAGGGTGAGTTGTTATGATAAAGAGGCCTATCTTATATAATTACTTTAGAAGCTCTTCAGCTTATCGAGTGAGGATTGTTCTTCATTATAAGCAGATAGATTTTGAATCTCGCAGTATTCATCTTTTAAAAGAAGAGCAATTAGATCCCAAATATATACAAAAGAACCCTTTAGGACAAGTACCTCTTTTTGAACATAATAATATGAGCTTAACTCAATCTATGGTCATTATAGAGTATATTGATGCAGTTTTTCCAGGACCAAGAATATTTCCTGATAGTGTCAATGATTGTATGTTGGTTAAACAAATATGTGAGATCATTAACTCAGGAATTCAGCCTTTACAAAATTTATCTGTAGGTCAAAAACTATCTAAAGACTTTCAAGCTTCTAAATCAAATATTAAGGCATGGAATACTCATTGGATTTCTAGGGGGTTATATAGTATAGAGACATTGATGAAAACTTGTGGAGGTCGATATACTTTTGGTGATCAGATAACTGCTGCGGATGCTTTTTTGATTCCACAGGTTTATAGTGCTCATCGTTATGATGTAGATATGTCTGACTTTCCATGTATTTGCCGTGTTGTAGAAAACTGTCATCAACTTGAATTTTTTCAAAGAGCGCATCCAGATCAACAAGGATAAGTTGTTGTATTATGACTGTGCAAAGTTGAAGATGGTTATAATTACAAGATTAAAAATAGAGGTTCATAGAATGAAACTTTTGAGTATCAATATTATTATTTGCATTGTACTTTTAACCTTTTTATCAGGTTGTTCTTCTTATTCCTTAAGAGCATTTAACAAAATAGAAGTTGGTATGACAAAGAGCCATGTGCTTGAAAAACTGGGCTCACCTTTTCAAACCCAATATAGAAATGACATCATTTATTGGTTATACCGTTTTTTTCAAAATGGATCATGGGTTCATAAAGAGATCCAATTGAAAAACAATAAGATCATTTACGTAGGAGATTTTATGACCCCTCTACAACGAGAAAGATATGAATATAGATCTCCTACTGACAATTTGCGAAAATTAGAGGAAGAATTGAGAAACTAAAGTAATATAGGTTTTTTGTCATTTTGAGTCTACTTGATTTGAGTTTACTTAAAATGATCTATCATACCCAAAGATGTCATCAGCATTTTCAAGTAAATGGATAAAGCTCTTTCGATCTATTTGGCTCTGATGTTTTCATGATTCTCTAGCACATTTCTAGAAGGGAATGACAAGATTTTTAAGGCTTGACCAAATATTTCATCATAATGTAAATAAAGATGATTGCTTAACTTCTTAAAGAGCAAATAACATGAGTTTGAGAAAACTTTGAGTGGTTTGTAAAGAAAGGCGAATATATTCTTTCTACCAAAGATATATCAAGCTTTCTAGGCAGTCAGCTATTTGAAGAAAACGCAAGGCTTCATGCTGACTGCCAGAAAGTGGCTAGAATCTTGCCTCGAGAGGTCAGATGTATTTTAGTGAAACAGATAAAGGAGTAATAATGACAACCCAATCTACTGGATATATTAAACAAGTTTTAGGTGCTGTTGTTGATGTGCAATTTGAAAGTGGACATTTACCGTCAATTTTAAATGCGCTTAAAACTTCTAACAAAACCATCAATGATAAAGAAGACAATCTCACATTAGAAGTAGCACAACACTTGGGTGATAATGTTGTTCGTACAATTGCAATGGATACAACAGAGGGTTTAGTGCGAAAGATGCCAGTTCGAGACACAGGAGGCCCTATTACAGTACCTGTAGGAGATAAGGTGCTTGGTCGCATTATTAACGTCATAGGTGAGCCTGTGGATGAAGCTGGTCCTGTAGAGAGTAAAGAGCGGTTATCTATCCACAGACAGGCTCCTGCTTTTGAAGATCAATCGACTCAAACTGAGATGCTAATGACAGGTATTAAGGTTGTGGACCTTTTAGCTCCTTATGTTAAAGGTGGAAAGATAGGTCTTTTTGGAGGTGCAGGTGTTGGAAAGACTGTTTTGATTATGGAGTTAATTCGTAACATCGCCACAGAGCATGGTGGTTACTCTGTCTTTGCTGGAGTGGGGGAGAGGACACGTGAAGGTAATGATCTTTGGTTAGAAATGAAGGAATCTGGAGTCTTAGAAAAAACAGCTTTATGTTATGGACAGATGAATGAACCACCAGGCGCGAGGTCAAGAGTTGCATTAACAGCTCTGACCATTGCAGAGTATTTTAGAGATCAACAAAATCAAGACGTCTTATTGTTTGTAGACAATATCTTTAGGTTCACTCAAGCTGGAGCAGAGGTTTCAACTCTTCTTGGAAGGATACCTTCTGCTGTAGGTTATCAGCCCACTTTAGGAACAGAAATGGGTAATTTGCAGGAAAGGATCACATCCACTAAAAAAGGTTCTATCACTTCTGTGCAAGCTGTTTATGTCCCTGCAGATGATTACACAGATCCAGCTCCTGCAACTACTTTCACACATTTGGATGCTACAACGAACCTTTCTCGTGAAATTGCATCCTTAGGAATTTACCCTGCTGTTGACCCTTTAGCTTCCACATCTCGTATTTTAGCTCCTGATGTGATCGGTCAAGAACACTATGAGACGGCTAGAAAAGTGCAGGCTATTTTGCAAAAATATAAGGAGCTGCAAGATATTATTGCTATTTTAGGCATGGATGAGTTAAGTGAAGATGATAAATTGACGGTTTATCGTGCTCGTAAAATTCAAAGATTTTTATCACAGCCGTTTTTTGTAGCTGAAGCGTTTACTGGAATGTCTGGTAAATATGTAGATATTAAGGATACTGTTAGAGGTTTTAAGGAAATATTAGAAGGTCAGCATGATGATGTGCCTGAGCAGGCTTTTTATTTGGTAGGTAGTATTGAAGATGCTTTAGAAAAAGCAAAAGGTTTATCATAAATGAGCAGTGGTTTAAGTTTAAATTTGTTGACCCCAACAGCAAAATTGGCTTTTAATTTGCCTATTGAAAGTCTTCAAGTTGTGACTGATAGAGGTGAGATAGAGATTTTAAAGGATCACACCTCTCTTGTAACAACTTTAGGGATTGGCCTTCTTAAGTATAAGGAAAAGACTGAAGAAGGACAGATCAAATTAAGAAAGAGGGCTATTTTTTGGGGATATTTGGAAGTTTTTGATAATTCAGTGAATATTTTAGCTGAAACTGCGGAATTTCCGGAAAGTATTGATAAGGAGAGAGCACTTAAGGCCTTAAAGATGTCTACTGAGAAGATAGAAAAGGGTGAAGATCTTGAAAAGAATTACATCAAGGAACAAAAAGCAAAGTTAAGGCTTGCTCTTATTGAAAAATAGAAGATTGTGATGTAATATGTATAAAAAGTTATAAGTGAAGCTCAAACGGGAAAATCATTATGGAACAACAAAAAGAGAAACAAGATAAGTCTGCTAAGACCATTAAAAAGCAAAAAGTAGATCCTAAAGTCAAAAATAAGATCAATTGGCATCCAAATGCCAAGGTTGTTTGTGTTTGTGGAAACTCTTTTATTACAGGTTCAACTTTAAGTAGTATTAAATTAGATATTTGCAATGTATGTCATCCTTTTTACACAGGTAAACAGAAGTTGGTTGATGTGGAAGGACGTGTTGAAAGGTTTCAAAAACGTTATGCTAACTTTAATAAAACCAAAGACAAAAAAGAAATAAGCAAATAGTATAAATCTTATCCTATTTGTTCTTAAAAAATTTTATTTTCAATTAAAAAAATGAAAATAGTTATTTAAGAAAACTTGCTTTAATCCGAATGATTAATCAAGCTTATTTCTAGTTCTTTAAATTTAAGAGGTTTTAGTATGGTGCTCTATGGTTAAAAGCCTTTGTGTCTTTTGTGGTATAAATGCTCCTAAACGATACACTGAGTTGGGAGAAGATTTTGGGAAAAAGATGGCTGATGCCTCTTTAGATTTGGTTTATGGAGGGGCCTCCATTGGTCTAATGGGAGTCATTGCAGATTCGGTTCTTAAACATAAAGGTAAGGCTTATGGTGTTATTCCTAAAAAGTTAGTAAAAATGGAAGTCGCTCATGATAAATTGACTGAGCTTTTTATTGTTGACTCTCTTCATGATAGAAAAGCAAAGATGTATGAGTTATCAGATGCCTTTGTGGCCCTTCCTGGGGGCCTTGGGACTTTAGATGAACTCTGCGAGGTACTTACTTGGGCTAAGCTGAAATATCATCAAAAACCTATTTTTCTATTGAACCATGAAAACTTTTTTGATTTTTTAATGACTCATTTTAGATACATTAATAAAGAAGGATTTTTGAATGATATGGATTTTTCACTTATACGTGAGGTGACCTCTATTGAACAGTTCTTCTCTGAAATCTCTAATTTAAGCTACTTTCCCTTCAAAAAAGCAGAATAGTCATTTTACATCACTAAAAATTCAAATTGTTGATGCCAGATTTTATGGTTCCAATGCTGGTTGGTATGATTGCCAGGTACTGGAACAGTTTAACCACAGTTTAATTAGTACTACATTGGCAAGTTAACTGAAGCGGTCTGACAAAATAAGTTTTATCTCTTACAATATAAAAAATTCAATGATTACCTTGTTTTATTCTAGCAATCCGGCAATTGAATAATCAGGCAATCCGATAACAGTTTCTGTAAACAGCTTGACAGAATGCTTGAGTGCCAGAGGTTCATTTTAGAGACATATGTAATCTATTTTATATATGGAACACTATAAAAGTTTTTTATCTATAAAATAGAAATTATTGAGTTGTAAAATTTACAAAGTTAAAAATAACTAATTTATAAAGTTTATAAAAAATAAAATTGTTGGTTGACTATAAGTTGAAATTTATTAAGAGTTTTAAAAGAATTTTTGAGTGGAAATTTAGGGGGGGTATAAGAGGTTATCATAAAAAATATAAATCGATTGCTATTTGCTATCATATTGTTTTTAGTACTTACTGGATGCCCTCGAGTTGACCCTTGTCAACTTGTAATGTATGGGAGTAGATTCAATGCTCCTTATCATGATGTTTTTAGAGATACTTTTAATTTACCTAATGATATACCTCATCTTCCTCTGTCTCAGGGAGAAG
The DNA here is from genome assembly GCA_965262715.1 of Bdellovibrionales bacterium. Classification (GTDB taxonomy): domain Bacteria; phylum Bdellovibrionota; class Bdellovibrionia; order Bdellovibrionales; family JAUICD01. Next base: position 1,442,612 of record OZ253553.1, on the reverse strand, counting down.
ACTTTCCGGTAGAATATTATCTTCATGAGAGTGTACCTGAGAAACATAGAAATTTCTTTTATGAGAGAGCTTCAACATGGAACACATCCCTTGAGCGTGAAGTCTTTATTATTAAGGGAATTGATCATAATGAGATTGATCCTATTCATAATAGAAAAGATCAAAAGAATGTTATTTATTGGTTTAGTGAAGATCAATTAAAAGACACACTTGATATGTACGATAGGATGTTTCCAGAAGACGTTTTAACCACTGGTCATAACTTTCCTATGATAAATGCGGAAGACATTGATAATACTTTATCATATTTAAAAATTTCTGACTCTGATATTATAATAAGAGAAAGATTTATAACTGATATTGAATTTGTTCGATTTTTCCTCTTAAAAAGATTAAGATTCTTGGGTGTTGAAGCAGGTGATGCTGAAGATATTGAAACTCTTCAAAATAAAATTATTACTTATTGGCAAGCTATGAACGTTGAAGATGCTCGCAGATTGGCTATAAGAGAGTTGGAGTATAAAAGAGATCAATTTTTACAAGATGAGGTATATGCTGAGGAGATAATAGATTCATTGAATGAAAGAATTGAACTTTATGACAGATATGTTAAAGATATACATTTTGCACTTATAATAGGGGAAACTATTCATGCATACCAAAATATAGACCCTGAAAAACTTCGCAGAAGAAATGTAATATTAAACACTACTATATTACATGAGCTTGGACATGGATTAGGCTTATGGCACTATGATGGTGATGGTGATGGTGATGGTGATGGTGATGGTGATCATCCTCTAATGTCCGATACAATTGTGAAGAATCTGCAAGATTTGATGCCGAGCCCAAAGTCAATTGATGATTACGTCTATCGTGGGTTGTCCTGTGCCTATGATTTTTGAGCCTTATGAGATGATAGGGCTCTATATTTAACAAGTAATGGTTATTGATATTTGTGTGGCATTGTGCAAAAGTGAGATGTATTAGAATAAGCCAATTTACTCTTTTAATACATTCTAATGTATCTATTCTCACTTAAGTGGGAAAATGAAGATTTGATTTGCATTTTTTTAGGGATTATAATACTTAATATGGTATTAAGTTATTTTGGAGCAATCACAAACAAATAAGGAAAAACAAACAAATGTCTAGGGATGACCTTGCTCAATTAGAGGGACAAGTTGTGGATGTAGCAGCAGGTGGCCTTTATAAAGTGCAAATTGATAGTGATATTCAAGTGCAGGCCAAGCTGTGTGGTAAAATGCAAAAGTTTAATATTCGTATTGTTGTAGGAGATAAAGTGACAGTTGGGGTTTCTCCTTATGATCCAACTCATGGTCTTATTATGTACCGTCATAAATAAATGATTTTAAAAGAAAAGGTGTCCATGCAATTTTTGAGTAGGCACGAATAAATCGATGGGTCTTTATATCACCACACCTCTTTATTATGTGAATGATACACCTCATATTGGTCATGCTTACACAACTGTTATATGTGATGTTATTCATCGTTATTACCAGCTTTTTAAAGAAAGCACCTTTTTTTTAACAGGTACAGATGAGCATGGGCAAAAGGTTCAAAATGCTGCTAAGCAAAGGCAATTACCTGTTGAAGATCATATTGAAGAGTGTGTATTGCATTTTCGAAAGCTTTGGAAAATACTGCAAATTAAAGAAGACTTTTTTATGCGTACCACTATGGAGTTTCATAAAGAAGCTGTTCAATCTTGCCTTCAAGACCTCTGGGATAAAGGTGAGATTTATAAAAAGGATTATGAAGGTTTTTACTGTGAGAGTGAGGAAATATTTTATACATCTAAAGAATTGATTGATGGCAAAACGCCTCTTGGAAACACTGTATCTGTTATTAAAGAAGAAAATTATTTTTTCAAAATGTCTAAATATCAAAATCAACTCCTTGAGCATATAGAAAGAAATCCAGATTTCATAAGACCTCTTTCTAAAAAAAATGAAGTTTTAGGATTTTTAAAAAAACCTTTAGGAGATCTTAGCATTAGTCGTCCTAAGACCCGTCTTAACTGGGGTATTGAATTGCCTTTTGATAAAGATCATGTGACTTATGTATGGTTTGACGCTCTTTTAAACTATGCCACGGCTGTTGGATATCGACAAAAGGAAAAGCAAGAGTCTTTTGATAGGCTTTGGCCTCATGCTCTGCACGTGATCGGAAAAGATATACTTATCACACATGCTGTGTATTGGCCTACTATGCTAATGGCTCTTCAGACGCAACTTCCTAGAGGCATATTTGCTCATGGGTGGTGGTTGGCTGATAATAATGAAAAAATGAGTAAGTCTAAAAAAAATGTCATTAAACCTCTTGATATTAAGGATATTATTGGATCTTCAGGTTTGCGTTATTTTTTAACAAGGAGTATTCATTTTGGCAATGATGCTCAATTCAAGACAGATCTAGCTATAGGGTGTGTGAATGCAGAACTTGCTAATAACTTAGGTAATCTTTTAAGTCGTGTGAACAAATTAATTCAGAAAGGTTTTAATGGGCTTGTTCCCAAAAACCTTCAAACTCAAGAGGTTACAAAAAAACATATATTAAGCGCCATGTCACTTGCTGAAAATGTTAAAAAGGCTATTAAAGATTTAGCACCTCATAAGGCTGTAGATATTATTATTGATTTTTTGAGTAAAACTAATTGTTATTTAGAGGAATTAAAACCATGGATCCTTTTAAAAGATAATTCTAACTTAACACAAAAAGATATTGCGGGTGAAGCCCTTTATACCTGTTTGGAGAGCTTACGTATTTCAGGTATTTTACTATATCCTATTATGCCTATTAAGATGAATGAGCTGCTGCACATCATAGGTTGGAGTCAAACTCCTTGTTTAAAAGATACTCAAAGATGGGGATTGCTTCAAGAAGGCTCACCTATTTCAGAAACGTCTCCTCTATTTAAACGTATTGATCATCAAAAGGAGTAAAAGACAATATGCTTAAGACACTTGCTATGAAAATTTTTGGAAGTTCACATGAACGTGAAATGAAAAAACTCCAGCCATTAGTGAATCAAGTTAATGAACTGGAAGAGTCTGTGAAAGCTTTAAGTGATGATAAACTGAGAGCTAAAACTTCTGAATTTAAAGAACGTCTTGAAAGAGGTGAAGGCCTTGAAAACATTTTGCCAGAAGCCTTTGCTGTTTGTCGTGAAGCTTCTTGCCGTACACTTAACATGCGTCATTATGATGTTCAGCTTATAGGTGGTTATATTTTACATAAAGGCAGGATTGCGGAAATGAAAACAGGAGAAGGTAAAACTTTAGTAGCAACCCTTCCTATCTATTTAAATGCATTGACTGGAAAGGGAGTTCATTTAGTAACAGTCAATGATTATTTGGCTACACGTGATGCTCAGTGGATGGGAGAAGTTTATCAATTTTTAGGACTTTCTGTTGGAGTTGTGATGCATGCTAAATCTGATCAAGAGCGGAAAATAGCCTACGACTCAGATATTCTTTATGCCACTAATAATGAGTTAGGCTTTGATTACTTAAGAGATAACATGAAATACCATCTTAAGGACTATGTACAGAGAGAGCATAACTTTGCCATTATAGATGAATGTGATTCCATCTTAATTGATGAAGCAAGAACACCTCTTATTATTTCTGGGCCGGCAGAGCAATCAACGGATAAATACAAAAAAATCAATGAGATCATTCCTGATCTTCAGAAAGAAATTCATTTTACGATTGAGGAAAAATCTAAGAGTGCCATGCTCACAGAAGAGGGAAATAACAAAGTTGAAGAGCTCTTAAAGATAGACAATCTTTATGACCCTAAACACATTGAACTGTTACATCATATCTATCAGGCATTAAAGGCTCATCATCTCTACAATAAAGATATTGATTACATGATTAAGGATGGTGAAGTGATGATTGTTGATGAGTTTACAGGTCGTCTGCAGCCAGGGCGTAGATGGAGTGATGGTTTGCATCAAGCTATTGAAGCTAAGGAACATGTTCAGGTGAAAAATGAAAATCAAACACTTGCATCTATCACTTATCAAAATTATTTTAGAATGTATAATAAACTGGCAGGAATGACAGGAACAGCTGATACAGAAGCTGTTGAATTTCAGAAAATTTACAATTTAAGTGTCAATGTCGTACCTACAAACGAGCTTGTTGCGCGTATTGATCATGATGATGTGATTTACAAAACAGAAGATGCCAAATTCAAGGCTATAGCAAAAGATATCCAAGAAAGAAATGTTCAAGGACAGCCTATTTTAGTAGGGACAGTGAGTATTGAAAAGTCAGAGAAAATCAGCGATTTTTTATCTCGAATGGATGTAAAACACAATGTGCTCAATGCGAAACACCATGAAAGAGAAGCAGAGATCATTGCTCAAGCTGGCAGGAAATGTGCTGTGACCATTGCTACGAATATGGCTGGAAGGGGTACAGACATTGTTCTTGGAGGAAATCCAGAGGCTATGGCTAAGGCATTAGAGCCTGATAGTGAAAAATATGAGGAAGCTCATCAAAAATATTTAATTCAATGTGAAAAAGAAAAAAATATGGTTATTGAGGCTGGCGGCCTTCATATTATAGGTACGGAAAGGCATGAGTCTCGTCGTATTGACAATCAGTTGAGAGGACGTTCTGGAAGACAAGGTGATCCTGGCAGTTCTTTATTTTACTTATCTCTTGAGGATAGTTTAATGAGAATTTTTGGAGGAGAAAGAATCCAGAAGATTATGAACCGCATGAAATTTCCAGAAGATGAACCAATTGTATCTTCCATGGTGTCCAAAGCCATTGAAGGAGCTCAGAAAAAAGTAGAAGGCCATAACTTTGATATAAGAAAACATTTGATTGATTATGATGATGTGATGAACAAGCAAAGAAAGACTATTTACTCTTTAAGAAGACAAATATTAGATGGTGATAACATTGAAACTATTTTAAAAGAATATTTAGGAGAGGCCACATCTCTATTATTAGATCAATATGCTCCTGAATCTAAACAACAAAAGGATTGGGATTTAGAAGGCTTGAATGCCGCTTTATATCAGCAATTTGGCACTTCTTTGCCTGAAGATGATAAGGACTGGACAAGTGAGATCTTAACTCAAGATGTTAAGCTTCTTATTGGAGATCATTTTAAAAATCAAAAAACAAACCTTGATGTTTATTATGATCAAATTAAAAAAATGATTTTATTACAAACTATTGACATAAAATGGAAAGATCATCTTCAAACAGTCGATCATATTAGGGAGGGGGTTTCTTTAAGAGGTTATGCTCAAAAAGATCCATTGATAGAATATAAAAAAGAAGCTTATGCTGCGTTTGAAATAATGGATCATACGATCAAAACAGAAACTTTGGAGAAACTTTTCAAGGTTCAAATTGTTGCAGATCGAGCAGACGCGCTAGAAGATGATATGGGATATGGCAGACGGCCTTCACAAATGGAAATGTCAGGAGGTGAAGATTTAGATAATTTTAAATCCTTACAAAGGCGAAGGCAGATGCAGACTCCTCAAAGAAAATCAACAACGCCTTTTGTACGTTCTGATAAAAGGTTGGGCAGAAATGACCCTTGTCATTGTGGAAGTGGTAAGAAGTACAAAAAGTGCCATGGCCTTTAATAAATATATGTTTAATTGAGAATGGATTTTGTTGCACAAGTATCAACAATCTCTATCTTAATCCTATGTAAAAGTGAAAAGATAATAAGCCATTATCAGTGATAAGAAAAACTATTATTTGATTTGTATTATCATTTGCAAAAATAATATTAATATGATATTCTTTTAAAGATAATATCATATTAAAAAAATAAAATAAATATTTTTTGTTTGTTATTAACAGGTGTACCCTATGATCTTAATAGATAATACTAAAGACAAGATGATCCATGCTATGATCTATTTTGTTAAAAATACAAAGCATTGTTATAAGGTTAAACTATTTAAGCTTTTATATCTTCTTGATTTTGAACATTTTAGGCAAACAGGGAGATCTGTAACTGGCTTAAATTATGAAGCATGGGATATGGGGCCTGTGCCTAAATATTTATATGAAATGATAGATACACATCAAATGAGAGAGCAAATTGAAATGACAGAAAACAACAATCTAGATTTATCCAAAGTATTTTCTATTGATACTGTTAAAATAAACAAAGATATGATCCGTACTGAATTTAAACCAAGAGTTAGCTTTAACGAGAAACTTTTTTCAATTAGAGAGGTGAGAATTATTAAAGAGATTGCTAATAGCTACAAAGAAAAAAAATCAAAAGATATGACAGAAATAACACATAATAAACAAGGTTTATGGTATAAAACTTATTGTAGAAAAAAATATGACAGTATAGACTATCTTACCATATTGAACATCAAAAAACACGAACCTGATACCATTTCAATAGAAGAGGCTCAAGAACGACAAAACGATGACGCTCAAATAAAAAAAATGTTCGGATAAAATATATAATGAAAATAGGTTCTATTTGGTTTCACAAAAATTTTCCATTTGAAGATAGCAGTAAAGGGAAAAAGCTTATTGTTATAGTAGGTCAAAAGAATGATACCCATCTTATGTGTAAAACAACATCACAGGAAAGCACTTATAGACAAAGAGATGAAGGGTGTTTTGACAGCAAGGGTTATTATATGATTTTTGCAAATAATGATTGGTTTACCAAAGATACATGGATTCAATTTGATATAATCTATCAATTTAAAATCACAGAAATATCAAAGGATATAACCAGTAAAGGAGATTTAAAACCCTCTACAAAAAGAGATATGCTTGAATGTATTTTAAAATCAGAAGATGTAGGTCAAGAATACCTAGATATAATCAGAAGTAATATTAAAAAGATCTAATTCTTAAACCTCAAGAATGATATTACCTGTAAGGTAACGCGATTACAGGTAATATCATAATTTATTTTACCTTAGCATGAGATGGGTCAATTGAAGGAATTACAAAATCTGGAAGCTGGAATGTGCTTTTTGCTGAATATATACATTCTTCATCTGAGGGTTGAATAAAGACCTCTATTTTAAATTTTCCTGAAAATGTAGCACCTGATGTTACATCACTGCCATAAAGAGAACGTACATCATCTTCTTGCCATAAAATACGCCATGTGCCAAACTTTTTTTCTTGATCAAATTTGTAATACCATCTCCCATAAACTGGGTCTATCACTTCTGCCATTAGTTTCCACAAAGTCCTTCCATAAAAAGATTCTAAAATTTCCCCATTAAGCTCTAATTTAAAAAAAGATGTATAATGGTTATTACTAGTCATATATTTGGAAACAATTCGAAAATTATCCTGATCACACTTTCCAATGACTAATGACTTTTCATAAGCAGGCCCATAACTAATTTCTTGACCAAAAGTTTGTGCTTTTTCAGATGTTTGAAGTCTGACATAAACATCATAGACGCCTATATGCGTATCCCTTGGAAGCTCAAGTTGTATATTTGGGAAATTAAAAACTTCATGACTATTGCCCATACATGGATAATGGACATTAGGGGCAGAGCAAGCATACCAATTCTCATTAGTTATTGTGTAATTAAAGGAGGTAGCACTTTGAAGATTCTTATGCTCAGGAGGCGATAATGTGAAATCCACAAATTCACCATTCATAGTAGCAGTTATCTCTAATAAATCAGGATGTTGAATTTCTTTATATCCAAAGTTTTGAAATGCTATAATCATAAAAATAAAAAGAGTTAAACTCAAAGGAATAGTAAATACAAAAAATAGCTTTTTTTTAATCTTTATGCATTTGACCATATCTTTATCTTTTACCTCTCTGACTTTTAATCATTAATCGGCTATTCATTCATATAAAGTTTTCATCGGTGTATCATTTCAAAACTAAAATAAAAATATTAAGTTCTTAACCTAAGGTGGATTCAAGTCGTAAGTGCAACTCCTTGCATAGTTTTTTAAAGCAGGTTAGAGGAATACTCTAATCAATAGCTTTACATAACGAAAGGAGTATTCCATGAGTAAGTACACTCATCTAACCCAATGTGAGAGATACCAGACTTTAGCTCTTTTGAAAAGTGGAAAATCAATAAGTTCAATTGCTACGCAGCTAGATCGAGATAAAAGCACCTTATATAGGGAATTGAATCGTACAAAGGCTTGCAGGTTATCCTCCTCAACAAGCCCATGAAAGAGCAGTCCATCGTCTTCAAAACTCTCATAGACATATAAAAATAACACAAAAAGTTATTAATAAGCTTGAGAGGTTTCTTCGTGAACGTTTGAGTCCGGAACAAATATCCGGTTTTCTTAAACTAAAAGGTTTGTCTATAAGTCATGAGAGTATTTATCAGCATATCAGCGTTTTCAATAATTTTGCGAAGGATAAACAGGGTACTGGTAAAGTGGGTAAGAAGGACCTTAAAGAGTATGAGAAGAAGTTTTAGAAGGTCCCACAGATGGTTGAAAGGATTTGCGAGAGCAAACCAAGACTTATTTGCACACTGGAAGCTGGTACTGCCATAACAAGGTTTGGAATGATAAGAGCCGTGTGACAGGAGACTGTCACGCACGGTTCTGTGAGAGCTTAGGGGTGAAATTCCTCTATTCTACTCGACTTCCATAAGCAAACAGGCAACCCTCGTGCCTTGTGTTGCTGTCATTTTATAATTTTATTATAGAATAAAGTATTTTAATGAAAATTTTATTTTCTGAGGCACTGGCCTTACACTTATTTCAAGCCTGCCATAACTCTTTCTCAATATTGCAAAATATAAAACTTGTTTTGTCAGATCGCTCCTAGAATGTAAAGAAAGTAACAGTGAGGAGAAAAAAAATGGTAAAGAAAAAGAATTTAAAAAAACAATTGTGACAGAAGGTTAGCTCTGGTATTGGATATCTTGCATATAAACCATCGAAGTTTATGTTTGTACAACAAACCTACAAGTAATTGGGAAGCCTGTAGATATTTAAAAAGTATGAATTTCTTAAGTAAAAAATAAATGACACAACAAAAATAGTGACTGTGAGCTATGTTTAAGATAAATTACAGGTGGTTTTATAGTAATTTTATTACAGTACAAATCAAACTTAAAAAATCTATAGAAATTGATTCAATATAGAAAGGATAAAGTATGTCAAAACAAAAAAAGACATCGTCAAAAATAAGAAAAGCAACCTCTAAAGTATTGAAAGGTAAGAAGTCAAGTATATTTGCTAAAGCTGCTACCAATTTAGCTTTATCACAATCTATATCAAGTCAAAAGGAAACTAAAGAAAGCAATCAAAGAAACCTTAAGTTGACAATAAAAAATGTAAGGTGTTTTGCTGATGAGCAGCATTTTGATATTCGTCCTTTAACCTTCTTAGTAGGAGAAAATAGCACGGGTAAAACGACTGTTATGAGTTGCTTTTCTACTATATATGATTGTATTTCAGAAGGTGGTTGGTATAATCCAGATTTTAATAAAGACCCATATTCTATGGGTTCTTTTGTAGATATTGCTAGAAAATCTAATGGAAAAAATAGCCAGCAAAAAACGAGCTTTGAACTTGGAATAGTTCATGATGCATCAGATATTAAATATAATCTTCATTTTAAGAAGCAAGATAAAGTTGCAGAACCTATTTTGAGTCAAGTTGGTATTAATTTTAAAGACATGACTTTTCTTAGTGAAGAAAGAAATCAAAAAGCTATTAATACAGTTAGAAATAAAAATAAAGAGATATTATTTCAAAGAGATAGACCTATTTCTAATGATATTTCACTATCGACCTATATAATAGATCCATACATACCGCGTTTTTTAGAAGAGGCTTCTATTGATCAAAAGGAAAAAAAAGCCTTTGAAGCATGGAAAGAACTACGATCTCATAGAAAGCAGTATTTTTCAGAAGAAATATTTAATTTAGCTCCCATTCGTTCAAAGCCACAAAGAACATATAACCCTATTAAGGAATCTCTTAGTTCAGAAGGAAGTGAGATACCTGTAACCCTTTTGCGTTTAAGTCATCAAGATGATATTTGGAAAAAAATTCACAAGAGGTTAGTTAATTTCGGAAAATCTTCTGGATTATTTTCTGACGTTGAAGTTAAAAAATATGGATCTACAGGTGAACCTTTTCAATTGCAATTTCAAGTAAGAGGAATTCAATCTAACATTATAGATACTGGTTATGGTATAAGTCAGATTTTACCTCTTCTCGTGCGTCTTTTTACCTCTGACATTCAAAAGGAAAAATATCCCATACGAAAACAAGGCACACGGTTTTTATTGCAACAGCCTGAGGTACATCTGCATCCAAAAGCTCAAGCAGAACTTGCGTCTTTGTTAGTCCAAAGTGCAAAAATGAATAATTCTTTTTTAATTGAAACTCATAGTGATTACATTCTTGATAGAATTAGAATTGAAATTCGTAAAGGAAACATTTCTCATAATCACGTATCTTTAATATATTTAGAACCTGTAAAGAATGGAGTACAAGCACATAATATACTTTTTGATAAACAAGGTAATTTAATAAAAGTACCAACAGGATACAGAAACTTTTTTATAAAAGAATCTAATCGTTTGTTGGGATTTGAAAACTAGAGAACCAAGCTATGTGTATAATTTTAGACTCTAATAGATGGGTAGACTTTTTAAATCAAAAAGAAGATATGAAACCTATTCACAAATGGTTGGAAAAACAAAATGGGAAATTAGTTTATTCAAATTATGAACCTATTCAAAGAGAATTAAATCGACTAACAAACAATAACTTAAAGGTGTACTACAGTGCTGGTCAGGCACTGTTCATTCCTAGTGAAGAAGTGGAAAAAAAAGTAAAAGATATTGAAAAATATCCATTAAAATCAAATGACATTCATATACTAGGTTTAGCAAAAGCTTCTAATGCAAAGGTTTTATGTACAAAAGATAAAGATTTACATAAAGACTTTAAGGAAATTATCAAAGGTAGGATTTATCAAAATAAAAACCATCAACATTTACTCACCTCAGATATTTGTGTATAGAGGTATTTAAAGAAAAATATAACAAAATATTTATAATTATGAAAATTCATCACTTAAGAAATGCTACATTTATTATTGAATCTAACGATAGGTTTATCTTAGCTGATCCAATGTTAGGAGCAAAAGGATCTTTACCAGCCTTTTCCTACTTTCGTTTTAAAAAACAAAGCAACCCAACTGTTGAGCTTCCATCAAATAGCTCCAATACCCTCAATAAAGTCACAGACTGTTTAATAACTCATAGCCACTCATTTGGCTTCAAGCTATTTCAACATACTGATCATTTAGATATACCCGGAGAAAATTTCCTCAAAAACAAAAACATTCCTATTATCTGCGGCAAATATGATGAGAAATATCTTAAAAAATTAGGTCTTCCTGTTAACAAGGTTTTAGATGACTGGAGATTTGAAAAAGTCTTTGGAGGTAAGATTTGCAGAGTTCCTGCTCAACATGGTTATGGCTGGATTCATAAGTTTATGGGAAACCCTTCTGGGTTTTATCTAGAGCTACCTAATGAACCTTCACTCTATATCTCAGGAAATACTATTTTAACTAATGATGTGAAAAAAGTATTGACAGATTTTAAGCCAGATATATCTATAGTGCCAGCAGGTACAGCTCAAATGGATATTGGACAACCTATATTAATGAAAATAAATGATTTGGTCACATTTGCTAGGCTCACCCCAGGAAAAGTCATCTACAATCACCTTGAGGCGTTGAATATGTGCCCCACATCAAGAAAAGATTTAAAAAACCATCTCACAAATGAAGGGGTCTTCCCTAAATGCTTTATCCCTAATGATGGAGAATGTATAGACTTTTCATAAAGATCTTATATTTTTTCTATTCCTCAATTGAAGAATGACTGCAGTATGATAAATGAACAGATCATGTTATAAGCTCTTCAAGAGGCGCAAGGTGTATAATAATCACCGATTTATACTTATACAAATTAAGAAAATGAAAAAGACACAATAAAGTCAACTAGAGTAGTGTCATGCATGAACCTTTATTTTATTTAAAATATGACTTTTTACAAACCTTATATTTTTTACACCATAGCCCTGTATCTTTTACAAGAAAATTGCTTCTAAAATAGAAACCTTCTCATGTGACAAAAAGTAAATGTGAGAGATTATAATAAAAATAGGTTCATGACAGCACTGCAAGGCACAGAGGTTACCTGTTTGCTAGTGAAGAAGCGTGCTGGACACTTCCAACTTCAAGAGCTTAGCGTAAAAGGTAAACAGTCTCTAGTGGTTAGTAAGAGTAAAAGTTTATTTTTTCCTAAAGAGCAGAGGGTGTAGGGTTGAGGTGTACGACTTGAGTTATTTTGTGAAGATTTCTTATTTGTGGTAGCAGTTCATCAGCAGCAACCTTATAATGAATAGGCTCATCTACAAAACTATCACGTAAAATAAAATAAGGTTTTTTTATCATATCTCGAGGGTCTATTCCCTCACCATAACCTACAATAAGTGCTGTGTGCTGTATACCAGTATTCATAGGAGGTATATGTAGCCAACCTTCACCACTTAACTTCCTAGCATTAGATGAAAGTGTAATTATTGGTGGTTGTTGGTTGTCTATCAATAAACGGATGAAGGAACAATCCACTCTTCTTCTTCTTCTTCTATGTTGCCATGGATCAATATAATGAATATAAGCTTGTACGGCATACCTAGGTTTATTTCTAAGTCTATCTATTACTTTTTGTCTTTCTCCTTGATGATCTCCTGGTTCTATTTCTGCTAAGACACCACTAGTATCTGTATAGGGACTAGGAGAATCACTTCTAAAAGTTTGGCGAGGTCGAAGAACATTCAAGTTTAAATCAGAAACAACACCTCTATCGGAATAATCTTCCTGGTCATTCCAATTGCCTTGTGATAATGTGTCTTTTACTTCAATAGATATAGGATGATGCCAGCTATAAAAACGGTGCTGTAATTTCAGATAAGTGTATTCTTCGTCTATGTCTACTTGACCATGGTTTGTCTTGTTGATTTCAAATTCCATATCTGAAGCAACAGAATGAGCAACACAAGATAATGAATTTCCTTGTAGAGTAGGTTTTAAAAACATAAAAGATAGATCATTTGCAGAAGCTGTTCTAGGAGAAGTAGGAGAGATATTCAGTGCTTCTAAAAATGTCATATCGAGAGAGCTTATCTTTGTATTTGCAGGTGCTGGTGTATTAAGGCAAGAAGATGCTAATGATGTGGTATTCTCTGGTGTATGAGGAATTAGAGAGACTACTTTTATTAGTTCTGTACGCAATGACTCAACTCTTTGTTTGGTAGCTAAATTTTCAGGAGATTCAATAAGCTTTTGGAGAGTAGTTAGAGTGGAATAGTTTCCATCAAGTTCAAATAAATTTGCCAAGAGGAGTGTATTTTCTCTAACAAATTCATAAGGAGATACAGACACTTCAGCATACATCATCATGAGTGCTCTTTTTAATAGAAGTGCTTCTTCTTCAAGTGTTTGCAGTGTTTGCATATTTCTCTCTAAATTGAGGGAATCATTTGCTTTTGATGAAACATTTTTTGCTGCATCTTCTAAATCTGTAATTGATAAACCCTTTTCTCTTACTTCTATTAAAGATGAAGGTCTTAATTCTTCTATTTCTTCATGTAAATAATTCGTCCACCTTGCTCTAGATTCAGGATGTTGTCTTATGCGATCAAAGAGGAGGTTTAGTTGATGGAAGATGTCATTAACACTAGTATTGGTAGACCCATTTGCAGTGAAATCTCCTTTTAATTTCATCCTTATCCTTGAATCAGGTCTTGATTCAGGTTTATCTTGATCAAAAGCTTGTATAAGTGTTCTGTCTTGATGAGAAATATCAGCACGATGTTCGCTAATAAAAGCAGAGAGATCAGTAATAGCCGCGTCTAAAATACCACTGTTAGGAGTCTCTGTAGAAGTTAATATTTGTTCGATGGTTGCAAGCCTTTCACGGCTGCTATCAAGAACCAACTGGTCAGCTTGTCTCATCCAAAGACGAGGGTAACTATCACTTTGTAAAGCATCTTCTATTTGTTCGATTTTTTGTCTTAGCCGTAAAACATGAGCATGAAGCAATAAAGTATTTCTTCTTCTAACAACCTCTAAGCCAATAGTTTCTGCAATTTCTCTTCCTCTCTCAAGATGTTCTGGTTTGCTTAAATTTGAAAGGGCTGCTTGACGATAATTGATGTACTGATCATTTAGGTCTTCTATGTCTCTCATTATCTGAGTAGGTGAATCAGAGGGAGTCAGTGGTTCATTTCTTAACTTAAATAACTCGTCTTCAAGGTTTTGACTTTGGGCAAAGCTATTACTTGTAAAAAGCAAGGTAATAGTTAAATTAAATAAAAATAAATTTTTCACAGTTCGGTTTCTCCTTGTTTTAATTGAAATTCGTATTATATCTTTAGATTTTGTTAGAAAGAAAAATTATTAAAAAAAGTACCTTTTGAACTTCTTAGTAATGGTTTATAGCAAAGTCTATTCCAGAAAACAAGAAATAAGAAGGAGGTAAAGATAAGTTATTAAAATAAGTTATATCTTTATTATCAACTCTCACATTTACTTTTTGTCACATGAGAAGTTCTCTATTTTAGAAGCAATTTTCTTGTAAAAAATACAGGGCTATGGTGTAAAAAATACAGGATTTATTATTAAAGCCATAAAAAAGTAAAAACCCTCTAGAAGAGTATTCTTGTCAAAATCGTTACCTATGTGTCTAGAATGGACTTTCCCGGATATGTCAATTTGCTGAAATTCTGAGAAAAGAGTCATAGCTTGACTCAGTCAAGATATTTGTGATTCTTATTAATTTTCAACAGCTATGCACTTTATGAAAACTCATCAAGCTACTTTTTTACTACATTTATTATTAGGCATAATGATTGTGTCTTATGGTGTTTCTGCAAAAGAGTCTCAACTTAGAAAGTTTCAACTCAGAGATCTCATAAAGCATGCTTTAGTACATTCCCCCATGTCCAAAAACTCTACTCATAGGCTTAGAATCAACCATTTCAAGGTGAAAAATGCTGTTTCACAGTTTTTTCCTTCATTGGATCTAAAGACTGACTGGGGATATACAAAAAACAGTATGATGCCACAAGATACACCTCTAACAACAGGACTTACACTTTCCTTAAGTGAAACGCTCTATAATAATGGCGCAAATATGACTGCTTATCATATTGCCAGACAAGAAAACAGCAGGTCATTTGTAGAATATGCAAGGGATCAAAGTCAAATTTGCTTAGATGTGATAAGAGAATATAGCAATTACTCTCTTTTAACTTATTTGTTGAAAGTGCAAAAAGCCCAATATGAATTAATAAAACAGCGATTTCAATTGACTGAAGAAGAATATAAACATGGAGGGGAAAGGAGAATTGACTTCTTACGATTCAAAGCAGAATTTCAAAGAAATCAGATCCTTATCTCTCAAACAGAAACTGCTATTCATCAATCTATAGAACGTTTAAAATCCATAATAGGTTTTATGGGTACATTATTGGCTGTCTCTTCTATGAAGATAACAGAGGTTAATTATAAAACAATAGATATGAAAGAAATAGAAGCTGTTTTAAAAAGTCATTACGAATATAAAATTGCAGATTATAGTAAGGATATCAATAAGGCACAAGTTCAACTAGAAGAGAGGAAATATTGGCCTTCTATCACAGTCGATGCTAACATGTCTTATCTTAACTCTAATCATGAGATGTATAAATCGGACCCTGTCAATTTATCAGCTTTTGTCACATTAAAATACAATCTATGGGATTGGGGAATTAGGAAGAGAAATCTTTCTATTGCAAAAGTGACATCATATATTCAGAACAATGATATTGATCAAAATTTGCTGAGATTAAAAACACAGATTGAAACACTTTTTTTAAGCATCAACCAACAGGTTAATAACTTAAATTCAAGTAAGGAGTTGATAGATTTAGAAAAAGAAGCTTATGATTCTATCACTCGTGACTATCGTAATGGGCTGCTTACATTCTTAGATTTTATTAATGCTTCTGATAATTATAAAAGAGCGCAAGAGTCTTATTATATAAACTTTTTTAATTTAAAAAATCTTTTTGCTGAATATGAACATCATAAGGGAGATCTTTATGAAAACATCAACAATCATTAAGTTTTTTATAGTTTTGCTTACTATGATTTCTATTATTTGGGTTATTTATTTATCTATTGAACATAGATCAAAACCTTCTTTTGTTAAAAAAACGGCAACTGTAAAACGCATGGACTTAAATGAAAAAATAAGTATTGTGGGTAACGTAGAACCTGAAAGAAAGACAATTATCACAGCTCCTTTTGATGGTTATGTGCAAAAGATGTATGTCAAAATAGGTGATAAAGTAAAAAAAAATGCGCCTATTGTTTCTCTTAGAGAAACTTTGCAGTCGTTTAACCAATTTTATTATCCCATTAGAGCGCCTTTTTCAGGCACGACAGTTCATGTTCTTAAGGAAGAAGGGGAGTTTGTGACAAAAAATAATATAGAAGATTATCTTGTAAGGATTGATAAATTGGATAATCTCTATATTGATTTTGATATCCCAGAACTTTATAGGTTAAAGATCAAACCAGGACAGAAAGCCATTATCAAAATTTCTACTATATTGAATAAACAATACAAGGGAATTATAGAAAGTGTATCTCT
Organism: Bdellovibrionales bacterium; assembly: GCA_965262715.1. Taxonomy (GTDB): domain Bacteria; phylum Bdellovibrionota; class Bdellovibrionia; order Bdellovibrionales; family JAUICD01. The sequence goes on along the minus strand of OZ253553.1, from coordinate 1,425,886 downwards.
TGCTGCGAAACATCAGGTCACTTGGAGAGAAAATGATAACATAGAATTTGAATCTAAGGCAAAGATTCTTGATCTTGATAAGAACATCCACCCAGGAATGTCTGCTGTTATTGATATTATAAGTGTTGAAAAAAAGCAGGTCTTGACTTTGCCTCATGAATTTATTTCTAGAGAAGATAATACTTTCTTTGTTATGATGAAAAATAATCAAAAAAGAAATATTAGAGTAGGGATTCAAAATGAATCTTATTTTGAAATTACCAATGGATTGCAAGAAGGTGATAGTGTTAAACAGATAAATTTAATTGATATGTTATAGATAATAAGGAGATATATAAGAGAAAGGTTTTCGTTATTATTGTATTAATAAGCTGAAGAATATTTTCTCCGGGAAACAGGCAATCCGGCAGTCGGGCATACTGGCAACTGTTACCGGTGACTGGTTGCCGGTTTACCTGCTTCCCAGACTGCCAGAAAAAAATAGAGGTACGTATTAATAATGAAGATTGTTGAAATTAAAGATTTACATTTTACATACAAACAATTAGAAAAGCCTCTTTTTCAGTCTTTTGATATGAGTGTAGAAAGAGGAGACTTTATCGTAATTGACGGAATATCAGGTTCAGGCAAATCGACTTTGTTGTATTTAATTGCAGGATTATTAAGATTTCAAAAAGGTCAAATTATTGTTAATAAAACTCCTCTCCACCGAATTAAGGATTTAGATTTATCTATACTTCGAAATCAATTTATAGGGTTTGTTTTTCAACAGTTTTATTTATTGCCTCAATTAACAGTTTTAGAAAATATATTACTTCCTACCTTCTATATAATGGAAGATAAAAAACTGGACCATTTTACGGATTATGCTAGGGATATAGCTGACCAGTTAGGAATAGAAAGTTGTTTTTCATATAAACCTCATCAGCTTTCAGGAGGACAAAGTCAGCGTGTAGCCATTGCAAGGGCTCTTATCAATGATCCAGAGGTTCTTTTAGTAGATGAACCTACTGGTAATCTAGACTCAGTTTCCACCCAAAGAGTTTTAGACTTATTTCAGAGGTGGCATCGGCAAGGAAAAAGCATTATTTTGGTGACACATGAAAAGAACATAACTTCTTCAAAAATCTTAACATTGAAAGATGGTCAGTTGATATCTAAGAAGGCTAAGAACCTTGTTCATAGGCCATCTCAGCGAAGTTTAAAAAACCTTAAAAAAAATAATTATTTAGGAGTAGGCCAGTTGTTTCTAAGGACCTTTTTACTGTCCCTAAAAAGTATCTCCCAGAATAAAATAAGAGCATTATTAACTATGTTAGGAGTTGTCATTGGTGTTGCAGGTGTATTTTCTATGATTACATTAGGAAATTTTACAAAATCGAAACTACTGGATAGCTATAATGATTTAGGAATAAACACACTGACTCTTATGGGAGATTATAATTGGCCAAGAACTGTGAATCAGGTCAATGTACCTTTTCAGTCTTTTGATTGGAAGACACAGCTACTTTACTTAAAAGAAAAATTTCCAAATATACATCGCATCTCTCCATATCTTATTGATCGAGATCTCACTGTTATCTTTTCTGGTCGGTCTATAGAAGATACACCGAATTTGATAGGAGTATCTAAAGATGGTCTAAATATTATAGATAGACATTTACTTGCAGGAGTTAATATCAATACTCATCATGTTGAAGGAAGGCATTCTGTTTGTGTAATTGGCTTTGAAATAGGAAAGAGGTTATTTTCTAATATTTCACCGATTGGTCAAATGCTTTATCTCTCAAAAAGAGATTATAACACTTTTGCATGTAAGGTTATTGGCATTTTAAAAAACAAAGCATCTCATGCTCCATCTAATCCTAATTTAGAGGTTTATATTCCCTTTACAGTTTTTCAGATGTTTAGTAGTGTTTCTGAAGCTCAAATCAAGAGAGCTGTGATTCAAGTTAAAGAGGATAGGGATATTCAAAGGATAGGAATGGCTATTCAAAATTTCTTTGAGAACAAATACGATGGAACCTTTTATGTTGGCTCTGATGGTTTTTTAATAGAAGAAGCAAAGAAAAATTTAAATTGGGTTTCTATTTTATTAGGGTTTATTACATTAGTTTCTTTATTGATTGGGGGTATAAGTATCGCAAATATGATGTTAGCTACAGTTTCAGAAAAGTTTAAAGAAATAGGGATTCGAAAAGCTATAGGCGCTACCCATCTAAGTATTCGCAATCAGTTTTTGTTAGAATCCATCATCTTATGTGGTATAGCGGGTTTAATAGGAATTGTTTTAGGTGTGTGCATTTACCAAAGTGCCATTTATGGGGCAGCTCAATTCATGGACGGTTTGAAGTTTCAATGGGTGTTTGATCCTATGGCCTTCCTATTATCTTTTTTATCTATCTTACTGGTAGGGATATTCAGTGGGCTTTTTCCTGCAATGAAAGCAAAAAAATTGCAAGTGATCGATGCCTTAAGAAATAATGAATAGATAAATCTTTTGCTGTTTCACTCAAAATAAACTGGCCTCTTGAGGCGAGCCTCTCAAGGCGAGCCTCTCAAGCCAAGCCTCTGGCCATTTTTGGACAGTTAGCCTGAAGGTCTTTCGCTACGGGATGTGTCCCCTTCAAGAAAATGCTGGCTACCTCAAAAATCTGTTTATTTTGAGTAGGGTAGTCTCTCACTTTTACGCAATGTTAAGGGAAATGCTTTTATTTTCGTATTATTTACATGCTATCATGTATTGTTGAAATGGCTTCTAACTAAATGACTAATAGTTTTGGAATCAGCGCGGCCTTGAGTTTTTTCTATAACAGACTTTATAACAAGTCCCATGATGCGCTTATCATTATCTTCCTTATCTTTAAAAGAAGATATGACATCATCTATAATCTGTTTTACTGCATTTTCACTTAAAGGTTTTGGTAGAAATTCTTTAAGAATGGCAAGTTCTTTTTCTTCTTTTTCCGCTAAATCTTTTCGTCCAGCCTCTTGGAACTGCTTTAACCCTTCCTGTCTTTGCTTAGCTTGTTTTAAAATAACAGCAAGGACGTCTTGATCTGTTATCTCTTTTGGACGTAATGTGATCTCTTTGTTTTTAATCTGCGCAGACAAAAAACGTAGTACTTCAAGGCGATGCGCATTTCTTGCCTTCATTGCAGATTTGATCTCTTCTGTTATTTGGTCTTTAAAACTCATAATAAAAACCCATGATCAGAAAACTTTTTGACCTTTTTTAATGCGCGTTTACGAGCTGCCAATTGTTTTTTCTTGTTTTTAATGCTTGGTTTTTCGTAATGCTCTCTTTTTTTAACTTCAGAGAGGATACCGGCCTTTTCAACTTGTTTTTTAAAACGACGAAATGCTTGCTCGAAACTTTCACCTTCTCTAATTTTGACAAATGTCAATTTAAATCACCACCTTTCAGGTTTTACTCACAATATGACTTTTATTTATAAAGTCAAATGTATATTAATAGATAACTCTTAAGCTTAACAGTGTTTTTACAAAAATGCTAGTGGTGTAAAAGCATATTATATATTCCTTATAATTTCTTAGATTTCTTATATTTTAGAAATATCTGAGTCACAAATGCATTTTTTATCATCTGCTTTTTCTTTGCATTTACAATAATTTACAAGCTCGTTCTTAATGGCTATGCTTTTTAAGGTTCTTTTTAAATAGATCAGATAGCCATTTTAAAAAATCTTTGCTTAATTCATTATCTAAGGTTAAATCACTAACACCAATGGCTGTGCCCATACGTCCAGGCTTCTTTCTTGTTGCAAGCCATGCAAAAAGTTGAGCTTTCCCTTTTTTACTTTTGCTGTTGTTGAATTTACGGTCTTTTTCGGGAATATCTTCAATGTACTTTTGGGCAGATGGCCAAATCAAATCACCTTCTGGGAGCATTTTTATAATAAAATTTTCAAGTTCTCCACATTCCTTATTATTAGGCATTAACCAAATACCAATGTATCTTAGTTTATAGTGGTTACAGTCAATAATTGTACCAGTTGGTGTTGGGCCATCTGGAAATTGAACTTGCTCTATCCCTAGATCTTTAATGCCTTCTTTGATCTTAGAAGTTACTTTTTTCCAACATTCATCTAAATTACCGTTAGCATCTATGACAATTCCAAGAATTTCTCTACTGTCTGCTTTCATTTCACCAGGAATGGCGTCAATGAGCTTCTCTATACCATCTTTATCTGATATACAAAATGGCAAGTCTTCTTTTTTGTGCTCTTTTTTCCAAAGATGTTGAATAACATGTCGATCATCTTGTCCCTCAACCAAAAGACAAAGAGGTGATGAGCTGTTTTGTGGTCTCATCACCTCACCTCAATACCTTGCTCAATAGCTACTTTTAATCCTTTCTCAGAATAAGGAACTGCTCTGACTTCTTCACCATGGCGATCAAGGCGAATGAGAAGACCTTCACTATTATTATCTTCTATTGCAGCTTGTTCAAAGCCTCTTGTGCAATCCCAGCTATGGGTTGTTGCTAAAACCTGTATATTATTTTTATATGCTGTTTGCAGTATCATGTGCCAGAAGTTCTTTTGTATAGAATAATGAATACCATTTTCAGCCTCATCAATTGTTAAAATGCCTCCATGGCTATTTGCCAATGCCAAGGCAATACTAAAAAGGCGAACAGCCCCATCTCCAAGACTTTTTAAAGGAACAGGGTGAGAATGATCTTTGAGTTTGACAATCACACGACGGCGGTAACGCCTGTTTTCTCCAGTGACTGCTACACGATCGAATTTATCTCCAAAGATCAATTTTAGAGCTTCAATAGTTTGACTTTCTTTATCAGTCAATACAATTTTATCCCAAAGGTCTCCTATTTGCATGTTGTCAAGTAAACCTGTTCCTAAAGTTTCACAATGTATTCTTGAAGAGATGACTTGTTGTTCATAGCGATTCCACAGCCTTAGTGGAACTCGAAAATCTTTGTTGTCTGGTTGCAAATTTGTCCAAGGAAGTACAATCTCTTCATTTTTAAACCTTACTTTGAACAGTTGTAATTGTAACAAATCATCATTCTGATGTGACTTTGTAAGTCTTTCTACAGACTTCTTCTGTTCTTCATTGAGACTATCAAAAGAAACTTTTTTAATTATAAGTTGATTTACTTGATCTAGTGAACCAATCACAATAGGCTCATTTTCTGAAGCATTTCGTCCATAGAACAAAGCTTCTATATTAGGCATCAACACATCATATTCATCTTCATCTTTTACATTTATTAGCTCTTCACGATTTTTCTGTAATTTAGATAGTGTAGAGGAATGACCTCGTGCTGCAAATATGGCCACAGATTCAAGTACAGAAGTTTTACCAACAGCATTTTTGCCAGTAAATAAAGTAACACGTCCTAATCTTGGAAGAGAAAGATTTTTAATTCCTCGAAATGCTTTGATTTGTAAGTGAGGAAGGTGCAAATTATTGTCTGATTGTACTTGATTCATATTGTACTTCCTTAAATTTTTAACAAATTCGCAAGTTAAAATAATTTTAATCTAATTGTTTATGCTTAAGATATAAGCTTTTTTATCCCATGAGGCTTCAAGTTTCACAATCTGCAAAAATGAAACTAGTTTTCTTAGCAAAAAGTAAAGATACTTCTAACTTATCCTATATTTTGGAAGTACGGTCAATAAAATACAAGGAAAAGGATAACCTGTTATTAAGCCGTAAGTTTAAAGATCTTTAGTAGATGTTAGGGGCAAATTATATATTCCTTTACATTGTAAAATGGTAAGTTTATATTAGAAGCCATCTCAAAAATACATACATGATAGTAGTAAATAATATGAAATTGCAAAATACAAAACATAACATAACATAACTTATGTTATATGTTACTTAAATGAATAAAACGATTTCCTTAACATTGTGTTAAGAAATGAGGGATATCTTGTCTACTAAAAATGAGTGGATTTTTAGGGAAAACAGTACGACTTCCCTAACATATTATGAAAAAACGAGGAGATTCTGCTTACTAAAATGCATTTTTCTTTCTAGGCGATAACCGTTTTCTGATGGAGCCATCAGGGTTATCGCCAGAAGGTGGCCAGAGGATCGCCTCGAGAGGCTTGCCTCAAGAGGCCAGATGCATTTTAGTGAAACAGGTTGTTTTGAAAACGTGAACATTAGAATTAATTTTGAAGTGAGTTCTAAATTATTTAGGAAAACGCTTAGGTGTTGTGGGAATGAGGGGTTATGAAACTTTTTCTAGTTTGTGGTAGTCACAATGAAAATTCTCAATCTATAAAAGTCACTCATTTTTTATCTGAAAGAGCAAAGAAAAAAGGGTTTGATCAAATCTTTGTCCTTGATTTAGCAAAAAATCCTCTTCCACTTTGGACTCCAGATTTTGAGACATACTCTGCTGGAAATATAAGCTATCCCTCCCTTTTACAAGAAGTAAAAAGCTCTGAAGCTTTTATCGTATTGACGCCTGAGTGGAATGGAATGGCTACTCCTGGTATTAAAAACTTTTTTTTGTACTTTTCCAACCCAGCACTCTTTCATAAACCTGCTTTAATTGTGACTGTTTCAGCAGGGCATGGAGGAGCGTACCCTGTGATAGAACTTAGAAGTAGTGGGTATAAAAATACAAAGCTATGCTACATTCCAGAGCATGTTATTGTAAGAGATGCTGAAGATGTTTTAAATGATATAACGCCTTGTTCTAAAGCAGATATTTTTATTAGAAAGCGTATTGACTTTTGTCTGCTTGTTTTAAGAGAATATGGAGAAGCTCTTTTAAAAGTTAGATCTGCTCAGGTGGATTATGAAGAATTTCTATATGGGATGTAGACAAAAAATAGGAGGAAATAAATGAAATATCAAAAGGTAAAGGTTAAACAACGAGTAAAAACAAATTACTTAAAGGCTATTGTAGCTGGTTTATTTTGCTCTGGAGTGATAGGAAGTGCTCAAGCACTAGATGCAACAGATACTAGTGGTAAATCCAAGGCCAGTCCCAAAGCTAAAACCGCTGAGAAGGTTCATTGTTATGGCATCAACACTTGTAAGGGAAAATCTGATTGTCATACAGCTAAACACTCTTGTTCAGGTAAAAATGCTTGTAAAGGACAAGGCTGGAAATTAATAGGTCAAAAAGAGTGTGAAACAGGAGGTGGTACAGTTAAGAGTGCAACTGACACAGATAAAACTGAAAAGAAAGAGTCATAGAAAGGCTAAGTAGGTAGCTCTTAGTGGTGATCTTGGGTGGATGTAAGGACTGTGTTTTCAACTATATTAAAGTAAGTTCTAACAAATAGCTCATAGGCATCATCTTCTAACGTAGACAAGTAATGTCTTTTTTCTGCAATGGTAGGTTGTTGAATCATCTCTGTTAGGATGGCTTGGACTTTATTGAGGTTATCAAAACTAAAATAGTCCCTTGCTTCAATAGGCTCTTGCAGGGTGTTGACAAGTGTGTCTCTGTCAAATAAAAGATGGACCCCTTTTGTGGATTGAGTCAGTAAGTACTCAATTTGATCTAACCGCTCTTGCGGTATAGTTTGTATTGGTGTTGATTTCATGGTCCCCTACCCTGTTTATTTTTATTTTACAGATAAAAATCATTTAATAAAATTTTTATAATAAAAAACTGGGCCATAAAATTTCTGCCTCATAATTCAATTGTGCTTTCTTTTATTTTATTTCATCAAGCATTTCTGATATTTTTATAACACGACGCATTAATTTGAGATAGTTCATTTAAGGTAGTTCGTCTATTTTGGCTTTAGATAAAGGGATAGCATAACTTCTTATTGGTTTAAGGTAACTTGGCCTTAAGTAGAGCTTGTTTATAAAGAGTTTACGATTCTTTTAAAATAATTTCCTCTTTCTATGTAGCTATCAAAAAGATCGAAGCTAGGACACCCAGGAGATAACAGAACAACATCATTAATTTTGGACTTTTGATAAGCCATCAAGACAGCCTCCTCAAATGTTCCAATTAAAAAAGTATCACTGCAATTTCCAATGGATCTATTGATTTTCTCTTTAGATTCTCCAAAAAGAATTAATATTTTTACTTTTTCTTTGATAATATTAGCAAGGCTGTCAAAGCTGAGATTTGCATCCTTTCCTCCACAAATTAAGATCACATTTTCATCAAAAGCTGTAAGAGCTCTTGTAATAGCATGGACATTTGTAGATTTAGAATCATTATAGAAGCGAACACCTCCAGCTTTTCTTACATATTCCAACCTGTGGGGCAATGGTTTAAAGGAGTCTATAACTTGTTGGATAATGACAGGTTGAGCTCCATAATCTCTAGCGGCGCAAATAGCAGCTATTATATTTTCAATAGAGTGGTCGCCTAATATTTTTATCTTCGCGCTTGAATAAACTTCAATGTCAGGTCTAACACGGATACGGATCTCATTGCCTATATGAACACCACCTCCAATATTCATCACTTGTGATTCAAGACTTGATTTTCTTGAAAAGTACAAAATATGACCTTCCTGAACAACTGGGTCATTTGCAATATTGACCACCTGCTTATCATCAGCATTTAAAATACTTTTTGTTTTGGCATTTGTGTTTAAAAAAATCCGCTTTTTGGCTTTAATGTACCCATCCAAGCTTTTGTATCTATCAAAATGGTTAGGAGCAATATTTGTGAATACAATAGTTTGAGGAGTGAAAGTTTTTACAAGCTCTAATTGAAAGCTTGAGACTTCACAAATTAAAACATCAGCTTTTTCTCCACTTCTTACATATTCAATCAAAGGCTTGCCATAATTGCCGCCTATCCATGTCTTTACACCAGATTTGGTTAAGAAGGCATTGGTCATTTCAGCAACTGTGGTCTTACCATTTGTTCCTGTAATGGCAATGATAGGTTCGTCAATCATCTGTGAGGCAAATTCAATATCTGATGTGATTTGCACTCCGTGCTGCCTTGCGTAATGAAATATCTGCAGACCTGGAGAAACCCCCGGACTTAAAATAATCATTTCTTGAGCAAGCATGGCTTTTGGAGTATGTCCTCCTAAGTCATAATGAATATTTAAGTCTTCAATTTCTTCTAATGCTTCAGATAGTTCTGCCACAGATTTGTGGTCGCTTACAGAGACTTCTGCCTCAACTTCACAGAGAAACTTTGCTAGCGCAACTCCTGTTTTAGCAAGACCCACAACCATAATTTTTCGATTTTTTAAACTCTTTTTTTGCATTTTCATAAAGACTCAAAGCCTCCTCATCTTTTAATAATCTATACCTTTGAAATAAGCTACCTTAATTTGAGCGTACTTAAACCTAAAACAGCTAATAAAATAGAGATAATCCAAAATCTAACAACAATCTTTGTTTCATCAATCCCCTTTAATTCAAAATGATGATGAATAGGTGCCATTTTAAATACTCGTTTCCCTGTTAATTTGAAGCATATAACTTGTGTAATAACTGATAGTGCCTCTGTAGTAAATATCCCTCCAATGACAGCCAAAAGTAGTTCATGTTTAGTGAGCACAGCTATAGCACCTAAAAAGCTACCCATGCCTAAGCTGCCTACATCTCCCATAATGATTTGCGCAGGGTAAAAGTTATACCAGAGAAAGCCAAGGCCGGCAGCAACAACCATTGCGGCCAGTGGAGCTAGCTCTCCAGCGCCTGGTACAAATGGAACTTGCAAGTATTCAGCAATCCTTGCATGTCCTGCCACATAAGCTAAAATAAGGTATGTTCCTGTTGCTATAATAATAGGAGCAATTGCAAGCCCATCTAAACCATCTGTTAAATTCACCGCATTAGCGCAGCCCACAATCACGAAACAAGAAAATAACAAGTAAAACCAACCTAAGTCAAAATTAATATTTTTAAAAATAGGGACAGATACTTGGGTCGAAAAACTGAACCATTGTATCAACCCGCCAATAATTAAAGCTGAGGCAACAAACTCTAATAACAAGCGCATTCGCATAGAAAGTCCCTGTGAAGAATGGTGGGAGATTTTTAAATGATCATCCCAATAACCAATAAGACCAAAAGTGAGAGTGATCAAAAGAAGAGCAATAACAAGAGGGTTAGACCAATCTGCCCAAAATAGAGATGTGATCATTATACTAAATAAGATGAGCCATCCCCCCATGGTAGGAGTTCCTACTTTCTTGAGGTGTCTTTGTGGGCCATCTTCTCTAATAACTTGTTTTAACTGGCGGCGGACAAGTTGCTTGATAAAGTGAGGGCCAAAGAACCAGCAAACAAGAAATGAAGTTAAGAAAGCAAGGAATGTTCTAAAAGTAATATATTGAAAGACATTTAGCACTGAGACTTCATCTGCAAGTTGGCGTAAAAAGTGAAATAACATGAAGTTCTATCTCCTTAAGCTAAAGAAATGCTTTTAAGCCAGCTTTTTATAAGACTTATTTACTAAAAGCAAGAAAATTCTCTTAAACCATCAATATCTCTAAATTTTAAGTCAATTTATGAGTGTGAAGTGACTGATAGGTCATAAAAGTTGATTTCATAAGCTAATGTGCTTTATCAAGGTAGAGTTTGTATAGAATTACTCTTAAGAAAGTGGAAATCATGCTATAGAGATTGTATGATAAAAGGGTTAAATAAGGGGATTGACAGTGGACGTTAGATTAGAGCCTCTACCAAATGACATCATTATCATTCATCTTAAAGATTTTTTAAATTTTGAAACTTCAATTATATTTGAAAAAGATTATCTTTCTACAGCTTTTTCCAAAAGAGTTGTCTTTAATTTTGCAAAATTGCAATTTGTAGGCTCTTGTGGTTTGGTCGCATTTGTTCAAGCCTTGAATAGATTCTGTCAAAATCATCAACCAAGACCTAGGTTTGCATGTGCGAGCGCAGAATTTGTCAAGCTTATGGATGTTAACGGATTTGGGTCAGAGGACTTTTATGACTGTATAGATTCAGCTATTAGATCCTACCACTATGGCTTTAATCCACAAAAAAGGTTGGGTTATCCTTTCTTTTAAGTTCAAATGATCATAAAGTTGGTTGCTATTTGACTTTCGGTTGCCTTTTTATTAAGAAATAAGAATATTTATTATATAATAATATTGTTAAAGGAGTTTATTTATGTCGTTACATGATTCTTTCTTGAAATTAAAGTTTGATAAACGTATGAAAACATGGAATCTCAGTCAAGGACTAGTGACAGAAAAAGAAGTTAAAGAAAACTTAGAAGGTCTTCCAGATGTTAGTGAAAATGCAAAGCCTATGGTTCTGTTTCCTAACCCTTCAGATCCAACAAATACAAATCAACAGCCTTCACAAGATCCTCAAACGCAACAAGAAGAAGTAGCAAATGAGAAAAATGACACAACTTATAATACACAGCCTCCTACCATCACAGATCAAGCTGATCCTCAAGAAGCACAAGTTGTCATAGAAGAAAATGTTGCAAATAAAGAGGAAAATATTGGAAATAAAGAGGAAAATGTTCCAAATAAAGAAGAAAATGTAACTCAAAAGTCAAATGAGGATCCATCTAATCCTTGGTGGTGATCATAAAACTGGATTCATAAAGGGGCAGGGCTGTTGCCGGGAACTGATTGCCCGATTGCCTGAATAAAATAAAGGTTTAATAAGAAATAACTTGTAACTTCAATGATTTATATCAAAACAGCAACAACTGCTAGTTGTTTTTAAGATAATCGATCTAAACTGTCTTTTAGATGATTCAATTGAACATTTAAGCTTTTAAGCTTGCTTTGGTGCCCACTGACTATTTTCTTAGGGGCATTTTTGATAAAATTGGGATTATTAAGATATGTATTGATTTTTTGTATCTCTCCTTCAACTTTGTGAATATTTTTTTCTAAACGTTTGATCTCTTCATCAAAGTTCACTAACCCTTCAAGAGGTACAATCACTTGAACTTTTACTCTATCCATCTGTACAAGCTGAACAGCTGATTTTGATAATGCAGGTGTTTCTAAACAGACCTGACAGTCTGCTAACTTTGCTAGTTGTAGGATAAATGCTAGGTGATTTTTTAATATCTTCTCTCCACTATTAGAAGTCAACTGGACAGAAATTTTGTTATGTAGAGGGATATTATTTTCTCCTCGAATATTTCTAATAGCAGTAATGACTTCTCTAATAATATCCATTTCAAAAGCAGCTTGTTTTGATCCTAATTTTAATAATTGTTGATCATTTTGTGTATGAGGAAATGTATCAATAATACATGCTTGATTTTTAATAGGTAGCTTTTGGTAAATCTCTTCAGTCATAAAAGGAATAAAAGGATGTAGCAGTCTACAAATGCGATTGAGTGTGTTAAAAAGTATAAATAATGTATATGATCTTTTTATGTCTTTTTGATTATAAACAATCAACTTGATAAACTCTAAGTACCAATCACAAAAATCATGCCATACAAAATCGTAAAGCAAAGATGTGGCCTCTGAAAATTTAAACTTATCAAGTTTTTCATTAACAGACTCTTCTAAAATGCCCAATTTGTAAATAATCCACTGATCTGGCAGGTGTAAGTCTTTTGACTGAGAGATATCGTTTAAAGATACTTCAAAAGATTTATCACTTTTTTCTAAAAAAGAAAGACTGAAACGAGTGGCATTCCATATTTTATTTAAAAAATTTCTGTAAACTGTTAAAGTTTTTTTAGAAAACTTTAAGTCTCTTCCGCCAGATACTTGAGATAGTAGCGTCAAACGTAAGACATCAGCTCCGTATTGATCAATAAGATCAATAGGGTCTAAAGTGTTACCTAATGTTTTAGACATTTTTTTCCCTTTATCGTCTCTTATAATTCCATGAATATAAATTTTTTTGAAGGGAATCTCTTTTAAATGATGAAGTCCAGCCATTATCATACGACTCACCCAGAAAAAAATAATATCATGTCCTGTAACTAAAACATCTGTGGGATAAAAAGTTTTTAGTTCCTTTGTTTCTTTTGGCCAACCTAAAGTCACAAAAGGCCAAAGAGCAGAACTAAACCATGTGTCTAAAACGTCATTTTCTTGATAGATATTATGGGATGAGCAGTGATGGCATTTTTTAAGGCCTGTTTCAGAAACAGATATCTCCTGACAATCTTTGCAGAACCATGCAGGAATCCTATGTCCCCACCATAACTGACGTGAAATACACCAATCTTGAAGATTGTTCATCCAGTGAAGGTAAGTGTTTGTCCAAAGCTCTGGTTCAAAAGAAATAGCTTTGCTTTTGATCACTTCTTTTGCCTTATCTGCCATCAAAGAACTTTTTAAAAACCATTGCTTTGATAAAAAAGGCTCAATGACTTCTCCTGAACGCTGGCTGACAGGAACAGTTGTTGTGTAAGGCTCTTGTAGGATAAATAAACCGTTTTGATTTAATTCAGAGATCACTTTATTTTGTGTTTCTGGATCTGAAATGGGTAGACCCTGAAATGGCCCTGTATTTTGATTAAGTGTTCCATCTGCGTTAAGTATGTTTAGAAAGTCCAGTTGATGCTTTTTTCCAATATTATAGTCAGTAAAGTCGTGAGCTGGTGTGATTTTTACAACCCCAGATCCAAACTTAGGATCTACAAAATCATCTGCTATAATAGGAATTTCCTTATCTAAAAAAGGATGTGTGACTTTTCTACCTATATACTCTTTGTATCTTTCATCTTCAGGGTGAACGCAGACAGCTGTGTCTCCTAACATAGTTTCAGGTCTTGTGGTGGCAACAACAAGGTGTTCCTTGTCATTATCTGAAAGGATATACTTAAAATGCCATAAAGAAACCTCACGTTTTTCATGTTCAACTTCTAAATCAGAAACAGCAGATTTTAGTTTTGTGTCCCAGTTGACTAATCTATAATCTCGATAAATGAGCTTTTCATTATATAAAGTGACAAAAACTTTTTTGACAGCTTGAGAAAATTCCTCATCTAAAGTAAAGCGATTTTTCTCCCAATCACAAGAATCTCCTAATCTTTTCATCTGGCTAATAATGCGATCACTGTATTGTTCTTTCCATGACCATGCATGTTTTAAGAATTCATCACGATCAATATTTTGTAGACCTTGTTCTTTAAGTTTTTTTTCTAAGACACTTTGGGTAGCAATACCTGCATGATCTAACCCAGGTTGCCAAAGAGTGTTAAAACCACTCATTCTCTTCCAACGGATCAATACATCTTGAATGGTATGATCTAAGGCATGTCCTATGTGAAGAGCGCCTGTCACATTTGGAGGAGGAAGCATAATACAAAAAGTAGGTTTAGAAGATATACTTTGACAGGAAAAAAAGTTTTGGGATTCCCAAAACTGATATATATTTTCTTCAATATTTTTAGAGTTATACTGAGTTGGTAATGAATGTTGTTGATCCATTGATTCCTCTGTTAAATCATTTATTGCAAAAACTATCTATAAAATAATCAGATCAAATAAGTGAGGTCAAATGATTATGCGCATTAAAATTTTGGTCTCAAAGCCAGAGCTGGAGATTTTTCAATTGTTAAAAAAGCTGAAAACCAAGAGGATATAAAAGAGATGCACATAGATAGCAATGCAATTAGTCCAATATTTACAAAATCTAATTTTACAGGGATAGTTGTGTCATAATAAATATCTGGTAGTGAAGAGAGTGTCACATTATTCAACAAAAGGCTTACAGCTATACCAGATAGCAATCCTATAAACAATCCTAGTGTTGATAAAAGCAAACTTATATTCATCATAAAGCGATGTATTTTCTTAGGAGATAAACCTAGTGCCATTAAGAGTCCCATATCTTGTTGCTTTTGTGTTCCCAATAAAATCAAAACAGTGATGATAGCAAAATTACTGATTAAAAGTGTTAAACTTAAGAGGATTGATATTAAAAATTTCTCCATTCTAAGAGAGTAGAAAAAATTAGAGTTACGACTTGCCCAGCTTTCAGCATCCAAATGAGGGCCTAATATATCTATATACTTTTTGTAATCGTCTGGATCATTGAGTCTGACCTCTATACCTTTATCTAAGGAAGCTGTTTGACCTAATGAGGTAAAGGTTTTACCTTTTTTATAAAAAATTGTCTTTGATATCATTTTTGAGTCTGGAACATCTATAATACCTACAATTTTCACTCGATCGAATTTCGGAACTTCTCCAGGAGGTAATAATAGAGATTCTGGAGCAATCACTACAACTTTATCTTCTTCGAAAACTCCAAGGTTTCTAGCAAGACTCATTCCAATAAAAATTTCCTTATCGTTTATTGCTACTGATTTGTTCATGGATGAGCTACTTTGTTGTTGAATGGCTTGAATCGTTCTTGCGAAGGCGTTCACATCCATTCCTTTAGCAATTGCTCCTTCATAAAGTCCATCTGGTGTCCTTATTAAAACATCTTGTTGCTCAAAAGGAAAAGCATAAGTGTCAGGATAAAGGGCAGATTTGTTGAGTAAGTCTTCTTGTTGAACTTGAGTTTGAGGTTTAAAAATCAAATGAGGTTCAATGGCAAGTAGCCTTAACTTCATATTATCACCTAAACCACTCATCACACTTAAAACTACCACCATAGACATAACACCTATGGCCACACCTAAAAGCCCAATCCAGGAAATAGTCCTAATTAGCGAACCTGCTGCTTTAGAAAATAGATATTTGAAAAAAAACTCATAGGTCATTGATAATAGCCTTATATTTATGGTAGATTTACCCTGCTTAAGGAGTAAAAAATGGTTTTAGGATATATCACATGCACTCACACTAAAGAAGCGCAAGCATTGGCACTTGCTCTTTTAAAAAACAAACTCATTGCTTGTGCTAATATCCAAGAGTCTATTCAATCTTTTTATCATAGTCAAAAAGACGGACAAGATATTATAGAAAAGACCAAAGAGGCTGTCCTTATTGTAAAAACACCTCAGGAACATATCAAAGCTGTGATAAGCCTTGTCAAAAAGCTTCATAGCTATGATTGCCCTTGTATTATATTTTATAAAATCATCGATGGTCATTCAAAATATCTTTCATGGGTGGAAGAACAAACAAAACATATAAACTGATTTAATTTGTGCATATAGCTAAAATGATATATGAATAAAGAGAAAAATCAAAAAGTATAAGAAGTGATTTTATCAGAAATAAGGATAAAAAAAGATGCTGTTTGAGGCTTTGGCGCCGGCAAATCTTGCTTTCATTAAATATATGGGTAAGACTTGTGATATAGAAAATACCCCTATAAACCCTTCTCTTTCATGGACATTAAACCACCTAGTCAGTACTGTTCAATTAGAATTGAGAGAAAAACATCAAGAAGAGGATATTTATCTTAATCCAGAAGATCAATGTCAAAACATTTCAATAGAAGAAAAAATGACATCTCTAAGTCCTATTTCATTAGATGCTCAAAGGCGATTTTTGAAGCATTTAGAATACCTTAAGTCTCAATTTAATTTAAAACACTCTTTTACTATCAGGTCTCATAACAATTTCCCTTCAGATGTGGGCCTTGCCAGTTCTGCTAGCAGTTTTGCCGCGCTCACAAGAGCTTTTTCAAAAGCGCTCATAAAGCTAAAAGGTCAGCATTTAAATCCAGTGGAATGCGCAGTTTTAAGTCGTAGGGGTTCAGGTTCTTCTTGTCGTAGTTTTTTTTCAGGATGCTTATGGATGCCAAATGGAAAACTCTTTCCTATAGAGTTTCCTAAAGATTGGATGCATATAGTTGTTTTAACTTCAAAAGAAAAGAAAAGCATATCATCTTCAAAAGCTCATAAAATAGTTTTAACTAGCCCTCTTTATAAAAATCGACCGCAAAGAGTGGAAAAGCGTCTTTCTTTTTTCTTGAAGGCATTGGAACATAAAAATTGGGAAGAGCTTTATAGAATAGCTAAAGCTGAATTTTGTGATATGATGGATTTATTTCAGACAGCCTCTCCTAGCTTCTCTTATTTTACAAAAGATACTATAACTGTTTTAGGTATTGTGGATAGTATTTGGAAAGAAAACAGAGATGGGCCACTGATTACTATGGATGCAGGTCCTCATGTACATTTAATTTGGAGAAAAGATCAAAGAAACTTGATGTTAAAAAGCAAAAAGCTTGGCTTAGAAGGGTTTCCTATTCTTGCATCGCCTTGTTGTCAGAAGATTTTCAAATCAACACTTTAAAAGCAGATTTGCGATGGCCTATTTTTTTCAAAAACATTTTGACAAGTTTTGATACTAGTGGAATATTCAATGAGGATTTTTTATCTAATGGGATATGCAGAATTTGAAAAAGAATTTTAACAGATATATTCAAATATTTTTACAAGGCATCCTATACAAAAATTTATATTTCAGATTGATTATTGTGTAGAAAAATAATTAGATAGATTATTAAAAAAAGATAGACTTAACTTTTTATAAGTTAAGCCTGATTAAGTATAACATATTAAGTATAACATTAGGTTTAATAGAAATAATGGCATTAGAATTTGATAAATACAAATATTATATAGATTCTGTACAATCTCCAGAAGCGGATGTGGAGTTTTTTGAACAAGTTTGGCAAGAGCTTAAACCTCGCAGAAAACTTACTCTACTTAGAGAAGACTTTTGTGGAACTTTTATTGTTTGTTGCCAGTGGGTCAAATCAAAAAAATATAGACAAGCTATTGGTGTTGATATCAGTGAGGACCCTTTAGAATATGGTTACAAGACACATTATCCAAAGCTAAATGATCATCAAAAAAAACGAATTAGCACATACCAAACGAGTGTGCTTTCTGATAAAGTTCCTTCTGCGCAGATGGTTGTAGCAAATAATTTTTCATATTTTCTTTTTAAAGAAAGACAAGATATTCTAAAGTATTTTTCTCTAGTTTATCAGAAATTAGAGAAAAATGGTCTTTTTGTTATTGACTGCTTTGGAGGTTCTCAATGTTATGAACCTAATGAAGATGAAGTGGAGCATGAAGGATTTTCTTATTTTTGGGATCAAAATAGTTTTGATCCTATATCAAACTATGCTCAATTTGATATTCATTTTAAACTCAAAAGAGAAAAAAAACGGTTTAAGGTTTTTAGTTATGATTGGAGAATGTGGTGTATTCCAGAACTCAAAGAGCTTTTATTAGAGGCAGGTTTTGTTAAGACTCATGTTTATTGGGAAGGCACAACAAAAGATGGCGAGGGAGATGGTATTTATACCCGTACAAGTCAAGGAGAGTCTTGTGAATCTTGGACTGCTTATGTTGTATCTGAAAGATAAAATTAGCTATTAATGGCCTTGTTGCATAAGCTAAGAGAGTTATGACAGGCTTCTTCCATAGGCACTAGGCAACTCTTGTACCTTGTTTTTTGATCATTTTAAGAGAAAGTACAGTTTTTTAAATCGTTAGTGATGTTTTTTTGATGAGCTTCTAAAGTGCCACCACCAATCTCTAACAGTTTAGCATCTCTCCAGAGACGTTCTACCACATACTCGCTGACATAACCATAACCACCTAAGACTTGAATAGCGCGATCTGCTATCTTCTTGCTTATTGTTGTAGCAATCAGTTTTACTGCATCTGAATCAATGCGGTTATTTGCTGATTTCAAGTCCAACTTTCGAGCTACATCATAGACATACGTTTTAGCTGCCATATACTCTGCATAACTTTCTGCTATATGTCTTTGAATTTGTCCAAAAGATGTGAGTGGCTTGCCAAATGATTTGCGGGTGCGCGCATAACTGTTCATAATAGATAAACAACGCCTAGCAATACCTATGGCTTGAGCTGCTAAAGTCAGACGCTCTATTTCTAAATTTTTCATCATGTGCAAAAGAGAGTCTCCTTCTTTTCCAATTCTATTGGATAAGGGAACAAGGCAGTTATCAAAAACTAACTCTGCTGTGTTAGAAGCCCTCATACCTAACTTGCCTTTGATCTTCTGTCCTACATAATAACCAGGATGTTCTTTTTCCACGAGAAAAGTGGAGATGCTGCGTTTGTTGTTTTGTTCTGTTATAGCATAAAGTAAGACACAATCAGCAGGTGTTTTTTCTTCATCAAGGGTTCCGTTAGTAATCCACATTTTTTGTCCGTTTATGACATAATGGTCATTATTTAAACTGGCAAAAGTTTTCATATTAAGAACATCTGTGCCTACATGAGCCTCAGACATAGCCATGCAACCGATGTGCTCACCAGAACAGAGTTTAGGTAAAAACCGCTGCCTTTGTTCATCATTACCATTTACAGCAATATTGTTTGCACAAAGCATCGAGTGTGCTAAGTAGGCTAAGCCAAGCCCTGGATCACTAGCTGAAATTTCTTCATGTACTAATACGGCAGCTGTAGCATCCATAGCTGCTCCGTCAAATCGTTCAGGAACAGTTAAGCCTAAAAGTCCTAAAGAACCTAGTTTCTTGAAAAGAGATAGATTGAAGCGTTCTTCCTTATCAAATTGCAAAGCTTGAGGCTCAACCTCTGCCTCCACAAATTCGCGTATCATATTTCTTAATAGTGTATGTTCTTCTGAAGGATTGAAAAGATCCCATGTTTTTGTTTGGGAATTTGTAGAAGAGGCTTTCATTAATTGATCACTCATTTGAAATTCATAAATCTTTACTTACTGACGATGGTTATTGTTATCTATTTTAAAGTTCATGATAATTCCAGTTTAGCAATAGTTTGCAATTGCATATTACTTGTTCCTTCATAAATTTGACCTATTTTAGCATCTCTATAGTATTTTTCTATAGGGTATTCTTTTGTAAAACCATTGCCACCAAAAAGATCTACTCCCATAGAACAAATCTTTTCACTTATACGAGAAGAAAGGAGCTTAGCCATTGCAGCTTCTTTTGTAAAGCTCAGGCCTGCATCTTTGAGACGAGCCGCATTGTAAACCATCAATCTTGCTGATTCTAAAAGCATGCGCATCTCTGCCAGTTGAAACTGTACAGCTTGAAAACTAGAAAGAGGATTTCCAAATTGTTCACGGGAAAGAATATATTGCTTAGTCGCATCAAAAGCCCCTTGAGCAATACCTATCATTTGCGCTCCTATACCAATACGCCCTTCATTGAGAGTGTTAATAGCAACCTTATAGCCTTTTCCCACTTCTCCTAAAACATTTTCCTTAGGCACTCTACATTGATCAAAGGTGATCTCACAAGTAGAGCTTGCTCGTATACCTAACTTATCTTCTTTTTTTCCAACAGAAAAACCTTCATAGTCTCTTTCGACTAAAAAGGCTGTAATGCCCTTGTATCCCAAAGAGGGATCAACATTGGCAAATACTAAAAAGAGTTGGGCTTCTTTTGCATTTGTGATCCATAACTTATGGCCACTTAATAAATAATGATCACTTTTTTCCTCTGCCCTTAATTTGAGAGCAAAAGCATCTGAACCGCTAGAGCTTTCAGAGAGAGCATAAGCTCCTACCCATTTAGAAGATAGAAGTGGTAGATATTTTGATTTTTGAGTTTCATTTGCCCAACAAAGAATAGCATTTGTCACTAAAGTATTTTGCACATCAACAAGTACGCTAACTGATCCATCCACACAGGCAAGTTCCTCTACGGCTAGGCAAGCCATAGTAAAGGAACTTTCTAGCCCTCCAAACTTTTCTGGTGTTTCAATTCCCATAATCCCCATATCAAAAAGTTTGGAGATTAATTCAGGATCCATCGAAGAGTTACTGTCCATTTGATTGACAAGAGGTTTGATCTCTTCTTTTGCGAATTCTTTTATAGCAGATTTAAACGATAATTCGTCTTTAGACAAATGAGTTAAAGCAGGTCTTGCTTTTGTGGTATCTGACAATCTTTTACCTCTTTAGATTCTTTTAATTTAGATTACTATCTTGGTTTACTTAAATAGAATAGTCAATTGTTTTTATTGACTTAATCTTTACTCCTCAAAAATAAAAAATCTTATTTTTAGAATTGTCAATAGGTGTATTTGGAAGATGCTCACCTCGAGAAGCTGGTTTATTTTGAGTGAGGCAGAAGTGCAGACTATATTAGATATGATCGGTCATCTCGAATTAGTAAGACAGACTGATAAATTAGGAGCTTATTTATATAAATTATGTCAAAATGCTTAAACTTTATCTGGATACTGCTTTGTTTATAAGGCAAACAGGATTTTTAAGACCGCTTCTAAATACAAACCAAGTTAGGAGAATGCCAGATTTTAAACAATTTTGATTTCAACTTTTACTTAGTATAAAACACCTAAGTTATAAGTCATTTGGTATTTTGTCAAAGATAATAAAATTTGTTGCAATGTATTAATTGTGCAGAAGGTTAAGTTCCTACATAAGTCTTGCGAAGTTTACAAAATAATAAATTTTTATTGACCAACCAGTAAAAGCCAAGAATAACCTAAGGCTAGATATGAGTGAAGTAAAGATTCAATTTAAACTTAGGAGGATTCTATGATGAATTTTAAATTCAATTTATTGATAATATTATTTTTTATGGGGGTTGTTTGGATTGCAGATTTTGCTTATAGTTCTAATCGTCAAGATGATTATGAGTTACCGGATGAGTTATATAGTGGAAATGGTCATGATTTGCGTCCAATAACTTTTAGAAATGATGCAAGTGATGTAACTTTATTGATGCACATTGTGAACGATATCTTTTATCCTAGTCATGAGCTTAACTATTTATTAAGAAATAAATATCTTGATGTAAATGCCACAGACAGTCTTGGTCAAACAGCTTTAATGTATGCCATTGACGTTGGTAATAGATTTGCTGTATCAGAGTTAGTGAATGCAGGAGCGGATGTCAATGCTAGAAACTATCTAGGCCAAACTCCTCTTATGTATGCTGCAGGAAAAAGCGATGGATATTCTAATAATGGTACTTGGATAATAGATTTTTTGATATGGAAGGGAGCTGATAATGCTGTGGATGATTTGGGTCGAACAGCTTTAATGCATGCCGCTGGACATGGTTATCGGAGACTAGTGGGTTCCTTATTGTGGGAGTTTTATTGTGAGTTGTCTGGAGGTAGAGAAAGATTTATTCTTTTTAATGATGATGATCCAGGAGAGAAGAGAAGATTGCATATATTTCAAGGTAGAGAAAGATTTATTCTTATTGATGATGATGATCCTTATACTGAGGAGGACAATTTTGGTCGTACAGCCTTAACATATTTGAATGGAGCATCATCTGTATCTCAACAATGGAAAGAAGAAATTACGCAAATGCTTAGGTGTGGTTATGATGATTTTAATGGTCTTATGTTTTAAGATAATGAAGGTCCAGCTCAATTTGAGTGGAAATAGTTCTTTTATGTGGTATTTAAATTAATAAAATGATCTCCTTAACATTGTGTTAAGAAATGAGAGGTATCTTGTCTACTAAAAATGAATGGTTTTTTGAGGCAATCAGCATTTTTTGAAGGTGCAAACCTTCAAGCTGATTGTCCAAAAACAGCCAGAGGCTCACCTCAGGAGGCTCGCCTCAAGAGGCCCGCCTCGAGAGGCTGATTCATTTTTAGTGAAACAGGTTGTTTTGAAAACGTGGACATTAGAATTAATTTTGAGATGAGTTCTAGTTGATATCTATAAAGAAAGGCATAAATTTCTGATGATAAAATGGTATTTTTCTTTTTTGGCTATTGTTGTTATTTGTTTAGTGGCTTTGATTGTTAAATTTGGTCTTAATCCAAAGCCGAAGCCTATTATTAAACCTTCTAACTTTTCTGAGCCGAATGTGGTTGGTCAAACAATTTATAGACAACTATATAAAGATATTCATCTTTTTAATTTTGTGGCTTTTGGCGTTAATGACTCTATCAATTTAGATGTTATTTTAGGATTGCTTCATACAAGTAAAAAATATGGACATTCCTTTCATACAGTTCTTATTTTAAATCATCTGAAATCAGAGTGGGAAAAAAAAATAAGGGATACATCCTTTTCCGATTTAAAGATAGAATACTTAAGTGATAAAAATTACCAAGTGGTTTTAGATTTTTTAAGAAAGCAACAAGCGTCATTTCAAAAAACCTTAATTATTGGAAATCCAGAGGATGTTTTCCATTTAGAGGGTCAAAGCCTTATCAAGTTTTTAGAATCTGACCTATCTCTTTCTATTCTTTCATTTATTCATGTTGGGTGCGAGCTTGAATTAAAAAAAATAAAGGAATTTCAAGCACTTTGTAGAAGACAAACTCAAAAGACTTCAAGTTTTTCTCACTTAAGTTGTTTGGCTTATCAGAAATCAGCATGGCTTAAAAAAATTAAGACAAAAAAATTTGATAAAACTAAAAATGTTGTATTTTTAGAGCAATATGGTCTTTTAGATTATATTTATTTTACTTATTTGCCTGAGGATTTTTCTTGATCAATGGGTTTGAACATTAGAAAATTGACAATAGTTTTAGAAAAAGCTTAACCGATGACAGCTTTCCATATAGTGTAAATACTTATGAGACTTAATGATTTTTTCAAAAAAATGCGGCAATTTTCTAATTGGCTGTTAAGTTTTACAGATACAAAATTTGCTACTCCTATTCTTTGTACAGTGGCTTTCACTGAATCTAGTTTTTTTTTAATTCCACCTGATATTTTCTTAATAGCTATGGGAGCTAATCAACCTAAAAAAGCTTTGTTTTATGCTCATCTATGTACATTCTTTTCTGTTTTAGGAGGTCTTTTTGGTTATTTATTAGGTTTTATGTTTTGGTCTGCTTTTCAAGATTATTTCTTTGCATATATTGCAACTGAGCAGCAGTTTGAAACTGTACAAGCTTTATTTCAAAAAAATACATTTACAGCTATTTTACTAGCAGCTTTCACTCCTATTCCATTTAAGGTTTTTACTGTAATGGGAGGGGTATTACAGGCACCTCTTATTCCTTTTCTTTTAGGAGCTATCATAGGACGTAGTATGCGATATTATACATTAGGCTTACTCTTTTTTATTTTTGGAGAAAAAATTAGAGTTTATATTGAAAGGCATTTTGAGAGGGTTACATTGATTTTAGGAGTTATATTGGTTATCATTATTGCCTATTATTACTTTCTATAGTTTAACTTAAATTGTGTCTTATTTACCTCTTTTTGGTTTGAAAGAAAAACAAAACCCTCGATTTATTATTGTGCCTATACCCTGGGAAGGTACAGTTTCATACAATACAGGTACATCCTGTGGCCCTCAGTCTTTATTTGAAGCTAGCAGTCAAATTGATTTATGGGATGTGGAGTTTGGTTCACTCGAACATTTAGGCATTTATCTTGAGTCAAATAATTCAGATTTAATTAAATGGAATCGAGAGGCACTTCAAGCAAAGGATATGGATATTAAAAAGCGCAGACAGAAAATTAATGATCTATCTGAAAAAGTCAATTCATGGATTTTTAATAAATATAACCAGGTATCTTCTAAAGATAATATAGTTGTACTTTTAGGAGGGGAGCATTCTATTGCGCTAAGTGGTTTTCAAGCTGTAGCTCAAAAGATAAAAGGAGAGTATGGTGTTTTGCAGATTGATGCTCATAAGGATTTAAGGCAGGCCTTTGAAGGATATACATATTCTCATGCTTCTGTTTTTTATAGCTTATTAACAAGCAAGTTTGCTCCTAAAAGTCTTGTACAAGTAGGCATTCGTGACTTTTGCCAAGAGGAGCAATCTTTTGCTCAAAGTCTTAGAGGTAAAATCTTTACTTTTTATGATAGGTATTTAAAGAGCTGTCTACATGAAGGAAAAACATGGAATGATCTTTGTCAAGAGATCGTATCTTGTCTTCCTCAAAATGTGCACATCTCATTAGACATTGATGGACTATCTCCTTTACTTTGTCCAGATACAGGAACTCCTGTTCCTGGAGGCTTAGACTTTGATCAATTAGTCACTTTACTCAAACATGTAGCATCTTCCAGGAGAATTGTTGGAATAGACCTCGTGGAAATAGGAGATGATGTGAATAATAAACAATGGAATGGGAATGTTGCAATGAGAATTCTCTATAAGATGTTAGGGTTTGCCGCTATTTCTCAAAAATGGATCAAAGAGATTCCTTTTCAAAAACCTATTTCATCATAACACTATAACATTTGTCTTATAATTTAGGGTTTTGTGTAAAATGATGCATTTATGATTTGATAAAAGGTATACAAGTACTTATCCTAATAAAAGAAAAAAAGTATCAGTTAATTGTCTGATCAAGGAGGGGTTATCAGAATTATTGGTATTGATCCTGGGACCCATATTTCAGGTTATGGTGTTATTGATGTTCAGTTAGGTGATATCCTTTACTTAGATCATGGAGCATTTAAAGCTCGTCCTAAAGATAATGTATCTGAGCGTCTTCACACAATAGGGCAGAAATTTGAAAAACTTTTGTTGAAATTCAAGCCTGATGTTGCTGTCTTAGAGAAATCTTTTGTTGGAAGTAACCAAAGAACAGCCATTGCTTTAGGTGAGGCAAAAGGAATGCTCCTTTATTTACTAGCAAGACATAATATTAAGATTAAGGAATTTGCCCCCTGTGTTATTAAAAAAGGTATTTCAGGAAATGGAAGAGCATCTAAGACACACATCCATCATCTTATATTGCATCTTCTTAAAGATAAAAATCATTACATAAATGAAAAACCAATTGATGTGCCACTTGACATTTCAGAATTAGATGCAACAGATGCGCTTGCTATGGCCTTTTATTATGGAAGATCCAATACTTTTCAACTAGAGACTCATTAAACATAAGGTTCATAACTACTTAAGCATTCTTTTTTCCGGGATATGGTAGATAGGCAATGATAATACAAAGTGTTATCGATGTTCACCATTCCAGCCAATATGCAATAAAAAACCTCATATATGCGAGAATTTGATGAGTCTTCTTTGAAGATGAAATTAGTTGTTAAGGAATCCTTAACAACTGTTTTAGATGATAAAAATTGTTACCGGAAAGAGCATCATAAAAAGCTAAGTGGCTATTTGTTGATGATATAAATGTTTTTGGAAATCTATAAAGACAGCTTTTATTTCCTGAACATCGCCAAGCTCTTCTCTAGCATCATGTAATGTCTTATATTTGAGTTCCAGTAAATGAGGTAGCTTTTCCTCTGATAATTCTTCTACTCCTGATTGAACATATTGAGATAATACAAAATCTAAGAACTCTTTTTGTTTTTTATTCAAAAGGGTAAAGATCTTAGGCTTAGCATATATCACTCTTTTCTCTCTTGTAATAGGTTGAGTAGCAAAGGAGATGTATTTCAAAATATCAAATAGGTCACTTTTTTCCGCATCAATGAGTTTTCTAAGATTTTTAAGGTCATCTTTTCCAAATCCAGCTTGATCTAATCTATCAAGTAATCCTTTGCGAGTTGTAGGATGTGACCAAATTTCATGTAACTGGTTTTCCGATTGAAAAAAATCTGGAAGTGTGCCATATAGCTTCTTTAAAAATTCTTCTGCTGAAATGGGTTTTCCATCTGTACTCCAAAAAGAAGTTTGTACCATATATTGAATCTCTCGATTTTTACCATCACTTAACTTAATTTTTAGTTTTTGTCGAGGTTTTAATGATTCGAGATTACTTAAATTATCGAGTTCTTTAGGTGATTTTGGTTTGGACGATTTGGAATCATCTTTTTCTTCTATATCTTCCATAGGCTGTCCATCCCACTGAGGATCTGAAAAATGGTTACAAGCATCTACAAAATCGAAAATGGTAAAAAAATCTTTACCTTCAAAAAGCCGTGTTCCGCGTCCAATAATTTGCTTAAACTCGATCATAGATTTTATAGGGCGTAACAACACAATGTTTCTCACATTGCGAGCATCAACTCCTGTTGAAAGTTTATGTGATGTGGTGAGTATTACTGGAAGCATCTTCTCATTATCTCGAAAATGCTCAAGATGTTGTTCTCCAACTTTACCGTCATTAGCTGTTACACGGACACAATAATTTGGGTCAGAGCTTGTTTTTTGTTGATTAATAAGATCTCTAATTGCTGCTGCATGAGCTTGATTTGCGCAAAATACAATGGTCTTTTCAGATGGGTTTAAATATTTAAGTATAATTTCAACTCGTTTAGACTCCCTTTCTTTAATCTCAATGATCCTATTGAAATCATCTTCTTCATAACGCCTACCATGCTCGACTTCTCCTTCAAGGATATGGTCATCTGGAGTGTAAATATAATCATCTATAGTGGTTTGTATTCGTTTCACTTTAAAGGGAGTAAGAAAGCCATGATTTATACCGTCTTTAAGAGAATAGGTGTAAACAGGTTGTCCAAAATAACTATAAGTATTTGCATTTTCTTCGTATTTAGGAGTGGCTGTTAATCCAAGTTGGACAGCAGGAGAAAAATATTCAAGAATTCCTCGCCAAGCACTTTCGTCATTGGCTCCACCTCTATGACATTCATCCACTATTATGAAGTCAAAATAATCAGGAGGGTAGTGTCCAAAATAAGACTTGCCTTCTGGACCACTCATAAAAGTTTGAAAAATGGTAAAAAAAACACTGCCATTTGTAGGAACACCACCTTTTCTTCTAATTTCATCAGGCTTAATTCGAACAAGAGCATCTTCAGGAAAAACAGAAAAAACATTAAAGGCTTGGTTTGCTAGTATATTTCTATCTGCAAGAAATAAAATCCGAGGTCTTCTTTGACCATTACGCTGCAAGTTCCAGCGTGCTTGAAACAATTTCCATGCAACTTGGAGTGCGACTTGTGTTTTACCTGTACCTGTAGCCATTGTAAGCAGTATACGTGATTTCTTTTTAGCAACAGCATCCAAAACCTTATTGATGGCAACTTCTTGATAAAATCTATGTTCATAATGACCTGCATAAGAAATGACATTGAATTTATCTTGCCATGTATTTTTGTCTGTATAAGTTTTTGTCCAAAGTTCTTCAGGCGTAGGAAATCTATCAATAAGCTTTTCTTTACCAGACTTCATACACATCTGATAAATTTTTTTCCCATTTGTAGAAAAGGTTGTTTCAACTTCAAGCAGTTGAGCATAATTTTTAGCTTGTCCTACTCCTTCACCCACTTTTAAACTGATTTTTTTGGCTTCAATAACGGCCAAATTACGACCGTGAAAAACTAAGACATAATCTGCCTCAAGAGGTTTTGAGCGTTTTCCTCCAACCTCAAGTTTACCCCTAGCTATAGGGTAATTACGACGAATCCGTGAACTTTCAACTACTCCCCAACCATTTTCTTTAAGCTGAGGATCGATGAATTCTGCTCTAGTCTCTTCTTCATTCATTGTAACAATCCTTTAAGATTCATATTTATTCTATATCGGTAAAATAGGTCTAAAATACAATCTAAAGATGATTGGTTCATATTGATATAGAAAAGCTTTTAGATAAAAAATTAAAGAGTTTGATTAAAGGATAACATAAGCTACTAGTTTATTTTATGACTCTAAAAAAGTATGGCTCATTAAAATCTATAATAAAAGTGATAGAATTTTAAAAGGACTTTTAAGAGAAACACCTATATAATTTCACATTGAGGCTTACCAATAAATTCAAAGTGAAACCTAGATTTTCGATCAGACCTTGTCCATAGGTTATTACAAAACTTTTCAAATCCTAATAAATGGTAATAAAAGTCATCGAGCTTATTTATAAAGGAAGACTCATCTTTAATTAAACTCTTTGCAATCTCTTTTCCAAAGACGTTTTGAGCTTCTTTAGCATCAATCACAAAATTATGATCTTTGTAAGTTTTAACAAAACGTGTTGCTATATCTTCAATTTGCTTCGCATCAATATTATTTGAGTGATTAATTGAGAGCAATATTTGTGCGTATTGAATAGCTGACTGTGGAAGTCTTGTAAACAGCCCAAAATGTTCTAATGATATTTTACTGTTTAAAAAATTTGAAAATAAATCAACAGATTTGGGATATTTTGTTACAATCTCTGCCAAAGCTGTAAAAGCATCGCGGAATCCAAGAGCTGGAACGGAATTATATCGATCAATCAATATTTGGGGATCAATGGGGCCTAGTTCTCCTAAGCTTCCAAAGTGAATTTCATCTGCTCCTATAGCAACTAAGGTTGCTGCTGATTTTGCCCTGTGAGGTATAGCTACAACAAATTTATCTTTTTTATATTTATTACAAAGCTTACTAATTTTAAACGCAGGTTCTATATTTCCTCCATCGCTTTTAATAATCAAAAGAATATTTTTATTATTTATTGAACTAGCTTTAAGATATCTATAAATAGAATATAGGTGAAAATCAGATATAGGGTCAATTGACCATAAAAACAATATATGATAATCTTTAAAGTCTTCACTGCAAAGCTTATTAGCATAAGCTGTCAACAATTCTTCCATCTTTCTTTTAAAGGTATTAAAATCTTTTGCTTTGTTAAAAACAATATATTTTAGAATTATTTCATGGAATTTGTCAAAAGAAGTATTGACTAAAACTTCTTGAGAAGTTTCTTTGTCAGGATCATATATTGCTTTATCTTTTTCATTTTGAGAGCTTTGAGTTTTGCTCCCATTTTGCTTTTTCTTCTCTCCATTCTGGAGAGGTTGGCTCTCTACGCTTCCATCCTTGATCTCGTCTTTCGTATCCAGAGAAGTCTTCTTTGTCCCGTCTTTTTTCATCTAAAAATTCACCCACTTTCTCAAGATCAAGAAAATCATTCTTTTTCAATCTGTCTTTCAAAAGCATTTTCTTCACCTCTTAATTGTTTTTGTTGTTGAAAATAATTTTACATTTAATCTGTCAACCCTTACCTTACTTATTCTCTATCGTCATTTTTTATAGTCAATCTTAAAAAACTTTTCTAAACAAATAACTGACTTTCAGCTAAATCCCATTTAAGTTAAGCAGCTTTTTTGACATGGCTTTTCATGTTTTCAGATTATTCTGTTTATTTACAAAAGTGTTTTGAAATTATACACTTTATTGAGGTTCATTTCAACCCTATTTTATATCCCAAAAACAATAAAACATGGCTTAAAAACACCTTTAAAGCCGCTATTATAAAGAAAATCAAAAACTCACAAATTTTCAGGCAGATAGAAACGCAAATACAGAGAGAAGACTAAAAATTTAACAATTTGATGGTTTTTTTACTTACAAATTCACTAAGCACTCGATATGAAACAATTATATATGGTGGATTCAAGTTGCAAGTGCAACTCCTTGCATAGTTATTTAAAGCGGGTTAGAGGAATACTCTAATCAATCTCTTTAAATAATGAAAGGAGTATTCCATGAGCAATTACACTCATCTAACCCAACATGAGAGATACCAGATTTTAGCTTTTTTGCAAAGTGGAAAATCAATAAGTTCAATTGCTACTCAGGTAGGTCGAGATAAAAGCACCATATATAGGGAATTGAATCGCAACAAAGGTTTGCGAGGTTATCGTCCTCAACAAGCCCATGAAAAAGCAGTCGATCGTCTTCAAAACTCTCATAGACATATAAAGATAACACAAAAAGTCATTAATAAGCTTGAGAGGTTTCTTCGTGATCGTTTGAGTCCGGAACAGATATCCGGTTTTCTTAAACGAAAAGGTTTGTCTATAAGTCATGAGAGTATTTATCAGCATATTCTTGAAGATAAGCAATCAGGAGGAGATCTCTACAAATTTTTAAGATGTCAGAGGCAACGCAAGAAGCGATATGGTACAAGTAGATTTGATAAAAGGGGTCAGATAAAGAATAGAGTGAGCATTGATAAAAGGCCTAAGATAGTAGATAAGAAGCTTCGGATAGGAGACTGGGAAGGTGATCTAATGATAGGTAGACATCATAAAGGAGCTTTAGTCACGCTGGTAGATAGATGTTCTAAGAAGACGAGGATTGTCAAAATAGAATCTAAGAGATCTGAGGCAGTTTTTCATGCTATTTCTAAAGCTCTTAAAGGAGAGGTTGTTCATACAATGACTTTGGATAATGGTAAAGAGTTTTCGTGTCATGAGAAGATCAGTGAATATACTGGATGTAAAGTTTATTTTGCACATCCTTACAGTTCATATCAGAGAGGTTTAAATGAGAACACGAATGGTTTAATCCGTCAGTATTTTCCAAAGAAGACAGATTTTAGAGAAGTCACCTCTAAGGATGTAAAAAAGGTTGAGTCTCTTTTAAACCATCGCCCTCGAAAGAGTTTAGGTTTTCTAACTCCTAATGAGTTTCATAGACAAAAGATGGTTTGCTGAAGTTATTCATAGTTTATCCATTTAATTTTACTTATATATAATAACTTCTGAAAATGCTTATTTGACAGCTTGATGTTTATGGCAAAGGATCGTTCTTCCGCAGAGCTTTAGCTCGAGGACTACGAGACTTTGCCATAAACATCAAAATACATTCATTCAAATTAAATAATTTACTATAATCTTTCATGATAATTAAAACTTTGTTGAAATATTAATCTTAAAATGATACAACTTTTAAAAATATCTATAAACACAAAAGAGTTGCACTTGTGATTTGAAGTTACGTATAATAAAAAGTCTTTTTATTAGGCCGCTTCTCCTTAATTAGATTGTTATTATAAAACAGTCTATTTAAATTTAAAACCTTTAAATCAAAACCAAAACTATTGTATTTCGCTCTTACAATTAAAGGCTTGTTGGAGTATTGATTTTTTTAGTTCTTTTAAACTTTCAATCTTCTGTTCATAAAGAAATTTTAATTCTTTATTTTCTCTATTAAATTTATCAAATTTATTTACAATTTGTTTTTGTATGTCAAGAGAAGGAAGAGGTATTTTTATTTTAACTATAGCGTTTGCATTAAATTGTGGTTGTCCTGCTCCTGAAACTAGTGATTGAACTTGATTCCAATAGGCCTTACTTTGAGAAAAGCACCAATAGAATTTATGATTTACTCTGTCTTTTGAGAAACATAGCCTAATCAAATAAGATGCAAAAACAGAAGGCTCACTATTGTCAAATAATAACACTTTCCCATAGGTAGCGCCTGTTCTAACAACTAAAACATCTAGTTTTTTAAGAATAAACTTTTGTACACTTTCTTTTGGTAAAATATATTTCTTATTTTCTGATTTTAGCAATCCATTATCATTAATATCTGTAATTCTAACAAATCGGTATTTACCAAAATCTTTAGCACTTGTAGTGTAACCATATTCAGGCCGGCATAATTCTCCTAACTGTACCACAGGCCAACAATCATTAGAGAAAACATCGTGCAAGTTGGAGTCAAAAAGTTCTTGGCAGTTTTTGAGATTCTGCTCAGTATTCTTGATAGCCCTGTCTATAGCTTCAAAAGCTCTGTCTAAGTTAGCTACAATTTGTTTCTGTATAGCAAGAAGAGATGGTATTTGAATTCTTAAGTTATAAATATCATTTCTATTTATACCTGGTTTAACTCCCTTTGCAAACTTAGTTAAATCTAAGTTACTCATATAATAATATAAGAATTTCAAATCATATTTTGAAGAATCAAAAACTGTATAATATGTCACATCAAGAGGCCAAAACTTACTTTCAGACAAATTTATTTCTCCAGCGGAACCTTTTCTGCCGATAATGATACTTGATTGATTATATAAAAACTTATTTGTCTTGGTTTTTATACCATTAGCACCATATACAGGAAACTTTCCATTAGGGTTTCTTACGTTTATTTGTAAGGGTTTACCATATTCCAACGTAATAATATTTTTGAGCTTTTTTTCTTCCCACCCTTCAGGTATACTCTCTTCTTTTTCATAAAATGGTTTGCCTACTCGTAAAATATGATCTATTAAATCCAAGTTGTCTAATTGCTTAAAAATAGAAATATCAAAAGTATAAGGAAGATTTAAATCATCTAGTTTTCTCATTAAAGGATCAATAGCATTGTCTAAACCTAAACCTTTTCCAATAAGCGTAATGTCAATATCAGAGCCTTTACGATAATTGCCTTTAGCACGGGACCCGTAAAGAATCACTTTCTCAATATCTGAAAATTGCCTAAAAAGCTGTCTCATATCTCTTAAAGTATCTACATCTAAACCAAACATAGCTTACAATCCTCTTTCTTTTTTCTCTTTCAATAAGGCAGTCCTTAATTGTTCAAATCCATCATAGTATTCTTCTACAATTTTATGAAAAATATCTTCGGCAATTTCTTGTTTGTAAATATGCGCTACTTTATTTCTACTCTCAATAGTCTTCATCAATGTACCATCAGATAAGAGTCCTCTTTGAAATGCAAGATGAAAAGCATCTCTACTTCCAAGTATTGTTGTTTCACCTGCCAATTCAAAAAGATCTTTGATCGTCTTCCACGCAAGCTCTTGAGTAAATTCAAAGCTCTGAATAACTCCTTGTTTTTCTAATAAAGATAAATCTCTTTCTGATGCAAGTTCTACATTACTTTTTAAGATATCCAGTGCCTTACAATAACTACTCAGTCGTTGTACCCATCGTATATCTTGCTTGCTCATATTAAGTCCTCCATAGATTGTAATACTTTTTCAGCTTCTCGATCTAAAAGCTTGATACTAGCTAAAATTTCTTGTGGATGTCTTAAAGAAGATTCCTTCGGTGTGTTTGGGTTTTTAACACTCAAGTCAAAGTTTTTCTGATCCACATCCTTCACACTCACCATCCATGATTGCTTGGAATCAACAAAGCTTTTTTGTAATTTGATGAACTCAGCTAAATCTTTTTCATTAAGAGGATTGGTTTTGCCTAAGTTGCGTCCAGGATCAAGTTGATAATACCATATTTTTTTTGTAGGAACTCCTTTTTTAAAAAATAATACAATGGTTTTAACACCTGCTCCAGCAAAGACTCCTTTAGGAAGATCCAAAATTGTATACAAATTACAACTTGTTAAAAGCTCTTTACGTAGACTTATAGAAGCATTATCTGTGTTTGAAAGAAAAGTATTTTTAATAACAACTCCTGCCCTTCCTCCAGCCTTAAGCATTTTAATAAAATGCTGTAAAAACAAAGAGGCTGTTTCTCCTGTTTTTATAGGAAAGTTTTGTTGAACTTCTGACCTCTCTTTACCTCCGAAAGGAGGATTGGCAAGGATAATGTCATAGCGATCTTTTTCTTGAATATCTGCTAAATTTTCTGTAAGAGTGTTTGTATGCATAATATGGGGAGCTTCGATTCCATGAAGAATCATATTCATTGTTCCAATAATATATGCTAAAGACTTTTTCTCCTTACCATAAAAAGTCTTTTTTTGAAGAGTAGTTTTTTGATCTGTAGTTGTCAGATTTGTTTTTAAATATTCAAAAGCTTCACATAAAAACCCTGCTGATCCTAAAGCTCCATCGTATATTTTATTTCCAATCTTTGGAGCAACTACTTTGACAATAGCTTTAATCAGAGGACGAGGGGTATAGTATTCTCCTCCATTTCTTCCAGCATTTCCCATATTTTTGATTTTTTCTTCATACAAGTGAGACATTTCATGCTTTTCATCATGAGATTGAAATCGAAGGCTATCTATCTGATTGATAACTTCCCTTAGATTATAACCACTTTGAAGCTTGTTTTTTAATTCGCTAAAGATCTCTCCAATTTTATATTCTATTGTATTAAAACCTTCAGAATTTGATTTAAAGCTTTTAAAATAAGGAAAAAGTTTCTCATCAACAAACTCTTTGAGATCATCACCTGTTAATGCTTTGTTGTGGTCAATTTTTTTATTTTGAGTTTTAGGGGTTGCCCACACATCCCAACAAAACTCTTTCTTAATAATTTTCTTATATGACTTTCCTGCAAGCTGTGCCTTAAGTTCTCGATCTTTTTCAAAATCATTTAAATATTTTAAAAATAATATCCAAGAAGTTTGCTCTACATAATCTAATTCACTACCACAACCAGCATCTTTCCAAAGAATATCGTCAATATTTTTAAATACTTGCTCAAACAATTGTATTTCTCCCTGTAAATGAAAAGCTTAGGACATTTGTTCTTTAACCAATCTTAACTACCATTTTATGAAAAATATCCATCATAAATGCCTATAATTCAAGAACAATCAAATGACTGTTGATTCTTTTTGACATCAAAAGCCACAACTGGAGCAAATTTTGATTTAGCAACACTGCTTAATGACGTCAATTTTTGAAATGTATCTCCATTTATTCACATTGTAGAGTTATTTTCTTCTGCCATCTTGAAGTGCTATTTTGAGTAATAACCTTTGTGGATGGATCATAAGAAAGATCTAAGGGAAGCATGTCTAAAGCAAAATTTTCCTCAACTGTATATAAACTATGAAATTCTTTTTTTAACTTATCCAAGAGATAAATCTTAAATTCATCCCATTCATTTTCTTTCTTCTTTGGATAATACAATCCAAACAATAGAAGCATGTATTTTGTAAGTGCAGGATAATGTCTCCGTTGAAAGTTTTCTTCATCTATATGCATCTTTATATAAGTTATTAAAATATCATTTATATTTCTCATTTTTTTATAAATAGGTGAAGGTTTTATACAACCAATACCTGCACCTCTAATACGCCAGGAACTATCAGGGTTTTTTACCTCAATCATAGATAATTCGATAAAAAAATCAAAAATCATTCTTGCCAAAATATGGTATAAAGAAATTTGATGAGGTTCCTTCATATATATTCTCAATGAATCAGGTATAATATTACAACGATCAATATTGAAAGCTTTTATATTATACTCATCTTCATTTATAAAAATTAATAGTTGCCCAATTTTAAAACTTATCGTGTTAAATAAATTCATTTTTTTGTCAAAAGAAAGATTAAAAGGAATATTTTCTAAAATACCATTATTTATGAAACTGTCTCCTACACAAGCATGATAAATATTTCTAAGCATTTTATCATCTTTTGGATGAATTATTTTATAGCCATCGGTTGTTTCCTTATATGAAACATTAAGAGAAGTTTCAATAACTGCTCTTAAACAGGAGAAATATAATTTGATTTGCCAGTCCTCTTTAAATTCTATTTGTGAAGGAAAGAGTAATCCAAAAGGATTACGCTGTTGTAGTAACCTATGATTTTTAAAAATACTTGAAGTTAGACTCTTAAAACCGGCTAATCCATCATATTGATTTTCTCTGCTTAAAGTTGATTCTTTATATATAAATGAGGCTTGTAATATGTTATCAAATATTTGACTTGTATATCCTTCAGGGTATATGTCTGTATCTTTTGAAAAAAGAGAAAAAAACTTCTCTGAAAAATTAGGAACTTTACACGCAACTACTTTGCAGAATGATTTATCGGAAAGAAATTTTATAATCTTAAAGCAGGTGTCTAGAGCTGGGTTTAATTGAACAATCTTTTGAAAATCTTTGTCTTTTTTAATTTTTTTAAAAATACTCATACTGTTAATACGTTTTTTGTTGGTATTTTGATTATCCTTTGAATATTTACTAAAAAAATCAAATTTTACGTTTTGATAAAAATGCTCATAGCTCTCATAAAGAAATATTATTTTCTCTAAAGAAGGTGTTATTTCTTTTGCTAAAGCTATTAGTTCTTTTTCTTCATTACGGTCAATGATATCTAAAGTTCGACCAAACCATACATCTATATTTTCATCTCTTATTTGAGCTGGATTCATAATGACTCTTATTAAATACCAGCTTATAAATAAAAGAATAAATCCTGCCAGTAATTCCCAAAATATAGGATATCCAAACAGTGGGATTACATGAGGTTCTGAAAGTATTGATGGGATTATGGTTGAAATAAAAATGAAAAATATAGACAAGATAGCAAGAATCTTTAAAACATTGAATTCAACTCGAGAGATAAGATTTTTACAAATTACACCAAACAACTTAAAATATGACGGAAATTCATATTCCAAAAGCCAATTTCTAAGACCAAAGATACTTGGTTTATACTTAAATAAATTGCTAGATTCAATTCTAAGCTTTGTTATAGGGTTTAAAATCTGATAAAAGGCAATAAAAACTGCAATTAAAGGGAGAAGTTGACCTATAGAAAAGTACACTGTTGGATTTCGTGGATTGTATTGACATTGACCTAAAATTTCCAATCCAAGACAAGGGAAAGTTTCCATAAAAAAACGCCTTTTTAGTTTCAACAAGAATTTGAAAAATGAAGAGGTTTAAAAAACTATTCATTACAGATTAATGCAATAAAAAATACAAGTTTATATAGTGATATCTAAAAAATAATACATAATGTCAAAGCTTACGAATATAATCTTGCTTTCTTTACCACTTTAGAATCAACTCCAACTTGTAGGACCCTTTCCGGGAAACGGGCAATCGGGCAATCTGTTATCTATATACATACATAATTATCTTACAGCGTAAACACTTCTTAACCAATTGACTGTTTTCATAGATGAACTTCGGTAATTGCGACGAGCTGCATAGCTTAGGGCACGACCTAGAGCAGTGACTCCACTATTATTTCTAATATTCAAATTAGCGCCGTGCTGCCAAAGGACTTTTGATGTTTTAGGGCAACTTTTACTAGCGGATAAGATCAAAGCGGTATTGCCTGAGCTGGTTCTAGCATTAGGGTGAGCCCCAGCTTCTAAAAGAAGTCTTACTATACTCACGCGGCATGTCTTAGCAGCCCATATCAAAGGCGTATTGTTATATCTATTTTTAGCATTGACATTAGCACCTGCTTCTAAAAGTAATCTCACTGTCTTCGTATGACCATTTTGAGCAGCCCAAAATAAAGCTGTATTATTGCCTTTGTTTTTAAAGTTAGGGTCAGCTCCTGCTTCTAAAAGCTTTTTTGCCATACCTGTATAACCATGTCTGGTGGCGAAAAATAAAGCTGTATTACCACTACTGTTTTTACCATCAACATCAACGTCAGGTTTTATAATTAGTGAAACTTTATTTGTATAGCTTTTTCTAGCAGTCCATGTCAGGGCTGTATGACCATTTATGCGTCTGGGGTTACTTTTACTGCCAGCGTCTGTCAGTAACTTGATAACGTCGGTATGATTTCTAAGAGTCGCCCACATCAAGGCTGTTGTTTGACCGTGAGTGTCCTCTATATTAGGATTGGCTCCAGACTCTAAAAGTAATTTAACAACCTCTGTATGACCTTCAAAAGCAGCGAGAATTAAAGCTGTTTCACCAATATGATTTTTAGCATTGATATTAGCGCTGGCCTCTAAAAGAATCAATACTGTCTCTACATGATTATTTTTAGCAGCCTTTATTAAAGCTGTATTTTTATGTTCACCTTCGGTGTCAACATGCGCGCCAGCTTCTAAGAGTAATTTCACTGTTTCTATGTGACCTTTTCTAGAAGCCCAAATTAAAGCCGTATTTCCATATTGATTCTTAACATCAATGTAGGCACCAGACTCTAAGAGTAGTCTTACTATTTCTATGTAACCATTTTTGGCAGCCCACATCAAGGCTGTGTACCCATTTTGGCTTTTAGAGTTAGGGTTTGCTCCTTCTTCTAAAAGTAATCTTACTGTTTCTTTATGACCGTTTTTAGCAGCCCATGTTAAAGCTGTATTATTGTCGTTATCTTGAGCATCAACACCAGCACCGGCGTTTATAAGTAATTGAGCTTTGTTTGTATAACTCTTGCTGATAGCCCATGTCAAAGCTGTATGGTCATTAATGCTCTCAGGATTATTATTACTTCCAGCATCTTTAAGCAATCTGATAATATCTGTATGATTTCTAAGAGTTGCCCACATCAAGGCTGTTGTTTGATTGTAACTATCTGCTATATTGGGATTGGCCCCAAATTCCAAAAGTAGTTTAACAATCTGTATATGGCCTTTAAAAGCAGCTATTATAAGAGCTGTTTCACCAATGAGGTTTTGAGCATTCACATTAGCACCTGCTTCTATAAGAGGTTGCACTACTTGAATATAGC
This sequence comes from Bdellovibrionales bacterium, assembly GCA_965262715.1. Lineage (GTDB taxonomy): Bacteria > Bdellovibrionota > Bdellovibrionia > Bdellovibrionales > JAUICD01. Next base: position 1,387,125 of record OZ253553.1, on the reverse strand, counting down.
CATTTTGAGAAGCCCAAAATAAAGCTGTTTTACCACTAGTATCTGTGAGATTAGGATCTCCTCCAAATTGAGTTAGTAATTCAATGACCCTTGTGTGTCCTCTAAGAGTTGAGATGGTTAGCAATGTTTCACCATCTTTGTTTCTTATATTAGGGTTTTCGCCCATATCAAGTCGCTTTTGAACAATTGCAACATTCCCTTGTTCAACAGCTACTAATAGAGATGGCATGTCTTCTTGTTGTAATTTTTCTTGCTTTTCAAGTTGTTGTTCGAATCTTATATGATCATTGTTAGTGCTTTGAACAACACGTTCTATAACTTCACGATTCTGTGATGATTCTATCAATGCTTTCTCTTTTATGCTCTGATGATCTTGAATATTAATTTCTGGTGCTTCTGATGACTGTCCATCTTGTAAGTCATTTTCATTTTGTTGACTATCTAAGACTTCTTTATGAATCTGATTGTCATTTAGTAACTCTTGAGTTGTTGTTGATACTTTTTCTGGTATGTTTTTTACAGGTTCTTTTGAACTACATCCAAAAAAAATAGTTATCATAAAAAAAATACTCATTAATTGTTGAAATTTCTTTTTCATAATACCCTCCAATATAAAATTGATTATCAAAAATATTATTTATGATTTCTTCCTGTGATTTATTTTTGAGAAGAATCATTTTAAAAATGTACTTAGAGCTTCAGCAAAAACAGTGCCAGCTTTATAGTGGGTAAAAGGTGGGTTTAAGACCCTGCTTGTCCGAAGAGTTGGACATCGAAGCCTAAAATCCGGACATGAAAGTCTATTTTTTTGAACGAGTATTTAGGTGGCAAATTTATTATGATCAAGATAGATAAGAAGAAAGAATAAAAATAAACTGCTTAAAATTATGAAGAATAAACTCGGTGCGTTAATCCGGTTTTTAGTCATTATTGTCTTGCTTGTCGGACATTTTTGTAAAAATATCTGCTTATCTTTAAATTAAACAGCTTTTAAATTGGACCTTTTTTTGCATATCTTTTTAGAAGTCATTTCAAAAAATTTGATGTTTATGGCAAAGCCGATGAGTTCTCGATATTGCTTGGAGGAACAACTCGTCTTTTTGCTATAAACATCAAGTCTTAACTATAAAAGTTTGGGTGATTTATTAAGAAGAGGGGGAAGTGAGAGATGTTAAAAGATAAAAAAGAAAAAGTCATTTTGAGGTGAGTTCTAAGGTTATGCAAGTATATTCTTTTATTGATAATGATTATGAATTATTAAAAGCAGAAATAGAAATAACTCTTTTTCCAGGGCTTCCTGATTTAAAAGTGACTGGACTTCCTGATATTTCTATTAAGGAAAGCTGTGTGCGTATTAAATCAGCTCTTAAAGCAAGTGGATTTAGTTGGCCCAAAAGGCATCAAGTTTTAGTTCATATTCGTCCTAATCATATAAGAAAAAAGAGTCTTGGAATGGACCTTGCCATAGCTGTTGGTATTTTGTGTGAAACAAAGCAAATCCAACTAGATGAATATCCTCTTTTGTTTTATGGTGAGTTGAATTTTAATGGGGAGGTGATTGTACCTGATGATGTTTTGGATGTTCCTATAAAAGATGAGGCTGTGTTTACAGGCGAGTGTCATCAAAGACTGCCTTTTCCGTCTTTACAGATACCTTCTCTTGAAGCAATTAAAAATCCAGAATTAGTTAAGGCAAAGAATCAAGTATTAGAATTTGTAAGACCAAATGTTCCTAAGATCAAACTATCTGAGTATCAGGCGAGGGTAGCTCATATTATTGCAGTGGGAGAACACAACACTCTTTTTGTAGGGTCTCCTGGTACAGGTAAAACCACTACAGCAAATATCATATCAAAGGTTTTATCAAATCCTTCTGATGAAGTCTTTTTGATGTCACAATCAATTTGGAGAAGGTTAGGTGAAAAGTTGTTTTGGCGTCCTATACTTACACCTCATCATACGAGCAGTCATATTTCGATCATTGGAGGAGGAAGTCCTATTCGACCTGGAGCTATCACAAAAGCTCATGGAGGCACTTTAATTCTAGATGAACTCTTAGAATTTTCTATAGCAGTGCAAGAATGTTTACGTGAGTCTTTAGAAACGGGTGTAGTTCATTTAGCAAGAGCCCGTGATATGAGGAGTTTTCCTGCACAGTTTTTACTTTTAGCAACTACAAACCTTTGTGCTTGTGGAAAATTTTTGCCTTTTGATTCTGACCGTTGCATTTGTTCTTCCTTCCGTTTGCAAAAATATTTAGGCCGAATATCAGGACCTGTCTTTGATCGATTTCAAATGATTGTTGTTGCTGATCATTTTTCTAACAAGCCACAGATTAAGGCAAGTGATTTAAGGAACATGGTAGAAAAAGCTCAGAGTTTTGCATTAAAACGCAGAGGACAAAAATTTTCAAATAGCAGGTTATCTACAGAGGTCATTTATAAAATGTTAGATGAGAGTGTCTTTTCTCGTCATTTTCCTGAACTACAATATGCTCATAGAAAACGTATATCACTGACTCAAGTAGCTAGAACGATAGCAGATATAGAAGAATCAGAGGATATCAAAGCAAGACATTTGGATGAAGCTTATGAACTTTCAATTAAAGTGTTTAAGCAAATTACAAATTCTCATTAGAAGCCATCTCAAAAATAAAGTTTTATATCAGCCGTTGAGAAATAAAAGCATTTCCCTTAACAGTGTGTAAAAAAATGAGAGATATCTACCCTACTCAAAATGAACAGATTTTTGAGGTAGCCAGCATAAACATCAAATTTTAACTTGTTGTAAAGATTTAGGTAATTTGTAAGGAGAGGTAGTGGAAAGAAATTTCCCTTAACATTGTGTAAAAGAATGAGAGGTATCTTGTCTACTAAAAATGAACAAATTTTTGAGGCAGTTAGCATTTTCTTGAAGGCGTAAGCCTTCAGGCTAACTGCCCAAAAACAGCCAGAGGCTGGTTCATTTTTAGTGAAACAGCTTGTTTTGAAAACGTGGATATTAGAAGTAATTTTGAGATGAGTTCTAAATAGACTCGACTTTTCTTTAAAATACATATATTAATTAATTTATGAGAATCTTAGTGACAGGTGCTACAGGTCTTATTGGCCACCATATTTGCAAAGAATTATTGTTTTTAGGGCATCAATTAACGGTTGTGACTCGCTCTAAGAGTAAGTATAATGAGATTGTAGGCTTACCAGCTTTTGTTTTAGAACATGATCTTATGAAAAAGCCTCTTACAACATCTTCTGTTTTAGAGTCTATTGAAGTTATTATTCACTTAGCAGGAGAGAATGTTGCCAAATCGAAGTGGTCTAAAGATTTTAAACAGAAGCTTTATGATTCTAGAATCAATACAACTAAGCACTTATTGGACCCTTTCATTCCTTTAAAACAAAAAAAACTATCTTTAGTTATTTGCGCATCTGGTATTGGTATTTATACACCTTCTGATAAGGAGTGTGATGAGCAAACTCCAATTCAAGAAGAATCTTCTTTTTTTTCGCATCTTTGTCATGAGTGGGAAAGGTGTGTTTTAGAAAGGTGTGAAAAACTTTCAGTGCGTTCTATACAAGCGCGCTTTGGAGCAGTCTTAGCTAGGGATGGAGGTATGTTAGATCAATTAGAACCGTATGCGAGATCTGGTTTTTTGGGAAAAATGCCAGGAAAAGACTTTTGGCTAAGTTGGGTGCATATCGAGGACGTTGTTAAAGCTTTAATTTTTTGTATAGAAAATAGTGAAATGAGTGGTGCTGTCAATTTAACTTCACCTGCACCTTGTTTATATTCGAAGTTTGTACATGAGCTAAACCAAACATTTAAGAAAAAAGATTTTTTATCTCCTCCAAAATTTATTTTATCTATTTTACATGGAGAGCTTATTGATGTTCTTACAAGGAGTCATAGAATTCTTCCTCAGAAGTTAATCCAGAGTGGTTTTTCTTTTCAATTTCAAGATATAAATGCTGTCCTAATAAATTTATATGAAAATTTTTTGTGGCCTTTACGTTTTGAAACCATGCAATGGATACCAAGAGATAGAAGCACTGTTTTTGATCTTTTTCTTTCACTTAGAAACTTAGAAAAAATGACACATCCTTGGTTAAACTTTCAATGGATAGGAACATCTCCCTTAAAACTAGATCAAAATACAGAGTTAAAGTATAAAATATCTATTTATGGGTTGAATATAAAATCAAAAATAAAAATCACTACTTATAACCCTCCTCATCTTTTTATAGATGAACAATCAAATGGTTTATTTTCTAAATTTCGACATATTCATCAATTCCAATCTTTTGCTGGTGGTACATTGATTGTAGATCTCTTAAATTACCAATTACGTTATAAATTAAACTTAATAACAGGACCTCTTGTTCAATCTGATATGAAGAAAATATTTAATTATCGGAGGCAAAAGATATTAGAGCTTCTAAATGTAGAATAATAATTAGAACTCATCTCAAAATTAATTCTAATGTTCACGTTTTCAAAACAACCTGTTTCACTAAAAATAAACCAGCCTCTCGAGGCGAGCCACTGGCTGTTTTTGGGCAATTAGCGTGACGGTTAACACCCTCAACAAAATGCTAATTGCCTCAAAAATCCGTTTATTTTTAGTAGAAAGTATCTCCTCATTTCTTAACACAATGCTAAGGACATCGTTTTATTAATAAGTACCACATAAAAGGACTGTTTCACTCAAAATGGACCCTTCCGGCTTTCCGTAGGGCCACTATCGTGGCTCTCGTCAAGTCTGTCCATTTTGAGTAAGAAGCCATCTTTAGTTATGTTATGTTTTGTATTTTGCAATTTCATATTATTTACTGCTATCATGTATTTTTGAGGTGGCTTCTATAATGTCAATGCTCAAAAAAATAATCAAAGCTTACCGGATTTACTATAGGATAAAAGACATTAAAATCATCAATTTGTACTTTGTTTGATAGTTATTTTTTTATATATTCAATACCTAAGATTATTTTTATAACTGCTAGTTGCTCTATAGATTCCACATGTTTGAGTGCCCACAACCATATTGCGTAGAGTAAACTCTCTTGCTTGTAGACCAACATTACTTATCATATCATTTATACAGTTATAAACAAACTCTTTATTTTCAATACATATGTCGAAGAGGCTATTTACTCTCCTAAGAGTATAAACAAAGCAACACAATTGTTCATCAGTAAACTCCTGAAGACTACTTTTGCATTCAAGGTTTAAAGAATTGGCGTAGTTATAAAGATCTATATAATGATCAACATCTTGCTGCCTATATCCAGTAACTGTAAGAAGCAGCAACAAGATAAATAGTTTATTTTTTAGAAATCTGAACTGCCTAAGCATACCTTTCTTTACGTTTTCAATATGGAGCATGATTAGCAGCTTTTTCAACAGGGTTTCCAAGGTTACCTTTCCAGGTTATCTTGAATTTTCATTGTAAAAAAATGAAGTCTTTATTCCATGGTCTACCTCTTGTTGTGCTTTTTCTAAGTCACTTTTACAATAATTTATTATTGTATCTTAAAGTGAGAATGGCAAACAGTCTTAATAAAGCATTGTATTCATATATATTGTAATTTTTTATTATCATGGTAGTGGTTTATATTGCCATCTGTTTTTCATAACACATAAGCTGTTTTAAATTTTAACACATCTTGTCAATTACCCTCACCTTATTTATAAGCTGCTTATTTCTTTCTAAAAGATTTGGAGGCTTCATTAAACTAGATGGGTAACTTAATATCCCTAGCTGTCTTACAAATCAGTTCCCATGCAGCTTCAACATGGTGGTGATCTGTTTTAAATTGTCCAATAGACCAACGGATAGTATAACAACCCAGAACTTTATTTTGTGTAAAGTAAACCAATCCACTGTCATTCAAACGATGTAGTAATGTCTCATTGATTCTATCAAGCTCATGTGTATTAAAGAGACCTTTAGGTCGATAACGAAAATTGAAAAGTGTTAGTGATCGTGGTGCCATAATTTCAAAATCTGGTGCTGCGGTGACCCATGCCTCTGCCTTTTTGGCAAGATCAATATGTCGACGTAAAATAGCCCGCAGACCTTCAATACCATAATATCGAATAACAAACCACAATTTAAGTGCTCGAAATCTTCGACCAAGAGGGACACCCCAGTCACGATAATCAATAACATGACCTTGCTGATGGCTTTTGAGAAACTCTGGCAGAATGGTGAGTGTGCGAATCAATGCATTTGGGTCACGAACATAATGTGCAGAACAGTCAAAGTTGGTCATCAACCATTTATGGGGATTAAAAACAATACTATCAGCCAGCTCGATTCCATCTGACATCCATCTTTGCTCTGGCAGAATAAGTGCGGCACCTGCCCAAGCTGCGTCAACATGAAGGAACACATTATGGTCTCTGCAAATTTCACCAATTTTTCTTAAAGGATCAATAGCGCCAACTCCGGTTGTACCTATAGAAGCCACTACGCAAGCAGGGATGAGTCCATTAGAACGGTCTTTTTGAATTGCTGTTTCAAGAGCATTGGGATCCATTGCAAAGTGATTATCTGTTTTGATAAGTCTTATATTGACTTTACCATAACCGGCAATTTTTGCGCCTTTTTCTGTTGCTGAATGCGCTTGTTTGGATGTGTAGGCTACTATTGGAGCAGTTTGTGCAAGGCCATTACAATTCACTTGCCAATCAGTTGCACGCTCACGTGCCGTCAGGAGAGCGCAAAGGATGGCACTGGATGCTGAATCTTGAATCACACCATGTAATCCTTTAGGTAATTTTGTCATCATACGTAACCATTCAAGCATGCGGGTTTCCATTTCAGTTGCTACTGGGCTTGTCTCCCAAAGCATACATTGGGCTCCTAATGCTGCTGTTAGCATTTCTGCTAAAACTGAAGGAGGACTGGAGTTTGAAGGGAAGTAGGCAAAGAAATCTGGGTGTTGCCAATGGGTGATTCCTGGCAACACAATTGACTTAAAATCAGCAAAAATTTTTTCCATTGACTCACCAGTTTCTGGAGGTTGCATCGGAAGTTGAGCGGCAATATCTCCTGGCGCAGCCTGTGAACGCACAGGGTATTTTTCTACTGTACTCATATAATCAGCCATCCAATCAACAAAGGCATGTGCATGTTTGCGGAAAGTTTCATGATCCATAAAAGTATTCCTCTCTTTTTTGTGTTTTAAGTTGTTAAGATGGTAGTTCATATTTGCTAATTGTTTTTAAAGTAGATTTTATGATTTGTCATAATCATGTAATATGTTTTAAGATTTGACATGTCTTGTCAATTACTCTCACCTTATTTATAAGCTGCTTACTTCTTTTCAAAAGGTGTTTATACTATAGAAATTAAAGGATTTTTTGCGCTAAATGGTTTTTTATTAAGAGAGGGAGCTTAATAATTAAAAAATTATAACTTAAAGTTTTTATTGCTAAGTAGAATGAGAAATAACTTAAAAATAAAGTATAAATTTTAAAAAATTGAGAGGTCTTAAAAAATTATGGCGTATCCTCACTTAGAGATAGAAAGAAAGTGGCAGGAGAGATGGCAGAAAGCTAAACTTTTTGAAGCCAAGAATTTTACTGAGCAACCTAAATTTTATATTTTAGATATGTTTCCCTATCCTTCTGCTTCTGGACTTCATGTTGGTCATCCTGAGGGTTATACAGCCTCTGACATTATTGCTCGATATAAAAGATGTAAAGGCTATAATGTTCTTCATCCTATTGGTTTTGATGCTTTTGGTCTTCCTGCTGAACAATATGCTATTGAAACAGGCATTCATCCTTCTATTACGACACAAAAGTCTATTGATACTTTTCGCAGACAGCTTAAGTCTTTTGGTTTTAGTTTTGATTGGAATAGAGAAATTTCAACTTGTGACCCTAAGTATTATAAATGGACTCAATATATTTTTACTATTTTGTTTGAAAAGGGATTGGCATATCAAAAAGAAGTGCCTGTCAACTGGTGCCCTCAGTTGAAGACAGTTTTGGCAAATGAAGAAGTGATTGATGGAAAGAGTGAAAGAGGAGGCCATGAAGTTATTCAATTTCCAATGACACAGTGGATGTTGAAAATCACAAAATATGCAGAGCAGTTATTAGAAGGTTTAGATGATATAAACTGGCCAGAGCGTACAAAAGATGGACAGCGTTACTGGATTGGAAAAAGCAAAGGAGCTATGCTTGATTTTCAAGTAGACGGACATGAAAAATATGTTTCTGTTTTCACAACAAGGTTAGATACTATTTTTGGTGCTACTTTTTTAGTGCTGTCTCCTGAGCATTCTTTATTATCTGAAATTATACCTGATACGCACAAGCATAATGTGAATCAATATATCCAAGAAGCTTTAGGTAAAACTGAATTGCACCGTCAAACAGATCAAGTTAAAACAGGAGTTTTTACAGGTTGTTATGGTATAAATCCTTTTACTAAAAGCAGAATTCCTATTTGGGTTGCAGATTATGTTTTAGCATCTTATGGAACAGGTGCTATTATGGCTGTTCCAGGGCATGATCAGAGAGATTTTGAGTTTGCAGAAAAATATAATTTAGAAATTATTAGAGTTGTTGAAAGTAAAGGGCCACTACCTTATGAAGGTAAAGGAAAAGTGATAAATTCTGATTTTATTAATGGTTTAGATGTTGAAACCGCCATAGATAAATTACTTACAAAGGTTGAAGAGCAAGGGATAGGTAAGGCGCATATCACTTATAAATTAAGAGATTGGCTATTTAGTCGTCAGAGATATTGGGGAGAGCCATTTCCTGTAATCCATTATCCTCAAAAAGGAATTGCAGCTATCCCTAAAGATGAACTGCCTGCTTTATTACCAAAGGTAGTTAGTTATGAACCTTCATCTGATGGCAAGTCACCTCTGGCTCAAAATAAAGAGTGGGTGTTATTGAAAGATGGAGGTAGAAGAGAAACAGATACAATGCCAGGATCTGCTGGTTCCTCTTGGTATTTTTTAAGATACACTGATCCTCACAATGAAAAAGAGCCTTTTTCTTTTGATTGTCAAAAATATTGGATGCCTGTCGATATTTATGTGGGAGGGCCAGAGCACACTGTAGGACACCTGCTTTATGCTCGGTTTTGGCAAAAAGTTTTATTTGATGCAGGGCTTGTTTCTCACTCTGAACCATTTAAAAAGCTTGTTCATCAAGGAATGATTTTAGGTTCAGATGGAGAAAAGATGTCAAAATCTGCAGGCAATGCCATCAATCCAGATGAAATAGTAGAAAGTTATGGGGCAGATGCTTTGCGTATGTATGAAATGTTTATGGGTCCCTTAGATAAAGATAAACCTTGGCAAGATAAAGGCATTTCAGGGGTAAGAAAGTTTTTAGATCGTATTTGGCGGCTATGTATAGATGAAAATGGTAAAGTGGTCATTCAAGATAAAGAAGCTTCTTTGTCAGTTCAGAAGCTTCTTCATAAAACGATTAAAAAAGTTTCAGAAGATATTGAAAGTATAAGTCTTAATACAGCTATCAGTCAGATGATGATTCTTATTAATGAATTTTATAAAACAGGAGAGCGTCCTAGATCAACACTGATGACTTTACTTCAATTGTTATCTCCTTTTGCGCCACATATTACAGAAGAACTTTGGGAGAAATTAGGAGGTAAAGGTTTTGTTTCTTTAAAAGATTGGCCGGAGTTTGATCCAAATTTAGTTAAGGAAGATATGGTAAATATTGGAGTGCAAGTCAATGGGATAAAAAGAGGTGTCATAGAAGTGAGTTTAGATGAAGCTAAAGATTCTGCTATTGAAAAAGCACTTGCAATTGCGAGCGTTAAAAACGCTATAGGTGATCAGCCTGTTGTAAAGGTGATTTATGTCCCAGGAAGAATCTTAAATCTCATTATTCGTAAATAAATTTAAAGGGTTTTGTTACACAAACATTTATGAGAGTAGTTATGACAGGCTTCTTCACTAGCAGTAGAGGTTCCTAAGCACCTTGTACCACTGTTATTTTGTTATAGTATCAAAACCTTATGCAAACTTTATCTCCTGAGCCGCTAGCCTGAGGTGGCTTGCCACAACTAGATCAGATGCCTGTCATAACTCTCTAATCTTTATATACCTACTGCTATTAAATCGATCTTTATGCAAAATGTGAAATATTTATTTTGATAAAATAAGCCCCTTCGAAGAAGGGGCTTATAAAGGAATAAAAAAGGGCAATCAGGATTAAAAAACGCGTGCATATCTTCGGTTTCTCCATATCTCTCTCAATATACTTTCTGGTGTGTCTTCTCTTGCATCCATAGTATTTTCATTTGCCCCGTGTGACACAAGTAAGTCATAGATTCTACCACTGTCAATATCGTGGTGACCTGAAAAAGTGTGTGCTGCTATATGCAACAATGATGATCCTTCAGGAAACCAGTCAAGCCTCCTAAACTCTTCAATTTCTAACTCTTGACAGTTTTCAAGAGAAGCATTTGGATCTGCGCTATATTCTAAAAGCACTTCCACCATTGCAACATCTTTTTCTAAAACTGCCCATAACAGTGTACTTGGACAAGGGGATTGATTCGCTTCAACTTGAGCAAAAACATTTGTTGTCTTTAGTACAACAAGAAAGTTAAAAGCTATTGCGCATAAAAGTACGGTCAGCCATTTGTAAGATAATTTCATAATAAACCTCGCAAGTTTCATAAGTGTCTAAAAGTTAATAGTGATTGTGATTAAAAACTTAAAAATTAAATAGTGATGAGGGGGATTTGATAGACTGACCGTTAAACGGTCAGAAAGATGAGAATAAAAGTCATAAAGAAATGACTTACTTGCCAGTTCTTAAAAGATTTAGAATTTTTAATTAAAAAGCTTGTGACCATAGGTCTTTGTCCTTCAATTAAATTTTATTTTTTTATTATCTAAACCTTAAATCAAAAAAAAGTAAAATGCAATATGAAAAAATTACAATTTTTGAAAAACATACAATCTATAAGATTTGCTTATGTCACATAAAATGGATTATTTTCAATAACCCATAACTTTCGGTAACAGAGTTGAGTTTGTTTTGAGTGAAATAAAAGGTAAAAAATATTTATTTTGATAAAAAAAGCCCCTTCGAAGAAGGGGCTGATAGAGAAACCAAAAAGATGAGGCATTAAGGATAATAGAAAAGGAGAACATCTATGGTGTATGACACTTTACATTTGTTGCATTTATTCTGCTCCATGTTGTACAAGTAAGTCATATATCCGAGGATCAGGAGTAAGCCATTGACCCCTAGAAGGACGAATTCTTGCCGCTATGTGAAGTAAGGATGAGTTATCGGGTATGCTACTCTTCAATTTTCTCAATAAGACGGTACGTCTTGATCTCCTTGGTCTCCAAGCATCAATAAATCTTTGATCCTCTTTGAGTAAGACTATAACACCATTAGTTATTACAACTTGACAATTTTCAAGAGAAGCATTTGGGTCTACACCATATTCTAAAAGCAACCTCACAACATCAACATCATGTTTTAAGACTGCCTGTAACAATGTACTTGGACAAGGTGATTCCTGACCTGCTTCCACTTGTGCAGAAACATGTGTTGTTTTCAGCACAATAATTAAATGAAAAGTCGTTACACATAAAAATGCAATTAACCATTTGTAAGATAATTCCATGATAAACCTCCTAATAAGAATAAGTTTTTAAAAAGTTTGTAATTTTACTAATGTCTAAGTAGAGATTAGCAACGATTAAAATTAGATAAATTGTAGGGGATAAATGTGTATTGGCTGCTTAACAGCCAAAATAGAAATAAAAATAGTAAGAAAAACGGTGCATGAACCGTTTCTTAGAGAGTTTAGAATTTTTAATTAGAAAGTTTGTGACCATAAGTCTTTGTCCTTCAATTAAATTCTGTTTCATTTATAAACCTTAAATTAGAAGAGAAATAAAAGTCAATACCTAAAATTGCAATTTTTGAAAAATATACAGTCTATAAGATTTGCTTATGTCATGTGAAATGGATTATTTAAATAACAACACCTTACCGTGTATGTTGAGTTCAGACGATTGAATCAAAATAAAGTTGAATATTTAAATTTAATAATTTTCAAAGTTAATAGAGATCGACTTATTATCGAATAATAGTTTTTGTCGGTTTTATTGCACAAATATTTGTATGTGATTAGTAGTGTCTTTTGGCAGGCTTTTTCACTAGCAGCAGGCAACCTTCGAGCAATGAACTTCCATTATTTTTACAATTGATTATAGAATAAAAACTTCTTTAAAGTCTTTATCTCATAATGCTCTGGATAAGAGCTAGTTCACAAATCTGCAGCTAATGTAATAGAGTCAATACTTGCGTAACAAGGCTATTTTTGTCTCTTTTCATTTTAGGAGTAGATGTATTAAGATTTCGACTGCCATTCGAAGCGGGATATCTATTAATAAGTGAGGCTGTCAAGATTGATGTTCGTAGGGCAAGACTATTTGACGTTATTATATAAGAAAATTGATGCTTTTTTAAACCTACTCTATTATATCATTATTTTACAGGTTACGTTTATTGGTGTATCTTATAGTTTTGTATTAAAAAAATGTCGATAATAAATCTTATATTGTGAGGTTAAGTGATATGGATTTTCAAAAACAAGTGGAAGAAAAAGGATCTGAAGTTTTTAAGTTGATGCAGTCTCAAAGTACATCTGTCTTAGATAAAGACTGGTGGTATGATCGCATTATGCAGTGGAGCATGAAAAATGAGAGCTTTAAAACCAAAATGTTTCGTTTTATTGATGTACTGCCTGTTTTAACCACAGACACTGAAGTGGTAAGTTACTTTAAAGAGTATCTTTTAGAAAAAGGTGGTAATTTGCCATCTATTTTTAATTTTGGAGTTGGAGTAGGATCATTTGCTCCTTTTCTTATGGCAAAAGTGATACGTAAAAACATCACACAAATTGCTAAGACTTTTATTGCAGGTGAGATAATGAAGAATATCTTGCCTCAGATGGCAAAATCTCGTTTAAAAAAAATGACTTTTTCTATCAATCTTTTAAGTGAGGAAACATTGAATGAAAAAGAAGCTTTAGACTATCAAGATAGATGTATTGAGTTGATTCATCAGCTATCTTTAGCTTCTGAATCTTGGGATTATGATCAGCAAATAGATATTGATAGGGCATATCCAAAAGTGAATATTTCTGTTCGACTAAGTGCTATTTATTCACAGATCAAGCTAACAGCTTGGGAGCACACAAAGTCTATTTTAAAAGCGCGGTTAAGACGTATTCTTCAAATAGCTAAGGAAAAAAATGTTTTTGTGAATATGGATGTGGAACACTATCATATCAAAAATTTGACTTTAGAGGTTTTTAAAGAACTGGTGATGGAACCTGAATTTAAAGATTATCCTCATTTTGGTATAGTTACTCAGACTTATCTTAGAGACTCTTATGAAGATATTACACAGCTTATTAAGATTGCTCGAAGGCGAGGTGTGCCTTTTACCATTCGTGTTGTCAAAGGAGCGTATTGGGACTATGAGGTGATTGTGGCAGAACAAGAAAAGTGGCCTTGCCCTGTCTATTTACAAAAGCGAGAAACAGATATTAACTTTGAACGCTGTGTAAAACTTCTGATAGATCATCAACAGGATATCAAGATAGCTATTGGTTCTCATAATATACGTTCGATTGCTTCAAGCCTTATTTATGCGCAAAACAATAATTTATCTGACATTGAGTTTCAGATGTTATTTGGAATGGCAGAACCCTTAAAAAGCGCATTGGTGCAAATGGGGATGCGAATGAGGGAATATGTTCCTGTGGGAAAATTGATACCAGGAATGGCTTATCTTGTAAGAAGATTATTGGAAAATTCTGCTAATGAATCTTTTTTACAGTTGATGCAACTTGACTCTCAAAATTTGTCAAAAGATCTGCTTGTAGATCCTTTAGAAAGCATTCAAGACAAATCTTTAAAAGATGAATCTTCACAGGTATCAAAAAATAGTGACAAACAAGATTCTACTACTTTTATGAATGAGTCTTTATTAGATTTTTCGTTAGAGGTTCATAGAATCAAGTTTCAAGAGGCTTTAGATCGTCAGAGAAAGCTAAAAAGACATCCTTATCCAATTGTGATTGGAAACAAGAATATCAAAACGGATAAAAAATTATTAAGCATCAATCCTTCTACTGGAAAAACTTTAGGTGAGGTTTATGTTGCAGGTCAAAAAGAAGCAGAAATGGCTATTAAAGAGGCTAGAAATACTTTTTTTGATTGGAAGGCAAAGAGCGCATCTTACAGATCTGATCTTGTCAAAAAGTTAGCCTTGTTGATTTCAAAAAATAGGTATGATTTAGCTACTTTGCAAGTATTAGAAGTGGGAAAGCCTTGGCAGGAAGCTGATGCGGATATTGCAGAGGCCATTGATTTTTGCAATTTCTATGCAATTCATGCGGAGAGGTTAGATAAGGGCTATTGGGTGGGTGGAGTTGCTGGGGAGACCACTCATTATAAATACAATCCAAGGGGAGTTGTTGCTGTTATTTCTCCGTGGAATTTTCCGTTAGCTATTTTAACAGGCATGGTCAGTGCAGCTGTGGTGACAGGTAACACTGTTGTTATGAAGCCAGCAGAGCAAAGTTCCATTGTCGCGGCTATACTGATGAAAATGATTCAAGAGGTAGGATTTCCTAAGGGAGTTGTGAATTTTCTTCCTGGTTATGGTGAAGAGATTGGTGATTACTTGGTTTGTCATAAAGATGTTAATTTGATTGCTTTTACAGGATCAAGGGATGTGGGACTAGGTATTGTGAAAAAAACGGCTCATACCTTTGATGATCAATATGCTGTTAAAAGATCTATTATAGAAATGGGTGGTAAAAATGCAATTATTGTAGATAACAGTGCTGATTGGGATGAGACAATTGCTGGAGTGATTTATTCTGCTTTTGGATTTGCAGGACAAAAATGTTCTGCTTGTAGTCGTGTTATCGTTGTTGATTCAATTTATGATAAATTTGTTTCACGTCTTATAGAAGGGATAAAAGATATTTCTCAAAAACCTGCAGATGATCCTGATGCCTATTTAGGTCCTGTTATTGATAAGGAAGCTTTTGAGCGTATTCATCAAATGATTCAAAAAGCACCCAGTCCTCCTGCTTATCAAGCAGATATGAAAGATTTAATACGAGCATCAGAAGATGATCATAGTGGTTATTTTGTACCACCGACAGTGTTTACTGATGTTAAGCCGGATTCTTTTTTAGCGCAGAATGAAGTTTTTGGTCCTGTACTTGCTGTTATCAAAGCAAAGGATCTGACTGATGCTGTAAAGATTGCTAATGGAACACGTTATGGATTAACAGGAGGTATTTACTCTAGAAGTCCTAAAAATATCGAATATGTAAAACAGCATTTAGAGGTAGGTAATCTTTATATCAATAGAGCTATTACAGGAGCCGTAGTGAACCGTCATCCTTTCGGGGGTTTGAAGCAATCTGGTGTTGGAAGCAAAACAGGTGGGCCTGATTATCTCTTGCAATTTTTAGAACCTATTGCTTTAACGGAAAATACTATGCGTAGAGGTTTTGCTCCTAGAAGGGAGTATACAGATAGACCTCTTTTCCAAATCTGATATTCTTTATAGTATTGTTACATAGATATTCATTTTAATATTTCTTTTGGAGATTGGTTACAGATCAAAAAATCAGCAGCGATTCCATGTTCTTGAAAAATAGGCTTTAGGGAGCTTTTAAAAAGAATAACTTTTCCAAAGAAGAGGCTTAAGAAATAGTGAGCATAGGCAAAAAATCCTTTGAAAAAGATTGGAATATGTTATAAGTTAAGGCAACTGTAAAGAGTTAATAGAGCTAAAAAACTCAGATTTTTGATCATTTTTAAGTTTCAATAATAGGTCATTGTATGATAAACTATGGATAAGGTTGGTTATTCAAGAGTAAGAAAGCAAATAGACAGATTGCCCCAGCATATTAGGAAACGATTTATTGAATGGGTGAGTTCTATTGAAAATGTTGGCTGGATAGAAACTAAAAGATTAAGATTGTATAGAGATCATGCTTTAAAGGGAGTGTGGATTGGTAAGAGATCTGCTTGTTTAGGGCGAGACTATAGAATTATTTATGAAATTTCTAAAAATAGTGAGACAAGTCTTATTCAAGTAGAAGTGGATAGAGTTGCAAAGCATGATTATAGGAGAAAATAAAATGACAGCATCTGACGAGCTACAAAAAAAATATGGTTTTTTAACGATAGGCAATGTGTTAAAATCTATAAGAATATCTGAAAAAATAAAACAAGATGTCATGGCCAAAAAACTTGGAATTCATAAAAGAGAATTAAGTGCTATTGAAAATGAGCGTCTTATTCCTTCTATTGAATTTACCAAAAAAGCAGCTAAACAACTTGGAGCTCATCCTAAACATTGGACCATTATTTTACACAATCAATTAAAAAAAGAAAGCTTTCAAAAAAAAGACATTAGCCTTCTACTCCCAGCATCGGAGTATTTAAAATTTCTGTCTCAAAAGAAAAAGCATTTATGAATCCAAAAAGATTGCACTTGCAATTGAACTTACAAACCATAAAACTTTTATCTTTTATCTTTTATCTTTTATCTTTTATCTTTTATCTTTTATCTTTTATCTTTTATCTTTTATCTTTGAGCTTTACAGCATAAATACCTACCCAATAGACCGCTTTTTCAAATTGAATATTTTATAGTATTGTTACATAGATATTCATTTTGATATTTCTTGTATAGATAGAAAAACAGGCTTATCTTACTATAAAATAAGATCAAGACCGTGACCTTATCGGAAAAAATCTTCTAACATATTGAAATTATTTAGTTTAAGTGATACATGTACAATAAGATGAGGAGCTTGTAATATTTTGTGTAACTCCTTATTTTAGAGCTACAGTTAAAGCCTAACTTTAATTTATCTTTTAAAAAAGGGAAATCTGAATGAGGTCAAAAAATCAGTAGTTAAAATTGCGAAACAACTTAAGGCTTAAAAAGTTTAAAAATTTGATACTTTTGCAAAGTGTATTGATTTGTATAAGGTAATAATATTTTTGAGACTGCTTCTTACATAGCTTTTTTAAAATACCTGCGTTCCTGCTTTACTCTTTTAAAAGCATGTTTTTTTATCTCATTAGAAGGTTCTTTATAAGAATCGTAAAATAAGACAAAGTCCTCTATATCCTCACTATATCTTTTTATTACTGCATCACTTGGTGGCGTATTCTTTTTGGACTTTTTACACTCAATATGGTCTTGATGCGAAACTCTTCTCTCTTGTCCTGCTTCTGTCAGAAAGTGATTGATATAGGACTTATAATCGCTAGCCATATTGCTGTCTTTAAAAGTACGCATATATTCTTCTATGATTTTATTTTGTTTTTCAGTATCTTCTTCTAAAAAACCATTTAAAGGATTTCTCATTATTCTCCCCTTTCTTTTTTTGTTTCAACTTGTTTTGATAAAAACTTAAGACCTTTTTCAGTGATTTTCCAATTACTGCTGCTACTTTCATCTTTGTTTTTTTCAACATAACCTTCGGTATTTTTTAGATAATCAAGACAGCCTTTGGTCATCCAATTTTTATGTTCATATTGATCTAGGCCTATGCCTGTTGATATTTCTGATTGACGAGTCCATTCTGTAGAACGGTTTTCTAAAAAACAAAGGATAGAAAGATGTATGAATTCCAGTCCCTTATGAGTAAGAATTTTGTTCATTTCTTTTACTTCCATGATTGCATCCCTTTTTTTAATAAGTAAAAAAGCATGTAAGTGATTAACATATCATTTACATGTCTTTTTAAAACAGTTTCTTATAGCCTTTGGTCAAAAGTATAAAGCTATTTATTTTATCGGACAATTTCTAGGAAATAATCTTATTTTTTTTAAGGCTTTTAATTAAGAGTGGCTTTGTTGCACAAACATGTATGAGGGTCATAGTAGGCATCTGATCTAGTCTAAGTGAATAATCCAAGAGATTACCTCGAAAGACTAAATATCCTGACTTTGTGGTCATAAGTATACACTACACATCTAAAATTAATTTAGGGTCTATTGTTTTCAAGATTTTCTCTTGATGTTTTGTCAATACAACAGTTTTAACAAATTTATGTTTTTCCCTTTTTAATCTTTCTTATAAAGCTCATAGTGTATATCTTATACACTACAAACATAAAACAAACTTTTTTTCAAAAAATATATTTTCTAAAAGAATAGCGTAATTTATTAAAATATAAGAACTTTCTAAGATAAATGTCAAACCCTAGCAAAAAGAATCAATGTAGTGTATATTTTTAATCACGAAGTCAGGTAAATATATTTGAATAAAACGGTTTTCTTTTTGCTAAGAATAAACAAACTTTCATGTCCGGATTTTAAGCATTAATGTCCAACTCTTAGGACAAATATTTCTTATAATTCCTTCAAAGTCTTTTAAAACTACTTTTTAACCAATAAAAAGTTGGCATTGTTTTTGCTAAAAGTATAACTGCATCTTAATTTTTTATTCATAAAAGAGAGGGATATAATGTCTAAAGATACAGGTTTTCAAATTGATCATGATAAAATATTTAAATTGGCTTTTAAAAATAAAGATCGCTTTAGAAAGCTTTTAAAATTTGTATTAGGTTCTAAAAAGTTCAATGCCATTGCAGGAGATCAAATAGAGTTTATTGTTAGTTTGTAAATAAGTAAAAAAAGCTTAAAAAAGTTTCCTTAACATTATGTCAAAAAACAAAGAGATCCTCCTTACTAAAAATAAACATGCTTTTGAGGCCGTCAGCATTTTCTTGAAGGTACAAACCTTCAGGCTGATTGCCCAAAAGTGATCAGAGATCAGTTTATTTTTAGTGAAACAATTGAGCATAAGAGTCATATTGAGCCACAAAAGAAGATTTTTCTACAAGCCTTAAAATACAATGTAGCTCTTTTAGAAAGTCATATCTATCCTATTGTAACTATTTTATTAATTCACGGCAGAAGACCTTTAAATATGTCTTCTGATTTACAGTCTGCTTTTGGTTGGTCAGAAGGGTTAAAGGAGATTTTTGGTGCTAATAGTTTCAATTTTGAGCTAAATGTGGTAGATTTAAATCAGATGTCTGACGAAGATATCAAAGATAAAGCTGGTGATATAGCAAGCTTTTGTTTTGCATTCAAACATGTTTGGAATATGACACAAACTAAGATTAGATCTGTGTTTGAGATGTGCTGGCAAGATGGTAAGGACCTAAACTATCAAGAGAATGTTGACATTTTAAGAAGATATATGCTTCAAGCTACAAATTACCCAAAAGAGGAATTTTTAAAGATTGAAAATGAAGTTACTAGAATTAAGGAGGATCAACTGATGAAAAGTACTTATGATCTATTGATTGATGAAGGGATAGAAAAAGGAATAGAAAAAGGGATAGAGAAAGAAAGGGCAGAAGTCGCTTTGCGAATGTTAGAGCAAAATATGGAGTTGCAACTTATTGCTCAGATAACAAATCTCTCAATCCAGCAGCTTCAAAAGCTTAGAAAGTAGTTTTTTAAGATACACGCGATATAGCAAGCTTTTGTTTTGCATTCAAACATGTTTGGAATATGACACAAGCTAAGATCAGATCTGTGTTTGAGATGTGCTAAGAGGTTTGTGAAAGGCTTTTTGAAGCAAGTAACAGGCAACCCCCACACTTTCTATTTCTTTTATTTTGTGATTTTATTATAAAATAAAGATTTTATACGAGATATGTTTTCTGAGGCACTGGCCTAGACTTGCTTCAGAAGCTTGCCACAAATCTTATCCTTAAATCTTTATACAACAACATTATGTTGTTTTGTAGATATTCATTTTGATATTTCTTGTATAGATAGGAAAACAGGCTTATTTTACTATAAAATAAGATCAAGACCGTGACCTTATCAGAAAAAATCTTCTAACATATTGAGATTATTTAGTTTAAGTGATACATATACAATAAGATGAGGAGCTTGTAATATTTTGTGTAACTCCTTATTTTAGAGCTACAGTTAGAGTCTAACTTTAATTTATCTTTTAAAAAAGGGAAATCTGAATGAGGTTAAAAAATCAGTAGTTAAAATTGCGAAGCAACTTAAGGCTTAAAAAGTTTAAAAATTTGATGCTTTTGCAAAGTGTATTGATTTGTATAAGGTAATAATATTTTTGAGACTGCTTCTTACATAGCTTTTTAAAAATACTTGCGTTCCTGCTTTACTCTTTTAAAAGCATGTTTTTTTATCTTATTAGAAGGTTCTTTATAAGAATCGTAAAATAAGACAAAGTCCTCTATATCTTCTCTATATCTTTTTATTACTGCGTCACTTGGTGACTGGTTACTTTTTCTTGTGCAGTTAATAATATGGTCTTGATGCCAAACTCTTCTCTCTTGTCCTGCTTCTGCCAGAAAGTGATTGATATAGGACTTATAATCGCTAGCCATATTGCTGTCTTCAAAAGTATGCATATATTCTTCTATGATTTTATTTTGTTTTTCAGTATCTTCTTTTAAAAAACCATTTAAAGGATTTCTCATTATTCTCCCTCTTTCTTTTTTTGTTTCAACTTGTTTTGATAAAAACTTAAGACTTTTTTTAGTGATTTTCCACTTACTTCTGCCACTTTCATTTTCGTTTTTTTCAACATAACTTTCGGTATTTTTTAGATAATCAAGACAGCCTTTGGTCAAAAGTATAAAGTTATTTATTTAGATGTGCTTTGATATAGTTAGATATAAAGCTTTCTTTTTCAGAATCTTTCACAAACGAAGTTTTAAATTCAAAGTTTTTTAACATCTTATAAAAATAAACCGATGAATCAATGAAACTTAAAAGAAAATTTAAAGTATTTCTATCACTAAAAACGTAAAGGATCACTTTTTAAATGAAAAATCTTATCTTATCAGTTGGTGGAACACCTGATCCTTTGGTTAAATCTATTGAAATGATTAAGCCTCATAAAGTGATTTTTATTGCCAGTCAAGAAACATCAAGTACGATAAAAGCAGTTAGAGAATTTACAAGTGATCAGCAATATAAAGACAAGATCATTATCTTAACAAACTCTGAGGATTTACATGAAGTTTTCCAAGTAGGCTACGAAGCCAAACGCTATCTTATAGAAGGGGAAGTTTATGTAGATTATACTGGAGGCACAAAGAGTATGAGTGTTGGATTAGCTCTGTCTTTTTTTGGAAAAGATATTAAAGAATACCTTTATATTGGAGGCGATGAAAGACAAAAAGAAGGTATAGGAACAGTTAAGCCTGGATATGAAAAACTTATTCAAAAGATTGACCCAGCAAACTTGTATTCTTTTAACATCGCAAGAAGGGTTGAGCAGTTATTTAATATAGGTCAATACAAACTCGTCTTTCATATTCTCGATAATGAAATACCTAAAAACAACTCCTCTCATCAGAATATAAAAGAGTTGGGACAAATCAAAAATCTTGCAAATGCCTTACATCTTTGGGATTCTATGAACTATCATCAAAGCTATGCAGAAATTAAAAAATATCAAAAAGAGACAGCAAATCTTTTGCATTTACTCTTTCAAGTAGATATTCCAGAAAATTTTGAGAATCATTTGAAAAAGTGCAAAGATGATAATCCTGGCTATAAAGTCAATGATCTTGTGCTTGCTGCTCAAAGAAAAAAAGAACAAGGAGAATATGATGAAGCTGTTTTAAGGATTTATAGAAGTATCGAATATATTGGACAAATTGCTTTTCAAAAAAGGTTTGATTGTAAGACATCCAATGTCCTACTTAGAAAACTTGAGTGCATTAAGAGTACAGATGTTTATAATAAGATTAAAGGTAGATTGCGTAATACAGTAAGTCTTTCTCTAAATGATACTTATGAGATATTACATGAAACAGGAGTAAAAGAAGGCCAAATTTACATAAAATATAAAAGAGAATTTCAATCTTTTAACAATATGAGACATCAATCTGTTTTAGCTCATGGCTTTGAATCTTGTAATGAAAAAAATGTTGAGGATGGATTAAAGTTAATTAAGCATTTAACAAAAAATATATCTAAAGTTAAGTACCCTTCCATCCGATTTTTATTTTGATGTGTCTAAAAAATTGCAAATAACTATTTTCATCTCAGGTTTGCAAGTTAAATTTTCATTTAAGACCTTTCAAATAAGTTTTTGATCTTAAATTTAGAGTTAAGACAATAATAAACTATGTGGTGAATTTGAATTCGTATTTCTGAAAGGAACTTTGGTGAAATTTACAGAGCTATTATTTTCTTTGAGGTCTAATTCTACCTATAATATTGATTGGTTTTGGGCAAACCATTTACGTGGTTTTTTAGGAATGAAGCTCAAAAGAACTTTTTGTATTCAAAAAGGCACACCTTGCTCAAAATGCATGCTACAAGCAACCTGTCCTTACTTTCAAATGTATGAGGTGGAAGATAAAAACTGGCGAATATCTCCTCCAGAGAAAATGCAATTGAAACAAGGAGATCAGTTTAGCTTTAAAATCATCTTGTGGTCAAAGTCTCTCAATTATGCTCTCCATATCATTAAAGTCATGGAATATTTTAAGACAGATAGATTTGAGATGGTATCTGTCAAAAACTTTGACCAAACCCTTTATGAAAACAGAAAGATTTTATCAAACAAAGTACAAATCAAAAATACCAAAGACATATCTCTTCCTCAAAAAAATAATTTCATTCTGCACCTTAGAACTCCTTTAAGAATTAAGAAAAGCAAAAAGCTAGTGACTCAAATTGATAATAAAAATATTGGAGGTATCTTTGGCATGAAGTCTTCTGAAAATATTGAAGTGATTAAAATATTTGAACGTTGGATTGATTTTCAACGTTTCTCTCACCGACAAAAAACATCTATGAGGATGGGCGGTCTTATTGGAACATACAAGCTTTTTGATCCTGATGGAAGACTGACATCTTATTTAGTGTCTGGAAAATTTTTAGGGCTTGGAAAAGCAAGAACATTTGGCTTTGGAGATATTTATATCCACGACATTGATATCCAAGACACTCAAACTCTCAAGAAAGGAGCTTGAGCTTATGGCACTAAGTCAATGGCAAAAAATACAAATTGCTGGTCTTTTTCATGATATTGGAAAGTTAGGGGAAAGAGCAGGTATTGAGTTATCCCAAAGCACACAAAATGCAGAATCAGAATATTGTCCTTTAAATCAAGACAGATATACCCATAGACATGTTCTTTGGACAGTGGAGTTTTTTGATAAGGTATTTGGTGGAACTCTTCCACAAGATATTAGAGATATTATGAAATGGGCATCATTACATCATCAACACAATCTTGAAGGTGAAGCAAAATTTGTGCAGGATGCGGATCGGATCAGTTCAGGACATGATCGAGGAACGCCTAAAGACGACTACAACCAACAATGGAGTAAATTAGCTGTAACCAGTTTTTTTGATGTCTCCCAAAACAATAATAAAATTCATCAAAAGAATGAATGGGATCAATCTATTTTTATTAAACCCCACCATTGTGACAAATATGATTCATTGAAAAACCTTTCAAGTGAATTTTTAGATTGGAGAAATAGAGAAGATCGTGAAGAAATTCATAAAATGCATGTTTCAATATGGAATGATTTAGTGAAATGGGTTAAAGATGTTTGGGATAAATATCAAAACAATGAACAGCTTTTGATATTTCTATTATGTGAAATGCAAAGAAAATATTTAACATGGGTTCCTGCTGCTACCAATACAGATCATCCAAAAGTATCTTTGTATGACCATCAAAGGATAACGGCGGATTTTGCTCATTGCCTATCGGAAAACCAAAATAAATGTCATTATTTATTGGTAGAAATATCTGGAATCCAAAAATTCATTTACAATGTTTATAAGACCAAACAGGCTACTAAAATATTAAGGGGCAAATCTACTTTTGTAGAACTGGTTTCTGAAGTGCTCACTTACAGGCTATCTTCATTGTCTGTGAGCTATGCCAATATTTTTCTTAATACCAAAGGTAAAATCTCTTATCTCTTACCAGCTTCTATAAAAAAGGATGAAATACATGGGATTCTCATTGATTTTAAGAATGAATTACAGAAAAAATATGGTCATTTGATTGGGTTTGAATATATTTTAAAAGAAAATGTTGATTATAAGCAATTTGAGAAAGATAAATTCAAAGATTTTCAAAAGGAAGTTTATGAAGGACTTCATCAAAGCAAATTTCAACCTCTTAAACGATATGAGGATAAGGCATGGAGTCAAATCAATCAAGACAAAGATATTCAAGAAATCAATGGGGAGCTTTGCCGTTACTGCAAGGAACAAGAAGGGAAGCTTAAGCAAGATCAAGAGGAAAATGAAGAAGATAATTTTATTTGTGATTCTTGTGAAAGTTTCATCAAAATTGGGGAAAAAGATGTCAAGCATGATGTAAGGGTTTTTAGCACTCAAAAGCTTCAAGGTCATGCTACTAAGGTCTTTGAGGGAGTTTATCTTTCCTATTTACAAGCAGATCAGATCAATAAAGAGACTCCAAATGCAATTTCTAAAAGTGATTCTATATTTTCCATTCAAGTATTGAAAGAAAGTTCTGATTTTAAATTTTTACCACAAAATCAAGGATATTTTAGCACTCCCTTCAAAAAAGAAGGTGAGGGCGATATTTTGAGCTTTGATGAAATGAATGAAAAATCGGTATATTTGGCAATTGTGAAGGCCGATGTGGATGATCTTGGGAACTTTATTATTCAAAATCCAAAATCAACAGGAGAACTAGCGTCATTAAGTCATCAGGTCCAATGGTTTTTTAGAGGACGATCCCAACAAATCATTCAAGAGAAATATAAGTACAAAATTTATCCTGTGTATTTGGCGGGAGATGATTTTTTTCTAGTTGGCAATCATAATGTTTTGCCAAAGTTTCTGCAACAAATCCAATCAGAATTTAAAAGCTTGAGTTATAATAAACTAGGGTGGAGTTGTGCTTATCAATTATTTAAAAGTAGTAGCCCTTTATTGAGCTTAGCAGAAAGTGTGGAAGATGATTTAAGTCATGTCAAAAATCAAGAAGGGAAAAATCAGATATTTCTTCACAGTGAAATGATGAAATGGGAAGAGTTAGATGAGATGTTTAAAATGTGGAATAACCTTAAAGAGATTGCAGAGGGTATGGAAAATAGCATAGGTTTATTTCGCCGTCTTTTGCAATTTTCCCATTCAGCAAGGCAAAAGCGTCCTACACGTCATGATCTTTTATGGCCAGCCTATTACAACTATTACCTTCAAAGGAAGTTTCCTCCTGAAAATGGAGTTCAGAATAAAAATTTTAATAAGATTGAAGGTATTTTTAAAGTTTTAAAAGATCATAGCAACTCATCATTGAGTCAATTTTACAACCAACAAGCTATTGAGTTTCATTTATTAGATCAAAGACAAAAGGAGGAAAAAGAAAATGAATTATCCAAATCATCGTAAAAATTACAAGTCAAATCAAAAAGGAAATTATCGCCAGAAACATACTGAGAATCGTATAAGCATTAAATTAGAGCCGGACAAAATAAAAAAAGATGAAATGTTTATAGAACATGCTAAAGACATTGCTGACAAATTCAAAAGAGGAGGAAAAAATCAAATTAGAAAATTTTATGATGAATTCAATGTGGCTATTGAAAGTCCAAATACTTTCAAATTAAGAATGCTGCTTCCAAAGATCCATTATCAAAAGAGCAGGAAGGTATTAGCTGATGAGATGGCTCAATTTCTTGAACAATTGATTCAATTGGTTGTAGGAAATGAACAACTTGATCGCGATCGAGCAAAGTCATTTTTTACAGCTGTGTATGGGTTTTATGGGGAGGGTAAATAGCTATAGCTATCTGACAATTTAAAAATCGTTAGAGGCTTTAAGTTTTTTTTAATCTAGAAAAAAACAGGGAGGATTTTATGTTAAAGTTAACTGGCAAAATCAAAGTTATAACAGGGATGCATATTGGAATGGGTAAAGATCAAATTGGGATTGGTGGTATAGATGCACCTGTCATTAAAAATCTCCTCAATGACTACCCTTATATCCCAGGATCTTCCTTAAAAGGGAAAATCCGTTCTCTTCTTGCTAAGGGTAAAAAAGCTGAAGATGAATCAAAAGGAATGAAAGAAGCATTTGGAAATGCACCTAGAGACGATCAAAAGAATATTCAAGTAGGTCAAGTGATTTTTCGTGATGCATTTTTATGTCAAGAAGATCAAGAAAGATTTAAGGGTGAGGATCAAAGAAAACTCTACGAAGAAAAAATGGAAACAGCTATAGATCGAGAAAAAGGTAATGCTAAAGGAGGTAGTTTAAGAACAATTGAAAGAGTTCAACCGTGTGTGAGCTTTGATCTAGAGATCATTCTTAAAAACGAAGATCATTTAGAACTGATTAACAAGGGTCTTGATCTTTTAGAAAATAGTTATCTTGGAGGGATGGGGACAAGAGGGTATGGTCAAGTAAAAATAGAAAATTTAGAAGAAAAAGAAATCACAGTCAATTTGAAAGAGTCAGCCTAATGAAACGATTTTGTGTAAAGATTGAACTTTCTGGAAATACTGTTTTAGGGAGCATCCCTAGATCCACCACTATTTTTGGGGGTTTGTGTTGGGCTATTAGAGAATTTGAAGATGAAGTCAAACTTGAAGAGTTTCTCGACTTAGTAGAAAACAAAACCGCTCTAATTTTATCAGATATGCACCCTTCAGGATGGCATTTGATCCCTTTTAATATTTTAAAATCTAGTGAACAAACTAGTGAGAGAACCAATGACACAAAACAAACAAAAAAATGGAAAAAAGCCAAATATTGCAAAGAAGATACAAAAATTGTAAACCAAGAACACATTATGCGATGGGTCACAGAAAACCATTTGTTAAAAACGGAAAATGATTTTTTTGAGAGGCAACATCTCACCCGCAATGCCATTGAAAGGGAAGAAAACCAAACCACGCAAGCCACCCCTTATCCACTTGAAGTGTTTTATCCAAAACATCCAGAAAATATCCATTCAGAAAAAACAAGCTCAAAAAAGGCAAAGTTTCAAATCATTGTAGACAGTCCTTGTTTTGAGAAAAGCCAACTAGAGCAGTATTTTTCTTATCTTAAGGTGACAGGTTTAGGTAGAAAAACCAGCATTGGTTTAGGTGTTGTGAAAAATATAGAGGTTCAAGAATTAAATTTTGATTTTGAAACATCGGCTAAGGCAGTTATGGCTCTGGCAAGTTTTATTCCTAAAACAGGTGATCCTTCTAAGGGCTATTATCAGCTGACAACAGCACCGAGTAGAGGGTTTGATGGACAGATTTATCCAAAGATCACAAGAGTCCAATCTCGCTCTGTTTTTTCATCTCAAGATAAGACGCCTCAACATTTAGGAAAGTGTCTAAGAGTCAAAAACAATCGGTTGATTTATGGGTTTTCACCTATTCAACACATTGATATGGATATAGTGTATGAGGAAGATGCCGCATGAGAAAAATCAAGTTGCAGTTTGAATGCTTAACTCCTGTTTTTATTGGATCTGGCCAGCAAATAGATCACCTCAATATTATGCCCTATCTAGACCCAACAAATGGCAAAAACTCTAAAGCCTTATATGAAATCCATCCTGAAAGTGTTTGTCAGGAGGAAATCACTAAAGAATTTCTTAAGCTTATTGAGAGCAAAAAAGAATTTTTGATACCAGATGAATATGCAAAATTTGTAGAAGAATATAACCTAAATAGACAAATTTTAGGGGATACCTTTGATGAGGATATTTTTAACAAGATAGAGGAAAATAAAAAGCAGGGCAAAGTCAAAAATCAGATTTTTATTCATTTATTTTCTACAGGTCGTATGGGAGTTTATGTTCCTGGATCAAGTGTCAAAGGAATGCTTAAAACTCCATATATAAAACATAACCTTAAATATTTTAAACCAAAAGATGGTAGTGCTAAAAGCATTGAAGAGGATCCTTTTAATCAATTTTTGGTCAGAGACTCTGACCATCACAAACTTAAGGTGCATGTTGGCAATATTGAAGTGAAGAACTTCCCTGATCCTAAAAGACTTCGTAGGCATCATAATAAAAATCGTGTCAATAGCATTCCTTGTTATTGTCAATACTTAACACCGGGAAGTTCTTTTGTATGTGAAATTCAAGACAGTCTTGATAAGCCTTATGATTTTAAGCAGGCCCATAAGTTTTATTTGTCTGCTTTCGAAAAGTTAAAAGAGCAAGTTTATCAAAAGGATGGTGACTTAAGTGATGCCTTTGAGGTGAAGGTAAATGCAATTGATATGTCAAAGCAGGAGTTTTTGATTTCTTTAGGTGGTCATGGTGGTGTGTGGACCAAAAAATGTTTAGGAAGTGAGTCTTTTAAAAGGCCACAAGATCAAAATTTTGTGAGTCATAAATCTTCGTTTAGAAAGAGTATTGATTTTAGGATGCCAATAGGATGGTGTAAGGGAATATGGCAAGAAGTTTAGCTAATAAAACACTTTATGTTTTGGATCAAGGTGCAGTGATCAGCAAACAGCATGAAGTTTTGCTGGTGACACTCGAAGATCAAGAACTAATGAAAATCCCTATAAAATCCTTAGGAGCATTGGTTTTGTTAGGTCCAATACAGATCACAACTCAAGCTATTCTGGCTTGTGGTCAGTCAGACATTCCTATATCATTTCACACTCAACGAGGACATTTTAGGTCTTATTGTTTTCCTAGCTCTTCAAAAAATGTTTTTTTACGTATGAATGTTTATGATCTATCTAGGGATCAAGACTTTTGCTTAAAATTTTCTAAGAAAATAGTAGCATCTAAAATCAAAAATGGCGTAGCACTTCTTCAAAAATACCATTTATCAAATAGGAGTCAGTTTAAGCTTAATCATAAAAGGTCTTTTGAAAAAATTTTAAAAAAGATAGAAGGTGCACCTTCCATTGAATCTCTTTTAGGGTTGGAGGGGCATGGAGCTGATCTTTATTTTCAAAACTTTAAGTATGCTTTGAAGGATCCTAATCTGTTTCGTGGAAGAAAATATTTTCCATCCTCTGATCCTATTAATGCAACATTATCTTTTGGGTATTCTATGTTAGCAAGAGAAATTCAGGCTCTTTTAATGGGGCATGGGTTTGACCCTTATGTAGGTTTTTATCATAAACTCAAATATGGCAGAGCTTCATTAGCTCTTGATTTAGTTGAGGAATATCGGCATATAGTGATTGATCGATTGATTTTGCGTCTTTTTAATAAAAATATTTTTGATAATGAAGATTTTGAATTTAAGAAAGATCAAAGTTGTTATCTTAAGAAAGAAAACTTTAAGAGGTTTATTGAACATTATGAAAATGATCTCAATAAGAAAAAGCATTGGCACCAAGGAAAATTCAAAAGTTTTAGAGAAATTGTTCGCTTAAGCATAGAACTATTTAAAAAATCAATTAATCATTCTCATATTGAATATAAACCTTATATTTATGAAAAAAAGGTGTAATAAATAATGGTTGCAAGGTATATAGTAAGCTATGATATTAGTGACAATAAGACAAGACTGCAAGTAGGGAGAATTGTTTCTGGCTATACATACCGAGTGCAAAAGTCTGTTTTTGAAGGAGTGATGTCAGAAAAGGGATTCAACGAGCTTTTAACAAGGTTAAAAAAGAAGCACTTAGAATTCACTGATTCTATTCGTATTTATAAGGTATGTGAAAAATGTATGTCAAAAATTGAATATTTAGGATATCCAAAAGTGGTTGAAAATATGGAATTTTTAATATTGTAATGAAACTGAAAGATGTTAAATGGCTTATTTTAAAGGAGTTTGTAGTACATTTTTTATTCTTATTGAAATTTTTTCAGGTGTAAAAAATAGATGTTGAATATAGTGATTTTTTTACAAATATTTTTAATACGTTATGGAAAGGTGGATTTGATAGAAGACCTCTAGGAAGGGGGATTGAGACTGAGACATCCCTAAAAGATTAAAACACTGCGTTATACATTTGATAGAAGACCTCTAGGAAGGGGGATTGAGACGGAAAGAGACTGAAAATGATGTGATTACCTCATATTTATTTGATAGAAGACCTCTAGGAAGGGGGATTGAGACTTTGCAATTAATTTATCGATTGTCATTGCAGCCTACTTATTTGATAGAAGACCTCTAGGAAGGGGGATTGAGACTATCGTTTTTCAACTAAGAATTTATTTACACCGAATTCACATAATTTGATAGAAGACCTCTAGGAAGGGGGATTGAGACCTATTGTAGCTTTTGAGTCTGTGGACTTAGATCAAGGTCATTTGATAGAAGACCTCTAGGAAGGGGGATTGAGACGGATTAAATCCTTTCAAATTTTAAATTTTTGAAGTGCATTTGATAGAAGACCTCTAGGAAGGGGGATTGAGACGCCGATAGCCATTCCGATAAATGTATCAAATTCTTTTTGATTTGATAGAAGACCTCTAGGAAGGGGGATTGAGACACATGCATCATTCACATAGACATACGGAAGCTCTGAATCGATTTGATAGAAGACCTCTAGGAAGGGGGATTGAGACCAGGGAAAAACTTCCTTTAGTATGAGATAATTGCATTATTTGATAGAAGACCTCTAGGAAGGGGGATTGAGACTCATTTTTTACATAGGTGTTAATGTAATCACAGACTTCGCTAATTTGATAGAAGACCTCTAGGAAGGGGGATTGAGACGGATTTTTTTCCTCCCAGCCACTACTGTTTTTTCAATTATTTGATAGAAGACCTCTAGGAAGGGGGATTGAGACCAAAGACATTTTTAGGTTGAACGCCTTCTTTTTCAATCTATTTGATAGAAGACCTCTAGGAAGGGGGATTGAGACCGTGTAAATCCTTTGAATTGTATACTCAGACTCTTTCATTTGATAGAAGACCTCTAGGAAGGGGGATTGAGACCACACAAGCAATGCTTTAATGCCCTCTGTTATGGATTTATTTGATAGAAGACCTCTAGGAAGGGGGATTGAGACTCACGTCTTTTAAGGCTTGTTTGAGGGTTTATTGACATTTGATAGAAGACCTCTAGGAAGGGGGATTGAGACTAATCACAATGTCTGGACAAGCGCACCTGCCTTATGTTCATTTGATAGAAGACCTCTAGGAAGGGGGATTGAGACTTTTAAGCAATCAGGATTCTTTAGGTATAGATAATCTTCATTTGATAGAAGACCTCTAGGAAGGGGGATTGAGACGCAGATAATTCTTTGTGCATGTTTTGTTACTTCCATTATTTGATAGAAGACCTCTAGGAAGGGGGATTGAGACTCATACAATTCTTTATTAGTCATTAGTAATCCTCCTTTATTTGATAGAAGACCTCTAGGAAGGGGGATTGAGACGAACAATTCAACATATTATAGTAGCATTTAGTAAGCATTTGATAGAAGACCTCTAGGAAGGGGGATTGAGACAAGAAGTGTCAAGCTGGTCTATCTCAGTTAACTTCTGATTCAATTTGATAGAAGACCTCTAGGAAGGGGGATTGAGACAAGAAGTGTCAAGCTGGTCTATCTCAGTTAACTTCTGATTCAATTTGATAGAAGACCTCTAGGAAGGGGGATTGAGACAAGAAGTGTCAAGCTGGTCTATCTCAGTTAACTTCTGATTCAATTTGATAGAAGACCTCTAGGAAGGGGGATTGAGACGTGTACTTTCTATTTATTAATGCTGGTAATTTTTTTCCTCATTTAAGAAGAGACCTCTAAGAATGAGGCCTAGAAAAATCAGTAGGTGGGTTATAAGGAGTTGGTTACACTTAAGAAAAAGTCTCTAGAAAAAGGATTAAGACTATCTTCATGTTAAAGGATTGCTCAAGTACAACTCTACTTATATGTTGTCTATTAACTCCCCTAGATAATCTGTATTTCGATGATTGTGAGCGTTCATGTCATAACCAGAAAACCATATCCAAAGTTCTCTTTTTATCCATTTATAATCACTCCAATTTTCATTTTCGCTAAGTGTACATTCTTTAAATTTATAAATGAAGTAAAAAATATGCTTAAAGCGAGCAAACATATCTTCACGATTTGAAATATTTAAATGATTTAATGCATAACCAATTGCCTCTCTTAAAATTTCTAATTCTTTTTGAATATCAATCCAATAATCTTTATTTTCAAGACCATCAACAACTTTATCCCATTTATTCTCATCAAAGTATTCTCTGAATGTTTTTAAATCTAAAAGACGTTCAGCAAGGTCACTATCACTATAACCTTTTTCACAATGTAAAAATGTGGTAATGCATTGTTCTTTAAAGCTTTTGTTACATTCTTTTAAGTGAGCTTTAATATTTTTTTCTTTTGGTTATAAGGAATCCAAACAATAATTAAATAGAATATTCCACTTGAAACCAGACTGACAAAAAAGCTTAAACAAATTGAGCTATAAATTTCAGAACTGCTGTAAATAAACCCTAAAAAGAGGATTATAGAAATTACAAGATATAAAAGAAAATATAAGTAATTTTTTAAAAGCTTATTAATAGAATTAGAAGTAAGAGTAGGGTTTTTCATGGTTCATAATTTGTCTAAACTATTAGACAACTAATTACAAATATTTATGCAATAAAATTTTTTTGTACTACTAATATCCAATACTATTTATAGTATATAAACTGTCATGCCATAAGTTGTTTATGTCGATAAATTACTTATGGAGAATTTGTTGCAAGTATAGTAACAAATTTAATGATTTAGGCTAGGACTATAGTAAGCCTATTCACTACATAACAGGCAACTCACGTGCGTGGTTATATGTGTAGTTTAATGTCATGATGATAGAATATATATTTTCTTATAAACTTACTAAGATGCTGGAGTGATTTGATTTATGTCTTGTATGTAAAATAAGATCAAAGCTGTGGTTTTATCCATATCTTAGATTATATTTCACTATCACAGGGAGTATTCTATAGAAGAATATCTTTAGAAAAAAGGATTAAAATGAAACATTAAATGGTGAAATAAAATAAATCTGTGAGCTTTATTTTAAAAGAGTCGATAAGTAAAGTAATGGTTTTCATTTTTTAATCTTTCCTTATCCAAGATATTTACAACATCTATAAGGGCTTTAAGAAGGCTAGTATATGATACTAAGATTATTAGCGTTGTCTTTATCTTGTATCTTTTTGGTATCTTGTGGAGAAAATCATCATACCTCAAATTCAGAAAATGATGACATAGGAAATGATCATATAGGTTTGATAACTACGACAACGACAACACAACCAGTGGTAACAACTACGACACAATTGATTGTTATAACCACGACAACAAGCACAACAGCACAGTTAGAGGCAACTACAACAACAACGAGCACGACAACAACACTACCTAGTAATAAAGGTCAAGCTTTGATTTTGGCAAGCAGAGAAGGTCATTTAGAAATAGCTAAAGCCTTAATTGCTAATGGTGCTAATGTGAATCATCAAAATGATTATGGTAATACGGCTTTAATAGAGGCGAGCAATAAAAGCCACTTAGAAATAGTTAAGGTTTTGATTGATGCTGGGGCTGATGTAGATCATCAAAATGAGAGTGGAAGGACGGCTTTAACGTATGCAAGTGATTTAGAAGTAGTTAAAACATTGATTGTTGCTAATGCGAATATGAATCTGCAAGATAATCGTGGTTGGACAGCTTTAATGTATGCCAGTTATCAAGGTCACTTAGAAATAGTTAAAAAATTGATTGCCAGTGGCGACAATGTGAATCTACAAAATGATAATGGCCAAACAGCTTTAAATCTAACCAGTGATCCAGAAATAATTAGAGTCTTGCAAGAGGCAGTTACTCCAACAACCACGACAACGACAAGTACAACAACGACACAGCCAATTATTACTACTACTACTACGACAAGTACAACAACAATACCTCTGCATATTAGAAAACCAGAAAGAGAAGGTAGGGTGATTACAAGTTGTCAAAATAACTCTAATTACAATGCTTGTATTCTCCAAGAAGATTCCTCTAGAGTCAATAATTATGCAGTTAACATTTTAGATACAGTAAATAATTTTCTTGAAAACTCTTCTTATAAAATCACAATAGAAGGCCTAACAAGGGCAACCTTATTAAACGGCAAATGGACAAAATCTTATAACAGTGATTCAAACTATACAGTGTCCCAAGCCAATTTATATCACTGGTTGATGTATCAGAAAGAATGGATGGAGTTAAATGCGAATACTTGGTATGCTTCTGGTAAAGGAATAACAGCTGCGATAGAAGATCGTACAAATGGATCTGCATTTTGGTCTTCAAGTTTTAATAAGATGCGTTTTCCAAGAGAACAAAACCTTTTTTGGGCTCTATTTCATGAGGCAGGTCACGCAAATCTTTCTTATTCAAAAGGTTCTTATATTTATGGTGAAAAATATCAAGCTTGTAGTTCTGATACAGGTTCAACAGCTAATCAATGTTGTGAAACATATAAAGGCTGCTTTGATGCAATAAACGAAGGGCAAGCTGAGTTTCATCAATATTTGATAAAGTCTAATGATACAATTGTTGATTTAAATCATCGTGTGAGAAACCGCTGTGGCTTTTTCACCAGTATCACTTTACAATCAACTGCCAATAATATTTATAATACATGTGATAGTTCATACCCTAGTGGTCAAATTCATACAGTGGGTTTCCTTGTTTATACAACAATATGGTCTCAGATATTTGAGCATTCTGACACAAATAAAAGAGATATTGCAGTGCTCTTTTCTGAGCATTTACCTTTACTTAGCGGTAATGATGATTTTGAGACGGCAGGAGTTAAAATACATAATCTAAGCCAACAGCTTTATGATGGAGATAAAGCCGATGAATATGCTCAGATCATCAAAAATATTTTCAGCAATCGAGGTTTACCATTACCAATAGAGTAGTAAGGGCTATCTAGAACAAGTGCCACTTAACTAAAAATGATTGATATTTCAACATAGCATATTGAAATTATTTTAGATAAAACTAATACAAGTCATCAGGTTATGATTATGACAAAGGTGGGCAATCCTTGAGCAATCGCTTATATGCGATTGCTCTTGCGGAAGAGCTCGCCTTTTTGGCATAATCATTAATTTTAGGTCTATAGAAAAGTCTGAAAAATCTGCAATATAAATCTTGAGTATTAGGTAGAGAAGTCTGCAATATCTTAGGAAATAGATGTATAAAAGACATTTAAATCTTTATCTGATACTTCTTATATAGGTAAAGTAACAAGGTCGTTTTAGTATGTATATAAAATAAGATCAAGACCGTGATCTTATTGGAAAAAACCTTCTAAACCTCTGAAATCACTCAATTTATATTATGTACATAAAATAAGATTAAAGTTGCAGTCTTATCAATATTTTGAATTGTATTTCATACACACTATAACATAGGAATATTTCAAAAAGTCTTTAATTTAAGGAAATATCTCTGGAAAAGAGAAATTGAGATAAAACATTAAATGGAAAATAGAATAAAAATGTGTACTCAGATTTTATTTTAAAAGAGCCGATAAGAAAGTAATAACTTTCACTTTTTAATCTTTCCCTATCTAAGATATTTGCAACATGTATAAGGGCTGCTATATGATACTAAGATTATTAGCATTGTCTTTATCTTGTATCTTTTTGGTATCTTGTGGAAAAAATCATCATACCTTAAATTCAGAAAATGATCGAATAGGAAATGATCAAATAGGTTTGATAACTACGACAACGACAACACAACCAGTGGTAACAACTACGACACAATTGATTGTCATAACCACGACAACAAGCACAACAGCACAGCCAGAGGCAACTACAACAACAACGAGCACGACAACAACATTACCTAGCAATAAAGAAGAAGCTTTGATTTTAGCAAGCAGGGGAGGTCATTTAGAGATAGTTAAAGCTTTAATTGCTAATGGTGCTAATGTAAATCATCAAAATAATTATGGCAATACAGCTTTAATAGAGGCGAGCAGTAAAAACCACTTAGAAATAGTTAAAGCTTTAATTGCTAATGGTGCTAATGTAAATCTACAAAACAATAATGGCCAGACAGCTTTAAACCTGGCAAGTGACGAAGAAATAATTAGAGTTTTACAAGAGGCAGTTACTCCAACAACCACGACAACGACAACTACGACAAGTACAACAACAATACCTCTACATATTAGAAAACCAGAAAGAGAAGGTAGGGTGATTGCAAATTGCCAAAATAACCCTAACTACAATGCTTGTATTCTTCAAGAAGGTTCCTCTACAGTAAATAATTATGCAGTTAACATTTTAGATGCAATAAACAATTTTCTTGAAAACTCTTCTTATAAAATCACAATAGAAGGCTTACAAAGAGCAACTTTATTAAACGACAAATGGACAAAACCTTATAACAGTGATCCAAATTATACAATATCCCAAGCCAACTTGTATCACTGGCTGATGTATCAAAAAGAATGGATGGAGCTAAATGCAAATAATTGGTATGCTTCTAACAAAAATATTAAAGTCGATGTTGAAAATCGAACAGATTGGTGGGCTTTTTGGAATATTTTTGGAAATAAGATGACTTTTCCAAGAAGAAATGATCTTTTTTGGGCTCTATTTCATGAGGCAGGTCACGCAAATCTTTCTTATTCAAAAGGTTCTTATATTTATGGTGAAAAATATCAAGCTTGTAGTTCTGATACAGGTTCAACAGCGAATCGATGTTGTGAAACATATAAGGGCTGCTTTAATGCCATCAATGAGGGTCAAGCTGAGTTTCATCAATATTTAATAAAACCTAGTTACACAATTGCTGACTTAAATCGTCGTGTGAGAAATCGTTGTGGTTCTTTCACCAGTATCACTTTACAATCAACTGCCAATAATATTTATAATACATGTGATAGTTCATACCCTAGTGGTCAAGTTCATACAGTGGGTTTCCTTGTTTATACAACAATATGGTCTCAGATATTTGAGCATTCTGACACAAATAAAAGAGATATTGCTGTACTCTTTTCTGAGCATTTACCTTTACTTAGCGGTAATGATGATTTTGAGACGGCAGGAGTTAAAATACATAATCTAAGCCAACAGCTTTATGATGGAGATAAAGCCGCTGAATATGCTCAGAGTATCAAGAATATTTTCAGCAATCGAGGTTTAGCATTACCAATACAGTAAGAGCTATCTAAAATGATTGTCACTTAACTAGAAGTGATTGATGTTTCAACATGTTGTTTCCCTAAAAATAAACCTGCTTCTAGCAGTTTTTGGGTAATTAGCATGAAGGCTTATGCTACGGGATGTATCCTCTTCAGTAAAAAGCTGACTACCTCAAAAATCCGTTTATTTTTAGGAAGGAGATACTTCTTGTTCTTAACATCATGTTAAGGAAAATATTTTTATTTCTCTTTATGCAAAAACTTAAAACTTATCATTACCATTCAAGTTCAATTCTTCTATTTGAGAGCACTATATATTGATTTTAAACAAGAAAGAAGTGATAAAAACCAATGATAAGAATGGGAAGAGGCTCGCCTTGAGAGGCTCGCCTTGAGAGGCAGGTTCATTTTGAGTGAAACAGTTCAAGAAATAAATTGAAGGTTCAGCTCAGTTAGCACTTAAATTCTATCGTAATTCTCAAAAATTACATTTATACAGTCCTCATAAAGATCAATTTAGAAGAGCTGCTTCAAGTATTGTACTCAACTTAGCTGAAGGCAGTGCTAAACCAACAGCTAAGGATCGCAGAAAATTTTATTATATTAGCCTTGGCTCTCTTAGCTTGGACATAACTCAAATGATTTCCTTAACATGGTATAAAAGAATGAGGATTATCTTCTTACTCAAAATGAACAGGTTTTCTAGGCAATGACTTATTTGTCGAGGGTGTTAACCGTCGCAGTCATTGCCAGAAAACTGCCAGAGGCTCGCCTCAAGAGGCTCACCTCGAGAGGCTCGCCTCGAGAGGCAGGTTCATTTTGAGTGAAACAGTTCAAGAAATAAATTGAAGGTTCAGCTCAGTTAGCACTTAAATTCTATCGTAATTCTCAAAAATTACATTTATACAGCCTTGATAAAGACCCATTTAGAAGAGCTGCTTCAAGTATTACTTAGCCTTCTTATGTTAAGAGTTATCCTTTACAAGCTATATTGAATATGATAGGCCATGCTGACTTAGCAAAACAGGCAGATCAATTAGGAACTTATTTATATAAACTATGTCAAAATACTTAAGTCTTGTTCTTATGCACCATGTAGATTTATTGAATTGGTTTTCTTACACAAAACACTAATTTCATCTCTTATTATTTATATCCCTATTATAAAGTTCAGTATGTTATGTTAAAAATGAGTAAAAATGTCATTTTATAAGGTTTATAAGGTAAAGAGCCTTTAATCATGTAGGCATAACTCCGAATATTTTATACTTGAGGTTTATTAGGATCATCTAAAATGAAAAAGCTTATAGAGCTGTCGATTCGGTACCGTATCTTTGTTGTCACTAGTTTTGTTCTTGTGGGTCTCATCTCTATTTTCAGTGTACGCAGCTCAAATATAGATTTTATACCTGATATCGGGGAAAACCAGCAAATTGTTTTTACTGATTGGCCTGGCAGATCACCTAAGGATATAGATGAGCAAATAACGTATCCTCTAAGTGTCTTGCTTCAAGGTACCCCTGGAGTGAAAACAGTCAGAGGTATTTCTGTATTTGGTTTTTCTACTATTTATGTGATTTTTAAAGAAGAAGTTGATTTTTATTGGAGCCGTTCCCGTATCATTGAAAAACTCCTTGAATCTCGAACAGGTTTGCCACCAGGAGTAGAGCCAAGATTAGGGCCAGATGCTACAGGTTTAGGACAGGTATTCTGGTACACTATTGAAAATAATGAAAGTGGTGAATCACTTAAATCTTTAGCTCAATTGAGATCTCTACAAGACTTTTATGTAAAGTATCATCTGCAAAGTGTAGAAGGTGTCAGTGAAGTGGCTAGTGTTGGTGGCTTTGTTAAAGAATATCAAATTGATGTTGATCCTAAAAAACTATTTGCCTTTGATGTTCATTTTAGCACTCTAGTTAAGGCTATCCAAAATAGCAATATAGATGTAGGTGCCGAAGTTATAGAAGATGGAAGTCGTGAGTTTATTGTAAGAGGTAAAGGCTTTTTTAAGTCGCTTGCAGATATTGAAAACGTAGTGATAGCTGTTAAAAATAAAACACCTGTTTATGTAAAAGATGTTGCATCTGTTGGTCTTGGACCTGCTTTTAGAAGAGGAGTTTTAGATAAAAATGGCTTAGAAACAGTTGGTGGTGTTGTCACTATGCGATTTGGTGAAAACCCTAAACAAGTGATCCAAAACATTAAAGAACGAATTAAAAATATTCAAAAAGGATTGCCTAAAGGTGTTCACCTTGTGCCATTTTATGATCGTACAGAGCTGATAGAAAACACAATAGGCACTGTATATAAGGCTTTAATACAAGAAGTTATAGTTGCTATCTTATTGGTTTTTATTTTTCTTTTACACTTATGGTGTGGAATACTTGTTTCCCTCACTCTGCCTTTTGCAATAGGTATAAGTTTTATATTTATGAAACTTTTTGGAATAGATTCTAATGTGATGAGTTTGTCTGGGATAGTTATTGCCATTGGAACTATTGTTGATATGGGAATCATTATGACAGAGGCTATTTACTCTCGTCTAATGGCCTCTTCTTATACATCTCTTAAAGAAAAAGTTCGCATTATCACAACTTGCGCGCAAGAGATTAGCCCTGCCATTTTCACATCTATTATGACAACTATTGTGACCTTCCTTCCCATTCTCGCCTTAGAAGGAAGTGAAGGACAGCTTTTCTGGCCACTTGCATGGGCAAAAACATTTGCGCTTTTAGGGTCATTGGTTGTAGCCGTATTTCTTATTCCAGCACTTTCTGTATTTCTACTTAAAGATAAAGTTTTTCCATTTGAGAAATTTCTATCTATTAAAACAGAAATGAATAAAAAAAATAAGATAAGTCTTTTTATTGTTCAGAAGTATCGTTTTATGTTGGATTGGGTTTTAAGCCATAGAAGATTATTTCTAATAGCGCCTGCTTTTTTGATTTTGATAGGCTTTATAGCCTTTATGAATTTGGGCAAAGAGTTTATGCCAGAGCTTAATGAGGGGGATATTCTTTATATGCCAGTGACCACATCTGACGTGAGTCTAACAAAGGCAAAAGAAATTTTATCTTACACAGATAAGGTTTTAAATAAACATCCTTTAGTGGATTTTGCTGTAGGGAAACTAGGAAGAGCCGACTCTGTTTTAGACCCTGCGCCTATATCTATGATAGAAACTGTTATTCGCTTAATTCCTTCAAGCAGGTGGCCTAGAGGCAAAGATATTTATGATATTATGGAAGACTTAGATAAGTCCTTGCAAATACCAGGCCTGGTCAACTCTTGGGGCTTTCCTATTCAAACCCGTATTGGAATGATCTCTACAGGGATCAAAACTCAAGTGGGTATTAAGATTTTTGGTGATGATATTGAAGTTTTAGAAGATTTAAGCTCTCAAATTGCTGAAAAAATAGAGAAGACGAAGGGAGCTTATGGAGTTTATAAAGAGCAAATAACAAGTAAACCTTATATTGAATTTGATATTGATCGTATATCTGCAAGTCAATTTGGAATTAACATAGGAACTATTCATAAAACCCTTCAAACAGCTGTTGGTGGTATGTCCATTGGGCAATTTTATGAGGGTAGAGAAAGATATTCTATTCGTGTACGTTATAAAAAAGAATTAAGAGATCGTATTGATGAATTAAAAAGGATTTTAGTGCCAAGTCCTCTCAATCAACATATCCCCTTAGAACAATTAGCAGATATCAAAGTTGTAACAGGGCCTTCTCATATTGTTTCTGAAAATGGAATGCTCCGTTCAACAGTGCTATTTAATGTGAGAGATCGTGATTTAATAGGCTTTGTTCAGAGAGCTAAGAGGGTTGTTGAAAAAGAAGTTAATTTACCTGAAAAATACTCCTTAGTTTGGGCTGGACAATATGAAAATCATGTAAGGGCTAATAATCGACTTAAACTCATTTTACCATTGATTTTTATGATGAGTTTGATCATTTTATTTTTAGGTACAGGAAGTTTTGTAAACTCTATAATTATTTTTAGTGCTGTACCTATTTCTATGACAGGTGGTCTTATTCTACTTTGGCTTGGTGGTTTTAATCTCTCAGTAGCTGTCTGGGTAGGATTTATCGCTCTATTTGGAATTGCTGTTGATGATGGTATTTTAATGATAACTTATTTTAAGCAGGAAATGAAACTGAATAAACCTACAAATTTTCATGAACTCAAATCGCTGATACTTGAAGCAGGCAGTCGACGCATTCGACCTTTGTTGATGACAACTGCAACCACTAGTTTAGCCTTGTTGCCTGTGATGTGGTCCACATCAACGGGCAGTGAAGTTATGAAGCCAATGGCTCTACCCACCTTAGGTGGCATGTTGATTGAGTTGATCACGTTATTTGTTGTTCCAGTGCTTTTCTCATTTGCAGAAGAAAGAAAACTTCGTCATTGATACATATTTTCTATTCTTATCATCAGTTGTTATTACTTTTTATCTATTTGGCATTTAACATAAATTAATTACAAATTGAAAAATTGAAGCGAATGATAATGATGCTAAACTTTATGATTCTAGTACAGTATGCCGGTTTGCCTTGAATGCCGGATTTTGGAATAAATGAAGTCCAGGTGATTATGAATCTACACTTTTTTATATTTTGAAAAGTTAGGTTTTAATGGAATGAATAATGTTGACTACTGTAAATTTGCAAGTATAGAGTTATTTAAATATGGTGTCTGTTTCTAATACTTGTTTTAACTGTAATACAAAGATTGAAGACGATTCTTATGGATTGACTCAGTGTCCATCTTGTCAAGCTCCTATTTTCATTGACTTTGATGGCCATGTACAAAAGCCACCAGATGATGATGTAGTAGATGAACAAGAGGCCTCTGATCATTTAAATGAGCCTATGGTTGCTGAGGAAGGTCAAAGTGCTGAAGAGCAAAAAGAATCTTCAGATGATTTTATTTCTTTTGATCAAAGTTTTCAAACAGAAGCTCATTTGGAAGATCAAAACAAAATAACTGATCAGCAGAAGGCTTTCGAGGATTCACCTCATGAAAGTTCTTTTCTTCAAGAAGTTCCCGGAGAGTTTTCTGATGAGACAAAACCCCCATCTGATTTTGATACGTCTCAAGACGAGCCGTTTACAGACATGTCTGCGAAAGGAACAAATGATGCGCATAAAGAACATCACTTTGAAGGCCTAGAGCCAAAAGATGATGACGTTTATAAGAGTGAAAAAGTAAATAAGGATCATCAAGAGATGAACTTAGATAATAAACCTTTGCAAGACGTTATTGATTATGCAAATTCTTCAGATAATTTGGATTTAGGAGATTTTTATTATAATGTAATTGTCTCTGGTATTGACTCTAAAAATTTAAGAGAATCTGTCTTAGATGCTCTAGATGATAGTAGATTTGGATGGAAAAAAGAAGAAGTAGGTAGTCAGATTAAGAATGGTTGCTTGAACCTTGAAAGGATCAATGCAGCTAAAACATATATTT
Organism: Bdellovibrionales bacterium; assembly: GCA_965262715.1. Classification (GTDB taxonomy): domain Bacteria; phylum Bdellovibrionota; class Bdellovibrionia; order Bdellovibrionales; family JAUICD01. The sequence goes on along the minus strand of OZ253553.1, from coordinate 1,344,445 downwards.
TAATTTCTTATTTAAAATTCTTACCTGTAAAAGTCAGGTGGGATCAAGTTTCTCTCACTAAATCATAAATGTATCATTACTATTTGCGTTCAACTCTCCTATTTAAAAACATTAAATCTTGAAGCCAAACACAATAAGAAGTGATAATGGCTAATGATAAAAAGAGGAAGAAGCTCGCTTCACGAGTCTGGCCTCAGGGCAATGATTTTGAAGTTCAAAAAAGAAGTTGAAGGTCCAGCTCGTTAAGTCACAAAATCAACTTTTAAGCATTTATAGTCTTTAAAAGGTTATAGCTATTTAACAATAGAAATAGGCTATAGATGTGATTTCTTATGATATTGGATGCGATCTTTTTGATGGCAACTGTAAAAAAAATTTTCGCTAGATTATAAAACACTTCTCTTTTAAACACTCCTTAAGAGTTTTCAGATTGCTTTTAGTGTGGTTTTTGATTTTGGTATCAAAATTGCTCTTTAGTTTTATAGGGAAACTTAATATATGGGGTAGGATTAAATGAAGAGAAAGATCACAAAAAATTCTTTTAAAATTCTTGTTTTAGCTTTTTTTCTTTTAAATTTAGTAGGTGTAGGTTGTGGTAAGGGAGGCAGTCTTATTTCTGCACCTTCAAGCCGTGAGATGGCTAGCAACATAGATAATTCAAAAAGTGAGATTCCTGGTGGATCAAATGGAGTTCATGGTGGATCAGATGAAGAAAATGATCCAAATGGAGTTCCTGGTGGGTCAGATGGAACAGGTGGTTCAAGTGGAGTTCATGGTGGATCAGATGGAGAAAATGATCCAAATGGTGTTCCTGGTGGATCAGACGGAGGTAATTCAAATGAAAGACCTTATAATTTTTCCATAACACAATCTGCTCGTGAACAAAAGGAAGTAGATATCCTTATGGTGATAGATAATTCAGGTTCAATGGGTGACAATCATACAAATTTAGGACAACGTTTTGGTAATTTGTTTAATAGTAATCTTCAACGTGTTGATTGGCAAATGGCCTTCATTGGTATCTGCCCACATGATAACTTTTATCAATTAAGAGGAATTAATGGTAACCATCAAGTACTTAGTCCACAATTAGGAAATCCTGGGGAGATTTTCCGAAGTACAATTTCTTCAGGACAGGGTGGAGGTTGTTCCACAACTGAATTTCAAGGTATATTAAATATGATCAATTCTCCAGAGACACATCCCGCAGGATTTTTTAGGCCAGATGCTTTATTAGCGATTGTTATAGTAACAGATGACACAGATAGAACTAATGTTAGAACGTCAGATATTATCACAGCTGTGGAAAGTAGTTTTGGACAGCTTAAGCAGTTTGCAACTTATGGCCTCATTGTGTGAGCCTGGTGATGTGGAGTGTAATGGTCGGGAGCCGAATGTTAATTATAAAGTGGCTGATCTTGCTGAAAAAACAGGTGGTATTACAGGTAGCATTTGTGCTGAAGATTATAGCTCTATTATGGCTGATATAGGTACTCATATAGAAGAAATCTTGGTATATCATGAAGTTATGTTAAGACATACAAATGTTGTAGAAGATTCAATAACTCTAAATTGTAGTCTGTCTCAAAGTGCTGTAGAGTGTCCAAGTTGGGAGTTTGACTCCGGATCAAATAAGATTTTATTTGATACACCTCCGGAAGAAGGCGTTAAGGTTCAGATGTCTTACCGTTATCAACCTTAATAAACTTATTTGTGTGTATTATAAAAATACAAACTCTTATAATGCGAATTTATCTCAAAAACCATAAATTTATTATAAATAAATGTATTACCGAGTAATTCTTTAGGCAATTGGGTAAGCTGGCAAACAGTTGCCGACAGATGCTGCTGGTTTGATCTGAATCTTCAATTTACTTTCTAAAATTCATAAATCATTGCTCTAAGATCAGACTCGAGAGGCTAGCCTCGAGAGGTTCGCCTCTGCCCATTCTTATCATTAGCTCTTATCACCTCTTACTTGCTTGGCTTCCACTTCATTGCTATCAAATAGAAGAATTGAACTTTAATGGTCATGCCGGAATGCCAGATCCCGGCATAACGGTGATTTGCTATTTTAGCTTTTAATAATTCGCAAAAGCAAAATGCAAAGCTATATTTTGAGAGGGCTTTCTCATAACTCACTTTATAACTCGTCTTACACAAACTCTATCTTTCATTTATCAAAATATATCCTGAGTTTGGCAGTTAATTTTAATTTTCGGAACATTTTTTTTAAAGAATGCTTTATTTATAGTAGTTAGGGGTTATTGGGTTTGAGTTTTGGTCAAAAGTCCTAGTGAAACAACTTATTATTATACACTGCATTATATACTTATTTTACTTGATTTTTTATATTTTTATCCTAGTATATCTCTATGTTCATAAAGAAGACAAAAAACTCCAGAGGCCAAGCTTACTATCACATAGCTGAAAGCTATTGGAAAGATGGTAAAAGTAACCATAGAACCCTCATGTCTTTAGGCCGAGCTAAAGATGCTCGACTAGAAGATCTTCTTGCTCTTCTAAGCCGTCATTTAGATGTTGTATCTGCCAGTCAAATAGCTAAAGAGATTGATGTACAGAACACTTTTATATTAGGTCCCTTACTTATTATAGATACCCTATTTAAGCAATTGGGTTTGTATGAATTACTAAAAGATATACAGAAGCGACATCCTAAAGTTGCATTTGATCTTATGAAGGTAGTTTTTACATTAGTTGTAAATCGATTCATAGAGCCATGTTCTAAGCTGAAATTATATTCACATTGGCAACAGTTATTTTACCCTGATTTTTTAGAGAAGGATCTTAAGATCGATGATATTTATCGTTCTTTAGATATTCTATCTCACCATAAGGAAGATATAGAGAAGAGTCTTTATATGCGAGGTAAGTCTCAGTTAAGTTTTTTCAATGAGTGTGATGTTATTTTGTATGATTTAACGACATTGAGGTTTGAGAGCACCCGTGAGGATTTAGATAATCTTCGGAGATTTGGTTATAGCAAAGAGAAAAGAAGTGATTGTACCCAGGTGGTATTTGGACTTTTAGTAGATACAGAAGGTATGCCCTTAGGATTTGATGTTTATCCCGGGAATACCTTTGAAGGTAAAACAATACCTTCAGTTATGACAAAGTTAAAGAAGAAGTTTAAGATCAGAAGATTTATATTAGTAGGAGATAGAGGTTTATTTTCTAATAAGAATCTCCAATCTCTAAAAGCAAAGGGAGATGAATTTATAGTAGGATTAAAGCTAGGTTTATTAAAGGATCGTCATGAAGAGATATATAGTATAAAGAATTTTAAATTTATAAATGAAGATTTAGCTATATACGAGACGAGCTATAATAATGATCGTTGTATAATTACATGGTCAAGAAAGAGAGCAGAACGAGATAAGAAAGTAAGAGAAGATATTCTATCTAAGATAGAAGCTCAATTATCAAAGAAGTCCATAAGCACAAGATCTTTTTTATCTAATAGTAATTATAAGAAATACATCACTCATCCTAAGAGTAAAGGCAAGCCTACTTTAAATAAGTCAGCTATAAATGAGTCAGAAAAGACAGATGGTTTTTTTGGAATAATTACAAATACAGATTTAAGCTCTGAAGAGATTATAATGAACTATAAGCAGTTATGGAAGGTAGAGAATTCATTTAGAGAGTTGAAGGGTACATTAAAGACACGTCCTATGTTCCACTGGACAGACAAGAGAATATTAGGACATTTAGTTGTATGTTTTCTATCTTATTTATGTGAGGCTTATTGTGCTAAGAAGTTAGATCAAAAAAAGATCACATTAAAAGATAATGCGACCACAGGCAAGAGAATAAAGCCAAGACCATTAAGTGTAGCAGAGGCTATGTTAAAGCTGAAAGAAGTACGAGCTATACCTGTCAGATATAAAGACAAAACTATTTGGATCAGAACAGACATTAACGGTAACAATGCTGATGTATTTAAAGCTATAGGAGTTAAGATACCTTCTAAACAACTTAAAGTAGAATAACTTCATTACTGCAATTTACTTTTCTTAAAAACCACACTAAAAAACAAAAACCTAGTGGCACAAAATCTCAATGTGCCTTTAAGTAATTAAAATTACTTAACTTTATTTTTTCAACTGCCAAACTCAGGATATTTTTGTCTAAAGTCAGTGTATAAGCATCTGTAATTTATTTTTATAATATTAAATGTGATCATTTTGAACAACAGCTGTAAAAATATTTGTCATTAGATTTTTTTATTTCAACTTAAAACACTCTCTAAAGCCTTTTCACTGTAGTTTTTAATTTTGGTATTGAAATTGCTCTTTAGTTTTATAATAAGGGATGGGTTTAGGTGAAGAGAAAAATCATAAAAAAATCTTTTAAAATTCTTAGTTTATGTTTCTTGCTTTTAAGTTTAGTAGGTATAGGTTGCGGTAAGGGAGGCAGTCTTAGTTCTGCGCCTTCAAATCGTAAAATAGCTAGTGAAATAGATAATTCAAAGAATGGAGTTCCTAATGGTGAAGATGGAACAGGTGGTTCAAATGGAGTTCCTGGTGGTTCAGATGGAACAGGTGGCTCAAATGGAGTTCCTGGCGGGTCAGATGGAACAGGTGGCTCAAATGGAGTTCCTGGTGGTTCAGATGGAGGCAATTCAAGTGAAACGCACACATTTTCTATAACACAAACTGCTCGTGAACAAAAGGAAGTAGATATCCTTATGGTGATAGATAATTCAGGTTCAATGGGTGACAATCATACAAATTTAGGACAACGGTTTGGTAATTTGTTTAATAGTAATCTTCAAGGTGTTGATTGGCAAATGGCCTTTATTGGTATCTGCCCAAATGATAACTTTTATCAATTAAAAGGAATTGATGGTAATCATCAAATACTCAGTCCACAATTAGGAAATCCTGGGGAGATTTTCCGAAGTACAATTTCTTCAGGACAAGGCAGTGGTTGTTCTACAATGGAGTTTGAAACTATTTTGAATATGATCAATTCTCCAGAGACACATCCAGCAGGATTTTTCAGACCAGATGCTTTATTAGCTATTGTTATAGTGACAGATGAAAGAGATACAACTGATGTAAAAGCTTCAGATATTATTACAGCTGTAAAGGATAATTTTGGTGAGTTTAAACAGTTTGCAGCTTATGGTCTTATAGTTGAACCTGGTGATGTAGAATGTGATCAGCAAGAGCCGGATGTTCACTATAAAGTAGCTGATCTTGCCCAAAAAACAGGCGGTATCACAGGTAGCATCTGTGCTACGGATTACAGCTCTATTATGGCTAATATAGGCACTCATATAGAAGAAATTTTGGTATATCATGAAGTTATGTTGAGACACGCAAATGTTGTAGAAAGTTCAGTCAACCTAACTTGCAGTCTATCTCAAAATAGTATAGAATGTCCAGATTGGGAGTTTGACGCTGAATCAAATAAGATTTTATTTGATACACCTCCAGAAGCAGGTGTCACGGTTCAGATATCCTACAATTATCAACCTTAATAAATTTATGTATGTATCATAAAAATACAAACTCCTTTAATGTCCTTTTCGGGGATGGTTGAAATCCCTCGTCTTTAGACGACGCTCAATTTTTACTTATGTGAACTTACGAGCTTATAAATATCAGGTATAGTAATTGTTGTTAATAATTTGGGTAAAAGAGCCTACGGCAGGTATCTTCACTGGCAGCAGGCAGCCCCCGTGCCTTATATTCTCTTGGCTTTACAACTTGATTATAGAATATGAATTTCTTTTGAAAATTTTTCTCCTAAGCCGCTAGCCTGAGCCAGATCAGAAACCTGCCGTAGGCTCAAGTTAATAACTTTTAGTCAATTTCTAATTGACCCTTCTATTTGAACCCCTCGATTTCAAGTCGAGGATTGTTCGGCTTGAACTCATCTCAAAAACCATAAGTTTATTATGAGGCAACACGTTATCAATATATTACCAAATACATAGGCAACAATTCCCAGGAAGTGCTGCCAGACTGTCGGATATCGGGATAGTAGTGATCTGCTGCTTTAACTTTGTAATTTGCAAAAGCAAAATGCAAAGCTATATTTTGAGATGGCTTTCTCATAACTCACTTTATAACTCGTGTTACACAAATTCTATCTTTCATTTATCAAAATATATTTTTGTCTAAAGTCAGTGTATAAGCATCTGTAATTTATTTTTATAATATTAAATGTGATCATTTTGAACAACAGCTGTAAAAATATTTGTCATTAGATTTTTTTATTTCAACTTAAAACACTCTCTAAAGCCTTTTCACTGTAGTTTTTAATTTTGGTATTGAAATTGCTCTTTAGTTTTATAATAAGGGATGGGTTTAGGTGAAGAGAAAAATCATAAAAAAATCTTTTAAAATTCTTAGTTTATGTTTCTTGCTTTTAAGTTTAGTAGGTATAGGTTGCGGTAAGGGAGGCAGTCTTAGTTCTGCGCCTTCAAATCGTAAAGTAGCTAGTGAAATAGATAATTCAAAGAATGGAGTTCCTAATGGTGAAGATGGAACAGGTGGTTCAAATGGAGTTCCTGGTGGGTCAGATGGAACAGGTGGTTCAAGTGGAGTTCCTGGTGGATCGGATGGAGAAAATAATCCGAATGGAGTTCCTGGTGGATCGGATGGAGAGAATGATCCAAATGGAGTTCCTGGTGGATCAGATGGAGGCAATTCAAGTGAAACGCACACATTTTCTATAACACAAACTGCTCGTGAACAAAAGGAAGTAGATATCCTTATGGTGATAGATAATTCAGGTTCAATGAATGACAATCATACAAATTTAGGACAACGGTTTGGTAATTTGTTTAATAGTAATCTTCAACGTGTTGATTGGCAAATGGCCTTTATCAGTTCGGCTTTTGGTGTCGGTGTCGGTTGGCCTAAAATATTTTATAACTTATTGAACAACAACATGGGGCTTGTTGGTAACAAAATACTAAGTCCACAATTAGGAAATCCTGGAGATGTTTTTTTAAATACAATCTCATCAAGACAAGGTGGAGGTCATTCCATAACTGAATTTGAAGGTATATTAAATATGATCAATTCTCCAGAGACACATCCAGAGGGATTCTTTAGAGAAAATGCCTTATTAGCTATTGTTGTAGTAACAGATGACACAGATACAACTAATGTTAGAGCGTCAGATATTATCACAGCTGTGAAAAATAATTTTGGTGAGTTTAAACAGTTTGCAGCTTATGGTCTTATAGTTGAACCTGGTGATGTGGAGTGTAATGGTCGGGAGCCGAATGTTAATTATAAAGTGGCTGATCTTGCTGAAAAAACAGGTGGTATTACAGGTAGCATTTGTGCTACAGATTATAGCTCTATTATGGCTGATATAGGTACTCATATAGAAGAAATCTTGGTATACCATGAAGTTATGTTAAGGCATACAAATGTTGTAGAAGATTCAATAACTCTAAATTGCAGTCTATCTCAAAATACTGTAGAATGTTCAAATTGGGAGTTTGACTCTGAATCAAATAAGATTTTATTTGATACACCTCCAGAAGAAGGTGTCAAGGTTCAGATATCCTACAATTATCAACCTTAATAAATTTATTTGTATGTATCATAAAAATACAAACTCCTGTAATTCGAAGTCATCTCAAAAACCATAAACTTATTATAAATAAATGTATTAGCAAGTGTGCTACAAGGGACTTCGGTAACACTTTTTTCAAGGCAGTCTGGCAAACAGTTGCCGACAGCTGCTGCCGGCTTGAGCTGAATCTTCAACTTACTTCCTAAATTTCATAAATCATTGCCTTAACATCAGACTCGGGAGACTAGCCTCTAGAGGCAAGCCTCTACCCATTCTTATCATTAGCTCTTATCACCTTTTGCACTTACTTGGCCTCCACTTCATTGCTATCAAATAGAAGAATTGAACTTTAATGGTTATGCCGGAATGCCAGATCCCGGTATAACGGTGATCTGCTGCTTTAACTTTTAATTCACAAAAGCAAAATGCAAAACTATATTTTGAGATGGGTTTCTCATAACTTACTTTATAACTCGTCTTACGCAAATTCTATCTTTCATTTATCAAAATATATTTTTATCTAAAGTCAGTGTATAAGTATCTGTAATTTATTTTTATAATATTAAATGTGATCACTGTGAACAACAGCTGTAAAAATATTTGTCATTAGATTTTTCTTATTTGACTTAAAGTGTTCTTTAAATCCTTTTCACTATGACTTTTGATTTTGGTATTAAAATTGCTTCTTATTAAGTAAGGGTGTTATATCATAATGAGAGAGGGCGTGAAAATTAAAATCTTAAAAAATTTCTTTAAACTTACTTTTTGTCTTTTTTGTTGTATGAGCTTATCAGGTTGTTTTTTTGACAATGCAACAGATGACGATGCAATAAATACTAATTCAAGTGATATGGGCTCTCAAGGTGATACTTCTAATACTTCTAATACTTCTAGCACTGCTGAAGAGAGTTTTCTTATCTCTTCATCTAATAATAATAAGTTAGATATTCTTGTAGTTGTTCCTCAAGGATCAGGATTAGCTAAAGAGACAGTAAAATCAAAATTAGGTTTAGGCCTTAGCCGGTTGCTTTCTGAGACTTATTTTGAATCTTTAGATTGGCAAGTTGCTTTTATATCTGAAGACCCTGATCAAAACAATAGTAATGATTTGCCAACATTTCTACCTTTAAGAAATCAAACAGGTTTTTATTCTTATGTAGGAGAAACGCCTGAAAATAATTTAAATAATAATACTTATATCCTAACTCCAGAAATACAGACTGATCAGATTATAACAGAGCTAGTGATAGAAACAATGAAGTCATCAATAGGAAACAAAGTACAACCTTTGATCAGTATGATTCAAAGTATAGGAAAAACTGAAAACCAAGCATTTTTTAGAGAAGATGCTGTTTTAGCCACTATTATACTTAGTGCAGGTCAGGATAAGGATGAAGATACCCCTCTCGTAGGAGTGATAGCATCGCTACAAAATCATTTAGGAGAGTCTAAAGAGTTTACTGTTTATGGTCTTGTAACTGAAGTTGGTGATACAGAATGTGCACAAGCGCAGACTCAAGATATCCCAAACTTTAGTTATGCCGTCTCTGATCTTATTGATGAGGTAGGGGGAATTATTGGCAGTATTTGTGAAGAGGATTATAACACTTTTATCACTGAAATAGAATCTGATATAACAGAGAGATTTGTGGATAACTCAAATGAAATCCAGTTGAAGTATACGAATGTTATAGAAAACATAATAAGTTTAACTTTTACTCCAGAAGAGAATATTCAAGGTTGGCAACTTGATAGTCAAGAAAATAAGATCGTCTTTGATACCCCTGTCTTAGAAGGAACTACTGTTCAAGTTTCTTACAATTATCTTAACGATGATGGTGACGATGACGATGATGACGACGATGATGATGACGACGACGATGATGATGATGACGACGATGACGATGATGACGACGACAACGACAACGATGGCGACTAGTACATCTAATTCTTAGAAATGAAGAGTTAAGGATATAATAAAAACAAGTAGCTTGTTACAAAATAAGTCAAAGATAAATCCTGAATTTGTTTAGAAGTCACCTTAAAAACCATGAATTTGTTATAAATAACTGTGTTACCGATGCACTACAAAGGACTTCCGTAACAGGTTCTTCAAGGCAACCTGGCAAACTGAGGACAGTTCCCAAAAACTTCTTTGCTGGAGCGCCAGACTCCGGGGTAACGGTGACTTGCTATTTTAACTTTGGTTCATAACTAGCAAAAGCAAAATACAAAACTTATTTCTGAGATAGCTTCTAATTTGTTGATACGGCATTTTAAATATATGTTTCATTTTGAATGATTGAGTGGGTTGAGTTATACATTTTATTTCATTTTGTATTTTATCAAATTATACCGATAAATAATATTATCTGTATATAAGTATATAAAACGAGGAAAGTTAATGAAGAGCTTAAAAGAAATTCAGTTAAAATTAAAAAGCTCTTTAGATTTTGCTATTTATTCTATGGCATTGACATTTTTTTCTTTAGTCACAATTTGTGTTCTTAATGATAATATCAGAGAAAATTTACATAACATATTTATTTCTCATCAAAGGGAAGTTTTATCTACGGCAGCAGGAGATATTTTTTCTGATGGACAAAGAGTAAAAGTTATTAAAGTAAGAAAGAATAATGAGTTTTTTTTAGAAGTTTATGGTCATACTACAGATTTTCAATCTGGTCTTTTACTGTTAAATCGTATTCCACTTTCTTTTAATAGAGATGCTTACATCAATTTTAAAGGGGTGTCTAGTAATTTAGCTTTATATGATATAGATGGAGATGACAGATTAGAAATTCTTGTTCCAGGTTATGAAAACAATCTATCAGCTCGTATAAATATCTACAAATATGATGAATATCAAAATACTTTTAGATTGGCAAATATGAATCTCTTTGACAACCAAACCAATTAATTATAAGCAGTTTCAAAAATAAATTTTGCATTTTGGAATATGGTTTCTTCTGGGATATGGCATGACTATTACTTTCTCTGAACTCTGCTCTTACAAATCACATCAAATCATTGTCGCTAGAAGTTTAAAAGACCTGCAGGGATAATAAGTTTATAAAAGTAGATAGGGCCAAAAATACGTTCTTTCTCTGTCCCTGTTGCATCTGGGCTACTTGGATCACAGCCTGTTCCAATTTCCTCACATTTTGCCATAGTGTTATTGTGAAAATTAACACTTATTATATTTTCTACTTCTCTTGCATTAACTTCTCTTATATCTGAAACATAATCATAAAAGTTTCCACCACTACCTTCTGTAAAAAGAAAATAACGGAATTTCAGTGTCACTTGAGCTGTTCTAGCCATTGTTTTCATTGAACAAGTACCTGGACCTGGATCACAAATGTTTTGAACCTCTCTGATGCCTTGGCTGGGAAATGTCATTTCAAAAGATGAAAGCCCCTCATAAATAATATTATGAGGAGAATGAGGAGAATGAAGAAAACTTGTAGTTCTACTGGTTCTTGTTCCTAAACCAAACATAAGACGGCCTGGACGGATACCCGTTGGACGTTCGTAAAAAATAGATGTTTCAAAAAGATCCACACTGTTGTATTTAAAAGAATTTTCTCTGGGAAATAAAGCTACTAAGGCTATTTCAGGAGAGGGAGGGAGGGAACAGGATGTATCATATTGTATTATAAATCCTCGATCGGCGTTTATTGTCCCTGTTGTATCTGAGGGCTTTATATAACATGGTGGTGTTGATGATACTATTTGCATATTAATAGCTTGAGAGAGGTAACTTCTTATATGGTAAGATGCAAAAAGCATAGCCTCTTCTGTCTTATGTTGTTGTAGCAAGATATTAAACTGCTCAACAGAAAAGATAAATACAGAAGAGATGGCAAGTGCCATAAACGATGTTAGTGTCACTGCAATCATTAGCTCTATTAGAGTAAAGCCTGCTTGCTTTAAATGTCTTATTTTGATATATTTTCTTTGTTTTAAAATAGCATATTTTGAAATTCTATTTCTTAAAATGTTATTTAAATGGGTTTTAAAAGAGCATTTAAAAAACATAGTTATCTCCTTAACAAAAGTCAGGTATTTTTTTACGTATATAGAACTTTTTTTCAAAAAAATATAATTTTTGATTTTTGCCTATTTTTATACTTATACAGACTTTGTTCTCTATATATAAATTGTAATAAAAAGTCTCTTTTTTGTCCACTTATATTCTCTTTGTGTGTCCTCTTCTAATTGTTATCTATAATCTAGTTATCTATAACCTAGTAAAGAAGCCTTCAAAAGCTGCTGGGCAGCTAAAATATATAAATATTTGCTCAACAATCTCCAATAACAATAAAGATTTCATTGCGAGCTTGTTGATTAAAAGGCTGGAGATATTAAAACAAAGTTTATTTTTGAGACATAAGTGGCTTGGATGCACAAATATTTGTATATGTTAGTAGTGTCTTTTAGCAGATTTTCCACTAGCAGCAGGCAGCTTTCGAGCAATGAACTTTCATTATTTTTATAATTAATAGTCTTGTTTGCATAAATATTAAGGTAAGAAGTATTTATATAAAAGTTTGAGAGTTATGGTAGGCATCTTCACAAGCTGGCAGGCGGCCCCCGTGCCATGTACTACTGTGACTTTATGATTTTATATAGAAAAAAAATCCTTTTTAAAAGGTGTCTCATAAGGCACTGGCCTGAGCTAGATCAGATGCCTACCATAACTCTCCTATGCATGTTTATTTTATACAACAAGACCTAATTAATTATAGAATAAAAATTCTTTTAAAACTTTATTTCACAATGCTCTGACTTGGGGTGGCTTGCCACAACTAGTTCACAAACCTGTCAAAAGACGTTAATGGTAACTCGATGTAATAGAATCAATATTTGTGCAACAAGGCTAATATAAACTCCTAATTTTTGGGTTATTAATTTAGTTAAATTCCCAGAAGCCATCTCAAAAATAAGTTTTTTATTTTGCAAGATGACTCCTAATTAAATAAAAACTTTAATTTTAATAAAGAATAAAGTAGCTAGCTTATACTAAATCTAGTTGATTTTTGCAAGTGAAATCTAAAGATACTTAAAATAATAAACCTAATCATGTAATATTTACAAGGTTATGTAAATATTACATGATTGGAATGCATAAAGGGTTACATTTTTATTGAGCTTGTCGTTTTGCATAACCTAGGTTGATCAGGCTTAAAAGATCTTTGGAGGAGACAACAGGTTGAACACCTTCAAGTAAAAGTTTAATATTACCTTCTGTTTGAATATCATCTGGAAAGCTTGGTAGGACAGCTATCGATTGATCTATATTAGAAGCTAAATTAGCTGTCAGTAGAGAACCACTTTTAAGCCTGGCTTCTACAATTAAAAGGGTATCGCTGATGCTTGCAATCAAACGATTTCGTCTGTGAAAGTGCTGTTTTTGCATAAATGTTTGAGGTAAAAACTCTGAAACAATAGCTCCTCCTGTTTCAATGATTTCATTTGACCAAGTTGCTAGTGATTTAGGATAAACACATCTTAATCCACTTGGAAGAAAAACAACTGTTGGTCTTTTAGTTCTTAAAGAGATATTATGAGCTTTTTGATCAATACCTCTTGCTCCTCCACTGACAGAGCACACTTCTAAAAAAACACTTTTAAGATGTGTTTCCATCCATTTTAAAGCTCTATCAGTAGGCTCTCTGCTTCCTACAACGCTTAGGCATTTATGATCTTTCCAAACAGGCTGTCCTTCGTAGGTTAAAAAAAGAGGAGGATCAGGTAATTTATAAAAGTTTTTAGGATAATTTATATGTCCTGGATAAATAATATGAATGTTTTGATTCTGCATTTTTTGTATTTGTTCTAAAGCCTGCTGATACCAATCAGGATGTTTTAATAAGTAAGACTTAAGCTTTCCATCTGGGATCATGTCCAATAATAAACAAGGAGAATCTTGAAGAGTTTGAGAAGATAACCATTTTATAAAATCCTCAATACAGATGGCTTGAGAGTGATAAGATAAAATAGATAAACACAAGTTCCACATAGTCTTCTCCTACTAAAGGGATGATGAGCATATGTCAAAACCTTGTGAAAGTCTAGAAGCTTATTCAAAATAAGGTTGTTATGAAGAATATAGCTTAAGTCTTATATAAGGGGGTTTTATAGATAAAAGCTTTTAAAAAATTGGCGGAGAGGGTGAGATTCGAACTCACGGTACTCTTTTCAAAGTACACACACTTTCCAGGCGTGCAGATTAAACCACTCTCTCACCTCTCCTTATGATATGATAACCTGTCTATTATAATATAATCTGCCTATAAACTAAAGTTTCTTACATTTGAGTTGATAGATCAATTTCCTAATAATATCTCAAAATGGACTAAAGTTTAAAAAATAATTAGCCGATAGCTTTTATATAATCCAAATAGACTCAAAGTAAAACAAACAGAAAGGTATATATGAAGGCATCTATCTTTTCCCAATATGTTAGTTTTTTAAAAAGATTTGTAAATATTAAAGGCTACTTGTATTTATTAGTTCCTTTATTCTTTCTATTATTATTGGCTGTCACCTTTCAAAATTGTAATACAGAGAGTTCATTGAATCTGCCATCATTGGTAGAGACAACAACAACTATTCGCTCTGCTCAAATTACTACTACTAGTAGTAGTAGTAGTACTACTACTACAAATGATGGACCAACCATGGGTAGTTTGGTTGCCTATTTATCCAGTGAAGGTTCAAGTATGGCAAAAGGTCAATTTGCAGTTAATTCTACTGTTGTATTTGATTTCGAAGGTGCTCATCCTGATTCTAGTAAGTTTGAATGGACTGTCAAAAAAGGCTCTGAAGTTGAAGATGATCAAGAAACACCTAATGCAAAGTATCAATTTGAATTTACAGAAGTTGGCACTTATGATGTTTCTGCAACTAGCTATGCGCAAGGATCTACAGATCCTCTCACGGAGGCTGAAAAAAGAATCATTATAGGAGATTGTACTCCAGATACTTTAGAGATTTTATTGACGTCAGGTTCTTTAGTCAGTGGTCAGTCAGCTACTTTTAGCTTGGAAAACGCATCTGATTTTTCCTCCATTGAATGGAAAGTCACATTGCCCTCTTCAGTTGAAGAAGGAACAGGTGCGAGTATAACAGTGAGCTTTGGGCAGAGTGATATTGGTGGTATTTTTGTAGAAGTCTCTGCAGTCAATACGGGAAATCAATGCTCTAGTCAGAGACACAAGCTATTTAATGTCACTGCGCAGTTAGAGCCCCACTTTGGACCTATTCAATTAGTGGACTCTAACAGTGATGCAGTGGAAACAACCTTAGAGACTAATGATATTTATAAATATTCAAGACCTACTGATAACTCATCTGTTTTCTTAGGTTTAAATATTCAAAATGCTGAGTCTTGTACATACTCGTCAAATGGAGGCTCTAATACAACGGTTGTTTGTTCTGGTGGTACAATAGATATCACACCTGCTGCTCAAGGATGTGTAGAAAACAAAGTGACAATCACAGCTTCCAATCAGGGATCACCTTCTAAGGAAGAATCTTATTATCATTATTGCTCTTCAGAGGATTGCTTTTTTGGTTCTACAGAAGTTCAACCCAACATTCATGTTTGTTCAACTACACCAGTGGTATGTGGAGCATGTGGCACTGGCAGTGCTGAGTGTGGTGGAAATGGAGGGACAGGAAAAGATTCATGTTGTAGTGCAGGAAGTTTTCACGGCTCTCCAGATGATAGTACGACTCAGTATAACTGGACTTGTCGTAATACTCCTTATGTATCAGCAAGTCATTGTAGTGAAGGAGCAGGAGATGATCTTAAAGAAATGAGCTGTGATGAATTAAAATCAACAATACCAACCACAAGCACAAGCACAACGACAACCACAAACACAAACACAAACACAACATCAACAACAACACAAACATGTCCAGTAAGCGTGACTCCGCCTCATCACTACAAAATAGTTGATGGTCTCTGTCGACCATCTTGTGGGGTTGCATGTAATAACAGTCGAAGTGTAGCGGGAACTTGTGCGAGTGGAAGCAGCAGCTGTGGTGACACTGCCAATTACACTATCGTAGATATGCCTAAAACTTGGGATCAATCTAAGTGCTGTAAAAGGGTACTAAAATCTACACCAACAACTACATCAACAACAACACAAACAACAACTACACCGACAGTAGTATGTGGAAGATGCGGTACTAGGAGCAGTTCATGCAGAGATGGTAAATCAGGAGCCTCATGTTGTAGTGCAGGTACATTTTCACCTCATCCAACAGACACTAGTGCGACTAATTATACTTGGACCTGCCGTAATATTCTTCATGAACGGGCAAGCCATTGTAGTGAAGGAACAGGAGATGATACTAGAGAAGTCCGCTGTACCACTCCTATAAGTGGCAGTTGTAATAATAATGCAGTGAAGTATGGTTGTTCTCCATCATCAGCTGTAGCTACAAATAAAAGTACAGATGGTGGTTATGATACATGGCATTGCCCAGGGTCAAATGGAGGTGCTGATGCCACAGATTGTAAAAAGTGCAATACAACGGGAAGACACTATGGAGGAGCTAGTTGTTTACCATCTTGTGGACATGCAAAAACTTTACATTGTCAAGATTCAAATAATGATTGTACTGGATTTACCTTAGCATCAGGAAATACTTGTTTATCAACTAGTGGTTATGAAACTGTTATTAACCTGCCGAATTACCAGGGTCTTTGCTGCTTTAGAAAATAAATAAGACTCTGGCGGTGGAACTGAAGCATTTTTTGATGAGTTACATATAGCTTATTAAGTTTGAAATCTTCAAGCTTATGGATTTTCTAGATATTACAGAAGAACAGCAAGTAAGATCAAAATACTCAAAATACCGGTAGCGGTTGTAAGACGTGATCTTGTTTTATCAGCTTTGTTTTTTATGGGATGTAGCGCAGTATCTTGATCTGTTATTAAAGGAGTGCTCTTATTGTTATTGGCAAAGACAATCAATGTTCCTTCACTGAGCTTTTCTTTCCAGTCACTTAAGCCAGATCTATAATGGGTTATATGTGCTAGCAATATCCCACGCTCTTTTTTGAGGACTTCACCTTTTGCTAAAATATGAGCTTTCCTCCCCTCTTTGAATAAAGGAGCCTTGTTAATGCGGCAAATCTCTATCCAAAATATAGGATCACCCTTTTGAATAGAAGAGTTGGAGCCCACATCTATTTTAGCTAGATTTTGAAAATTCTTTTCTAAAATTACTTCTTTCCACAAAGGGTCTAAAATTTGAATACCATGATAAGGGAAAGATTTTAAAAAGTTTTTAACCATAGCATCCATATTTTGGTCTAATATACTGAGAATACTGCTATAATCAGAAGTGTGAGGGGTTTCTTCTTCCCAAAGTAAATGAGTATCTTGTGTGGAATAAACTTGTATTTGAGTTTTTTGCTCGTCTATCAATGTAATAAGATAAGCATCTGCATCAGTGAGGTGAGCAAGTTGAAGATTTCCCTCATTTTGTTTTTTTAGAATGGTAGCTTTATCTTGATTCTCAGAGGTTGCTTTTAGTAAAGAATGCATTCTGTCCCAAGAAACAATTTTCAATTGCCTGCTTTTACCAAAGTGGGAGTGCAAAATTTTCCAGATTTTTTTCTGGTCTATGAGGTCATGGTTTGTTTCAAAAGACAGAGAAGGAGGTAAGATTAAAAGCCTTTGTAAGGGCTTCATTCTTTGAGAGCAAGAATATTCTGAAGAATGTTTTTGGCCTTCAAGAGAAGGTTTTATTGGGTGAGGATCAGTTAAATCATTTTTTAAGACAGAGGCAATAACTCGAGTGGAAAGAGAATGGGTTTGAGCACATGAAAAATTGACCTTATTTTGAGTATAAACCTCTAAGATATCTTCTATTATAGAGTATTTTTTAGGTGAGTCAGCGAGTATATTTTGAGGAAATAAAAGGTGTACTTGCACTATCAACGCAAATGATAAAAAATAAATGAATTTAATGTATTTGCATTTCATAAATATAAACTTTACCTTAGGTCTAGACGCACCGCATAATATGTTGCCAAACAAAGTTTTTTGTACTCTTTAGGTGAAGACTTATGTAAAATAAGTTTTTACTTATAATCAAATGAGCTTTTTTTACAAATTAATAGTAATAAATAATATATATAATATGTATTAATATATATACATGTTTGTATAACTAATCAACTGAAGGCTTATAAGTTTATACTATATTATATTTAGTCAAGACTTAACTTGGAGGAATACTTGAATAAGGCCAAAAAAAGCCAGGAGGTTAGTTTTTTATCTGATCAATTTTCTCTTGCTAAGGCCGTCTTTCTTGTTTCTTTTAAAGGCATGAATGTGGAGCAAATGACCAATTTGAGGAAAGCTTTACATCCTTTGAATGCTCGCATGAAAGTTGTGAGAAACACTTTAGCGAAGTTAGCTGCTAAGAAACATCCAAAAATAGGAGAGGCTTTAGATGAAGAGCTGGCAAGGGATAATGCCTGCATTTTTGTTTATGATGAGGCAGGGCCGTCTGCAAAATTTTTAAAGGATTTTAGCAAGGAAGTAACATTTCTACAGTTAAAGATGGGGGTTTTGGAGGGGCAGGCCCTAGATAAATCAAAAATTCTTTATTTGGCAAACTTGCCAAGTAAGCAGGAGTTGCAAGCTCGTTTACTGAGAGTTTTACAAGCACCAGCAGAAAAGTTTGTAAGGCAGCTTTCAACCCCTACATCTCAGTTTTTAAGAGTGCTTGTAGCATATAAGGATAGTAAATAAGTATCTAAAATACTTAAATTTATTGTATGGTGATGATAAGATATAATAAGATATAAAGAGATAAAAATATTAATTTTTTGATAAACCTTTTAGGGAGGGTCTTTTAATGTCTTTAGATAGAGATCAAGTTATAGAGTATTTGTCACAGCTTCCTGTAATTGAGCTGGCAGAGTTGGTTAAAACTTTGGAAGACAAGTGGGGTGTGAGTGCTGCAGCGGTAGCTCCTGTTGTTCAAGCTGGAGCGGGAGAAGGAGCTGCTGGTAAAGCGGAAGAAGAAAAAACTGAGTTTGATGTTGTTTTAACATCTGTTGGCAGTAGTAAAATTGGCGTGATCAAAGAGGTGAGGACTTTAACTGGCTTAGGGTTAAAAGAAGCTAAGACTCTTGTGGAAAGCGCGCCTAAACCGGTTAAACAGGGTGTTAATAAGGAAGAGGCAAATAAGATAAAAGAGGCTTTAGAAAAAGCTGGAGCAAGTGTTGAATTAAAGTAAATCTTCAATAAATTTATAACTGATATCGAAGGTCAGTGGGTTTTTAATAAATGGATTTGTGGTGATTTTTTTACGAAATATAAATAATTAAGCCACAGCTCGTTATTTTATGCTGTTAAAGATCTTAGGCAAAGACACTTTATTAAAGAGGGGGTTTGCAAGAAATGACTACACCTATTACAGCATCTAATTTACGTTTAAGGCGTTCTTACGGTAAGGCGAAAAAAACCGTTGAAATTCCTAATTTAATTGAACTCCAAAGGCATTCTTATGAAGAGTTTTTACAAAAAGATATAGATAGTGATAGAAGGCCAGATTCTGGATTAAATGGAGTTTTTAAGTCTGTCTTTCCAATCACCAATTTCAATCAAACATGTAGCCTTGAGTTTGTTGGTTATACTTTAGAGCCTTCTAAGTATTATGTGGATGAATGCCGTCAGAGAGGAATGACCTATGCTGCCCCTATCAAGGTCACCTTACGGTTGGTCGTCTTTGAAACAGACGCACAATCAGAAGTTAAGTCTATAAGGGATGTCAAAGAGCAGGAGATTTATTTAGGCGAAATTCCTCTTATGACAGCAGATGGCTCTTTTATCATTAACGGTACAGAGCGTGTCGTTGTTTCTCAACTTCATCGTTCACCGGGTGTTTTCTTTGACCATGATCAGGGGAAAAATGCATCTAGCGGTAAGCTTCTCTACAATGCAAGAGTGATACCATATAGAGGTTCTTGGTTAGACTTGGACTTTGATCAAAAGGATTTGCTTTATGCGCGTATTGATAGGGGTAGAAAATTTCCAGCCACTATCTTGCTAAAAGCATTAGGTTACAATGTAGAGGAACTTTTAGAGATGTTTTATCATCTAGATACGGTCACCTTAGAGAGAGGAGAAAAAATCACTAGGACACTAGAGATTGAGAGAATGGTAGGTCAAAGGTGTTTATCTGATATTAAGGATCCGAAAACTGGGAAGGTTTTGGTTAAACAAGGGCGTCGGATATCAAGGGCTATTTCTAAGAATATACAAGATCTTAATCTTAAGACCTGTGCTATCGATACGGAAACTCTTATTGGAAAGATCATTGGTAAACCTGTTGTTAATAAAGAGACAGGTGAAGTCTTAGCAGAAGCCAATGTAGAGATTACAGATGATCTTTTAAGTCAGTTCCGTAAGGCTAAAATAAAACAATTTAAGGTGATTTTTTTTGATGGTTTGGCTGTAGGCCCTTATTTAAGAAATACACTTCTTATCGATAAGGTGTCTAATCAAGAAGAGGCTTTATTGGATGTTTATAAGAGAATGAGGCCTAGTGAACCTCCTGTTTTAGAAGCTGCTCAGTCTTTTCTACATAAATTATTTTTTGATCCTGAAACATATAATTTGTCAGAGGTGGGGCGTTTAAAGATCAATTACAAATTTGGATTTAGCTTTGATGAAGTCTCTCTTGATACAAAGGTACTTAATAAGCAGGATATTGTACACATTGTAAAAACGTTAATTGACCTTAAAAATGGGCGTGGTCGTATAGATGATATCGACCATTTAGGCAATCGACGTATTCGTTCAGTAGGAGAGCTTTTAGAAAATCAATACCGTATTGGCTTAGTACGTATGGAGCGTGCCATTCGTGAAAGGATGAGCATTCAAGATATTGAGACAATGATGCCTCATGATTTAGTGAATGCAAAGCCTGTTAATGTGATGGTGAAAGAGTTTTTTGGTTCTTCACAGCTGTCACAGTTTATGGATCAAACCAATCCTTTATCTGAAATCACTCATAAGAGGAGGCTCTCAGCTTTGGGGCCTGGTGGTTTGACTAGGGATCGTGCTGGATTTGAAGTGCGTGATGTGCATCCGACTCATTATGGGCGTATTTGTCCTATTGAAACACCTGAAGGTCCTAACATTGGTTTGATTGCTTCTCTTGCAAGTTTTGCAAGAATTAACAGACATGGATTTATTGAAACTCCATATTATTCTGTGAATAAGGATCGACTTAGTTCTGATGTTAAATACCTTTCTGCTTTAGAAGAGAAAGGACATTACATTGCTCAAGCACAGGGACAATCTCGTCTTGAGGGGGATCGACATGGTAATATTAATGTGCGGTACAATGGTGAGTACAAAACTGTAGAGAAAGACAAAGTGACATTAGTGGATGTTTCTCCTAATCAGCTAGTTTCTATTGCAGCTTCTTTGATTCCATTTTTAGAACACGATGATGCCAACCGAGCTCTTATGGGTTCTAATATGCAACGTCAAGCTGTTCCTCTTTTACATACAGAGGCTCCTTTGGTGGGCACAGGGATGGAAAAATTGGTTGCCCATGATTCAGGGACATGTGTTATTTGTAAAAATGAAGGAGTTGTGGAGGAGGTTGATGCTTCACGTATTGTCATTAGAAAGTTAGCTAAAACAGGAGGACTGGGAGCTAATGTTGATATTTACAATTTGATGAAATATCAAAGGACGAATCAGAACACATGTTTTAACCAAAAGCCTATTGTTGAAGTGGGGCATAAGGTGAAGGTGGGAGATGTGATTGCCGATGGTCCTTCTACGGAGCTTGGAGAATTGGCCTTAGGCCGTAATGTCCTTATTGCATTTACCCCTTGGCAAGGTTATAACTTTGAAGATTCGATTTTAATTTCTGAAAAATTGATCAAGGAAGAAACATTTACATCTATTCACATAGAAGAGTTTGAATGTGTAGCCAGAGATACCAAGTTAGGTAAGGAAGAGATCACTAGAGATATTGCCAATGTAGGAGAGGAAGCCATGAAGGACCTTGATCTTAGTGGTATTGTACACATTGGCGCAGAAGTTAAGCCTGGTGATATTCTTGTTGGTAAGGTGACACCTAAGGGAGAAACACAGCTTTCTCCGGAAGAAAAGCTTTTAAGAGCTATTTTTGGTGAGAAGGCAGGGGATGTAAAAGACACATCACTTAGAGTTCCTTCTGGAGTTGTAGGAACAGTGATAGATGCGCAAATTTATAGTCGTGAACCTAATGATAAGGATACACGATTGCAACATATCATTGAGGAAAAGGTGACGAAGCTTCAAAAAGATTTGGAGATTGAGCAAAATGTTATTAAAAATAACACAATTGATCAGCTTAGAGAGCTTCTTGTCGGGGAAAAAACTACAGATATTTTATTGAATGAAGATGGGTCTCAACAGCTTTTAGCAAGTGGTCAGGCTATTTCTGAGGAGGATATTGAGACCATACCTTTTAAATTGCTCAGTTACATTCCATTATCTCCCAAGTTAGAAGATCCTGTTTTTCGAATAACAGATAGAGGTCGTCGTCAATTAGATGCCATAAAAATGGTTTTTGATGAAAAAACTGATCGTCTTCACAAAGGTGATGAACTTCCCCCTGGTATTATCAAAACAGTTAAGGTATATGTTGCTATTAAGCGAAAACTTCAGGTGGGAGATAAGTTTGCAGGGCGGCATGGGAACAAAGGTGTGATTTCTCGTGTTTTGCCTGAAGAGGACATGCCTTATATGGCAGATGGGGCATCTGTGGACATGATTCTCAATCCGTTAGGGGTTCCTTCTCGGATGAATATCGGTCAGATTTTAGAGACTCATTTGGGTTGGGCTGCAAAATCTTTAGGTGAGCACCTGCAACAGTTTGTAGATAATTATCAAGCTGATACAGTTAGGTCAACTTTACTTGAGACATTTAAAGGAATGCCGTCTTTAGAGAAAAAAATAAAGGAGGCTGATGATGAGTCTCTAAAAAATATATTAAATTATATGAAAAAGGGCATTCATGTTGCGACCCCTGTTTTTGATGGCGCTAAGGAAGATGAAATTAAAAAGCTATTAAAGCAAGCCAAGTTGCCTACAAGGGGTCAAACAGTTCTCTTTGATGGACGTAGTGGTGAGCCTTTTGAAAATCCAGTCACAGTAGGTGTGATGTATATGTTAAAACTTCATCATTTAGTAGATGAGAAGATTCATGCTAGGTCGATAGGGCCTTATTCTTTAGTTAGTCAACAACCTTTGGGCGGAAAAGCTCAATTTGGTGGTCAGAGATTGGGAGAGATGGAGGTTTGGGCTATAGAGGCTTATGGCGCGGCTTATTTATTACAAGAATTTTTAACTGTAAAATCAGATGATGTGGCTGGACGTACTCGTATGTACGAGAGTTTAGTTAAAGGTGATAATGTTTTAGAGCCAGGGCTTCCTGAATCATTTAATGTCTTAGTTAAGGAGCTGCAGAGCTTAGCGCTCAATATTGAGCTTGTAGAATCTGATTATTTAACAGATAAGCCAAGTGAAGAAAGTAGTGATGATAGTGGTCAATAAAATAATGATATATCTGAGCCATCTGTGACGATAGATGGTGGAACTTTACAGTGAGATAATTATAATAAAGATATAAAGAGAATATTTATTTTATAAGATTTTAAGGAGAATGGTAGTGAGAGATCTACTTAATTTTTTTGATAAACCCAAAGACCCTTTAGCGTTTAATGCAGTGAAAATATCTCTTGCATCTTCAGAAATGATTCGCAATTGGTCTTATGGAGAGGTAAAAAAGCCTGAAACAATTAACTACAGAACTTTTAAACCAGAAAGGGATGGACTCTTTTGCGCTAAGATTTTTGGTCCTGTTAAGGATTATGAATGTCTTTGTGGCAAATACAAAAGAATGAAATACCGAGGAGTGGTTTGCGAGAAATGTGGTGTGGAAGTTTCACAAAGCAAAGTGCGTCGAGAACGTATGGGGCATATAGAACTGACAGCTCCTGTGGCTCATATTTGGTTTTTAAGGTCACTGCCTAGCCGTATTGGTAATCTCTTAGGCATGACTCTTAAAGATGTAGAGCGTGTTTTATATTGTGAAGCTCATGTGGTCATTGACCCTTTGGAGACACCGTTAGAAGTTGGGACAATCTTATCAGAAGATCAGTACAAAAAAGCGGTGGATGATCATGGAGCTGCATTTAAAACATCAATGGGTGGCAGTGCTGTTAAGGAGCTTTTAAAAAAGATTGATATAGAGAGTCTTTCACATCAATTGCGACAAGAGATAAAAGAAACTAAATCAGAAGCTCAGATTAAAAAACTAACAAAAAGGTTGAAAGTAGTTGAGGCTTTTAAAGGTTCATCAAATAAGCCTGAGTGGATGATGATGGATGTGGTTCCGGTGATTCCTCCAGATTTGCGTCCATTGGTGCCTTTAGATGGAGGTCGTTTTGCAACATCTGATTTGAACGATCTTTACCGTAGGGTGATCAATAGAAATAATAGATTAAAAAGACTACAAGAGCTATCCGCGCCTGAAATTATTATTCGCAATGAAAAGCGTATGCTTCAGGAAGCTGTGGATGCTTTGTTTGATAATGGTCGTCGTGGCAAAGTCTTTACAGGTCAGAACAAACGTCCTTTACGTTCTTTGAGTGACATGCTTAAAGGTAAACAGGGTCGTTTCCGTCAAAATCTTTTAGGAAAGAGGGTTGATTATTCTGGTCGTTCTGTGATTGTGGTTGGCTCTCACTTGAAACTACATCAATGTGGTCTACCTAAAAAGATGGCCTTAGAACTTTTTAAGCCATTTATTTATAATCGCCTAGAAGAAAAAGGGATTACATCTACCATTAAACAGGCTAAGCGTATTGTAGAACAGGAGAAAAATGAGGTTTGGGATATATTAGCAGAAGTTGTTAAAGAGCACCCTGTTTTACTCAATAGAGCTCCTACTCTTCACAGACTTGGAATTCAGGCTTTTGAGCCAGTATTAAATGACACAAAGGCTATTCAATTACATCCTCTTGTGTGTACAGCTTATAATGCTGACTTTGATGGCGATCAAATGGCTGTGCATGTTCCTTTATCTATTGAGGCTCAGGTTGAGGCTCGAGTGTTGATGATGTCTACAAACAATATTTTATCACCAGCAAATGGACGTCCAATTATCAATCCTTCTCAAGATGTGGTTTTAGGACTTTATTGGATGACAAGGGAAAGATTGAATGCAAGAGGAACAGATCGTATATTTGCTAGTATCGAGGAGGTTATTTTTGCTTATGAGGATAAGCAACTGGAATTACAAGCTCGCATAAAAGTTCGTATTGATGGTAAGATACATGAGACTACTGCAGGAAGAGTTCTTTTGTTGGATGTTATACCAAAAGATATTCCCAATCCAATTCCTTTTGATCTTATCAACCGGATCATGGATAAAAAAGAAATTGCAAATCTTATAGATGCTTGTTTTAGGTCTAATGGAGGAAAGGCAACTGTACTGCTAGCAGATCGGTTGATGCAGACAGGATTTAAACATTCAACTACTGCAGGGATTTCTATTTGTTTGGATGATATGCTCATACCTGGTTCTAAATCTAAGATGATTGAAGAGGCTGATGTTCAGGTTCAAGAAATTCAAAGGCAGTATGATGAGGGCTTAATTACAGAGGGGGAACGTTATAATAAAGTGGTGGATCTTTGGGCTCAGACTTCGGATGTCGTTGCCAAGAAGTTAATGAATGAAATTGAAACAGAAGAGTTTATTGTAGATGGTAAGAGTGTGAGAGGGCCAAGCTTTAACAGCATATTTGTGATGGCAGATTCAGGGGCTCGAGGTTCTGCAGCTCAGATTCGTCAGCTAGCTGGTATGCGGGGCTTGATGGCCAAACCTTCTGGTGAAATTATTGAATCTCCTATTACAGCTAATTTTAGAGAGGGGCTTTCTGTTTTACAATATTTTATTTCTACACATGGTGCGAGAAAAGGCTTAGCAGATACAGCTTTAAAAACAGCTAACTCGGGATACTTAACAAGGAGACTTGTGGATGCGGCTCAAGACTCTACTGTTTTAGAGTGGGATTGTCAAACAACTGATGGTATCACAGTACGTGCTCTTACAGATGGTGGTGAAGTTATTGAGGCATTAGGTGAGAGAGTTTTAGGGAGAGTGGCTTTTGATGACATTATAGATCCATATTCCAATGAAGTTATTCTTTCTAGAAATGAAGAAATCACAGAAGATGTTGTGATCAAAATGAAAGAAAGAGGTATTGAGTCTATTCAGATCCGATCCGTTTTAACTTGTAACACTCAACGGGGTGTTTGCGCGATGTGTTATGGTCGTGATTTGGCTCGTGGTAACCTAGTGAATTTAGGTGAGGCTATTGGAATCATTGCGGCTCAGTCGATTGGTGAGCCTGGAACACAGTTAACCATGAGAACATTTCACTTAGGTGGAACAGCGACACGGACAGTAGAGCAGTCTGTTTCTGAAGCTCGTTATGACGGTATAGCTCGATTTGAAGATGTCATTTTTGTGGAAAATAGGGATAAAAAACTAACTGTCATGAACCGTAATGGTTATTTAGTTGTTTATGATAAGACGGGTCGTGAGAGGGATCGATTTTCTTTGAAC
The DNA here is from genome assembly GCA_965262715.1 of Bdellovibrionales bacterium. Classification (GTDB taxonomy): domain Bacteria; phylum Bdellovibrionota; class Bdellovibrionia; order Bdellovibrionales; family JAUICD01. The sequence goes on along the minus strand of OZ253553.1, from coordinate 1,318,195 downwards.
TACGGGGCCATTCTTAATGTCAAAGATGGAGATTCTCTTAAGAAGGGGCAAGTGTTGGTGGAATGGGACCCTTATATCACCCTATTGTGACAGAGGTTTCAGGTACCATCCAATATGTGGATATAGAGGAGGGCGTGACTTTATCTGATCAAGTTGATCCGGTCACAGGATTTTCAACAAGGGTTATTATAGGAGGTAAGGAGGCAAAATTAAGACCTGCAGTTCTTCTTGTAGACAAAGATGGGAATCAAATTAAATTACCAGAGAGGTCCTTAGGAGCGCAATACAGACTTCCTATAGGAGCTCAGTTGTTAGTGTCAAATGCTTCTGAGGCGATAGCAGGAGATGTCATTGCTAAGATTCATAGAGAGACAACAAAGACAAAAGATATCACTGGAGGTTTACCACGGGTGGCAGAGCTTTTTGAAGCTAGAAAACCAAAAGAAGCAGCTATTGTGACAGAGATTGACGGATATGTGAGTTTCGGTAAGGACCTTAAGGGCAAGCAGCGAGTGGTTATCACGCCTCTTTCAGGAGAAGCAATGGAATATTTAATTCCAAAGGGTAAACACATTGCTGTCCATGAAGGAGAATTCGTTAAGGCAGGTGAGCCTTTGATGGATGGGCCAACAAACCCTCATGATATTTTGACTGTTCTAGGAAGTAAGGAGTTATCTTCTTATATGGTCAATGAAATACAAGAGGTTTATAGACTTCAAGGTGTACCTATTAATGATAAGCATATTGAGGTGATTGTAAGGCAGATGTTAAAAAAGGTAAAAGTTTTAGATCCTGGCAGCACTTTATTTTTAGTAGGGGAGCAAGTAGAGAAAATAGACTTTGAAAAAGTCAATGCAAGGATTTTAGAAGAAGGTGGTCAGGCGGCAACTTATGAGCCACTGCTGCTTGGGATCACTAAGGCGAGCTTGAGCACAGATAGTTGGATTTCTGCTGCTTCATTCCAGGAGACAACCAAAGTTTTAACAGAAGCTGTTATTTCTGGTTTTACAGATAACTTAAAGGGGTTGAAGGAAAATATTATTATGGGACGTTTGATACCTGCTGGAACAGGGCTTCCTTGTTATAAAAATTGGAAGATCAATGTTCAGAAGAAAGAAGAAGAAGAAAAACCTGAAGCTTTGTCTTTTGGTCGTATGAGCACAGTAGATCCGACTACGGCATCGAGTGCTCAAAGTTAGATAATTTGATATAAAAAAAAGGAGGGTAGAAAGTGCCTACCATCAATCAACTAGTTAGAAAGCCACGTAAGTTGCAAAAAGCAAGGACAAAGTCTCCTGCACTCGCAGAGTCTCCTCAAAAGAGAGGAGTTTGTACGCGAGTTTACACTCAGACGCCTAAGAAGCCAAACTCTGCATTGAGAAAGGTGGCTCGCGTGAAGTTATCTAATGGTTATGAAGTTACGGCTTATATTCCAGGTATTGGTCATAATCTTCAGGAGCACAGTGTGGTTTTGATCCGTGGCGGTCGTGTAAAGGATATTCCTGGAGTGAAATATCATATTGTACGTGGGGTTTTAGACACTCAAGGTGTACAAAACCGCCTTCATTCAAGATCAAAGTATGGTACAAAAAAACCTAAAAAGTCTTAAAGGAGAAACATGTCTCGTAGAAAGGGTAATTATAAAAGAGAAGTGATTCCAGACCCAGTGCATAATGATATTTTGGTGGCTAAATTTGTCAATCAGATCATGCAAGATGGTAAGAAGTCTATTGCGCAAAAGATTTTTTACGATGCTCTTTCAGAGTTAAAAAAGTCTTTTGATGATCCTATGGCAACCTTTAAAAAGGCAGTAGAAAACATCAAGCCAGCGCTTGAGGTACGCTCTAGAAGAATTGGTGGATCCACTTATCAAGTTCCGATGGATATTCGGCCCAGCAGGCAACTCACATTGGCAATGAGGTGGCTTATTCAGATTGCTAGGAAGCGTAATGAAAAGACAATGTCCAAAAGGCTAGCTGGAGAGTTATCAGAGGCCTATAACAATCGTGGAAGTGCTTTTAAGAAGCGAGATGATGTCCATAAGATGGCAGAGGCTAATAAAGTCTTTGCTCACTACAAATGGTGATGTTGGTAAACATTGATTGACTGGTTGTTCACAGCAATATCTATAAAAAAAGAAAAATAAATAGATGTTATCTATTCGAGAGGAATGGTGAAGGCATCTACCACTTTGGTTTGACCTTGAATCCAATCATCTAATGAGCCAATAATAAAGGTTGTTTTATCCAATCTGACTAGGCCGTCTACTGTTTGAGGAATTTTAGTGAGTGGTGTATTTTCTTGACCTGTTATTACTCTCAAATAACAAGCATCATATTCAGTAACTAGAACATGTTGAGTTTGATTGTAAGCAAAAAATGCTAAGCAAGAGGCATCAACTGGTTGCCCACTTTTATCTAAAAGGTTAAATTGAAGCTTTAATCTGTTTTGATAAAAATTGTATGTATCATCAATACCAAAAGTGCTAACAATTCCCCCAGCAATAGCAGAGACAACTATACCAGAAATATTAATATTGGTAGTCTTTCCAGCAAGTGTTCCAAGAATAGTGCCCCAACTTGCATTATGAAAAGAATTATAATTATCGCCATCGTAATGAGGATCGAGATTAGGGGCAACAGCAGTTAAAACAAGACCAGCACCCCAAAAAAAGTATCCAGGAGAAATGATAGCTGCAGCGACACTACCTCCAGTAATCATAAAGAAACCTGTTACCACTATCGTACTACCAGGATAGGTGAACCGTCCAGATTGAGGAACAATCTGATATCCATTTTCAAGTAAATAGGAATTATTGGAAAGTGAATCCATAAAATAAGGTATCATCTCATTTGTTGTTATACATTCATTATATTTTGTAAATTTTTGATAAATATCATTTGCCAGAGAGGTGTGTTGACTTGTAAATGCCATAATAGAAAAAATAATAATGATATTTTTCAAACTAGGTATTTTCATTGTCCTTATTAACTTTTTATTTAAATCTAAAATTGGATAATGATTTTTTGATGCGACTTGAAGTTACATTTAATTAAAAATAGAATAACTTATAGGTTATTTTTGTCAAATAGTTAAAGGTTGTTGTCATCTTTCTGAGGGACTTATTGTGTCATAGTCCTTTGAATACACTATATAGAGGATGTTTTTAGAACTCGTCTCAAAATTACTTCCTGTGCTCACGTTTAATAAAGTAGATTATTCAAGTGGGATGGTAAAGGCATCTACCACTTTAGTTTGACCTTGAATCTAATTATCTAATGAGCCAATAATAGGAGTTGGATCATATAATCTGACGTGAAGTGTTCAAAGCTATTCATTGTGGGACTTATTATCTCCTAATTTACAGAGGACTAAGTGTAAGATAGTTAAAGCTACCATACCTATAATGATATTAATGAATGTGCTTACGCCTGCAGCTGCGCTTAAATAACCAAAAAATGCAGCTACAATAGCCACCATGATACTATAAGGCATTTGGGTTTTCACATGGTCTATGTGATCACATTCAGTAGCGATAGAAGAAAGAACAGTTGTATCAGAGATGATAGAGCAATGATCTCCAAAAATAGCTCCATCTAAAATAGCGCCCAAACAAATTATAGTAACTAGACTGTATGTGCTTCCATCTAATTGAAAAGCGATAGGAATGGCTACTGGAATCAAAATAGCCATAGTTCCCCAACTTGTACCTGTGCAAAAAGCAGTGAGTGCAGCTGTGATAAATAACAAAAAAGGAAACCATGTAGGGTCTAGGTAGTTAGCTAGAACAGATATCAAAAAGTTAGCTGTGTAAAGTTCCTGGCAAATTGTTTTGATAGACCATGCTAAAATTAAGACGCTACATGGGAAAAGAGCGTGTTTAGCTCCTATCAAAATTGCAAGCGCAAGCTTTTTTAACGGCAATCTTGAAAAAATTATTGTCATTATAGAAGCTGATCCCAAACCAATAATCGAAGAAAGTAATAAGACTGTCACATTGTTCTCAGAGTTAATCAATACTTCTCGCCATTGGGTGAAGCTTAGCCATGCTAGTGGTGCATCTTCGATAAGTTTTAGCCCTCCACCATCTACCCAAAGGCCAAAAAATAAGACGAAAAACATTATCATAAAAGGAATCAAAGCAACTTTTAAATGACAAGTTTTATCAATGTGAGATCTTTCATATCTATGAGTCATATTATGACCTCGTGCAACTTGACCTGTTAGAAGCGCGCGTTTTTCAGCATGTCGCATAGGACCATAATCTTTCTTTGAAAAGATGTTCAGGAAAACAAAAAATAACATGAAGATGCAGTAATAACGAAAGCTCAAAGCATCTAAAAACATACTGTATCCATTTAAACCCAGGTCAAGTTGCTCACTTACGCCTTTGAATAAACCTATTTCATACCCAATCCATGTAGAAATAACAGCTAAGCCAGCTACAGGAGCTGTTGTGGCATCAACAATAAAAGCAAGTTTTTCTCGACTAATACGATAATGATCAGAAAGAGGACGCATGCTAGAACCTACAAATACTGTATTTGCATAATCATCAATAAACATGATTAATCCTAAAATAGCTGTCATAAATTGAGTGGAAGTTCTGTCCTTAGCCCAAACAGATAGTTTTTGAACCATGGCCTTTAAGCCTCCTCCAACTGCAATAACATTAATAAAGGCCATGATGAGTATAATAAAGGCTAATATCTGAAAGTTAATCATATCGGTGATCTGATAATATGGGATGGTTATAGATTTCCAAAGGCCTTGTCCCCAAAGACCTAAGCTCATTGGATCGGGAGAAACTGTGATGAAAAAACTGCCTATGATCACTGATATAATCAAACTGAGCAATACATTTTGTGTGGTAAAGGATAGAATAATAACTAGAATTAAAGGGATAATTGAAGACCAGCTTCCAGTTTGCGGGTCTCTAATTTCTTGATAGAAAAGCCCTAAGAAACAAGCAAGAATAGTTATCGATGTAATGATTGTCACATATTTGTTTCTCATAACATGTACTCTTCATTACTTTATTTATTTAACTCTTTTTATTATTGAATAGCTTTGAAAACTTTACTAGTTAATATTTGTACAACAATAACAAAAAGTATTAATATAAGGTCATATAACGCGGCCAGACAGTCGTGAGATTCTTCAATCACAATAACGACAATAGGTAAAGTAAAAGGAGGATATATGGAAAAATATGCTGTAAAAGCTTTTGTTACTCCTAGTGGTGAAGGTGGTAATATGGCAGGTGTTGTATTAAATGCCAATGGTTTAACCTCCTTAGAAAAACAAGCGATAGCTAAAGAACTTGGATTTTCAGAAACTGCATTTCATATTAAACACAAAAATGGAAAGGAAGAAATGGAGTTTTATACCCCAACTAAACAAATTGACTTTTGTGGACATGCAACTGTGGCGACTTATGGTATTTTATCTAAAAAGTATCCTGTTGGGGTGTATAAGGTTCATATTTCAGGACAAGAAATTAAAGTGAAAATAGAAGCTGATAAAATTGGTATTCAGCAAAAACTTTCATTTATCAATGAGGTTCCAGATTTTAAAGTTAAACTATTTTCGTCTTTTTTAAATTTCTCTTTAGACAAGTTAGTAGATGTCAAACACATTAATAATGGCGTATCATTTTTTGTTATTGAAGTAGCAGATTGGAATTCTATTGAAAAATTAGAACCTGTTCATTCTGAAATTGAAAAAGTAAGTCAAGAATATAATTTAATAGGCTACTATTTGACGTCTCCTCCTAAAAATTGTGAAAGTATGACAAGAATGTTTGCTCCTTATTATGGAATACCAGAAGAATCTGCAACAGGGATGGGAGCAGGGTGTTTAATGGCTTATTTAAATAAAAAGTATGGTCAGTCATCTCATACTGTCATTCAAGGTATGGGTATGAAACCTCAGCAACCTTCACATTTAGAATCAGAAATTGAGGGGAATAATATTTGGGTATTTGGAAAATTTTGAGTTATGTAACTTCTACGCAAAATGTTTGTGCAACAAAGCCATACAAAACCATTAACTTGCCAATGTAGTACTAGTTATGAGTCTAAAAGAAATACCAATGGTGATGACAAGCATGGTGTCAAGATGAAGGTAACAATTGACTATTTTAAAATAAATCCTTAGACTAGGCTCAGGAAAATTTTTCAATCTTCCACCGCTAAAAATAGGGACTTTGAGGGTTTATATGTTATGAAGGATCTAGAGTATTTCTATAACTGTACTGATCCCTTTGATATTTTTAAAATATGGTATCAAGATATCCAAAAATTAAAATTATCTGAACCTACTGCGATGACCTTAGTGACATCTAGTAAGAAAGGTATTCCTTCAGTTCGCGTAGTTCTTTTAAAAGAGATTTCAGATTCAGGGTTCACTTTTTACACAAATTATCAAAGTCAGAAATCTAAGAACATTCAAGAGAATCCTCATGTGGCTTTACTTTTCTATTCTGATTTCCCACAGAGGCAAATAAGAATTAATGGCCGGGCTGCAAAAGTAACATCTGAGCAGTCAGATATTTATTTCGCCTCACGTTCTTATGGGAGTCAGATTGGCGCATGGGCTTCTCAGCAAAGCCAAGAGATTGTAAATCGAGAGGAATTAAAAGCTCGTATTCAAAAATTTCAAAAAAAATACCCTCAAGTTGTTCCAAGACCTCTACACTGGGGAGGGTTTCAAGTACAGCCTTATTATTTTGAATTTTGGATTGGAGAGAAGGATCGATTGAATCATCGAATGACATTTGTATTAGATAAAGAAAAACCAAAAAAAAATATATGGCAAAAAAAGATCCTTTCTCCATAAGATTAGAAGAAGCGGTCTGACAAAATAAGTTTTGCATTTTGCAATATTGAGATAGAGTTATGGCAGGCTTGGAATAAGCGTAAGGCCAGTGCCTCAAGAAATAAAATTTTCATTAAAATACTTTATTCTATAATAAAATTATAAAATGACAGCAATACAAGGCACTTTGGGTTGACTGGTTGCTTATGGAAGAAGTCTGCCATAACTCTATGGTCTTACATTAAGGTAAGTTCAAATAGTAGACCTAGCATTTTTGAGATCGCTTCAAGTATTATCTTGAAGTTTCAGAAGTTATCTTCCCTTAGTGTAATCGCCAACAAGGACCTCAGCATCTGATTGAACGATAAAGGCTGTAGTTGTCTCTGGTGTTACTCTAGCCACCTTGACTTTAGCAATTGGAGGTCTATCCCCTTGGACAAAACGTGATTTATCTGCTCTAACAGATTGATTTCTTAAGACTGTTAGGATATCTCCTACAGAAATTCCTGATCGGCTGCCTTTATCTAGAAAGACAAAAGAATACCTCGCAAGTAATATTTGAGGATCTGCAGTGCTTCCTCCTCCAACAACTTCGGCTCTTATGTTTGACTCTCGGCCTTCTAGGTTTAATTTAACACGAGGGATACTTATAAGTCCTATATGACTACCTTCTTCCACAGGTGTGTTTTGTTTTCTTACGATTGCTTTATAGATATTTCTTGGATAGGGCATTCGTTGAATGACTTCGACTTCTCCTTGGAGTTCGATAGTATTTCCTAATCTTCTACCTGTTCTTGGGTTTCTCACACTATGTTTTTTCTTAAATACTATATATCTGCTTCCGATACTTAAATTAGGGGATTGAATATAAATATGTTGTCTTAAAGAGGCTAATTGATGCCACTGTTCCACATCAACGATTTTTCCTAATGATCTTGGCGGACGCTCTGATAAAAAATGAAAAGCTTGAATATAAGTGCCAGTGGCTTTAGGAGTTACAGATTCTATAGTTATTTTATTTCTATCAGATAAGCTACCAAACATTTTATCTAAGTTTAAGTCAGAGTTCAAAAGGCTTTTAGGTAGTTCTTTGAGGACAGCCTTTGATCTTACGCGTGGAGGGATAATAGGTTTTTCAATTTCAAGTACGCTATCTTCTTCTTCAATCTCTCCTTCTTCTATGTCATCTTCAATATCAGCTACTTGTTGTTGCACTTCTTGATCTTTTTGTTCTTGCTCCTCTTGCTGAACATCTGTGACTTCAATATAAGGTGTGGTTTCTACACCACCTGAAATAAATCGCAAAAATTGTCCTGGATAAATAAGATGGGGATTCGTGATAGCATTATTAAGCTGCCAAAGTTTTGGCCAAAAATGTCCATTACCAAAGAATGTAACACTGATATCCCAGAGAGTGTCACCTACTTGAATACGATAGGTGTCTTCTTGTATAGACTGTGTGATTTGAAGCCATCTCTCATCTGAGAGACGGTCAGAGTTGGTTTTAAAAATACGATCTAAAAATCTCTCTAATTCTATATTTGGTTCAGCTGAGATTAAAACTAAGCTTTCAGGTTCTTCTTGAATTTCTTCTAACTGTTCAGGCTGTTCAAGCTCTGGTTGTTCAGTCTCTAGCTGTTCAGTCAGTTCAATTTGTTGTTCTTCAACATCTTCTATTTCAGGTTCTTCTTCAGCAATAGGTGCTTCTTCTATCTCTTCTGCTTTTTCTTCAACAATAGGTTCTTCTATCACATCTTCTTCAGTTTCATCTGCTTGTTGAACGAGATCAGTTTCTTCTTCTTCAGCAATAGTTTGCTCTAGTATAGGCTCTTCTTCTACGATCATGTCTTCTGGTTGTTTTGTATCTGCCACTTCCTCTTGTTCTAATTTGTCTTCTCTAAGTTCTTGTTCAAGCTCTTGGTCTATTTGTTCTACTTTTTCAGGTGTTTCAGCAATAACTCCGCCATCGACTTCCTCTCTTTCTAATTCGTCTGGACGAAACTCTGCATCTAAATCTTCATCTGTTGGTTCTTGTAGTTTATCTTTAGCTACGACTCCTTTTTTGGTGGGCTGTATCTTTTTATCATCTGCAATAGCTTCCTCTTCTTCTAAGTTATCAAACTCTTCACTGATAAGGTCTTCTTCTGTTTGAGTGGCAGCTTTTGGAGTTCCAAACTCTTCCTGGTCGGCTGCTTCTAGATCATCAAATCCATCTGCTAATTCTTCTGATAGGCTTTCATCAAAATCACTGTCAATATCATCATTTTTTTGAGCAAAAACAATTCCTAGATGAAATAGAAGTATTATGCTGAAAACTAAAAGTCGTTTGGTCCAAATAGACATTTATTCCTCGTTTCTTTAAACTTATTCTAACTGCCAAAGAGAAAAAAAACCATCCTTAAGGACTAAAGAAGGGTATATGAAAAAATGGAATAAAGGCAGGGCTTAGACATTTGATCTTATAAGCAGAATATCGCCATCTTTGACGATATAGTCTTTGCCTTCAGATCGGTAGTGGCCATGTTCTTTTATGGCTATCTCTGACTTAAGTTCAAACAGGTCCTGACAAGTATAAACTTCTGCGCGAATAAACCCTTTTTCAAAATCTGAGTGAATCTTTCCAGCAGCTTGTGGAGCGAGAGTTCCTCTTTCGATAGTCCATGCTCTTGTTTCTTTAGGTCCTGCTGTAAAAAAGGTTATAAGATGAAGCAACTTATAGGCCTCTAATATAAGGCGATGTAGCCCTATTTGATCTAATCCTATTGATTGTAAGAATTCAGATTGTTCTGCCGGTGTTAGCTGCATCATTTCTTCTTCTAATTTAGAACAAATCAATACCACCTGATTTTTTTCTTTTTTTGCTTTATTTATAACAAATTCCACACCTTTGTTCTTTGAGTTCATCAGGTCATCTTCAGAGACATTGCACACATAGAGGGTGGGTTTAGCAGTAAGAAGATCTAAATTTTTTAAGTCATCTCTCATTTCAATAGGAGCTGTAAATATAGGTTTTCCTTCTTTTAAGAGTTGATAGGCAATCTCCATGCATTCTATCTCTTTTTGTTTTAGAGAAGTAAGACCTCTTCCTTTGCTTTCTTTTTTTAATTTCGAAAGGCGTTTTTCTACAACTTCCAAATCGGCTAGTAAGAGTTCGGTTTCTATAATAGAAGTGTCATGTTCTGGATCTATTTTTCCATGGACATGAGTTATGTCATCATCTTCAAAGCATCTTACAGTATGAATAATAGCATGAGTTTGCCTGATATGACTTAAAAACTTATTTCCAAGCCCCTGTCCTTGACTTGCGCCCTCAACCAATCCTGCGATATCTACAAACTCAATTGTGGTTGGGATGATTTTTTGAGAGCTCATAATTTGAGCAATTTTATTTAAACGAGGATCAGGAACTGTCACCACTCCAACATGAGGTTCAATTGTGCAAAAAGGATAGTTGGCACTAGCAACTTGAGCTTTGGTAAGAGCATTAAATAGGGTGCTTTTTCCAACATTAGGTAAGCCAACGATTCCACATTTTAAACTCATATTTTAAATGCCTTTAAGAGGTTAGGTTGTGGGATGCTAAATCTTTAGTGGTTTTAGTAATGTGTTTGAGAGGAGTGCCTGGACCAAAAACCTTTGTTACCCCCATATTAAGGAGTGTGCTTGTATCGTCTTCTGGAATGATACCTCCTACAAATATAGGTTTTTTTAACTTAAGGTCTTGCATTTCTTCTTGTAGAGACTTGATGATAGAAATATGCGCTCCAGAGTGTATTGAGAGGCCAATCACATCGACGTCTTCTTGCAAGGCGGCCATAGCAATCATCTGTGTGGTTTGATGAAGGCCTGTATAGATAACCTCGAATCCTTCATCTCTTAGAGCTTTTGCAACGATTTTTATCCCTCGATCATGTCCATCTAAACCAGGTTTAGCTAGTAAAACTCGTATAGGTTTTGTTGTCACTTTAGTGATTCCTTTATTAAGTAGGTTTAAGTAGCAAGTGTAACCTCTTAGATAGTTTTTTAAGAAGAGTTGGAAAAGTCCTCTTATTCTTCAAGAACAAAAGAGCATCCCATGAGCTACATAATCCAAAGAGAACGATATCAGCTTTCAGTACTTTTGAAAAGTGGAAAATCAATAAGTGAGATAATGAGCTTTATTTTAGTTTGTAGTCCTTTCATTGTCTGTAACTCTTACACTGTTGAGGTCGTTAATATCTTGGAGGGATCTACGCAAATTGTCTATAAGTTCTGATTCGTTAGAATTGTTTCGGAATCTATTCATAATAGATGTGAACCAACTTACATCATTATATATAGTATATCTAGTATCTCTTTTTGAAAAAAAACTCATCAAGCAGATCATCAAAAAGATCATTAAGATCAATATGAGGGTACTGTTCACTTACAATTCCATCTATATGATTTGTAAAACTTTTGCCCATGATAGAATCATTATGATTCTCATGTCCACGGTTGAGATCACAATGACCTAACTCATGAAACAAATCAATGTGTCTGAGAAAATCCCTTCGCGCCAGTTTTTGCATATCAGATAATCTTTCTTCTCTTTGTTCTTCTAATATTGTAGATTCTTGTTTGTAAAAAATTCTCTCTTCATAAGACAGTTTTCTATATGCATTTCCATCTAAATACCATCGTGGTGATGTATTTGATAGGAGTAGGCCTCCATTGGCATAACGGTCTAATATAAGATGGTGTGTTTGTCTGTCTAAAATGATACGAGAATTAGTAGTAGACCAATAGCGTATATTTATGAATACAAAAATCAATCCAGAGAAGCAAGCTCCGCGTGAAGTATTGATTTGATGTATATGATTTAATGGTAGTTTTGATCCGTCATAGAAAAAGATTCTAATATTAGGGTTGATGGGCGAACCTTTCAAGATTTCATATTCTGCAATATAAGGTAAGAAATCACTGTGGGTTTCACTTTCTTGCAAGCTCTTTATTAAATCTGAATTCTTTATAAGTATGCCTCTTACAGTTGGCAAAATAGACTGCCAATTCAAACCAGAAAAATTAAGAAGATCTTGGATCATAGGTTCTAAATGCGGGTGAGGACTTTGATAGGAATGTTTAGCTAATGCACTTTTAAACAAGCACACAGCTATGCTTATAAAAATAAGATGAGCCAGTAGAATATGCCCCTTACGTAATAATCTCATAGGCACTTATAGGCTAGGATACTTACAAAGTAATTTCAAACATGATATAAGTAATTCTTATGATAAAGTGAACGAAGCCTAATGCAGCCAAAAAACTATTCTAGGAGTTTTTGCTGTTTCGAGATAAATTATTGAAATTCTCAGCTATATCTTATTAAAATTAAGTCCTTATTTTAATCTGGCAGGCGGGCAATCAGAAAAACAGGCAATGCCTAGAAAAAATAGCCATTTTTAGGAGCAAGATACTCTTCATTTTTTTACACAAGGTTAAGGAAAATGTTTTTACTTTTCCACAGCTTCTTAAAACTTATCATTACCATTCAAGTTCAATTCTTCTATTTGAAAACATTAAATATTGAAAGCCAAATAAACAATAAGATAAGAAGTGATAAGAGCTAATGATAAAAAGAGGAAAGAGCTAACCTCAGGGTATTGATTTTAAAGCTGGATATTTTTAATGTTCAAAAGATTCGGGAATTATAACTTGCTTTTCTGTAAAAGTCTTTTAAAATAGAACTATGAAGTCATCAAGGGAAAACTCTTACAGTTATAGTTTTTTATACTAGAAAAACCTCAAAACTTTAACCTCACAATCGATAAGTTCTTTAAAGAGAATTGAAAAAAGATTTCCATGCTTGATCTTGGCGAGGATAAGTTTATGAATAACTATATTCCAAAAACTAACAAAAAGATTAATAGATTTTTGAATAAAGAAATGAAACTTATATTTTTTCTCTTATTTCCCTTTGTTCTTCTTTCCTATTTGTATAGTTGGAAGACTTCTTCTTTTGAACCTACTTCTAACTATTTCTATAAAACAGATTTGACAGATGAGAACTGGCTGACAGCTAAAAATGGACGGACTGTTTATTTATTTGGGACAACTAATAAAGAAAAAATCAAAAGATTTATTCCTACTGGTCAATTAAAACACAAAAACACTAAGACTCCTCCTAAGTCGCAACAGACAATTATCAAGCAGTGGAGAATTGTCATATACCCTTCTGTTTTTTTCTCTAATGAAGAAAATCCGGACACATCAAAAGATCATGTCTCTTCTGTTCTTGTTTATAATTTAAATAATTCTCTTTCTAAAGAAGAACAACTACAACCTATTTTTGTTGCAAAGGGATATATGTTTTCTGTTATAAAAAATCCTTCTAATACCAATTTTGATTTTATCCTTCGTTATTGGTCTGGAGTTATGGGTTGTTCTTTTATTGATATGGGATTTTCACACAATCTTGAATTTCCTTCTGTTGAATATCGTTCAACAAGAGACTATAGCCTTTGTGAACCTTCTTCTAGATACAATTTGAATCGTTTGGATGATTCTTAATTATTTATTCAAAAACAAGTACAAAAAATATTTTGAATTAACTAGGGGTTGTTTACCTTTCGAAGTTTCACTTTAGACTTTTTTAGTGTTATATACAATAGACATTCATAGTTAAAAGAGTATGGCAAGCTTTTGGAATAGGCCTCCAGCCAGCACCTTAGGAGATAAGGCTTGTATAAAATATTTTATCTATAATAAAAGCATAAAGTGAAAGCAATACAAGGCACTTAAGCCCCTCTGTTGCCTATGGAAGAAGCCTGCCATACGCTTTAACTTCAGGAACTTAGCACAAAATGTAAACAACCACTAGTTTGTTTTAAAAAGAATTTTTAGATTTATAGAATGATGATCTAGAAAGAGGATGATGATCGTTTATCACTAATTTGAGTGGGTCACTTTCATCCTCATCTGTAATGACAGATTGATAAATTTTTGTATTTTCCAGACGAGAATGCCCCAATAATTTTTGAATAGATTTTAGATCAGCACCGGATTTATATAAAGCTACTGCAAAACCATGGCGGAATTGTTGAGGGCTAATTGTTTCATTAAGTCCAGCAGCCTTTGACCATATAGAGAGCCAACGCCAAAGATCAATCCGACTAGGACGCTTACCTTTATCATTGAGTAAAATAGAATTTGTACTTTTATCTGGTTTAAAGTGTTTTCGTGATTTTGAAAGATAGAGTTTTAAGTGGTGTGAAAGGAGATGGGAAAGAGGGATAGTATGTTCCTTTTGATTGTCTTTTTTTAGAATTCTCATCACATTTTTATCTGTATTAAAATCTTGTAAATTAAGGTTTATCAGTTGAGTGACTCGAAGGCCTAAATCAAACAGCATAAGGAGTGTAATTTGATTTCTTATTGACTTAAAAGGTGAATCTGCCTTGCAGGCTTTATAGAGTTTTTCAAAAACATCGATAGTGAGAACTTGGGGTGGTGGTATATACGGCGTGGAAAAACGATAAAACTCACTCCAAAACTCCTTATAATCTTGATGTTGAATTTGATTTGCGCGTAAAAACTTAAAATATTTTTTTAAACTACTGATAACTCTAGCTTGTGATCTTGGACTTAATCCACGTCTGTTCATAAAAAGAATAAAATCTTTAATATTATTGCTATTTGGAGTAAGTACAAATTCCCCGTAAATAGATAGGTCTTGCTTGTAAGCAAGTCGTGTATTGGTAGAGCATTTTAAGTTATTTAAAAACACATCAAGCAGTGGTAAAGTCTGTTTTTCTAGAGAGGACTTCTTTAGATGCTTCTCAAAAGCCATTAGAATTGCCTTTCTTAATGCGCTTGATAGATTTAAAAGGCAAAAAGCCTGGAAACTTTTGATTATCTTTTTTTAGAAAATAGTGCAAATTAAATATCATCATACTATCTCTTACAAAAAAAATGTCTTGATAGTCATATTTACATGCACTTAATGCCTAAGATCAAGTTATAAAATCTTAAAGATCAAATTAAGAACCAAAAGTCACTCGTCTTTCAGGACAATAAGCATCAGGAGCGTCTATTCTTTGAACAATCACGTCCATAAATACATTGACTTCACCATTAGGACTGTTATGTCCAAGAAGAAAGCTTGCTCCAACCATAGGATTAACAGGAGATAGTCTAATTAATTCTCCATATTGACCTTGAGCGAGAAGTTCATAATTACCAAAGTCATTACTTTCCATTTGGGCAAAACCAAACTGAGGGTCTAGGGAAACTCTTAAATATTGATCAGGTTGTATATAACAAGGGTCATAACCATAACCACCAGCAGATCTTGGATCTTGATGACCATATCCTCCACCATAACCTCCGCTATAGCCAGCATGAGTATAGTAACTAGAATTGATAGAGTCACTGAAAATGACTTCACCTTGAATGTCAATAAGACCACTTCTTGAATTAACATGGTTAAAATCATAGCCTTGTGAGGAACCGACTCTTCTGAATTCTAACTGGATTTGATGTCTGTTCATATTGTATCCAGATGCTGTGTCTATAATGTGTCCTGGCATGTTTTGGCCGAAGACATGTCGATAACCACCGCCAAAGCGGTCATAACCATTAGAGCCAAATCGAGATCCTTTATTTAATCCACAACCCACTACAGCAGAAGATAAAACAAAAATAGCAAGTAATCCTAATGAAACTCTTTTAAAACATCTTGTTGTATCTGTGCTGGTAAGCAGAGATTTGCTTAGAAGTTTTATTTGTCTTTTTAAATTATCAATTATTGAGTGCTTCATTGCTTAGCTCCTTCTATTTTTAAAACCTGTATTCAATCATTTTCTTATGTTTTTTTATTTCTTTTTTATCTTTTCTTCCTATCTACTGAGGTAGAGTGATCCCAGCGTCTTGTGGAACTAAATATTGGAAGCTGCCAATGGATCTATAGCTGCCATAAGTTGTTATTCCAGGATGAATACTTGAGCTTGTATCTACTCTAGCATGCTCTCCATTATCTCTGTCTTTATCTACAAGGAAGGCACGGCAATCATGTACATTAAAGCCAGCATCATCAAAGTGGTTATCTGCATAAGGTAGGTTCCAACAATGATTTCCACCTCTGTAAAAGTCAGCTTTACCGCAGCCATACCATGGCCATGTATTTGAGATGGCGCATAGTCTGCTATTAAACTCTTTAAAATAAATATCTCCTGTTAATAATTGACTATCTCCGCTAGCGTGGGCGACTACGATAAAGGCTCCGCCTTTGACTTCAAAAAATAACTTAATATAGTGTTTGTCATGTAAGACCCAGTGATTGTAAGGGACTTGGTCAGCACTTAAACTAGCTTCACCTTTTACTTTATTGACGTCATCATCTGCTTCATTATAGAAACCTATGTTGATAGTTCCTCCATATAAGGGGTTTGCACTTGTGCCTACATTAGAAACAGATAGATTGAACTGGATGTTGTCTATATGATCTGTATTCAGATCCATAATATCAGCAAAATCCTCAAAAGCATTGGTCTGAGCTAATGCAGCAGTGGCTCCAGAATCTGACCAGAAAATACAATTTGGATTTTGAAAGTCAGGATCATTATGATCACATTCATCATAATCATCATCATAATCATAACTATAATCATCATCATAGTCATCATCGTAACCATAATTACAATTGGGATCATTAGGATGACATGATTGTGGTGTGTAAGGACCATAAGGATTAGGAAATCCTGGATTACCTGAACCTGCAGGGCCATAGCCGTAATAGTATGGAGTATTTGCTCTTTGGGAGCAGGCAATTCCGCTGATGGATAGAGCAATGAGCCCTAAAATGCATAAAGTTGAAAATAAATATCTGGTTATCATGTTTTTGACCCTCGGTTTTGTTAAAAGTTATATTTACTTCTTTGTATTTTATTAAGGAGCAAAATAAATGCCAGTTTTAGTCTCAAAGAGAGATGTTATTTGTAAGACATAGCAATCACTGATAAAATATGGACTTTTAAAAATAGGAAATAAAAAAATATCGTTATATTTTTTAGTTTTTAGGATAAATCAAGCAGTTTTTATTTTTTTTGATGGTGTGATTTCAATAAATTGGAGAAAATAAAGAATACAGACTTTTATTTATAGACAATTGATGTCACTTATTTGAGAGTAAAAAGGCAGATTATAATTTTTTACTTGTAAAATCAAGTGCTTATATAAATTTGCGCAATTTAAAAATGATCTGTCCAAAGTTTGATCAAGTGATAGGATTTTTAACTTTTAGAGTTCAAAATATTATATTTATAAGGATAAAGTGACTTTTTGACTTTTTGTATTTTACTGTGCTATAGGTAATTTTATAAAGTTAAAGTAAAATGTTTCTAAATTCCTTTCTTTATTAACTTCGTCATTTTTTAATGTAAGGATTATGTCGTTATACAAATCAAAAATATTTATTATAAGTAAGAAAATATGAATTTTAGTTTGCAAACTTCATCTGAGGCTCAAAAGCTCATACAAAAATCTTTTAAAGGGATTATAAAACGTCATCCTGATGGTTTTGGTTTTTTTATCCCTGAAATGTCTCATATTCCTGATATTTTTATTGAAGATATATCAGGTGTTATGACAAATGATTGTGTTTTGGTTCGAGTTACTGGATGTCGATCTCAGAGTTTCAAAAAAAGGTCTCGTAAAGCAAAGCTTAAGAATGGTTTAAATCAAGACAAAGAAGCAAATACAAAAAAGCGATGGTTTGGTGAAGTCGTTAAAGTATTAAAACGTGATAAGAAACTTTTAGTGGGACGGTTTATTCAACAAATAGATCAGAGTGGCTATTTGGTGGATCAAGATCACAGTTGGGGAGGAAATCTAAGAATACCTCATAATAAAACTTCTAATGCTCAGAATAACCAAGTAGTGTGTGTAAAAATTTTGCAGTACCCTTCCTCTGGTCAAGATTTTATAGGAGAAGTGGTACAAGTTATTGAAGACAATCCTTCCTCTGATATTAAAAAAGTGCTTTTTAGACATCAGATCGAAGAGGAATTTCACTATCAAGTGGAAAAAGAGCTTTTACAAATACCTGATTGTGTTGAGGTCAAAGATAAGCACAATCGAAAAGACCTTACATCACTACCTTTTATTACTATTGACGGCAAATCAGCAAAGGATTTTGATGATGCTATTTATGTTGATAAGACATCTGATGGATTTCATGTTCTTATTGCTATAGCCGATGTAAGTTATTATGTTAAGCCTCATACATATATTGATAAGCAGGCGTATCAGAGAGGCAATAGCACATATCTTCCTAATTATGTAGTTCCAATGCTGCCAGAAAAATTAAGTCACGGAATATGTTCTTTAAATCCTCATGTAGAAAGATTAGCGTTTGTTGCAGACTTAAAGTTAAACTCTAAGGGAGAACTTTTATCTTCGGAGTTTTATGAAGCTGTGATCAAAACATTTGCAAGGACAACTTATCAAGAGATTCAATCAATTTTAGACGGCCAATTTGTAAATCGTCATTTTTCAAAGATAAATCAGATGCTTTTTAATGCTAAGGACCTTGCAGAGGTCCTCTTATCTAGAAGGATTTCTAGATCATTGGATTTAGATTTGCTTGAAACACAGATGACTATAGATGATGCAGGTTATGCTGTTGGTGTTGAAAGAGTGAGAAGATTATTTTCTCATCGTATTATTGAAGAGATGATGCTTTTAGCAAACTTGTCAGTTGCAGATTTTTTAAGAGCGCATAAAATACCAATGCTTTACAGGGTGCATGAAGAACCTGGTAATGAGCAAATGGATTTTCTTAATCATTTTTTAAGACATTTAGGCAATAAGGAAAATATCCGTCAGAATAATATGAACAAACAAATCAATCAGATTTTGAAAAGGTTTAAGTCAACACAATATGAGCCTATTTTGAATATCATGGTTTTAAGAGCCATGAAGCAGGCATGTTATGTAGCAAAAAACATAGGTCATTTTGGGTTAGGGTTTACTCATTATACACATTTTACATCTCCGATTAGAAGATACTCTGATCTTATCATTCATCGTCAACTAAAGTGTCAACTTGGTCTTCAACCTCAAAGTCATAGCAAAAATGATCCAGCTATTGACTCTATTGGGAATCATCTTTCAAATTGTGAACAGCGTTCTGTAAAAGCAGAAAGGCAGATTATGTCTATTAAAAAGGCGCGTTTAATGGAAAATCTTATTAGTCAGGAATTTAAAGGTGTTATTACATCTATTACCCGGTTTGGTATTTTTATTTTATTACCAGAATTTGATGTAGATGGCTTACTAAGACTTAGTGATTTAGAAAAAGGCTCTTTTGTTTTTGATGATAATTATCTATATCTCCGTAACTGTAAAACCAATAACTTTTATTATTTAGGAGATTCGATCAACATTGTTATAGATAATGTTAATGTAGATTCTGGGAAGATCAATTTTGTTCTTCCATCAAAGTTTTTAATGTCAGGGGAGAAAAAACGTGAGCATTTTAGAAAGCGGCAGAAGGCTAGCAAAAAACCTAAAAAGCGCTGCTAGAATTAGAGAAATTATTGTTGTTTTTGCAAAGCATGGGTTTCAAGATATTCTTGAACATTCCAATATAAGTCGTAAAATTTTAGGTAGACTATCTCTTAATCGGTTTTTTCGTCAAGAAAACCTCTCTAACCTCTCTGTATCAGAGCGTATACGTATGAGCCTTGAGCAACTAGGGCCAACATTTGTCAAGTTAGGGCAATTGTTATCTACACGTCCTGATTTGATCCCCCATGAGTGGACTGAAGATTTAAAAAAACTGCAAAATCAAGTTCAACCTGTAGAGTTTGAGGAAGTAAGAGCATCTCTTATAGACCACTTTGGATCATTAGAAGATACTTTTACCTCTTTTGATAAGACGCCGATAGCCTCAGCAAGTGTGTCTCAAGTGTATAGTGCTACACTTAGAAAAAACAATCAGGAAGTTGTGGTGAAAGTAAGACGTCCTGATATTTTAGAATATATTACAAAAGATTTAAATGCGCTTTATACTCTTGCTTTATTACTTGAAAAATATGTTCCTGAATCTCGCATTTATAATCCTACTGGTATCGTAGATGAGTTTTTTAGAACAATTCAATTAGAAACTAATTTTATGATTGAGGCTAACAACATCTTAAAATTTCGGGAAAACTTCAAAGATGATTTGACAGTAAAAATACCAAAAGTCTTCTTAGATTTATCTGGAGAGCAAATTCTTGTTATGGAGAGACTAAAAGGTCTTCCTTTAAACCATAAAAGTTCTCTTCAACAAGAAGGTATTGAACCTCGTATTTTCTTAAAAAGAAGTGTAAAGATGTTTTCTAAGATGGTTTTTTGTGACTCTTTTTTTCATGGAGACCTGCATGCTGGAAATATCTTTGTCTTGCCTGATAACAAGGTCGGAATTGTGGATTTTGGTGTGGTTGGAAGATTAAATAAACACACAAAACAATCTATTACTAATATTTGTATTGTTTTAGCATCTGAGGATTATGAGCGTTTAGCTTATGAATTTATAGCTCTGGCTCCTTATAGCAAGGAAACAGATGCAGATCAATTTGCAAGACAATTAAGGGATTTGATTTCTCCTTATTTTGGATTGAGCAGTAAGCATATCAATAGCGGTCATCTTCTAATGAAAGCTGTTAGTTTATCAGCAAGAAACCACTTGCGAGTTCACGAAGAGTTAGTGATGTTTTTTAAATCCATTATGACAATAGATGGAATGGGTCGAAGGGTTAGCAGTGATTTTGATTTGATGACAGAGATAACAGGTATGAGTGAAGATATTATTAAATCTAAATATGATATGAGTGGTCAAATTACAGATTTTAAATACTTTGCGCAAGATACCTTAAAATTCTTAGGTGAAGTTCCTGTGCAAACAAGGCAGTGGCTTAGAAAAGTGGGGTCACCTAATTACAAATTTCCTGTTGAAGTTGATATTTATGAATTGCAAAACTTAAAACGCTCCGTTGAGATTTCTTCTAAGTTATTCTTTTTAGGGTTAATTATTAGTGGCATTATTATAGCTTCATCCTTAGCTTTATTTTTTGATATGCCTCAAAAGTTTTTAGGATTACCTCTGTTAAGTGGTATTGGTTTTCTAACAGCTATTTTTCTAAGCCTACTTGCTTTTTACAATTATATTAGAAAGTGATGTTTGTAGATCCGGCAATCGAGTAGTCAGCATCCCCTTGAAGGGGAAGGTAGTAAATGGAAATTTTCCTTAACATTGTGTTAACCAATGAGTGGAGTCTCCTTCCTAAAAATAGACAGGTTTTTTAGGCAATGATCATTTTACGAGGACACTAGTCGTCGTGATCATTGCCAAAAAACAGCCAGAGGCTGGTCTATTTTTAGGGAAACAGTATGTATGAATGAATCTAGATTATTTACCAGTGAGGATTTTAAGGAATACTTCTGTTGTTTTATCATTAGCTCTGACTTTAGAGCAGTAGCAAAAGAGTTTTATATTATAATGAAAGTCCTTAATAAGTATACGTTTAAGTCGTCCCATTTTGACTTGTTTTTTGATAGCATGAGAAGGGAGAAATCCCCAACCAACGCCTGTTTCTATAACACGTTTCAAGGTGCCTATATTTGAAGATTCAAACACAGTTTTGGGTATAACTCCCTGTCTTTTAAACTCCTTGTAAATAAAGTTTTCAAATTTAGGGTATTCTCCTGAGATCATAACAAGAGATCTTAAGTTGATATCTTTTAAATGAATACTTTCTGGCAAGGATGTATCTTGAGTGGAAGACACAAGATACATTTCTGTATTTGTCAGGAAAGATTTGATACAGTCTTTTGGGTCATTTTTGTATTCGTCTGAGGCATCTGGTAAAATAGCTAGGTCAAGCTCTCCTTTTTCGAGCATATCTAATAATTGATGACCTGGAGCATAAGTTAATTGCAGGCAAACTTGCTTATTACTCTTTAAAAAAATAGAAAAGGTAGCCCCAATAGTGTGCAAGCCGATAGAGTTGAGAGTTCCTATTCTTAGTGGTCCCTTTATTCCTTTACCCATCGTTTGAATAGCCAATTCAGCTTGATCTGCTAAATTTAAAATACGTTGTGCATATTCATAGAGCATTTGGCCTTGAAAAGTTGGTTTTATCTTTCGAACTCCTCTTACAAAAAGGTCTACGCCAATGGATTCTTCTAAATGTCGTATTTGTTGGCTAACAGCTGGTTGAGTCAGAAAGAGTTTTTGAGCGGCGGCCGTCATGCTTTTTTCATTCAAAACAGTACAAAAGGTTTTTAATTGTTGGAAATTCATAAGATATTTATATCATATATCTAATGAAAAGTATAAAATAAAGTTTTATAAAAGGGTTTACTAGTTATATGAATGGTCTTTGGTTTATATCTCAAGGTAGATTTAAACAAAAGGCTGGCTTTCATTAAGAAAAGAAAATATTAAGGTCTTTAGATAATCCCAAATAATTGAAAATATGATATAATAAAATACATCATAATAATAAAAAACTCCTAAGAAAATTTGAAGGATAGGATAAGGCTATGTTAAAAATTTATCTTAATAACTTAGAAAAAAAAGTGATTTGTTATTTTCAAGGTTGTGTATTTTTTTCCATCGTCTTTTTGGGTTTATTTTCTACTCAAATAGCTTTTGCAAGGTTATGGAGTAATAGCTATGTAAGCTTTGAATTACCTGATCGGTGGAATTGTAATATAAAACAAACAGAGTGGATTTGTGAGGGGCAGGGGTCATCTAAAAGTGAAGCTGTTATTATCCTTACTGCTAAGGAAGTAGGTGTTCAAGATTCAATTGATGAATACGCAACATATCTTAGTCGTCCAAAGTCAATAGTGGGACCTAAAGGGAACCCTTTATTATCAAGGAAGGTATATATTAAAGAGAAAAAATACAATCAACATCAATGGGTTGACAGTTTGCATGAAAATTCTGAGGTTCCTAATTTTTATACACGCTATTTAGCAACAACGAAAAAAAATGTAGCCATATTAGTGACTTTTACTTCTAGGCAGTCCTTGTTTACAAAATATGAACTAGCTTTTAATAGAGCTGTTAAATCTTTGCGAGTCGTGGCTCCTGATAGTTTATTGGATGATCCTAGCGGGTACAATTTGGCAGGAGGAGGCGGTGGTGTCGGAGGATCCATTCAATCGGCTTTTCCTCTTGATTTATATTCGGATGAAGAACTGCCCGATGAGCCTACTGCAAAGCAAAAACGAATGAAGAAAATGTTTATGCTTTTACTTCTTAGTATAGGTGGTATTGGCGCATATTTATTTTTCACTAGAGAAAAAGATGCATAACTTCACTCATCACTAGTGATACAATTCTTATAAGAATTGATTTTATGAATGACACAAAGGTGTCTCATAAGGCACTGGATAAGAACTAGATCAAATGCCTACCATAAATCTCCTATACATGTTTACTTTATGCAACAAGATCATATAAAGTGAAAGATCATTACCAAAAAATATGAATTGCAAATTAAAAATCATAATGGATATACTTTTTATATGATATATGATGAACTGACTAAGAAAAAAAAGCAGTTAGATAGTTATGGACCATTACCAGAAGTATTAGTGCGCAATTTAGATGATTGGTTTTGTGTAGAGTTCACTTATACGAGTAATGCCATTGAAGGAAATACACTTACACGCCACGAGACTGCGCTTGTTATAGAAAAAGGAATCACATCTAGTGGCAAATCACTTAGAGAGCATTTGGAAGCAACTAATCACGCTCATGCGCTAAGATGGGTTAGAGACCAAGTTGCACGTAAACCGCAAGTCATAAATGAAAAAGATATTTTACATATCCAAAGTGTTATTTTAAAAGGGATTGATGATACAAATAGTGGATGTTATCGGAATATACCTGTGAGAATATCTGGTTCATCAGTTATCTTACCAAATCCTCATAAAGTACCTGATTTAATGAAAGACTTCATAGAGTCACTTAAACATTCTCATAATCTTCATCCTGTTGAATTGGCATCAGAAGCGCATTATCAACTTGTGACAACTCATCCTTTTGTTGATGGTAATGGACGTACAGCAAGATTATTAATGAATATGATTTTATTAATGACAGGATATCCTCTAGCTATTATTCGCAAAGCAGACAGGCTTGCTTATATTAATTCTTTGGAAAAGGCACAGCTTGGTAAGTCAAAAGATGATTATTTAAAAATTATTATAAGTGCTGTAGATCGCTCCCTTGATATTTATCTAAAAGCAGCGCAAGGCAAAAGTTAAACTCACTTCAGATGAGTGAGTTTATATAATGCAAAATTGGTATTTTTTCTAAAACTGTTATCTCTAGTAGCATTTTTGAGATGGCTTCTAGTAATAATATTTTAATTGTTCCATGATTTAAGAATCTCTAACGCAAATAGACATGAATTGTTTTTTATAAAAGCAGATAAGTACATAATATGAAAGAATAGTCTTAAATAATTTTTCCTTTCATAAATGGTTTTTCTGTGAGTTCTCTTTTTGAAACTCAAATGTCTAATTTGGTAGGCTCTCATATAGGACAAGATATTAAAAAAAATATTTTATATGTCAGCCCTGGTATCAGAGAGGATCAATGGGATGATCTGCACCAATATATTAACTTTATGAGTTTCAATACACTTGAACAGTTAGCGTTTTTTAAAAATAGGCTTTTATCTCATGTTAAATATGGGATGCGTTTAGATCTAGAATTGATATTTCTCCATTATAATTATGGATCTGATAATATGCCTCCTAAATCAGGAGTTTCTTTAAATGAGTTTTCATATTTTATGGATAAAAACCCTGGGCTTTTTAGCAAGATCACAGGCATTCACATTCACAATGCTCATATGAGTTCAAATATTTGTGAATTAGAGGAGACTTTTATAAAAGTTGAGTCTGTATTAAAAGATTGTTTAAGAAAGTTTAAATGGCTGAATCTTGGAGGAGGGTATTATTTAGACCAATCTGATAATATTGATGTTTTTTCGAAGCTAATAAGTTATATAAGAAACAAATATAATAATTTTGAGAATATATTTATAGAACCAGGTGCTTCCTTGGTAAAACAAGTAGGTTATTTGGTCACTTCTGTTATTGATCTTTTCAAAAGAGATGGTCAAAATGTGGCTTTACTAGATACCACTGTAAATCATTTACCTGAAGTTTTAGAATTTCAAATTATACCAGAACTTTTAAAAGAAGATGGGAATTATATATATGCCCTTGTAGGTTGTAATTGTTTGTATACACTTGATCATTTTGGAATGCAGAATTTTAAAGAACCTTTGAAAATAGGTTCCAAGGTGGTTTTTAAAGATGTTGGCAGCTATTCTTTCGTCAAAGCTCATATGTTTAATGGAATTAATCTTCCAGATATCTATTATTTTAGTGAAGATAGTGGTCTCCGCAAGGCAAAGAGTTTTACATTTCAAGACTATCTAAGTCGCTTTGGGGATGAATTAACTGATTGACGCCTTGCAAAAAATCAACTCAATAATGAAGTTCTTTAGTGAATACATCGACCTTTGATCTAAATGATATTAAGATGCCTCCTAATTCTGTTGAGTTGACGGTAAGGCAATTTTATCAAATAAAGAAAGAAATCCGAAATACAAAAAATGCATGACTTGAATTGCAATAAAAGAGGTCACTTATGCAAAAAGAATCATCTTATGATAAGAAACCCATCTGGTTTGTTAATACTTTTTTGGCTGTTCTTTTTATATTTGTTTGTTTGGCTTGGTCGACCACATGGCTTAGTGTTAAAATCGTTGTTGAAACGATACCACCACTTATGTCTTCTGGCCTGCGGTTTATTATAGCTTCTCCAATGTTTTTGACTCTTGTCTGGATACGGGGTGAGAGCATTTGGTTTCCTAAAAAGCTTTTTTCTTTTTTTGTATGTATGACAATCTTCTACTTCACAATTCCTTATTGGTTGATAAATTTCAGCGCGCAGTATGTATCATCTGGCTTGATGGCCCTACTATTTAGTACAATGCCGGTTTTTACTTTGATACTTTCATCAGTGATTTTGAAGGAACGGGTGTTTTTTTCACAAATCATAGGAATAGCCATTGGGTTTTTAAGTTTAATGATGGTGATTAAGTTGCACTTAAATTTAGGTTACTCTAATTTGATAGGTATTATTTTGCTTCTTATATCAGCTATTATGCAGGCATTTATATATATTTTCATCAAAAAACTTGGTACAAATGTAAGTACGCTCACTCTTCATGCTTTACCAATGGGCATTGCTGGAACTATTTTGACCATTTTAGGTTTGATATTTGAACAGCCAAGTTTTGCTGGATTTTCACAAAATTCTGTTTTAGCACTCATATATCTTAGCTGTATCACTTTGATAGGTTCTAATGTTTACTTTTTTCTTATAAAGAAGATGAGTCTTATTGTTTTATCTTTTATTTTTATCATCTTTCCTGCTATTGCATTGCTTATTGGCGCATGGTATGAACACACTCCTCTTTCAAATGACTTTTTATTTTATACCATTCTGTTACTCATTGGTTTTGCTATCACAAAGTTCCCTATTGAAAAGTTGATGCAATTAAATCTAAAAAATCGCAAGTGACTCTATGGTAAGCTGTAAGTAGTTAGGGTATAGGGTGTTATAGGTTATAATTGATGAAGAATGAAGAACTCCTTGATATATCTAGCAAGATATTTTAAAAATTGTTTAATATAAAAGAATACGGCAGAGTAGCTCAGGTGGTTAGAGCAGTGGAATCATAATCCACGTGTCGGGGGTTCGAGTCCCTCCTCTGCTACCATTTTGAGCTTCTATATAATTGATCTCTTTTTATCTTATATTGTTCATCTAAAAGATATTCTCTTAATTGGTATTCACATTCTGGGTACTTTTTTATATATTTTTGTAGTACTTGATGAGTGTTATCTAAATGTGTTGGTTGTTGTGTAAGACTTTGTTTTGTAGAATATGTTAAAGAAGATAAGTTAAGAGGTTGTTTGCAATAATTTCTTATGATGGATCTTATTTTTTGAGATGGTCTATGGATAAAGTGACTGCCTATTTCAATTAAAAGAATACAGTTTTTAGGGAGTTTTTTTGCTTGCCATTCTTTATAACATTCTTGGTTATATTTTTTGCTTAAAGAAATATAGTGAAGTCTATTTTCTAGTTCTTGAATAGAGTTTGCTCTTGTCACCATATCATATATATAAAAGTGAAGTGAAAAAGCTAATATTTGTGAAATTATCATAAAAACTCCAATATTTGTGTGAGAACAGGTCCCATCAATAGCATTAAAAAAGCTGGAAATTGTAAACACAGTAAAGGGATAGTCGATTTTAAGGCTATAGAATCGATAAAAGTCTTAATATCTGCATAAGAGGCTCTAGTGATTTCTTCTTTGAGACCTTGTAATTCCTTATAAATACTTTGGCCTTTTAATCCTGACCATAGTAAATCTTTTAGAGCACTTCTATAAATGGTCTTTGACTTCAACTCAGATGGACTTTTATCCATTAAAAATGTTTGTAATAATTCTTGAACTTCATAAGAGAAATCTTCTTTATGAGAAGATAACTTTCCTGATGCGATGTATTTTTTTAGACCTGTTTGTAGAGATTTGCCTTCTGACAATGCTTTTTCAATATAAAGTATGCATTTAAGTGGTGGTGCTATATCATCCATTCTAACTCCTTTATATTTTCCATTTGAATCTCTTTGGGATGGTCATCAATATATATGTGCCTAAAAGCATTGGAAGTAAGGAAAGAAATATCCATAATTTCACCAGATCAAATCCATAGGTTTTTGACATCAAAATAGCAATGACGATATAAATTCCAATCAATAATAGACTTTGTAGACGTGTTTGTAGGGCTGCTTGAATAGATTGTTTTTGAAAGTCATTCCTCATTTTTATCTCATTTCTTAAATGGATGACTTGGTTTAAACGGTGCGAAGAAGATTGCATGATTTCATGAAGTCGTAGAACAATTTCTAGATCAAACCCTTTCAGAGTTTTAACTTGTTTTTCATTCCAGTACTTTAATAGGCTAGCTATATTACGTAGTTTTTTTTGAATAATTGTGTCGTTTTCTTTGCAAATACTTTGAAAAGCACTTGAAAATGAGTGCCCTGATCTCATTTTTAAAACCAAGATATTAAGAATATGGTTTAAATGATATTGCATCTTTTGTTTTAGGTAAGATTGGGCAAGTGGCTTTAAAAGAAAGGAAGATAAAGATAAAAGGCTAAAGATAAAATAATTAAGTGGAGCCTCTAATTGAAAAATGAAAAACATGATAAGACAAAAAATTGTTATAATAAGAGAACAGATTCTTATAGAAGAAAGTAAATTCATTAATCCAAGTAAGCCTAAAACAATATAAATGTTCCGGCTTATGGTTAAAAAGCCGGAAAATAAAAATAAAAACTTAAAAAGCATAGTTTTCACCTTTTTTATTCTTTTTATAAGCAAGAAAGATGCTAAAAATGAAAAAAAGTGAAAAAAAAATGAAAAAAAATAAAATTTTTTGTTGACCAAGCTAGTCATAGCGGTGAACCTTGTTATAAAGGTCATTAAAAAATGTAAACAAAAATGAGCAAATATGCTTTTTAAGCTTGCTTATTTGTTTTTAAAAACTGAGGAGAGTTATCATGGCAGCAAAAACTAGAAAATCAACAGCAAAAGCAAAAGCTAAGAAAAGAACTGTAACTAGGAAAACAACAGCAAAGAAGAGGGTCACAAAAGCAAGAATTACAAAGAAGAAGGTAGTTAAAAAGAAAGCTGTTGCAAAAAAGACTAAGAAGAAAGTGGCAAAAAAGAGACCTGCAGCTAAGAAAAAGACAACTAGAAGAAAGGCTACGTCTAAAAAGACAACTCGTAAAAAGAGATAAGTTTTAGATTTACTTTTTTTTATTTGCAAGATGCTTTCTTATTACAGAGCGTCAATAAAAAGTTCCACTTGATGTGGGACTTTTTATTTTTTATTAGAAGATAGTGAGAAAGGGAGATCTTAAAATTGAAATCATCTTGTGAAGATTCAGAATGTGATTCTTTTGTGCCAAGAGACTATTTTCTTTGGTTTTTTAGTCTAGTTACCCTAGGTGGAGCCTGTTTTTATCTTATTTCTTTATGGCTTAATTTTTCTTTATCATCTCAACTTTACATTTTTGTTCATTCTGAGTACATGCTCTTAAAACAGATGTGGATAGGGATTGCTATGGGGATTATTTCTGTGGGTCTATTAAGTTATGTGCCTCGAGAAATCGTAATGAGTATTTTAGGTCCAGCTGGGAGCTTCAAGGGTTTGTTAAGAGCTGTTATGGCTGGTTTGTTTTTAGATATGTGCAGTCATGGTATTTTGATGATAGGAGTTAAACTTTATGAGAGGGGAGCTAGTTTAGGACAAATGATGGCGTTTTTGATCGCCAGTCCATGGAATTCTTTTTCTTTATCTCTCATACTTATAACTCTTATTGGATGGAAGTGGACATTGTATTTTATCTTATTATCTGCTGTTATTGCATTGATATCAGGCTTTATTTTTGACTCTTTAGTTAGAAAAAAAGTCTTACCAGTAAATCCCAATAGCTATAAAGCTCCTAAAGATTTTCACCTAAAAGGAGAACTTTGGTCATTATTAAAAGGCAAGAAGTTTCATTGGAGTTTCCTTTTATCTCTTTTGCAAAAAGGATTTCAAGGTTCGACAATTATTATCAAGTGGACATTTTTTGGTGTTATAATAGCTAGTGCTATTAGGACTTTTGTTCCTCATGATATATTTGCCAATTATTTTGGACCAACTTTTTTAGGATTACTATTAACTATTTTAATATCTTCAATAATAGAGGTTTGTTCAGAAGGGTCAACTCCTATTGCTGCTGAGTTTATGAAGCAGGCTCCTGGAAATACATTTGCTTTTTTAATGACAGGAGTATCAACAGATTATACAGAGATTATGGTTATTAAAGAAAACTGTAAATCATGGAAAATTGCTCTTTTTTTACCGCTAGTGACCTTACCTCAAGTTTTTTGTATTTCTCTTCTTATTAATAGCACTTCATAAATGAATGAGCATTTTATTACCCTATAAATAGGTAAAGTTGATGCTTATGCCCATGAGACTCGATACTGATCTCCACGAGATGTCTGAACTTCTTGAAAAGTGTTAGCTTTTCAAGAAGCTGAAAGAGGCATCGAGGGGGAAACAGTGTCTCTTCTCTGATAACAGTTAAAATGATAGCATCAGCTTGTGAAGTTGAGCACAAAAGCTTGAATTGTAAAAGATAAATTAAAAGACCAAAAAGCTATTTATGTTAGAGGCGGTGCAAATATTTTGTGTGGGAATTATAAACTTGCAGTTTTTTTAAAAATAGATATGATAGTTTAGGACTTAAGAGTTGATTGGGGCATATCATGGCAAGTATAACAGTAAATGAGGTTTTTTCTTGTTCTACGGATAATTTTTATAAAATTGTTACAGATTATGAAAAGTATCCTAATTTTTTATCTGAAATTTCTCATTGTCAGATTATCAAAGAGGAAAACAGCAAAAAGCTTGTTGAATATGATGTTCAACTTATAAAGTCTTTTACCTACAAGCTTTGGATGAAAGAAGATGCAGCTTCTTACCGGATAGATTGGGAATTTGCAGGAGGATCTATTTTTAAATCAAATAAAGGTTATTGGAAATTAGAAGATTTATCTGATAGGTGCTGTGCAACTTTTCATATAGATTGTCAGTTTAAGGTTTTTATTCCAAGAAGCATTACTAATACTTTGCTTCAGATCAATCTTCCTAACATGATGAAGTCTTATCATAAGAGGGTTGTCGAGCTTTATGGATAAGGATCAAAAAGATAAATCCGAACATGACCATCAAGAGGAAAAAATAAATTATGAAAACTCAAAGATCAAATCTTTCGCAGATGGTTTAAAGCGATTATTTACTGTAGGTTCTACTGCCTCTTTTCTAACGGAAGAAGGTATAAAAACAGCGTTAGGGGACATTAAGTTGCCAAAAGAATTGCTAAAACCTCTTTTAGAAAGCGCAATGTCTTCTAAAGATCAAATTTTAAATTATATCAGTAAGGATGTGGCTGTTGAGATCATCAAAACCATTAACAGTTCAACTTTTCAAAAGAATATTTTCAAGGTCTTAGACACTCATAAACTTAAGTTGAGTATAGAAGTAGAGAGAAAACAACCATCCTCTGCAAAAGAAACTAAAGACAAAATAAAAGACAAAATAAAAGATAAGAGTAGTGATGAGAAAAGAAAAAATCTTTAAAGCAATGATTTTGATATTTTAATCCAATCCTCGAAGTCCTCGAGTGATTGCCTTACAGCAATCACTCTGCGGAAGAGCTCGTCTTTGGCTTAAAACATCAAATCTTAAATGCTATGAAAAGATTTAGTATGATTTGTTGGAGAGAAGGAGATAGGAAATAAGGTAATAAATGATTTCCTTAACATTGTGTTAAAGAATGAGGGGAGTCTCCACATCCTAAAAATGGTCAGGCTTTCTAGGCATTGCCCTATTTGCCAGACGGCGTAGGCACGTCTGAGGGCAATGACAGAAAGTCGCCAGAGGCGAGACTATTTTTAGGGAAACAGAAGGGAGATATTTTATGTCAACTATTTTTAGTCAGATCATTGATAAGAAGATACCTGCAAAAATTGTTTTTGAAGATGAACACTGCTTAGCGTTTAATGATATTCATCCGCAAGCTCCTGTGCATATTCTTTTGATCCCAAAAAAAGAGATACCTAGTATACAGGAAGTGAAAGGTGGAGATGTTCAGCTTATGGGTCATCTCATTTCAAAGATTCCAGAGATTGCAAAGGCAGCTGGTATAGATGAAAAAGGGTACCGAGTTATAGTTAATTGTAAAGAATATGGTGGACAGGAGATTGATCACTTACATTTTCATATTCTTGGTGGAAAACGTCTTTCTTCACCTATTGTGAGTTAATCTTAAGTTCATAACTACTTAAGAATCGTTTTTCCCGGGATCTGGCAATCTGGCAATCCGGAATCGGTTCCCGGGAACTGACTGCTTGTCTGCCAGCTTGCCCGACTGCCGGTTTCTCGGAAAGAAATATAGATTATTAGAAGTATTTATTTACTTGAACTATTCATAATAGGGAAGAAATAGTTATTTTAAAAACAAAAAAGGTAAGCCTTATTGGACTTACCCTTTTTTTGTTATAGATGATGAGGTTTAGACTTTTAGTTTCTATTATTGTTCACAAACCCACATCTTTTTCACTTACAACTGTTCCTCTGCATCAGTATCATCTTGTACTTCTGCAGCCACTTGTGCTTCTTCTTCTTGTGTAGTTTGATCACCAGAATCGACTACTTGAGCTGTATTGTCATTATTAGTATGCCTGATCTCTAATGTCTTTGTCTCTTCTTCTGAAGTAAGACTCTCTTTTATTTTGATATCAAAAGCTATATAGACTGGATCAAGACCTGGGGCACTTCTTATAGAAAAACTTTTCGCAAACAAAGATTGTAACCCTTCTTCTATCACGGCCTCATGATTCGATTCTGTACTATTAAAATTAAAGGTAATATCTACTGGATAATTTGCACTGCCAGGATCTGAGTGATCTTGATTAGGAGTTAATTGGATAGAACTTTTAATTGTTTCTACAAGTTGTAGTCCTTGACTAGATACTACTTGATCTTCATCTGCATTCCAATATGTAGCAAAAAGATTAAGCTTAGCGTTTGTATTAGCAAGATTTTGCAAATCTGTTTGAACTTGAGAAGCATTTGCTATGGTAACGCTTTTAAAGAATGCTTTAACAACGGTTTGTTCTATATCAGCCTCTGTTGCTAACTCAGTAGAAATATGGACTTCACCTTCAAAACCGTCTGCTGTTTCTTTAATAAGATAAAGGTTATCACCAGCTTTAAAGAATTTGTAGCCATTTTGCTCGTCTTGTGCTGGCAAAGTATCTTCGTTTATCCTGAAGGAGTGATTTGAAACTTTTTCAATTTCAAGATCAAATGGGTTTACATGTTGATGAAGTCGTCCTTCTGAATAAAGTGCTTCTGCAAGCTCTTGAACATCTTCCTTATAAGTGTCTTCAGATGCAACAGCATCTCTGCTATCTTCCTCAAGGTCTGCTGCTGGTTTTTTGTCATTAGCACATCCAACGGCAAATAAGGTCCCTGTAATTGCTATGGTGACAGATAAAAGATTGGTGATAATTAATTTTTTGTCCATTTATAACCTCCAAGTTATACATTAAGTGTTAATAAAAATATGCCTAGTAGTTATTACAGCAAAAGAGATGCCATACCTTAAACTGGTATTTTTATAAATCATTTTGAAATATAAAATGTCTATGATAGAAAAAAGAAACTCTTAAAGCCTTGTAAAATCAAGGCTTTTTTAAAACTTGATCAACTATGTTTTATTTTAAGAATTTGTCAATTTCTTATACAAGGTGTATATAAAGTATTCAAAATTATCATGTATTGACTTATATTATAACATTTTATGTTAATCAAATAGATACAAACAGTAATTAGAGTCATGGAAATTTTAAATAAAAAAGCAAAAAGATGATAAACTGTCTCTAAAAGAAGCTTTACTTCTTTCTATTAATCATCAACAATAACAAAATGTAGAAAAAGTCGAAAATGAGTCACTAGTAATGAGTCACTAATAATGAGTCATTAATGACAAGTCACCAGTGACGAGTCACCAGTGAGGTAAATCTTAAGGAGATATTTTGACGAATATAGTCCTAAAGATACAAATGAGTTGTAGGCAAGCTAGCCATCTGGCAAATTGGTTATCTAGTTGGCTGGCATATTGGCAGATAGATGAACAAGGCAGATATTTAAATAAAAATATTCTTCAAATAAATATACAAAAACTCTCTTTAAAGTGTATAAAGTTTCTAACAATAGGTGATTTTCCGAATTGGCTGAGAAAAAGTTGGGAGGAAATATCTTGAAAGAAACCACATTCACTGCGGATGACTTGTTTGATGCTGTTTTGTTAACATCTGATGGATCTGTTTTATTTGGCCAGGGTGTGGGAGTTCATGGAATAGCAAAAGGAGAAATTTGTTTCAATGTTTCTATGACAGGATATCAAGAAATTTTAACTGATCCGTCTTATTTAGGACAGATCATTACTTTTACATTTCCACACATTGGAAACGTCGGATGTAATCTTCAAGATAATGAGTCTCAAAGAGTGTTTTGTAATGGCTTGGTTTTAAGACACTCTATTACAGAACCGTCAAATTACCGTGCCGAGTCTTCTTTGTCTAGTTGGTTAAAGGAGCAGAATGTGGTGGGTATCTCTGATATCGATACACGGTTTCTAACGCGAAAAATGGCAAAAGGAACTCCACAAAATGCTTTTATTTGTTACCTTCAAAAAGGTGAAAGTGTATCTATAGATACTCTTTTTAAGCAGCTTAAAAGTTATCCGACTCTCGTTGGGCAAGAATTAGCCTCTCAAGCTTCTATGAGACAAGTGTATAAATGGCATGAAGGTCTTTATGAGCAAAAAGATGTAGAGCAAGTAGGTGAAAAGTATCATGTCGTTGTTATAGATTATGGTATTAAAAGAAATATTTTAAGACATTTGGTAAGCAATAACTTTGATGTGACTGTTGTCTCTTCTCTTACACCTTTTAAGGATATTATGAAGCACCATCCTGATGGTATTTTTTTGTCTAATGGTCCTGGAGATCCTTTTGCCACTTTTGTTTATGCGCAAGAGGTAATCTCTCAGATTTTGGAGTACAATATTCCTTTATTTGGTATATGTTTAGGCAGTCAGCTCTTAGCTTTGACTTGTGGATTGAATACTCTTAAATTGCACTGTGGTCATATAGGAGCAAATCATCCTGTGAAGAATTTAAAAAATCAATCTGTAGAAATCACCAGTCAAAATCATTGTTTTTGTGTTTCGAAGGAAGTTATACCAGATCATATAGAAATCACACATGAGTCTCTATTTGATGGAACAGTTGAGGGAATTCGTCATAGAACAAAATATGCTTTTGCAGTCCAATATCATCCAGAAAACTCTCCTGGTCCTCATGATAGTACTTATTTATTTAAAGAGTTTTATAATATGATTCAACAATCTAAACTAAAAGATCTAGCGGTACATAATGCCTAAGCAAGAAAACATTTCCTCTGTTTTAGTCATTGGGGCAGGTCCTATTGTTATTGGGCAAGCTTGTGAATTTGATTATTCTGGCACACAAGCTTGTAAAGCTCTTAAAGAAGAAGGCTTAAGGGTTGTTTTGGTCAATTCAAATCCTGCAACCATTATGACAGACCCTGAAGTTGCAGATGCCACTTATATTGAACCTATTACTGTTAAGTCTGTTGAAAAAATTATCATCAAGGAAAAAGTAGATGCTCTGCTAAGTACAGTTGGAGGACAAACTGCATTAAATTGTGGTCTCCAGCTTTGGAAAGAAGGTATTTTAGATAAGCATGGTGTTCTAATGATTGGTGCTAAGCCAGAGGCCATTGAGAAAGCTGAAGATCGTCAAATGTTTAATGAAGCTATGGAAAGGATTGGTCTTGAAGTTCCAAAAAGTGCTATTGTGCACTGCTTGGAAGAGGGTTTAAAAGAGTTAGAACATATTGGCTTGCCTGCTATTCTACGTCCTTCTTTCACCTTAGGTGGAAGTGGAGGAGGAGTTGCCTATAATTTAGATGAGTTTAAAGAAGTTCTTAATTACGGGTTAGATTTATCTCCGACAAATCAAGTTTTGATCAATGAGTCTATTTTAGGTTGGAAAGAATATGAAATGGAGGTTGTGCGTGACTGTAAAGATACAGCTATTATTATTTGTTCTATCGAAAATATAGATCCTATGGGAGTGCACACAGGGGATAGTATTACAGTTGCTCCTGCTCTTACATTAACAGATAAAGAATATCAAAAAATGCGTGATGCTTCTATTGCTGTTTTAAGAGAAATTGGTGTAGAGACAGGTGGATCTAATGTGCAGTTTGCTGTTAACCCTCGCAATGGGAGAATGCTCATTATAGAAATGAATCCCAGGGTTTCTAGGTCTTCTGCACTTGCGTCTAAAGTGACTGGATTTCCTATTGCCAAAGTAGCTGCTAAACTAGCTATTGGTTACACACTTGATGAAATCCAAAATGATATCACACAAGTTACTCCTATTTCATTTGAGCCTTCTATTGATTACATTGTGACAAAAATCCCTCGTTTTAATTTTGAAAAATTTAAAGAAACAGCATCTGTTTTATCTACTTCTATGCAATCTGTTGGAGAAGTGATGTCCATTGGCCGGAGCTTTGCAGAAAGCCTGCAAAAAGGGTTTTGCAGCTTAGAGATAGGGCTTAAGGGACTTGAGACTCCTTCAATTGAAGGACTGAAGGAAGCTGAAACAAAAGAAGAGAGACAAGCTATCTTAAAAGAGGCCCTTGGTGTTTTTAGACCTGATCGCATTTTATGTATTGCTGAGGGTTTTAGAGAGGGTTTAGATATTGATGAAATCTATCAAATAACAGCTATTGACCCTTGGTTTTTATCAGAAATTGAAAAAATTGTAAATGCAGAGCAAAAAATTCAAAGGGAAGGATTACCTGTAGATAAAATACAACTTTTACGTTTAAAAAAGATGGGTTTCTCTGATATGCGGCTCTCTCAACTCGCCTCAAAAAGTTATGATGAGGTTTTAAAACTGCGGCACAAGCTTGACCTCAGACCGGTCTTTAAAAGAGTGGATACTTGTGCTGGTGAATTCGAATCTAAGGCAGCTTATTTGTATTCTTGTTATGAAGGTGATGGTTTATCAGATCCAGAGTGTGAATCTTTTCCTTCTACTAAAAAGAAAGTCATTATTATTGGTAGCGGTCCTAACCGGATCGGACAAGGTATTGAATTTGACTACACATGTGTACATGCATCAAAGAGTTTATCGGCTATGGGTTTAGAAACAATTATGATCAATTGCAATCCAGAGACAGTCTCTACAGACTATGACACTTCTGATAAGCTTTATTTTGAAGGGCTTTTTCCAGAATATGTTTTAGAAGTGATTTATAAGGAACAAAAAAAAGGTCAGTTTTTAGGAGTGATTGTGCAGTTTGGAGGTCAAACTTCTTTAAAATTAGCACAAGTTTTGCAAGAAGCTAAAATCCCTATCTTAGGTACATCTCCTGATAATATTGATTTAGCAGAAAATCGAGAACGTTTGAAAAAACTGCTTTTAAAGTTAGAGATAGCTCAGCCTCGAAATACCATTTGCCATCAAATAGAAGATATATCCCTTGCTATTGATGAGATAGGTTACCCTGTTGTGATTCGTCCTTCAAATGTTTTGGGGGGTCAAGCCATGGCCACTCTTCAAAGTGCTCAATGTCTAAAGAAATATTTAAAAGAAAATCAAGAATTGATTTTGGATGGACCTATATTGATAGATCGTTTTTTAGAAAATGCTGTGGAGGTTGATGTAGATGGTATTTATGATGGAGAAAGTATTTATATTGCTGGAATTATGGAACATATTGAACTTGCAGGTATTCACTCTGGAGATTCCGCTTGTGTAATTCCTCCTTGGAGTTTATCAAAGTCTCTACAAGTCCAAATCAATAAAACCACCGAAGTTTTAGCAAAGGCTTTGAAGGTTAAAGGCCTGATGAATGTACAATATGCTGTTTGTAATGAGAAGCTTTATATGATTGAAGTAAATCCTCGGGCATCCCGTACAACTCCATTTGTAGCAAAATCCACAGGAGTTCCTATTGCAGCTATTGCCTCTCAAGTGATGGTTGGCAAAAAGCTTGTTGATTTTCATCTACCACCTCTACATTTAAACCACTTTTCATTTAAAGAGGTGGTTCTACCTTTTTCTAGATTTGCTGGTGCGGATACAGTTTTAGGTCCTGAGATGAAGTCTACAGGTGAGGTGATGGGATGGGATAAAAACTTTTCTCTGGCTTTTGGAAAATCTCAATTGGCTGCTTTTAATGCTATCCCTACAAAAGGATTTGCACTTGTTTGTTATCCACAATCCTGTAAAAAAAATGGCCTATCTATTGTTAAGAAACTTATGGACTTAGGCTTTAAAGTAGGTGTGGTAGGAGATGTTAGTGGTGATGTGAAAGAGCAATGTATTGAGGATATTATACTTTCTACATATCAAAAGAAAAACCTTGAAGATTTAAATACGACACATTTTTTAAACTTTCTGCAATCTCAAAATATAAACCTTGCTATTATGGTAGACCATAGACCTCATTTGAAAAACCTGCGGCGTGCTATCATGTTAAGCCGCATATGTTATTTTTCTACTGAGCAGCCGGCCATGTTAGCTCTTGATTTTATTAAAACAAGCCAAGCAAAAAATTGTATGCCATCTATCCATCCTATTCAATCTATTAACTCTTCATTTAAGATAATATCTGGTAGGTGATAAAAGCCATAACATAAGCAAGGGCTCCATAGAAGAAGAATATAAAAACAGGCATAGTATAACTTCCAAACTCTTTTTTTAACATAGCAACTGTTGAGACACACTGTAGAGCAATTGCATAGAAAACTAAAAGAGAAATACCTGAGGCCATGGTGAGATCAGCTCCAATTTGTTCAGATAAAACAGAAACATTTTCTTGAGCATCTTGAATGTTAAACAAGGTGCCTAATGTTCCTACAAAGACTTCTCTTGCTAAAAAAGATGTAAGAATAGCAACACTAAATTTCCAGTCTAAACCTAAGGGTCGAAAGACAGGTTCTATCCACCTTCCTATTTGTGCAAGCCATGAAGTTTCTAAGTTTTGTGAAGGGAAATAACCCAAAATCCAAATCACGACAACTGTTAAACAAATGATGCCACCAGCCTTTTTTACAAAAGACCATGCACTATAGAAGGAATGTCTTAAAAGAGGAGCTAAGTGGGGAAATCGATAAGGAGGAAGTTCAATCACAAAAGGAGTGTCCGTTGTTTTTTTATAGACAGTTTGTGAAAGCAGGGTAGATACAAAAAGAGCAGTAACGATACCAAAAACATAAAGGGCAAAAAAGGCTAGTCCTTGCAAACCTATAATTCCCATGTAGGTGACTGGAGGTATTAAGACAGCTATAAATAGAGCATAAACAGGAAGTCTAGCTGAGCATGCCATTAATGGAATTGTGAGCATAGTTAGAAAGCGCTTTTTAGGTGAGGCGATAGTTCTTGCAGCAAAAATAGCAGGGATTGCACAAGCGTGACTTGATAAAAAAGGGACGAAACTTTTACCTGAAAGCCCTACTAAGCTTAGTGGTTTGTGACAAATCACAACAGCTCTTGCTAAGTATCCACTATCTTCTAAAAAACCAATAATGAAAGTTAAAATGAAGATTTGAGGGACAAAAACTAAAAATGATCCTATGCCTCCAAAGAGAGCATCATTGATAAAGTCTTTCAAAATGCCATCTGGTAAAATAGAAGATGTATAACTTCCTAAAAAGGCGACAGAGCTTTCTACAAAATCCATAGCAGGTGTAGCCCAAGTGAAGATAGATTGAAACAGAAATGTCATGATAGCAATAAACAAAATACCACCAGTAAAACGAGAGAGAAATAGACGATCAAAACGGTTTTGTTTTTTTAAAATAGACTCTTGATGTGAGAAAAAAATGCCATGGATCTCTCTACTTCTTTTGAAAATATCAGACTTAGAAACTATGGGAAGATAATTTTTTGGCTTGGCAAGGACTTTATAGATTGTTTCTTTTAAAATGTTTATATTTTGCTTAGTTTGAGCAGAGATGGGGATAACAAGACTTCCAACTTCTTTAGATAATTTCTCAGCATCAATAGATAGACCATGAGCATCTATTTCATCCATCATGTTCAGTGCAAAAATCACTGCCTTATTGTGCTCTTGAGCGGCTAGTTGGACTTGAAGGCCAAAGATAAGGCTTCTTTCTAGACGAGTTGCATCTAGCAGGCATAAAATAGCAGAGACATTTTCATCTTTAAGTGATTTGTAAAAAGAATCAACAATAAACTTTTCATCTTCTGTGACCGCATGGAGAGAATAAACTCCAGGATAATCTGTGTAGAGAATGTCATTTGAATATCCTGTCTTGATATCCACTGTCACACCAGAGAAATTAGCTACCTTTTGCTTCATACCTGTTAAGCGATTAAAGAGCAGGCTCTTACCAGAGTTGGGCTTTCCAACAATAAGGACCGTGTTCTTGACTGTCTTCTTCAAAGTAACTCCTTTTTTATATGGCGATGGTTCCTCTATTAAGAGAGAATGGATAACATCTTAAGAGTTAAGGTCAAACCTTTCCATATATCCAATTAAGCCAGCCATTTATGATATAAAATTAGATTTTATTGACATGCACCTGAAGAGCAAGATCTTTATCTATGCAATATCTACTATCTGTAACTTGAAATATTTTATAACTTTTAAATCCACCTGTTTTAACACATAAGACTTTTTTCTCAAAACCAAACTCTTTAAGACGGTTAATGTAACTAGAAGAAAGCTTAGAATGGAAGCCTTGTATAATACCTTCTTCGCTTTGTTTTAAACTCCAGAGAGTGCCAGTGTTCATTATTATGATCTCCTTTTCAATTGCTATGTATATACCCTATGGTAGATATCAATAGGTCACAAACTAAAATTGCTCATTGAAAACTAGTTGATTTATTTCAAGTGAATAGTTCTAACATTTACGTATAAGACCGATGCCAATGACATTAAATGTTAATGTGATTAAAAAGAGCAGTCCCCCTACAGCAAAGCAAGTTAGATATTCTATTCCATCAGCTGGTGTATCTCCTAATGAGACTTGTATGATATAAGCTGTCATGGTTTGAATGCTCTCTAAAGGGTTAATAAAGAGCTTTGGAGTTGAGCCTGCAGCTAGGGCAACGGCCATAGTTTCTCCCACAGCTCTAGAGATAGCTAGAATAATAGAAGCACCAATACGTCTGAAAGAGGCAGGTAAAATGATTTGGGTGATCACCTCAAATTGTGTAGCTCCTAATGCATATCCTGCTTCTCTTAGAGAATTAGAGATACTAGAAAAAGCATCTTCAGAAAGAGAAGAAATCATAGGAAGTATCATAATTCCTACAACAATAGCTCCACTCAATGCATTGAAAAGCTGGGTTTCAGGGAAGAAAAATTTAAGCTGAGGGGTGATAAAAGTAAGAGCAAGGTATCCATAGACCACAGTAGGAATACCAGCAAGAACTTCAATAAAAGGTTTTAAAGTATTTTGAATATATGCAGGGGCATATTCTGATAAATAAATAGCAACCATTAATCCCAACGGCAATGCAATGAAAATGGCCCCTAATACAATAAAAGCTGTGCCTGCGACAAGTGGCAATACACCAAAGGACTTAGGAATAAACAATGGTGTCCATTCAGTCCCAAAAAGGAAATCAAAAACAGAGACTTGT
The DNA here is from genome assembly GCA_965262715.1 of Bdellovibrionales bacterium. Classification (GTDB taxonomy): domain Bacteria; phylum Bdellovibrionota; class Bdellovibrionia; order Bdellovibrionales; family JAUICD01. Next base: position 1,276,913 of record OZ253553.1, on the reverse strand, counting down.
TGAAAAAAATCCCAACTTGATTTACCCATGATTGTGATCACAGTTAAAGTCGTTAAGACAGATATAGATAAACAAAGGATCAATGACCATTTAAAAAGCTTATTGATAATGTTGTTGGTTTTATTACTATAGATAAAAAGAGAGAGTTTTTTTGCCTTTGTCATTTTGTTTTTTTCAGTTCTTCATATTAGAAGCTTTTTTAAGTTATCTTTATTTTTGCTTTTTCTTTATAAGATTCAGTGAAGATGTATAGTCACTTTTAGAAAGTGGTACATATCCTACTTCATTAAGTAGTGAAGAGACTTTTTCTAAATAAAACTTTAAAAAAGCTCTAACATATAGTTTTGTAAGAGACGCTTGGTTAACATATAGAAAAAGCTGTCTTGATAGAGGAGAGTAGCTGCCGTCCTTAATGTTAGCAGGTGTAGGGGAATAAGCTTTATCTTTATGTTTAACAGGTACCAATTTAATCCTATCTTTGTTTTCTGTATAGTAGGCATAGCCAAAATACCCTAATGCTCCTTTATCATTGGCCACCCCTTGTACTAGGATATTGTCATCCTCACTTCTATTAAAGTCTGATCTGCTAGCTTGTGCTTTTCCATTAATAGCTTCTGTGAAATAATCGAAAGTCCCTGAATCTGTACCGGGTCCATAAAGATGCATTTTAGTAGAAGGCCAACTTTTACGTACATCTTTCCATGTTTTGACATTACTTTTTGGCTGCCAAATCTTTTTTAGCTCAGCTGTTGTGAGAGAGTCTGCCCAATCATTTTTTTTATTAACAACAATAGAAATGCCATCATAAGCAATAGGGATCTCTAGGTATTGTACTTTTCTTCGTTGAGCTTCTTTTATTTCACTACTTTTAATTTTACGAGAGGCATTTGTGATGTCAGTTTCCCCTCGTAAAAATTTTTTAAAGCCACCACCTGTACCAGAGACACCTACAAGCACTCGGGTTCTAGGTTTTACTTTTAAAAACTCTTCAGCTACAGCTTCTGTGATGAGAAAGACAGTACTTGATCCATCAATCCTTACAGTTTGTGATTTATGGGTATTTTGCGCATAAAGAAGGTGATTGGAAAGTACACAAAAATAAAGTAAAGATATCGAGATGAGGCAAGAGAGATAAGGCATTTTTTGTTCTCCAAGGTGTTTTATTTATAAATGTAGAAGGTGGTTTTCATATATAATGCTTAGGATAACTAAGCAATACTTATATTCTTATTTTTTCAATAAGTCTCTTGCAGTTTGATATGTGTAGAACTGATGATCCATTTATGTTTAAGTAGCCAGAATTCAAAGTTTTTTTGAGGAGTTTGTAGGCGTTTTTGAATCTCCAGGATATGAGATGTCGTGTAATTAGGAAGAGCTTTTTTATAGAGATAATATGCAATGATTTGACTTTTTTGGTTTGTTGGCAGTTTTTCAAAATCTTCTCTTTTTATCCCTTGTGCATCAATATAAATGTCCTGTCTAAAAGGTAATTGGCTATTTTGTTTACTTAAAATATCTAAGGATCGCGATAGAGCTTTTGTAGCCCCAGGAGATTTTTTTTCTAAAGTAGGGAGCCATTGATGTCTTAGCCAATTGCGAAAAGCTAAAGGTGACTGATTACTAGGGTCTTCTATATAGTTGATTTTTTCAGTGTAGGTTTGAAATAATTGCTGTTGAGTTATTTCTAATAATGGGCGGAAAATTTGTCCGTCAAAGACTGTCATAGCCTTCAGGCCTTGATGGCCAACTCCTCTAATGAGTCTTAGAATACGGGTTTCTAGCAAGTCATTTTTATGATGAGCTGTGACAATGGCCTTGCAGCCTATTTCATAACAGATTTTTTTTAAAAACAACCACCTTGCGTTTCTCAAGTCATTCTCTGATTTAAGAGGTTCTCCTTCGTAAACCTCAAAGTAGAGAGGATTGTTATTGTTTTCACATTGTTTTTGGATAAGATTTAAGGCTTTATCTCTAAAGTTAAGTGTTTTTGAGTCTATATCTTTCTGGCCATGATGAAAATGCGCTATATAAAGCTGTAATTGAAAATCAGAAGCTATTTGGTTCATGCTGTGAAGTAGTGTCATGGAGTCTCTTCCACCTGACACAGCAAGTAAAAGCTTTGACGCTTTTAAGCTTGATTTGTGAATTTGAGAGGCGATATGCTTTTCTAATATGTTAAGCTGTTTTTTATAAAGTGCCATATACAAAAAATTCAATAAAGTAGGTATTATTTTTAAAGGTTCTATATATTTTATAAAGAGCTCTTCACCTTATTTTATAGTAGAGAAAACCCATTAAAGGCAAGGAGATATTCTTGATAAAAATATTACTTTCGGAAAATATTCATCTTGTAGCTCAAACTCAGCTTGAAAAAGAAGGATTTGAGGTTGAATTTTATAAACAGGCTCTTGGTAGGGAGGAGCTATTTAAAGCTCTTAAATCTGTACATATTTTAGGTATTCGTTCTAAGACTAACTTGGATGCGGATTTACTATCATCTGCTAAGTGTTTGATAGGTGTTGGGGCTTTTTGCATAGGGACCAATCAAATTGATACTGAATTTGCGGCTCATTTAGGAATTCCTATTTTTAATGCTCCTTATAATAACACGCGCTCAGTGGCTGAATTAATTATAGCAGAAGTCATTTCTCTAGCGCGTAACCTAAGTGAAAGTCATCAACTTCTTCACCGTGGAGTTTGGAAGAAAACTTCTGTTGGCTCTAATGAGATTAGAGGTAAAACTCTTGGAATCATTGGATATGGTCATATAGGCAGTCAAGTCAGTGTTCTTGCAGAGTCTCTTGGTATGAGTGTTATATTTTATGATATTGTTAGAAAATTGTGTTTAGGAAATGCGAAGCAAATAGATAGTTTAGATAACCTACTTACTGCTTCTGATTTTGTAACCCTTCATGTGCCAGAAACAGAAAAAACTCGAAATATGATAGCAGCGCGAGAATTGCAAAAAATGAAAAAGGGTAGTTTCCTTTTAAATGCGAGTCGTGGTTGCGTTGTAAATATTGCTGATCTCATAGCAGCTCTTAAATCAAAGCATATAGCAGGTGCTGCTATTGATGTGTTTCCTAAGGAACCAAAGAGCAATAATGATACTTTTGAAAGTCCACTTCAGGGCCTACCAAATGTGATATTAACACCTCATATAGGTGGTTCTACAGAGGAAGCGCAAGAGTCTATTGGCATGGAGGTGGCAGGTAACATCATTCACTTCATTAAAGAAGGATTTACATTAGGAGCCGTTAATTTTCCAAATGTTAATTTATCTTTAAGACAAGATTGCAAGCGTATTGTCAATGTACATCAAAATGTACCTGGAGTCTTAGGGCAAATTAATAAAATTGTGTCTACCACAGGCGCTAATATCAAATCTCAATTTTTGACAACAAAGGGAGAGATAGGATACTTAGTGATGGATTTAGATGCGAAGGATGCTAGCAAAGTAGCTCATCTCATTGCAAAACTGCCTGTGAGTATCAAAACCAGAGGTCCTCTTTAAATATCTAGAACTGATCTCAAAAATAAGTTTTGAGTTTTTGCATCATCATAAATAAAAACATTTTCCCTAACATCGTGTAAAAAACAAGAAGTATTCTCCTCCTAAAAATGAACAGGTTTTTGAGGCAATGAGCACTTTATGAAGGCATTAGCCGTCATGCTCATTGCCCAAAAACAACCAGAGGTTGGTTCATTTTTAGGGAAACAAATTAGATGTAAAAATTCAAATTACTGATGCCAGATTTTATGATTCCGGATACAGTATGCCGGTTGCCTCGATTGCCAGATACCGGAAAACTGGTGATGAATCAAAAATATTTTTAACTGTAAAAATTAGCATCTTAAGGTGTCATGAACTTGGTTTATTTATTGAGTTTTTGGAAGACGGCATTCAAGCCAAGAGATCAAATCAGTATATACCTTTTCTCTTCCTATATCATTAAATATCTCATGGTAATATCCTTCATAGATTTTAAGAGTTTTGTCAGCAGACGATATTTTTTCAAAATAGGTTTTAGAGGCATCTGCGCTTACAATGGTGTCATAGCCTGCTTGCATAACAATAACAGGCAATTTGACTTTAGAGGCATTTTCTAAAAGATATTTACAGTTATGGTTTAAATCAAAAAAAAGCTGTGGACTTATTTTATCATGTCTTAAATGATCATGTTGATATTCATTGATGACATTTCTATCTCTACTTAACTTGTTATAGCCTAAATTATGTTGTCGGAATGCAATGTCAGGTAACCATTTAGCAAAAACTTTTCCAGCAATTTTCTTAACTTTAGGAACATGAATAGCTAAAGTGCATAAGGGAGAGCTTAAAATTAATCCATTTATTTTGAGGGTTTTTGGATCACTTAGAGATAATAAAGTTCTATTACAAATAAGACCACCCATAGAGTGGCCTAATAAAAAAATCGGAGAGATAGGATGTTGATCTTGAATATATTTAAGAAAAATTTTAAGGTCCTTACAGAAGTTAAGAAAATCATAAATAACCCCTCTTTTACCTTCAGAACGTCCATGTCCTCTTAGATCCCAACCATAGACATTCATATTTAAAGGGCTGAGTCCCTCAACTAGTCTCTGATAACATTCTGAGTGTTCCCCTAAACCGTGAGTGATGACAATGCCACCTCGAGGTTTTTCAACAATCCAAGATTGATAAAATAGCTCAGAATCATTGAATCCACGAAAATAACCTTCCTCTCTTTTCATTTTCTATAAGGTCCTTTTTTAGATTTTTAAGATTACAAGATGTATAGCCTTATAAAGACACTTAATCATAACTTTAATATTCTTTAAAGCGTAAGGATTAGCATAGAAAATCTTTTACCACTATATATCTATAACTTAGTTTAGCTTTTTAAAATATAGTTCCATACCTTAGCTTTGTTAAACTTCTTCTTCCTCTTAAAGGACATTCTATAGCAGTTTGTTGCATGACATAAAGTTCAAGTAGGGTATCTAAATTGTCAATAACATGTGCGGGAAGGTCCTCAATCAATCTAGCTCTGAGAATATCAACAGGCGTTTGATCTGATTTATTTTTTCTCATAATAGGTTCATTTAAGTATAAACGAGGTGTATAGTCACTTTCCTGTTGTATGAGCATGTTGATCACACCAAATTCAGCTCCTAACCTAGCAGCCAGATGGATAGGGGTATCACCTGTTTTTTCATCACAAGTTTGAAGAAGTGCAGATGTCATCAATGCCTCTCTATTAGAGAATATCAATTCTCTAAGCCTGTTTGTTATACCTCTTGCTGATCTTCTATCTTCATGACGGATATTAAATAGTGTGTCACTTATATCTTGGGGTGTAGCTGATGTTAAAAAAGTACCATCGCAAAGAATTGAAGAATCAGTAGCATAACTAAAGTTTGAAAATATAATAAAAGTTATTAATATAAAATATTTCATAAGCATGTACCTCAATAAACATAACGGACTCATTCTTTTTAAGACATGTAAAGAAAAATGTCAAATAACAGTTCAAAAAAGTGCGTTTTTGAACTTTAAGTGAAATTTTTACAAGGTGTGAAATAGGATTTTATGAAAAAATGACCATATAAAAGCTATGAGCCTTTGTCTCTATTAATTATTATTATGTGTAAAAAAATAATATATTAATATAAAGTTAACCTTTGCCTTGAAGAATTTGTTACCTATGTCCCTTCGTAGGACTCTATTCCGGGATCGGCAATCCGGGAAACTGGCAGTCGGGCAATCAGCTCCCGGCAATGGCTTCTGGATTGTCATATCTCGAAATAACGACAACTTGTTATTTTAACTTGAATTGTAAAGTGTAAAAATAGGTGGCTTCTAAAACTTATACATTAGAAAAAAATAGTCTATAAATCCAGATCAATATGCTGGAAAAGATATTCTAAGTCGCCTTGAATTGGACACTGGCTTAAAAGATGGTAACCAATAACATCATGGACATTACTGATGCTGGTTGCATTTATAGATAAACTTAAAACTTCTGAAGATTCATATCTTTGTGTATCTTGGTTATAGTCAGTGTGGTAATGAGTTCGATAAGAATGTTGGAAATATCTACTACTTTGATCAAGGAATTCATTATTAAAATTTCTTAAAGTGCGATTAAGCATATTATCTTCCGACAATTGACTTAAGAGGTCGATTCTACTACCAAGGATCTGACGAACAAAAGCATCTCCTTCGTTTTCTCTACTTTCTATCATTGCAGTATAGGTTTTAGTAATTTTGGTGGCTAAGAATTGCAAAAGATTTGCAAAAGAAGGTTCAATAACAGAAGTTTCATTTTCATTTTGGTTTAGGTATAAGTTAAGAATAGTCAACAAAGAAGCAGCTCTATCAAAATCTCTAATAATGTATTCATGTTGATTTTCCTTTGCATCTTTATAAACAAAATTAAATATGGTGAGATTAGGCCCTATACCAATATGTTCTAGGGTTAAGTCTTGACAGTCATATTCGCTAAGAGCTTGAAAGTGAACAGAAAATATCATTAAAAAAAGTATTGTGTGTTTCATGCCATCTCCCCTCACTGAACCCCTATTGAATGTAGGGCCTTCTGATAATTTACCTTACTAGAAAAGTGATGTCAAAAAAGCACTTTTTCTTTATATTTCAAAAGTCTAGTAAGTTCAGTGGCTTGTTCTGTAATATCACCTTCTATCATTTGAACTTTTGCTCTTTCTGGGGGAAGTTTAAAGTCCGTATACTCTATTGAAGTTTTTCCTATATCAATTCCCAAACTATCTGGTGTCATCTCTGTAAGGGGTTTTCTTTTTGCTTTCATAATTCCATGTAAGGTTGCGTAACGAGGATTGTTTAAACCCTTAGTTGTCCCAATGAGTGCTGGTAATTGCATTTCTATGACTTCTTTTGCACCACCTTCAATATCTCTTTCAAGGGTAACATTTCTATTGTGGTATTCTAATTTAGAAACAACAGATGCATGAGGGATGTTTAAAAGACCTGCCAGCATAGGAGCAACAGCGGATTGATTGTCATCAATAGCTGTTTTTCCCATAAAAATTAAATCAAAAGGCCCTATTTTTTCAATGCACTTAAATAGTAACTTAGCGACCACTAAACTGTCTGTTAAGCCAGTACTTGAATCATTACTATCTGGAATGCAAACAGCCTCATCAATTCCCATAGCTAGTGCCATTTGAAGGGCTTTAATAACCCTTGACTTTGGCCCAAAAGAAATAGCTGTTACAGAGGATCCATTTTCTTTAGATTGAATTTGCAAAGCCTCCTCAATGGCGTATTCATCATAAGGGCTAATAATCCATTTGATGTCACGAGCGTCTATTTGAGATGTTGAATGTTGACTTGATGCATCAACTGGAGAACTTGTAAGTTTGATTTTAGTTTCTGTATCGGGAACTTGTTTAAGACAGACTGCAATTTTCATAAGCTGGTCCTCTTAACTAACTTAAGTGATTCCATATAAAGTCATTATACTTTATGAGGTTCTCTTTCTACAGAGATTGTCAGATGAGTTTTCATATTTTCTCCTAATACGACAGTCACTTCATGCTTCCCGAGGAGCTTAATAGGAGATTCAATATGAATTTGTTTACGATCTACGATAAGACCTCTTTGTTTTAAAGCAGAGGCAATATCTGTATTTGTGATAGCTCCAAATAATTTATCTGATTGACCTGTTTGGGCATAGATTACAAGATGAGTTTGAGAAGTCGTTTCTAATAATTTTTGTTTGTTTTTGAGAAGTTGATTTTGTTTGATTTGAGCAACGTCTAGTAAATGGTTAAATTCTTTTATACGTTTTTCTGTAGCTTCTTGCGCAAGATTTTTTGGAAAAAGAAAGTTCCTCGCAAAACCTCTTTTAACTTTGACAACTTCACCTGCCTTTCCAACATTTTTAACATCTGATTTTAAAATAATTTTCATATTAACGTCCTTTTAACACATTCTAAGTTTATAAAAAGATTGATAAATAGGTATTTTTAAGGAGTTGTTCTTGCAGCTTCTATGCGTGCTCCCATTGGTCTTTGTGGAGGTTTACGTTCTAAACGTTTACGTTCTCTTTCCTTTTCTTTTAGCAAAGTGTTTTCTAACTGCGTATAGTAGTTTTTCAAATATTTATCTAAAGAGATTTTATCTAGATGGGTATGTAAAAACTTCAATACAAAGCTGTTGATGCGTAAAGTCCTTTCTAATTCTGCTATAACTTTATGATTAGCACAGAAAGTATAATGAAAGAATATACCTATTTTGATGTTTTTTATAGGGTTAGCTAAAGGGCGTCTACCCCATGTATCACAATGATGTAGGCTCCCCTCATGCTCATTAATAATTTTTCTATTTTGTTGAAAGAGCGTTTTTTGCTCTTCTAAGGTTGTGTTTGGATGAAGAACCAAAACACCTTCATAAGAACGTAATGTTGTCACAAAAAATCTCCTTATTTATTATACCTATTTTTATAATCCTAATAATGGCCTATACTCACATCTCTTACGTCCAATTTCAAGTTGTTGCTGCATTTTTTTTAATTATATCATTTTTATATTAAAATAGATCACTCTAAAAATGAACTTTTATCCTTTAAAAACACTGTTATTTTACATTTTTTCTCAAATTTCTATTGATGAAACCATGTAAAAATTTCATGATTTTAGCTTTTTATAAGAGCCGTCTTGATTTTACCTTTAAATATAGAGTAACGTCTTTAAACTTTATGGTAAGGATGAAGACTTATGATGAAATATTTTACACTGTTTTTTTGTTTAAATCTCTATCTGATATCTATTATGCCAATAACAGTAAATGCTGAAGATCCTCCATATAACTCATTAGTCGTTACTCCTGGTATAATTATGCCAATAACAGGAAGTGTTGAAGATTTTTCATATACACATATCTTCATACCTTTTTCTCTTGATCTTTTATGTGACGGTTCTTTTTTGGCATCTTTAACTACTACTGAAGGGATATTCGACTTATTCCGTTTTATTAGAGAAAACGATAATCGATCATTAGTTGGCAAATTGACTATAGATCCAGTTTCCGCAGCTCTTAGGCAAGACTGTGGAGAGGGAAATACTCCCTTATATATTGCAGTTCAATTTAGAGCAAGTTTTGATGTTATAAGTCTACTTATAAGAGCCGAGCCCAATAACTTGAGAAGGCGTAATAATAATAGAAGTACTAGAAGTGGTAATTATTTAGCAGGACAAACTCCTGCTATGATTTTAAGAGATAGATTGACCCGTTCTGGTCTTGTAACTGATGAGGGTCTAGATATTCTTCTTTTGCTTGAGCAATAAATAGGTCTTAAGATTTTGAGACAATTAGCATTTTGTTGACGGGATACATCCCGTAATGTAAATCTTCAGGCTGACTGATAAACAACAACAATTTCCCTAACATTTTGTTAAGAAATGAGGAGTATCTGTCCTACTAAAGATGAACGGATTTTTGAGGCAACAAGCTACTTGCTGGAGGTGTGAACCTTCAGGCTGATTGGTAAATAATAACAGTTTCCCTAACATAGTGTAAGAGAATGAGAAGATTCTCCCTACTAAAAATGTCTCATGCTTTCTAGGCATTTTACTGAAACGGTTTCCTTAACATTTTGTTAAGAAATGAGGAGTATCTGTCCTACTAAAGATGAACGGATTTTTGAGGCAACAAGCTACTTGCTGAAGGTGTGAACCTTCAGGCTGATTGATAAATAATAACAGTTTCCCTAACATAGTGTAAGAGAATGAGGAGATTCTTCCTACTAAAAATGTCTCATGCTTTCTAGGCATTTTACTGAAACGGTTTCCTTAACATTTTGTTAAGAAATGAGGAGTATCTGTCCTACTAAAGATGAACGGATTTTTGAGGCAACAAGCTACTTGCTGAAGGTGTGAACCTTCAGGCTTGTTGCCCAAAAACAGCCAGAGGCTGGTTCATTTTTAGTGAGCCAGAGGCTGGTTCATTTTTAGTGAGCCAGAGGCTGGTCTATTTTTAGGGAAACAGAATGAATTAAAATGAGACGATAACCTTTTATTGATTTAAATTTTGAGACTTTGTCATTCTTGATTTGTTGAGGGCCTAAAAGGCAATGATACAAAACAAGACTTTAAACATCTTATAACTTTTTCTAAAAACTGTTATCATATTAGGGTATGGCTTTGTACTTATTTATTGATTCAGGACCACAAAAAGGGATGTTTTTTTACCTTAAAGATAAGGCTATTATTGGTCGGAGAAAGGGATCAGATATCCATATTAATAATCCTACTATCTCTGCGCAACATGCGCAGGTAGAAAAAAAAAATGGTAAAATCTATTTAAATAGTTTATCTCAAAGAGGTATTTTAGTAGATAGCTGTGTTCTTGAGCAAGTTGAGTTAAAGGTAGACATGATTTTTTCAATAGGAGAAGTGAGTTTTGTTCTGAGAAATTCTATGGGTAACCTCTCAGATTGGAAGAGTCTTTTACTGGTTACCTTCAGTGACCTTTCTAGACAACCTCATATTTCTGAAATGACACCAAAAAAAGTGTGGCCCTTTCCTAAAAGATTAAAGTTGACTATCACCCAAGGACGACAAATGGGAGTTGTATGGTATATTGGGTATGGTCCAAGATATGTAGGGACTGACTCCGTTGATTTTCCTATTCATGAACCTTCATTAGGGCCTTGTGGCTTCACCTTGGATCCTTTAAAGGAATCTGACCTTCCATCAAATAATTTGAAAAAAGATAGTGGTATTGTTTTTTCTACAAAACAGCCATCCACTGTAAAGTTAAATGGAAAGGCTATAAAAAGCAATATGTTACGCCATGGTGATGTGATACAACTTGAAGATACATGTCTTCAAGTGCAAATAAAGGACATAAAATGACTTATAAAAAGCAAACAGGTCACTTTAAAAGTTTTGATGGGACTTCTATCTATTATGAAATAAGAGGAGAGGGAACACCTGTCATTTTAACTTATGGTATTGCTTGCACAATCAATCACTGGAGACCTCAAGTTAAATATTTCTCTAATTATTATAAAACAATTGTTTTTGATTATAGAGGGTGTCATCGCTCATCTATTCCTCTTAATAAACAGGTTTTTATTGATGATTTGTCACAAGATATAAAGGCCTTAATGAAACATTTAGGATTAAAAAAAGCGCATTTTTGGGGACACAGTTTTGGTGCTCAAGTCTTAATACGAACTTATGACATGTTCCCTCATCTTTTTGAAAGCCTTATTTTTATTAATGGCTTTGCCAGCAATCCTCTTAGAGGAATGTTTGGTATAGACATTACAGATTCGTTTTTTAAACTTATGAAACAGGGTTATGATCAATTGCCAGAAACTCTTTCTTACCTATGGAAAAAAGCTGTTTCTAATCCTATTTTGATCAAATTAAGTGCTGTAGCTGGTGGATTTAACCTTAACTTAACAAATTTTAAGGATATTGAAATTTATGCAAAAGGAGTAGGCAATGTGGATCTTGATGTCTTTCTTGAACTTTTTGGTAGAATGTTAAGTTATGATGGAACAACAGTTTTAGAGAGGATCACTATTCCAACACTGATTATAGGAGGTTCTTCAGATACTATAACTCCTTTTCAGCATCAAGAAACCTTGCATCATAAAATACATAGTAGTGAGATATTACTTATCCCTATGGGGTCACATTGCACCCACCTAGACATGCCTGACTTTGTTAATTTAAGAATAGAGAAGTTTTTAAAGGCTATATCTTAAGAGTTGACATTACATTGTATCTCATGTGACTTAAAAAGGTTAAATACCTTAATTATTTATATTATTTTAAGGAGAATATAATGTCAGATGTAAATGCTAAAATAAAAGATATGATTGTAGAACAATTAGGGGTAAAACCGGAAGAAGTGACTTTGCAGGCGGCATTTGTTGATAAGCTAAAGGCAGATAGTTTAGATATTGTGGAGCTGATAATGGCTATGGAAGAAGCATTTAATATAGAAATTCCAGATAAAGAGGCAGAACAACTTAAAACAGTTGGAGATGTTCAGGATTACTTGAACAAAAAAAACCTTTTGGTATAAATGAACTCTGAAAGTATTTTTTATAGAAGACCATCTGTTGAACGTAGGGTTGTTGTTACAGGGCTTTCCGCTATCACCCCACTTGGTCTCACGCATGAGCAGTCGTGGACAGGGCTTTTGGAAGGACGATCTGGTATTGCACCTATTACACAATTTGATGCTAAAGATTATGAAGTGAGTATTGCGGGTGAGGTAAAAGATTTTGATCCGCAAAAATGGATTGATCCAAAAACTTTACGTAAAATGGAGAGATTTACACAATTTGCTGTTGTTGCAGGGCTTTCTGCTCTGAAAGATAGCGGTCTTACAAACGGTACTTTTAAAAACAGTTCTCCCACAAATGATGATCCTACAAACGATGATTCTGCAGATAGTCACTTTGCTATTCCTGAGCAGTACGGTCAAACAGCAGGTTGTATTATAGGAGTTGGAATAAGTGGTTTAGATATTATTTCTCAAAATGTGAAAATTTTAGAAGAAAGAGGCCCTTCTCGAATATCTCCTTTTTTCATTCCAAGAACAATATCCAATATAGCACCTGGTCATTTATCTTTGCAGGCAAGGCTTAAAGGTCCTAGTTACACAATTACATCCGCGTGTGCTTCAGGTGCCCATGCTATTGGCGAGGCCATGAAATATATCCGTTATGGCGTTAGTGATATTATGCTAGCTGGAGGCTCAGAATCTGCTATCACTCCACTTGCTCTTTCTGGGTTTGCATCTATGCGTGCTCTTTCCACTAGAAACACGCAGCCAGAGATGGCAAGTCGTCCATGGGACAGGGATAGAGATGGTTTTGTTTTTAGTGAAGGGGCAGGGATGTTAGTTTTAGAAGATTATGAAAAAGCAGTTCAAAGAGGTGCTCGAATATATTGTGAGATTGCAGGGTATGGAGCCTCTTGTGACGCATTTCATCTTACAAATCCTGATGAAGATGGAATAGGCGCTGCAAATGCCATCAACTTAGCCTTAAAAGATGCGCAGATCAATCATGAGGACATTGATTATATCAATGCGCATGGCACATCTACCCCTATAGGGGATGAAAAAGAAACTTTAGCTATTAAGCGCGCTTTTGGCTCACATGCTAAGAAGCTCTCAATTAGTTCTACAAAAAGTATGACAGGACATCTGTTGGGTGCTGCTGGAGCTATAGAAGCTATTTTTACTACTCTTTCCGTTTCTAGAAATCAAATCCCTCCTACCATAAATTTAGAAAATCCCTCGCCTGATTGTGATTTAAACTACACACCTCATGTAGCTGTTGAAAAACCAGTAAGATGCGCTTTAAGTAATAGCTTTGGTTTTGGTGGAACAAATGCCTGCTTAGTATTTCAATCTATTCATTGATTGATTCTACAAAGAAAGATTGTTACTTATTTTTTTCAGAATAAAGTTTAACTCATACCTGTAGATTTAAGATATTAATAAATTGCTGTTTAATCAGTGATTTCAAGTCATTTTATTTTTTTATTGACATTATCTAAGACTTTTGTTTGAAACTTACAAAGAAGAATATTTAATTTAAAGGAAGGTGGAGTATGAAATATCTTTATAGCTTTTTACTGTTTGTATGTCTGTTGACTGCCGACAGAGCTTTAGGTCAAGAAGAAATGGAAGAAGATGAAATTTTTAAATGTGCTGAGGAAGGTTCATTCTTTTGTGTCCAAGACGCAATAGAGGGGTTTGGAGCGGGTATAAATGTTCGAGATGGATATGGTGAGACTCTGATTCGTTATGCCGTTCAAGGAGGACATGTAGGAATTGTTAGAATGCTTTTAGATAAAGGGGCAGACAGGGAAAACCAAAATGTGCCTTTATTGGTAGTAAATGCTTATTCTCTTGTTGTATGCCGCCCAGAGATAACTTCAATGCTTCTGTCTGCTGGAGAGGATGTGAATGCTGCAAATTTAGGAGGAGAAACCCCACTTTACTTAAGTATTATCCATGCTTACTTTGAAAGAGACGAAGAAGAAATGGAAAGATGTATACAAGTTGTTAGGACTCTCTTAGATGCAGGAGCAGATGTGGATCAATTAAATGAAGCTTGGTATCAAAAGATGAGACATCTATTGGGATTGGGGGAAGATGAAGTTGGTTGATTATTCATAATTAAGGCACAAAGGCCCTTTGCTGCTAGTGAAAAAGCCTGTCAAAAGACACTAATGGTAATCTTATGTAATAGAATCATATTTGTGCAACAAGACCCATCCAAGCTAGATTTTAGTTCATAAATATCCAAAAAAAATGCTTACCTATAAACCTAGGTTGCTTTGTGTGTTATTTTATAATTAATAATTAATTGAGATAAATTAACAAAATTTTGCTTGTATCAATCTAGATGGAAGGTAACTAAAAATGATAAGATATCTTGTTTTAATAACTATAATTATATTTGGACATCTACCTTCACTCAATGCTCAAGATATTCAAATGGAGATATGTGATAGCTTGTGGTGGCAACAGGCCACAGTAGAAGAAATAGAATTATTAACCTTAAGAAATGAGTTTTCTAATCTTAGATGCAATGGAAGTGGAGATACTCCTATTATGATGGCAATTAGAGCAGGAGTAAGTTTTGATGTTTTACATGCTGTTTTTGAGCTGATTGCTTACAATGCTGTAGCAGAAGCTCTTAATACAAAAAATAATTTTGAAGAGACTGCTTTAATGTTTCTTTTAGAAAAGTCTGATGATCCAACAACTCATTTAGATATTAATGTTCAAATTGACCTAATAGGATTGTCAAAAGCAGACCTCCTAGATCAATAGTTAAGCTTCATTTTTTGTACTTAAGGTAATATCATTTTCAAAAACCTTCAATAAACTTGGGTTTGTGGAAACTGTATCAAAGAATTAAAAAAACAAGAATTTTTAACTTTCCAAAAAAAATATAGGTATTTTTGAAATATTTACATGGTTTTCTTTTTGTGACTTAAGTAGAAATACCATGTCTTACAAAGAGTTCTTGCTCTTGTTTTTTAGGTAATCTCTCAAAGCAATTAAACTCCATTGAAAATTGAGCGCGTCCCTGGGTCATAGACCTAAGAGTTGTTGCATAACCAAAAAGTTCTGCAACTGGTACTTTTGCATCAATCACTTGAAGGTGTCCCTTTGATGTGACTTGAAGGACTGTACCACGTTTTGCATTTAGATTTCCAATTACAACCCGTAAAAATTCTTGAGGTGTTATCACTTCTACTTTAGCGATAGGTTCTAAAAGATAAGAGGGGTTTTTGCGGAGTGCCTCTTTGACAGCCATCACACCAGCTATTTTAAAGGCAGGAGGGCTGGAGTCTTGCTCATGAAAAAATGCATTTACAAGGCGAGCCTTAACATCAATAATAGGATAGCCTAGCAAAAGGCCATTGGTTAGGGCTTCTCTTATACCTTCTAAAGCTGGAGAAATAAATTCTTGAGGGAGAGTCTTTGGCTTAAGAGCATTTTCTATAACAATACCTTCACTTTTTTCAAGTGGTGTCAGTTCAACAACCACATGAGCATATTGACCTTTCTTGTCAGTGTCCTTTTCTTTATTATATAAAAGTTTGCCTTCGCCAGAGGTTGTCTGAGTGATTTTCTCTCGATAAGAAACTTGCGGTTTTCCACAGTTCACCTGAACTTGAAACTCGCTCTTTAGTCTTTCCACTAAAATTTCTAGATGGAGTTCTCCCATACCAGAAATCAGAGTTTGTCCTGTTTCTAAATCTTCCTTTACAATAAAGGAAGGGTCTTCTTGCTTGAGCTTTTCTAAAGCTTCTGCCAGTTTTTTTTGATCTTTTGTTGTTTTCAGTTCAATAGCTATAGAGATGACAGGTTCTGGAAAAGCAATCTCTTCTAAAATAACGATTTTATTCTTATCACAAAGAGTGTGACCTGTGCGTGTCCATTTCAATCCTATAGCAGCTCCGATGTCACCTGCTTTTATTTGGTCTACTTCTTGTCTTGAATCAGCGTGCATTTTTACTAAACGTCCAATACGTTCTTTTTTAGAAACTGATGAGTTTTGAACAGCCATACTTGTTTTTAAAACACCTGAATAAACGCGCAAGTAAGTTAGTGTTCCTGCAAAAGTATCTACTTGAAGTTTAAAAGCAAGTGCAATAAGAGGTTTATCAAAATCAGTAGAACATTTAATAATTTGTTTTTTATCTTTTGCTGTCCATCCCTCAATAAAAGGACGATCTAAAGGGCTTGGCAGGTAATCGATTACGGCATCCAATAAAGGTTGAACTCCCTTATTTTTAAATGCAGAACCACAAAGAACCGGAAAAATTTTTTGATTTAAAGTCCCCTTGCGAATGGCTTTTTTGATATGATGAACTTTTAGAGGTATATCTTTGAGATACATTTCCATCACTTCATCTTCAAACTCAACAATCTGTTCTAAAAGCTGATCTCTAAGCTTTTGAGCCTGTTCTTGATAATCTTTTGGGATCTCTTGATATTTAAAAGGGGAATCTATATCACCACTGTCCCATAAAATAGCCTTCATCAAAACAAGATCAATAACTCCTACGAAACCTTCTTCTTGACCTATAGGCCACTGTAGGACAACAGGTGTGACTTTCAATTTTTGAGCGAGTGAATGAATAGACATCTGGTAATCCACACCTACCCTGTCCATCTTATTTATAAAACATATACGAGGTACATTGTATTTGTCTGCTTGATACCAAACAGTTTCTGATTGAGGTTCTACACCGTTGACACCATCAAAAACAGCAATAGCTCCATCTAAAACACGTAAAGAACGCTCTACTTCAATAGTGAAATCCACATGACCTGGAGTATCTATAATAGAAATTTTATGATCTTTCCAAAAGCAAGTTGTGGCAGCTGATGTAATAGTAATTCCTCTTTCTTGCTCTTGCTGCATCCAGTCCATAGCGGTATTTCCTTGATGCACCTCGCCGACTTTATGACTTTTGCCTGTATAATAAAGAATACGTTCTGTAGTGGTTGTCTTTCCAGCATCGATATGAGCCATAATGCCGATATTACGCGTCCATTGAAGCTCGGAGGTCGTCTGTGGGTCTTTGTAAGTCATGTTTTACTCCATTTATGACTTTTATAACTAAAATAAATTCAAATTATAAGCTTTATTCTTAAGCTTATTGCAAATGGTATAAAACACCAATAACAATAAAGAATCTTATAGTCATAAGGTGTTATAAATGTTAATATAAAAGGGAAATAACTACTTTATCTTTTAATTATAACAGTTTTTATTTATGATGAAAAATAAACTACAAATTGGAAAAGATATACTGGCCGTCACGGCAAAAGAGGTTACAGGATCTCTTATTGCAGCAAATCTGTATTCGCTAGGATTATTTCAACAAATAAGGTCCAATAATTCCACTTCAAACACATCTTATTCCTTAAAAAACAATCAGATAGCAAAGCCTTCTTCTCCTGTTCATACTCGACCAGTTTTATTGGTTCATGGTATTGCACACAATGCCTCTGCCTTTATCCAGATGAAAACAAAAATGCAAAAACGGGGTTGGCTTCATGTCTTTACAATGAATTATAGCACTCTCAATACAAAACTCATAGAAATGGTAGGTGAACTTTCATGTCAAGTTGATAAGGTCATGGAAGTAACAGGAGCTTCTCAAATTGACATTGTTGCTCATTCTCTGGGAGGGATCGTTTCCAGGTATTATATGGCAAAAATGGGACAAGGTAAAGTAAAAAATCTAGTCACATTAGGTGCCCCACACAAAGGCACTTACTTAAGTCCACTTTTAAAAACATTTGCTTTTAATAAAAACCTGTCTAGTGATTTATATATAGATTCTCCCTTTTTAAAAAAACTGCGACAAAAAATCATTTCTAAAAACTCTACCATCACTAGTATTTACTCTAAGTATGATTGGACAGTATGGCCACAAGATAACTGTTTTGTGGAAGGTTCTCCTTCATCAGCTTTTAAAAACATCAAATTAGACTTTGTAAGTCATATCAGTCTTCTTTATAGTTCTCGTGTTTTTCAGCATATTGTGACCGCATTAAAATCTTAGAACTGGTTTCAAAAATAAAAATTTAATAAACATTGCCAGAGATTCATAACTTTATCTAACTATTTTCACTAAAATGCATCTCGCCTCTCGAGGCGAGCCTCTGGCGACTTTCTGGTAGTCAGCTCAGGCGGTTCACATCGTCAGCAAATAGCTGACTACCTAGAAAGCCTGATGCATTTTAGTAGACGAGATACTTCTCATTATTTAACATCATGTTAAGGGAATCGTGCTGTTTCAGTAAAAGTCTATAAACATTTGTACCTATTACCTCTAACGGTCCTACCAAGGGACTTCGGTAACACTTTTTTAAGTCATGTAGCCTCTAAAAATAAAGACATAGGTCCAGTGATCTATTATGCATTTTTCAAAAGGTAAATTAGAATATACTATATGTTATAGAGGTTATTTTGATCATTGATGACAGCTTACTTATAGAAAAATTATTTTTGGTGGCTCAGAGTGGTATCGCGCCTATATTGTGGTTATTGATTATCTTATCTATTATCAGTGTTGCTATTATACTTGAACGCGCTTTAAGCTTAAAGGCTATTCTTAAGTCTAGTGAAGAGTTTAGGTTGCAATTAGAAGATGCTTTAGGGCGTGGTCAATTAGATCAACTTGAAAAGATAGACAGCAGGTCAAATTCTTTAGAAAGAAAAGCATTAGACTTTGCGTTGCGCCATCTTAAGAAAGGTAAAGACCATGGTTTCAACGAGGTTTTTAAGTTTTATGCCATGCAAGAAAAACCAAAATTAGAAAGAGGGTTAAACTTTTTAGCGACTATCGGATCAAATGCTCCATTTATAGGGCTTTTGGGTACGGTTTTAGGTATCATGAAAGCATTTCGAGATCTTGGAGCTACAGAATCTATTACTAATCCGTCATTAGTAATGAATGGCATTGCGGAAGCTTTAGTTGCTACAGCTGTGGGACTTTTTGTAGCTATTCCAGCAGTGATTGCCTTTAATATATTTTCTAAAAAGGTTAAAGTGATTTTGAATAACTTAGATAGTGTTCGACAAGTGTGTATAGCCTATTTCAAACAACCACGAAAAAATGAAAACTATGATGAACTAGGGATGGACAGGTTTAATTAACAATGATGATGAATGACGAGAATGAACCTATTGCTGCTATTAACGTAACACCTTTTGTAGATATTGTTTTGGTAGTACTGATTATTTTTATGGTCACAACTCCAGTACTTGTAAAGTCTTATTTAGAGGTACAGCTGCCCAAAGCCGCTTCAGTAAGTCAATCTCCACCTTCTCCTCTAAATATTACATTAAGTCAAGATGGTCAAATTGACCTTAATGGTCAAGAAGTTACTAAAGAAGAGCTTCAAAGCAAGGTAAGAGTGATGATTCAAGAAAACCCTAACACTCAAGCGATTATTTCTGCAGATAGAGATATGCCTCATGGAGATGTTATTGCTATCATTGATACTATTAAGAGGGTAGGTATCAATAAATTTGCTATTGCTACTACTAAATAAATAGATAGAATTAGGTGCAAAAATTCAAATTACAGGTGCCGGATATTTTGATTCCGGTTACTGTATGCCAGAGTGCCGGATCCCGGAAAAAAAGGATGCTTAAGTAGTTATAAACCTAAATCATTTAAGCATATTTTGAAGTAAAGATTCTAATTGATTTAAGTCTTTATGAATTTGTTTTCTGTCTATCTTTCCAGCAATATCTTCAGGCGCAAAAGAAAGAGTTTCAAAATGATTTATCAAATCAGTTAATGGTTTTTTTATCTTTTTTTGCAAACGAGTAGGGGTATTTTCTAATAACTGGCTTGTAGTTCCTCCTTTTTTTGTAGCTACTTCTGAAAGTGTGTCATTAATCAGATTTAAAACTGCAGGGCCTAGATCACGAAAACGTTTTTTAGATTCTAAATCATAAATAAACTTCCAACGTTCTTTCATCTGCATTTGTAAACTTTGTTTTCTTTGAGTGAAGCCGAAACTTATTAATGCCTTGCTTATCAAAATGAGTAAAAGAGCTATGTATACAGATATCCATAATATTTTTTTAATTTTCTTTGAAAGAAGAGGAGGAGATATAGCCGCTTCAGGACTTGGTAGCACATCCTCAGACACTATGGGTTGTTGATTTGTTTTGAATGTATGGGAGTCGTCAACAGTTTCTGAGCCTGCTTGTACATTAATTTGCCAAGCTGGAATTTCTTTTTCCACATACGCCTCTTTTTCAGGATCAAAATAACTAAAACTTGTTTGGGGGATAGAAATAAGACCAGGCCTTCGAGGTGTAAATAAGAAGTCAAATGTTTTATAACTGCTTCCGTCTTGAAAATATTCAGAAATCACTTTGGTATCATAACTTTCTAATCCTTCTGGTAATTCAAAAGAAGGAGCTTGAATGCGTTTTGCATTTCCTTTTCCTGTGAACTTTATAGAATAACTAAAGGGCTCATTGACTTTAAATTCTGTTCCCGAAGGCTTTCGAATATCTAGGCTATACTGTCCAACAGCTCCAGAAAAGTTATCAGGCTGTCCATTAATGGGTAGAGGCTTTACTTGAAGCGCAATTGCTTTGCTCGTTTTTTTATAAGCCTGTGGCCGAAAGAAATTAAATCTTCTAAAACCAAAGAAAGAATTTGGAACTACCTTACACTGAATTTCGTAAGGGTCTATGTTTAGCAGTCCATCTGTTATTGGAAAAAGAGCATACTTTTCTAATAGTGCTTTTCTATAAACTATTCCGTTCTTAACTTCTTGAGTAAAAGAAAGCCGACTAGATCTTTGAATGTCTTCCTTCCAAAATCCCTTTAATAAAGGGTATTTAAGAGTGTTGATATCAGTGATGTTGTGTCTTGTATATAGATACCAAGAAACTATAATTTGCTCTCCTACATAAACACTATCTTTATCTACTTCAGTATGGACAAAAAAAGAATCCTCTAAATTTTGGTCAGGCGCAGGCTCATTTTCTTTTTGAGATCCAAAAAACTGTGAAAAAAGATCATCTTCGTCATCGAAAAAGGATGGTCTTTTTCGTTTTTGTGTTCTTTTTTGACTTTGAGGTGGAGGGTCCTCTTGTATTGTGATTTCAATGGGATTTGTTTTATAGGATGTATTTTCTACATAAATGTCAGCAGGAGGGATCACAAGTTTTCCAAGTTGAACAGCTTCAAGCTCGTATGAAAAAGTTTGAGTGCGAACAACCTTTGATTGCCCATTGATAATAGAAGTAAAAAACTGACTGCTTTGACTGCGAGAAATAAATCTAAGACCTTCAACAGAAGGTAGGCGAGGTTCTGATATATTAACAGAATCTTGCATCTGCACCGTAATATGATAAGTCAAATGCTGACCTAGTTGTACAACCTCTTGATCTACACTGGCAGATACATCGATATTATTTGTTTGTGCAGAGGAAAAATATCCTATTAGTAAAAATATGAGTCCAATATATTTCTTCATTATTGATTTTGACCTTTAAGGAGTTATATACAATGAAGATTAATAGAAGCCATCTAAAAATACATGATAGCAGTAAATAATATGAAATTGCAAAATACAAAACATAATATAACTAAAGATGGCTTCTTACTCAAAATGGACAGACTTGACGAGAGCCACGATAGTGGCTGAGGAAAGCCGGAAGGGTCCATTTTGAGTGAAATAGTCCTTTTATTTGGTACTTAAATTAAGAGGTTATTTTGAAAACATGGACATTAAAAGTCATCTTGAGATGAGTTCTAACACTTTTTGTGAATGAAAATAAAGTTTAATATACTTCTTCTTGAAGTTGAAAACGGAGATTACGAACCCAATTTTTGCCCATATAGTCATTAATTTTTTGCTTTATAGTTTGTGATAAAAAAACAAACTCTTGTGTCCATACTGAATTTTCAGACCAAATATAAAGAGTCCCTCTTATATAAAACAAAGGTCTAGAATGTTCATTTATAGTCTCTCCAACTATGTCTTTCCAATGGCGACGGAGCTTCCAGACTTGATAGGCTTGAGATAAAGGAAGCTTTTGTCCATCTAAAAGCACTTGAAGAACATCTGTTGCTGATATCAAATCGCTTTTAGAACGTCTACGCCTTAAAGAAGTAGAACCAGTTTGAAGATAATTTTTTTTTGTATCCTTATTATAAAAATGGGTTTTTACTTTCAGGCTTGAATAAAGTGTTGTTGGCTTTCTTTTATTCATTGTCTAATAGTCAATGGTTTTTTGAGATGACTTAGAGCTATTTTGATGAGCAGAAGCAGTGAACATAGAAGAATTGATTTTGTTTTTGAAATCATCTTTTAAGCGACTTGGCTCCAAGCGATTTAGTTCTGATAGAGTGTGCATTTCTAGAAGATGTTGAGCCTTTTCAATAACACTTGAAGGAATACCTGCCAACTTCGCAACATGAATACCATAAGATTTACTAGCAAATCCATCAACCAGTTGATATAAAAATGTGATTTGCTCTAAATCTTTATCTTCTAAAATCTTCATGTGCTTATTGATAATATGAGGGTACTTATCTGCCATTTTTGTCAACTCATGATAATGGGTGGCAAAAAAGGTGGTAGCTTGTATGCGAGATACCAAATATTCTAAAATAGCTTGGGCTAAGCTCATCCCATCAAATGTAGAGGTACCCCTTCCTATTTCGTCTAAAATAATTAGAGTTTGGTTTGTAGATTCATTGAGTATTTGGGCTGTCTCTTTCATTTCTAACATAAAGGTAGAAAGCCCTTCTGACAATATATCACTAGCTCCAATACGAGTTTGAATCTGATCAAATAAAGGCAGCTTTGCCTTTGTTGCTGGCACAAAAGAGCCCATTTGCATCATAATAATATTTAATGCAACCTGCCTCATCAATGTGCTCTTACCTGCCATATTAGGCCCTGTGATTAAAAAACATTCAGATCTTTTTAGTGTAATATTATTTGGTACAAATTCATGAATAACATTAAAGCTGTCTTGTTGTTCTACCACGGGGTGACGAGAATTTATCAGGCAAATATCATTATCAGATATCTCAGGTCGAACATAATTGTTCTCTAAAGCGAGCCAAGCCAAAGATGTAAAAGCATCTATACGACTGATTTGATCTGATAAGAAGAGCAGGTCACAAGAGACATCTAATATTTTAATTCTTAGTTCATTAAAAATGTCTTTTTCTATTTTCAATGACTTAGAGTTAGCGGATAAAAGCCTTGCTTCTAAACTTTGAAGTTCTTCAGTGATATATCTTTCTGCATTCACTAAAGTTTGTTTACGTATGTAATTTGATGGGATTTTGTTTTTATGTGTATTGGTCACCTCAATATAATAGCCAAAAATATTGTTATGTCTCACTTTTAGATTAGGAATACTTAATTTTCTTTTTTCCCTATCTTGTATAGATAGTATTTGTGTATGTGCATTTTCTATAAAACCTCTAAGTTCATCAAGTCTTTGAGAGATACCTTGTCTGATAAAGTTTCCATCTTTGATTTGCAGAGGCATGTCGTCTTTTAGTGTTTTTTGAATCCTTTCTTTAATAGACTGAGCCGTTGAAATAATGGGCTTAAAAATAGATATGTTATTATTTTCACTATCAGCTAAAGAAAGAACTTTTAGGCTATGAGATAAGGATTCTGCAAGTTGAAGGATATCTCTTGGGTGGCAATGTGATATTGTGACTTTTCCTATTTTACGTTCTAAATCGCCAACTGAAGAAAGAACTTTTCGCACATCAGTTAAACAAGCTGAATCTTTCCATTTTTGGACCTCCTGTTGTCTTTCAAAAATTTGCGCTTTAGACATCAGAGGGAATGTCATCCAACTACGTAGTCTCCTTGCTCCTAAGGGTGACTTGGTTTTATTCATACAATAAAAAAGCGATCCTTTTTTCTCACCCTTGTAAGTGGAAAAAAGCTCTAAATGCTCTCTTGTTAGAGAAGATATTTTCAGTTTTTGTGAAAAGTACCTTTTTTCAAAAGGTCTAATTGTTGATAAAGTTTTTTTACCTTGCATAGTGACTACATAAGAAAGCAATCGATCATTAGATGAGATACCTGTAGATGAAATACCAGATAATGAAGTCTCATGAACTGTGCATGTGAGATTTTGATCTTTATAATTGGTTTGTTTTTCTTGTTCCTTGCTGAGTAGAATCTCTACAGGATTAAGTAAAGAGATCAAATGACCTCTTTGAGAAGAAGCTGATGTTTCATAATAAAAGGCATCTCCTGTTGTGATATCTAGAAAAGATATAGCTTCTGTGCAGTGAGCTACCAAAAAATTGGGTGTATAAGCATCTAATGTGTCAGGATCATAAACGACACCTGGGCTAAGGATTCTTGTCACACCCCTTTTGACAATACCTTTAGCAAACTTTGGGTCTTCCAATTGGTCACAGATAGCTACACGATGCCCTAAAGATAAAAGTGTATTGATAGGCTTTGCAATACTGTGGTAAGGCATTCCGCACATAGGTGTTGAACCATCTAAGTTTTTATTGCGAGATGTCAATGTAATCTCTAAGAGAGGAGCCGCTTTTAAAGCATCCTCATGAAACATCTCATAAAAATCTCCCATCCTAAAAAATAAAAGTTTATCAGGATGAAGAGATTTGATATCCCAATACTGCCTCATAAGTGGTGTCTGTTGTGATCGAGTCTGTGACATTTGAAATGTGTTTGTACCTGGCATTTTCATCTCATCTAACCTTAATCAATAAACCAACTTTAATGGTTTTAGGTATCCGAAGGTGGCTCTTTATGTAGAGAATCTTTAAATGGAGATTCGTTTATATCAATAAGAGGATCATCTATATCGGATAGTAAGCTTGTTTTTTTACTCACTTCGCTGATATCATCAATCTCTTCTTCTTTTGCTTTAAAAAAGGAGAAGGGTCTCGTGTTATTAAGGATTGTACTCATAGCCTCAATTTTGCTCATAAGAACCTTGTTTTGCTTTATAAGAAGTTGATTCTGTTTGGCAATCTTTTTTGTTTGTAAAAACCATGTCAAAACCTCTCTTGTTGTCCAACACATTAAAATAACTCCTAAAAGTAACACTAAAAAAAGAATAAAGGTGTTGGTTTTGTTGGAGAGCATCAAAGCCCAAACATAATCTGAAAAGGCCCATATAGTATCAAAAGGAAATAAAAATTTGAAAAAATTAAAGCCAGGTGCAGATTGAATAAACCAAGAATCTTTGTAAAAAAAATCAACAAAGAAGAAATAGAAGTTGATAAAAGAACTTAAAAGTAAAATATACATAGTTAAACTTATAAAATTTTTTATAAAATATTCAATAAAATCAATAGCTTAAATACTTAACTTGAGCAAAATCCTTTTACTTTAAAAATAGAGTGTTAATAGATATACTGGGCTTTACCATCAAAACATATATTTTTAAATTTATCTCTATTTAAGTAAAAAGCTCTTACAAAGTAAGTGTACAATAAACACTTAAATATAGATGGTTTAAAGTATTTTTGCAATTCTTATTCATAATTAAAAACAACTATTTTCAAAATAATGACTTTCTAACACTTTATAGTTTATGGTTCATTTACCGGTGATAAAACGGATAGATTTTTTTTCAACACATTGCTTCTTTTTGTAGGAGAAGGCGTGAGAGTAAAGACAAAGTGGCTTAATTGCATTTCTTATCAAGATGGACTTAAGTTGCAACGAGATTTTATAGAACAAAGTAAGAATACAGGCTTATGCCATTTACTTGGACTTGAGCATGAGCCAGTGATCACTTTAGGCCTAGCTGCAAAAAAGGCAGATATTCTAGTACCTTTGCATATATTAAAACAAAAAGGCATAGAAGTTATTTGGGTCAAAAGAGGTGGTCAGGTCACTTGTCACTCACCTGGACAGCTTGTTATTTACCCTATAGTTCCACTCAAAAAATTACAGATTTCTATAAGAGAATATGTTTATTTGTTAGAAGATGTCACAAGAGACTTCTTAGAAAGTTTAGGTATAAATTGTTTACCGAAAGATATTGAAAAACCTGCGACTATTTACACCCAAAGAGGTAAAGTTGCTTTTTTTGGTCTACAAATACAAAAGGATATTGCCTGTCATGGACTTGCTATCAATATAAGTAATGATTTAGGTCTTTTTTCTTTGATCCGTCCTTGTGGTATTGATTCTGAAGAAGTGGACTCTGTATCTCATTATCATAGGATGGCACCATCTCCACTGCTCTTAGAACAGTGGAGTAACTTCTTTCATCAGCATATCAATAAATTGCATACTCAATAACAGTAAGGCTATCGTAGTAGTAATAGATTCGAAGTTTTTAGAACTGGTCTCAAAAATAAAAATTTGATCAACATTGCTAGTGGTTCATAACTTTATCTAACTATTTTCACTAAAATGCATCTCGCCTCTCGAGGCGAGCCTCTGGCGACTTTCTGGTAGTCAGCTCAGGCGGTTCACATCGTCAGCAAATAGCTGACTACCTAGAAAGCCTGAGGCATTTTAGTAAACGAGATACTCCTCATTATTTAACATCATGTTAAGGGAATCGTGCTGTTTCAGTAAAAGTCTATAAACGTTTGTACTTATTGCTTCTAATTTCTTGTATAAAAGGGTTGTCTTCCTCAAAATGAATCACGCTGCTGGCGTGCTTTCTGGCACTGATCCGATGGTGAAAAACCATCGGATCAGTGCCTAGAAAGTCTATTCATTTTGAGTAGAAGCAGGATGAAGGAAGTTTTCCTTAACATGATGTAAAAGAACGAAGAGATACTCTCTACTCAAAGTAAACGGATTTTTGAGGCAATCAGCATTTTGTTGACGGTGTTAACCGTCACGCTGATTGCCCAAAAACAACCAGAGGTTGGTTTATTTTGAGTGAGTTTGTATAATGCAAAACTGGTATTTTTTCTAAAACTGTTATCTCTAGTAGCATTTTTGAGATGGCTTCTAGTATAAATCACTCGTTTCCGTTGGATCCGTTGGATCCGTTGGAAAGGAGATTGCACGGACGGATGAGAAAGGAAAAGGATGAAGCCAAAGGGCTAAAGTCGGTAAAGAGATACCTAAATCTCTTGCAATATCCCCTATGTTCATACCAGCATCTCTCATTTTCATAGCTTCTGCTACTATATCTTTTTTGAAGTCTAAAGGAGTGCTTTGTGTTATTCTCCTTATGAATACATGTCTGTCATATCTAAAGGCAAGAAGAGATAAAATACTATGAGGAATGTCTAATTCTTTTGCTGTTTTTTCTATGCCATTTTCTGCAGCCAGTTGAACAACATGATGTCTGCCATCACCATGTAGTAAAGATATTGCATATTGTGGTGGAAATTGTAATTTATCAATTTCAGCCTTGTACTCATGAGCCCAATCAGACATAGTCCCTTCTTTTGTTCTTTGTGCTATAGTGTGCATAACAGATAATTGAATGTTTCTGTTAGTGAGCCAAATCAATAGAGGTTGTAGAGAAATGTTTAGTTGTTCTGCTGTTGCGTCTATAGCGGGCTGCAGACCTATGCTAGCTTTCTTTAGTTCTATTTCTGTTAGTGGATTTAGCCTATACTTCAAAACCCAATAAGACGCATTGAGAAGAGAGGTGTAATTTTCTGTTGTCTCTTCTAAAATATTTGTTAAAATTGACCCAAATTTATCATCAACCCAATCGGATAAAACTTTAAAAGGGATATTTAATTTTTCTGCTGTTTCTTCTATACCATTTTTTAAGGCCTGCTCAACTATCTCATTAAATGCCTTGTTTGTTAAGGCTGTATAACATTCATCTGAATCATTTGGATTAGGAGGAGTCTTATCTTCTTCTGCACCAACATTTGTAAAAGCATGTAAAGTAAATATTATAATTATCAATAGATTTATTTTTTTCATTACTTACCTCATATTAAACTAGAACCGGTCTCAAAAATAAAAATTTGATCAACATTGCTAGTGGTTCATAACTTTATCTAACTATTTTCACTAAAATGCATCTCGCCTCTCGAGGCTAGCCTCTGGCGACTTTCTGGTAGTCAGTTCAGGCGGTTCACATCGTCAGCAAATAGCTGACTACCTAGAAAGCCTGAGGCATTTTAGTAAACGAGATACTCCTCATTATTTAACATCATGTTAAGGGAATCGTGCTGTTTCAGTAAAAGTCTATAAACGTTTGTACCTATTACCTCTAATTTCTTATATAAAAGAGCTGTCTTCTAATTTAATTAAATCGAGCGTACATGTAACACATAAAACCCCACTAGTCTATTTTTTTTGATTTTATAAAAGACATGAAATGTACCTATTTCCCTGAAAGAATACAGGGTGCAACTCCTAAATTTAAATTAATTAGTGAAATTTTTACACACTTCATCTTAAAACAGTGTAAATACATATAGTAAGCACAACTCTTCTTAGAGTTGTTTAAAAAGGGTTAGAGGAATACTTTAATCTTTATTTTTTTGATATTAGGGAAGTTTTTTCATCATCATATTCAATACTGTCGAAGTTAGTGTACTGGCAGGTTGTTATTTGTTTCAAAATCTAGGACTAAACTGGATAAAACATTATAATTGATTTGAAGCAGATCTGCTGCTTCTAATATATTATCTATAGTCAGTGCTAAGTAAATGGCCTTATATCCTTATCCTTAGCCAAACTCAATGCAGAAGTTAGATCTAAATGTTTTTTTATTAATTCAAAAAGTTGTTGTAATTTACATAAGAGGGACACTACAACAAAGAGAACAGAAATCAAGAAAAAAGCAGAAAAAACAGGTATTTTTATAAATTATTTTTCCTAAGATAGGAGATTATGTTCACTACATATTTTGATATATTTTTCGAAGAGATGCTCTTTAAGCCCTATAAATACGTATAAGCTTGCCTTTTAAATGAAAAATTCTGTCAAACTCGGGATTTAACTTTCAATGCCTTCATATTCTGGATCTAGAGTTGGAACTATATGCCTTCTTGCTTGTCTTGCTCCCCGGAAACTACCATGTTTTCTTTTTATGAACCCCATCAATGTGTTATAAGTCACATGTATTTGGTTTGCAGCTGGCTTTACCCTCGCTTGTACTGCAAAATCAATAGCTCCTTCTTTATAAGTCCATGAAAGTCGATATCCTATTCTTTCTCCATGCCTTACTGTGCTCCTTACTTCATGTTCATAAATATAAGAAAGAACTATAGGGTAAGGGATATTAAAATCTCGTACAACTTCTGTTACACTTGTGTCATAAGCAAGATCAATAATTATCTTTATATCATCTTGAGAGTAATCTTCATAAGCAAGATCAACAATCGCATTTGTATCATCTTGAGAGTAATCTTCATAAGCAAGATCAACAATCGCATTTGTATCATCTTCAGGGTAAGAAGAAAGCAGATCAGCACACATTGCATGCAATGTGTTAGGGGTGATGATAAATGATAAATAAAATATAAAAATGAATATAAAACTTAAAGTTTGTCTCATAAAAAACACCTCATATAAACCTGAAACAATTCATCCTAGCTCTTATAAAACCAATATAGATTTTCTAGAATTAACCACTATATATCAATCAAGAATAATTTACAAGCTCATTTTTAATAGAAGGATGCTTTATTTATAGGTGTTAGCAATTTTTGGGTTTTTTAGTTACTTTTTTAATAAATCCATGGCCAAAATCGTGACTTTGGTTTGACAAAGGTATAAAGTTCAAGATAGGTAAAAGGGTTAATGACAAGATGGAATTATGGTTGCATCAATTGAATCCATTTTTACCAAAAAACCTTTATTAAGAGGTATCAGGCAAATAACCAAAGGAAAATATTATGTCTTCGATATGGACAGAAAGTGTCCCAAAACTTATACAATCCGACTCAGCACTAAAAGATTTGGTATTAGCACTGGCACAGGATGATGATAGGATAAAGAAGGCTTTAGCTAACCCTATAGAGTTTTTGGGTTTTCCCTTAGTTGATTTGTACCATGAGGCAAAAAAACCAGAAAACCTTAAAAATCCCATGTATGCAGAAATAATCAATCACATCAAAAAAGAATATGGCACTATTTAAAAGAAAGGTTGGCTAACCTTATAGGCAGATCAAAAATAGCGATAGGATTTAATTAATGACACAGCTTTTAAACCTTCTTTCAGGCCAACCCCTTTTATTATCGGGAGTAATAGGAATTGGAATAGGAATTGGAATAGGATGGTTTCTGTACAAGAAAATCGGGACACTAGAAACTTCTGTCAATAAATACATCCCCGAACGAATCAATGAGCTTAAAGTCAGAGTAGAAAAGATTGAAGAAAGGCTTGATCGTTTGATTGAAAGGATTCCTAACAAGAAGTAATTCTGCCCGCCCTTTCTAGGCCTTTTTTAAATCTTACAATTCAGAGAAATTAGATAAAATTTTGAAAATAAAAGATAAAGTCTGCTTTTTTTATGAAAAAAAATATAAGATGTAGTCTTTAGGTTTCAATTAATCTATGAAAAACTTACATACTTTTGTAGAAATTAGTGTATTTGTAGATCATTGCTTGTCCTAAAACTCCGGACCAAATGAAGCAAAATATTATAAGTGATTTGAAGCAATTCCGCCACTTCTAATGGGTCATTTGTTTTAATGGCTAAATAAATGGCCTTGTGTCTTTGATCTTGATTTATAATTGCGCCTCTTTCACCTTGCACATATTCTGAGGGTCTTCTACCTAAGTGATCAGTGGTATAGATATCAGCTCCTAGTTGAACGAGGGTATAAATAGTGTTTGTTCTAGATAGTATATCTGGATTGAGTACTGCATAATGGAGGGCCGTCAAACCATTTTTATCTCTGCCGTTCACATCAGCTCCTACTTGAGAAACTAGCACTCTTATCGATTGAACTTTGCTTTTTTGTGCAGCATAAGAAAGATGGATCTGAACACTTTTATACCTAGTTTCCAAATCCCAATTCATATCTTTAAGTGTTAAAAGTTTATCTACATCTTCTCTTTCTATAGCCTCGAAGTGAGTAGAAAGTTCTTTCTTGTTCTTCAATAAAGCTGCTTTACATTTACTTGGATCAATAGGAGATATAAGAGTTTTATTTGCATAAATCTTTGTTATAGAAACATGCAGAACCAACAGCACAATGATGAGTTTCATTTTGTTCATTATAGATGCCCAAGTCATATATACAAAACTTGTTTAAGTCAATCGGCTAGCTAGCAAACCAGCTCACGGAAACTTCTTTGCTGTATTGTTTGAATATCATATCTCAGGATGATGAATCAAGGGGAAGAAGATTGTGTTTCTTCTCTAAATCGAGGATTGTTAAGGAAAGAAAATAAAAAATGTTCATGGATACCTAAATTCCTTGCAGTCTCTTCTATGGTATGGCTATCATTCTATTAGCTTTTTTTACACCATCTCTTATAAAATGAGAAGCTGAATTTCTTCCACTTTCTACTCTTCTCATTTCTACATATTCTCATGGTCGAAAACAAGAAGAGATAAAATGCTATAGGGGATATCTAATTGTTCTGCTGTTTCTTTTATACCATTTTTTAAAGCTAGTTCAATAGCCTCATTTCTTCTGTTGTCACTGTGTAATAGAGACATTATTTCTTGTGGTGGAAATTGTAGTTTATCAATTTCAGCTTTGTATTTATGAACCCAATCCAATATCGATATAGTGCCTTCCGATATAGTGCTTTCTTTTGCCCTTTGGGGCTATAATATACATAAGGTCTAATTGCCTATCTCTATCTTCAAGCCAAGTAAATAAAACATTTTCCTTGATACGTAACTTTTTTCCTGTTTCATCTATAATAGCAAGTTGTGACTGAATAGCGTTATCTGTTGGATTTGTTGATGCCTCTGTTCTATAATATTCTACAAACCAATAAGACGGTTTAAGAAGAGAAGCTTGTTCTTCTGTTGTTTCTTCTTCTATAATGCCCTTTAAAATAATGCTAATTCTAGTATCAACCCATTGATCTATGATAGGAATAGGTTTATTGAATATTCTTGCTGCTTTTCTTATACCATTTTGTAAGGCAAACGAAACAATGTCCATTCTCTCAACCACACGGGTTACATGGATTGATGGAGACTTAAGGCTCTTGCAACTCTTCTTGTGACTTCTGGCCTAATATGTGAAATTCTTGAGTGTGGGTTTTTGTCTATTTCTTGGAGCATTTCGTTTCTGTACATTTCAATAATCCAATCATGTATTTGTTGCGCTTGAGTAAGTGCACCAGTGCATTCATTATCATTATTTTGATGGGTGGTACTTTGATTGTCTGCATAAGTATTTGTAGAAAAATGTAAAACTAATACTATAGTTATCAATAAGTTGAATCTTTTCACTTTGACTCCTTGTTATAAGACTTGTCTAAAATGAATGAGTATGGGATGTATAACATACTAAACCTGTTGAATCAACCATTTAACCATTTTTTTAACTCTATAAAAAATAAATATATCTATCTACCTTGTAAAAAATACAGACTATATTTATTTAAATGAATGAAATTTTTATATGTTACAATTTAATTAATACCAGTGACTAAAACAATGTTTGATTTTATCAGATAGTGATAATTTCTTGATATCTTTGAAAAACATCTTCTAATGCAGAGGAAATTTCTCCTAAGGTAATATGATCTTCTACAGACTCTATAAAAATAGGCATTAAGTTTTCTTGACTGCTGGCGATATTGCGTATTTTTTCTAATTGGTTTTTTACTTTTTGAGGATCTCTTTTTGCTTTAAAGGCTTGTATACGACTGATCTGATCTCTTTGTATTTGAGGATCAATTTTTAAAACCTCTGGTTTAAAATCTTCTTGCTTATTATTATATGCATTGACTCCTACTTGTATTTGAGATTTTTCCTCTAGTGCTCTTTGTGTTTTATAGGCTTCTTCCTGTATTTTATTTTGTATCCAGCCGGATTCAATACATGCAATGACACCTCCTAAATCTTCTATCTTTTGTATCAAATCACCAGCCTCTTTTATAAGCTTTGAAGTGAGAGATTCTATATAGTATGAACCTCCTAAAGGATCTGCCACTTCAGTGACTCCTGTTTCTTTGGCAATGACTTGCTGTGTGCGAAGAGCAATTGTAGCTGAATGGTCTGTAGGTATTCCAAGTGCTTCATCCATTGAGTTGGTATGTAGGCTCTGAGTGCCTCCAAGCACGCTGGCCATAGCTTGCAGTGCCACTCTTACAATATTATTGTAAGGCTGTGCAGCTGTTAAAGTTGATCCTGCTGTCTGTGAGTGAAATCGCAGAGTCCATGACTTAGGATTTTTAGCTGCAAACCGTTTTTTGATCATCTCTGCCCACAGCACTCTAGCTGCACGAAATTTAGCAATTTCTTCTAAAAAGTTATTATGAACATTAAAGAAAAAGCTCACATTAGGAGCGACATCATCAATAGATAGTCCTGCATCTAAGGCTTTTTGAATATAGGTGATACCATTAGTTAAGGTAAAGGCAACTTCTTGAGTAGCACTGCTTCCTGCTTCTCTAATATGATAACCAGAAACACTGATTGTATTCCACTTTACACCTTTACAGTATTTAAAAATATCTGTGATGATTCTTAAACTAGGATTTGGAGGATAGATGTAAGTCCCTCTAGCAATGTACTCTTTAAGAATATCATTTTGGATAGTCCCTCTTAATTGGTTAAAGGGTATACTACGTTTTTTTGCAACAGCAATGTAAAAAGCAAGTAAAATACCTGCTGTAGCATTAATTGTCATAGAGGTTGAAATGGATTGCAGAGGCAAATCCTTTAAAAGAATTTCCATATCTTCGAGAGTGCTAATGGCGACTCCTGCCATTCCCACTTCACCTTGAGCTTTTGTATGATCAGAGTCATAACCCATTTGTGTTGGCAAGTCGAAAGCCACACTTAAGCCTGTTTGTCCACTTTTTAGAAGAGAATGATAACGCTGATTACTCTCTCTTGCGCTGCCAAAACCAGCATATTGTCTCATTGTCCAAAGACGATCCTGATACATATTAGGGTGAATGCCACGCAAAAAAGGAAAGTCTCCAGGCGTTTGATTTAAGTCGTATTGTAAATTTTCTAAATCTTTTTGGTTATAATAAGATTTTTGTTTTTGAGGTGGGTTCACTTCATCTTATCCTTTTGATTTTCAAAAACAACAAGTACAGCTCCAGCTACTACACTTTCACCCTTTTTAACTTTTATAGATTGAATTGAGGTGTTGTTGTCAGCTCGTATTTCATTTTCCATTTTCATAGCTTCCATAATTAAAATTGGCTGACCGATGGCTACTTTATCCTTAGGTTTAACTAAAACCTCTACAATTTTACCTGGCATTTTAGCAGTGAGCACTTGATCTTCTCCATGTAAGCTACTTCCTTTTATTTTCTTTTGTAATAAAATTTCTTCATTAGCAACAATAACATCTTTATAACTGCCTTTCATATCAATAAGGTAGTTGCTTTCATTTTTTGTCATATTGACTATATGGCATTTATTTTCGAAAAAAAGATTTATAACTCTATTGATATTTTGATAATCAGATTTTGGAATTTGATATTTTTTGACCATGTTTTGTGTTTCTTCTTTTGAAATAGAGATATTCCATACATCTTGGGACTCTTTGATGTTTACGTAAAAAATACGATGATCTATTTGCATTTTAAAAAACATAACACTTTCCTATAATCTTAACTCACTTTGTTACATAAACTCATAAGGTACAGGGCACGGGGGTTGCCTGTTGCTAGTGAAGAAGCCTGCTGTAGTCTCCTTATCTAAATCACTGAATTTAATATTCATATAATAATTCTCTTCTATCTTAAAGATTCCATTCTCCCTTTAAGTTTCCATTTTGACTTTATTTTCAACTCTTTTGTATATTTCTTTTTATTATCTTTATAGGCTTCAATAGCTGAAACGATCAAAGCAATAGTATCATCAAAAAAGTTCGAAGTATTGCTATTTAACTGTTTGTCTAAAAACTGTGTTGTATAAGATCCATCAATAAATTGGGGAGCTTGTAAAATAGAACGTAGAGTTTTTATATTGGTTTTTATACCTGCGATATTTATTTCTAACAAAGCGCTTTGAAGTCGATCAATAGCTTCCGTGCGATTTCTGCCCCAAGCAATAACTTTAGCCATCATAGGATCATAGTCAATTGGGAGTGTATAGCCTGAATCAATATAAGAATCTACCCTTATAAAAGGCCCTTGAGGGAGATGGCAATATTTGATCTGACCAGGACTTGGTAAATGTGTATCAGGATCTTCTCCGCAGATACGTGCTTCAATAGCATGTCCACTAGAATGTATATTTTCTTGCTGAAAACTTAATTTATTACCAGCTGCAACCAAGATTTGTTCTTTAACGAGATCAAAACCTGTTACCATTTCAGTCACAGGATGTTCGACTTGCAGTCTTGTATTCATTTCCATAAAGAAAAACTCTTTTGTGTTATTATCTAATATAAACTCAAAGGTGCCTGCGCCTATATAATTCATTGATTTTGTGGTTTTAGTCACAATATCCTTCATTTTTTGACGAATATCTTTTGGCAAGGCCAAACTAGGAGATTCTTCTATCACTTTTTGATGACGTCTTTGTAGGGAGCATTCTCTTTCATGGAGGCAAACAGCATTGTGATGAGTATCTGCAAAAATTTGCATTTCAATGTGTTTGGGATTTTTTATGAATTTTTCGACATAAATGCTATCATTGGCAAAATAATTAGCAGCTTCTAATTTTGCCGATTTGTAACTTATCTCCAGATCCTCCAGAGAATGAACAACCCTCATACCTCTACCACCTCCGCCAAAGGCAGCCTTGAGCATCACTGGAAAACCAATTTTTTGGCAGATAGATTTCATCTCTTCTAAATCTGTAATACTTTTCTCACTGCCGGGGATTACAGGTACACCTTTTTCTTTCATGACCTGTCTTGCTTTGATTTTATCACCCATCATTGCAATAGATTCAGCAGATGGACCGATAAAGGAGACACTTAGTTTTTCTACAGTATTTGCAAATTCTGCATTTTCACTTAAGAATCCATAGCCAGGGTGAACAGCATCTGCTTTTGATTTTTGAATGGCTTTAATGATATTTGGTATATTAAGGTAGGAATCTTTACTAGGTGAGTCTCCTACAAAGTAACTTTCATCTGCTAATAAGACAGGCAAACTTTTTTTATCAGCTTGGCTATAGGTCACTGCTGAGACAATACCCATTTGGCGGCAGGCCCGGATAATACGTAATGCAATTTCTCCTCGATTGGCAATCAAAACTTTCTTAAACAAACCGGCCTCTTAATAAAACTTTAGTGGTTTTAATTATAATCCACCTTATGGTATCTTTAGATGTATTTCTTATTATATTTTTAGTTAAGTAAAATATATAAATAATCATAGACATGTCATTATTTATATAAAAAAACATATTTCTTTATCTTTAAATATATTTATTATTACATATTATATAGCTATTTTATTGACATGGCTTATGATGCTGTGATAGGACAGCTTAGTTTTTAAGAACACATTTAGGGGTAGGACATGAAGAATATAATAGAAGGCAGCTTGTATAAGGATATTGCGCAAAACTTAGAGTATGTTGCAAAGAAAATTCATATTGACAATAATATTTTGACCCGACTGCTCAAACCAAAAAGGGCGATCATTATAAGTATCCCTGTACGTATGGATGATAACCATGTCAGTGTTTTCGATGGCTATCGTGTACAACATAACCATACTTTAGGACCTTGTAAAGGTGGCATACGTTTTCATCCTTCTGTGACTTTAACTGATGTAGCAGCTCTTGCTATGCTTATGTCACTTAAAAATGCTCTTTTATGTCTTCCTTTAGGTGGAGCTAAGGGTGGTGTCGCAGTTGATCCTAAGGCATTGTCAAGGGCTGAATTGCAAACATTGACAAGAAGATATGCCACTGAATTGCATCAATTTATGGGCCCTGATAAGGATATTCCGGCACCTGATGTAGGAACCAACGAGCAAATTATGGCTTGGATTATGGACACTTATTCTCAACGCGAAGGTTTTTCTGTCCCTGGAGTTGTAACTGGCAAGCCACTTGAAATTGGAGGATCATTGGGAAGAATAAGCGCCACTGGTCTAGGGACAATTTATTGTTTGAGAAAGTTATATCAAAAGATAGGTTTGAAATGTGATGGTCTTAAGCTAGTCATTCAGGGGTTTGGAAATGTTGGCTCTCAGGCTGCCTTATCAGCATTTGAAAGAAACATGAATGTCGTTGCAGTGAGTGATGAATATGGTGGTATTTATAACAGTAATGGTTTAAATATCCCTCAGCTCATAGAACACTACCAAAAGTACAGGAGTCTATCAAGTTTTCCAGATGTTCAAGCTATTTCTAATGTAGAACTTTTAAAACTTAAATGCGATGCTTTACTGTTGGCTGCGCTTGATCGGGTTGTTCATGAGGGTAATGCGAATGATATTCAGGCAAAAGTTATAGTAGAAGGAGCTAATGGTCCTACGACAAAAGAGGCTGATGTCATTCTTAATTCCAAGGGCATATATATAATACCTGATATCTTAGCAAATGGTGGAGGTGTGATTGTTTCTTACTTCGAATGGGTTCAAGGCATTGCTTCCTATTTTTGGAGCATTGAAGAGATTAATGATAAATTACAAATTATTATCACATCTGCGTTTGATAGAACATGGGAATATGCTGAAAAGGACAAAACCTCTTTAAGGGATGCGGCTTTAGCTCTTGCTCTCGAAAGATTTCAAAAGGCTATGTTACAGAGAGGTTTATTTCCTAGATAACCTAGGGGGCCGACCTTACATCAATCGCAGAGTTTTTACTGATTTGCAAGCTCCTCATAAACAAATTAGAATGATACAACTTTTAAAAAAAATATCTATAAATCAAAAAACATTGCACTTACGATTTGAAGTTACGTTTTCTTATAGGATTAAAAAGCCTTGTTGCACAAACATTTCATAGAGCCTACAGTAGGCTTTCTCACTAGCAACAGGCAACCCCCGTGCCTTGTATTATTTTAACTATAAGATACATGTATAGAATACAAACTCTTTTAAATCTTTTATTTCCTGAGCCGCTAGCCTGAGGTGGCTTGCCACAACTAGATCAAAAGCCTACTGTAGGTTCTAGAGCTATAGATTCAAATCCAGTATTTATGTAATAATGTTGAATTAAAATATTCTTAAAAAATCTTTTACTCCTAGGGCATTGGCCTGAGTTTATAAACCTATCATAGCTCTTGATAAATTTATGTTCATAGAATGGCTCTTTTTTTATTCTTTAAGTTTGTGTTACAATAGTCTTAAGGTTCACAAATTAATCATAGGAAAATAGAAATAAATATGTATAGAGACTATAGAGACTTACTAAAAAAGATTGAAATATGTTTCATTTTACAACAAGAGGGTCAGTTAACCCAAAGGCATCTTGCTCAAAAAATAGGAGATACAAAGTCAAAAGATTGGAAGACTCATAAGCTATTAAATGAGTTGCATGGGGAAGGTCTTGTTAATGCCCCGAATGTTCGTCAAGGGGGCAAAAGATATTGCACCCTCACAGAACGGGGCAAAGAGTTTGTTAAAGAAAGTATTAGAAGTAGCAAAAAGAAAGCAAAAGTCAAGTCAAGTATAGAAATGACAAACCCTACTCTCAAAAAGTTTTGTAGTCATATACCAACAAATGTTCAAATAGAAGGATCAAAGATGAATAAGAAACATTTTGAAAATTGGCTGCGAACTGAGAAAGGTTTTAAAGAAACAACTATCAAAAGCCGTATAAGTAATTGTAAACGGGTTGAGCAATACGAAGGTAATCTAGACAATCATTTCAATAGAGACAAGTTAAAAAATCTGATAGAATTGTTGGAATATTCTACTCAAGATCAGAAGCATAAAAACCAACCGAAACACAAAGTGCCAATTAATGGTGATACTCGCAATGGCACGGCAACATTAAAACAAGCCATGAAACTCTATCGTGAGTTTAAGGTTTCAGAAAGTACGGAAGTACTGGGTCCTGGGCAGGTCATTAACATGAACATATATAAACAGGCAGCTAATAAAAAGAAGAAATCTAAAAACCGGACTAAGAAGAAATGGCCAAAATGGGAACAGCCAAATGAAAAAGCACTCTTGAAACTTGCAAAGGAAGTAGCACCATTTATTCGATTTCTTGATCCTCAAATCATCCATGAGATCACTGAAGATAACCGCAAACACCAAGATGAATGGTCTGATAAATTAAGAAAATGCAGTGTTGATCCTAATATTTACCTGTGGGATGGCTCACCATGCACATTTCCAGTCAGACGTGGTATTAATGAAGAGCGTCAGAATTCAAACAGGAAGCATCCTGACTGCCTTTGTCTTGATCCTGATGGTAATACTTTTCCAAAGCATTTATGGGCTTTTGTATTCACAGGTTGTGAATTTCGCAAGCTTGGG
Organism: Bdellovibrionales bacterium; assembly: GCA_965262715.1. Classification (GTDB taxonomy): domain Bacteria; phylum Bdellovibrionota; class Bdellovibrionia; order Bdellovibrionales; family JAUICD01. The sequence goes on along the minus strand of OZ253553.1, from coordinate 1,237,383 downwards.
CCTGAAGGCTACCAGCTTGCACATCTCTTCGACCACAAGACAGGCAAGAACAAAAACCGGTGGAAAGAAGAAATAGAAGGTTGTGAAGGCCTTAAAAATGATCCAAAGCTTTTTGGGTTATTCACCAGCCCTACAAATACCGTATATGTACCAAAAGATTTTCTGAGGCCTACGGACCACAATCACAGATTACGCACACTCCTTCAAAGAAAGGCTTTTAAGATATATGGTGATGTGTGCCGGATACTACCACCTCCATTGAAATTAAAACCTTGTGATGACGAAGACTGGAAGTTGAAAGACTTCAAGTTCGGTGAGTTTGTAGGAGACATGACGTATGTCTCTAGGTTTTTAGAATTTCGTAATCGAAAAATGTATGACCTTTTCAAGAAATTTCATTCCAAATGACCTTTAACTTCATAGGGCGATATGATCTATTTTTCCTTTAAACATGTCTCTGACACCATCATATCGGTCATCATAGCATCTTACTAATTCTGTAATGCTTAGCATATCCATAAACATTTTGGCCTTCTTTTTATTCTGAGGTAACACGTCAATGAGTTTGATAAGGCTATAGAAATCAATCCAGAATATGCTAGTGCTTATTTTTACCGCGGACAAGCTAAACTCGATTTAGATGAACATTTTGAGGCTATTTTTGATTTCCTTGATACGTTTCAGTTAGGGATCGATCAGTCATTGACAAATTTTGTAGGTCCATGACAACTTAAGTTGACTTATGATAGAGTTCATTTATTACTAATACTAAAAGTAAAAATATCTTATTAAGAGTCAAGTTGTGGAGAAATTGGAATGCTAAAAAGAGTATTAGGGGGAAATAGCTCTGTAGCTCTACGTTCTATTCGTTTATTGATTGGCTTAGTCTTAATTTTTGTGCTTTTAAGCTTTTTATGGGTTTTGCTTAGTGGTTTTTTTCGTTCAGAATACCCTCTAGGTTATAATGATGGTTATCAGCCAGAGCAGCCTCTAGCATTTGATCATTCTTTGCATGCTGGCAAATATCAGATACCTTGTTTGCACTGTCATGTACAAGCTGAAAATAATCGATTTGCGACTGTTCCCAGTTTAAATATGTGCATGAACTGTCATAAAAATGTGGCTATTGATAAGCCATCTATTCAAAGACTTACAAAAGCTTATAATGCAGGTTATTCTATTCCATGGTTAAAGGTCCACTTGTTACCTGATTTTGTGATGTTCAACCATCAGGCTCATGTATCTGCTGGAGTGAGCTGTCAAAAATGCCATGGGCCAATAGAGGAGATGCAAGAGGTTTATCAACACTCTAGTTTGTCTATGGGTTGGTGTATAAATTGTCATAGAGACCCTAAAGAAGCGCATGACTTTAATTGGGATGAGAAAGAATCCCTCGAACAGGTATTAAAAGAAGCCCCCACAAGTTGTGGAACGTGCCATTATTAAAGAGGGATAAAATGAAAGTGGAAAAACAAACAACTAACAAGTTTCAAGCTCAAAAAACCCAGCAGTCGGGCAAGCCGGCAAACGGGCAATCCGTCAGTCCAGTAGGCGGGCAATCTGGCAATCAGGTAGTTAAACAGCCGAAGCCTTATTGGGAAAATTTAGAAAATTTGGATTCATCAGATAAAAAAGCAAATGATGAGTTTTATTCAAATCCTTTTTCAATAAGGGAAGACTCTATTGAAAGGCGAGATTTTTTAAAGTTAATGGGTGCGAGTTTGGCTTTAACTTCTATGAGCTGTATTCGCCGTCCTGTTGAAAAAATTGTTCCTTATGCAAATAGGCCAGAGGAGATTGAGCCAGGTATTGCAAACTATTACTCTTCGACTTTTACATTTGGAGGTCAGGGACAAAGTATTGTTGTTAAAGCGAGGGAAGGACGTCCTATTTACCTTAAAGGTAACTCTCATTTTCCAGATGGTTATAGTGGTACATCTGTACAGGCTCAGGCTCACATTTTAAATTTATATGACCCTGACAGACTGCAATCACCTCATCAGGGGGGAAGAGGCAAACCAGCAAGAGCAACAACATGGGAGAAGTTAGATGAAGCTGTTATGTCTTCTATTAAAGAAGGGTCTGTTGGTCTTTTGACAGGTAGTATTTCTTCACCTTCAACAAATAGGCTTATACGAAGTTTCACAGATCATTTTTCTGCAAAACATTATTTGTGTGATGTTATGGGAGCAGATGATGTGATAGAAGGGCAAAACTTAAGTTTCGGTGATGATGTGCTACCTTCTTTTCGTTTTGACAAGGCAAAAATCATTGTTTCTATAGGGGCTGATTTTTTAGGAACTTGGTTGGCTCCTGAAAAGTTCAGTCATTTGTTTTCTAAAGGCCGTAAGGCCGATGCTGATATGAACAAACTAGTTGTTTTTGAAGCTTTACATTCTTTGACAGGAGCGAATGCAGATTTACGTATCAGGACAGTGCCTTCACAATTTTTAAATGTAGTTATGGCTCTCATTTATGAAATAGTCGTGAAAAATAAAAATTCTTCTTTTGCGCAAGATCAAGAAGTTCTTTCTGTTTTAAATAATTTTTCTACTGCATCTTCAAAGGCAGGGGTGGATTCTGCTATTATTTCACAGCTTGCTTTAGATCTTTGGCAGAAAAGAGGTGAAACTCTAATTGTCACTGGTGGTCTTACATCTCGAACCCGTCATGCTAAAGCATTACAGATAGCAGCAAACTTTTTAAACACAATTTTAGAAAACGATGGCAAGACAATTGATGCTCGTTTTTCTATGACTTCCTATAATGGTTCTTATAAAGACTTAAACTCTTTAGAGGAAGATTTAAATAATAACAAAATAAAAACATTAATTATTTCTGGCATCAACCCTACTTATACATTTCCTCATGTTAAACAAACTCTTTTGAAGGCAAAAACTATTGTTTATTTAACACATCATTTAGATGAGACTTCTCTTACCTCTGATTGGGTAGCTCCCTTATCACATCCTATGGAGGCATGGGGTGATGCTCAGTTGTTAAAAGGTGTTTACTCTATCCAACAACCGACTATACGTCCTCTTTATCAAACTCGATCTCTTGAGGAGAACTTAATAGCATGGCAAAAAGACAATCCGTCTGGAGAGCTTTCATCTTACTTTCCTAAGCCATCAGGTGAAGAAAAATCTCCAACATCTCAACCAGAAATATCTCCTCACTCTATTTGGTACGATTATTTACAGGACCAATGGAAACTTTACCATAGGGATATAATGAAAAATGGTCGCCTCAGTATTAGAACATTACACTTTAAAAATTTTTGGGTAAAGACTTTACATGAAGGCTTTGCTATTCATCAAACCACTTCATCAGGAAGCTATCCCAGTCGTTCATTTAGAAAAGGGAGTTTATCTTATATTGCTGAAGCTAGAGCTACTGAAACCCGTAAAGATCGATTGGAGTTATCTATTTATGCTAAGTCTACACTAGGAGATGGTCAAATGGCCAACAACGCTTGGCTTCAGGAATTGCCAGATCCTGTCACTAAGGTAGTTTGGGACAATTACCTTTTGATATCACCTCACAAGGCAAAGGAGATTGGATTTACTAAAAATGGAGAGCATGCGAGGTTGAAATTAAAAAATACAGAAGCTATTGTACCTATTCTTATAGCTCCTGGGACTCACGATCAATCAGTAGGACTTGCTATAGGTTATGGTCGCGTGCAAGCAGGACAAGTTGGTAAGAAAGTAGGAGTGAATGCTTATCCTTTTGTAGATAAAGATGTCTTTTCTGGGTTAGAAGTTTCTGTAGAGAAAGTTGACGGATGGACTGCTTTGGCAGGTGTTCAAGGCCATCACCGTATGTTAGGAAGGCAATTAGTGGTAGAAGCCACTTTGAAGGATTATTTAAAGTCACCTTCTGTAAATATTCACAGGCATAAGTTATTTAGTTTATACCCTAAGCATGAATACAAAGGGCATCGTTGGGCGATGGCGATTGATTTGAATGCTTGCACGGGGTGTTCTGCTTGCATGGTAGCTTGTCAGTCGGAAAACAATGTACCAACTGTTGGAAAAAAATATATTCTTCAAGGCAGGGAGATGCATTGGATTCGTATTGACCGTTATTACACAGGAGATGAAAATGATCCTGATGTGGTTTTTCAACCTATGCTTTGCCAACATTGTGAAAACGCATCTTGTGAAGCTGTTTGTCCTGTCGCTGCCACTTCACATGGAGAAGAGGGACTCAATCAAATGACCTACAATCGGTGTGTTGGCACGAGGTATTGTTCTAACAATTGTCCTTATAAGGTACGTAGGTTCAATTGGTTTAATTATGCTAAAGTCGCAGACTCTCTTAAAAATGCTTACAATCCAGATGTGACTGTGCGTTCACGAGGAGTGATGGAAAAATGCACTTTTTGTGTACAAAGAATCAAAGAGGGCAAAATACTCGCAAAGAGAGAAGATAGAACATTTAAAGGTGAGGATGTTGTAACAGCTTGTCAGGAGGCTTGTCCAACACAGGCCATTGTATTTGGAGATGTAAATGATCCTGAAAGTCAAGTTAACAAAGCATTTGCTGATGAGAGGAGTTTTAGTGTTTTAGAAGAATATAACAATATTCCTATGGTTCGTTATAAAACCAAGATTAGAAATACTGAGAAGTTAAAGTCTAATGGCGAAGGGCATCATGCATGAAACGCAAGATACTTGTAACTGGTGATAAAAACTATCAACAAATCACAAAAGATATATGTTCTATTCCAGAATCTTTACCTGGTAAGGGTTGGTTTGCTTTTTTCATTCCTGCCAAGCTTTTACTTGTTTTATATGTTATAACTATTGGAGTTATTATTGGTGTAGGAATGGGTTTGATGGGTGTCAATCATCCTGTAGGTTGGGGAACGGACATTGTTACATTTGTTTTTTGGGTAGGTATTGGCCATGCAGGAACTTTAATTTCTGCTATTTTATTTTTATTCCGACAAAAGTGGCGAACAGGTATTAATAGAACGGCTGAGGCCATGACTATATTTGCGGTAATGTGTGCAGGAGTTTTTCCATTAATTCATACAGGAAGACCTTGGTTTGCTTACTGGCTTTTGCCTTATCCTAACCAAAGGGGACCACTTTGGGTGAACTTTAGATCTCCTTTAGAGTGGGATGTGTTTGCAGTTTCAACTTATTTAACCATCTCTTTTGTGTTTTGGTATATGGGGATGATACCAGACATCGCGACAATGAGGGATCGTGCAAAAAACAAATTTAGAAGGTGGATTTATGGTCCCTTATCTTTAGGTTGGAGGGGAACAAATCGCCATTGGCAGCATTACGAGTCTGCTTATTTGATGCTGGCAGGGCTTTCAACACCTCTTGTTTTATCTGTTCATTCTATTGTATCTTTTGATTTTGCTGTGGCAAATCTTCCTGGCTGGCATACAACTATCTTTCCTCCTTATTTTGTAGCTGGAGCTATTTTTTCAGGATTTGCTATGGTGATCACACTGATGTGTTTGATCCGTATAGGTTTTCCAGAGATCAAGCATTATGTGACTTTAGATCACTTAGAGGTGATGAACAAAATCATTATGACAACAGGTTTAATGGTGGGTTATGCGTATGCTTCAGAATTTTTTATAGCTTGGTATTCTGGAGTGGAATATGAAACATTTACTTTTATTAACAGAGCAGTTGGTCCTTATTGGTGGTCTTATTGGATTATGGTCTCCTGTAATGTGATCATACCTCAGTTTTTTTGGTTTCAATTTTTTCGCAGATCTATTCCTGCCATGTTTATTATCAGCATCTTTGTAAATATTGGTATGTGGTTTGAAAGATATGTGATCACAGTCACTTCACTTCATGCAGATTTTTTGCCATCCAATTGGGGTTTATTTAAAATGACACTTTACGATTTTGGGGTATTGATTGGTAGCTTTGGAATGTTCTTTACCTTATTCTTGCTATTTTTGCGGGTATTGCCTATGGTGGCCATGTCGGAGATTAAACCTATGATTCATGTGGGGAAGTAAATGAAATTTTATATTTTCCTTAACATGATGTTAAATAATGAGGAGATTCTTTCTACTCAAAATGCACATATTTTCTAGGCATTGCCCATTTTGCCAAAGGCGCAGAGCCTTTGCAGGCAATGCTAGAAAACAGGCAGAGGCTTGCCTTTAGAGGCTCGCCTCGAGAGGTTCGCCTCGAGAGGCTGGTGTATTTTGAGTGAAACAGAAGGAAAATAAAAATATGGAAGCTATTTTAGAAAATCCTTTAAATATAAAAACCATTAGACGAAGGAAAAAAAATATAAAGTGCTACTTTGAGTGTGATCATACTTCTATTTACAATGAGGATATTCTTAAAATCACAAGTCTTCCAAAGTCATCAGTGGATTTAATGATCACATCACCTCCTTACAATGTAGATATCCATTATAATTTACACAATGATGTTTTACCTTATGAAGATTATTTGGAGTTTACAAAAAAGTGGCTTACAAAGTGTTATGATTTAGCTAAAGACGATGGGAGGTTATGTTTAAATATACCTCTTGATAAAAATAAGGGAGGCCAGCAGTCAGTTTGTGCTGATATCACATCTTTAGCAAAGCAAGTCGGATGGCAGTATCACTCTACGATTATATGGAATGAAGGGAATATCTCTCGAAGGACAGCTTGGGGTTCTTGGATGTCAGCTTCTGCCCCTTATGTGATTGCTCCTGTTGAGGTCATTGTTGTTCTGTATAAGAATCAATGGAAGAAGAAAGAAAAGAAAGAGAATGATATCACCAGACAGGAGTTTATGGATTGGACGAATGGTGTTTGGACTTTTTCAGGGCAGAGCAAAAAAGGTGCCGGAGGACATCCAGCAGCTTTTCCAGTAGAGCTGCCAAAGAGGTGTATAAAATTATTTAGTTTTGTAGGTGATACAGTTTTAGACCCGTTTATGGGCAGTGGTTCAACATTGATAGCTTCTAGTATGTATAATAGAAAAGGTATTGGAGTGGAGATGGATAAAGCTTATTGCAAAGTAGCGGTTGATAGACTAAAAAAAGAAGCAAGTACTTATTAAGGTAAGTTATGATAAAAACGAATACTATTACACAACCTGAATTGATTAAGGAGTTTTTTGAAATAAGACCAAAAGAGAATATAGAAACTTCTACAGTCGCGGATTGGGCTACAGAAGAATATAAGAAAAGAACGGGTAAACCACTTAGAGACCCTGGTAGAGCTATAAGAACTCTTTGTGAAGAAGGATTTTTAGAAAAAGTAAGAACAGGAGTTTATCGTAAAAAATGATTATCTTACGAGAAGATACACATCTTTATAGAAATAAAAAAAGAGTTAAGTATATTATAAAAATGGGTTTTTAAAATGTATCAGACAGTTAATAAAAAACAAATTAATGATTTAAAAGGTAACACAAAGGCTCTTTTGTCTTTTTTACAAAACCAAAATAACAGCACTATTATTTATGGATTAGAGAAGTTAGGGCGACTGAAAAGTGGATATAATAAAGAACAACTACTCAATTTATTAGTTCATAATAATGAAACGATTAGATCTCTTACTACAAAAAACCTTGCTAAAATTGGCGATATTTCCTTACTTGATACTTTTGCCCATCTTGCTCAAAAAGATGGAAGTACAGAGGTTAGACGTGAAGCTGTTTCTGCTATTGGAAGACTAAGGAATGAAAAAACTATTCCTCTTTTAACGAGGCTCTTATCTGATAAAGATCCAAAAGTAGTTATGCAAGCTATCAGAGGGCTTTTTGCTTTTTCAAGTAATATTCAAGTCAGAAGTAAGATTTTAGAATTGCAAGAACATCCAAATGAATTAATTAGAGAGATCATTAGCAGAGAAATAAATGGGACAAAACATAGATTGAAAAATAGCAAAAAGCACGATGAATGTTTAAGCTATCTTAAAAATACAGTTGTGCAAGGCGATGTCATAGAAACATTGAAATATGTACCTGATGAATCCATCCACCTGACTTTTACTTCACCACCTTATTATAATGCGAGGGATTATTCAATTTATCAAAGTTATGATGAATATTTAAAATTTTTAGAAGATGTTTTTAAACAAGTACATCGAGTGACTAAAGAAGGTCGATTTTTTATTCTAAATACTTCACCCATTATTATTCCAAGACTTAGCCGTGCTTATGCAAGTAAAAGATATCCTATTCCTTATGATATTCATCCATTATTAGTCAAAATGGGATGGGAATTCATTGATGATATTGTATGGGTTAAACCAGAAGCTAGTGTAAAAAATAGAAATGCAGGATTTTTACAACATCGAAAGCCACTAGGCTATAAACCAAATGCTATCTCAGAAATAGTAATGGTTTATAGGAAAAAAACAGATAAATTAATTGACTGGAACATGCACCAATATAATCGAAACAAAGTAGAAGAAAGTAAAGTGTTAGGTAAATATGAAACAACAAATATTTGGTATATTGATCCCACATTTGATAAAGTTCATAGTGCAGTATTTCCTTTGCAATTATGTGATAGGATTATTAAGTATTATTCTTTTGTGAATGATTTAATATTTGATCCTTTTGCAGGAAGTGGAACATTAGGCCGTTCAGCAGCCAGTTTAAACCGGTATTTCTTTTTAGTTGAAAAAGAAGTAAAGTATGTACATCGCATGAAGGAAAATCTGATAAGAAATCTTGATTTATTAAATAAAATTAAACAGGAAACCAAATCGAGAGTTATAGATATTAAAAGTTTTATAACTCTAACTAAAACAAAAATATGACTATAACAACAGAAGTTGTAAGAAACATTATTAGAAAACTAATTAAAGGTGAGGACTATCGAATCGAAGTGATTACTCTCATTAATTTAAGATTTTTAGAATTTGCAGTTAGTTTTTTTAAAGATATCGTGAGTGCCAAATTAAAGAACAAAAATATTACAGTTGATTGGTATAAAAAATCATTTTTAGATCCTAGCCTACCAACAAAGGATATTGCTATTAATTCAGGTTTAAACAAAAAAACTATTCATAATATGTTTAATTCTTCGACAAAAGAGATCGTTATAGATGCTGCTAATGACAATTATAAATTAATTTATCAGTCTATTAAAAGATTAATTGATACTGAAAATGATTTAGATTTAATTCTCACCGTTAAATTTAAAGGTGTTAGTGTTGATCTTAATATAAGTGAAAGTTTGATTGTTATAAATGCCTTAGCTGTAAAGAGATCTGCATTGAGAGGTGGCCTTTGGAGTATGGCAGGCAAAAGAGTTGAAAAGCCATTAATGCAGACATTATGCATGTTATATGAAGTTCCTAAAGAATGCTATAAGTCAAAAATAAAAAGGGGAAAGGATAATGATAATGATTTTGAAAGAGAGGTAGATTTTTATTTGATTAAAGATAGCAAACATTATAAATGTGAAGTTAAGCTAATGGGAAAAGGAAATCCAGAAAGCGCAGATGCAGCTTTTGCACGAGGTAGTGAAGTTTTTGTGGCTGATAAACTTTCTGAGAAAATTAAAAAACGGCTAGATAAGTCGAATATTGAATGGGTTGAGTTAAGAGGTAGGGATGGGTTTAAAAAATTTAATAAAGTCCTAAGTAATTTAAAAATTCCTCATATTGAGTTATTAGGTAATATAGATAAAAAATTGTGCAGCATATTAAAGAGAACTTCATAAACTTCTATGAAGATATATTAAAATAAAAGGGATTAAATAGAAGAAATAGGAGAAAGACAAATTATGTTGAAGTTTTTAGGTGCTCTTTTTTGTTGTGATGAAAAAAAAGAAACTACAAAGACAGGTGGTGTTGTTGGTTATTTTGATAGTGAAGATGATTTATTAGAAGCAGCAAAGGCAACTTACTTAGCAGGGTATAGGAAATTTGATACTATATCACCTTTTCCCATTCATGGTATGGACGATGTGATGGGTTTAAAGCGGTCTATTATTCCTTGGTTTACTTTTTTTGCAGGTTTGACAGGCTGTGTTTTTGCAACTTGGTTTCAGTGGTGGACGTCTGCTGTGGATTATCCTTTAAATATTGCGGGTAAGCCTTTTTTCTCTTTACCTGCATTTGTACCTATTATTTTCGAAATAACAGTTTTATTTGCTGGCCTAGCAAGTTTTGGGGCTGTTTTGTTGCTTTGCAGACTTCCTCAAATCAACCCTCCTATTTTAAATAATGATTTGAGTTGTCATAAATTTGCTCTTTATATTTCAGAAAATGACCCTAAGTATGAAGGTGAGCAATCGAAAAAACATATAGAAGGTTTAAAATCTAGCGGTGTAGAGTTCTACCAAAACTTCTAAAAGCGGGCTTTTGTTACCAGTGCTATTTGCTGGCTATCTGATTTGCCCGATTAAAAAGTAAATAAAAAGACATTACTAATCGTAAAATTTAACTCCTTAAAGTGTTATGAACCAAAAGAAAAGATATAATTTGTTCTTGGTTTTCCTAGGAAGCTGGCAGTCAAAGCAAACCGGCAATTGGTTTTCGTGAATATTTTTCAAGAAACCTTCTTTATTGTCAAAACGTAATGAATAGATGGTTAACGTTCAATAAATACCTTTTCATTAAAATAAATTATAAAACATATAAATTCTTATAAAAGCTAGAACCTTGACTTTTAAAGGGTTTTATGAAATAAGAACATATTATTTAAAGGGCTTTTCTGGAACTTAAGGAGGTATTTATGAATCTGAGCCATGTTTTTTATAGTATAGCCGCTTGTTGCTTATTAATGACAATTTTTACTGTATCGAAAGTATCTGCTTATTCTGGATATAATTATTCAGAACAGCACTATGAAGGTATATGGGGTGGCCCTCCCACGTCTTCTCCCTTTTTGATTAATGATGTCAGAAGATATAAAACTACTAGCGTCTATGATTTTCGTGGTAGAAATCTTACAGAAGTCATGAACATAAAACATATAAAAAACGATCAAACATCTGTCATTCTATTTAATAATCTTACAGTGTTTCCAGAAGGCTTTGATCCATATTCTGGTATGTCCTGTAACCAATCAGGTAACAATGAAATACTTTGCTTTTATGCTTCTTAAGATATAAAGGATAAGAAGATTAAAGACGATGTATTCTTATCTTAAAAGTGGAGTTAGAAGAAAGTCATATTGTTTAGGCTGTAAAGGGTTCGTAGAGTGTGCTGAAATCCGTTCTAGGCAGATAGGCTATAGTGTGTTTTCAGCACATAGGTTACACTTTTCTTCCAAAGAGATTTTTAAGAAGGAGAGAAAAAATCTTCTGATAATTTCACATTTATAAAGCTGCTGCCATAGTTTGTGGTGGCATTCTCGTATAAAATCTTAAAGAAATCAAGGATAAAAACACATCTTAGATTGTCCTAATAAAAACTATTTTTTATTTACAACCGACAATTTCTGGCTGATTTTACTTGCTTATCGAAACAATATGATTTTAGTATGATCTATATAAAAATTCATGTCACTAGTAGATGTATTTAAAGTTACAAGATTTTAATGAGATATAAACCTTTTTGAGTGAGAAGAAGATGAGTTATCTTGAAAAGCAGTTATTTGTGATAATGATCTTATCATTAATAATGAGTGGGTGCGGTTCAAAGCGAGATCCTCAAATTGAGTTGATCCAAGATATGATGCAATCTCCAGCCATAGAGCCACAGGATTACGATGAGAAAAAACCTGGATCTTTTGCAATGAGAAGGCCTCCTGAAGGAGCTATACCTAAAGGGCACAGGCCTTATGATATTAAGACATCTGAAGAAGCTGAGCAGTTATTATTTAACCCGTTATATGGAAACTTTGAGACCTTACAGCGTGGGCAAAAGATGTATTATATTTATTGTGGAGTTTGTCATGGTACAACGGGTATTGGGGATGGACCTGTAGCTGCCAAGACTGTATTAAAGCCTCCATCCTTAGCTAGTCAAAAGATCAAAGATTGGGCAGATGGTGGTATTTACCACATGATTGTTGTAGGCAGAGGGCTTATGGGTAGTTTTGCTTCTCAGATTCCAAATGAAGAAGACCGTTGGGCCTTAGTTCACTTTATACGTCGCTTGCAAGCTCATGCGGAAGAAGAGACACCTGAGGCGCAACCACCGGTAGAAGAAAACAAAGATGATAGTGAAAAGAAAGAGGAAGAGGGATAATAAAATATGTCTACTTTAAACCCAAAGCCAATGCATTTCCCTCGTTATTTAAAATGGTTTATTTTTCTTTCTTTACTAGTTGCTATAACTGCATTTGCTTTACATATTTCAGGGCGTGTTTATACTTTTTGGCCGGCTTTTTTAACCAGCTTTTTTTATTTTGTGAGTTTATCTTTAGGGGGATTGTTTTTTGTAGCCATTCAGCATACGGTTAATGCGGGCTGGAGCGTTACAGTTCGTCGGATAGCTGAAGGGTTGACCTCTTTTTTACCAATAGCTTTTTTATTGGGATTGATATTGATCCTTTTTGGAGGGGATAGTTTATTTGAGTGGCTGCACGAAGAAGTGGTGGCGGGTGACCCTATTTTACAGAGAAAAGAACCTTACTTGAATTTACCTTTTTTCGTTATCAGAACAGTGATATTTTTCGGTGGCTGGATACTACTGGCAAAAATTATTGTAGGTCATTCTTTAAAGCAGGATGAGGATGGAGATGAGAATAGAACTCATAAAAGTAGAAGATGGTCCATTGGGTTTTTACTTTTCTTTGCCATTTCTTATTCACTTTTTAGTGTAGATTATTTGATGAGCTTACACCCACATTGGTTTTCCACTATTTTTGGTGTGTATTGTTTTGCAGGACTTTTTCAATCTGCCTTAGCCTTTTTGATTGTGCTTACAGTATGGATGATGAAGAGAGGGCTTTTAGATAATTTGGTCAATCAAAATCACATTCATGACTTAGGCAAACTACTTTTTGCTTTCACTATCTTTTTTGCTTACATTGCTTTTTCGCAGTTTATGTTGATTTGGTATGCCAATCTTCCAGAAGAGACTATTTTCTTTATACATAGAGCGCATGGAGGGTGGATGGCCATCAGTTACTCTTTATTGCTTTTTAAATTCATTGTGCCTTTCTTGGCACTGCTTCCAAGGGCTGCAAAGAGAAATGTAGATTGGTTAAGCCTTATTGCCATTTTGATTTTAGTGATGCAGTATGTAGATATTTATTGGCTTGTTTATCCTAATTTCAATGAAGGACATATTGTTTTTGGATTTACTGAACTGGCCATGTTTTTAGGCGGTTTGAGTTTATTTTTATTCTTTGTCATGCGTTTTTTAAGCAAGCATCCAATTGTTCCTTTAAAAGATCCTCGCACTCACGAAGCCCTCCAGCACCACATTTAATATGTAAATATTATGATAATTCGCTCAATAATCATACAATTCATTGTTGGTGTTTGCTTTAGAGAAGATATAAAGTATGATATACGTTATACAAGATAAGAAAATAAGAAAACAACTTGAGAAGTTGCCTTTAGATATAAAAAGGTTGTATCTAAAATTTTTAAAAGATATTCAAACAAAAAATGACAAAATAACAACACTGAAAACTAAAGGGTACAAAGATCATCAGCTTAAAGGCAAGTGGCGAGGATATAGAGCCTTAAGACTAAATAAATATTATCGAGTATATATAGAGCTTATAAAGAAAAAGAAGATAATGATAATCGATTTATAAGAATAGAAAGAGTTTCAAAACATGACTACAGTAAATAAGACACTTAATGAACATATTCAATGGGTAGAGAGTTTATGTGGACCTCTCACTATAGGCAGTGTTATAAAGGCTATAAGAAAGAAACAACTTGAGATCACTCAAAGTGATTTAGCCAAAAAATTAAATATTTCTAAAAAATACTTAAGTGATATTGAAAATGACAAAATTATACCTCATCTAGAACTTATAGCTAAAGCTGCAAGAATATTGGGTCACAGTAGTGAAAGTTTTTATAATATTTTAAAGGATCAAATAAAACACTCTAAGAAGGATAAAGAATTTATCATATCAATAAAAAATACAAAACAGAAAAATATATTTTTAAAATTTATTTCTTCTTATTTAGATCAGTCACATATTCCGTCTAATTAAAAATAGCTAAAGTGACCTAATTTTACTTTTATTCTTTAATAATGTGTTTTTTAAGTAAGCATCCATTGTTCCTTTAAAGGACCCTCACACTCACGAAGCCTTCCACCATCACATTTGATTTACAATATAATATGATGGGTGTAAAAACTTGTGTTTCAATGAAAGTTGAACGAATTTAATTAGTGATTTAAAGTTCTATTACACTTATTATCATTATTATTTTTATCATAAAGATCAAAACTCACTGACAAAATGAGTTTTTTACTTAATTCATAATAATTGCTATTATTTTATCTCGACTAGGTTTTATCTTTTGGCATTTTGTGGAGGTTCGAAATGTTGACCAATTCCTGAAAAACAGCTAACTACTTCTAACTGATCAGTAAGACAAGGTATTCCAACTCCTAATATATGTGGTGAATTGCCATTTGCATCAAGAATGCTGTTATCTGCTTCATACTCCCAAAGCAAATTATATGCCATCTCGCAATTTGAATAAAAGCTTGAAAAAATAGTATTTGAGGCATTGTAAATAAAAGAAGAGTGACTATTTTTGTCCCAAATACCAAAACTCACTGACCAAAATTAGTATACTTTTGAATATTTAGACTTGACAAAAAATCAACTATTGATATTATATCAATAATGAATTATCAAACATCAAGAGTGGATAGGAATTTAGCAAGGAAGTTGATCGTCAAAATTGTTCAGAATCATCGCAATAATATTTATTTTTCTAAGCACGCACTAAGTGAGATGAAACAAGATGATTTAACAACTTTTGATATTTGGAATGTTTTGAAAAATCTGCGTTCCATGATTTTTCGTGAAGGTGAGTTAGAAAAAGGTAGTTACCGTTACCGTTACCGTTACCGTTACCGTTACCGTTACCGTTACCGTTACCGTTACCGTTACCGTTACCGTTACCGTTACCGTTACCGTTACCGTTATTGTTTAGAGTTAGGTTTTATTGTTGTTGTATTAGCCTTTCATGAAAATGGAGATGGGTTTAATATAGTAACAGCATGGGATAAAAGAAAATAAGAGGTCCTTTATTATGAAATGTTCAATATGTACAAACAAACAAAATCTAAAAGTGAAAACACTCAGTAAATATCGTTATAAAGAATGTGGTTTAGACAATGTTATCCTTTATAATATAAAGACAAGTGTATGCAATGAGTGTGGAGAGATTTATTATCATTTTATGGATTTAGATGAACTTCATAAACTAATAGCCTATTATCTGGTTAAGAAAACTGAATTATTGACAGGAAAGGAAATAAGATTTTTAAGAAAATATCTTGGTTATTCAGCTTCTACTTTTTCAAAACTTATTGGTTATGAAGCAGAGCATCTGTCAAGACTTGAAAATGAGAAAGCAAAAATACAAGAGATTTTTGATAGGCTTGTAAGGTCATTAGTACTTGAACAGATACCTGGTTGTAATGATAATCTTCACAAATTATTTTTAGAAAACAAGTTAATAAAGGTAAAATGGTTAGAATTTCATCTATCATCAAATAAGTTATGGAGTTTTAAAAAAGCAAGCTGATAATTAATTAGAGAGATTATTTTTGGATTTACTGAGCTGGCTATGTTTTTAGGCGGTTTAAGTTTAAGTTTAAGTTTAAGTTTAAGTTTATTCTTATTCTTTGTAATGCATTTTTAAGTAAGCACTCTATTGCGCCTTTAAAGGGTCCTTGTGCTTACAAAGCCCTGCACCACCATATTCGATATATAGCATGGACATTTTTATAAATAACTGAATTTTTATTATAATTGCTCTAAATTACATTTGTCGGCCATCAACTTGAAGCATATAAGTATATTCAAGCTTAAGCTTGCAACTTTCTTAATACATATAAGCTCTAAAATATGCATTCTTGTATTTCTAAACTGTGAGGAGATACACAGGCCTTTGAAAGTATGAACATGTTTGGTGGATTAGAATTCTCATCTCTTACAAGATCATCAGCTTCATGCTTAAGAAGTAGATTGTAGATATCATAATCTCCATAAGCAGTAATGTAAGCAGCTATATGAAGTAATGTTGTGCCTTCAGGATAATCGATAAAAATATCTTCTCGAAATAGATTACGGAAAAAAGCTCCAGTAGGGAGAGTAGATGATGGTAATTTTAATTTGAACGAAGAAAAAGGACAACTTTCTAAAGACCTATTGGGGTTTGCTCCATCTTCAAGATAAGTTCTTACAATATCTGCCTCTTTATTTATAACTGCATAAAATAAAGCTGGGCAACTATCATTGGCAGTATCAATAGCTTGATTTTTTTCATTTAAAGTTTGAGCAAGTAAATTTTGAGAAAAGATAAAAGTAAATAAAAATGTGAAAAATATTAGCTTAAATTTCATAAAAGATCTCCTTTTTTAAAAATGATATTTTATAACCTTGTAAACTTTTCATAGGTTTAGAGGTTTTTTGTAAAAAAATCATACTTTGTGAAGTTAAGTGTATGTCTAACTCATTATTTTTACGAGTAAAATTAAACATGCATAAACTACAATACTACTTATTGAAAGCAAATAGTATACCATTTTTCAATTGAGATGAAAGTTTGAAAAAAAGTATTTGAAGCCGTATAAATAAAAGGAGAATGACCCTCTTTGTCACAAATATCAAAATTTACTGACATAAATTGTTATATAATAAATTGATTTTTATAAAGGTGAATTGGAAATGAGCAAGTATTCTATTGTACCTTTAAATATCCCCGCACCCACACAAAGCCCTCCACCACCATATTTTATGTACGTACGCTACACATTTAACATATACACTATTATATGGCAGTGAAGGATATAGCTTATAAGGTTTGTATTCTTGTCCTGATGTCCCTTAAATGAGAGTCTACCCGTTCGATCAGCATAGTATAAGCACCTGCTTTCTCTTGTATTATTGGCCTTGCTCTTCTTTGTGAGATAAGATAATTAGTCAAGTCTTCATCAGTACAATTATTTGAACTTTGCGTTCTCGTAAAAAAACATCTAAGGTAAGATAAATTAACTGTTAGAGTGAGAATATCAATATGATACCTTATCATCTCTCCATTGAAGTCTTGGACCGAACTTATTAGAGACTCAATTTCATCTATATTTATATCATTAGCGCTATTAATACTGTTAAGTTTATTTAAGCATTTTGAGTCTTGTTCTTGATGATCAACAGCAGGTTGATATTCAATTAGCATCGATTCTATAAAATTCATACTACTTTTAATATCATTTAAAGTAAGACCGAATTGTGTAATCAATGTCTCATAAGCTCTGTTTTTGAGTCTTGATATTGGTTGTATTGTCTTTTGTGAGGTAAGGTAATCAGTTAAGTCTTGATGAGTAGTGCAACTATCTGGTATTTCTGTTGGGTCATCGCCTGAAAGACAATTGATATGACTAGGAGTATTTAGTTTCATTATTTCCATGCTATATTCCATTATTTCTATTTTGGAATCTTCGATTAAATTAAGCAGGCTTTCAACTTTATCACTTGTCGTATAGTTAAAATATTTAATATTATTAAGATCTTTTATACATTGAGAATCTTCTTGTCCTTGATCAGTAGAGCTAGAAGGTGGGGATGTTGTTTTAGAACATGCTATCAAAGTTATTGTTAGAAGCCCTGCTGCAATGGTTAAATTAGAACTGATTTTTTTCATAATAAGAAATCTCCTTTTAAAATTAAATATCAAAATAAATCTTTATTTAAAATGTAAATGTATAAGTCTATTTATCATATTTTGGTTGTTATTACAATAATGCTTTCCAATTTTGTAAAATTTTCATAAAGATTATGGATTTAAAAGTTGATAAACTTATATAAAAGAGCTTGAAATAAGAATAAATAAAAATAGAATAAATCTCATTAGAAGCTCTTAACTTAAAACTACATACTATATCTCTATAGATTACATATCATACTGGTTCAATCTTTAAAATAAATCTCCCATGATAGAAGCTTATTTCAACATATTGTTTTGTTGCTATAGCTACACTAACAATACCAACTGTTGCTCCTATAACACTTCCATAAGGGCCTAAACGGCTACCTAACCAAGCACCTGTTAAACCTGCCCCGATATAACAAATAGCAACACCTGTTTTTTTAAGAAAATCCCTTGTTCGTTTATCGTTAGAATAAAAATAAACACCTTTAGTATATTGCTTTTTTAAGTAACTCTTTAAATCTTTTGCATTTTTAAATTTTTTAGTCATTATTTGTACCTATTAACTTATTGATTGTTTAACTTTCATTAAGACTTTTTCAGATCACTTGAATTCTCTAAGTATGTGGATTTCCTCTCCTGTTTATTTGCTCTCTATAAGAAGGATTTACTCCCACAACTTCATCTAAGATATTAAAGCGATAGCGATATTCAAATGCCATACTTGGATTATCAAAACCTCCACGAATCTCTAGGTAAACTCTCATAGCTTCAGCAAAGTCTTCTTGAATGCTCTCATTATCATATTTAGAAATAATTTTTCCATCTGCCAATCTAGCATCCTGCCATTCTTGGGGAATAGCAGGGTATCCATCACTATCATATCCATACACTACACCTGCTATAATATGCCCTAACTCATGTCGCATTGTAAATAAAGGGTATTATATTTCGTTATAGATACCACTCTCTGGGTAAAGTTTATTCATACCCTGTGGTGCAAAAGTATCAGCACGTACTTTTTTACCATTTTTAACTTTATCCGTAACCATAACAAAAATTTCCACAATTTGATTTAAGAGATATTTTGGTAGCTCACTTAAAGCATTCGTCAATCTTTCCAGCACTATTGTATGAGAAATCTGATTACCTTCAGAGGACCTTTCTATATACAGATTAATATTTTTTATTGATCCAGTTATAGGAATAGAGTATCTATAAGTCCAATGAGGCTTATCAAAAGGTTCCAAAAACCTAGGAAGAGTTATATAGTTGACTGTTCCAACTTTCTCAAAGGCCTGTGGCACCCTGAGCACTTCTAATTCACTTGCACATTCTTGCGAAGCAGGAGAAACCTCTTTTTTCTCTTGTGATATAACCTCGGATTTGACAGGCAGGTTATAAAAAGAAAAAATAAAAACTATCAATGGTATAATTCTATTGAACAAATAATTCATAATATTTTCTTTAAAGAGTAAAAGTGAAACAGGTAATATTTTGAAAATTTTGTTTTTTTATATCATCTTTTGAATGAAAAACAATAAAATTTTTTGAAAGGTTTTATGAATTTTTAAGATGTTTTTTTAAAGATTGCTTTATTTCTTCTGGGATGGGAACACTTTTGTTTTTACTATAATCAAAATGGACAAGAATAGACTTGCCTTGCGCAATCTTTGTGTTTTCCTGAAGTAAATCATGATAGATGATAAGAGATGATGTTCCTATTTTTTCAATAGAGGAGTTAATCACTACCTTTTTTCCATAATAGCATTGAGCTACAAAATCCATTTCAACTCTTGCTATAATCAAATTCCACTTTTCAATAGAAAGTTCAGAATTAAACTCTTCAAATACTGGCCTCCTAGCCTCCTCTATCCAGGTAATAAAAGAAGCATTATTGATATGACCTAAGGCATCTGTATCTTTAAAGCGTGGATTGATTTCTATCTTATACATTTTACATCCTTAAATAAATCGCAAGTTTATTAAAATTCTAAAGAAAAATCAGCTTAACATGAATATGGTATGATATACCTTAAAAAGGTTCAATACTTATTTAGATGACATAAATTTTTCAAATTATCTCAGAATAACTCTAACTTATGGCCATATAAGGTGAATTTATGAAGAATAAGTTTATATTGTTATAATGTAATCACTTCTAAGAAACCTCTCTTTTTATTGAGAAATCTTTTTATTTTATAAAATTGACAATTTTACGTCATTTTTAACAAAAGAGCTTGTGTTTATTAAACCTTGATACTTATGTTAAAAGCATATATTTATCAAACTTTAAGCACTGATACAAGTTAGGAAATACAGTGCCAAAAATAAAAAATACTCAGAAGGTAGTTTCTATACAAATATATAAAAAATGCATCTATATGATGAAGATTGCTTGTCATTTGTCTTAAACTTGTGTATAAGGTTAGAAAAACTAGAAAAGAGGAGAATGGTATAAACTATTTATGTATTTACCAATAGACTCATAGTAAGCTGTAATTTAATGACATTATAACTATTTAATTAAGAGGTACTTTTAATAAGATAGGGGGAAAAAATGGCAAAGAAAATCACAGGTAATATAAAGCTACAGATTCCAGCGGGAAAAGCCACTCCAGCACCTCCAATTGGCCCTGCTTTAGGTCAACATGGTGTAAATATTATGGATTTCTGTAAGAAATTCAATGCAGAAACTCAGAAACAGGGAGATATGCTCATTCCTGTTGTTATCACGGTCTATCAAGACAGGTCATTTTCTTTCATTACAAAAACTCCTCCTGTATCTATACTGATCAAAAAAGAACTGCAACTCAAAAGCGGGTCTAAAACACCACAAAAAGACAAAGTAGGAAAAATCAATAAAACCACTATTGAAAAGATCGCTAAAATAAAACTTCCAGATCTCAATGGATTATCTTTAAAATCCGCAAGCTCTCAAGTGATGGGTACGGCCAAGAGCATGGGGATAGAAGTAGTAGATTAAAGTAGTAGACACTCAAAAAATAAAAAAAGAGAGGGATAAATTTTTATGACAAAACTTTCTAAAAGGCTAACAGCTGCACAAGCTCAAATTGAAGAAAAAAAAAAGTACACTATTTCAGAGGCATTAAAAATCATTGTAGACACTCCTTATAAGGTAAAATTCGATGAATCTATTGATTTGGCCTTACATTTGGGAGTGGACCCTAAGCAATCTCAACAGCAGGTTAGGGGGGCTGTAAGTTTACCTCATGGACTTGGGAAAGATATTCGTATTTTAGTTTTTGCAAAGGGTGAAAAAGAGCAGGAAGCCAAAGAAGCTGGTGCAAGCTTTGTAGGGGACGAAGATCTTATCGATAAAATTAAAGGAGGGTGGTTAGATTTTGATAGGGCTATTGCGACACCTGATATAATGCCTTTAGTTTCTAGAGTTGCAAAAATTTTAGGTCCAAGGGGTTTAATGCCAAACCCTAAAACGGGTACAGTGACACTTGATGTAAAAAAGGCTGTAGCGGCAGAAAAGAAGGGTAAATTAAACTTCCGTATTGATAAAAATGGCATTGTGCATGCATCTTTCGGTCGCGGGAGTTTAGGGGTAGAAAAGCTTAAGGAAAATTTACTGGTTATATTGGCGGCTATCTTGAAGGCCAAACCTGATAAAAGCAAGGGAGTTTATTTAAAAAAACTAACTATTTCTTCGGCAATGGGAGCAAGTGTTAACCTGGATTTAACTAAAGCGCAGAGTGAAATTATTTAGATTATAAGGCATTTTCCTACTCTCTTACTGACTATTGCTTAAAAAATTTGAGAGCATAAGAATCTTTAGGAGAAAAGTTAAAGAAGAGGGAATCAAATGAAAGAGAAAGACATGATGCCTAAATTTGTTTTTATAACAGGAGGTGTCAGTTCCTCTGTAGGAAAGGGCTTAGTTACAGCTTCTTTAGGTGCTCTTTTAGAAGCTAGGAATATCAAAGTTTCTATTATGAAGTTTGATCCCTACATCAATATAGATCCTGGAACAATGAACCCATTTCAACATGGAGAAGTTTATGTCACTGATGATGGTGCAGAAACGGATTTAGATTTTGGTCATTACAGTCGTTTTACAAATTGCAAGTTTACTCGTTCAAACAGTATCACTACAGGACAAATTTATGACACAGTCATACAAAAAGAACGTCGTGGAGATTATTTAGGTGGGACTGTACAGGTCATTCCTCACATCACAGATGAGATAAAGTCTAGGGTATTTGATGTAGCTCAGGGCAATGAAGTTACGCTTGTAGAGGTTGGGGGGACGGTTGGAGATATCGAAGGCCTGCCTTTTTTGGAATCTATTCGTCAAATTCGTTTAGAAGTAGGTATAAAAAATGCTATTATTGTTCATGTCACGCTTGTACCTTTTATCCCTTCTGCAGGTGAGCTTAAAAGTAAGCCTACTCAGCACTCTGTGAAGGAACTACGAGAAATTGGTCTGCAACCTGACTTTTTAATTTGTCGTTGTGATCGTAACATTGGTCAAGATATTAAAAAGAAAATTGCTTTATTTTGCAGTGTGGAAGAAAGGAATGTTATTACAGCTAGGGATGTCTCTTCTATTTATGAGGTCCCTCTATTATTTTATGGAGAGAAGCTAGATGCATCTATTGTTGAAAGGCTTGATCTAGAATCTTCGAAAAAACCTCATATCAAAATCTGGAATAATATTATTTCTAGTTTAAAGCATCCAAAGTTAGAAACTCGTATTGCAATAGTTGGTAAATATGTTGAGTTAAAAGAAAGCTATAAATCTCTTAATGAAGCTATTGTTCATGGTGGACTTGCTATACAGGCAAAAGTGAATATCAAGTATGTCAATTCTGGAACACTCACAAAGGAAAATATAAATGAAGCTTTATCAGATGTGGATGGCATTCTCGTTCCTGGTGGTTTTGGAGAAAGAGGGCTTGAAGGAAAATTACTAGCTGTTGAGTATGCGCGTTTACGTCAAGTTCCTTATTTTGGGATTTGTTTAGGAATGCAGGCAGCTGTTATTGAATTTGCTCGTAATGTATGTAGTTTAAAAAATGCGACTAGCCGTGAGTTCTATAAACCTAAGTTAGGTATGAGAAATATTGTTATTGATTTGATGGAAGATCAGCAAAAATTGAACAAAAAAGGAGGAACAATGAGATTAGGTTCTTATCCTTGTCAGATAAAAAAAGACAGTCTTGCTCATACTATTTATGGTAAAAAACTCATATCAGAAAGACACCGACATCGTTGCGAATTTAATAACCAATTTCGCTCGCTTTTTGAAAAGAAAGGAATGGTTTTTTCTGGTATTTACGAAGATAAAGACCTTGTAGAAATTATAGAAATCAAAAATCACCCTTGGTTTCTAGCAGTACAGTTTCATCCTGAATTTCAATCTAAACCTTTCAAACCTCATCCTCTTTTTACTAGTTTTGTAAACGCTTCTATTCAAGTGTATCAAAGTAGGCACAAACAAAAAAACACTAGCAAAAAACATTCTGCTTATTATCGACAGAGTCGCAAATCTTACAAAACTATGACTCAATAACAATCCTTGTTTATCTTAAAATTCGGCTATTTTTAAGTATTGACAACCATAATATTTATATTATATCTAAGGGGGAGTTTAATAACAGGGGCTACCATCTTGTATCATATTTTAAAATCTAGTCAGTTTGACCTACCCACTTTAAAGTATCTTTATAGAGTGACAAATCATATTCGGCGATTTGATAAGTCTAAAGATGGGTTGATTTATCTTAAAGGATTATTGAATGAAAAACGTGTGATGTTGTATTTCACCCAGGTTTCTACACGTACATTCTTATCATTTCAATCAGCGTGTCATATTTTAGGCATGCAGACATTAGAAATCAGAGATCCTTCTACAAGTTCTGAAATGAAGGGAGAAAGCACATTAGATTCTCTGCGGACTTTTTCAAGTTATGCGGATTTAATGATTATACGTTCAGTTATACCCGGTTTGAGTGAGAATGTGGCTGAACATCTTGATCAAAGTCCTAGGAAAGTTCCGATTGTTAACGCAGGTAGTGGGCCTGATGAACACCCAACACAAGCAGCATTAGATATTTATACTTTGATGAGGAGTTTCAAAGGCAGTGGAAACATTGAGGGTAAGACTATATGTTTTGTAGGGGACCTTAAAAGAAGCCGTACCACTCGTTCTTTGATACGAATTCTCTGTTTATTTAAAAATGTACGTTTACTCCTTGTTTCACCTGAAGCTTATCAAATCAAGGAAGATATATATCAATTGCTTGTTTCTGAAGGGATAGACTTTACTCAAACACAAGATTTTAAAAAATCTATTAGTGAGGCTGACGCTATTTATATTACACGTATTCAGTCAGAATACGAAGATGATACAGTGCCGGACCCATCTATTAAGAACTTCTTTTTTAGAGAGGAGCATCTAAGACTTATTGGTGATAACTGTGTGATCATGCATCCTTTGCCACGCTGTCAGGAGTTAGACATTGCTGTGGACAATGATCCTCGCGCAATGTACTGGCGACAGGAGAGGAACGGTATGTGGACGAGGGCTGCTCTTATTTCTATGATCTTTGGTGTAGACAATAAAATTGTCCTTCCAGAGTTATCTTAGCTCATTTCAGCTATAAAGGGTGTAATTAGATTTTAACTACTGATCTATATAGAATAGATTGACTCATTGGCAAAAGAAAAAGTAGATAAACACAGGTATAAAACAAACAATATATATTCATTATTTGCCAAAGTGGTTTAGAAATGTTGAATTTTTTCCTATTATTCCTAAAAATGCAGCTCTGATAGTAGGAGATGCAAATAAATATTTTGATGCTTTTGTTATTTTAGAATAATAGAGAGCTTCTTTAACTTTTTCTTTTTTAGTACATTAGAGTATACTAAAAATACAGATGTAAATATCAAGTATTTTTTTGTCCATTAAATAAGTATGAACAAAAATAAATCATTAGAAAACTCTGTTTTAAAATATATTTTGCGTAGGGTCAGTTGCTAAAATACGTCAGACATGGTGTCAGGCATTGGCCATAAAAATAAACCAACAGCACTATTTTATTTGAAAATCAATTCCAATGATAGATCGATATCCTTCTATTGAATGATCTTGAAGTTCAATGGAAGTGACTTTATGCCAAAGAGGGCTGCCTTGATCCTGGTGTAAAAGTCCATAACCTGGAAGTAACATAATTTCTTTATTTGGAGGGTGCTCTTTAAAATTAGGATTTCCATCTTCTCTTAAAGGAACTCCTCTGGCATCATAAATCAAATTTTGGCCTCCTTGAATATTTTCTCTTTCAATAACAAGAGCAGGAACAACAAAATCCATTCCATCCTGATGAATTCCTTCTGGAGAATTTGTCACAACTTGAGAGCTCCAAGGCCGTTTAATGATTCTCATAAAATGGACAGAAACTTCAAGATTTAAAATCTCAGAGTTGTATGTATGAATAAGAGAAGCTAGGCTTTGAAGAATCCTAATTAAAGTTTCTGAGATGTCTCCTAGATGCAACTCTTTGAACCTTCGCTCCCCTTCTATTCTAAAATCTTGTTGATATTCAGTTGAAAGAGCATCATTTTGTTCAAAGTTATGAGCTTTGACCTGTTGAACTTCCCATTCTTTCCCCTCAAAATGCAAATTAAACCTAGATATGGCTCGGAGGCGAGTAGGTTGAATCAACTGGTATTCCGCCGAAGATATTCGATTCAAGTGAGGTAAAAGTTTATCTTCTATTTCTTTCGTATTTCGACCGTAATAAAAATCAGACCACATCATGTTTGTGATTTGAGATAGGACACTATCAGGAAGATGACGCTTAAGGTATTCTATTTGAGTCTGATGTTGCAGGTAAGAATCCCACTCTAAGGCATTAGGATCTGCAAAAACCTTTCTGGCCTGTTCAAGAAACTCAGAGTCCACCTTCAATAAAGAACTCAAAAAAGTCAAAGAGAACACTTGGACTATTAAAGATGGGTACTCTAAAGGTTTCATAATAACTAGATACATTAACATAGGTCAGGAAATTTTTATAGCTTTCTATAACCAGCATGAAAATTTTTCATAACTCTAATATAAAAATATGAAAAACTTTCATAACCCTAGAAGTTATATGTTGCCATTTCAAGGCAACATATTGAAATTATAAGCTGTATTCTCTTGTTAAGCTTTATTTTCATTTGGCAATCAGACATACGGTTGCCGGGAACCGGTTACCTTTTGGTGGGAGAAAAAAATTAGGGAAAAGTTCAAAATAAACAGGCTGCCAGATTTCCGGCCTCATGGATTCTAAAAAGATGGTAATCAAGCAAAGTTTAACTTGGATAAATCAACAAGCAACAGATATCTTAAAGTTATAAAGTTTGCGTAAGATGAGTTAAGACAATATTGAAAAAAGAAGAATCTAGTGGTTTTTATTAAGATAAAGTTTGTAAATTGTTTTTCCTAATTTTTGGTTTTTTATTTTTTTATCTTATAAGATTGACTTTTTTGACAGTCACAGCAAAGGGTCAAGTCTCCATTTTAAGGACAGAGCTTCATCTTGTTCAATTTGCTACAATGATGTTGGTCCTCATTGCTAGTATATATATTGGGTTTGCAATAGCAGATGATCCTATTATTAAAAATTTCAATGGTGGGCTTAACATGGTTCTTGCTGTTGGTTTTTTATTATTTGCTATAATCATTATTAATAAAACACCTCGCATAGCTTTGAGGTACTTAGCTATAGGATTTATAGCTCATACAATCGTTGACCTATTACATGGTATGACATTACTTTCATTAGCAACAATGCCAAATTGGTATGCCTATCTTTGCGCCATATATGATTTAGGTTGTGCTATTTTATGTACTTTTCCAATAGTTTTTCGATTAACAGATAAACACAGGTTATCTTAATTTTAAATAAGACAACAAATGGAGAATATTACAGATAAAATATGATTATTTTACAAAACAAAAGTGAAGTTTATTTATCTACTGACAGATCTTCTTCATATATAGGACGAATGTCGTTTATACCTGAGGGTAAAGCTTTAATTAGATACCAAGGCTTGTTTAAGTCAACATCTAAGGCTGTAATTCTTTGATTATTCAGATCACTGAGTATCCAGTTATTGTTGTATTTAAATAAATGAAGACCTAAGGTTTCATAAGATCTGTCAAATGGAGAAGAAAGATATGTCAGATATAAATAACCTCCTTGATCAACACTAAAGTGTGAAGTTTGAAGATATAAGGCGCTAAAACCGATTGTAGAACCCATATCAATTGTCTGATTGGAAATACAATTCTCAAAGTTAGTGTTATCTCCAGCTACGGGAAAATTGACGTCGTTGTTTAAGGACAGCTGATTAGAAACTGTATTAGTGTTATTGAGAGTGGCTTGAGAGTTTTGGTTTCTTAAAGGCATTTCATGAGAAACTTTGTTCAAATGGGACGGTGTACAATTATGAAGCCCCAGTTCATCTTCATTATAAGCCTTGCCATTCACAAATTCAGAGGTTTTTCTACGGTAAGTATTGTAATGAAAACCTTTTATTCTATTATTTTCATCTGTTTCCAGACATAAAACATAAAAATTACCTCCATAGTCAGCAGTGATGTGAGCAAGCCTTTGGTCACATATCTCTTCACTTTCATTATTAAAGAGTTCTCCTCTTTGTGTATTTCTATCGTTATTTCCATTAGCTATTAGCTTGTTGTGTCCAATGCTTAAAAACAATAAAAAAACAGATAAGAATATCCATCTTAGGTTGTTCATTTCTTATTCCTCTTGATGAGTACTGTTTATTGGTTAAATGAATGTACCTAAATATAAGTCGGATATTTATCTAAAAAAATGAAAGATCAAGTTTTGGAGTTAGGTCCTTAATTTCTATCTATCTCCTCAACACATTAAAACTGAGTTGGCTTAATTACTCTAAGTCTCTATTATTTCTTTCTGTTTAAGCCCTCCTAAAGTTTTAAAGAGACTTTATTAAAAAAGTCCTTTAAAATGTTTGTACTTTGAAAATAAACCTATAGTTAATAAAAAGCTAGACTTTAAGATATCTAAGATTAAACTATGAACCAGTTTTTAAACTTTTTTGCATGTATTTTTTTTATCCTTGCGCTTATTTCCTGCACAGGTTCAAGAGACTTATCAGATACTTTACAAGTAGCAATTACAAGCCAGCCTCAAACACTAGACCCACGCTTTACAACAGATGCTAATGGACAATATATCGCGGGGCTTCTTTTTAGCTGTTTTGTTCGTATAGGACCAGAGCTCAAACCTGTAAATGATGCTGCAAAAAGCTGGACTTATAATAACTTAACCTACACCTTTGATCTACATGAAAACTTGAAATTCTCAAATGGGTCTCCTGTTACAAAAGAGGATATCCTCTTTTCACTGAAAGAGTATACGACAAAAGGTCCTTTTAAAAGCGCTTTTAATTTCATTAAGGAGTTCAAAGTCGATAATAAGGATGGTCATATTCAAGTTCAGCTTATACTTTCTAGATTCCGTGCTCCCTTTTCTTTATTTACAGATATTTCTGTCATTAAGATACTACCTAAAGCTATTGTTACAAAATATAAAGACGATTTTTCTAAGCACCTTATAGGAAGTGGCCATTTTAGTATTGAAAAACAATCTTCTAATGAAATTATACTTAAGGCAAGAGAACAACATCATATTGCAGTGCCTAAAGTAAAAAATGTCATATTTAAAGTTATTAGAAGTGATAATACTCTTTATTTCAAAGCTCTAAAAGAGGAACTTGACATCATTCAATCAGAGATGCCAGTGCATAAAATAAAAGAATTTACAGACAATACAAATTTTCAAATATTTAAATACCCTGGATTAAAAGTTAGCTATCTTCTTTTGAACTTAAAGGACCCAGTGCTATCTAATCTGTCTGTCCGAAGAGCTATTTCTACAGCACTTAATAGGGATGAGATTATTCAATTTAAACTTTCTGGGCTGGGAAGAATTGCTACGTCTCTTTTAACTCCTGACAATCCATTTTTTCATAAAAAAATCAAAGGTTTACAATACAACCTAAAAGCATCTCAAGAGATTTTTAATCGGTTAAAACTGAAATCGTCTCTTTTATTAAAAACGTCTAATAAGTCTTCTTCTGTAGAAATTGGTAAGGTGATTACCAACCAGCTTCAAAAAGCTGGGTTAAACACTCAACTGCAGAGTTTTGAATGGGCCACTTATTATGGAGATATTCAAGCTGGGCGTTTCCAGATGGCAATGATGACATGGGTAGGTGTTCTTTCCCCTGAGATCTATAAAATAGCACTTCATTCTTTAGAGATTCCTCCTAAAGGTAGAAATAGAGGTTTTTATAAAAACAATGAATTAGATGAGTTATTGGAATTAGGTTCTCAGGTAAAAACTCTTCAAAAAAGACAAGCCATCTATCAAAAAGTACAGGAAATTATTATAGATGATCTTCCGATTATTCCTCTATGGTATCATACAGATGTATCTATTGTTCATAAACGGGTTATAAATTATCAACCGTCTTTAAACGGAGATTTTACGCCTTTAATTTATGTAGAAAAAAAACAACTTTAAATTTATTTTCTAACAAAATAAAAAGTGATTTATGCTCATTAAAAAGAGAGATTGGTTTTTTTTAGTTATACTACCTGTGGCACTTGTTTGGTTTGGTGATCAAGTCACCAAATACATGTTTTTGGATTTTTCTGGCATTCAATTTTATGGCCCCATTGGATTTACCTTGCATTATAATCCTGGAGCTATTTTTGGTTTTTTTTCTAATTTGCCGCCTATATTACGTATTGTTTCTCTATCTACAAGTGGAGGATTTTTAATATTTATATTTATAGTGATACAGATTTTTTTACCTCTAAAGGTGCCTTGTTTAAGAATTGGGATGTCTATTTTGTTAGGTGGTATTTTAGGTAATATCACTGATCGTATCTACTGGGGGCATGTTGTTGACTTTGTTTTTGTTTCGGTTTTTTCTTATAACTCTCCTATTTTTAATTTAGCAGATCTATTGCAATGGGTGGGGTATATCATTATATTCTATGGCTTTGTGACAGAGGGCCAAGATTTATGGCCTGAATCCAATTTAAGGCAAAGCTACTGGGTTGATAAAAAGTATCAACTTCGTTATTGCCTACGGTTGGTTTTATTTGGAGGTGCTTTTGCTGTTATTGCGGGTATTTATTCTTACACTTTTCTTAAAGTAGCACTTGGGGAAATAGAGTCGAGCAATTTGGAACAGTCCGCCCAGGAACTTGAAGGAATACTTCTTACTTTTCTTATCATCTACTGTCTTGTGAGTATTGCTTTTATGGTTATTTTATTTTTCTCAGGTGTAGCTATTTCTCACCGAGTGGCAGGACCTATCTATGCTTTTCAGAGATTTTTAGAAGATCTGAGTGTAGGTAAGATAAGTTCCTTAAAATTCAGAGCGACTGATGAATTTATACAATTAGAAAAGACAGCAAATCGATTTGTGAACAAGTTTGCACATCTTTTTCAACAAGAAAAAGAAAAAAAGGAAGCTTTAGAAGCCGAAACTAAAGAAAAAAATCCACCTAAATAGTCATATCTTTCAGTAGGTGGCATTTACTTGTATAAATCTCATAAAAGTGATGCAATATGCTATAATTAAAGTTATTTATTGACTTTTATAACCAGAAATATGCTATTTCCTAATTAAAAGAGGATATTTTGTCATTTGAAAGCATTACTATAAGTATTGATTTATTTTTAAAAGCTGCTGTTGATTATGTTTGGGGCCTACCTTTAGTTATTCTTTTAGTAGGATCTGGTCTATTATTCTCTGTATTGCTTAAGGGCATTCAATTAAAAGGATTCTTACATGCTATAAAGATTGTAAGTGGTAGGTATGATAAGAAAACAGACCCTGGTGAAATCACACATTTTCAAGCACTTTCGGCAGCTTTATCTGGCACTGTAGGTCTCGGAAACATAGCTGGTGTAGCTATAGCTATTCAGACAGGAGGACCAGGCGCCACATTCTGGATGATTTTGATTGGCCTTGTTGGAATGGCCACAAAATATGCTGAATGCACCCTAGGTGTTTTGTACAGGGATATCGATAGCAAAGGAAAAGTCTTAGGTGGACCTATGCAGTACATTATAAATGGATTGGGTCCATCATGGAAGTTTTTGGCCATCTTTTTTGCGATAGCTTGTATGATCAGTTCTTTTGGAATGGGCAACTTATTTCAAAGCTATTATATGGCACAGTCTTTAAACACTTCTTTTGGAATACCTCAGCTTTTAACGGGTATTGTAGTATCCACATTGGTTGGTGTTGTTATTATAGGTGGTATTAAGAGAATTGGTTTGATTGCGAGTTATTTGGTTCCTTTTATGGGTGTTGTTTATATTATTGCTTGTTCGTTGGTTATTTTTATGAATATTTCTGAAGTACCTAGCCTTTTTGCACAAATTATATCAGATGCTTTTAACGGCACAGCTGCTGTAGGCGGTTTTACTGGAGTCGTATTTGCTGAGGTGATGAAGCAAGGAGCAAGGCGTGCTTCTTTTTCTAATGAAGCGGGTCTTGGCACTGCATCTATAGCTCATGCAGCAGCTAGCACAAAATACCCTGCCAGAGAAGGGTTAGTGGCCTTATTAGAACCTTTTATTGATACCGTAATTATATGCACTATGACAGCTCTGGTAATTTTAATGTCTGGAGTTTGGATGTCAGAAGATATGACAGGAGTAGGGGGAGTAGATTTAACTTCTGCAGCTTTTAATTCTGCGCTTCCTGGTTTTGGAAACTATATTCTACCTATTATCGTCACTCTATTTGCTTATTCTACTGCATTGACTTACGCGTATTATGGAGAATCAGTGACTCACTTTTTATTTAAAGATAAAAAAAATACAGAGTTCTATTTGATGGGTTATAAAATACTATTCTGTTTATTTATCGTTTTAGGTTCTGTTTGGTCTTCAAGTGTCATCATTAACTTTAGTGATGTAGCCAATGGTTTAATGGTTGTTCCTAACCTTATTGCTGTTTGGTTATTATTTCCTAAGGTACAAAAAGCCACAAATGACTATTTTAGAAAGCTCAATAATAATGAGTTTGATTAAGTAAGAATATTTAAATTATACCTTTATATATTTAAGATTAAGGTTATAGTTTTCTCTTTTCTACATATCTTTATATCTAAATGGTATTATGCTTTACAAAGTCTTATAATAGGGTTATAAGTAAACGTTATGGGGGTGTAGCTCAGTTGGGAGAGCATCTGATTTGCATTCAGAAGGTCGCAGGTTCGATCCCTGTCACCTCCACCATTTTCACTAAAATGCATCTCGCCTCTGGCGACTTTCTGGCAGTCAGCCTGAAGGCTCACGCCTTCAATAAAATGCTGACTACCTAGAAAGAAGATACATTTTAGTAGGGAAGATATGCTTCGTTTTTTAACATGATGTTAGGGAAAATTTATCTTTTTTCACAATGTGCAATAAAAGTCCTCATACATGCGAGAACTTGAAGGGTCTTCTTTTCACAATATTTAAATATTCAAAAAATAGTATTTAAAAATTTCTTTTTTTGCTAAAACCTAAGTTAAAAATCATAAAATCTTAAAATGCATGAATACCTTGAAGAAATAAAAAAAATAGAAGTTTGTATGAAAAGATGAAGGTGTGAATATGAATAAGGGAGAGATCATCCTCTAAGAACACAAGATGAGAAGGTCGAAATTCAACTACATGCCTTTGATGGCACAGTCTGGTTGACTCAAAAAGAGATGGCAGAGCTTTTTAATGCTACAAAGCCTAATATCAGCATGCACTTAAAAAATATTTTTGAAGATGGGGAGTTATCTCAAGATTCAGTTGTTAAGGAATCCTTAACAACTGCCTTAGATGGTAAAAATTACAAGACTTTTTTCTATAGCCTTGATGCTATTTTAGCTGTGGGTTATCGGGTCAGGTCACCTCGAGGCACTCAATTTCGTCAATGGGCCACAACCACTTTAAAAGAATACCTTGTTAAAGGCTTTGTGATGAACGATGAACGATTGAAACAAGCCGACAAATGGGATTATTTTGATGAGTGGCTTGCTCGCATCCGTGATATTAGGGCATCAGAGAAGCGATTTTATCAAAAGATTAAGGACATATACACCACAGCCATTGACTATGACAAAGACAGTGAAAAAGCCCAACTTTTCTTTAAAAAAGTTCAAAATAAAATGCTTTGGGCTATTACAGGCAAGACAGATGCAGAAATTATTGAAAATCGCTGTGATCCTGAAAAACCTAACATGGGACTTACTTCTTGGAAGGGAAGCATTTCTCGCAAGTCTGATGTAGCTATTTCTAAAAACTATCTTGATCATAAGGAAGTAGAAAAACTCAATCACATTGTGACCATGTACCTTGACTATGCTGAACTTCAAGCAAGAAATCGTCAAACAATAACTATGGATCAATGGGAAGAAAAACTTAATACATTTTTAGAATTTAATGAACAGGAATTGCTTACCCATTCAGGTAAGATTGAAGCAGAGGTGGCAAAAAAACTTGCAGAATCTCGATATGAAGAATTTGATCAAAAAAGAAAGATGTTTGAAGCTATTAAGGCTGATCAAGCAGATATAAAGGAACTAGAAAGTTTAAGTTCACAATCAAAAGAAAAGAACTAATACAATATGGTCTTGTTGCATAAAGATTTAAAGAATATGTATATAAAAGATTAGAGAATTATGTCAGGCATCTTTCATAGGCAATAGGCAACCCCTGTGCCTTGTAAATCTTTCACTTTATGATTTTATTAATGACGGGATATCCATTAGCTATTATCCTTAAAGTAGATAGGCTTGCCTATCTCCATTCTTTAGAAAAGGCACAGCTTGGCAAGTCAAAGGATGATTATTTAAAAATTATTGTAGATGCTGTGGATCATTCTCTTGATATCTATCTAAAAGCAGCACAAAGTAAAATTGACATTTCAGTTAAATGAACAAATTATAGTTTTATATAGCATTTTAACTGTTTAATGATTTAGAAATCTCTTATTGACAATAACGCGAAGAAACATGATTTCAAAGTATCTTTTACAAAAATATTGGAAAATATATAATTAAATAAAGAATAATTTGAAATCTAATGTTTAGGGTTGTGGATGTTTGACTCTTTTCTTATTGGTTCTCATCATAAACCATTACAGGGACTACCTACTCCATTTTTTGTTTTTGATAGAGTTCTTCTCAGGAAGAAAGCATTAGTTCATAGACAGTTGATGGATCGAGCAAACTGTAAGCTTCTATATGCTGTTAAGGCAGCATCCAATTTAACAATACTTAGAGACCTCATTCCTTTTATAGATGGGTTTTCTGTAAGCTCTCTCTTTGAAACTCAGATCTCTGATTTGCCTCGTCATGGGATAGCAAATATGAAGAAAGACATATTATATGTTAGTCCTGCTATTAGAGAAAGAGAATGGAATAATTTGCATAAATATATTAATTTTATGAGCTTCAATACACTTGAGCAGTTAACATCTTTTCAAGACAAGCTTTTACCTCATGTTGAGTATGGGATGCGCTTAGACTCAGAGTTGGTATTCCTCAACTATGATTATGGTTCTGATAACATGCCTCCAAAATTAGGGGTTCCATTAAATAAATTTTTATACTTTTTAGATAATCATCCTGAACTTTCTAGGAAAATCACAGGTATTCACATTCATAATTCTCATATGAACTCTAATCTTTCTCAATTAGAGGAAACTTTTAAAAAAGTTGAATCTATATTAAAAGATCATTTAAAAAAATTTAAATGGCTTAATTTAGGAGGAGGGTATTATTTAGATCAGTCCGACAATATTGATATTTTTCCAAAATTGATAAGTTACATAAGAAATAAATATGATAACTTTGAAGAGATATTTATGGAGCCAGGTGCCTCTTTAGTAAAACAAGTAGGTTATTTAGTTACTTCTGTTATTGATCTTTTCAAGAGGGATAATCAAGATGTGGCTTTGTTAGATACTACTGTGAATCATTTACCTGAAGTTTTAGAATTTCAGATTATGCCTGAATTTTTAAAAGAAAATGGAGATCATGTATATGCCCTTGCAGGTTGTAATTGTTTATATTCACTTGATCATTTTGGAATTCAGAGTTTTAAGGAGCCTTTGAAAATAGGTTCTAAGGTCATCTTTAAAGAGATTGGGAGCTATGCTTTTGTTAAAGCTCACATGTTTAATGGGATCAACCTTCCAGATATTTATTATTTTTGCGAGGATGGCAATCTTCAAAAAGCAAAGGGCTTTACATTTCAAGATTATATAAGTCGTTTTGGAGATGAGTTGTCTGATTGATGCCTTGCAAAAGTTAAGTCAATAATTCAGTTCTCTATATTTTAAAACTGAATGTGAAGAAAATTTTTTTTAATACCTATTACTTATCTACAGATAGTTTTTATAAAGTGGCCTTAATTTGTTAGAGAGATGTATTTGGTTTAAAATTGCGATCTACAGAAGGTTTTGCTAAATCCCTAGTTGAACTTATGGGTCTTGATAGACGTTGTTGCATAAATAAAAAAAAATACTTATAAAGCCTCATTCAAAACCGTCTTACACAACCATAAGTTCACAAATAGAAACTTTTTAAAAACTTGTAAGTTATTTTTTTATAAACCTCTAATATTTATACGTAACTTCAAATTGCAAGTGCAACTCCTTTTGTGTTTATAGATATTTTTATATTCATAAAAAATGATCTCCATTAAAATGGATCATATGATCTGGATTATCTGCTATCCATACTTCTGTCTCCCAAGCTATATCCATAATGTGTCGGCGGAATTCATTGATGTCTGGGAAGGCAGAAACATATATTTTTTTTATCTTACAGTTTTTTAATATTTTTTCCATTTCAATATATCTTTTTGGTGATATTGGTCCATGGCTGGTAACAGCTTCAATAAGGAATATCCTTTTTCTTTTTTTATCATATACTATTAGATCAGAAAGTTTCTCATGTAATATTGTAGGAATACCTAGAGCTTTTAATTGTTTTTTTTCTAATACCATAAATTTACCGCCTTCATTTCGACTTTTAGCTGTATCACCTATATAAAGTATTATTCCTGAACTTCCAATGAAGCGTGAGCAAAACTCATCTACAATGTCTTTATGTAATTGATTATGTTTCCCTGGTGATAATTTTATTTTCTTGCCACTAGGAAGCCTTACTGGAATTTTTGTCTTGTTTAAAATGCGCTTATATATCTTTTGGAGTTTTGGCAAATCTTCCTTATATTCCTTAATTTTTTGTTTCCAATTATCGTTTGGATATCTCTTTAGCACTTCTATAACAGCTTGGTTTAGCGAATAATTATTATTCTTGCTGTTAGTCGCTCTAGAAGGGTTGTCACGGTTTCTATCAACTATTCTCGCTTGTTCAAATTGATGAAGTGTTTGACGCCGGATAGTTTCTCTTGTATTTGGTTTGTAGTCTTGGTCATAGTGTTCACGGATGAATTGCATAATATCCACAGTTGGTAATAAAGGAGCTTTTGCATTTTGCCATTTATCTTTTGGACGTATATGAGCTAACGCTAGAAACACCCAAGCAGATCGATTATTGTATTGCTGTTTAGGTAATTCTAATGCTTTAAGTATTTCTTGAGCTTGAATCAACTTTCTTTTTTTACTCATGTGATTATTGTTTCTTCTAAATAGAAATCTATAATGCTGTCAATTTTATTCTGAGTAGTTTCCATATTTTTTAGAAATAACTCTCCTATTTGATAAATAGTTTTTCTGGTTGGCATTTTTAATAATTTAATCTCTGTAGCATTCACTTGTGTATTACCAGATAGACATCGAAAATATTTATCCATAAGTGTAGAATTAAAAAGAGTGGCAAGACCATAAGCTTCGGATAAACTTAATGGCCCATCTCTTCTTCCTATGTAATTAAGATGATTTTCCATAGCTAGTAGGTTGCTTTTTATAATTTGTGGGTTATGGACTGCAGCGATAAGACGACGCTTTTCATCTTTTGAACTGAACCGTTTTAAAATTACATATAATTGATTGATAGAGATATGTTTTTCATAACCATCAATCAATTTGAAATAAGCATCCTTTTTATTATCCCCAGTCCATTTAGTTTGAAAAGCTTTAATATTATGCATTTTTAATAGAGGTATAGAATGTTTTTTTTCCTTTGAGTTGGTTATATATTTTTTAGCACGATATTCAACGATTGGTCCTGTTGATATAAAATAGCCATTTTCTTGAAAGCTAGTTGGCCATTTTTCCACAGTTTTTAATATTTTTGCGTCTTTTGAAGTTTCAGGAATCCTAATTATTTCGTGTTTTGTGGATCTATCAATGATTTGCTTTTCTGAATATCGGTTTTTTTCTATTTGTTTCAAGTCTTTGTATCCAGTAGAAGCACAAATTTCAATATGTGATTGCTGGTTACATTTGGTATAACAACAAATGATATTTTCCTGTAATACAGATAACTCTTTAAACACCTGATTTCTTGCTCTGAAAATATGAATTTTATTTAGGTTCATTACCTGATTCATATATTGACGAAAACCTTTGAAATAGAGGCCATTAGTAAAGCTACGAGGAACAATGGCAATCATTTGACCATTAGGGGCTAGACAGGAAGAGACTATAGCCATAAATGAAGCGTAAATGTTAGGGTTTCCTTTATATAGATCAGAAGTGGCCTTCGCGT
This sequence comes from Bdellovibrionales bacterium, assembly GCA_965262715.1. Lineage (GTDB taxonomy): Bacteria > Bdellovibrionota > Bdellovibrionia > Bdellovibrionales > JAUICD01. The sequence continues at coordinate 1,199,867 of OZ253553.1, read as the reverse complement.
AAGGGGAAGTTTTAGAGTTATATTTAAAATAAGGAGGATTAATTGAAGATATGTGGAAAGCCTTTTCAGTTTTATCTGGTCTAGCTAGTACAAAATCTTTATTGTAAATTTTGAAAGTAAATTTGCCTCCCCGTTTTTTAAATATATAAGTTAGGTACTTCATATTCGTTGTGAGATTTGACAAAATATCTTCATCAATTTCATATAAAACAGCATGAATATGTTTGTGTCCCAGTTTCAAACAGTGTATAGCAGAAAAAATGGTGAGTATTCCTGTCCCCGCTCCAGCATCTAAGATACGAACAATAGGTGCATTTATTGGATGAATCATTTCAGCCATATAATTAGCTATTGTCTGATTTGTAAAATACTGCCCTAATTCTCTCTTTATAGTTTCAGGTTTTTGTATTAAATGTTCATTTTGTGCAAAAGTAATGGTTTCTATCATTAGTTAACTCATTAAGTTTATTTAGGATAAATGATCTCGTAACTTCAAATCGCAAGTGCAACTCTTTTGTGTTTATAGATATTTTTAAAAGTTGTATCATTTTAAGATTAATATTTCAACAAAGTTTTAATTATCATGAAAGATTATAGTAAATTATTTAATTTGAATGAGAAGAAGGTTTAGAAGGTTTTGCAAATGGCTAAAGAGACTTGCGGAAGCTTGTGTTGTCATGGCAAGGGTTTTAATGATAAGAGCCATGTGACGGGAGACTGTCACGCACGATTCTGTGAGGGTTTAGGGGTGAAATTCCCCTATTCCCCTCGACTAGTTTTTTAATGGGCGTTTATAAGGCATTCTTCATTTCATCTATGCCCATAATTCTATCCAAAATAGCAAATCGATGGCGATAGTCTGTTGCAGGCTCTAGCGTGTTGATGTATGGGTCATTGTAAAATCCTCTATATGTTGTTAAGTAAATAGCCACTGTTTCAGCAAAGTCTTGCTCAATATCATAATGTCTATCATCTTCAGAAGTTCTAATATTTCCATAAGTAAATGTACCATCTTTTACGATAGCATCGTACCACTCTTGGCTAGAATACCCATACTCAGAGTGTCTTGCAATCAAATGTCCCAATTCATGTTGCATTGTTTTAGTAACAAGATCTCTATACTCAGCAGATTCCCTTTGAGAATAATCGAAATTGACTTGAATTGTGTTGTAATGATGAAATTCCATTCTACTTCTACCTGTATGGCTAACCCTTTGATACTTGAGGAAACATTTGTTGCCAAAAGCTGCATGCATTACAACCACGAGAAGAAGCAAAAGGAGCCCCTCCAGTTAATTTAAACTGACCATGTTTTCTGTTAGGATTAGTTTCCCTTTTTATCCTAATAAAATGCACTTTACTTAACCATCTCTCCGGCATTTTGCCCAAAATAGCTCTGACTTTTTGAAGTATTTCTGCAGAAGAATGTTCCTTATTCTCTTCAATGCCAAGTATCAAAGACTTCTGCTGTCCATTTGCTAAGAAAGAAACATCATAAATACGATAAGTGATAATACGATCATTGTTCACATCATAATCATATGGGGGTCGCCCTCTACCATTATATAATGAATACATTTCATTGAAAAAGTCTCCAAGATACACCAAATCATTGGACATGGGTAAAACATGTAATTCTCTTGTTCTTATGTTTGATTCACCGACATTTTGTGCTTCCATCAGTTTGGCTAATTCCAAATCTATTGCCTCTTGAGCAAAAGCAGGTAAAGCAAAGCTATAAATAAATAAACTAAAAACCAAAGTATTCCTAAAAAGTTTCATAACTTTCATTTCCTCTTGTTTTTGTAAAAATCATTTTTATTGTTTCAAGATTTATGCCAATTGCATTTATGTCATAAAGTACGTTTAAAATTGATTTTAAGGATTGAAAATTCAAAATATAAGGGTTTAAAGGGCATCTTTACTCACAATTTTTATAACTTAACTTACAATTTTTGTCCTCTGGTTCTTTATTTTTAGTTGGTTCATGATATATCTATAATAACTTTAATGAATATTTTTATTACTTCCTCTTTTTTTAAAAATTCGTGCGTAAATATTTTGTGCTCTCTTAAAGCCCTTAAAATAGAGCTTTTTGACCATGAAAATTGGGTGAGTCTTTCAATATCACGAGTGGAAAGCTTAAGATCAACATAAAGTTTCCGTAAAATTTTAGAGTTTTTTTTCTGGAGTATTAAAAAAATGTGTAATAAATAAAGATACATAGCTGGAGTCATAAGTGGAGATATCCAATACTTCAGCTACTCCGCCAATCTCACTAAAATGCATCTCGCCTCTGGCGACTTTTTTCTTTCCTTTTATACTGAAATTTATACCGAAATTTTTATCCTCTGAAATAAACTTCTCAGCAGATAAAGGCTTACGATAAAATATCACACTTCTGGTGAAATCTAGAAAATTTTTTCAGAAATGTTTAAGGGTTAGAACTTGGCATGATCTGTAATAGTCGTTCTTGCCTTTGTATTAAGCCGTCTTTTTTTCTTGTATTTTGCTTTATACCCCATTCTAGAAATTCCTTACATTCATGTATGTCAACATTACGGTAACTGCATTCAAAGTCTGGGCCATGCACTCTTGTTTGTCTATCCATTTGCTCTAAGGCCATCAATTTGCTACTATAATTATTAATATGAGAGTTCAGTGAGTTTATTCGTCTGGATAAAATTCTTTCTTCTGCTTGAATTTGTGCTAGAGATTTTCCTTGAACATTTTGACGTTCACATTCTGTTTTCAAAGGAGGACAGTTATCCTCACGACTACTTCTATTAAGATAACTTGTGGTGTATGCTAATCTGGAACACTCTCTTAAAATGCGAACGTCTTCTCTTTTTGTACAGTTACCATACAAAATGGCATTAAATTCTGCAGGATCTAACAATGAAAACGAATAAGCATTATGATCCTCTCTTCTTCCAGAAACTTGGAAAGATCTATTCCATCTCGTTAAATGAATAGCCATGAAGCTTTCTTCTTGTGTCACACGGCAATTAAATTTGGGTTGAAACACAAAGTTTTTTCTATCTTCAATATTATAATCTTTCATATCTTCTGTTTCTAAAACCATACCTGTTTCTACATCAACGAAATATCCTCTGCTTGATTCTTTGTATTTATCAAAAAGGCCTAGGTCATGCAAAATTTCATGGGCTATGGTTGGACAAATAATATCTGCTGCATAATAGCTTGTATCTGTGTATCCGTTTTTAGCTGTGATGAAAATTTGCTTTTCTGGAAGGCAAGAATCCTGATGAACATCTTCAATCACAATATTTAACTGCTCTCCATTGGGACCTTGTATTTTTGAACTGGCTTCGTTTAAACATTTTCTTGTTTTTTCCTTATAATAGGAATTAACCTGATTCTTTGGGACATGACTGTTATTATCATAATCGTCTGCCGGAGCAAAGCTGATAGCAAGAGAAACTGTATAACTTCCATCACCCTCTCTTTTGAGTTTATAATGACCTGGCCATACAGAAATATATCTTTCTTCCCCTTTTTGATAAGGACGACAAAGCATCTCATCATCTAAGTCCTTTAAAAATTCTTCTAAAGCAGAAAAAGAAGTTTGATTTTCCAAACAAGTATCTAAAGATTGCAATGCTTGTGAAGATGTTTGAGAGAGGATCAAATCAGTAAGATTTGAGAGTCTTCCTATAATAATTTGTTCATTATGTTTCCATCTGTTACATACCCTTCTTTGCTGGCCTCTTTCATTTTCACAACTGTTAGGCAAAAGGTTGCTTTCATTGGTTGTTTGAATTTGTCGACCTAAAGCAGCTAGGGCATTTTTAAGGCAATCAGGGCCTTTTTCAGAAAGCCTGCGAACGGCTTCTTGATATTGATCTTGGTTTCCATGACTAAGCAAGGACGAAATAGACGTATCACTACAAGCAGTTAAACAATCTAAAGCGAGTTTTTGATGTGCCTTACTAACAACTTGATCTGAAAGATGTCCAACAGGATCATAAGTGTTTGGTAATAAAATACGATCAACTTGTGATTCTCGGAGTTGCATTTCAGCTTGCTCCAAAGATCTTTCGAACTCAGTTTCACAAGATTGAATTTGATTTTCAGAATATGTTTCAACATGACATAAATCTTTCACAGATATTTTAAAAGCATGTTGTAAATTTTCAAAAAATAGATTATTTTGATAATCAGACTGTTGAAGCAGAGTTTCTGCACGTTCCACAAAGGCAGAAATATCTACTTTCCCATTTTGAAATGTGATAACTCCATCAGAATATGGATAACCAGGGCAATTGACTTTATAACAAGGAGGAGGTTTAGGTTCTAACTTAATACTAACTAGCCAATTAGATACATCTCTTTGAATAGCTTGGCCAAAACAGACAGATCCCTTGAGCAGGATGATCATCCAAGTTGTATATAAAATACCTTTCATAAATGAAATCCTTTATATTTACTCCAATTCAAATAAGCCAAATTGCTGATCTAGGCATTCTATACGTCGTTTGTTTAAATAGAGACATTGTAAATGAGATTTAGAAAAAACTGCTGATGCAGTTTGACGGCCTTTCTTTTTAAAAGTCCTGACGATATTTTTTCCATCCTTTTTGTACTCAGCACAAGACAGGCAATCCCATTTATGTTTTTGAGCATCAAGTAATATTCTGTGTAGAGATTTAAAATAAGGATTAGATTCTCTCACTTCAATACTTTGTCCATTCATGCCCAAACGAATGATGGGAGCATGAGGGTCCATATCAAAATCATTAATACCTGTAGCTTTCATTGCCTTGCTCAAATCAATGCCTTTTCCTTTTTTTTCTAAAAGCCTTTGATAGACTTGTATCTTCTTTTTTAGAAGTTCAAATCGGTCATTTAAAGGAGTATGAAAATGACCTAGACGGATGGAGTTATTTTTACTAGATGATGGCATTTGACTGGATATTTGAGACACATTTGTGACAAATTCTACCGTCTTGTTTTTAAAGATCAGAGATGTTTGATTAGTATTTCTTGTATGAGAAACCTGAAATTGAAGGACTATAGGCTGGTTTGTTGCTTTGGCAAACATTTGCCTATGAAAACTTCCTATTAAAAGGAGCATACAGAAAGATATAATCAAATTTTTTAGAACCATTTTCTCTCTAAAGTGCTTTTTTGATGAAAGATAAACTTATTGTGGTTTGACTTATAAATAAATCGGAAAAAACTCAACTGAGCTATATAGCACTGAAGAAATTGGGAAACTTTTATTAAAGTAGGCTTCTGACTTTGGTTTTTGAGAACGAAAACTTCTTAGCAATTTCTCTTATTGAGAGGTGATTTTTAAGATATTTTTGTTTGAGTACGCTTTCAGAGATAGATGAGGATGCGATGGAAATAGTTGATTTCATTGAAAACTGTGGATTGAGCACGTTTTCTACATATTGAGGTGTAGCGTCCACCAGTGACACCAATTCGAACCTTTTTCTTGCTTTAAACGAGTGTTATTTTTCAAAAGAGTGAATCATAAGTTGTGCTTTTAATTTGCTCAGAGTTTGAAGTAGAATGAAACGGCATTTACTTTAATAGACAGAGATTCAATCAAACAAAGTTGCACCCATCTCATTCATAAAATTGAAGACTTAAAGCCAGTAACTATTCAAACAATACTTCAATTGTTCACTAAATAGATAATCTTAGAGAATTTAATTTGATTGTGTCAATTTAATTATATGATTTAGGTGACCACGGACCACCATTTGTCCAAAAGAAATCAAATAAGCCCCTTGTACTCGCTGACTGGATTACTGGCTGTAAGAAGCCAGAAAGAAAGTGTACAATATCTTTTAGAGATAATGATTCAAGAGAGTTTTTTTGTAAAAAAGCAGACCATTGCGTCTGCTTTTGAATATCCTGAGCAAAGGCCTCAGTTAACCCAAAAGGTAGTTCATTGGGTATCTCTGTTTTTCGACGTGTAAATGTTGCATGAATAGAGTTGCGGAGTATATTACCGTCAAAGTTTGTGTGACGAGACAGAATCCATAGATCAAAGTAGTCTTTCATACGACTATTAGCTATTCCAAGTTTTGTTAGAGCCTCAAGTTTTTCTGCAACTACAGTATAACATGAATAAGCTCGTAATCTAGGTGCTGCAAATTCATTCAGAATTGTAGGATATTCAATGTCCTCGGGGCTAGGTGTAACTATATCTCCAAAACCTATATCAACTTGAATTGAACATTTCATGTTTTCAATCATTGCCAGAAAAGTGACTCGCAACCCTGGATAGTTAGCTTCTTTGCGAATGGCTTTAACCTTTACAGTTTCAGATTTAAATATCACTCCATCTTCAGAGTTAAGATTACAGATTTTCTTAAAAATATCTTCGATAACTGATAAGTCAGAAGAGCCAAGACCCAGAAAATCTGCGTCTCTTGTGGAACGATAAGGAATGTCGAACCATAAGTCGAATAGTAAAGCTCCTTTTAACAAAAAATGTTCAGCATATTCAGAAATGCTGAGACGATACATCAAGCGTTCAATACAATACTTAGTAACTAGTAAATTAAAGTCTTGTTTGGTTTTTTTTGCGAGATTGAGTAATCGATTCCTTACTGAAGCAGCTATATTTCTTTCACTCATGTTAGACTCTCTAAGTAAGGACGCATAATATTAGCTACTCGACATACTGAGGCATAATGCCAAAGTTCATCCATATTAGTGCGTTTACTATTCCATGCTTCTTCTAAAGCCTCAAGCGCAACATCAAGGCCAATTTTATTTCTGTACTTGAAACAATCAGCTACTGTACGAGCGATGTTGGTAATACGTACAGAAACACTCTCAATCTGATGTTCATCAATACCTTCAATGAGAGCTGCTCCAGAAAAACGCACAATATGTAGAGGTGGATATTCCATTTTTGGAGATCTGGCTTTGTTAGGAATAGCTAACCAAACTTTAAACGGGGATTGGGTGGTTAGTTCATGTACACGTAATGCTGACAACAAGCATATTATACCTTGTGGATATTTACGAGAAACTTCAGCTAAAGACATATTTTCTGTCACAGGTCTATTGGGTAAAGCATAAAGGCCCCTTCCCACTCGAATGAGTAACCCTTGACGTACTAGACGAGTGAGAATAACACGAGGCAATCCACGCTCAGTAAGGTCTCGAGGACGGATAAGCCCACGGGAATGAGCAAGATCTATGATTATTTGGCTCTGGCTCTCCATAGAATAATAATGTTCCAAAATGTAGGTATTTGTCAATATATACCGACAAGATGGAACTTTAGAGACAAAACGAATGTCCCGTCTTTTAGGCATATCCAACTCTGTTTAATGTATGTGTATGTATTGATTGGCTTAGTTAAGGGCATGAATAATGAATTTTTAAAACTATTAAATAGTATCGATAACTTTTCCAAGATATATAAAAAATACAAGAGCTTTTAAAACACTATACAAGTTAATAAAAACCCAAATCTATCTCTATTTATTATTATAATAAGTGCCATTCTTATTTTTTAAATCATCAGAAAGATAATCTTGTGTTAGTGAGTTTTCTAGCAAATTGCTCTGATGATGAAAGCCCTTTTTCTATCCTATTAGTAGCTAGTTTTTCAACTTTGAATAAAAGCTCCTTAGCACAATAACCTGATCCAAATATCAATGATGTATTTATAATAATAAATTTAATAAATGTTTCCATTATTCCCTCCTAACTTGTTGGTTTTTTCTTGCTTATAAAGACCTTCTCTTTTAAGAAGATTGATAATTGTATGATGATGCCAGCTTGTTTTTTGCTGTTTAGTGGGTATTTTCATAGTGCTTAATACTTTAGCTATCATATTCGGATTGATATCTTTGAGATAAAGCTCTTTGATGGTTTCAATGGTTTTTAATTCTCTTTTGTGATCTACTGTTTTACCATTCACCTTTTTCTTACCATAAGTGCGACTATCATATCCTTGATGGTATTTTGAAGGTTTTCTTAATGGGATTTCGTATTTTAAAAGCAGGTCTCTGATTTTGGTTTTTGAGCACGAAAATTTCTTTGCAATTTCTCTTATTGAGAGGTAATTTTTGAGATATTTCTGTTTGAGTACGTTTTTTGCCCATAGAAGGCCAGCGTCCACCAATCTCACTCAAAATAAACCAGCCTTCTGTTTCCCTAAAATGCATCTGACCTCTGGTCACTTTCTGGCAGTAAGCCCGACAGGCTTACGCTGTCGGCAAATAGCTTACTGCCTAGAAAGCCTAATGCATTTTAGTAGGGAGGATATCCTTATTTCTTAACACAATGTTAGGGAAACTTTATCCTTGCCATCTGTTTATTTTGAGTAGACAGATACTCTTCTTTTTTTACATAATGTTAAGGAAATATTTTTTTTAGCTTTCTCGATATACAATAAAAGTCTTCATACATGCGAGAGATTGAAGGGTCTTCTTTGAAGACAAATTTAAGCTGTATTTCTAATTCATCCAGAGGTTGGACAATGATCTTTTGAAGTAATTATGGTTCATGGCACCTTAAGGTATTATAAACTTATAAGATCATATTTGTTTAAGAAAATTATTACATTCATTTACTTGGTATGTATATTGCTTATAATTTGTAATATTATACAGCATGCAAGATAAAGGAGGTATTTACTATGAGTTCTAGGAAATTTTTATATGGTGAGTTTGTTGAGTTATCAGTCAGTGCTTGCTCAGACAGAAGCTTGTATTTTTTCTAACTCAGACATTGAAGGTGTTGAAGTCATTCAGATAGGTGATCGGCAAGTATATACTTTATTTACAGAACATCTAACTATTGAGCCTAATGAAGTTGTGGATGTTTTTGAAAGAAATTATGAAACAGAAGAGACTGCGGCTTATTTAAATCAATTGCTTGAAGACTATCAAGGGACGATTGTCTCTGAGCAATCTGATGCTCAAAAAATCACAGAACTGGCTAAATCTGGAAAGATAGACTGGATTGACATTGAGCATATTGAAACGGATACTGCTGATATTGATAATGCAAATGATCGTTATTTAAGAGCTCGAGATAGGGTAAACACAAATTTGAATCAATCATCAGAATGAAGTTCCAATAAAACAGATCCATTACTTTTTCTTGTGTTTGAGGCTTATGCCATTGCTCGAGTAACTCATCCAGAAGATTTTCATAGGGTTGGAATATTTCCATTAGATGATGAGGATTTGAAAAAAGAAACAATTGATAATATAAGCCAATTTAAGTATTTGAGAGGACTTATTAGGAAAGACGCTTACGTTACAGATGCTCAATATTCAGCAACTTTATCTTTTATGGAAGATATGAATATTAGAAGTCTTCTGATTTCAGAGAGTGAATTTGAAAGCTTTCTGGATAATCTTGGATTTCCAAAAGGTCCTACTATAACTCGTCTAAACATGAGAAGGTTGATAAGAGTAAATGGTGGATTCAAGTTGCAAGTGCAACTCCTTGCATAGTTATTTAAAGCGGGTTAGAGGAATACTCTAATCAATCTCTTTAAATAATGAAAGGAGTATTCCATGAGCAATTACACTCATCTAACCCAACATGAGAGATACCAGATTTTAGCTTTTTTGCAAAGTGGAAAATCAATAAGTTCAATTGCTACTCAGGTAGGTCGAGATAAAAGCACCATATATAGGGAATTGAATCGTAACAAAGGCTTGCGAGGTTATCGTCCTCAACAAGCCCATGAAAAAGCAGTCGATCGTCTTCAAAACTCTCATAGACATATAAAGATAACACAAAAAGTCATTAATAAGCTTGAGAGGTTTCTTCGTGATCGTTTGAGTCCGGAACAGATATCCGGTTTTCTTAAACGAGAAGGTTTGTCTATAAGTCATGAGAGTATTTATCAGCATATTCTTGGAGATAAGCAATCAGGAGGAGATCTCTACAAATTTTTAAGATGTCAGAGGCAACGCAAGAAGCGATATGGTACAAGTAGATTTGATAAAAGGGGTCAGATAAAGAATAGAGTGAGCATTGATAAAAGGCCTAAGATAGTAGATAAGAAGCTTCGGATAGGAGACTGGGAAGGTGATCTAATGATAGGTAGACATCATAAAGGAGCTTTAGTCACGCTGGTAGATAGATGTTCTAAGAAGACGAGGATTGTCAAAATAGAATCTAAGAGATCTGAGGCAGTTTTTCATGCTATTTCTAAAGCTCTTAAAGGAGAGGTTGTTCATACAATGACTTTGGATAATGGTAAAGAGTTTTCGTGTCATGAGAAGATCAGTGAATATACTGGATGTAAAGTTTATTTTGCACATCCTTACAGTTCATATCAGAGAGGTTTAAATGAGAACACGAATGGTTTAATCCGTCAGTATTTTCCAAAGAAGACAGATTTTAGAGAAGTCACCTCTAAGGATGTAAAAAAGGTTGAGTCTCTTTTAAACCATCGCCCTCGAAAGAGTTTAGGTTTTCTAACTCCTAATGAGTTTCATAGACAAAAGATGGTTTGCTGAAGTTATTCATAGTTTATCCATTTAATTTTACTTATATATAATAACTTCTGAAAATGCTTATTTGACAGCTTGATGTTTATGGCAAAGGATCGTTCTTCCGCAGAGCTTTAGCTCGAGGACTACGAGACTTTGCCATAAACATCAAAATACATTCATTCAAATTAAATAATTTACTATAATCTTTCATGATAATTAAAACTTTGTTGGAATATTAATCCTAAAGTGATACAACTTTTAAAAATATCTATAAACACAAAAGAGTTGCACTTGCGATTTGAAGTTACGAATAATAATATTTTATCGTTAATTTCACCACGTGATGCAGCAGCTGTTCAATCTATCCTAGATTTATCTGGCAATGGTCTTGTAACTTTTGGAACAGCTCATAGCCATGGAATCAAGCAAGGTTTAATAGCAGCATGTCGAGATGGAAGTGGCTCACTTTGAAGACAAATTTAAGCTGTATTTTTGATTCATCCAGAGGTTGAACAATGATCTTTTGAAATAGATTATGATAGACAGATCTAAGAGAAACCAGGTCATTTTTATGAATATAATTAAGAGCTTTGACTATATTTTTAAGATATTTCTCATTAAAATCAAAGCTTTGTACATTAGAAAGCTGTTTTTGAAGTAACTAGAGTTGATCTCTTTCTTTCATCAATTCTTGCTCTTTATTTTTTTTGTTTTTGATATTCCTTTCCTTACAGTAATTAAGCAATGTTTTGTACTTATCAGTATGAAGAAAAGATTTCATAATCCATTCAACTTGCTTTAATTCCTTACGATTTGGTTTATAAACCCCAGTACTTTCTCCATGTTCATTTTTAATGATATCAAATCCCAATAATGGAAAGTCACTATTAAACTTGCCGGATGTTATTAAAGCAGAGTGATTGCTTTCTTTAATATGTTTAGAAGTAGTTCGTGTATGGCAATGTGAATTTGTTGTTCCAATGATCCATGTTCTACGGCTACTTGTGTGTCATCAGAAAGTCTTAAATAAACTGCTCCTTCAATTGTTGGCCATTTTTTATTTACAGGGTTCCAATTTTTAACATAGTTATCTGCTAATTTTTTACAATCAACAACAACCTTTGACACTAGTCTTTTAATTTCTTTATGACTTATTTTTTTCTATTCATTATTAAACTCTCAGTAACAGATATTCTGAGATAATTCATCTATTTGGATACTTGCTGTTCCATATTTGACAATATAGATTAAAACTTGTAATATAAAAATATGCCTTTAGCCGGAAGAATTATTGTCGCATTGTTAAAGAAATGTGACTGGAAACATGTAAGAACTAGAGGAAGTCACCATATTATGGCAAAAGGGAAGAAAACAATCCCTGTACCTGTCCATGGAAATAAATCCTTAGGTAAGGGATTAGAAAGCAAAATTTTAAAAGAAGCGGAGATTAAAAAGAAAGATTTAAAAAAAATAGGGATTAAAAAGAAATGAAATATTTTACTCGTATCACTCAACAAAAAGATAAATCATACCTTGTTGACTTTCCTGAACTTGAAGGGTGTTTTACTGAAGGAAAAACTCTTACTAAAGCAAAGGAGAATGCATCGGAAGCCCTCAACGGATGGTTGGCTTCCTGTTGTGACCGTAATCTTAATATCCCTTATCCTAAGCAGAGAAAGGGCAAGAATTTTTATCCAATAATGGTTGATTTTCAAATATCATTAGCCATTGTTTTGAAAAGAAAAAGAAAACAAAAAAGGCTATCTCAAACTCAAATTGCAAAAAAACTTGGCATAACTCAACAAACTTATGCTAAATTAGAAGCTTCTTTAAAAACAAACTTGTCACTTAATACTTTACAAGAATTATTAAGATCTCTAAATATAGAGTCGCACTTTGACACAGCCGCTTAACCTACCAAGAAGTATTTAAATAATAACCCTCAAAGAGAGATAGCAGAGCATTTTTAATGCTACAAAGTCTAATATCAACATGCACTTAAAAATATCTATAAATACAAAAGAGTTGCACTTACGAATTGAATCCACCCCCGGTCCATGGGCTGATCCAAAAGTAATTAAACCATTTCCATGTCTACTATTTGAACTTAGCCTAAGATAGTAATTTAGAGTTATGGCAGACTTCTGATTGACCTCTCGCCAATGCTTCAGGAGACAGAATTATATAAAATACTTTATTCTACTATATACTAGCTATTTTAAAGGTATCTTTTGTTGTATTTTAATTCTATTAAGATACAAATAGAGGAAGTTGTTCTGTTGAGAGACAGATGTTTTATCAATCTGCAATTGCTTTCACTAAAAATAAACTGGCCTCTCGAGGCGAGCCTCTGGCCATTTTTGGACAATGAGCATGACGGCTAATACTCTCATAAAATACTCATTGTCTCAAAAATCTATTTATTTTTAGTAAGGCAGATACCTCTTCTTATTTAACATAATGTTAAGGAAAACTTCCTTGCGTTTTTCTTTCGCTAAAATGAAAATATAAGAAGTTGTTTTGGTTAGATACAAACATTTTATCAATTCGCAACAACTTTATAAATTTCTCAACTTAAATGTTGTCTTAATACTAGACTAGACAGTCTAGTACTTCAATGATTTCAACTACTTAGCACTGTAACTTACGTACATAAGTTACAGTATTAAGTTATTGAAATAAATACCGATATGGTTAATTGAAAGGGTTTTTCATTGATGGTCATTGGTAGGGAAAATGACCAAAAACATCAATGATTTTAAGGGTGCACCACTGTAACTTATGTACGTAAGTTACAGTCCAGTTGAGTTAGAATCTGGTCTTTTGATGTGTCTTTGAAGACTTACATTTTTGATATTTTTGGTCATATTTTCTTTCAAATTTTTAAGCAGCTAGAGATAGATGAAGAGAAAAAAGGTAGAGGAAATTTAAATTTATTATTTTAGACAATATTTATTTTTTATGAAATAGGGGGTTCTTATCATGAAAAAGTTTTTAAGAAAATATAATAAAATGAAAAACCAAAAAGGGTTTTCATTAGTTGAGTTGATGGTTGTGGTGGCGATCATAGGTATCTTAGCTGCGATTGCAATACCAAATTATCAAAAGTTTCAGCGTAGAGCGAGGCAGACAGAACCAAAGACAATGCTAGCTAGTATATACACAGCAGAGACAACTTTTATAGCAGAGTATGGTTTAGGTTCACCGAATTTATTACAAATTGGATTTACTCCAGGTGGTCAAATTCAGTATTTAACAGGATTTGATAGTGCGACTGGGACCAATGGTACGGCTGGTATAGATATAAATCTTCTGGCTAGACCTCCTGGTTATACAGGTCCAAAGGCATCTATTCCCGCTGATATTACTACTTTTCATGTTTGTACAGTAACTGATCCTGGTAGTATTAGTACATTTGTTGGAAGTAATTCTCCAGGTTGCACAGTTCCTTTAGGGGCATCTAAGAATGTTAAGGGTGTGGTACTAAAAGCAGACACAATTAAGGGTGGATGTAAAGCGCCGGGTAATGCTAACACAAAATGTGCTTTAACCTTAGGTACTACTCCTCCGGCTTGTCTACCATCTAAAATAAACCCTTCTGGAGTAGCAGCTGCAGGATGTGGTATAAGTGGGCCTGGTGTTAACAATGTTGCTAGAAACACGGTTACTTTTACTATTGGTTCAATAGGGAATATTGGTGGCACTCAAGATGATCAATGGATCATGGATGAATCAAAAAATTTAATTAATCTTAAAAATGGTGTTGATTAATATAAAAAACCCATGTCTTAAACCACATGGGCTTTATTTTTTTAATTAAAGGGGATTTTTATGACAAGCTTAAAATTTAAAAGAGTTTATTTATTAGAGCTTGTCATCGCTGTCACTATCTCTTTAGGCATAGGAAGTATTTTAGGCATGAAAGTTTTTTCACATCTATATGCATTGTCAAGCATTCAAGCTAGGACGGATATGCATTTAAGTAAAAGAATGAATTTTCTAGAAAAGAAAATAAGAGCTTGTGAAGATAAATATCAGGGACATAAAGCATTAAAACCAGTGAGTTTATAAATTAAATCGTTAAATTACCCACATTGTTTTAAAGGCTATTCCCTTTCACACAGCGTGGGTTTCTTAAAACAAATAGAAGTGAAACATGAAACAGGTAAAAAGGTATGACACGCAATGAATTATAACATTGAAAAATAAAGGAGTGAGATGATGTCGAATTTAAGTAGGGACCTTGTTGATATTGCTGAAAAGTTACTAAAAATTGCTATATTGCGTGTTTTAGAGAATGAGGGAAAGCCTCTTAAACAAGCGGAGATAAGTCAAAAAACAGGGGCCCATAACATAGAACATGAGAATTGGATAACATACAGCATATTACGACTATTAGAAAAAGAAGAAAAGGTAAAGAAGTTGTTAAGCGAGAAAAACGCAAGTATATGGGAAATAACTCAGAAGGGGAAAGAATAGATAACTACGAGATTCTATTCTTGATCTTATTGAGGAAATAAAAAATGAAACTAAAGAAAACAAGTCCTAGAAGATTACTTTACTTACTAGCAATTGTTATTATTGGTTTACTAGGATTACTTGTAAACAATGCAAGGCTTAAATTTTATAAAGATACACAGGAGGCAAATCAGAAGTTTTTATCCACACATCTTAAGCAAGATACTGAAGCTGCACAATATTACTTCTATGCCAATTATAGACCAAATACAGACTATATAGAAAAAGCAAATACCATAGGAGACAATGCAACCTTTATTAATATATGTCAAAAATCATGTGCTCTACTTAGAGGTAAAGAAATTTTGAAGGTCTGTAACAATCTATCGAGTAAATACAAATTTAAGCAGTATAGAGTTTATAATTGCTCTTTAAAAGTCACTTTAGAAAACGATCAACCGCTTAAATGTAAAGCAATAGACAACCAATTATTTAATATATTCTGTGGCAAAGTGATAGCCTCTTTATGATTAAAACAGGTAGATGCTTATGAAAAAAGTAAAAAATAGATTCAATCAAAAAGGATTTTCACTCACTGAGATAATGGTTGTAGTTGTCATCATAGGTATACTAACTAGTATTGCCATACCTAACTACCAAAGGTATCAAAGGAAGGCCAGACAAATTGAACCTAAGTTAATATTAGGTGGTATATACACTTCAAGTATAGCTTTTAATTCTGAATGGGGATATTCAACATCAAACTTTATACAATTAGGCTTTTCACCAAGTGGTGACGTTCAATATAAAACAGGCTTCAATGCTTTAGTTACAAAAGATCCGGGTAATTGGGTACAAGGCAATACATTACCTACCAATTTATCAGATTATGATGGTCCGCCAGTTCCAAGCAATCCAAGTAATGCTAATACCATGATAAACACTGAAGACTTTTGTAATACTTCAGATGATTGTACTTATTTATCTACTGGAACATTCACAATTCCTACAGAAGCAAAGATAGACAACACAGATAAATTCGCACCTAAGTTTATTATTATTGCAGTTGGTAATTTAGGAGGAGCACAAGAAGATCATTGGGAGATGGGTATAGGTCAAGTTGCACCTAAACCTACTGGAAAATACATGATAAATATAAAGAACGGCCTTTAATAGTTATATAATTTGATAATTTTTTATCTCCAGCTCTTTGCAGGGACACTACACCTGCAAAGGGCTTTCTATAAACAAAAAAAGTAATTATAAAAAATATAAAAATAATTTAACTAAGGTAAAAATTGCTTGTGTGTTTCTAGTGAGAGAGAATTTGATAAGCTCTCAATCGATACAAACATACCTATATTGGTTGATTATGAGTTTGGAAAAGCCAAACTTTTAATTAAAAGAAAGTATCAAAAAGGCTTTAAAAACCTCTATGTGGCAACAAGTCATTTTAATGCAAAACAAGAATCTTCTGGTTACCATTTTCTTAAAGGAATTGTTGAAGAATCTACAATGGATATTTTTGACAAAGTTATTTAATAAAAGATTTGTTCTCAAAGGCTTTGTTATTTAAAGAAAAGTTTAACAGTATGAATGAATTTTAAAGGAAAATCTATATTTTTTAATTATTGTCTGTATCCTCACTGTGAATTTGTTTATAAACTCTCTCAAGTAAAGCTTTTCCTATAACTTTTTTAAATTCTTTTTCGTTCATAAACTTAGCTGTAATATCTTCGTTTTGTTCCATGCGATCAATAAATAGTTTTTCCAAAGCTTTTCGGAAAACATAACCAAAGTTTTCCATAGAGTTCGCTTTTGCTGCTTGTCTTAACTTTGGGTCAGAGACAGCTTCCTCTCCTATAGAGTCTATGAATAACTGATCTGCTTGAGTAAACTGTGTGCCAAACTGTTCATTAAGAATGTCTATCAATTGTGATAACTCTATTTTTTCATCATTTGAAGAGCTTGCTCCCACAGAAACATGACCAGAAACCTTACTTCCTTTTCCATCTTCAAGATGAATCGAACCTTCGCTGATTTTTTGCAGTCTATAATATTTAAGTGCAATATCATTATCAAAATAATAATTTGGTCCGGATTCTCTTTTAGGTAATTTTTTAAGTAAAAAACGTATATAAGAATAACGCTTTTCAAGATCTGAGTCTTGAAATGGGATAATTTGCGATAGAAAGGCATAATTATCAAGAAAAGACAAAAGTAACTTTCTAAACTCATCTTGTTTTTCTTGATCTAATTTATTAAAACGCATAACAGCAGGATCAATACAAACATTTATTCTTTCATGATCAGAGGATGTTTGATTTTTCTTTGGTTTATAAAAAATCCTACAAAATTCATCCACTTCGGTTCTATAGTAAACTTGCTGAACATCTAATCTTGATTGCAACTCATAAAGATGTTTTACCTCGACTCTTTCCTCGATAAGAGTTTTTTCATAGTAAGGCTGAAATGCTTCCTGAATGTCTTCTGGCCTATTTACAAAATCAAGTACAAATGTATCTTCCTTACCTATAGAAGTTCTATTTAAACGGCTTAACGTTTGCACTGCTTGAATTCCAGAGAGCTTTTTATCAACATACATTGTATGTAGGAGAGGTTGATCAAAACCTGTTTGATATTTTTCTGCAACAAGAAGAACTTGATATTCATTAGTGGCAAACTTTCCAGGAAGTTCTTTTTCTTTAATCCCTTTATTCATACTGACTTCAGTGTATTCAATTTCTTTGATATCAGGATCAGGAACTCTACCAGAGAAAGCAACTAAAGTTTTAATTCCTCGATATTTTTTATCTTTGATATACTCATCAAAAGACTTCTTATATCGAACAGCATGTAAACGGCTGGAAGTGACCACTATGGCCTTAGCTTTACCTCCTATTTTATGACGAGTAAAATGTATAAAGTGTTCTACTATAATTTCTGTCTTCTGAGAGATATTATGTGGATGTAAACTCATAAAACGAGCAAGACTGCGAGCAGCTCGCCTTTTATCAACCTCTGGGTCATCTTCTATCGATTTAATAAGTCGATAATACGTCTTATAAGTTGTATAATATTGCAAAACATCTAAAATAAAACCTTCTTCAATAGCTTGCTTCATGCTATATAGATGAAATGATTTAGGAGTTCCATCTTCTCCATATTTGCCAAAAATTTCTAACGTTTTATATTTAGGTGTTGCAGTAAATGCAAAAAAACTGATATTTTTTTGCTGACCTCTTTTTTTCATAGAACGTATAATTTCTTCCTCATAATCTAGAAGCCCTTCTTCTCTGGCTTGTTTTTCTGCTTCCTCTTTTATAACTGTTCCTGACAAAAGGCCTTTTAGGCTTGTAGCTGACTCACCTCCTTGTGAACTATGAGCTTCATCAATAATGACAGCATACTTCTTGCTTGATAGATATTCCATTTTCTCTGTAGCATAAGGAAACTTTTGAAGTGTTGTGATGATAATAGGGTCACAAGAAGTAATAGCTTTAGCCAGCTGTGTTGAATCTTCATCAACTTTTTTAACAACACCTTGTTTATGCTCAAATTGATATATTGTATTTTGAAGTTGTTGATCTAAAACTAAACGATCAGTGATAACAATTACAGAATCAAATATTTTTTCATCAGCATTATCATAGAGAGTTGACAAACGATGAGCTAACCATGCAATGGAGTTGCTTTTTCCACTTCCAGCAGAATGTTGAATGAGATAGTTTGTTCCTGTTTTCTTTTCTTGTACATCATCGATAAGCTTTCTTACACAGTTAAGTTGATGATATCTAGGAAATATCATCGTTTCCTCTGTATTTTTTCTATTCTGAAATTTTTTCTCCTCTACTTCAAGATGGATAAATCTAGCAAGTATATCTAATAAGCTTTCTCTATTAAGAATTTCCTCCCATAAGTAAGAAGTTTTATAGCCTTTTGAATTTTCAGGGTTTCCTGCTCCTTGATTATTCCCTAAATTAAATGGCAGAAAAAAGGTTCTATCTCCATTGAGTCTGGTTGTCATATAGACTTCATCCGTATCCACAGCAAAGTGAACTAATGTTCTCTTTTTAAATTGAAAAATCAACTCATTTGAATCTCTATCTTGTTTGTACTGATGAATGGCATTTCGCCATGTTTGACCTGTTATTGGATTTTTAAGCTCTAATGTAACAATTGGTAATCCATTTAAGCTTAAGACCATATCAAGAGAGTTTTTATGTCTGTTGCTATACTGAAGTTGTCTTGTCACTGTTAATTGGTTTTTTTCATAAAGTTTTTGAATATCTGGATTTAAACCACTGGCTGGAGCAAAATAAGCAACTTTAAAAAGCTTTCCAAAACATTTAAACCCATGTCTTAAAACTTTAAGACATCCTTCATACTTTGAATCTAGAGCCTGACATAAAGATTCAATAATAATATCTTCTGTTTTATCCTTTTGAAGGTTTTGAATGTAGGCCAATTGCTCCGCTTGAGTTTCTTTTAGAAAAGCAAATAGAACACTTGGATCAAGTCCTTTTAAACGATTAAAGGTTTTAGGATCACCTTTGGTATAGCCCCCTTTTTCTAAAAGATGCTGTTCAATAACATTTTCAAAAGCAATTTCTTTATACTGTGTCGTCATTATAGTTTTCTTTTATTTTTCTATTTTTTTTACTAGAGGTTTTTATAACTTCTGTATTTTTCTGAACATTTATTTTACCTGTAACAGCAGCAGTAATAAGAGCAGGTCGGTATTCTTTTAAAAGTTGTATGGATTGTTTAATTTTTAAAATTAAAGTATCGATTTTAGAAGTTTCTTTATCAAGAAAATTAGCAATTATTTTTTGCTCGTCTATTATTGTAGGAATAGGTATTATAGAAGAATTGATGTCGCTAACACTTAATCCATAGCGAGTAATACCTTTGGCAGATATTTCAAAGTATGCTTGAAGCCACTTAGTTTGAAAGCATCTAAACAAAAAAGAACCTATTATAGTTTTAGGTTTTATTTGAGCTAGATGATATCCGCAAACAATATCTTCAAAATCCTTTAAGACAAAGGCAGGTACTCCAATGTCATTTGGAGATTCTGAATCTTTTGTGATAATAACATCATTTTTTTGAAGTCGAAATTTTTTTATCTGAGTATCTGATGCAGTAGCTTTCATAAAGTTAATCCCATTGTCAATATAATCATTTTTATAAACATCAACATAATTGCATAATAAAATATCTTTTTCATGTTCTTTTGTTTTTTTATCAACATTGCTAGAATTAACTATTGCTAAATACTTTAGCTTTTTAGCTGTCCAATGTGCTGGGATTTTTCCTAGCCACTTCACATAAGAATCTTTCATTTTAACTTTAGGGTCAAGTCCTTTGGTCACTTTATGGGTAATAAGGGCTGATCTTTTTTCTTGAAGTAATTTGATCTGTTGTTGTTTCTTCTCAATAAGAGAATCAATCTGTTTTGTCCTATCATCAAGATAACTTGCAATAGCTTGTTGCTCTTTAAGAGATAAAGGTAGAGGAAGTAATAAATTAGAATATTTTTCAGCACTAATATTTTGAATAGTAGCTTGTATAAAATTACTTTTAATCCATTCCCAATAGATATTAGAACGAGAAAAGTAATAAATAAATTTTGAAAAAACTTTTTTATTTTTAAATCTTGCACGTATCAAATATCCTGCATAAGCAGATTTGCCAAATGATTTTAAATAAAAAAAAGTTTTACCTACAGTAGCACCACTACGTGCAAATAATATATCTCCATCTTTTAAAAGATAAGGATAGGCAATGTCTTCAGAGATGGATTTAAAAGTCTTTTTTTTTAATAAACCTTTTTCATCTATGTCAGTAATTCTAATATATCTTGGCCAAGAAAGTTCATCGTATTCAGCAGGCTCATTTGCTCCATATTTTAACGGTTCAGATAGTAAAAATTTTAACTTATTTGTCTCCCAGTGACTAGGAATATTGCCAATCCATTTTATACCAGAATCTTTGTATTCTATGTAAGGTTTCAAAATTATCATTATTAACTCACTTAACCTTTTCTTTATTGTCTTCAAAAACTTGAATTATGGGGTCTCCAATCTTAATATAGCTCTGATCCTCTGTAATAGATTCCCATGTTTGATCTGCTGTTTTTAATGTTTCATACTTGGTAACCCATTTTGGTGGAAGAAATGCTTTAGATAACAAGGCAAAGCCACCTCCTTTACCTCCAATATTTATCTCATTTTTTTTAAATGTTGAGGCAATAGAAAAATTATCTCTTATATGTTTGACTTGAACTCTCACTTTTGGCCTTTCAATTGAACCTAAGTTTTCTTCTGTGTCAGGGTCTATGATATTTTTGCCACTAAGGTCAAGAATATCAAATAACATTCCTTCTCTCACTCCGTGATGAGAACCAATATTTATAGCCACCTCACGAGAGTTCAGAATTTTAGCAACCTTGCCTCGAATAAGGTCATTCACTATCTGACTCCCTCTTGGTTTGTCTTAAAGTATCATCAAAAAATAAATTTTTAGACTTATATAAATCTTTAACTTCTTCTGGTGTTATATCATACCAATCTAACATTGCATCATCGACAGCAAATATTTGTTCTGTAATTATTGATTCAATTTTTAAAAGTGTTGTTTTGTCTTCTTGTCCTCCTCGTTCTTGATTTTCACTAACAATAAAAGCCATACGAGAAAGACTTCGATAAAGAGAAATAAGTCTACGAAAAGCGGATCTTAGACGTGGTTTATCAATTTCTTTAGACTTAACTCTTCCAAAAAGAAATGATCCTATTAAGCCAATAGATAATATAATCAACTGAAATAATACATTTTCCAATGTAGTCAATTGACGATTTGATCCAATATATATAAACATTATAGCAATTGTAATCGAAATTAAAATAAGTAAAAAAGATGTGTTGAACTTCATAACTTATTGATCCATTCATAATAAAATATGATAAGTTTTTTTATTTACTTTATCACATTCTTCAACAAAAAAGCAATTTCATTTTCAACTCCTCTTAAGTCTTTTTCAATCTCTTCTAATGGACGAGGTGGAACATATTTATAAAAATACCGATTGAAATTGATTTCATAACCTACCTTAGTTTTAGATTTATCGATCCAAGCATCAGGAACATGAGGTAAAACTTCTTTTTTCATGTAAGTTTGAACATCTTCTTTTAAAGGCACATTTTCATAATCTCTAAGTTCAGTATCTGATTCAGGCTCTCCTTTTAAATTTCTACAAATATCTGCTGTGTCATCTCGCTCACTTAATGTCATAAGAATAGCTTTAAAAAGATTTGTCTGAAGATTAAATCCAGCTTTTTGAAAACATGATTTCATCAATTTGGTGAATTGTTTTCTATTCTTAATAAGATCTTTTGAAGATAAAGAAATAAGAGCAGATAAAATTGATTTTTGAAGGGTTTTTCCTTTCTCAATCTCAATTGAGGCTATTTGAATATTTTTACGTTTTTTGCTAATTGCCAATTTTTTAAATTTCTCTGTCTGTTTCAATTTTTCAAGACGTTCATCATTGACAGCAAAATTGAGCTTAAGAGGACGTTCAACTGTAACCTTATGATAACCAAAATTTTTATTATCAAAAATACGTACATACTCACTTTCAGTAAATTTTCCATAAATACGTGTTATTTCATCTCTATATTCATCACTAATTTCATTACGCTTATTGCCTAAAGATTTATGCATTTTTTGAAAAAAACTTGTGGCATTAACAAGTTGAATTTTACCCTTTCTATTCTTTTCCTTACGATTAGTAAGTATCCAAAGATAGGTATGAATGCCAGTATTGTAAAAAAGCTGATCTGGCAACGCAACAATGGCTTCTAACCAGTCATTTTCAATAATCCAACAACGTATTTCACTTTCACCAGAACCAGCACTGCCTGTAAATAAAGGAGATCCATTAAATACAATAGCTAGCCGGGTGCCTCCCTCTTTGATAGATTTCATTTTACTAATTTTATGCTGTAAGAACAATAATGAGCCATCATTAATACGAGGAAGGCCAGCACCAAACCGACCTCCAAAGCCTTGCTCTTTATATTCTTTTTTTATAAAATTAGCTTCAGGTTTCCATTCTACTCCAAAAGGTGGATTGGCAAGCATATAATCAAACTGTTTTCCTAAAAAATGATCTTCAGTAAAGCTATTTCCAAATTTGATGTGCTCAATATCTTGACCTTTAATCATCATATCAGAACCACATACAGCATAAGCCTGATCATTGTAGTCTTGACCAAAGACTTCAAGTTGAGCATCTGGGTTAAGCTCTCTCACATATTCTTCTGAAACAGACAACATTCCTCCAGTACCACAAGCTGGATCAAACAAAGTCTTCACCACTCCTTTTTTTGTGAGAATGTCTTTATCAGGAAGAAAAATAAGATCTACCATAAGCCGAATAACTTCACGAGGAGTAAAATGATATCCCGCTTCTTCATTACTTGCCTCGTTAAATTTTCTAATAAGTTCTTCAAATATATAGCCCATTTCAATATTACTGACTTTTTTAGGATGAAGGTTAATATCACAGAATTTAGAAATCACTAGAAATAAGCGGTCTGCTTTTTCAAGCTTAGCTATATGATTTTCAAATTGAAAATGCTCAATAATCTGCAATGCTTTTTTAGAAAAACCTTTTATATAGTTTGTTAGATTTGCCGCAATGTTATTTGGATCGCCTTTTAATTTTTCAAAAGTAAATCGGCTTTTGTTGTGAAAACTTTGCTTTGCAATTGTATTGAGAATTGGTTCTAGATTTTTAATCTTACCACCTTTTAGAGTTTTTACTTTTGCAAGAACTTTGTCTTTTGTTGGTTCTAAGACACAATCAAGTCTTCTTAAAACTGTAAGAGGTAACATTACATTCTTATATTGATTTGGACGGTAAGGGCCACGCAACAAGTCTGCCACTGACCAAATAAAACTTACTTTTTCATTGAAATTATCCATAACAAACCTTAATCACAATCTTGTTCAATTTTTATTGCTTAGATTTTATATTATAGTCTATCAATTGGAATCTAAATTTATCATAGACTTATTTAAATTAATTTTTTTATCCCTTTTCCATAAGTTTCTAGTATTACCTGTAGTTGTATTTCTAAACTCTTTTATTGCATTTCTATTTTTCAAGTTTTGTCTTTCTACTCTAGTGACTGATAATTAAAGTCAGTAAAGTCCCCTCTATAATTCCATATTTAATTTACTCGTTTGCAGTTATTATCAATAGTGACATCCTCATATATTTTAAAATATTTATCTTTTTGAAAAAAAGTTCTTGTATTTTCTGTACCTAATCCATAAGCCCAATAAAACAGCTCAAAACCAAGTCTATTTGGTTGAAGCATGACTCCACTTTCTAAAGCTTTTTCAAAATGTTTTTTTAAATATTCTACTTCTCCAAAGTGAAACCATGTATCAATTAATTGTTCTCTTAATAGGCCATTTATTATATGGTCGAAATAAGTACCAATTTGATCTACTTCTTTACCTGTAAAATTCATTGATTTAATCCAAGATGAAAAAGGTATAAATAATCTCAACTTATTTCTTTCAGTATCAATACCAAAATTGATGTTTTCTCCATGAAATTCTTGTTTTAAAATATGATAGAATACATAATGCATTCTTAATTGATACGTAGACAATCTTGATATAAGTGAATTAAAATATGCTCCTCTGTCATCATAAGATATATCAGTTCTAGATGATGCTAATACACCTCCAAAGTATTCTATACTTAAAAAATCTTCAGCATAAGAGCCTTCATTAATGATTCCCTTTAAAACCTTTGGCGATACAGTCCCATTAATCTGATCTCTACCTTGTTGTTGCAATTTCACCCAAGCATTTTCAAGTATCTGTTTAATATTTTGAATCCGCTTTTGTATAAAAAATTGTAACTCACCACCTAAGTAATCTGCAGTTGGACCTAATAATTTGACAATAATGTCCTTTGAACCAAAAATAGCGAGCCCTGTTCCTAAATCCATAATAAATACCTTTCCTTAGGATTATAATAGTAGGAGTTTGTAAATTACTTCTTTTTATTACACTTAATCCAAATATCTTGAAATTGCAAGTGACTAAGAAGAAAGGGGGTCGACACTAGTAAATTTTATGCTTTGCCAATTGTCTCTATGTTCATAAGTTACCTATTACCTTTCAAAAAAAGCTTATACTACTAAATAGGTAATTACACAATTTTTATTACAGAGCTAAAATCAGAGTTTTCTTAGTTACTGAAGTTTCAAATTATACTTATTATTTTCTCACATTCAATTTTACTTAATATATCTCCATCTTCGAATTGATTATTTAAGTGTGAAATATATTCAGAAGCCTCTTGAGTTTTTAGCTCTGTATATATCCAACGCTTAGTGGAGTAACTCAAAACACAACAACGTTTTGCTCTTGTTATTCCAACAAAAAGCATTCTTGCTCCTTCTTTTATCTTATCATTATTAACTTGTTTGTCATTCGGTAATAATCCTTTTTCTAACCCAGGTATAAAAACAACATCTCCAGATAAACCCTTACATCCGTGTAAGGTCATAATTTTAACGGCTTCTGTTTGAGGTGTATCAATATTATCTTGAATTCCAAGCCTTTCATAAATATGTTTAACAGCTATTTTTTTATTATTCAAAGTATCAGCTTCCATATAAGCTTTAAGTTCTTGAAAATTTGCTTGTTGAGGTAAACTATCTAAAAATTCATTAAGTTCTTGAACTTCAATTGGTTTAAAGTTTGTTAGAGATAAGAAATTTTTTATATCATTTCGTTTTTCTTCAATTGTATCAGCACTTCGCCAGCTATCTATATTTTTTAAATATTTACGAATAGCGAAAATAACTTTGATTTCTTTTCTATCAAACTTATTATCAGATAAACTATTTTCAAAAATATTTCTAAAATTTAGCTGATTTGAGATAATAGTTTTAACAATTTTATTAAATGTTTCTTTACCTACACCTTTTTTATTCTTAACAATATATCTTAAAGCTATATAATCATCTTGTCTCTTATCTGTTTTTCTAGCTTCATTAGTTGCAACAAGTCTCAATAAACTTAGTAGACCTCTGCCAATTTTTGTATCTTGAAAATCTTTCTCTTTAGGGGAGTTGTACTTTATTTTATAATCATTAAAAGCTTCTTTAATTGCTTTAAGTTGCATTTGAGTATTTGCTACTAATACAAGAATTGAATCGTAAGACAAACCTGCTTCTTTCAATTTTTTACATGACTTCGCTATACCTTCTGCTTCTTTCTTATAACCTTTAAATTTCCATAATTTTACTATTCCATTAAGCTTAGGACTAGAACTGTCATACATTGAAATGTATTGCTTTTTTATCCGATTTTGCCCTCCATATCTTTCAATTAAAGCAACAGCAGAATTTAAAATAACAGAAGGACACCTGAAACAGTGCTTAAGAATATGTAATTCAGCAGAAGGTCTTTGAGTAAAATTTTGTAGTCCAATAGGTGATGCGTGTCGAAAACTATAGATACTTTGATCATCATCTCCAGCAACAAAAACATTAATACCTGATTTAATGATTAGGTCTATGAATTTTAAATCCATCGGATTTAAATCTTGAAACTCATCAATAATTAAATGAGAAATATTTAAATAAGATTTAATACATGAAAGGTTATTTTCGATTTTTTTTACACAAGAACGAATAATTTCACCCGGTAAAATTGCTGCATATAAGTATATCCAGTAAAGGTAAAATTGCTCAAAAACTCTTTTTTCTTTTTCAGTTATAGTAATAGAAATATTATTATGAGATGTAGAATAGTCGCCTGCATCTTCTATATTCCAAATTGATTCATGATATTTTCTTATCTTGCTTGCATGTCGTTTACTATACTGACTTAATTCTGAAAACTCTCGATCAAAAATATTTTCTATTTCCCAGTCATCCAATACTTTTGGATCAACTGGAAAATTTAAAAAAACACCAGATATTTTAAGTATTTTTAAAGCGAGTGAATGGAGAGTTGAAATACCTACACCATTGACATTATTGTATTTTTTTTCCTTACAATAATTATAAACACGATCTTTTAAATCATTAGCAGAGGCACGAGTATAGGATACTGCAAAAATGTTATTAGCATTTACTTCCTTTTTTAACAAATACAAAACTCTTTGTTCTATTACTTTTGATTTTCCTGTTCCAGGACCGGCTACTAAGCAAACCAAAGGAGAAGTATCTTTAGCAGCCATCTCTTGACTTTTTTCAGCTAATTCTCTTATTGTAGAATTAAATTCTATTTCTATATTCATTCTTTCTATTCTCTGTTCAATTATATATTTGAATCGTTACAATAAATTCAAGTTAATTACATTCTTAAAAGCTTATCTATAATAAACCAAGCTCCTGATATTAATGAAATAAGATATATTACAAATTTTATGATTTTTGCGAAAAAAGTTTCTTCTAAATTATTACTGAATCCTGACTTTTTTAAGAAATAAAAAGGAATACCGACAACAGATTCAAGAAGTTCTTTAATCCAAAAAATAGGATTAAAGGTCCTTATTAAAGATGCTCTTTGATCATTTTTGTAAACACCTATGGCTCGGTCTATATAGTCAAGAACAAAATTATATGAGATTTTTTTTGTGCCTAAATTGAATATATTGTCTAAAAGATCAATTATTCGTTTATCAACTACACCAGTAAATAAAGGAGGCGAATATGTAATAAGTGGATTTATTTCTGAATCAATAATAATTTGACGAATGGGTTCTAATCTTTCATTGATCTGCTTACGAAGATTTTTTAAATCATTTTCATTTATAACAGGTTTTCTCATACAATATTCTTCATATTGTCTAAAGTTTTCTACTTGTAAACTACCTAATTCAAATAAACTTAGCTCTATTTTTTTTGAATAATGCTCAACCATTTGTCTAAATTGTTTTAGATACTCAAGACATTTTTTGTTTTCAAAAAAAGTTTTTCTATTATATTTCTTCATTTGTTATATTCTATTAATTTGGCTCTGTAATAAAAATTGTGTAATTGCCTATGTTAGCCTTTTTTGGAAGCTTGAATTTTTATATCTTAAATAAGAGTTAAACTTACCTTCCATGATTTTTCCGCATTTGTGTTGGGACACAATTATCAAGTTTCCTATGGAGCAATGAAATGAGAGAAAAATAATCTATGATATCATCTTCATTTTTCCATAGAACCTTTGGTTGATGGGCTATTGGATTTCTAACCATAGAAAAACATCCTTTTAATAAAGAAGAAAAACCTTTATGTTCACTTCTTTCTGTTTGAGTCTCTAATGTATTAAATGCAAGAATAGGATTTTCAGTTGAAAAGACTTTCTCTACAAGAGAAGTTCCATCCAAATCTTTTACTCCTGATTTTTCCCGAAGACATTCTGCTAATCCTTTTGTTGCTTCAAATACAGCATGAAATAAGTTGTCTTTTAGAAGCTCAGTACGACAATATTTTAACACTTCAGGATGAATATTTCTTTCTTTAAAGGTTGATTGAATTGTTTGAAATCTTTTTTCAGCCTCATCAATTGTTTGAGCTTTAGAACAGTATCTAAATTGACCCTTTGAACCGTATTCTAATCCAGAAAAACTCAGTATTTGATTAAGCTTCTGACGATATTTTTCAAATTCTTCTTTTCGTTCAACAAAACCTGAAGGATCAAGAAAAGATGTTCTAATAAGCTCTATGATCTTATTGGAGCATCCATCTCTTTTTTGAATCCCTACAAAGACCGAATAAAGTCTTTTCCATTTAGTGGATTCTCCTGATTTGTCTTCAATATCATGAGTTTTCAAGATATTTGTAATTTGTGTTCCTGTAATAAGTTCACCGAGTATTTTAGCTAAAGAGTTGACTTGAGCTTCAGAAAAACTAGGAAATTGAGCCATTTTAAAATTCCTTTAATTTTCCAATTTTTATATCTCTTTGAGAGCTAGTTTTTAATATACATTATTCATTTTTAGGTGTTTAGCTTTGAGATGTTTGAATGGATTGATCCTTCTTTGTTTTTTTGTTCCTTGGTTGCAAAAGAATTAGTTTTTTCTTTTGCCTTTGTGATTTTTGCCAATCTTTCTTTTCTTCTATACCTGGCAATATACCACTCTTGAAATAACATTTCTAAAAGTTCGATCAATAAATCAGAATCTTTTTTACTCACGTTGTCGATCAATAAATTTGTTGGCTTTTGTATGTGTGCTGCTATATTACCTTGTTTTCTAATATGATCAATGGCATCTATTGATTCTTCTGTGATTTCTTGGATTTCAATAGACTTTTTTCGAACTTCTTCTATCTTTTCAAAAAGAGTTCCTGAGCCTTCAACTTTACAGAAGTCTTTAATCATAACCTCTAAACATCTTCTAGACAGTATAGCAGAAGCTCTGGGGCTTGAATCAGCAATCTTACAAGCTTCATTATAATTTTCTATTACATTTTTAGGAAGATAATCTGGCTGAGGTTTAGCTCTAGAATCAGGCATCAAAGACCATGATTTCAGGTTTTTAAAGTAGGGGCCACTATCGAAATCCATAATACCTTTTCTGTAAAGGTTTGGTTTTGGATAGATTTTTTTTTCTAAATCAATATTAAGTGTCAATTCTTTGCAATTCAGACAGGAAATACTAAACAATCGAACGCTAATTTCGTTATATTTGCTCATGGAGGTTAAATTGCATTCTTCTGTTGTTTTCAAATTCTCACCATATTGAAGGATTTGAAAAATTCCACAGTAAGGACATTGCCAATTATTTTTATCTAAAACGGTATTCATATACTTCCTATTAATATTTATTTTGACTATTTTGTGAACAATAAAGTTGTTTTATAGAATCTAACCATGTTCTTATTTCTTTCTTTGTATTTTCATCTAAATCACCTATATTCATATTTTTTATTACGTCTCGATTCAACCAATTCTTTATTTTTTGCTCTTTGCCCTTTTTCTTATCAGGTGATAAATCATCCCAAATCTTTTCTTCTTTTTCTTCATAAATTTTCTTTGCTACCCATTCAGGAACATCTATAAAATCATCAATTTCTAAGGAAATTTTAATATTGTATTTATCTTTAACTTCTTTTTGAATAGTTTTTTTAGAAATATAATTTTCAGCCTCCTTTTTATTTGTTACAAAAGCTTTACAACCACTTCTTTCATTAATCTTATCTATTTCACTTTGTTTTGGAAATTTCTCTTCTGTACTAACATCTCGGTCATATAAATGAAACTCTGGCACTTGAAGCTCTTTTAAACGAGATGCCCATAAGGCTAAATTACTTCCTCCAATAGGGAAAAATATAATCTCTCCTTTATTTTCTAATTCTTTAAGGTCTAAAAAGCTTTCTTCGTCTTCTTTTTTAAAGAGATATGATATGTTGTTTAAAAAAGAAATATCATTTTTTCCTTCTACGGCTATAAATAGTTTTACATTATGATCAGGAAGAACTCCTAAAGCTTTTGCTATTAATTCAAATAACTTTCTATCATTAGATGTATTATGAATAATTCTTGATTTTTCTTTAACTTCAATAAATCTTAGGTTCTTATCTGGTAATAGTTTTGCCATAGATGGAGTGTGAGTTGTTAATAAAACTTGATAATCAGATTTTTCAGCCAAACTCATAAAAGCATTTATTATTTTCTTTTGATTATTTGGATGTTGATTGGTTTCAGGCTCTTCAATAGCATAAATAACTCCTTTATTTCTTTCCTCTGGAACTTCAATTTCAGATTTTGCTATAAAGAAATTAAGAAGAACAAGCCTGCGCACACCACTACCTCTTTTATTTAAAGGGATATCATCATCAGCATTTAATCTAATTTTAAATACACTATCCCATTTTGGGTTATCAAATTTTGGACTTAATGTATTTGCGAGTGAGGGATCCATTTCTTTAATTTTATCTACAGTTTTTTCAGCAATTTTTTTAACTTCTTTTTTGACTTCCTCAGCGAGGTCGTCTAATTTGTTTTTTTGAAATTTAAGGGCTTCTTTGACTGCGGCTTTCATAGGATCCTGAGCTTCGCTATCTTGATCTGTAGTTTCTCGATCAACTTTAAAAAGGAAGAATATTGGAAGCTCTTCTTTTAATTTATTCCATATATCCTTTCCAGTATCTTTATCTAAGGAAATATCTTGTGTTTTAATTTTTAGATCATTTTTTATTGATTCTCGTATTGCTTTTCGAATACTTGCATTGATGCTTTTATTTACATTTGCTAAATCAACACTAATTTGTTCTGCTTTTTTTTTAAGTTTACTATTATTTAAACTAAGTAAATCTTTTGCATTTTCATGAGTTGGATGTTCGCATATTACAAATGTATTTATTTTAGGGTTTTGGAAATTACAATCATATATCTTTTTAATTTCTAACATCTCATTTTTGTTTAATAAATATTCACCTTTAAGAGTGGTTTTATGATCAGCATCAATTAGAATAGAATCTGGTAAATTACTAAATACACATGAAATTGAAACTTCTTTTAACGAATCAGATACAATGTTTAAATCATTTTGATCTATTTTTTGATTTTCAAAGAATATTTCAAGAGCGTCAAAAAAAGAAGACTTTCCTGCATCATTACAACCGATAATAGCAGTTAATTCATCATCTATTATAAGATCGCTTCTTTCTTTATAACATCTAAAGTTTTCTAAGACGACTTTTTCTAATTTTAACATAAAAACATCATCCTAAATTGTAGTTTTCTTAGTATGAACATTTAGTCATTATCATTTAATTCAAATGAGAAATTGTCATCTTCATTATCGCTGTTGTAATCATCATTGTATATATCATTTCCTCTACCATAAATGCGATCTCTTCCATAGGAATCTACATAATGACCATCTCCTCCGAGTCGTCCACCATGTATTACACTAGCAGCTCTGCCGCCACATCTGCGGCCAGCAGAGTCATGTTGCCATGGATACACAATTTCCAGCAAATAATTGAGGAGAGTTAAATATCCAAATAAATGTAAAAGCTAAAAAGCACACAACAAATTTCATATCCACTTAATCCACTTATAACAAGAGTCTTCAACAAAAACAACAGATCTTGTATTTTACAGCTTTCTCATTTGATGATGTTTTTTTAAATTTATGATTTTATAAGACAATGTATTTTCATTGATGCTACTTTAGATTTATAAATTTAGTATATCAGTTTCACGAATATAAAGTCAATATTTCATTTAAAAACACCTCTTTTATCAAAAAAGGACGTTTTCATTTTTTATATAATGTATTATGATAAAATGATGAAAAAAAAATTAACAAAAATTTCAAATACTTATATTAAATTATTTTTTGTAATTTAAATGTTCAATTATCATCTATAAATTGATATACTAATTTTATCTAAAGTAAAATATAGATTTAACATCAAAAAGTGTCTCTTATTTTTCACCTTGACACTCTCTGATTAATCTTATTCTTATATTTTAAATGGAGGTCAAAATGGATAAACAGGAAACCTTAATTTATATTAGAGGCAGAGAATACAAAATTTTAGATGACAAAATAAGTTATAATAAAGTAGTAGATTATGCCTATCCCAATGGAAAACAAGGGCCAGACTATGAATATGATGTCACATGGAAAGATGGGCCAAAGGAAAAACCAGAGGGAATCCTTAAGGAAAATGATTCAATACCTATTGTTGATGGAATGAAATTCGATGTTAAATTCACCGATAAGTCATAGTGAAGATTTGTTAAGATTAAAAGAGGCAGGGTATCATATAGAGATACGCGGAGCTTACTTAATCGCAAAAAACATACTATATGTAGTACAAGATAGTACAATCAAAAGAGCTGATATAGTGACAAGTCTATGTGTTGATCCTTCTACAAATCAAATAAAACAACCAAAAGAACATACTGTATGGTGGACCGGTGAGATACCTTACACTATTAAAGGAGAAAGTATGAAAGAAGAATTGTGTTGTGAAGAATTTCCTGATGGATTTCAGCTTGGAGAAGAAATTATTGTATATATGAAATGGTCAAGAAAGCCAAAACAAGGAGGAACTCTTCGATCATACAAGGACTATTTTGAACAAATAAAAACATATGTAGACGAAGTTAGCTTTCATGCAGAAAGTAAAACTCCAGGTATTTTAAAATCCTCAAAGCTTGGGAAAATAACAGAAGTTGATGTGGATACAAATTTTACATATATGAACACAAGTTTGTACCGCAATGGAACAAAGGGAATAGAAGACAAAATATCTGATGAAATAATCGCTGTTATAGGAGTAGGAGGCACAGGATCTTACTTAGTTGATATACTTGCAAAAACAAATGTTAAAGAACTACATTTATATGATGATGATATTATAGAACCTGATAGTGCATTTAGATTAGCTGGAGCAGTAAATAAAAACGAGCTTCATACTACAAAAGTGGAATGGCATCAAAATCGTTATAAAAATGTAAGAAAAAAAGGCTTGTATATATATAAAAACAAAATTGATAGCAACAACCTAGATATCTTAAAAAAATTTACAACAGTCTTTATTGCCGTAGATAATTTAAAGAGTCGAAGGGAAATTCAGGAAAAATGTAATGAAATGGGAATATTTCACTTGAGTGTAGGGATAGGAATAGAGGTAGAAGGAAAAGATAATAATCAACTCGGAGGTATGGTCAAAATAGAACGAGAATATCAAGTACCAAATATACAAAAAAAAGTAGGTTCAGAATCTAATGAGCAAAGGCTTGTTAATGATATATATAGAAGTAACATTCAAACAGCAGAGTTAAATATGCTTGGAGCATCGTTGGCTCTCATAGAGTGGAAAATAAAAAAAGGAATCTATAGAAATGATCGAGAAAAGAGTGATAATATAGTAAATTATACTATATCTTTTGGAAAAATATTCATGTAATAAGAAATATTCTCATCACCTTAGTAAACAAATTCTATTGAATATAAACTTCAAGTAAGAATATCAATCTGTCTTAGATATGGAGAAAGATCAAATGAAAACTAAGACATGGTATCCTATATGGACAGAAAATATGCCGGAAAAAATGAAAGAAGGGGAGTTGTATATATCAACTAAACATCGCCTTACTGAACACATATGCGCATGTGGTTGTGGAATTGAAGTAAGTCTTCCTTTAGGACGAAGCGAGTGGAAAATTGAATATGATGGAGAAACAGTGAGTCTATGGCCATCAATAGGAAACTGGAGACTTCCTTGTAAAAGCCATTATATGATCCAAGAAAGCAAGACAGAGTGGTGTAAGCAATGGTCTGAAGAAGAAATCTATATAGGAAGGATTAGAGATAGACATGATAAAAAAAACGACATACAACGAAAATTAAAGAACACAGCTTGGTGGATGCAACTTTTAAGAAAATTTATTAAAAAGTAGTTTCGGCAAGCCTTAGTGAAATCGAGATGTCTAAAATTTTGTATAATTACATTCAATAAGATATATATTAATATCTACCAATCCAATGCTAGACAAACTGGAGAACATTTGAAAGATTGTCTTTATTAAAGATAGATCATTATCCCTTAACTCATCAGAAAGATAACTTTGTGCCAGTGAGTTTTCTGGCAAGCCCTTCTGATGATGAAACTCCTTTTTCTATCCTATTAGTGGCCACTTTCTCGATATTGAATAAAAGCTTTTTAGCACAATAACCTGATCCAAATATCAATGATAAGTTTATAATAATTTTAATGAATGTTTCCATTTTTCCCCCCAAGTTGTTGATTTTTCTTGTTTATAAAGGGGGTTTTTTACGAAAAGTGATAATTGTTTTTAAAATTGAACAGTTACACAACCTAAATCATAAAACCAACTTTGAAAAATATAATTTATTTCCTATGACAAATCTTGACAAAATAGAAAAAATTAAGGATTGATAAGCTTCATACCTTTAAAAAGGAGGTTATTATGTCTAAAAAGTCAAAAAGAACTAGAGATGCTAAAAGTGGTCAATTTGTTCCTGATGGTACAGAAAAGAGAAGACCTGCAACAACTGTCAGAGAAACAGTTAAAACAGGTCCAACAAAAAAAAGAAGATAAACTTTATTCTTTTTCATTTATAATAAATAAAAAGGATATTTTTATTAAGAGAGTATTTTCTTAACTACTGGGGCAATTTCTTGGTATTTAAAAAGTTCTTGGCTTTGACAGCAAAACTCAAAATCTATTTCAGAAAGGGTTCGAATTGGTTGCGACAGTGTCCACCAGTGACACCAATTCGAACCTTTTTCCTGTTTTAAATGATGTTTATTTCTAAGAGGGAAAAACTCTTAAATTTGCTTGTTTTTAATCGAATAGAGACTATAACATGGAATGAGCACGTTCTCTGCTTGTAAAAGCCCACTGTCTACCTTAAAAAATAATGATATTAGCAGTTTTGCTATAAAGATCAAAAACTCTTTTGTTCTTTCTATTGAATTACTAACTTCTTTTATTTGTATCTCTCAACCCATTCAGATTTTGCTGCAAGTGATTTTGTATGTAATATATATGCATCATGTGTATCTTTAGGTAGAATAATATTAGCATGATAAGGATTTTCTGTAATAGGGCTTGATTTAACCTGTCTGCTATCTTGTTGAGCATCTAAAGCTGTTAAACTAACCCATCCATAAAAACTTCTTTGTTTAGGCTGGTCTTTTTGTTTTAGTTCTCCTTTTTTCCATCTTTGGATTTCAATTTCAGATCGGTTTTGAGCATTTTTGTCTTGAATTTCTGTCAGTTTTTCTAAGTAAGACAAAAAAAGACGATCTACGGAAATAATTTGCCTGTCTTTTGTGTCAAGAAAAATCTTATGGTCTATATTACCTGAAGTAGCTCTTCTTGCTTGTTTTCTAGAAAAACTAGATCTTCCAAGTTTGTCATCGTCATTT
Source organism: Bdellovibrionales bacterium (assembly GCA_965262715.1). Taxonomy (GTDB): domain Bacteria; phylum Bdellovibrionota; class Bdellovibrionia; order Bdellovibrionales; family JAUICD01. The sequence continues at coordinate 1,163,998 of OZ253553.1, read as the reverse complement.
ATATAATTAAGCAATTTGATATTCATTGTTCAATATAAGATAAGAAGATTTGAGTTGTATTCTTGTATCAATTAGTTTTTTATTATCATATAAATAAGGATTTAAAAAACTTAACTCTGTTTTCAATAGATCAAAAGGAAAGTCTTTAATGTTCTGACATCTATATCTAGTGTTTCTTCCATCAAATACTTTAAAATAAGCTATACTCCCTCTTGAATCACAAAGTATCAATAACCCTCTTCCTTTTTTTGGTGTACAATTTATCGCAATTTCCTGATCTTCTGTCGGATAGATACTCCAATTATATTTAGAGTTATTTTTTACAAAATCTAACATCTCGAAAGCATTCTTTTTTACTTTATCAGAAAAAACTTCATAACCTTCTTCTTTACATTCTTCATCTAAATCTTTCAAAATATTACTTAACTCTCTTTCTTTATTGTTATAAATTATATTTATATTTGGTTTTGTATCTTCATTAAAAGAGTCGTTTATAGATTCTTTATCGACAATACAGCGATAGTGGGCTTTATAAAACATGCCTCTATCAAAGGGGTTTTCTTTGATAACCTTAAAACCTTTAGGATTAATTCCTTCATTAGAAAATTTATTTTCTAGAAATGAGTTTATTATTGTTTGATATATTTTAGAATTCATTAAACTCCACCTATAAACTTTAATGATCTTTCATAGTTTTCTTCCATTTCATTAATAATATTTACTACGTTATCGTCATATTTGCTATCATAATGTATATTTATTTTAAACAATGTAATAAAATCTTCAGTGTTTGTTTCAATGTTTCTTTTTGAAATTTTATTAATAGTTATATTGAATTTTTTACCTTTTAAGCTATAAGATATATCAATCTTTTGAATATCACTTTTTTTACCTTCAAAATTAAAAAATGAACTGTTTGGATTTATAGATTGTTCAACAAAAGTTTCAAAACGTAAGTCATCCTTTATAAAATCAAAATTAATACCTATAAACTTGCACTCCAATATCTCTCTAAAAAGGGTTACATATTTTGATGAAATCTCCTTTAATAAATTTAAAGGTTTCTCTCTTTTTTCTTTATAGTTAGGTATATTCAATATTTGAAATAAAGTCCTATTTGGTTCAATTATTATACTAAACCCATTTGTATAGCTTATTTGACTGATAGGAAAAGCATAAATGGTTTTTTCTTTGATAACTTCAAAGTCTTTAGGAACAATATCTTTTTGAACTAGAAAATCATGAGTGATAGGTTTCAGTTGATCTTCTGTGATCAAAGTTATCATACTATTTGCTAATATTATTTTTTCCATAAAATCCTTATTTTTTTATTTTAATATGAGCTTTACAAAAAACTATTATATATCTAAGTGCATTGCATTAATGCACTGTAATATTGGAAAACTCTTAAGCAATCTTTTTTTTATTTCACTCTATTATTTTATCTATTAGTATTTTTAACACTATAATGAGTATTTTTAAAGTGAATTTTTCTCATATTTTTAGGCTTTTTTAATATTTTAAACTATTTTTGTAAAAAAATTATTTTTTTAATATCTATAAGTTACTCATCGACATAAAGAACTTATGGCATTACAGTTTGCTCCCTACAAAGATATTGAACCTCAATGATACAAATAATTATCTGGGACTTATTGTAAATGCGCTTTGATAATTCAATATATTAAGAGCCCATAACCTCCCCGCTTCATCTTGCTTAGACAAGTGTATCTATAAGTTAAGAACTTCAAAAGAAACTTTATTCTATTAGACAAGACTAAAATCCTACTTTAGAAAGGCAGTTTTGTGTCAGTAAGTTTTCTGGCAAATTGCTCTGATGATGAAAGTGCCTTTTTAATCCTCTTAACAGTTGCTTCCTCGACATCAAAGCTTTTTGGCACAATAACCTGATCCAAATATCAATGATAAGTTTATAATAATTTTAATGAATGTTTCCATAATTTCCTCCTAAGCTATTGATTTTTCTTGTTTATAAATATTTTCTCTTTTAAGAAGATTGATAATTGTGTGATGATGCCACTCTTTTTTATGCTGTTTAGTTGGTATTTTCATAGTGCTTAATACCTTAGCTATTGTATTTGGATTGATACCTTTAGCATAAAGCTTTTTAATGGTTTCAATGGTTTTTAACTCTCTTTTGTGATCTATCGTTTTACCATTTATCTTTTTCTTGCCGTAAGTGCGACTATCATATCTTTGATGGCATTTTGAAGGCTTTCTTAATGGCATTTTGTATTTTAAAAGTAGGTCTCTGATTTTGGTTTTTGAGCACGAAAATTCCTTTGCAATTTCTTTTATTGAGAGGTAGTTTTTGAGATATTTCTGTTTGAGTACGCTTTCAGGAATAGGTAAAGAAGTGATAGAAATAGTTGATTTCATTGAAAACTGAGGATTGAGTACGTTTTTTGCCCATAGAAGGCCAGCGTCCACCATTTTTCGTATTGGGCAATAAAAGTTCTCGTATATGCGAGAATTTAAAGAGTCTTCTTTAAAGACAAATTCAGAACTTAGTGCAGGTTATGAACAAATTAGATAGGATTTGGATGATGCTATGAAGCTTTAGATTGACTTTTAGGATGAGATTGTCAGGATAGCCTTATGAGAAAGACTTCTGATGACAAAAATAAAAATATAATTCAGTTCTTAAAGCAATTCAAAAACTTCTTAACAGCTCCTATATTTGACATTATTTCTAATGAAATAAAAAAAGAAATATAGTGAACTTAGGTATGGGAAAAGAGAAGAAATCAAAACAACAAACTAATATTTCTAATTTTAGAAGAGAAAATGAATTTAATACATTTAGTAAACTTATCTACCCTCATTTAGAGTCTTTAGGATACCCTCCTCGTCAAAGTAGGTTTTTTGATGAACAAACTTGGGTTCATAAAAGAGGAAAAAGAAAAGGACCTTATGACGGAGCTTTTAAAAATGATAGTGGCATCATTCTCTTAGTTGAAGCAAAAAGTGAAAAGCGAATACTCAGTAAGAGCGATGAAAATCAACTGTTTGATTATTGCTTAGGTGAATCTTTTCCTATTCCTCCTCCTTATGCTCTTCTTTCCAATGGTAAAGATTTTCAATGGTACAAAAGATTAAAGGATCGATCAGGTGAGTTCTCATATACTCCTTGTGACGAAATACTATGGTCTAAAGCCTTAGAGCAAAAAGGATCAGGTTTGCTCACGGAGCAATTAACTCTAAAACAAGTTATACGCTTATTAAAAATAGTAAGAGAAAAAATATTTGATGACTTAACTAACAGCTACTTTTCAGAAGGTTATATTTTCTCTACTTCTAAGCTCGAAACACGAAAAATTAAATTTGAAAAGGTACTAGAAACTAGAAAGTCATTTGTTGATCCCACATTGGAAAAAGCAACTGAAGAAACAGCCATAAGAAGTGTCATTTCTAGCATAGCTCTGTCTCTTACATTAAAAGTTTTATTTATAAAAATCATTACAGATAGACAAGATAATCCATTTCCTAAAGCTATAAAAAAGGAATTTAAAAAATATGCAGAAAGTTTTCCCGGTATCTTAGAAGCAGAACCATATGATGTTTTAGACTTTTCAAGTCATTGTGAGGAATTTCTTGTTGAAGTTATGTCAAGTGTATCTATTACACAAGCATTGGTTTTTGAAGATAGAGATAATCCGATTGGTGATATTTGGGATGGACTGGTTAGATCAGAAGAGCTTGATCTTCAAGTGAAATCTCTTGGAAATGTTTATACTCCTCCGGTTATTGTTAATTCTATGGTTGATAGAGCTGAAAAAGCACTTGGCGGATGGAAGTCTAAGAAAGTCCTCGAGCCAGCTTGTGGTTCAGGACATTTTGTTAGGGAAATTTACAAGCGAATGTGTAATGTGTATCTTGGTAAAGTAGGTAACAAAGAAAAGATTATACAAGCACATTTAAAAACTATCTCTCACATTAAAGCCATAGATATTGATCCATTTGCAGTTCAAACCACTCAACTAGGTATGTTTTTGGAACTGTATAAAACTCCAGCTCTTTGGAAAGCTATTGCTCCAAATGGGTACTTTGATTTCTCTATTGTTGTTAAACAGGGAGATTTTATTGAAAACAAATTCTTTATTAATTTTTCTAAATTTGCTCCTGATCTGGTGATAGGGAATCCACCGTATGGAATCAAAGTGAATAAAAAGATAGCTGATCAATTTGATGTAGGGAGCAATGACTCTTATGGTTGTTTTATTTCAAAAAGTTTGAATATACTTCCAAATGAAGGAAAATTGTTATTTATCTTAAGCAGTACTTTTCTTACCAATAGAACTCATAAAAATTTAAGGAAACAAATATTTAACAATAGTTTAATTGAATCTATCTACACTTTACACAGAAATGTTTTTTCAAATCGAGATGTATTCTGTTGTATTTTTGACATAACGAAGAGATCCAAAGAGAAAGAGATTAATGATCACTTATATCACTTTTACGATGCTTGGCCAATTCACCCATCTAAACCTGAATTTTTAACAGCACTGAAAGCGTGGTCAAAGAATAAAGATCATGTCCTTTTAAAAGAATCTTTAGGAAATTATAGTTTTCCTCAACATTTAATGAATCTCAGATTGATGCCGCCCAAACCTAAAGAAGTAGAAAATAAGCTATCTGATATTAATTTAGGTATAGATATTGATTTAACTAGCCATGAAGATCATATTTTTCCAATAGTAGCAGGTCTTCCATCCCTTTATCTTTTTTGTGTTGATAAGGAATACAAAGATTATATAAGAAAGAAAAATATTAATTTTCCTAAAATCGGTAATATTAAAGGTCTTGAAATTAAGAGAAATCAAAAATGGATCCCAATGATCAAGCTTTGGCAAGTTGCTCAAGTAAAGCAAGGATTAGCTACCGCTGATGATAAGTATTTTCTTAGAAAAACACCAGGAGTTATTCCAAATGCACGAAGAAAATACATTAAGGATGTAGATCTTAGGTGTATTATCGATCAAAGTGAAATTTCTTCTCTCACACTTGATGAAAAAGAAAACGGCATTAAAGTTTTAGATAGAAAACGAGAAAAATATTTTGTACCCTTCGATAAAGGAGGAGAACAAAATACAGAAAAGGGCGAGCTTAGATTATTTTGGTCACCGGTGGATTACTGGATTGATTGGTCAAAAAAATCAGTAACTATCTTAAAGGAAAGAAATACATGGCCTGCTGGAACTCCTAAAAAACCTCGTTTTCAAAACAAAAGATATTATTTCATATCTGGAATTCGATTTTCACGAGCAGGTTTGTATGCCCCCACCTTTGAATTAAGTTTTGGAGGGGTCTTTGGAGATAAAGGTAGTTTAATAATTCCATCGACAGGTGCTATTACCAAATATTTATTGGGTTTGTTATGTTCACCTCTTATTAGATATCTTACTAAAAATTTTTTACAACATACAGTTATGACCGAAATAGATATTATTAGACAAATTCCAATTGTGGTTCCAACTGAGGAACAATTTAAAGATATTATAAAAAGTGTAGATACCATTCTCTTAGAAAAAAATAAGGGAAACTATGCTAAGTCAGAAATGAATGAATGTTGGGAAAAAATATATGATCTTTTTGCAATTCCAAAGGAAGACCAAATAGAAATTGAAACTTGGTTTAAACGCCGATATCCACACTTTGGGAGGGCGATACAGCAGGATAAGCCTTAACATCATCTTCCCACCAAGAAAGTTTTTCAAGTAGTTCTGGTGAGGGGTCAATAAATTTCACACCAAAGGAGTGACTATCTCCACTAATAACCTCTACTCTAGCATTAAGCTTTGCTCCATCTTGAGGTGCTGAAATTATAACTGAAAAGCTGTCATATCTTGGCTGGCCTTTAAGTTTCATGCCATGTTTTGAAAAACTCAAGCATGACAAAATACGTGAAGCTGGTCCTTCAGTTTCCCCATCTGGCCTATGTTCTAAAACTAAGAATTCAAAAGTATGTTGAAAGTATTTTCTCTTTTTCATAAAACCTTAAAAAATTTTACAGAATGTTGACCAATGCTAGTTTCACTTAGTGACTTTAGGAAATTTTTTAGTGTTTGTAAAGGAATCTAATACTTGTGACAACATGTATTATACAATAATACAAGACTTGTTGAGTCATTTCAGTTTCTAACTTCCTCTTTATTTTTACAATAATTTTTTATTAATTTTTAATTTACTGAAATTAGGAAAATTTTAAGTTTTTTTAATTAATAATATATTATTAAAATTTCTTCTTTTTTACACTTCATTAGAGATGTAAAAGATTTTATGGATAAGGATATTAAGGGACTCTTGCAAGTTGTTGAAAAATACATCTACAATGTAAAATTTTCTAATTTTCATTAAATTAGGTAAAATTATAATGAAATTGAAAAAAAGCAACCCAAGCAAAGATTAAATTTCAATCTAGCAAAGAATAAATATTTACCTTTTTATTTTATGATATTTACTTTCTCTATTTTCAAAAGCAGGTTGTGTTCCTTCTAATATATCCATAATATTTTGATTTGTCTTAGGATTTTCAATGGCTCCAGAATGGTAATTAACAGCATTATCTCCTATTTTATCAATAGAAGCAGTGATTATTTGTTCGGCGTCACATACTACAGCTAAGTTAGGATTATGTGTAACCAAAAAAAATTGTCTTTTATCTTTTGCTTTTTTAATATTTTAAACTATTTTTGTAAAAAAATTATTTTTTTAATATCTATAAGTTACTCATCGACATAAAGAACTTATGGCATTACAGTTTGCTCCCTACAAAGATATTGAACCTCAATGATACAAATAATTATCTGGGACTTATTGTAAATGCGCTTTGATAATTCAATATATTAAGAGCCCATAACCTCCCTGCTTCATCTTGCTTAGACAAGTGTATCTATAAGTTAAGAACTTCAAAAGAAACTTTATTCTATTAGACAAGACTAAAATCCTACTTTAGAAAGGCAGTTTTGTGCCAGTAAGTTTTCTGGCAAATTGCTCTGATGATGAAAGTGCCTTTTTAATCCTCTTAACAGTTGCTTCCTCGACATCAAAGCTTTTTGGCACAATAACCTGATCCAAATATCAATGATAAGTTTATAATAATTTTAATGAATGTTTCCATAATTTCCTCCTAAGCTATTGATTTTTCTTGTTTATAAATATTTTCTCTTTTAAGAAGATTGATAATTGTGTGATGATGCCACTCTTTTTTATGCTGTTTAGTTGGTATTTTCATAGTGCTTAATACCTTAGCTATTGTATTTGGATTGATACCTTTAATATAAAGTTTTTTGATGGTCTCAATGGTTTTTAACTCTCTTTTATGATCTATCGTTTTACCATTTATCTTTTTCTTGCCGTAAGTGCGACTATCATATCTTTGATGGCATTTTGTATTTTAAAAGTAAGTCTCTGATTTTGGTTTTTGAGCACGAAAATTCTTTTGCAATTTCCCTTATTGAGAGGTAGTTTTTGAGATATTTCTGTTTGAGCACGCTTTCAGACATAGATAAAGATGTGATAGAAGTAGTTGATTCCATTGAAAACTCAGGATTGAACACGTTTTCTGCATATAGAGGTGTAGTGTGCACCATTCCCTTTATTAACCCATGGAAACACGATGGTTTTTATGAAAAATATTTTTTAACAGGATTTTTAAAAATTTCTAGAATAACTAAACTAAGCGATCATAGTTGACTATTTTTAAAGAGAGCAAAAAAAAATTCTGCCATGTCTGAACTCAAAATAGCAACAGTCTTTACATACTTAGATCTCTGATTGGTTGTTTTACATCTTTCTACCATACTTCCATTGGTTGATTATAACCATGGATAAAGTGCGCCGCTTCAGGTCCTATTCGTTTAGATTCTAATAATGGAATTATTAATTTATTTCCAGTATTAAATATTAATTCGATCCTGTCTTCTTCTTTTAAAGTTATATCAATTACAGTCTGTCCTATTAATGAACAAAACCGATCTCGTGATCCCGAATCTGGAAACTCAAAATTTTCATTTGACACCTTCAATATAGGATTTGTAAGAGATCGAACTATTTTTCCATCAAAATGAAACTCAACATAATCCATTACAAAACAAACAGCAGAAAGAGATTCATTGATAATACTATAGATTTTAGATTTTGGGAGCATTTCCAATTTGTTCCTTTTCTTTATAAAGCAATTTTATAACCTCTTACATGTCTTACATAAAAAATAGATATAGATAGTCAAGTCGTAAGTGGAACTCCTTGCATAGTTATTTAAAAGGGAGTTAGAGGAGTATTCCATGAGTGGTCGCTTATCTAATTTAATGTGAGAGATATCAAATTTCAGCTATTTTGAGAAGTGGAAAATCAATAAGCGAAATTGCCAAACAGTTAGGTTGTAGTAAGAGCACATTGTAGAGAAGTGAAACGGAATAAAGGTATGCGTGGATACTGCGGTCAACAAGCACTTGAAAAATAGACTCTGTAAGTTATATTAAAGTAAATTATAAATTACTTTTTAGTAGTTGAAGAGTGATTTTGAAATAAGTTATTTAAAATAAACTTTCTAACCTTAATTCGACAAGAGAAATAAAAGTGAAATTCAATCCTCAAGAATACAAAGAAGCTGAAGAAAACCAGGCTAAAGCTGCTCAGGATACCTCTCCCTTAGTTCGTTTAGTTACTGGACCTGGAACAGGAAAATCAAAAGTTATAGAGCAAAGGATTTCACATTTGTTGAACTGAGGAGTAAAACCTAATAATATTTTTGTAGTATCTTACACTCGTGCATCTGCTAATGATTTAAAGAGACGTATCTATAATCATTGTGGTAGGTTTTTCAATGGAAATACAAGCACAAGGAACTAACCCTCTTACCCAATGGCATTGCTTAAATGATATTGAATGTGTTCAAACATCCATTGCAAATGGAGCAGATATCAATGGCAAATCAAATGATTCTCATGAAGATATAGTGCTTTATCGCGCCTCACTGATGGGAAGAGTAGCTTCAGTTGAAGCCTTACTGAACGCTGGTATAAATGATGTGAATGCTACAAATTTTTTTGGTGAAAAATCACTTGATATTGCTATTTCCAGAGCTTTTGATTCTCGAAGATATTTTATTTTTGAAAGATACATAACCATTATAGGACTTTTAAGAGATCATGGTGCAGTGCTTCCAGAAGCTGGGAGTGAACTTTATTCCAAACTACAAGCTCTTGATGAAATGTACTTGGATGATAGGTAGACAGATCATAAAGGAGCTTTAGCCCCTAGCTATTTGTGAAAAAAATACAAATTTAAGGTATTTGCTTGACTTTTAATTTTATATATTATAATCACCATACAAAGTTAAAAGAGTCGATTAAGAATCAACATAGTTAACATTCAAAATTACGATTTAATTGCAATATATAAAGAAGTAGACCTAAAGATAAAAATTAAAAGAAATTAATAATCTGTAATTTTAGTAACTGTTAACATATTAAAATGTATTAGGAGGTAAGTGATGAAAAGTTGGATTGTATTTATTTTTCTTATTTTACCAGCAAGTCCTTTGCTTGCTCAAATAACTCCTTTAACTCCTTTTGAGCAAATGGATTATTATGAGTGTTTTGAAAATTCACCTGGGCAACCTTTATGTGAAGAAGTAGCTGAACCATCTTCTAATGAAGAAGATGTTTTAATTGTTCCTTTTGCTCTAAAATTTAATAACCAGGAATTAATTTTATTATCTGCGCAAATAACAAGTAAAAGAAGGGCCAGGTCTGCTTTAAGAGAAAGGTTGAGTCGTAATGTGCGTCAATTATTCTCTGATTTAAGACCTTCAGATAATGGCCTGTCTTTTCATCTGCCTTATTTACCTACATCTTCCACATCTTATGATCAAGTTTGTGACCAACCAACACAATGTGCAAGTGCTGATGCTACATTTCTAGCTGAAATGAAAAAGAGAGGATATGGAAATATCCTTATGACAGTTATTCCATTTGAAAATCAAACTCTAAATAATGTTTTAGGGAATGTTATTATGACACATGATTTTTTATATTCAGGAATAGTTCCACAAGTAACTTTAGATGAAGGAGAGGTGATTGTTAGAAGTGGTAATATTGGTTCATGGATGACTGCTTTCTTGTCAGCTGGTGTTGTAGTTCTTATAAAAAAAGGAGGCATTTATGCCTTTGGTGGTGCTCCACTTGTAACTGTTGCATTTGCAGTAGGTACAGGAACACTTGTTCTTATTGCCTTAGAACAATACCAAGAGATAAACCATGCAGCAGATAATATAAATTATTTAACATCCCATGTAACATCCCCTGAAGAAAGTGTAAAAAATGAGTGGATTATTTTTAATGATTTTTATCGTAACCTTCCCAACTAACTTAAAGGTCTATCCTTTATCAGTAGAAATAGTTTATAGTTTGTATGAAATGAAAGAGCATCCATAACAAAATGACTGCATATTCACCTTGAGCAAAAATGTTTCCTCTTAGATGATCTGCCAGTCATAAGCTATGACCTAATTTATGAGCGACCAATATTCTTATTAAACCTTGCCTTACATACCTTTTATCAATTTCTATTCTCTCTTTTGAAAAATACTTTCTTTTTACAGAATTGGGTAATCCTTACGTTTGGTTCCAGAAGACCTCGGTCTTCCTCGAATGGATTCAAAATGCCTTCAGAAATCGCATAAACGACTACATTCAGAACTATTATTAGAAGTCTCAAAAAGTCAGAGATGGTATTAATTTTTTGCTGTTTTTACAGTATTTAAAGGCTTTGTTGCAGAAGGATTTAGCTAGAGAGATATTGTTGAGTATTTTTTATATTTTTGAGATTAAGTTATTTAGGTTATCATGGAAGCAGGAGTTTTCATTTGATTAAGGATTTTAGATTTAATAAATCCTTCTGCAACAAGACCTCAGAAGTGTATAAACATCTTTTATTAGTTATTTGTTTAAAATATATACCTATTGATAGTTCTTGACATTTAAACACATTTGTGTTGGAATAACTCTAATGAATGTAAAGCAGATTCATGTATTGCGATTGGATAATGAAAAGGAACCTTTTCAAGAATGGTTTAAAAAATTGGATAAAATGGCAAAAGCTATCATAACATCTTATATTCATCGTATTGCTTCAGGTGGAGGACAAAAGAATATTGAGGCATTAGGTGATGGGATTTATGAAATTAAGATAAATTATGCTTCTGGTTATCGAGTTTATTTTGGTAATAAAAAAAGCTTTATCATGCTTCTTTTAGGTGGAAACAAAAAAACTCAAAGACGTGATATAAATAAAGTTAAAAAATATTGGAGAACTTATTATGAGAAGAAGTGATTCTTTTAATAAAGATTTTATTGAAAATATGCAAGACCAAGAATTTGCAAAAGCTTATATTTTATCACTTATGGAAAATGATGAAGAACCTATGACTCTTGAAGATGCTTTACGTTTCATAATCCTTCAAGTGGGAAACACTGCCTTTGCAAATATAGTAAGTGCAAAACCACAGACTATAGATAAATTTATGTCAAAGGAGAGGATACCTAAACCTGAAACTTTGGATAAATGGTTAAGACCTTTTGGATTAAAAACAGTTTTGAATGTGACAGACATTGTTGCCTAATTCAACCAGTATAAATATTAATAATGTTATTGTCACTATTAAAGTCTTATATGTTGTAACTTCAAATCGCAAGTACAACTCTTTTGTGTTTATAGATATTTTTAAAAGTTGTATCACTTTAGGATTAATATTCCAACAAAGTTTTAATTATCATAAAAGATTATTGTAAATTATTTAATTTGAATGAATGTATTTTGATGTTTATGGCAAAGTCTCGTAGTCCTCGAGCTAAAGCTCTGCGGAAGAACGATCCTTTGCCATAAACATCAAGCTGTCAAATAAGCATTTTCAGAAGTTATTATATATAAGTAAAATTAAATGGATAAACTATGAATAACTTCAGCAAACCATCTTTTGTCTATGAAACTCATTAGGAGTTAGAAAACCTAAACTCTTTCGAGGGTGATGGTTTTTACTAGACAGTCAGCCTGACGGCTCATACCGTCAGCAAATACTTGACTGCCTCAAAAATCTATTTATTTTGAGTAGACAGATACTCTTCTTTTTTTAAGAAAGTTATTACATTTATTTAGTTGGTATGTATATTGCTTATAATTTGTAATATTATACAGCATGCAAGATAAAGTAGGTATTTACTATGAGTTCTAGGAAATTTTTATATGGTGAGTTTGTTGAGTTATCAGTCAGTGCTTGCTCAGACAGAAGCTTGTGTTTTTTCTAACTCAGACATTGAAGGTGTTGAAGTCATTCAGATAGGTGATCGGCAAGTATATACTTTATTTACAAAACATCTAACTACTGAGTCTAATGAAGTTGCGGATGTTTTTGAAAGAAATTATGAAACAGAAGAGACTGCGGCTTATTTAAATCAATTGCTTGATGACTATCAAGAGATGATTGTCTCTGAGCAATCTGATGCTCAAAAAATCACAGAACTGGCTAAATCTGGAAAGATAGACTGGGTTGGCGTTGAGGTTTCTGAAGCGGATACTGCTTATATTGATACTGCCAATGATAGTTATTTAAGATTTCGAGATAGGGTAAACACAGATTTGAATCAATCATCAGAATGGAGTTCCAATAAAACAGATCAATTACTTTTTCTTGTGTTTGAGGCTTATGCCATTGCTCGAGTAACTCATCGAGAAGATTTTCATAGGGTTGGATATTTCCATTAGAAGATGAGGATTTGAAAAAAGAAACAATTGATAATATAAACCAAGTTAATTATTTGATAGGACTTATTCGGAAAGACGCTCACATTACAGGTGCTCAATATTCAGAAATTTTATCTTTTATGGAAGATGTGAATATTAGAAGTCTTCTGATTTCAGAGAGTGGACTTGAAAGCTTTCTGGATAATCTTGGAGTTCCAGAAGGTTCTACTATGACTCGTCTAAATATGAGACAATTGATAAGAGCAAATAATAATATTATATCGTTAATTTCAACACGTGATGCAGCAGTTGTTCAATCTATCCTAGACTTATCTGGCAATGGTCTTGTAACTTTTGGAACACCTCATAGCCATGGAATCAAGCAAGGTTTAATAGCAGCATGTCGAGATGGAAGTGGCTCACTTTGAAGACAAGTTTAAGCCGTATTTCTGATTCATCCAGAGGTTGAACAATGATCTTTTGAAATAGATTATGATAGACAAATCTAAGAAAAAAGAAGTCATTTTTCTGAATATAATCTTTGATATTATTTACACTTGAGGGTAAAACACTGTCTTCAGTGATTGACAAGCTGAGAGAGAAGTTCCAAGTTAGAAGATTTATAGTTGGGAGATCGTGGTTTATTTTCTAATAAGAATTTAAAGTTATTTTTCGAGGCGAGTCTCTGACTATTTTTGGGTAGTTGGAAAAATAGAATGGAAGCCTTTATGAAAATCCTCTCCCATTTTTAAAATCAAATTAAGTGCTTTTGATATTTTTTCAAATAAAAATCAATTCAATAAACGGAAAGTCAAAGAATAAGGTAATATTTTTATGATTTCTTAGTGATGATCCTAAAAACATCTATATTTCTTCAATATTGTCACTAAAAGACCTAAAAAGGTCACTTTTATTGGAACTGTATCCGATATCTATTGTATCTATTGCTTTTTAATTTGGCTTATTTATTGCATGTTTCAGTTTTGATATTCCATGAAGACTTTTAACAGAGTAGGTTGTTATGAAATTTAAACTTTTAAATATAATTATTTGCCTTTCATCTTTTTGTTTAACAGGGTTTACAGAAGCTACCCAAGCTCTTTTCTCTTGTAGAACAACTGAATGTGTAGAAATAGCTTTAGTAAGTGGAGCGAAGGTGAATGGAGCAAATCAATATGGTGAAACACCTTTGATGTTCGCAGCCCATCGCTGTAATCTGGATACAATACATGCGCTGCTTGTACAAGGCGCAGAGGTGAATGCAGCAAATGTGTATGGTAGGACAATTTTAATGCAGAGTACTTTGTGTGAAGATATTGATATTTTAAATACATTTCTTGAGGCAGGGGTCAACAATTTAGATAGTGTAACTACATCTGATTACACAGCTTTAAGGTTTGCCATTACATATGGCCGTATTGAAAATGTAGAAGCTTTGCTGGAAGCAGGAGCGAAGGTGAATGCTCTCATTAAGGGTAGTAGAGATTTAATAATTGCTGTTAAACATGACCGTCTTGACATTGTAAAGACTTTAATTGCCAGAGGCGTGGATGTAAATGAAAGAGATGATCGTAGAAGGACGGCTTTATGGTGGGCAGAAGACAAAGGTCATACTGAAATTGCAGAAGTTTTACGTGCAGATGGAGCAACCCTGTAATTGTGAAGCAATTCGAACAGCTAATCAATTAAAAGCTAAAATATTAGCCCTTTTAGACCAAGTAAATTTAAGATGAAATCTTTGCCATAAAATGTAGAAATTTGAAGTTAAGTTTTTTACTTTTGATAAAAATAATATGTTAAAGTGTCTCAATATTGGAAAAATCAATAAAAACTCAAAATATACCGTTAATAAAATTGTAAGAAGTGGAGTTTTTATTTATGAGGTTAGGTTTCAAGATACTTTTTTTCATTTTTATGATCTGCCCATTATTTTTAATGACTATGGGCTGTACATATTCTCTTCCTAAACATGCTTTTATCGTTAAAGACTCTGTTTTAAAAAGAAGAGTTTTGCAGACTCAACATTTTCAAAATGTGAAAAAAAAGCAATTGATATCTGCTATTCTTGGAGTTATGCAAGATTTGAATTTTAAATTTGATGAAGGAGATAATGATCTAGGAATACTTGTAGGTTCTAAAAAACGTTCTTTTATAATGTATGTGGAACAAACAAAACAACAAACTCAAAAACAGATGCGAATGATAAGCTTTACACCAGCACCACCACCACCTCCTCCTGCTCATATTCTCCATCCTCCTGCTCCTCTTTATTTTCCACCTATTCCCGTTACTTTTATTGAAGAGACACGTATATCTATTATCATCTATCCTAGCTCTCAGAGAAAAAATCGAGTACAAAGAGATTTTTCAGTAAGAGCAAATCTTCAAAAAATCACTTGGATGAAATCGACAGGACAAATCACCAAAGCAAAAGCTTTTGAGAGTCCTGCTTTCTATAAAGACTTTTTCTCGAAACTTTCAAAGTCAATTTTTCTGGAAAAGAATCTATAAATACAAAGGGCTTTGTTGCAGAAGGATTTAGCTAGAAAGATATTGTTGAGTATTTTTTATATTTTTGCAATTAAGTTATTTAGGTTATGATGGAGTTAGGAGTTTTCATTTGATTAAGGATTTTAGATTTAATAAATACTTCATTTGCTTGACGTTTAAACTCTCTAGAAGATAATTTATCCCCTAATAAAGTTTTGAATCTATACATAGCTGTTTCTGATATAGACCTTCTGTGATAGTTATTTTTTTCTTTCCACTGTTTTCTTCCAATTCTTCTAATTTCTCTAATATGAACATCTCTAGGAGTAGGTGACCCTCTACAATTGCCAGGCTTCTGGAATAGGATTAGGCCAGTGCCTTAGGGAATAAATATTCCTTAAAGTATCTTATTCTATAATAAAATCTTAAAGTGAAAGCAATACAAGGCGCGGGGGTTGCCTAGAGCCTATGGAAGATGCCTGCCATAATTCTCTAATCTTTTATATACTTCCTTAAATCTTTGTGCAACAAAGCCATTCACAATTAACAACAAAGCTATATAATCATTTAAAATTACCGCAACTTCAAATTGCAAATGCAGCTTCTTTTTAAGAATTATTTATCTTGATATCTTGATTTTTTTATTGTTAGAATACAGAAAAGTAATTTGAGACCTTTTAAGAATCATAGATAGACCAGAGCATGAAAAAAAACAAACGTTTAACAATATTTTTTTTGATAGCTTTTTTAGCTATATTTTTTTATTTATCTACAGAACCGCTGTATACACCCACTGCTATATCAACCTCTCAATATCTAGTTCATCTTCCTAAATATGTTGCTCATAAAGCAATTTTTTCAACAGATTACAAAGGTAATACTCAGGAAGCGGTTTTAAGCTCTTTAGCCAGCCTCGTAAATGCTATTGAAGTTGATGTAAGATTATCAAAGGATAATATTCCTTTTTTATATTATGGAAAAAGGTTAGAGCATGAGACTAATGGATTTGGAAAACCTGAAGAACATACTTGGAGACAACTACAGAGATTACATTATATCAATGATCGTAGTTCAAAAATACTAACTCTTGAAGAACTTTTTGAACTAGTAGGCACTCAAAAGTTTATTTTTTTAGATATAAAATCTACAAGAATTACGAATGGAGTATTTGCTGAAAAGATTACAACATTAATCAAAAAATATCTCCTTCAAGAAAACATAATAGTAGAATCACTTAATCCTCTTTTTCTTACATCTATGAGAATTCATGATCGGAGTATCATTGTTATGTATGATTTTATAGGTATGAAGAATGAAGGATCAGAAATACAATCTGAATATGATCAAACTCCGTGGATATTTAAGAGACCTTTTGTTCAAAAGCAATTTAGAAGAATAATTCGACCAGATATTTTAGGACCAGGATTTAATGTGTCTGAAAAGACATTAAAGGACTTAATAAAATTTGGATATCCAATCATCGTTCGGACAATCAACAACGTTGATACTGCAAAGAAACTTTTTGCTATAGGTGTTCATGGAATACAAAGCAATAAAGCTTCGGATTTGCTCGCTAAACTCTCTAATGAAAATACTGAAATATTATATGATGCTGGAGGTTCTTTTTTTAAACCAGGAAGAATAGTACATGTAAAAAATATCGATGACATTACTAATAACATTCAATTTGCTAAAAAACATAATGCAAAAATCAGTATTGGTGGTCGCAGACATTCTATGGGGGGACAAACTCAATTAGATAAATCAATACATTTTAATATGCTTGGCCTAAATCATGTAGAGTATAAACCCAAAACAAAAACAGTAATTGCTGGTTCTGGTGCAACATGGAAAAAGATACAGTATGTACTTAACAAGCACAATCGATCTGTTAAGGTAATGCAATCGGACAATATCTTTACTGTTGGAGGATCAATTAGTGTCAATGTGCATGGATGGCAAATAAAATCTCAACCTATTGGGTCAACAATTTTGCTTATGAAGGTAGTTACTGCTGATGGAAAAATAAGAACAGTAACTAAAGAGAATAACCCTAAGCTTTTTAGTGCTATTGTTGGAGGCTATGGGCTGTTTGGAGTTATTGTTGAAGCAGAGTTGGAAACAGTACCCAATACAATGTTAAAATTTCATGCTCGTTATATGCCAATGGAAGACTTTATTTTAAATTTTGAACGATTGATTACAAATAATTCCAATGTAGATCTCGCCTATGGTCGTTTCTCTGTCAGTCGGTCAAACCTACTTCATAAACCTGGATTATTCCATGAAGCTGGTTTATTTTGGTATGAAAAAACTAAAACTCTTTCAACTAAACAAAATATTGCTCAGGAAAAGTTTATAGCTCTTAAAAGAGGAGTTTTCAGATCTTCTCAATACGCTAACATTGGCAAAATATTTAGATGGTTATCTGAAAAAAACTATGCCAAACAAATGAGTGATAAAGGTCCTCCTGTATCACGCAATAACGCTATGAGCTCTGATATACATGTGTTGTGGCCTCTTTATGGAAAGAGCAAAGATATTTTACATGAATATTTTGTGCCAAAGAAAAATCTCATTGCTTTTCTAAAATCATTTAAAGATATGGTTACCTATTATAATGTTAATATTTTAAATGTCACAATTCGCGAGGTTCTCAAAGATACAGTATCTTCATTACCTTATGCCAAAGAAGACGTTTTTTCAGTTGTTTGTCTTTTTTCTCAAGGAAGAGATGAGCAAAGTGAAAAAAACATGAAGGAATTTACACAAAGTGTTATTGATAAATCTCTAAATTTAGGAGGTAGTTTCTATCTTCCTTATAGACGACATTATAAAAAAGAACATCTTCTCAGAGCATATCCAAATATTTATATATGGGTAAAGAATAAAACATTTTGGGATCCTCAAAAGATATTTTACAGCAACTTTTTAAAATATATAGAAAATACCATATAATAATTAATGGTGGATTCAAGTAGCAAGTGCAACTTTTTGCCTAGACATATTTTTCCAGTATTCTGTCCAAAACTGGATCATTGGACCGTACTGAGCTGGATATTCAATTGATTTTTTGAACTTCAAAATCATTACCCTAAGGCCAGAACTCTTTCCATTTTTGGATTTTTTTCGACAGTGTGCAGACACTTGTGTCATCCCTTTTTAATCCTCTTAATAATTATCTTTTCAACATCAAATAAAAGCTTTTTAGCGTGGGTAACCTGATCCAAATAATCGTAAAGTTTGGATAGCAATGTTGCAAGAGGGTCACATATCAAAATTGATTATCCATCAGTTAAGATGATACTGTATTCTGAAAATGCCTTTGTATCAGATATAGAGTCTTATACTTTCTCGAATAGCTAGTGTTTGTGGCGGTACTTTAGAATTTGGATTTGTTTTTAAAAAAACTTATAAGATTTGATAAATATCACCTTGAAAGATTGCTTTGTAAATTAAGGACTATTAGAGTTGAAGTAACATACCATAATTTTAAGATGTAAGTTAGCAAGGCAAATGTAAAAAAGCTAGAGAGATGTAAACATGAAAAAAAATCAAGAGCTTGAAAAAATAAATGCTCGTATTGAAGAGCTTTTTAATCAGTGGAAGAATTTACAACTTTTAAAGCCAAAGGATCAAGAAAGATTTGATAAGAAGGTTCGGCTAGAATGGAACTATCACTCAAATCATATAGAAGGCAATACATTAACTTATAATGGAACAAAAGCTCTACTTGATGAAGGCAAAGAGGAAGGAATTCATCCTCCTCGTGATTATAAGGAGATAAAAGCTCATGATCTAGCAGTAAGTAAAATAAGGGAATTTGCTAAAGATAAAGAAAGAAAACTTAATGAAGTAACTATCAGAGATTTAAATCAAATTATTTTAAAAGAACCTTTTTGGAAAGACGCTGTGACTTCTGATGGGCAAAAAATCAAAAAGAAGATTATTCCTGGCCAATATAAAACAAAGCCTAACCATGTGATAACAGAAGAAGGCAGTATTTTTAAATTTGTTGAGCCTTATGATGTCCCTATAAAAATGGAAGAACTAATGGAGTGGTTTCATAAAGAGATGGAAAGTTCTTCTCTTTCTATCGCTTTTTTTATAGCCCATTTGCACCATAAATTTATTGTTATCCATCCTTTTGATGATGGTAATGGACGAATAGCTCGTTTATGGATAAATTATGTTTTGTTGTATTTTGGTTACCCTCCTTTAGTTATTAAATCTGAAGATAAAAGAAATTATTTTGCAGCACTGCAAAGAGCCGACAATGATGATGTAGATAGTTTAGCTATTTATTTAGGAAAATCTTTGATCTCTTGGTTAGAAATTGGAATCAAAGCGGGTAAAGGTGAGGATATAAGTGAAGCGGGTGATGTGGATAAGGAGATTGACCTTTTTGTTAAAGAGCGAACAGGTAAGGTATTAGATGAGTACTTGTCAAAAGAATCTGCTATCAATTTGATTGATAGTTTAGATACTCTCTTTAAAACTTTTAAAAATAAATTCAAAAAATTTAACAAACTTTTTAATCATGAAGCAATAAAACAATACATACATATACATCCTTCACATCAAGATATAGCTAGTTGGGATTGGAATAATAGATACAAAATAACATTTAAAAATGGAGAAGATATAAAGGGAAAATTAGGATTATTAGAAGATGAAGACAGAGTTATGACATTATCAAGATCTGTATTCTCATCACAACTATCCTCACCATCATTAAAATTATCATACTTATTAGGTTATTCGCATTTTCCTTCCTATGAAGATATTCTTCGTCATGTAAGTATTCATATAGAGTTATCATACCATAATTATGAGTATGATGATGAAAGTTTAAAAGAACCCTTTGATATGGAAGCTTATTTGTATTTAAAAATGGATACATCTAAGTATAAAATAGGTATTATTTTTGATAATAAAAAAAATGAAAAAGAAATTCATAGAGAAAGATATTATAACCAACTTTTAACTCAAAAAGAAGTCGACGTATTTATTGAACAAAGCCAAAAAGAATTTTTGGAACTACTAAAATCTGCTATTGGAAAAGATATTGAAGATAAAAAGTAAAATACTCAGTCACAAAAAAATATCTAAGGAAGAAGATAAATAGGAGTTACAAAAACATTCAGTATGTGCAAATTTTGCACATACTTCTAAAAACGGAACCTTTATCAAACAGACTACTATAATTTAAATATGATTATTTTTGTAGATTACAAATTCAATCCTAAATAAAGAATTATCTTTTAGGATATAAAAAACCCTGGATTCATCACTAAGCTAAGACTTAGGAGAGGAATTACCAGGGACAGCTCCCTAATTTATCTAACAATTTTGAATAAAACACAAGAGAAAAATAAATTTTTTAGATGGATTTTATAAAATCAGATGAATTATGTGCATTTTTTGCATTCTTCTAAATTACGCCTTGAACATTTTGGACAATTAAACATAACATATTCACCTGTAGTCCATACATATCTTCCATTTCCATAAAAATGAAGAGACTCATTTTTTAAAGTGTATATATCCACTGTTTTATAAGCTGCATTACCTGTGTCTGTTTTTAATACGGCAAACTCAGGATAGCCATCCTTGTTGAGGTCCTGCCAATAGACACCCTTTCTTATTTTAACAAAACGGACATCTTTCCAAAATATATCATAACTCTGTCTCTACCTTTATCTCCTGTAAAATCTTATCATTAGATTTTAAAATTAAAAGATGATGTCCTATTGGTACCCTAGCACCATCAGAATGATGTTCTATACCTAAAAAAACACGGTTGATTTCTAAAGTTCTATTATCTATGGGTTGAATCTTTGAAAGGCCACAAGTAACATGCAGATAATCAATAGTCGTTTTTATTTCTTTCTTTTCATCCTCTGAAGTACAATAAATTTTTTTATACTCATCTTTACTTGGCTGAGGGTTCATCTCAGAATATTCCTCATTAGAATCCTGTGAGGATATATAATCTTCATTATACGCAATATGGGTTATATGACTGCATGAAATAAAACTTATAGTTACAAAAATAACCAATATGAATTTACTGCTTAAGTGTTTCATTATAATATCTATAAACTTTTTTTGCATGATCTTCTCCCTCTTTAGTTCAAGAATGATAATATTTAAAACCATTAAATATGTTTTGTGAAACATCTTTTGATTTGTATTTTTTTGGAAGTCTCTTTATCTTATGAGCTAACCATCGAATACCTGTAGCTATATTGACCAATGGGTCTAAATGTTCATCTTTCTCTAGATAAATAGGATAATCTGTTACTTCAATGTACCCAGCATGATCTGGATTCCCTTTAAGAGTTTTCAAAGTACTACCTGTAATTTGTATAAGTCCTGCTGCTGTGCTTTTAGAGTTCTAGGGCGAAAGCTCGATTTAGCAGCAATGAGAGCTTTAATAAGTAAAGGATCTACTTGTTCATGTAACACTTTCTTGCTTTTCCAGTATTCTGTCCAAAATTGGATCATCGAATCGTACTTATGAAAACCTCTAAATCCTTTAATTGCTGGTAATTTAGGATATTTTTTTGGCCCACTCGAATAATAAATATGTCTTAGATTAGAAGCATCTAATAAGTTTTCTTTTCCCTTTGGATTTTTCCGACAGTGTGCAGATACTTGTGTCATCCTTTTTTTGGTACTGCGGGGATGACTTCTTACATAATGCTCACCAAGAGGACAAGAAGAACCACCTAATGACATAAAACTCCTCTGATTAAGATAACCGCTGTTCGTTTATAGCTAGCACAGGATGATTAAATTACAAATCCTTTTTGCTAATAAACCTTATTGCTATAAATTATGAAATCATAAATAAATTTCAGAGAGATAGCTTTGTATCAGTGAGTTTTCTAGAAAGCCCTTCTGATGATGAAAATCCCTTTTTAATCCTCTTAATAGTTATCTTTTCAACATCAAATAAAAGCTTTTTAGCAGAATAACCTGACCCAAATATCAATGATATATTTATAATAAGTTTAATGAATGTTTCCATTATTTCCTCCTAAGCTGTTGATTTTTCTGTTTATAAGTTGATGCTGTTAGAAGTTTTTTAAGAGAAATAGATTCTTCTACTGACTGAACTGTCTTTTCATTAATAGAAGCTTATCATTAAATTTTGTGTCAAAGAAGAAGTAGAAAATAAAAATCCTTTCTTTCTTAAGTCTTTTTTAAAGCTTTTATCTTATTGGAATATCAATCTTAAAATGATATAACTTTTAAAAATATCTATAATCATAAAAAAGTTGCATTTGCGACTTGAAGTTATGCTATAATAAAATAATGACTTTGTAATAAATGCAACATGTTAGGTTACCATTTTATAAAAAATACAATAAGAGAGTTTTATATTGATTTTTATCTCCATTTAAGATACCTTTCAATAATTATGAAAAGGATTATATATATTTTACTTATGCTTTTAGTTTCAAGTTTAGTAGCATATCAGGGTAATGCAACTGAGGATAATACTTGTGCAGAGGCTTTAGGCTTTGGAGAAGAACTTAAAAGTTTTTATGCAGCAAGAGATGATTTTTTAAAAACACCATCTTATGATAATAATGATAAAGTAGGAATTCTTTATGATGCTCTGGGGGACAAGGCTGAGACTATTCCATATACAAAGTTGCATATAGCTGCTCTTCAGGGTGATATTTTGAAAATAAGATATCTTGTATCTAATGGTATGAAAGTAGATGTTCGAGGGCAAATGGGGGTGACTCCTTTAAGTGCTGCAGCTGCATATGGCCATATCGACGCTATTGATGTTCTTTTAGAATTAGGTGCGGATATCAATGCGCCAGACGTGTTAGGCTATTCTCCTTTAACTTATGCAGCTGCGAGTGGTCACAGTCGTGCCGTTGAACACTTACTTAGAAACAATGTTGAAGTCAATCAGGCAAGTCTTATGGATGTAACTCCTATAATGTTTGCTGTCAGATTTAATCATCTAAGTGTTTTTCGTATTTTAGCATCTCATGGAGCAGATTTAACGAGTAAAGATATACAGGGCCGGACACTTCTTCATAGTGCAATAATTTTTCCTGAAGTAAGAGATCGAGTTAGTATGGTTAAAGCTATTTTAGATGCAACGGCTCTTGTTGACTGGCCAGAGCCAGGAATTATCAATTGGCCAACTCGTCTTGCTGAAGCATCTCCTCTACATTGGGTTGCTTTCTACGGTCGTACTGATGTGGTTAATGTTCTTTTATTGAGAGGGGCATCACTTACTACTCTCAATGAAGATGGAGAGTTGCCTATTCATGTGGCAGCTCGTGTCAATCAGGTAGATATTTTTTTAATGTTAAAGAATAGTAATTCTACTCTGCTTGATGCTAAAGATGATAGAGGTCGAACACCTATAGATACAGCACGAAAGCATGATTCTACAAATGTTCTTTCAGCTTTAGGATTGTGAGAGTCTTATTAGTATGAATGTTAAGGAAATATTCTTTTTTTAGCTTTCTCGATATGCTAAGGGCTATTTTAATCATGGACGAGCTAAATTTAGTTCAGGCAAATATTGAGAGGCTATTGGTGATTTCTTTTAATTCATTTTGATTTAAAAAAATGATTTAAGACTTGAACTTTGATTTGATTATGTTTAAATTATATAAACATTTAAACAATTTGATCCCATCAAATAAGGATGTTTATAATGCAGCTTTTAAGAAATCAATTAACTAGTTTATCAATTACGTTTTTAGTGATAGTTTTGGTATTTCAATTTTATATGCAAGTATTTGCCACTACTACTGTAGTATTGCAAAATACAAATTCCACTGAAAATGAGATATGTTCTACTGAAGAAGGAATTTATGCACCAACTTATATGTGTCGGATTGCCAAAAGATTTCTATTAGGTAAAGCTCAAAGAGCAGGTTATCAAATGGAAGCTTTAAGGGTGCTTCATAACCAAGAAGTTGCACAGTACTTTATAGATACAAAAGATATACAGCACAAAGCATATAGTATCTCTTATACAATTCAAAATGATCAGGAAACAAGACAGGGAATTTGTATTTTTTTATTAAAGTATATAGCATACTATCAAGAAGGATATCCTATAACAGAGGAAACTTTAATGGCAGAGGATGGAGTCAATCCTATGATTTTAGATACTGCAGAAGTTGATGCTTGTACAGACTTTGATATTTTTACAGAACAGCCTCTTGTACCTACAATATCTGGAGGGCAATTTGGTCATATAAGTGACGGGGTAGTTGATAGTTTTAAGCTTTTCCGATAATAAAGAGGAACTTAAGGTAATATATTACCTATAAAAATAACTATATTTAGAGAATACTGGTTTATTTATAAAAGCATCTATTGTTTTTGTTCTTACTTATTTGCATTTGGTTATTAGCAGTGCAAAGTTTAATCAACCATTACATCAGCATTTGCAATGGAGATATGTCTTGTTTCATCAATGAATAGATAACTTATTCTTTCATTAAGTTTCTAGAGTCTAAATCTTGGAGTGAGGCTTCTAGAAACTTATAAAATTTATAATAAACTATATGAAAAAAGGGGGTAAGAAAATAGGAGAATAATATTGTAAATAAAATAAAAAAGGATAAAGAGTTATTTTCTTGATATATGACGATATTAGGTAAAGATTCTTCATTAAAAAATAAAGAAAGAAAAATATAAGTGATATATGAGGCAAAAAGAGCGAGAAGATTAGAAAAGATATTGATTGTAGAAAAACAAATAAAAATAGAGCCTCTATATCCTTTTGTCAAAATTTTGGAATACTCAAGAGTGTCAATTTGTCCTTTTTGATAGGAGTCATTGAAAGCGACAATTAAAGGAATGAATAAGAAGCGTGTCCATAGTATAGTTGTCCATATAATTAAGAAGAGACATAAAAGACCTACAGAGATCCAAATAACAGAAATATTAGAAGGAAATAAAATAATTGGAATACCCAAAATAACTAAAACAGAAAGGAAAATGGGAAAAATATGAACAATGAGTTTGAGTATTTCAGTCATTATAGAAAAAATATGTGCTTTTAAATGTTGAAAAAACTGGTTAGAAGATGGTGGTTGTTTTTTGTAAAAGCAATGGAGTAAATAGGGTATGGTAATAAACCATAGAAAGGTTACAAAAAGGATGTAGGCATAGGCTAGTGCAAGCTTTAATAATAAGGAAGAAAAAGGAAGTTCTAACAGAAACAAGTAGCACCAGACAGGAGTTATAGTAAAAAACAACCAAAAAAAAGCAAAACGAAGAAAAGGAAAAGTCTCTTTTATACTGTTTTGAATGATCTGGATGATTTGAATTGATTTCCGCATAGAAACTCCAAGGCTTTTATTCTAAATGAGTCTATAAATATCTATAACTATCTATAACTATCTATAACTATCTATAACTATCTATAACTATCTATAACTATCTATAACTATCTATAACTATCTATAACTATCTATAACTATCTATAACTATCTATAACTATCTATAACTATCTATAACTATCTATAACTATCTATAACTATCTATAACTATCTATAACTATCTATAACTATCTATAACTATCTATAACTATCTATAACTATCTATAACTATCTATAACTATCTATAACTATCTATAACTATCTATAACTATCTATAACTATCTATAACTATCTATAACTATCTATAACTATCTATAACTATAATGCAAGGATAGATATTATTTGTCTAGCACTTTTCAAATTACATAAGTATAGATGCTGATCCTAAAGCACTGTTTTACATAACAAAGGTAAATTACAAAGTCTTCTATCATTACTGTGAAGAAATTAAGATTTTTACAAATGATGATTTTAGCATGTTATTTAAATACAGGATGAAGTCCTCGTCTTGTGAACTCTTGAGTGTGGTATTTAAGTTAAGAGGTTGTTTTGAAAACATGGACATTAGAAGTAATTTTGAGATGACCTCTAGTTAAAAAGGTGAAAGAGCATTTTTGACTAACGCTTTTGCATGAATTTCCGTCGTGTCCAATAATGGAATATTTGCATCCTCAGGATAAAGAATCATAGGAATTTCTGTGCACCCTAATATCATTCCATCACAGCCTTGATTCTGTGCATTTCTTATTACATTGAGATACATTTTCTTTGTTTCGGGTTTCAATTTACCATAAGTAAGCTCTTCAAAAATACTTCGATGTATTTCATCTTTTTCTTGATCGGTTGGTACTACAACTTTCAAGCCATGACTATCCATTCGTTGTATAAAAAATGAATGCCTCATTGTAAAACCAGTTCCAAGAAGACATAGTTTTTTTAATCCCCTCAGTCTTGCCTCTTTAGCTGTTTCATCTATAATATGAACCATGGGTAGTTTTGTGATTGCAGTTAGCTCATCTGAATACATGTGAAGAGTGTTAGACGCAATTGCAAAAAAATCTACTCCTGCTGATTCAACACTTTTTAAGTGTGTTTTTAAAACTGTAATGATTCTTTCAGAATTTTGTGTATTTTGAGCTGAAAGAATTTCCTCGAAATCGACACTACTGATAACAATTTTTGCTGAGTGGTGTTTTCCAAGTTGAGCAGCCACTTTCTCATTTATTTTTTTGTAGTATTCGACTGTTGAATGCCAGGTTACTCCTCCAATCAATCCAATTGTTTTCATTTTTTATTCCTTATTTTTAAGATAATACACTCTGAACATGTAGGTTACACTCTTGTTCCAAAAGGGATGTTAAGAGTTATTCATTTTTTATTTTCTAAATCAAAATATCTTTTTTTATAAAAATAATAACAAGATAACACATCTAAAAGTCAACTGAAAGTATCATAAATCTAGATTGTTATAAACAAATCTTAACTCAATAACATCTAAATATCTACGTGTTACTTCATAATAAATAGTTACCGAGCATTTAGGAATAGGGGTGAGATTATTCATTTCATAAAGTTATTTTTAAAGTCTTATGAGACATTTTATGTCACAGAAGTGACAAATTAATACCCTTTTTTCTTAAAACAGTTGATTAAAACAGCCAAAATAAAGCTGAAATCTTGGCAGAAGTATTGCAAGTAAAAAGTGATATTTAAAGGAGTCAATATGAGAATTTTATTATCTATTTTTATAAGTCTTATTTGTATAAATATTACTGCCAATGAAGAATTCCCTGTAGCTGTTATTAATTTTGTTGAAGCTTTTGAAGAAGCAGATATAAATACTGTACAAAAGCTTATCGATCAAGGTTTTAGTGTGAATTCAGCTCTTATGATTCAAGCTCTTGGATCACATCCCTTACATAGAGCAGTAAAAAGAGGAGATGAGAGGTTGACAAGAATTATTTTAGATGCTGGAGCAGATGCTGATCTACCTAGTAGTAATACATGGACTCCACTTATGACAGCTACATTCAATGGGCATATTAATATTGTTAGATTACTTTTAGAAAGAGGAGCTGATCCATGCACTACAAACTATTGGGATAAAACAGCATTATTTTGGGCTGAAAAACAAATTTTAGAACATAAAAAACAACTTGAATCTCAAGAAGTTTTTAAGCAAATTGCTTCTATATTAGAAGGGCATGATCGTTCTCATAGTAATTTATAAAAACTTTTTACTTACTTTCTTTTATCTCCTTTTTTATTAGAAAATCTTAAAGTAGGAGATGAGTTTGACAGTTGCAAAAACAAAGTTAAGTAAATTTAATAAGTTATGATTGTTCAGGGATTTTGTGCCACTAGGTTTTTGTTTTGTGACAAGGTTTGTAAGCAAATTCAATGAGACTTAAAGTTGTGATTATTCTACTTTTAATTGCTTAGGTGGTATCTTTACTCCTATCGCTTTAAATACATCTGCTAGATTGCCTGTTATGTCTGTTCTGATCCAAAGTGTCTTATCTTTGACTGTGACAGGTACAGCTCTTACTTCCTTCAACTGTTTCATTGCTTCTAACACTGTTAGAGGCCTTGGCTTGACTGTCTTGTCTTGAACTGACTGATTTAACATGATACCACGGTCGTGGAATTTCTTAGTCAAATATGCTTCACACAAATATGCTATGAAGCACAATACAAGATGACCTAATATCCTTTCATCTGTCCAATGAAACATTGGACGTGTCTTTAATGTACTCTTCAACTCTCTAAAAGAATTCTCTATCTTCCATAACTGCTTATAGTTCATTATAATCTCTTCAGAGCTTAAATCTGTATTTGTAATTATTCCAAAAAAACCGTCTGTCCTTTCTGACTCATCTATAGCTGACTTATTTAAAGTAGGCTTCCTTTTACTCTTAGGATGAATAAGATACTTCTTATAATTACTATTAGTTAAAAAGGATCTTACGCTTATTGACTTCTTTGATAATTGAACTTCTATTTTAGATAGAATATCTTCTCTTACTTTCTTATCTCGTTCCGCTCTCTTTCTTGACCAAGTTATGATACAACGATAACCCTTATATTCTGTCTCATAGATCGCTATATCTTCATTCATCCATTTAAAATTCTTCAGGTTATAAATCTCAGCCTGACGATCTTTAAGTAATCCTAACTTTAAACCTACTATAAATTCATGGCCTCGATCTTTAAATAACTCTAAGTTTTTATTAGAAAATAAACCTCTATCTCCTACTAATATAAATCTTCTGATCTTTAACTTCTTCTTTAGCTTCGTCATAACTGAAGGTATTGTTTTACCTTCAAATGTATTCCCAGGATAAACATCAAATCCTAAGGGCATACCTTCTGTATCTACTAAAAGTCCAAATACCACCTGGGTACAATCACTTCTCTTCTTCTTACTATAACCAAATCTCCGAAAATTATCTAAATCCTCACGAGTACTTTCAAACCTCAATGTCGTTAAATCATACAAAATAACATCACATTCATTAAAAAAACTTAACTGAGCCTTATCTCTATGATAAAGACTTTTTTCTATATCTTCCTTATGTTTAGATAGAATATCTAAAGAACGATAAATGTCCTGAAGATGAAGCTCCTTTTTTAAAAAATCAGGATAAAATAACTTCTGCCAGTGTGAAAATACTTTAAGCTTAGAACAAGGCTCTACAAAACGACTTATAACCAATGTAAAAACAATCTTAACAAAGTCAAATTGTACTTTACGGTGCTTCTGTTTTAAATCTGTTAATAATCCATAGAGGTTTAATTGTTTAAAAATAGCATCTATAATAAGGAATGGGCCTAAAATAAAAGTGTTTTTCACATCAATCTTTTTAGCTATTTGACTGGCAGATAAAACATCTAAATGACGGCTTATAAGATCAAGGAGGTCTTCTAAGCGAGTCTCCTTGGCCCGCCCCAAAGACATAAGTGTTCTATGGTTACTTTTACCATCTTTCCAATAGCTTTCACATATGTGGTAGTAAGTTTGTCCTCTGGAGTTTTTTGTCTTCTTTATAAACATAAAAATATACTAGAACAAAAAAACAAAATATCAACTAAAATAAAGCGGATAACTCGCTGTATTATAAATTATGTTTCACTAGGATTTTTAACAAAATTTAAACCAACTAACCGCTAATGCCTATAAATAAAATATTCTGAATCAAAAATATCACGAAAATTGAAATTAACTGTCAAACTCAGGATTATTCATTTCATAAAGTTACTTTTTAGAGTCTTATAAGACACTTTATGTCACAGAAGTGACAAATTAATACCCTTTTTTCTTAAAACAGTTGATTAAAACAGCCAAAATAGAGCTGAAATCTTGGCAGAAGTATTGCAAGTAAAAAGTGATATTTAAAGGAGTCAATATGAGAATTTTATTATCTATTTTTATAAGTCTTATTTGTATAAATGTTACTGCCAATGATGAATTCCCTGTAGCTGTTATTAATTTTGTTGGAGCTTTTGAAGAAGCAAATATCAATACTGTGCAAGAGTTTATCAATCAAGGGTTTGATGTGAATTCAGCTCTTATGATTCAAGCTCTTGGATCACATCCCTTACATATAGCAGTAAAAAGAGGAGATGAGAGGTTGACAAGAATTATTTTAGATGCTGGAGCAGATGCTGATCTACCTAGTAGTAATACATGGACTCCGCTTATGACAGCTACATTCAATGGGCATATTAATGTTGTTAGATTACTTTTAGAAAGAGGAGCTGATCCATGCACTACAAACTATTGGGATAAAACAGCATTATTTTGGGCTGAAAAACAAATTTTAGAACATAAAGAACAACCTGAATCTCAAGAAGTTTTTAAGCAAATTGCTTCTATATTAGAAGGACATGATCGTTCTCATAGTAATTTATAAAAACTTTTTACTTACTTTCTTTTATCTCCTTTTTTATTAGAAAACTTTAAAGGAGGAGATGAGACTGGGTAGTTTAGGGGTTAATATAATAAGAACTTAAGGATTTTTATATAAGATGATTAATTTTGTCTACCTAAATAGATTTTCAGATGGAGAGTAACATTAGAAAATTTCATCCCTTCTACTGCGATAGAAGTAAAGTTCATGGATGATTCATATTGTGTTCTTAAAATATCCTTCCAACCTGGTAATGCTGTAATATCTAGATGAAATATTGCGTAACGTGCTTTTATTCCCAATAGAATCCTATTTGTTATTGAATAATCTGTACCAACAATAATCTGTGTTCCAGGAGATTGAGTAGGTGTTAATAGATCTATACTCCCCATTTGAGTAGATGGATTTTCTTCATTGGGCCTATATTTAAAACTGAAATCAATACTACCTATACCCGCAGCAAAATAAGGAGTGGCGTTTCTCAACACACCTCCAGCACTTTCAAATAATTTAGGTAGATCTATGTAGAGATTCAAAAAAGATTGTTTGGTATCGAGGCCAGAAAAAACTTGAGAAACAAACTGTAAATCAGGATCAGTAAGAAGTACATCAGTATTCCTGTCTATTTGATGACGTGCATATTCACCTTCGATACGTAAGCGAAATGGAGTACCCTCGACTATTCCCCAAGCATAACCAAATGTTACACCAGCTGTTGAACCGTTCTGTGTTGTAAAAGCATGACTCTTTTGATCATTTGTATAACTTGTACAATTCATATGATTTAAAGGCATTTGAGATGAACCCTCTGAAGGCTGATCACAGTTTGTTGAAATGTAGTTTTGTGTAAGAATTGATTTAAATACAGTACCTACATCAAAAGACACATAAAAACCTACAGGAACATTTCTATGCGATGGGTCTTGATAAGTTCTATGATAATCAGAGGCATTAGCAGCATAATCACTTAACGTTGCACGCTCTTGATTCAGCCAATAATTGATTTGTTCTTCGACAAGGTGGTCTATTTCTAAACTTGAAGGGGTTGTTTGAAATTCTGCTGTCTGATTTTCTGTAGTTAATATATATTGATAAACATCTTTAGGAGCATATAAGCCTGCAAGGTAAGTGGCGTTTTCACCAGCAGTATTTTTTAAAAGAACATTAGCTCCATTTTCAATGAGTGTGGTGATCTTCTCTAGGTTTGCACCTGCCATAATTGCTAAGTGCAAAGGTGTATTTTTAGTTAAATTGTCACAAGGTAGTGTGAGGTCAATAGTATTTTTGTTAAACTCATCATTTATATCATCTACAGTTGCTGATTGTAACCATGCTGAAACACATAAATTTGTCTGAGGATTAAAGTTTGTTTCAGCAGGATTCACTTCAGTTATTTTGGCATAAGTCAAGGTTGCTTGAATAAAAAAGCTAGATAAAAAGAGAGATGATAGCAATAAGCATTTCATTATTAACGTTTCCTCGTCATGTGTACAGTACCTGTGTGTTTTTATCTCGTTCTACTTTGTAAACAAATGAATCTTATGATACTACTAATTAAATTGACTTTTATCAACTAAAATAAAAAGTTATCTATCATTCATTGTGTAAATTGTGTAAATAATAAAAATTTATTTATAAACTTCATTTAAGTGTTACTTCATAACTATTATATTAACTTAGAATAGCTCCTTTCGTTATTATCTCTTCAAAGTACATCTTTTTGCCTATTTTGAAGTAAAAGCCTATAAATACCTGTTTTAAAGTCTTTTTAAAAGGCTTATTTATTTTTAGGCTCATGACATTTTAAGTTAACTTTTATTAACTTATTGTTATGACTATGAAAAAAAGGTATTTTACCTGTTCAAGAGTTTCAGAGGCGAAATTTAAAGAAATTATTAAACTTTTTTATTCTATCATTGAACAGCCTGATATGGGATGGCTGTTTATTGATAGTAGTCTTATCAAGGCTCCTCAATACAGTAGAGGTACGGCTTGCAGAGAAGAAGTAGGTATAGGTAAATCTCGAGAAGGAAATACCTCAAAAATCCATTTAGCTGTTGATTCTTTTGGTTGGCCAATACATTTTGAAGTTACAGGAGGAGAGTGTCATGATTGTAAGATTGCTCCAAACTTTATAAAGAAGTTACCGGCTCTTCAATCTTATTGCAGATAAGGGTTATAACAGTGATAGTTTAAAAGAGTAGATAAGAAAGCAGGATACCATTTCAATAATTCCTAAAAGAAAAAATTCATTAAATAAAAATAATCAAGAG
This sequence comes from Bdellovibrionales bacterium, assembly GCA_965262715.1. Classification (GTDB taxonomy): domain Bacteria; phylum Bdellovibrionota; class Bdellovibrionia; order Bdellovibrionales; family JAUICD01. Next base: position 1,131,178 of record OZ253553.1, on the reverse strand, counting down.
ATGGATTGGTCTCTTTATAAACATTGTCATCTTGTAGAAAATGCATTTGCAAGACTTAAACATTTCCGTTCTATTGCTACAAGATATGACAAACTTAAAAGAAATTATATGGGCATGTTAGCTTTAGCTTGTATTTTTATACCTCTACGAAATGGCAACAGCCCCTAGTTATAAACCTTAATACAAGTTTCATTTGTTTGACATTGAATATCTCAAATGTTGAAAATATAAAAAAATACTTAGCCAAACCTCTTTATCTTAAGTCTTTGTGGAACAAAGTTGTTATTAGTGACTATTTGAAATAGTAAATAGTATACTTTCATCTCTTGCTTTGATAGCTTGGGTTTATAAATAAAGGTACAACTAAGAACTTGGATTCAATGATTGGTGAAGCGATGACACCTAAAAAAAGAGATTTTAAAATCAAGGATATCTCTAAAGAAACGATTAGTGATATCACGTTTCGATTAAAACAAGGCAAGCCAATTCGCCGTAATTTTTCGGAGTGGGGCCGGATACACATCGATAGACAATTGCCCTTCCTTGTGCTGTATCGCCAAGTTAAAGAGGTGTTTGATTGGGGCACTGATTTTCTAGTTACTAGTGAAGCATCATATACAAAGCTTCCTTCTAACTTTTCAAAAGATCATAAATCTTTACTTAAAGCAGTAGGCTCCACTCTTTGTGAGGAATTTGGTGGCTTTCTTCTTATTGAAGTCTGGTCTTCTAATGAAGTGTTAAATTCCAATGAAAAAGAACCAAAATTTGATATTTATCGGCCAACAGAAGGCGTGAGTTCTGCCATTGAAGTTTTTGAAACTGAACTATCTAAAATTAAAGTACAAGACAATTTTTCTCAAATTAACGTGCTTAGCAGAAATGAATCTTTAAAAGGAAATTACGTCGGGTTGTTTTCACCAAAAGAGCTTAAAAGTATGGGATGGAACTCAATTGGCATTGAAGTTTCTCCTGTTTACCTGAATAGAGTGACTGGTGAGACATTTCCTCTGATACACAAAAAAATAGAAAGAGGTTTTTCAAAGTCATTACGAAAAGCGGTTTTTGAGTTTACTAAAAACAATACCAATCTTAGGCCAAAGCACTTTCAGTCACTGGGCCGTCGAAGAATGGTTAAGGCTGTATGGGAGGTTGACAGGCAGCTAGCGGAAATTGGCAATTCATTTGACTTCTTACTTTTGGCGACACCGGTCAATATTGACGAAGCATGGGGAGAATTTAAAAGGAGCAAGTTTCAACGAAGACCAGATTTTTTGTATCGTCCTATGCCGATTGATCCAATCTTAATAAAAAGACAATTATATAAAGTACCTATTGAAAAAATTGAAGACCCGAGTCTTTCTCATTTGTTTCGAAAACAGCAATTGTATCTTGAATGTATGTTGACTATGTTATCTGATCGCAACTTAAAGCACTTTATGCATGAGAGTTTTCAGCTCTATGGCTCAATTGAATCTTCGTTGTTGAAAACCGCAAAGAAAATTTTAGCTAGTATCTCTAAACCTAAGCAGGGTGCCAAATCAAAAAGAATTAGTGCCCGTGAATTTGCACTGTTAGCGCAAAAGGAAATCGATTATTATAAAAAACTATACCCTGAATTTGGCACTAAAGTCTTTCTTCGTAAAGACATTTCTGGAGTCATGGTTTCTTGTGGAAATCTTTTAATTAATGAAAATTTAGAAATTGAAAAATCAAGAACTCAAGCAGTCATACATCATGAAATTGGCACTCATGCATTAACTTATTACAATGGAAAAGCCCAACCTTTTCAGCAGATGTATATAGGTTTGCCTGGGTATGACGAAACCCAAGAGGCACTTGCAGTTTTTTCAGAATACTTATGTGGTCAGTTATCTGGCTCGCGACTTCGATTGCTTGCTGCCCGAGTTGTCGCAGTTTTTCAAATGACTCAAGGTAAATCTTTTTCCGAGATATATAGTCAACTGACTGAAGAATATAATTTATCTGGAACTGCGGCGTTTAATATAACTTTCCGAGTGTTTAGAGGTGGTGGTCTTACAAAAGACATGGTATACTTAAAAGGATTGATAAATTTATTGGATTACTTAAAAGAAGGTAATGATTTTGAGCCTTTCTTCCTAGGTAAGTTTTCCATTTCACATATTGATATTATTCGAGAGCTTGAATTAAGAAAGATACTAAAACCGGCCCCACTAAGGCCAAGAATTTTAAACGATAGTTTAGCTATTGAAAGATTAAAGAAAGCAAAGGCAGGCATGTCTGTCTTAGGCCTTTACAATAATTAAGGGAGATTACTATGAGAGTAGGATTCTTGATCAACGATTTCATAACTGAAGGGGCTGGATACACCACCTCAAGATTGGCTATAAGCGCATTGAAAAGAGGTCATGAGGCATGGGTCTTTGGCGTTGGAGATTTATCCTATGGCCTTGATGAAAAAATACATGCCTTGGCTCGTATGGCCCCAGGACAAAATTACAAAAAGGGAGAACAGTACTTAGCTGATCTTAATGGGCCGAAAGCTAGAGCGGAGAATATCACTGTTGATGACTTAGATATTTTGATGTTAAGAAATAACCCCTCTGACGACAAGAAACTATGGAGACAAATGGCGGGATTAGATTTTGGACGTATCGCCATGAGACATGGGGTTATAGTACTTAACGATCCAAACGGTCTTTCGAAGGCTATGAACAAAGCTTATTTCCAGACTTTTCCAGAGCAAGTTAGACCAAAAACCATTATTACTCGAAAACGTGAAAGGTTAACTGACTTTATTGATGAAATGGGTGGTCAAGCCATTCTAAAGCCCTTGCAAGGATCAGGTGGTTCTGGTGTTTTTAAGTTAACCAAACACGACAAGTCTAATTTAAACCAAATTATTGAATCATTGTCTAAAGGAGGGTATATCATTGGCCAAGAGTATCTCACTGCGGCCTCGGTGGGCGATATAAGGCTGTTTATGATGAATGGAATACCCCTTAAACACAAAGGTAAATATGCGGCGTTTCAACGACTTCGACAAGGTGACGATATTCGAAGTAATATCCACGCTGGTGGAAAAAAGGCTGCTGCAATTATAACCGATGAACACCTCGAACTTGCAGAAATGGTAAGACCCAAGCTAGTTCAAGATGGAATGTTCTTAGTTGGGCTAGATATTGTTGGAAATAAACTTATGGAAATAAACGTGTTTAGTCCAGGTGGTCTTGGAAGCGCGCAACAATTTGAGAAAGTGAATTTTTCAGATGCGGTGATTGATTCTTTTGAAAACAAGGTGCGATATATGAGTTATTATCATAGAAGTTTCGACAACCGAGAAATGACAACATTATAGAAATTTTGGAGAGGATGGCAAATGATAGCACTTGAGGCCAGTGAAATTTTATCAAACATTGAAAATGAAAGAACTTTTTCATGTACATCCTTCGACAATTCATTTTTTATAGAAATTAATAAATACCAACCCTTTGTGTGCGCTGCCATTCACCATGGCACGAACTTACGCGAAAGTTTAAAGAGCAAGTGTGCGCTCACAGATATTCAGAGGTGGAGGGAAGAAGACCCTTTAACAGGTGATTTTATTTTTTCAATGCCTATTAGGATTGTGGCCAAAGACAGTCGCTATGAATATGATCTCAATAGAAAGTCTGATGCGTGTGTTTATGAAGATAAAGCTTGGGGACAAACTGTTTGGAAAGAAAAATTGAGCGAAGACGATTTAAGAGTATCCAGAGAAAAACACGCTTTCTTTTATAAGATTTTTGATGCGCTTTTAACAAAAATCACTCAAAAGTTCTCTAAATGTGTCGTTTATGATATTCACTCCTACAATTTTAAACGAATCGGGGAGGATGCTCCAGTATTTAATGTTGGGACAAAGCAGCTATCTAGGAGATATAGAAATCAAATTCAAGAATGGCTATCTCAGCTTTTAAAAATAAAATTACCAGATATTATTAATACGACAGAAGAGAATAAAGTCTTTTTTGGAAGAGGGTACTTGGCCCATCACGTTTGCGCCAGACCCGAAGATATTTTGGTACTTCCAACTGAAATCAAGAAAATCTATTGCAATGAACACTCTGGAGAAAAATATTTAGATGTTATTGATGCTCTAACCGTTGGACTAGGTGCAGCAATACTTAACCACTCGCGCATGTTCGCAGATGGCTAAATCGATAAGGTCAGTTTCTTAACGATTATTCCACTGACAATCCGAAAAACAATAATCATTGAAATAACAACGTCTAAGAGCTGTACCTCTCTTAAAAATAAGATGGTCCCTCAATTTTGAATTGGAAAGACCGTTATTGCATGAACCTTTAAGTAGATTGTATTTTCATTTATTTTTTAAGTTTGTTATTTAGTATTTTGCTATTATCAAAGCAACTAGGGATATGGCATCACCTAGTCAATCTTCTCGTAATTTAAAGTCAGAAGAAAAAACAGAAAAAAGAGATAAATTCAACATCTTATCTCTACTCTACTTTTCAATCAGATATAAAAGCTTATTTGTTTTTTAATATGCAATGGGATTTCTTAATCTTGTGAGAGATTAAAGAATTTTTTTTAAAGAGAAATTGAAATTGTATTTTTGATTTGTTAGAGATACATTAGTTATCATTAGTGTCTTTTGGCAGGCTTTTTTACTAGCAGCAGAGGGTCTTCATGTAATGAATTTCCACTTTTCAAAAAAGCTAAAATTTGGTATCTCTCATATTGGGTTAGATGAGTGTACTTACTCATGGAATACTCCTTTCGTTATGTAAAGTTATTGATTAGAGTATTCCTCTAACCCCCTTTAAACAACTATGCAAGGAGTTGCACTTACAACTTGAATCCACCAAATTTAAAATAGAACTTTAAAGAAGTTACTTATCCCTTCTTTTTTATTAAGCTCTTCAGTGTCTAAGTCTTGAAGTCTGCCTTCCAAAAGCATATAGAACTTATAATAAACTATAATAGAAAAAGGAACAAAAAAGTAGGAAGAGAAGGATGATAAAACCCACTCTTCTAAGGTTAAAGAACTGATTTCTTCGTATGGCAGCTCCAAATCGAGGTAGAGAAGTCTATGGGGAGAGCGCAGAATAAACAAGATATAAGGAAAAAGATTAAGAAACTTAATAATAAAGAGTATAGTAAAAATCCAAATAAAGATGGAGGATCTGTAGCCTTCAGTCAAAACTTTAGAGTACTCAAGGACATCAATCTGTTTTTTTTGATAAGACTTATTAAATAGACAAATTAAAGGGATAAACAAAAAACGTGGCCACACAAAAGTAAATGCAAACATGACTGTTAACACAAGTGAAAAAAATATAGGACTCAAAATAATAGCAAGAAATTGACGATCGGAAAACACAGGAAGGGAAGCAAATATAAAGGCTGGAATAATTAAGATGATTGCAAGGAGAAAAGCAATAAAAATGAGACGGCCAGCGATCCTCAATACCTCAATCAATATTGGGAAAAAATGTGCTTTGAGTTGCTGAAGGATTTGAATAAAAGAAGGCGGTTTGTTTTTGTAAAAACATTGTAGCAAGTAAGGTATTGATATAATCCATACAAGATAACCAAACCCATCAGTTACAACTAATACATGTTCTAACAAAAATAAAGAAGGAAAAGCTACCAACAACAAATTACTGAGTAGAAAGGGAGATAGAAGTAAAAATAACCAAAAAAAAGCAAAGCGAAGAAAAGGATAAATTTCTTTTGCACTATCTTCAATAACTTGAGTGATCTGAATAGGTTTCTGCATAAAAATCCAATATCTCTATCTAAAATAAGCCTATGAGTATTTATTTATAGTATAAAAAGGCCTTGTTGCACAAAGATTTAAATAGTTTTTATTTTATTTATTTTTTAAGTAAGATTGTTACTTAATATTTTTTTATCAAGCTGAAAGAGAAGAAGGCACAATCATCTGATTAAGGATTTTACATTTAATAAACACTTCATTTGCTTGACGATGAAATTCTCTAGAAGATAATTTATCACCTAATAAAGTTTTAAATCTATACATAGCTGTTTCTGATATAGACCTCCTGTGATATTTATGTTTTTTTTTCCACTTCTTTCTACCCATCTTCTTGATTTCTCTAATATAAGTATCTCTAAGAAGCGGCGATCCCCGACAATTTCCATGCCTCTTAATCACAGCATTCTTTCTAGGTGGAGCAACCAATTTTATACTTCTATCACTTGTAAACTGATAACAATTCTTACAGTCATAAGCCCCATCAACTGAAACTTGGCCTATCTCATCTTCATATCCTGTCAATAACTCTTCAAAAACCTCATTATCCTTTACAGAATTATCACTCAAAACAGATGCCTTAATCTGGGAATTTGACTCATCTACCGCTAAATGTAGCTTCTTCCATGTCCTCCTCTTAGAATACCCATGCTGACGGACTTTCCACTCTCCCTCCCCATAAACTTTAAGACCTGTGGAATCAATGACAATATGAGGATTCTTGTGAGAAGATAGCTTTCTTTCTAGTTTTACTGATAACTTCTGTAATCTTCTGCAAAGAGTTGTATAATTAGGTATTTCTATATCAAGACCCATAAGTTCAACTAGGGATTTAGCAAAACCTTCTGTAGATCGCAATTTTAAACCAAATATGAATCTTAATATATTAAGAGTTTCAATAGCTTTATCAGAGTAAACTTGTTGACCCCCTTGCTTTGAAGAACATTTTGCATACCAAGATTTGACGATATTTGCTGAAAACCAAAAAGTGATTTGACCTCTATTGACTAGAGACTTATTATAAAGACTCCAGTTTATTTTTTTATTTTTACCCATCTCTAGCTCCTTCTGATTTAGTGATTGTGAAAGTTGGGGATGGGTAAATTTTATAATCATTAAAAACAAAAAATCAAAGTAATAGATATATCAAACTCATAAAAGATCTTATTGCATAAAAATTTAAGAATGAGATTTGTGAAAGACTTCTGAAATAGGACTAGGCTAGCGGCTTAGGGTAAATATCTCTTAAACTATTTTATTCTATAATAAAATCTTAAAATAATAGCAATACAAGGCACGGGGGCCCTCTAAGGACTATGGAAAATGCCTTTCACAAATCTCTGGCTTATAAACTAAATGATGTTTGTGCAACAAGGCCGTTTTTCGGTGAAGTCCGGTGATTTCGGTAGCATGATTTAGCATCTCAGTCTTTTTAGCTTTCTGAGATACAAAGTAGAACTTGGCTAATTCATTGATATATTCTAAGATACTATGGTAACTCATGATTCCCTCTTTTGTTTCGTAAATTCATTGAAAATTTTGGCTTTTTTTAATGATAAGCAAGGGAGGGATTGTGAGGCAACCAATCCGAAAATCAAAATTACATTACCAAGCTTCGGTAACAGATATTCTGAGGTAATTCGTCGTAGAAGAATCATAAATAATCATGGTTATGGGATGCCTCAACATGCAGCCAATTATTTAACTCAATATGGTTGGCCTGCTTCAAATGATAATCGTCCTACGGAAGGGGCTAAAGTTCCAAATAATATTCATGAGCCTTGGACATGGATAGATGTGATCAATTACTTTTACAAAGGGGAAGATCCTCTTGTAGAAATTAAAGATTTTCGTCAATTATAGATTATAGATACAACAACAAATCTCTTAAAAATTATAAAGATTGCTTAAGGTCGGTTAAATGTCCAAGAAAATCAAAAGTACCCAACACGCACTTTAAAAAGCAGTTTCAATGCACTGCAAGAAGATAAAAGCACCTGTATTGACTCATAAAAATTATATGAATGAATCTTCTTGACCTATGGGTTTTCTGATAATAAGAATTATTATCATTTAAAGATATATAAGAGGACAATATAAGGGGATTTTATGTCTCTATCAGATTTTATGGTTTTACCAAGAAGATCGAATAAAGATCAAAAAATATCAAGAGAGATCACAGAGATTATCAGAAGTTTAGGATTAAAGGTTACGAAACAACGTCTTGCAATATTGCATGCACTTTTAAAAAGAGGTAATCATTTTTCTGCCAAAGTGATTTTTGAGGACTTAAAAAAAGAGAATGCAGAGGACTTAGAAATAGGTTTTGCCACAGTATATCGTTTTTTAAGGGACTTAGCAAAAAGTGGTTATATTACAGAAATTCGTATAGGAGGACTGCCGGCTAGGTATGAATGGGCAAATCAACAGCATCATGACCATTTAACTTGTCTAAACTGTCACACCATTTATGAGTTTGAAAATAAAAGTATTGAAAGACTGCAACAACAGGTAGCTTTAAATTTTGGATTTAAATTAACGGATCATTTGATGGAGCTTTATGGTATTTGTTCTCATTGCCTAGAGGAAGGAGCAACAATAGAGAGTAAACAAAAATATTCTCCACAAATTTTCAACAAAAAGCACCTTATCCAAAATCGCTCCATTAATAAAAAAGAAATTTCTAAGTTATCTCAAAGGTTTTAAATAAAAGAAGTTCTAAATAACTTTAACCAAGATATAAGAATCAAGAATATTTTCTAAGCTTGATAGTAAATCATTAAAGGTTATATTTCTATAGCTATTCATAATTTCAGATAGGTTTTGTCCTTTTAAAGAACTTTTAAGGATATGTGATGTGAGCCCGTCAATTTCTCGAACAAAAACAGTATTTTTGTTTTTAGAAATGAGCAAATATTGAGTTATTGATAGAATATCAATTTGAGAATTTTCTTGAGTGGCTTTCCAAATATCATAAATATTGTATTGAAAAATAGGTAGCTTTACATAAGAAGCTAACTTAAAACGGGATGTTCCTTTAAGTTTTGGAAATGTTTTCTCATTGTATTTTTTAAGTTTTTCTGTTGGGGCATGAAAAACTTGATCCATAAGATTTTCAAATTCGCTTAAGCCTATTAAAAAAGGGAAATCTTTTTTTATTTTTTGCTCTTTTTTTAAAAAACTGCTAAATCCTTTACCATAATTTTCTAAGTTGTAGTCTGTAGACTTATTCTGTTTGATATATTTTTGAGAGATATTGTAAAATTTATCATCTCCTAAGATATGTCGAATGCTTTCGTACTTTTCTGACAAGACTTCTTGTAATCGAGCAAAATAAGCTTCTTGATAGATAGATATAGCTTGCTTTCCAGAAAGACTTGTAGCTCCTATGATGTCTTTTGTAACTTTTGTATTATCGATAACTTGAGATAAAAATTGCTTTTGTTGCTTTAAAAGAGATTTTTTCATAATTGGCTTATCTTCATATATTTTTTAGCTTTAAGAACTTCTTTTTGTAATTTTTGAAAAGAGGGAATGTCTTCATCCCATTCTAATAAAACTGGAGCCTTATAACCCTTCTTACAAAACTCTTTATAAAGAGACCAAACTTCTTTAGAAACTAAACAGGAGTGTGTGTCAAAGTAATATGTCTTTCTGTCAGTAAATCCTGCTAGATGGATTTGTTTAACAGAAGATAGATTTATATTGTTTAAGAACTGATAAGGATCAAAATTATGATTAAAAGAATTCACAAATAAATTATTTAAATCTAAAAGCAAGCTGCAACCTGATTGCTTCACCATTTCATTTAAAAAATCCCATTCTGTAAATTCATTTTCTTTAAACTGCAAGTAGGTAGATATATTTTCTATCAATATATCTCTTTTTAAAAATTCTTGAACCTTGTCAAGTCTTTGTACAATGTGTTTTAAGGACTGTTTTGTATAGGGTATGGGGTAAAGATCATGGCCATTAAATTTACCCACTCCTGTAAAACAGCAATGATCTGATATAATAAAAGGTTGGATTTCTTTAGACAGATCCTTTAGTTTTTTGAGATATTCAAAATTTAATGGATCTGCAGAGCCAATGTTTAAAGAGACTCCATGAAGTGCGACTTCATAAGATTGCCTTACCCTTCTTAGAACTTCTCTAGGATAGCCAAAACTGTCTATATAGTTTTCAGAGACCACCTCAAACCAATTGAGATGGACAGCTTTATGATTTAATACATCATTATAGTGGGGCGGTCTTAACCCCACTCCAAGATGGCATTTCATGCTTATATTCAAATTACACACACCTATATCTTGGCAATCAATCTATCCAAAGAGTATTTACCACCATTTAAGCAAAACAGAGCTAAAAATAGGACAAAGTATAAGATCGGTAGCTCTTTTGTTGACCAAGGATCATTTGCATGAAAAATAAACCCTGCAACTGCCATTGCAGTAACAATTGGAAGAGTGGCCCATCTTACCCATAGGCCAAGAATCACAGCACAAGAACAAAAAAACTCTGCAAAAATAACAAGGCTCATACTAGCTGCTGAACCTATTCCAAGAGGGTCAGGAAAACTATCCATTCTTTCTGTAAAAGACATTAATTTTGGTAATCCATGCAAAAGCAATATCATACTTCCACAACCCACTCTTAATATTAAAAGTCCAATATCTCTACTTACCATTTGTAACCTCCATAGTTCTAACTGTTTTTATATTTATACGTTTTGGATTATTTAAATCAAGTAATTGATATATCACCTAACTTATATAGGAAAAAAGCAAAAGGTTACAAGAAAAAAGAGAGAGTTTTAAGGTCTTTTTGGAAATAAAGGTAACTTTCATAGTTATAAATCTAGAATTTATGAGATGTTATTATAACTGACCTTACGCAACTTTTACAAATTTAACTCATCTTACGCAGTCTTTATTTCTCTAAGAAACCTGTTATTTATTGATGTATCTAGGTTAAGTCTTGGTTAATTGAGATTCATATAGAGATAAAAGTCTATTTTGCTTATTTATAGTAGGTCTTAAAGAGAGTTTATTTGATGAGATATCTTTATTTATCTAAGGACTGCACGTATTATTATATAGAATACTAAAGAGGAGTTTTTCTTATGGGATCATTATTGTCAGTAGAGGCATTCCATAAAATAGAGATATTTCATCAAATCGCCATAGCTTTTCACCAAGGTGGATTTTGGATGTGGTTTATTTTTGTGATTCAGATGGTCTCTTTTGTGGTTATTTTTGATCGACTTTGGTCGTTGTATGTAAAGCGTAGTGTAACTCAAAAAAGGATAGCACTTCAATTTGAAAAAGATATTCGTACAGGAAATTTAGATGGTGTTATAAAGAAGGCTAAGGCTTTAGGCTTTGAAGACCCTATTAATAAGGTCGTTGTTGCTGGAACCAATGCAGCCATAAACTTTGGAGGTCAACATGAGATTCAAGGTAAGATGGATGAGATTTTGTTAGAGGAGCAGGCCAGTATAGAAAAGAGGACTGGCTATCTGTCTATGTTAGGCAATGTAGGAACTTTGGCAGGTCTCTTAGGCACTATTGTAGGTATGATCAAAGCTTTTTCTGCTGTGGGCACGGTTCAGCTTGAGGAGAAAGCTCTTTTATTATCTGCAGGTATTTCAGAGGCAATGAACACAACTGCTTATGGTTTAATTATGGCTATTCCAGCTTTGATTATGTTTGCTATTTTACAAAATAGAACGAATTTACTTTCTGAGGATCTTCATCAGGGATCTCTGAAGGTTTTTAACTGGTTAAGTTATACTTACGAGTCCATTCCTAAGAATTCATCTAAGCTGGTATACAAACAACAGACAATGGAAGGATAAGAGTTTGAGGCAGAAAAAGGAACTAGATTTTGATTTAAACCTGATTTCTTTTATTGGACTTCTTGCTGTCTGTATATGTTTTTTACTTCTTACATTCATTTTTGTACGTATGACCTCATTAGATATTAAACAATCCATGGGCAAGAAAGGTTCTATTGCAGTAGTTCAAGATCAAGATATAACAGTTTGGGTCCAAATGGTAGAAGAGGGACAGGTGATTTTACAATTACAAAATCCACCTTCACATATTGATAAAGCTTTGCATTCTCATCATATTTCAGGTGTGAATAAAAATGGTGTTTTACAGCTAAATTATAAAGATGTCTTAGAACATCTAAGAATACTGGTAGATCAAGTTCCAAAACTATCAACGGGTATCATCATTCCATATCCGGAGGCAAGATATGAGGATATTATTAGTCTTATGGATCAATTAAAAGAAGTGGGAATTCATTTTCTTGGACTGTCACCTATTTAGCCTAAGGGAATTTCTCATGGTTTCATCTGAATGCATAAGTATTTTATTTTCTTATATTTTTAATGAGTTTGGCATAGCAAACAGTTATTTTAAAGATTTTTTAACTTAATTTAAAAAGGATTTAGAAAATAAAAAATGATCCAGGATACTATTTTAGGAAGCACATCTCGGAAAGGTTTCATTCAAGATGTGAGTTATTTAAAGGGTAAGTCTTTATTTAGAAAGTCTAAAAATTTAAGGTCTTCTTTAATTTTAACTCCACTGATTGATGTTTTTTCTATTCTTGTTGTTTATCTTTTACTAAATTTTTCAGTCACACGGGATATGCCTTATGTGAGCCAAGAGATAAACTTGCCTTCAGCTAAAAATGGTATCGAATTAGAGAATCATATTATTGTTAAGTTTAAAGGTGGAAAATATTTTATTGAAGAAGATGAGGTTTTTGTACATAGGCTTGCCGAGGAGTTATTAGAACGTCAATCACTACTTGAATCCACTGAAGAAGGTTTAAAGTCTTCAAAGACCCTCATTATACAAGCAGATAAAGAAGAAAAGTATAGGTACTTAAATGAGATAGTACATGCAGCAAATCAAACGGGGTACACTGATATTAAATTTGTTGTTTTATCAGGTTCTCCTCAGTGGTTAAAACAACAATGATCAGTTTTTACACTGTAAAAATAGGATATGATATAATGAAAAAAAATATTAAAATGATGATTATTATATCGTTAATTTATACCTACTCTACTTTAGGATATGCTTCTTTAAAAGAAATAGATCAATTGATCACTCACTTTGATAAAACCTTAAATGGTCTTTCAGCTAATGACCCTATGATACCTTCTTTGATTTTAAGATTAGCTGATGCATTAACAAAGAGGGGCCAACTCAAACAATCAACAGAAGTAGCTCAAGGCTGTCAAAAGTGTACAGCAGGAAGAGCCGATATGAGGCGAGCCTTATCTCTTTATAGATCTATCCAGAATAAGGTATCACTGCAAATGAGGGGACATGTTTTTTTTCAAATAGGGTATATAAATGGTTTATTTGAAAATCAAAAAGCTGCTATTAATGCTTATAGTAAAATTATTCGTAGTAATAGATGGAAAGATTTAAAACCTAAGTCCTATGCTGCTTTAGGAGAACTGTTTTATGAAATCAATGAATTTAGTAAAGCAAAATATTATTTTTCAAAGTCGTTAGAGTTTGAATTTCCAGATAAAGGTTTTGTTATATATAAAATTGCTTGGTGTAATTATCACCTTAGTCAATTCAAGCTTGCGGTAGAAGATCTTTTTAGATTGTTAAAATCTCCAAATCAGTTTTTATTAAAAGATGCGGCTTCTGGTAAAAAAGAGGTAGATAAAGTATTCCATAGGGAGATTGCCAGAGATCTTGTAACCTTTCTATCTAAGAAAAATCCTCAAAATAAAGAAATAGAAATGCTGTATCATTTTAGCCCCCAAGATCAAAAGGTGAATAATGTTGTTTATCTAGCTAAAGAACTTATGCGTATTGGTAATAAGGAAAGAGCTATTTTTCTTTGGAAGAAAATATTACCAAAACAAACTCGAGAAATGGATAAATTAGAATCTTATACTTGGCTCTTTCAACTTTTTGTTGAAACTCACCAGCCTGGAGATGTTCTTCAAACCATCGAAGCAATTTCACAGCTTTGGAATAGAGGTGCTTGCAATGACTTAAAAGAGAAAGAAAGATGTGAGGGATTTAAAAAGCAGATAACTCAACATATAAAGCTTTGGAAGGATGCAAATAAATCAGATCTTTCAAATATTTTAAAATCTTACATGTTTTATTTGCAGATTTTTAAAGATGATATAGAAGCAACTTATCAAATTGCAAATATCTCGCAAAAGCTTCAATTGTGGGAAATTTCTAGAGAAAAATACAATAATGCTATAAAAATACAAAGAAAACTTATAGCTGAAATAAATGAGGAGCAGAAGAAAAAAGCTATTGAGTTTTTAGAAGTTCTTCTTTTAGGTTATATAAAAACGACAGAGCTTTCTAAAAACAAAAAGTGGCTGCTAGAATCTTATGAAGCTTATCTTAAGTTAAGCCAGGACAAAAGCCAATGGTTAAAAGTTTCTTTTCTTAAAGCAAAGCTGCTTTATGATGATCAAGAAGATTATAAAAAAGCAGCTGAGGAGTTTGTATCTATTGCTCTTATAGAAGCTAAAGAAGATACCCCTGCTCAAAAAATTAGGCTTCAATCAGCTTATTTAGCTATAGATGCTTTGGTATTGGTCAAAGATAATGAGCAGTTGGAAAAAATATCCCTTAAATTTGCTAAAAGGTTTCCAAATCAAGTCTCTCATTTTATGAAAATTAATAGAACTTCTATTATGAATCAGGCTTTAGGTTTATCTAAGAATCCTCAAAAAGCACTTGAAATATTAGGTCGCATTAACTTCTCTGAAACAGCTGTTGATGAAGAAATAAAGTATTATAAAAATAAGATCATTTTGTTAGGTCAATTGCGGCAAGTTTCTGATGAGATTCAGTTAGTGGATCAACTGTTAAAAGTTAAAGGTTTATCAGAGGAGGATAAGAAGTTTGCTCTTTTAAGAAGGCTTTACTTAGCAGAGTTAATACTGGATTTTCCTATGATGTATGAAATCAATAAGGAGTTTAATCTTGAGAGTTTACCTACAGATCAATGGATCCTTAGAAAAGTTTTTTTTGCTGAATTGGCTAAGCAGGACTACATGCAATATTATCGTGATTTTTTAAAACTTTCTAATGATTCTCAAAAAAAGTTTGATATAGCTTTAAAATTATTTAAAGAAGCTGCTGATCAAGAATCTTTTTTTAAACAATATAAAAAGGTGTTATTGCATAATCCAAAAGTATTATCTGATGTCTTATTAGATAATTACATACATGACATCAATAAAGAGCAAATGGGTCAAATTTTAAAAGAACTTATTAATACTGATGCAGGTAGAGCTGTATGGCGTGATGGATTTTTAAAAGAATTAGGAGTGATAGCTAGACAGATATCTCAGCATCAGGTCAGAGATAAGGGTATCAGTTTTATAGAAAATGATATTAAAGAAAGATTTAAGCTTTTTGAAGACTTGGAGAAAAAAGCTCTTATAGGGATTAATGCAGAAGACCTTATTGGTCAACTGATTGCTTTTTACTTTGTTAAGAAAGAAGCTTTACGTCTTTATGAAGACTTGACCTCTCTTGCTAGTTCTTCTCAATTACCAGAATCGCAGAAAAAAGAATACCTTTCCATTTTAGAAAAGCAAGCTAATCTTTATAAAGAGAAAGCAACTGTCATCGAATCTCAATTAAAAACTCTTTTTAATGGTTCTCAGATTTTTGATAAATTAGAAGAGTATTTTTCTAAAGTGTCAAAACATGTCCAAATCATTTCCAAATCTCATCTATCATTATTAGTTAATTATTTGCCAGAAGAGAATAAATCTAATCTTAGGTCTATATTAAAAGGCATAACACAGGTAAAAAATGATGAAAATCAAGTTGCGCAGCCTAGTGATTCAGTTATAGAAGCGGTCCAAGAAGATATACGTAAGAACCCTTTTAATAAGGAAGATATTGAAAAACTCATTGCTTTAGAAGAACTGCGAGATAATAAAACTATGGTCCTTTATTTAAAGGAGAGAAGACTAGTTATGTTAGAAGAATGACATCCGTTCTTCATATAAATCGTTAGTATAATGTATAATATTTTTTAGCTAACGCTTATAGTTACGGGGTTTATTAAAATGAAATACTTTATATTTTTATGTTTTTTAATATTTCACACAAATGATGTTCTAGCTCAATTAGATATTAAGGTGGGTAAAAATATGAAGTTCCCAATTGATGAGCTATCTACCCAACAAGAGGAAAATATTGAAGAGGATGTTGATGAAGATATCGAAGAAGATGTTAGCTCTCCATCCTTCAAGAGAGATATTTATGGAAGATATGATAGTTCTAAAAAAAAAATAAATGTTGAAAATAAAATATTAAAAACTATATTACGTCCTAGAGAAGACTTTAAAGACCGCATAAGAAATTCTTTAGGAAAGTACTAAATTAAAATTTTATGAAGTATTTATTTTTAGAGAATAACAACGGTAAGGTGATTAGAGCAATTCTTTGTGATAGAGTTCCTTTGTCTGCTGTAAGAAGAATGGACACAGGTCGCTTCGAATTATGGACAAATCAAACTTTTAAAACAAATAAAGATATTCCGGTACAAGTTTTAAGTCTTATACCAGATGTGATTCCTGCAGAAGGACTGCCTATTCCTTCAATTGGGACTCTTAAACAAGGAGAATATTCAAAGCAATTACAGTATGACGTAAAAACAGACTTACGAGGTTTAAAATATCTGTCTTTTTGTATACAGGGTTGTTTTTTTGGTTTTTTCATATTTTGCTTTATCAGTCTTATCTTACAGGTTCCAGTAGAAGATACCCAGCAAATTGAAAAGGAATTTCAAGTTGATATTGTTCAACATAAACCTGACACCAAGACATTAATTATAGAAAATCCGTTTAAGGAATTTGAAGAGGAAAAAGAAGTAGCAGGTATTCAAAAGAGCAATACATCATTAAATACTAAGTTAAATAAATTATTTGCTATCAAAAACAATACTCAAAAATTAAAAATCAATTTAGGTAGTGTATTTTCACTAGAAGATAACTTATCAGATGAGTCAGAAAAAGTTAAAAATAAGATAGATCAAAAGTTATATGATAAAAGTATATTTTCAGCTTCAAATACATCTAATAAACTTGAAGGTATAGGTGGTTATGCAAAGGTGACAGAAAAAAGCCAAGGTTTTGGTGATATAGCTCTTTTAAGTGATAGCTTATCTTCTAAGGGTGAGAAAATAAGGTATAAAGGTGGTCTTAGTGTTCAGCAAAAAGAGGCTTTAAATGCTTTTATGTCAAAAGAAGAAGGTGTATTGAGGCGTTGTTATGAAAGAGGTCTTCAAGTCTTTCCTGAATTTAGAGGTGATATTTATCTTTCTTGGAGAATTGATAAAAAAGGTAAGGCCCAAAGTATTCGTGTGGCAAAACTTGCGATGAATAAAAACTCTAATATTAATTTGAATGAGTTTAAAGAATGTATTACTGATCATATAAAGTTATGGTCTTTTCCTTTAATTCTTAATGGAGAACCTATTCAGTATACTTTTCAGTTTAAGCAGAGGTAATTTTCAAACCAGCTCTAAGAAGCAATTATTAAAAAATAAGATTTCCTACATTTTGTAACAAAATGAGAAATGTTTCTCATTCAAATGAACAGATGGATAGGGATAGGTTTTTCTTAACATGCTGTAAGGAAAATAAGAAAAGAGGTTCACCTCAAGAGGTCAGATGCATTTTAGTGGAAAAGAAGGCTATTGTTTTGAGTGAAACGGTTCATTTTGAGTGAAAAAGACAATATTATTATAATACTATCGATAATATGTCGATAACATACTTAAGAGGAGAATAACCAACATTCATCTATTATTAAATCATCATAGATGATTTTTATAATTAATTAATGAGAGATGAACAAAACACAGGCAGGGTATTAATGTCTTTAAAAGATACAAATGCAACTTTACTTAATATGCTTACAGATTTAGAAGATGAAAAAAGATCATCTTCTGAAGAAAGTGAAGATACTAGTTCAGAATCAATGGAAAAAACACAAATGGCTGATGAGAAGACCTCTCATTTAAATGTTGTTAATCCGTTAGATAATCTATTAGACGCACAGGCAGAAGCAACAGTTGTTTTAGGAAACACGAAGACGATTTTCTCAGATGAAGCTAGTCAAGAGGAAGATGTTCAACAAGAAGTTGCTTTAAAAGAGGATAATGAAGAGTATATGACATCTCAGGACCAAGAGGATCAAGAAGAAGCTGTACAAGAAAGCAGTTATCCTGAATCCATAGCTATGGACATAGACAATAAAGAATTATTAAGTCTATCAAGTGAAGCAGTTATAGATGAAGCAGAAGAAAGTCATGTCGTATCATTACAGGATAAAACACAAGCAGAAGGTGTTATTACGAATTCTATTTTGATGGAAGATGAAGGTGGAATTAACCTAGGTTTAGACACATTTTCTAAATCAGATGAAAATACATCTTCATTAATATTATCTAAATTTATGGAGCACGCAGAAGATTCAGTTTCTCAACCTCAAGCAACTCCAGAGGTTCCCCTCATTGATGATATTTCAGATTCATCTAGCCCAGATTCATCTAGCCCAGATTTGTCATCTTCTTCACCAGAGAAGCCATCTTCATCAAAAGAATACTTTACTAATACGAGTACAATTCCTATTACACCTTCTAACTCTTCCTTTGTTAAACCTTCTTTTTTTGATTTTCAAGAGCTTGCTTCTAAAAAATTATCTGATGATAGTTCTAAGGGAGATGCATCAGTTGGTGTAGTTTTAAAACGTGCAGATCAATTTAGAATTGCCCAAGAAAGAATTCATGAGTTAGAAAATACTGTTTTTAACGTGAGACAAGAAAACGCAGAGTTTTCTTCAGAAATTGAAACTTTGAAAAAACGGATAGAAGAATTATCTTCCTTATTGGAGTCTACGGAAAGAAGAAATCGTACAAAAATGGAAGGTATATCAGATGAGAGAACTTTATTAGAAGAATCGCTTTTTCAAAAAAACAAAGAATACAATACTCTCAAATTAAAGGTTGAAGAACTCAAAAATAGGCTTGCTAAGGATTTAAAAAGTGTTCGGGTTAGAGAAATTGAATTAGAAAATAGGTTAGAACTTGTTAAGCAAGAAAAAACAACTTTATTAAAGAGTAAAGATGAAATTATTTTAAGCCTAAAACGCAAAACAGATCATTTGATCATGGATATAGATGGATATCGTAAGAAAAGTCAATTAGCTCAAATACAAATATCTGAAAATGAAGAGAGAGTGCAAAGGAGTGTGCGCGCTTTAAGGTTAGCTCTTGGCATGTTGGAAGGTAATGACTCACAATAGACTTTATTTTCTTTTTAGAAGTTATCTTAAAAACCCTAAATTGTTATAAGTAAAAAATTTTCCTCATTTAAGGTTACTAATAACATATACAGATCGCTTTTAATAAAATATAGCTTAACTTCAATATCTTATCTTGAAATAGCAACAGCCCCTAGACATAGTCCTATTTGCCAGACAGCGTAAGATGATCTCAGAAAGTGGTCAGAGGCTCGCCTCGAGAGGTTTGCCTTGAGAGGCTCGCCTCAAGAGGTTTGCCTTGAGAGGCTCGCCTCAAGAGGTTTGCCTTGAGAGGTTGGTTGATTCTTAGGGATACAGTATCTCCTCGCTCCTATTGACTTTTGTAGAGTTTAACTTAATAGTTGAAAATAGTTCATAATAAGTTGAGCGGGGAAAAACTTTAAAAAACAAAAAAAAAATATTTTCTATTATTTTGAGAGAGCTTGAGAAAGGGGAGATTCTGTGAGTTCATCAGTCACAAAAAACAGCTATAAGCACACTTTAAATTTTCCTCAAACAGATTTTCCGATGAAGGCTAATCTTGCATTACGAGAATTGGATTTTATCCAAAAATGGCAGAATATAGATATTCACATCAAACAATTAGAACAAAATAAAAACTGCCCTTCATTTTGTCTAACTGATGGCCCTCCTTATGCTAATGGTAACCTTCACATGGGACATGTTTTAAATAAAGTACTTAAGGATGTTATTGTCAAATTTAAAAGTATGAATGGTTATAAGGCTTTATTTGTTCCTGGTTGGGACTGTCATGGTCTTCCTATTGAGCACATCATCAATAAGAGGCTTGAAAGTCAGAAGGGTGAATTCACTCATCATTCAAAAAATGAATTAGAGCAACATAAATATATCCGTGAGCTTTGTCGTAAAGAGGCTAAAAAGTGGATACAAAAACAAACAGAACAGTTTATCCGCTTTGGTATTTTAGCTGATTGGGAAAATCCTTACCTGACTCTTGAGAAGGAGTATGAAGCTGAAGAAATACGTACACTAGCAAAACTTATTAAGACGGGGGTTTTATATCAAGATACAAAAGCAGTGCATTGGTGTTGTGCCTTACAAACGGCTTTAGCAGAGGCTGAAATTGAATATCGCCAGCACAAAAGTCCTGCTATTTACCTTAAGTTTTATATAAAAGAGGGTATGGATAGATTGCAAGTCAACCTCAAGCCTTCTACAAAAGTGGCTTTTGTGATTTGGACAACAACACCATGGACAATTCCTGCTAACAGAGCGCATGCTGTTCATCCACAGTTAGATTATAGTGTTTATCAGCTTGATCAAGAGTACATTGTCATTGCTGACAGTTTAAAATCTTCTTTTGAAAATACAACAGGTAAGAAACTCAAATTTATTTCAGGGCCTTTTAAAGGTCAGCAATTAGAGGGAATAACTACATATCATGTTATGTATTTAGAGCAGATATCTCCTATTATTTTATCTCGTCATGTGACCACAGAGGCAGGTACGGGGGTTGTTCACATAGCTCCTGGCCACGGAGAGGACGATTTCCTATTGGGGAAAAAATACAATCTAGAGATATTTAGCCCTGTAGATGAATTTGGCAAATACACTGATCAGATTCCTGAATATAAAGGTGTCAGTATTTTTGATGCGAATTTTCGATTGATAGAGCAATTTAGACAATCAGGTCATTTAGTTCATCATCAAGAGCTTCAACATAGCTACCCTCATTGTTGGAGAAGTAAAACGCCGTTGATTTTTCGTACTACACAGCAATGGTTTATTGCTATGGATCATGCAAGTCATCCTATACGTAAAATGGCATTAGATGCTATTAAAAATGTACGTTGGTTTCCTGATTGGGGAGAAAAGCGTATCTCTTCTATGATTGCTGATCGTCCTGATTGGTGTCTTTCACGTCAGAGGCTTTGGGGAGTGCCTCTTCCTATATTTTATTGTAATAATTGTTCGCATATATACTATACAAAAGAATCCATGAATAAAATAGCAGATGCAATAGAAGAAGGAGAGGGTATAGAAACCTATTGGTCCAAGCCTATCTCTGAATTTTTATCAGGTGATGTGAAATGTTCTCAATGTGGACAAAGCTCTTTTCGTAAGAGTGATGATATTTTGGATGTTTGGTTTGATAGTGGTGTTTGTTGGGCTTCTGTTCAAAAGAAACATCCTGACATGACTTTTCCTGCTGATCTTTATTTAGAAGGTAGCGATCAGCATCGTGGTTGGTTTCACACAAGTCTGCTCACCTCTGTTGCTGTAGAAAAACAAGCTCCTTTTAAGAATGTACTGACTCATGGCTTTGTTATGTTTGCTAAGGGTATTAAGATGAGCAAGAGTCAAGGCAATATTGTTGATCCTCAAGATATTATTAAAGAAAAAGGAGCAGAAATTTTAAGGCTTTGGGCAGTGCATGAGGATTACACTCAAGATATTGGGTGTAGTCCAGAATCTTTCGCTCGGCTTACAGAAACTTACCGGCGTTTGCGCAATACAATGAGATTCATGTTAGGAAACCTCAATGATTTTTTAGATGATCCTGTGCAAAATCAATTGCCTTATGATCAGCTTAAAAGTTTAGATCAATGGATTTTGCATAAACTTAATGATTTAGTCAGAGAAACTACAAAAGCTTATGAAGATTATTGTTTTTATAAAATTTATCACCTTTTAAATAATTTTTTTAATGTCGAGATGTCTTCTTTGTATTTAGATGTTATTAAGGACCGGTTATATGTCAATAAAATCAATAGTTTAGAAAGGCGATCTGCTCAAACTGCTTTATTCCAATTAACGCACACCTTAATGAGGTTAATGGCTCCTATACTGTCTTTTTTATCTGAAGAGGTTTATGACTTTTTAATAAGAAAAAAAGATAAAGAGAGTGTATTTTTAATGCCATTTCCAAAGCTTCAACCAGAATGGAATAGGAACGACTTAGAGGAAAAATATAAAGTACTTCTTGCCATCAGAAAAAAAGTTAGTAAAAGAATAGAAGAGTTAAGAAATGAAAAGCAAATTCGATCTAGCTTAGAGGTAAAAGTGTGTTTATATGTCAATAGGAAAACTTTACTTTTTCAATTTTTAACATCAATAAAAGATGAACTTTTAGATTTTTTTATTGTATCTGGAGTGATTTTAGCTGGTAATGAATCTAAAGAGACAGAATTCCAACAGACAGAATCTAAACAAGTGAATTCTCCTAAGGATTTATCTTTTGCTTTGTTAGAGAAGGACTTGGAGGAGCTAGAAGTTATGGTTTCGAAAGCAGATGGCAATAAGTGTGTTCGTTGTTGGCGTTTTAGTGCTGAAGTAGGTCAATTGCTGCCAGATATTTGTCTTAGATGTGCTGAGGTTGTGCGATGAAGTATTTTATTTTAATTTCTATTTCTGGAGCTATTATTGCTTTAGATCAACTTAGTAAGATGTATATTTATACATATTTTCGATTAGGCGAGAGTGTCACTATAATTCAGGATTTTTTTAATATCACATCTGTCAGAAACCCAGGAGCTGCTTTTGGTTTTTTAGCAGAGGCAAATCCTGTTTTTAGAGAAACATTCTTTTTAATTCTTCCTCCAATTGCAATGATTATTATTCTTATTATACTTAATAAAGTGGCTAATGATGATAAGGTACAGATTATTGCGCTTTCTTTGATTTTTGGTGGAGCCATTGGAAACTACATTGATCGCATTCGATTTCAGCATGTGATTGACTTTTTAGACTTTCATTTTAAGAACTACTACACATGGCCTGCTTTTAATGTTGCAGATATTTGTATTGTGACTGGCATTATGATTTTTATTTTATTGATCATTAAAGATACCAGAGAAGAACTTAAAGGTTAAGCTATGTCTTATTGGACTCATAATCTAGATCCTGTTTTCTTTTCAATGGGTCCTTTAAGTTTTCACTGGTATGGAATGATGTACCTTGTAGGCTTTTCTTTAGGTTATTTGCTTCTTTGTTATCGATGGAAAAAAGGCCTATTTGCATTTGATCCAGAAGAAATTCAAATTCTTATCACTTATCTTATGTTATTCATGATTGTTGGCGCGAGGCTCACTTATGTTATTGTTTACGACCCTTGGAACTATCTTAATAACCCTGGAGATATTATTGCCATTTGGAAGGGTGGTCTTTCTTATCATGGAGCTGCAATTGGTTTTATGGCAGCTTGTCTTCTTATGGCAAAGCAGTATCGGATTAGTTTCTTTCATATTGCAGACAATGTTGTTTTTGGATCGGCATTAGGGGTGATATTTGGTAGAATAGGTAATTTTATTAATGGGGAATTAGCAGGTCGTATCACTGATGTGCCATGGGCTGTAATTTTTCCTACAGCAGGCACAGAGCCAAGACATCCATCTCAACTTTATCAAGCATTAGGCGAAGGACTTTCTGTCTTGATCTTGTTAATCGTGTTGGAAAAATGGGAGATGAGAAAAGGTCATGCTCCAGGTTATAAAAAACTCATGTTGGATATAGATAAGCAAACAAAAGGGAAGAAGAAAAAAATCAAACCTGTTATAGCTGAGTGGTCGAGGTCTGGGGTATTACTTGGGGGGTATTTGATTTTTTATGGAGTGACAAGATTTATAGTTGAATTTTTCCGTCAACCAGATACTCAATTAGGGTTTTTTGCAGAATACTTTAGCATGGGACAAATACTTTGTAGTTTTATGGTTATCATTGGTTTGTCTTTGCTTTGGTATAGAACAAAATACCCTATTTCAGTCAGTTATAAGTTCAAACCATGAAATAACTAACTGGTATCAAATCACTTATTAACTTAAAATACTTATCTAAGGCAAGAGGCAAACCCAGAGCCAAACCGTATAGGTTCAGTGCTAAAAAAACTATTATTTAACATTCTTGCGCTTTCTTCTAAGTAACATCTAGTCATATCCAAGCTGATAGTACGATCTCTATTCAGACATTCCTGGTCTGGGTCAGCTGGTTTCCATGTATTTTGGATAAATCGATGATAAAACTCTGCATAAATCTCTTCTTCTACTTCAGGGGGGAGATCAAGGTTTTGCGTGGGAGAAAAGCCAGGCCTTTCTTCTGCAAGCATTGCATAGGTATCTCTTAAACTTTTATGTGTTAATGCTAGCTCGTCAAAGCTTTCTTTGCTAGGTATATCAGTTGTTTTAAGCTCTTCTTCAAGCTCGCAAGAGGAATTCTGCAAGTCGTGCATTTCCATTGCAATAAGAGAAGCACTTAATACAGAAGGATCAAACTTCACACTTAGGTCTTCTTCAGCCCATTCATAAACAGCTCCTGTAGCCACAGAAGAGCTTCCAATAAATATAAACTCTCTTAATTTCGATACATTTGCCAAAAAGCCAAATCGCGATCTGAAGGCTATTTTAAATACTCCATAGACGAGAAGTAGTTTCCATGATGCATTAGTCGCTCGATTTGCCCAATTGTTGTCTTCATTATAGGTTTCTATTTCTTTATAGTTAGATGAAAGAGCCTCTAGAAATCTGAGTATATATACTCTTATACGGGGTTCTGTGGAGTAGATATCCAATGTATCTAATAAAATGCTATTGAATTCTTGGGCATCAGAACAATACCATAATATGGAGGCAAAAACATTGATATGATTATTTTTTTGTTCATCATTTAGTTCATCAAAACGAGTCCTAAATTCTTCCAAACTTTCTGAAAATTCTTCACGAAGACTTGGATATTCATCACAAGATGTTGTAATTGCTTCTTGTCCATAAACGGTGGAGCACAAATGGATAGATAACAATAGGAATAAAAAACATCTCATAATACTTTCCTTTTAAATTTAAATATAGGGAGTTTTGTTTTTACCATAAAAAACAAATAAAAGTAAGGGCTTGTGGGTGTTATTGTAAAAATAACATGAAAATATGTGCTATTTTGTAAAAATTATATCTCTAATGATAAAAAAAGTTCAAAGATTATGATAAAATGAGAGTCAGTAACTTTTATTTGTATTTGATTGACTTTATGGATATGTAAAAATAAAATTATACATACTTGAGTTACTCAAAGGTATAAAGGTAAAATAAAGAACCAAAATAATAAAAAAGGAAGGGTAAAAATGAGGCACTTCAAAATATTGACTATGACGTTATTTTTATTTTCTTTGTTAGGATGTACACATGGAATGGAGGAGAGTAACAATCTCACAGTAGGGACTGTACAGAAAGAAATTAGAAATGGAATGAGCGGGGCAGAGGTTGCAAATGCTTTAGGATCACCCAATATTGTTAGCACTGATGATGATGGCAATGAAGTATGGATATATGATAAAATAAGTAGTTCAGTATCTACATCTAGTACTTATGGGACTCTTATTTTAATTGGTGGTAGCAATAAAAGAAGAACTTCTCAGCAAAGGACCTTAACTGTCATTATTAACTTTGATGAAAACAAGAAGGTTAAAGATTTTAAATATCACACATCTCGATTTTAAATAAGTCAATAAATAAGGAATTTAGAAAGTTCTTAAATTATGGGTAGAAATTCTTTACGTATTATATCTTTACTTATTCTAACGATTTTAATGACTGGATGTTTTGCACAGCATTTAGATCCGAATGCCTTTGTTGTTAACGAGGAAACCCTTAAAAAACGAGCTATTCAAAGCCAGCGTTTTGAAAAGGTTCAAAGAAAACAATTGATGTCTTCAGTGATAGGGGTTTTGCAGGATTTAGAATTTAACATTGATGAAGGGGATTCAGATTTAGGGGTGTTTGTAGGGTCTAAAGCGCGTTCTGCT
Organism: Bdellovibrionales bacterium; assembly: GCA_965262715.1. Taxonomy (GTDB): domain Bacteria; phylum Bdellovibrionota; class Bdellovibrionia; order Bdellovibrionales; family JAUICD01. The sequence goes on along the minus strand of OZ253553.1, from coordinate 1,105,308 downwards.
TTTGATAGCAAACAGCAGCTTTCATTTTTTCTACAAATTCTTGGAGGCAATGATCGGGCTGTGGTAGAGAAATCCCAGAGATTTCGTATATCCATTATTATTTATCCTATCGGTAAGACAAACAGTCAGAATTCTACTGGAGATTATTTAGTGAGGACCAATTTTCAAAGGATCGTTTGGAACAATTTAAATCAGGTAAGTCGAGCAGAAAGCCTTGATAGTCCTGAATTTTTTAGAGATTTTTTTTCTAGGTTATCAAAATCATTATTTTTAGATAAGGCGAATTTATGAAAAAGCAAAATTTATATTTAGTGTTTGGTGTTATTGTTTTACCTTTTATATTCACTGGATGCGCTTCAACATCCCAGAACGAGTTGCTTTCTGCGGAGCAGAGTCAGGTGCAGTTGAGAAATATACAGTCTAGAGCTTACGATACCCAGGATACAGATAAAGTGATTAGGTCATCACTGGCTTCTCTTCAGGACTTGGACTTTGTTATTGACAAGGCTGATAAATCTATAGGGATGATCACTGCCACTAAGTTATTTTCTGGCACTCGATTAACTGTGACTATTACTGTCAGATCGAGAGGTAAGAGAACCCTTGTACGAATGAACGCAGAGCATAGACAGAGAGCTGTGAAAGACCCTGTACATTATCAGAATTTCTTTACTGTGTTAAGTAAGGCACTTTTCTTAGATGCCGTTCCGGTGGATTGATTATTTTTATTTACCCAGGATTTTAGCAGTCAGGGATTCCGGCAAAGAAGTTTTTGGGAATTGTTAGTTTGCCTGCTTTCTGGAAGCCAAAAATAGAATTATATCTTCTCTTGCCTTGAAGAAAGTGTTACCGAAGTCTCTTGTAGCACAGTTATTTATAACAATTTAAGACTTTTGAGATGGCCTCTGGCCACTTTCTGGTAATGACCCTGACGGCTTTTACCGTCAGCAATTAGGTCATTACCTAGAAAATCCGTTTATTTTGAGTAAGGAGATACCTCTCGTTTTTTTATAACATGTTAGGGAAATTTTTTTCTAACATAGATGGCGGTTCGACCAGGACTTGAACCTGCAAGCCGATTGTATTTCACTCAAAATAAACCAGCCTCTGGCTGTTTTCTGGCACTGACCCTGACGGCTAATGCCCTCAGCAAATAGGTCATTGCCTAGAAAATCTGTTTATTTTGAGTAAGGAGGATCTTTTCGTTTTTTTATAACATGTTAGGGAAATTTTTTTCTCATAGATGGCGGTTCGACCAGGACTTGAACCTGGAACCTCCTGCTTAGAAGGCAGATGCTCTATCCAATTGGCTTATTTCACTAAAATGCATCTCACCTCTGGTGACTTTCTGGCATTGCCCCCAAACTGGCTTACGCCGTTTGGCAAATAGGGCAAAGCCTAGAAAGCCTGATGCATTTTAGTAAGGAGGATCTTTTCGTTTTTTTATAACATGTTAGGGAAACAAGAAGATGGCGGTTCGACCAGGACTTGAACCTGCAAGCCCCCTGCTTAGAAGGCAGGTGCTCTATCCAATTGGCTTATTTCACTAAAATGCATCTCACCTCTGGTGACTTTCTGGCATTGCCCCCAAACTGGCTTACGCCGTTTGGCAAATAGGGCAAAGCCTAGAAAGCCTGATGCATTTTAGTAAGGAGGATCTTTTCGTTTTTTTATAACATGTTAGGGAAACAAGAAGATGGCGGTTCGACCAGGACTTGAACCTGGAACCCCCTGCTTAGAAGGCAGGTGCTCTATCCAATTGAGCTACCGAACCGTTTATTAATAGAATTATTAATAGGATATTCATTACTGAGTTAAATATCAATGTTTTGCTGTTAAGAGTCTATTTTGAGTATAGCTAAAAAAGCAGATTGTGGAACTTCCACACTTCCAATTTGTTTCATGCGCTTTTTACCTGCTTTTTGTTTTTCTAAAAGTTTTCGCTTTCTAGTTATATCTCCTCCATAGCATTTTGCAGTCACATCTTTTCTCATAGCACTGATAGTTTCCCTAGCAATCACTTTAGCTCCAATAGCAGCTTGAATAGCAACTTGAAATTGCTGTTTGGGGATAAGTTCCTTCATTTTTTTTGTAAGAGCTCGTCCACGATGGTAGGAGTTATTTTTATGGATGATCAAAGATAAGGCATCTACTGGGTCTCCATTTAATAAAATATCTAATCGGACCAAATCGGAATCCTCAAATCCTATCACTTCATAATCCATGGAGGCATATCCTTTAGAAATAGATTTAAGTTTATCATAGAAGTCTAAGACCATTTCATTCATGGGCAGTTTATACTCAACAATAACTTTACCTTGAGTGATAAATTCAAGCTTTTCTTGTTTGCCTCTACGTTCTTCACAAAGCTTTAAAATACCACCTAAATAATCTGAAGGTGTATGAATAGTGATTTTTAAAAAAGGCTCTTTTATACGATCAATATGACTTCTTTCTGGAAGATCTGAAGGTTTCTCTAGACGTATCATTTGACCATTTGTTTTGTAAACATGGTAGACAACACTTGGTGCTGTGGTGATCAATTCTAAATTAAATTCTCTTTCAAGACGTTCTTGTACGATTTCTAGATGTAGTAAACCTAGAAAGCCACAGCGAAAGCCTAGTCCTAATGCAGTAGAGCTTTCTGGTTCAAAGCTCAAAGAAGAATCATTAAGGCATAGTTTTTCCAAGCTATCTCTTAACTTTTGGTAATGAGTGGAATCAATAGGAAAAATACCAGAAAAGATCATAGGTTTAACTTTCTTAAAACCAGAGAGAGGCTTAGGAGTTGGATTTTTAGCTGAGGTGAGGGTTTCACCAACGCGAACATCTCTGATATTTTTAATGCCGCAAATGACAAAACCCACTTCACCAACAGATAGCATTTGTCTTTCAACAGGAAAGGGGGCATTAACCCCTAACTTTAAAACTTCATAATCAACTGATGAGGCCATAAAACGGATTTTGTCTCCTACTTTAAGGTATCCATCAAAAATGCGGCATAAAACGACCACTCCTTGATAAGAGTCGAACCATGAATCAAAAACTAATGCTTTTAAGGGTTCTTTTTTACTACCAGTAGGAGCAGGGATTTTTGCGACAATAGCTTCTAATATTTTATCAATCCCTGTGTTGTTTTTTGCACTGGCGAAAATAGCATCGGTAGCATCGATGCCAATAGTATTTTCAATTTGGAAGATCACATCATCAGGGTTGGCAGAAGGTAGGTCAATTTTATTTAAAATAGGGATAAGTGCTAAGTCGTTGTCTAACGCTTGATAGACAGTGGCTAAGGTTTGCGCTTCAACACCTTGCGCGGCATCTACAACCAGCAGTGCCCCTTCACAAGCTGCTAGAGATCGGGATACTTCGTAAGAAAAGTCCACGTGACCTGGTGTATCTATCAGGTTGAATTGGTACTCTTTTCCACTGTGGAGAGATTTGTACTTCAGGCATACTGCTTGAGCCTTGATGGTGATTCCACGTTCCCTTTCTAAATCCATGTTATCTAAAAATTGGCTTTTTTTATCCCTGTCAGAAATGGATTTTGTAAAGTTCAAAAGTGCATCTGCAAGAGTTGACTTGCCATGATCAATATGGGCAATAATAGAAAAATTACGAATATTTTGAACCTGCATTTTTATCCTAAAATCACTTTATTAAGTATAGTTTATACATATTTACAATACAAATCATATAAATTAAATCTTATTTTTATAGATTTGATCTTTAAAAAAATGGGTTTATACTAACAGAAATATTTTATGGTATAGTAAATATGAATTGATTCTTATTTATCTGAATTGGACTCTTAAAGGAATTTAGTAGATAAGCAGAAGTGGTCATGTAGTGTTTGATAGATTCTAGATTACCTCGAGTCGTAGAATGCTTAGGTTTCAGATAAATAAAATAAAGAGTAGTCATATGTCTCGTTTATCTCCAAAGTTTATAAAATACCTTGGTCTTGGTTTTGAGGTCACAGGTATAGTAGTGGCCGGTTTGTTTTTAGGTAAGGTTATTGGTGAGAGTTTAGGAAATGAAAATTTAGGAGCTGCTATTGGTACTTTGGCTGGGTTTACTGTTTGGTTATTGCACATTTTATTCCTAATCAAATCTCAAGATAATAATAAGAAGTAGAATTTTATGTCATTAAACAATATTTATTTTAAAAATTTATTTTTGAGCCAATTTTTAGCAGATATTTGAAAGATATCTCAAAAATAAGGGTTTATAGTACTTGAGTTGAGTCTTTTGTAATGAGAAAAACTATACTTTAAGTGTATCTAAAATGAAACATTTTTATTATTAGAATTCACCTTAAAAATAAGGTTTGTATTTTGTTTTTGCCAGCTAAAAATTAAAAGAGCAAATTGTCGTTGTGGGATTTAACAGTTGTTTCTGAGAGATGTTTCCCGGTTACTAGATAATTGGAGAACTGGGTTATTAGATTGTCAAAAAACAAGGGCCTTGGAAAGACATAAAGCCAATAAAGTGTTATACTTTATATGTAGGGGACTTTTATGAAATGGCTATTTAAGAAAGTGAAAAATAGATCGATAAAACTTCTTTACAATTTGGATAGAGAAGATGGTTTTATGGGTATGATGCTAGCCGTAATTATGTCTGTTGCGATATTTACCATTTTAAGTTCTGTCCATATTTATACAGTCAATCATGCTCGGTTTCAAAGTGGGATTAAAGAAGCCTATATAATGCAAACAGATATAGAAAATTTTGCCACCATTATTGCAGGTGCCTATAATAAAGGCCGAATTAATTGTACTCCGGGGGCGGGGATTATTTGCTGTCCTTTTGGCAGTATAACATTTAAGTTTGAAGGTACAGCACTACTAGGCTGTAATAATCTTCAGAATAATATTTGTATCACATCATCTGGTGGAAGAGAGTACTGTTTAGTGAAGCTTGAAGATGTATCCACTTCAACCTCCTTTACCACTGTGCCTTCAATAACTCCTCCTATTCCAAATAAGGATAGCACGCAAGCTGATGGCATAAAGGCTAATTTATTTGACGCATGCTCTCTTTCTGACCCTCCTCCTCCTCCTCCTCTTCCTCCTAAGGATTGCTCAACTACTTATTATAAGAAACATGCCAAGTGCACAAATGCGTGTCGAGACGCTACAAAAAATATATATCCATCATCACACTCGGTAAATAATGCACTTACAAAGTGTTGTAGTGTTTACAGACTTTCTGTGATTAATTGTGAAAAAATGAGAACGAAAATACCAGCTATTGATTGTAAAAATTATGAAACATCATCTCTTCCTGGTGAAGAAAAAATGTTTTGTGAGATATGTGAGACTAAAGCTGGTATTCCAAAACGTCTTTTTACTTATTATGTTTGTCCTAAAAATACCACTTGTAACGCTGATATGAGGGATATAAATAAAAAGACTAAAAGCGGTGTATTTTATCAAACCTTCCGTGTTTTAGCTCATTAATTTTCAGTAGAATATATTTATTTTCCGGGATATAGGCAGGCCGGCAATCTGGCATTCCGGCAAAGAAGTTTCTGGGAACTGTATACCGGATTGCCGGGATCCTGGGTTCCCAGAAAAAGTTAAAAGTAAATTATATCTTTAATATCTCTTTATCATAAGTTCAGTTGTTACTCTTATGTTCTTCTTGAAGTTTACGGATTTCTTGTTTTGAAAGACCGGTGATTTCAGAGACTTTCTCTATGCTCATATCAGCTTTGAGTAATTTTAGTATCACCTCCTGTCGACCTTTCTCATAAGCTGAGTTTTCTGCATTAATTCTATCCCTTTCCATCTTTTCAAGGGCATAGAGATATTCTTTTTCAGCTTCTTCTTTAGATAAGTTCCAAAGGCTCTTCACTGCTTCTGCCATTTGGCCTCCTTTCTCTTTAAAGCTCTTATACTCTAAAAAATCCATCTTATGGGAGTTTTTTAAAAGATAACACCACAACTCCTTTGTATTATACAATTGTTTTACATTTTTATCAAATTTCCCTAACTCTATAATAACAAAGCATAAACCACTTGACATTAGAGCTTCTGGGGACTTTGTACGACGAATATTGCAAATATGATGGTAGTCTTTAATACCTTTAAATTCTTTTAGATTTTTAGTAGTAAAAGCTAATAGATATACAGGAAATAATTTATTATAACCACTACCTTTTTTTAATTGTTGAGAATAGATTCTACAGGAGTAAGCTAAAACTCTATCTGTAAAATAAGACTCTGATGTGGTCTGCATCTCTACATTGACTGTTTCTGTTTGACTACTTGATAAGCTTTTTCTTTTAAATCTTACTAATAAATCAAGAACAAATGTCTTATCAGATTTTTTCTCATCTAATGAGATATTTAGTGATGAGAGTTCTGAATCAAGTAACTGTACTTCTACAATTGTTGAATTTTTTGGAAGAGGTAAAAAACTCGTTAAAAGAGATATTAAAAGGTTTTTGTTTGATTTAAAATAAGCTTTAAAAGCTGCGTCATTTGTCAACTTTAAAAAATTAGATTTTTTTAAAAATTCATTAATGTTTGAAAGTTGTTTTTTATCATTGTCACCGGACCTCATATTGCTTATACCCTCCTTAAATGGTTTATAAGTAAAGTATAAGCAAAACACATACCAAGTTGAGACTCGAATAGAAGGATTTTCAGCGGGTTTAAAGTTTTAAAACTTGGATTTTATCTTATGGTTCAAACACAAAAGCCTGATTTTATACATTCATAGTAAAAAAATATTTTTAAGTGAAAAGGGTTTAAAATAGGCTATTTTATAAGTTTATAATGACAAATCTTAGAATAAGGTGTAAAGTGCCTCAAATAAACTAAGGGTATAGATATAGATTAGTGAGGTAAGTTTTATGTGGGCTTTTCTTTTTCCAGGTCAAGGTAGTCAATTTGTGGGGATGGGTCATGAAATTGCTCAGGCATTTCCTGAAGCTAAAGAAGTTTTTCAACAAGCCTCTGACAGTTTATCTTATGATATGGAAAAGCTTTGTTTTAAAGGTATAGAAGACAGACTTCACTTGACAGAGTACACACAGCCAGCCCTTTTAACAACTTCTATTGCTTTTTTTCAAGTTCTCAAAGACATTATTCCTATTTCTCATTCACAAACTGTCGTTGCAGGACATTCTGTAGGTGAATACTCAGCTCATGTTTCTGCTGGCACTTTCGATTTTTTGACAGCAGTTAAAGCTGTAAAACAAAGAGGGCGTTTTATGCAAGAGGCTGTCAGGCCAGGTAAAGGAGGCATGGTTGCTTGTATAGGTTTATCAGAAAAAGAAATCTCATCTTTACTTAGTTGGTGTCATAAAGAGCTTTCAAAAAGTATTGTTTTAGAACCAGCTGCTTACAATACGTCTTCACAAACGGTATTGAGTGGTCATCAAGAGGCAATTTCTTTTTTACAAACAACTTCTGTCCCGGAAGAACTTGGTTTTAAAAAGTCTCCTTACTTTATACCTCTTAAGGTTTCTGCTCCTTTTCACTGTTCATTGATGTTACCAGCACAGGAGAAAATGGCACCTATTATTGACCAAATGGATTTTTCCTTACCTCAATGTGATGTAGTTCCTAACACCTCTGCTCAAAAAACTTCAGAGGTGGCTATTTTAAAACAGGCACTCAAAGAACAAATCACAGCCCCTGTTAAATGGGTACAGACCATCAAGCACTTAAGAAGTTTAGGATTTCAAAATTTTATTGAAGTAGGTTCTGGAAAAGTTCTTTCTGGCCTTTTAAGACAGATTGATCGGAATGCTAAATCCTTTCGTATCGAATCTCCAAAAGATTTTGATAAAATTTCAGATACCATAAATTAAGTCTTTTGATAAATTAAAGGAATCAAATGGATCTATTAGGTCATAAAATTTTCGTCACAGGTGGGAGCGGAGGGATTGGTGCTGCAACAGTTAGACAGGCCATACTTCAAGGAGCACAAGTTGCCTTTTCATATAATAAAGGCAAACAAAAGGCAGATGCTTTACTTGAAGAACTAAATTCTCTCTCTTCTTCTAAGGCAAGATCTTTTGCTGTCCAAATGGATTTAACTGATCAAGATTCTATTACAAAAGCTTGCAAGAAGGTTTTAGAAGGTTTTAATCATGAGATTGATGGAGTTGTGAACAATGCTGGGATGACTCAAGATCAAATCCTTTTAAGGATGAACTTCGAAGAATTTCATCTTCCAATAAGGATAAACTTGTATGGCTCTTATCTTGTCTCTAAATGTTTTTTAAAAACAATGCTTAAAGCCAGAAAAGGAGCTTTTGTACACATTACAAGTGTGAGTGGGCAAATAGGCCAGTTAGGACAAGCCAACTATGCTGCAAGTAAGGCAGGGATAGAGGCATTTTCAAAGTCTCTAGCTAGAGAATTAGCACCAAGAGGTATTCGCTCTAACTGTGTAGCTCCAGGGTTTATCAACACAGAAATGACAAAAGACTTAAGCAATCAAGAAGATCTTTTGTCTTTAATTCCTATGAAGAAAATAGCAGAACCTCAACAAGTGGCAGAACCTATATGTTTTTTATTAAGTAGGTCAGCTGATTACATTACAGGACATACTTTAAATGTCAATGGTGGCCTATTGATGAGTTAGTTTTGGATATTTCCTATCTGATATCTCAGAAGTCAGTAAAATTAAAGGCTCATAAATATTTAAAACAGAGATCAGCTGCCAGATACCGTTTCCGTATTGCCCTTGATTGCCAGAATCCTGGAATAAAAAGAAGGCTTAATTGGTAAAACCTTAATTGATAAAATTAACTATTTAAGGTGCCATGAGCCAAAATTATAAAGGTAAACTTAATGTGTGGGATAGCCTTCTGGTATGGAATAACTCATATATAGCTTTTGTCTTTCTAGATTAAATATGCGTTGTGGTGTTTTTTCACTTGCATCCACTGCATTTTCATCTGCACCATTTGACACGAGTAGATGGTACATCGTTCTACGCCAATCTATCATAAAAAACCCAGAGGGAGTATAAGAGTCGGGATGGTTGGAAAGTCTGGCTGTTATATGAAGTAGTGATGAATTTGCAGGAAATTCATTAAGCTCTTCAAAATCCTGACAATTTTCAAGAGAGGCATCTGGATCTGCACCATAGTTTAGGAGGAGAAGTTCTGCTACATAATAATCTCCTCTTAAAACTGCATCCAGTAGTGTGCTTGGACAAGGTGTCTGATCTGAATTCATTTGTGCAGAAACATTTGTTGTGGTGAGTATAAGAACTAGTAGAATATTAAAAAATGTAATTGATCTGTGGTATAGGTTCATAATAAGTGCCTTCTCCATTCTTTACAAAAATCCTCTATCCCATAAGCTTTTAAAAACAGGTGGTTATAGGTAAAGATTCATCCCATTCATAGGTTTAGATATTGTTGTGTTATTTGTCAAGTATTTGTAAAATGCTAAATAGGTGTTTAGAAGGAATGTTTTTATGAAGCAAATACAAAAGAATATAGCTTCTTTGCTTCTAGCCTGGTTATTAACTATTCCAGTTCAGGCTCAAGCCAAAGCTCAGGATCAGGATTCTCTAACTCCATCAGATCGCTCTCTCTTTTTAGCTGTTAGTGTTGGAAATAAATATCTAGCTCGTGATTCTATAGAAGATGGAGCTAATGTGAATGCGGTTAATTCTTTTGGATTTACTCCTCTTGAGTTGACTGCTATGAATTGGGGTGAAGGTTTAGCTCGCATACTTTTAGAAAATGGGGCTAATATGAATCCAGTTAATACTTCTGGATTTACTCCACTCCATTTCACTGCCATGAATCCAAATGAAAGTATGGCCCGTATCCTCTTAGAAAATGGTGCTGATGTGGATGTGGTTAATGATTTTGGAGTTACTCCTCTTCATCTTGCTGCAAGCAGCGGGAATGAAGGTGCAGCTCGTATATTTTTAGAAAATGGTGCTGATGTAGATGCGACGACTGGTTATGGGTATGCTTCACTCTATTGGAGTATTATGAGAGGATCTACGAATATTTGGGCTGCTTTTGGTAACGATAAGGATGTACTTCGCATATTTTTAGAAAACGAAGTTGTAAATGAGATTAATAATTTTAGAATTACTCCTCTCCATTTTGCTGTTAGTAGTGGGAATGAAAATACCGTTTGCATACTTTTAGAAAATAAAGCTGATATATATGCGACGACTGATTATGGGCATGCTTCACTCTATTGGGCTATTGTAAGAGAATCTGCAAGTATTGTTCGGATACTATTAAATCATGGTGCAGAAGTATCAAGTTTAAATTCAGAGATGTATTTTAGAATGATTAAATTACTTAGAAGTCATCCTAGAAAAACTTCAATTCTAAGTGGAAACTCACTATATTTTGAAAGGGAAGGTACCTTTTGTTCCTATATCTTGAACAGTTAAGAAGATTTTTATTGAAATCAGAATTTAGATTTATAAGAATTAAGAGAGTTCATTATATAAATCTAAACCTTTAAAGATTATATTAACACATTGAAATCAATAGAGAGAGCAATAAGAATGCAGATAATTATCCCAATGACAGGACATGGATATCGTTTTAAGGCTGCTGGTTATAGTTGTCTAAAACCTTTTATTAAGGTGCATGATAAACCTATTATAGAATGGGTTGTCAATATGTTTCCAGGGGATAAAAAGCAGATTATATTTATCTGCCAACAAAAACATTTAGATACTCTTAATTATGTAGAGACAACCTTAAAAGGCATAGCACCAGAAGCTAAGATTTTCTGTATAAAAAATTGGCAAAAAAAGGGACCTGTTAATGATATTTTACAGGCTTCAAATCTTATAGATGATCAATCGTCTGTAATTGTGAGTTATTGTGATTATTACATGCATTGGGATTACCCTGCTTTTAAGGATGAAGTTAAAAAAAGAAATTGTGAGGGTGCTATTTTATGTTATACAGGTTTTCACCCTCATTTGCTTTCTCCAAAAAACTTATATGCTAGTTGCAGAATAGATGTAGAGGAAAACCTTATTGAAATACGAGAGAAGTTTTCATGGGAGAAAGATAAAACAAAGACAAGGCATTCTTCTGGTACATATTATTTTAAAACTGGCAGTCTTATGAAAAAGTATTATCAAAAAATGATTTCTCTTAATGATTCTATCAATGGAGAATACTATGCTAGCTTACCATATAATTACCTTGTGAAAGATGGTTTAAAAGTTTGGTGTTCTTCAGATATTTCTCATTTTTGCCAATGGGGAACTCCAAAAGATCTGCAAGATTATTTATTTTGGATTGATACAGTAAAAGGGTTTGATAAATGATTATATTGATACCTATGGGAGGTAAGGGATCTCGTTTTGCAGATGCAGGATACACTACAAATAAAGCTTGTATCCCAACAACAGACAGATATAGTGGAAAAAAGTTGCCGATGATACTTTGTGCAATGAAGGACATTCCTGGGATTCATAACCCTAAAAATAAAATCATTTGTGTAGACTTGCCTTTGCATAAGGAAAATGGAACAGAAAAGGCAATACTTGATACTTTTCCAAACACAATTTTCATTCATGATAATATGAGATTGGATCAAGCCTTTGGTTGTTTTTTAGCTCGTGAGTTTTTGCAAAGTGATGAAGAGCTTTTTATAGGAACTTGTGATAATGGCATATCTTATGATAAAAAAGTATTTGAAGAAGCTTGTATAGGGGCAGATGCTTTAGTGATAAGTCATAGAAACGATGACAACATAGCACACAATCCTTCTGCACATAGTTGGCTTAAACTAAAAGATAAAAGTCATAAAGAGTTATCGGGAATCTCTGTTAAACAAACTATTAGTTCTGATTACATGAAAGATCATGCCACTACAGGGATGTTTTGGTTTAAGCATGCAAATATATTTTTAGAACACTTAGAAGACATGATAAAAAGAAAAGACACAATAGATGATAAATATTACGTAGATAAGGTTATTCAGTATGTTATTGATATTGGATTAAACGTTCAATATTTTGATGTAAGGTATATTGGATGGGGAACTCCACAAGATTATGAAAACTATGAAAGGACTATAGCATATTGGAGAGAGTTTGCTGAAAAGGATGGGCTTATTTGATGACAGCCTCTAAAAAACTATCTATTGTGGTCCCTTGTTTTAATGAAGCTCAAAACATAACAAGAGTATTAACAAAACTTGATGATCTTTTGAAAGACAAATCTAATATAGAAGTTCTTGTAGTGGATGGATGTTCTACTGATGAGACTCCAGAGGAGTTAAAAAGGATATTTGAACATCTTGATCCTCAAAAGTTCAAGCTTATTTTAACAGAAACTCGTGGTGGATATGGTCATGATATTATACATGCTTTAAGTCAGGCTAGTGGAGATGTGTTGTCTTGGACTCATGCTGATTTACAAACCGATCCTTATGATGTGATAAAGGCTTTTGATTTGTACTTAAATACAGAGGAGGATCATACTTTTATCAAAGGAAAGCGAAAGAATCGTCAATTTATAGAATCTTTTTTTACTTTTGGTATGCAGGTTGTAGTTTGGTTTGTGTTAAAGAAATGCTTAACAGATATCAACGCACAACCTAAGTTATTTTCTAGAGAGTTTTATAATAAGTATTTGAAAAAAAATTATCCTTCAGATTTTTCTCTTGATCTTTATGCTATGTATCAAGCCAAAGCCAATGGGTATAATGTCAAGACTTTACCTGTTGAGTTTAGAAAACGTTTATATGGAGAGGCTAAGGGTGGTGGTGGGAGTTGGAAAGGCCGTATCCAATTGATCAAAAGAACTTTCAAATATATTTTTAAATTGAAAGCCCAATTAAAAATTTTCTAAAGCTTTTTTTCAATATTTAATTTCAATTGATGTGTTATTAGCCATAAAGCAGTATTTTATGAATTATGACTCACAAATAGATGAAGATTTATTTAAAAAGGCTTCTGAGGAAGTCAAGAAAGAGTTAGGAGAAGAGGACATTATGGAGGATCTTGATTATACTATGGCAAGTGTAGTGCGAAAAAAGGTAGAGGAACAAGTACAAGAAGAGCTGCAGAAAAGAGTACAAGAAGAGGTACAAAAAAAGGTACAAGAAGAACTGCAAAAAAATCAAAGAGAGATGACCTTGAAATTACTTAAGACTGATATGAGTGTGGAAAAGGTATCTGAGATCACAGGTCTTTTAAAACAAGAAATTTGCAAGCTTCAAGAAAAAGCTGAAAAATAACACACAAACCTCTAAATTTATGTGTTACCTATATCCCTTGATAAATGTGTGTAATCTATAGAGTTAATTATAAAAACCTCAACTCCATAACTCTGGATATTTTGTACAAACAGCATCAATATCAAATCCTTTGATTTGATTTTTAAACACCTCAATTTGGTTTGTAGGATGTTTTTGAAGCTCTGGTGAAGCAAGACAGATTTTGTATCTAGAGTCTTTTAACTTTTTGTATATCTCTTGATTGAGAGGTAAATGGGTAAAGCAATCCATCCAGACCCATTGAGCTTTTCCGGCAAAGGCTAGGGCATGTTCGATGGGTTCATATTCAGAGAGACGCACGGCTAGATTTTCTTTAGAAAATCCTTCTATTTTATTATTAGCAGCATGCTGAGCATATTTTACAAGAGACGGTAGGGACAGATCAAGGAAAAACCAGTTTTGAATGTTGTAGGTATTCATTAAATTAATACAAGCTGTTTCTATTCCTTCTGTCTTTACATTAAGTATAATATAGCCTTTATGGTTCCATTGTTTTAGTAGGCCCTCAAACCTTTCTGGATGATGCTCATGATGGTGAAATGGCTCATGATGTAGTACAAGGTCATTGTTGTGGTAACGGATATCTAGCTCGATACCATTTTGCAGTGGTACTGTTTTGAGTTGTTCAATGCTGTTAATGCGATGGTTAATATATATCATTTAAAAAATTATACCCATCTTGAATGGTTTTATACACTATTTTATTGTTGAACAGACGGTATGAGGATTAATGTCACGATTTTGAGTTGAAGAGTAAATAGTCTTAAATACTTTTTTCTGGTCTAAGGCAATAGCTATTTTTTCTAAAATATCTTTGGTCTTTTGATGTTGCTTGTAAAATTCCAATGTTTCTTTATTTTTGCATAAGACTTTTTTTAATATGATCATGTTGGGTGTGAAGTCTATTTTTTTTATCTTCATTAAGTTTTCCTAAAAATTATTATAATAAAATGCATCCTAAAAAATCAAACCATAACTAGAACCGATCTCAAAAATAAAAAATTGATAAACATTGCTAGTGGTTCATAACTTTATCTAACTACCAATGTATATCAATGGTCATCTTCGTCTATAAACGTTTGTACCTATTGCTTCTAATTTCTTGTATAAAAGGGTTGTCTTCCTCAAAATGAACCACGCCGCTGGCGTGCTTTCTGGCACTGATCTGATGGTAAAAAACCATCGGATCAGTACCTAGAAAATCTATTCATTTTGAGTAGAAGCCATCTCATGGGATGTTTTGTGTAATGCAAAACTGGTATTTTTTCTAAAATTGTTATCTCTAGTAGCATTTTTGAGATGGCTTCTAATGTCTTAATATACTACATCCTACAATATTATGACTGGGTATTATAAATCGAAAGCTTGAAGATAAAAAACTGTAAAAAAACCTCTAAAACGTCTTTTTTATGGGTTTTTCCATAAAAGATGCTTATTCTTTTATAAGAATAATAAAACCCAGTTGACTTTACTGGGTTTTATTATTAAACTAAGGATATGAGACACACAGATAGAAGATTTAAAAAACTTTTGAAAAAGCCTCTTTTTCGTGCATCAGAAGCACGAGCTATAGGAATACATCCAGCACTACTTAGTTACTACATAGAGCGGGGACTCATCGAAAAAATTGGGAGAGGAGTGTATAGAAACCCATCTATTGAACCGGATGTTGATTTTAAATGGGAGGATTTGTTTATAACAGCAAAGAGTGTTTCTAACGGAGTAGTTTGTCTTATTTCTGCTTTGGATATTTACGATATGACAGATGAGATTCCTCGTGTACATTGGATTGCCATACCTCATGCAACGACTGCTCCGAAGCGTTCAAAGGTAAAGTTTCTACGCACTCGCGATATTGAGCTTGGTAGAACAGAAATAAAAATAGGAAGTGAGAAGATATCGATCTTTGATCCTGAAAGGACAATTGTTGATGCTTTTCGTTATCTAAGCATTGAGGTGGCTATTAAGGCATTGAAGGCGGGGCTTAGAGGTTCTAGTGGAAACAAACTAGATATTAGAAAACTACAAGTCTATGCAAAAAAACGAAAGTTCAACATTACCCCCTATGTACTAACGGCAACAACATGAATGAACAGG
Source organism: Bdellovibrionales bacterium (assembly GCA_965262715.1). Classification (GTDB taxonomy): domain Bacteria; phylum Bdellovibrionota; class Bdellovibrionia; order Bdellovibrionales; family JAUICD01. Next base: position 1,089,961 of record OZ253553.1, on the reverse strand, counting down.
CACTAAAAGAGAGAATCAAATATATTGCTCCTTCATGATAATGGAAGTTTAATTCCTGGAATAGTTACAAAAATGAGAATTAGTTTTTTATGTTTGGTGTCAGATTCCGGGTATTGTTTTCAGATTGCCCGATTACTGGATCACAGAAAAAATAAAGCTTATTAGAAACTTTTACATGGGGTAAATTAATTTATTTCGATGTAATAAGGTTGATTTTTTTGCCTATATTTTTCACTTTCCATATTTAGAAGAACTTCAATATTTTCTTTTGATAAAAAGCTAGGAGTTAATCCTTTTTCTTTTAATATTTGTAAAACAAAGTTATATGCGGCTGATACTTCTTGTGCAGAGGTTGTTTCGAGATTTTCCGCATCACTTAAGGTATATACAACTTGATCTGGAAATAACATACAGTTTTTTGCAAAATCAGGAGCATCTTTTGTATCTTCAAATTCAAAAGCATTAGTAGATAAATTGAAATAACTTTGTATTTTTGTATGAATATCTTTATGAAGATTTAAAACACTTTGAGCTGTTTGGGCTGCGACGATGATACCATGGTTTTTTAAAAAAATAATTCCTTCATCCCATCTATTTTTTTGAGCAATCTTTTTTATAGCTAGTGTTAATTCATAACCTGGCGTGACATAATCCAACCAGAAGGCTTTTTTAAAAAGCTTAGAGGCTATATCTTTACCTTCCTCACAGCAAGTTAATAGATTTGCATAAACTGAGTGAGTATGAATGACATAATCTCCTAGTAAGGCATGAAATCCTGTTTCCATAGACGGACGAGTGTAGCCTTCAACAGTACATGACTTTAATTCTTGTAAGAAGGTATGTTCATTTTGATCTGATAAGTAGAGGTAATCTCTTATTTTTTTATAATTGACGATGCTATATCCATCATTTTCTGTCATTTCTTTTAAAGCTTTTCCAGAGGATTTTATAGCCATTTGCTCCTCGTCTAATTTAACAGATGTATTTCCTCCTCCTCCTTGTGTACATGCAGGGTCATATCCTATATCTCTTGACATAAACGCTAACTCTTTTATTTTATTCTTTTTCATTATCGGCCTTTTCAAAAATATAATAGGTGACAAGAAGCATTAAAACTCCAAAAGAATCTTTCAATTCACTTGGAATTGTCAGCCCTAATCCTTCTAGTCCTTTAATGTAATGGCTTCCTATTTTTTTAATTTCTTTTAGAGGGCAGTGGCCTTTTAAAATAACAGATTGATAGGCTTCTTCAGTGTATTCATGTGTTATATGTAGAGTTTCAATATTTTGTAGTGCTTCAATAATAGGTTCTATATACACATCATTTGATAACAATATTTTATAATATACATCAAGTTTTTCCTCTTTATCACCGATATTTTGTATTTTTTCTACAGGTATAGGTTCGATCACAATATCTGCTTTATCTATTTGAGTTTGTATATATTTTTTAGAATCATGTTCTCTTTGTTTCAAAGACTGCAGAATTTTTTCTTTTGAATAGCCTCTCTCTTGTCTATCTCGAACAATTTTCCAGTGATGAACAAGATCAGTTGTAGGTTTTACAAATATTTTAAGATCATACAGTCGAGCTTGTGATGTGAGATAAAATGGATGGAGTCCTTCAAACACGGTTAAGTTTTTAGGTGATATAGTGGCTTCTTTTGTAAACTGACCGGTATTGTGGTCATATTTCCTTCGACTGATTTTATGCCCGGCTTTTAGCTTTTTTAAAAAATGGATTTCTTTATGTAATTGATTGGCTTTTGGGTTTAAGTGAGTGAATTCATTCCATTTTTCATCTCCTCTTTGCCATTTATGCATATCATCCCCTCTTAAGACTGTAGCATTTAAGGGAGTGAATATATTTAAAAGGGTATCAGCAAGTGTAGATTTTCCTACAGCCGAGTCACCCCCTATCCCTACAAGAAAGGGTGAAGAAGTGAGCTTATGCTTTGTATAACTATCTAAACCTTTTCTATAAATAAAAACACAGTTGATTAAGAGTATCGTTTGTAGGCCTGTGAAGACTACTCCTACAACTGCATTGGAATTAATGCCTACATTTGAGAGAAGAGTATAAAATGTTGGTTCTGTCATGATTTCTGGTGATATAAGCTGAAAAACTTCTAAATAGTCAGCATTTTTTGAAACCATAAAATAGAGGATATAGAATCCTTGTAGTCCAAAAAAGAGTAGATGTGAGGCTTCATTTTCAGCTCTAATATAAAAATAGGCTAAAAAGGGTATCAGCCAAAAATACCATCCGGGCATAGGTGGGATAAATAGTAGAACAAGACTAAAGTTAAAGCCAAGAAACATCATAAAGATATCTCGATTATAGCTTTTAATCCATATCCCTCTTATAAACAAAAGAAGCATTAAACAGGGGATGATATAAATGGGCAGACCATCTAATTGGAAGATTGCATTAAAGAGTTTTTCTTGCCCTCTATTTTGAAAAACCATTTCAATAAAAGAGGGATCAAAAATATAAGGAGCATTCACTATAAAAAACGTACCGAAAGATACAGCTGCAAAGACAATCAAATGTTTTAAAGGTACTCCTTTAGATATAAGGAACAGGAAGAAGAAAGGATAGACGAGAGCAATATGTGTTTTTGTAGCTAAGGAAAATCCTAATAAGAGGGCTGATAGATTTATTTTTTTAAAACTTGGAATTCTATCTTTAAACAAAAAGTACAAACTCATAAAAAGTAGGGCGATAGGGATCACATCTAACTGACCATGAATATAGCTAATATAAATAAGAACTGGTGATAACCAGTAGAGCCATATAAGCCTTGATGTCAGTTGCCCTTTGAGCCATTCTTTAAGAATTAAAAAAATAGCAATATCAGCCATCAGCAGAGGAAGGCGATAGAGGAATAATTTAAAAAAAGGATTTTCTGGTGCTATCCATCCAAACAGTATTTTAGGAAGGGACATAATATAGAGCATGAGTGTTGGATATGGAAAATGATCTTTTGGGCCTATATTGAGGAATTTATCATAGGGGTTAGAGAAAGTTTCTACAAAGTAATCAAGGAAGGGGATAAAAAGATCAGTTAAGACTTTTGAAGCCAAAACTGATCCGAGCACTATTTTTACAAAGAGTATTGCAAAAAACAAAATATGATATGATTTTACCTTTTCAAAGTTCATTATTTATAACACTTTCCTAAGCACAACTCTTCTCCCTAAAGCAAATATTTTAGGAAAAAACTTGATAAGAATATTATCTATATTATGTAAAACTTTTAGCACACTTATTGGAAGGTTTATAGTTTTCATCTTACCGGTAACTCCTCCAGACAAAGGAAAAATCATAAATTCACATAACTCATTTTTTTCAATTTTAAGCTCTTTAATCTCGTTCTCAAAATTATTTTCATCACTCCATAAGAGCTCAGGAATTGCGCAATTTGCAGACCAAGGGTCATCAGGATTATTAGTTGGACGGCTTGTATCAAAAACATCAATATTGTAATTCCATCCCTCATGTTTCATAATCCTTAAAAGGATTTTAAAAATAAAAGATGTGTTCACCTCACTAATTAAAATGACTCCATTGGGTTTAAGAGATTTTGCTAAATTTTTTAGGAATGTGACAGGATAAGCCACATGATGTATCATGTGAGAGCAGATAAATACATCAACACTATTAGGCTCAAATGGAAGGGTTAAAGCATCTATTTTTTGGTCAATCCATTCATATTCTTCAACATCTGTTAAAGTAATTCTAGAATCATCTAAAATAATTTTACTAAAACCTGCTCCAGACCCTAATTCAAAAATATGATTGCCAGCAAGATAAGGCTTCATCCATTGATAACGAGTTTTTAAAAGAAAACTCAAATTATTAGGCCTATTTTTGAGAAATAACTGTCTTGCTTGTCTTACGCCTCCTTCAACTCTTATAAGAGTTTCTTGAGGTAGTGGAGTATAGCTCTTTGGTAAAAACATCTTTCTAATCCCCTCTAACTTCAAACTTAACATATTCTATGTATAAACCAACTATTGATTAAAAAATAAAAAAGCTAACATGCTAAAAACAGAGATAGAATAAGTTACTTGCCAGCCAAAAGTTTAGCAAAAATCAAACTTATAAAAGGTAGTGTAAGTACTTTGTGCCAACTGATTTAACTCTTTTAATATCTTTTTCTTCATTATTAATCACCACAATGATTTGAGATGCCTCTAAACTCATTTTTGTGATGCTTTTCTAAATACCAATAGTTTAGGATAAAAATCTCTTGATATCTTTTTTATATAAAATTAAATGAACTCTCAAGTTCTTACTCGTTAAAATTCAAACAGAGTTTTATTTTAAATAGCAAAATAAATATTCAAGTGATAATCTTGATTATATATTATTGGTTATGAGGTCTTGATATATAAAAATTTGTCAAAAAAGGTAGTTAATAGTGAGCTTTGGATTTCTAACAAAATTAGAATTTTTACAAAATTGGGCCTCTGCCTTCATTGCATGGTTAAACCCTGCTATTATACACAATTTAGAAAAGTATTATGCTCTCAAGAAAGTGCATTATCTTTCTACAATAGAAGATATTCAGGGAGATTATCTTGAGTTTGGAGTTTTTACAGGTAGTTCCTTTTGTCACTCTATCCGTTGTTTTAAGCAACTTATTAAGTTCAATCCCAATATATCAAATACAAAATTTTATGGCTTTGATTCTTTTGCCGGCTTTGGTATGCTTGAGGAAGAGGATAAACATCCTTTCTATAAAGACGATCACTTTCCAGCAAGTTTATCAAAAGTAAAACAAAGAGTTAAGCGAGTAGCTGGTAATGTGGTATTTCAATTGGTTCCTGGATTTTTCAATGAATCTTTAAAAGATGGGCCACAAAAGATGCAAGTTGAAAAAGCTAGAATCATTTTTATTGATAGCGATACTTTTATAAGTGCAAGTCAAGCTCTCTCATTTTGTAGATCAATAATACAGACAGGTACATTTATTGTGCTTGATGATTATTTTTCTTACAAAGGGCGCGAAGATAGAGGTGTACGACGTGCTTTTAATGAATTTATCTCTGAAGGAAAAGGTCAAGGCCCCTACAAAGTTAGACAAATTTTTACTTATGGTATGGGTGGTGTTGTTTATATTGTATCAGAGTGTTAAAAATTTGTAAGGTGTTTGCTACAAAAATTATAATAAGTAGTCTTGTCAAGTTGGGTCACTTGAAAGGCAGTATGTGTATTTTATACCAACTGATTTAGCTCCTTGAATGTCTTTTTTTTCATCATCACCAATCATAATAACTTGAGATGCCTTTAGATTCATTTTTTTTAAAGCTGTTTCAAAAATCACTGGTGCAGGCTTTTCACATCCCACCTCTTCAGATGTTACTAAATAGTCAATTAAATGATCGACTTCTAATATTTGTAGTTTTCTTACCTGAAAATAAGCTTGCATATCACTGATGGCACAAACCAATAAGGTTTTTTCTTTGCATTTTTTTAAAAAATATAAGGCATCTTCAAAAAGTGCTATATGTTTCATAAAGCTTTCCCAGTAAAGCTTCTCATATTCTAAGGCTTTATTAAAAGCTTGAGGGATATTTATATCTTCAAATAAACTTTGAAATGCAAAAAACCTTGACCGACATGCCCCTTGTGGTTTTAATCTCTCTGTCACTTCTCTTCTTTTCTCTGTGTATTCTTCAGAAAACTCTTTAAAAGAAAAAGAGATTTGAAATTCCCTTATAAAAAATTCATAACACTTTTCTAAGGCTTTTTTATATGCTGGTTTATAATCATAAAGCGTATTATCAATATCAACCAGTACACCTTTAATATCAGTTAAATCTATATCTTGAAAAATGAGAAATTCCTCCTTATCAAATTTGCCTATCAAAAAGTCTTGCTTTCTATTTTCTAAACATTACATAGATTTTGACTCTTTTTTATAGTTAGATAAAGAGTATACCCACTTAAGTATTTAAGAAATTATTTCAAAAACGATATAAAGACTGTGTTTTGGAAGTAGATATGTTTCAATCGCTATTTATTTTTTTAGGCTCAATAATTATTGAGCACAAAATTATTTTTAGTCTTTTTATATTGTTATTTTATATTTATCTCTTTAACAAATTTTCTATTGTTAAAAAGATCTCAATTTTTTTAAAAGATTTCTTAACTTCTCCAAAAACAAATCAAATAGCTATTTATTTTGGTTTTATTCTTTTATTTTCTATCATATTATCAATTATTTTTTTAGGTGAACATTATTTATTGATAGGATTTCTACCAGATACATGGATACCCCAATTAAGTGCTTATGTTATAAAGCATGGTTTGAGATTACATCAAGATTTTCACACGCCTTTTGGTTTTGTCTATGGTGGCCTTAATTATACTTCGCTGCTTATTATGGAGTCTTTTCCAGATACTTTTCACCTTCTTGATATGACCATGCTTTCATCTATTCTTTTTTCATTGATTATTATTGGTTTATTTTATTTGATGAGATTCAATATAGTAAAAGCTGTACCTATAGCCTTATTGCTTATTATTTTGTCTATCATCTTTCAGGTAAAGATAATGTCCGATATGTTCAATATCGAAGCACGATATTGGTGGAATGGCAGTTATAACAAACATTTGTGGGGGTTATTCCTTTTACAAATTGTCCATTTATTTTGTTGGAGAAAATTTTTTGTAAAAAATATTGATAATGTTGTACAGATTGAAAAAAATAGGTTTATATTTTTTTTAATTATACAAGTTATTTGTGCTTATATTCTTTTAAACTATAAGCTCAATTTTTTTATCGCATCGTCTTTATTGATTTTTTCAATATTTCTTATTTTACCTTTTAAATTGTGGTTTAAATATATAGTCTTTTCAATTTCGTTATTTTTGTTTTTAACACTCTCTACATTTATTTTAAGTCAATATTCATACATAGGATATCTACAAGATATTTATCATGTTATCTTATCCAAAAAAGAGGTTTATCTTGAGTTAAATTACTTTTTTATCTATCTATTTGTATGTTTTTTAATGAGAGTATGTACTGAATTGCTTAAAAAGATACCTAAAGAAAAAAATCCAATAGAATTTTTAAAATATTATTTTTATAAATCAAAAATATTTTTAGCAGAGAATAAGTCAATACTTACTAAATGGTTTTTATTTGATTTGTGTGTAGGAGTTTCTTTATCAATTGGCATGGTAAATGATAAGGAGAAGTCTTTATTATATTTTCTGATAGCTATTTTTTTATACTTAATAATAAATATTAAAAATATAAATTTTGAGAAAGGGTTTTATTGGATTTTAACAGTATTATTTGTTATTAATACATCTTTTTTAGCAAATGCTTACTTTGGCTTAAATTATATTTTTGCCTATCCATTTATATTTTTTCTAGTGAGAGTTTTTATTTTATTATTTTTAAAAAAGTCACTAAACAAGACAAGGCTTTTAGATTTTTTCAAACATTATATTGAGGAGCCCAAACCACTTTTAAACAAATTAGCAAATAAAGTAAAACTTTCAAACCTCTCCTACTATTTTCATCAATTAAAGTCATTTTTAACAAATAACAACTTTTTACTAATAAGACAGTTATTATTTGATTTTTGTATAGGGCTGTCAATATTAATTTGTATAATAGGAGATGCTGAAAAACCTTTATTATATTTTCTAATTGTTTTTCTTTTTTATTTAATAATAAATACAAATATGATAAATATAAAAAGAGTTTGTTATTTAATTTTAGCAATATTATTTACTATTAATATTTCTTCTTTAGCAAAAATGGCTATTTTTAAATTTTATAAAGAGGATCAATTAATGACTGATCAACCTAAACATCAAAAATATAAAATTCATAGTATCAAAGTGAGAGATAGGAACTATCCATTTATTATAGAAAACAAAGAAAGTATGGATCAAATTCTTAATGAGTTAAGAGTACATTCTAATAAGTATAAAGGTCTCTTTGAAGGTATTGTTTATAATGATAAAGATCTCAATTACAAAATGTATAGAAACAATGTGTATTATATAGATTATTTAAATGATGCTCTTCTTGTATTTCGCAATAAATTAGATAAGATTGATAAAGGTTTATTATTGGATTTTATTAATCCATTACCTATTTTACTTAATCTTAAACCAATAAAAGGTTCTTATCATTGGTTTCATATAGGATTTACTTTTTCTAGTGAAACTATTCATCGTTTTAATAAAACATTTGAAAATTCTGATTTTGTTTACATGCCATTACTTTCACCTTCTAATCAACTTATTTTAAAGTGCCATTTTTATAAATGGAACTTTCATCATAAACGTTTTGCCTTATCTACTATTCATAGGTATGGATTTTTATTTGCAACCCATCAGAAAATTAAAGAATACAATCTTCAAGAACTTGAATCTTTAAATCAAGATAAAATCGCAAAGTCTTGTGTAGTTATTGAAAATGATTTGGTTGAAAAAGAAAAGAATCAACAAAAAAATATATTAATCCGTTTATTACAAAAAATTTCTCTTTAAAATCTCTATCTCAAGAATACTCCGACTCAACATTCCACAAATTTTATTATAATTTTTAACAAAATTCATTAAAAGTGGTCTGTACCCCATAAACTGGAGAGTTAAGTGATAAAGTAACTCACTTGAGATTCCTGAATTTTAGCTATAAAAAGCTATAAGATCAGGAGGAAGATCATGGGCAAAGTAAGAAGACGATTTAATGTTGAATTTAAGGAAGCTATTTGTAAATCGATGCATGAAGGCAGATCTTTGTTAGAGATTTGCCGGGAGCATCAACTTCATCGCCAAACAGTCTTAGAGTGGTTTAAGAAGTATCAACAAGGGACACCTTTGGGAAACCCTTCATCAAGGGAGAGATCTCTAGAGAGACAAATATATGCTCTTCAGGCAAAGGTAGGACAGCTCAGCTTAGAAAACGAGTTTTTAAAAAAAGCCAAAAAGGAGCTTCAACAGAGGAAAAGCGTAGGATCGTCGGTAATCACTGGAAAGAATTTGGATCAATTTCAAAAACGTGTAAAGCGTTAGGGTTACCTTTAAGTAGCTACTATTACAAGAGAAAGATTTCACAGCAAGAGCGAGAGCAAAGGGATTTTGATTTGAAAGAGCAGATTGAGAGGATACAGTGTAAATACCCGATGTATGGAATACGTCGTATTCAATTGGAACTTGAGCAAGAGAAGAGTATTAAAGCCAACCACAAGAGGATTGCTCGCATTATGCGGAAATACGGTTTAAAGGCTTTGATTTACAAAGGTTTTAAGGTTTCAACCACGGATTCTAAACATTCAAATCGAGTTTATCCGAATTTAACTTTTGGCATTGAAGTGAATAGACCCAACCAGCTTTGGGTAACAGATATCACATACATTAGGATTCAAGATGGTTTTGTTTTTTTAGCAGTGATTTTAGATATTTTTTCAAGGAAGATTGTAGGGTGGGCTATTTCTAGAGAGATCAACACAGATCTTTGTTTAGGAGCTTTAGAGATGAGTTTAGATCAGAGATCAGATACTAAAGGATGTATTCATCATAGTGATCAAGGTGTTCAATACACCAGTAAAGATTATACCTACAAGCTTAAAGAAAAAGGCTTTAAGATCAGTATGTCGAGAAAAGCCAATTGTTGGGATAATGCATTTGTTGAATCTTTCTTTAGCTCTTTAAAACGAGAAGAGGTTCATCTGTGTGAATATAAAACTTTTGAAGATGTGTTAAGAAGTATTCCAAAGTTTATCGAAGGTATGTATAATAAAAAAAGGCGACATTCTTCATTAGGTTACTTATCACCTAATGAATTTGAAGCTAAATGGAAAACAGGAGAATTAACAACAATGGGAATCTCAGCAGTGAGTAAATTATGGAACGGATCCTCCAAATAAAGGGTACACCTCAGAAACAGCTATGTATAGATTTAAAACTTTATTAGGAGATAAATTATCTTCTAGAGAATTTCATCGTCAAGCAAATGAAGTGTTTATTAAATGTAAAATCCTTAATCAGATGATTGTGCCTTCTTCTCTTTCAGCTTGATAAAAAAATATTAAATAACAATCTTACTTAAAAAATAAATAAAATAAAAACTATTTAAATCTTTGTGCAACAAGGCCATAAAGAGATGGAACTTTTAGAACACATCACAAGGGTTCATAACACAAATAGGGATATACTTATCTTAGTTGATAGTATAAGGAGTGTTGATCCAAATGCAATTATGATTTTAGCTTCTGATCATGGTCCTTTAATATTTAATTCATGTTCCTTAGTATATCCTTTAAACACAAAGGAAGAAGTGATTGAAAGACAACATGCTTTTTTAGCTATTCATTTAGGAAAACCTAAAGAAGATTCAGATCAATCTAAATTTAAAATAAATGAGATAAAAAGCTCAGTGAATCTATTTCGTTATATCTTTGCATATCTGACTGAAAATGAAGAAGTATTAGATAATAAGCCTCCTGATGATGCTTTTTACTTGGAGACAGAGAATGGACCTGTTAAAAAAAGTATTAGTGATGGTAAAATTCTTAAAAAATCTGTGAAATAAGCTGTGGTAAAATAAAATGAAACATCCTGCATCGTTTAGAGATCCTAATGGATATATTTTTACTGATAAAAATGGTCTTTGCCGCCTTATCAATCCTATATATTTCTCTCACTTTGATATATTCAAAAAATCAGGTTCTTTTTAATTTTGCCAAAATAAGAGACATGCTCTTTTTTCTTAAAAAGGTTGCTAAAAGTAGCATAAGTAAGGCAGTTGTAATAGAGATCATATTGGCCAACTTCCATGTTAATGTTTGCCCAAAATTAAATCTTATCTTTTCTTGAGAAGGCACAAAGCCAATCATTCCTGGAGACATCAAATAAATAGGATCTTTAGTAGAGGTTTCTATTGCAGAGTGATAAGCAAATTTTAAAATATGTGGGTCACCAATACAACTTGTACTGAAATCAAGTCCAAAAAAATCCACTTGAATATCAATATCACAATCTTTCTGTTTATTATTCTCAATAGCCTTTTTAAAACTTGTCACAGAAGGTTGATCTAAATCAATAATTTGCCAATAATTTTCTCCTTTGTATTTATCAAACCATAAATTCATTATATATCGAAAATCTTTAGTTTTTGGCTTAATATCAGCAGTACCGTAAATAGGATCTGCCAATCTAGGTGGATTTTTAAAACGATATAATGTCCATATATTATATTCGCGTATTTTGACAAGGTTTGATGTTTTAGACATTTCTGATTTTTGTGTTTTGTTGATAATTATGCTTTCTACTCCCATTAATTTTAGCTTTGCTTCTAATGATCCCAACTTATTTGATGGACATATATAGGGATAGAAGCTAAAAACTTGACAAGACTCACGAGCAACCCAATCATAGTCATTTAAGTACCTTACTTCAGGTGAGAGAAGAGTAGATTCAAAATAAGTACTTGGCAGCGTTGATCTGTGATTTAAGTAGGGTAACAATGAACAGAGGTGAGTTAAACACAGTATACGTGGTTTAGATAACCCTCTTGGTACATTGTACCTAATTAAACGTCCTAAATGACCTGGCCTATATTCTTGTTCCCAGTTTGTGTAAGTGTTTCTTACTGCTTGAGGTAATGATTTTATATGGAAAAATGTCCATGTCATTATGATAGGTAATGGTAGTACAAGAAATACATAAAATGCAGCATTTGCAAAATATTTTCTAAAAGTAAAGGAAATAAAAAGGCTTAAAGCTATGATTGTAAAAAGCAATATTTGAGGAATCGCTCGATAATCTGTAAGCCCTATTTTTGGAAAAATAAAAAACAATCCGAGATAAGCTAAGGCCGGTATAATGTAAAAAGACATTAATCTCCAAAGGCTTATGGATGACAAGCGTGAGGCGTGTTTTGTAAAAGGAGTCTTATATATTTTTTCTTTGATAATTCGATAGATAAAACTCATACAAACGAAGAAAAGGCATATAACAAAAAGAAAATAAATAGGATATAAAATAGGAGAAAAAATATGAATCAAAGAATGATATCCTGCATAACCCATTCTTGGAGTATTCCACTGACGAGACTCAATCATTGGCCACAAGAACCAAGCAGAAAGAAGTATTGTATAAATACCTGTGAAGATTAATATTTTTAACCAAGATTTAAATTGAGTCTTATTTTCAGCAAGTAATAATACAGAGAGAAAGAAAAAAGGAATAATAACAAAAACATAAGCATGGGATAAAGCTGTAGCAACAAAACAACAAATAGCTATAAAAGATATTTTGTTTTGATTCAAACCTTCATATAAAAACCCAAGTCCTAAGAAGAGAGTACATATTGCATAAGTATGTGCAAACTGTCCGTGAACAGATCCAACTGCATTAACTCCCATTTGAGTAAATGATTCTAAATACAAACACGGCAGAACAAATACCGAGGCGATTAAGGGTGCTGGAGATTTTAAATTCATCTTTTTTACACAAAAATAGATACAAAAAGGAAGGGCAAGGATAGGTAAAATCATACCTACATTATAGGCCATCCCAAGGCTCATAAAAAAGCTCATAACCCCCATAACAAGAAAGGGAAATGGAAAATAATGAACTAAAAGAAACTCACCGCCGGAAACCGTAGGATTCCATAATTGCAAATGAAAAGAAGGAAATCCAATATCTTTTAAAAAATAGAGTGTTAAAAAGTGTGTATCTCCATTGACTGCAGGAGATTGTTTAAAGATATAAGGGATAAACCAAAAACATCCAAAATAAAAAACAGAGAAAAGGCACAGTCTTTTTAAAATACGTTCTTGAATAACCCAACTTATCCAGTTTATTTCAAGAAACTGTTTGACTTTAAAAAGTAAAAAAGCACATTTCATTCACTGAAACTCTTTCGATTTATAGAATGATCAAGTAAAAACTTAAGTTGAAACACATCTAGTATCTGTATATTAACTAATATAAATTTCAGATGTAAACCTACAAAATAAACTACTAAACTTAGATATTAACATCGCATTGATCAAAAAAAAATTTTAGATACAAAACTTCAAATTATTGATGCCAGATTTCATGATTTTAGGTACAGTATGCTGGATTGCCATATCCCGGAAAAAGAAGGCTTAACTAGGGGCTGTTCCTCTTTAGAGGTTGTCCCATAGATCGGTGAAATTTTCTTATAGGAATTAGAAGAAAGTAGAGCTCCCGGCTATCCTAAGTGGTCTAGCCGTTGTTTACTGTTTTTATTTTATCAGGAAATAGATAACAGAAAGGAGCTATTATGAAGAGTAGTAAGAATGGTTATTCAATTCAAGTTTTATCATCTGAGTCAAATGAGATTCGAGAGATCCTAGAGCATCGCATGAGATCAATGGTTATTAATATGATCCATGATTTCTTTGAGGATGAGTTATTATCACTGTGTGGTAAGCGTCATGTTCGTGGTCGTGATACAAGATATTACAGAGCGGGTAGTGATTCTGGGAGTGTTCTTGCACAAGGTCAAAGGCTTCAGGTGAGGAAGCCTAGGGTGAAGGAGAAGGGAGGTTCTGATATTAAGCTGCGGTCTTATTCAGTGCTTCAAAAGTATGACATACTTTGTGATAAAGTTTTGAGTCATGCTATGAGAGGGGTATCTTGTCGTAATTACAATGAACTTCTTGATGATATTGTAGGAGGGACGGGTCTTTCTAAGAGTACAGTGAGCAGAGTCTTTAATAAGTCATCTAGGAAGTTTCTTGAATCTTTAAATGGTCGTGATCTGAGTAAGGATAAGTTTTCATCAATTATGATTGATGGTGTTGTTTTTGGTTCAAGGACAGTGGTTGTAGCTCTTGGCATCACAGTTGAAGGTAAGAAGTTAGTTCTGGGTCTTAGAGAGGGTCATACAGAGAACTGGGAAGTTTGCAAGGACTTATTAGAGAGTTTAATAGCAAGAGGTCTTCGTTCAGATAAGCCTTACCTTTTTGTAATTGATGGTAGCAGATCTTTAAGGACAGCTATTAATAGAGTTTTTGGTAAGAGAGCAGTAGTTCAACGCTGTATTCACCACAAGGAGAGGAATGTTTTAAGTTATTTACCTCAGGAACGTCATTTAGAGTTTAAGCGTCGCTGGAAGATGGTGCATGGTTTTAATGATTATGATTCTTCTCAGAGAGAATACAATAAGTTACTGAGTTGGTTAAGCAGGATTAATTATGCAGCATTGGCTTCACTTAAGGAAGCAAAGGAGGAGACACTGACAGTTATCAAGTTGAAGGTATCTCCACTGCTAAGGAGAACCTTATCTTCTACAAATCCTATTGAGTCTGCCTTTTCTATTGTAAGAGATAAAGTCAGCAGGGTTAAGAACTGGAGAAGTTCTCCAGATCAGGTTATGAGATGGGCTGCTGCTTCTTTAGTTGAAGCTGAAAAAAAGTTTAGAGCTATTAAAGGGTATAAAGATTTAAATACAATGGAAGAAAATTTAAACCTATTGACTAACAATAGAAACAGGCGTAGCAAAACATCAAGCTCTGCTTAACTTCAATTTCACCGAAACGTGGGACATCCTCCCTCTTTATAAAACTATAAATGCTTTATTTGCTAATTTAAATTACACATCAAAAGTACAATCATATACTGATAAAATAGATTCAAAATAGATTTTTAAAAAGAGACAAAATGTGTATTTTTTGCTTTTTGATAGTTACACTAGTCCAAAAGGGTTAGAGATATTAGGAGAAAGGTATTCTGCACCAGAAAAAACAAATATCACTTCCTTTTTTAGATGAGTTATTTTAAAGGGGATTTTATGTTTATAATTCCTTCTATACAAATGTTCAACCAACAAGATATGCCATGCCTTCTTATTTTGATATATCTTTACTTATCTGACTGAAAATACAGAAATACTAGAAAATAAATCACCTGATGATGTTTTTTACTTGGAAACAGAAGATGGACCTGTTAAAAAGAGTATTAGTGATGGTAAAATTCTTAAAAAATCTATAAAACAAACTGTGGCAAAATAAAATGAAATACCCCGCATCATTTAGAGATCCCAATGGGTATATTTTTACTGACAAAAATGGTCTTTGCCGTTTTATCAATCCTATATATTTTCCTCACTTTGACAAGCTTGAAAAATCAAGTTTATACAAAGAATTAGCAGATCAAAAGTTATTAATACCTCATGAATTACTGACCAGAGATGATGAAAAGATAATTATAAAACCTGAATTTATCCCATTTATTACTTATCCTTCTGAGTGGTCTTTTGAAGCGTTAAAACAAGCTGCCCTTCTTCATCTCAAAATCAATATTCTATCTTTAGAACATGGCATGATTTTAAAAGATGCATCTTCTTATAATGTTCAATTTTTAGGTTCAAATCCTATATTTATAGATACACTTTCTTTTGAAAAATATGTTGATGGTAAGCCTTGGTATGGTTTTGCTCAGTTTTGTCGACATTTTATTTCTCCCTTACTTTTAATAAAGTATTGCTCTTATGAATTTCATAAAACTTTGATAAATTTTATTGATGGAATCCCATTAGCTTTTACAAGTAAATTGCTTCCTCTTAAAACTCATTTTTCACCTTTTATAAAATCCAATATCCATATACACTCAAAACAAATCAGTAGACATCATGGTATTGAAAAAACAAAAAAAGAAGTCTATTTATCAAAAAAATCTTTGATGAATATTTTTCTCTATATGCAAGATTATCTAGAAAAATTAAGATGTCCTAATTATCAAACAGAATGGGGAGATTATCATACTGGTTATGAAAGTGAATACTTTAAGAGTAAGTCTGATATAGTATCAGATTGGGTAGAATCCAATAATTTTAAAAAAATATGGGATTTAGTAGGAAATAATGGACATCTTTGCAGACACATATCCAATAATAAAAACATGCTTATTTCATCAGATATTGATTATGCTTGTGTGAATGAGTGTTTTAAAGAGAGTCAAAAAACAAATAAAGATAATATTTGGCCAGTGCTTTTAGATATAACAAACCCTACACCTGCTTTTGGCTTTGAAAATCAGGAGAGAACATCATTTTTAGAAAGAATCCATAATCTGAACTTAGATTGCTCTTTGGTATTAGCATTTATACATCATTTGTGTATTTCAAACAACTGTCCTTATGAAAAGGCAGCTAAAATGTTTGCCAGTTTTTCCAAATACTTAATTATTGAGTTTGTTGATAGAGGGGATGATCGCCTGCAAAAGCTTTTAAATAATATGAGAGATAATAAAACCTTATTTGATTTTTACTCGAAAGAGAACTTCGAAAAAATATTTAGTCAATTTTTCACAATTATTGAACAAAAACAAACCAAGAAGTCCTATAGAACTCTTTATCTTATGAAATCACTATCCTTTCAATAGTTTTTATATAGCATATTGTATTATTTTAATGTAAAAACTTAGAAGATGTTTCATTTTATTGCGATTTAAACTAAAACAATATTCTCAAATCCTTAATAGTATTGAGAACAAAGCACTTAAGTTTTTTAGATATCATCCGAAAAATAAAGGGTACACCTCAATCATTCATCTTGCTTACAGAATAGTCAATAAACAATCGAACTATAACAATTAATAATTATATTCTTGTTTATTATCATGTAGATATTGAGAAATACTTTTAACTAAAACTTAAGATATTATGACTGATTTTTTAGAACATATGCCTGAGTACATTTCCTATATTTTACTTATTTTTATTGGTTTCATTCTTGTTTTTAAGGTTTTTATTTTTCCTAAAAAAAAATTGAATTTCTAAAAAAGATTAATCTTAATATCTTTATTGCTATTCCTACAATCTTACTTGTTTTAGTTACTAAACAAGTTGGTGATAACTTAAGTGATAATACTATGTGTTCAGTACAACAAACGAGGTTAGGATATCTTGTTGATAGATTTAAGAAAGTAATTAAAATTCATGGCATTGAATTAGAATCAGCACAGATAAACAGAAGCTTTGCCGTTGAAAATAAACAAAATAATATAAAAAATATTATAAATAATTTAACAGAAGATCTTCAAAAGATTTATAATGATACAAACAGTCAATACCTTATCATACATGCCTTTGCTCATATTTTAAGTATAGATCAATATGGAAAATTACCTTATACAAACCTAAGTGCTTTTATAAAGTCATCATCAAATTTGCCTGCAGAAAATGAATATAATAAGTTTTTAAAGGAAAGCATATGTTTTTAAACTATCTAAAATGAGTAGGAGTAAAGATATGGATAAAGAAAACAATCTAATGCCAAAACTAGATAGAGATTTAGAAGATTTTATATTTGGATTTAACATTTTCAAAAGCAATAGAATATTTTAAAGAACGTACAAACATACCCTATTGGTATCAAGTTCATAAAGGAAAGGTTGCTTTTTCTAAAGGCTCCATAACCGTATTACCTTTTATACAGTTTTGTAAGGAACAGCAAATGCCGTAAACAAAACTATAGTCTTAAGATGTCCATTGTAGATGAAGTTTTCTTTTCTTCTTTACACAATCTTTAAGGTATATATCAATCAGTTTTTGATAAGGAATATCACTTTTTCTACTCATCTCCTTAAAATAATCGATAACTTCAAGGCTAAGATTGATCCCAATATTTTTCTTTATTTTTCCCTTATAAGGATTAGGAATTTCTTTCATTTTTTTTAAATTATATTCTTTCTTCATAAAACTTTCTTTCTTTTAATGTAGCTTTTCTTGCTGAAATTAATCGTACAAATTGTCCCTCTTTATGATAACAGTGAATCACAATCAGTATTTTCTCAAAACAGCTTTTACCAATAATAAGAAATCTATCTTTCTTCTCAGAATGTTTTTCATCATAGAAAACTCTGGCATAATCATCTGTAAAAACTGTTTATGCTTCCTCAAACCATATCCTGTGCTTTTTTCTATTTTGTCGATTTTTATCTTCATCCCACTCAAAAGAAATCATATATTATATATAATATCTATATTATATCTAGATATCAACAGTATTTTTAGATAAAAGATTTTTTAATATTTTTGATAGACATTAGATGTATTTTATACATTTTTAAATAAAGTTTGTAGGGCTGTTTGAATAGTTAAAACTCGGCATTTACCTACTTTGTATTCCTGTTTAAGATTGGCAACAATTTGAATAGCATGTTTAGGCTTTAACTTTTCAGCATAATATTTAAGAGATTTAGAAATATCACTATCTGATAGTTTGACTTCTATAAGAGCAAAAACTTTTCTATCTTTAAGTAAAACAAAATCCACTTCACGAAATTCTTTGTCTCTGACATACCTTAAATCCCAACTAGATCCTTTAGCGTCTTCTAAATAGTGTATTTTTTTTAATAAGTGGGTTGCCACTACATTTTCAAATCGAGAGACTTCATCATCTGCACATATTACATCTGCATTATCAAAAAAATACACTTTAGGTGGTTTTTGTATAGCTCTTGGAAGATTCCTCGTATAAGGCCAAATAGAGAAACATAAGTAAACATGGTTTAAAACATTCAGCCAATTTTTTAAGGTTTTAGAAGAAACTTGAATGTCTATAGCTATGTTGGAAAAAACAACTAATTGTCCAACCTTCCTTCTAAGAGCATCTACAAATAAGTCTAAGTCTTGTATTAACTTTACAGATTCAAGATCTCTAATATCATCCTTTAAAATACGATCTAAGCGTTGTCTTCTCCACCTTTTGGCCTCTTGTTCATCACCATCTAAAAAAACTTCTGGAAAGCCTCCTACGCTCATCAATCTTTTAAATCCTTCTGCCTTACTCATCTTTGCCGGCAGCTCATCTAAAGTTATAGGATGGAGTCTCCAATAATGATAACGTCCAAGTAGGGAATCACCATGCCTTTTATAAAGATCAAGTCGCGCACTACCTGTTACAAGAAATTGATGTAAATGAGAGGTTTTATCAAATAAGCCCTTAATCCAATTTTTCCAGCGAGGGTATTTATGAAGTTCATCAAAAACTATAAGCTGGTGATCCTCGTCCCATCTTTTTTTTAAAATATTATACCTGTCTTCATCAAAATCCCAGTTGAGATAAAGCCCTTTGTTTGATCGTCGATAAGGAAACTTTTTTAAAATCATCTGAGCTAGTGTTGTCTTACCTACTTGCCTGGGCCCACCTAAAAATACCATCTTTTTAGATAAGTCTTTTATAATATTTTTTTCAATAAAGCGTTTTATAATAAGCCTCCAAAAATATGTCTTGGGATAGTCTTTTTATATATATAATACGACTATTTTAACTCATACTTCAAAATAGTCTGTACTTTTAACCTTTGTTAAGAAATATTCTTTAATAAAAAGATAAGATCAAAAATTTAATGAATTTTAGACTTAAGAACTTAGAATTTTTTATATTTACAGCTTTTAACTATAAAAACAAGGTGTAATAAAAAAGACTTTCTATTGGCATTAAAAAAATGTACATTTAGATTTAATGGATGATGAATACTACTATAGATAACTATTACCAAAAAACTTTTAGATGTTATCAACTATTATGATATTAACCTGATATGCCAACTTTAAACCTAATAAACAAAATTAGAATACCTTTCTATATGATTTTAAAAGTATTTAGAGAAAAGATGAAAACTGTCTTTGCTTCAGAGCAAATTGTTAATACTTTAGGGTTGCTTTTAATATGTTTGTTTACGGCTTCATATCTGACTAAAGATGTTTTTAGTTTACTTCCTCCAACTGGAGGAGATTTAGGATTACATTTTCAAACAGTCCACTTTTTAAAAAATATAGGATTTTCTAATTTTACGCTGCGGTTATGGAATCCTGGTAACTTTGCCGGTGAGCCACTCCTCGTACATTATTTTCCATTGCCATTTATCTTAATAGGACTTATGGGGTTTTTTATAGAGCTTGGATTGGCTTATAAAATTGGCTCATTTCTACCTATTTTCTTGCTCCCTTTATCTGTTTATTTTTGTGTAAAAAAGATAGGATTGAAAAATTCTTCTCCTTTAATAACTGCAGGGCTTATCTTACTTTTCTTATATCATGAAACTTCCCCTTATTATGGGTCTGCTTACAGTACTGTTAATGGAAATTTTACCTATGCTTATGCAATTTGTTTTCTTTTTTTAGGACTTGGTTTTTTATTTGAAGCTCTTAAAAATAATAAAATCTCCTTTAGTGCTATTTGTTTTTTCTCTGCTACAGCTTTATCCCATGCCTATATCTTTATCATTGTTCCTATATTCTTCTTATCCTCTTTGGTTTTTGCTAAAGATAAAAAGCAGGTATTTTACTGGCTAAAGATTTTAGTGCTAACAGGTGTTAGTGTACTGCTGCTTTCTGCTTGGTTTTTATGGCCAATGATAGATAACTCCCAATGGATAACTCCACATGCCAGATATACTGGTTTTAATAGCTTTATCACAGCATTTACTTCATCTCCTATTCTCTATCTTCTGTATGCCACTCTTTTTATTTGCTACTTTGCCATTATAGCCTTGTTTGTAAAAAGAAGTCCTTCTAACTCTTACCTCAAAAACTTTGGATATTTATCGCTTTGGATTCTACCATCTCTTATTTATTTAGGACTGTCTTCTACCTTCCCAAAGATAGGGCTTATAAGTTATCAAACTGTTTATCCAGCTTTATTGTGTTTAATAATTCCTTTTAGTATTTTATATGTATTTTTATTAAAAGATTACTCTTCAAAAGCTATTTCTTTCTTGTTAGCACTTTTAAATGTTTTACTTCATACACTTTATCCCTCTTTTGGATTCCTGTTTGTTAGTTGTTTTTTTGTTTTTTGTACATTTTTGATAAGAGGTAGTCTTTTTGATTTTCTGTCTAAAATATGGAGGCATTTATTTTTTTGGATATTGCCTTCTCTTGTTTATTTAGGTTTATTTTTTATATTCCCTGCAATAGGGCTTGTAGACTATCGAGCCATCTCTCCGATATTGCTCTTTCTATCGATTATTATAGGAATTTTATACGCTTTTTTATTAAAGATTTATTTTCCAAAAAAGGTTGTATTTCACTCAATTACTCTTTTAACAGTTTTATTCTGTATCCTATGGACATCTTTTCATGTAGACAAGTTACCTGATAAAATTAGATATCACTATTCAGGATGGTATTCTAAAGAAAACTATCAGGATTCAAAAGAACTTTATAAACATTTCAAATCTGGCTTATCTAAGCCACGCATTGTTTCTGAATATGAGCCTCCAAAAAATTTAGTAGCAATTGAAATGTTATTTAGAATTTTGCCATCTTCTATTTCTAGAGCCTCTTTAGTAGGTTTGTACATAGAATCCAATTTACTTTCACCAGCAGCTCATTATTTACAAGATAAAATTAGCACTATACAAGAATGCCCTTTATCTTTTTATTTATGTCCAGAGAACAATATTAACACTCTTGATGCAAAACTCGAATTGATGGGAGTGGGGCATCTTATCCTTGCGACACAAGAAAGCAAAGAGAAAATACAAAAAGCATCCTATCTTATTGAAGATGGAAACTATGGCCCCTGGACTTTATATAAAACAAAAAATCCACCTCAGTTAATAGAACCTCTTTATGGCTCTGCAAGTATTATTAAAAAAACAAGTGGCTGGAGACATAAAATGAATGAGTGGTTTGATCAGTATAATGGAAATCATCAATGGCAATTGATAAACGTAGGTACTGATGTCAACAACTTCAAACAAGCTATTGAAAGCAATACTCAAAAAGATTGTGATACAAATGTTGCCGTAGACTTTTTTGGATTTGACTTTGAGACAAACTGTCTTCATGTACCTCATATCGTTAAATTCGCTTATCATGGCTCTTGGAAAAACTCTGCAAATGATCCTATTTACTTAGTTTCACCGGGCATGATAGGTATTATCCCTTCACAAAACAAAATACGTTTTGATTTTGGACAAAACCTTAGCTGGAAAATAGCAGCTTATATATCTATCCTAACCTTTCTGTTAGGCTTGCTTATCAAAATAAAGGATTTTATAAAAACAAGGAAAACAGCTACCTCTTCAGGTTGGTTTTTTTAACTTTTTTCGTTCTGTCTTAGATATATTAAGAAGGCTTTTCTAAAAGGGCATTTCTACATGGTCCGTATGATGTTAAAGCTGTAATTATCATAAGGAGATCTTTATTTATAATATCAAATGTAAATATTTTTAATAGGTCCTTTGTACTTACCTCTTTTAAAGCACTGACTGCCTGTTCTACTTCATTAAAGCCCTTTCTAGATTCATATATTTTGGTAAGTGCTATAGTTACAGGTGTGTTGCCAGAATCGTCTTTCATATTAGGATCTGCTTCTGCATCTAATAAAGCAAGAACTATTTCCACATTCTCAAGTCTTACAGCTATCATCAATGGCGTTTGACCATTTGTACCGCGTACATTAGGATCAATACCTCGCATAAGAATGTCTTTAACGGATGCTAGGTTATTTTCTTCAACAGCTTGAAATAATAAAGGTTCCATCATCACTATTTCGTTTGTCTCTTTAACAGCTATTGGGGTTTCATCTTTATTTTGTGCATTAGAGCTTTCTAAAAACATCAAACTGGAACTTACTATAAAGAATAAGACAAAAAATATAGGTATGATTCTTATATGAAAAAATAACAAGATAAATCTCCTTTTATAATATCCAGATATCCAGGTATCTAGATATATTGACCTTAAAGCTCTAACATAAGTGACTATAAAATGGTATAAAAAGTAGAAGATGTAGTGTATCTGGTGGATTTAACAGTAATAACAGCTATTTATGAGTAGATTTAAAAAAATGTTTAGATCAATAATGCCAAATACAAAGCTTTTATAATCATCGATTTAAAGTTAATGATAAATTGGGTGAGTGGAGGTGACGGCCGGATTCGAACCGGCGTACAAGGTTTTGCAGACCTCTGCCTAACCACTTGGCTACGTCACCTTCTTTCTTATATATCTTATATGAAGCCCTCTATCTTGTATTGTCTATTTTATAGGTTTTAATATAAAAACGCATATTGTCATATACAATTTTTATCGGCTTATATGTTTTAAAAACTCTTGCCATGGCCATATAGTTATACCATCTATTTGTCTTTTGTACTTTTCTAAACAAACAACACCATAATTTTTAAATAAACCTTCTTGCTTTAAAGCTTTTAAACCTTTTAAATGATGTGTTGCTATTCTATCTATTCCTTTAATTCCTAGGGCCCACTCTGTACTAAGGCAGAGATCTACTTCCATTTGTGAATGACTTCTCCAATAAGATAGCTGCCAATTCTTATCTAGATAAGAATTATAAGCTCTGCACTCTTGGATAATAAAATGTTCAAAGGCTTTACCAAATTCCTTAGATCTTGCCTTAATTTGGCCTTTTTTTGCCAAAAAGTTAGCAACACCAATATCAAATAAATAGAGTTTTGATCTAGAAACAGCTTTACGTTTTTTAGTTTTAGTAAAAGCTGGCAGTTCAAAGGCTAAAAGAGTATCTTGCAAAAGCTGAACATAACTTTGTAGGGTTTTTCTTGGAATACCTGTATCAGAACTCCATCCTTGATAATTTAATTCTTCTCCACTTACAAGGCCTAAAGTATCAAAAAAAATAAGGAATTGACTAAGTTTTCTAATAAGCCCCTCTTCTTGTATCTCCTCTTTTATGTAAAGATTAACATAGCTGTTAAGTTCTTTTCTGGGGAACTTTGAAGTGTAAACTTGAGGTAATCCTCCAAAATTAAGATATTTTATCAAGTGAAAGCTAGTGATTTCTCTCCATGTTAAAGGAAAAAAATAAGTCATCCAGGCCCTACCAGCAAGCAAATTAGCTGCTCCTCTTTTAAGCTTTCTTGCGCTACTACCGGTTAATAAAAAACGTATTTTTTGTTCTTCTATAAGATAATGAACTTCGTCAAGTAAATGAGGAGCTTTTTGAATTTCATCAATGACAATGAGGCTATGAGGTGGAAACTTATCTAAAATCCTTTCTCTTAATCGTGATGGATTTATGAGAAGTTCTCTGAGAGTATCTTGTTCCAATAGATTGATATACAATTTTGGAGATAGTGATTCTTTCATCCAAAAAGACTTGCCAGTCGAACGTGGGCCTAATAAAAAATGACTTTTTTGTTTTAATAGTTTGTTTAAGTTCAAAATTCTTTTAAAAAACATATCTATATACTGCCATATTTCATGAAAAATGGCAATATATAGTCCAATTTAGTATAAACTTTAGATTTATTTATAAGAGAAATTATTGAATTTTTGATGAGATGAAAATAGTTTAAAGAATTGAACGGACCCGATTTAAAGAAAAACATCTAGTGGCACTTCTCTCTAATACTTGACAAAAAGTACGAATTTCAAATGCTGTACTATAGTTAGTGATGCGAATTTTATTGATTGGATCATAAAAGTCTCTTTCTTTCACATTCATAACCATTTGAATCATTTCTTTACTAGGGAAGCCATCAATAGGAAGGTTAGAAGCAGTTATAATATTGTTATTCTAAATGAGGTGTTTTCTTGTATATATCTGATTATATTAAGTTATTTCTAAATAATATATGTCAGCATTTTGAGTCTGTGAATTATTTGGTGGGAGATATATAACCATAAAAAGATTTTTGAGGAGGACATAACTAGTCTTTTTTCAAAATACCTACCTCTTGTATCGAATGATGACACTTTTAGAACAGTTGCAGTTAAAATTATTAACAAAGCTAAAGAGTTATTTGATGGAGCAAAAGGAAATCATTATGCTCGTATCATCTCTCAAGAATTTACAAGAGGAGGACTTAGTCCTTTACCAGAAGTAGCAGAGTAAGCACTGCACCAATTATCTTGTATAAATTAAGTAACGAAGTTGAAAGTTATATTGTTTGATCTAAAAATAAATAAACTTTTTTATCTTCAGGCATAGGCTCTCCACTTTTTGGTTTTGTAGAGACTACTTGTCCTCTTCCTATCAAAGTAAAATCAATGTCTAATCCATGCAGTTTTTGCATGACTTCTTTAATAGTCAATCCTTCCACATCAGGCATTCGGGTTAATTGAATATTTTGCAAAGGACTAGCAATGGGAGGTGTTGGTCTTTTAGGTAATTTAAAGATTTGCTGACTTTGAAGAAGAGTTGGAGTTATCCCGTGATGTCTTAGTGCAAATGAAGCTAAATTAGCAAAAACAGGTGCTGCTACCTCAGAGCCGTAATAGGAATTTTTTTTAGGGTGATCAACAGCAATATAGATAACAAATTGAGGATCATTTGCAGGCGCAAATCCAACAAAGCTTGCAATATAAGCTCCAGGTAAATACCCTTTGGATTCTGTATTGACTTTTTGTGCTGTTCCTGTTTTGCCTGCTACAGGGTAACCTAAAACTCTTGCAAATTGTCCAGTTCCATTTTCGCTTGTTGCAAACATTAACATCATTTGTATTTGCTTTGCTAAGTCACGACTTAGCACTCTATGTATTTTTTGAGGTCTTTGTACTTCTTTTCTGCCTGTTTCATTATCAATAATAGATTTTAAAAAATAAGGTTTATTTAAAATTCCGCCATTCGCAATAGCTCCATAAGCATTCGCTACCTGTAGAGGTGTAGCACTCACTCCTTGACCAAAAGCTATGTTGCTTAAGCGAAGTTTTCTCCATGGGGTTTTAGGTAAAATACCTCTATTTTCTCCCCAAAAATCCACACCTGTTTTTTGCCCAAAACCTAACAGATGAAAAAAAGATTGCAATCGATAATCTTTAACCTCAAAGGCAATTTTACTAGAGCACACATTAGAAGACTTAGATAAAACTTCAGAAACCGTAAGCCACCCAAATTTATGAGATGTGTCTGCCTCAGAAATGATATGATTTCCTATTCTAAGAGTTCCTTTTTCACAGTCATACTGTGATTGAGGAGTGGTAATTCCTGCCTTTAAAGCAGATGCAATAGTAAAGGTTTTAAAAGTGCTTCCCTGTTCAAAAGCATCTGTGATGACCCTATTCCTTCTTAAAATAGGAGCTATATCTTTTGCAACATTCACATCAAAAAAAGGATAGTTACCCATAGCTAGAATTTCTGAAGTCTTAGCATCTAAAATCACACCTATAGCCAAATCAGCATCAAATTTCTTTGTGACACTTTCGAGTTCCTTAGAAAGTTGATGCTGCAATTCATGATCTACTGTGAGTCTGATCGTTTTGCCTTTTGGTCTTTCAAAAAAGAAACTATTTTCACCTAATAAGGGACGTCCTTTTGCGTCTCTTAAAATCCTGGCTTTAAAAGATTGACCTGATAAAAGATGATCATAATATCCTTCGATACCTTCTAAACCTATGCCATCAATACCTATAAAACCTAGAACTTGACTGAAAAGATGCCCTTTTGGATAAACTCGTTTGAATTCTTCTATAAAACCTAGTCCTTGAATATCCCAAGAAAGGACTTCTTGTTTGTCTTTAAGGTCTAGTTTTCTTTTTATCCATACGAAGTGTGTTTTTTCTTTCGTTAGGCTTTTATATATTTTTTGATAAGAAGTCTTAAATTTTTTAGAAATTTTTAAGGCTACTTTTTTAGGATTTTTAATCAATGTTGGATCAGCAAATAGAGAGTGAACTTTTAAAGAGCTTGCAAGTTCAGCTCCGTTGCGGTCTAAAATATCTCCACGCCTTGCTTGAAGTGTGACAAGAGATGTGTACTGACGTGTCTTAAACTTTTCTAGTTGAGGATGTGGAAGTATTTGTATTTGGACTAACCTTGCAAAAAGGCTTAACCAAATACAACTAAAAAAAAATATCACCCACTTAATTCTGTATCTCATTAGTAAATTCCAGTAAAAATAAAATCAATGTTTAAGAGCCACTCTACCAGCAATGAGCTGAATGATTTGCCCTTTTTTAGCTTTTCTTAAGTTTAATCTAGTTCGAGCTAAGTGTTCGATGCGTTCTGGTCGATTCAAATGAGCTAAGAAGACTTGTTTTTTTAAGTGCTCATCTGTTAAATCTCTTTCCTTCTGAGTGAGCTTAAAGACAGCATATCCCAACCTGCGCACTTCCATTTTAGCAAACACAACAGTCATCATTGCCAGAATTACTATTATACAACTTAAAATAGGTTTTATGCTATCAGCCCCTAAAACTTCATTAGGAAAGTGTCCAGAAAGCTTATCTTGATGGCCTCTGATTTTATAGCTTATCTCTTTAATAAACTTCATTCTTATCCTTTTAAAATAGTTGTTTGCATGGTTCATGCTAGTTTTTAGCTATGATATTATGCATAAGCTTACCTTAAGGGTATTTTATAAGATTTACTTTAGTATGTATTTCTAAAAAATTTATTTCACTGCTTTTGTTGGGGCATTTAGGAAGAGTGGGTTTCTTGAATTAAGTGATGGGTAGATAAAAGTGACTATTTTTGACAACTGTCTAAAATACTCATGTCTGTTGTGCCATTAAATGAGATACTTTTTTTATTTAATAAATTAATTTTGAGAGGATGAGTCTCTTTGAAAAATACGCAGCTTTGCACTACGAGATCTAGGGTTGTTTTTTTGCTCTTCGTATGAAGGTATGATCACTTTTTTATAAACTGGGTGGCCTAAATCCTTTTCTGCACGAAAAACATTCTTAACAATACGATCCTCTGAAGAATGGAATGAAATCACGAATAGACGACCTTGTATTCTCAAATGCTTTATTAAAGAAATTAATCCTATTTCTAAATCATCAAGTTCATTGTTCACAACAATCCTTAAAGCTCTAAAGTATGAAGTAGCTGGGTGACTGCCTTTTTTTTTCCATTTACTGATTTGAGCAATAAGGTCAGATAACTGTAAGGTACTATTGATGGGGTATTGTTTCCTTTGTCGAAAAATAGTTTTTACCACTCTGTGGGGGCGTTTAATCTCGCCATATTTTTGAAACATTCCTATCAACTGCTTTTCAGAAAATTTATTGATCAAATCAGCTGCTGTTAAGGATTGTTGTTGGTTCATTCGCATATCAAGGGGCCCATCATGGTAAAGACTAAAACCTCTTTTTGGGTCCTCTAGTTGAGGGGAACTGACCCCTAAGTCAACAAGGATAACATCAAATCGATGATTTTCTAAAAAACTGTCTATATCAAAGAGGTTTTCATGAAAAACTCTTAATCTCCCATTTTGTATGAAAGAGCCTAAATTTTCTCTAGCATAGTTGATAGCGGCAATATCACAATCAATGGCCATAATTTGGCTATTTGGAAAATTATTCAATAAAGCTTGAGTGTGCCCGCCCCTACCAAATGTGGCATCCAAAAAATATTTAGAATGAACGGGTATATTTTGGAGGATTTCCGTAGTGCAAATTGGGATATGGCTCTCTATTGTATTCACTTATATATCTCATTATAAATATATATTAATTTAATAGTTGATAAATATTATATTTAAGACTATGTATCTCTTAGAGACAACGTATAATTTTTTTTAATAGTGCAGTAATGTCATCATCAAATAGGAGGGATCATGGCTTTGAGGAGTACACTTAAGCTTAATGTGCTATTTGTAACACCATTGACAAGATTCTTTCAATTACTTTTTATATGTTCAATATTACATCTATCCATCACAGCTTGCACTAGAAATCAAGAAGAAACAACTCAAAGTGATCCTGCAAATGAAGCAAAAAAAGGTGTTACAGGCTCTGCTGCAAATAACACTCTTGTGTTCTGTTCAGAAGGAAATATAGCTAGCTTTAATCCCCAGATTGAAGTGAGTGGCACTGTACTTGATGCCACTCATCATATTTATGAACGTCTTTTTGATTTTAAGGATGGTACAACAGAAGTTATCCCTAGCTTGGTTGAAGAAGGATGGACTGTGGATGAAAAAGGTTTGGAATACACACTTGACCTTAAAAAAGGTGTGAAGTTTCATACTACACCTTACTTTACTCCTACCAGGGAGTTTAATGCAGATGATGTGCTTTTTAGTTTTAACAGGCAGAGGGACCCTAAACATCCTTATCATAAAGTTGTTGGTACTTATAAGTATTTTCAATCGATGGAAATGGATAAGCTTATTAAAGATATCATTAAAATTAATGATTATAGAGTTAAGTTTATTCTTTCAGAGCCAAATGCTCCTTTCACTGCTAACTTAGCTATGGACTTTGCATCTATTTTATCCAAAGAATATGGGGATAAGCTGTTAGAAGCAAAAACACCTGAGAAGATAGACCATGAGCCTATTGGAAATGGTCCATTTATACTTAAGAATTATGTCAGAGATACTTCTATTCGGTTTGAGGCTTTTGAGGACTATTCTTTGACAAAGAGAGGTAATATTAAAAACCTCATTTTTGCTATCACACCTGATGCCAATGTGCGTTTGCAAAAGTTAAGAGCCAATGAATGCCAGTTTATTACATATCCTGCACCAGCAGATCTAGAGGCTATTAGAAGGGATACAAATTTAGTTTTGATGAAAAAGCCAGGATTTAATATAGGCTATTTGGCTATGAATACAGAGAAGAAACCTTTTGATAATAAGTTGGTGCGTCAAGCTATCAATCATGCTCTTAACAAAAAAGCTTATCTTCAGGCTGTTTATTTAGGAAATGCAGAAATAGCAAAGAGTCCGCTTCCTCCAATGATTTGGGGTTATCATACTGGTATCACAGCATATGATTATGATGTTGAAAAGGCCAAGACCTTACTCAAAAAAGCAGGTTTATCTAAAGGATTTGAGACAGATTTATGGGTTCTGCCTGTGGCAAGGCCTTATATTCCTTCTGGCAAGAAATTAGGAGAGATGATGCAAGCTGATTTAGCCAGAGTAGGTATTAAAACGAGAATACTCACTTATGATTGGCCTACTTATATAGATAAAGCCCATAAAGGAGAACATTTTTTAGCTCAGTATGGATGGACAGGAGATAATGGTGATCCTGATAACTTTCTTTATCTTTTAAATTGTGGGGCCATTGAAGGGGGACAAAATCTGGCTCGTTGGTGTCATACCTCTTTTGATAACCTTGTCACAAAGGCCAGAGTCACAAACAATAAGGAGCAAGAAAGCCGGATACAACTTTATAAAAAAGCTCAGGAGATATTTAGAGAGGAAGTTCCATGGGCTTTACTTTTTCATTCAACTGTATATCGCGGGATGAGAAAAAACGTATCCAATTACAAAATAGATCCCTTAGGTCGTAATATCTTTACTCCTGTGGAGATGAAATAATAATTATTTTATTCACAAAGGTTTTGCTTCTGGCAATTCTTGATAATAAAATATGTTAAAAACTTGAAGTTCATATAGGAGGTATATGATTGTGCAGAGCTGTCTATCTGAAAAGCAATCAACAGTGTTATTTATAAAAACTTTTCATCTATTTGCACTATGCTCAGCATTTCTGTTTATTGTATCGTGTACTAAGAGGCAGCAACCCACTCAAGAAGATACATTAACAGAATCTGTAACAGAAGAACCTTCTGCTAATGACAAAACTTTTGTTTTTTGTGCTGAAGGTAGCCCTAGTAGTTTTAACCCACAACTTGAAACAGATGGTACTACACATAATGTGACTGAGCATATTTATGACCGTCTTTTTGCTTTTGAATATGGTACAACAAAAGTTATTCCAAGCTTAGCTGAAAAATGGGAGGTGGACGAGAAGGGCTTGGAATACACATTTGATCTTAGAAAAGGTGTGAAGTTTCACACCACACCTTATTTTACCCCTACCAGGGGGCTTAATGCAGATGATGTGCTCTTCACTTTTAACAGGCAAAAGGACCCTAAGCATCCTTATCATAAAATTGGTGGTCTTTATAGGTACTTTCAAGCTATGGATATGCAGTCTCTTATTAAGGATATAGTTAAAGTCAATGATCATAGAGTTAAGTTTATCCTTTCAAAACCAAATGCTCCTTTTATAGCTAATTTGGCTATGGGTTTTGCAGCTATTCTATCTAAAGAATATGGAGACAAACTATTAGAAGCAAAAACACCTAGCAAGATAGATCATGAGCCTATTGGGACAGGTCCATTTGTATTCGAGAAGTATGAGAAAGATACTGCTGTCAGACTTAATGCTTTTGGGGACTATTTTTCGGAAAGAGGTAATATTAAAAAACTTATTTTTGCCATTACACCTGATGCTAATGTGCGTCTACAAAAGTTAAGGGCCAACGAGTGCCAGTTGATTGCATATCCTGCACCAGCAGACTTAGAAGCTATCAGAAGAAATACCAATTTAACTCTTTTAGAAAAGCCAGGGCTTAATATAGGTTATTTAGCAATGAATATAAAGAAAAAGCCCTTTGATAATAAATTAGTACGTCAAGCTATTTATCATGCTTTTAACAGAGAGGCTTATATTCAGGCTGTTTACTTAGGAAATGCAGAGGTTGCAAAAAATCCTATTCCTCCAACAGTTTTAGGCTATCACGATGAGATCAAGGAATACGATTATAATGTTGAAAAAGCTAAAGCCTTATTAAAAAAAGCAGGATTTCCTAAAGGGTTTAAAACAGACCTATGGACTCTACCTGTGGCAAGGCCTTATATTCCTTCTGGCAAGAAATTAGGAGAGATGATGCAGGCTGATTTAGCGAAAGTAGGTGTTCAAGCCAACATAGTGACTTATGATTGGCCAACCTATCTAAACAAAACATCTGAAGGGGAACACTCTCTAGCACAAAGAGGATGGACAGGAGATAATGGCGATCCAGATAACTTTCTTTACACTCTTTTAAGTTGTGCAGCGGTTACAGGTCAATCAAATCCTTCCTTTTGGTGTCATAAGCCTTTTGATGATCTTGTGACAAAAGCTCAACAGTCAAATGACATAGATGAAAGAATTCGATTGTACAAGGAAGCTCAAGTCATTTTTAAGGAAGAGGTTCCTTGGGTTTTAATTGCTCATTCAAAAGTATATCGCGCATTAAGGAAAAATATATCTAACTATAAACTAACTCCCATAGGTAGAGATCTTCTTACATTTGTAGAGATGAAATAATGATTATTTTATTCACAAAGGGTTTGCTTCTGGCAATTACTTGATAGTAAAATATGTTAAAAATTTGAAGTTCATATAGGAGGTATATTATTGTGCAGAGCTGTCTATCTGAAAAGCAATCAACAGTGTTATTTATAAAAATCTTTCATCTATTTGCACTATGCTCAGCATTTCTGTTTATTGTATCGTGTACTAAAAGGCAGCAACCCACTCAAGAAGATACATTAACAGAATCTGTAACAGAAGAACCTTCTGTTAATGACAGGACTTTTGTTTTTTGTGCTGAAGGTAGCCCTAGTAGTTTTAACCCACAACTTGAAACAGATGGTTCTACACATAATGTGACTGAGCATATTTATGATCGTCTTTTTGCTTTTGAATATGGTACAACAAAAGTTATCTCAAGTTTGGCAGAAAAATGGGAGGTGGACGAGAAGGGTTTAGAATATACATTTGATCTTAGAAAAGGTGTGAAATTTCATACTACACCTTATTTTACTCCTACCAGGGAGTTTAATGCAGATGATGTGCTCTTTAGTTTCAATAGACAAAGGGATCCTCAGCATCCTTATTATAAAATTGGTGGTCTTTATAAGTACTTTCAAGCTATGGATATGCAGTCCCTTATTAAGGATATAGTTAAAGTCAATGATCATAGAGTTAAGTTTATCCTTTCAAAACCAAATGCTCCTTTTATGGCTAATTTGGCTATGGGTTTTGCAGCTATTCTATCTAAAGAATATGGAGACAAACTATTAGAAGCAAAAACACCTAGCAAGATAGATCATGAGCCTATTGGGACAGGCCCATTTGTATTCGAGAAGTATGAGAAAGATACTGCTGTCAGACTTAATGCTTTTGGGGATTATTTTTCGGAAAGAGGTAATATTAAAAAACTTATTTTTGCCATTACACCTGATGCTAATGTGCGTCTACAAAAGTTAAGGGCTAATGAGTGTCAGTTGATTGCATATCCTGCACCAGCAGACTTAGAAGCTATCAGAAGAGATACCAATTTAACCCTTTTAGAAGGACCGGGACTTAATATAGGTTATTTAGCAATAAATATAAAGAAAAAGCCCTTTGATAATAAATTAGTACGTCAAGCTATTTATCATGCTTTTAACAGAGAGGCTTATATTCAAGCTGTTTATTTAGGAAGTGCAGTGGTTGCAAAAAATCCTATTCCTCCAGGAGTTTTAGGCTATCATGATGAGATTAAGGAATACGATTATAATATTGAAAAAGCTAAAGCCTTATTAAAAAAAGCAGGATTTCCTAAAGGGTTTAAAACAGACCTATGGACTCTACCTGTGGCAAGGCCTTATATTCCTTCTGGTAAGAAATTAGGAGAGATGATGCAGGCTGATTTAGCAAGAGTAGGTATTCAAGCCAACATAGTGACTTACGATTGGCCTACCTATATAAACAAAGTAGCTGAAGGGGAACACTCTCTAGCACAAACAGGATGGACAGGAGATAATGGCGATCCAGATAACTTTCTTTACACTCTTTTAAGTTGTGCAGCGGTTACAGCTCAATCAAATACTTCCTTTTGGTGTCATAAGCCTTTTGATGATCTTGTGACAAAAGCTCAACAGTCAAATGACATAGATGAAAGAATTCGATTGTACAAGGAAGCTCAAGTCATTTTTAAGGAAGAGGTTCCTTGGATTTTAATTGCTCATTCAAAAGTATATCGTGCATTAAGGAAAAATATATCTAACTATAAACTAACTCCCATAGATAGAGATCTTCTTACATTTGTAGAGATGAAATAAGATTTTGTAAACTTTTTTATTTATGCAATTTCTAAAGTTTCTGCTTGTGTGATATCTTACACTCAAAAGGAAAAATTAAGAGAGGCTTATGAAAAATAGAAACGATCATCGAGATAATTTACAATTAAGAGAAGTCACAATAAAGCCTAAACCTACACGTTATGCAGAAGGTGGGGTCGAGATTTCATTTGGGCACACAAAAATTTTATGCACAGCGTCTGTAGAAAATTCTTTACCCAAATGGCTATCTTCTGAGAGTCATAATAGAGGTTGGGTGACAGCAGAGTATGGTATGTTACCTCGCTCTACACACACACGTATGAAAAGAGAGGGTGTAGCATCTTCAGGCCGAACAAAAGAGATTTCTCGGTTGATTGCTCGAAGCTTAAGGTCAGTGACAGACTTGAAAGCATTAGGAGAACGTCAAGTTATTGTCGACTGTGATGTTATTCAAGCAGATGGTGGTACAAGAACAGCTGCTATTACGGGAGGATTTGTCGCGTTAGCTTTAGCTCTTCAGTCTCTTGTTGAAAATCAAACAATATCATCTCTACCATTAAAAGATTACTTAGCAGCTTTAAGTATAGGGCTCTCAAAAAATGAAGTTCTTTTGGACTTGAATTATGAAGAGGACAGCAGTATTGAAACAGATATGAATATTGTTATGACAGGTTCTAAACAATTTGTAGAAATTCAAGGAACTGCCGAAGGCAGACCTTTTTCTCATGAACATCTCATGTCAATGACACAGGCCGTAAGTGATTCTATAGATATACTTTTCAAAGCTCAAGAGGCCATTATTGGTCATTTTTTTTCAAGAAAATAGTCTTTATATTACAAGCTAGATGATGATAACATCTTGTAATTCATTAATAATTGGCAGATATACATGATGTGTTAGAACCCTTGATTTTAATGTCCTGAAGTATTATATCTATGAGAAATGTCTAAAAACACCCTTATGGTTTAAATAGGACATATTATGATTATAAAGCTTAGTGACATTCCGGTAGAGGGCCTTTTATTAAGGGTCAATCAAACAGATCGTAAGATGGCAAAGGCTCTTAAAGATATTTTAACATCCCACCCTTTTGAGGCTGAGGTAAACATCATACCAATTGATCAAGGTTATGAACTTTATGGGAGCATTACAGGTACTCGAGAACTAGAATGCTCTTTTTGTTTAAGCCATTTTAGAAAGTCTTTTTCTGAAAAGTTTCATGATCTTTATTTAAAAGGTAGGGCTATGGATGCATTGAGGCTTTCTGGTATATCTTCTGATATTTCTGTTTTTCCTTTAATGAGTCTTAAATTTTCTTTAAGTCATTTTTTACACGAAGTTTTAGTTTTAGCTACAGATTTTCAAATTCTATGTCAAAAAGACTGCCATGGTCTTTGCCATAGTTGTGGAAATAATCTAAACTATGAAAAGTGTTCTTGTCGATCGAGAAAAAATAAGGGCAAGAGTCCTTTTTCTGTACTTAAAAAATTAGTTATGTTAAAAGAACCATCTCAAGAAAGGATATAGATATATTATGGCAGAACCAACCAGTAAAACCACTAGATCTAAAAGAGGGATGAGACGTTCTCATGATGCCATCAAAGGCATGGTCTTTGCCACGTGTAAAAATTGTGGTATGGCCATCAAACCGCATCATTTTTGCAGCAATTGTGGCTTTTATAAAGATCGCTTTTACCCTGAAATGATTAAAGTATCCAGAGCTAAGAAAAAGCAAGAACAAGATCAAAGCCAAAACTGATTTTTTATGTTGTATAACTCTTATATTTCTGGCACTGGCTCTTATTTGCCTCAAAAAATTTTAACAAATAAAGATTTAGAAAAACTTATTGATACAACCGATGAATGGATTACAGAGCGTACTGGTATCAAATCACGGCATATTGTAGCAGATCATGAGGCCACCAGTGATATGGCATATGAAGCTTCTATTAAAGCTTTAAAGGCAGCTGATAAGTCTGCCACTGATATTGACCTTATTCTTGTGGCTACGAGCACTCCTGACCATTTTTTACCGACTACAGCTTGTTTGCTCCAATCTCGACTAAAGACACGACATGTAATGGCATTTGATCTTTTAGCTGCATGCTCTGGATTTTTATATGCCCTGGTTGTAGCAGACCAATTTATAAAAACAGGTCTTCATCGAAATATTTTAGTTGTTGGAGCAGATGTGATATCTAGGATGCTTCACTTCAAAGACAGGCAGACATCTATTTTATTTGGAGATGGGGCTGGTGCAGTTATTCTCTCAAGAGCATCATCAGAAGATTCTCAAATTCTCAATCACCATGTCGCATCGGATGGTGATTTATCTCAACTGCTCATTCTTCCTGCTGGAGGCAGTCGCCTTCCTATCACACACGAAGTATTAGAAAAAGAAAAACATCATTTACGCATGCATGGCAGAGATATTTTTAAAAATGCTGTACGAAGCATGACAGACTCTTGTATAAAAGTTTTAAAGCAGGCAAATCTCTCTATTTTAGATATCCATTGGTTTATTCCTCACCAAGCTAATATCAGGATTATAGAATCTGTTGCTAAACAACTAGCTTTCCCTAGGGAAAAAGTCATTACCAATATTGATAAAACAGGAAATACATCAGCAGGTAGTATACCTATTGCGCTGGATGAGGCTGTTTTAAAAAATCAAATTCAAAGAGGGCAAATGGTTTTAATGACTACATTTGGCGCAGGGTTAACTTATGGTAGCCTTCTTATGAAGTTTTAATGTTCTTTTTCTAGAATTAGTCTTAAAAATGCTGGGTCTATTATTTGAATTTACCTTGCCTTATATAAAAATATCTTAATTAATCTGAAAATGATCAATAATATAGTTATATAGGTTATGGCAAGCTTCTTCCATAGGCAGCAGGCAACCAATCCGAAAATCAAAATAACATTACCAAGCTTCGGTAACAATCTATTATGACGTAACTTCAAATCGCAAGTGCAACTCCTTTTGTATTTTAGGACTTAGAAATCCTAAACTCTTTCGAGGACGATGGTTTAAAAGAACTTCAACTCTTTTTACATCCTTTTGAGTGATCTTTCTGAAATCTGTCTTTTTTGGAAAATACTGACGGATTAAACCATTTGTGTTCTCATTTAAACCTCGCTCATAAGAACTGTAAGGATGTGCAAAATAAACTTTACAACCGGTATATTCACTGATCTTCTCATGACATGAAAACTCTTTACCATTATCCAAAGTCATTGTACGAACAATCTCTCCTTTAAGAGCTTTAGAAATAGCATGAAAAATGGCTTCAGATCTCTTAGATCCTATTTTGACGATCTTCGTCTTCTTAGAGCATCTATCTACAAGAGTCACTAAAGCTCCCTTGTGATTTTTTCCTATCATCAAATCTCCTTGTACCATATCGCTTCTTCTGTTTTTTCTGACATCTTAAAAATTTGTAGAGAGAACCTCCTACTTTCTTATCCTTTAGAATATGCTGGTAAATACTCTCGTGACTTACAAATAAACATCTTTCACGAAGATAACCACAAATCTGTTCCGGATTCCAATCACGAACAAGAAACCCTTCAATCTTACCAATAACTTTCTGTGTTATCTTTATATATCTATGAGAATTTTGCAGACGATATAATGCCTTCTCATGGGCTTGTTGAGGGCGATAGCCTCGAAAACCTTTTACGGTTCACTTCCCTATATAAGGTGCTTTTATCTCGACCTAACTGCTTTGAAATTGCTCTTATTGATTTTCCACTTCTCAAAAGAACTGAAATCTGATATCTCTCAACTTGGGTTAGATGAGTGTAACTCATGGAATACTCCTTTCGTTATTTAAAGCTATTGATTAGAGTATTCCTCTAACCCGCTTTAAACAACTTTAAAAGAAATTGCACTTACGACTTGAATCCACCTAATAAAGGATAGAAAATGAAGAAGATTAAAAAAGTTTGTTATTTTTAGAGATATTGTTTGACATAATTACACAATATTGTGTATATTAAAATATGAAGAAAAAGCATCTAGAAAAGCTCCTTCAAAACTTAGGCTGGGAATTTAAAAGAGAAGGAGGAAATCATGAAATATGGAGTAAAGAAGGTCATAGGATTCCAATTCCCAGACACAGAGAAATTCGAGAAGGAACAGCTAAAGCAATTATTAATCAAGCAAAAAAAATAAAAGGACAAAATAAATGAAATTTGAAGGCAAGCTTATCAAAGAAAAGGGTGAAAGGTATTGGGGTATTTCTTTTCCAGAAGTCGGTGTTTTTACTCAGGGAAAAACTAAAAAAGAAGCTTATGAGATGATCAAAGAAGCTATTGAACTTGTTGTTGTTGATTTTGACTCTAGTTTTAGAGTAGACATTGAGCCTATTGATAGTATTTCTTTTTTTATTATTCCTAATCATGTCGGACCTATTTTAGCATTAATTTTAAAGCAAAAAAGAATAGAAATGGGGCTTACAATAAAAGATGTCACTATGAGATTAGGGCAAACTTCACCTAATGCCTATGGAAGATATGAAAATGGAAAGAATATTCCTACGCTTAAAAAATTTGATGAACTTTTAACAGCAATCAATCCTAAGACTTCAAGTATCTTAAAGATTTCATAGCTATTTTATGGTTATGTTTTTAAAGTTAGGCAACGGAAACAACTAAATTGATATTTTGTTGTCTTAATTTATCTTGAATAGCAGTTTGAACCCATAAAGAAGTACACATGTTTAAAGTCAGTGCCATTTCATAGGCTCTTTTTGGGGAAGGGATTTTCCTGCCTTTTTCCAGATCACAAAGACTTGAAACAGATATGCCAAGAACTTTTGCAAGCTCTTTTTGTGTCATCTCTTCACACTTTCTAAATGCTTCAAAAGTTTTTCCAAAGGTAATAGGACCTCTTTCTTTTTCAATTTTTCCTTTAAGTTTTTTAAGATGATAATATTTTTTTTTAGTAGTCATGTTTATTGATCTCCTAAATAAAAATAATATTTTTATTTATGCTCTTTTCTTCACGATATATAATCCAGTATCCTTTTGAAATCCTAACTGATGCCTTTTTCTTTGACCTTTTAGAGATTCATCATGATAGCCTTTTATCATTCTGACTTTATAAATACCTTCTAGTTCAACTGCTTCTGCCCACCTCTCAAAGTGCAGCTCAATATATTTTGGAAGTTTATTTAACTTCTACCAAACCTTATTTGAGGTTTTGACCACATCTATGTCTTTTCATGATACGCCAAGTAGACACATAAGTTAATAAGAAATAATACATCTCATTTAGATTTGACTTGAATTCTAATAAGATTTTTTGCTCGTTTTATTTTCTTGTAATTGAACTTATTTTGCTCCAGCGTTCTTCAAAACTCTTACTATATCTAAGTAATCTGCCTTAATTGTCACAGTTAAAGCTGAGCCAAAATCAGATTTAATATTTAAATCAGCTCCGGCAGATATTAAAGCTTTTACTACCTCTAAGTCGCCTCTCCAACTTGCCAAAGTTAAGGCTGTTTCAGATGCTGCACTTTCAATATTGACATCAGCCCCAGCAGGTATTAAAGTTCTTACTATTTTTCTAAGTGACCTTCAGCTTGCAGCTATTAGGGCTGTCTCACTTCCTAAATCTCTATCTATGTCAACTCCTGCAGCAATTAGAAATTTTACTATTTCTAAATGACCTTCTCGGCTTGCTACAATTAAAGCCGTATCAGCATTTTTGATCAGGAGGTCTACATTAACACCAGAGGCAATTAAAACTTTTACCTGTTCCAAGTTTCCATTTGAAACAGCATGGATGGGAACTCTCAAGAATTAGTGGAAGTCATCATATCGTGGAAAAGAGAAGGCAAACAATTTCAATTCCTATTCATGGGAATAGGTCTTTAGGTAAAGGATTAGAAAGGAAATTGTTAAAACTAGCAGGAGTTAAAAAAAGATGAAATATTTTGCCCGTATTACTAAGCAAGAACCTGGATCGTATCTTGTAGAGTTTCCTGAATTAAAAGGTTGCCTTACAGAAGGTCGAACTCTAAAAGATGCTAAACAAAATGCAGTGGAAGCTCTTAATGGATGGCTTGCATCTAATTGTGATAGAAATCTTAACATACCTCATCCTAAATAAGAAAAAGCGCAAACTATCACCCTATAGAAGTTGATCTTCAATTACCTGATTTCGTGGTCATAAGTATACACTACACATCTGCAATTAATTTAGGGTCTATTGTTTTGAGGAGTTTCTCTTGATGTTTTGTTAATGCAACAGTTTTAACAAATTTATATTTTTTTCTTTTGTCATACAAATAAACTTTATGCATACTTTCTAAGTCAGTCAGAGCTTTTTCAGATGAGATATTAAGTTTTTTTAAACTCAACTTTAAAATGGACAGTAAAAGATAAGAGAGATAACAAATGAAGACATGGCCTATGACTCTATTGTAAAGCCAATGACGAATAGGACGTAAATGAGTGATCCCTTTGAGAGTTTTAAAAGCCCTTTCCACTATATCCTTGTCAAAATATAAGCTTATCATCTCTTGCTTTGGAATATGTTTTGTGG
This sequence comes from Bdellovibrionales bacterium, assembly GCA_965262715.1. Classification (GTDB taxonomy): domain Bacteria; phylum Bdellovibrionota; class Bdellovibrionia; order Bdellovibrionales; family JAUICD01. Next base: position 1,049,617 of record OZ253553.1, on the reverse strand, counting down.
AAAAGATACAGGAATAGCCATCAAACTCTTCTGCTTTTGCTAATTCTTCATGTCGGATCCTACCAGATGGGGTTAGGTATTTTTTCAGTCCTCTTTTTATGACTTTGTTTTGAGAAAGTAAATTCTGAGCATGTGAAATCTCATCATATCGAGACTCCTTTAAATCTACTTTCCTACGCTCATTGTAACATATTGCCAATTTCCCTTTTATACCACTAAACTCATAATTGACAGTTTCCACATAAAAACTGCTTTTATTGATGACAACTCTATTTGACATCTTTGCTAATGAATGACCTTTCAAAAGCTTTTTGATGATAGCCTTCTCTTTTGATTTAATAGGAAGACCACACAGTGTTTGCCAACCTAAACCTCCTATGTACTTCAAGTTCTTTGCAGACGTCACTCCACGATCATAAATAAAAATCCCTGAATGAAGATCATAATCAGAAAAATGCTTCACAAGAGCCAATAAAGTCTTACTATCATGGATATTGCCATCGAACGTCTTATGGAAAACAGGAATACCCTCTTTCTGTGTTATAGCTAAACCTATTTGAATCAATGGCCTTTCTTTTTTGCCATCTTTGCTTTTTCCTAATTTGGCTATTTGACATTTTGTGCCATAAAGGTATGTGTTGGTCACATCATAAACAATCCCGCGTGAAGATAATTTGTACTTTTTCTTAACACTATTAAATATATTTCTTTGATGAGCTTCTATTTTTTCCTCAGTCAAGCTGTCAAATGCTGAAAGTAGTCGGCTTTCTGTTAGATTTTCTAAGTTTAAGAGAGCATTTAAGTCTGTTCTAGCAAACCAATCAGGCATATTATTGACGCTTTTATAGTTTAAACAATGAGCATAAACCATGCTTAATATCTCATTTGAGTATTTTCCTAAGATTTTTGAAAGCTGTATTTTATTGGCAATCCTGTTTAAAACCAGTAAAGGTCCATAGACCTTGACACTATCAACTTGCAAGTCTTTGGAAGAAGTAGATATCACTGTTTGATCATCCACCATCTTTCCAACATAACGAAGGTGTCTTTGCACAATCTTACCTTTGACTCTTTCGTTTTCAACCTCAGCTAGATAAATCTTTTTTCCTTTTTTAATTTTCCTTATAAAACTCATAGTGTATATATTATACACTACAAACATAAAATCAAGCTTTTTTAAAAAATATACTTTTTTTTTAAAATAGCTTAACTTATTAAAATATAAGGGCTTTGTAAGATAAATATCAAGGCTTATCAAAAAAAAGCAATGTAGTGTATATCTTTAATCACGAAGTCAGGTCAATTAGCTTTAGCAATTGTATTAAGAAAGGTAAGAAAAGCAAAAAAATTATCTCAAGCTCAAATAGCAAAAAAACTTAATATAACTCAACAAGCTTATGCTAAATTAGAAATTCCTTCAAAAACAAATCCTTTACTCTCTACTTTAAAGAAATTATCAAAAGTCTTAGATATTAAATTTTATTTTGATTCAATAGCATAAAACTTATTCTAAAGTTGATATTGGTCTGTACCCCATAAACTGGAGAGTTAAGTGCTAAAATAACTCACTTGAGATTCCTGAATTTTAGCTATAAAAAGCTATAAGAGCAGGAGGAAGATCATGGGCAAAGTAAGAAGACGATTTAATGTTCAATTCAAGGAAGCTATATGTGAGTCGATCAATGAAGGCAAATCTCTGTTAGAGATTTGCCAGGAGCATCAACTTCATCGCCAAACAGTCTTAGAGTGGTTTAAGAAGTATCAACAAGGGACACCTTTGGGAAACCCTTCATCAAGGGAGAGATCTCTAGAGAGACAAATATATGCACTTCAGGCAAAGGTAGGACAGCTGAGCCTAGAGAACGAGTTTTTAAAAAAGGCCAAAAAGGAGCTTCAGCAGAGGAGAAGCGTGAGATCATCGGTAATCACTGGAAAGAATTTGGATCAATTTCAAAAACGTGTAAAGCGTTAGGGTTACCTTTAAGTAGCTACTATTACAAGAGAAAGATTTCACAGCAAGAGCGAGAGCAAAGGGATTTTGATTTGAAAGAGCAGATTGAGAGGATACAGTGTAAATACCCGATGTATGGAATACGTCGTATTCAATTGGAACTTGAGCAAGAGAAGAGTATTAAAGCCAACCGCAAGAGGATTGCTCGCATTATGCGGAAATACGGTTTAAAGGCCTTGATTTACAAGGGTTTTAGAGTTTCAACCACGGATTCTAAACATTCAAATCGAGTTTATCCGAATTTAACTTTTGGCATTGAAGTGAATAGACCCAACCAGCTTTGGGTAACAGATATCACATACATTAGGATTCAAGATGGTTTTGTTTTTTTAGCAGTGATTTTAGATATTTTTTCAAGGAAGATTGTAGGGTGGGCTATTTCTAGAGAGATCAACACAGAGCTTTGTTTAGGAGCTTTAGAGATGAGTTTAGAGCAGAGATCAGATACTAAAGGATGTATTCATCATAGTGATCAAGGTGTTCAATACACCAGTAAAGATTATATCCACAAGCTTAAAAAAAAAGGCTTTAAGATCAGCATGTCGAGAAAAGCTAATTGTTGGGATAATGCATTTGTTGAATCTTTCTTTAGCTCTTTAAAACGAGAAGAAGTTCATCTGTGTGAATATAAAACTTTTAAAGATGTGTTAAGAAGTATTCCAAAGTTTATCGAAGGTATGTATAATAAAAAAAGGCGACATTCTTCATTAGGTTACTTATCACCTAATGAGTTTGAAGCTAAATGGAAAACAGGAGAATTAACAACAATGGGAATCTCAGAAGTGAGTAAAATATGGAACGGATCCTCCAAATAAAGGGTACACCTCATATTATAAAAATTATTTCAGTTCAAAAGGCGATAAGAAAAGAAAGGTTGTTTTATGAAACGAAATTATGATTTTTCAAAAGGAGCTATTATCAGAGATAAGATCAAATCCAAGTCTCAAGTAGATAAGGCTTTTAAGGATCAACAAAAGGTCTTAACTTCTATACGCTTTGATAAAGATATTGTGGAGGCAGCAAAAAAGCTTGCTGCTAAAGAAAATTCTGGATATTTAACTTGGTTGAATAAGAAATTACGAGAAGTTATTCTGTCTGAAAAAAGCCTTGAGATGAGGGTTAAAAAACTTGAAAAGACGGTTTTCAAAAAGAAAACAGTAGCGATTTGCCTCAAAGTGCTTTTATTTTGTCAAGAATTTGCTTTAACTCCTTAATATTCAAAGCTTTTTTAGTTACACGTGAAGTATGCCCATATTCTGTGGTCCCTACAGTAATATCACAATTTATTTCGCTAGAACTTTGATTGCATGACACAGTTAATGAATATGCAACTAAAAAAGTGCGATTATACAGTTGGGTTGCCTTTAAGAATCCATCAGAAGTAGAAACATTATATGCCACTATTTCCCAACCGTCATTAATAATGAGTGATCTATATTTAGAAATTGTTTCAGAAATATTTCCCGAATGTTGTTTTTTAATTGGCTCTAATAATTCTGATGAGGGAATAGGTCCAACTACACATCCAACAAAAAAAGTTAATAAAATTATAGAGATTAAAAGCCTTATCATCTTTGCCTCACGACTAAATACATTAGAAAACACGCCTTTGGCGTGTTTTCTGGTAGTCAACCGACAGCAAGCTGTCTTAAAAGGTTGGCTACCTATTATTTTGAGTAAACATACTTACAAATTCAAATTGGTAGTTTCTAGCAAATTCTATATCTTACGTACCTTATTTATTTTAATAATTGTTATAAAAAATAAGGTAAAAAGCCTCACGACCTATTAGTACTGGTCAGCTAAATACATTACTGCACTTACACCTCCAGCCTATCAACCTTGTGGTCTCCAAGAGGTCTTTAGGGGGGCGTTATGCCCCCAGGGAAAATTTATCTTTGGGGAGGCTTCCCGCTTAGATGCTTTCAGCGGTTATCCTTGCCGAACATAGCTACCCTGCGCTGCCGTTGGCACGACAACAGGAACACCAGAGGTTCGTCCATTCCGGTCCTCTCGTACTAAGAATAGCTCCCATCAATTTTCCTGCGCCCACAGAAGATAAGGACCAAACTGTCTCACGACGTTCTGAACCCAGCTCGCGTACCACTTTAATTGGCGAACAGCCAAACCCTTGGGACCTGCTTCAGCCCCAGGATGTGATGAGCCGACATCGAGGTGCCAAACCTCCCCGTCGATGTGAACTCTTGGGGGAGATCAGCCTGTTATCCCCGGAGTACCTTTTATCCGTTGAGCGATGGCCTTTCCACACAGGACCACCGGATCACTTTGACCTGCTTTCGCAGCTGCTCGACTTGTGGGTCTCGCAGTCAAGCTCCCTTATGCCAATGCACTCGACATCTGATTTCCAATCAGATTGAGGGAACCTTCGCACGCCTCCGTTACTCTTTAGGAGGCGACCGCCCCAGTCAAACTGCCTACCAGACAGTGTCCCTCACCCAGATTATGGGCGCAGGTTAGATATTCAAAATCACAAGGGTGGTATTTCAAGGATGACTCCACTGAAACTAACGTTCCAGCTTCAAAGTCTCCCACCTATCCTACACATGCCATTTCAAAGATCACTGTCAAGCTACAGTAAAGGTTCACGGGGTCTTTCCGTCTTTCTGCGGGTACTCGGCATTTTCACCGAGATTTCAAATTCGCTGAGCATTTGGTTGAGACACCGGGGAAGTCGTTACGCCATTCGTGCAGGTCGGAACTTACCCGACAAGGAATTTCGCTACCTTAGGACCGTTATAGTTACGGCCGCCGTTTACCGGGGCTTCGATTCTGAGCTTCATTATGACTCTTACCGAGGTAAAAATCATAACTGACAAATCCTCTTAACCTTCCGGCACCGGGCAGGCGTCAGGCTGTATACGTCTTCTTGTTCGAATTAGCACAGCCCTGTGTTTTTGATAAACAGTCGCTACCCCCATTTCACTGCGACCACCCAGAGCATACACCCCGAGTGGCACACCTTCTCCCGAAGTTACGGTGTCAAGTTGCCGAGTTCCTTAACCAAATTTAACTCAATCACCTTAGGATACTCACCCTACCTACCTGAGTCGGTTTACGGTACGGGCACATCAAACAAACATCGAAGCTTTTCTAGGGATCATGGAATCAATCACTTCTGGGATTTTACTCCCTCGCATTTGTGCCTCAGTGTTGTGATACGGATTTGCCTATACCACCACCTTGAACACTTACACCTGAATCCAATAACAGGCTGACCTATCCTAATCCGTCCCTCCTATGCCTAAACATTTGATGTGGTAACGGAATATTAACCGTTTTTCCATCGACTACGCCTATTGGCCTCGCCTTAGGACCCGACTAACTCTGAGCGGATTACCCTGGCTCAGAAACCCTTGGGTTTACGGTGTGGAAGTTTTTCACTCCCATTTTCGCTACTTATGTCAGCATGATCACTTCTGGCTCGTCCAGCCGTCTTTTCAGTCGACCTTCAGCCTAAACCAGAACGCTCCTCTACCACTTTTATTCCAAAAGAATAAAAATCCACAGCTTCGGTAGTATGCTTAGCCCCGTTAAATCTTCCGCGCAGAATCGCTGGACTAGTGAGCTATTACGCTTTCTTTAAAGGATTGCTGCTTCTAAGCCAACCTCCTAGTTGTTAAAGCAACTCTACAACGTTTTCCACTTAGCATACATTTGGGGACCTTAGCCGATGGTCTGGGCTCTTTCCCTTTTGTCACAGGACCTTATCACCCCATGACTGACTCCCAAAATAGTTTTAACGGCATTCGGAGTTTGATTGGGTTTGGTAATCCAGTAAGGACCCCTAGCCCATTCAGTGCTCTACCTCCGTTAAAAAATAAATTGAGGCTATACCTAAATATATTTCGAGGAGAACCAGCTATCACCCAGTTTGATTGGCCTTTCACCCCTAACCACAACTCATCCAAGTAGTTTTCAACCTACACTGGTTCGGGCCTCCATATAGTTTTACCTATACTTCACCCTGGTCATGGTTAGCTCACCGGGTTTCGGGTCTATACCTGCAAACTTAAAATTGCCCTATTCAGACTCGCTTTCGCTACGACTACACCTTATCGGCTTAATCTTGCTTGCAAATATAACTCGCTGACTCATTATGCAAAAGGTACGCAGTCATACTAACAACTTACTAAAAAATAATAAGTTAAAGTACTCCTACTGCTTGTAAGCTTATGGTTTCATGTTCTATTTCACTCCCCTCATCGGGGTTCTTTTCACCTTTCCCTCACGGTACTAGTTCACTATCGGTCTTTAGAGATATTTAGCCTTAGAAAGTGGTCTTCCTGGATTCCAAGGGGATTCCTCGTGCCCCCTTGTACTCGGGGAACTTCTTCAAAGATCTAATCATCTTGTCCACAGGGCTATCACCTTCTTTGACTGATCTTTCCAGATCATTAGACGCGAATTTTAGATTTTTCTAAACTTTGTAGGGTTCTGCAAGAAACCCTAATAGAAGCCCCCACAACACCAAATACACAAAAACTTGCATCTTTAACATGTATTTGGTTTAGGCTGTTCCCCGTTCGCTCGCCGCTACTAAGAGAATCTCGGATTGATTTCTTTTCCTGAGGGTACTAAGATGTTTCAATTCCCCCCGTTACGCTTCATTATTCTATGAATTCAAATAATGATAACAACTTAAAAGCTGTTGGGTTGCCCCATTCGGAGATCTTCGGATCACAGTGTGTCACCACTCCTCGAAGCTTATCGCAGTTGACTACGTCCTTCATCGCTCTCTAAAGCCAAGGTATCCACCATAAGCCCTTAGTAGCTTATTACCTAAATAATATAACCTAAAATAAATAATCACTTAAGATATGAAATAACAATTGTTAATTGTTATTTTTCCTCAGCTAGAAACTACCAATTTGAACTTATTTTGCTGAAAATAAACCAGCCCTTCGAGGCAAGCCTCTGGCTGTTTTCTGGTTGTCAGCAGATGCTGGCAATCTAGAAAATAAAGCTTATTTTAAGTAGAAAGAATCTGTTCATCTCTTAAGACAACGTTAAGAGAATCATTCTTTCTGAGTATAATGTAGCAATTAAGTATAAAAAACAAATACCTAAAATAATACATTAAACCACATTGCTCGTATTGGTATAAAAATATTTTCATAAAATCAAACCTTAGTTTTTAGCTTTAAGTATTTGTTAAAATAAATAAGCTAAAAGCTTGATTTTATTTACTTTTAAACTCTTCAATTTTCAAAGAACTATGGTGGGCCTGACAAGACTCGAACTTGTGACCCCACGCTTATCAAGCGTGTGCTCTAACCAACTGAGCTACAGGCCCAATTTAAGCACATTCGCTCTTTCAAAACTAAATAGCTAGAATAAGATGAGTTTTGCAAAAACACCCTATAAATTAAAATTAAGGTGTATTGACCACAAAGTTCTTAGTTTGAAGATATTGAGTTGTGTTCTCGTTTGAAATTTAAGGAAATCCAAAAAGTTCTCACTTAAACTCTACCAACATCAAAAAACAAAGACTTTTTTAATAACTCCTTAGAAAGGAGGTGATCCAGCCACAGGTTCCCCTACGGCTACCTTGTTACGACTTCACCCCAATCATCAGTGTTACCTTGGGCGCTTGCCTCTAAAAGTTAGCTCAGCGACATCTGGTACCACCAACTTTCATGGTGTGACGGGCGGTGTGTACAAAGCCCGGGAACGTATTCACCGCATCATGCTGTTATGCGATTACTAGCGATTCCAACTTCATGGAGTCGAGTTGCAGACTCCAATCCGAACTGAGATCAGTTTTTTGGGATTAGCTTAGCCTCACGGATTTGCTCTAACCCTTTGTACTGACCATTGTAGCACGTGTGTAGCCCTGGACATAAAGGCCATGAGGACTTGACGTCATCCCCACCTTCCTCCGACTTAACATCGGCAGTCCCTTTAGAGTGCCCAACTGAATGCTGGCAACTAAAGGCAAGGGTTGCGCTCGTTGCGGGACTTAACCCAACATCTCACGACACGAGCTGACGACAGCCATGCAGCACCTGTCACCATTGTCCCGAAGGAAAACTATATCTCTATAGCGGTCAATGGGACTTTAAACCCAGGTAAGGTTCTTCGCGTTGCATCGAATTAAACCACATGCTCCACCGCTTGTGCGAGCTCCCGTCAATTTCTTTGAGTTTTAATCTTGCGACCGTACTCCCCAGGCGGAACACTTAACGCGTTAGCTACGGCACTGAAGGGGTCAACACCTCCAACACCAAGTGTTCATCGTTTACGGCGTGGACTACCAGGGTATCTAATCCTGTTTGCTCCCCACGCTTTCGGATCTGAGTGTCAGTATCTTGCCAGGTAGCCGCCTTCGCCACCGGTATTCCTCCTGATATCTACATATTCCACCACTACACCAGGAATTCTACTACCCTCTCAAGTACTCAAGATAAACAGTTTCAAATGCAGTTCTGAAGTTGAGCTTCAGGATTTCACATCTGACTTGTTTGTCCACCTACATCCGCTTTACGCCCAGTAATTCCGAACAACGCTAGGACCTCTCGTATTACCGCGGCTGCTGGCACGAAATTGGCCGGTCCTTTCTTGCATGGTACCGTCATTATCTTCCCATGCGACAGTGCTTTACGACCCTAGAGCCTTCATCGCACACATGGCATCGCTGGTTCAGGGTTTCCCCCATTGACCAATATTCCCTACTGCTGCCTCCCGTAGGAGTCTGGACCGTGTCTCAGTTCCAGTGTGGCTGATCATCCTCTTAGACCAACTACCGATCGTTGCCATGGTGGGCTTTTACCCCGCCATCAAGCTAATCAGGCACAGACTCATCCTTAAGCGATCTACCTAAAAGATAGACCTTTAACCTCTATGTCCGCAGACATTGTGGTCTTATGCGGTATTAGCTCATCTTTCGATAAGTTATTCCCCACTTAAGGGCAGATTATCTATGTATTCCTCACCCGTTCGCCACTCTTACTCTCCCCGAAGGGATTTCTTCGTTCGACTTGCATGTATTAAGCATGCCACCAGCGTTCGTTCTGAGCCAGAATCAAACTCTTCAATTGAAAACAAAAACTCCTCAATTAAGAGAAGCTAAAGTTTTTAAAAAAAAATATAAATTGCATAAGCTCTCTACAAACTAGCTATTTAGATTTCAAAGAACGAATATTTTACAGTACCTTCTACCTTAAAGTAGAGTAAAGTCAAAAGTCAAACCCATTATGTAAATAAAAATAAAAAAGATGACACGATTGACCATGTTTGAAATTCACCAAATATAAACTCAAATAAGAAGCATTTTTTAAGCAAATGTAGTATTTCAATCAAATTAAAAAAGATTATTTTGATGAAGGTAATTTTTGATATTCTTCAATCCAAGATACAATATCCCAATAAGGAAGTGTTTGCTCTATAGCGGCCAAATGTAGGGCAGTTACAAATCCTTTTTGTTTTAAAAACCTTCTTTGTCTTGTGTTATTCCATGTTTTAAAAATATTATAATGCCCTTTAAGAGAGGGAAGAATCTCTAATCCTCTGAGAACTTCAATAATTTCCCATCCAAACATTCCAAGTTCTTCTTTCATCAAAGTCTTAAGTTCTTGATTATCGGAGTAAGTTCCTGAAGGCATAGCTTTTAGAGGATCATACATATTTTGTGCGACTAATAAACTGAGTATTAAAAGAGAAAACATATCTACAGAGTTTGATTTAAGGTCTGTCAAATTTTTATTTTGGTTGCTTTCTCTTACTTCAGAGATAGACGAAAAATAATCCCAAAACACTTGTTTTGATGAATCTGTTTCTAAAATTTTATGTAGTCTAGGCCATGCATATTTCATAACTTCTAAATCATAAATTTCTTGTAAAGTTGTTATTGGGTTTTGAAGCCTAAGAATTTTTAACATCTCTTCACGTTTTCTAGGTAGGACAGATGAGGAAATACTTTCTGATAAATGAGAGATGGCTTGGCGTAAAAGTGGATGTATAGAAAATTGCAATTTATGGGCTAGGCGGAGTGATCTTAGGATACGAATAGGATCCTCTGGGATTCTCACATAAGGATCTCCAATCATACGTATGACTCTTGCTTGAATGTCTTTTAATCCATTGCAATAATCGATTATCTTTTTTTGAAAAGGGTCATAAAAAAGGCTATTGATGGTAAAATCTCTACGATGGGCATCTTCGATAGGCGTCCCAAATAAATTGTCTTTAAGGACGTTTTTTTGTTTTTCAGAAGACTTGCTATCATATTCAGATGCATTAGAATTACGAAATGTAGATACTTCAAACTGATCTTCTCCTCTTTTGACCAATACTAGACAAAATCTCCTGCCAATCACATAACTATTAGAAATAATTCTTCGAATTTGCCTAGGATGGGCTGATGTGACAACATCAAAGTCTTTTGGATGAATACCTAAGAGAAGGTCTCTTACACATCCTCCAACCAAATAGGTAGGATGACCTTTTTTTTGGAGGCGTTCTATAATATCTAGAGCTCTAGGGTCAATCCAGTTGGTATTTAAGGTTGGTTTAGGCATAATAAATAAAATATGTGCTTTTTAACTGATGAAAAGTCAATATTTACTTGCTATTCAAAGATAAGTCAAAATAGTTAGCAAAGTTTAAGATATTGTATCAAGAGAAATATCTATTTTCTATCTTTAATTAGAGAAGGAAAATGACATGCTGTCAGATGTAGTTTATTTGCTCCATTTATATTTTGGTGTTCTAGTTTAGGTTTTTGACTCTTACAGATGTCTTTGGCATAAGGGCAACGTGTGTGAAATGCGCAGCCAGAAGGGGGTTTACGTGGAGATGGCACTTCTCCTTTTAAGGGTTTTCTCTGAAGCTTTTTTGTAGGGTCAGGTATGGGTATAGCAGATAACAAGCTTTGAGTGTATGGGTGTAGAGGTTTTTCATAAATTTCATTTGATTTTGCTATCTCGACAATACCACCTAAGTACATAACAGCTAATCTATCTGAGATGTGTTTCACAGTAGCTAAATCATGAGAAATAAAAATATAACTTAAATGCATTTCTTTTTGTAAATCCATAAGTAAATTTAAAATTTGAGATTGCATAGAAACATCTAAAGCAGAAACAGGTTCATCGCAAACGATAAGACTAGGTTTAAGGGCAATTGCTCTTGCAATGCCTATTCTTTGTCTCTGTCCTCCAGAAAACTCATGAGGGTATTTGGATTGACTACCTTCTGGTAAGCCAATCCGTTGAAGTAGGTCATTGACCCATATACTTCTTTGTTGAGGTGTTCCTATGTTATGAATAATGAAGGGTTCTTCTAAAATATAACCTACAGTGTGCCGGCTATTTAAAGATTCATAAGGATCTTGAAATATAATTTGTATTTCTTTTCTAATTTGATGTAGATTTTTTTCTGGCCAATTTGTAATATCTTCACCTCGAAAAAAAATTTTTCCATCTGTAACAGGATAAAGCTTCAGGAGAGTCCGACCTAAAGTGCTCTTACCACACCCAGATTCTCCAACCAGTCCTAAGGTTTCTCCTGCTTGAATCACAAATGAGATATCTGTTACGGCAAACACTGTAGCTACTTGCCGCATCAAAAGTCCTCCATAAATAGGATAATGTTTAGAAAGGTTTTTCACTTCTAAAAGAGGTTTATTCAGTGCGAATCTCCTTCCAATTATAACAAGCTGTTTTATGGTTTGTGGCACAAGTTTCTAGAGGAGGAGGTTTTAGGTAGCATTTTTTTTCAACATAAGGACATCTATTTTGAAAACGACAACCTTTTGGCATATTCATTAAATTAGATACCATTCCTTCAATAGTTTTAAGCGGTGCTTTGCTGGGGTGATCTAATTTTGGTATAGAGTGGAGCAGCCCTACTGTATAAGGGTGGCTTGGATTTTTAAACAAATCAATCACATTTGCTTTTTCAGCAATATGGCCGGCATACATGACCATAACTCGATCACAAACTTGGGCTACTATTCCTAAGTTGTGTGTGATGAGAATAACACTCATGTTAGTTTCTTTTTGTAGGTCTTTTATTAGATCTAAAATTTGAGATTGAATTGTGACATCAAGTGCTGTTGTAGGTTCATCTGCAATGAGTATTTCAGGTTTTCCTGCTAGTGCCATAGCAATGACCACTCTTTGTCTCATGCCTCCTGAAAGTTGATAAGAATATTCTTTTAAGCGTAAATCTGGTAGAGGAATACCTACTCTAGTAAGAATTTCTACGCTTGATTGAGTGATTTCTGATTTTGACATTTCAGGAAAATGCAATTCATAAACTTCAGCTATTTGTTTTCCAATTGTTTTTACAGGATTTAGAGCTGTCATAGGTTCTTGAAAAATCATAGCAATTTTACGACCACGAATCTGAAACATCTCTTTTATAGGTAAATTTAGAATGTTTTTACCATTAAATATGACTTCACCTGTATCTATCCTGCTAGCAGGTAGAGGAAGTAATCTCATCAAAGCTAGAGCGGTGATTGTTTTACCACAGCCAGATTCACCTACGATGCCTAATGTTTCTCCTTTCTTGAGAGAAAAGCTTACATTATCGACTGCGTTAAGAGTACCATGCTCTTCTGATTGAAAAGAGATGCTCAAATTATGAACTTCTAAAATAGATTGTGACATATCATACCTTTTTTATTTTTATACCAAATATTTATAATAAGAGTAAATCAATAATCTTAAGTATTATAAAACTTTATTTTGAGATAGCTTCTAAGTGAATTAAGATTTCTCTTGTTTTTGAGAGAGTGTTAAGATAGCATTGAGAAAATATTTTTAATAAATAAAACTGTAAAACTACGTAAAGAGAAAAAATGTAAAGGAGAGCTTATCAATGACATCCTGGTTAGTTTGGGTCACCTGTGGCGTTATAATGATGCTTTTGGAACTTATTTTACCTGGCGGGGTTATTATTTTCCTAGGTGCAGCGGCTATTACTGTAGGAAGTCTTCTTTACCTTGAGTGGATAACATCTATCTCAACATCATTTATATCGTGGTTTATCATTTCTATCACTCTACTTCTTTTTTTAAGAGAAAGGCTTTCCCGATATTTTGGAGGGAGTTTTAAAGTACAAAATACTGATGAAGATTTAGACTTAGTTGGATCACAAGTAAAAGTAGTTGAAGATATTCAACCATACAAAAAAGGACGTGTAAAACTTAGAGAGACAACGTGGGTTGCCAGAAGTAATGAGAGGATTAAAGCTGGTGAAAAAGCGCTTGTTTCTAAGAGAGATGGAAATGAGTTAATAGTTAAAAACTTTTTCAACTAATAATACACAAGGAGAACAAATGTTAACATTTTTCACATTTTTAAGTATAGGGATATTATTTATATTATGGCATACAATGGTTGTTGTTCCTATGAGAGAAACCCTTGTTATTGAAAGGCTTGGAAAATTTCGAAAAATATTAGAACCAGGGTTTCATTTTTTGATTCCTTTTTTTGACAATATTGCGTATAGGCATGAAATTAGGGAACAAATCTTCGATATTCCTGCTCAGACTTGTATTACAAAAGATAATATGCAGGTTCAAATTGATGGACTTGTTTATCTCAAGATCATTGATCCTAAAAAAGCCAGTTATGGCATTGGAGATTACAGCAATGCTTCAGTCAACTTAGCTCAAACCACAATGCGATCTGAAGTAGGAAAATTAACTTTGAATAGGGTATTTAGCGAGAGAGATACTTTAAATGATAAAATTGTTAAGGAAGTTGATTCTGCTAGTGACCCTTGGGGAGTTAAAGTTTTGAGGTACGAAGTTAAAAATATTTCACCTTCTCAACATGTTTTAGCCACTCTTGAGAAACAAATGGTGGCAGAGAGAGAAAAAAGAGCAGAAATTACACTTGCTACAGCGCAAAAAGAAAGCCAAATTTTACTTTCTGAAGGCAAAAGGCAAGAAGCTATCAATGTTTCAGAGGGTGAAAAACAAAAAAAGATAAATTATTCAAAAGGGAAAGCACAAGAAATTCAACTTTTAGCTACGGCAACAGCAGAAGGTTCACAACTTGTAGCAGGAGCTATTAATAAACCAGGTGGTAATATGGCAGTTAAGGTGCAGTTGGTTGAACAATACATTAATGAACTAAATAAAGTCTTATCCAAGTCGAAGATAACAGTTCTGCCCGAAAGAGTAGCTAGTGTAAAGACTTTCTTTGAGGGAGCAGAAAAATTAATAAATCCTTTGAAGGCTACAGATAAAATAAGAAATTAAAGGAGAGTAGTTATGAATGAGTTAAATTTTTGGGATGTGTTTAATTTAGTTTTTTGGGGACTGATTTTTCTTATAATAGTTTATAAATTAATAGCATCAATAAAAATTATTCCTAATAAAAAAGCTTATATTACAGAGAGGCTGGGTCGTTATCATAAAACATTAGGAGCAGGTTTCCATGCTTTGATTCCTTTTATAGATAAGGTCACTTTTATTCAAGATTTAAAAGAAAGAACAATAGATGTACCACCGCAAGATTGTTTTACAAAAGATGAAGTTAGTGTCATTGTAGATGGTGTTATTTATATTTGTGTTATTGACTCAATAAAAGCAAGCTACGGTGTAACAGATTATGCAATGGCTGCTGTAGAAATAACTCAAACAACTACACGTTCAGTTATTGCTACTTTAGATTTAGATAAAACCTTTGAAGAAAGGGATGTCATCAGTTCAAAAATTGTAGAGGTTTTAAATAATGCAGGAGAGACATGGGGAATAAGAGTTTTAAGATATGAAATAAAAAATATCACTCCTCCAGCTAGAATTCAAGATTCAATGGAAAAACAAGTCAATGCTGAAAGAGAGAAAAGAGCTATACTAGCAACAAGTGAAGGGGATAAACAAGCTCGGATCAATAGATCTGAAGGTGAAAAAATAGAAATGATAAATATTTCTGAAGGACAAATGCAAAAAAGAATAAATGAAGCTCAAGGGAAAGCTAAAGAAATTACAACCATAGCGGAGGCTACTGCTGAATCTCTTGAGAAGATTGGTAAGGTGCTATCTTCACAAGGAGGAGAGGCAGCTTTTAACTTGAAGCTTAAGGAAAAGTATTTAGGTGGTATGAGTCACCTTGCTGATGGAACTGTTGAAGTTATTGTCCCTGGGTCAATTAACCAATTTAATAATTGGGTAAAAAACTTAGGTTTGTCTGAGTAGATAATCTATTATGGTTTTGTTGCAAAGTGTTTAAATGTGTTACTAGTGTCTTTTGGCAGGGCTTCCACTAGCAGGCAGAGTGTCTTCTGAGCGGCTGAATTCTCATCATTTTGATCATTGAAACTGATATTTATATAGAAGCCATCTCAAAAATGCTCCTAGAGAGAAAAGTTTTAAAAAAGATACCAGTTTTGCATTATACAAAACAGCCCATGAGATGGCTTCTACTCAAAATGAATAGGCTTTCTAGGTACTGATCCGATGGTTTTTCACCATCGGATCAGTACCAGAAAGCATGCCAGCGGCGTGATTCATTTTGAGGAAGACAGCCCTTTTATATAAGAAATTAGAGGTAATAGGTACAAACGTTTATAGACGAAGGTGAACACAGAGATATATTACAGTTAGATAAAGTTATGAATTTCTGGCAATATTTATTAAACTTTTATTTTTGAGACCGCTTCTAGTAAGGCCGATAGTTATTACGAAAGAATTATGAATAGAACAGAAGAGTCAGAAAGCCTAAAGAAAATAAATAAATAGAGAAGTATTCGAAGTATCCCTTATATGTAATTTTTAGAAGTAGGTACAAACTTAAGGCTCCTACAATATAAGCAGACAGGAAACCTGTAAATAAAGTTACATAACTAAGCGTTGAAGTTTCTATTGAAAATTGCAGAATCACAGCCCCTATAATCACAGGGACAGCTAATAAAAAGCTAAAATAAGCAGATGTCATTGTATCAAGACGTAAAAAGATGCCTCCTGCAATTGTCGATCCTGATCTGCTCACACCTGGTATAATGGCTAACGCTTGAAAACAGCCAATAATAAGTGCTTGTAGGTAAGATATTTGATGAAAAGTAGAAATTATTTTTTTTTCATCATGGTTATTCCATTGAAAAGAGGTAGTTGCTTTTGAATTTTTAAAAAAATGAGTTGCTAATAATAGAAATGCTGTAAATAAAAAACCATAAGATACAACTGTTAAAGATGTAAAAAGGGATATTAATATATCTTTAAAGAGTATTCCAATACATCCTGCAGGTAGAGATCCTAAAAACATTTTAAATAGGATATCTATTCCAGGTCCATATCTTTTATTTTTGATATCTAGAGCAGTTAACTTGAGCAGTTGGAGAAAGATTTTATGCATCACTGTAAAAATGGAAAGAAGTGTTGCTAGGTGGACAAAAATTTCAAATGTCAGGTCATTAAAATGTCCAAGAATAGATTGGAATAAGACCAAATGACCTGAGCTGGAAATAGGTAAAAATTCAGAGATTCCTTGTACTAAACCTAAAAAGACAGCTTTTTGATTTTCTACATCTATCATAAGAAATGGCCTTATCAGTTAAGCTTATTCTTTATATATTTAAGTATTTCTACAAGTAATAAATGAATAAAAAATACATGAAGTCATTCCTTATTGTGCTACAAGGGACTTTGGTAATCGGGCAGTCTAATAAACAGGTCCAGACCTGTTTGCCTGATTCCCGGATTGCCAGATCCCAGAATAAGGAACGCTTAAATAGTTATGAACTTTTTTTTAATGGTGAGAGTTGTTATTGACACATTATTTTATGGATGACCCCAACTATTTAAATAGGTTAGAAAGTGTAATATGGCATTTTTAGTTTTTGAAGGACTTGATGGATCAGGTAAAAGCACTTTGATTGAAGGGCTTTCCTCTGAGTTATCATCCCAAGACATTAATTATTTAGTGACAAGAGAGCCTGGAGGAAGCCCTTTAGGTAATAAACTGAGAACTCTGTTGATTCAAAAAAGCAATAAATCAGAGATACCAATTCCTAAGGCAGAGCTTTTACTATATGAAGCCATCAGAGCCCAACATGTAGAACAAACCATCAAACCTTTTTTAAGTAAAAAAGGATGGGTTCTTTGTGATCGTTTCACATTTAGTTCTATCGCTTTCCAGGTGGGTGGGAGAGACTTAAAACTTTCAGATGTAAAATGGCTTAATAGCTTTGCAACAGGCGATTTGTGTTGTGATCTAGCTATATTTTTAGATTTACCTGTAGATGAGGTTCAGAAAAGATGCCATAATCGTCATCAGCAAAATGGAGTGGGGCCAGATCGCTTTGAAATGGAAGACAGGCAGTTTTATAAAGATGTAAGAGAAGCCTATTTAGATGAAATTCATAGAGAGCAAAAGAAATGGCTTGTACTAGATGCCACTCAAAGTCCATCCAAACTAAAAGAGATACTTATAAAAAGACTTATAAAAGAAAAATGGCTTAAAGAGTGAAAAAAATGAAATACCTTATAGATAGCATTCAAGGTCACCAGTCAATCAAAACTCGTTTAGGAGATTTACTTGAGAGAAATCTTTTACCACAAAATCTTTTATTTATTGGTCCTTGTGGAATAGGAAAATCTCAAATAGCATTAGCACTTGCCCAGATTATTCTCTGTGAAAAGCCATCTTCTTATTCCAATTTTCATGCTTGTGGCAGTTGTGGTCCTTGTCTTAGAACTTCTCAAAAACAAAGCGAGAGCTTATGTTACATTCAGCCTGAAAAAAATATAATTGGAGTAGAACAAGCAAGAAGAATTATTAATTTTTTACACTTTCAAGCTTTAGGAAAAGCTAAAATTGTTATAGTCGAGGACGCCCAATGTTTAAATCATCAAGCCTCTAATGCTCTTTTAAAAACGTTAGAAGAACCTCCTGCCAGTGAATCTACGGTTGATAACACAAGTAAAACTTATTTTATTTTTACAATAAACACTAGGGGTAGTATTTTGCCTACTTTAAATAGCCGTTTCCAAAGCATGGCTTTTTCTACTTTATCTCAAGAAGACTTAAAAAAAATATGGCAGAAGGAGGATGTACCAGATTGGATGTTAAAGTCTTGCCAAGGCCGATCAGATCTTCTTAAGCAGCTTTTAGAAAATGCTTATTTAAGGGAATATGCATTAGAGATTTTTAAAAATTTATTTCAATCAAAAGTATCTCCTGCTTTTTTAAAAATCAAAGAACAAAAGCAATCAACAGATCGCATGGAGGCTTTATGGATCACAACTTATATAGGGCAATTTTTAAGAGATATGTTGTTATTAAAATTAGGATCTGAGAATTTGATCCATATAGATTTAAAGCCTTTGTTTGCACAGTTTGCAGATGTCCCAGAGCAGGAGTTGCTTGATCTTTCAGAGTACGTCTTACAGATGTCAAAACAGATAGAACGTTATGTAGATAGAACATTACTTTTTGAAGAGCTTGTGTTAAAAACCTCTCAACATAGATTGGAGATAAATCAAAACACTTAGATATTAACTCATCTTACGCAACTTTTATAATTTTAAGATATCTGTTGTTTATTGATCTATCTAAATTAAACCTTACTTGATGGCTATTTCTGGAATCTAGAAGTCCGGGAGACCGGAAATCTGGCAATCGGGCAAGTGAAAAAACAGACAACCTATATCTTATATATGTACATTTATATGTACATTATTTTTAAAAATGAAATTGAATCAAAACCTGTTTTATTTGCGTCGTTGTCCGACACAGACATATAAAGCACCTGCGTAAAACTCTTTATATGTCACTTTGTCCATATACTTATTTATTGATTCCCAAGGTGTTCGTTCAGCATAGTCTAGACAGTCTAGTAAAGTTAAACCACCAAACATACGTCCAAGAAAGGATGCCAGGATTCGCACTACCCATTCTGGCCATCCTTTTGGCTTCTTCATGTCTAAGATCGCAAGATGTCCTTCATGACACAGAGCTTCAGCTGCTCGCTGAATGACCTTATCGTAATCATCGAGTATTGGTATAGCAAATGTGGATAATATGCCATTTACATTGGTTGGAAAAGCATATTCTGTCATGTCTGATTTTACCAGTTTAACATTTTATTATGAGGTAACACACTTATTATAAGCCACCTATTTTCTTTTGTTTTAAAAAATACATATATTTTCAACAGATAATCACACAATTTTTATCAAAGAGCTTTATTTCTAGGCTTTATAAAATAGCAACAGCATCTAGTATTCAGATAAACTTGTTTACATAGCTTCTAATATAAATAATTATTAAGAAGGGGAAGAGGTAGTCGTATTGAGATCAATAAATATATTTTTTTGTTGTTTTTTGATCATTTTAAGCGGCTGCAGTAAGGCAGGTGTTGGAAATGAATTTGATAAATCCCTTTCTTCTAAAAAAATAAAAGGTTCGTTTCCAGGAGTGGGCATGTTGGATGAAAAACTACAAAATAAATTTAAAGAGATGCGAAAAAAGCGAGGGGCTAATTATAAACCTCGAACCAAACACCTCGATAAAAAAGGATGGGCAGAATTTACCAATAGGCTTTTTCTTGAGACCAGTCCTTATCTGTTGCAACATGCTCATAATCCAGTCAATTGGTATTCTTGGGGAGAAGAAGCCTTTAAAAATGCAAAGGAGTTAAATCGCCCTATCTTATTAAGTATTGGTTACTCTACCTGTCATTGGTGCCATGTTATGGAAGAAGAATCATTTGAGGATAAAGAGATTGCCAAATTTATCAATCAAAATTATATTGCAATAAAAGTTGATCGAGAAGAAAGACCTGATATAGACGCTATCTATATGGCTGCTGTTCAAGCCATTACTGGACATGGCGGTTGGCCTATGACAGTTTGGTTGACACCAGATAAAGAGCCTATTTATGGAGCCACTTATATTCCAGCAAGGGATGGTGATAGAGGTATAAGAATTGGCTTTCTTACAATGCTCAAAAATTTTAAACAAATGTATGATAATGATCCTGAAAAGGTTGCTATTTCAGCAAAAGATGTTTCTAAGTTTGTAAGTGAAAGATTAGAAATTTCAAATGTTGGAGATTTGCCAGATGAGTTTTCTCTTCATAATGCAATAAGTTTTTACAAAGAAAATTTTGATGAAACTTACGGAGGAATGTCTGGACAACCTAAGTTTCCAAGTTCTTTTCCTAATCATTTATTTCTTCGTTATTACAGGCGAACAAAAGATAAAAAGTATTTAGAAATGGCAGAAAAAACTCTTACTAAAATGGCAAATGGTGGAATGTATGATCATGTAGGCGGTGGATTTCATCGTTATTCAACTGATAACCGTTGGTTGGTTCCCCATTTTGAAAAAATGCTTTACGACAATGCTCTTCTTGCTACTGTTTATACTGAAGCTTATCAAGCAACAGGAAATAAAGAGTACAAAAAAGTCACTAAGGAGATATTAGATTATATCTTAAGAGATATGACATCTCCTGACGGCGGCTTTTACTCAGCAACTGATGCTGATAGCATTGGTCCAAAAGGACATCGAGAAGAAGGTTACTATTTTACTTGGACTCCTCATGAAATAGACCAAACACTTTCTAAAAAAGAAGCAAGTCTTATTAAGAGTTACTACGGAATCACTTCTAAGGGTAATTTTGAAGAAGGCAGGACAATCCTCAATATTTCTAAACCTCTAAAGACTGTTGCCAAGCTTAATGAATTAGCTGAAAAAGAAGCGCAAAATATTATTGATCAGGCCAGAGAAAAACTTTATCAAGAAAGAGAAAAAAGACCACCTGTTATTCGTGATGAGAAAATACTGACTGCATGGAATGGACTAGCGATTTCTGCTTTTGCTAACGCTTCATTTGTCTATAATGAACCCAAATATAAAAAGGTAGCTCAAAAAGCAGCCACTTTTATCTTAAATAATCTAATGAAAGAGAAAAGACTTTATCGTAGCTTTAAAGATGGTCAGGCTAAACTCAGAGCCTACTTGGATGATTATGCTTTTTTGATTGCAGGATTGATGGATCTTTATGAAGCCACAAATGAAATTAAATGGCTAAAAGAAGCTATCTCTTTAGATCAAACTCTTGAAAAATACTATGAAGATAAAAAAAATGGTGGCTTCTTTATGACCAGTAGTGACCATGAAAAGTTACTAGCCAGAGAAAAACCTGCTTATGACGGAGCTGAACCTTCAGGCAATAGCGTTCAAATCATGAACCTTTTAAGGTTACACAAATTTACAAGCTCAGATTCATATAGAAAAAGATCAGTTAGTGGTTTTAAAGCATTCTCAAATATACTTAAACAAAATCCGATAGCTCTTTCAGAAATGCTTTTAGCATTGGACTTTTATCTTGATAGATCCAAAGAAATTATTATTGTTTTTCCTGAAGAAAGTGAAATATCAAATTCCTCTCTTCTTGAAGTATTGAGAGAAACATTTCTTCCCAATCGAATAATGTCTTTTATAAGCGAAGGAAAAATGCAAGAAGAGCATTTAAAAGTAATTCCATTGGTATATAAAAAATATGCCAGAAAAAAGAAACCAACAGCTTATGTTTGCGACCAAGGTAGATGCAAATTTCCAACAACTGATCCTGATACTTTTAAGTCTCAGATTAATACCTCATCACCATTTACAAAAAAATAGAAAAACCAATACTTGGTAATATAAAAGTACCATGCGTTACCTTAATTTATATTATCCTGACTTCGTCATATTGCGCATGCGTCATGTAATGATTACAATAGTTTAGGTAGTTCAGGGGTCACTACACCTTTTGTTTATTTGAGAGAGTTTTATAGTTGTATTTAACTTGTTAGAAACTCTTTTTCTCCTAAGAATCTTGCTTGAGTGAATTTGATATTAAGAGCTTCATAAATTTGTTTATGAAGACTTGTGATGTTTGAAGGTAAAATGAATCTCTTGTTCGTCGTCTTATCTAATACAATACTATATTGTATAATCTTTAACTCATCCCTAAGTCTCTTGAAGCTAAGATCAATGTTCTTCTGTTTTAATTGAAATTTAATAAAGGTCAGTACACTATATGCTATATAACAAATTAAAATATGAGCCCTAATTCTTCTCGGTGTCCAATGGTAGATAGGACGCATCTTAAGGTCATGCTTATTAACTCTAAAAGCATTCTCTATCTGCCATAAACCCTTGTATCTTTCTAAGACCTCTGATGGTTTTAAATCCTCTGGTTTATGATTAGTGATAACTCCGTGAATACCATCCCATTGAGCCTCTTCATCTATCTTCTCTTGATTTAAAGTTGCTTCTTGTTTATTCTTCCTATCAATCTTAAGATACTTCTTAGTTCCTGTATTCTTTATAAGACTCGATAAAGATATCTTACCCTCATGCATCTGTCTTTTAAGCCTCTCAATAAGATTTAAACGATTCTTCTCATCTTGATAAGCTCTATCCTTACTATAACTTATAATTAATCTCTGATTCTCATATTCATAACTCTTACTAAAAAAAGACTTGTTAGGCATCTGCCTCCGACTCTCTTGTACATCTGTAACTATCTGGGACTTCATAGCTCTAGACATTGTCTTTAGCTTAGCAGCTACTATAAACTTAGTCCCCTTCTCATGTAGAGCTTGTAAGTTTTGCCTTGTAAACATCGCCCTATCTGCTACTATGGATACATCTAAAATACTATATGTCTTCTCAATCTTTTCTATAACTCTGATCAATGTCTTACCTTCATACGTATTACCCGGGAAAAGCTCATAACCTACAGGAAGACCTTCTACACTTGTCATAAGAGCTAGTACCACTTGAGTCTCTTTCACCTTATTGTCTTTGCTATAACCACATAACCGAAGTGTATCCGGATCAAAACTCTCAAAATATAATGTCGTCACATCAAAAAATAAAACATGTACTTCTTCCTCTAATAAACTCAATGTCCTACGAAACATCCTTGCTTTTATCTCATCCTCTCTCTTATACAGCTTATCCATCATCCGATACACTTTATTTAAATCAAATTGCTGATAACGATGTCTTTCTATATCTTTAACACTTTTTCTCTTACTCGATGGATCACTTAAGCGAGCAAGAACAATCTCTTTTAAAAGCGTATTAAACTCTCCTGTCTTATAACCATCTCCTATAATCTTATGAAGCTCTAATTGCTCAAAAGACTTGCCAAATACATCTTCTATACCTTGATGAACACGAGCCTTCTCTTTTAAAGTTTCTAAACATACCAAGTTATCAGGAATATTCTGTCTCTTTTTTTGAGGTGTATGTACTGACTCCAAACCTTCAAAAGTAGGGTTAATTTCATTCTTTATCTTTATAACCATCTCCTCACCTATCTTTTGAAATCTTGAAATCTCCTTAACTTTATCCTTATGAGTATGGCCTATACAGCAGACATTCTTTTGTTTCATCTTTCCATTGATCCGTTTATTCTCAACGATCCTTACGGAAACATGGTCATTTGGTCTTTTTACAAGGCGGACAAACATGCTCATAAAAATAAAATCGCAATATTAAAAAGCTCTGTCAATAGCAAGGGACACTACAAGAAACAACAAAAATTAAAAAAAATGAAAATCCCGAATTGATAAGCTTCCTAAGAACTCAAAACGTACTTATCAATATCAAAAGTAAACGAAAATGACGAAGTCAGGATACCTCATCACCATTTACAAAAAAATAGAAAAACCAATACTTGGTAATATAAAAGTACCATGCGTTACCTTAATTTATATTATGATGTTTTTTCTCTTCTTCCTCCCTTAAATATAAAATTGTGAGTTTATTAGCATGGGGAGTTTAGCGTATATGCTGTAAAAAAGCAATAAGACGTCTTTAAAAATATCTATAAATACAAAAGAGTTGCACTTACGATTTGAAGTTACAATTTATAAAGTGATGCAAAGTTACTTTAAATAAAAATTATATAATTTTTATTATTCTTATTGTGCTTGCTTGCGATAAGTGCAAAGAAGTTGTCTTTGAAGTTGATCTTCTCCTAAAATCTTAGAGTCTTGTACCACAAAGGCAGTACAACCTATTAAAATAAAATCTCTTGTATTTAGCCAATTAGCAGCTTTACTTGTGCTTAAAGTTAGATTCTGGAGATCATTATTATTAAAAAAACTGTTATCTAGTCTGTCTTGTATATGGAAATCTGCATTAGTAGTTAAACTTGTCCCATTGCAAATAATAGAGGTATCCCAACTGGGATGATTATAACTTGTAACAGTAAAGCAATTGTTAGTATTTTCAAGAGGGTTAGGCTCTGTACTACTATTATCTTGAGAGAAACTTAAGCTAGGTATTATAAATATTGTAAAGCAGATTATCATCATGTTTATTTTTAAATTCATAATTTAATCCTCCTTAAAGCTTCTAATTACTTAATGTATAAGGAAGTATAATATATGTTATAGAAATAACAAGATAATAATTGTAAAATTGACATATTTACCTTAAAACTTAAGAGAATCAAATAAGGAGTTTTTAATGGCTTGGATTGATATGCACTGTCATTTCCCTTTAATGGATCAGACACCTCAACAAATCATTGATGATGCAAATCAGAATGATGTGCAGAACATGATCACTATAGGGACACATCCAGATGATCTTAAAAAAAGCCTTGAGATTGCAAAGGAGTTTTTTCCAAAGGTGGCTTGTACATTAGGGATTCATCCTCATGATGCTGATAAATATACTCCTGAAGTAGAAGACTTTATTTGTAAAAGTGCTACAGAAATTGAAGTGGTAGCTATTGGGGAGATTGGCTTAGATTACTATTATGAACGTTCTTCTCGTGATATTCAAAAAAAAGTGTTTGAGGCACAATTAAATATAGCTGAATCTCTTGAGTTACCTGTTCAAATTCATACAAGGGACGCAGAAGATGATACCATTGCTATTCTTCAAAATTTTCAAGGAAAAATTAGAGGGGACCTTCATTGTTTTACTGGTACGCAGAATTTAGCAAATAAAGCTTTAGATTTAGGATTGGATGTTTCTTTTAGCGGTATTATCACTTTTAAAAATGCTAAGGATTTGCAACAAGTTGCATTGTCTTTGCCTCTTGACTGCATTCATATCGAGACAGATTCACCTTTTTTAACTCCTATGCCACATAGAGGCAAAAAAAATACTCCATCCTTTCTTATTCATACAGGAGAATTCTTAGCTCAACTCAAGCAAGTTGATATAATAAAGCTTCAAGATCAACTTCGATATAATGCTTTAAGGACTTTTCCAAAGCTTTCATTGCAATAGAGAGAGTTTAAAAAAAATACTTTTGAAGTCTTTATGATAAGCTGATATTTTAAAAGCAGATTTAAACTAAAAATAGGGGATTTTCATGGATATGTTTAAAAGGCGTAGAGAGAAGCTTAAGGATTTAATAGGTGAAGGTGTTTTGATTTTGCAGGCTTCCCATGAAAAACATCGCAATAATGATGTTTTTTACCCATTTCGTCAGGACAGTCATTTTTTTTATTTCACAGGGTTTAAGGACCCAGATGCTGTGTTTATCTTTCGCCCAGACAGAAAACCTGAAACCATTATGTTTGTGAGACCAAAGGATCCTCAAAAAGAGATATGGGATGGATTTAATTATGGTCCAGAAGACGTTTGTGAGCCTTTTTCAATAGATAAAGCTTATGATCTTTTGCAGATGAACAGCAAGTTACCTAATTTTTTAGAGGGAGCTTCTCGCATTTATTACAGACTAGGAGAGCATAACTTTGACTGTATTTTAAAAGACGTTCTTTTAAAACTCAATAAAAAACAGGGTCGATCGGGAAGAGGGTTCCCCCCTATTTTTGATCCTTGTGAGATATTGGGAGAACAAAGGCTTATTAAAACAGGTGAAGAGATATTCTATCTTAGAAAAGCCTGTGAGATTTCAGCAGACGCTCATATCAACGCTATGAAGTTTACAAAACCAGGTGTTTCTGAAAGACAAGTTGAAGCTGTTTTAGAGTACACGGTTAAAAAAGCAGAATCTCCTAGGTGGGGTTATTATCCTATAGTAGCTTCTGGCAACAATGCCGCCTGTACTTTACATTATCAATCTAATGATCAAATTTGTAGAGATGGGGATTTATTGCTTATTGATGCTGGAACAGAATGGAATTACTATACAGCTGATATCACAAGGACTTTTCCTGTCAATGGACACTTCACAGAGGTTCAAAGAGATTTTTACCAAGGTATTTTAAGTATTCAAAAAGGTCTTATCGAAAAAACCAAACCTGGAGTGAATTTAGAGCTTCTTCAAAACGAAGCTATTAAAGGGCTTTCACAAATCTTATTAGATTGGAATATTCTAGGAGGCTCATTGGATGAAGTGATTTCAAAAAAGCTTTACAAAAAATATTATCCACATTCAGTAGGGCATTTTTTAGGTATGGATATACATGATGTGGGACTTTATAAAAAAGATGGTCAACCAAGATCTTTAGAACCTGGTGTCTGTTTAACTATAGAGCCTGGACTTTATATCACAGAAAATGATGAGTCAGCTCCTGAAGGACTTAGAGGGTTGGGCATACGTATTGAGGATGATATTTTAATTTGTGAGAATGGTTGTGAGGTGCTTTCTAAAAAAGCACCAAAGGAAGTCAAGGAAATAGAAGAAACTATGAATAAAGCTATTTCCTAAATTTTATCGTTAAGTACTTGTTTATACCAATTAAACATTATTGGTCATTTGTAATTTATCCACTCGAAGAAGCTATCAATGGCAGTGCGAGTACTTAATATTTCATCACAGCGATCTAATGAAGGAGCAGGGATATTTGTAAGGTATATTTCTGTTTGCATTGTTATTAAAGATTCAATAGCTGACTCTAATAATTCTTTTTGCCGTGGATATATATATATAGGTTCATTATTCTCTAAGTAGTTCCTATGAAATTTTAGACGACAATCAATAATCTCTGATAAACTTGTACCTTGTGGATATATAGCGTGTAACTTGTCATCTGTTTGATAACTCGCCATATCTATATTTTCTTGTAAAAATAAATCTATAAAGGCATTTGCCACTCTATATCTACCACGCTTCAAAGCTATTGCTAGGGCATCAACACTGCTATCATTTAAAACGACTTCTTCACTACTTATGGCTCTTTGTAATCTTTGAATCTGACTAGACATATCATAGTTACTTAGGCCAAAACCAGCTACAGGAATACTTTCAACAGTTTTAATTTTACTTTCTACGTCACTAGCAAGTAGAAGATCAATAAGGTCATTTGCTTGCAGGGCTTCTATTTGAACGTAACAACAAAAAAGTGTCATTATAAACATACTTAATTTTTTCATATCTTTTTACTCCATTAGAATTAATAAAAATAAATAGATTTACTTTAATATTCATCGAAGTAGCAAAAAGCATTCCATATATTTCAAAAGTGTAAAAGCTTAGTAAATTATTACCAGCAATTGGATAAAATAGGTTTTAGGGGCACAGGAATTGAGAATATTACTTACGTAAAAATAATTCTTTCTAGTCTTTATTAATTAAAAGTATGAAAAAAATATATTTTTTTGAAAATTTTACATAGTCATCATTGTAATTGGTGAATTCAAATTACAAGCGCAACTTTTTTAAAATTTATAGATATTTTTTAAAATAACTTTTAATCAATAAATTATGGCTCTTTATATCACATAATCTACAAAAATTCTACATTAAATCTTAATTATGTATTTGAATGTGTTTTTTAAGCTTCAATCTTGTATTATTTTGTAATTTCAAGTGATGAGTGGTCTGTACCCCATAAACTGGAGAGTTAAGTGATAAAGTAACTCACTTGAGATTCCTGAATTTTAGCTATAAAAAGCTATAAGATCAGGAGGAAGATCATGGGCAAAGTAAGAAGACGATTTAATGTTGAATTTAAGGAAGCTATTTGTAAATCGATGCATGAAGGCAGATCTTTGTTAGAGATTTGCCGGGAGCATCAACTTCATCGCCAAACAGTCTTAGAGTGGTTTAAGAAGTATCAACAAGGGACACCTTTGGGAAACCCTTCATCAAGGGAGAGATCTCTAGAGAGACAAGTATATGCTCTTCAGGCAAAGGTAGGACAGCTGAGCCTAGAGAACGAGTTTTTAAAAAAGGCCAAAAAGGAGCTTCAGCAGAGGAGAAGCGTGAGATCATCGGTAATCACTGGAAAGAATTTGGATCAATTTCAAAAACGTGTAAAGCGTTAGGGTTACCTTTAAGTAGCTACTATTACAAGAGAAAGATTTCACAGCAAGAGCGAGAGCAAAGGGATTTTGATTTGAAAGAGCAGATTGAGAGGATACAGTGTAAATACCCGATGTATGGAATACGTCGTATTCAATTGGAACTTGAGCAAGAGAAGAGTATTAAAGCCAACCGCAAGAGGATTGCTCGCATTATGCGGAAATACGGTTTAAAGGCCTTGATTTACAAGGGTTTTAGAGTTTCAACCACGGATTCTAAACATTCAAATCGAGTTTATCCGAATTTAACTTTTGGCATTGAAGTGAATAGACCCAACCAGCTTTGGGTAACAGATATCACATACATTAGGATTCAAGATGGTTTTGTTTTTTTAGCAGTGATTTTAGATATTTTTTCAAGGAAGATTGTAGGGTGGGCTATTTCTAGAGAGATCAACACAGAGCTTTGTTTAGGAGCTTTAGAGATGAGTTTAGAGCAGAGATCAGATACTAAAGGATGTATTCATCATAGTGATCAAGGTGTGCAATACACCAGTAAAGATTATACCTACAAGCTTAAAGAAAAAGGCTTTAAGATCAGTATGTCGAGAAAAGCCAATTGTTGGGATAATGCATTTGTTGAATCTTTCTTTAGCTCTTTAAAACGAGAAGAGGTTCATCTGTGTGAATATAAAACTTTTGAAGATGTATTAAGAAGTATTCCAAAGTTTATCGAAGGTATGTATAATAAAAAAAGGCGACATTCTTCATTAGGTTACTTATCACCTAATGAATTTGAAGCTAAATGGAAAACAGGAGAATTAACAACAATGGGAATCT
This sequence comes from Bdellovibrionales bacterium, assembly GCA_965262715.1. GTDB lineage: Bacteria > Bdellovibrionota > Bdellovibrionia > Bdellovibrionales > JAUICD01. The sequence continues at coordinate 1,020,613 of OZ253553.1, read as the reverse complement.
CAGCAGTGAGTAAAATATGGAACGGATCCTCCAAATAAAGGGTACACCTCAATGTTTCTTGATAGAGATAAAAAAAGGAATTTTTAGAGGCTGATTGCAGGACATATTTTTTTTGCTGTGAGGTAATGATTTGATCAAATGATTTTGAAGAAAAAATAGGAACATAAATAAAACTTGTAAAAATAAATACCAACAAATAAGGAATTAGAAGTGTTTGTAATTGCTGCTTTAAAGGCAGTTTTTTATAAGCTTTACTGTAAATTTTCTTTAAGAAGAATCGATGAATTTTCTCAATAGGGACATGCCAACAGGTGCAAATATATGAAATAATTAACAAAAGTGGAAGAATTAATATTTCATAGCTAAACTGTGATTGAAGTGCATTGAATAATATTGAAAAGATATGTAAAGCTTGTTCAATCAGAAGTAGGGTTAACCTATGATGATAAATTTTAAAGATAAAGATATCTACGAAAGAGCTTAATAAAAATAAAGAGATAACTATAAAAAGATAAAATCTTTGAAGCATCGATATAAACTTAAGATATTTAAAAAGACGCATGCGTAAAATTAGAAAAAATAAAGTAGGTAGAAATAATATAGAAAGCACTAAGCTATCTATCATCACACCTATCAGGAATGTCTTATAGATACTTATATCTAAAGCAGAGTGATTTACACATAAAAAGATAGTTCTGACAATACTGCCGCCAAGCAGTGTTAAGAAAAAACTTGTTAAGATGTTATCAGTGTTTTGTGATTTCATAATGGTTTATTTTTTAGATGCTTTAGTTTTTGCTGCCAATAGATTTATATTGCTCTATCATTGTTTAAATCAATTTTTGATGATTTATTGGATTTATGCAACCCTTATAATTTTAAGAATTTTGTTGTTTACTGATTTCCCTGAGTTCAACTTACCTAATTGGTATTTCCTAATGCTGGCAGTACTAGAAAAGCGGGGAATTTAGCAGTCTATCTGTTTTGAGTTTTCCTTATTTTTTTCTCCCTACTAAAGGATAAAGGAGAAAAGTATAGATAGAGAATATTTACTGTATATTCATCATTTTAAACTTTCTTTAATGAAGCAGTTTTGATTTTATTTTTAAACTTTTATTTTAAGTGAGATTCATTATTTATGTTTAAAATTATTTAGAGGATATAGGAAATCCGGATTCGGATGATTAAAATCCGGACATGATCTCAATTTTATAATTTAAAACCCACTTTTATCATCATTTTAACATGGCATGTATCTTGCTATATCTTTATCGAGAGGTTTCATAGAAGTACTCTAATTCTACTTGAACTTTGATATTGAGGATTGGAGTTTTTTTGAAATACACGAATTTTGTAAGAGGTGCATACCAATGACGAAACATCCTCATGATATATTTTTTAGGAGTATTTTTTCTACAGTTGAGAAAATAAAGAGATTATTAAAGACAATTTTATCTAAGGATATTTCAGATCTTTTTGATTTATCTACATTAAAAATAGAGCCTAATGTTGTTGTTAAAAAATCTGAGATTAGAGCAGATTTAGTATTAAGTATAATGCTCAAGAATTCTAAGAAGAGAGCTAAGATTATTTTAGTTTTAGATCACAAAAGCTGGCCAGATAAGAATGTGATACAGCAATTACAAAAATACCAATTAATGATAGTCAATGAGTATTGTAAGAGTAAGCATGAACTTCCACTTCCAGTGTTTTGCATAATTTTTTATCATGGTGATAAGAAATGGAAGAGTCCATCTTCTTTGCATGAGGATTGGATATCTAGAGGTCTTTTTTCAGAAGAAGATTTTAAGAAACTTTCACCATACCTTATGAATTTTAAACCTTATGTGTTCGACTTATCCAAGTTTGATATAGCAAAACAAGCGATGGATAGTATGAAATCGATTTTATACGCATTTGAAGATATTTGGTCTTTAAAAGAGTGTAAGAACAGAAAAGAGCGAAAAGCAGTATTGCGTAAAATTTTATTATCAGTAAAAAAAGACTTAAAAAATGAGTCAAAACAGTATAAAATAGATGTGTTATTAGCAATAAGGCAATATTTTATGGATTATGACTCACAGATAGATGAAGACTTATTTAAGGAGGCTTCTAAAGAAGTCACAGAAGAATTAGGAGGAGAGAGTATTATGGACGAACTTGATTATACTATGGCTGGTGTAATACGAAAGAAAGTACAGGAAGGCATAAAGGAAGGCATAAAGGAAGGTATACAGGAAGGTATGCAGAAAGGTATGCAGAAAGGTGTGCAAGAGGGTCGAAAAGAGATCACATTGAAGTTACTTAAAGCTGATATGAGTGTAGAAAAGGTATCTGAGATTACAGGTCTTTCAAAGCAAGAAATTCGTAATTTTCAAAAGGATTCTAAGTAAAAGCTGTTTCACTAAAAATGCATCTAGCCTCTCGAGGTAAGCCTCTGGCTACTTTCTGGCAGTAAGCCTGAAGATTCACATCTTCAGCAAGTAGCTTACTGCCTAGAAAGCCTGATGCATTTTTAGTAGAAGGTTATCCTCATTATTTAATAAAATGTTAAGGAAATCGTTTCACTAAAAAGGTATTCCTCTGGCAATCTGGAAACAAGTTCTGTTGAGCTGAACCTTCAATTTATTTCTTGAACTTTGAAATTCATTACTTTAAGGCCAGACTCTCGAGGCGAGCCTCTTTCTCATTCTTATCATTGGCTTTTACAATTCTTATATTGTTAGCATTCAATATAAAGTGCTTTCAAATACAAAGGTTGAACGTGAATGATAATGCCTGATACAGATTGCCAGTTTGCCTGAATGCCAGATTCCCGGAGATTTAAGTAAGGTTATTGTTTTTTTTGCTCTATGACGTGGTCGACAGAGTTCCACATAGCAAGCCCTGCCATATACTGCTTAAAATCTTTTTCAAGCCTTAACCTTAAGTCATTATTATCTAAAGGAACTTTTATTTTATCTTTAGTTATTTCAAAAAGATGAGATTCTTTATTATAATATGATAAAAGATATTTCCCTGTTCTAAAACTATAAAAATCTCTATCTTGAAAAGCAGTAAGCCCTTCTTTTTCATTTTTGTCTAATAGATTTCTACCTAAAAAGGGGTAAGCTCCCTCATAACCAATCATATAAAGCAGTGTTGGCGCAACATCTTGATGTGAAGCGACTTTATCAATCACACCTTTTGGTGTCAGCCCCCTTTTATCTAAAATAATCAAAGGGACTTGCATGGGTTCTAAACTTTCTTCTTTATAAGGATGTGGTTGCCATATGCGATGGTCACCTGTAAGAACTATTATCAGATTATCACCTATTAAGTCACTGACTTTTTTAATAAAATCTTTAACTACAAAGTTTGTATAACATAGTCCGTTTTGTAACCTTTCTTTATATATAGAGTCTTTAGATATTTTACAGTGTTTTTTTATATCAAAAGATTTTGGATATCCATGAGCTTCAACATGTGGAATATTTCCAGCAAAATGTATTGTCATAAGATGTATTTTAACAAAAAGAGGCGCTTCTTTGTAAATTTTTTCTATTTCTGATAAAGATCTATTAGCTAGTTGATAATCATTAGCTGTACACATATATTTATCCTTATTTAAAGAAGATTTAAAATGTGTTTTTATGATGGCTTTATACCCTCCATATTTTTTAAAAGTTTCACTCACTTGATAGTGATCATAAGTGCATCCTTCTAGATATATTGACTTATATCCTTCATTTTTCAGAATATTCATTAAAGATATCTTATTTGTTTTTTTAAAAATACTATCCATAAAAAAATCCTGTCGATGGATCATAGGCAGGCCAAATAATAAAGATATAAAAGCATTCATACTACTTCCATAATGAAAGTAAAAATCAGTGAAATAAGCTCCATCACTGACCATCTCTTTTAAGTAAGGAAGGTGATTTTCATCTTCCAGAAATCTCTGAGATAAAGAGTCAACATTGAGTAAGACAATATGAGGTTTAGTCTGGAATTCTTTTTTTGGATTCTTCGATCTTTTCAAAAAATTTTTATAATTCTCTACAAACTCAACGCTATCTTCACTGACTAATCTTTGAAAATCTTTTTTTAAGAAATCATATCTATGTTCCATCCAATCTTTTCTAAAACCATCATAATGAGATTCATATGCGAATACTTCTTGAAAGAGGTATAAAAAAGAGTTTTTAGATGCAGCCTGCAAAGTATACTCTTTTTGCTGTACATAAATAATTTGATCAAATGATTTTGAAGAAAAGGTAGGGACATAAATAAAACTTGTAAAAATAAATATCAATAAATAAGGAATTAGAAGTGTTTGTAATTGCTGTTTTAAAGGCAGTTCTTTATAAGCTTTACTGCCAATTCTCTTTGAGAAGAATCGATGAGTTTTCTTAATAGAGATATGCCAACATGTACAGCTATAAGCGATAATAACTAAAAGAGGAACCATCAATATTTCATAGCTAAAATGTGACTGGATCATATTAAACAACATCGCGAAAGGCATATTTAAAACTTGTGTGATCAGAGATCCATTAAGCCTATGGTGGTAAACCTGAAAGATAAAGATATCAACAAAAGAGCTTAACAAAAATAAAGGAGGATGTCCCACGTTTCGGTGAAATTGAAGTTAAGCAGAGCTTGATGTTTTGCTACGCCTGTTTCTATTGTTAGTCAATAGGTTTAAATTTTCTTCCATTGTATTTAAATCTTTATACCCTTTAATAGCTCTAAACTTTTTTTCAGCTTCAACTAAAGAAACAGCAGCCCATCTCATGACCTGATCTGAAGAACTTCTCCAGTTCTTAACCCTGCTGACTTTATCTCTTACAATAGAAAAGGCAGACTCAATAGGATTTGTAGAAGATAAGGTTCTCCTTAGCAGTGGAGATACCTTCAACTTGATAACTGTCAGTGTCTCCTCCTTTGCTTCCTTAAGTGAAGCCAATGCTGCATAATTAATCCTGCTTAACCAACTCAGTAACTTATTGTATTCTCTCTGAGAAGAATCATAATCATTAAAACCATGCACCATCTTCCAGCGACGCTTAAACTCTAAATGACGTTCCTGAGGTAAATAACTTAAAACATTCCTCTCCTTGTGGTGAATACAGCGTTGAACTACTGCTCTCTTACCAAAAACTCTATTAATAGCTGTCCTTAAAGATCTGCTACCATCAATTACAAAAAGGTAAGGCTTATCTGAACAAAGACCTCTTGCTATTAAACTCTCTAATAAGTCCTTGCAAACTTCCCAGTTCTCTGTATGACCCTCTCTAAGACCCAGAACTAACTTCTTACCTTCAACTGTGATGCCAAGAGCTACAACCACTGTCCTTGATCCAAAAACAACACCATCAATCATAATTGATGAAAACTTATCCTTACTCAGATCACGACCATTTAAAGATTCAAGAAACTTCCTAGATGACTTATTAAAGACTCTGCTCACTGTACTCTTAGAAAGACCCGTTCCTCCTACAATATCATCAAGAAGTTCATTGTAATTACGACAAGATACCCCTCTCATAGCATGACTCAAAACTTTATCACAAAGTATGTCATACTTTTGAAGCACTGAATAAGACCGCAGCTTAATATCAGAACCTCCCTTCTCCTTCACCCTAGGCTTCCTCACCTGAAGCCTTTGACCTTGTGCAAGAACACTCCCAGAATCACTACCCGCTCTGTAATATCTTGTATCACGACCACGACCATGACGCTTACCACACAGTGATAATAACTCATCCTCAAAGAAATCATGGATCATATTAATAACCATTGATCTCATGCGATGCTCTAGGATCTCTCGAATCTCATTTGACTCAGATGATAAAACTTGAATTGAATAACCATTCTTACTACTCTTCATAATAGCTCCTTTCTGTTATCTATTTCCTGATAAAATAAAAACAGTAAACAACGGCTAGACCACTTAGGATAGCCGGGAGCTCTACTTTCTTCTAATTTCTATAAGAAAATTTCACCGATCTATGGGACAACCTCAAATAAAGAGATAACTGTAAAAAGGTAAAACCTTTGAAGCTTTAATATAAACCAAAGGCATTTAGAAAGATGTAAAAGATGTATACGAGCGACTAAAAAGAATAAAGTAGGCAAAAATAGTACAGAAAGCACCAAGCTATCTATCATCAAACCTATCAGAAAGGTCTTATAGATATTTATATCTAAAGTAGATTGATTAACGTATAAGAAAATAATCCTTACAATTGTACCGCCAAGCAGCCCTAAAAAAAAACTTGTTAAAATGTTATCAGTATGTGCTTTCATAATGTCTCACTTCTTAGGTGCTTTAACTCTGGTTGCTAATATATTTATGTTATTTTTATTGTTACTTAATTTTCAGTACTGTATTTATTACCCGAGCCTTCTTCTTAAACCATCCTTTATGTATGCATAGCTATTTTGTATCCTAGTTTGCAAGAGCTTTTAAAATCACCAAAAGTTAATGGCTGGCATTTCAAACGGTTAGTAAACTCTAAATTTGGCTTTGTCCAACAGTGATAGACTCTGAATGTATCAAATGTGTTGCTAGATATGATATCTCTGCAAGCTCTTACAGCGTAATTGCTCCTTAGTAACTTACAGTCTTCCTCTCCTTTGCAAATACCTAAAAAAGACTCAATAGCTCCACCTGTCCTTAAAATTTCCTCATGATTTATATCGTAGTTTTTATAAATAATCATTTGAAAAGCTTCTGTATCTTTCTTTAAGTGCATGGATAGGCGAAAGTATTCCTTTTGCCTAAGTTGTTCTAAATTAAAATGATCAATAAAAGTGTAGACAACTCCAACACCTACAATCAAAACCCAGCAATAAACCCAATATTTATATTTTCTAAGTATCCTTAAATACTTTATAAATGGCTTCATCATAAAACCTCATAAAATAAAAGCCATCTAAGTATCTACCTAGATGGCTTTATAAAAATGAATTCTTTGAAAACAAGATTACAAAGTTCTTAAGATAAAATTATTGAGTTCCATCTTGAACATTTTTTAAAGTTTTATCCTGGCTCATAACCCAGACATCATCTTTGTTGCCGCCTATTGCTGCTATAGCTCCAATTGAAAAACTTACATTGTTTCTACCTGTATTATCCATAGCAGCAGCACTTACTACACTACAGTTAGCTCCAGATCCAACATTATTACATGCAGGTGCAGGACTACAATTTCCTGTGTTGCTAGCATTTGCACAAGCTTGAAAATCAGCTATACCAGTTGGGAAGTTAGTTAAAGGAACACCACTCGTGTCTTTATCTGCTCCCGTTGCAACTGTACAATCGGGTGCGTCAGAAGAAAGAGTGCCAGTAATACCTCCTCCACATACATGAAATGTAGTAAGATCACCACCAGCCTTTTCAGGTAAAGGGCCATGAAAACCAACTTGCCTAGTGGATTGATTGATTTTTGTACCTCCTTCAACTGCTGCAAAACCAACCATATAGTTAACAGTACCATCTGGAGTAAAGCCAATTTGGTGCAAATTTGTAGAACCAAATCCATGCTCTGATATAAACATCTTTTCAGCATTGTAAAGGCCTGATGCTAGTATCTTTGATTCACTCTGTCTTGCTTTTCTTTGGAAACGTTGATAGTTCGGAATGGCAATGGCTGCTAAGATACCAATGATCGCAACAACCACCATTAATTCAACTAATGAAAAACCGCCTTGTCTACCAAAACGACTTCTCCTATACATCTTATATATTTTAAGTCTTGATAATCTCATTTTCTATCTCCTTTTATTAAATAATTTCCTTAACATGGTGTTAAAAAATGAGGAGTATCTCCTTCCTTAAAATAAACGGATTTTTGAGGTAGTCAGCATTTTCTTGAAGATGTGAATCTTCAGGCTGACTGCCCAAAAACAGCTAGAGGCTCGCCTCTAGAGGCTGGTTTATTTTGAGGGAAACTAGATCTCATTTTTTATCTCCTTTATTATTATTCTTAATAACAATCATGCTTTGTTTTTTTCATCATTCATTAAGGTTGAAAAGCTTAAGATGGATGTTCAAAAAGTAATGAAATGCTGAGGTACTAAACATGTAGACACTTATAACTTCAAGTCTTTTAGTTAGATTCAGTCACTTACACTACCAATGGCTGAGTTTTGACTGTGACTTATATATAAAAGTTACAGTATCAAGTAGCTAAAATTACTTAACTATTTTGCTGTCACCCTTTCTGGAAAAAACTAGATTTTTATACTACCTGACCTGGTCTTAATTGCTTAAGACTTATGTAGTTTTTGCTAAACTAAAGTTGAATTTGTAAAGTGAATAAGATGTAAAAATGGTATTTTAAAGGCATCTACAGAAAGATATTTTTTATTGAACTTATAGAAGAAAAAATAACTTAATTATTTTCATTTGAATCTTGTTGTAATCTGAATATTTTCAAGTAGGCATAGTACAGTGCTTTTTTGGTATCTTCAATAACTTGTCTATATTGCTGATATCTAAAGTCATCATAAAATCTTTTGTTGACGTAAACGATCCAACCTTCTTCATTTTGAGGTGTGCGAGGGTCGTCACTTATTTGAAACTCAGTCAATTCGAAGGCATCCTGATAGATGCCATATTGCCCAATATGATTGGTACTAGATGCTGAAAGCTTGTCATACCAATTTCCCCAAGTGACTGTCATTGGCACAACAGTTCTTCTATTTCCTGATCTGTTATCTGATTTTGAAACATGAATAGATAACTCTTGATCCAATGCATTTAATGTATTTCTAGCAGATTGATCTAATATATGAAATAATGTTTCTGGAGTGGACTCTTTAAAAGCACACATTTCGTTTAAAGGTTGATCATCAAATTCTGCATCTATCCTATTAAGTATAGATATTCTATTATCATTATGTTCGAATCCATCCTTAAAGGTGGTCTCCCAATGAGAAGTAGGAGAGTCAAAAGGAAGAGGATGTGATATAGGTACAACATGTGTGGGTGAAGACATATCTTGTAAATGATGAATGGCATGCCCTAATTGATTAAAATAAGTTCTGTATGTTTCAGGTATTTGAGTTCGATTATTTGTATAAAACAATCTAAAATCTAAAACATGAAGGTTGTCTAGAAGAGGTACTTGAAGTGACTCTGTAAATCCTGCCATTGTTAATATTGAAGAAGGTTGACATTGGTCATCCCAAAACAAATCAGATATCTCAAGTCTGTCTCTTTTCAAATAAGCGTCTAAAATTTGTTCAAGATGGTAAATACGATAATTAGAAGGGCATCTATCAATAATATATGACCATCTGAAATTTATATAAAAATATGGATTGTAAAAATGAGAATATTGCATCATTTTGATCAAATAGTGTATGTCTTCTTGCAAGTTCCCATCAACAATAATATTAGTAAACCTATTTAAAGCTAACCTATTTGAATTGTGTAACATTTCGGGTTGTACACACTTGAAGAACTCTTTAATTGCAATTTTGCTGAACCTTTCATGATCGTTTAATGAAAAACCCAATATTTGTAGAGGTAAAAAAATAACTATTATAATTAATACAGCAACAACTTTGTACGATTTATTCATTTGTTTACAACCTCATATTTTAATAAAATTATATCTTACAAATTCTAACAATTTTTGACCTTTCTTTTTTTACAATGAATTTACAATGTTGGAGATTTAACTTTAATTTATAAAGCCTTCAAGAGATTATCTTAGAAATCTTTAGTCATATGCTATAAAGATTGTCCTCCTCTAATTGATGAACCTACCCCCTTTATAAATACAAATGAAAAGCAAAGTCAAGATGGCTTTAAAAAAGCAAAGTAAAATACTATAGTCAAACTGGGTATTATAAGCTTTAATTTCCAGAGTTCATCGTTGAGAACCAACGAGAGGTTTTGTATATGGTGTATTTATTAACAAAAGAAGCCTCTTTTATTAGACCCTTAACTAGTTGAATTCATAAATATTTTTAGGAAGCCTACTTTGTAGAAATCTTAAAATTTGTCAAGGGCATTTCGAAATAAGCTTCTAAAAAACACAAAGTATATTATTTTAAATCAGTGTTACTTTAGTAAAGAGGAATCATTTTTTAAAACAAAGCTAAGTTTATTAGTAGTTTGTATTTTTGGTTAGGGATTTTTCTTTTGATTATAGGACTTAGTTTCATGTTTTATTAAAAGAGATGTCATTTCTTTATCTTCGCTTATGTCGGCTAAATCGAAAGGAGTTTGTTTTTTTTTATTTTTAGCAGTTATCTTTGCTCCATGTTTTATTAGTAAAGAGGCAAGTTCTACATTATTTGTAAGATGGAGTGGAGAGTTACCATTTACATTCTTAGCATTCACATTTACTCCTTTTTTCATCAATAATTTCCCTAAAGCAAGTTGCTTTATGATATGGGATCTATAAAATTGTTTATAAAAAATACTATCTGTATAATGAGAATATACGTTTTCCATATACATCATACGAGCAAGTTCATGAAGAGGAGTATTCTCCTTTTTATTTTTAGTATTTACATCAGCTCCTTTTTCAACCAATAGAAATGCAATTTCTAAGTTACCATATCTTTCTAATATGCTGTTGTGAAGAGGGGTATTTCCATGATGATTTTGGATGTTTAACTTTGCTCCATTTTCAATTAAAGTATTTGCAACTTTTACTACAGATACTTTATGAAGAAAGGTATCTCCAGACTTGTCTTGAATATTTATATCTGCACCATGTTTTACCAAAGAGGTTATTAATGATAACTGCTCAGCAAAATAAGACTTATAAGGCTTTTCAGTAACGATATATTTTATATCTCGTAAAACAGACTTATCTTGAGATATTTTATCGATAAGAGCATAAAGGGGGGTATTTTCTTTTTTGTCTTTAGCATTCACATTTGCCCCTTTTTTAATTAAAAGAAAAGCAACTTCTAGCCCTGCAGAGAAACTTGATATAACAGTATGAAGTGGTGTTTCTCCTCGATGATTTTTAGCATTTAATTTTGCTCCATGTTTGATCAATATTTCTGTAACTTTTGCTGTAGAAGCATTATGGAGAGGGGTATCTCCTTTTTTGCTTTTAGCATTCACATTTGCCTTATGCTTAATCAAAAGTGAGATAATTTCTCCTTCTTTATATGGAATTTTTTTATCATAAAAAGTTGGTGGATTTTTCCAAATTGCAGCAGAAGCTGCAGCATGTAGAGGAGTATAACCAGCCATACTTTCTATCAGCACTTTTATTAAACCTAAATCATCATTTGGAGGAATGGTGATAGTTTTATCTTCTGTATTTTTTGCATTTACATCTGCTCCCAGTTCAATTAAGAGCAAAATCATTTCTTTGTTATATGATTTTTCTGAACCTGAAAGAGTAGAATAAAGAGGTGTTTGTCCTTTTTTACTTCTTAGATTAACATTTGTACCTGAAGAAATAAGCCTGCGGACTTCTTTTATATCACCTTCTCTTACGGCTTTATGAAGTTCTTCTGCATAAATTGAACCACTATAAATTAAAGCAAAAATAACTATAAATAATCGGAAACACATCTAAACCTCAATATTCTTTTCGGAGACTTTAGGACGAAATAATATCATTAAATTTAAATTTATATTTATATTTATTATTGCTTTATGATATTCATATATGTATTTTTAATAAGTTTATTCAATTTAAGTAATGTGCATGAATTTAAAATTAAATACTCAATTTCCGTACATGAAACCCTCTTTATTTATACTTTAACATGGCATGTATCTTGCTTATTATATTAAGTTTTTTATAATTGGGGTAACATGTAACATTTAGAATGATATATTTGTTTAAATCTTGACAAACTACCCTTTGTAGGGTAGTTTACTAAAAAGGTATGAAGTGAGTATTAAAAAAGTTAGGTATTTTGTAACAGAAAATGGAAAATCACCTTTTGAAGATTGGCTTAATAGATTAGATAACTCGGTTCAAGCTATCGTTGTACGACTTATTCAAAGAATTGCAAAAAGTGGAGCTAAAGAATCAATAAGAACATTGAAAGATGGAATTTTTGAAATAAAGATACCTTATGGCCCAGGTTATAGGATCTATTTTGCTGAAGATGGAAAAGATTTGATTATCTTACTTATTGGCGGAGATAAAAAAACACAGAACCGTGATATTGAGAAAGCAAAAGAAATTTGGAGGAATTATGGGAAATAAGCATAAAGATTTTAATGAACTGTTAGCTTCTAAGTTTGAAAATACAGAGTTTGCTCAATCTTATATAATGAATCTTATAAATGATGAAAAAATGAGTTTAGAAGAGGCTCTGCGTGAAACAATCATATCGATGGGTCTTCAAGAATTTGCAAATCGAGCAGGGGTCTCAATTCAACATATATCAGATTTTGTTAATAAAAGAAGAAAGTTTACCACAGATACCATAGACAAATATTTACATAAGGCATTTAACTTAAAAATCAAGATTACTGTTGAACCCACTGGCACTAAAGTTGCTTAAGCTTTATAAATATTTTAATTTCATAAATGAGAGCAGGTGTGAGCAGGTTGAATTTTTTCTCAATTTATTTAAAACTAACATTCTTATTATCTGCCTCTTACATAAAATTTGACTACTCTTTTCTTATCCTCCCACAAGACCGCTCTTCAGCTCTCAAAAAAGAATGTTTAAAGAAGTTTCAACAAAAAGTAGACAATATCTCTCAAAGTAAAAATATTTTTAAAGAAATTTTTGTTGTTACAGAAGATGGAAAGAACGATCCTGCAGAATGTGTTTGGAAAACATCAAAGAGAGAAGAAAAAGAAAAATAGGAAAGCTTTCACAAAAAAACAAGGGACACCTTTTAAAGCGTCCCCAGTAACTCTTTCTACACGTGACAAATGAGCTAAATATAGTATCAGTGACTTTTCTCAAAAAGTCAAGGACAAAATAAATAAAATTTCTATTTATTGTGTTTTTTAAAAAGATGTATTTTTTAGAAGCAGGATTGATAAGATATCCATGATGTGTATTGTTCCTCTGTGGGCCATCTAGAATTATCTTCTCTAAGTGATCCCAGAACCTCTTTTAAAATCCTTTCTCTATCTTGTACATCAATACTAGCTAAAAATCTTTTGTTTTGATTTTTTAAATGACTCACTTTTTGCTGATCAGAATAAGTGTGAGCTAATGCGCTTTCTAGTGCTCTAATAATAAGAAATGGGTTATCATTTTCAAAAGAAAAATGCCTTATTGTATTGCTTGCTATTCGCTTCATTTCTGTTTTTAATTTTCCCTCTAGCATGCTTGCATAAAATGAGCTTCCCAAATTGTTTATGTCATCTCGATAATATCTGTAAATTTGATAATATCTGTCCTGTATTCTGTGGCATTTTTCATTGTTAATTTGCTCGTTTATAAGAGTGTTTTGGTTTCTTATAGGATTTAATTGTAAGTAAATAAGAACACACAAGCAAATTTGAAGAATGCAATTACCACATGAAAAGATATACTCTGTAATAATTTTCATTAATAGACTCCAATATTTGTTTATTATTTGTCTTTACTCCTCTATATGCTCTCTCTAAATAAGTCAATAGAGTAAAATAAAAAAAGAATAAGAATTTGTTATCTTTAATTCTTTTTAATTTTTTATTAGAAAATGAAATAAATATAAACTTCTATCAGTGAAGCTCCAGATAATTCTAAATAAGCTTGATATCCTTAATTAAGAACTTATTAATTATACTTCTATTATAGTAATGAATCCTTATACTTAGCTGGCGTCAAATGCAGTATATATATGTAGTAGAATAGAACAATTTTTAAGCTCTTCTTTTTTCTGAAACCTTTCTTGTATTAGAAAAAATAAAAATGTGTCAGTTGAAAACAAGTTATTTATCAATTTAGAACATCTTCACTATTATACCGTGTATAATAATAAAATATTGTAAAATTAATTTTAAATTAATTAAGTAATTTCAATGTGTTATATTATTTAATTTTTATAGTAAAAATATTAAGTTATTGTTTGTAAATTACGATATACTAGTGTCAGAAGGTATAGTCATAACTGCATAGCATAATATATAAGTAACAATTTAAAATATATGCATGTAATAAGTAGGTAAGATGACAATATGCTTCTTACAAAATCATAAAGAGAAAGCAGGGGGTGCGTATATGTAGAAAGATAAATCTTCATTAAACCAAGACGAAACTAGGAAGGTACAAAGGACTAGTTTTTTTGCTTGCGAAATGAAGGTTAAATAGTTGAGTGATTTTAACTATTTGATACTGTAACTTTTATATATAAGTCACAGTCAAAATTCAGCCATTAGTAGTGTAAAGGCTAGTTTTAACTGGACTTAAAGTTATAAGTGCTTACATGTTTAGTACCTCAGCATTTCATTACTTTTTGAACATCCATCTTAAGCTTTTCAACCTTAATGAATGATGAAAAAAACAAAGCATGATTGTTATTAAGAATAATAATAAAGGAGATAAAAAATGGGATTATCAAGATTTAAAATATATAAGATGTATAAGAGAAGTCGTTTTGGTAGACAAGGCGGTTTTTCATTAGTTGAATTAATGGTGGTTGTTGCAATTATTGGTATTTTAGCAGCCATTGCCATCCCGAACTATCAACGTTTCCAAAGAAAAGCAAGGCAGTCAGAAGCAAAAATAATAGCGTCAGGGATCTTTACTGCTGAAAAAGCCTTTATATCTGAGTGGGGCTTTGGGTCCACTAATATACGTCAAATTGGCTTTTCTCCTGATGGAGTCATAAATTATTTAGCAGGGTTTTCTGCAATAGAAGTAGGTAATATTGTTAATAGTGAAACAACTAGATTAACTGGTTATAATGGTCCTTTAGCAGCAGATGAGCAAGATATAGATACTTTTAGCTTATGTGCTGGAGCCCATCATTCATCTTTTCAAGATGGAAGTAATATAGGTAGTTGTATAGTAGCCGCAGGGGCAGATTATGAAGTAAATGGCTCAACACCACTTACTTTTGGTAGTTTAAACTCTTGTCTTGTTGCTTCAGGAAGCGGTACATGTACTTTAGCTAGTGGGGGTGCAAGTTGTAATGCTAGTACTACTTCTCCTGTTACAACTTGTACCCTTGTTAATGGAGGGGTTCTTCTTAGGAATATAGCTAGAAACAGTGTGAGTTTTAGTATAGGGATGATAGGGAACATAGGCGGTGACGGTATTGATGTATGGCTTATGGATCAAAATAAAACAATGCTTAACCAAGAAGATGGAACTCAATAATTTTATCTTAAAAAACTTTGTAATCTTGTTTAAAAAATTCACTTTATAAAGCCATCTAAGTATCTACCTAGATGGCTTTTATTTTATGAGGTTTTATGATGAAGCCATTTATAAAGTATTTAAGGATACTTAGAAAATATAAATATTGGGTTTATTGCTGGGTTTTGATTGTAGGTGTTGGAGTTATCTACACCTTTATCGATCATTTTAACTTAGAGCAGTTTAGACAGATAGAATACTTTCGCCTATCCATGCGCTTAAAGGAAGATACAGAAGCTTTTCAAATGATTATTTACAAAAACTACGATATAAATCATGAGGAAATTTTAAGGACAGGTGGAGTTATCGAGTCTTTTTTAGGTATTTGCAAAAGAGAGGAAGACTGTAAGTTACTAAGAAGCAATTACGCCGTAAGAGCTTGCAGAGATATCATATCTACCAATACATTTAATGATTTCAGAGTCTATCACTGCTGGACTAAGCCGAATTTAGAATTTACAAACCGTTTAAAATGTCAGCCATTGACTTTTGGTGACTTTAGAATATCCTGCAAACTAGGGTACAAAATAGCTCAAACATAGCGATAAAAAATGATAAACAGTTTCCTTAACATTTTGTTAATTAACGAGGATATTCTTCTAGTAAAAATGCATCAAGCTTTCTAGGCAGTAAGCTATTTGCTGAAGATGTGAATCTTCAGGTTTACTGCCAAAAAGTAGCTAGAGGCTAGATGCATTTTTAGTGAAACAAACTAGGATACAAAATAGCTCAAACATAGTGAATAAAAAAAATAATAAACGATTTCCTTAACATTTTGTTAATTAACGAGGATATTCTTCTAGTAAAAATGCATCAAGCTTTCTAGGCAGTAAGCTATTTGCTGAAGATGTGAATCTTCAGGCTTACTGTCAGAAAGTGACCAGAGGTCAGATGCATTTTTAGTGAAACAGATTAGGTTACAAAATAGCTCAAACATAGCGATAAAAAATGATAAATAGTTTCCTTAACATTTTGTTAAATAAAGAAGAGTATCTCCTTTACTCAAAATGAATATGTTTTCTAGGCAATAAGCTATTTGCCGACAGCAAAAGACTGTCGGGCTTATTGCCAGAAAACCGCCAGAGGCGGATTCATTTTTAGTGAAACAGAATTAGATGCATTTTTAGTGAAACAGATTAGGTTACAAAATAGCTCAAACATAGCGATAAAAAATGATAAATAGTTTCCTTAACATTTTGTTAAATAAAGAAGAGTATCTCCTTTACTCAAAATGAATATGTTTTCTAGGCAATAAGCTATTTGCCGACAGCAAAAGACTGTCGGGCTTATTGCCAGAAAACCGCCAGAGGCGGATTCATTTTTAGTGAAACAGAATTAGATGCATTTTTAGTGAAACAGATTAGGTTACAAAATAGCTCAAACTTAAGTTTTGTACTACAAGGGACATGGGTAACATATAGAAATAAAACCATTAAAAAATAAGAAATAATATTAGAGGTTGTTTATCTGGTGACTATCTACACAGTTTAGTAAATTAAAAACTGTTTTTAAGCTGTTCTAACTCTTCCCTGCTTAACTTTGTAGCATCAAGAATCACTTGAATATCAACACCAGTTTTTAACATATTTAAAGCAATCTTTCTACGCTCTTTCTCAGCCCCTTGTTCGACTCCTTTTTCAATTCCCTGCTCTATTCCTTCATTAAATATTTTAGAAGCTGTACTTGGCATAACCCGATCCTCCTTATTTGTAATAATTTTTTGTTCAATTGCATGAAGTGCTAACCTTGTGTACTCTGTACTCTGTAGCATATATCTACTTAAAAAACCAGCATATTCACGATATCTTGCAGAATCTTTACTATCTCTTTTACACAATTCAAATACTGATTTAATATCATTTTCTGTCATATCTAAAGAAGTTTTTAAAGCATAACAAAGAGCAGATGCCGTACCTGCCTTACCTTTTATATCCTCCTTAGGTATCTTTCTTAAATCTATCATATCTAGCCCAAAACTTAAAGAAGAAGTCCCAAAAATACGCTTAGTTTCTGATTTCAAATGAAAAACTGTTTGTAAATTAGGAGATATATTTAAAGGAGCTTTTCCATGAAATAACAAAACAGTTATAATAGGGTAAAGATCTATTTCTAGAAGAGCTAAGTTGTATCTTAAAGCTTGAAGAAAAAGCCTTTTTTCAGATTCATGATGACTTTTATGTTCTACGATAATACCTACAAAAACTTTTGTGTCTTCTGTTTTTAAGCCAACTTTAGCGATCACATCAGCTCTGTAAGATCGAAATTTTTCATTTAAACCTTTTTGTAAAAATTCTGTATCAATAAACTCAAGACAATCCAAATCAAGAGCTTGAAATTTTTCAAAACTCAATCCAAATTTTAAAAAATCTTTAAACCTATCCTTATGCTTAAGACCTAGTTTAGCAGTTTGATCATGCTCAACTTGAAAACTTTCTTTGCTCTTTATCATTATTTCTGACTCCTCATGTTATTTATATGCTCTTCTTAAAGTATTTATAGATAAAGTATAAGCAAGATATATGCCATGTTAAAATGCAGGTAAAAGTGGGTTTTAGATTATAAAACCCAAGATATTGTCCGGATTTCAAACATCGAATCCGGATTTCATACATTTTTAATTTTTTAATAAGAATCGTTATTATTTTTCACACAACAAATAAACTTAAGTTCCCAGGAATCTGGTAGGTTGGCAAGGTCAGCAAACTGTATCTGTTAGCTATGTCTTGATAGTTTTTATGTTTATAAATAGCATATATGCTTTTTGGGATTGAGATAAATAGATATTTTTTAAGATTTCTTAAAGATTAGCTTGTTTTTGAATCTCTAGCACTTCTTTTTTTAAAGTTCCAGTGTATTTAATAATTGTTTGAACATTCACCTTATTTTTAAGCATCTTTAAAATAATATTTTGCCTCTCTTCCTTTCGACCTTTCTGTATTCCTCTTTGCAACGCGCCTGCTATAGTAAAATCAAGCTCTTCCATAATATCCTCTCCTCCTAACTTTTTTGTTACTTTCTTGGAAGCTTGTTCTACAAGCTTCTTATCTAAGCTTGGATTGTAATCGTAAAAATATGTTAGTATCATTCCTGTTGTTTCCATTACATATTCTTTTGACTCATTTTTTAAGTCTTTTTTTAGTGATGAGAATGTTTTTTCTAAAACTGATAACTGACGTTTTTTTTCTGTGTCCTTAAAAGAAGCAAGCTCTTTCATAATACTTTTTCCACCTAACTTTTTTGCTACTCTTTTGGATGCTTCTTCTACAAGCCCTTTATCTAAATCTTGATCGTAATTATAAAGAAATGTCAGTATCTCATCTGTCACCTCCAGTATACAATCTTTAGTATGATCTTTTAACTCTAACTCCTTTTTTACAGATAAAAGTATTTCTTCTAAAACTAATATCTTCTCTTCCTTTTTTATACTCTTAGTAAAATCAGGTTTATCCATAATATCCTCTAACTATCATCTTCTTGAAACTTTCGAATTTCCTGCTTTGAAAGACCGGTGATCTCAGATACCTTTTCTACACTCATATCAGCCTTAAGTAACTTCAATGTGATCTTTTTTTGGCTTTCCTGTACCTGCTCTTTCACCTTTTTTTGTATTACACCTGCCATAGTAAAATCAAGCTCGTCTACCATATTGTCTCCTCCTAATTCTTCTGTGACCTCTTTTGAAGCCTCCTTAAATAAATCTTCATCTATCTGTGAGTCGTAACTCATAAAATATTGCTTTATAGCTAATAACACATCCATTCTATACTGTTTTGACTCATATTTTAAGTCTTTTTTTACTGATAATAAAGTTTTACGTAATACTGCTTTTCTCTCTTTTCTATTCTTACACTTCCTTAAAGACCAAATATCTTCAAATGCATATAGAATTGACTTCATACTATCCATAGCTCGTTTTGGTATATCAAACTTGGACAAGTCAAACACATAAGGTCTAAAATTCATAAGATACGGTGAAAGTTTCTTAAAATCTTCTTTTGAAAAAAGACCTCTAGATACCCAATCTTCATGCAAAGAAGAGGGATTCTTCCATCTCTTACCACCATGATAAAAAATTATGCAAAGTACTGGATGTAGAACTTCACTCTTACAATATTCATTAACTATCATTAATTGATATTTTTGTAATTGCTGTATCACATTCTTATCTGGCCAACTTTTGTGATCTAAAATTAAAATAACCTTAACTTTGTTCTTAGAGTTCTTAAGCATTATACTTAATACCATATCTACCCTAATCTCTGATTTTTTAACAATAACGCTAGGCTCCATCTTTAATGTAGACAAATCAAAAAGACTCAAAATATCTTTAGGTAATATTGTCTTTAGCAATCTCTCTATTCTTTCAACAGAAGAAAAAAAACTCCTGAAAAATATATCATGAGGATGTTTCGTCATTGGTATGCACCCCTTACAGAATTCATGTATTTCAAAAAAACTCCAATCCTCAATATCAAAGTTCAAGTAGAACTAGAGTATTTCTATGAAACTTCTCGATAAAGATATAGCAAGATACATGCCATGTTAAAATGATGATAAAAGTGGGTTTTAAATTATAAAATTGAGGTCATGTCCGGATTTTAATCACTCGAATCCGGATTTTATGTGCATTTAAAAAAATATTTTATAAGGAATACTCTTGTAAGTTGTATTCAACTTCCAAGTCTTAAGCAAAAATTCTTATTTGTAAGATGAAAGTGCCATTGACTGATGAGAGGTTTTAACAGATAATAAAGTTTGGATATACATCACATCAAAAGCTGGCATAGCTCAATCTGGCAGAGCAGCTGATTTGTAATCAGCAGGTTGTAGGTTCGATTCCTATTGCCAGCTCCATCTATATATTAGTCATTGCTTTTTTCATTATATATGGTAGTTAAAAGAACAAAGGTAATTACGAGAAAAATCAATTATAAGGAAAAGCTTCGTGATCCAAGATAAGCACTCACAACAATTGCAAGATAAAGTCGATAACCTAAAAAAACAAGCTCTCAAAGAGTTTAAAAAAGCTATATCTTCTTTAAATTTGTATGAAGTAAAGGTTAAGTTTTTGGGCCGTCAGGGTCTTATCTCTGACATTATGAAGCACTTAAAAGGTTGCTCTCAAGAAGACCGCCCACTTTTAGGTCGCTCTATCAATCAAGCTAAAAAAGACATGGAACTATTCTATGAGCAATGTAATGAAAAACTACAAGAGAAAGAGCTCAATCAAAAACTCAAATCATCTCGAATAGACATGACAACTCCCGGACCTCCACAAGAAATTGGTGGGCAGCATCCTATTGAAAAAGCTATGAACGAAATTATCGATATTTTTAACCGCTTAGGTTACTGTGTCCAATATGGCCCTATGATAGATACTGATGAAAACTGCTTTACAGCATTAAATATTCCTCCACAGCATCCTGCACGAGATATGCAAGATACGTTTTATATCGAAGACTCAGGGCATAAACAGTATGTACTAAGACCACATACCAGCTCTATCCAAATACGTACTATGAGAGATAAATCTTTAAAGCCTCCTTTCTATATTTTAGGGCCTGGAAGTGTATTTCGTAGAGATAGTGACATCTCTCATAGCCCTATGTTTCATCAATTAGAAGGTTTAGTTGTAGATAAAGATGTCTCAATGGCGCATTTAAAGGGTACTTTAGATTTTTTTGCAAAAGAATTTTTTGGAAGAGACGCTAAGATACAATTTCGGCCTAGCTTTTTCCCTTTTACAGAACCATCAGCAGAAGTAGATTGCTCTTGTCAACTTTGCGCTGGTAAAGGTTGTCGTATGTGTGGCCAAACAGGCTGGGTTGAAATCGCAGGTTGTGGACTTGTACATCCTAATGTTTTAAAGCAGTGCTCTATTGATCCTCAGGGATGGCAAGGATTTGCCTTTGGAATGGGGATAGAAAGAATGGCCATCCTAAAATATAGAGTTCAAGATATTCGCCTTTTCTTCGAAAATGACCTACGCTTTTTAGAGCCATTTTACTAAGGATTGTGATTTAAAATTATTGAGTTTTATCAAATATTACAGTATGATTCATAATCATCAAAGTGTAGATTTTTTTTGCATTATTATTTAGAAGCCATCTCAAAAATACATGATAGCAGTAAATAATACGAAATTGCAAAATATAAAACATAACGTAACTAAAGATGGCTTCTTACTCAAAATGGACAGACTTGACGAGAGCCACGATAGTGGCTCTACGGAAAGCCGGAAGGGTCCATTTTGAGTGAAACAGTCCTTTTATGTGGTACTTAAGTTAAGAGGTCGTTTTGAAAACGTGGACATTAGAATTAATTTTGAGATGAGTTCTAATTAAAAATTGATATATTTAATTGTATTTATGAGGAGAAATTACATGGGAAATGTCAAAAAAACTAAAAAGTCTCAAGTCAAAGGTAGGAGATCATCCAAAAAATCTCTGGATTTTGATACTTATGAATTTAGTAAAAAGGGTCATATAAAACTTTCTAACTATAAAGAAGATGGTCTTCGTTCTGCTGCAAGAAAGCTTAAATAAATGATAGAACGCAATATCTCTATTTTATGGGATTTTGATGGAACTCTTGCTCCCAATAAAGACTCTAGTGGCAATTATGTTGACTCAACCAGTCAAACAATAAAAGTTCTTTCAAAAGGAAAGAGAAAAAAAGAATATATTAAAAATTTTTGGTTAAATGTTCAAAAAATTAAAGGTAATAATCAAGATGTAGAGATAGAGCGTGTATTAGCATCTGATGCTCCAATTTGGATGTATTCATTATCTCAATTAGCATATACTCAAAATATTCCTTTGAATCGAGAGTTTTTTGTAAAATTTGTTAAACCTGAAATCAAACTTTACCCTAACGTCATTCCTTGTTTACAAGCAATAAAAGGTATAGAAAGATGTTCTAGATTTAAAGAAGCTGGAATAAAGATTCATCACTTTGTCATATCTGCAGGCCTAAAGGATTTAATCACGGAAATATTTCCTGAAAACCTAATTACTTTTATATTTGGATGCAGGTATCAAGTTACATTAGACTCAAATGATCGGCATGTGAGCATTCCTATTTTTTGTATGGATGAGACTATGAAAACCAGATCTATTTTTGAAATATCAAAAGGAACTTTTAAAGACCCAAGTATCAGAGTTAATAAACGAATACAATCTTCCAAGCTTTGGTCACAGTATTTTGATATGCTTTACATAGGTGATGGCCCTACAGATATTCCAGCTTTATCTCTACTTAGGGATCGAGGAGGATATGGTGTCATTGTATATGATGATCAAATAAAAAATAAAAATCATTGGACAGATTTGAGTTTAGACAAAAGGGCAAATATTATCACCCAATTGGATTTTTCAATAGAAGGAGAATTATTTGAATTTATTAAAACAAGATGTTATCAAATTCTTCAATCTTATGAAGCAAGTGATTTTGTTTGGAAATCAGAAGATGCATTGAGTTAAACAGGAGCTATTTTGAAAATATCACTTAATTGGTTATTCAAATATATTAATCTAGAAAAACACAAGACAGAAGACCTCATCAAAGTGCTTACCTCTGCAGGTTTAGAGGTTGAACAGGCTGATGATAAAGCAAAAAGTTACAAAGACACTGTAATTGGACAAATTGATCAACTCACAAAGCATCCCATGGCAGACCGGCTCACACTTTGTCATGTGGTCACATCTACTGATATAAAAAATAACATCCATCACATTGTTTGTGGAGCTACAAATCACCGCCAAGGAGATAAGGTAGTTTTGGCTATGCCAGGTGCTATTTTACCAAATGGACTTGAGATCAAGCCTGCTTTCATCAAAGGTCAACAATCTAATGGAATGCTCTGTTCTGAAGAGGAACTTGGGCTTAAAGACAAGTCAGAAGGCATTATGATTTTACCAAAGGATGCCCCTTTAGGTTCTAGTTTTGCTAAATATATGGGTTTAGATGATGTGGTATTGGACATCAATGTAACTTCTAACCGCGCTGATTGTTTAAGCCATCTGGGTTTAGCAAGGGAGCTTGCCACTCTACTAAATACAAACTACAAACCACCTACTGTTTCTTTTCAAACAAAACCTATCAAAACACCTACTATATCAGTGACTATCTCACAAAAGGAGACCCGTTATGCGGGAAGAGTCATTACAGGAGTTCAAGTTAAGCAAAGTCCGTCTTGGTTAGTAAGATGCCTTGAGTCTGTAGGTTCATCTTCTATCAACAACATAGTGGATGTCACAAACTTTGTGATGTTAGAGCTAGGACAGCCCTTACATGCTTTTGATATACGCTCTATTGAAGGCAAACAGATACATGTAGATCTAGCCAAACCTCAAGAGTCATTCATAACCTTAGATGGTACAGAGGTAAAGTTAGACGGAACAGAGACAATGATCAGAGACACTCAAAAACCTTTGGCATTAGCTGGTATTGTTGGAGGGAAAAACTCAGGCGTTTATCAAGATACAGTGGATGTTTTCATTGAATCAGCTGTTTTTAGAGCTGATCAGATAAGACGTACTTCTAAAAAACTTGGCATTGAAACAGAATCCTCTTACAGATTTACTCGGGGCGTTGACCCTGACACAACCTTGCTAGCGATGAACCGTGCTTGCCATTTAATAAAAGAGGTGGCAGGTGGTCAGGTGCAAGAAACCTTCTATGATTTTTATCCTCAGCCTATCACAAGACCCCAAATCCTTTTGGATATAGAGGATGTATCTGCCCGTTTAGGTTATTCAATTGATACTCATCGTTGTTATTCTCTGTTAAAAAGCTTAGGGTGCAAAGTTCACTTTGGCAGAGAGGATAGCAACTTAGATCCTATGAATGTTGGCTTACTGAAAAGCTTAGGTTGTCAATCTCAATTAAAAGAAGAAAACACAAACCTATTAACAGTCACTCCCCCCACTTATCGACAAGATATTTTTATTAAAGAAGACTTGATAGAAGAGATTGCAAGGCTTGAGGGTTATCACAAAATACCAAATGGTAGGATATTGACAAATTCTCATGTTCAACCTCATACAAAAATCTACCTACTTCAAAAGCGCGTTAATGATTTAGTCAGACGGCAAGGATATCAACAGACTGTTTCCTTAGCTTTTTGTCATTCAGAGATACAAAAAAGGCTCCTAGGGCAATATCAATCATTGATAAAAGCTGGCCTTGATATTTCTGATAGCCCCGTATCATTATCCAACCCACTCAGTCAAGAGTTAAATATTATGAGGCAGAGCCTACTTCCTGGGCTTGTGAATGTGCTTGCCCATAATTGCCACCATAAAATAAATTACGGCCGTATTTATGAGATAGGTTCCACTTTTCAAAATTTCAATAGGGAAGAAACTGAAAAGAAAGAAAATTATGATGAAAAATGGCACTTAGGCTTTATGGCTTGGGGTCATCCTTTATCCGTTTGGCAAAAAAACCACGCCCCACTTGTATTAGAAGTCAAGCAACATATAACCCATATTTTAAAAGCCTTAAATATCACTTCTTATCAATGGAAAACAGTAGATATTGCGCCTGATTTCTTACATCCTGGTCAAGCAGCCCTTCTTTTTTGCGAGGGGAAAAATGTGGGTTATATAGGTACCATGCATCCTAAGATTTTAAAGCAATACAAAGTCACCCTAGAAGCTGTCGCTGTAGAATTAAATCTTGACCGTTTGCTAGCTAATTTCCCCAGAAAATTAAAATCTAAGGAATTCTCTCGATTTCCTTCTGTAGAAAGGGATATCTCTATTCTAGTTGATGAAAACATTGAGGTAGGAGTTATTTTGGAATTAATTTCTAAAACAGCAAATAAATGTTTATTATCGACAAATCTCTTTGACGTCTATAAGGATGCTAAAATTCCTAATAAGAAATCATTGACATTCCGTCTACTCTACCAGAAAAAGAAAACAACACTCGAAGAGGAAGAAGTTAATCAAATTCAAACAAACATTATAAAATCTTTAGAGCAAAAATTTGATGCTCAATTGAGAACATAGGTGTTATTTTTATAAATTTTTATTGAATGTTCTTGCTTATACCTATATATTAGTAAAGAATATTAGGGGTTTGAGGATAAAAATAGGAGGCTGTTATGACTTCGGACAACAAATCATCTCAGAACAGTATTACAAAAGCTGATCTTGTGGATAAAGTCTATTCAAGGCTAGGGTTTTCCAAAAAGGAATGCTATGATCATGTGGAAGTTATTTTTGATGTTCTAAAAGAAACTATCACAAGAGGAGAAAATATCAAAATTTCAGGTTTTGGTAAATTCAGTGTACAAAGAAAGAAGGAAAGAATGGGCCGTAACCCTCAAACAGGTAACCGCATGAAGATCAGTCAGAGAAAGGTCCTTACATTTAAGCCAAGTCAAGTCATTAAAAATACATTAAATAGTAAATGATTGATTTTAATAAATACACTTAATGAAATCCTGGCACGAAAAATCATAGAGAGGTGGTTTAAGTAACTTGGACAAAGACAGTACACAAGATCATATTTATGACATAAAAAATAAAGATTTACTTCACATCAATGATGTGATTTTTAAGGATTCTATTCAATCTGCCATCACTCCAAACTTGGATATGAGCTCTTTGCCAAGTGAAAGCCCTATAAGCAGCGATGTTACCTCTTTAGACACTTTAATAGCTCCTATAAGAGATGCTCAAAGTGCTTTAGATACAGATACTCTCAAAGCTTCTCCAACATTGAATAGCATATCTTTTGATGAAAATATCCCTATTACAGAAACTGCTTTGAAGTCTAAAGATGACTTTCAAACAAATGATCTATCTACTTTCCAAGGGTCATATTCTGTGACTTCTTCTAAAAAGGTTGATCAAAATCATGTACAGTTCCTTAAAGACCTAGAGAAAATTCCTGATAGAATGGCTTTTAAAATCAGTGAGGTCTCTGATTTAACAGGAATTAAATCTTATGTTTTAAGGTATTGGGAATCTGAATTTGAACAGTTAAAGCCCAAAAAAGCTATTAATAACCGCAGAATGTACACTCAAAAAGATGTCACAACTATCTTATTAATTAAAAAACTTTTATATGAAGATAAATATTCTATTGAAGGTGCTAAGAAAGCTCTAAAACAACTTCAAGTAGAAGTTAAAAAAGAACATAAAACCTTTGTTCAATCTTGCCAGCAGCAAAAAGCTATTGATCAGTTGAAAGAGCTCATTTGCAGTATTTCTTCTCTCAAAAATAGCCTTTCTGATTCTATTGAAGATCAAAAATAAGTAGGGTAAATTCCTCTTTTTTAACACAGCATGTAAATATTTAAATGCAAGTAGTCAAAGTCATATAGATATTGCTGATTATCTTATAGGAGAATTAGGAGCAGAAGGGTTTTTAAGAGCTACTTGCAAGACTTCTTATTTTTTATGTAATCGATATATATAATTTTATAGTGTTGGGAATTAATGGAATAAATCTGCCATCTTTCCATTTTGGCATCTAAATTTTTTCTATTTCTATAGAGAACGACTGTTATAGTTTCTTAGAAAGAATAGCCCAATTAATTGCTGAAAAATTGGAACACTTATATCTTTAAAATCTTGGAAAGCTCTGTTTTGGTTTGGCATACAATGATTTGGAGTAATTCTTCTTTCTAAACCATCTTCATCTATCTCTATAGTATAGCATTTAATATGTATAGTATTTCGCTCAGCAAAAAGCTCTTCATATAAATTGTTAAAAATATCATCTAAATTTGTAGGATGAGAAGCTAGCAATGTCTCAAGACCTCTAACACGCATAAAAGAAGAGTCTTCTAATGAACTGTGATTTCTATAGAGGTCACAGTGTCCTAGTTCATGGAATAAAACTCTTTCCCTTGTTCTCTCATAACCTTCCTGTGATCTCCAAAAATGAGGGTCAAAAAAAATAATGCGAGTGAATGGATCACAAACAGCAGGTTTTCCTTGAATAATTTTATTATAGTAAGAGGAAGAATTCGTAATAAATGTCACCTTAACATCTGGATCTATAGGATGACCGGTAAACTTAAGTTTTAAGTCTGAATATTTTTCTAAATAAGATAAAAACTCATCGTCTGTTTCAAGTTCTGCAAGGTAGTTAAACATATTAGAATGATCTCTAATTAATCTGGTAAAATTATTAACAATATTTTCATCTATGTTTTCATCTATCTGGTAGTTATTGTAAATCCTGAGTTTGACAGTTGCGAAAATAAAGTTGAGTTATTTTAGTTAGTTACAGTGGATGTGTGATTTTGTACCACTACATTTTGATTTTGTGGTAGAGATTTAAGAGATTGTTTGTAGGTTTAAGTAGATTCAATTTTAAGTTGTTTTGATGGGATCTTAACTCCTATAGCTTTAAATACATCAGCGTTATTGCCATAAATATCTGTTCTTATCCAAATAGTTTTGTTTTTATATCTGACAGGTATAGCTCGTACTTCTTTCAGCTTTGACATAGCTTCCGCTACACTCAATGGCCTTGACTTTATTCTCTTGTCTGTGATCGCTTTATCTTTTAATGTGATGTTTCTTTGATGTAACTTCTTTGCAAAATAAGCCTCACATAAGTAAGATAAAAAACACACAACTAAATGACCTAATATCCTCTTATCTGTCCAGTGGAACATAGGACGTGTCTTTAATGTACCCTTCAACTCTCTAAATGAATTCTCTACCTTCCATAATTGCTTATAGTTCATTATAATCTCTTCAGAGCTTAAATCTGTGTTTGTAATTATTCCAAAAAAACCATCTGTCCTCTCTGATTGTTCTATAGCTGACTTATTTAAAGTAGGCTTGCCTTTACTCTTAGGATGAACAATATACTTCTTATAATTACTATTAGATAAAAAAGATCTTGTGCTTATGGACTTCTTTGATAATTGAGCTTCTATCTTAGATAGAATATCTTCTCTTACTTTCTTATCTCGTTCTGCTCTCTTTCTCGACCAGGTAATTATACAACGATCATTATTATAGCTTGTCTCGTATATAGCTAAATCTTCATTTATAAATTTAAAATTCTTTAAATTGTATATCTCTGCATGACGATCCTTTAATAAACCTAGCTTTAATCCTACTATAAATTCATCTCCCTTTGCTTTTAATGATTGGAGATTCTCATTAGAAAATAAACCTCTATCTCCTACTAATATAAATCTTCTGATCTTAAACTTCTTTTTTAGCTTCGTCATAACTGAAGGTATTGTTTTACCTTCAAATGTATTCCCAGGATAAACATCAAAGCCTAAGGGCATACCTTCTGTATCTACTAAAAGTCCAAATACCACTTGTGTGCAATCACTCCTCTTCTCTTTGCTATAACCAAACCTTCGAAGATTATCTAAATCCTCACGGGTACTCTCAAATCTCAATGTCGTTAAATCATACAAAATAACATCACACTCATTGAAAAAACTTAATTGAGACTTACCTCGCATATAAAGAGTCTTCTCTATATCTTCTTTATGCTTACTTAGAATATCTAAAGAACGATAAATGTCTTGAAGATGAAGCTCCCCTTCTAAAAAATCAGGATAAAATAACTTCTGCCAGTGTGAAAATACTTTAAGCTTAGAACAAGGCTCTACAAAACGACTTATAACCAATGTAAAAATAATCTTAACAAAATCAAATTGCACTTTACGATGCTTCTGTTTTAAATCTGTTAATAATCTATAGAGATTTAATTGTTTAAAAATAGTATCTATTATAAGCAAAGGACCTAAAATAAAAGTGTCTTTTACATCAATCTCTTTTAATAACTTACTAGCAGGAATTATCTCTAACTCTTTAGATAATACTTCTAGAAGCTTCTTCAAGTTAACTTCCTTATCCGCGGCTTTACCTAAAGACATTAGAATCCTTTGCTTCACTTGAGAACCTAATCTGTAGCTCTCAACAAGATGATAATATATGTCTCCTCTCGGATTTCTTGTAGACCTTATGAACATAAAAATACATTACAAGAAAAATATAAAAAATAAAAGAAAATAAGGTATATGACGCGTAGTGTATGATAAATAAGTACACTACACTTTTTGACCAAAATACAAACACAATAACCGCTAATGACTATAAATACAACATTCCTTGAAAAAAATATCACGAAAATTCAAATTAAGTGTCAAACTCAGGAGTTCTGCAAGGTAGTTAAACATATTAGAATGATCTCTAATTAATCTGGTAAAATTATTAACAATATTTTCATCTATGTTTTCATCTATCTGGTAGTTATTGTAAATTGATAAGTATTTGCGAATAGCTTGATCTAATTCTTGATCACTCATCCCAAAACCTAAAAGAATAGAAGAGTTTAAAGTTAAAATTAAAACTATCGAATTTATAAATACCAATTTAAAAAGTTTTAGAATAAGTTATACTCCTTAGATTTCTTTGGTTATATAAAGATAGTTTAGAAGATTTTTTATGATAAGATAATAGGGTAAATGGTTTATTTTAAATTTGGTAGGATTTTCTGATTAATATAATTAATAGCTTCTATTACTTTTAATTTCTGAGTATTGGATGTATCTTTTCTTTCAACAAGTTCTATTTGTTGATTTTCTATATCATCTGTATCAATAAGATTTCTCTTTCCAATAGTGATGCGGAAAGGAAACCCTAAAAGATCTGCATCTTTAAATTTAACACCTGGTCTTTCGTTTCTATCATCTATAAATACTGTTATTCCAGAGTTTTCAAGCTTTTCTTCTAAATACCTTATAAGGGCCTTAACTCTTGAATCATCCATATCTAAAGGGCAAATATGCACATGATAGGGTGTGGTTACAAGAGGCCATATAATACCATCTTTATCATGGTTTTGTTCGATAAGAGTCTGCAAGGTTCTTGAAACACCTATGCCATAACATCCCATCTCTATAGGATGTTCTATGCCTTTATCGTCTAGATATGTTGCCTTCATAGCTTTTGAATATTTATTTCCCAGATAGAAAATATGCCCCAACTCAATACCGCGTAGTTTTTTATACCTTTCTAAACACTTTGGACATTGGTCACCTTCGTTAGCTAAACGTATATCTCCATATTCTTCTACATCTGGCATTTTTTCTTTAAGTGTTTTCCTTGTATTTTCAGACTCAATAAACACAGGATGTGTTGGATGGTATCTTTTTGTAAAGTCATTATCTTTATAATGATAGTATGAGAGAGTACGATATGCTTCTTCCAATTCTGGATCATTAAGACTTACTTCTTCTGGTGTGGCCTCTAGTTTAAGGTGTTTTTTGAGCTTTAGGGGAGCTATTTCGTGTTTTTTTCTTAGATAAACTTCAACAAACTGATAACGATGTCCTTGAATTTTAAAATAAAGAGGTTGAACATCTTCTGCCACATCTATAAAACCTGTAACTTTAAAGTCTCTATTTTCTAAATGGTTGACATTTTTAAGATGATAGTTGGTTTTATTTGCTCCTACTATATAATTACATCTATCTTGTAACTGTTTGTCCATATAAATAGGACATCTTAATCCTATAGGACCACAACTTCCAGGAGAGGCCCCTGTTAGAGTAAAAACTTCTTTTTCTGATAAGTCTTCAAGATGAATAAGCTTAAGTGCTTTTTTTAGTTTTTCTTCATCAACCTTATGTGACCCTGGGACAAGAACACAGAAGGCAAATGATTGGTTGTCTTTTGTTTTTCCTTTATAGAGTCTTGTTTTAATGAGATACTCTTCATCGATTCCTGTCAATTTTGAAAGCTCTTTAATAGTTTTGATGTTAGGTGTCTTAAATTTTTCTATAGGTAGAAGCTTAGTTGTTGTATTTTGAATATCTTGTTTTTTTATAGGAGCTATCTCTAGATTATAAGCAGATGGACATTTGCAGACCATAAGCGCATCTTCTCCATTTTCTGCTAAAGCATGAAACTCTTCTGATTGATTGCCACCAATACTTCCTGAGTCAGCTTGAACAATTTTATAGTTTATATCAAGTCGATCAAAGATAGCGCGGTAAGCCTCATGCATTTTATTATAGCTTTCAAGTGCTGTATCACTATTTAGGTCAAAGCTGTAAGCATCTTTCATAATAAATTCTCGTCCTCTTAGGAGGCCAAAGCGAGGTCTGATTTCATCACGAAACTTAGTTTGAATTTGATAGAGATTTTTTGGAAAGTCTTTATAGCTTTTAAGATCATATCTTATAAGATCTGTGACCACTTCTTCATGTGTAGGAGATAGGCAAAATTCATGGTTATTTCTGTTTTTAAATTTTAGAAGCGCATCTCCCATACTTTCCCAGCGTCCTGATTCTTCCCATAAGGATTTAGGGTGTACCATAGGCATTAGAATTTCTATACAGTCTCTTTTGTCTAATTCTTCTCTTATGATAGTTTGAACTTTTTGAAGGGCTTTAAGTGCTAAGTTTTGGTAGGTGTAGATACCTGGGGCTACCTTTTTAATACATCCTGCTCTGATCATCAATCTATAACTTGGAATTTCAGCTTTTGCAGAAATATCTTTAAGTGTGTAAATATGAGTTTTAGACCATCGCATTATGATGTCCCTTATTGTAATTCATAATTATATATTATTTTATTTATCTTAACTAGAGATCAGTCAATAGAAATTCTATGAATTCAAGAGATTCATTGATGGAAAATAATGATTTACCCTAAAGTATTCATAAATAATGTCATGCATACAAACATATATAGAAGCCATCTCAAAAATAAAGGGTTGTATTTTGCTATTGCGAATAAAAGTTAAAATAGCAAGTCACCGTTATCCACGAGGTCTGGTAGTCAGGCAATTCAGCAAACAGTTTTTGGGAGCTGTTGCTGGTTTGCGCCAGTTTGCCCCGATTGTCTTAAATAACAGGCATGCGGAAGCGGTATAGGTAATGATGAGGGTTTTCTATTGAAAGCTTACAAGGAGTACGTCCCCACCGATATACACAAGATCTTACGTCTGATGGTGTATAACCATCTTCATTGGCAACATTTGGATTTGCTCCATAATCTATAAGTAAATGATAAGAGCTGTTTTTTGCAACAAAGGACTCTAAAGTAACTGGTGCAGAATAAGCAGCTATATGAAGCAAGGTAGAACCCTTAGGGAAACCATCATAAACTTCATCACCTTCACAGCCAGTTAAGTCAGCACTGGGATCTGCATGGTAATTTAAGTAAGTTTGTAGACTTGATTTATCGTTATTGACGATAGCCATGATTATAGCTGTTGGGCAACTTGAATCTTCGTCAGCCATATTGTTAGCAGCATCAGCATCATGAGAGGAAATAGAAAATAAGTATATTAATATTGATTTCTTTAATATAATCTAAGCACCTTTTTTATTTAACAGTTTTACAAGAGATTAATTATTATGAGAAGTGTAGTTAATAAAAATATTTTTGTCAATTAAAATTAAATCTTTTAATTAAAGCATGTAAATATTACCTAGTAACATGTGATGTTTACAATGATTCATTGACTTTGTTTATGTCTGGGAATATATAAGAACTACATTATGTTAAAAAAAAAACTAGTAGACATCTTAAAAAATGTATCTATAGATCATATCACTTTTAAAAAAGAAACTTTAGATTTAGAGACTTTTCAAAAAAAAGCAACTCTCTTTATTTCTCATATTACTTGTGATTCTAGAGAAGTTAAAACTAATAGTCTATTTGTGGCTATATCAGGTCAGACTATTAATGGGCATGATTTTGTAGAACAAGCTTCTCAAAAAGCATCTATCCTTGTATTAGAGTCACAATTCTTAAATACAGTTTGTATATCTAAAACATTTAATGGCTTTGTGATTTGGGTTAAGAACACCCAAATTGCTTTAAGTCAAATAGCTTCTCAGTTTTTTGCTCATCCTCATGCAAAAAATATCAAATATATTGGTGTGACAGGCACAAATGGAAAAACCACAAGTGTGTATATTTTAGAGGCTCTACTTAAAAGTTTAGGAGAAAAAGTTGGTGTTTTAAGTACTATAGATCATCATGTTGATAGGCAGACATGGCCATCAAATCTTACCACTCCAAACCCTATCATACTTCATCAAAGAATTTTTCAAATGTGTGAGGAGCAAATAACGATTTTACTGATGGAAGTTTCTAGCCAATCACTTTCTCAGTACCGTGTTCATGACTTAAGATTTTCAGCAGCCTTATGGACAAACCTCACACAAGATCATTTAGATTACCATATCTCCATGCAGTCTTACTTTGATGCTAAGAAACGTCTTTTTTCTGATTATTTAATGAAGCCAAATGAAGTTATGGTGATCAATAAAGATGACCCTTGGGGTCGAGAAATTTTAAAAGAGTCTTATGGAAATACTATGACATATTCTCAAGATAAAGCTGATCTACAAGTTTTAAAGAGCACTTCAACTTTAGAAGGCCTACAGTTAGAATTAATATTGAAAAAAAAGTCTTATAAATGTTCACTAAATCTTATAGGAGAGCATAATATTATGAATTTTGCAGGGTGTGTCGCTCTTTTAAATGGAATGGGTTATTCTATTGAAGATATTATTAAAGCAAGCAGTCATGTCAAAAAGGTACCTGGTCGCATAGAACTAGTCATAAAAAAACCTTTTTATGGATTTGTTGACTATGCACATACAAGTGATGCTCTTAAGCAAACACTTAAAAGCTTGTATCAGTTAAAATCTCACCCCCATTCTCGCATCATTACTATTTTTGGATGTGGAGGATCTAGAGATAGGTCAAAGCGTCCTATTATGGCTGAAATAGCTGAAAAATACAGCGATATTGTTATTATCACTTCGGATAATCCTAGAGATGAAGATCCTAAATCTATTTTAGATGAAATTGCACTTGGTCTTAAGAAGATAAAACCAATTTTTATGATTGTTAATAGAAGAGAAGCTATTTTAAAAGGAGTGAGCTTAGCTCAGAAAAATGATATTTTATTAATTGCTGGGAAGGGGCATGAGCAATATCAAGTCTACCAAAAACAAAAGCTTATTTTTTCAGATAA
Source organism: Bdellovibrionales bacterium (assembly GCA_965262715.1). Classification (GTDB taxonomy): domain Bacteria; phylum Bdellovibrionota; class Bdellovibrionia; order Bdellovibrionales; family JAUICD01. Next base: position 986,326 of record OZ253553.1, on the reverse strand, counting down.
AAAAGAATTGCAAAAAGCCGTTAAAGCTGTTTTGAATACATAATTGTATTTTTGAATTCATACAAAATAAAAACTTATATGATCCTTTTAAAATTAAGCTGCGCAGTTAATCTCAGGTTCGACACCTAGCGCATATGCTAAATCCAACATAGAATCCACTGTTTTTTTATAGTTGGTTTGATCTAAGAGCAATTTGATTTGTTTTTTGGATGTATTTAACCGATAAGCTAGCTTTGAAATAGAAGTTTTTAGTTTTTCCTTTTGCTTCTGAAGTTGAACTGTTAATTCATAAAGAGTGATTTCTTTCATATATTCAGGGTTTTTATTAAAATGTAAAAAGATATCTATATGGATAGAGTCTTTTGTTCCATCCTTTAAGTAATATATAATCCCTTCATTGTTCATTTCTTTATCAGGAAATACTTTTACAATTTTATTATTTGCATTTGGTTTAGATACTAATTTTGAATAAGGCAAGAACATTTCTATCTTAGATGTTTTAATAACAATAGCTTTTTTTCTGTTATTAGCCTTAGCAAATTTTACTTTAGGTGTTTTCATTTACCTTCTCCAAATAATTCTTTTAAGTATCTCTTAAGACTGGAAGATATAAGTTACTCTTTTTTCATTGGTCTCCAACTTTCAATATCCCACTTACAGACTAGTCCTTTTTTATTATAGACATGTACATGCTTAGGGTAATGATCTCCAATATAGTAGATAAAAATATAACCTCCTCTTTTCTTTTTACCCATTTAACAATAATACTACTAGAAGTACTTTATGTCAAATTGAATGTGTCTACTAAAGTAATTAAAAAAATATTAAAACCATTTCAGAAATTTTGAGATAAGCATCATTCATTTTTAAATCATTATGCGCATTAAGATATAACCTGATATAGATAGCAAAATTAAAATACCAAAAGTTGTACAAAGAGTGAATCGTAATACTTCGTTCTCTGTTGGTGCTTTTCCATCACTTTCATCGTGAAGAATTCCTAAAAGTAAAATAATCATTGGTATAGATGAAAACACAGCATGACCAGCCCCGCTGTTTTGCAAAGCTGTAAGTAAAATAGCTAATTGTTCATTTCCACTGCTTTCTATTCCCATTTCATATTGTGCTCTAATTAATAAAGCGTTTCCACCTACATTAGAACCAGTAGCAAGGCCAGAGAGTGCTCCAAGTATTGGCGATATAAGTACTATTTGAGTGTCAGAGAAAATACGTCCAATTTGACTGACGAGTGCTTTAAGCATTCCTGTTTGAACAAGGACTTGAGACAAAACAAAAAAGAGCCCCATTCCTAAAAGAGGTTTTTTTGATTTTTTAAGTACTTCTTTTATATTTATAGAATGAGAAGGCTTGTAAATAAATAATGCAAATGTCACAAGTGCTAATAGAAGCCCTGGACTAGTAAATGGAGATACAGTGACTCCACTTGCTGTTAATATCCATGCTTGAGATAATTTTTCATAAAATCCAGGAATCATACGCTGAAAAAGTACAAGTCCTAGCAGAGCTAAATAAGGTAAGAGTAAAATAAGTCCTTGCTTAAACTCAATAGGTCTATTTTTTAAAAAATAAACCCCGGCAATACATACAATAAATCCAGAGATGACTCCAGCCACTTCAGTGCTTAGAAGCCAATTACTAATAATGAGAGTTAATGAAAGTAGGCTTCCAATAAAAAAACCTAAAATTATGTTCTTAGTTTGATTTTTATCAGAAATCACTAAGGCTGATATAATGCCAATATATGGGTAAATCAATGAACTAGTTAAGCTTGTGAGAAAACCAAGCTCTTGAGGATCATGATTAATTAACATTCCACCAATCACTGTTGCCATTGCTAAAGTGCCCCATGGCATAATATTCATTGATAAGCTTCCAAGTTGAGCAGTTTTTTTTAATGAGTAAAGAGGATAGAGAATAGAAATAGTTAAAAATAAGGAAACACCAAAGCCTGTAAGAGATTCTATAGCTGGAGCAAGTCCAAGTAAAATAAGCAAAGTTTTAGCTTCTCGATTAATTGGAAGTTCTTCAATCCATTTTGTAAGACCATGAGCGAACCCATGGCTTCGAAAAAGAGAGTTGAAACTAAAGCCAGGTATAATGACCAAGGCAACAGTTAATGTGAGAAGCACACTAGCAAAAATAATATTCAAAATATGAAAAGGTTGCCATTGAAAACCTATATAAATACTTATTAAGAATGCAGTACAAATTCCTAATATATTGCTGAACACAGCAGGTTTTCTAAAAATTAGCATACTGAAAAAAACAACTGTTAATGGAATCAATGCAGCTATATCTGTGATCTGATAGGAGATTGTTGGCATATATAGCTCCTTTATATTTTTAAGCTATATAGGTAACATTTTTATAAGTAAATAGATAGAAAAAAACTAGGTTCATAACTAGTTAAGCATTCTTTTCTTCCGGGATCTGGCAAACCGGCACTCTGGCATCAGTATCAGGTAACAGGGATCTGTTTTAAATTTTTGCACCTATTTCATTTCCCTAATCCATTTCACTAAAATGCATCTGGCCTCTCGAGGCGAGCCTCCAGAGGCGAGCCTCTGGCCACTTTCTGGTGATGACCTTGACATGCTTACGCTGTCAGTATGGTCATCACCTAGAAAATTGATGCATTTTAGTAGGTAGGATATTCTCATTTTTTAACACTATGTTAGGGAAATGGTTATTATCTATTACAGTTAGCATGAAGACTTAAGCTTGCAGGATGTATCCCCTTCAGTAAAATGCTGGCTGCCTCAAAAATCCGTTTATTTTTAGGAGGGAGATACTGCTTGTTCTTAACATAATGTTAAGGAAAATATTTTTATTTCTCAACGGGTGATATAAAATTTTATTTTTGAGATGGCTTCTAAGAAAAAATATCAGAGTTTATTTGAATATCTTTGATTTTGTTTTCTTTAACAAGACAATCATAAATATTATGATATGGTGCTTTAGGAATAAAAGATCTAATTGATGAAAGTTGTTCTTTCTTTTTCTCCTCTTCTTGATAAGGGTAGACATATAATGAGGTGTTTCCACTAAATAACTGTCCCATAGCTTCTAAGACACCTCCACTAAATTTTTGATATTGATCATGATTTTTAAATAAGTTTTCTAAGTCTTGCATTTTTAAAACAAATGCAGATGACTTAATGTTTTGTGTTTTTAATCTTTGGCTAAGATGAGCGATATTTGGATAATTATTAAACAAAACATAGTAACCTTGAGCATTGAGTTTATCTATACGGGATAAAAAATTATCGAGATTTGTATTTTTTGAAAAATCTTCTAAATTGATCTCTACAAGGTTCATTATATCTGTTGATTTGACATCATAATCATTAAGAAATTGCTTTGTGACAGATGCAGTATATTTAACATGAGGTTCTTTTTTGTGAATCAGTACATTTTTTCCATAAAAAATCTCAGAAGGTTGATGAACTTTTTTATGAGGACCAAAAACTGCCCATCGCCCTAACAGGAATTCCACAAGATGTAGATTCATTAACCTGTGATCTACAAATGAAAAGGCAGGCCCGCAACATCTCACCATATCAATTTCAATACGGTCTTGTCTAAGATTATCAAATAAAGATTTTAATAACTGACTTGGATCACTCCTAAGGTATAAAGCTGCGTAGATCAGATTAACACTCACAATGCCTATAGCTTCTTTTTGCCAAAGATTTCTTGGATCTAATAGATTCACATGAATAATGATATCGCTTGGAGGTTCTAAAAATTGTCTTTGAAATCGAAGTCCTAGCCAACCATGTCCATTAGCCACACTATAGCTTTTTGCAGCTACTGTATTTGCAAAAGCAAAGAACTGGGTGTTGTGACCCCTTTTTTGCCCTAAACGTTCTTCTATCAATTTGTATTCATGATTTAGCATTTTGATCAAACGATCTTCACAGACATAACGTCCTGATTTTTCCCTGCCATAAATAGCATCGCTGAATGTCATATCATAGGCTGAAATAGTCTTAGCTACTGTATTAGAGGAAAGTCCAGCTTGAAAAAAGCATCTTGCTACTTCCTGCCCTGCTCCAATCTCAGCAAAACTTCCATAAGTTTTCTCATCTTTATTGATAAAACTGACTTTTTCCTCAATTGTAAGTGTAGAATGAGCATTCATGAGTGAATCTCCAAAAGCAAAAGTAAGCTTAAGAGCATTTTATCACTTTTTGATTAAAAAAAATACCCCTACTTTGTTAAACCTGACTCTATCAGAAATAATGGATTTCTTGACGGTTTCATATAAGAGCTTTTAGAATATTCTTATGTCTTTAAAAACACCATCTGATAATATCATATCTCAACTGCAATATAAGATTCAAAAACTTCAACAAGACTTAGATCAGAAACAAACAGATTTACAATCATATAAAAATGAAGTGCAACGCTTAAATACACAATTAAAAGTGTTAATTAAAAATATTGAATCTCAACTTTCTATGGCCACTCAAATGCAAAAATACCTTATTCCTACAGAGGTTTTGCAAATTCCTGGATTTGACTTTTCCACAAAATATGTTGCTGGGTCTCTTCAGGGAGGAGATTACTTTGATATCTTCAAACTCAAAGATAAATATCGGTTTGCTGTGATTGCAGCATCCTCTTGTGGGCATGCTATGGCAGCTTTGTTTTTATCTGTACTCATTCAGATGTCTTCCCAAATTGAAGCTAAAAGAGGCTCTTCTCCTTTAAAAATTATTCAATCTCTTAATAAAAAATTGTCAGATGTAGCACAAAGTGGACAAGCATCTGATGTTTTTCTACTTATTGTCAATCGTCGAAATTTAGAGATGACCTATTGTAATGCCGGAGAAATCAAGATTTGGTTTCAACCTTATGACAACAAAAATGAAGCCCCAAAAGCTCTTATACCCACATCACCTCCATTAGGCCCTGCAAATCAACAAGGAATTAAAGAAGCTAAGGTTTCCCTCAATGCTAAAGACCGCCTTGTGATTTTAACTCCAGGTTTAACGACTGCCATAAAAAACCAAGGGCATTCTATCGAAAGTTTACTTATGAGAATGAGAAAGAAAGATTCTCATGATCTTAGAAACGAAATCATGTATCAAGCTCAAAAAAATAGTGTTCAAAGAGATATGACAGTCTTAGTGATTGATGTAAAAGATCACGTACTTAAACTCACATCTGTAACTTAGATGTAAAAACTTTTTAAACCTCTTAATTTTAAAATTTTAACTTAAATTAGAAGGCATTTAAAAGTGATAGCCTATTCCCAGCGTTGCATAAACCCCATTAAATTTTTTGGTGCAATCCTCACCATTGTCCTCAGAAGGATCTATAATAATAGCATCTGTACTAACTTTTATATCTCCTATACACCTAAAGGACAATAAATCATAGCCAAGTTCTAATTTCATTAAAAATCCAGAGTCTGCTTGATAACCAAGTTCTATGCCCATTTCAGCAGTGAATCTATTCCATAAGTATTCATTGGTCGATAAAGCTCCAAGTAGAATTACATCATCATTCACTTTTATAGAATCGGACAATGTATATGTTTTCATAATATCTATACCGGCAATTGCTCCTGCGAAGAAGGATTCTGTTATATGTAATCTATAGTTTGTTAAAAAGGTGAATAAAATATGTGTACGATCTGGTAGTGATTTATTGTATTTTTGAAGAGTGTCAAATCTTAAACCTAAGGCCGCACTAGAAATTTCATTTATAGGGATTCTATATAAAAGATCATATCCTCCCTTAAAAGCACCATCTTCTTGAAACTTTTTACCAAAGTTAAACGAAAGCTCAATATTACTGTAAGCAAATTGAGAATTGCTTATTAAAACTAAACTGCCAAGTAATAATATTTTTTTTAATTGATTGAAAGTGAACATCATCTACTCCTTTTTTAAAGAAAATTAAACAGCTTTTAATATATTTATCTATTTTTTTGTTATTGTATTTATTTATTTATAGTTATATATAGTTTACTTAGTTAGTTCAATTTAATAATTAAAATTTAAGAGCCAACAAATTATGTTTGATTTACTTCTTAAAAATGCAGATATTTATGTTCAAGGCAAAATTGAAAAAGGTTGTCTTGGTATATCAAATGGTAAGATATCTGCTATTCATCCCAGTAACCTTCATGCAAAAGAGGAGAGAGACTTAAGAGGATTAACTGTTTTACCTGGTGTTATAGACAGTCAAGTCCACTTTAGACAGCCAGGACTTACTCATAAGGAAACCTTTGAAGCAGGTTCAAGAGCAGCTTTAAAAGGTGGGGTGACAGCTGTTTTTGACATGCCAAACACGCTACCTCCTATTATCAGTAAAGAAGCTTATGAAATGAAGAAAAAGCAAATCACTTCTTGGGTAGATTTTGCTCTTTTTATGGGTTGTCTCCCAATTAATATAGAACAATTAGGTGATTTAGAAAAATTGCCAGGTTGTTGTGGAGTTAAAGTATTCCTTGGAAAATCCACTGGTGGTCTTTGTGTTCATCAAAAAAAAGACCTTGAAAAAATATTGCAAGTCACACAAAGGCGTATGGCTTTTCATTGTGAAGATGAGGAATTATTAAATGAGAGACAAAAACTTATCCCTCCAAATGCCACAAGCCATTTTCATCCTGAGTGGAGGAATGAGCAGACAGCTTTTATAGCCACCAAGCGTATTGTTGAGCTTGCTAAATCTTTTAAAAGAAAGATTCATGTTTTACATATCACTACAGCTCAGGAGATGGATTATCTTCAAAAAAATAAAGGCTCTTTAGTCACTGTTGAAATCCTTCCACAACACTTGGTATTTGCTTTTCCAGAGGACTATGATCGTCTTGGAAGCTTGATTCAAATGAATCCTCCTATTCGCTCTAAGCAGCACCAAGAACGTCTATGGAAGGCTGTCAATGATGGTACCGTAGATGTGATAGGATCAGATCATGCCCCTCATCTTTTAAGCGAAAAACAAAAGCCCTATCCTCAATCTCCATCAGGTATGCCAGGTGTACAAACTCTATTGCCTCTACTGTTGAACATGCATTCAAAAGATAAATTAAGTTTGCACCGGCTCGTTGAGTTTTTATGTATCAATCCTGCAAAAATTTACAACCTTCAAGGTATGGGGCATATAGGACCTGGTCAGTTGGCTAATTTAACCATTGTGGACCTTAAAAAACAAAAAACTATTACCAATGATTGGATAGAGAGCATTTGCAAATGGACCCCCTATGATGGTATGAAGGTTTGTGGCTGGCCTATATCTTCAGTCATTGGAGGTAAAATAGCCCTATGGGAAGAAGAAATCATAGGCACACCCTGTGGTCAGCCTCTTAATTTTACAGATATTTAGCCTTTTCTTATTCCTATTACGCAATGTTACTTGCACCTTCTTTGCTATTTAGCAAACTTAAGTGGATATTATCAAAATCATATTTGATAACTTAATGTTTTTTTGAGGGATGGGCCCCTTACCTCTAGGTGATTCTCAATTTTTGAGCAAGCGCAAGGTTTAATCCTTATGCCAAAGCCTCGTAGTCCTCGAGCAATCGCTTGTAAGCGATTGCTCTGCGGAAGAACTCGTCTTTTTGACATAAGGGTTAAACCTTTAAATTGCTTAATTTAACTAGTTTGTTAAAACTTCACAGGTATATGTTGAGTTTTGAAAAGGCTAACAATTTTCAGTCAATTTCCAATTAACCCTTTTATTTGAGTCTCTCAACTTCAATCTGATGGTCGTCCAATTAACTTGTACATTTCTTCAAACTTTTCAGCCAATCATCAAAATGTGAACAACCTTTTCGCATCTGCAAAAGCCCGATTTCTTCTATTGCAAGTCCTCCCATTGATAGTTTCTCGTAATTAGGAAGAATTGACTTTATACGCTTTGAAGGTGCGCCTTCAGGAGAATCGTCAATTTCCTCTGGAGTTGCAAATTTATCTCTTATTTTTTGAAATGTTGATGCTAGCTCTGGCTTTTGAATTCCTTCTGCAAATTTTTGGCAATTGCTAAAAAGCAAGGCTTCAAACTCATGCATCATTATGTATGGAATAAATCGATTTTTATCAAAATTATCACCCATTAACTGGCTAATATCTTCTAAAAGTGCTTGTTCAATTGTAGACGCTTTATGAGAAAGAGCTAAGTTAGTAGACTCTTTTCTCATAGGCCAATCATTTGGTAATCCATAATAATCAATCATTGTGTAACTATGCAATTTCTATCTTCTTTTAAATGATTTATAATCTCTTTTTGAGCGATTTTCCATGATGTGATGCCTCCACGCGCAAACGCGCATTACCTATCAGGCGAGCAGAGATATCAGAAGAATCAACAGAATAAAGTTTAGGAGCTAGCAGATTATTAACAAAGTTTTCTTCACTTTCTCCTTCTACATGGATGAGTAACCTTCTCATTCTAATTAGGCTCTGTTTTTGGTTTTTCAGAAATAGGGCAGCCGCCTAGTTCATTTTTTTCCCAAAGCTGGCCGAGACTGTAATCTTCTAACCAATTCTTTAGATCTTCACTATTTAACCTTGTTAATGTAGTTCCTCCATTAACACGATTTGCGACCAATACATCCTTTGGTTCGAAGTTATCTAAAAGAAGGGATGATTGAGTGGCTAGTATGATTTGCTTATTAACTGAAGCTTGTTTGATAAGTGAGGCTAACATTGTCATAGCACGTGGATGTAAACCCAGCTCAGGCTCGTCTAAAAGGATGGTAGAGGGTTGCAGCTCTTCAGGTTGCAGCAATAAAGTAGCAAGAGCCATAAACCTTAATGAGCCATCTGAAAGGGAGGATGCATCAAAATAGGCTTCTGTTCCAATATGTTGCCATTCTAGACGGATTTTATTTGGATTTAATTTTTGCGGGGCAAGCTGAAAATCATCAAAAAATGGAGCAATTTTTTGCACTGTTTTTCGTATAAGATCATAAGAAGATTTATATTTTTCTCTTAAAAGGTATAAAAATGCCGCAAGATTAGAACCATCAAGACGTAATTGGTGATTGTCATGCAAATCTGTTGTTGTTTTTATAGGTGAAGTAGAACTTGTATCATGAAATTGATAAACACAAAATTGTTTAAGATAGTTATGGACCTTATCAACTCTTTTTTTTATTTTGATTGATTCTTCCGTAGTAGTGTCTACTAGATATCTATAACCTTCAGAAAGAGGTAGACCTGGGATGACTTGTCCTAAAAGGACAATATTGTCATCTTGAGTTGAGTGAAATTCACTTCTATAGGATACTTCTTCTTCTTTAATCTTAAACCAAATATGAAAATCCATACGTTCTGTTTTCTTTGTGCCAAAATGCAATATACGATTAGCTCCTCCTTGTCTAGATACATACTCTTGAAGTTTTTTTCTCCCTATGAAATTAAGGAATGAAAAAGCACCGATAAAGTTGGATTTACCAGAGCCATTAGGACCAATGAGTATATTTATCGGATTGAGTTTCAAACTTTCAATACTATTGATACTTTTGAATCCTTTAATAGTGATCTGATCAATCATAGCATCTCTCTCTATTTTTTATTCTGGGTCTATTTTAAAGTAAGATACCTTTTTAAGCATTTAATTTTTTAAATAATCTTTGAGATCTTTTTGCATAAACGTTGGAAGTACAAAAGCTGCAGTGTGTATATCAGCATTATAATAGGAAAAACTCCATCCCTCTGTTCTGTTTGAATTATAATCTCTTGTAGGATGGTGTTTTTTAGAACCCCATGCAAAGGACCACATTCCGTTATAAGTTAAGTTTGTATAATTATAAATACTCACGATTGGAAAATATGTATGAAGTATTTGTATAATTGATCTTTGCATTTCTGCTTCTAAAAAAGGAGACTCGCATTGAGATACGACTATACCATCGTCATTTAATATGCGATATACATTTTGATAAAATTCATTATTGAATAAAGATAGAGATGGGCCTAATGGGTCTGTAGAATCTACAATTACAACATCAAAATGTTTAGAGGTTTCTTTCACATATTTTGCACCATCTGCAACATGAACGGTTACGCGATCATCATCAAGCTTTGAAGAAAGTTGTGGAAGGAATTTTTTACAAGTTTCTATCACGAGGCCATCAATCTCTACAAGAGTGCAATTTTGTACTGTTGGGTGCCGTAAGACTTCTCTCACTGTTCCTCCATCTCCACCACCAATAATTAAAACATCTTTTGGACAAGGATGAACAAACAAAGGAACATGTGCAATCATGTCATGGTAAACAAACTCATCCATCTCAGAAACCATCACAATATTATCATTTAAAAGCATTTTTCCAAACCCATTTGTTTCAACAACCTGAATGTGTTGGAATCCACTTTTTTGAGAGAAAAGAACTTTTTTAATATCATAACGTAAGGTGATCCAGTCTTTATATCTTTCTTCTACATATAAATCTGGATGTTTCTTTTCTGTCATTTGATTTCCTTTTTTGTTAAGTTTTTGGATTTTAAGAGAAAATCAATTGGATGGGGTAGCAGGATTTGAACCTGCGCATGATGGGATCAAAACCCATTGCCTTACCGCTTGGCTATACCCCAAATTAAATCCCACTATAAATGTATCATGTCCTAAAACTTTCGTTAAGGCAATCTGTAGATCATAATAAACATAGAATTTTTGATTTGTAAAAAATCCACTTCTGATAGCTATCGTTTCAATATAAAACAAAATATTCAAAAAAGATGGCATGAAAATATTTTTTTAAAAAAAATGTAAAAATAAATGGTCTAGCTATTAAATCTTCAGTCCAGGTTGCCGTTAAGAAACAATAGGGGATAAAAATTCTCTTAAATAGTGAAGTCGTAAATTTTTTCATTTGTAAGTTTATGAAAGGCAGAAAAACTTTATAGGATTATTAGTGAATGACTAGAAGGTAATTAACAATCAATAAGGAGATAGCTCTATGAATATTACATCTGTAAAAATTTTCCCTATAGAGGAAGAAAGGCTTAAGGCTTATGTCACTATCGTGATTGAGGATTCTTTGGTTATTCGTGATATTAAAATTATTAAAGGTAATAGCGAACGTTTATTTGTAGCAATGCCTAGTAAGAAATGCAAAAATGGTTCATTTCGTGACATTATTCACCCTCTCAATCAAGATATTAGAAGCTATTTAGAGCAAAAAATCTTTGAAACATATAATTCAAAAATTAAATGTATAGAAGATACTCAAAAACAAGATGTCGATAATATAGTTAAAATCAAACAGTTAGGGTAATAACAAATAATTTTTCTAATAATTAACTCTTCTTTCATTAGAAAAATTAATAGAAATAGAGGTATGTTTAATATAAAGTGTTACCGAAGTCCTTTGCAGCGCAGGTTTCCTGATTGTTTGAAAAAGTATTTGGTAACACAAAGGGCTGTTGCCATTTCGAGATAACATATTGAAGTTACAAGTTATATCTTATTAAGTCCTTTGTGCTACAAGGGACTTCGGTAAACCAGGAAGCAGACAATCTGTATCTGCTATCAGTAACCATAAATTATTATATTATTTGGATTGTTTGATTGAGTATAGCAAATAGTTAGCTGTAAATAGGTTCAATTTATTTTGGTTTCTTAAAGTTCATTACTCTCTGATCATTTTATTAAGTCTTTCTCGAGCAGCCTCTACAAACTCAGGATCAGTATTTGTTTCTATGAGTTCATTGAGCAACATAATGCCAGCTTCTTTCATACCATCTTCTGCAAAAAGACGGGCAGCTGATAGAGAAAGCCATGCAGGACCACCTAATTCATGTGTTTTCTTCATCAGCTGAGCAGCTCTTCCAGGTTCTCTAATTTCAGCTAAATAATGATATGCTGCGTGATAATTTAAATTATAATGGTCTGGAAACATTTTTAGCCCTTTTTCAAAAATTTGACGAGCTCCTTCCCTATCATCTACAACAACACTCAGCAATAATCCTCCATGGACATAAGCATATAAGAATTTAGGAGAAAAATCTGTAATTCGGTCCAGCATGTGATAAACCCAACCCTCATTGCATCTGGACTCTGCTATTTCAGCATCTAAGATTTCTTCTATAGTTGTGGCTGAGTTATAAGATGCTGGGTTCTGGCTTTGCTCACAAATATCGATATCTTGAAGCAGACGCACCCACATCAAAGATGCAAATGCCTCTTCGAAACCAAAGGAAAAATGCACCATTTCCTTAGGAGGAATGATATAAGTGCTCTGCCTTGCCATTTTAATATATGCAGAAGGTAGAGATGAGAATACAATACCTATCGCGCCTAGCACAAAAAAACTGGCTGCTATGATATTGTGAATTATAATATGAATTGGACCTGATCTTGTGTGTTTTGGTTTCATCAAAAATCTCCAGTTTTTAATTCAACAAAAACAAGAAACAATGTATATACTCTCAGTATAAATAAAAAAAATCAAAAAGTCTATACCCCAACTATGAGGTCCTAAGCTTATGAACGAATTATATGGCCAAAAACTTATTGAGGCCTCAAAATTAGAAGTGTTTGAAAATCGAAATATGCATCGAAAATACACAATTGATTTTGAATGCCCTGAATTCACTTGTTTATGCCCTAGAAGTGGTTTTCCTGATTTTGCCACAATAAAAATTAAATATATTCCAGATAAATTTTGTATAGAACTAAAATCATTAAAATTTTATATCAATAGATTTAGGGATCAGCATATTTTTCATGAAGATGTCACAAATATCATCTTAGACGACCTGGTCAAGGCTTTGGACCCCTGGTCTATTGAAGTGATAGGAGATTTTAATGTTCGGGGCAATATTAAGGCTATTATCACGGCAAAATATTCAAAATAGCTATTATTTTTTGTTATTAAAACCTCTTTAATGAGCTGTTTTGATGCTCTTTTATAAAAAGTTCGCTATTTAAGGGAAAGTAGGTCGTTGTTTTAAAGTATTTCAAGAAACTTATGATATTTATCCACTAAATATTTATTAATATAATAAAAAAGTTGCTTTTTTAGATGGTTAAAATAATATAATAATACATATAAGGTAAATAAAACATGAAGGTATCTAAATATATACTACTAACAATATATAGGCCCTTAGTAGAGGACTATCATAAGACCATAAAAAGCTATCTCTACAATACTTATTTCACTCAGCCTATAAATAGTAGCTTCAAAATATCACTAAACCATATAGGAGGAGGTTTCTCTTGTTATCAATTTCAAAAAAATCAACAACAAAAAAAATTACCCAAAATAAAGGAAGTTACAATTCAGATTTACAAAATTTTCTGCTTTTTCAAAGGGTTGGAGTGTTTATCGATGCAGAAAACATTGAAATGTCTGGCTTAAAACATCATGAAGGGCGTACAGATTATAGAAAAATCTTAGATCAAATGGGCGATAGAGAGATTCTGCGTATTCTCTACTATAAACCTATTTATAAAGATGTCAGTGAAACTTTTAGAAACTTTTTAAGCTCTATTGGAGCAGAAGTGCGTCAGCCTCAAAAAAATGCCGACAGCTTTTTAATTATAGATGCTGTCACCCTTGCTGACAAAATAGACGTGGCTGTGATTCTTGGTGGGGATAAGGATTTTCTTCCTCTGATTTGGTATTTAAAAACAAGAGGTTGTCGTGTAGAAATTTGGTCATGGCCTGAAACTACATCTGATGATCTAAAAACAGCTGCTGATTTCTATTTTCCAATCACAAAGGATTACGTAATTAAGGACTAAAGAGACTTTTATTTGGATTTGAAGCTTTGCAATAACAATGCTACATCAATGAAAATTCCTTAATGATAAACGTAAGTGAGCGCCGATAGCTCAATTGGATAGAGCATCAGACTTCGGATCTGAGGGTTGGGGGTTCAAGTCCTCCTCGGCGTGCCATAAAAATCTTTCTTTGTAGGCATTAAAAATTTAGATAACTATAAATGATTAAGTGCTCTTACCTTAAATCTTTATGCAACAAATCTTTCTAAACTATAACTTTTTTACTTCGAAGAGACCTGGGCTTTAATCTTGATTAATCGATAACTTACAGGTAAAGTTATTATATAAGGAGCCATAAAGCTTGAGAATCGAGCGAACACCTGAATTTGAAAAGTGGTTTAATAACCAAACAAAGAAAGCCAAAGCTCAAATAGAGATGCTCGTCTAAAACATATAACAAGTAATGGCTATTTTGGAGATCATAAGATGCTTGCTGAAGGACTGCTGGAATTGCGATGGAAAAATGGTCGACGTGTTTACTATTCTATAATTGAAAAGATAAGCCTTAAAAGTAACGAATTTGTATTGATTTTACTAGGAGGGTTAAAAAATGAACAAAAAAAAGACATTCAAAAAGCAAAAAGGATCCTCAAAAGATACTTATTCTAAAAAAAGAATTTTTGCGCATCCTTATAACCCTGGTGACGATGTTACACTGACCGGATTAAAAGAATGTATAATGGAAGCATTTTCTGAAGGTGACCATGACACACTTCAAGGAGCCATAGCTATCTTATTAGATAAATGTGAGTATAAAGAAATTCTAGAAAAGACAGGCCTTTCTAAAAAAAGTCTTGAGAAAATGCTTATGCCTCATCCTCCTCCTAAATATGAATTTGTAGATAAAATCTTAAAATTCCTTTCATCTAAGACACAAACCCACTAACTTAGAAATGACTCTGGAGATTTAAATCTAGGTTCACCACACCTTAAGTTGACTTTTATAGATGTTAACTTATTGTTATAATTATGAAAAAATACATTACTCTATTTTTAAATATTCACCCAATCATTAAAGGATATTACTGAAATTGGTAAAATACTCCTAAGTTCATTGCATTTATTTTGTAGTTTTCCATCATTTGTAATAAAAAAGTTCACAAAGAGTGCAAAACCTAAAAAAAGATGATCGGTTAGCTCGTTGTCCATTAAAGATTGTTTATAAAGAAGACGGGTCCATTTCAATTGTCTACAATAGGATATGATAAAAGAGGCTCTTATACGAGGATATTTCTCTTTGTTTTCTAAAATTGACTTTTTTATTACCTCTGAAAAAGCCGAATACCTAACAAATTCCTCTTCAGTAACCTTTTCCTCAAAGCAATAAGTAAAAGTTCTATACAAATAAAAAACAAGAGATCTTACATGAACATCAAAATATTGAGATTCTTTTTTGAAACCGTTTTTTATGAAGTCGTTATATATTTTATCATCAATAGTATAAGGTAGCTCATGCGTTTGTTTTATTTTATTTATCCCATCTTTTGAAATATCTCTTTCAATTTCCATTTGTGGCTTACGTTGATTATAAGCTTTACTTGTCTTAAGTATATATTCACGCGCATTTATTGAGTTATTAAAAAAAACCTCAATCCAGTCTTCTGAAAAAATAGGAACTTTTTTGGACACTCCGTCTCCTTCTATTTCATAAAGGATAAGTTTTTGAGGATCTCTTAAAAAGTATAGAGGAGAACTCTTTTTTATCTCTTTTATTATCGACAGTCTCTGGAAACTATTATTTTCATAAACAGATGATTTGGGTGCATTTTTAAATGATTTTTCTCCTGCTATTTCATCTAAAAGACGTCTAGATATAAAAACCTCTGCTTCTATTCTGTTCACTTTTGTACAAAAACCATTTATTTTTGATGGATCTTTCTTAAAAAGGTCTATGACATTTGTATCTATCAAAAGAGCCTTTTCTTTATCCACTTTTTTTAACTCTAAATTTGATTGATGATTGATCATTGTGTCTCCTCTAATTTTTTTTATTATTGTTAGGAATGTTGACATTTCACTAGCAGAAAAGCTCTACAAAACTTAATAATTATGCTTAAGAGGCGAGTTCTTCAGCAAAAGTAATCGCATAAGCGATTGATCGAGGACTACTCGCTTTTGACATAATTATAAACTTCATAAATTAAGAAAAAAGTATTAGTTTTATTTACAACAATTTCAATATGTTATGTTAAAATGTCAACAGCCTAATAAATACCTAAATTTGTTTTACTCTTTGGAGGATTGTTCCAAAAAGATTGTGGCCATCTGGTGTATGCATCTCTATTTGTAGAATATCTCCATCCTTCATAAAAGGTGTTTTTATCTGGCCTGTTTGGATTTTCTCCCGCATTCTCTGTTCTGCTAAGCAGCTACTACCTTTTTTAGAGTCCTCATTAGAAAAAGTCCCACTTCCGATTATAGTTCCAGCTCCTAAATTGCGTGTAGTTGCAGCTCTGGAAATCAATTGACCAAAATGAAAAAACATTTCACTACCTGATGGATGCCCAAAGTTTTGACCATTATATTTGCTTTCTAATGGTAGATGAACTCGGCCATTCTTCCAATGATCTCCTAGTTCATCAGGGGTGATAGTAAATGGAGAAAAAGCAGATGATGGCTTACTCACAAAAAAACCAAACCCCATAGATAGCTCTTGAGGAATAAGTGCTCTTAAAGACACATCATTGCAAAGCATTAGTAGCTTTATATGACTCAAAGCAGCATCAGGACTTATTCCCCTTGGAACAAAGTCTGTGATAATAGCTACTTCACCTTCAAAATCTAAACCATAAGACGTATCTAACAAAGAGATGTCTTCTCTTGGAGCTAAAAATGTATCACTTCCACCTTGATATAAAAGAGGAATAGTCTTTAGTGTCTCTGGCAGAGCTGCTCCTCGAGCTTTTCTAACAAGCTTAATGTGCTCAATAAAGGCAGAGCCATCCACCCATTGATAGGCACGAGGAAGTGGTGAGTGAAATTGATTTTCATCTACTTTCACTTCTCCTTTTATAGTGCCATTATTCAAATTTTGATAGACTTTTTCAAGTTGTGGGTAGGTGTTGCGCCAGTCATCAAATGCCTGCTGTAGATGATGCGCGATATGTTTAACGGGTAAGGCCTTCTTATTATCTTTTGATACAACTACAAGCTGTCCATCTGGTGTATTTGATTTAAGTGTGCCTAATTTCACAAATACCTCCCCTAATTAAATAGCCACAATATTTGTTATCACTATTTCTCACTTGTTATCACTATTTGTAGTTGCTGTAAATTTTTATTTTAGATAACTTGCTTTGAACGATAGAGCTTTTTTATTATAAATTTGGCAATAGGTTGTATTTAATAGCCTTTACAAAAGATAATTATGACGAGTCTTCTATGAAAATATTAAATGGCATTGATAAGCTATCAGCCCCACTTTCTGGGTCTGTTATGACGATAGGTAAGTTTGATGGAGTTCATTTAGGCCATAGAAAACTTCTATTTGAACTTGTACAGTTTTCAAAAAAACTTCAAGTTCCTTCTGTAGCGATGACATTTTTTCCTCATCCTAGGTTTATTTTATCACCATCTTCTCCTATCCCTCCTTTTTGTCCTTTATTTGACGAGCAAGATCAAAAAGATACTTTAAGAGAAATTGGTATTGATTATCTTATTATAGAACCTTTTTCAAAGCAACTTGCTCAAAAAAGCGCTCACACATTTTTTCAAGATTCAATCTGTAAACCTTTTTGCCCAAAAGTGCTTGTTGTAGGCCATGATTTTGCATTTGGTTTTAAAAGGCATGGAACCCTAGCAGAGCTAAAAAAAATGACATCTCATCAAGATATCAAACTACAAATAATTGCACCTGCAGTTTTAGATAAACAGGTTATCTCTAGTACATATATTAGAGAAAGGCTTTTGAATAATGATATGGTTACAGCTGCAAAGCTTCTTGGAAGGCCATTTTATCTTAGAGGAACTCTGAAAAAAAATGACAATCAAAAAGGATATACTTTTCAAAGTCAAAGAGAGGTTCTTATAAAGGGAACTTTTCAAGCAAAATTGATTTTAGAAAATAATCATCAATATTCTTCACTATCAACTGTAATTAAAAATACAGAAATATCTATTAAGGTAAATCATATTCCTAATCACCTTATAGGTAAGGAAGCTCAACTTCATTTTATAACAAGAGTTGAAGATGTCATATAGTAATGATTTATACTGATTTAATCATTGTAAAATTGATGGTGAAACCAACCATTTTGAGTTCCTTCATTGATAGCAACTGCCTTGAGATCTTGTTCACTTTTATAAAGATGAATATCTTTTTTTGTAGATTGGATAGCTAGTCTGATATGAGAGGCTATGTGCAATAGCGGCTGATCAGGCATTGCATTTCCTATAGAAAAAAAAGGGTTTATGCCTTTTGTTTCTTGCAATAAGCCTTCAACTTTACCTTTACCATAAGTTAGTCTTTTAAGTTTTCGATGTGTAAGGTCATCTTGAACTTCTAATTCTGTTCCAATTACATGATCTTTATCTATATTGAAGAGTTCTGCAAAAGGTTCAACAGCGCACTTAAAGCTAGCTGTTACAATATAAACATGAACATTTAAATCTTGTAAAGTTTTGATAAGATTTATTTGTGGAGTGAAAATAGGGATCTTTTTTTTATTTTGATTATAGCAATCTTTAGCCCATTTCCTCACTTGAGGAAGGCTATGTCCTGCATTTAAAAGGGCAAGCTCTGTGAGTGCATCCTTTGGGTTATGAAAATAGAAAGCCTCATAGTCTTTCCATAGCTTTTGTGGTATTTTTACATGAGGATTGGTCATGTGATAGTGAAAAAATAAATTCCCTACATCTGCATCCCATAAAGTCCCATCTGCATCAAAAGCAGCAATTAATGAAGTTTTTCCTTGGTTACTTATTTGATGCACAGTAGAAGTGATATGATTTATAAAATCTGGAGAGAAGGATTTATGAGTCATTTTTTTTTGTCCAATACTTCTCAAAATGAATATTACCAGGTTGCCTTCTAGTATGAATAGAAAAATTAAGTTTTTCTAAAATCACCAACATATCTTCAATCATATAAGGGTTGCCGCATAGCATCACGTGAGCATTTTGAGGAGATGGTATAAATTCAAAATACCCTTTCATAAGTTGATTTTGCCATAAGGATTGCACTCTTCCTATTGATTTTTTTTGTTCCTTCCATGTTGTGTCAGGTCGACTTACAATTGGGCAATAAAAAAAATCTTTTTTTGTTTGAGAGATGTATTCTAATTCTTTTTCATAACCTAAATCATTTTTATAACGCACTCCGTGCAAAAGGATGATTTTATAGTTTGGCCTTTCTTCTAAAATAGAGGACCTGAGCATACTCACAAAGGGAGCCACACCAGTGCCTGTTGCAATCCAAATTAAATGAGTGTTTTTAGGTACAGGGTCCAAGGTGAAAAATCCTGTGATTTTTTGACTCATCCAAATTAAGCCTCCTGTTTTTAGAGAAAACAGTTGATCTGTTAATACGCCATTTTGCACTTTAGTGATAAAGTATTCTAAATAATTGGCTTTATTTTTTGCTGAGGCTACAGAGTAGGATCGCCTGATCAAACGAAGTTTTTCCTGATTGTCTTTGGTGTAAGTTTCTAAAATGCCTAAAGTGCCAAATTGACCTGGTTTAAATGGCGGAGTGTTATTTTGTAAAAAGCAAACTCTTAAAATCATCAATGATTCATGAATGTGCTGCTGAAAAACAATTTTAGCATTTAAAATATCTTTTGTTACCATTTTGTATCACTTTTGATGCATTTATTTATTTTTGTGTATCAGAAAGATGTTCAAAATATAAATTCACTTTGTATAGGTCAAGATATTTTCTCTTAGGCTCTGTTCTAATGAAGACTAATGAAAACCGATAAAAACCTTGTTTTTTGTAAAAATTACACAAAAAAAGCTAAAATGGCATCTGGATATTGTATATATTTCATATATTTCAAAAATAGCTTGTAGGTAAAAGTTTTTGGTAGACAATCTTGTAAGGTTCTGTAAATATCCTCACTTTGACAGAGAATTTACTTTATTTTACAAAAAGTAAATTCTATTTAATCTTTGTGGAGGTATTGTTATGAATCAATTTAAAAAAAATTTACTTAAAAACTTATTTATTTGTTCAGCAGTTTTACTAGGAATTTCTTCTTTTGCTTATGGAAGTGGTGAAATTTCAGCTCATTTTGGTAAAAAATTCCAAACAGATGGTGCATGGCATTTTGGTGCAGATGCTCTTTACCGTATATCTATAAATGAAAATTCTAGTTTTGGTATTGGGCCAAGATATCGATTTTATTCTAAATCAGCATCAGGGTCAGCTAGTGTAGGCGATGCATCTATAAGTACATCGGGAAAGCGAAATAAGCATCGAGTGGCTCTTTTAGCAAATTATAGATTTGAAATGGATGCTCTCTTTCTGGGACCTATTCTTGGTTTGGATATTTGGAAGCATTATAGTGATAATCGTAATCTTTCTGCACTTCGCACTGGTGAAAATGCTAATGTTAATCTAGATATAAGTAGTAGTGAATTTTTATGGAATAACTTCACTGCTCAAATAGGTGTAGAAGTTGGGTATAAAATAACTCCTAATTTTCTAATGAAACTAGAAGGTGGTTATGATTTACTTTCTTTTAAAAAATGCTCATTATCAGGTTCAGGAAGTAGTACCGAAGATGATACCCTAGATGCAAGTGGAGAATTTGATTGTAATAGCAAGTTTAACGGTGTCTATGCCACAATAGGAGTGGGTTACCACTTTTAATGAAATAACTGCAGAGTAATAATTTTTAAATACCTTTTAAAAGGCTATGTTGAGTGGATAAACACTAACCATAGCCTTTTATTTTTTAATACCACTTGCTTATTGTGTACCACTCACTCCTTGCAAATATCCCATTCGTCATATTACTTCCTATTTAATATCTTAAAAATAATGAGGATTATTTTACTATAGATTCTTGTTAGGCCTTGTTAAAAATTTACCTTTTAGAGTATTGTAAATTATGATGAAGAGGTTTTGTTTTACAGATATAAACAGATTTCTTGTATGTTTGAGCCAGTATTTCAATATTCCGGCAGTCGGGCAGACTGGCAACCGTTAACTTGTTGATATTTATATGATAGTTTCAAAGTAAAATTCTAAAATAGATATAAGACCATGTACCCGTAGCTCAACTGGATAGAGTACCAGACTACGAATCTGGTGGTTGCACGTTCGAATCGTGCCGGGTACGCCAGTTTCACTCAAAATAAACTGGTCTCTGACTATTTTTGGCTTGTTTCCCAAAAATATGGTCTAAAAACTTTAGGAAGGCTCAAATGAAAAGAAAATTCTCTCCAAAATTTCAAATTACTCAATCTATATTGAATAATTTAATGCAAATTGAGCAATCCAGAGGCTTCTTAAAAGCAGCTCATCTTTCAAATCAATGGGTCAAAAAAATGAGTAGAAATGCCCTACTTTTAGAAACACATCATACAACTCACATAGAAGGAACACAGTTGACTCTTGAACAATCTAAAAAGATTTTAGCTGGAAAACAAGTTCTGAATGCTGACAGACAGGACATCAAAGAAGTTAAAAATTATAGAGATGCTTTTAATTTGGTCTCAGATTATTTAAAAAAAGAAGTTAGTATTCAAGAATTTATGATTAAAGAGATTCACAAAGAGCTAGTTAAAGGAGTACGTGGAGGAAGTGCTAAGCCAGGAAAGTATCGAAATATACAAAATTATATAGGTAATGCGGTCACAAAGGAGATTGTTTATATACCTCCTAAACCAACAGAAGTACCTGCTCTTATGAGAGAACTTGTAGAATGGATCAATCAAGATTCAAAAATTCATCCAGTTTTAAAAAGTGGTATCATCCAATTTCAATTTGTTCATATCCACCCTTTTGTAGATGGTAACGGGCGAACCTCTCGCTTACTCTGTGCTTTTTATCTTTATAAGTCAGGTTATGATTTTAAAAGACTTTTTTCTATCAGTGAATACTATGATAAGGATAGACAAAATTTTTACAAAGCCATCAGATCTGTGGAACAAAATAAAGATATGGATATGACAGATTGGTTGGATTATTTTGTAAAAGGCTTTTTGCTTCAAATGAATGAAGTTATGGAGATAGGAAAAAAAGTCATTCTAAAGGATGTCTTGGTACAAAATCATAATCTATCTCAGAGGCAAGAAGTGATTGTAGAGCATATTTTAGAAAATGAAAAACTTTTTCCAAAAGACTTTGACGATCTTTGTACAAAAATGGAACTTGTTAAGAAAAAAACTTCAAAAGGAAGATTGGCTTCCAAAATCACCAAGAGAACATTACAAAGAGATTTAAAAGATATGATTGATAAAAAAGTTATTATAGCTAGAGATGCAACACATAAGGTGTTTTACACTCTAAAAGAAGGTTTCAATTTGTAATAAGTTTACGACATGTTTACGACATTTTTGCGACAATAATTTATGTAACTATCTAAAAACACAAGGAGAAATTATATTTAAAATACTGTAAAAATAGCAAAATATAACTTCAAATCGCAAGTGCAACTTAAGGTGTCGTGGGTGTTGCCTCATAATAAATTGTTACCAGGATGTTGAGAGTAGGAGTTGAGTTAATAATGATTTCAACAAACCATTTTCTGTCTATGAAATTCATGAGGACTTAGAAAACCTAAACTCTTTCAAGGGCAATGGTTTAAAAGAAACTCAACCCTTTTTAGATCCTTAGAGGTGATTTCTCTAAAATCTGTCTTTTTTGGAAAATACTGACGGATTAAACCATTCGTGTTCTCATTTAAACCTCTCTCATAGGAAGTGTAAGGATGTGCAAAATAAACTTTACATCCGGTATATTCACTGATCTTCTCATGACATAAAAACTCTTTACCATTATCCAAATTCTTGAGTTTGACAGTTGCGAAAATAAAGTTGAGTTATTTTAGTTAGTTACAGTGGATATGTGATTTTGTACCACTACATTCTCATTTTATGGTAGAAATTTAAGGAATTAGTAGAAATAATTGGTTTCATTGAAAATTGTGGATTGAGAATATTTTTTGTATCTAAAGGAATAGGGGATGCTAGTTTCCCTAAAAATGATCTAGCCCCTGGCTACTTTTTGGCAGCCAGCTTGACGGTTGGCACCGTCAATAAAATGCTGACTGCCTAGAAAGCTTGATCATTTTTAGGAGGAAAGATACCTTTTGTTTTTTGACACAATGTTAATTCCCATGCGAGCGTTGCTTGCGCCGCTTCCCGACATAAGCAAGTTTTTATTTAGGTTTAAGGTCTCTATAGGCTGATTCTTAAGGTTTTTTCTTCCATAATTTGCTTAAATTTACTAAGACAAAGTATCCCAAACACAAGGTCGTTTTTTCCTTGGCTTTATAAACTCACTGCTAAAATAAGTATATACACGTAATCACTCTTATTACGTCAATATACTGCTTTGTCTTAAATAAAAACTTGCTTATAGAGCAAGAGAAACCAAATCATTTCTTTGAATATAATCAAAAGCTTTGGTTATATTTTTAAAGCTTTTCTTATCAGAATCAAAATCTTGTGTATTAGAGAGTTGTTTTTGAAATAACTGAAGTTGATCTCTTTTCTTCATCAACTTTTGCTCTTTAATTTTTTTACTTAAATATTGCCTTTTATAATCATCTTTGAGGAGTTGATCTGTTTCAGTATGCTCACCGTCAATCAAAAAATCTAGCCGTTTATCAAATTGTTTTCTTTCTAAATCTACTTCTTTAAGCTGGGTATCTATCACATTGATTTTTTCTGTGAGGATATTAACTGCATTATCTCTTTGACTCATATAGTCAACTATACTAGATTGAAGTTCTTTCGAGCATTCCATGAACTGATTCAATATTTTTTCAGTTTCTTTAAGGAATTTCCTTGAATACTCCACACACAATGTTGTTGAACGAGCTTATTTCCTTTAACCTTCCATTCAAAACATTCTTTATTTACATCAGGAGCAGATAATTTAAAGTCTTGAACCTCACTTCTTTTTGAAGGAGTTGAAACTGAAAACTTATCAAGATTAAGTAAAGTTTGTCTTCTTGTTTTTGTATCTCTTTTTTCAAGAAGACTATGGATAGCATAGACATAGAGACCGGCTCCACCTATTACTGCTCCTAATAAGCCACCTGTTATTCCCGCTCCCTTATTTTAGCTTTATAGCTGAACCTGCTATTGTACCTGTAGCAGCTCCTACTCCAACACTTTAGAGCGATATTCTCCTTTGGGACCTTTCCTTTAGAATTTTTTAGACTGGTACAATCTATAGCTGTTTGAAATACAACATGCCTTCTAAAATCTCGAAAGCCAAAAAAGAACAGAGTAATTATTCCCAACAAGCTTAGCAGCACAGTATATTGAATAAAAGGTGACATATTGAAAAAAATCTTCCAATAGAAAGGAAGTGAGGGAGATACAGCACTCACAGAGCTTTTCAAATAGTTTATTGGTCCTAATGGAATTGCTCCTAAGAAGCTTGCTGTTATTAATGAAATGCACCATGTTTCAAAACTTTTAAAGTTGATATTTTTTACTCCAAAATAGCAAATGCGAGTAAAAAAGTGAAAAAGCTCTATAATGAAATCTCCTAAACTACCATTCCCCTGGTTTTTTCTACTCATCACCATAATAAGTTTCTAAAAGACAGTAGTATAACTACTTACCACAGGATGCGCTCTTATCTTGCCAATATATTATATTCTCTACTAAAAAGATTTTGTTGGATAAACTTTAGATTTTCTTCATAAAACTTAAATACTATTTTCAAAAGGCCGCTGTAATAATTGTTCTAGATTTGCAGTGAGTTGTTGTAGTTCTTGATATTCCATGTCAGTTAAATGCTCTCCTAAATATTTTTTTGTGTACAACAGATGAAATCTACAAAGTAAAGGAGACCTAACTTGATTACAGACACCGTATGGCAGACCTTGAGATATTTCTAAGAGCTTAAATAAAACTGTAAGATACTCTCTGCGGTGGTTTGCATTGATTGTATTTCTACTTTGTAGGTCAGCAAGTTCCATTTCTAATTCTTTTTTCCTTAAATCAAAAAGCTGTAATGCCATACTCAAAACACGAACCTTCTTAAGGTTCCTGGTTTCAGGAGCAACTCTAGCTTGTTCTACCTGATGTTTTATAATCCAGTAATCTACCATGTAAAAATCTAACCAGGTTATGTATTCTATGTATGCTGCCCCCCACTCCAAAGTATCTGATTGATTTTCTGATAGGTGTTTTAAACTTAGACTTTTTTCTATGATATTATCTTCATATTGAGCATATCTTACCGTCCACCATCTCATACTTTCGGCACCCCATGGAGATTGAAATGACATCAAATTCGATTGTTCATCTTCAGGTTGTTCTGTGTAAACATCTTCAATAGCATTGAAGATGTCAAAGAAAGTGGGCATAAAAGATATAGCAATTAAACCCTGAACTCCTCTTTTCATCCATTGGTTGTAACCATTAAAAACTTTGTTTTTATTTTCAACCTTTGAGGATACTTGTTCTTGCACAGCTTGTCTTTGAGTTTGACCATCATAAAAAGAAAATAACCTATCACCTCTAACTGCATAACCTATTTTGATTCTATTTTTTATCCATTTAAATATTTGACCTATTCCTCTTAAAATGGGCCCTCCTATAAGCTCTATTGCTATTTCAATGGAAACTAGTGATCCAATAGCTCCTATAATTGCTGATGCTCTTTGTTGATGTAAAATCCTTTCTTTGATATCTCTTTCTAAAGCCTTTAGCTCTAAATTGTTTTCTAAAGCACAATGTTTAATAGCTGTGTTAAATTCTTCTGAATTGACCAAATAACTTGCATATTTCACATACAAGCTTGTTAGGGATTTTTGATCTTCACTGGATAATGCACTCTTAAAAGCATCCTGTTTTAAAAAGAAGGCCCATTCCAATATAGAGTTTCTATACCTTAAATCATTATAAAATGGATGATTTGAAGAGGCTATAGGATGTCGATTAAGAGAATTTGTTATAGTATAGGCCACACTGTAACAAAGAGTTTGGCCTTTTTCGTAAGCAATAGCTTCTATATAAGCCTTTAAATGGCTTTCAACATTGAGGTGATCTTGAGCTTCTATCGTCTTTGGAAAAAGCACACAGATCAACTGCAAAATCAATCCTAATTTTAGAATAAATGATGATTTGTTCATTCTTTTTTTCTTTCATTTGAATATTGAAAAAAGAGAAAAGCATATAGAATACTTTTCTCTTAAATGAATACTATTAAAAATATAGTTTGCTAAAAACTAGGTGTGTTGGTATTTATTGCATTTTGCAAGTCCAACAAGGGTTGCCTTTCAGATTGGATATACTCTCTATAAGATATCATCTCATCTTCTGTTAAGCTGACGACAAGAGAAAAAATATTTTCAGTTTCTACTTCAGATGTTGCTGCTTCACTTTCACCTGATCCAAAAAACACTATTGCTCCCACTATAAGTCCAATGACACCTGCGCTTTTTACTGCGTTTATAAAATTAGAGCGAAAACGCCTTAGGGTCTGTATGCGCTGGTTCATAATAACTTCTCTGTGATGAAGTTGCTGAGAAGGAACATTAGGATGGGCTTCAATAGATTTATCGTATTGAGCACGGGTTTCAGGATTACTTAATATTTCGTTAGCTTCGTTGAGTTTTTTAAAGTGTTCTTCAGCTTGTTGTGGGTCAAGTTCAGTAGTATCAGGGTGATATATTGGTGCTAACTTTCTATAAGCTAATTTAATCTCTGAAGGTTCTGTTTGAGGGTTAACTCCTAAAAGCCGATAATGGGTCCCCGGAGCATTTTCTAACAATCCTAAATATTTTCGCGTATCTTCAATGAGTTGTTGTTCTAGAATTGATATTGCATTATTTACTTTTTGAGTTATTTCTCTATACATATTTTTTCTCATCTCTTGACTGTTATCTGGAAACTTGTTTTTTAAAGTTTCCATCGAGTTAACTATTTCTTTACTCAACGCGCTCATATTTTCATTTATTCTTTCTTGTAACCCGAATATCTTTTCTATATTTTCAAAAAACGTTCGATACCCCGCGTAATTCAAGCTCTCAAAAAACTTATTAGGTATTCTAGAAGAATTTCCATAATATGATCCATGTGCGTATTTAGATAGGTCGTCTTTAAAAGCTTGTAGACTATTAGTTGATCTGTGCATTTCGTATAAAGCATCTAGCTCTTCTAAGTATGGTGATAACTTCTCATTATTTATCTGAACTTGAAATTGACGAGAAAAAAAAGATAAAGATGCAGTAGTAACTAGTGGAGCATGATCAAAATCTAAAACGTAGGTTCCATCCTGTTGACTTTCAGCTGTATCTAACTGTTCAGTCATGATATCAAGAATTTCTAAACCTTGTGTGATTTCTTCTGTAGTGAAACCTTCTTGAGCTTGGATAACAACAAAAGAAGGACAAAACATCATTAATAAGGTCAAGTATATACATATTACTTCTTTAAATAGACTTTTCATAAATATCTCCTTGTTAATCTATAAAGTACAAATGCATAATAAGTGCCAGAAACAGTAAAAAAAATAAAAAAAAGTAAATAAATTCAAAAGGTTACATAAGAGAAAATGATGCTGATGATGGTTAATGTATAAAATTTACAAAAACAATATGATAACTCTGTAATTTTTACATAGTTTTATATGGGACTCAAATTAAGAAGTTGTTTTGAAAATGCGAGCAGGAAAGGTAATTTTGAGATGAGTTCTATACTATTTGCCCACTATTTAATAATTGATCTTATATAAAATATATTCTCATTGTGACGAACATCTTTACTAACTGTAGATAATTATGATTGTAGGTATGGTATTGGTATGCTTATAGAATACTTTTTTTGTTACAAACTTTATTCATAAGCACCAGATCATAAGTCTTCTGTAAGATATATAGAAGGAAAACGATGAGTTTGTTTATTTCACTCCAGTAGAGCCAAATCCAGCCTCCCCTCTTTTACTTATGCCTAGATGAGAGACCCATTGAAACTCTGCTTGTACGACAGGACAAAGTACGAGTTGTGCAATACGATCATGAGGAGAAATTGTCACAGCTTCATTGCCATGATTGATAATACTAATTTTAACCTCTCCTCTATAATCAGCATCAATTTTGCCAGGAGAATTCACTAAAGTAACCCCTTTTTTTATGGCAAGTCCATTTCTAGGGCGCACTTGCAGTTCATAATTAGGAGCCACTTCGAAAGTTAAACCTATTGGAATCAAAAGTCTTTGACCTGGAGTAATTATGATATCACCGTCTAATTGAGCACGTATATCAAATCCACTTGCCAAGTCACTTTCATATTTAAGTGGCGTGCCAGAATAATGAGATAGTGCTTTTATTTTTAATAAAATTTTTTCCATAAAACATCTCTAAACCTGTTCAATATCTAAAATTAAATTCAATATCGTTATAACCAGTAAAACGAAAAAAACAGAGAGAAAAAAACTCATTGAAAGACTTAACTCTCGGAACAGTAGAGTTATGATATGTGTGGATATGTTTGGAGAAGGATTTGACTTTCCAAATCTAAAAATTGCTGCTGTTTATGATCCTCAGATCGTTTAAGATACACAATCACAGAAGACTTAACTCCTCTTTATAAGATAACAATAGGAAAGCCTTTATTACTAGATATTATTGCTTATCTGAATAATAAGTCACAATATTGGTATTGTGAGGGAGAAAAAGATGAAAGAATGGCATGGCATCAATGGAATCTATTTTGCCACCGCATATCATATATAGATCGATTTTTTATTTCTAGTAAAGACTTAAAATTTTTAGAAACAATGGAGAAATTAATAAACAAATATAATTTAAAAACTGTTTTGGAAAAAGAAAAAGACACATTTTATAGAGCTATATCTTTTAAGGAGAAATCAATTGCAAAGATAATTGTAAATTATGCTAGTTTTCCTAAACCATCTACAACAGAACATCTAAAAAGTGGTCAAGTTATACATTCAGTAAACTTAGATAAGTCTACTCCAAAAGAAATCAGAGGGATATTATTATCCATTTTAGGCCCTCCTTTATCAGAGGATATAAAAAATCAATCTACTCGCATTAGTTCTGCTGGTATACCTGTGGATATTTTTTACTGTATGAGAGGCATGAGAGCAATTTTTAATAACCTGTGTATATACAACGCCATTTCTTTTTTTCAATCCAAATACAATGGTTTTTCCGCTTGATCCTCTACCACGAAGACCACGGACTTTTTTAGTTCCAAAATAACTTTTATCAATTTCAATTTCTCCTTTTGAAAAAACACTCTCTTTTTCACAAAACTCAGATATTCTTAATCTTATTTTTTTAAAATACGATCAATAGTATTGATGTTTAATTTTGTAAGATGAGCTATTTGTATAGCAGTTAAATCTACTGAAAAATACCGGATAATTTCTCTGAATTTCGCCTCAGAAATTCTCGAACGGATAAAATACTTGTTTTTTATAATCATAACAATAAGTTAAACCCTCTGAAAGTCAACTTAGGTAGTTATGAACCTAACTTTATTATATTACTAAAGGCATATAACAGGGAATAAGGAGTTTTTATTGACCCTTTAAACAATTTATTACCCTTTAAATCTTTAGAAAGGCAGTTTTGTGCCAGTGAGCTTTCTGGCAAGCCCTTCTGATGAAAATCCCTTTTTAATCCTCTTTGTGGTCATTTTTTCGATATTAAATAAAAGCTTTTTGGCACAATAACCTGATCCAAATATCAATGATAAGTTTATAATAATTTTAATGAATTTTTCTATAATTTCCTCCTAAGCTATTGATTTTTCTTGTTTATAAAGGTTTTCTATTTTAAGAAGATTGATAATTGTTTGATGATGCCAGTCTTTTTTATGCTGATTTTAAATAATAAAAATTGAGGTAAGGCTAAGCTTTCTTAAAAGCCTCTGTGAGCTGAGGTACAACTTCAAGTGCATCGCCCACAATGCCATAAGTGGCTTTTTTAAAGATAGGAGCTTCTGGATTTTTATTGATAGCTACAATCACTCGGCTAGAGCTCATACCTGCTAAATGCTGAATAGCTCCAGAAATGCCAACAGCAATGTAAAGATGAGGCGCAACAGTTTTACCTGTCTGTCCTACCTGCATTGAATGGTCCACCCATCTATCATCCACAACAGCCCTTGAAGCTCCTACAGCAGCTCCTCCTATAGCATCTGCTAAATCCTCTAATAATTGGAAGTTTTCTGCTTTTTGCAGGCCCCGACCACCAGATACAATGATTTGAGCTTCTGTCAAATCAGGACGTTCTAAAGAAGATTTAATAACGTTCTTAACAATATATTTAGATGGTATATCAAGAGGTGCCATCTGATCGGCTATAGCTAAATTTGATGGAGAGCCAGGTTTGGGAAGAGGGAACTGATTAGGTCTCATAACTACTATCTTTATCTGCTTTCCCTTCAAAACAACCCTAGCAGAACATTTACCCGCATAAAGAGGTTTTCTGACATGTGCTTCT
Source organism: Bdellovibrionales bacterium (assembly GCA_965262715.1). Lineage (GTDB taxonomy): Bacteria > Bdellovibrionota > Bdellovibrionia > Bdellovibrionales > JAUICD01. The sequence goes on along the minus strand of OZ253553.1, from coordinate 955,946 downwards.
TCGTTTTCTATAGATATTTCTGTGCAATCACTTATAAAACTAGCATCCATTGTCGCTGCGACTCTTGGAAATAAGTCTTTAGCTGTAGAAGTTCCCGATGCTAATACAAGCTGAATTTCATTGTCCTTAATTATTTTTTGCATCACTGCTGAAAAAACTTCAGGATTATAATGCTCTACATCATTATAAAAAATAATATTTTTTGCGCCATAGCTACTAAGAGTTTCTGTGATCTCTTTATGATTGCTGTTATTGCTTGTCATTACAGCAACTGTAGGAGAAATACCCTGGGTGATAGTAAAAAGTTCTAAGCTACTTGATTTAAATATCTGCTTTGATTCAGCAGTTGTTTGATCTCTATTTTTTAAAAGAGCTGTTTCTGCAAAAACTAATACTTTCATTTTTATGACCCATTTGCTAACTCAGCTCATTATAGTAAACAAATTCTTCAAATATAATTTGATTTAATAAAAGGCCTAAAAACTTTAGAGCAATTACCTGATTTTTTGGAAAAACTCTTTAGAGTCTTTAGGATTAGGCTTTATTGTATTCTCGTTGGTTTTTTTGTTCCAATTTGCAGGGCAAACCTCACCAGTTTCTTTGAAAGTTTGAAAAGCTTCTAAAACACGAAGGGTTTCCTCCACAGAACGACCTACTGCTAAATCATGTACAACTTGATAGACAACCTTGCCATCTGGATCAATAAGAAATAACCCCCTAAGAGCAATGCCTTCATCAGAAAGCACCCCATAATCTCTAGATATAGTCTTATTGATATCTGCTAAAAGTGGATAGGTGATATTACCTAACCCTCCTTCATTCCTAGGTGTGCTTAGCCATTTGAGATGAGAAAAATGGCTATCTATAGAAGCACCTAAAATAGAACAATTTAAGGCTTTAAAACGCTTTATATCATCTGAAAATGCCGTAATTTCAGTAGGGCACACAAAAGTAAAGTCTAAGGGGTAGAAAAATAAACAAACCCACTTGCCTTTGTAATCAGATAGAGACACTTTGATAAACTCAGAGTTTAAAACAGCATCTGTTGTAAATAACGGAGCCGAATATTGAACTAAACTAGTATTATTATTTGTTTTTTCCATGTTTTATTTCCCTCTAATTATTTATAATAGATGTTATTAGTTAAAGTTAATTGTAATGCACTTGCCTTAAAAAATCAAACCCTATATATTATGTCAATCAAAAATTATTTATAATTATTTATAAAATTGAGTCGACCAATCAATCTTTAAAAAGTGAAGATAATGGTAAATAAAGCAGCTATTGATATAGGATCAAATTCTATCCGTCTTCTTATAGGACAGCAAAATGGATCTGACTTTGTTATTTCATATTCAGTTAAAACCCCTCTCAGATTAGGAACAGATGTTTTTTCATCAGGTTATGTGGGAGATCAAAATTTAGAAAAACTCTTAATGGTTTGCTTTGAGTATAAAAAGCATCTTACAGAACATAATGTGCAAGCTTGTCATGTTGTTGCCACAAGTGCTTTAAGAGAAGCTATTAATACAAAAGATATCATCCGTGAGATTTACGATAAAACAGGCTTTGATATTCATGTCATCTCATACCAACAAGAAGCTGATTATGTGTATAGGGCTGTTCAATATTTTATGGAATTTCAAGAAGGAAGATATGCCATAATGGATATAGGTGGTGGCAGCTTAGAACTGATCCAATGTGACAAGAAAGGTATCCAGAAGAAAGCAAGTTTTCCTTTAGGTACTGTTAAAATCCTCTCTCAAGTCTCATCCGAAAAAGATTTAGCTTCTTATCTAAAGCAACATCAACAAGCCCTTATAGATTTCTTATCTCCTGGAAAGCCCTTTCAATGTTGTGTGGGTATAGGAGGAAATATGGACTATCTCTATGACCTTACAACATCTTTTTATAATAAAAAAATTATTCCTCATACAAATGACCACTCTTCTGAAAACAAAAGTCTGAATGTTGAAGATATAAATTCACTGTTGAAAAAACTTATTAATATCTCATTTCAAGAGAGAGTCGACCATTTTGATATCTTACCAGATCGAGCAGACATTCTTATACCAGCTCTTTTTGTAACTCAAATATTTTGTAAAGCTGTAGATCAAAGAAAAGTTTATATTCCTAAAGTAGGCGTCAAGGAAGGTGTTCTTTTAAGTATGTTTGAACAATAAGTTTTATGGTATTAGACTTTATCTGATATCTAATAACGACGTTCTTACAACAGTAAAGCTCAAGATTATAACAATACAGGTGTTTTTTCAAAGAGAACCTATTAAACAGCTTGTGTCACTTAAAGATTTATTGACTTGATCAAGTACATAAAATAAAGCGAATATAATATATATGAGAGGAAGTATTGTGCAAAGAATAGGATTGCCTGCCATTATCATTGTGATCTTTAGCCAGGTTTTGCATGCACAGTCAACACCATCTGACATATCTGAAGATATTGCTACTCAGATTGCCACGATTAGTTTTCCTACTTCTACCCCTTTTTCATATAATCTTATAGAGGAAGTTACAAGATTTCGTTTTGACCTCTTTTTAAGAGATGCTTCAAATGCCGGTTGGAGTGTTCGTGTTTGGGATGCCATCGAATATCGCAATATCGTACATGCCTTAGATATAAATACAGGGGAGATGTTGCGTTATGGAGATCATTTATTGGTCGCACTGGCTAACTCAAATCCTAATGCTTTAACACAGCTTCTAAAATATTTTTTAACAGATGAAAAATTCAAAGGAAAAAAAATTATAGGTACATATCTTCAAAACCTCTTCTTTAATCCCCAGACCAAAACTGTTAGTGATTTTGTCTTTATAGTAAGAATGGATGATGATCAAAAAGTAAACCTCACCTTTAAATGTGATGATGATTGCAATAGAGAGGTTCAAGAAGGTATGTACTACATATGGGAACAAACTGAAGATATTATTTCTTGTGATGATCAATGTGAAGAGCAAAAAAGAGAAATTGGATATAATCTACTTTACAATCAAATATTGAGTCATTCAGCTCGAGGATTATTTCAATCTTTTGAAGAACTTTTAATAAGGGAAGAAGTTTCCCAAGATTCTAGGCTAACACTCTATTTGAAAGATTTATCTCAAACAACAGAAACTGTTTATACTTTTGTTGATGTGGAAAGAATCAACATAGGAATTGTTGTAGAAAATAGCCAGGGAGAATTTTTAAAAGAAATTGATTGGGTCATTCCGATTGGAGAATTAAAACTAACAGATTCTGTTATTTGGGAATCTATCACTACACCATTTTATGAAATTGCTCATGCAGTAGTTAGAAGAGCTTTATTCAGCGATATGTATAACGATAGCATTTATAGAGATTCTATTTTGATGAGAAATGGATTGCTCTATTCATCTGACCAGTGGATACTTTCTCATGGTTATACCTATGTCGCCATCCCAGCTGATCTGTCCATAGAAACGTTAATGAACAGTAGAGATTATTATATAAAAGAAATGGCTATTAAATTAGCTGCTTTAATTGCTGATCAGCTATTTTTTCAGACCGGCCGAAATTACAATCGTGAAATCTTAGAAGCTCAACTTTTGGCGTTTCATGGTATTTGTTCAGGTATGTCTATGAACATTTCAGGCAAAGACAACTGTCCTTCATTCAACGATTTAACCGGTTTTGAAGAGTTCCTTGGCAAATTACCAGAACATGAAAGGCAATTATGGACTGCAGAAGCAAACTCATGGAGTTTGTCAGCAATGCGTCTTGCTATCCAAGTTTTAACTAGCCATTTTGATGTCTTCAAACAATTGATAGATTTGATTCTGCTTAATGATACACTCAACTATGAAGATATTCAAAACTTCTATCAAAATTTTACACCAAGATATTCTTCATCTTCAGGAGTTTTTAATGATTCAGAAGAATCTCTAAGAAATAGATCCCTCTCTACTTTAGAGGATTTTGGTCCGGATATTTTAAATAAACAACTCGCTTCATTATTCTCTTTAGACCGTCAACGCAATTTGAAAAGAGCTCAAAGATCTTCTATACCTAATATTTTATCAGAAGTGGAAAAAATTGAAAATCCACCTTACACTTATCTTTCTGTACAAGGAGGTCCTAGCCACATACAACGTAATTATAGCCAAGGGTTACCTGCTCTTTATATTAGAGAATGTCTAAGAAGATTATTCTTTTATATGCAATAAGATTAAAAAAGATTCATCTCTGAATCTTTCAAAACTAAGATAGAATTACACTTACAAAATATTAAAGTTACCTTGAGTCAAACTTAAAGATATATAGTTTCTTCATACTCTTCTAATAGTCTAATCACATCTTCACTATAATCCATCTGAGTAGTCTAATCAGATATTTTTGTGCAGGTACTGATCTAAAACAAGCTTTTGAGTCCCAGCTATCAGGTCAAAGTATTGATGAGACAAAATTTATAGAGTTTAATATCCTTTATTCTTAAAAATTTGTATCCATAGAAATAAGTTGCTCAGGAGTCATTAACCAAAGCAGTTGGTTTATAATTTCGCCTCTATTGATTTGAAGGCTTAAAGCTCCTGCTCTTTCAATAGATAAATAGGATATATCTTCTCTAAATAATAAATACCCAGCTAAGCGTGATAAAAGAGGTTGATGACCTACTGCGACCAACAGAGATTTTGTATGAGAAAATATAATATTAGAAAACTGCTTGGGGTGGCTGTGAGGTGTAAGTTCTTCTAAGACAGTTACATCTTCTTTAATTTGTAATGTATCTTTTAAGATATTTGCAGTTTGTAGGGCACGTGTGTAGGGGCTAGAGTAAATAAAGCAACCTGATGTTTCTTCTTGAGGATGTAAACTTAAGTTTTTCTTTAATCCTTCAGATGCTTTCTTTGTGACTTGTACACCTTCTTCTGTTAGAGGACGTTCAGACTCTTTTTTACCTTTCTGTAGCCATTCAACAGAATCAATAGGTGGACCATGACGAAATAATATAAGATTCATATAATTATACTCGTTAAAAATTTTATATATGTCATTTTTTTTATCATAATAAATAAGTGGTCGGGGAGATGAGATAGTAAACAAACCTACCCATAACTCCAACTATGTATCTATATTTATTACATATTTTCTTAATATTCCAGCAAAAAATCCTAGAATTTTACAAAAAACCCTATGTCGATCTCAAGCTTTCAATTTGCAATATTGAGGAACTTACTCAATCTTTATGGTCAAAAACCTCTATTTTAGAGGCTTTTTAAAAGCATAACTACCTGATGAGCCTGGGAATAGTTTTGCATCAACCAAGAAGTATGGATTCCCATCAAACGGAAATCCCCATCGCGACGCAATAATGCCAGATTTAACTATTGAAAACTTGTCGGTTCCGGAAATTGATCTTCGCTAACCGAGTCAAATGACATAACCTGAGTACCTTTCGAGTCACGAAGAATATCTAAGAGTAGATCTAAAACATCAATGACTTGTCCATATTGTGGAGTATCTTTCAAAGATGATAAATTTGCTATCCGCAAGTTTTGTCTAGGGTCGCAGATTATATACAGCTTGGTTATTTACATGATCTTGTAACAATTCCTTTTAAACTGAAAATGAAAAACTTAAATCTCGTTTGGCTAAATATAAATATCAAATTCACAAACGGGTAAAACCTTACCTTAAAAGACTTAGATGGGAAAATGCTCAGTCTCAAAAAGACAAACTGCAAAGGGAGGAAAAATTTTCTCTTTTTCAAAAACAGCTTAAGGAAGCTTATGGGCATATTCAAAAATTATCTTTGGATCTTCAAGAGAAAGCTTTTCAGACGGATTTAGGACAGCTCAAAGAGCAACTTGCCCAACTTGAGCCGGAGAGGCAACAGAGTCAGCAGTACATGACTGAAAACCAACAGCTTAAAAATCAACTTTTGCAGATGCAAAACAATAACTCAGAGCGGTTTTGTTGCACAAATACTTGTATGTTTTAGTAGTGTCTTTTGACAGGCTTGTGAACCAGCTCTTATCCAGTGCCTTAAAAGACAAAGTCTTTATTAAAATATTTGATTCTATAATCAAATCACAAAATAACAGCAATGCAAGGCACGGAGGCTCTCTCCTGCTAGTGAAAAAGCCTGTCAAAAGGCACCAATGGTAATCTTATGTAATAGAATCATATTTGTGCAACAAGGCCACTCAGAACTCAAAAATTTTCTTATCTCAGCACAGCAGGAAAAAACAGATTTGGAAAAGTGGTATTTGGTACAAGTTGAAAAGCTTAAAGGTGAAATTCATATACTCACAACCAAGAAGCAATATCTCAGAGACCAACTCAAAGCACTCTAAGAGGATTTGATGAACAAAGACAATAGGCAATCAGAAATGACAATCCTTTGGCGAAAAAAGATAACCACTCAAATTGAGGCCTTGCAAACGGTACTTAAAGCACAGAGTCAAAAATGAGAGGGAATACTCATCAGAATAAAAAAAGTAATGAAAGGGCTAAGAATACTCTTAATTTCTCTGTTGAGCATAAAGGGAATACAGCAAAGAATCTAAAACAAAATCATGTCAATGATGTCTACCATACTCTTTTGGAGGTGCAATCAGGACTCTCTAAAGTTCATTTAGAGGATAATTAGTCGATATAGTTTGATACATACTGCCTAATATTTTTACAATATACCAGTTTTAGACATCAGACAGTATGTACACACTATATGAAAAAACTGAGATTAAAAAGTTTTACTCTTCATCCTCATCTCTTTCTATATCATGACCAGAGCTATTATTAGAGCCAAAGAGCCAACTCACTCCTAGTAAAATATAAGGTTTTGCTATACGAGCACTTATATTATCTTTACCTGTACAACCTTCACATTCTAGGTCTCCTACATAAAGGTTACTAATACCTAATTCTATTTTCGCCAGCAAGAAGTCTGTGAATTTAAAGCCGACTTCTATACCTAACAGACCTATAAAATCTATCCACTCTGAGCCTTTAGAGTTATCAGATCCTTGTTCAATATTTATAGATTTTCAAAGGTCAAGCCCATATAAAATACCTATAATAAATCGTTTTCTTAAAAGATATCTTGAGGACAATAAAAGTCCTACTCTTTGAGCACTTATCTGACCTGATGCTGGTGACTTTTCAAACTGAGAAAAGTAGTATTGATATCTTAAACCTAAGCCCATATAGGTGTTATAGAAGGTTCTTCTGTGTAATAAGAAATTATATTGAACATCTCCGCCAAAGATCAATGTTAACTTTGATGCCCTTTTATTTCCATTAATATATACAGCATTTCTAGAGTGTAATCCAATGTGAGGAGACACTTCAAAGTTGGCATGGGCTGTAGTAGTAGTTAGTAAATTTGAAAAAGCGAAAAACGGCCAAACAAATATAAAAACCCTTAGTATTTTAAGTCTTGACATAACTTGTACCTCCTTAAGGGGTTATATTATTTTCAATTGATTAATCCTAATTTATTTTTAATACTTTTTCATTACAATTTTTATATTATTTTCAGTGGTTGAAAAGACAGGATTTGAACCTGCGATCTTTTCCTCAAAATAAACCACACCTCTGGTGTGCTTTTGGGCATCAGCCCGACCGTTAGAACGGTCTTAAATGGCTGATGTCTCAAAAGTTTCAGTTTATTTTGAGTATTTTGTTATCATACGGCATTCACTCAATGTTAAGGAAATGGTCGGGGAGGTGAGATAATAAACAAACCTACCCATAACTCCAACTATGTATCTATATTTATTACACATTTTCTTAACATTCCAGCAGAAAATTCTGGAATTTTATGGAAACTTTATGTCGATTTTAAGCTTTCGACTCGCAATATTGAGAAACTCACTCAATATTTATGGTCAAAAACCTCTATTTTAGAAGCTTTTAAAAAACATAAAATCAAAAAAAGTATTTATACACCTATTTTTAAAAAAGGAGGAAAAAGTGGAAACAATCATTAAAATTATTGCAAATATATCATTGCTATTAGGATCAGGTTACCCACGCTAAAGAGATTTTATTCAATGTTGAAAAATTAACCACGAAGAGGATTAAAAAAGGATTTTCATCGTCAGAAGAACTTACCAGAAAACTCACTAGCACAAAGTTATCTTTCTGATTGTTTAAGAGATAAGGCATTGTAGATATAATAGGCTTTATTCCTTTTATAATAAAAAAGGAAATTAACATCTCTATTTCTTTTCTCTTGACTTTTTCTAAAAAGCTACCGCTAATCTATATAGCTCATCTGCCATGTGTAGAAGGAGTTCCTGGGGATGCTCTCAAAAGGCACCCCCTGTTTTTTTAAGAGACATAAAACCTTCCCATTTTTTTTCATTTTCTCTCTCTCTGATGTTTTCTATCAATAGGAAACGCTGTAATGAGTAACCAATAATCGACTCTTTCTTCAAGTACTACCATATAACTAAAATCTTTAAGAGCTAAATGAACTCTCGTACATTCACTTTTTTTTGTCCTACGGATTTCTTCCCAACATCTAATACTAGAATGATCCTTCTTTTCTATTAGTTCTTTGATCCAATGGATCCGATTACATCTTTTTAAAGAGGGCAATCGCTCACCTTCTTTTTCACCTTGTTGTAGCCATTCAATAGAATCTATGGGTGGACCATGACGAAATAATATAAGGTTCATATAACCTATTAATTAAAAACTTTATATTTGTCTCATTTTTATTATTAACCATCGAATTACCTGCGAGTTACCTCAAAATATCTGTTACCAAACCCCTAATCTAAAAGTGTTAAAGTTTGTTTTTAAGGTTTTCATGGGTCCACTGCACACATTTAATATTATTATCAGTTATTATTTTTGGTAACTTTGACGGGGGGTTGGTACCCTTATAAAAACCGACCACCTTCTTTTCCATTTCAATACTCTCTTTAATTTCCCAATCTACCCATTTACTTTTATGAGTTTTCTTAGAAATATAGACAGCTGTTGTAGAACATTGGCGGATACGCTCTCTAATTTTTCTTTTAATATATTCTGCATTTTGACTATCGTAGGGTTTTTTGACAGACCAATCTTTAAATTCAACTTCATTGCTCTTACTTTTTTCTTGTCCTCTAAGGAGATTCACCTCTGCCAAATCATCTGTATCAAAGCTAATAAATACATTGTGTTGCCCTTTCGAAGAACCCTTTAATTCCTTTTTTGCTTGTTCAGCAAGGCTTGATAGTCCTTCCTCACTTAGCCTTTGATATCCACCTCCACCGCCCATATTATATTCCTATACTGTTATTTATTTCTAAACAGGAAATACATTTTCCGCACGGATTTTTATTTCCAATATGACAAGAGTACGTGTCCTGTAAACCTCGCACTCTTAAAAGTTTAATTACGTCTAACTTACTCATTTTGATCAATGGAGTCACTACTTTTAATTCATAGCCTATCATAAAATTGATTAAAGAGTTGGCTTCATTTACAAATTTCTTTGTTTGATCTGGGAAAATACTAGCTTCTTCATTTAAAAGTCCAATAGTGATGCCCTTAGCACCAACTTGATATGCGTATGAAGCTCCAATAGTCAAAAATAGCATGTTTCTTCCAGGGAGAAAGGCATCTTCGTTAACTCGCAACTTGGTGTCTGTCAAACCTGACCTGATATTGTAACCATAACTCCTTAAGTCAAAATATTTGGGTTCGGGTAATTCCAGTTTCTTGTGGATTTTAATTGCTGCCCTGAACTCTAATTTTGATGACAATTGACCATAATCAATAAAAATAGGGTGTTGAAGTATCCCTTCTTCTTTGCATAGAGAGGCAATTAATGTGCTATCCATTCCACCGGATACTAGTGTTACTAATGACAATTTAGCTTTCTCCATTCACGCATTACTATCCAAATTGCTAGGTCGAATTTAAAGGGACATTTATTAAATGATCGACACATTTCAATAAATTTTTGCTCCACTCTGACATATTCAGATAGTCTCTGAATAGACGTATTCCATTTTATAAGATTAATTAATCTCATAAAGTTCAGTATATGTCTATCGAGAATAGCTAATTGATTTGTCCATCCAATACTAACCAAAAAGAAACTTGCTTGCTTAGGGCCTATCCCTGCAGACATCTGTATCAGTCTTTCTCTAGCTTCAATAGGATCAAGGCTTTTATTTAAAAATTTAATAATTCCTCCTAATGAATCAATTTCCTCTTTTGTTCTCCTTATATATTCAATTTTTTTAGATTGAAATCGAATACCATTTTTAAACTCGCCATTTGATTCGCCAATAATTATACTATAGTTTGCATCAATAAAATTTAAAGCTTGCTGAAAATGTGTCTGACTGCTTGTAATTGCTATTGCCAACTTTTTGAAAAGCTCATCACCTCTTTGCTTTTTCCAAAGATTATGCTGAAATTCTGGAAGTTTAGACTCTAAAGAAAAAACAGCTTTGGTTAGTTGATCAATTGGTGGTGACTTTAATGCTATCATAATCTTAGTAACTCTTTAACTTTGAGAAATTCTCCATTAGGTAAGAAATGACGAAGCATTAAGTCTACAGATTCAGACTTAATTGCATCTTGTAAGTCTTTCATAAATTTTTCGTAAAAAATAATGTTGTGTGCAAGGATGCTTTGCTCAAACGGCACATTACGATAGTTCGAACACCCAGTCTGATTTTTAAAAAAATCCCAATGGCTTAGGTGGTGAAGTCTTCCAGAAAAATGATCTACGACAGTTTGGCACCACTCTAAACCATCAAAGCTATCTGCTCCAGCCAAAGAAAAAAGAAGAATTGAAATAGGATTACCAGTTCCAAGTAAATGAAGCTTAATATTATTATTGTGAGAATTCAAAACTTCTCGGATTTTGATAATAGACAAACAGCACTCATATATTCCACCTCCCAATATTCGCTCTGGTACTGCAATAATTTCTATCATTGATTTTGACAGAAATGCATCAAGCCTTTCGCAAATATCAGAACATTCCCCATGTAGGATTGGGATTAGATTACACCCTTCCATGGCTTTACAATCGGACTGGTAAGATTCTATCAATTCAGGAGTGAATGCCTCTATATCTTTACTAGGTGTGTTATTATCAAAGCTAAATGAGTAATCAGGCTTGTATTTTTTATGAGTATTGTGAAAGTCATTTTGAGACCAACTTTTATCCTTCATCCAATAACTTTCATAATTTCCACAATCCATTAGGATAATAGTACCATTTGGTTTGTTATTCAGAACCCTTTGGATCATTGCAACATCATGACAGTTGTTAAAATCATAGGCAGAAACCAATAAGTTTTTGCATTCCAATCTTATCAAGATTCTTAAATACTCTAGTGTGTTTAACCGAGTTTTGACACTAGATATAGAGTAAAAATAAACTGGTAGCTGTATCTCTTTACTATTGTAAACCCACTTCCTGCTCATTTGAATGTTCCCTTATCATAGGTATATGATTTCTTCTTGCAATCCACATAGTGTGTTCTCTAGAGAATGCACTTTCGGTATCAGCTACAAAGTCTGATAAGTCTTTGTCAGAATTAATATGATATGCACTAGTTTTTATAACCCCAAGCTCTTGTGCTGTAAGGGCATATACTTGAGATAATTCATGGTATTTTTTAGTATTAACCCAAAGAATTAAACCTGTTGCAACAGTAGTAAATACACTTGCAACTGCAATAGTTAAAATTTGGACAGCATTATAAATTAAAACGGGTATTAGTAACTGCATGATTATTATTAGAAATAAAAATAGATTTTTCCTGCTGGTATTAAATTTTGCTTTTCTTGCATACCATTGACACTGTTCTTCAAGTCTTGATTTAATATAATAGTTTTTTCGTTCACGTATAGATTTATTTCGTTGAGTCCTCATCACTTCAGTTATTTGATCGACCTTTGCATCTAAGTTATAAACCCAATTTAATTTACTTTCTTGCTCCATTAACTTCTGTAAGGTATTGCCAAATTGTCTATCAGCATCTTTTTGACCCATATCAATTGGAAAAGGAGTAGCACCAGTGATATAGCGCCAAGTTAATGTTTTTATTGATTCGGCCACTGCTCTTGACCCATACCATGCCTTGTCTTTTCCCCATAAATATATTAGAAGTGTCACAATAATAGTGCTCATAGACATGAGGACTCCAATGTTTTTTAACCAAGAAATCGAAAAATTTGGTAGCAGTTCTGGTAGAATTGCTAACAATGGTCCCAATATCAAAAGTACGATATCAGCTTTGATTAGACGAAGATATATAGCTTGTGAACTTATTGCGCAGCTATCTGCTGCTTGGAACATTGTGGGAAAGTCTTTACTAGTCATACCATTTCCTAAACATACTAAATAGATTTTAAACCACATTTCAAGGTTTAATCAACTTATCAAGAGAAACACTTAGTGTTTTAGATATTTGGGTCAGGTTATTGTGCCAAGAAGCTTTTACTCGATATTCAGGAAACGACTTCTAAAAGAATTAAGAAAGGACTTTCATCATCAGAAGGGTTTGCTAAAAAATCACAAAGGTATTGCTTATTCTATTGACTTTTCCTTTATTAAATTGATCTTTATTTGAAAAAGCAATTATTATAAATCTTTTATATTCAATAGGATTTTTAAATGTTTGGATATTCGTCTATTTATTCGTCAAATCAAACACATTCTAAATTGGAAGATCAATTACGGCAGTGGGCAAAACATCCAGGACAAACTGAAAAAGAAAAGTGTGAAAGAGCTGTTAGAATGATTCGAAAGGCTATTGATAGTGACCCAAAACTTAAATCTATCAATAAAATGAAAAACTTTGGTTTTTTCTAAGAGCTCCTTCTATATAACCATATCTAACTAAATGGTCACAAAAAAATCAATTTAAGGTTTCTTAACTTAGGTTCAAAATCAGAAGGATGTTTGTCCAAGTTAACTCCTAAACTTTATTCCTAAATTCAGAGAGGAATAAGCTGGAAATATACTTCGCAAATAAGTTTATTCATAATAAAGTTTATGGGTAAAAAGAACTTCAATTGGCACGTACAGGTCGTCAAAAACTGTGGTAATGAAGCTGAACTACATAGTAACTGGTTTACTGTTTTAGCTGCGGACTATTTTGATCTCACGATCGGTGAACTTCAACACGAACGAAGAGGACCAAAAGGAATAGTTGATGTTCGCATTATGAAGAAGGGAAGATGTCAACTAGCAATAGAGCTTAAAAGACCAGGTCAAGAAGAGCCACTTGAAAACGCATTTCAACAGGCACATCGATATGCTTTCTCCTTTAACTTTTATAAGGATGGCAGGATAGTTTATCCTTTAGGAATCCTTACTAATGGGAAAAAAGCTATTATATTCGATGGATCAATAGAGTATCCAATGGCCAAAGCTGGAAAGATTGTTTTTGACCTCACTGATGAGGGTGGTTTCTCAAAATTTACTAAAATATTAGACAAAGTTTCCAATGGTGAATTTGCTCACTCTTTACAACGTGCTCCTTATATAGATACAAGACCAGAAGGTATTCTTGATAAAACTCTTCAGAAGGAGTTCCAAGATATTCTTAAACAAATAATTAGTGTTGTAGATGAAAATATTTTAGCTTTTGACTATTGGGTTCAACTCTTTTTGATTGCTGTATTAAGAGATTGTGGAATTATTCCTAACGATAAATTGAAAGATTTAGAAAAAAATGGAAATATCTTAGGTGTAACTAAAGAACTTAATCGTTTATTAAATGAAAACTTTATTCCTCTAAACAATGAATGGAATGGATTAATGTGGGAGATATATGGTCATACAAAAAAGCTTTGTACGAGACTTGACCTTCTTCACGCTGATACCCTCGGATATGCATATGAATCAGTCTTAAAAATTATTTATGGCAAAGAGATAAGTAGTACAAGTATATATACTCCTGAAGATTTAGCTATTGAGATGATTAGAAAGTTAAAACCGACAACTGAGGATGTAATAATAGACACTGCAGCCGGATCAGGCACACTTTTGTGTGTTGCTTCAGAGATCGCATGGGAGAGTATGGAGAATATAGACCAGAGAAAGCTAGAAAGCTTCTTTTCAAATAATCTAATTGCAATAGATTGTGACAAGTATGCTCTTAGTTGTTGCAAGGCTATGCTATTAAGTACTTATGTGAAAATTTTGGATACAGATCCAAGTGAGTTAGGAGCGAATTGGAGACTTCCTAGGTTAAAAGGAATGAATCATGAAAACCTTTTTAACTGTACTGTGAATAAAAAGGTTACTTTAGCCATCGGAAATCCTCCTTGGGGAAATATTGATGCACCAAAGGATCGTGTTAGAGCTAATAAATATCGCGACCTATTCCAAAATACCTACCGCAGTATCTATTCTGACGATTCTGATATTTCTATTTATGTTCTCCGACACATGCTTGATGAAAGAATTTTTCATTGGGGACAAAACCCAAGAATGGGGCTATTGATTAAACAACAAGTTCTTCATAACAAGAGTCATGAAAATTTTCGAATATGGGCAAAGAAAGAAAATTTTAAATTCATTGACCATCGATCTGTAAAAAGGTTTCCTCATTCACCAGCGTCATTAGTTGCTGAATGCTTTTGGGGAGAGATGCTTAAAAATAAAGATTTTATTACAACTCCTCTAGGAGTATCTCATTCTAATACTAGCAATTCGGGATTACCTATTGGAAAGTTTATTATTTCTGCGAAGGGATTTGAACCTTCTAAAAAGAGAGTATACATTGAATTGGCCAAAAGAATCAAAAAAACAAGTGATAAAAGAATGTGGGTTAAAAAAGTTTATCCTAATGCAAGAAACCTTCGCACCTTATTGTGGGATAAGAGTGATAGTAAAGATATCATGTTTGTTCCCAGAGGTACAACATTTCCAAAATCAATTGTAAAATTGACTATCGAGGAAGAACAACTTTTAGCTTCAAGAAGCCAAGTCGCTGCAGCTTTTCCTTACTCATGGAGAGGTTGCGAAAAACTTGAAAAATATGGTGAACAATTAAAAAACCTTCGTTACTTTATGCCAAGAGAGCCTGCAAGCAAAGATAGGTTAAAATTCTCACTGGACATGAACGGTTGTAGTAGTGGTATTGGGACTTCCGGACATTCAATTTGGCTCAAAAAACCTGAAGTGCCTGACGACTTATTTCTTTGTTTAGGGGCATGGATGGCTTCTAAGCAATTCATGTTACAAGTGGCTTTGTTGCACAAAGATTTAAGGAAGTATATAAAAGATTAGAGAATTAAGTCAGGCATCTTCCATAGGCTCTAGGCAACCCCCGCGCCTTGTATTGCTATTATTTTAAGATTTTATTATAGAATAAAATAGTTTAAGAGATATTTACCCTAAGCCGCTAGCCTAGTCCTATTTCAGAAGTCTTTCACAAATCTCATTCTTAAATTTTTATGCAATAAGATCTTTCCTGAGTTTGATATATCTATTACTTTGATTTTTTGTTTTTAATGATTATAAAATTTACCCATCCCCAACTTTCACAATCACTAAATCAGAAGGAGCTAGAGATGGGTAAAAATAAAAAAATAAACTGGAGTCTTTATAATAAGTCTCTAGTCAATAGAGGTCAAATCACTTTTTGGTTTTCAGCAGATATCGTCAAATCTTGGTATGCAAAATGTTCTTCAAAGCAAGGGGGTCAACAAGTTTACTCTGATAAAGCTATTGAAACTCTTAATATATTAAGATTCATATTTGGTTTAAAATTGCGATCTACAGAAGGTTTTGCTAAATCCCTAGTTGAACTTATGGGTCTTGATATAGAAATACCTAATTATACAACTCTTTGCAGAAGATTACAGAAGTTATCAGTAAAACTAGAAAGAAAGCTATCTTCTCACAAGAATCCTCATATTGTCATTGATTCCACAGGTCTTAAAGTTTATGGGGAGGGAGAGTGGAAAGTCCGTCAGCATGGGTATTCTAAGAGAAGGACATGGAAGAAGCTACATTTAGCGGTAGATGAGTCAAATTCCCAGATTAAGGCATCTGTTTTAAGTGATAATTCTGTAAAGGATAATGAGGTTTTTGAAGAGTTATTGACAGGATATGAAGATGAGATAGGCCAAGTTTCAGTTGATGGGGCTTATGACTGTAAGAATTGTTATCAGTTTACAAGTGATAGAAGTATAAAATTGGTTGCTCCACCTAGAAAGAATGCTGTGATTAAGAGGCATGGAAATTGTCGGGGATCGCCGCTTCTTAGAGATACTTATATTAGAGAAATCAAGAAGATGGGTAGAAAGAAGTGGAAAAAAAAACATAAATATCACAGGAGGTCTATATCAGAAACAGCTATGTATAGATTTAAAACTTTATTAGGTGATAAATTATCTTCTAGAGAATTTCATCGTCAAGCAAATGAAGTGTTTATTAAATGTAAAATCCTTAATCAGATGATTGTGCCTTCTTCTCTTTGATAAAAAAATATTAAATGACAATCTTACTTAAAAAATAAATAAAATAAAAACTATTTAAATCTTTGTGCAACAAGGCCGTTACAAGTTGATAGTGCAAATATTAATCTAAGAGCACACGGTTACTCATTTGAGCCAAATGAAGTCTATAAATTGAATGTCCCCGAATATGTCTTCTCACAAGAACTATTGAGCTGGGTAAAATCTGTTATTGCAAGCAATACTTTGACCAAAGCAGACCTAGAAGAACTAGATATGATGATCGAGAAAGGTAAAAATAGTAAACTAACCCTTCTTATAACACAAATAAACAAGCTTAATCAGGCAATTGTAGAGATGGAAGAATTAGAAACGAAAGCTAAGGTTGCCAAGAAAAAGGCTAAGAGAAGAAAAGTGCTAAAGGTAATTAATTAACAATATGAAGTGGAGACTGATAGATACGATGCTGTTTCATCCGATCTAGAGTTTGCTTCTTCAATGTACTTATCTCCTTCTCGATAATGCTAATTTCCTGAAAGTCATTTATATCCATTGCTGCCTCCAATTTAATTCGCAATTCTTGAATCTTAGTGTTAATATTATTGAGTTCAACTAGAAGAATTGGTGCCATGAGGGAATTGTTACACGAATGCCCATAAAGTCAAGACTAATTAATAGCTCTTTAAATTAATCTGCCGACTACGAGAATTGATGCGTCGCGCTAGCTTAGTTCCCCTAAAAACACTCTCTATGTTTTCCTTAATGGTTGCAAATTCATGCTTCATGAATTCAGACTTTCGCCATTTTCTAGATTTCCAATTAAAGCTTGGACATGTTGAAATTCATTTTTAGATAATAAACTAACACTTGGACCCACTGACAAGTTGAGTACTTCTAATGGAATAGAGAGAAGGAAGATGTTGAACCAACAAACATCATTTGAATTATGAGAAAATAAATAAGACAAAGTGACAATACAAAAAATAATTATAATAAGTTTCATAAATTTTAGGGCTTGTAAATTACCTTGTATAACTTATTAAAAGTCTTAAACAGTAATGAGTACACTCTTACTTAATCACAATTGCACAATTATTTTTTTTATATACAATACTCAGTATAAAAAACTAATGTTTATAACTAATCAAGTTGATCTTTGGATAGTTTAACTTATTGTTATAATTATAATAATTATAAAAAACAGGTATTTCGCTCATTTGGAAGTTTCAGAGGCGAAATTTAGAGAAATTGTGCTCTATTTTTTTGATAGGTTTAATGACTGTACAAGTAGCTCATTTTACAAAATTAAATATCGACATCATTAATTATATCTTAAAAAGGTAAAATTAATGATGGCTGAATTTTGTAAAAAAAGAGTGTTTTTTACAAAAAGTATCCTTTTTTATCCTCTCAATACTTTTAAAAACCCACTTAGCTAGGTATAGAAAATA
This sequence comes from Bdellovibrionales bacterium, assembly GCA_965262715.1. Classification (GTDB taxonomy): domain Bacteria; phylum Bdellovibrionota; class Bdellovibrionia; order Bdellovibrionales; family JAUICD01. The sequence continues at coordinate 938,078 of OZ253553.1, read as the reverse complement.
ACAAATAACAATTAATTTTACTTCTCTCTACCTTATTTTAATTGAACTGATAAGGCTCTCTAAGAGTATGTTTTAAAAAATTTTGAAGGAAAAACTTTTTTTTCAAAAATTTTGTAATAATAACTCTGTTCATCTTCTTCTTCTTAACCTTTACATTATAACCTTTTTCAGATAAAAGTTGTGTGATGGTCTCTGTTTTGGCATCTATAACATAAGGGTTAATCAGATAACCCTCCTTTACACTTTCAATCAAACTATAAAAAAGATTGGTTTTCAGACATTAAAAAAGCTGCTGGACTTGGAACTTATGCCTTGTGCCATAATGAACATTTAATGGTCTTAGGTTCGTCCAATATCAGAGATGGTCGGGGAGACAGGATTTGAACTTGCGATCTTTTCCTCAAAATAAACCACACCTCTGGTGTGCTTTTGGGCATCAGCCCGACCGTTAGAACGGTCTTAAATGGCTGATGTCTCAAAAGTTTCAGTTTATTTTGAGTATTTTGTTATCATACGGCATTCACTCAATGTTAAGGAAATGGTCGGGGAGACAGGATTTGAACTTGCGACTGCCTCATCTTGCGATGAGCCTTTTTTTCAGCCAAAATTTGCTATCCGCAAATTTTGCCTATGCGGGTCGCAGGTTAATTCATTTATTTGCATTATCCTTTACCAAGTTTCTTCATTGGTCGGGGAGACAGGATTTGAACCTGCGACCCTCTGGTCCCAAACCAGATGCGCTACCAGGCTGCGCCACTCCCCGCAAAATAATACCTATATTTTAACTATGCCATAAGTGTCTTTAGATGAACATAAAAACAATCAATTATTATGAAAATATTCCAATACTTTTAAAAACCTCTTTGACAACTTGTTGCAAAAAGAGCAAGTTTCCATACATTTTTTCTTTCCATGTTATCAGCACCAGGTAAGCTGGATAGTATCTCCTCCTGCCGTGTTTTCCATTCTTCCTCGCCATGACACAAAGTAAGGAGCCTTTTAATTCGGCAAAAAAGTGAGAAGTCAGAATAACTCAACCATTTACTGCGTTCATAGATGTTTTCAGGCGCTTGCTCTCCCCAGCCAATACGAACCATAATCTCCATTGTCTCCCATAAAGGTTCATTAAATGCTTTTTGACCACAAAGATTTGAACAATCTCCAGGTAGAGCCTCTAAAGTAGAAACAAGATCTTTTACACTATTAAATAAGTTTAAGCAAGCACCTGGGCTGTTACTATCCTGGCAAGATTCAAAGGACCTCTGGTAGTCAGTTTTCTCTTGAAATTTTAAAGTTTTGTCTAAAATAAAAAAAGGAGTGTGCTGACTCGTCAATTCATTTAACTGTGAATGACAAATAGTGTGTGGAGGATTTGTTATAAAAATAAAAAGTATACCTCCAATAAGTCCTAAAAAAACCAAAGTTGATTGAGACATATTTATAATGAACCTTAAAGATGTGTTGATCTCATTTTAATTTACCATATATCCGCAAAGAGAATAATGTGAATGAATAGGATTTCTAATCCTGCCAGCTTTTTGAAGCCAAACAGATTTATCTTTATCACAGAAATAAATAGGATATCTGGAATTTAATTTGTAGACCTGTGAAAGCACGACAAGCTCATCAAACATACTCTTAATATTTTGCCTTATGAGAGATCTTTTTCCATGTAAACTGGCTTGCTCTACAGCTTTTTTAGTATTTTGTAAAATATGTCTTAGGTGAAGTGTCTTTGTATTCCTGTAAGAAGTCTGACTTGCTGAAGATATAAGACTTGCAATGTGAGAGAGATGTAATTTGATTTGAATGTTCTCCTCGCTTATAAGACTTTGGTGCAGTAATTGTGAAGTGTTTAAAATAGACTCTATTTGCTTTGTAAGATGAGATTCTAACTGTAATTTTTTAACCATGGCAAATACATCTGTAGAAAAAAAAACTACTATATAAAATAAAAGATATGCAAATGAAATATACCTTAAGCTCATAAAATAACCTTTTTGAGAAATATCAAAAAATCCTGAGAAATAGCTTAGTTGTTTTATCTTTTTTTAAGAATATTAAAAATTTTACCATTATATATAAGTCTTGTTGACTCATATTACTTGCCCTGTACCTTTTGCTGTAAAACTTGCAATATAAAAGTCTATTTTTTTAATGCGTATCACCGGCCTTTATTACGAGGGGATCTTTTTTTCTGTTGCCTTTGTAGTGTTTCACTCATTTCAACAATGGTTTTTTCCATTTGACCTAATTCTCCTTTAAGTAGTAGTCGAGGTATAGACCGAAAGTCACCTTTTGATAACAGAGAAAGAGATTGTCTAAACCTTTCTAAAGGACGACTGATAGAAATAGATATCAGCACAATAATAAGACACCAAATTAAATAAATAACTCCTAAAATAAAAATAGCATTTTTTAAATATGCTTGCTGGCTTTGATAAAGATTTTGGAATAAAATTTTATGCGCTATTAAAATAGAAGAAGAGTGTTGCTCAAATATAATAAGATCCTCCCCCTTATCGCCTTTAACCCATACTTCTCCTTTAGCAGAAGGCTCTAAAGCTAATAAAGAAGGAAGGCGATCAAGTTCATTGTTGAACAAAGCTTGCCCTTTGTGATTCAATATCGCATAAGAGCATATTTCAGATTCCCCCATTGCTATAGCAAGAGCTTCTTTTTCTATTTCAAAAATAGCAATTTCTTTGTTGGTATGGGCATTTGTCTTAGATGGAATTGTTAAAGGAACAATAACAAGCATGTTTTTAAAAGGAGAATCTAAAAAATACATAGGATGTTGGATATCCAAAGAATACACTTCTTTACTTAACCAAAATATTAGATCTTTTATATGAAATTTAGTAATAGACTGATTTTCTAATGTATTTTCTCTATACCAGTGCTTCTCAATAGAATAAGACTGGCTACCGCTAAATAAAATAAATCGTAAAATATTTCTATGAGATAAATATTCTTTTGAAACAATAGATGCTCTATCGTCTCTGGCTGCAATTGCGTAGTTCATTAATTCATCATTGAACTGACTTAATCTTTGAAGTCGGTTTTGTTGTTGCTCTTGGCAATACTCTTTTAAAGAACTTGCTTGCCAATTAAATTCACTCTTTTGATGGTGCCTTACTACAAAAAATACAATAATAGTAATAAGAATAAAACCAAGCCATAAAATATTAGATGAAAAAATAAGAGGTTCATTGAAAAATGATTTGTGTTCTGCTGACATTTTCTCACATAGGAACTTAATACATTTTTTATATCTTATGACATAAATTTATATGTTGGTAACTTATTTCCATAACTAAATCTTCACACACAATTATATTGTAAGTCAAAGGTCTGCTTCACTTAAAATGAACCAGCCTCTGTTTCAGTAAAATGCCTCTTGCTTCTCGAAGCAAACCTCTTGAGGCGAACCTCTCGAGGCGAACCTCTCGAGGCGAGCCTCTAGCAACTTTCTGGCAGTAAGCTCGACGACTTTTGTCGTCGTAAAAAGCTGACTGCCTAGAAAGGCTAACTCTTTTTAAGAGCAAGACTCCTCTTGTTTTTTTACAACATGTTAATGAAGATGACTCGGTCTTTTTATAAATATCAAAGCCAATCTAAGAATTATGAATATTTAAAATAATTTAAGCTTATTTATACACTCAAAGTATCTGGCCTGTTCTTATTCTGTTGTTGTATAACATAGCATCAAAAGCTCTATGGCACAATCTAAAGGCGCATATTGATACAAGAACCTCATCCTTAAATTCATCAAAAATAGGTAAAATAGAAATTCCTCTACTATTGTGAAAATAAAGTTTGAAAAAACTATCATGATTTGGGTTCTCTGATTTTACAACTTCAACGCCTAATACTTTATCATTACTATAATAGCTTTCATCTAAAGTTTTTATAACAATCCGTTTTGTTATAGAAGATTTAGAATCTACATAAAAGGCATAGTTTTGTCCACCAAAGATATCTAATCTATCACTATTTTGAGATCTTTGATGATTTCCTGTTTGCGCAAATTGCAAAAATATATCATGTCTTTCTTTTTTAATGAGCTCATCATCAGCTTTATAACTTAAGTTATTTTTATCTTCTAGATAGTAAATATGAGCATTTAAATAACTATTATGATCTTTGATCATAAAAATAATCATAGGCTCAGAAAAAGGATTACTGACCTCTAATATACCTAATTGAATCCAAAAAGCTTTTTCTCTTTGATCTACCTGTGAAGTAGATGGACTAATTATTCTTTTTAGATTAAACGTTAAATCAAATGTAGCCTCAAAAGCTTCTTGGAAAAGAAGTTTAAAAGACTTTGACCATGCCCAATAAGGATCTCCAAACTTCCCATAAGTGATATGACAATGTTGTAAAGGATTGGCCAGTAGTAAAGAATAATGTTTTTGTAAATTAAAGATTGAAGCTAAACTTCTCTTAGAGTTATTTCTAAAATCAAATAGAACACTCTCTTGAAAATCTGAACACTTCAAAGTCATCTTTGCGCTTGGTGAAGAACTGAGAACTGTGACATGATAATTTTTTAAATCTAATTCTGTAAATTCAAGCTTCTCACTAGGTCTAACTCTATTTCGATCATCTCTATGATGTATGGTAATACCACCCCTTGGCCTTTTTGGAATTTCTACCCTGATATTTTGAATAGACTTTGTAGAACCATCCGCAGTAGCTCCTATAAATGAAAAATGACATTGATAAGCTTGATCTATATCTTTCTTTAAACTAGAAATACGCCTATTTGAATGAGTTTGTAATTGCTCTAAAGATAGGAATGTATAAAAAGAAAAAACATTTGACAGCATAACTTTATTGATTTTAAAGGAACGACCCAGTTCACCATAACACTCCCCATCAACATGAACAGATTGAATCTGATCATAAGCTTGATTTCTATTCTGACGGCTTACAAACATAATACGGTCCTCTATAGAATAAAAAGATGACAAATCAGATTTGATCCTTCTTTCAACTTTAAATACCGCGTTGGCAGTAGCATCATCTAATGACCATACACTTGAGGTTGAATCAGAGTTGTGCGATGCATTACATGAAGATAGGATCAATAAAAACCCGAATAATCCGGACATTGTGTAAATATATTTAAATAAAACCCACATAATCCCTCCTTTTAGCATTAGGTATAGGTAATGTAGCAACTTTCTTGCCAACTTAATTCATGACGAAAAAAGAATTGAAGTGAATGGTAATGATGCCAGATCCCGGAGTAATGATGATTTGTTATTTTAACTTTTAACTCGAATTGTAAAATACAAAACTTATTTTTGAGACTAGTTCTAGTTATGAGTCTTTTTAACTAAGGCTTTACGATACACCTGCTAGAAGATTGATAAATAATACGTATACCAAATATAACTCCTAGTAAAATAATACATATTGATAGGAGCTCATTTATTGGAGGAAGCGTCCAATCCACTGCTGCTCCATATAATATACTTGATATAGTTTCAAATACAAGCAGCTGTCCAACAAGACTGACAGGAAGTGTTCGAGAGAGGCGATTCCACAAAACAGTTGCATAATAAGATACAAGAATACCTAACACAAGACTTACTCCTATATAGATCATAGTTAATTGGACTGTTTTAAAAGTTTTTATTACAACAAAAGGATCCCAAATTCCAGTGATAGAAAAAATAAATAAAATTAAAATTGTTATTCCAAAAGTGCAAACACCTATAGCTACTGACCAGTCAGAATCTCTAAGCAAAGACCGACTACCTTGTTTTTGTTTTAGATATTTAGCATTTTGAACCCCATACCATGTCCATAAAAAAAGAGCAATCAGCGCAAAGAAGATACCTAAAAAAATATTCTCCATCTCGTTAATGTCTTGAGCAGCAGATAACTTACTCCAATAAAGTGAAATAAGTCCTGTAAATATCAATATAAGAGGGATAAATAATTGTCGAAAAGAAAATTCACGTTGTAGGATATTTCCGTAAATAATAAAAGTAATTGGTGTTAGGCCAAGAATTAAGGCAGCTGTAGTTATATCACTAAACCTTATAGATAAGATGAGAAGTATATAATAGCCAACGTTTCCTGTAAAAGCAAAAGCAATAGCCCAGAGCCAATCTTTATAACAAAGCGTTTGGAGCACAGATCGATATAAGGTCATCATTAAAATAATAGAAAGCAAACCATATACCCCATAACGTCCAGTAGCTAGAAGTATAGGGTCGATTGTAGATTTAGTTATATATGGGATCAGAAAGGCAAGTCCCCAAATAAAATTAACTGTGATTCCAAGTAAGATATTAAAAATCATCTCAAAGTTTCTTCATTTTAAAAAAGTTCAAGTTCCTCATTCCAATTATGACCTGACTTAATATTGACCTTTAAAGGAACATTTAATTTAACAATATTTTCCATAATATCTTTAATGATCAAAATCTCACTCTTAACTTTATTTGATGGAACTTCAAAGACCAACTCATCATGAACTTGTAGAATCATTGGGCTTTCTACTTCTTTAAATAAACTTATCATAGCCTTTTTCACAATATCACTTGCTGATCCTTGCAAAGGAGCATTTATGGCAGCTCTTTCTCCAGATTTTTGTTTTAGGCCATTTTTAGAATGCAACTCTGGAATATACCTTCTTCTGCCAAATAAAGTTTCAACATAACCATGCTTTTTAGCAAAATCTATGATCTCTAGAGTGTAAGTCTTGACGTTTGGAAATTTCTCAAAATAACGTTCAATAATTTCCTTTGCCTTGCCTTGAGTGATTTGTAACACTTTAGAAAGTCCAAAAGCTGTCTGTCCATAAGCCAATCCAAAGTTAACAGCCTTTGCAATAATTCTTCTTTCTTTTGCATTTTTTTTATCTTCTGTATCAGAAAAAATTTCCATTGCCGTTGCAGCATGTATATCCATATCATCTTCAAAAGCCTTTTTTAATCCTGGGTCATTGCTTAGATGTGCCATGATTCTTAGTTCTATTTGCGAATAATCTGAAGAAACTAAATAGCTTTCTTTTGGGGCAATAAATGCCTGACGTACCATTTTTGTTTTAATAGGAATATTTTGCAGGTTAGGAGAAGAACTTGAAAGCCTGCCTGTCGTGACTGTAGCTTGATTAAAATGTGTATGAATACGCTGGGTTTGAGGATCTACAAGCTGTGGCAAAGCATCAATATAGGTCGATTTTAACTTCACAAGCCTTCTAAATTCAATAATATCTTTTGCAATAGGGTGAATGTGAGTTAGTGCTTCTAATACAGAAGATTCTGTAGATGGGCCTGTTTTAATTTTTTTAATAATAGGTAGATTTAATTTTTCAAATAAAACATGAGCTAACTGTTTAGGACTTGCAATATTAAAGTCCATATCAGCTTCAGTGTAAATTTTTGCTTCTATTTGATCGATCTCTTTTTTTAGATATTTGCTTTGATGTAATAAATATTCTGTATCAATTAGAAAACCATATCTTTCCATATCAAACAATATGGGTAAAAGAGGTAGTTCTATTTTTTGATAAATATGAGATGGGTCCAGCTCTTTTAGCTTCTTTTTAAGCACAGATTCTAAGGTTAAGTGCAATTTATAAATATCTTGGTAAGAAGCAGAAGAAAAAGGCTTATTCAAATCAATATCTTTACTATCTCTTAGTTTTTCATAAAGGTCTTCTAAAGATACAATTTTTTCAGAGAAAATGATATAAGCAGCTAAGAGACTGCTCCATTTAGCATTTTGTGTTTTCTGAAGCTTTAACTTTCTCCAAAAATCTTTAAGATCAAAACCTTTCCAATTTAAATCTAAAGATTCTAAATGTAAAATGAGATCTTTATCTTCTAGATTCACCAGGAAAGTATTAGAATCTATACCTAATAAAATATTATCTTCTACCATAAAACCCCAAAGCACATCTTTTTTATTTAGTAATTTTTTTGCTTTATTTAATGTTAAATGTTCAATGGAGTCTTTTGTTATTGATGTAGAATCTTTATCCTCAATAACTTTAGAAGATGATGGTAATAAAGCATCTTGGAAGGATTTAAATTCTAAGTCTTCTAAAATTTTTTCTAATTCTTTTTTATGAGTATCTTTTAGATGAAGACTTTCTAGTCTGAGATCAAATGGGATATCTGTTCGAATTGTGACTAAATCTTTAGATAAAAAAGCTTCTTTTTGAGAGGATAACAAATTTTGTTTTTGTTTTTTACTGTTGATTTTGTCTATGTTTTGATAAACATTCTCTAAACAGGAGTAACTAGAAAGTAAACTTTGAGCCGCCTTAGGTCCTATACCATAAACACCAGGAATATTATCTGAAGCATCTCCGCAAAGAGCCAAATAATCAATCATTTGATGAGGATGAACTCCCCACTTTTTGAAAACTTTTTGAGGGTCGTATTTGATATTTTTAAATGTATCCCAAAGTGTGACATTTGTATTGACAAGCTGAGCAAAATCTTTATCACTACTGATAATAACAACCTGAAAGTTTTTGGACTCACCCCACTTGCAAAGTGTTCCGATAATATCATCAGCTTCAAATTCTTTTTTATCAAAGATGCTAATACCTAAAGCTTTTGTAATTTTTTCAATATAAGGAACTTGCATTTGAAGATCCTCTGGCATCTCACTTCGATTTGCCTTATAAGGTTCGTATATTTGCTTGCGAAAACTAGGTCCTTTGTGATCAAAACAGTAAGCTAAAAATTTCGGATTAACCTCTGTAAGTAATTTAACTGTTGTTTTAAGAAATCCATAAAGAGCATTTGTAGGAAATCCTTTAGATGTATTTAATGAGCGAATAGCATAGTAAGAGCGAAAATATAGACAGCTGACGTCTACAAGATACAAGCTATTCATTAGTTATTACCTTTTTTTTGTTTACTTTATTGTTTGGCAATTGAGAATAGATAGGTACAATAAGAATGAAGGCTACCAACATAACAAAAGAGGCACTGAAATATGGCAAAGCAGCTAATCGATCAAAAAGAAAACCTCCAAGCACTGCTCCTATCATACGGCCTATAGACATATAACTTTGGTATATACCCATCACACGACCTTGTTCTGACTCTTTACTTGTTAAACTGATGGCCCCTAAAAGAGCAGGTGTAAAAATACCATTGCCTAAAGCTAAAAGAGTCACACCAAATAATAAAACAATATAGCTCCACATAAAAAACGAAAGCCCCATTGTCAACATCGCAAATACACTCATAATGATACCTGTTAATAAAAGATTTTTTTCTCCATAAAGAGGCATAAGTTTACGTATTAAAAATCCATAACTAAATGCCATCATTAATCCAATATAAACATAGGCAAAACTAGTGGTTGTAATAGACCATGAAAAAACTTCTTTCAAAAACAAGGCAAGAGTCGCCTCCATCTGTCCCATACCTATCGTCAAAAGCATTTCTGCTAATAACAGCCTGCCTAATATAGGATGTTTGCTATAAGATATAAGTTTTTTAAAAAAGTGAATTATTTTTTGTTGACTGCCTATTGATTGATTTTGAGATTTTTGTATTTGTTTGTTTGTATCAGATGTATCAGGAGAAAGTACTTCTTTTTTACTTTCAGGTAATTTAAAATATGCAAAAATTAAATTCGAAAAACAAATGAAACTAGCTCCTAAAGCAGGAAAGGCTATTGCAAAAGGATGGTTAAAACCCCAGTCTGTGCTCAAATAAGAAAGAGTTCCAGAAATAGCTGGTCCTAAAACAAAACCTAAGCCAAAAGCAGCTCCAATAATTCCCATATTTTTAGCTCTATCAGTTGAGTGTGTGACATCTGCAATATAAGCTGTTGCCACTGAAATACTGGCACCAAAGAATCCCGCTAGAGCTCTTGCAAAAAACAGCATCCATAAAGCTGAAGAAAAAGCCATTGATAGATGAGCAATAGCAGAACCTAATAAACTTAAAAGCAAAACAGGCCGTCTTCCAAAAAGATCACTTAAATAACCCCAAATAGGAGAAAAGCAAAATTGCACCCCAGCATAAGTGAACATAAGTAGCCCTATCTCAAAACCACTTGCATCAAAATGTCTTGCTAAATAGGGGCTTAGTGGAATAATAATCCCAAAACCAATAAGATCAATGCATATAGTGAAAAAAATAATAAGAAGAGGGGATTTTTTTGAAATATTCATATAAGATAGCTTTTCTCCCCTGCATTTTTTGTGGATCTCTACTCTATTTTATAATCCAGACCAAAGTCAAAGGTTAACCATACTCTTAGGGCTGTTACCATTTCAAGATAAGATATTAAAATTAGGTTTATGACACTTTAAGATGTTAATTTTTACAGGGGTTTGTTGCAAAAAGATTTAAAGAATATGTATATAAAGGTTAGAGAGTTATGGCAGGCTTTTTCCATAGGCACTAGGCAACCCCCGTGCCTTACGTTGCTATTATTTTGAGATTTTATTATAGAATAAAATATTTTAAGAAATATTTATTCCCTAAGGCATTGGCCTAGTCCTATTTCAGAAACCTGCCATAATTCTCCTACACATGCTTGTGCAACAAAACCTTTTTACAGTTAAAAATATTTTTGATTCACCATCAGCTTTCCAGTATCTAGCAATCGAGGCAACCGGCATACCGTATCCGGAATCATAAAATCTAGCATCAGTAATTTGGATTTTTGCATCTAATTTGTTTCCCTAAAAATGAACCAACCTCTCGAGGTGAGCCTCTGGTTGTTTTTGGGCAATAATCATGACGGCTAATGCTCTCATAAAGTGTTTATTGCCTCAAAAATCTGTTCATTTTTAGGAGGAAAATGTTTTTATTTATGACGATGCAAACAAAATCACTGATTTGCAGGCCTCATATCCAATTACAGTGTGCCAGATTACTTGAGTGCCGGAGATCGAAAAAAAAAAGCTTAAGTAGAGTTATGAATCATAAAAATTGATATCATGAACTTAAGTCTAATAACTTAAAGAGTTCAGATTATTTCTTTTTTATGTCAATAATTTATACACTTGTACAATCTTTATACACTAAATGACTTACATCAACTCCTACCTCAAAATAAGCACTTGTTATAACTAATTGATACTTAAATGGAATTTGTTCATTTGATTAAAAAAACAATCAGAATTGTAAAAATGGCAACAAAATTGCTTCGTATATATATGGGTTTTTTTATTTACAGAAAAGGGGCACATCATGCAAAAGTTTTATCAATCAAGTTCAACAAAAAGTCTTAAATTAATGTCATTAATTTGTTTTCTATTTTTAAGTCTGGCGGGCTGTCAAGGCAATGACTCTGGAGATGATAGTATAGCTTCTCAATTAACAGCTCCTAATATTATTATTCCAGATAGTGCTAATGTGGGAATAGGTAGTTTTTCTTTATTTTCTGTAGATAGTGACGTTGAGATAGATGGCTATGAAATATTGTATCAAGTAGTGATTGGCTCTGATGAAGAGTTTACAGATACTGTTTATGATCAACATGTGAGTGTTCAAGAAATGACAACAACAAGTGGAACGATATACACTCCTAATTTTGATGACGTTGCTTGGCCAGAGTTAAACCATGGTGAAACCTACTATATAAAAGTCCGTAGAGTCGCAAGAAAAGAAGGAGAAGAAGATATTGTTGGAGACTATTCAGATGCTGCTGAATTTAATGCGCCAAACCTGACATGTTTCATACCTGTTCCTGAAACAACAGAACTTGATAGTCAGCTATTGAATTTCTCAGTCAATGAAGACATTGCAAACTGTAGCACTATCCTCACTACTCTTATTAGCGTCTATAGCATTCAATATGAATTTCAACTTGCTTCTGATCAAGCGTTTAGCAGTATTGAAGCAACAGGCACTATAGATATTTCAGATTTAGCAAATCCATCAAAAAGTTTCACTCTTGCAAATACGCTTAATGATGGAACCTATTATTGGAGAGTTCGCATTCGTGTAGTTATTGATGCAGATACTATTATAGTAGGCCCTTATTCAGAAGCGAGACCATTATCAGTAGCAGCAGCGACGACAACAGCACAATAATAAGCTTTATTCCTGACTTCGACGGTTTAAACTTATAAGTTACTGGGATCATTGGATGATACATTACATCATAGGCACTACAATTGATTTTTAGTTATGTATTAAGTGTATTTTTATTCAATAAGATAAGGTGTTGTAGAGTGCTTAAGTCCCATAATCTGATAGATTTTCAGAGCTTCCTTACTTATATTTGAAGGTATAGAGTACTTTCTGTTATTGGTTTGATCTACTAATAAACTATGCTGTACATGGATTAAAGCATTTCGTATAACTTCCGGTGAACAGGATTGGTATTGTATCTTAATTCTGTAAGCTAAGTGTCTTATACAGACTAAACAGATAAAAGCAATGGCTATGTGTGCTTTGATCCGATCTGATGTCCAGTGAAATATAGGACGTATTTTTAAATCATGCTTAGCTATCCGGAATGTTTCTTCGACTTGCCATAACCCCTTATATTGGCTAATAATGTCTAAATCATCCATATCTTTGAGGTTTGTTATGACTCCAAACAAACCATCCCACTTTTGATCTTCTTTGACTCGATTTTCATTGACTGAAAGCTTTTGTTTCTTGCCTGTGACTTTTAAATACTTCTTATAACCGTAATTGTTTAATAAAGTCTTCACATCTTGAGCCTTTGAGAGTTTCTTAACTAAACTATCTATAGTTTGTTGACGATCATGTCGATCTTTCTCCGCTCTCTTATAAGAATAACAAACTATCACTTTCCTCTTATTATCTTTATCTTCTAATGATTGAATCTTGAAACCTTCTTGTTTACTGACAATTTTGTACTTTGACTTATCTAATACAAGCTCTTGTTTTACTTTTGGTAATTTCTTAAGCTTAGCTCCTACAATATAATGAAGATTCTCATCTTCTAGTGCTTTTAAATTATCTTCACTTAACATTCCTCTATCAGCGACATAAATAGCTTGTTCTAAGTTATATTTAGACTTCATCTCTTTTATCACTGGATTTAAGGTATGACCCTCGAAGATAGCACCCGGGAAAGTCTCGTAACTGACAGGAAAACCTTCTTTGGTCACAACGACTGCTAAACACACTTGAGATTCTTTAAACTTAGCATCTTTACTGTAACCTCTTTGTCTTAAATCATCTTCAATAATTGATTCAAAATACAGTGTCGTACAATCAAAAAACAAAACTTTCAAAGGCTCTTTAAAAACCTTTTGTGCCACTTGACCTGCCAGTCTCTTTATCTTATCTATCCTTTTGCTATCTAAACGATCCATCATGCGATAAATCTTCTCTAACGAAATATGAACTCCAAAATCCTCTTCTAAAAATCGACTGCTCTCTCTTTTACTTTGAGGATTAGCTATCCGAGCCATCACTGTATGAAATAAAACCCAATGTGATGAATGATAACGACTCACTGGTAAAATGCGATCTAAACCTAATTCCTTGTACATAGCTCCATAAACCTCATGAATACCTACAATGACTCTTTGATCTTCCCTTAGTTTCTTAAGATCTACTTTTAAGGGTTTATTGCAATGACGAAACTTGGACTCAATCACTTGTTTAGAAATCTCTTCCGGAGCAAAAAAAGATAATTGATTTTCATTTGTTAGTTTAGCTTTGATGAATTCTCCAAGCTCTTGAAGACGAAATAGCTCATCCTCATCTTGAGCCACTCCGACATGACGGATGATCTTTTGGCGAACTTTATTGCCATAACGGATAGAATCAACGATCTGAACTGACTGCCTTGGACTGTTTGGTGTGCTTTTGATTCTTACAAACATAAAAATAATTTAATGCTTATTAAAAAAAAAGTCAAAATAAAAATAAAAATAATCTGACTTGGTGTGTTACTAGGCACTACATCGAAAACTTACTCCAAAATCCTATAACCATCAATGTTACAAAATCAATACCGAACATAAACCGTCGAAGTCAGGACTATCCTCACTACTCTTATTAGCGTCTATAGCATTCAATATGAATTTCAACTTGCTTCTGATCAAGCGTTTAGCAGTATTGAAGCAACAGGCACTATAGATATTTCAGATTTAGCAAATCCATCAAAAAGTTTCACTCTTGCAAATACGCTTAATGATGGAACCTATTATTGGAGAGTTCGCATTCGTGTAGTTATTGATGCAGATACTATTATAGTAGGCCCTTATTCAGAAGCGAGACCATTATCAGTAGCAGCAGCGACGACAACAGCACAATAATAAGCTTTATTAACATTTAGATGCGTAGATAAAAAGCCAGAAGGATAAAAGTCTTTCTGGTTTTTTTATTGATGGTTCATGACAACTTAAGTTGATTTTTATAGGGGTTAACTGATTGTTATAATTATAAAAAGCAGGTGTTTTGTCCGTTCCCAGTTTTCTTAAGGCGGGTTTTAGAGAGATTAAGGGTTCAAGTGTTCTGGCATAACTTATAAAGATAAGCACCTAGCTTATCAGTTTCTTTTATGAAATTCTGATGACCAATGATATCTAATATAGCTTGAACTGGGTTCACTCAAAATAAACCAACCTCTGGTTGCTTTCTGGCAATGACCCTGACGGCTAATGCCCTCAGTAAATAGGTTATTGCCTAGAAAGTCTGTTTATTTTGAGTAAGAAGATATTCCTCATTTTTTTACATCATGTTAAGGAAACTATTTAAGTTATATCTTAGTGATCCAAGACTAATCCTATAGAATTTCCTGCGTTCTTTAGCAGTTGGTTTAGCACTGCCTTCAGCCAAGTTAAGTACAATACTTAGAGAATCCCTATGGAACTGGTTTTGCAGAGGTTCCCTTAACTTTAAATTCCTAGAGTTATGATAGAAGTTAATTGCTAATTGAGCTGAGTTCAACTTAATTTCTTTAACTTAAAAATCATTGCCCTGAGTCAGCTCTTTCCCCTTCTTATCATTGGTTTTTATTGCTTTTTTCTGATTTAGCATTCAATATAAAAAGCTTACAAATAGAAAAATTGAACGCGAATGGTAATGATAAGTTTTTAACAAAGAAACGAAAATATTTTCCCTAACATCATATAAAGTAATGAGAAGACCCTCCCTACTCAAAATGAACAAGTTTTCTAGGTGATGACCATTTTACTGACGATGTAAACCGTCAGGGTCATCACCAGAAAATGGCTGGAAGCCAGTTTATTTTGAGTGAAACGAATTAGGTGCAAAAATTCAAATTACAGGTGTCGGATATTTTGATTCCGGGTACTGTTTGCCAGATTGCCGGATCCCGGAATAAAGAGGGTTTAAGTTGTCATGAACCTTATTGATTATATAGGTAGATTGTATTTTTCATATTTCTCAAAGAAGAGACCTAGATGTTTTCTGATTGTTTTATTCTCACAAAGAAAAATAAGAAGCGCTGTTACAACGATTGTCATAGGTATGAGGGCAAACATACTTTCTTGCAGCCAAACTCCATTTCCAATCCCTTTTTGTAATGGAAGTGTAGCTAAAACAGCACAGGCCAGACCTCTTGGTCCCATAGCAGTACTGATCATGGCATCTAATGGGTTATAATCTCTTCTATTCAGCACAAAAAGTATAGTGAAATATCTCAACACAAAAATAAGAACTGTAATTATCATAGCAAAGATAACAATTTTTAAGTTTGAAAACTTAATCTGCATTCCAAGAAAAATGAAAAATGTTGTTTTTAAAAGAAATGTGACTTCTCCTAAGAGTTCTAAATCAATACGATTCATAGGCTTTCTACTTAAAAAACTTTTTGCAAAATCTGGTAATAGATCTAAATTTGCAAGTGTAAACCCTAATGCTAAGACACCAATAGCTCCATTTAGTTGCATCATTTCTAATACACCATAAGACAATAGAGCCCATGCCTCACCTGAAAATTTGATGTCTAGAAGAAAGGTAAAACGATTTCTTAAAAAAGACCAAAAAATACCAGAGGCAATCCCTACTAATATAGCTTTTACAGTATTTGGTCCAATACCTATTAGTAATTGTGTAAAGCTAAATTGACCTTGAATAATAGCATCTAATACCACTAAGAAGATAACAATTGCCAAAACATCTGTGAATGCAGATTCTAATGAAAGGATAGTCTTAGTTCTATTATCAATACTTAGATATTTAACTGTTGGAATAACAATAGCTGAAGAAGTGCTGCCAATACCGACTCCAAAAAGTATAGAAATACCCATATCCATTGTAAACAACCACGCAAGAGCACTTCCGGAAATAGCAACAAGAATAAACCCTATAACAGACAGTCCAATAGCAGGTAGACTTGAAGAGAGTAGGTCTTTAGCATGTAAGGTAATACCTCCCTCATATAAAATAACAATCAAAGCAACAGTTGAAAGTAAAGGGCCTACCTTACCAAAAGCAGAAGTCTCAATAATTCCAAAAACAGGACCTATCAGAAACCCTAAAAGAACTAAGAGTAAAAGATCAGGAATTTTTGTATAGATAAAAACCCATTTTAAGGCGTGACCCAAAAAAAATATCAATGCCACACTTATTACTGCAGATGCCATAAAAGAAGTGTAATCTAAACCTTTAATAATAGGTAGAATTCTTTATAATATTTCTTCTTCAATAGACAAAAGACTTAACTAAAGGCTGGTTGCTTTTCAAAGATTTATTTTACTACTACAAAAGACTTCGGTAGCAGATAAGTTAAATTTACATAAAGTTATATATTAATATATATGCACAACTTTTTATATAGGAGATGGTAAAGAAAGACTTTCCTTAACGTGATGTAAAAAGATAAGGAGAGTCTCCCTCTTAAAAATAGTCATACTTTCTAGGCATTGCCCTATTTGCCAGACGGTGTAAGTCCGTCTGGGGGCAATGCCAGAAAGTCGCCAGAGGCGAGACTATTTTTAGGGACACAGCATCTACGCATAAGTTATAGTATAGACAGGCCTTGTTGCACAAAGATTTAAATAGTTTTTATTTTATTTATTTTTTAAGTAAGATTGTCATTTAATATTTTTTTATCAAAGAGAAGAAGGCACAATCATCTGATTAAGGATTTTACATTTAATAAACACTTCATTTGCTTGACGATGAAATTCTCTAGAAGATAATTTATCACCTAATAAAGTTTTAAATCTATACATAGCTGTTTCTGATATAGACCTCCTGTGATATTTATGTTTTTTTTTCCACTTCTTTCTACCCATCTTCTTGATTTCTCTAATATAAGTATCTCTAAGAAGCGGCGATCCTCGACAATTTCCATGCCTCTTAATCACAGCATTCTTTCTAGGTGGAGCAACCAATTTTATACTTCTATCACTTGTAAACTGATAACAATTCTTACAGTCATAAGCCCCATCAACTGAAACTTGGCCTATCTCATCTTCATATCCTGTCAATAACTCTTCAAAAACCTCATTATCCTTTACAGAATTATCACTTAAAACAGATGCCTTAATCTGGGAATTTGACTCATCTACCGCTAAATGTAGCTTCTTCCATGTCCTTCTCTTAGAATACCCATGCTGACGGACTTTCCACTCTCCCTCCCCATAAACTTTAAGACCTGTGGAATCAATGACAATATGAGGATTCTTGTGAGAAGATAGCTTTCTTTCTAGTTTTACTGATAACTTCTGTAATCTTCTGCAAAGAGTTGTATAATTAGGTATTTCTATATCAAGACCCATAAGTTCAACTAGGGATTTAGCAAAACCTTCTGTAGATCGCAATTTTAAACCAAATATGAATCTTAATATATTAAGAGTTTCAATAGCTTTATCAGAGTAAACTTGTTGACCCCCTTGCTTTGAAGAACATTTTGCATACCAAGATTTGACGATATTTGCTGAAAACCAAAAAGTGATTTGACCTCTATTGACTAGAGACTTATTATAAAGACTCCAGTTTATTTTTTTATTTTTACCCATCTCTAGCTCCTTCTGATTTAGTGATTGTGAAAGTTGGGGATGGGTAAATTTTATAATCATTAAAAACAAAAAATCAAAGTAATAGATATATCAAACTCATAAAAGATCTTATTGCATAAAAATTTAAGAATGAGATTTGTGAAAGACTTCTGAAATAGGACTAGGCTAGCGGCTTAGGGTAAATATCTCTTAAACTATTTTATTCTATAATAAAATCTTAAAATAATAGCAATACAAGGCGCGGGGGTTGCCTAGAGCCTATGGAAGATGCCTGACTTAATTCTCTAATCTTTTATATACTTCCTTAAATCTTTGTGCAACAAAGCCGTATAGACATAACTTTTTATATAGGAGATGGTAAAGAAAGATTTTCCTTAACATGATGTAAAAAGATGAGGAGAGTCTCTTTCCTAAAAATAGTCATACTTTCTAGGCATTGCCCTATTTGCCAGACGGTGTAAGTCCGTCTGGGGGCAATGCCAGAAAGTCGCCAGAGGCGAGACTATTTTTAGGGACACAGCATCTTAATACCTGTATGGATTATTTGAGCGTGTTGTTTATGACTTAAGGAGAGGTCAAGGAGTCTTTTCTTTAAAGGTTTTTGCCAGTGTGGAGTTGGAGTGATTCGATAAGATAATTCAAGAATTTCTAATGGTAATAACCAATCTTCGGCAAAATCTTGCTCTAGTACTTCTAAACTCTCTTTAAGTTCAAAAGGTAAGTTTTTATAAGTGTTAAATTGCAATCTTATTTTTCGTACTTTAGCATAAAGCTCACACAGCTGTTTTTCTTTCTGTGTTTGTGGTTTTATAGAAGTCTTTTTTTTGTTTATAAATGTGTCTGTTTTACCATAGGCTTCTCGATCTGAAGGACCACTAAAAACAGAATGGATAGAAGAACCTACAGCCATGTCGAATTCTCCCCAAGAAGGATCAAATAAAACTTCATCGTAATAAGTGACCTTACAATCTTTAAAAGTTATAATTAGAGGGGTTTCATCTGGTGTCTCTTGTAGACAAATAGGTATTCCGCTAACCTTTATACCAGATTGAAAGTGCATTTGAATTTTATTTGGTTTTAATGAATAACATTTCATTTGTAGAGCATCTAATTGTTTTTCTGTTGTTATTTCATATAGTGCATTTTCTTTTTTTAAGTCTAATGATTCTAAATTATTCCATTTTGAAAGGCACTGATCGTATCCTTTAAGCTTCCCAATAGGGCAGCTAAATCCTTGAAGATGCCGCCTCTTATCATGTCCATGTATCATCTGCCCTTTATAGCAGAGCTGTGTAGGACCTTGCATTTGAATAAAAATAGGCTCTGATTGCTTTTCTTTGTAGTTAGTTAAAATTCCACATATTTGTAACCCAGAATTGCACTCAACAGTATTTACTGTTTGTGACTTTTTAGCTATTTTTAAGCCATAGGTGCCACCACGGTAAAAGGCCATTGTCTTTTCTATATCTTTTAATGCCTTGGTCAATGTCTCAAAAGAATCTACGACAAAAAGTTGAGGCTGAGGTTTTGTTATATCATAAGAATATTCAAGGCACTTTAAACTAAAAGGAATTTTTTTAACCTTAGAGGTAAGAGCATCAGAACTTTCAGCAATAGAAGATAAAAGTCCTGCTCCATAAATCTTTGGAGATCTGATGTCGCCGATAAGACCATATTCTGCTGTCCACCAGTTCATTCGAGCAAGTAGTGCTGCTTCAGAAGGGTCCTCCATTTTTTCAGTTGCTTTTTTTAAATTATTTCCAGCTTGTCTTATCTCATCATCAGATGAATTGCTAGATTCTTTGATATCAGATAAGATACGTATAGCTCGATATAAATCCAAATCTTCTTTGTTAATGATAGCCTTATAGGCAACTTGAGCATAGCTTCCCAGGTATTTAGTGAAGTCAGAATCAATTAAAATAGGAGCATGTCCGGCAGCTTCATGCACAATATCAGGTGCTGGTGTATACGTGATTTGTTCTAAAGTTCTGATATCAGATGCAATAGGTAAAAAGCCTAGTGCTTGAAGTTCCATAAAGGCAGCAGGTGGTATAAATCCACTAACAGGTAGTGCCTTCCAGCCGCACTTTTGTAATTTAAAAGAAATATCTGAAATTTTTGGAATACTTTCTGTAGAAATTCCTGTTTTATCTAATCCATTCTCATAACATTTATGAGCGTTCTCTGACAAAGAATGTCTTAATTGCCTCAAAGTGCATCGCCAGACAGCATGGTCCTTTGGTGTGTATTTATTATAATTTTGATCTACAATATATTTTCTAAGATGAATTGGTAGACCTGCTCTAACATCATCCATCAAATAAGACCCCTTCTTACATTATAATATACCATACAAAAGAAAAAATATATAAATAAGGGATAGATTAGGAAAGATTATTTGTACTAAAATCATTTCTAAACCACCAGTCTTTTTTTTCATTCTTTTGAAGAGGAAGGTGATCTTGAGGATGTCCTGAAAAAATAATGCCATTGGTTTTTGTTTCATTCAGTATAAGACGGTGACAAATAAAATGCAGCTCATTAAAAGATGAGTTTTTTAAAAACGTGTCTAATTTTGCCTTGAATACAACTGCCAACATTTCTGTTGTAGGATCACCAGGAACAACAACATGTCGTCCACCAGGATGATCTTCAATCATAAACTGAAGGAGAGGATCTCTACCATTGAAAATAAAAGAGTGATCAATGTGATTATCCAGCCATGTGTGCCACTTTGTTTTGATATTTGCAAAAACAACCAAGGTATTTTCTTTATTGTCCAAGGTTTTCTTTTCCAAGCAAGATAAATAAACTTTGACACTCCAAGTGTGCCCATGGGGCTGAGTACAAAATGTTTTTCTATTTTCTCCTTCAATAAGTCTGTGACCAGCTTCAAATGTCCTATAAAAAACTAATTCAAACATAAAACATCCTTTGATATTTTATCCTTATATTGTTAAAAGCCACCTCAAACATACCTCAAGCCATTATCCGTCAAGTCTGTCCATTTTAGTTATGTTTTGTATTTTACAATTTCGTATTATTTACTGCTATCATGTATTTTTGAGATAGCTTCTAAAAACACTATTGTTTTTTCATGCGTTCTGCTAAAACTTTTTGAAATGAAATAGGTAATTTGTGCATAATAGTTTCATTAAATTCTTTTAATTTTTGTTTGGAGATAGGAGAAAGATTTTTAGGAACATCAATCTGGATATTAACAAGAAGGTTTCCAATTGAACTATCTGATGACTTAAAACCTTCTTTATTTATAGGTAAAACAGTATCAGATGTTGTGCCAGAAGGAATAGTCAAATAATGAACTCCTCTAAGAGTAGGGATGATAATTTTATCTCCCATCACAGCTTGCTGATAGGTGATAGATAAATCCAAATGAGCATTAAGGTTTTCTTTTCTAAAAAGCTGGTGTTGAAGTACATTGACTACAACCAGTAAGTCTCCATAACCCTTCTCTCCCTCATCACCTTCTTTTTTTAATCTTAACTGCTTTCCTTTTGTTATTCCAGGAGGTACTTTGATTTTTAATTTGGCAGATTCATTTTTTGACTTACGTTTTCTGATAAAAGTAATTGTTTTCTCACAACCATCACATATATCTTCGTAAGTTAAATTTAACTGATATTTGAGATGGCGACCACGTTCAAATTTTTTAGTTACCTTTGTTTCCGTCTGTTGAGTTTGTGTTATAGTTTCTTCTTCTACATTGTTAACAAAAACATTCTTGATCAAGTCTTGTAGAGAAGAGTTTTCCTTACCCTCTTTTTCTTTTTTAACCTTTGTTGTCTGTTTGTTTGATACTTTAGATTTTACTTGAGATGAGTTTGTTTGAGTCTTTTTTTGATGTTTGCGGTATGTCTCATCATATTCACGCTTTAATAAAGGGTTAAGAAGTGTTTTGTATGCTTCAGTGATTTGCAAAAAGAGATTTTCTGCTACCTTTTTATTGTGAGTTGCGTTTTTATCAGGATGATATTTATGAGCTAATTTACGATAAGCTTTTTTAATCTCTGTTATATTAGAGTCAGAGGGGATATTTAAAGTCTTATAATGGTCTTTCATTTCAAGATGTCACCATATTTATTTAGCAAGAAGATCCTTTTTGTTGAGATGAATCCTCCAAGGGTTTCTGAGCTACAATAACTTGTCCAAAACGAATAATTTTATCATGCAGTTTATAACATTTTTTAATCACCTGGCTGATGTGCTCAGGAGGAACACTGTTAGTTGACTCTTTGCTTAAAGCATTACATAAATTTGGATCAAAAGCTTTACCTAAAATAGATATTTCTTCTATTCCTTGTTTTTCAAGAGCATTTAAAAAAGATGAATAGACCATCTTTATCCCATCAGCAAAACTTTGAATATTTTGAGAGTCTATCTTAAAAGACAGTGCCCTCTCAAATATATCAACCACCTCTAATATTTCTATAGCTAAAAACTCTGAAGCATACTTTTGCAACTCGGATCGTTCATACAATGTTCTTTTCTTATAATTGTCAAATTCTGCCTTTAAATATAAAAAATCTTTTTTGTACTGTTCTAATTCTTTTTTATATTTTTCAATTTCAACTAAATGAACTGATGGCTGTCTTTTCTGTTTTGCTTTTGATACTAGTTTATGCGCTAGTTTTTCTTGTATTTTTTGGTGCAATTTTTTCTGAGGCTTATGGGTAGGTGATTTTGTTTTTGATTTTGCATGTCTTTTTATAGCATAAGACTGTGATTCCTGATCAACTGTTGATCGAGAACTTGTATTTTTGGTCTTAGGTTTTGGAGCATCTTGTTGCGTTGCACCTTTTGCCTGATAAGACATATCCATCAACCTTTCTCACTAGATAATTGCATATAATGACCTATAGTATCTATAATACATTATTTGTACAACATATTCAAAATCTAACTCAAATTTAATATATAAGTGCTAAACTATGAGTCAATATTTATTCTTCTATATCTAGACATTCTTCTTTTAGAAAAGTGAGTTCTTGGAATACAAGGTTTGATAATATCCTTCCTTTTTTAGATAAGACCAAGATAAGGTCATGTTTCAATTTATAAACAGAAAGAAGACCTCTTTGCTCTAATAACCTGGATCTTTTTAGAACTATTTGTCCTACTTTTTTATTATATTTATCCAAAAGGCTTTGATAACTTAATCCTTTTGTCTTTCTCAATTGAGTGTGACAAAAGTCAGTTAAAGACTGATATATTCTTAGTTCTTCCTTTTCTTTATCTTGCCTAGTTTTATAGAAGTTTGTCTTAAAATTTAAACCTTCAACCCAAGTTTTATATCTAGACATAACTCTTGGGTTCCAAAATCGCATTCCCCATTTGAAAATCGCATCAGGAAACTTTAAATAAGAATGAGCTCCAAGTCCTAAGCCCAAGTAAGAACAGTCATTCCAATAAAGCAAATTATGTTGGCTTTCATGTTTAACCTTAGCATAGTTTGAAATTTCATAGCGGTTAAAGCTGTTTATTGTTAGAATTTCTTCAATAAATTCAAACATTTCCACTTGTTTCCCCTCACTAGGTTGTTTAAGATAGAGTTTATTATGAGTTGGTACTTCTAAAAGGTAAGCACTGATATGACAAGGTGAATATTCCATGAAGTCTTTGAGGTCTTTTTTTAAATCATGAAGTGTTTGATTTGGCAACCCAAAGAGTAAGTCCATGGAAAAAGAGAGGTGATGTTTGTGCAAAGCATCTATAGTTTTTTGAATATCAATAGATCTATGAATACGCCCTATTTGGGCCAAAAATTTATCATTACAACTTTGCACTCCTAAACTGATACGATTGACTCCTCCTGCCTTTAGAATAGATAAACCTTCTATATCATCCATTGTTTTAGGGTCTACCTCTACGGTGATTTCTTTGACCTGGTTGAGGTCAAACCCTGCCTTCTTTAATTCTAAGATGAGACCTACAATCTCTTTAGCTTTTAGAATACTAGGAGTTCCTCCACCAAAGTAAATAGATGTAGGTTTTTTTTTGTTGAAATGATAAGCTATATATTGGATTTCTTTTTTTAAAAGAGTCAGATAATCTTTTTTAGAAAGAGTGGTTCCAATCTTATATTTTGCAAAAGAGCAGTAGGGACAGAGTTGAATACAAAAGGGGATGTGAATGTATAAGCCAAAACAATCATTTGCAAGAGGTAAAGAAGGTGAACTATCAAGATATTCAGCTTCACCGTTGCTAGAAAATTTTAAAGAAGATGGCATAAATCCTTATAATTTAACTCATGAAAAATATCAACTCTCAAATAACCTAAATGTGCTTTTAATTGAGAGCCACAAATCGCCTGTTATATCTGCTCAAATTTGGGTCAAAACAGGTAGCGTAGATGAGCAAAGAGGACAGGAGGGTATAACTCATTTTATTGAGCATCTTCTCTTTAAAGAAACAGATAAGTTCCAGGTAGGAGAAGTTGCAAATCTCATTGAAGCAGCAGGAGGAGGGCTTAATGCCTACACCTCCTTTGACCACACTGTTTTTTATATCACAATTGCAAGTCATTACACTCAAATAGCCTTCGATGCTTTAAGCCAAATGATTATTTTTCCTAAATTTAATGCAAAAAGTATTGATGATGAGAGACAGGTTGTTATTGAAGAGATAAAAAGAGCAAAAGACAACCCCCACAGCCAATCAGCTGATCTCCTTTTCTCTAAAATTTATCCTAAACATCCTTATGGACATCCTATTTTAGGTTATGAGGAGAATATTAAAAATTTTACTCCAGAGCAAATTAAAAAATACTATCAAGATCACTATTATCCTCAAAATATGACTCTTGTTATTTCAGGTGACTTTCAAGCTTCTCAAATTAAATCTTCCATTCACCATTACTTTAATGCTTTAAAAAAACACACATCTTTACAAAAAAAAGTTACTCACTTTCAAAAAGTAAAAAATATTGGTGTTCAAAAAACCTCATTTGAAGAAGCACATATCCATTTAGCATGGAGATTATCTTCATTTCGGAATGACTTACCAGCTTTGGAAGCCCTTTCTGTGATAATGGGACAAGGTCACAGTTCTCGATTATATAAAGAACTAAGAATGCAAAACCTTTATGTCAATTCTGTAAGCTCTTACACCTATGTCCTTAGAGATAGTGGAGTTTTTATTATCTCTTGCCAGCTTTCTGAAGATAAGATCGATATCACTCTTGAGAGCCTCGCAAAAGAATTGTTATCTTTTTTTACCAAAAATCCACCTTTAAAGGAACTTCAAAAAGCTATCACCATGATAAAAAGCGATCAATATTATGACATGGAAACAGTTGATGGCCTTTCAGAAAAATATGGCTTTTATGAAACTCTATGGAACGATCCTGATTGTTGGAAAAAGCACCTTAACCAGCTTGACCAGTTAAAAATTAAAGATATTATTGACGTTACTAAAAAATATTTATCTCCTGAAAATATGTCACTTTGTGTAATGACCAAAAATACCCCTCAAGAAAGTCTTAAAACTAAGTTAGAAAATTGGGCTGAACACTATGAAAAAGAATTTTTTTCATCACTAAATCATAAAGCCCATAATGATGACTTGAAGAAAGTCACACCAAAAGTCTCACAAAAACCCTTGCCAGAGATAAAAGAAATAAAATTGCCATTAGGTGCTAGAATGTATGTTTACAAATCCACTCAAACACCTACTGTGAGTTTGGATTTAGGCTTTGAAGGTGGTGGAGCTATTGTGGAGCCAGATGCATTTATTGGTATTTCTGAGTTAACTAGAAGGTCTTGGTCCTGTGGCACCTCTGAATATCCAGAAGGTCTTCTAAAACAAAAACTTGATGAATTAGCCTCTTTTTTAAGTGCTTTTTCAGGAAGACATACATTGGGTTTGAGTTTAACAACTCTTTCATCTTCTTTAGATCAAAGCTTAATTCTTTTAAAAAGTGTATTGAAGTCACCTCTCTTCTTAAAAGAAATTATAGAAAGGGAGAAAATGGCCATGAAAGAAAAGCTGGCTCAACGCAAAGACTCTCCTCTAAAGATGACCATAAGATCTTTTAAAGAGATATTGTTTAAAGGGCATCCTTATGCAAAAGACCCGCTTGGCACAAACGATTCATTGGATATTGTCCATCAAGAAGACTTGCTTTCTTATTGGAAAAAGGTAATGAACCCTCAAAGAATGGTCATATCTATTGTTGGAGATTGCGATTTTGAGCAAATACAAGAAACTTTTACAAATCTGATAGAGTCCTTTTCTTTTAGCAAATTCTCAGATACACCTTATCCTTTATTAAAACCACTGACTCAGGGAATAACTTATTTCTATGAGATGAAGGATAAAGCTCAATCATCTATCGTATTAGGTTATAGAGGCTTAACTTTTAGAGATAAAAACCGATTTGCGCTTGAAGTCCTAGAGGCTATTCTTTCAGGTCAATCAGGCCGATTGTTCTTAGAATTAAGAGATAAGGCATCTTTAGCTTACACGGTTACCCCTTTTTCTCTAATGGGGAAGGAAGCAGGTTTTTTTGCTATTTACATTGCTTGCCAGCCAGATAAAGGAAAATTAGCAATTGATATGATGAAAATAGAAATTCAAAAACTTTGTACCCATCTCGTCTCAGAAGAAGAATTAGAGAGAGCTAAGAAATACCTTATAGGTCACTATAATATAGCACTTCAAAAAAACTCTTCCTTAAGCTCAGCTATTTTCTTCCGTGAAATCTATAATATTTCTTATAAAGAAGTCTTTAGTTATGCCGATCATATCAATGAAGTGACAACTCAACAAATTTTGGATTTATCACAAAAATTATTTAGTCAACCTGAAGTTATAGTAACACATGGCCCCATACAACCGTGGCATTAAGACGAAGAATATACAAAATAACACCTGCTCTTAAGAAACAAGAGGTTTTTAAAAAACAAGAGAGCTTTATTCAAAGCTTTTTTAATTGGGTATTCTTTGTAGAAGAGAGAGAAGTTGGTTCTCTTGCTTTTTCTTTTCACTGTTTACTCTACATCGCCTTGTTTTTTATAGGTACTAGCTTTTTTGACGAGATAGATTTTAATAAAGACCCTTATAATAATTCCATGACGGACTACTTCCTCCATAATGTCAATTTGATCTTCCATGAAGCAGGACATTGGATTTTTAGACCTCTAGGAAATACCATGCATGCCTTTGGAGGAAGTCTTATGCAATGCCTTATGCCCTCGGCTGTCATGATTCAGTTTTTGAGGCAGAGAGATAATTTTGGAGCTTCAGTTGGCTTGTGGTGGATTGGGTACAACTTTTTAGACGTTGCCCCTTACATTTATGATGCATGGGATAAAAAACTGCCTCTACTTGGAGGAATAATAGGACAGGAAAATCCAGATGTTCATGATTGGCACTATCTTTTAACAAAGTTTGATAGCATGCAGTACCATGATAAAATAGCCTTTTTTGTAGGTTATTTAGGAATTTTTTTTATTTGTCTTTCATTTGTTTGGGCGGCAGTGATCTTATATAAAAAGTTTCTCCTGATTCAATCCGGAGCCTATTGATACTTCAAGAAAAAGCATTCTTTATACATTTTCCAAAATAAAATCCCAACGAATTTGAAGGAATTCTTTTTCCCCTATAAGGCTTTTTGGAGGATGCGGAAAAGGAGCTGTAAGTTGGAAGCTTTTTACAGCGATATGATCTAAAGTAGCAAGATGTGATTTTTTTAAGACTTGAACACTCACTAAAGCTCCAAAACGATCAAGAGTAATAAGCAGACTTGTTTTCTGTTCAGCTCCTAAAATACTTTCCCTTTGCTGAAGTAAGAGTTTTCTTACTTCTTTTTTTATCATTAACTTCCATGATGCCTGTACTTGCTGTTTGATCCGACTATAATAAGTATAAAATTTAAAAGCTCTAGTATTTAATAAGGTTTGCTGTCCTTCCTCTATATCCTTCAAATAATCGTTGGATTGAAACCCTAAACTGACTTGATCCTCAAAGTTAATCCTGACTTCGACGGTTTATGTTCGGTATTGATTTTGTAACATTGATGGTTATAGGATTTTGGAGTAAGTTTTCGATGTAGTGCCTAGTAACACACCAAGTCAGATTATTTTTATTTTTATTTTGACTTTTTTTTTAATAAGCATTAAATTATTTTTATGTTTGTAAGAATCAAAAGCACACCAAACAGTCCAAGGCAGTCAGTTCAGATCGTTGATTCTATCCGTTATGGCAATAAAGTTCGCCAAAAGATCATCCGTCATGTCGGAGTGGCTCAAGATGAGGATGAGCTATTTCGTCTTCAAGAGCTTGGAGAATTCATCAAAGCTAAACTAACAAATGAAAATCAATTATCTTTTTTTGCTCCGGAAGAGATTTCTAAACAAGTGATTGAGTCCAAGTTTCGTCATTGCAATAAACCCTTAAAAGTAGATCTTAAGAAACTAAGGGAAGATCAAAGAGTCATTGTAGGTATTCATGAGGTTTATGGAGCTATGTACAAGGAATTAGGTTTAGATCGCATTTTACCAGTGAGTCGTTATCATTCATCACATTGGGTTTTATTTCATACAGTGATGGCTCGGATAGCTAATCCTCAAAGTAAAAGAGAGAGCAGTCGATTTTTAGAAGAGGATTTTGGAGTTCATATTTCGTTAGAGAAGATTTATCGCATGATGGATCGTTTAGATAGCAAAAGGATAGATAAGATAAAGAGACTGGCAGGTCAAGTGGCACAAAAGGTTTTTAAAGAGCCTTTGAAAGTTTTGTTTTTTGATTGTACGACACTGTATTTTGAATCAATTATTGAAGATGATTTAAGACAAAGAGGTTACAGTAAAGATGCTAAGTTTAAAGAATCTCAAGTGTGTTTAGCAGTCGTTGTGACCAAAGAAGGTTTTCCTGTCAGTTACGAGACTTTCCCGGGTGCTATCTTCGAGGGTCATACCTTAAATCCAGTGATAAAAGAGATGAAGTCTAAATATAACTTAGAACAAGCTATTTATGTCGCTGATAGAGGAATGTTAAGTGAAGATAATTTAAAAGCACTAGAAGATGAGAATCTTCATTATATTGTAGGAGCTAAGCTTAAGAAATTACCAAAAGTAAAACAAGAGCTTGTATTAGATAAGTCAAAGTACAAAATTGTCAGTAAACAAGAAGGTTTCAAGATTCAATCATTAGAAGATAAAGATAATAAGAGGAAAGTGATAGTTTGTTATTCTTATAAGAGAGCGGAGAAAGATCGACATGATCGTCAACAAACTATAGATAGTTTAGTTAAGAAACTCTCAAAGGCTCAAGATGTGAAGACTTTATTAAACAATTACGGTTATAAGAAGTATTTAAAAGTCACAGGCAAGAAACAAAAGCTTTCAGTCAATGAAAATCGAGTCAAAGAAGATCAAAAGTGGGATGGTTTGTTTGGAGTCATAACAAACCTCAAAGATATGGATGATTTAGACATTATTAGCCAATATAAGGGGTTATGGCAAGTCGAAGAAACATTCCGGATAGCTAAGCATGATTTAAAAATACGTCCTATATTTCACTGGACATCAGATCGGATCAAAGCACACATAGCCATTGCTTTTATCTGTTTAGTCTGTATAAGACACTTAGCTTACAGAATTAAGATACAATACCAATCCTGTTCACCGGAAGTTATACGAAATGCTTTAATCCATGTACAGCATAGTTTATTAGTAGATCAAACCAATAACAGAAAGTACTCTATACCTTCAAATATAAGTAAGGAAGCTCTGAAAATCTATCAGATTATGGGACTTAAGCACTCTACAACACCTTATCTTATTGAATAAAAATACACTTAATACATAACTAAAAATCAATTGTAGTGCCTATGATGTAATGTATCATCCAATGATCCCAGTAACTTATAAGTTTAAACCGTCGAAGTCAGGAGGATAAAGCTCAATCATCTATCGTATTAGGTTATAGAGGCTTAACTTTTAGAGATAAAAACCGATTTGCGCTTGAAGTCCTAGAGGCTATTCTTTCAGGTCAATCAGGCCGATTGTTCTTAGAATTAAGAGATAAGGCATCTTTAGCTTACACGGTTACCCCTTTTTCTCTAATGGGGAAGGAAGCAGGTTTTTTTGCTATTTACATTGCTTGCCAGCCAGATAAAGGAAAATTAGCAATTGATATGATGAAAATAGAAATTCAAAAACTTTGTACCCATCTCGTCTCAGAAGAAGAATTAGAGAGAGCTAAGAAATACCTTATAGGTCACTATAATATAGCACTTCAAAAAAACTCTTCCTTAAGCTCAGCTATTTTCTTCCGTGAAATCTATAATATTTCTTATAAAGAAGTCTTTAGTTATGCCGATCATATCAATGAAGTGACAACTCAACAAATTTTGGATTTATCACAAAAATTATTTAGTCAACCTGAAGTTATAGTAACACATGGCCCCATACAACCGTGGCATTAAGACGAAGAATATACAAAATAACACCTGCTCTTAAGAAACAAGAGGTTTTTAAAAAACAAGAGAGCTTTATTCAAAGCTTTTTTAATTGGGTATTCTTTGTAGAAGAGAGAGAAGTTGGTTCTCTTGCTTTTTCTTTTCACTGTTTACTCTACATCGCCTTGTTTTTTATAGGTACTAGCTTTTTTGACGAGATAGATTTTAATAAAGACCCTTATAATAATTCCATGACGGACTACTTCCTCCATAATGTCAATTTGATCTTCCATGAAGCAGGACATTGGATTTTTAGACCTCTAGGAAATACCATGCATGCCTTTGGAGGAAGTCTTATGCAATGCCTTATGCCCTCGGCTGTCATGATTCAGTTTTTGAGGCAGAGAGATAATTTTGGAGCTTCAGTTGGCTTGTGGTGGATTGGGTACAACTTTTTAGACGTTGCCCCTTACATTTATGATGCATGGGATAAAAAACTGCCTCTACTTGGAGGAATAATAGGACAGGAAAATCCAGATGTTCATGATTGGCACTATCTTTTAACAAAGTTTGATAGCATGCAGTACCATGATAAAATAGCCTTTTTTGTAGGTTATTTAGGAATTTTTTTTATTTGTCTTTCATTTGTTTGGGCGGCAGTGATCTTATATAAAAAGTTTCTCCTGATTCAATCCGGAGCCTATTGATACTTCAAGAAAAAGCATTCTTTATACATTTTCCAAAATAAAATCCCAACGAATTTGAAGGAATTCTTTTTCCCCTATAAGGCTTTTTGGAGGATGCGGAAAAGGAGCTGTAAGTTGGAAGCTTTTTACAGCGATATGATCTAAAGTAGCAAGATGTGATTTTTTTAAGACTTGAACACTCACTAAAGCTCCAAAACGATCAAGAGTAATAAGCAGACTTGTTTTCTGTTCAGCTCCTAAAATACTTTCCCTTTGCTGAAGTAAGAGTTTTCTTACTTCTTTTTTTATCATTAACTTCCATGATGCCTGTACTTGCTGTTTGATCCGACTATAATAAGTATAAAATTTAAAAGCTCTAGTATTTAATAAGGTTTGCTGTCCTTCCTCTATATCCTTCAAATAATCGTTGGATTGAAACCCTAAACTGACTTGATCCTCAAAGTTAATAGTATTTTCTGATAATTTTTTCTGAGTGTCTGTTTTTTTGACATTCATATATTGATTCCAGTCTGTTTTTGGTATAAGATCGGCCACAGATAGGTTTGGCAATAAACCTTCTTTTTGAGAATTGATAGCTGTCTCTTGTTTTGATGCTTTTTGTGTTAATTCACTTCTGGGGATGTTTTTTAAAGAGGAGTCTTTATTTACAGAGATGGGATTTTTAGAGGCGGTTTCTTTAAGTACTTTTTGATGATACTTACTTAAAAATTTTGCATTTTTGTTAGGTGACTTTTGAATATAGCTTAGATCTGGGTTTTGCTCTACAATTTGCTTTGCAGCATTCTCTTTAAGAGGATCCTTGTTTTTATTGTCCATAATAGTCACTGCAATCAAGGATGCAGGGGATCTATCTGGTTTTGGAGTTTTATATTGTGGAGTTAAGTAAATCAAATAAACAAAAAACCCATGAAAAAACAATGACAAAGATAAATAGAAAAAAAATGATTTTCTTTTTTTAAAATACCCCATACTTAATAAATCGGTTGTTTCATTTTTTTTATGAACTGTTATAGGTGATCTAGTTTTTAGAATAAGTCAAGTATAGAGTGGTAACAGGATTAAATCAAAGAATGAGAAAATACTACTTTAGATTTAAATAGATATTTTGCACCTTGTAATAACTATTGGTTCACTTTTGGGTATTACTTGGTTAAAATAAAGTATAGAGGCTTATGTTTAAAGACGATATTAAAAATACTTTCTATTTACTATAAATAAGGCAATTTGGAGTACTTTACAACTTTTTTAATATCATGAATATTTAGCATTTTTATTAGATTGGAGAGATTGTGGATAATCAAATAGAGATTGAAATTCAAGATATGTTGCTTTCTGAGACGGAAGAAACATTTATTGCCGATACTCTTATCCGACGCTGGTCTTCTATCCAGCATAATGATAGCAATGCTCATGCAATCGCTCAATTTCTTATTCAGTGCAGATTTTATGCAAGCCTATGTGACCATGTAGCTCAACGTTTACTAAAATATCAAGAAATTCCATGGCAAGATATTGGTTACGTGTTAAAAAAATTTGATAGCTACATAGATCAAGAAGTTGTAGATTTATTTTTTTTTGGATTAGAAGAAATACGCCAATTACAACTTTTATCCTTTATGTGTCATAATGAGAGCCTTTTAGATGCTCATATTGAAAACAATTGGACTGACCAATTGAAGGATGTCCAATCTCATCTAACAGAACTTTGGGGTGGTATATCTAGAAAAAAGGTTGCCTCAGAGATGACAGCCTCTCAAATCTCTCAAGCAAAAACCTTACAGGTAAATATAACTGACACGTATTATAACGACCAAGCCTATGACAAAACCAACCAAATCACTGATATAAAAACTATAAATAATGTACAAGAAGAGTTACAAGACACTCAAATGGGTGCCCAAGTCACAACTAATGAAAAGTATGAAGATGAAGAAATAGATGAGAATGAGAAAGTAAAAAATATATCTCAAAATAAGACTCAGATAGAGTTAGGACTTCGACTTAAGGAAGAATTTTTAATCCATCGCATCTTCCAACAAGTAGAAGATGAATTTCAAAGTGTGTTAAAAAAAGCAAAAAAGGAAGTTTTACCTTCATTTCTTGTACAAGCTAGAACACAACCTTACTATGCTTATGATTTAGCTGTGAGCCTTTTTATGATGGGAGTTTATGAAGAAACACTTCAATCTTTAGAGCAATATGATAAATACTTCATATCCTCAAAGTCTTCCAGAAAAAATTCAAATAATAAATATTCTGACTCCTTAAAACTAGAACTTTACTCTGCTCATAAATATTACTTAGAACTCTTAGAACATGTAGATAAAATGCTGAAACAATACATGAATGAAG
This sequence comes from Bdellovibrionales bacterium, assembly GCA_965262715.1. GTDB lineage: Bacteria > Bdellovibrionota > Bdellovibrionia > Bdellovibrionales > JAUICD01. The sequence goes on along the minus strand of OZ253553.1, from coordinate 904,669 downwards.
ATCCAGATATTATCTTATCCCTTATCTACTTTAAAGCAAAAGCTTTATGGGGACTGAACAAAAACCATGAAGCTATTGAACTTATGTCTGAAATTGTAAAACAAAAACCTCACTTTCGCTGCGCTGATTTGATATTATCAAAATGGAAGGAGCTTATTAAAAATTGAAATATTTTTACTTTCTTTTATTGATATTTTTTGGGCTTTTGGGGTTTGTTATATCTTACCATCAAAAAAATGTTAAAGATTGGTTAAAGCATCAAATCATCACAGAAACCAAAAATCAAAAATTACATATTATACCCCAAGATATTGATTTCAATATTTTCCCTTTAAGTATCAGTTTATATAACATTGAAATTAAGACTCAAAAGGAACTGAAACGTCATCTACCTGACTTTAAAGTTAAAAAGTTAAATGTTTCCTTAAATATTCCTGCTTTTTTTTCGGGTTATTTTTTAATAAAAGAGTTAAGAGTTCAAGAAACAAGTCTTACATTTGATGTTGGACATCATCAAGCTTCTAAGATATTTAGTAACAAAAGTAAATCTGGCTCTATGTCTTTAGATTTAGATAAAGAAACTTTCTTTAAATATTTAGACTTACCAATTTCTTCCATTGTCATTGAAAAAACACAGCTCAAGATACACCATCTAAAAAGATTTATTCAGTGGAAAGATCTTTTTTTAAGACTAAGTTATGATAATGAAAAATGGTCTTTATTTATTAAAAGCCCAAATTTTGCTTACCAAACAGAAGATATGTCTAAAATGGAGTCTAACTGGGAATTCAAAACAAATTTACAAATCAGTAGAGATGATTTATTTGTTTCTAGCTTGTATATGGCAAAGCATTCTGACTACTTACACTTTTTTAGCGGACATTGTTCATTTCAAAAAAGATTGAATGATTGTCAGAGAGAATACCAATTCCATTGGCGTTCTCATTTTAATTTAAAAACAGCGCAAAACTGGATATTACCTTTCTATCCAAATGAGCAATTAAAACAAATAAATGGAACCTTAGATGTTTCAGCTCATTTTATAAAGAAGAAAAACAGAAACTTAAATGTCAAACTTAAAACAGCTGCTCAAAGACTTCGGTTTAAACGATTTTATTTTGGAAAAGTTGAACTAGAAGGCTCCCTTCAGAATGACCAATTTGTATCTAAAAAACTTGCAGTAATAAATCAAGCGAATCGTATAGATTTTGAACAAACAGTGATTCACTTCGATGAGGACCTCTTTTTTCAAACATCACTAGATATTGACTCTCTAGAACTAGATAAGCTTTTAGCAAATTTTCAAGTAAAAGTTCCTTATCTTAAATTAAATGTTAGAGGAAAGTTACCTTGCGAAGGCCATTTCCTACCTGAAGTGCAAATCCATTGTCAGTCTGAAAATATAGAGCTTAGTGATTTTGTCATTCATAAACCTAAAAGTGAAAAAAGAATTGTTGCTTTTCAAAGTGGTAAAATCGAAGGAGAGATGAGTATAGATAAATACCAGGTGACAATTAATTCAAACCTCACAATTGGTAAAACTAAAGGTGTTGTTAATGGACATGTGAATTACAAATCAGGATTTTTATTTAACTTTTCCACTCCACAATTTAATTTTCTAGATATTGAATCCCTATCGGAATTAAAAATAGAAGGCAGCACAGCTCTAGAAGGTTCAACAAAAGGAACATCTCAATTTGCGACCATATCAATGAATTTAAAAGCCAAGGATATCTGGTTTGAAAACTATGGAGTAGGACATTTTGAATCTCTTCTAGAATATAAAAAAAGTATTTTATCTTTTAAAAAGACGAGTGGAATTTTTGGCAACACAGAATATCAAGGGAAGCTAGATATTGATCTTTCATCATCTAAAATCAATGCCCAGTTGAATTCAGATCATTTAGAACTTTCTGATTTGAGGCAGCTTATAAAAAGAAAGTATTTTTTTCCATTAGAAGTACAAGCTCTAGGAAAGGTTGATCTGAAGGTTTGGGGACCTCTAAAATTCAATCGTCTTAGTTATGATATGAATATTGATACACAAAGAGGAACTATTTCTAAAGAATCCTTTGATAAATTAATTTTTCATATTAGATCACGTGACGGTGAATTTGAAACAAAACAAGTTGAAGTCCATAAAGGTCTAGGTCGAGCTTTTGTCTCATCGGGCGTAGGGCATCCCAATGGCCAAATAGATATTCAAGTTAAAGGATCTCGCTTTTACTTAGTAGATAGCGAGTTTTTAAGAAACTTTGGTTACAATATTCTTGGACAAAATAACTTTAATATATCTTTGCAAGGCCATATTTTTACACCAGAAATTAAATTAACAGGACAAATAGAAGGTTTTCGTATTTCAGATGTTCCTATCTCAATGCCTCGTTATGATATCGAATGGTCCTCTGAAGGTGTTTATGTAAATACTGTCCTAGAAAACCAAACACTCTCATTAGAAACATTAATTCCATTAAACTCAAGATCTCCTTTATTTATTAAGCTAAGCATGAATAAGTGGGACTTTTCTCCTGCTTTTGCTCTTTTTAAGCAAGAAGATTTGATAGAAGAGTATGAAACATCCATATCCGGTAAAATAGACATATCTTCTCTATCAGATTGGATTTGGCAAGCAGATGGATTCATTCAACTTGATGAGTTTATCTTACAAAGAGGGCAAAGTGACCTATACTTAAGAAAACCTTCTTCTATTCAATTTGAAAATGGCAAGATGAATATAAGTGATCTCATTCTTACTGGTAATAATACACAATTCAAAATAGAGGCTAAAGACTCCCAAAAAAACAATCTTAATTTATCATTTAATGGAAAAATTGACACTTATATGATGGCTTTTTTAACCCCTTTTTTGGAGGAATTAAGAGGGGCATTAGAACTCAACTATGACCTTAGAGGATCCACTAATAGGCTTCAAATGATGGGTTCCGCTTACATCAGAGATGGTTATGCAAAAATGAAGGAATTCCCTCATCCTTTTGAAAACCTCAAGATAGAGGTATTATTTTCTGAAAAGGATATTATTTTGACTGATTTTTACACTGATTTAACTACAGGAAATGTCACAGCTAATGGTCGAGTGACTATTGAAGGCTGGAAAAACTTTCCAACAAAAATTTCAGCAAAAGCAAGAGATATACAGCTACATATTCCTGATAATGTGGTGACTAGGGGGAATGGACAAATAGAAATAACTAGGTCTTGGTTTCCTTTCCTTTTTAAAGGAAATTATACTATTGACACAGCTCGAGTTGAGAAAGAGCTTGAAGATGAAGAGAATAATTCTTCAATCCGTTATTCCAATCTTTTGCCGGAATCTTTATTGAAAAAAAGGTTTTCTAGTATTGAATGGGATATTCTCACATTCTTTAGATCAAATGCTTATGTTTCGAATTCATTTATTGAAGGAAACTTTTTTGGTGATCTAAGACTGCTTGGACCAATTAATAACCCTTACTTCTTAGGAGAAATTCATTTCAAAAAAGATAGCATTTTAAAATTCAGGGATACACCATTTAGAATCACAAAGGCTAGTTTACGCTTTCCAAATAGACAGGAAATTGATCCTATCATCTCTTTGGTTGCAAGCGCGCAAGTCAAAGAATATGATGTAAATATATCAATACAAGGAACAAGTAAGGATCATATGATGCATTTTGAAAGCAATCCAGCTCTACCAGAAAGAGATATCATTAACCTTATTGCTTTAGGTTTTACCAGTGAAGAGCAAGAGGATTTATCTTCCGAAGAACAGGTAGGACAGCAGGCTCTTAATTATATAGGCATAGGAAAAGTCTTAAAAGATAAAACGGGACTTGAAATGAACTTTTCATCCACAAGAGATGCATCAGAAGATTTTGAAGATAGGCCTAAAGTTACTGTGAGAAAGCAATGGGGTTCCCAATTAAGTACAAGCATAAGTCGTCGTTTGGGGTCAAATGCAGATTCTGATCCTAGTAATTTAGACCCAGTTAGAGAGTCTCCTACATCAGATGTAAAAATAGAATACCAATTAGATGATAATCTTTCTGTTTTAGGCATGTGGGAAAATAGAGAGAGACATTCCACTAAATCAGGAAGTCAAGCTGACAGCTCAGATGTTGATATTGAAACTGAGAATGTTTTAGGACTAGATCTAAAGTATGAAATAGAATTTAAATGAGACAATTGGTTTTCCTTTTTATACTTATATACACTCCTCAAGTTATCTCCGCACCTACATCTTATGTAGGGTTAACTCAAAAAGACAAACAAGCTCTTTCTAAGAAAGGCCTATTAAAGAAAAATCTTTCTTTATCAGAAGCTAATAGATTACTCAAAGAAATTTTTAAACTAGGACAATATGAAACTGTCGATCTATTAAAAACTCAAAAAAACGGCCAGATATACTGGGAAATAAAGGCTTCACAAAATAGAACTCTCAAAGATATTTCAATCACTGGTCATCAAATTTTTTCTCAAGACGAAATATTGAATCTACTTAACATATCTGTTGGCAGTATTTTCACAAAACAACAACTGACTACAGCTTTAGAACAAATTAAAAACCAATACAGGGATAAAGGTTATTTTAATATTAAAATAGATATAGATATTGAGAACACTACAAATCAAGGAGTAAATGTTAAAATTGATATTGTAGAAGGGTTTATTTGTAAAATTAAATCTATAGATTTCATCGCTTCTCAAAAAATAAGGAACCTTCTCTTCAAAAAAGCTAAATCTTATAGAAAAGATTCTTATACAAAAGACCACTTTATAAAAATTAAAAATGACCTACAAGATTTTCTATTCAAAAAACAATATTTTAGAGCCAGATTATTAGAATCTCAATTACAATTTAATAATGATAAAACAGAAGTTAATATCGTTTATAAAATTGAGAATGCTTATCATTTTTTCATTCATGTTAAAGTTGAAGATCAAGAAAAAATACCTTCTATTCCTTACAAAAAAGCACCGCCTAGTAGAGCAGATGTGATAGAAAGTCTCTCTTTAAAAACACCTGAGAGCTTTGGATCACTTATGACATTTTCTCAGAGGATTAAGAAGTTTTATGAAAGTGAGGGTTACCCTAAGGTGCAAGTAAATGTCTCTGAAAAAATATTACAAGGTAAGCTTGAACATCATATTTTCTTTAATATTAAGCCTGGACATTTGTTCTATTTACAAGAAATTCAAGTTATAGACGCAAACAGGCAAAATAATCAAAAATATGTTGATATCTTAAGGTCTGATCGTTCTTTTTTTTCAAAAATAGCAGAAGTTTATGTCAAAGATAATATGCTTAAAAATATCAGAAAATTGATCACTACTCTACAGAATCAAGGTTACTTAAAAGTGAATGTACAGTCTGTAGTTGAAAAATTTGACAGCGAAAATAACCAGGTCACAGTTCAGATTTTCATCAATGAAGGTCCGCTTACAAAAATAAGGAATATAGATTTTAGAGGCAATGATCAAGTAACAGATAAAGAGTTGCTTGAAGTTTTAAAGTTAAGCCCAGGAGAACCTTTAAATCTTTCACTTTTGGAAGAAGGGTTTGATGTTATTGAAGATTATTATTTACAAAAAGGCTTCTTAGATATAAAGATCAATAATCCAAACAATGTGATCAAATATTATAACAATGACACACAAGCTGATATTTTATTTGAGCTTCATGAAGGTCCTGAAGTGAAGGTTGCCAATATTTTAATTCAAGGTAATCAAATCACTAAGTCACAAGTAATTTTGAGGGAGCTAGCTTTTCAATCTGGTGATATATTAACACAGGGCTTGATAAGAGAAAGTCGTTACCGCTTACAACAAACCGGACTCTTTTCTAGTATAGACATCACTTTACCTGAAGCAGGCTCTTTATTGGAAGAAAGAACTGTTTTAGTACGTGTTACAGACCGAAACCCTGGTCTTTTGCGTTTTGTCCTTGGTGTTAATAGTGAGTCTTATTTAACTCTAAGAGGTATTGTTGGCCTTGGTTATCGTAATTTAGGAGGAACAGCTCGTGGCTTCAACACAAATTTAGAACTAAAATACACTGACTTTGACTTTTTGCAATATGATATTGGTGTTAGCTATTATGAACCTTTTATCTTTGGTTCTAGAACTAGAGGTCGAATTCACTTTGACCACTTGAAGGATGTCTCATATACCCAACTCTCAAACAATGAACGTTTTATAAGAAATCAAACTTCTATTCATTTTTTACTAGAGCGTGAAATGAATAAAAAGATAACTCTATTTTACAGTCTATGGAAATTAGATATCGCAAGACAATATAATGATCAATCAGAAAATATAGGCCCACTAAGTATTATTGGGTCAATTGGACCTGGAATAGAGTTAGATTATAGAAATAACCCATTTAATACAACAAAAGGAACTTATTCGACATTCAATTTAGATTTTGCAGATCCTCTATTAGGTTCTAGACAATCTATTCGTTTCCTAAGTCTTTTAGGAAAATTTAATCTTTACACCCCTTTACTTTCTAAATTTGTTTTAGCAAACTCTATCACAGGAGGTTACATCACAAACCTCAATAGAGACACCTCAGAGATTCCAGAATCTAGGGTTGTCTTGTTAGGCGGACAATCTTCTATCAGAGGTTATCCTTTAAAATCTATTCCTAACAGAGCTGACTTGGTAAGTGATAGAGATCCTTTAACAATTTTAACTTACAGTTATTACTATCTTTTGAAATCAGAATTAAGATTTCCTATTTTTAAGGCACTAAGAGGAGTTTTATTTCACGATGGAGGTGCTGTAAACATTGCTCAAAGGCATGAAAAAGATGAATACAGAAGCTCTGTGGGATTAGGCCTTCGCATCTCTACACCCGTAGGCCCTGTTAGTATAGAATATGGTCTTAAATTGCAACGCCGAGAAGAAGAAAGTTTAGGACGTCTACACTTTTCTATTGGAGCTTTTTAATTTGCTATAAAGCCTGTAAGGACTTGGGGGATAAAAATTATGAGTAAATTCAAAACAGATTTTGTTGCCGGATACGGATTGCCAAGATTGCCAGGTTCTAAAATAAATAAGACTTAATAAGAAACAATTTATATTGTAATTTCAATATTCTATCTTGAAATGGCAACAGTTCCTTAAAGCAAATAACTATTTTCTATCTGCTTGTTTAAGAATATCCTTCATAGTGCTTTTTAATTGGAATAAACCACGTTGAGCAACCTGCTGTTCAAATTGAGGTAGACTGTGAGTTCCTGAATCATCTTTAACACCTGTGACAGGTATAGATGATTGCATGGCTAGTGCTGCCCATGCATTAAGTTTTCCAGATGTTATTGTCTTAGATTTTAGGCTTTTTTTCTCATCAGCTGTTGATAGAATTTGGTTTTTAACAGCAACATAATCAAACTCCTTGTTTTGTGCATACAATAAGGAAGCCACTCCTGAAACAAAAGCGGTAGCCTGTGATGTTCCTGTCATGTGTCCATATTTATTATGAGGTAGTGTGGAAAAAATATTTTCTCCAGGTGCTGCAATATGAACTGTCAAATGACCCCAATTACTAGAAGACAAAATCTTTGTTGAACGATTGATAGCTGTTACAGAAATAATATTATTTAATTTTGAAGAATAATTTGCTGGGTAATAGTTAAACTTATTGGAATTTGAGCTCTCATTACCAGCAGCTGCAACAAAAAGAATACCTTTGTTTCTTGCTTGTTTGATAGCGTCAAATTCTAATTGAGAATACTGAGTGCCTCCTCCTGAATAATTAATAATTTTTGCGCCCATTTTTGTTGCATATCGAATAGCTTTGATAGTGTTTTGAAGGTTATCTGTATTTGAAAAACGAGGATCATAGTACTTTAATATCATGAGATTTACTTTAGGTGAAACACCACTAATACCTTTACTATTACCACCCTCAGCACCTATGATTCCAGAAACATGTGTTCCATGGCCATGATAATCCTTTACACTGTTGTTATTGGATACAAAATTCCAGCCATGAACATCATCTATGAATCCATTTCCGTCATCATCAATTTTATTTGTTTCTTTGGATCTTCCTTGCTTATCTAACCCTGTTTCTCCTTTATTTTTCCAGAGGTTACTACGTAAGTCTTCATGATTTAGGTCAATACCAGTATCAATAATAGCCACAACTACATCTCGACTCCCTTTGGAAATCTCCCAAGCACGTGCAGCTCTAATATCTGATTTCCCATTTGTACCCATGAGTCCCCAATTCTTCTGTATAGCAGAATCGTTCATAAGAACTGAGGTTTCTTTAGACGTTTTGTTTTGTAGATCACGATTTTGTGTAAAATTAACAATCTGATTTTTTTGATGAGCCTTTAAATCACTTTCTAAAGGTCTTGATGAAGAATGTAAATGGTATATTTCAAATATAAAAATAAAAAATAAAAATATAATGATATGTATTTTTTCACTACAAGTTGTCCACATTTTAAAACCCCTTTTTTGCTTATATTATTTAGAGAAGCAATATAGGGACCAAATGTGTTAAATATGGTTATTTTAGAGTTCACAGTGAAATATGTCTTAATAGGTGACTAAAGTTTAGAATATTGCTGACTATGTAGACAAACACCTAAGAAGCTCTTATTTATGGAGGTGAAAGACATGACCTTTGTGACAAGTGGAGCTTGATTTGTTAGCTTGGAGGGGTGGGTGATGAAACATAGACAATTAGGTGTGTATTCATTTGGCTACATTATTAAGCCATTTATAAACATCTAACTTCCTGTTCCCCCACTCATCCTTTTATTATTCCAAAGCAATATGCCCCTCTCTCTATTTACTTTTCCCAAAGGTTAGGTTGCCCAACAGAAGGATTATTGGGACGGTTTAAATAATCTGGTGTATTGTTACTAGAGGTTACAGTAGAACTACCTCTAGGAATAGAACCTTGATGAGTCAGTAGGTCTTGACCGCTATTTTGGAGTGCTTGTGACCTTCTGGCTTCTTCTCCTATAAAGTGTTGATGAGGCATACACCATACAATAAGCTGAGCTCTTGATTTTAAGCTCATCTTTTTATAGATATTGGTTAAATGAAACTTAATAGTTTTTTCTGTTACAAAAAGTTGGTTTGCTACCTCCTTATTAGATAAACCTTTAGTAACCATTTCTACAACTTCTGCTTCCCTTTTAGAAAGCCCTTTTTGAATGAGAATATTTTTGAGCATACTTGCATCCCCCCCTCTAAAAAAGTTTTCCTAATAGCTCATAAATAGTCTCACAATAAAGCTAACGTTGTGCAACATCTGTATTTATGACCTTTATAAAACTAGACTGAATAAAGTATACCTTTGGTTAGAAAATTTTATTATTTTTTTTTAGAGCTACAGAAAATTTATAATAAACCCTAAGGACTTCAAATATTTAGTGCTCTTGTGTGATTGGGGAATGTCATCTAATAGATTTTATAAATAAATCTTTTATTTCGTAAAAACCCATATATAAAGTTTAGGTCATCATTTGGAAAATTGGATTTATAAATTTAACTTTGGTTTTTTATCCCCATTTTAAGCTTATAGATTTTTTGAAAAAAGCAAGGTCCCTCAAAAACAAGAGCTGTGTAAACTTGAATAAGGTCAGCCCCACAATTCAGACGCTCAAAAACATCTTCAGCTTGCATCACACCTCCTACAGAAATAAGCAGGTAATCCTTCCTCTTTTCTATACCTAATTTTTGAATTAAATGAACATGAGCCCACTTAAGACATTCTAAAGATTTCTGTTTTAAAAATCTACCTGAAAGACCTCCTGTTGAAGGATAAGAATGTGAAAGCGGCCTTTCTTGTGTGGTATTTGTAAGGATCCATCCATCAAAACCAAGCCTAAGACTCTCATCAATAACATAGAGAAGATCTGACTTGCTCATATCTGGACTGAGTTTTAAAAATAAATGACAAGGCTGATTACCTTCTTTGGCTATTTTCACTATAGGCATTAGAAAACCTGTTATTTTTTGAATGGATAGGAGATTTCTAAGCCCTTTTGTATTAGGACTAGAAATGTTGATCACAAATCCATCAACCAATTTGCGAAAAGTTTGAATCAAAAAAACATAATCATTAGAAGCTTTATTTTCTGGAGTTTCTCTGTTTTTACCTATATTCAAAAAAAGAGGGGTTGGGTAAGGCCTTTTAAGTTTTAGAAGTCTTCTTTTTATAATATCTGCCCCTTTATTTGGAAAACCTAAGTGATTCCAAAGATTTTGATTTTGAATATCCCTTATAAGTAAGGGGGAAGGATTGCATTTTTGGCCCTTAACAGTGACTGTACCTACCTCTACAAATCCTATATTCCACTTCCACCAATCGGAAATATTAAAAGCATTTTTATCTATCCCTCCAGCAATACCTAGTGGATTTGGAAAATTTAAGTTACGCCACCTAAAAGAAGACCACTTATTGATATAAATTTTACGCCAAAAAGAAATGAGTTTTAAGAGAAAAGGAGCTATCTGGTGAGCTAACAACACTGGTAGTAATAATAATAATTTGTGAATTTTCATAAACTGTACAAAATTGTTTTGTTGTTAGTTAAAAAGCGATAAAATCACAAGCTTACTTGTGTTTTATTTTTAACAAAAAAATTATCTTCTCTTTATATTCCTTTGTTCTTCTGCAATAAAGGTAGACATCATTGAAACAAGAGCTGCCATAAATCCTAAAAAGAAAGCCACTCCTACAATAATAAGAAATACCCCAACAATACGACCTGCTATTGTTACTGGAACAATATCACCATAACCAACTGTAGAAACAGTGCAAAGAGCCCACCAAACTGCATCTAAATAACTAGATACATTTTCATTTATTTCATTTTCAAAAAAATAAAAAATATAAGCTGCAGAAAAAGTCAGCAAGTTTCCAGCAATAGTAAAATAAATCAATAGAGGAGACTTTAAAGCTCTAAAAAGGATATAAGAAAGCTTTGGAATATGATATTGTAGTTTAAATCGATCGTCCTTCACAGTTTGCAATCTCCTCTTTAAGATAAGTACTTAGTGACTATACAGAAAACTCGCAATTTTATTAAAAAGATTCAAGTTATTTTTAAAATAAATTTTTAAATTAAAAATTCTATTTAGAAACTTAAGCCCACTATAGCCTCTACTCTTGAGTTTGATGTATTTTATTCTTTAAAAATGCCTATAAATAGAGTATAAGTTTAAAGCAGCAAAAGGTATTTACAAAATGGATTTGGAAAAACAAGAGCAAGTAAAACTATATGGATTAAATAAAAATAAATACCTTTTAGCTCATGAAGTAGAACAATTAGAAGGTATCCTCAAAGAATGTATGCAAGTTTATCCTAGAGATGCTTTAATTCTTTATGTAGCCTTAAAAACAGGAGCCAGGGCAACAGAAATACTCAATCTTAGGTATTCAGATATAAATGAATTTGATCAAACCATTTTTTTTAGAGGAATTAAAAATTCAAATGATAGGGAACTACCTTTAAGTCCTCGTCTTTTTAAAAAACTTATGAAATATGCGAGACTTTCTAATGCAAAATCAGAACAACAGCTTTTTGAGATTTCATATAACCGCTTTCGACAAATATGGGGACATTACAGGCCTGTTAATAAAAAACTTCATGCTTTGAGGCATACATTTGCTATTGAACTCTATAAAAAAACAAAAGATCTAAGATTAGTCCAGTTGGCATTAGGGCATCGCAGTATCACCAATACAATGATCTATGCCAATTATATCTATTCACAAAAAGAGCTTAAAAAGCTCATTTTGTAATGGTAAGACTTTCATTAAAGCCCATTCTTATACTGTTTTTTCAACTTGTGCGGAAAATAATTTTTCTAATAAAATGTTTCATATTAATGAAACATAATACGAAAAGTAATATATTTAAGGAAAAAAACATAATAATTTCAACTACTTGATACTGTAACTTTTAACTAAAAGTCACACCGACTTAAGTCTTATGCCTTATATACTACATAGGAAGCATCTTATAAATAGAATTTGACTTATCAGTAGAGGTTTTAAAGGGTCTTTTCTAACCCTTCTTAAGCTCTCTATATACGTTTAAAAGGCCTTGATAGGCCATTTACCCCTCTATTGTACTCAACCCTTGATATGGGGTTTGCATGAAGAGGATTGATGAAGCCAAAAAAATGAATAGAAAAAATAGATGAAAAACTCCTATTTATTTGTATTATAAAATATAAAATTTGTATAATACAAAATAAAATAATGTATTATACAATATTTATTTCACATTTATTAAGAGCATTTAGACTTAGATTTCGCCTGGAAAGTTTGCTCAGATGAGTGGTTACTATTTTGCAAGGGGCAAGACAAATAGGTCTAGAAAGGGGGTGTTGATTTAACAGTCCTTAATTATAAGAATCAGGTGTTTTGACATAGCTTATATAAATAAGCTCCAAGTTTGCCAGAATCCCGGATAAAAAGATTGAATTAATTATAAGTTAAAGACATATCCAATTGAAAACGTTAACACCTTAAGGTGTCATGAACCTTACTTTTAATTAATGCAAAAATGCAAATTTTTTCTATTTATTAAAATACATAAGATAGACCACCTAACTCATCTAAGATATCTTCTCTTGTTAGCATTTCTGCAATATCATGGTGGCCATTTTCAGCTGCATGTATTGAAGCTGTTTTATTATTTCCATCTTTAATATTTATGTCGGCAGCTGCGCGTATTAAAGTGATAACAGCATCTTTGTGGCCCTTTTCAGCTGCATACATCAAAGCTGTTTTACCATTAGAATCTACATGATTAACATATAAATAAAAGTGATATTGTGCAAGCGACTCTCCTGTGCTACTTCTAGGAATAAATTTTTTTCTTACAGCTTCTAATACGAAATTAACATCACCATGTTGGGCTGCATACATCAAAGCCGTTTTTCCATGCGCTAAGTTTTTTAATAATTTATTTGCATTACTTAAGGCTCTAGCACAATAACTTTTTGCATCTGCTGCATCTGCAATAGATGGTGAATTGAGGGTTATACTACAAAATATAACAATTAAAAGAAGTCTTGATCTTGAATGCTTCATAATTATCTCCTACAATCTAATTCATTAGAACTCATCTTAAAATAACTTCCTGTGCTCACATTTTCAAAACAACCTCTTAACTGAAATACCACATAAAAGGACTGTTTCACTCAATAAGTAAGTTTTTTGTGAAGATAGATGAAACTTAAGAAAATAGCAAGATTTTTTGAATTTTTTAAAGGGTTTTTATTTAAGCAGCTATTTTGGCTTTAAAAGAATCTGGGGTTGCTAGCTGGATATCAATTCTAAATTTTTCTGGAATATGACCATTAAGAAAATCTCCAGCTTTAATTGAAGGAAAGAGTTCTTCATAAGTTCTCACCTCTGTCCTATTAATACGTCTATTTATAAAACTTCTTTCAATCTCATCAGCTAGACTACAGCCTGTTGCGCCAATAAGAGCGGCAAGGTTCTCAATATTTTTTTTATGATAAAAATAAACACGATTTTTTTTATCTTTTACATCTAACCCAATCACCAGATGGGTTTTCTGTGTAGCCACGCCCACTGGACAATTATTAGAGTTGCATTTTCTAGCTTGAATACAACCTAACGCCATCATCATTCCTCTGGCAGATGTTAAAACATCTGCGCCAAGAGCTATTTTATTTAACATTTGAAATGCAGTGATCACTTTACCTGAACAGATCAATTTAATATGTTTTTTAAGGTTATATCCTGCCAATATGTCATGTACAAAAACAAGGCTTTCATCAAGTGGCATACCAACAGCGTTAGAAAACTCAAGAGGTGCTGCGCCTGTACCGCCTTCTCCTCCATCCACAGCTATAAAATCTGGATAAATTTTCTCCTCTAACATAGCTTGGCATATAGCAACAAATTCATAATGATGGCCAATACATAATTTAAAACCAACAGGTTTGTGTTCAGAAAGTTCTCTTAATTTTTGTATAAAGTGTAAAAGTCCACGAGGCGTTTGAAATGTGCTATGATAAGCAGGAGAAACAATATCTTCCCCCATTTGCACTCCTCTTATCTTAGCAATTTCAGATGTGATTTTTTTAGCAGGAAGAATGCCTCCATGTGCTGGCTTAGCTCCTTGAGAAAGCTTAAGCTCTATCATTTTAACCTGATCATCAGATGCTGCTTCTTGAAATACGTCTTCAGAAAATTCTCCCATCTTATCCCGACATCCAAAATAACCAGTACCAATCTGCCATACAATATCTCCTCCTGGCTTGCGGTGATGAGGACTAATGGAACCTTCTCCTGTATTATGGTAAAAATTTCCCATTTTAGCTCCACCATTAAGTGCTAAAATAGCATTTTTGCTCAAAGAGCCATAACTCATAGCAGCTATGTTAAAAACACTACAAGAGTAAGGTTTTTTGCAATCTTTTCCTCCTATGAGCACACGTAAACTTTGAGGGTCTACCTTTTCTGGGGTCAGAGAATGATTGACCCACTCATAACCAACGGAATACACATCTCTTTCTGTGCCGAAAGGCACAGTATCTAAAGCTCTCTTAGCTCTCTGATAAACAATGCTCCGATACTCACGAGAAAAAGGTGTCCCATTTGTATTGTTCTCTACAAAGTACTGTTGAATCTCAGGACGTATAGCTTCAAAAAAATATCTTAGGCGACCAATAACTGGAAAGTTCTTTAAAATAGCCCGCTTTTTTTGGGCCATATCTACCAAGCCAATTGAAAAACAAAGAGTAGTAGGTGCAAATAGCCACCAAATAAGTGGCCAAAAATAACCTCCTATTCCTATAAGAGAAAAAATACTAAGAGATATAAGTAAAAAATTTATGCGCATAACTTTTTATGTACTAAAGGTTAAACTCGTTGATATTATGAAATGTATCGGATTTTTTGACTTATATGATAACAAAATATGGTCTAATAAATTATTAATTTTCTCCTTATAAAACAAATATTTATACTATGCTGCAAGCTTATTAAAAAAAATTTAAAAAGATATAAATGTCTCATATTTGATCAAAAATACCTTTTATGCACTTATGAAAGATTATACTAATGAATATTATAAATTCATCTTAAAAACCATGAAGTGTATTACCAAGTACTTCTTTAGGCAACCAAGGCAACCTAGAAACAGATGCCGGATATTTTGATTCCGGGTACTGTATGCCAGAGTGCCGGTTTGCCATATCCCGGAAAAAAAAGAATGCTTAAATAGTTATGAACCTTATATATTTATCTGGAAATGATGGTCATAAGCATTATGAATTCAGTATTTTAAGCTTTTATTTGCTATCTTTTTTGATATTTATAAATGTAAAGATATCACGATCTGTAGGATGTATTTTATAGCCAAACACATTTTTATTCATTGCGCGATAAACCATAGAATGAACCAAAGGAACCCAAGGGCTTTCTTGATGAAAAATCTTTTGCGCCTTCTTATAAAGGTTAATTCTTTCTTGAATATTTCGTGATCTTTTAGCCTTGGTCACAAGATGGTCAAATGCTTTGTGACACCATGATGATAAATTAGAACCTCCTTTGATAGCATCGCAGCTCAAAAGAGTGTAAAAGAAATTATCAGGATCTCCATTATCTGTTCTCCATCCTATTTGTATTAAAGTATGATCACCTCGGCCTGCTTTACTTAAAAATGTAGGCCAATCATAAGTTAGCAGTTTTACAGAGATACCTATTTTTGCTAGATCCATTTGCATCATCTCTCCTAGTTTTTTACCTGCAGGCATATAAGGTCTTGCTACGGGTAAAACCCATAAGTCTGTTTTAAAGCCCTTAGAAAACCCCGCTTTTTTCAATAAGGTTTTGGCTTTCTGTGGATCGTAAGCATATTCTTCGGTATTTTCATTATAACCCCAAAGCATAGGAGGAATAGGATTTTTAGCTTTTTTAGCATTGCCTAAATAAATAGTTTTAATGTATGCCTCTTTATTTAAAGCATGA
Source organism: Bdellovibrionales bacterium (assembly GCA_965262715.1). Lineage (GTDB taxonomy): Bacteria > Bdellovibrionota > Bdellovibrionia > Bdellovibrionales > JAUICD01. The sequence continues at coordinate 888,684 of OZ253553.1, read as the reverse complement.
TTGATAGCCTGCCGTACAAGCTGATTATCAAAAGGCTTTTTTTTAACATTCATAGCAAGATAACCTATGTTAAACCCTGGCTTTTTTATAAGCTTGAGATTCTTATTTTTTTTGATAGTCTCCAAATCTGTAACTTGAGGATAAGCCATAAATTGACACTCATTTGTTTTAAGTTTTTGAAGCCGCAAGCTTGCATCAGGTGTAATAACAAAAGTAATTGCCTTAATATTACCTCTTTTTGAAAAATAACTCTCAAATGCCTTATACTTTATAAAAGTGTCTTTTTGATATTCAATAAATGAAAAAGGACCTGTTCCAATAGGCTCATAATCTATTTTTTGAGGATTTTCAGATTTTAAAAGTTGATCAGCGTATTCTTTAGATAAAATACTTGCAAAATCCATAGCTAGATTTTTAAGAAAAGAAGCTTCTACTTTTTGAAGAATAAACTTAACTCTATGATCATTTATCTTGACAATATCTTTGATAACTTTATTCATACTCATGGATTGAAAATAACGGTATATAGCGTTGTTAACATTGTGATAAGGGTGGTTCCTGTCTTTTTGTCTTTGAAAACTAAAAATCACATCATCTACATTGAAGTTGCGAGTTGGAGTAAAATAAGGTGTTGTGTGAAATGCCACATTTTTTCTTAAATGAAATGTGTACTCCAATCCTTTAGCATCTATCTGCCAATTTTCAGCTAAACTTGGGATAATATCTGTTGTGCCATATTTAAAGGCAACAAGAGTATTGTAAATTGGATATGTAGCATTGTATGTTGTGCCGTCCATCGCTATTTGTGGGTTAAAACTGCTAGGGGCACCCTCAGAACAATAAACAAAACTTTCGGATTTTTGACTCTTACAAGCGGATAGAAGAGTGCAGAGCAAAGCAAAAAATATTCTAATATTTCTAAAATATTTTCTTGCAAAAATCATTTAAAAAACACCTTTTAGAAAGAGTATATTAAACCTATGCTAGGGACTGTTGTTGTTTCGATATAAATCATTGAAATTACAAGCTATATCTTATTAAGCTTTTATTTTAATCTGACAATCAGGTAAAACAGATGACCGGCAGATAGTATCTGGTAACAAAATCTGTTTTTAATTTATTTGAAGACAACGTAAAGTCAACATCAAAAGACCAAAGGACACTTTATAGAATTAACCTCGAATATAACTTAAATAGTTTTCTTAGCATGATATAAAAAATGAGAAATACTTCCTTACTCAAAATAAGCAGACTTTCTAGAATCATCTATTTGCTGAAGACATTAGTCGTCAGAGACTTGCCTCGAGAGGTTTGCCTTGAGAGGCTGATTTATTTAAGTGAAACAGGTTCAAGCGATATTAGAAACTATTGGTCATATTCAACTCATCAAGGAAGCTGATAAATTAGTGCTTATTTGTATAAACTATGTCAAAATACTTAATTTTCATGCCCTAAAACCTTTTAAAATAAAAAACTTGAAAGGTAGCCAGCCCCTAAAAGTCGTTCAACAAAGTAGGTTTTTTAGGTTGACTTATAGCATATCTGAGACTTTTATAGTAAATATATTTAAAAAACTATCTTAGGATATTTTAAGAGATAAAATCAAGGGAGAGATTTATGGCATCATGGTCTAAGTGTTTTTCATCTTTTTTTAAAAACTTTTGGAAATTATCTTTCCTATTTACATTCTTAAGTATTGCAATAGGTGTTTTCTTATCTTATGGAGCTTTACAATCATTAGTTTCAAATAGAAGTACAAAAACATTGTCAAATGACTCATCAGTTTTAGTTTTAGACCTTGAAGGAGTCATTATGAGATCCAGTAAATTTCTCAAAACCTTAAGAGATTATATTGATAAAGATAGTGTAAAGGCTGTTGTGATAAGGGTCAATTCACCTGGAGGTGCTGTAGGCCCAAGTCAAGCTATCTATAGAGAATTAATTAAAATACGCGAGGAGTTTAAAAAACCTGTTATTATGTCTCTTGAAGCTATAGCTACAAGCGGAGCTTATTATATTTCTGCAGGAGCAGATCAAATTGTCACTCAAGCAGGTACCCTTGTGGGATCTATTGGAGTCATTATAAACTTTGCTAATTTAGAAAATCTTTACAAGTGGGCTAAAATTAGAAGATATGCAATTAAAACAGGTAAGTATAAAGATGTGGGTGCAGATTATAGAAGTATGTCCACAGAAGAAGAAACTTATTTACGAGGTGTTTTGGATGAAGTTTTAAAACAATTTAAAGATGATATTGTAAAAGGACGCAATCTTGATCCAGGCTTGGTTGACCGAAATGCAGATGGCCGTATTTTTACCGGTGAAAAAGCTGTAGAGTTAGGCTTTGCTGATAAAGTGGGTAATTTCTCAGATGCTATTGAACTTGCAGAAGAACTAACTGGTGAAGCATCTTTAAAAATTTTTAATCCTAAAGATAGGTCTTCATTTTTTAGATGGTTTGAAGACATAGAAAGTTTTTATCCTGGAAGCCACTTTTTTTCTTTCTTATTTTATCCCCAAACTCCTATGTATTTAATGCCATCTCATTGACCTGATAACTTACTTAATGTGTGTAAAAAAGGAACTTACAAATGTCGAGGTTAAATCTTTGGTTCCGCCCAGATCGCATCAAGTATATTACAAAAGCGAGAAAAAAAACACCTGCTCCATGTACTTTTTGCCATGCGCTTAAACAAGGAGTGTGTTTTGAATCTTTAATCCTTTACCACGATGATTTTAGCTTAGTCTTTGTGAATAAGTATCCTTATAATAGTGGTCATTTATTGATTTTGCCACGCACACATGAATCTAATCTTCTAAAACTTCCTCAAGAAGAGTACATCAAGGTACAAGAAACTATCAAAATAACCTTAGATATTTTGCAAAAAGCATTTAATCCAGAAGCTCTAAATATTGGGATCAACTTAGGAAGTCATGCTGGAGCAGGATTGCCGGAGCATCTTCACTACCACATTATACCTAGGTGGTCTGGAGATACAAATTTCCTACCTCTAATCGCAGAAACGAAGGTGATCTCTATGAGCTTAGAACACGTCTATAATACACTGCACCCTTATTTTTCTCATCTCTAGTACCCTTGATTTTTTATGGCAATTATTTCTACCTAATTTAGAAAAAAAAATATCTTTTTGATTTATAAAAACTTCACCATATTATAGGTGCTTTGCATAATAATTTCAGTTCTTTATAGAATTTTGGGCAATCGCCATAGTTTTTTAAAAAAGAAATTTAAGAGATTATTTATTGATCATAGGTGAAAAATGATATATGGAAAAGCTACCTGAGAATTTTAAAGGAGGTTCATAATGATAAAAAATGAAGTGATCACTAACTTAACCCATATCTCAGATAAAAAGTATAATATGTTTATTGAAATTCCATCTGAAGTTGTAGATGAAACTTTTAATTTTTTTTATAGCAAGGCACAAGCTAAATCCAATATTAAAGGGTTTCGCCCAGGGAAAGCTCCACTAGAAATAGTCCATAAAATCTACCAAAAAGAAGTTCAAAAAGATGTACTCAATTATTTAGTCAATAAATTTGTAAATAAGGCTATGCGCTCCCATCAATTAAATCTCATTAAAGAATCGAATATACAACTAGAACAATTTGAAAAAGATGTCTCTTTGAAGTTTTCTATAGAGTTTGAAGCTCAAAAAGATGTATTCATTAAAGGAATAGATCACTTATTCGAAAGCATTCATGAACTCCTTGTCGTGAAAGAAAAGTTCGAAATGAAAAAAGTAAATAAGATAATTGAACGAGAGATTAATAGAGAAAGAGAAATTTTAAGTGTTCGAATACCCATTAATGAAATACGTAAAACAAACCCTGGTGAATATGCGCTTATAGATTGTAAATATTTCCTTAATAATAATTTAATAGAATCTTTAAATGATTTTGTTTTTATGGCCTTTAACCTTGATTTAGATGCATCTTCTTACATTATTGAAGACACCTTTACAGATATAATAAAAAAAGATATTGATGATGTTAAAAAAATCACATTCATACCCAGCATTCTCACAGTGGAAAAAATGTTAGTCGTATTTTTTGATGAATATTTGAGTGAACTTTTAATAACCAATATTATTGATATGAAACCCGGCCAAATTAAAAAAATTCCAGTAATATTCCCAAATACTCATCCTTTATATTCAAAATCTTCTTTTACTTTACAAATCCATTTAAAGCAAATCTTCAATATGTCCCCTCCAAAAGCAAATGACACATTTGCAAAAGAAAGTGGATTTTCCTCCATTAAAGACATGAATAAAAAGCTTAAAAAAGAATATACAAATCTAGAGAAAAAAAGAATTGAAGAAAAATTTGAAAGAGATATTTTAAAAGAGTTAGTTAAAAAAAACCCTATACATATACCTGAAGAAGATATATTGACGCAAGAAGAAAATTCTATGCAAGAAGCAAAAAGATATTTTTTAAAAAAACATGAAAAGACTCAGTCTTATATAATTGATAAGCAAATAGAAACATGGAAAAAAGAAGATCTTTTTAAAAATGAAGCAATACATATTATCTCAGAAGATTTTTTGGTTAAAAGGCTCGCTGAAGAATGGAATCTTTTCGAATCTATAGAAAGAGAGCTTAAAAGAACTTTAAAAACAAATAAACAACTAAGTAAAATAGAAATAATTAATAAATTTAAAATAGATCTTAGCCCTTTTGAAAATATAGATAATGCGGATGAAGAAGATATTGTAAATTTTATATTCTTCAAGATGATAAAAAGAAATGTCATACAGCAAATTATTTTAAGAATGATTTTTAAAAAAAAATATTAGAACTGTGGTCTCAAAAATAAATTTTTGTATTATGAAATATACACATTAACAACTGAACAACCCTCGATTTGAAGCCCTCGGGTTCAAATAGAATCGAGCGTCGCTTAAAGGCGAGGGATTTTAACCATCCCCGAAAGAGACATTAAAGTGGTAAATCTTTGTTATTCCGGGCAGTCTAACAACTATTTCAGGGGCTTGTTGTCCGTTTGCTGGACTGCCACAACTCTGGATTATTGCACTAAGGTAATCTCAAGTAGTAGATCTAGCATTTTTCAGACTGCTTTAAGTATTCTGATAATTAGGGCCTCCTCCTCCTTCTGGAGGAGTCCATAAAATATTGTCAAAAGGACATTTAATATCACAAGTTTTACAATGAATACAATTCGTGTAATTGATTTTTAGCTTCTTCTTGGTTATTTTTTGACCTAAGTGGTTTGTCTTTTCCTCTGGGATCATCTCATAAACATTGGCAGGACAAAAAAAGTGACAAGGAGAATTAAACTTTTCATAACAAACATCCTGACAAATATCGCCATTTTGAAGTAACAAGTGGTTAGGAGAATCTTCTTCATGTGCAGTTCCTGTTAAATAAACACTAGATAATTTATCAAAAAATAACTTTCCATCAGGAGATGGTAGTTGATTTTCAATATGCTTTTCTTTTTCCACACCCCAAATATCTAAAATAGGAGCTGTTGTTTTAAAATCTTTCTTTATTACACTCTTAATCAATGTGCGTCCTTTCATCAATTGCTGCATTACTAACAAAGGGGCTGATATAAAAAGCCCTTTATTTAGAGTGTGATGAAAATTGCGAACATTATAAAGTTCTTTTTTAATATAGCTCTTCATTACGTTGTCTTCATACCCTTTTAAACTTTTTTTGGAAAAATCATTGCTTATTAAAGACTTAAAAGCTGTCTGTGCAGCTAAAACCCCTGATTTCATAGCTAAATGAATTCCTTTGAGCTTTTGGTCATCTACCATACCCGCGCTGTCGCCAATGACCATCATGCCGTCATGATAAAGCTGAGGCATAGAATTCCATCCTCCTGCAGGAATAACTCTTCCACCATATTCAACAACTTCTCCTCCTTTGATCATTTGATAGATAAATGGATGTTTTTTAAGTTTTTGCAATTCTCTATGTGGGTCAAAAAGAGGGTCTTGTGTTCCTAAATATCCAACCAAACCTATAACGATACGGTCTTCACTTAGAGTGTAAATGAAAGTTCCACCCACAGACTCTTTAAGAGGATACCCTAATGTATGTATAACTTGACCTGCAGGTGTGCTCCCTTTTGGCATTTGAATAATCTCTTTAACTCCTTCAGAATAAGTGTCAGGAGCTTTGCCTTTTCTTAGTTGTAAGTGAGATGCTAATTTCCTAAAAAGAGACCCTCTAGGACCTTCTGCAAAAATAGTAACTTTGGCTTTAATATCCATTCCCATTTCAAAATTAGATTTTTTTAACCCTTTCTTATCTCTCCCACGATCTCCTGTTCTAATTCCTACCACTTTATTATTTTCATAAAGTACTTGTGTAGCTGCAAAACCTGGTAAAATATGAACTCCTAATTCTTCAGCTTTTTGACCTAACCACTTATTTAGCAATGAAAGTGAAATAATATGATGGCCTTTATTTTTAAGAGGAGGAGGCACAAAAGGAAACTTGATTTTATAATGAGTACCTAAATAATAAACAGCCTCTTTTTGCACAGGAGTAGCTAAACAAGCAGAGAGCGCATCAGAGATTTCTTGAGGTTCTAAAAATTCTAAAGCACATGGATTAAAAACAGCTCCTGAAAAGCTATGAGCTCCTATTTGAGAGCCTTTTTCTAAAACTAAAATAGTGGGTTCTAACTCTTGATTATTTTGTTGATTGTACTTTGAAATGAGATTTTGAAAATGAATAGCCATAGAAAGGCCAGCAACACCACCACCGACAATAACAACATCTGCTTCCATAGACTCTCGATGAGAGCTTGACATAATATACCCTCTTCATTCCGCATGTCTCGCTTTTGTTTAAAACACAAAACCTCGAATTTAAATTATTTCCTTTTTTTTATAATCAGTCAATGCTTTAAGTTTGTAGGCACATTTTTATCATTATATCTTTATATACCTAATAATCGATTGCAGTTGGTTGAATGGGCTACAAACTCACCCTTTCGTATCTCTCTTTCCCGCGTTATATAAAAACTTTCAAAATTAGGTGTAAGTGTAGAACCAACAGTTAGATGTTTAAGAAGAGGGATATCAAATGATTCAAAAAATTGGTATCTGTAAGAAACAAAACACTGATTTGAAAAAAATCTAGTAACATCTAGGCCTGTTATAACACTACTTCTAGTGTTTCGCATTGAAAAGAGTTCCTTATACATTTCTTCAAAGACTTTATCTAAATCACTATCTAAAGCGGTTTCATAATAATAAAGTGCAAGGTTTGCAGTACAACTTGTAGGAGGATAACTTTCTCTTCTTATAAATTCTTCTATAGACTCTTGAGAGCATTGCTGATTCTTCCTTTCATTAATATCTTCAGAGAAGTTGAACATCTTTAAATTCTCAATATGCATAAATGAAAAAGAAGGTTGTCTAGCATCAAAACCATCATTATGTTTTCTATTTAAATCACAATGCGCTAATTCATGAAACAAAGAAGACTCCCTTATTTTTTCATTATTTCTATGATAATTCCAAAAAGCACGATCTAAAAAAACTGTTCGAGTGAAAGGAATACAAATTCCAGAATAAAAAAGAGTCTCATCATGGGGAGTCTCTTTAATGGGGTTGTTTGCAAAAAGCACTTTAACATTTAGATTTATAGATTGACCTGTAAATCTCATCTTTAAAGTATTATAACTTACGTAACTTCAAATCGCAAGTGCAACACTTTTGTGTTTATAGATATTTTTAAAAATTGTATCATTTTAAGATTAATATTTCAACAAAGTTTTAATTATCATGAAAGATTATAGTAAATTATTTAATTTGAATGAATGTATTTTGATGTTTATGGCAAAGTCTCGTAGTCCTCGAGCTAAAGCTCTGCGGAAGAACGATCCTTTGCCATAAACATCAAGCTGTCAAATAAGCATTTTCAGAAGTTATTATATATAAGTAAAATTAAATGGATAAACTATGAATAACTTCAGCAAACCATCTTTTGTCTATGAAACTCATTAGGGGTTAGAAAAGTCATCTTGATCTATACCTAAATCTAATCTTGCTAATACTTGGTAAGTGTTATCTTGAGTATAATCTAGATAGTAATCTTGAATGGCTTTCTTTATGCCTTCATCAGTCATTTCAAAACTAAAAACCATAGTCGATTGTAAAATTATGATTAAGCTTATAAAGCTCTTTTGGAAATTATTTTTGACAATATTTAACATTATTATCTCCCTATTTCTTATTTAATTTCAAAACAAGTGGTCTAACATAGCTTTTACTAGCATGTCAACGATAAACATGTCACAATAAAATAAATGATAAGGCATTATAATCCTAACTCTAAGCAGCTTTAAGCAAATTCAAGATACAAAAACCAAACAAAAGCAATTAGAAGCGATCTGACAAAATAAGTTTTGCATTTTACAATATTGAGATAGAGTTATGGTGGGCTTCTGGAATAAGCCTAGGCCAGTACCTTATGAGACAAGGCTTATATAAAATATTTTATTCTATAATAGACTTTTAAAATAACAGAGATACAAGGCACGGGGGATGCCTGCTATAACTAGATCATTACATTAAGGTAAGCTCAAATAATAGAACTAGCACTTTGTAAGATAAGCTTCTAATAATTAAAGTATCTTAGAAACTATTATGATTACCTTATTAGAATTTACAAACCAGCAGCTTTCCCTACCCCTCTTGCATCAAAAGTTCCTACAAGAATATTGTCCTTTCTTCTACCCACAGCAATAACTTTTCCTATTGATCCAGGTTTTAATTTATGTCCTTTCCTTTTTAAATTATCTAGAACATCTTTGCTGATACGATGAGGATCATGAAAAATAACATGAGGTAAAAATTGATGATGTATTCTAGGAGATTGCACCGCAAGATCTATATCAAATTCATTGACTAAAACACGATAGATCACTTGAAAAACAGCACTGATAATTCGAGGACCCCCTCTTGCTCCTAAGGCTAAAACGGCTTTTCCATCTTTTGTGATAATAGTAGGACTCATAGAACTTAAAGGTCTTTTACCTGGTTCTACCTTGTTACCTAAACCTTGTATAAGTCCGAACATATTAGGCTGACCATGTCTTGTTGTAAAATCATCCATTTCATTATTCAGTGAAATACCAAATTTTTGACTAAAGACACCAGATCCAAAGTTCCCATTTAAAGTTGTTGTGAGGGATACAGCATTTCCTTGGTGATCTATAACAGCTAAATGTGTAGTTTGATTGCTTTCCTTTTGTTGTGAAGTCTTCTTTTTAGGAATGATAAGAGGAGGTAAAGCTAAGGTTTTTTTAAGCTCAATTGTTTTACCTAAATCTTCAAGATATTTATTTGATAAAAGCATTTCATGAGGACTATCTTTAAAAAAGTCAGAGTCTCCCAGGAGAGATCGTCCCCTAAAAGCACGAGCTAAAATTTCTGCTATTAAATGAGCTTCCGTACTAGAAAAAGCAGAGTATTCATTGAGGTTAAGCTTTTGAGTAAGACGTAGGGCTGATGCAAGCACAATACCGCCTGTGCTAGGAAGAGGCATAGAATAGACTTTATAACCTTTAAAATCTAAAGTAATTGGTTTTAGCCAACGCACTTTATAGTTTAACAAATCTTCAAGAGTCATCACACCACCTAAAGATGTGATAGTATTGATAATATCTTTAGCTATTGGACCCTCATAGAAGCCTCTATCTCCTTTTCTGCGGATTTTCTTGAGGGCAGCATACATACCTCGATACTTTATGGTATCTCCAGGTCTTTTAGCCTGCTTTTTATTCATTAGAAGAGTGTGCCCAGCGGTTGAAAAACGTGCTGCATTTGATTTAATGATTTCATGCATTTCTGTAGAAATAATAAAGCCTTTTCTTGCAATTTGAAGGGCTGGTTTAAAAAGTCTCTTCCACTTTAATCGACCGTATTTTTTGTGTAAAGCATATAATCCCGCTACAACTCCTGGGACACCTATAGCATGAGCTCCATCAATAGAAGCTGTTTTAGGTTTTGTTTTATAAAAGTCTGGAGAAGTGGCATTAGGTGCTACTTCTCTATAATCTAACACATCAACTTGAGAGCCTATTTTAATGAGAGCAAACCCTCCACCACCTAAAGAAGCACTTTGTGGCAGCTCCACTGACATAGCCAGCGCGCTTGCTACTGCAATATCTACAACATTTCCTCCTTGTCTAGCTATAGTTTGACCCGCCAAGATGGCTCCAAGAGATTCTGAAGAAATCATAACCTTTTGAGAGGTTGATGGAACAGCTAGCAGATTTTTTGATAATAATAAAATAAGGCAAAATAAAGTAATTTTATGAGAGCGCATCATTAAATCCTTTTTTAGTTCTGGTTTTTCATCTCATATCTAGTAGTGAATTTAGTTCACAAATATAGTTTCTGACACAACTATTTATTAAAAAAATAACACAAAAAAAGTATTTCTTAAACTAAGCATACCTAACTTGAAAAAAGATTAGCATATTATATTTTTTTTGAAAAGAAAAATTAAGTGAAAAAACTTGTAAAAACATTAAATCGTAACTTCAAACTGCAAGTGCAACTCTTTTGTGTTTATAGATATTTTTAAAAGTTATATCATTTTAAGATTAATATTCCAAGGCCTTGTTGCACAAACATCATTTAGTTTATAAGCCAGAGATTTGTGAAAGGCATCTTCCATAGTCCTTAGAGGGCCCCCGTGCCTTGTATTGCTATTATTTTAAGATTTTATTATAGAATAAAATAGTTTAAGAGATATTTACCCTAAGCCGCTAGCCTAGTCCTATTTCAGAAGTCTTTCACAAATCTCATTCTTAAATTTTTATGCAATAAGATCTTTTATGAGTTTGATATATCTATTACTTTGATTTTTTGTTTTTAATGATTATAAAATTTACCCATCCCCAACTTTCACAATCACTAAATCAGAAGGAGCTAGAGATGGGTAAAAATAAAAAAATAAACTGGAGTCTTTATAATAAGTCTCTAGTCAATAGAGGTCAAATCACTTTTTGGTTTTCAGCAGATATCGTCAAATCTTGGTATGCAAAATGTTCTTCAAAGCAAGGGGGTCAACAAGTTTACTCTGATAAAGCTATTGAAACTCTTAATATATTAAGATTCATATTTGGTTTAAAATTGCGATCTACAGAAGGTTTTGCTAAATCCCTAGTTGAACTTATGGGTCTTGATATAGAAATACCTAATTATACAACTCTTTGCAGAAGATTACAGAAGTTATCAGTAAAACTAGAAAGAAAGCTATCTTCTCACAAGAATCCTCATATTGTCATTGATTCCACAGGTCTTAAAGTTTATGGGGAGGGAGAGTGGAAAGTCCGTCAGCATGGGTATTCTAAGAGAAGGACATGGAAGAAGCTACATTTAGCGGTAGATGAGTCAAATTCCCAGATTAAGGCATCTGTTTTAAGTGATAATTCTGTAAAGGATAATGAGGTTTTTGAAGAGTTATTGACAGGATATGAAGATGAGATAGGCCAAGTTTCAGTTGATGGGGCTTATGACTGTAAGAATTGTTATCAGTTTACAAGTGATAGAAGTATAAAATTGGTTGCTCCACCTAGAAAGAATGCTGTGATTAAGAGGCATGGAAATTGTCGGGGATCGCCGCTTCTTAGAGATACTTATATTAGAGAAATCAAGAAGATGGGTAGAAAGAAGTGGAAAAAAAAACATAAATATCACAGGAGGTCTATATCAGAAACAGCTATGTATAGATTTAAAACTTTATTAGGTGATAAATTATCTTCTAGAGAATTTCATCGTCAAGCAAATGAAGTGTTTATTAAATGTAAAATCCTTAATCAGATGATTGTGCCTTCTTCTCTTTCAGCTTGATAAAAAAATATTAAGTAACAATCTTACTTAAAAAATAAATAAAATAAAAACTATTTAAATCTTTGTGCAACAAGACCATATTCCAACAAAGTTTTAATTATTGTGAAAGATTATATTAAATTATTTTATTTGAAGGGATGTGCTTTGATGTTTATAGCAAAGTCAAGTAATCCTCGAGCTAAAGCTTAAGCGGAAGAACTTGCCTTTGCTATAAACAGCACCAATTCTTACAAGCTATGCTTGTGCTGCAAGTAGTAAGGCTGGAGCAAATACAATACCTATCTCCATTTCCATTCTTATCTCTTAAGTCATCAGAAGGGTAACTTTGTGCCAGTGAGTTTTTTAGCAAGGCCTTCTGATGATGAAAGTCCTTTTTTGACTCTCTTCATGGCTACTTGCTCAACATCGAATAAAAGCTCTTTGGCGTGGGTAACCTGATCCAAGTAGCAATGAGATATTTATAATCATTTTAATGAATATTTCCATTATTTCCTCCTGTTTTTAAAAATTCATGTATAAATATTACTTTTGATCTTATGCTCTCTTAAAGCCCTTAAAATAGAGCTTTTTGACCATGAATATTGAGTTAGCTCCTCAATACCACGAATGGAAAGCTTGAGAGCAGCTATTTCGTTGACTGTTATCTTCGTTTGAAACATCTTGCTGTTTTGCCGCCATTTGAACCTTCACAAAGCCATACATAAGAGTTATTTATCTCATCATCTGGCTGTGCCTTTGGAGTGCCCGAATAGCAACCATTCCTTTGCCCCAGATTACAAGAACCATTGATAGGTGTTTTCTGTATCTGACAATTTGTAGCAGTAGCGCCGCCATTTGCACCCATACAGAGCCATGTATAATGTGTATCTGTATCATTTATTGCGCCATCGTCTGGAGTCCCAGAGCTGCAGCCATTTCGTTGGCTGTTATCACAAACTCCTTCGATGATACTTTTTAATCTAGTACAACTTTGATTTCCACCTCCATGCAAACCTTCACAAGTCCATAGATAAAGGGTGGAATGTGTATTATCTGGCAATGCCTTTGCAGTCCCAGCAGAGCAACCATTTCTTTGGCTTTGATCACAAACGGCATCGATAGGTATCAGCTTTTGACAATCTATAGCAGTAGTGCCGCCATTTGCACCTATGCAGTACCATGTATAATGTGTATTTGTATCTGCAATAACGCCGTCGTTTGGAGTGCCGGAAGAGCAGCTATTTTGTTTACTGTTATCACAAACGCCATGGATAGGCATTAGTTTTTGACAACTTTGTGCTGTAGTGCCGCCATTTGAACCTTCACAGTGCCATGTATAATGTGTATTTGTATCGACTATTACGGCGTCGTTTGCTCTGCCAGCAGAGCAGCCATTTCGCTGACTGTTATTACAAACACCGTTTACTGATGCAGGTTTCGCCTTTTGACAATTTGTAGCAGTACTGCCTCCATTTTTACCCACACAGTGCCATGTATAATGAGTATTTGTATCGGTTATAGCTGAGTCATTTGCTGTGCCGGAAGAACAACCATTTTGTTGACTGTTATTACAAATACCTTTAACAGGTTTTGCCTTTTGACAGTTTGTAGCAGTAGTGCCGCCATTTGCACCTACACAATGCCATGTATAATGTGTATTTGTATCAGCTATTGCGCCATCGTTTGCAGTGCCCGAAGAACAGCCATTTCTTTGAGCATTATTACAAGCACCGTTAACAGGTTTCTCTTTTTGACAATTTGTAGCAGTAGTGCCTCCATTTGCACCTACGCAGTGCCATGTATAATGTGTATTTGTATCGGCTATTGCGCCATCGTTTGCAGTGCCCGAAGAACAGCTATTTCTTTGATTATTATTACAAACACCGTTTACTGGTGCAGATTTTGCTTTTTGACAATTTGTAGCAGTGCTGCCTCCATTTGAACCTTCACAGTGCCATGTATAATGAGTGTTTGTATCGGCTATAGCTGCATCATTTGCTGTGCCCGAAGAACAACCATTTTGTTGACTGTTATTACAAACGCCGTTTACTGGTGCAGATTTTGCTTTTTGACAATTTGTAGCAGTGCTGCCTCCATTTGAACCTTCACAGTGCCATGTATAATGAGTGTTTGTATCGGCTATAGCTGCATCATTTGCTGTGCCCGAAGAACAACCATTTTGTTGACTGTTATTACAAACGCCGTTGACAGGAGGTATAGCTTTTGTACAACTTGCTGTTGCACCACCATTTGAGCCAACACAATGCCATGTATAATGAGTACTTGTATCAGCTATTGCGCCGTCGTCTGGAGTCCCAGCAGTACAACCATTTCTGATGGTGTCATCGCCGCAAACACCATTTATTGGTGCTGCTGTATCAATGGCCATACTGCAGCAACCTGTAGCATCAGTGCCATCGTTGGTACCTAAACACTGCCACTGATAATGAGTTTCTGAATCATCTATGTCATTTAAAGTACCTTGAATACAACCATTTTTGACGGAGTTATTACATTCTCCATTTACGATTGAAGATGGATTGCGTGTAACAGCTTGGCCTAATATAGAATTGTCACAGGTCTGATAACTTAATGGACCAGGTAAAGGTCCGGAAAAATAACAATAGCTGCCATCTGATGGACAGTAATTATAATAAAACTGTTCAACTATATCATCTGCCGAAGTTTGACTATCTATAGTGGTAGAAGAAGAGGTTGAAGCTTGTATTGCTATAGTACTTTTTACACAGACTTCAGTTGAAGTGATGTCTATTACACCATCACTGCAATTTAGTACATCCTCACTGCCACTATCAATTTGAAGTTCACATTGATTAGCATTTTGAATATTTGTATGTAATGTCCAAGTTCCACCTTCAGGTCTTAAATACTTATAAATGTTATTACTTTCTAACATCACAGCAATTTCTTCATCATTATGTTTAATAATTATTGGATTAAAATGAGGTTTAGAATTAGAGCTCACTTGCAAAACTTGTTTTCGATAGGTGAGGCAATCAGAATTGTCAGGATCTTCTGCAGACACCTCAATAGTAACAGAACCAGCAGATTCATTGGTAAAGTCTAATTCAATACTTTCACTATCATCTTCGTTTGTCTCCTCAGTTGAAGAAGGTAATGTGACCTTCCATAAGATGTTCGAAAAATCTATAGCATTCTTTAATTCAAAAGTGGCAGTCTGTCCAACAGTCAAAGAACCGCTTTCAAGAAATATCTCTAAGACATCTGTTAATGAGCATTCCTCACCAATCACAAGTCTTTTACTGGCCACGGTTAACAAATCAGAGCTTTTATAAGATGTAGCAAAAATATCGTAACTTCCATATTGTTCGAATTTATGTTGGTATTCTGGTTCAGTTGTTGTCTCTTCTCCATCAGTAATAGTTTCAAAGGCTCTAGTGATTTTCCATTTAAAATCTTCAGAATCAGAATGACTATTCATAACCTTTAGTTTCACATCACTATCAATTAGGAAATAATCTTCTATCGAGATGCTTTCATCTTCTGATGGTAAATAAGCAATAATATAACCTTTATCATTAGATACCGTTTGTTCAGAAAACAGGTTAGGAGCTTGACTTACATTTGAACCGCAGTTTTGAAAAGCTAATAACAAGAAAAGTGAAGCCAATAGAAGTAGATAAAAGGCATTATTAAAACTTAACAAAAAATGCTTTTTTATGTTTCGTTTTTTTATAACCCTAAAGAATTTCATTATTTTTTTCATTGCTCTATACTTTCATCATCGTTGTATTACGAACCTTCTTTTATGTGCTATGTACTGCTAGTTGTCCAAAAATTTGAAAGGTAAAATAAGTAAAAATATCAAAAATGTAAATCTTTAAAACCAAGCTAAAAGACTTGGTTTTTAGCCTACCTGGACTGTAACTTACGTACAAAAGTTACAGTATTAAGTTATTGAAATAACTACCGATACAGGTATTGAAGAGCTTTAATTGCTAATAGTCTTTGGTGTGGAAAATGACCAAAAACATCAATGATTTTAAGGGGACAGGACTGTAACTTTTGTACGTAAGTTACACTATCAAGTTATTGATTTTATTGAGTTATTCGAAGTTTCTATCTTTTTTCGATATGGCATTAAGGTCATGAAAAAGTCCAGGACCGTTGCAAATTGATACAATATGTGCCTTTTTTGAAAATAACTCCTTATATTTTCTTTTTAGTAAGAAAAAACACAAGAAAAGAATTTCCCTATTACCATTTGTGTTCAATTCTTCTATTTGAAAACTGTAACTAAAGCTTATGGGCTTAGATAATTTGAAATTTGCCAAATACCCAAATCCTGAGTTTGACAGTTGCGAAAATAAAGTTAAGTTATTTTAGTTAGTTACAGTGGATGTGTGATTTTGTACCACTACATTTTGATTTTGTGGTAGAGATTTAAGAGATTGTTTGTAGGTCTAAGTAGATTCTACTTTAAGTTGTTTTGATGGGATCTTTGCTCCTATAGCTTTAAATACATCAGCATTGTTACCGTTAATATCTGTTCTGATCCAAAGTGTCTTATCCTTTATCCTCACAGGTATAGCTCGTACTTCTTTCAGCTTTGACATAGCTTCTGCCACACTCAATGGCCTTGACTTTATTCTCTTGTCTGTAATTGCTTTATCTTTTAATGTGATGTTTCTCTGATGTAACTTCTTTGAAAAATAAGCCTCACATAAGTAAGATAAAAAACACACAACTAAATGTCCTAAGATCCTCTTATCTGTCCAGTGGAACATAGGACGTGTCTTTAATGTACCTTTCAATTCTCTAAATGAATTCTCTACCTTCCATAATTGCTTATAGTTCGTTATAATCTCTTCAGAACTTAAACTATCTGTATTTGTAATGATTCCAAAAAAACCATCTGTCCTCTCTGATTGTTCTATGGCTGACTTATTTAAAGTAGGCTTGCCTTTACTCTTAGGATGAATAATATACTTCTTATAATTGCTATTAGATACAAAATCCTTTGTGCTTGATGACGATTTTGAAAGCTTATCTTCTAACTTAGATAGAATATCTTCTCTTACTTTCTTATCTCGTTCTGCTCTCTTTCTTGACCAGGTAATTATACAACGATTATCATTATAACTCGTCTCGTATATAGCTAAATTTTCATTTATAAATTTAAAATTCTTTAAATTGTATATCTCTGCATGACGATCCTTTAATAAACCTAGCTTTAATCCTACTATAAATTCATCTCCCTTTGCTTTTACAGATTGTAAATTCTCATTAGAAAATAAACCTCTATCTCCTACTAATATAAATCTTCTGATCTTAAACTTCTTTTTTAGTTTCTCCATAACTGAAGGTATGGTTTTACCTTCAAAGGTATTTCCAGGATAAACATCAAAGCCTAAGGGCATACCTTCTCTATCTACTAAAAGTCCAAATACCACCTGGGTACAATCACTCCTCTTCTCTTTGCTATAACCAAATCTTCGAAGATTATCTAAATCCTCTCGGGTACTCTCAAATCTCAATGTCGTTAAATCATACAAAATAACATCACACTCATTGAAAAAACTTAACTGAGACTTACCTTGTGTATAAAGAGTCTTCTCTATATCTTCCTTATGCTTACTTAGAATATCTAAAGAACGATAAATGTCTTGAAGATGAAGCTCCTCTTCTAAAAAATCAGGGTAAAATAACTTCTGCCAGTGTGAAAATACTTTAAGCTTAGAACATGGCTCTACAAAACGGCTTATAACCAATGTAAAAATAATCTTAACAAAATCAAATTGTACTTTAGGGTGCTTTTGTTTTAAATCTGTTAATAATTCATAGAGATTTAATTGTTTGAAAATAGCATCTATTATAAGTAAGGGACCTAATATAAAAGTGTCTTTAACATCAATCTCTTTTAATAACTTACTAGCAGGAATTATCTCTAACTCTTTAGATAATACTTGGTCTGTACCCCATAAACTGGAGAGTTAAGTGATAAAGTAACTCACTTGAGATTCCTGAATTTTAGCTATAAAAAGCTATAAGATCAGGAGGAAG
This sequence comes from Bdellovibrionales bacterium, assembly GCA_965262715.1. Lineage (GTDB taxonomy): Bacteria > Bdellovibrionota > Bdellovibrionia > Bdellovibrionales > JAUICD01. Next base: position 870,787 of record OZ253553.1, on the reverse strand, counting down.
ATCATGGGCAAAGTAAGAAGACGATTTAATGTTGAATTTAAGGAAGCTATTTGTAAATCGATGCATGAAGGCAGATCTTTGTTAGAGATTTGCCGGGAGCATCAACTTCATCGCCAAACAGTCTTAGAGTGGTTTAAGAAGTATCAACAAGGGACACCTTTGGGAAACCCTTCATCAAGGGAGAGATCTCTAGAGAGACAAATATATGCTCTTCAGGCAAAGGTAGGACAGCTCAGCTTAGAAAACGAGTTTTTAAAAAAAGCCAAAAAGGAGCTTCAACAGAGGAAAAGCGTAGGATCGTCGGTAATCACTGGAAAGAATTTGGATCAATTTCAAAAACGTGTAAAGCGTTAGGGTTACCTTTAAGTAGCTACTATTACAAGAGAAAGATTTCACAGCAAGAGCGAGAGCAAAGGGATTTTGATTTGAAAGAGCAGATTGAGAGGATACAGTGTAAATACCCGATGTATGGAATACGTCGTATTCAATTGGAACTTGAGCAAGAGAAGAGTATTAAAGCCAACCACAAGAGGATTGCTCGCATTATGCGGAAATACGGTTTAAAGGCTTTGATTTACAAAGGTTTTAAGGTTTCAACCACGGATTCTAAACATTCAAATCGAGTTTATCCGAATTTAACTTTTGGCATTGAAGTGAATAGACCCAACCAGCTTTGGGTAACAGATATCACATACATTAGGATTCAAGATGGTTTTGTTTTTTTAGCAGTGATTTTAGATATTTTTTCAAGGAAGATTGTAGGGTGGGCTATTTCTAGAGAGATCAACACAGAGCTTTGTTTAGGAGCTTTAGAGATGAGTTTAGAGCAGAGATCAGATACTAAAGGATGTATTCATCATAGTGATCAAGGTGTGCAATACACCAGTAAAGATTATACCTACAAGCTTAAAGAAAAAGGCTTTAAGATCAGTATGTCGAGAAAAGCCAATTGTTGGGATAATGCATTTGTTGAATCTTTCTTTAGCTCTTTAAAACGAGAAGAGGTTCATCTGTGTGAATATAAAACTTTTGAAGATGTATTAAGAAGTATTCCAAAGTTTATCGAAGGTATGTATAATAAAAAAAGGCGACATTCTTCATTAGGTTACTTATCACCTAATGAATTTGAAGCTAAATGGAAAACAGGAGAATTAACAACAATGGGAATCTCAGAAGTGAGTAAAATATGGAACGGATCCTCCAAATAAAGGGTACACCTCAACTTCTAGAAGCTTCTTCAAGTTAACTTCCTTATCCGCGGCTTTACCTAAAGACATTAGAATCCTTTGCTTCACTTGAGAACCTAATCTGTAGCTCTCAACAAGATGATAATATATGTCCCTTCTCGGATTTCTTGTAGACCTTATGAACATAAAAATACATTACAAGAAAAATATAAAAAATAAAAGAAAATAAGGTATATGACGCGTAGTGTATGATAAATAAGTACACTACACTTTTTGACCAAAATACAAACACAATAACCGCTAATGACTATAAATACAACATTCCTTGAAAAAAATATCACGAAAATTCAAATTAAGTGTCAAACTCAGGAGTCCAGGACCGTTGCAAATTGATACAATATGTGCCTTTTTTGAAAATAACTCCTTATATTTTCTTTTTAGTAAGAAAAAACACAAGAAAAGAATTTCCCTATTACCATTTGTGTTCAATTCTTCTATTTGAAAACTGTAACTAAAGCTTATGGGCTTAGATAATTTGAAATTTGCCAAATACCCAAATGTTGTTTTCTTTAATTTCTAACTCTAAACGGTCTTGTTGCACAAAGATTTAGGGAATATGTCTATAAAAATTAGAGAGTCCCTTGATGTCCATTTTCGTTTGTGAAAACCTTTTTCATGACACGGACTTGAAAATCAAGTGAGTTCAAAAAAACAGGGACGATGTAACCCTCTTTAAGATCAAGCTCTGATAGCTTCATCTCATTGCCTTTCTCTTTATCAGTGATCGTTTTATAAACAATGCGATTTGAAGTTACGTATAATAAAATTATAGAATAACAGAAATACAAGGCACGAGGGTTGCCTGTTTGCTAGTGAAGAAGCCTGTCACAAATCTCTAGCACATAAACTTGATGTTTGTGCAACAAGGCCATTCATAGTTATAAATCAACTTTCAAAAAGTTTCAGCTATTGCTAAAGATAAACCTATATGTAAATTCTAAAAAACGATAGGCTTAGATGAATTCTACATAAAGTAGGACTTTAAATAAGGGGCTGTAGCGCATTTTGTATTCTGACATAGCAATTGAGTAGGTCCTTGAAACATAATCTCTCCCCCCTTTTTACCACCTCCAGGGCCCAATTCTACCACATAATCTGCTTCTTTAATAAGATCTATATTGTGCTCAATAATAATAACACTACCTCCTTTTTTTATAAGCTTTCTGATAATTAAAACTAGCATTTCAACTTCTCTAGGATGTAGACCTGTTGTCGGTTCATCTAAAATATAAAGAGATGCATCTTTTTTAACATGAAGAATTTGTCTTGTTAATTTTAACCTTTGAGATTCACCTCCACTTAAACTCTTTGTACTTTGTCCGATACATAAATATTCCAAACCAATTTCTTTTAAAAAAACAAGTACTTTATAAATAGAAGGAATGTCTTTAAAAAACTCTGCAGCTTCTGAAACTGTAAGGCTTAATATTTCATTAATATTTTTCCCTTTATAAATAACATCAAAAACTTCTTTTTGAAACCTTTCACCATTACAATACTCACAGATCAATTTCACATCATCTACAAAGGCCATATCAATAGTTTCAAATCCTTCACCCTGGCAATAAGGACAACGTCCTCCAGAATCTGTCATGAGACTAAAAAAGCTTGCATCATAATTTCTTTTTCTAGCTTCTGGAGTAGAAGCCATCAATATCCGAATACGATCATAAATTTTTAGATAAGTGGCTGGATAACTTCTCCATGTGCCTCCAATAGGGCTTTGATCCACAAAAAGAACATCCTCAATAGTGTTGTCAGGAATTTTTAGAGATTTATAAGGCAAAACATCCATGTTTTGTTCATTACTATCTTTTAAAGAATTTACAAGAGCTGGATAGAGTGTGCCCTTCAATAGAGAAGATTTGCCAGAACCACTAACACCTGTGACAGCAACCAAGTTATTAAGAGGAATTTTTGCATCAATAGATTTTAAATTATGTCCTGAACAACCTGTTATTTTCATAAAAGGAGTATCAAATTTTAAAGATGTGTTTTCTTGGTTGGACTTTTTATAGAAGATATTTTTTGACTTTATAGCTTGAGCTGTCAGAGTAGAAGTTTTCAGAAAATCCTTTGTCTTACCTGAGAATACAACAGTCCCTCCTTCTTGACCTGCGCCTGGCCCCATTTCTACAATATAATGACTATTATTAATGATACCTTTATCATGCTCAACAACAACAAGAGTATTTCCTAGGTCTCTAAGCTGATTTAAAATCTTAATCAATCGTTCATTATCTTTCGGATGCAATCCTACAGTAGGTTCATCTAGAACATATAGAGTCTGAGAGAGGGACTTACCCAGCTGATGAGCTAAATGAACTCTCTGATATTCACCTGCAGAGAGAGTTTTTGTAAGACGATCTAAAGTTAAGTAATTAACACCTACATCACATAAAAAACGCAACCTTGAAGTTATTTGCTGTAGAACTTCTGAAACAACCCTTATTTTTTCTGCCTTTTCATGAGATAAATTTTCAAAAAAAGACAGTGCGTCTTCTAAAGTCCAACTGCAAATTTCTGTGATTGTTTTCTTCTTAATCCTTACAGCATTAGCCTCTTTGCGCAGCCGACTTCCCTCACATTCTTTACAAACAATGTAGCTTTGATAAGATCGAATAAAATGTGATGATCTAGCGTCTTGCCGATATTTTGCGCATAGTTCAAGGTATTCTATTAGGCCTGGATATCGACCCTTTCCATCCCACACTAATGATTGCTTTTCCTCTGATATCTGATTCCAAGGTATATTTACATCAATATTATAGTGATTCACGCATGTCTTAAGAAAATCTTTACGTTCATACCTTAAAAAAGGCACTGAAATAGGGTGTATAGCATCTTGTAGTAACGAGAGATTAGGACTAGGGATAATCTTATTCCTATCGAACTTCAATAAACGTCCTGCACCTTCACATTTTCGACACACTCCTAAAGGACTAGAAAAATTAAAAAGCTGATGAGTGATAGGAGGCAGAGCAAAACCACACTGTCGACAAATTGGACTTTCACTCAACTTAAGTTCTTGCCCATCTGTTGTGATAACTCTTGCCTTTGCTTTTTTGCACATATTAAGGTGATTAAAAACAGAATAAGCTTGTGCAATAGAATCTGCAATACGACCCTTATCCTCTAAGCTAAAACCTGTGCGATCAATGATAATCTCAAAGTCGTCCTTAGGTAAGCTCATTTTAGGTTGAACTTTTATCACTTCTTGTTTATAAAAAATACGAGTGTATCCAGATTTTAAGAGAAATTGCAATAAATCTGGATGACTGTTTATAAACTCTTTCATAACACCTGATAATATATAACCTCTTTGACCATTAAATATTTTAACCACTTGATTCGTTGCGCTTGTCACAGTATCTGCCACAATAGGAACACCATGCTCTAAGCAAATAGGAGTGCCTATATTTGCAAATAACAATCGTAAGTAATCAATAATTTCTGTTAAAGTACCTACTGTAGAACGGCTTGTTGTTACATGATTGTTTTGCTCAATAGCAATAGCAGGAGGGATATTCTTCACATCATCCACATCTGGTTGAGGAGACCTATCTAAAAATTGCCTTACATAACTTGAAAGACTGTTGATATATTCTCTCTGTCCCTTGGCATATAATGTTTCAAAAGCTAAAGAGCTTTTACCACTACCACTAGGACCACAAACAACAGTTATATCTCCTAAAGGAAAATTCACATTGATATTTTTTAAATTATTTTGATTAACACCCCTTAACTGAATGGACTTCATTCTGATAAGTCCTCTTTATAAAAATCTGCAGTATGCCTTTCTTGTGATTGAATGGAGTCTTCTGTATTTAATGTTGGTTGAGTTCCTTCTAAAAAAGCTTGCATGACAACATTTTTTGAAGATGCAGAAGCTAAGTAACCTGTTTCATTATCAATATTGGCAAAAACAATCTGATCAGGAACTATAAACTCTTCTTTTGGCATATCTTCATGGATTTGCTTCATATATTCTAACCAAATTGGCAGAGCTGCTGAACTTCCTGTTTCTCCTCTTCCTAAAGTCCTTTCATCATCAAAACCAATCCAGACACCTGTAACAAATTGAGGCGTGTATCCCACATACCATGCATCAAAATAGCCATTTGTTGTGCCTGTTTTTCCAGCAGATGTTCGGCCAAGACTTCTAGCCCTTGCCCCTGTTCCACCTGACTCTTCCACTACAGCCTTTAAAAGAGAAGTTATTAAATAGGCCGTCTGAGGTACAATCAATTGCTCAGAATCTTCAAAGAAAATTAAAGGTTGAGTTACTTGGCTACTTACATCAATCTCAGGTGCTTTTGCTATTTTATCTATACTTTCGAACTCTTGATCTAAAATGTCGTCATTACCTGTGTAAAGTGGACTTAAAAACTCTATACGTTCTAAAGCAAATTGATTATCGAGTTCCACTAACTGATCCTTGAATCTTTGATCCATAGAAACTTGTCCTAAGATAATTTCTCCTCTCATATCTTCTACTTTATCGATAGTTAATGGAGATATCTTTTTGCCCAATCTTGCAAAGTGAGCAAAGACTTTTGTCATTTCATAAAGGGTCACACTACTAGAACCCAAGCCGAGACTCAAATCCATATTTAAAGGATGAAAAATTCCTAAACGTTTTGCATATTGGGCAACCCATCCAACACCTATTTTCTCTAAAATTTTAACAGTAGGGATATTCTTAGATTGTTTGAGAGCATTTCTTAGTAGAATATCTCCTCCAAAACGAGCTGAATAATTGCCAGGTCTCCATGTAAATGGTTCATCTGTCTTATCCGATGCCTCCTCTTTATAAACAATAGGAGAGTCATTGATAACACTATTTGGTTTAAAGCCTTTATCTAAAGCGCTCAAATAAATAATCGGCTTAAAAGAAGAACCAGATTGTCTAAGTGCTTGAATAGCTCTATTGAATTTTGATTGTTGAAAATTACGGCCACCGACCATAGCAGTGAGATTTTCTGTTTTTAAGTCAAAAGAAATCAAAGCTCCTTGTACTAAAGGTTCCTGTTCTAACTCTAAAAGAGTAACTTCTTCAAAAGTGTATTTTTGAGCTAGCAATTTCTTAGATTTTGCTCCTAGCTGATCTAGCCTTGTAGAACGAAAGGCTTCATCTACTACCTTTATTTCAATAACATCCCCAGTTTTTAACGCTTGCGATGGTTTAGTGATGTTTCTAAATCTCCAATGCACATTTGGATCAGGAGGCGCAGCCCATTTCATGCTTTCTATATCAATGAGTCCTTTTGATTCCGGAAAATGTACAGTGACAAGACCCCATCTATCATCGATTTGGCTAACAACCCCTTTTACAATCTCACCTTTTTCAATATAATTTGGAATATTGGTATCTTTTTGTACTAAAGGTGCTGGCAAGGGCAATTGGGACTCTTTTTGAGCTTCACCTAAACTATTGATAGTATGTGAAGGATTCTTATCATCCATCAAAGATTTTTGTGTCTCTAATAAGAATTGATCTATTTGCTCAGGAGTTTCAAGATGGTTTTTAGCTCCTCTATAACCCTGTCTCTTATCAATCTGCCTTAACCCTGCTTTAAGACTTTTTTGAGCAATGATCTGCCTTTTAAGATTCATAGTTGTATAAACTTTTACGCCTTGGTCCAATACAGTATCTTCTCCTAATTCTTTGACAAGTTGCTGACGGATAGTTTCTACATAGTAAGGAGCAGCTTGTTCATAATTTTTACGAAAATAAACTTTAACATTTTTTTGAAGTGCTTCTTCTTTTTCTTCTTTAGAAATAAATTCTTGGTCTTCCATACGCTCAAGAACATACTTTTGGCGATTTTTAGCCGCTTTAGGGTTGATAATAGGAGAATAACGGCTAGGTGCTTGAGGTAGACCTGCTAAAATAGCTATCTCCTCTAAAGCCAAATCTTTAATGTCTTTGCGAAAGTAAACTTCAGCAGCTACCACAACTCCATAAACTCCAGATCCTAGATATATCTGATTGAGATAAAGATAAAGAATTTCTTCTTTTGTGAGATGGGCCTCCATTTTGTAGGCCAGTAGAACTTCTTTGAGTTTACGAGTATAGGTTTTTTCACGGGTTAGCAGTAAGGATCTAGCCACTTGCTGAGTGATTGTTGACCCTCCCTGTACTTTACGGCCTTCTCTTAAATTCACCATAAAAGCCCTTAAAATAGCTAGATAATTGATGCCTTGATGTTCATAAAATCTAGCATCTTCTGCTGCTATAAAGGCTTGCATGAGTTTTTCAGGAATATCTTTAATCGCAATAAGCTTACGCTTTTCTCTGAAAAATTCTCCAATTTTTTCACCATTTATATCAAAAACTTCAGAAACAAGACGAGGTTTATAAGCGTCTGCCGTGACAAGATGAGGTAGAGTGGTAGAAAGAAAAAATATGTAAAGAGCCACTAAAACCAATACTAAACATATAGAGATCAAACCTACGGTAGAAAAGTAAAAAAGACCTTTTTTCCATGTAAAATTGATGTTACTTTTGCGGTGAGATTTACCTTTTTGTGTTTCTAACACAGACTTTTCAACTTCGTCAGGTGAAGAAGCTTGGGATTTGAATTTTTCAGACATAAGGATCACCTATTTATTTATAGCTTTGTAGCTTTTAAGTTTGTAAATTATAACATTTGTATGTAAAATGCATCCCTCTTAGGTAAATATAAGAGAAACTCACACATTAAGATATGGTCATAACATTTTGTCTTTATTGTATTATAAATGGTTGACAAATAACATAGAAAATTATGGATTACAAATAAACTTAACAATACAAGGCCTTTATTTGATTCAAAATGGATACAAAGTTACTCAATATAACTAACTTATAATGAAAGATATTGCTAATGACAAGAACAAATAACAAATTTAAAGAGAGTATAAGACTTGCCAAAGTAAAAGGAGCTTATGGTATCAAAGGAGAGCTATTTATTCTTCCTTTTACTCGACAGGCCAAATGGATTTATAACCTCTCTGAACTTACTTTAATAAAAGACAGGAAAACAAATGCTTTAATACAGGGCAAATCTCCTCAATCTATTGTAAATTTGAAAGCAGAATTGAGTTCTACTTTTAATATTGACTATTTTAGAAATCACAAAGAAGGCTATATTGTAAAATTTCAAGGTTGTGATGACCGCTCAGAAGCTGAAAAGTGGCATGGGGCTTTTGTAAGTGTTCCTATATCTAGCTTTACCAGTCAATCAGGCGAAGAAATTTACCTCATTGAACTTAAGAATTTTATAGTGATCAATTTAGGCCATCAAATAGGACCTATTGTTAGTTTTTCTTCTAATGGCCATCAAGACCTCATTCAAGTCAAAAAAGATGGATACATTTATGATATTCCTTTTGTAAGAGAGTTTCTAGTTCAAATTGACTGGCAAGCTCAACACGTCTACATGGATTTGCCAGAAGGTCTTTTAGATGAAATACCAAATAAAAACATGAAAAATCTCCTTCTTTCAAAAAATAAATCTTTCAAAGGCAGAAAAAAGGCGAATCTTTTTGCAACTTGACATAGTCACAATTTTTCCAGACATCTTTGTGTCAACAGCCTTTAAAGGAATTGTGGGGCAAGCAATTTTAGACAATAAAATTTGTCTAAATCCTATAGATTTGCGTCAATTTTCTGACAAAAAATACAAACAGGTAGATGACCGCCCATTTGGAGGTAGTGACGGAATGATTTATCGACCAGAGCCTTTGTCAAAGGCCATCAGGTCTATAAAAAGGCATCCTAAATCTCTTTCTATTTATTTGAGTCCTCAAGGCCATCTTCTCACTCAAGACTTAGCTAGAGACTTGAGCGAAAAAAATCAACTCATATTAATTTGTGGTCGTTATGGAGGAATCGATGAAAGAGTTATTTGTGATGATATAGATATTGAATTGTCTATTGGAAACTATATTCTAAGCGGTGGAGAACTAGCTGCTATGGTTGTCATTGATGTTATTGTCCGGTTGCAACATGGAATTTTAGGCAATCAAGTATCTTCACAGAAAGATTCTTTCGATGAAAAAGGACTTTTAGAGCCACCACAGTTCACCCGTCCTAGAGTATTTAATAGGCGATCTGTTCCTGAAGTATTGTTGAGTGGCCATCATCAGGAAATCGCTGACTGGGAGAGAAAAATAGCTACTTTAAGAACATTTTTTCGCAGACCTCACCTTCTAGAAGCTCATAAAATTTCTATTGAGGAAAAAAAGGCTATTGAAGAGTTTTATTGGGATCTATCTGAAAAAGAACGAGAAACTTGTGGTCTTCCAAAAGATGCCAAAAAGCTGTTTCCCTCAAAATAAGCCCTCCGGTCTCTTTTCATTGCTGTATCTCTTATTTTTGAAATAACACTAACGGTTATTTCAAAAAACAATGATAAATGAAAAGAGATAAAGCTTATTTTGAGGCCAAAGACATTCTATTATTTTTTATCTTTTCTTTCAGAGAAAACTTGAATGTGGGAACAACAAAAAAAATATCTGTTGCACAAATATTAGCTTTGGAAGATAAATAGACTGAAAAGGGGATGATTTCCTTAACATGTTTAAAAAAAACAAGAAGATTCTTCCTACTAAAATGCATCAGTTTTTCTAGACAGTCAGCTTTTTCTGAAGGTGTGAACCTTCAGGCTGACTGTCAGAAAATCGCCAGAGGCGAGATGCATTTTAGTGAAAAAGGAGGGGTGGGTGAGTGGCTTAAACCAGCAGTTTGCTAGCTGTTTCCCTCAAAATAAGCCCTCCGGTCTCTTTTCATTGCTGTATCTCTTATTTTTGAAATAACACTAACGGTTATTTCAAAAAACAATGATAAATGAAAAGAGATAAAGCTTATTTTGAGGCCAAAGACATTCTATTATTTTTTATCTTTTCTTTCAGAGAAAACTTGAATGTGGGAACAACAAAAAAAATATCTGTTGCACAAATATTAGCTTTGGAAGATAAATAGACTGAAAAGGGGATGATTTCCTTAACATGTTTAAAAAAAACAAGAAGATTCTTCCTACTAAAATGCATCAGTTTTTCTAGACAGTCAGCTTTTTCTGAAGGTGTGAACCTTCAGGCTGACTGTCAGAAAATCGCCAGAGGCGAGATGCATTTTAGTGAAAAAGGAGGGGTGGGTGAGTGGCTTAAACCAGCAGTTTGCTAGCTGTTTCCCTCAAAATAAGCCCTCCGGTCTCTTTTCATTGCTGTATCTCTTATTTTTGAAATAACACTAACGGTTATTTCAAAAAACAATGATAAATGAAAAGAGATAAAGCTTATTTTGAGGCCAAAGACATTCTATTATTTTTTATCTTTTCTTTCAGAGAAAACTTGAATGTGGGAACAACAAAAAAAATATCTGTTGCACAAATATTAGCTTTGGAAGATAAATAGACTGAAAAGGGGATGATTTCCTTAACATGTTTAAAAAAAACAAGAAGATTCTTCCTACTAAAATGCATCAGTTTTTCTAGACAGTCAGCTTTTTCTGAAGGTGTGAACCTTCAGGCTGACTGTCAGAAAATCGCCAGAGGCGAGATGCATTTTAGTGAAAAAGGAGGGGTGGGTGAGTGGCTTAAACCAGCAGTTTGCTAGCTGTTTCCCTCAAAATAAGCCCTCCGGTCTCTTTTCATTGCTGTATCTCTTATTTTTGAAATAACACTAACGGTTATTTCAAAAAACAATGATAAATGAAAAGAGATAAAGCTTATTTTGAGGCCAAAGACATTCTATTATTTTTTATCTTTTCTTTCAGAGAAAACTTGAATGTGGGAACAACAAAAAAAATATCTGTTGCACAAATATTAGCTTTGGAAGATAAATAGACTGAAAAGGGGATGATTTCCTTAACATGTTTAAAAAAAACAAGAAGATTCTTCCTACTAAAATGCATCAGTTTTTCTAGACAGTCAGCTTTTTCTGAAGGTGTGAACCTTCAGGCTGACTGTCAGAAAATCGCCAGAGGCGAGATGCATTTTAGTGAAAAAGGAGGGGTGGGTGAGTGGCTTAAACCAGCAGTTTGCTAGCTGTTTCCCTCAAAATAAGCCCTCCGGTCTCTTTTCATTGCTGTATCTCTTATTTTTGAAATAACACTAACGGTTATTTCAAAAAACAATGATAAATGAAAAGAGATAAAGCTTATTTTGAGGCCAAAGACATTCTATTATTTTTTATCTTTTCTTTCAGAGAAAACTTGAATGTGGGAACAACAAAAAAAATATCTGTTGCACAAATATTAGCTTTGGAAGATAAATAGACTGAAAAGGGGATGATTTCCTTAACATGTTTAAAAAAAACAAGAAGATTCTTCCTACTAAAATGCATCAGTTTTTCTAGACAGTCAGCTTTTTCTGAAGGTGTGAACCTTCAGGCTGACTGTCAGAAAATCGCCAGAGGCGAGATGCATTTTAGTGAAAAAGGAGGGGTGGGTGAGTGGCTTAAACCAGCAGTTTGCTAGCTGTTTCCCTCAAAATAAGCCCTCCGGTCTCTTTTCATTGCTGTATCTCTTATTTTTGAAATAACACTAACGGTTATTTCAAAAAACAATGATAAATGAAAAGAGATAAAGCTTATTTTGAGGCCAAAGACATTCTATTATTTTTTATCTTTTCTTTCAGAGAAAACTTGAATGTGGGAACAACAAAAAAAATATCTGTTGCACAAATATTAGCTTTGGAAGATAAATAGACTGAAAAGGGGATGATTTCCTTAACATGTTTAAAAAAAACAAGAAGATTCTTCCTACTAAAATGCATCAGTTTTTCTAGACAGTCAGCTTTTTCTGAAGGTGTGAACCTTCAGGCTGACTGTCAGAAAATCGCCAGAGGCGAGATGCATTTTAGTGAAAAAGGAGGGGTGGGTGAGTGGCTTAAACCAGCAGTTTGCTAGCTGTTTCCCTCAAAATAAGCCCTCCGGTCTCTTTTCATTGCTGTATCTCTTATTTTTGAAATAACACTAACGGTTATTTCAAAAAACAATGATAAATGAAAAGAGATAAAGCTTATTTTGAGGCCAAAGACATTCTATTATTTTTTATCTTTTCTTTCAGAGAAAACTTGAATGTGGGAACAACAAAAAAAATATCTGTTGCACAAATATTAGCTTTGGAAGATAAATAGACTGAAAAGGGGATGATTTCCTTAACATGTTTAAAAAAAACAAGAAGATTCTTCCTACTAAAATGCATCAGTTTTTCTAGACAGTCAGCTTTTTCTGAAGGTGTGAACCTTCAGGCTGACTGTCAGAAAATCGCCAGAGGCGAGATGCATTTTAGTGAAAAAGGAGGGGTGGGTGAGTGGCTTAAACCAGCAGTTTGCTAAACTGTCGTACTGGTCTTCAGTACCGAGAGTTCGAATCTCTCCCCCTCCGCCATCTTCTTTTTAAGCTAAACTCATGAATTGCCTTTACTTTATTTAGGTTTTATAATATGACTTATTGATCAAACAGGCAAAATCGTAAGATCTAACCCTAGAAGGATATTATAAAATGTTACCTCACCCAAAAAATTTTAAAGTCCTTTTTTCTGAAGAACAAATCAAAAATCGCATAAAGGAGCTTGGCGCGCAAATTTCTAAAAGATTTCCTCCGGATGAAGACCTCACAGCTATTTGCGCTTTAAAAGGATCTTTTGTATTTTATTCTGACTTAATCCGCTCTATCAATAGAGACATTCAATGTGATTTCATTGACATGTCCACTCATTTGGAAGATACAACTCGTCAATTTCATACATTTACATTGGACCTTTCTGAGTCTATTAGAGATAAACATGTTCTTTTGATAAAAGATATTGTCGTAACTGGATTTGGTTTGGAGTATTTGAAAAAGTTTATAAATATTGGAAAACCAAAATCTTTAATAACAGCAACATTCCTTTTAAGGCCCGCCACTCTTAAGGCAAACATCAATATAGATTATGCGGGTTTTGAGATTAAAGAACAATGTGTCTCAGGGTATGGTTTAGAACATCAAGGATATTTTAGAAACTTACCTTATGTTGCCCAAATACGACAAAATTTAAATTAAAAACATAATCAGTTTATATCTAAAATGAAGCTAACCCAAAAAAAATAATCAAACAGTTTTGAGCTTAAAATAAATAAGGTAGAAGATGTGTGGAATTATTGGATATCAAGGTTTTCAAAACACCAAAGAAGTCTTACTTGATGGCTTAAAAGCCCTAGAATATAGGGGTTATGATAGCGCAGGTGTAGCTATCTTTCACAAAAATAAAATTAAAAAAGTGCGTGTAAAAGGCGCACTTGAGGGATTGCAAGAAGAGCTAGAAAACATAGATTTTGATGGAAATCTCGGCATAGGTCACACACGTTGGGCCACTCATGGTATTGTCTCTGAAAAAAATGCTCACCCTCATTGTGTAGGAGATTTTAGTATTGTTCATAATGGTATTATCGAGAATGACCTTCAGTTGAAAAAACAGATTTTAACATCAGGAGCTAAAATTCACTCTGAAACAGATTCAGAGCTTATAGCTCATCTTCTTTCTGCAGCTTTTGATAAAACACAAGATATTCTGCAAGCTGTTTTAGAAATTGTAACTTGTCTAAAAGGAGTCTACTCTGTACTTGCTATTAATGAAAAGCAACCTGATACTTGGGTGGCTTTCAAATCAGGTCCACCTTTAGTAATTGGAATCAATCCATCAGAAATTTTTGTAGCTAGCGACATTCAGCCTTTGATAAAACACACAAATCAAATCATTTATCTTCAAGATGATGAAGTTGTAAAAATTAAAAACATGGATTATCAAATTTTTGATCAAAAAGCACGCCAAATTTATAGAAAGCCTGTGACGTTACCTGAAACAGTAAAAATCATAGATAAAAAAAATTACCCTCACTTTATGCTTAAAGAAATATTTGAACAACCTGCCTGTCTTCAAAGGTTAAATTTACATTTTTTAAATCCATCTACACAAACTCTACGCCTAGAATCTCTAGACTTTAAAATCAGGAACTCCCATCAAGAAGACCAAAATACAAAGTCAAAATCTTTTCATCATATTTTAAAAGATACAAAACATATTGTTATTATTGCTTGTGGATCTAGTTATTATGCAGGTTTGGTAGGTAAACATCTTCTCGAAGCTCATGCTCACATCCCTGTAAAGGTAGAACTTGCTAGTGAATTTCGTTATCAGGACTTCGTATTTCCTGACCACACCCTTTTTCTTTTTATTTCCCAGAGCGGAGAAACAGCTGACACTTTAGCTGCCCTACGTTTAGCAAAGCAAATGGGAAAATACACACTTGCTATCTGTAATATGCCTCATTCTACGATTGACAGAGAGGCAAATGCCTGTATTGACATGTCTGCTGGGATAGAAGTGAGTGTTGCAAGTACAAAAACATTTACAAACACAATTGCTATTCTCAATATACTTGCTCTTGGATTAAAAAAGTTAACTACTTCTGATAAGCAACCACTCAAGTTGGAAAAAGATATTTATGAAGCTTTAACTGTTTTACCATCTCAAATAGAATATCTCTTTTCTCACTGCAATCATCTAAAGGAGATTGCCAGTCAAATTAAAAATCTTCAAAACATTTTATATATAGGACGTGGAATAAGTTTTCCTATTGCCCTTGAAGGGGCCTTAAAACTTAAGGAGCTTGCTTATATTCATGCGGAAGGTTATGCTGCAGGAGAAATGAAACATGGTCCTATCGCCTTGATAAATGAGAAAACAAAAGTGATTGCTCTTATTCCAAAAGATGATCATATCTATTATAAAATGAGAAATAACTTAAAAGAGATTCAAGCTAGAAAAGGTAAAATTATTGAAATAACAACAGGTGAGGATCTTTCTGAAGATAAAAAAAACCAACTTTTTAAAGACAACATTTACTCTATTTTACCAAAAACCCATTTTTCAACATTACCTATTTTAGAAGCCATTGTAGTACAACTTATTGCTTATTACACAGCTAATGCCCTTGGAAACAACGTAGATCGTCCTCGAAACCTCGCTAAATCTGTTACAGTAGAGTAGAGTAGAGTAGAGATTCTATATTTTTACTGTAAAATTTACATAGTTTATAATAAATAGCCATTATTAAAACCCTTTTATTGTGTTGTTATAATTTCTATGATATACCCTTTTAAATTAAGTAGTAAAAAATGAAGTTTTAAATAGCTATTAACAATTTAAAAGTTACTAAATTTCTACAATCGAAGCGAGATAAACAAGAATTTATTATTATGAAAATATAAAGTTATTAATAAGAAAAAGGTATTTGCATTACACATGAAACCAATATTGATATTTTTATTTCTTCTAAGTTTAACTTCTATATCAAAAGGATCAAAAGAAGAACCACCCTCTTTATATTTTTTATTGATAAGTGCTATTCAAAGAGGTGATTCAGAAGTTGTAACCAATTTAATAAAAGAAGGGGCTAGTGTTTATGGAAGTTATACGATACGACCATCAGCAATACTACCATTAGAATTTGCCATTAACTCCTACATTAGAACAGGGCAAAGAGCCACATCAAGCTCTGCAAGTAGATACGAAATTGTAAATATTTTAATAAAACACGGAGGAGCCCACTTAAATAATTTGCCATGGACAATATTACACCGATTAGCTAGTGAACATAACATACAAGGTATAGCTATCTTGCTATCTTTAGACGCAGATGTAAATGCGAGAGATATATTTGGAAATACACCACTACATAGAATTGCCAGTCCATATAAAATTCTAAAACTCCCATTGAAAGATAACGTTACAAAACGTTTCTTCGAATATAATAAACAAACAGCTCAGTTTTTAATAGACAAAGGCGCAGATATCAATGCAAAAAACGATAGTGGTGATACGCCTCTTCATCTAATCATTAAAAATACTGTTTTCCTTGATCAAGAGCCTCCATTCTTTTACCGCGCTTTTGCTCGCCATTTAGTAAGAACTCCAGAACCTGTATCGTCTAATGAAAAAAGAAGTGCTCAATTAACCACTCTTTTAAATACTATGACTTTAGCTGTTTTGGATAGTTCTTTTACAAACCTCTATATACATTATCTATCTTCTATTCGACTTTGGATAGAAAATGGTGCTGATGTTTATGCAGAAAATAATGATGGCTTGACACCTTTGGACCTAATGGCTCAAAAAGAATATTCGCAATACTATACAACATTCACTCACACCTTACTTGAAACAAAACCTAAGGACACCTCAATTAAATATTATGATATTGTTTATCCTTATGACTTAAGAACTAATGAAGACTCTAATGATAAAGCTTGTAAAGATAGTCTTTCGTAAATACTTAATTTATCTGACAACTTGTCAAAAATATTGACTTCAAACATAGGTTTCTATATCTCATAAAAACTGTGTCAGATCGTAAACTCCTGGAATTTATACAACCAAAACCCTCGTAAAATAAAAAATCTTCTAACAACTTTAGGTCTGCTAAGCCTCGCCTATTGTACCTGTATTCATCAATTCTTATTGTCTTTTAAAAAAGTTTATATTATTAATAAATAATCACGCAATTTTTATACAAAGCTGAATTTAAAAGCCAGCCCAACAGTAAAATTTGTGAAAAAAATACCTATCATATGAACACCTTGCGATAAACCATTAAAAAATTATTAATAATAAAAAGTTATTTATGCTGTATATAAAAGCAATATTAACATTTCTATTTCTTTTAAATGTAACTTTCACAGCAACAGGACAATCACCTCAGTTAGATATTTTATTAATAGATGCTATCCAAGTAGGTGATCCAGAAGCCGTAAATGACTTAATAGAAAAGGGAGCTAATGTTCAAGAAAGTTATATTCCCATCTCACCATCGACATTCATATCCCCACTAGAATTGGCACTCAGGCTCTACAATAGACCAGAACAAGGACTTATATCAAATCCGGCAGACAGGTACGCAAACAATCACAAAGTTATAGATATTTTGATAAAACATGGAGGAGCCCATTTAAATGGTCAACCATGGACAATATTGCATCAGCTGGCTAGTGAACATAATGTGCAAGATATGAAGAGCTTAAAATATAAAAATGCGGATATAAATGCAAAGGACATATCAGGAAATACACCTCTACATGAAGTTGTTAAATTGTGCAGTAGATGCCTTAGATTTCCATTGAAAAATAGTGAAAGACACTCTTTTAGAAGTGCTAGAGTGACAATTGAGTTTTTATTAGAAAACGACGCAGATATAAATGCAAAAAATAATGATGGCGATACACCTCTTCATTTAGCTATTAAAAATACTGTATTCCTCGACCAAAAACCTCCATTTTTTTATCGTACTCTCATCCGTCATTCTTCAAAAACCCAGGAGGCTGGAGCGTTTAACAAGGATACCTCATCAACATCTCTTCCAATAAATATCTCCATCTTAGATATTTTAGATGGAAGCTTTTTAAGTTCCTACTATATACATTATATAAAATTTATTAAAACCTTAATAGAAAATGGTGCTGATATTTATGCAAAAAATAATGATGGACTAACACCTATAGATCTACTAGCTCAAAAAGAGCACATACAGTACTATAAAGCAGTCACTAACACTTTACTTGAAACAAAATCTGATGGTACCCCTAATAATGATAGGGCTTGCCAGGACAGCCTTACATAGCAAATATCTCTGATCATTTCCATATTTTAGTGAAATTAAGGATTTTTTTTGCACAGATATCAATTTTGAGGTTTCAGTACATATTTAAAATTATAGTAGATTGCGTCATCTCCTAACATGACTCTTTAGAAGCCGTTTTAGCAGCATATCATGTTCTTAGAAATAATATAGATCATCCTCAATATCTTGCTAAGTTTATTATAGTAGTAAGGTTTTTATATTTCCACTACAAAATTACATAATTTATAAAAAATAGTTGTTATTAAAACTTTTTTTATTTATACAATACATACTTTCTTAAATAATAATGGATTTGTAGGATGAGCATTCACAGGTTAATGTCAAGTTGCCTATTAACCGGACTTAAAGGTTTTACTTCATCAATAAATATTTTGTATTTTGCTTTTGTGAGTTAAAAGTTAAAATAGCAAGTCACCGTTATTCTAGGATCTGGCATTCAAGCAACCCGGCAAACCGGGAGTTGCTCCCGGCTTGCCGGATTGCTTGAAGATGTACTTGGTAATATATTTATTTATAATAAATTTATAGTTTTTGAGACCAGTTCTAATAATAAAAAGGTATTTACAATATATGAGAATAATATTGATATTTTCATTTCTTTTAAGCTTAACATCCATAGCAAAAGGGCAGTCACCTCAATTAGATTTCTTATTGATAGAAGCTATTAAAACAGCTGATTTGAAAGATGTAAGGCATATCATAAATAATCGCTATGCAGGTTATGCGGTGCCATCAATACCAATATCACCATTAGAAACAGCTTTTGAACTCTACCACGAAGAAGAGCCAAGTCCTCTAAAAGAAAAAAGAGCCGCTATTATAGATATTTTGATAAGACATGGAGGAGCCCACTTAGATGGTCGACCATGGACAATGCTGCATCGACTTGTTATTAACAATAACATACCTGATATAGCCACCTTGCTATCTAAAGGCGCAGATGTGAATGCAAGAAATAGTGATAGTAATACACCACTGCATGAAATTATTAAATCGTGCAGTGCATGCCTCAAATTTCCATTAACAAACACTACAGAGAACTTTTTTGGATATTATAGATCCACAATTGAGTTTTTATTAAAAAACAATGCAGATATAAATGCAAAAAATGATGATGGAGATACACCACTTCATTTAGCCATTAAAAATGCTATTTTTCTTGACCAAAAACCTCCGTTTTTTTATCGCGTTTTTACTCATCGTTTGCCAGAAGTTCAAAAGACTGGACTATCTAATGAAGATATTCAACAAACCTCTCTCTCAGCAAATCTAGACGTCTTAGATAAAAGCTTTCTATTTTCCTACTATATGTCTTATATAAAATTTATTCAATTCTTGATAGAAAATGGATCTGATACGCATGCGAGAAACAACGAAGGTCTTACACCGTTGGACCTAATGACTCAAAAAAACTATGCGCAGTATTATAAAGCAGTCACTAACACTTTACTTGAAACAAAACCCAGTAACACTATCCCAATTACTCCTGACATATCAACTGATGGAGCTTGTAAAGAAAGTCTTTTGTAAAATTAACTCTGTAATAAAAATTTTACCTATTTGATAGATAGTATTGATAAAAACCTTTTGTAAAGAATAGGCAATTATTGTTTTAAAAACATGAGCACAGGAAATAATTTTGAGATGACTTCTAACTAAAGTTCATCACTATTGATAATAGGAGGGATTGATGAATAATGTAAAAAAAGGTTCATGTTTGTGTGGATGTATCCAATTTGAGTACACTGGCACTTTATTTGATTTTGCATTTTGTCACTGTAAAATGTGCCAAAAATTTAGCGGTGGTCCGTTCGGTCCCTTTGTTGGAGTGAAAAAAGATAAATTTAAATATATTAAAGGTGAGCATCTAGAAACTTTATTTCCATCGAGTCAATGGGCTAGCAGGTCTTTCTGTTCTAAATGTGGTTCATCTCTTATTTACTTTTATCATAAAAAGCCTGATAGAATATTTATGAGTGCAGGCCTATTTGATAATGAAATTGGTATTCAACCAGAAAAGCATATTTTTGTTAAAGATAAATGTTTATGGTTTAACATTACCGACGATCTTCCACAACATGATGAATGCCCATACTGAAAGAAATTACTATCTCTCAATAGTTAACTTTATTGATTTCTTAATTAAAGTCTTTATTTCACGAGGTGTCATATATTCATCACTCCTGAGTTTGGCAGTTAATTTGAATTTTCGGGATATTTTTTTTAAGGAATGCTTTGTTTACAGTAGTTAGGTGTTATTGGTTTTTAATTTTGGTCAAAAACCTAGTGAAATAAATTTTATATATACATTGCATTATACGCTTATTTTACTTGATTTTTTATTTTTACATTCTAGTATATCTTTATGTTCATAAAGAAGACAAAAAACTCCAGAGGCCAAACTTACTATCACATAGCTGAAAGCTATTGGAAAGATGGTAAAAGTAATCACAGGACCCTCATGTCTTTAGGCCGAGCTAAAGATGCTCGATTAGAAGACATATCTAAACTTATAAACCGTCATTTAGATGTTGTATCTGCCAGTGAAATAGCTAAAGAGATTGATGTTAAAGACACTTTTATATTAGGCCCCTTACTTATTATAGATACTATTTTCAAACAATTAAACCTCTATGAATTATTAACAGATTTGAAGCAGAAGCATCCTAAAGTTGGATTCGATCTTATGAAGATAGTTTTTACATTGGTTGTGAATCGATTTATAGAGCCATGCTCTAAGTTAAAGTTATATTCTCATTGGCAGAAGTTATTTTACCCTGATTTTTTAGAGAAGGATATTAAGATCGATGATATTTATCGTTCTTTAGATATTCTAAGTAAGCATAAGGAAGATATAGAGAAGACTCTTTATATGCGAGGTAAGTCTCAATTAAGTTTTTTCAATGAGTGTGATGTTATTTTGTATGATTTAACGACATTGAGATTTGAGAGTACCCGTGAGGATTTAGCTAATCTTCGAAGGTTTGGTTATAGCAAAGAGAAGAGGAGTGATTGTACACAAGTGGTATTTGGACTTTTAATAGATACAGAAGGTATGCCTTTAGGATTTGATGTTTATCCTGGGAATACATTTGAAGGTAAAACAATACCTTCAGTTATGACGAAGCTAAAAAAGAAGTTTAAGGTCAGAAGATTTATATTAGTAGGAGATAGAGGTTTATTTTCTAATGAGAATCTCCAATCAGTAAAAGCAAAGGGAGATGAATTTATAGTAGGATTAAAGCTAGGTTTATTAAAGGATCGTCATGCAGAGATATACAATTTAAAGAATTTTAAATTTATAAATGAAGATTTAGCTATATACGAAACAAGTTATAATAATGATCGTTGTATAATTACCTGGTCAAGAAAGAGAGCAGAACGAGATAAGAAAGTAAGAGAAGACATTCTATCTAAGATAGAAGCTCAATTATCAAAGAAGTCCATAAGCACAAGATCTTTTTTATCTAATAGTAATTATAAGAAGTATATTGTTCATCCTAAGAGTAAAGGCAAGCCTACTTTAAATAAGTCAGCTATAGAACAATCAGAGAGGACAGATGGTTTTTTTGGAATAATTACAAATACAGATTTAAGCTCTGAAGAGATTATAATGAACTATAAGCAATTATGGAAGGTAGAGAATTCATTTAGAGAGTTGAAGGGTACATTAAAGACACGTCCTATGTTCCACTGGACAGATAAGAGGATATTAGGTCATTTAGTTGTGTGTTTTTTATCTTACTTATGTGAGGCTTACTTTGCAAAGAAGTTACATCAAAGAAACATCACATTAAAAGATAAAGCAATCACAGACAAGAAAATAAAGTCAAGGCCATTGAGTGTAGCGGAAGCTATGTCAAAGCTGAAAGAAGTACGAGCTATACCTGTCAGATATAAAAACAAAACTATTTGGATAAGAACAGATATTTATGGCAATAACGCTGATGTATTTAAAGCTATAGGAGTTAAGATCCCATCAAAACAACTTAAAATTGAATCTACTTAAACCTACAAACAATCTCTTAAATCTCTACCACAAAACAAAAACCTAGTGGCACAAAATTCCAATGCGCCCTTAAGTAATTAAAATTACTCAACTTTGTTTTTTCAACTGCCAAACTCAGGATTTACTTTTATCATAAAAAGCCTGATAGAATATTTATGAGTGCAGGCCTATTTGATAATGAAATTGGTATTCAACCAGAAAAGCATATTTTTGTTAAAGATAAATGTTTATGGTTTAACATTACCGACGATCTTCCACAACATGATGAATGCCCATACTGAAAGAAATTACTATCTCTCAATAGTTAACTTTATTGATTTCTTAATTAAAGTCTTTATTTCACGAGGTGTCATATATTCATCACTTTCTATGGAGCTTATTAATTCAGCTTGCTCCATTAAAATGGCATCTTCCAAAACATCTTGCGAAAGCCCAATATCCTTAAGAGGAATAACAAAATAACCTACTCCATTTTGGCTGTGTGATATTGGATGGAATAAAGAAAAGACCTCATAACTTTCAATAATATCTGAAGGACAAGTATGTATTTCAGTAAAAAATGGGCCAAGATTAGGAGAATATCCTTCATTTAAATTTACCCAAAATGAGACATGACATACAATAGGAATGCCCCTCATCTCATCTGGTAAATCAACATCATAAGGAGGATATAAAATCTCTTTTCCACCAAAATTTCCAAATACAGCAACATAAGCATCTTCCACTGTACTATTATTGTCTATAAGGTTGTACTTATAACCTTCAAACCTAGGATCAATAACAGTCCAAGATGTCTCATAAGGTTGAAGTCTTGCTTCAAGTTCAGGATTGATAGTCCAAGATGTTTCATAACCTTCAAACATCTTTTCAAGCTTAGGATCAATAGTCCATGACTCATAAATCTGATGAGTCAATGAAGAGTTTTGTGCAAAAGCTCCACTTGTTCCACAAATAATAACTAATAAAATTAAACTCATTAATTTTACAAACTTCATAATTTTTTTTCTCCTTTAAAAAATTTTAAAAATTCTATCTATCAGTTAATTGGTCATCAATTAACTGCCTTTTCCTATATTATAATACAACTGCCAAATTAAGTATGGCACAAATAAATTTATAATTCCTCTTGACCTTCTGTTCTCATAATTGCCACATAATAATCAAGGATTGAACTTTTTATTTGTAGAGCTGTCTGATATTCATCACTATGTCTCATATCAGCTTGCACCATTGAAACAGCTAATCTTAAGATATCCAATGAAAACCTTCCACGGAAAGGGATCACAAAGACTTCCGTATCTCTTAATACTGAATGAAACAAGGAAAGAAGATTATGATTTTCATTTGGATTACAAGTTGAATCATAATCCGTACGACGAGGAAAATAGGTTACATTAAGAGTTGACCAAAATGTCTCATAACAAACAAAATCAGTCTGTATTCCCTCAGGAACTAAAATATTTGTATCATGAGGATATCGGTCAAAATATTGATCAAAAAATGGCTCTTCTCCTCCAAAATTTCCAAACACTAAGAGATAAGCATCTTCCACTGTATGAGTATTATCTAGAACATTACTTCTAGATTCTTCGTAAGCTTCACGTGCCTCTTCAAGTTTAAGATTGACAGTCCATCTCCTCACTTCTTCATAGATATTAAGTAGGCTTTGAGAGTTGTTGTTTGGATATTCAAGATTCAGTAATCCAATCAACTCTCTTTGCATAGGTTTAGAAGTATTTTGTGCAAAAACTCCACTTGTTCCACAAATAATAAATAGTAAAATTAAACTCATTAATTTTACAAATTTCATAATTCTTTTTCTCCTTTAAAAAATTTTAAAAATTCTATCTATCATAACGAGTTAATTGATCATCAATTAAGCTTCTTATTTCAAAAGCTGTCATATATTCACCACTCTCTGCAGCATCTAGTAATTCCTGTACTTCTGAAACAGCTCCCATCACTCTACTTCGTGAATGCCCATCTATAAGAGGAATAACAAAAAGTTCTACTCTATCATCTTGTGAAGTTGTATGAATTAAAGGAAATACATTACGACCATCAAATTCAGAACAATTAGCCTCTTGATCTAAAAAACCAGATCGACTGAGATAGTTTATATCCTCCTCATCTCCTTCCCAAAATAAAGGATCACAAATCATGCTATATTGCACTCCTTCTGGAAAATCTCTGTCATGAAGATATCCATCAAAAAATTGCTCTTCTCCTCCAAAGTTCCCAAACACAAGAACATAGGCATCTTCTACTATTTCATGTGTCAAATATTTAAAATCATTTTCCAAAGTTGGATAAGTATAGTTTTTTTCCATAGAGTTTATAATCCTTAGATCAGGTTGTTTAATAAAAGGATAAGGCTCCATTCCTAAAGGCTTCAAAAGACGATTTAACTCACTGGGATCTACAGGTTTAGGTTTAATAAGTGAGTCAGGATTATCATCTTGAGCAAAAGCTCCACTTATTCCATAAATAGTAAATAACACAGCTAAACTTATTGATTTTATAAATTTCATTATTTATTTCCTCCTAAATTAAAAACTTTTATTTTTATTTTACAAATTATTTTCATTTCATTTGTTTGTATTGGTAGATTTAAACTAAAACTTAAAACTAAAGTTAATGAGGTTATAACTTAAAATTTTATATTTTACAAATCTAATTTTACTTTCTAAGAAACATTGTAAAGTTTACATTATTTGATGCAACATGCTGTAAAGTTTACAAAATTTGCTTAAAATACAACTAAAAGCTTGCAAGAATGCAGCACTGTTAAGATATAAAGTTTAGAAGAAGATGTAGATGTATCAAGCTCATGTCTTGAATGGATCAATTCTCTTTAATATGAATTATTTAGGGTGTTAGTGGTTTGTTGGTTTTTATTATTGACAAGACTTAGATAAATATCTAACTCAAACCTCTAGCGCCTATAATAATTTTGATAAAAAATTTTAACAATAATATTTAATTAAAAATCTAAATCTTAAATTACAAGGAGAAATTATAATGACATCTTTTTATTTTAAAATTATTTCAATTTTTACATTAATATCAATGACCGGTACAATTTCTGCTGCCCAACGTTTTGGAGTGACCACAACCACAATAAATAACATGAGATCAACATTAGGAGACCGAGCATGGATTGATGAAATATTAGAAGCAGATATAGACCCCAACATTACAGATGAAGGTGGCAATACACCATTAATTGTAGCTGTTAGACATGCCTTTCATGACAACTACGATTCCGATGATTGGTTTGAAATTGTTATAGCCTTATTGGAAGCTGGAGCAAACCCTAGCATGCCATCGTTTAAAAGGGGATGGTTTAGAAAAACAACTATTACACCTCTTGCAGAAGCTTTGAATAGAGACGACACTCATAGAGTCACAGTAGCTTTAGTACAAGCCAAGCTAAGAATAATAGAAAGAATAGAAGACATAAGAAGGACCCTTTTCAACAATCATTGAAACAACCATTGAAAGTAGTAGAAGAAGGAAACACTGGCACTATTATTATTGATGATCTAATATACTTTAAATAAGAGCCTATAACACCAACTCTATGCGATGAATGGATGTCACTTTATAAGTAATGATACTCATTACAATGAATACACTCATTCATATTATGAAAAACCTCTCGAGAATAGATACGTTGAGTCCTTTTATCCAGAAAAACCTAAGAAATCTAAGAAAACCCTTTAGTCATTTTACTATCTGATGAAATTCTAAAAAAGCTTATTTAATTGTGTAATAAGCTTTTTTTGAACTTCTTCGAAGTCAACATCGCTTACAATATCTGTAAATCCTATCATAGTATCTTGAGAAAAACCACAAGGACTAAAGCTACCTTGATTTAGGAATTCATTTTTAAAGTTAAAGGCAAGTCCATGGTAGGAAATCCATTTTTTAACTCCTATCCCAATAGAAGTTATCTTTTTATCACCTACCCAAACTCCCGTTGCACCATCTCTACAAGATGCTTTAATATCATAAAACTTTAATGTTTCTATAACACTTTTTTCTAATTTTCTTAAAAAGCTATGCAAATCCTGATTTCTTTTCCTTAAATCTAAAATAGGATAAATGATAATCTGCCCTGGTCCATGAAATGTAACTCCACCACCTCTTTGTATCTTAACAATTTCTCCATTCCAGTTTTGAATATCACTTTCCTTAGCACTTCTCCCAACAGTTAATACAAAAGGGTGACGACAAACAATCAATGTTTCATCAGCTATTTTTTTATACACTTTTTCTAACAACTGCAACTGAAAGTCTAAAGCCTTCTTATAAGGAATCAAACCTAAATCTACACACTGCAAACTAACATTACCCATAAACCACAACTCATAATACTTACATACACAGATACTAAGAATAATTTATCGTATAAGCTAAAATATAAAATTTTTATACACTTAACTATCTTTCTCTATACAATACAGCCATTAAAAATTCTATTCTAGAAATTAACGTAAAATATGAATTGGATACCCTAATGCCGCTTCACAAGACTCCATCAAAGTTTCACTAAGAGTTGGATGTGGATGAATAGTACATGCCATGTCTTCTAATGTCGCTCCCATCTCTATAGCAAGTGCTGCCTCACTGATTAATTGACTTGCCTGAGGACCTACAATATGAACTCCCAAAATCAAATCATTACGAGAATCAGCAATCATCTTAACAAAGCCGCTCACCTCTTGAAAACAAAACGCTCTTGCATTTGCCGCAAATGGAAACCGGCTTATCTTTACTGATAATCCTTGCTCTTGACACTCTCTCTCACTTAAGCCTACAGAGGCAAATTCTGGATGTGTGAAAACAACAGATGGAATGACCTTTGCATCAAAAATACGTTTTTTACCTGCCAAGACTTCAGCCACTAAAATACCCTCATAACTTGCTTTATGCGCTAGCATAGGTTGACCTGCAATATCTCCGATAGCAAAAATATGAGGAATATTTGTACGCCTTTGCTTATCTACTTTAACAAAACCTTTATCAAATTCTAAGCCAATTCCTTTTATATTTGCTTGATCAGAATTAGGCCTTCTTCCAACTGCAATCAATATTTTATCAGTTAATATATCCTGCTTTTGACCTTGAATATCAACATTTACAATTAAATCTTCGCCTTTAGACTTCCAAGATTGTGCTTTGCAATTTGTTAAAAGAGTTACACCTATTTTTTTAAAATGTTTTATTATCACCTCAGTTATATCTTTATCTGCTAGTCCACCTAAAAACTCTGAACTAGCTTCTAATACAGTTACCTTGGAACCTAAGTGGCACAAATAACCTGCAATCTCTAAACCAATATAACCACCACCAATGACAGTAATCCTTTTAGGAACTTCCTGAAAGTTAAGACCCCCTGTAGAAGATAAAATATTTTTTTCATCAAAAGTAAATTGAGGTAACTCTATAGGAGAAGATCCCATTGCCAAAACAAAATATTTAGAGCGAATATATTGAACATCATCATTTTGTAATTTGACTTCCAGCTTTTCTGGAGAAATAAATGAGGCTTCTCCATTAACAATATCAACTTTGTTACCTTTAAGCAGAGAAGAAATTCCAGATGACATTTTTTTACAAATAGACTCTTTCCACTTTTGCAGTTTATTCATATCCACAGAAGCAGAGCCATTGATTGAGATACCCATAGCCTTAGCATCATGCGCTAACTTATAAAAAAATTCAGAAGCAGTTATAAGAGCTTTTGAAGGGACACAGCCTACATTTAAACAAACTCCACCCATATACTTTTTTTCAACAATAGCTGTCTTCAACCCTAATTGTGATGATCGAATAGCAGAGACATAGCCTCCAGGCCCCGCACCGATAACAACAACATCATAAGTTTTCTCTTTCAAAATATCTCCTTTCAGTTTATCGAAGTAATCTGAGAAATACGATTTAGATTATTTAAATACTTAAGTTATCTATTATTAAAAAAGCGGGGGTTTCTATTTTCTGAATCAATGTTTTCAAAAACCTAGCAGCAACCGCTCCATCAATCAATCTGTGATCTGCTGTACATGAAAGATTCATCATATCAACAGATTCAATAGCTCCATCTTTAAATACTGGTGTTTTTTTTATGCGGTACAAGCCAATAATAGCTACCTCAGGTGGATTGATAATAGGTGTAGCATAGGAGCCTCCAATACTACCAATATTTGTAATAGTGATAGTACTGCCTGTCATCTCTTCTAATGTGAGTCTTCCTGCTTTCGCCTTATTGGCTAAGCCTTCTATTTCTTGACTGATCTGTAAAATGGTTTTTTGATCTGCATTTTTAATCACAGGAACTAAAAGTCCGTCAGGTGTATCTGCTGCAAAGCCAATATGAAAATTCTTTCTATAGATAATTTGATCCTTATCTATAGAAGCATTTAACATAGGAAAATCCTTACACGCAGAAACAAGTGCCTTCATTATAAAAGGTAGGTAAGTGATTTTAACATCTTTAAAATGCTCTTTGCATTTTGCCCTTAATTGAACCAACTGAGTGACATTTGCCTCATCCATAATAGAAAAATGAGGTATGGTTTGTTTAGCTAATTGCATCCTCTCTGCAATTTTTCTACGAATACCTCTTAAAGGAATCACCTCGTCCTTCAAATCTGCTTTTGCAGAAATAGCTTGTCTCGGCGAATGACCAGTTTTGAAAGCTTTCTCTACATCCTCTCGTGTCACACGGCCAATATTGCCTGTACCTGAAACTTGAGTGATATCAACATCTAATTTTTGAGCAAGTCTCCTTGTTGAAGGAGTTGCCAATACCTGCTCGGAGGTGTCTTTTAACTTTTTTACAGATGAATCTTCAGCTCTTGCATCTTTAATAATAGCAGATTGAGAACTTTCTTTATAATTGCTTGTTACTTGCTGGGCAACTTTTTGTGAAGATTCTTGTGATAACTTTACAGTCATTAAGGTCTGCCCTACTTCAATCATATCTCCAACATTAGCTTTAAGAGATTCCACTGTTCCCGTCACAGCACTTGGAATTTCAACAGATGCTTTATCTGTTAAAATCTCCACAAGACCCTGATCCACCTTGACAGCATCCCCTTCCTTGACAAGCCACTTTAATAGCTCACCTTCATTAACCCCTTCGCCAATCTCAGGTAACTTGATATCATACATCTTAACTCCTTCCTTCTCCATTTTTGTTTTCTCAAAATATAAGAATTTGCTTCTCTTTATCTTTCACTCTTTTTCTGTCTCATCCTCCTATGGATAACCACCTTGTCAAGAGTATTAGCAAATTAGATTTTGATATTTATAGCAAAAAGACGAGTTCTTCCGCAGACAAGATTTCTGAAATGCAATCTTGTCGAGGACTACTCGGCTTTGCTATAAATATCAAAATAATTAATTATTAAGACAAATTTGCTTTTTGTCTGTCTATAACTCCTTTCATAAAGTATTCTCCAGCTTTGTAGGAGCTTCTAACGAGTGGACCGCTAGCAACATAAAGAAATCCCATACCTTCTGCAAACATTTGCCACTCTTTAAATTCATCTGGGCTTACATATTCTTTAACATCTAAATGCCTTTTTGTTGGTTGTAGATATTGACCAAAGGTCACAACATCACAGCCTACATTTCTTAAATCTCTTAAAGCCTGACGAATTTCTGTTTTTGTCTCTCCTAAACCTAACATAATAGAAGATTTTGTGTATCTGGAATTATCAAAATCTTTAACTTTTTCTAATACAAAGAGTGACTGGCCATAACCCGCCCTTGCATCTCTCACAGCAGGCGAAAGCCTCTCAACTGTTTCAATATTATGAGCAAAAACATCAGGTTTTGCATTAACAACTCTTAAAATATGATCTGGATAAGCCTTAAAGTCTGGCACAAGAACTTCTACAATAAGCTTTCTGTGATATTGCTTAATGGTTTCTACTGTTCGAGCAAAATGGTCTGCACCTCCATCAGGTAAATCATCCCTATCTACACTCGTCAAAACTATATAGTCCAAATCCATTTGAGTGACAGCAAAACCCACTTTTTCTGGCTCATTTTTATCTATCAAACCTCTAGGATTGCCCGTTTTAACATGGCAAAATCGACAACCTCTTGTGCAAACGTCTCCCATTAACATAATAGTTGCTGTTCCACCAAGCCAACACTCTCCAATATTAGGACACCTTGCCTCCTGACAAACTGTGGCTAAATTCAGCTTTTTAAACATAGATTTAAGCTTAAAGTAATTATGAGAAACAGGTGCTCTCACCTTTAACCAGTTTGGCTTTTGAGGACTTTCTTTCACTCTTTCTTTTAAGGTATCCATAGAATATCTCTCATTTAAAATAAAATAAGCCAGAAGTGAAAACTCCTGGCTTATTTTTATAGCATAATTATGTATAATCTCAATAATTAATCCAAAAGCCCTTGATCTCTAAACTCTTTTTCAAAAGCATCTATAGGTTGAGCACCGTTAAGAGGGACACCATTAACAAGAAACCCTGGAGTTCCGTTGAAGCCAAATTTTGTAGCTTCTTTCTTATCAGCTTGAACACGGTTTTTGACTTTATCAGATTCTAAATCCTTTTTGAGTTTTGCCATATTGACTTTAACTTCTTTAGCTGTTTTCTCTAGAAACTTTTCACCATCAGAAGTTAGGCTGCCCTGATTTTCAAAGATTTTATCATGAAACTGTGCTGCCTTTTTATGGTCTTGAAGAGCTATAGCTTCATAATAACGAGCTGCTGGATCTGCCATTGGATGGAAGTCTAAAGGAAGATGCTTATAAATTACACGCACTTTATCTTTATACTTATCTAAGATTTGCTTCATTGTGTTATATGCTCGTGCACAGTAACCACATTGGAAATCAGAGTATTCTACAATAGTGATTTTAGCCTCTTTCTTGTTTTCACCAAAAATGACTCGATCATCGTCAATTTGAGGTTTTCTAGGGTTTTTACGTGCATCAACTCGAGCTTCATCCTGTGCTTTTTGCGCATTCTCTACCTGTTCTCTACGCGCTTCCTGAGCTGCGTCGTTGAGAGCATCCATAATAGGCTTTGGATTTTTCTTGATAGCATTAGCTAATATATCAGGGTTTTCCTCAAAAATTTGCTTGAGTTGACCTACATCTGGTGCCGTAGAACAGCCAACTAATAGAAAAGATCCTAAAGTCAATCCTGTAAAGAGTGTTGAAAATACACATACAAATTTTTTGATAGATATTGATTTTATAAATCCCAAAATAACCTCCAAAATTTATTTTATGTTGAATTTATTATAATGTCTTATAACTATCATTTTACATGACATTCTAGCTTATACAAGTATTATACGCCTATAAAAATAAAATAATGCAACTCCATCTACAAGAAATACCAGACCATAATATATTTAATTATATATAAAAGTTATAAAATGACACGCACCTGATACTTTTTGAGTTCTGTCAGCATTTCTAAGGCATGGCATGTATAGCGTAAAATGGCTAGCCCTAGACATGCTTGTTCACTTAATTGAAAGACACACAAAAGCTTTCCCACTTTTTTATTTTCAAGCAAAAGGCCTTCAGGCATTTTTATAGACATAAATGATGTATCTATTTGACAACATTTCATTTTTTTAGGACGACGACCAATATTATAAATCTTCTCCACCACCTCTTGACCAGGATAACAACCTTTATCCCTAGATAAAAGATGATCAAAAGGACCATCTAAAATCATAATATAACGAAATAAATTTGAATCTATGCCTGGACTTATTGCATGACACTCTAAAAGATTAAATTGTTGCTTATTGATACTTTCTTCTAAAAAAGTCACTATGTCCTTTTTAAGATGAGTCATTTCGGTACGAAATAAAATCTGACCCTTGATTATTTTTTGATTTACACTCCAGTCTTTTAGTGTGTATCCATTCATATCACTCAGCTGAGATGGAAGTTCTTCATACCTCATCTCTAACCAACTCACATCCTCAACATTTAACTTGAGGTCTTCTGAAAAATGCATTTTTTCAATGTACCCTGTCAGATCAATTTTATAAGTTTCAGATACAAGTAAACTAAAATGAGAATCCTTTTTAAACACATAAAAAACAGCTATAACACTGGCCTTAGCGTCTAAAAAGGTAGAAAGCACCATATCACCTTCTTTAACCTTTGTGATATCTATAGAAGTCAGCCTTTGTAAAAAAGACTGTCCGTCACTACCTAAGAATTGTACTAAAATGCCTTGATACCTTTTTACAACAAAATCATCCATGGGATTTCTCACTAAAAATGCCTCTCGTTTCTGTCTCACTAAAAATACCTCTCGCCTCCGGCGACTTTCTGGCAGTAAGCCTGAAGACTCATGTCTTCAGGAAATAGCTTACTGCCTAGAAAGTATGAGGCATTTTTACTAAGAAGATACTCCTTGCTCTCTAACGAAATGTTAGGGAAACTTTTCAGCTATTCCCACTACCTTTCCCTAACCAATCACATCTATCTCACTAAAAATGCCTCTCGTTTCTGTCTCACTAAAAATACCTCTCGCCTCCGGCGACTTTCTGGCAGTAAGCCTGAAGACTCATGTCTTCAGGAAATAGCTTACTGCCTAGAAAGTATGAGGCATTTTTACTAAGAAGATACTCCTTGCTCTCTAACGAAATGTTAGGGAAACTTTTCAGCTATTCCCACTACCTTTCCCTAACTAATCACATCTGTCTCACTAAAAATGCCTCTCGTTTCTGTCTCACTAAAAATAAACTGGCCTCTGACCATTTTTGGGCAATCAGCGTGACGGTTAACACTACGGGATGTATGTCCCTACGGGATGTATTCCCCAACAAAATGCTGATTGCCTCAAAAATCCGTTTATTTTGAGTGGAATAGATACTCCTCGTTTTCTCATAAAATGTTAAGGAAAACTTCCCTTTATTTTTCTCTTTCTCTCTCTCAAATCCATCTAAACCTTTATAATAATAGCAACTTGACGTTTGATGTTTTAAGCCAAAAACGAGATCTTCTGCAGAGTGCGCCGCTTTATAGCAGCTGACTTCGAGGTTTGGCTTAAAATATCAAATCAAAGCTTTAAAAATTTTTTCGTTTCATGACACTTTTAAGGGTAAATACGGCCATAGAGTCTTGGAAAGGCAATAGTTTCCCTGACATGTGAAAGCCCACATACCCAAGACACAAATCTTTCAACACCTAAGCCAAAACCTGATGATGGAAAAGCCCCATAACTTCTTAAGTCCACATACCACTGAAAATCTTTTGGCTCGAGATTGTGTTCTCTTATACGCTCTAGAAGTAAATCAATATTATCTTCTCTCTGCCCTCCTCCAATAATTTCTCCATAACCTTCTGTAGCAATTAAATCACAACTTTTACTTTCATTTAGATTATTCTCATCACGCTTCATATAAAATGCTTTGATATTAGCTGGGTAATTGTGCACAAAGACAGGTCGATCAAATTGACTGCCTAAAAAGGTTTCTTCTGGAGCTCCAAAATCATCACCTTCAGGAAAATTAGGGTTGTGTGATTTGATCAATTTAATTGCTTCCTTATAAAAAACTCTTGGAAATGGAGCTTTGACTTTTTGTAATAGTGATGTATCCCTTTCTAAAACTGTCAGCTCTTCTTTTCTATTTTGGAGGCATCTTTGAATAATATATTCTACAAACTGCTCTGCAAGCTCCATATTATCAACAAGATCATTAAATGCGACTTCTGGTTCGACCATCCAAAATTCTATCAAATGCCTTCTTGTCTTAGACCTCTCTGCACGAAATGTAGGTCCAAAGCAATACACTTTTCCAAATGCTGCTGCTGCTGCCTCCATATAAAGCTGACCACTTTGAGATAAATAGACCTGTTGATCAAAATAAGAAGTCTGAAAAAGTGTAGATGTCCCTTCGCAGGCATTTGCCGTAAATATAGGGGCATCAATAAGTGTAAAATCTCTGCTATTAAAGAAATCTCTAATAGCCGAAACAATCTCACTGCGTATACGTAAAACAGCATGTTGAAGTTTAGACCTCAACCATAAATGACGGTGATTCATTAAAAAATCCACACCATGCTCTTTTGGACTAATAGGATAGTCTTTTGTATGACAAAAAATCTCTAAATGTTTTGCAGTGATTTCAAAACCGCCTGGTGATCTTTGATCCTCTCTAAGATAACCTGTAACTTTGACCGTGGACTCCTGGGCTAATTGACAGCAATCTTCCCATGTTTTTAAATCAATCTCTGATTTTATAAAGGTACATTGGCATAGTCCTGTTCCATCACGAAAAATTAAAAACCTAAGCTTTCCAGCAGACCTTATAGAGTAAACCCATCCTTTAAGCTCTATCTGTTGATCCTTGTATTTGTTCATGTTTTTTTTGATATCTGCTATATATATTCTTTTTTGCACAGAACCTCCTTTTGCATAAAATTTCTACTATAGCGTATGCTACCCTAACCTATTTAGAATTTTCACACAAACTTTTCACTCAAAATAAACCAACCTCTTGAGGCAAGCCTCTCGAGGCGAACCTCTTGAGGTGAGCATCTGTTTGTTTTTGGGCAGTCAGCGTGACGATAACACTACGGGATGTATATCCCTACGGGATCTGTATCCCTACGGGATCTGTATCCCTACGGGATGTATCTCTGTCAACAAAATACTGACTGCCAAAATCCCTTGTAGCACATAGCACAATGTGTGTACATATTGAGATATAGATAACTGCTTATTTTTTAAGATGGTTTCTCTAGAAAGTATTGAACCATATATGAACATACAAGTTTATACATCCTGTATAAAGGTATGGAAAATGCCAAACCCCTATAAAGTAAAGTTTTTTTTAATAGATTTATTAAAGATGTTTAAAGTTTTGACGATAAATAATAAACACCATTAAGTTAAAAACGTATTTTAATAATAAAATATTTACAAGGATCCCAAAATGATCAACTGGAGTGATTTTGAGCATATACATGTCATCAAAAAATTAAAAGAGATATTGCTATCATGGTGGCAAATTGATTTGGTTTTTACAGACGATAGAGGACTTATCAAATCATCTACTTCTAGTGCGCCTTCCTTATTTAATCCAGCAGTTGCCTACGTATTTAGAAGTGAAGAAGTGCAAAAAAACCTCACTCAACTTGTAGTTAAAGCTTTAGAGGATCTTAAACACACACAAGATCGCTATGCTGTCGTTCAATGGGATATGATTGGTTATGATATCTTGGTTGTACCTATTATTATTGATAATGATCTTGCTGGCACAGTCGTGGCTTTAGGTTTCTTAAAAGATCAATCTGATACAATTCACAGACTAGAAGACGTTAGAAAAAAGTTATTACACCTTAACTTATCAGAAATTCAAGTGGCAGAAAGCTTAGATCATATCAAAACATTAAATCAAGCTCAGAGAGGACATTTTACAGACCTGACTGAACTTGTAGCTAAAGAGGTCATCACGCTTCATTTAGAAATAACTGCTAGAGAAGACCGCATCAATAAACTCAACAAAGAACTTGGCAGTCGTTATAAATATGACAATATGATTGGTCAGTCTCAACCCATGCAGAATCTTTATGCCATGTTAGATAGGATCAATTCAACTGAAAGCACAGTCTTAATTCAAGGTGAGAATGGAACAGGTAAAGAGCTAATTGCAAAAGCAGTTCATTACAATTCTCCAAGAAAAAACAAAGCTATTGTCATTCAAAACTGTTCTTCTTTTAATGATAACCTCTTAGAATCAGAACTGTTTGGACATGTTAAAGGTTCTTTTACAGGAGCTATTAAGGATAAAAAAGGGCTTTTTGAAACAGCTGATAAAGGTACATTTTTCTTAGATGAGATTGGAGATACATCTCCATCTATGCAAGTGAAATTGCTACGTGTCTTACAAGAAGGAACTTTTATGCCTGTAGGTGGTACTGAACCTAAGAGTGTGAATGTTCGTATCATTGCAGCAACAAACAGGCCTTTGAGAGAGATGGTTGAAAAAGGGTCATTTAGAGAAGACCTTTATTACCGTTTAAATGTCATTAATCTTCATGTTCCAGCTTTAAGAGATAGGAGGGAAGATATTCCAGCCCTTATCGATCATTTTTTAGAAAAATCATCTAAACAAATGGGTGTTAAAAAAATGATGACCAAAAGTGCTATCAAAAAATTGTATGATTATGCATGGCCTGGAAACATTAGAGAGCTTCAAAATGAGATAGAAAGGATTGTTGTGCTTTCTGGAAACGAAGAGCAAGTCACAGCTCAAATGATCTCAGAGAGAATTACTGATGCATCCTCTGAGAATAATAAAATAAATAATTCTAGATTAAATAGCAGGCTCAAGGATGCTCTTGAAGACTTAGAAAGAGAAATGATTAAAGAAGGTTTGAGAAGAACCGGATGGAATAAATCTAGATTAGCAAAAGAGCTTGGCATTTCCAGAGCAGGTCTCATCATGAAAGTAGAAAAGTATAACTTAGATAAAAGAAAACTTGTTCGTTAAATAAAAATCAGAGCTAGTCACTAAAGTGCTTTTATTTTGAGAAACAACTTACTTTCTCATTACGACTGCCAGATTCCGGATACAGCTGCCGGTTTTACCACTATCTCAGATCTCGGAATAGCATATGCATATATTGCAAAATGCAAAACTTATTTTGCCAAACCACTTCTAATAAAAAGCATATCAGTCTTCATTTGATACAGTTAAGCCCTCATTTTCGTCATTTTATTTTAATAAATTTTTACAGAAATCCGAATAAATTAAAGTAATAGGAGTATATTATTAATGGACACATCTTGCAAAAGAAGCTCGGATTACTTTGATACAATTAAGTATTTCCCTCTATTAATATGTTGTTTCATATTGATGGGTTGTTCAGATAGTGATAATGAGGATGATAAAATTGGAGGTGGTACAACTACCACCACCACCACCACTACTACTGGCGGCGGAGGCACTCCAGTTGATCCTCCTATAGCCGTTTCTACATGTGAGGATGTAGCAGAACGTGAGATTGCCGAAAAACCTGGCCTTACTGCCCATCAAGGCAATGCCTGTATAGATGATTCAGATTTTTATATTACAAAGATTATAGAAGCCTCTAAGATTTCTGATAGCGATAAAGGAATGTGTTGTATCAAACACTGTATAGAAGCTGGCGCAGAAATGATCACCTCTGGTGTTTCATCAGACCACTCTTGTTTTATTGTCGATGAAGAAGCTTATTTACAGTGCTATGGTCTAGATAACACTTCTGGACAGTTAGGTAATGGATGCCGCTCTAATAGAAGAGATGAATATATCTTTTTAAATTATGTGGTCAATGAAGATGTGACAGAATGTTATGACGATGAGATTGTACCTGAAGATAAGAGATTAAAAGGTGTGAAACAAGTTGTGCTGGGAGTGGACCATAGCTGCGCCCTTTTAGAAGATAATAAAATTTTTTGTTGGGGACAAAATGATCAAGGGCAATTGGGCAGAGAAGGAGGTCCAAGTTCAGTTCCAGTAGCTGTTGTGCTTCCACAGAAAAAAACAGAAATTGAAGGTGAAGTGGAGATAAAACATATAACTGCTGGTGATTTTCACAATTGTTTGTTAGCAGATATAGGAGATGAAAGGATCTTTTGCTGGGGTAAAAACACAGAAGGACAATTAGGAATACCATTTCAACTGACTATAGAAGAAGATGGAACACCTGTTTGGGAGTACGACGAAGATGAAGATTTCATCCCAGAGCCTACCCAAATTGCTATAGTTGCAACACCTAATGATTATGATCCTCCTAATAATACTTCTGTTAAATGCGGTGATATTAATAGTGGTAAAGAAGCAAGTTGTAGAGATATTTTCTCCGAAAGTATACCTTTTTGTGAAGATAGTGACAATTATATTACATATCAAGAAAAAACCAAGGATAGTATCACATATATCACATATACATATCAAAAAGAATTTCCTACATGTGAAGGCGGGGGAGTTCCTGTATGTGAAAACGGTATTCCTAAATGCCCGCAAACACAGACAGAAACTCCACTAAAAAATAAAGACTTGGTTAAAGAGTTGAATGCGCGTATTGAAGCAGAGAAAATCAAACCTGGCAGCTCTTGCTCACAAATGGGACCAAAAGAAGAAGAGACAGAAGTAGAAGGTGAAGAAAGTGATAAAGACTATACTAAATTAGGCTTTTTTGGTTGTAAGTTAGGAGCACATGATGATGACGATGAAAGTGAAGATAAAATAGATTTTATTATTGAGTCTGGTGAAGAAAAGTTTTGGGAAAATAAAACAGAAGAAAGAGATTACAATTTACCAAGAGTTCCACCTAACTTTGACTGTGAAGAATTCTATAATGTGGATCATGCAACTACCCCAGAAAATGGCAGCGGTGGTGACGAAGATGCTTTAAAATTCAGAGATCACTATAAAACTATCATTTGCGGCCACCTATCTGCTTCTGCAGCTGTAGATATAAAATGTGAAATAAAAATTTTAGAGCTTCAAGCAGAATGCAGATCTATAAAATCTAAATGGGCAAGTCTTTTAGAAAGAGTATATGTTCAAAGAAACTTCAATCAAAAAGATGAAGATGTTATTAAAACTTATAGACATGTCAGTGCTGGCTCTAACCACACCTGTGCA
Organism: Bdellovibrionales bacterium; assembly: GCA_965262715.1. Taxonomy (GTDB): domain Bacteria; phylum Bdellovibrionota; class Bdellovibrionia; order Bdellovibrionales; family JAUICD01. The sequence goes on along the minus strand of OZ253553.1, from coordinate 832,211 downwards.
GTCAACTTTGAAGATCAAGTGTTTTGTTTTGGAGATAATTTAAAAGGCCAGCTTGGACAGGCAAAACATGGAAGCTGTGAAGAGCTTAACCTTGGTCCTAATGATGGTTTTTTTCCTAAGTTTCCACTTCGTGTAAAAAACAACTCAATTGAAGAAAGCAATCAAAACGACGAAGGGAAAACTAAATGCAAAGAAAATTCAAAAGACTACTGCATGTCTGGAGTTCGGCAAATTGCTGTTGGTGGGGATTTTACTTGCGCAAAGATAACCCAACAAAATAACAACACTGGTTCTAAAATAAGATGTTGGGGAAATCCAGATGTGAGAGGTAATAAGAAGTCAGAAATTGAAAAAGAATGTTACCCCCATGTTCGAGTACCACAATCAATAAGAACATGTAATGGAACTGATACACTTGTTGATATCGAAAGTTCAGATGATTCTATCGATGTAGAAGGGTGCAACAAGAAAACCTGTGATCTTGCTGATGTGGAGTTTATCACAGCTGGAAGGACCCATGCCTGCGCTGTCAGATCTTGCTCTGTACAAGATACAAATGAGGTTGTCTGTTGGGGAGATAGCTCAGACGCACAACTTGGAAGAGGTGGAACAAGGGGAGATCCTGAATATAAGGCATTACCAGTTCTTTTAGAATTTGGTACTGATAAACACATTCCTTTAGCAAATATTGATGACAGCTCTCTGAACGCTCAAAAAAATGTGACATGTGTCTCTAAAAGTGGAGAAATCCTTTGTTGGGGTCAATATCAAAGTCCTTTAGGAGATGGCATAAACCAAGTGATTTTACCAGAGAGATTATCCAGGCAGTGTGAAGCACGAGGACAAAGTACCTCCTCTAACTTCTTAAAATAGCATTGATGCTTCTCCCTAAAAATAGTCTGGCCTCTCGAGGCTAGCCTCTGACCACTTTCTGGCAGTATGCCCGACGGCAAAACAGCTTACTGCCTAGAAAGTATAATGCATTTTAGTAGGGAGGATATCTTTATCTCTTGATACAATGTTAGAGGAACTTTATCTTTGCCATCAGATCATTGCCTCAAAAATCCGTTCATTTTGAGTAGAACAGATACTTTTCGTTTTTTAACAAAATGTTAAAGTCTTTATTAAAGTATTTGATTCTATAATAAAATTATAAAATAACAACAATACAAGGCGCGGGGGTTGCCTGTTTGCTTATGTAAGAAGCCTGCCATAACTCTAGATCGTAAATTTAAATACTAACCCTAGCACTTTTGAGACCGCTCCTAGTTATGAGTCAAACCTTTTTATTTTAAGTTTATTGTAGACAATTGATGACTTTTCATATTTGATAGAGCACATCAAAAAAATAATATTTACTCAAAACGATATTTGTTAGAAAAGGCATATAAAAAAGGCATAGCCGAATGAAATTTAAAAACGTGCTTATCAGTGTATCTGACAAAACAGGGCTATTAGATCTTGCCTTAAAACTATCTCAAGATAAAACTCGCATTGTTGCAACAGATGGCAGTGCAAACTATCTTAAAAAAAATGGTATTAATGCTATACCTGTCTCTCAACAAACAGAGTTTCCAGAAGTTATGGATGGGCGTGTCCGCACACTTCATCCTCATATACATATCCCTTTGCTTGCTCGCCACTTTCATGAGGAAGATCAACTCCTTTTAAAAGAGATGAATATACAAGCTTTCGATTTATTGATATGCAACCTCTATCCCTTTGAAGAAAATATAAAAGAGAAAATAAATTACCGACAATTAAGCGAATATATCGATATTGGAGGAGTGGCATTGCTTAGAGCTGCTGCTAAAAATTTTGAGTCTCTTTTGGTCATTTGCAACCCAGAAGATTATAATCTTCTTTTCAATCAAGATGAATTTTCACTAGAAGAAAAAAGATATTTAAGTGCTAAGGCTTTTCATCATGTCTCTTCCTATGATGCGCTGATTGCTAAAACACTTGCTCCTCAAAAAGTTTTTCCTCAAATGGGTCAAGGAGGTCAAAAACACTCACCCTTAAGGTATGGAGAAAATCCTCTACAAAAAGGATATTGGTTTAAATATAGAGGGGAAAAGTGGGGGCTCCATCAAGCTCAAGTCTTACAAGGTAAGCCTTTGTCTTATAACAATATTTTAGATATTAACGCTGCGGTGAAAACATTAAGAGTTTTTAAAGATAAAACAACTGTGATCTCATTAAAACACAATAACCCTTGCGGCATTGCAACAAATTCAGACCCAATGAAGGCTCTTTCTATGTCTTTGTCTGCAGATCCTATAAGTATTTTTGGAGGTATCATCGCCTTAAACTCACCTATCACTCCATCTATTGCAAAAAAGCTAACATCTATCTTTTTAGAATGTGTGATCGCTCCTCAAGTTGAACCAGATGCTAAAAAGATACTCCAAGAAAAAAAGAACTTAAGAGTCCTTGCTTGGGATCAAATGTGTGAAGATAAACCTCCAACAATGTCTATAAAAGATATTTTTGGTGGATATGTTTTGCAATCAGAAGATAAAATTCAACCTTGGTCAAATTTTTGGCAGGTCTTAGGTCAAGATCCATCTGAAGAAATTCGCAAGGCAATTGCCTTTGCCTGGAAGTCAGTAGCTTGTTTGAAAAGTAATGCCATAGCCATCACATCAGCACAACAAACACTAGGTTTAGGTATGGGGCAAACAAATCGCATAGATGCCCTTTGCCATGCTATTTCACGTTGGAAATTATGCCACAAAGATAAACAAGATGTTATTTTAGCAAGTGACGCCTTTTTTCCTTTCACTGATGCTATAGAAAAAGCATTTGAAGAGAAGATTCAATGGGTCGTGCAACCAGGAGGATCTATCAACGATCATCAAGTTATTCAAAGGGCAAAACAGCTGAAAATCAACTTAATTCTAACAGGACAAAGACATTTTCTACACTAAGAATTGAATTTTATACAATTGTTCTATAAACTCTTCTTATAAACCCTAACCTCATTAAAGGAATTTAAAGTTTGAGTGATAAAATTTGGATTATTAAGGAAGGATCACAAATTCTTGGTCCTTTCAATCAAGCAGAAATTATTGCTCAGATCAATAATAAAGAGATCTTAGAAACAGATCAAATAGCCGCTCCTTTTTCAAGATTTGGATTTCTAAAAAATTGTGAAGAGTTTAACCTTCTGTTTAAAATTAGTGATCATACAGAAATTAGCAGAATAGAACACACAGATGCCACAGAAAAGATCGACCAAGTGGACCCTTCTGTTACTGGTTTTTTTGACATCACTGTACAAAAGCCAAAAGGAACATCAAGATTACCCTATAAGAAGCTACCTGCAAGTACCACTATTGATAAGAAGAGAATCGTTCGAAAAAAAGCCTCTGTTGCTGAAAAAAAGAAAATAGAGAAAAAGCCAAAACCTGTAGAGATATTAGAAACATCTACTTTATTTAAAAAATATAAATCTATACAAAAACCACTCCTTCTACTGATAGGGCTTATATCAATTGGAGCTTACTTATTTTATTCTCAACAACAATTTATAGTGCAGCAAAAAGCTGGAACAGAAAAAACAAATAAAATGCTCTTCGATCGATCTACAATAAATATAAAACTTGGGCATTATGAGAACTCACTAAGAGACCTTAGACGTATTTTAAGTTCAGCACCAAATCATCTGCAAGCTTTTTCCCATTTAATAGAAGTTCTTATTCTTCAAAAAAAGTATGTAGAAGCCAGAAGACTTCTACATGATAAATCATTAAATACAGTATCAAATGTAAAATATCGTATATATCACTATATGGCTTTGATCGATCTACAAACAAAAGAACTTTCCAAAGCAATGCAAAACCTTAATAATACGCTCGAGCAAAATCCATCTTTTCTCCCTGCCATCATTAATCTAGGCACTCTTTATTTTTTAAATGAAGAATATAAAAAAGCAGCAGAACAATACAGTTCAGATATCATAACTTCAGCTAACACTCCACCTGAGGATTATTCTAAATTTGAGGGCATCTTACTACTACATCGAGCTGCAAATGCCGCTAAAAGTTATTTGAGCTTAAAAGCTAAAGAAGAAGGCAATGAACAAAACTCAGGAGGTGATATAAATGATGAAGATTTAGATGATTTAGCTGTTTCTTTAGAAGAATATCAAGAAAGAACCTATGATTTCAAATTAGAAGCATTAATAATGAGAGCATTATTACGGCTACTATTAGGCGAGACAGACATTAGTGAAGACTTACTAAAAGATATTTTAGAATTAGACTTAGATTTAACAGATCAGCATTTTCACAGTCCACTTTACTATTATCTCGATGAATTACTTTGGTCAAATACCATTATGTTCATTTTTAATGAAATTAAAAATTTTGCTGAATGGGGAAAAGATCCTATTCTACTTGCTGTTTACGGGTTTTTGAATTTTAAAACAGGAAATAAACAAGAAGGTAAAAATCAGATCAATGAAGCTCTTAATTTAGACGAAAGTAATCAAAAAATTCAAACCTTATCTGCTTATATAGATCATAAATCAGGTTTTGTGGAACAAGCCTGCAGAATACTCAAGCGACATGAATATCATCTGGCAATCTTATTACAAGAACGCTTATGTACCAATTCTACTAGTATAAAAGATATAGAAGTTAGAAAAACGCTTTTAGACAACTTACTACTATCAGGCCTTTTTCAACTCCAAATCAAAACCAGTTTTGCTCGCATTAGTGAAATAGAACAAAACCGCATTGCAGCAAAAGAATATTTTCAGGAAGCCTATGATTTATCAAAAAATTATAAACCTCTTTTAAGACTACAAGCCAAATGGTTAGGGATTAGCACTCAATTTTAAATAGAACTCATTTCAAAATTAATTCTAATGTCCATGTTTTTTTCAAAACAACCTGTTTCTCTAAAAATGAACTGGCCTCTCGAGGCTAGCCTCTCGAGGTGAACCTCCCGAGGTGAACCTCCCGAGGTGAAACTTTGGTTGTTTTTGGGTAACCAGCCTGACCATTCACACTACGGGATGTATCCCTACGGGATCTATTCCTATGGGATGTATTCCTGTCAGTAAAATGCTGACTACCTCAAAAATCCGTTTATTTTGAGTAGGGTAGATATCTTTCATTTTTTTACGCAATGTTAAGGGAAATGCTTTTATTTCTGAACGGGTGATATAAAACTTTATTTTTGAGATGGCTTCTAGTAAACTAGTTGTTAATAAGGTGATACTATGATAAGAAAATATCATTGACATAATTTTCAAACAAGTAAGAGGTTTTTTTAAATGAACAGTTTAGATAGCCAAATGACAGAGCAGCAAAAACAAATGGCCTGCAATATCTTAGATGCTTTTCAGTTAGATAAATTCAAAGTTATCGCAAAAGATCAACATCTACATTTTATTCAAGATAGAAGAGTTGTACATGTTCCTCTATCTCTAATTCTAAACGATAAATGGACAGATATCCGATTTCTTTTCAGATCTATTTTACAATCAAGTCCATCTGTATGGAATCAAAAAGACCCTCATATTCCCTTTGAATCATATCTTAAAAAATAAGCTGTTACCTCAATATGTACAAATATTCCGGAAATCTGGCAGTCGGGCAATCCGTGAAACAGTTTGACGGGAAGTGATTGCCTGTTTGCCGGACTGCCATATCCCGGAATAGAGATATTGTAAAATGCAAATATTTTATTTTTGAGACCGCTTCTAGTTTTTTTTAAATGTATTCTTATAATAACAAAAACAATATTGATATCCTGAAATAAGACTTAAGATAACACTAAGACAAAGCAGACCATAACCTATTTGGTAAAGAGGTAGCGTAATAAATGGCAAATTTATAATGATTGCAACTAATCCTATCATTTGAAATAAGGTTTTCCATTTTCCAATAACAACAGCTTCAATGATCAAGTTTTCAGCAGCAGCACATGAGCGCACTCCTTGCACAAAAGTATCCCTGATCATAAATACAATAACTATGGCAGCATCTAACTGTCCTAATGCAACTAACATGATCAATACACTGTTTATCAAGATTTTATCAGCTACAGGATCTATCAGTTGTCCAAATGTGGATTTGAGTTGATACCTTCTTGCTAAATAACCATCAAAGTAATCTGTGATAGAAGCCATGATAAAAAAGAAGACAGCTATGTTATTCCAAAAACCTGTTTCAAAATATAAACAAACAACAATCACCGGAGTGAGTAGAATACGCATGATTGTTAAGGAATTAGGAAGGTTTTTATATAAAGAAAAATCTACCATTAAAAATGTCTCCCTTTACTTAAGTTTTTCAAATGTTAATAAGTCTTTTAATTGAGAGATATGATCTAAGTCATGTATTTTAGCTTTATTCACTATTTCTTTTTCTATATGCTTTAAGTTAGATTTTGGTAAATAAAATTCTTTAAACCCTAATTTTTGCGCTTCCTTTAAACGCACATCAGCAAATGCTACACCTCGAACTTCACCTGTTAAACCCACCTCTCCAAAAAAACAAGACTTGGAAAGCAAAGAAATACCTATTTCTGATGAAATCAATGCTCCACAAACACTTAAATCTGAAGCTGTCTCTTTAATTCTTAAACCTCCAACGACATTAACAAATACATCTTTTCTGGAAAAATCATAATGCATAAACTTATCTAAAATAGCAAGAATTAGAAATAAGCGATTGACATCAATTCCCAAAGAAGTTCTACGCGGCAGAGTCGTATAAGACCTAACAGAAAGAGCTTGTATTTCACATAAAACAGGACGTGTTCCTTCGACAGAAGCCATAACTGCAGAACCTATAGATGTTCCTAAGCGATCTTGCAGAAATATTTCTGAGGGGTTTTGCACATCACGTAATCCCGAAGATGTCATCTCAAAAACACCAAGTTCATGAGCTGCGCCAAATCTGTTTTTAAGAGTTCTTAATAGTCGGTATTGGTAATTATTATCTCCTTCAAATGACAATACAGTATCAACTATATGTTCTAACACTTTTGGACCAGCAAGCTCCCCTTCTTTAGTGACATGACCCACTAAAAAAATAGCAATACCCTCATTTTTAGCAAGTCCCATCAAAGAAGCCGCGCATTCTCTCACTTGAGAGACTGTACCAGGGGCAGAAAGTATGTGAGGTGTAAAAACTGTCTGTATAGAATCTATAATCAAACAAACAGGATGACGCTTTTTAACAAGTGTCATAATATGATCTAAATTACTTTCACTGGTGATCTCTAAATCATCTTCAAAGATGCCAAGTCTCTGCGCTCTCAGTGCAGATTGCCCAACACTCTCCTCAGCAGAAATATAAAGAACCTTTTGTTTGTTAGCTGCGCAATGTCCTGTCATTTGCAACAGTAATGTGGACTTTCCTATTCCAGGATCTCCTCCTAATAGAACAAAGCTACCAGGAACTATACCTCCCCCAAGAACGCGATCTAGTTCCGCAAAACCAGAGGGAAAACGAACAATATCCACTTCCTTAAGTATTTGACTAGACTTTATAATTTGAGAAGTGTTGCCTCCAAGCACTATGCCTTGCTTTGAGGGTTGTTTATCAATAATTTCCTCATGAAAAGTATTCCACTGGCCACAGTCCGTGCATCTACCTTCCCACTTACTTCTTTGACTTCCACAATTTTGACAAACAAAAACAGTCTTTACAGATGCCATGAGGATACCCTTGTAAATAATTGAATTCACTTAACTTTATTTTTACAGACCTGTCAAGCTCTTAAAAAAGTAAGCAAAACCAAAGAAATGGCTTCTAATATCTATTTCCCTAAAAATAGACCAGCCTCTGACTGTTTTTTGGCAATGATCACGACGACTAACATCCTCGTAAAATGATCATTGCCTAAAAAATTTGTCTATTTTTAGGAGGGAGACTACCCTCGTTGTTTAACAAAATGTTAAGGAAATCATTGTTGTTTACCAGTCAGCCTGAAGGCTCTCGCCTTCAAGAAAATGCTGATTGCCTCAAAAATCCGTTTATTTTAAGTAGAGAGAATCTCTTCGTTCTTTTACATCATGTTAAGGAAAACTTCCTTCATCCTGCTTCTACTCAAAATGAATAGAAGACAAGCCTCTCGAGGCTCGCCTCGAGAGGTCAGATGCATTTTAGTGAAAGTAGTTAGATAAAGTTATAAATCACTGGAAATGTTTATCAAATCTTTATTTTTGAGACCGGTTCTAATTATTGTAAAGGCGAAATTTATGTTTGATACGGTCAGATCCAGAACTGGCAGAAGCTTTGATGATAGGAGTGACAAAAACAACAAACTGTGTTTGCCTTCTTCGAAAATCCTTTGATGCAAAAAGAGATATAAGCGGATTATCACCGCTTCTAGGCTGTTTATTATAACCTGTTGCACTCACTTGAGAAACAAGACCTCCAATAGCTGCACTTTCACGAGATCTCACAATCACAACTGTCTTTATTAAGTTTGTAGATATAGTAGGAGGTGAGCCTGAACTAGGAGTTGAAACTTTAAAAGACACTTCTAGCTGAATATTATCGTTAGCTCCTATGATTCTAGGAGTAATAACTGACTCAATTCCAACAGGTTCTGTAAATTGATTTCCAGGAACTACTCCACCATTTCCAGTACTTTGTATACCCACAAAAGGGATCTTTGAGGTAGAATTGATTGTACCAGGACTTTTATCTTTTACCATGACACTGGCACTATGTAAGACACGGGCATGACCATGTTGTTTAGCCCAATTGAGTTTAGGAAGAAGATTTGAAATAGTTCCTGAAATAGAACCAATAATTCCCCCTAAACCACTACCACCTTGTGTCTTAAAGTCATACCCTGTTTTATCACCAATTTGAGGAGTCCAATCAAATCGAAAAAATTTTTCATAATCCTTACTGAGTTCAACAAAATGAACAATAATTTGAACCAACTTATCCTGTGGTTTTTTCTGAGCAGCTGGTCGCTCTTCTGGAGGTATTCTAATAAGGTTAATAACATGCTGAGATGAAATCCTCTTAATAACTTTACCTTCTCCTTTAACAACTTCTATATCAGGAAAGTAAACTTTGGCAATAGCCTCGGCACGATCTCTTTCTCTTTCATTTTCTGCTGTAGAACCAATATCTGCAATGCCCTCTAAAAGAAATTTACCATTGACATTTCTTACATGGATTTGTGGATTATTAATATCTCTTTCTATATACTCTGCAATCTTTCTTTGAGCAATAGGGCTTAAAGTTACAAGGTTAGATGCTTTATCCCCGTATTGCTGAACAACAGAATAAATACGGCCTAATTCCTTAGGAAGTAAAACCTGTCCATCAACAATCACTTTATTGTTAATGATTCTCACTGTGATACCATCAATTTCAAAAAGAAGTAGCTGTATCTCCTTCGCCACTTTGTTAAGATCACTATTTCTAATAGTCAGAAAAAGTTCTGAAATAATACGGCCTTTAGCATCTTCGATAGTCAAAGTAGCAGAACCTACTTTTTTTGGTGAAAAACGCAAAGTTTCAAGACTTTTGACGTATGTTACAGATGTGAGTCTTTTAAAATCTCCTTTAAGTTTATATCCTCTTGGCATTGAAGGCACTTTTATATTTTCATCAAGCCCTACTACAAGATTTATGTATTTTCTATCTTTTTTTTGCTCATTATTCTGCTGAGCATTTGCAAAGTTAAATGATACCCAATTTGATGAGAGGTAGGTTTTAAAATCTGTATTATTTCCGATAGAAAATACCCAGATAAGTAAAAAAAGAATGATAGTTTTGCTTTTCATAAATAATCAATTATTCCTTTTCTTTAAAGATTCAAGTGGACGTTTATAAGCCTGCGTAGCCACTCTTCCCAATAAAGAATTCATATCACTTTTTGGAGGCCTTGAGTTTTGACGATCAATCCCATTACGTAATATAAGGTAGATACCTCCAGGTGATGCCACCTGCAAAAACACGAGATCTTGCGCCTGTTTAGGGCTAACTTCTAAAGTCACTGTTCTAAAGGAGGTATCTCCATTAAGATTTCTAAAACCAATCAAATTTCCATTTTCCAACTCTGGAGAACGAGGAAGATTATTTGTGATATTCACGCCTGTAGCTAAGATCACAATATCTTGCATAATAGTTTTAACCTCAACCTTACGGTTTCTGCTATCACCACTGGTTAAAGATGCCAGTATATCAACACGATCACCTGGTCTTAAAAGCTTTGCCACTCCTCTCACATCATCCACAGAAATAGTAACAGCTCTTTTATTAGGAGCAATTTGACTAGAAAGACCTGTAATAGGCCCTGGGGCTAAGAGTTTTGTTTTTAGAATTTGTTCACCCTTTAAAATAGTTGTAGCAGCAATAGTATTGATCGCTTCTTCTGGGTCGGTGACAACTCCTGGTTGTACAAAACTAATAGGAACTTCTTTGTATTCCACCATTGTATCATCTATAGTTTGCATTTCTACAATCTCTGTTGTGGCCACTACAACACGTTTAGTTGTACCATATTTTTTGTCATATTCCGCTTTCTTCTCCTGTGAATAACTGTACACAAGAAACATCGCAAAAATACCAGCACCTAAAGATAAAAATAATGTTCTTGTTGGATTTGAGTTCATTTTGTACTCCTTATCTATTCAGGTTTACAATTAGCATTTAAACAAATGCCATAAGCTGCTTTGACCCATACAGGGTTGAATGAATAACCTTCATTGACACCATCTTTTGCATCTTCTACCATTTTTTCATGTTCATCACTATTATTTCCTTTCTCTTTATCATTATGTACTTTTGCAAAAGCAATATATCTTTTTGTAGCTATAAAATCTTCATTATTTGGCGGACTTGTTTCTGATGTAATAGTGTGCAACCTAAATCCATTTTTCTTATGAGAGTGAAGACCACCACCAAAAAGGGTATCTCTATGATATTTAAGATATGTTCGGTTATTGAAGGTATCAAAAGCATAATTACGTGCTGCAATAGAATTAACAATCCCCGAGTGGACTACACCAAAAGATCCCAAGCTAAAACTCAACAATGCAAGGTAAAGTATAATAGAAACCACAGCCTCAATAGAGGCCATCCCTTTTTGCTTTTTAAAATATTTTTTTGAAATACATGTCTTTAACATCCATTATCTCCTGCTGCCATTATAGGTGCTGCCTTCATATGGCCAGAAATCGTAGAATCCTGATATGAGGAATCAAGATTTAATATTTCATCCTTAATTACTTCATTATAATCTATACAATCCTGCATAGATGGCTCTCTTCCTATATAAGAGTTCACATTTGTCTTAAAAGAATTAGCTTCTCCTGTATTGCCTAAGAAAAAAGGTAGATTAAAAGACAACACCTTAGCTGTAACATCTAAACGTACTCCCTTAGTTGATCCATCTTTTTTAAAAACCGGTTTTGGTGACATTTTAAACCATTTTTCTCTAAGTAAGGATTTTAACATTCCTTCCTCTTTTAAATCATTGTACTTTTTTTCAGCAGCCTCTTCTGATTTAGTAACATTCTCATCAGCTGCATAGTAAGTTCTAGAAGTGGCAAAGGCTATATATTGTATCGATTCTATAACAGAGAGTGTAAAATTCAGCATGATGACCAATATAAAAAAACCTGTCATAATCATTAATCCAAATAAAAAATCAAAAGCTAAAACTCCTTTTTCATCTTTTAAAAACTTCATCGAATCACCTCACTCACCCTCAACAGATAAGCGCCTCTTTACAGAATCCACAGCAGAATCCACAGCAGGATCCACAGCAGGATGCAAAGGATGTATATCGGTACCCGGGTTTTCTTGCCAAGTTCCACTTTCTATCATTCCACTGACTACCTTCCATGGTTTGCCAATAATTGTTTTTGCAACTTCTGAATCTTTAAGAACTGTTGATATAGTAGCTGAAAAAAGGAGAAATAAAGATAATAACAAAATCATCTCTACTGTAGCTTGTCCTTTCTTATTTGAAAATGAGTAGTAGTTATTTTTTTTCATCAAACAATTTTTTATCTTTAAAGATAATAATGTATTCATAAAATATTGTTTTATAAAATTTAAAACCATATTTGCACTCCATAAGACTCTAGAGAAAGGTAAGTGAACCACGCCAAACACAGAGGAACAGTGTATGGGATCACATGTAATGATGACTTTAAAGGTTTAATCTGATAAAAAAGCAATCCTTTTAAATTGTATAAAAGCTCGGTAAATTGACCTGAGATAATAACATACATAAAGCCCATAAGACCGCCCCATAAAAAAGAGATAAGAATAACATTAAAAACGGCTTGTGTATTTGTGGCTAAAGCAAAAACCATTAGTAACTTCATATCTCCACCTCCCAAAATGCCTAATAGAACAAGAGGGAGGGTAAGAGCAAAAACAAGAGCGAGTCCATAAGCTCCTTTTACAAATCCATCAAATCCATTAAAGAAAATCGAAAAGCATAAAGTAAATGCAAAAAGAGATAAAAATAACCAATTATGAAATTTACGAAAGTAAATATCATCCACAACTCCTATAATCAGGATCAAAGAAGGAAGTAATATAGAGATAAATAGTTCATTCATATTCATAATAATCCTATAAAATAAAACTCATGAGATCTTATAAGTTTACCCAAAACCATGAATAACTTAATATTCCTTACTTTCATTTCATTTAGACCAATTAAGCCGATTGCCCGGATTTGCAGTATCAAGAGCTTTTTCTTGAAACCCTGCAGCTGTATCTAATTGCCTTTCAATTCGACCTCCAAGATAAGAACCTGCCTCTTTAAAAGTATTTAAAGGTGTCTTAAAAATACCACTTTCACCATCAGGACCAAATGCTACAAATGTTGTAATGACTATTAAGATTATCATTTCTATAGTCATATATCACACTCCTCTTTATTTAAATTCATAAGTATTCATATATTTTACATCAAAAAATCAGTTCACATCGCTTAAACAAAAAATAGTTTAATCTAATATGAACAAACATTATGAATGTACTTAATTTATCGGTTATTTCGAGGGATAAAGTTAAACTTTATCTATAGCTTTCTTTAAAGAGAATATAGGTTAAATACTCGATATTAAAATGTCTCAAAATGTACAGTACATATTATTCCGAGATCTGGCAGTCGGGCAAACTGGCATCAGTATCAGGCATCATCTTAAACTGTTATCTATGTCTCAATATATATATATAAATGCACCCTTCTGACGGTCTGGGAGTCAAGCATTCCGGCAAGCTGATCCCGGGAACCGTTGTCCGATTGCCTGTTTGTCAGAATCCAGGATCAATATGAAACAGTTTAAAAGTTTTTATCATCAAAAATGGCTTTGTTTTAGAAAGATTTAAGGAGGCATATAAATCTCTAGCACACAAAGTAAAATTGATATTTGTGCAACAAAGCCCTCAAAAGTTATAAAATCCATTAGCATTATTGTATAAATATTAAGGTTCATGACACTTTAAACCCTCTTTATTCCGGGATCTGGCAATCGGGCAAACAGTACCCGGAATCAAAATGTCCGGCACCCATAATTTGAATTATTGCACCTTAAAAATTTCCTCCCAAGCCCTGGCGGGTTTTATAAAGGAGGAAATTTTTATGACGATGCAAAAATTCAAAACTTATCAGTTAGCTATTAATTTTTATCGTAACTCTAGAAAGTTAAATCTAAGAGAACCCCTTAAAAACCAGTTCCATAGGGCTTCTCTAAGTATTGTGCTTAACTTAGCTGAAGGCAGTGCTAAACCAACTGCTAAAGAACGCAGAAAGTTCTATAGGATTAGTCTTGGGTCACTTAGATATAACTTAAATAGTTTCCCTAACATGGTATTAAAAAATGAAGAGTATCTTCTTACTCAAAATAAACAGATTTTCTAGGCAATGATCTATTTGCTGAGGGCATTAGCCGTCAGGATCATTGCCAGAAAGCAACCAGAGGTTGGTTTATTTTGAGTGAAACCAGTTCAAGCTATATTAGATATCATTGGTCATTATAACTTCATGAGGTGTACCCTTTATTTGGAGGATCCGTTCCATAATTTACTCACTGCTGAGATTCCCATTGTTGTTAATTCTCCTGTTTTCCATTTAGCTTCAAACTCATTAGGTGATAAGTAACCTAATGAAGAATGTCGCCTTTTTTTGTTATACATTCCTTCAATAAACTTTGGAATACTTTTTAATACATCTTCAAAAGATTTATATTCACACAGATGAACCTCTTCTCGTTTTAGAGAGCTAAAGAAAGATTTCACAATATTAAAAACACAAAATGTAAAGTCTTTTTTTAAACAGCACTAACGACACTACTTGCTAATAAATATTTTGCACTTTCTACAGCAGCAGCTTGCAAAGCATGCGCTTGTGCAGCAGGTAACCAAGCCGGGGCCGTAGCAACAGCAACTACACCTATTCCGATACCTATGCCTACACCTATTAAAATGGCTTTTTTATCTTCTTTACTCATTTTAATTACCTCCTAAACTTATATTTGACCCCTCCCTTATAATTATCTTTCACTCTTTTTAAGAAGAGTCACTTATACTATCTTTTAACTTTTAGTTCAAGATAAATATTACTTTTAATGCGAGGCGTAAGCATTCATCTTTTGATTTATTTTTTGGTTCATAACTACTTAAGTTGACTTTCAGAGGGTTTAACTTATTGTTATGACTATGAAAAACAAGTATTTCCTGAGTTTGACACTTAATTTGAATTTTCGTGATATTTTTTTCAAGGAATGTTGTATTTATAGTCATTAGCGGTTATTGTGTTTGTATTTTGGTCAAAAAGTGTAGTGTACTTATTTATCATAAACTACGCGTCATATACCTTATTTTCTTTTATTTTTTATATTTTTCTTGTAATGTATTTTTATGTTCATAAGGTCTACAAGAAATCCGAGAGGAGACATATATTATCATCTTGTTGAGAGCTACAGATTAGGTTCTCAAGTGAAGCAAAGGATTCTAATGTCTTTAGGTAAAGCCGCGGATAAGGAAGTTAACTTGAAGAAGCTTCTAGAAGTATTATCTAAAGAGTTAGAGATAATTCCTGCTAGTAAGTTATTAAAAGAGATTGATGTTAAAGACACTTTTATATTAGGTCCCTTACTTATAATAGATGCTATTTTCAAACAATTAAATCTCTATGAATTATTAACAGATTTAAAACAAAAGCACCCTAAAGTACAATTTGATTTTGTTAAGATTATTTTTACATTGGTTATAAGCCGTTTTGTAGAGCCATGTTCTAAGCTTAAAGTATTTTCACACTGGCAGAAGTTATTTTACCCTGATTTTTTAGAAGAGGAGCTTCATCTTCAAGACATTTATCGTTCTTTAGATATTCTAAGTAAGCATAAGGAAGATATAGAGAAGACTCTTTATACACAAGGTAAGTCTCAGTTAAGTTTTTTCAATGAGTGTGATGTTATTTTGTATGATTTAACGACATTGAGATTTGAGAGTACCCGAGAGGATTTAGATAATCTTCGAAGATTTGGTTATAGCAAAGAGAAGAGGAGTGATTGTACCCAGGTGGTATTTGGACTTTTAGTAGATAGAGAAGGTATGCCCTTAGGCTTTGATGTTTATCCTGGAAATACCTTTGAAGGTAAAACCATACCTTCAGTTATGGAGAAACTAAAAAAGAAGTTTAAGATCAGAAGATTTATATTAGTAGGAGATAGAGGTTTATTTTCTAATGAGAATTTACAATCTGTAAAAGCAAAGGGAGATGAATTTATAGTAGGATTAAAGCTAGGTTTATTAAAGGATCGTCATGCAGAGATATACAATTTAAAGAATTTTAAATTTATAAATGAAAATTTAGCTATATACGAGACGAGTTATAATGATAATCGTTGTATAATTACCTGGTCAAGAAAGAGAGCAGAACGAGATAAGAAAGTAAGAGAAGATATTCTATCTAAGTTAGAAGATAAGCTTTCAAAATCGTCATCAAGCACAAAGGATTTTGTATCTAATAGCAATTATAAGAAGTATATTATTCATCCTAAGAGTAAAGGCAAGCCTACTTTAAATAAGTCAGCCATAGAACAATCAGAGAGGACAGATGGTTTTTTTGGAATCATTACAAATACAGATAGTTTAAGTTCTGAAGAGATTATAACGAACTATAAGCAATTATGGAAGGTAGAGAATTCATTTAGAGAATTGAAAGGTACATTAAAGACACGTCCTATGTTCCACTGGACAGATAAGAGGATCTTAGGACATTTAGTTGTGTGTTTTTTATCTTACTTATGTGAGGCTTATTTTTCAAAGAAGTTACATCAGAGAAACATCACATTAAAAGATAAAGCAATTACAGACAAGAGAATAAAGTCAAGGCCATTGAGTGTGGCAGAAGCTATGTCAAAGCTGAAAGAAGTACGAGCTATACCTGTGAGGATAAAGGATAAGACACTTTGGATCAGAACAGATATTAACGGTAACAATGCTGATGTATTTAAAGCTATAGGAGCAAAGATCCCATCAAAACAACTTAAAGTAGAATCTACTTAGACCTACAAACAATCTCTTAAATCTCTACCACAAAATCAAAATGTAGTGGTACAAAATCACACATCCACTGTAACTAACTAAAATAACTTAACTTTATTTTCGCAACTGTCAAACTCAGGAGCCGGGGCCGTAGCAACAGCAACTACACCTATTCCGATACCTATGCCTACACCTATTAAAATGGCTTTTTTATCTTCTTTACTCATTTTAATTACCTCCTAAACTTATATTTGACCCCTCCCTTATAATTATCTTTCACTCTTTTTAAGAAGAGTCACTTATACTATCTTTTAACTTTTAGTTCAAGATAAATATTACTTTTAATGCGAGGCGTAAGCATTCATCTTTTGATTTATTTTTTGGTTCATAACTACTTAAGTTGACTTTCAGAGGGTTTAACTTATTGTTATGACTATGAAAAACAAGTATTTTGTTCGTTCTCGAATTTCTGAGAAGAAATTTAGAGAAATTATTCGTTATTTTTCAGTAGATTTAACTGCTATACAAATAGCTCATCTTACAAAATTAAACATCAATACTATCAATCGCATCTTAAAAAAAAATAAGATTAAGAATAGCTGCGTTTTGTGAAAAAGAGAGTGTTTTTTCAAAAGGAGAAATTGAAATTGATGAAAGTTATTTTATCACTTAACTCTCCAGTTTATGGGTACAGACCAAAATCACCATTTGAAAAATGTTTCATTTTTAAAGATTATCTATTGAAGATATTTAAAGAATCCACTTTAGATACTAAATATAAAAGTAATCCATTTTTAAAAAATATTTATGATAGATATATGAAACCTTATTATGAAGAGTTTGAAAAGCAAGGATGGGTGTAGCTCTAATTATTTACCTCTTTCTACTAACTATCTCAAATAGATGAACAAACAATATTCTAAAGTTTTGGATAGCTGTCAAAACAGTAAAAATGGGATACGCTCCACGTTCAGGAGGACAAAAATGATTGATATAATTCAATGGAAAAAAGATAGTAATGGAATAGCCATAAATGAGAAAAAAAGACAAAAACTTTTCAAATTTAAAATAATTCTCTATTCGTAAATTATTCCGATGATAGTCGCGAGGAGTTGATCTGAGACGCTAACTCGAGTGCTGTAGGATCTTGAACTGAAATTAACCCGTTGAGAATCTGCTGAAAGTTAACCAAGGCGATCTCATCACTTCGCAACTCATTTTGGTTTTCGTGCCAGAGAGTAGTTAAAAAGCATGAATATGTTGAAATATAACGTTTTTGCCAGTAGTCGGTATAATCAATCCCTTTGAGTTCGGATGCTACAATCGCAAGTCCTTTTAAGCGAATATTCACGGCAGCTCCTTTGCACAATAAAGCGATAAATCGACTAAGGCACTCGTTGGAGCCACTTCGAGTTTCAATTAGGCGTTTATAAAGAGGTAAGATATCTGTTATTAAGGGCTTTGAGTCGTCTGGCAAATATTGAATGGTGAAGCCATCCAATCCTACCAAGGAACACCAAATTTTGTCAGCATCCCATGACCTTCGAGAAGATTGTAGCTGTTTTACGGAAAGGGCAAGATCAAATATCTTCTGCATTTTGAATTTTAGTTCTTCCCAGCGATTAGTGTTTTTAAGACCTAATATGAAAAACTTTCTGCCGAAACCATCAATCCAGTAATGTCCATCTGCACCAACTTCAAAGAATGTCCTCAAGGACTGATCAAGTCTTGCGTCATCATGCCAATAATAGGTAGTAGCAAACTCATTGATTATCCATCTATCCTGCTCATATGGCGTATCCTTGACATCTCCGTACTCTTCAATTGATTTTGAAAGCCTTCTAGAGATTTGGTCCATGCTAGAAGTGCAAAAGTTAATCCATCCTGCTAACAAGTTACCATCCCACTGCTCTATTGGAGGAAGATATGAAGCAGCTTGAGTGAAATCTTCTAGATGAATTACATCTCTCTTAATTCTAGGTAGTTTAAGCCCATGTGTAAATTCGTAATCATAAGGGTTAAAACCCAAGTCTGGCCATGCCTTAATAGAATTGTCATTGATAAACTTTTTAACAAGAAGAAAAACTTCATTTCTAAATAAGCTTCTTCTATCTTCAAGTGTGTAAGCACGAAACACTTTAGTTCTGAGAAAACTATTCCGGCAAAGGAAGGCTTTAATAAAATTCGATTTTTGGTTGGTATAAGGATACTTTTCAGCACAATCAACATTATGCCAAGCAGTGCAAATTTTTGAATATTCAAAAAAAAGTGCCATAACCTCTAAGAGAAATGCATGTTCAACTTTGGCTGATACTGCACTCTTAATAAGAGCAGCTATCGAGTTTGCCCGTGGGCCACAAACCAAACGTGCTACTTGTGTTCTTATCCAAATATCTTCTTCATTTCCTTCAGCTAATTGACCAATTACTTTTGCCAGAATTATATCATATTTCTGGTCTGAAAAAGGGTAACCTGTAACTCCATGATCGTTCCAAAGGTTTTCTAATGCCCTTTCGATCTTTTCCTTTGCTGTACTCAAGGTTGTAGCATCGACCGAGATAACTTTTCTTTTCACAGCAATAAGCGTTAGTCCATCTATTGCAAGATTACAATCCTTTGGAGTTGCTAATATTGGATCATTGGATTTATTTTTGACTGTATTATTAATATTCTCCATAGTTGATACTAACACTGCAAACTCATCTCTTGAAAATGAATCGGCATCAAGAAGCTTTTCCACATTCATTGGGAACATAAACATGTTCATCTGAGCATCATCCTCTTCAAATCTTTTCTTGTGTTTCTCTAGAAGATATGAAGGAACAGTATAGTTCCATACTTGAGTGCCATCCGGTAGTTGGCCAACTTTATAGTTGTCCGGGTTGAACTTACATAAGAGTGCCTCTAGTTGTCGATTAGGTTGTTTCTGTAATTTTTTTTCCCAACTAAACCTTGCAGTTGCGAAAAAATTTTGCATTTTGGGAATATTTAAAAGTAAATATATTGCCCACTGTTCGAGAGAGATTTTTCGATGTACCATCTCAAACCACTTTACGGCCAAATTGGTCATAAAACGATCTTGTAGAGACCATGAAATCATATAAACATTTGATAAGCGATTCTGAGACAAAAACTGTTGGTCCCACCATATTACATAGGGAAGCACTGATAAAAATTGAAGCTTTTCCAGAAATAGTTTTGGACTATACTTAGCGATAGAGACCAAGATGCCAAGTAATGCCAGTGAATCACTTTTTTCTACAATTTGATCAATCCAAGAATCGATATTTTCTTTTGCGTCAATCTTTTCATAAAACCATTTTTCTAAAGCCATTAGAAAGGCTACAACTACATTAGGACAATGTGTCGTATCCATGGCCCATAAAAATACCTGTGCATCTCCTCTCCAAAATTTTTTATTTCCGTTGATTTCGATCTCGAATCCAAATACGTTATTTCCTCTCTTCTTTTCCCTCTCTGCCCATTGGTCGGTTACAAGTGAAATCAGGGAAATCAAGGCGTCAAGAGCCTGTTGAGGTGCAGTTTTAAAAAAATATATGAAAGGACCTTTTGAATAAAGCGGTGGATAGAACTCCTGAGTATAATCTGTTCCTAATTGTTTATCCATTTGCCCGTCATCATATAAATCCTCATATTCTTGGGGAGCATCAATTATTGAAGCAAGCAAAACTTGAGACGCTAACGACGGATTAAATTGTATTAGATAACAAAGAGGTTGCCCTTCCAGACATACATCCCTAAATTCACGATCTTTCTTAAATTGAGGACCATTAGGAAGAACTTTTTTCTCTATTCTTCTACGAGTGATCGAAAATGTATTAATTGGCGGAGAAACTTTTGAATTTGATGGAATTACTGTCAGTGGAGGACGTTCAATACCATCCTCACGCAAGCCAATAAGTTTGAGGCAAAGATCTTCTATTTCGTTAGGTAATTCGGGGTATGCAGCCAATAGTGCTTGGTAGCACTTCTTGTTTGCGTCGTCTTCGAGGTAGCTATAAGGTGTTCTTTTAAACTCAAAAATCCATTTTGTACAATTAAGTGCTATTTTTGCGGCCTCTTTACGAAATGGGAAGTCTTTGGGAGTAAATTTTAACCATTTCTCAGCGATTTGAGACATTTGAACTCTGCCTCTAATTGTATTCTCAAAATTTTCTGCCAAAAATTGCAAGAGATTTGGCCAATAGGTATACAAAGGGACTCGATCGACTTGGGCTGCCGTCAGTTCATCCAGCTCAAACTCTTCTCTCATACTCATAATTTGAGGATTGGGAACTGTAGCATACGCAAGAAATCGTTTGAGAAATCGATCCAATACCTTAAAGTTGTCAGAAAAAAGTAACTCCTTAATAGTTTTTAGGATAAATCTTTGATTAAGAGGAGTAATAGCAATATCAAGAAATAGGTCAACTAGAACATCATCTCCCCTTTCATTTAATGACTCTATTTCTTTTTTCCAACTATCGAACCCATCTGACTCTAGAATCTCTAATGACGTAAGTCTTATTGATTGTTGCCAGTAAACGTTATTTTTCCGTTTAAGAATCTCATGAATTGTTTTGGTTCTCTGGGAGAGTAAAAATCTTTGTCGTATCCAATCGCCATATAGATCGTGTGAGAATCGTATGTAACCATCTTGGATTTTAAGAATCCCTTCTCGTACCAAAATGTCCACTAACTGAGATTCAGGAGTAGATAAATCTTTAAAAGGTGAAAGGAAGTCATTCTTATCAGCTTGATCAATGGCCAACTTTGTTAGGAGAACTTGCTTTTGGTTGGCTCCGCCATCGCTGAGCAAACTCCAAAATCCACGTATTAGTACAGGTTCACTAATGGATCTACTAGTATCGAGTGAAGATCGCTCTGCCATTTGAATTGCAATATCGAGATATTTCAGATTTTTTAGTATCTCTCTTGTTGACCTTTCTTTAAGTATGCCTGTGAGATTGGGGAATCTATTTTCAACTATCCTTAGTTCATCTTCCTCAAACATTGGTGCTGAAATTACATTGAAAAGCAATTCCTGTGTTGAGAGGTTTCCAACTAGTGTACTCCAAATCTGGTCTTGTGAGCTAATAATACAGAGGTGGCGATTTCTTGAAATTTTTTGGAACTTTACTAGGAAGGACTTTAGTAATTCGCGATTTTCCGTACTTGTAAGTCTATCAACGGCATCAATTATAATAATCTGTTCACTAGGGCCGTATTGAAGGATGTCAAACAAATTATTCTTTATCCCTAACAAAGTATTAACTTCGACAAGTGTTCTGGCATTGAAGATTGAATACGGCAACCAAATGACGGGTTTCCCAGCTTTACAAACCCATTGTTTGAGGAGAACAGATTTTCCAATTCCCGATTCTCCTATGAGGGCATTGACTTGTTCTTTTTTAAACTGTTCAGAAAAATCCATTTTTCTTTCAACTGAAAAGCTACTTCCAATTGTAGACTTTATCTTTCCAATTTCAGTTTCTTGAAACTCTTTAAGCTTTTCTAAATCGGAATCTAAATCGTAGTGGCCTTTAATTTTGAATGAATTATTTAGTTCTTTAATAAGAATAGAAAAGGTAATCTCACCGGAAACTGTACGAGATGTCTTTACCATGTGCTGAAGTTTTACCCAAAGGTTGTTCGCTTCACCACTGACTAGTGCCGAAGCTAAATTGCCAAATGCATTTTGCAAATAAGGGGACGTTGGATCATCAAGATTTACGTCAAAGTGAATTAATCGTTCAATAATCTCGGCTCGTTGTATGTTTTGGTTGCAGTCTACTACTGATGGTTTTACAAAACTATCGAACAGGTTTCGAACCTGTTGACTTGTAAATTCTGGCTGTTTGATATGTATTTCCATATCCATTCCTTTGTGGTTTGAGGCAAAGTTGCGAAGCTTGCGATATGATTCAATCGCCGCGGTGGATGTACCTGAAGTTACAAGCCCCAAGTAGTCATGTTTGGACCTAAAAGGATTTCCCTCTGTCTTACAAAACTGCTTCCAGATTGATTCCACGAGATCAGGTGGAAACTTATTGGCTGTGATTTGAGAATTGCTTTTCACGGAAAACGCAATTTTCTTTTCTAGGTTACCTGAATCGAACTCAAGGATAATGTCGTCAAACTCCCAACCATCTACTTTCCTCTGAAATTTTATAGTTGTAAATCGCCCCAAGGACAATAAGGAGAATGGGTTTTTGCCTACTAAGAGAAAAGATAAGAAATATGCACCAATCTTGTCTTCAAAATCGAAGCCTTCTCCTCCTGTCGACTTTGGATCAATTTTTCCCATATTCACCTAGTTTTTTTGCTAAAAATCACACATAAAATTGAATCTGAGAAATTGAGCATTCATGGAAAATTCTAAAGGGCGAACTCCAAAACTCCAATCCTTTATTCTTCTACCTTTATCTCTATAAATCTCCATCATCTTTTCAATCTCTAACCCAGCAACAAGTCCTGCAGCAATGATTCCTCGTGTATTTGTCTCAACAATGAGGTCAAATCCTTTTCCTATGTCCTCTTTATTCTTTCTGAGAGGGATTTAAGGAGTGCTAGTGTATAGAGCCTTCTCGTTCCTACCATCAGGGGATAGGATTCTATAGGGATGTTTAGTTTAGAGATAGAACCTTTGCTTTGTATTGTTCCCAAAGTTTTTCCAATTCCGGCAAATTATTTCTTTGTTAAGTAGTCTTTTTTGGGAAAATTCACTTTCCTTAAAAGCTATGGACTTCAATATATAATATATATTGGTAACTTTTTTTTAGAGTCAATAGAACTTCTTATAAAAAAGTAATAAAAAACAAAATTTATTATATTACTCATGATATTATGATATTAGTGCCTTTGTTCTTTAAATCATTAGAAAGATAACTTTGTGTCAGTGAGTTTTCTCGCAAAGCTTTCTGATGGTGAAAGTCCTTTTCCTATCCTGTTAGTAGCCATTTTTTCAACATCAAATAAAAGCTTTTTAGCACAATAACCTGATCCAAATAACAATGATGTATTTATAATAATTTTAATGAATGTTTCCATGATTTCCTCCTAAGCTGTTGATTTTACTTGTTTGTAAAGATTTTCTCTTTTAAGAAGATTGATAATTGTGTGATGATGCCACTCTTTTTTATGCTGTTTAGTAGGTATTTTCATAGTGCTTAATACCTTAGCTATAGTATTTGGATTGATGCCTTTAATATAAAGGTTTTTGATGGTCTCAATGGTTTTTAACTCTTTTTTGTGATCCACTGTTTGACTATTCATCTTTTTCTTGCCATAGGTACGACTATTATATTTGAAGGATATTATATTAGATGATGAGGGAATTATGAAAGAAGCAGATGTAAGAGTAAAGATTGACGCAATCTTAAAAAAATTAGGCTATAAAGATAGTAATATTCAAAGAGAATTTCCAGTAGATATTCAGGCTGGTCGTGGAGATCCCAAAAAATGCTTTGCTGATTATGTTATATTGGTTAATAGAAAAAAAAGATTTGTCATTGAGGCTAAAGACTCTACTAAAAATATCTCAAACAAAAAAATAATGGCCCAAGCAAGATCTTATGCTTTGAATTTAAATATTACTCTTTTTGTCGTTTGTAATGGAAAAGATTTTGCTTTATATAAAACACAAGATCTTCAATGTATCTTAAATTGTAAAATAGAAAAGTTAAGTAAAATAAAAGAAAAAATCCATCGCAATCAATTTGAGCCTAAAAAACGAAAGACAATTATTGAAAACGCTCTAAGAGGTGATGTTCCAAAAGCTAGAGATCAACTCCTTAACAAAAGCACAAATGTTTTAAAGAAGAAGGCAAAAACATTTTTAGATAAATTTATAAAATAAAGATGCATTTAAAAAATTTGTTGTATTAGAAGCAACAGAAGGAGCTTGGTGCCTTTAAATAAAATAAAAACTGCTTAGGAGTTGACTTAAAAAGTAATGATAAGGAGATATTCAGTAATGCTAAAGAAGCTTTAGATAACTTATTAAAAGCAGGTTGTTTTGATTTTTTAGATATGGAAGATAAAAATAAAAAGTAACCCATTGTTATTAGGTGGATTCAAGTAGGAAGTGAGGTGTACCCTTTATTTGGAGGATCCGTTCCATATTTTACTCACTGCTGAGATTCCCATTGTTGTTAATTCTCCTGTTTTCCATTTAGCTTCAAATTCATTAGGTGATAAGTAACCTAATGAAGAATGTCGCCTTTTTTTATTATACATACCTTCGATAAACTTTGGAATACTTCTTAATACATCTTCAAAAGTTTTATATTCACACAGATGAACCTCTTCTCGTTTTAAAGAGCTAAAGAAAGATTCAACAAATGCATTATCCCAACAATTGGCTTTTCTCGACATACTGATCTTAAAGCCTTTTTCTTTAAGCTTGTAGGTATAATCTTTACTGGTGTATTGCACACCTTGATCACTATGATGAATACATCCTTTAGTATCTGATCTCTGCTCTAAACTCATCTCTAAAGCTCCTAAACAAAGCTCTGTGTTGATCTCTCTAGAAATAGCCCACCCTACAATCTTCCTTGAAAAAATATCTAAAATCACTGCTAAAAAAACAAAACCATCTTGAATCCTAATGTATGTGATATCTGTTACCCAAAGCTGGTTGGGTCTATTCACTTCAATGCCAAAAGTTAAATTCGGATAAACTCGATTTGAATGTTTAGAATCCGTGGTTGAAACCTTAAAACCTTTGTAAATCAAAGCCTTTAAACCGTATTTCCGCATAATGCGAGCAATCCTCTTGTGGTTGGCTTTAATACTCTTCTCTTGCTCAAGTTCCAATTGAATACGACGTATTCCATACATCGGGTATTTACACTGTATCCTCTCAATCTGCTCTTTCAAATCAAAATCCCTTTGCTCTCGCTCTTGCTGTGAAATCTTTCTCTTGTAATAGTAGCTACTTAAAGGTAACCCTAACGCTTTACACGTTTTTGAAATTGATCCAAATTCTTTCCAGTGATTACCGACGATCCTACGCTTTTCCTCTGTTGAAGCTCCTTTTTGGCTTTTTTTAAAAACTCGTTTTCTAAGCTGAGCTGTCCTACCTTTGCCTGAAGAGCATATATTTGTCTCTCTAGAGATCTCTCCCTTGATGAAGGGTTTCCCAAAGGTGTCCCTTGTTGATACTTCTTAAACCACTCTAAGACTGTTTGGCGATGAAGTTGATGCTCCCGGCAAATCTCTAACAAAGATCTGCCTTCATGCATCGATTTACAAATAGCTTCCTTAAATTCAACATTAAATCGTCTTCTTACTTTGCCCATGATCTTCCTCCTGATCTTATAGCTTTTTATAGCTAAAATTCAGGAATCTCAAGTGAGTTACTTTATCACTTAACTCTCCAGTTTATGGGGTACAGACCATCATAAAAGAAACTAATAAGCTAGGTGCTTATCTTTATAAGTTATGCCAGAACACTTGAACTCTTAATTTCTCTAAAATTCACCTTAAGAAAATTGGGAACGGACAAAATACCTCCTTTTCATAATTATAACAATAAGTTAATACCCTTAAGAATCACTTTAAAGTGTCATGAACCAATATTAATTTTGGATAGATCAAAGATTTCAATTCGGTCTTTTAAGTAAAACGATATTAAATCTATAAAAAAAAGGCAAAGCTTACCTGCTTTGCCTTTCCAAATCTGTGATATGCATGACCTTTGATGTATCAAATTGAATCTTTATGATATGAGTAAATTCAAGTTGTTTTTATGTTTCATAAGCTGAGATGATAAATCTAAACCTTAACCACCTATGAAAACATTGATTTTGTCAGTCATTCCAGTTATTGCATCTCGAATTGTTGAGTCGAATTGACCTTTAAAAAATGTTAAAACAACAACTAAAGCAACAACTAATAATATATATTCTGTCATACCTTGTGCTGACTCATCTTTCCAAATTCTTACAGCTAAGTTTTTAACCTTTTTATTTAACTTCTTTAACATGATAAACTCCTTACACTTTAGATTAAACTGCCCTATGAGCAGCTATTAATAAATACCTAAACCATATTGCCAGAGTCTTTTTGTTTGTATCTTCTGTTTACTTAAATAGACCCAACAATCCCTTTACATAAAACTCTCTTTACTTATATGATTAGGTGATAAAGTCATACACAAATCACACCATATTTTTAAGTGAGCTTTTACACACAAAAGAAAGTATTTTTGACGTGCTATTTAAAAGGCGGAAAGCCTTAGGAGGATACGTACAGAAATTAATTATAATATTAACCTTTGCTTTATATTAATATAGTAACCTTACTTTTTAAAAAAATCAAGTATTTTTATAAAAAACTTTCTATTATCTCAATTTGAATCATTTTAAGAGTTATAATATAGATTATTTTAGTTTAAAGTTCAAATTTCTTAAATATGTTCCAAATTAAAGAAAAATTATCAATAAAATCCAATTTTTCTCTCATGTTATAAGAAGTTCCAACCGAACCTTATTTATACACTTATTATTATGATGGACTATTAATATAACTTAATAACTATATTTAAGTCGAAAAAAAATAAAAAGGAGTTATTTTGAAAAAATTAAAAACTTTTTATCAAAATAAATTACAAGATATTGTCTTTGCTGTAAAAAAAATGCCAAACAGTCAATTTTGTGTTTACATCACAATTTTTACTCTCCCTTTTTTGCTTATGACCTATCAAGGTTGCAGGAAAAATGACCTCAATACCTCCCCATCAGAATTTATGGAGACTGATAAGGAACCTTCTGAACCTATAACCTATGATCAAGGCCATGGTTATATTGTTCAGATAGATATTGCAACTGAAGATGTGGTAGAAGACAGCCTCATTTCTATTGATTCTAAAACAAAATTCAAATTTATAAATGCCCATTCTAATTCTGATAGTTACAAATGGACAATAACGAGAGGTTTCGAATCTATTGTGACAAATGATCCTGTCACTTTAGATACATATGAAACAACATTTTCTCAATCAGGAGCTTATGATGTTTTTACTGAATCTTATCAAAATGAAACACTTTTAAATTCAGCGAGTAAACGCTTTGTTGCCGGCGACTCTTGCGACCTTACTGATATCTTAGAAATAGAACTCCTATCAGGTTCTTTAACAGCTGATAGTTCTGCTACTTTTAGTTTAAAAGATAGTGATAATTTTTCTTCTACCAAATGGAAAGTCACTTTTCCATCTGGGGATATTGTAGAAGAAACTGCAAATACAATTGAACTTTCATTTGATGAAAATGAAGGAGCGTTAGTGATTGAATCTTCTGCGACAAGTTCTGATCCGTCAAAAAGTGAATGCCTTACATATAGAAGACAAAACTTTAATGTAACTTCTAGCTTAAATCCTCATTTCAATCCTGTTATTCTCACTGATGGCACAGATGAAATAGCCACTTCATTAGAAAATAATGATATTTATAAATACAGAAGAGCCACTAGTCAGTATCTACAAATAGAGGTTCTGCATGGCTATACCTGCAAATATCAAATTGATGAAGACGATAAAACTGATTTTACCTGTCATGACGATCTGATAAATATCAGCCTAGATTCAAGCTCTGATTGTATTGAAGAAACAATCAATCTTTCTGCTTCGGATGAAGCAGGTTCACAAGAAGTCTCCCAAACATATTATAATTACTGCCCACAAGATGGTAATTATTGCTATCTTGGACTTGATACTGAAAGGCAAAGTCATCATATATGTCAATCTGAAGAAGATGATTCCGGAAGAGTTCTTATCAATGGTTCTTGCGATAACTCTGTCCAAAATGGCTGTGCCTCTGGAGTAGCTAATGACAATATCATAGCAGATACAAACACACATTATAGATGGCATTGTGAGGGATCAAGTGGTGGAAGTACTGCAATAGATTGTCAAATAGAAATATCAGCAGCAGGAGCAAGAAATGGTATTTGTGATAACTCTATAAGAAATAGCTGTGTTTATGGAACTGCTGATGATTCAGCTTTGGAAGACACAGACACTCATTACAGATGGCAATGTATAGGTACTGCTGACGGCGTAACAGTAGATTGTCAAAAAGAGATACCATAAGTAATAAATCGGTTCGTAATATCTTAAGCAGTTAACTTTTACGATTAATTTTTTTTACTCTTTTTAAGATTATCAATCTTATAATTTAACCTATAACTAATTAGGCCTTCCTTGTTCTGGAATCCGGCAGTCAAAGCAGTCAGTAGGCTGTGTTTGAAATCATAAAACATGGTATCATTGTGTAAAAAAACAGAGAGTATCTTTCTCCCAAAAATGACTATTTTTTCTAAGCATTACCTATTTTCTGATAGTGAAAATCATCAGAGGCAAAGCCATCTTTGGAAAAACAGCTAACCATGTAAAAATTTCACAGTCTTTTGTTATTTTTACAAAATGTTATGTTTATTGCCTTTTACACTATCAGAAATGAACAAGTTATGTTATACAAGATAATCATGAGAATTAATTTATCTTCTTTATTTCAGATATATTTTCTTTTAAATGCTGGGATCATTATAGCATTCGCCTTTCTATTACCAAATCAAGCAATAGGAATATGCTCTAATAATCCTCATTCTGAAAAGGCTCACTCATTTTTCCTAGAACAAACATTACAGGGAAAAGATGTCAGCGATTTCGCTGTTAGAATAGCAGCTCTATTAAAACTAACTAATGGAGATACCTCTTTAAGAATTACTGTAACTCCAGAAAGTTTCTTACTTGCCCATATGGCAAAAGTTGAAAGGGTTAAAGAAAATGGTGAAATAGAAGTTCTCTTTGATCAAGTTGGTCAAGCTAACTCGCATAACCCAAATCCAAATAATAATTATACCGGTGGTACTTTTTCCAGGGTATCCAGAAATACACATAAAGATTTTTTTAAGAGCTTTTTTAAAAAAATTTTAGAAGGTTATCAAAACCTAATTACAAGAAGTGATAGCGTTCAAGAAATTTCAAATGTTACGACAGTGAGATCTTCAGACGGAGAAAAACTTTTCGAAATAGAAACTATGCAAGATGGAGGGGTAACTTTTAGACTGCATGAGGGTGGTTATAATTCTTTCAACTCTATCAACTGGGGAAATGTAGAGTGGGGACCAGCAACTAGAGGTATACTTATATCGGCTGTAGAGGCAAAAAATAAAGAAGCTAAGTATAGACAAGAAAACGGCAATCCATCCTTTGTAAATCGATATATTAGCCCAGAACATATTCTTTTAGCATTAACCACGATGATTAATAATCAAAGCATCTCTAGACTTGGTCTTCAAAATATATTTGCAGGTATTCCAAAAGATGCTACTGGAATACAGTGGCTTAAAGAATATTTCTCTAATGATCTTTCCACTAGGCAGCAACAAGAGGTAGAAAATGCTTTTTATAAAGGCATTGAAATAAGTAGATCAGAAGATCAAAAAGATGGTATCACAACAAGTGAGTACCCTTCAAACGTATCACGTCCTCCATTCTTTTCCAATAGAGAAAGACAAAATACAACATCAGAAATAAATATTCCTTTCACAAGCCGGCCAACAGAAACACAATCAGTAAATCTTTATCCTTTAGATCCTTCATTATATAAAAAACTAGCTACTGACTTGATAAACCCTATAAATTCTCATAGCATTGTTATTACTGGAGATATAGGCTCTGGTCGTCACTCTCTAGGTTCTCTCGTGATGAGAGAAGTACAACAAACACAAGCTCACCGTATTGAAAGTATAGAATTACAACACCGACAAAGAGAAAACAGGAAAGATGAACAAGAAACCCCTAATGCAGAGGAACAAACAACTTCTAACACAGTCAATATTTATGTTTTTCATTTTGACCCATCTAAGATTATGACAGAAGGAGAAACAAGGTATGTAGGTGTTATCTCTAAAAACACAGAACAATTTATAGAATCTATAGAGAACGCATTATCTAATAACAGAGACGCTATGATTATACTACATATCTCTCATACTCCTCTTAACACTTTATTGAATTTTGGAAAAACAGAAGGTGATAGTGGCACTCAGATGAGAGATGGATTAATAAGGCTTATAGAGCAATATCCAGGACAATTAAAAATATTAGGATATACAGAGCCAGCAACACATAGAGCATTCAAAGATAGCTCGCTTGGAACGCTCTTTAGAGAAGTTATAAAAAGCCCTCCTAATATGGAAGGTATAGGTAAGGTTCTTGAATTTATGGTTGAAAGAAGAATTGAAATGAATAATGACAATAATATTAGTAATATTGAAAAAGCAATGATCATTAAGGGAATTTTATATCTATATCAAACATATAACACTCATAGATTAACTTACTTTAAAGATTTACAGACAACAACAGATATAGTTTTTCAAGAAGTTCAAACACTAAAGGAAAATAAAAGACAGAATGGACAATCAGACATTACAATATCAGAAAATGAACTATATGCCATTATTAGTAGAAGCTTTTTAAATAATCAGCCCATTATTATAGAAAGGAGGGATAAAGAAGGAACGGTGGGATATAATGGCAGTTCAATTTATAGAGATACCAGAGGTGCTTTAGAACATGTTAGGAAAACAGTTGTACAAGACAACAGTTTAATTATGGATATATTAGAACGCATTTTACTCTCCTCCAATAAACCTAGTGGAGGAGATGATAATGCTCGTCCTTATAGTATCACAATTTTAGGGGGCCCTCCTGGTACTGGAAAGACTATACTTATAGAAGCTATTGCAAGATGGCTTTTCCCTCATTTAGATAAGCCTTATTTTCATATAGATGCTAATAATCAAACTAACTCAACAAAAATACTAGGAGAACCAACTATTCCAGGCAGATCAGAAGACTCTCGTGTAGATAAAGAATCATTAACCGGATATGTTAGCGCATATCCTAATGCAATCATTTATGTCAATGAATTTCATAGATTAAAGCCAAACATAATAGAACTTCTTGAAAGCATTCTCGAGTATGGAAAAATAACAGATGAAAAAGGACGTGTTGTATCATTTGAACAAACTCATTGGATTTTCGATTTTAATCCAGTTAATAAACTTGATCCATCTAAAATGCAGGCAAACTCAAAAGAAACTACGATAAAGTGGTTAGAAGAAAATACTCCACAATCTTTCCAAGATCGTGTACAGGTCGAAAAAGCTTTCTATATACCAGAATTAACTAAAGCTCAATTAACTGAAATTGCAAGTTTGATGATTGCAAATAGAAACTGGACTGTTGAAGCCAATGAAGTTTATGAAATAATAGCAGCAAATAATGAAGGAGCTAGGGGTATCCGTGGTTATGTCCAGATGTTGAATGTTGAAAGACAAAGGCAACT
The DNA here is from genome assembly GCA_965262715.1 of Bdellovibrionales bacterium. Classification (GTDB taxonomy): domain Bacteria; phylum Bdellovibrionota; class Bdellovibrionia; order Bdellovibrionales; family JAUICD01. The sequence continues at coordinate 800,344 of OZ253553.1, read as the reverse complement.
TAATGCCTATACTGATGAAGATGGTTTTTTTCCATCAGGCCTTCGTACCAGACTTATTGTGGAAAATAATGATATCCGTGTAGTCGTGGAATCGCAGGCAGATAGATATGAGAGACAAGAAAATGAAAGACAGATGGATAATACTGGCGAACAACAACCCATATCTCCTGAAAATGAACCATCAAGTCCAGGAAGTATATTGAACCTTAATAGATAGATAATGCAAGATAAAGAAGGCATGAGATTAGCTCTTATTCAAGCTCAAAAAGCTTTTGAAAAAAAAGAAGTTCCTGTAGGAGCTGTGATTGCTAAAAGAAAAGACATCTTAGCAGAAACTCATAATATCAAAGAAATATCCAATTCACCTACAGCACACGCTGAAATATTGGCCATTCAGATAGCCTCACAAAAACTCTCAAATTGGCGACTTGAAGGCTGCACGCTCTATGTCACACTAGAACCTTGTTTGATGTGTGCTGGTGCTATCCTGCAATCACGCATTCCAAAAGTTGTTATTGGAGCCTTAGATCCTAAAGCAGGTGCTGTTATTTCTCTTTATCAAACCTTAAGTGATCCTCGGCTTAATCATAGACCACATGTGATTACAAATGTGATGGAACAAGAGTGCTCTCAAATCCTAAAAAACTTTTTTCAAAATATTATAAGAGATTCTAAAAGATAATAAACGGTAGCCTTATTGAATAAGTATTTTAAAGAAGTAATCCAAAAATGTTTCTGGAGATGTGAGCATAAAAAGCAAATTTGAGATGAGTTCTTATTATTTTTTAAGAAAATACTTGATTTAATTTCTATCTTTTATTATTTACTGCATAAGAAGAGATATTTTGACTTAAAGTAACCTTTTAGCTTATTTTTGTAAAGACTCAGTTTTTTACAAAAGGTAAAAGCTGTATTATTTATGATGATAAAAAGAATTTTTACTTTCTTAAGCATTGTTATTTGCGTCCTTGTCATTGGACTTGCTTGTCAGATATTTATGTGGATCACTAGTCCCTACAAAAAACAGGCAGAATCTAAAGTGTTTGAGATCACAAAAGGTCAATCAACTCAAGAAGTTGCGCAAAAACTATATCAAGAAGAATTTATCAGAGATCCAACATTATTTAAAGTTTACAGTCGGTTAAATAAGCAAGGGGAGAAAATTCGAGCTGGTGAATACCACCTATCAGCGGCCATGACAATGCCAGAAATACTTAATATCATCACTCTTGGAAAGAGTGTTTCCTATCCCATCACCTTTCCAGAAGGTATTAACTTATACGAAATCGCAGATATTTTAGAAGAAAAAAATATCCTGCAAAAAAGTGAGTTCTTAAAACTATCTAAAGATCAAACTTTTATTGAAAATCTTTTAGATCAAAAACTTTTGAGTTTTGAAGGTTATTTTTTCCCTGAAACTTATCATTTTGAAAAAAAATCAAATCCTAAAACAGTGATTGAAACAATGGTCAAACGATTTTTAGTTGTCTACTCGCAGGTCATGCAGCAAAAAAATAGTCAAACTGAACTTAATCGACATGATATTGTTCGTTTAGCAAGTATTGTAGAAAAAGAGACAGGCACGCCACATGAAAGACCTCGTATTGCTGCTGTGTTTTTAAATAGACTCCGCAAAAAAATGATGTTGCAGTCAGACCCGACCATCATTTATGGCATTTTGGCTCAAACAGGTATACTCATCAAAAATATTAGAAAAAAAGATATCATAAACCCAAATCCTTATAATACTTACACTATTCATGGATTGCCTTTAGAACCTATTGCTAATCCGGGTCGAGAAGCACTCCATGCTGTGCTTTTTCCAGAAAAAATAAATGATCTTTATTTTGTAAGTCGTAATGATGGTACACATTACTTTTCAAAGACCTATAGCGAGCATAAAAAAGCTGTTAAGAAATACCAACTGAAATAAGCTGTTTCCCTAAACTGCATCTCGCCTCTCGAGGCGAGCCTCTGGCAACTTTCTGACAGTAAGCGCAGGCAGTTTGCACTGTCAGCAAGTAGCCTGCCCTCTAGAAAGCTTGACTATCTTTAGGAGGAAGATACCCTTCTTTCTTTACATAATGTTAAGGAAATCCTTTTTTTTGCACTCCTTAATAAATCACCTCAAATCCTTATAATACCAACTTAAAATATCAAATTACCTCCTTAGTAAAAAATCAAAGAAGAGCAAGACGAAAGCTTGTTATCTATCACACGATATAAGTCGAGAAAACAACTTTGAAAAATATCTTTAAGCAAAAAATATAAAGATATTTATGTAAAATTACGATTCAAATATAAGGAATAAAATAATAATCCATAAAATACCTAATTTTGCTAAAAAAGAGATGAGTTATGAATAATCAAAAAAAACCTAAAGCGTCTGCTTATCAGCTTTTCAATCATTTTTTATCACTACCTCTTTCTCTTATTTTGCTTTGCTCTCTTGCAGGTTGTAGCTGGGAAGCTAAAAAAACATTAGATTCTTCTTCTCCTCCTCCTTCATCTACCACAACTGCCTCTACAATTTCTTCTTCTACAACTTCCACGACTTCTGCATCTACTACAACGACCACATCTGCGCAATCAAACCTTATAGGCTTTTCATCTTTATCAACCAGAAACATAGGCTGCTCTGAGAATCAAACACTACCAGATTACAAAGAAGTTGAAGGACAATGCCTTCCTTCATGTGAGAAAAAACTTAGGACTCACCTAGAAACATCAGGTGTCATACTTGGCAGAGACCACCATTGCAACAATCCTGAATTTTATACAGTTGATGTAAATGTACCAGTATCCCAAATTTATGATACTGAGCCTGGTGCGTGTTGCTCCTTACGATTAAACAATTCTTTAAATAATGATATAAATCATTCCTGTCGTATTACAGGAACCAAAAAATATGTACAATGTTGGGGTAGCAATGAGCATGGACAGTTAGGAAATAACTGTAAGTCCTCTCATAAACAAGCTCAAAATGCAAATTATGTTGTCAAAGAAGATAATACAAATGAATGTCATACAGATGAGATTTTAGAAGATAATAGACTCAATGGTATTATCTCACTCGCTCTTGGCAAAAAACATAGTTGTGGTTTATTGGAAAGTAGAAAGAAGGTTGTTTGTTGGGGAGACAATCAAAAAGGACAATTAGGAGTTTCCAACAACATCAATGAAAGCCTTAAACCAGTCGTAGTTGAAATTCCTGAAGCTATGCAGGGTCTATCTATTCAATCTATTACAGCAAATGATGATTACAGTTGTTTAAGAGTAGAAGAGAATGCACAAAATAATAGTCACTGCTGGGGTGACTATCCAGAAGGCTTATAAAGCATTTATTATTACTTACATTAAATTCATGGCACTTTAAATTGACTTCCAAAATTAATCTATATAACTATGAAAAATAGGTGTTTTGTTCATTCAAGAATTTTAGAAGCTAAATTTAAAGAAATTATTAAGTTTTTTTTAGAAGATCTATCAGCTCAAATAACTTACAATAACCTCTCATGACAATTAACTTTCCTATTGGAATCTTGATCCTAGTATTATACACTTTTTAAAAGTATCTATAATCATAAAAAAGCTGCACTTGCTATTTGAACTTATGAAATTATAAATTTTCATGTGAAGAGAAAAGAATATGAAACTTAAACAAGCTAGATTGTTAGCCTATATTATTCAATTTTTTCTCGGCCTGCATACTGGACTTTACATTAATGTATATATTGCTATATTTGGTCAAACTGGATCTTTTTTCATTGACCTTGATCCTAAGCTCATTGGACTCACATGGATAGGATTGCTTTTTCTTATTGAGTATCCCTTAGAGCTTTTTGGTGGCGCTGCAGCAGATCAATTGGGTTCCAAGTCCACATTTGCTAGTAGTTTTATGTTAAAAGGCTTCTTTTCAATTGGAACAGCTGTCTTCATGATATACTTTCCTCCCACTGACCTTGGATTATACCTTTTAATAAGCATTATATTATTAGTAAGCTTTGCAGCTGCATTTACACTTCTAAGTGGAAACTTTGAAATTTGGTTACACAGCTTATGCATTGATCAAGAACAGAGTGACGCGGCTTTCACATATTCAGAAACCTTCTTTTGGATAAGCTTGACTTTTGGAGGAATTGTATCACTCCTCTTGAGCGAAGAAATCAGTCTCATTATTTCTGGTATTTGCGCTTTTATAGCATCTGCAATTTGCCTTTTAATAATAGAGGAGTCTCAATCAGAACAATCAACAAATAATAAACTCAAAATAACAGAAAAAGATCATTTAAAAAATAAAGACTTTTGGAAGTTAGTTAAAGAAGCAAAACCATTACTTCAACAAGAATTGCCAGATGTTAATCGTGTCTTTTGGGTTTTAGCAATTGTTTATGGCTTAGCGCAAACTATGGAAGGACTTATTCCAACATATTATGTTCTTAGCAAAGGTCCAAAAGCTGAATCCCTAATCATTGTTATTGGTTGTTTATGGCTACCATCTTTAATAGGCGCAGCTTACAAGACACCTTTTGTCAGGAATTCCCTGTTCTATTTGAGCTCCAAAATTCACTTCATTGCACCTTTTCTAATTCGGCCTATTCCAACGACAAACTCCATCAATAACCTCCGTAATATGACCTTAAAGTATGCTTTTGTATCAGCTCTGATTCCTATTACATTATTCATCCCCTCAACAGTTCTTCGTCTTATTGCTTTAGGGTTGTCTATATTTTTTGCTCGCACTCTATATGGTGCACTACGTCCCTTATTTAAAAGTTATGCAGCAAGCCGTATTCATGAAGCTTCCACAACTCTCCCCCACAATGTAAGGCAAAGACTTGGAAAAAAAACTATTATGTCAATTGGTGAACAAAGAATGAAACTTGGTGCTATTATCTCCATTCTACCATTTTACTTAGTAGAAGGACTTTGGAAAATTAATAAGGCCCCATCTACTCAAGTCTCTGTAGGAGATGCATGGCCTTACTTTGCTGCACTTGGCCTCACAGCTATTGCTTTGATATTCATTGCAAATATTTTACTCCGCAATCATGCAGAAGAGCCACCTCACACTTAAATATTTTTAAGAGAAAAAATAGATCATCTTGAATCTATTTACAAATAATTGAAGTATAGCCTTCAATAAAGTCATGGCAATTGGGTTATATTAGAAACTATCTCATTTTGTATTTTGCTTTTGCGAGTTAAAAGTTAAAATAGTAAACCATCATTATCTCAGGGACTGGTAGACTCACAGATTCACGGTTTTTGAGATGGCTTTTAAATAATCTTTAAAGAAAATTGAGAGGCTCTAGTCCTGACAATACATCAGAAGGGTTAGGTCCAGTCAAACTTGCAGGAGCTAAATTCATAAAAATACCAGATTGAGGTTTCCATGCTAGCTTAATGATACCTACAGGTCCATTTCTTTGCTTGGCCATAATAATTTCTGCTATTCCTTTATCTTCAGATTGAGGTTGGTAATAATCTTCTCGATAAATCATCATTATTACATCAGCATCTTGTTCAAGAGAACCAGATTCTCTTAAATCAGAAAGGATAGGCCTTCTATCAGTGCGCGATTCAACAGAACGGTTAAGCTGAGCTAACGCTAATATAGAAACCTTAAGTTCTTTTGCTACTTTTTTTAACGTCTTTGAAATTTCGGAAACAGCTCTTTCTCGACTCTCTACTTTTTGTTTTAAATCCATAAGCTGTAAATAATCTACAATGATAAGGTCTAAGCCTTTTTGATTTTTAAGCCTTCGGCTCTTTGCTAGAATTTCAAAAGGACTAACACCAGAAGTATCATCAATGTAAAGATCAGACTCTGAAATAGCTGCTGCTGTAGAAATAAGTTGAGACCATGCCTTATCTGGAATTTTACCTACACGTAATTTAGATAAATCCACCTGAGCTTCTGATGCTAAAATACGTAACATCAATTGCTCCTTAGACATCTCCAAAGAGAAATAAGCCACCTTCTTACCAGCTCTTAACGCGGAGTTAACTGCAATGTTTAAACTTAAAGCTGTTTTACCCATAGAAGGACGAGCTGCTAAAATTAAAAGCTCTTGTGGTTGAAAACCTGCTGTCATTTTATCCAAATCCACAAAACCTGTGGGTATACCCGTAACTTCTGTTTGCTGTCTAGATAGCTTTTCTAATCGCTCCATACTGCTTTTGATAACATCAGTTGCAGATAGCAAACCTGATACATTTTTTTCATCCGCTAAAGCATAAATAGAAGACTCAACATAACGCATAAAGTCAGTTACAGATTCATGTTTTGTGGGCTCATAAGCTTCTGTAGAAAGGTTATTTAAAATTGTGATCACTTTTCTGAGTTGAGATTTATCTTTAACAACTCGCGCATAAGATTCAATATTAGCTGTTGAAAAGGTGTTTTCATAAAGTTCTGTTAAAGCATTGGCACCTCCTATGGATTCAAATTCTCCACGATCTGAGAGATGATTTGATACCATAACAATATCAAATGGTTGTCTACTTTTATAAAGCTGCTCTATTGTCTCAAATATCTTGATGTGCGCTGGCATATAAAAGTCTTCAGCAGTTAAAAAGCCTTCTATATGGTCCATAGTTTTAGGATCTAGCATCAAGCCGCCCAGTACAGACATTTCAGCTTCTACATTATGTGGAGGTGAAGGTAATTTCATAAAAAATCCAAATACTTTATATTTTACTTAAATAAGAGCATCTTGTAAAAATTACATGTATAAAATGGCCTTGTGGCATAAACATTATAAAAGAGTTATGGCAGGCTTCTTCCATAGGCGGCAGGCATCCCCCGCGCCTTTTATTTCTATTATTTTAAAAACCTATTATAGAATAAAGTATTTTATAAAATCTTTATCTCCTGAGGCACTGGCCTAGGCCTATTCCAGAAGCCTGCCATAACTCTCTAACCTCTATATACCTACTAATATTGATGCAACAAAAGCTCGTATAAAATCAAATGTAAAATTTACAAAATATACGCCATACTCTTATAACAAAAGGCAACCGGCTGTCACCTTATAACATGGAATATTCATAATAAGGGCTCATAATCTAGTTAAGCATTCTTTTTTCTGGGATCTGTTACATATTGAGACATAGGTTACAGTTTATTCTTGCCATTAGACCATTGCCTAGAAAGGCTATTCATTTTGAGTAAAACAGAATGAAGGAAATTTTCCTTAATATGATGTAAAAGAACGAAGAGATCCTCCCTACTAAAATAAACGGGTTTTTGAGACAATCAGCATTTTGTTGATGGTGTTAACCGTCACGCTGATTGCCCAAAAACAGCCAGAGGCTAGCCTCGAGAGGCTGGTTTATTTTGAGTGAGTTTGTATAATGCAAAACTGGTGTTTTTTCTAAAACTGTTATCTCTAGTAGCATTTTTGAGATGGCTTCATAGATGTTCTATGAATGTTGAGAGTTTATAAGGAATAGCTTATAAACTTCCAGAATCTACACAGACCTGTGTTAATCCATTTTCTACACTTTCTTTATGACTTATACCTCTAAGAACAATTCCATTACCTTTTTGGTTTAGTATAGATTGAACAGCAAAGTCATCTCGCTCTTGATGAGTTATAGCAAATGCATTTTGCAAATCAATAAACTCTCTAAGCTTTGTTATAATCTCTGAATCTTCTATTCTAAAGTTTGTAAAAAATTCTTCAACATCTTGAGAATCAATTAAACTGGAGGGATTTTTTTCATCATCAAAGACAAGATCAATAAAAGCAACTTCTTGTTCATCTGTTATGTGACCCGTATCCGACATCTCTTCAATTTTTTGCATTAAGTCTACTATTAATTCACTTGATCTCAGTTGTAAGTCTCTATTTTCTAGAGGAATGATTCTTATTTTATCTGTTCGATCAAGAGTGATATTATTTGGATATTCTGCTAGAAGTTTTATCTCAACAGGGTGAAGAAGATAGAGCAAATCATCAGTATTTTCTTCATTCCAAAATATTGAGATATCACTATATGAATCGAACCCTTCTTTATCTAATCGATACCGTTGCACTTGATTTTTAAGTTCCTGTGTGTCAGAGAAATGTTCAATTCCAATCCAATCGATTTTTTCAGATGCTAACAGTGAGCTTATTTGTAGGAAATCAGAGCTTTCAGAGTTAATTGTATCAGCATGTTTATTAAGAAAATCATGCCATAGAGCTATCTTATCGGTTATAGAAATGTCTAAGTTTAAAGTATTGTAAAAATCTTTGTATTCATTAGATAGGTGAAAAGTGAATAAAGTATAGATTAGTCTGCCATTAATACCAGCAACTCTAATATCTCCAGAATATGGGCGGAACCAACAATGATAACCAAAGGCATTGCCTGTGAAAAACACAAAGGTGAAGAATATAATATAAAATTTTTTCATACCAAAACACCTTTACAAGTACAAGTAAGTTCATTCCTACTTGAAAAACTTTCAATAAAAAATAAACTATATCCTATATTTATAAATTTAACCTACCTGTTACCTATGTCTCAATATCTACACTTTCCCTAATATTGTGTTAAGATACAAGAATATCCTCCCTACTAAAATGCATTAGCCTTCCTAGGCAGTAAGCTATTTGCCGACGGCCGTAAGAACCGTCGGACTTACTGCCAGAAAGTGACCAGAGGCTCACCTCGAGAGGCTCACCTCGAGACGTCAGATGCATTTTAGTGAAAAAAAAGCAGGCTCATCTTGGAAGATAACCCTTTTATACAAGAAATTAGAGGTAATAGGCACAAAGGTTTATAGACGAAGATGAACACTGATATGCATTGTATGTTAGATAAAGTTATGAATCTCTGACAATGTTTATTAAGTTTTTATTTTTCCGGTTCTATAGAAAAAATCATTTTTTCTATAAAAACTCTTATTTCATCATATTTGTGTTTACAAGCTCTAAAACATCTAGATATACTAGGAGAAGGTTTAGGAACTTTCCAGAGACATTTTGACATGAACAATTTCTATACTATGTTCCTCACTCTTATGTTTCTTACCAGCAATGCCTCTGGCTATTACTGTCAGTTCCTTTCGTATTCTGAAGATATCAAAATGGTTGATATCAATGGCAGACAAATTTACATTTTATTTGGCTCCCACTCAAAGGGGAAAGCTGATGAATTTCAAGATATTTTAAACTCAGGTACTGACATCATTGAAAAAACAAATAGATTTATGGATAACTATTCTAGCAGAATTAACTCTGAAAGATCCGACTTTCAACAAATCACCTCACTGTTGACTTCTCAAGAAATAGACTGGGTAGGAGTTGAATATTATCCCAATCTACAAACAATTGAACGAGTAGTGCAATCTTATCAAAATACTAAAGAATCATTTAACCAAATAAGCAATGGCCTATGGAATCCAGAGAAGACTGATGATCTGCTTTATCTTCTTTACCCTTTTTGGTTAAGATTTCTAACAGAACATTTAAGTGATGCTGTTCTGAATCGAAGAATAAGAATTATTCCTCTAGAAAATGAAACTTTGTATACAAGAGCTGGGACATTAACAATGATTGCACAACTAAGTATAAAATTTATTCATGATAATATTAATCTAACAGGCCCGCAGACCTCTGCCCTTGTTGATTTTCTTTCTAATCCTATATCAGATACATCTATTTTAATTGATTCTTCAGATACTGAGGATTTTTTTAAAACTCATGGAATAGAAGACCCAGAGACCAGAAACAAAATCAGAACTTATATCGACTTACTCAATGAGACTATTACAGCTCATCAAGAGCGAGATGAGTTTGTTGTGCAAAAAATATTAAGGCAAGAAGGCAATGGAATTGTCCTTAGAGGATCGGCACATCAACAGAATGTGGAAAGTGGACTAACACAGGTCTGTTTAAATTCTAAAAACCTTTAGAAAAGCATTTTTTCTATAAAAACCTCTTAATTTTATTATGACCGTATTTACAAGTTTTAAAAGATATAAATATACTAAGAAGAGGTTTAGGAGCTTTCCAGAGATATTTTGACATGAACAATTTCTACACTATGTTCCTCACTCTTGTGTTTTTTACCAGCAATGCATTTAGTTATCACTGCTGGTTCCTCCCATATTCTGGAGATATCAGAGTAGCTGACATCAATGGCAGACAAGTTTATACTTTATTCACCCCTCATTTAGTTAACGAACCTGAAGAACTTAACAATATTTTGAATTTAGATATTGATCCTAATGAAGGGTTAATTGTGCTGTATAGGTTTCTTGATAAAAACAAGGATACAATTGACTTTGAAAGGTCTGAATTTCAGCAAATAACCTCACTATTAACTTCTCAAGAAATAGACTGGATAGGGGTTGAATCTAATCCTAAGGGCATACAGGCGACTGAACAAAAAGCACAAAATTATCAAACTGCCAAAGAATCATTTAATTCAGTTGGTCCTTGGAACCAGGAAACAACTGATGATTTGCTTTATCTTCTTCACTCTGTTTGGATAAGACTTCTAACAGAATATCCAAATGATATTGTTCTAGATGGGGCAAACGGAATAAAAGTTATTCCTTTGGAAGATCAAAATCTAGGCATGAGGAGAGTGGAATTAACAATAATTTTCAATCAAAGGTTCGATGAGGTTCTTTATGATACTCACATAACAGTTGAACAACAGAATGCTCTTAATACTTTTCTTTTCAACGATCATATGCCATTTGATCTAGTAGAGTCTCTACTTCTTGAAGAGTTTTTTAAAACCCATAGAATAGAAAACCCAGAGCTAATAGAAAAAATCAGAGTTGCTGTTGATTCATTGAACGAAAAGATCATAATTGATCAGAAGAGAGATGAATTTGTTGTGCAAGAAATATTGAAGCAAGAAGGTAATGGGCTTGTTCTTAGAGGCTCGACACATCAAGAAAATGTAGAAGGCGGATTAACACAGGCCTGCTTAGATATTAGAAATTTATAATTCATCCTACGTAATCTTTATAATTTTAAGAAGTCTATTGTTTATTCATTTGTAACTTCAAATCGTAAGTGCAACTCTTTTGTGTTTATAGATATTTTTAAAAGTTGTATCATTTTAGGATTAATATTCCAACAAAGTTTTAATTATCATAAAAGATTATTGTAAATTATTTAATTTGAATGAATGTATTTTGATATTTATGGCAAAGTCTCGTAGTCCTCGAGCTAAAGCTCTGCGGAAGAACGATCCTTTGCCATAAACATCAAGCTTTACTTACTAAAAACTGTTATATAGGATTAAATAACATTGAATTAATAATGACTTCAGCAAACCATCTTCTGTCTATGAAACTCATTAGGACTTAGAAATCCTAAACTCTTTCGAGGACGATGGTTTAAAAGAACTTCAACTCTTTTTACATCCTTTTGAGTGATCTTTCTGAAATCTGTCTTCTTTGGAAAATACTGACGGATTAAACCATTTGTGTTCTCATTTAAACCTCACTCATAAGAATTGTAAGGATGTGCAAAATAAACTTTACATCCGGTATATTCACTGATCTTCTCATGACACGAAAGCTCTTTACCATTGTCTAATGTGATCGTATGAACAATCTCTCCTTTAAGAGCTTTAGAAATAGCATGAAAAACGGCTTCAGATCTCTTAGATTCTATTTTGACGATCCTCGTCTTCTTAGAGCATCTATCTACCAGCGTGACTAAAGCTCCTTTATGATGTCTACCTATCATTAGATCACCTTCCCAGTCTCCTATCCGACTCTTCTTATCTACTATCTTAGGCCTTTTATCAATGCTCACTCTATTCTTTATCTGACCCCTTTTATCAAATCTACTTGTACCATATCGCTTCTTCCGTTGCCTCTGACATCTTAAAAATTTGTAGAGATCTCCTCCTGATTGCTTATCTCCAAGAATATGCTGATAAATACTCTCATGACTTATAGACAAACCTTTTCGTTTAAGAAAACCGGATATCTGTTCCGGACTCAAACGATCACGAAGAAACCTCTCAAGCTTATTAATGACTTTTTGTGTTATCTTTATATGTCTATGAGAGTTTTGAAGACGATAAACCGCTTTTTCATGGGCTTGTTGATGGCGATAACCTCGCAAACCTTTGTTACGATTCAATTCCCTATATATGGTGCTTTTATCTCGACCTAGCTGAGTAGCAATTGAACTTATTGATTTTCCACTTTGCAAAAGAACTAAAATCTGGTATCTCTCAACTTGGGTTAGATGAGTGTAGCTCATGGAATACTCCTTTCTGTGTTTAAAGCGTATGGACTAGAGTATTCCTCTAACCCGCTTTAAACAACTATGCAAGGAGTTGCACTTACAACTTGAATCCACCATTTATCTTAAGTTACATTATCTAGATCTAGCCATCTTCCGGTATTCCGGGATCCCGGGAGACCGGAAATCTGGCAATCTGTTTGTTTGGAGCTTGTAAATTATTTCATTATATTTGTATTGACAATACCTAAGAGATATAGTAGACATACCTCTATTATTTTAAGGAACTTAGACATTTTTTGGAGGTACTTTTAGTATAAAAAATCTTTATATTATATTCCTCACTTTTATATTTTTTACAAGTAATGCTTTTGGTTATCACTGCTGGTTCCGTCCATACTCTGGAGATATCAGAGTGGCTGATATCAATGGCAGACAGATCTATACTTTATTCACCTTTCATTTAGATCTCAGCGATGGAGGTCAATCCATTTACAATACCCTTTATAATATTTCAATTTCAGACATTCACCAGCGTGAGAAGCTGGCTTTAGTGCATCAATTCCTTATTGAGCATGCTGATACGATTAACTTTGAAAAATCTGATTTTCGACAAATAAGTCGCTTATTAACTTCTCAAGAAATAGAATGGATAGGAGTTGAATCTCCTTCCGATATGCAGATAATTGAACAACAAATAGAATCTTATAGAGAAACTAAAAAAGCAATTTCGAATAATATTCCAGGCCTTTGGACTCAAGAAAACAGTCATGATTTTCTCTATCGCCTTTTTCCTGTTGAGGTAAAACTTCTAGCAGAATATCCAAATGATATTACCTTAGATATAACGGATACAGATAAAATAAGAGTTATTCCTTTAGAAAATGAAGCTTTGTATAAGGCAACATTCGAGTTATCTGAGTTACATGCAAGACGAGCTGAAGAAAGAATTAGTATAAACAAAAACAAAAATATAAACATGACACATGAACAAATATCTGCTTTTGAGAATCTTATTAATACTTTTTATGATGAAAAAGGTACCCCTGCTTTAATTGATCTTCAAGAGCTTGAAAAATTTCTTACAATCAATAAGATAGAAAACCCAGAGGTCAGAAAAGAACTCACAGATCTTGTTGATTTTGAAAATGAATTGAATTTAGAAACTATTGCAATGGATCAGAAGCGAGATGAATTTGTTGTGCAAGAAATATTAAAGCAAGAAGGTAATGGGCTTGTTCTTAGAGGATTAGCACATCAGCAGAATATAGAAAGTGGATTAACACAGGTCTGCTTAGATTCTAGAGACTTATAAAAAAACATTTTTTCTATAAAAACCTTAATTTTACTATTTACAAGTTCTAAAAGGTGTAATAGATAAATCAATTATTCTAAAGGATTTAGAAACCTTTATAAAGGTATTTGTATGAAAAACTTTTATATTATGTTCTTTACCTTTACCTTTTTTACAAGCAACGCTTTTAGTTGTTATTTTCATCCCTATTCTAGAGATATCAGAGTGGCTAATATCAATGACAGACAAATTTATACCCTATTTGCCCCCACTTAGATAAAGAAGAAGTACGTACCTTTCTTTCCGTTCTCAATGGCGCTAATATAACTGAAGTACTCACCACATGGAGTCAGCTTCTTGATGACTACACTGATAGGATCAACTCAGAAAAATCTGAATTTCAACAAATCACCTCATTATTAAGATCTAAAAAAATAGATTGGGTAGGCATTGAATATCCTCCTGAAACCGATTTTGAAGGAAAAGTCGAGGAATATAAAACAAGTAAAGAAATATTTAATACATTCCACAATGTCGTCCCACATCTTTGGAGTCAAGAAAATGCTGATGACTTGTTATATCTTCTCTATCCTATTTCAATAAAACTTTTAGTAGAACAACCTGATGTTGTCCTTAATGGAATAGGTGGGACGAGAATTGTTCCCTTAGAAGACAGGGATTTGTATTTGGAAGCAAATGAAATAACAACAAACCTCATGAGAGAATATACAGATATCATTTCCAATAATAATATGAATCTTACACCTGAACAAATCGATGAATTTCATCTTTTTATCTCCACTCATAATGAAAAAGATCCTACTGCTTTAATTGCACCTCAAGATTTTGAAGAATTTCTTAAAACACAGAGAATAGAGGACCTAGAAGCTATAGAAAAACTTAGAGGTTTTGTTAATTTAGAAAATGAATTGGATACAATCAGTCAAGAACGAGACAACTTTGCCATCGGATTGATACTGGAGCAAGAAGGTAATGGGATTGTTCTTAGAGGATCAGCACATCAAGAATATGTAGAGAGTGGATTAACGCATGCCTGCTTAAATTCCACAAATTTTTAAAAAATTAAAGGCTGTTGCCATTTCGAGATAATATATTGAAATCACTTTGTTATATAAATCAACCTACCTAGTAATTAGGAGATTTCAGCAGGCTTTTGATTTGGTTGTGGCGAGCCACCTCAGGCCAGCGCATTTAAAAAGTTAAAGTTCTAAGAAATATTTCATTCTACCAAATAATATTTCATCTTTACATTATGTGATGCGCAGGGGTTGCCTGTCGCCTTTGAAAGAAGCTTGCTGAAATCTCCATCTATAACACTTAGCATGAAGATTTTTACACTACAGAAGATATCTTTTCAATAAAAAGCCGACTCTTAAATCTTGTTTATTTTTAAAAAGGAGATAAAGGTTATGAAGTCCAAGGATTGAGGTATTCTTCCTGAGTGAAGGAATCTACTTGTATAGCATCAAGTCTTAACTCTGCGCTTTCTTTAAGCTCATCGTATTCTTTTTGAGAAATAATGTTTTTAGAAAGAGCCTCATCAATAACAAAACGGACTTTCTTTTTAGGTAGTTCCTTCTTCCTAATAGCATCTCTTATCTTACGCTCTGATTTTTCTGAACGTGAAATCACCTGAAAAGCATGCTCTAAACGAGCTATATGCTGTGTTCTATCATCAGGAAGGTAAATACCACTGGTTAGGTTGTTGCGAGCTGGACCATCTGTTAAAAAAGCCTTAGAAGTTTTGTAAACTAGAGTGTCACTGATACTTTCTGCTAATGTATTGATGTCTGACCAAATGCGTAAAAAAAATTTAAATATCCAAGTTAACCCCTTAACCTCTATATTACAAAAAATACCATCAAAAGCTTTTTGTGTTTCATTTAAGCAATACTTCATCGAGTAATGGACGAAAGGTAAGTCCTCTTTTCTGCGACCTTCTGCTTCATAACGTCTTAAAACAGATGTTGCCATATACATATGTGATAAAATATCAGCAAATCGTCCTGTTAACATCTCTCGTTTTTTAAGTGCTCCACCAAAAAGAGCCATCACAACATCTGTCATTAATGCAAAGGAAGCTGAAATCCACGAAAGTTTTCTAAAATATCTCTTTGTATGACGATCACCATAAGGTTTAGATAAAAGTCCACGACTTAAACTTAAGCCAATGCTCCTGCATAAATTAGAAAAAACATGCCCAACATGACTCCAAAAAGCCTTATCAAAATCTTTAACATTGTTATTTTCTAAAGCATTTATCTCTTGAAAAGCATAAGGGTGAGCTCTCATAGCTCCTTGACCAAAAATCATAAGTGTTCGGGTCAAAATATTAGCCCCCTCCACTGTAATACCAATAGGAGTGGTCATATAAAGAGGAGCCACCAAATTACGTGGTCCTAAGGAAAGTCCAGCACCACCCATAATATCCATAACATTATTCATGATATCCCGGCCAATTTCAGTAGTTTGGTATTTAGCAATAGCAGTGATGATAGGTGGTTTAATCCCACTGTCCAAAGCCCCTAAGGTGTAAACCCTCATTGCGTCAATCATATAAGTTTTGGCTGCTATCTTAGCAAGATGTTCTTTAACACCTTCAAATTTGCCAATGGAACATCCAAACTGCTTGCGAATTACAGCATGACTGCTTACAACTCTTGAGGTCATCTTGCTGCCTCCGCATAACTGCGAAGGTAAAGATATACCTCTACCAGCACCAAGGCTCTCCATTAACATACGCCAACCATGCCCTGCCTGCTTTTGACCTCCAATAATAGCATCAATAGGAACAATCACATCTTTCCCTTGTGTAGGGCAATTATAAAAAGGTACAAACATAGGATTATGACGCTCACCTAAAACAACCCCTTTAGTTTGAGATGGAACTAGCGCGCAAGTAATACCTATATCTTCTTTACCACCAAGTAAATGATCAGGATCTTTAAGTCGAAAAGCCATTCCCATGACTGTAGAAATAGCAGCTAGTGTGATCCAACGTTTATTCCAATTCAAACGTATATAAAGTTTATCATCTTCACCCTTAAACACCACTCCAGATGCTTGAATAGAACCAGCATCACTTCCAGCCTCAGGCTCTGTAAGAGCAAAACAAGGTATCTCTCTGCCATCTGCTAATCTAGGTAAATAGTATTTTTTTTGCTCTTCTGTACCATAATGCATTAATAACTCAGCCGGCCCAAGGGAGTTAGGAACCATAACAGTGACAGCAACAGTAGAGCTACGAGAATTTAGCTTTGAAATGACAGCACTATGGGCAAGAGCTGAAAAACCCAAGCCTCCATATTCTTTAGGGATGATCATTCCAAAAAATTTTTCTTTTTTAATGTAATCCCAAATCTCTTGAGGGATTCTCCTTTTATTCATAATGTCAAAATTATGAATGATGTGGCATAGCTCTTCAACAGGGCCATCAACAAACCCCTTTTCTTGTTGAGTCAATTCTGGATAAGGCTCAGACATCAATTTTTGATAATCTGGCTTTCCTGAAAATAAATCCTTATCAATCCATAATGTCCCTGCCTCAACAGCTACCCTTTCAGTTGCAGATATTTGAGGCACCAAATTGATGCGTTGAATTAATTTCATAATAGAATTCGATATCAACAAAGTACGCACAGGCTTAACTAAAAAGATTAAAAAAATAAAAGAAACAATAGAAATAATCCAAACAGGAGCTTGGAGCATAAATAGATAAAAAACGATAAAAAGAGCATAAACAATAAGAGGAAGCCCTTTATATCCAAATACTAAAAGACAAATCAGGCCAAGCCCAATAAAAGACCAACAAAAAACATCAGGAATATAAGGAATGTTAAAAGGAAGATGATTCATTATAATTGTACCCCTGTCTCTTCAATTATATTTTAAATTATTTATTTGTAAAGACGTTTTATTTGACATTATTATAGTTATTATTAATTATATACATGTTGTCTAATAAGACACCCTGGTTAGTATTTCATTCTATATTATTTTTACAATTTTTTAAAGGAGATATTATTATGTACAGAAGAAAAACTTTCGATGATAAATTATCAAAAAAGCTTAAAAAAAACCACTATTCTAAGACTTATATCCTAGGTGCTATCAAAAAAGGTAAGAGTGTAATGGAAGCCCTTAAATATACTATATCTTGTATGGGAACAAAAGAATTTTCAGAAATATCAGGAATTAAATCTCCTAATATTTCTAGAATGTTATCTCAAGATGCCATTCCTAAAATAGCAACACTCCAGAAGTTTTTAGATCCATTTCAACTAGAAGTCGATTTAAATATAAGATCTAAGAGGAAAGGCTCAAGTAAAAAGAAATCTAAAAAGACCACTTCTAAATCAAAGGCTACAAAAAATACCCCTAAAAAGAAAATCACAAAGAAAAAGAAAAAAAGATAACCTTTTTTAAAAATTTGCCACAGATAAAGTCTGGCTTAGCTGCCAGACTTATGGCGAAGAAGTAAAAAGCTATTACTTTTTTAATGTAGCTCTCATGTAAGCTCTATTCAGTTTAGCAATAGCTTCTAAAGTGATCTCTTTAGGACAAGAAGCTGAGCAAGCCCCTGTATTAGAACAAGCTCCAAAGCCTTCTTTATCCATAGCTGTTACCATATTTAAGGCTCTTTTGTCTTTTTCAACAGTACCTTGTGGAAGGAGCTCTAATTGAGACACTTTGGCTCCCACAAACAACATAGCTGACGCATTTTTGCAGGCAGCCACACAAGCTCCACAACCAATACAAGTAGCAAAGTCAAATGCTTTATCCACAGATGGTTTACTGATGGGAATACTGTTAGCTTCAGGAGCACTGCCTGTTGACACAGAAATATAACCTCCTGATTGCATAAGGCGATCAAGAGCAGAGCGATCCAACATAAGGTCTTTAATAACAGGAAAAGCATTCGCTCTAAAAGGCTCAACAACAATAGTATCTCCATCTTTAAAGTGTCTTAAATGGAGTTGACAAACTGTTGTGCCTTTTTTGGGGCCATGAGGGTCCCCATTGATTGTCATAGAACAGGTGCCACATATACCCTCTCTACAATCATGATCAAAAGCAATGGGGTCCTCACCTTTTTTAACAAGCTTTTCATTGAGTGTATCCATCATTTCTAAAAAAGACATATCAGGATTAACATGATCTAAATCATAATCAACAAGCTTCCCCTCAAAAAAAGGGCCTTTTTGTCGCCAAACTTTAAGGTGCAGTTTGTATGTTTGCGTCATAACAGCCTCTGCATTATTTATAACTCCTTTGAGCTAATTTGACATAAGAGAATTGCAGATCTTCTTTATGTCGCTTAGCTTTTTGATTTTCTCCCAGATACTGCCAAGCAGCTACATGTGAAAAATTTTTATCATCTCTAAGTGCTTCACCCTCTTTTGTCCGATATTCTTCTCTAAAATGTCCTCCACAAGACTCTTCTCTATCCAAAGCATCTTGCGCCATCATCTGCCCTAAGTCTAAAAAATCTAAAAGACGACCTGCTTTTTCCAATTCAGCATTGCATTGCTTATTTGGAACAACACACATATCATTCCAAAACTCTTCTTTAAGGCTTACAATTTGAGTGAGTGCCTGCTCTAAACCTTCTTTGCTTCTGGACATGCCTACATGATCCCACATGATATGTCCCAACTTACGGTGACAATCATCTACTGTTTGTTTTCCTTTTAATTTTAATAATCTTTGTATTTTTTCATTCACACTGTTTTGAGCCTGTTGAAATGCGTCATCATTTACAGATACATCTTCTATATCATGGTTGGCTAAATAATGACCTAAGGTATAAGGAATGATAAAATAGCCATCTGCCAGACCTTGCATAAGGGCTGATGCCCCTAAACGATTCGCTCCATGATCTGAAAAATTGCATTCTCCTAATGCAAAAAGACCAGATAGAGTTGTCATCAGATGATAATCAACCCACAATCCTCCCATTGTGTAATGAGTAGCTGGATATATCCTCATTGGAACTTCATAAGGGTTATCACCTGTGATTTTTTCATACATGTGGAATAGATTTCCATATCGACTGGCAATAACATCGCGACCTAACCCTTCAATGGTTTTTTGAAAATCTAAATAAACAGCCAGTTTTGTAGATCCAACCCCAAAACCTTCGTCACAAGCCTTTTTAGCAGCACGAGAAGCGACATCACGCGGAACAAGGTTGCCAAAGCTAGGATAACGACGCTCTAAATAATAATCTTTTTCACTTTCAGGGATATTTTTTGGATTCCGGTTGTCATTTAGCTTTTTAGGTACCCAAACTCTTCCATCATTACGTAGAGATTCTGACATCAATGTGAGCTTGGATTGGTAATCTCCTGAAACAGGAATACAGGTAGGGTGGATCTGAGTAAAACAAGGATTTGCAAAAAATGCTCCCCTTTTATAGGCACGAAAGCCTGCTGTCACATTTGAAGCTTTTGCATTTGTAGAAAGATAAAAGACATTTCCATAACCTCCTGTAGCCAATAAAACAGCATCAGCTTTATGACTTTCAAGCTTACCTGTTACCAAGTTTCGTGTAATGATTCCTCTTGCCTTATTTTTTACAACGACTAGGTCCAACATTTCATGACGTGGAAAGAGTTGTATACAACCTTTTTCAACTTGGCGACATAAAGCAGAATAGGCTCCAAGTAAAAGCTGTTGTCCCGTTTGCCCACGAGCATAGAATGTGCGTTTAACTTGAGCCCCACCAAAAGAACGGTTATCTAAATATCCTCCATATTCTCTGGCAAAAGGAACTCCCTGAGCTACAGCCTGATCAATAATATTCACAGAAAGTTCTGACAACCTATAAACATTGGCCTCACGAGAGCGAAAATCTCCCCCTTTCACCGTGTCATAAAACAAACGGTAAACACTATCACCATCATTTTGATAATTCTTCGCAGCATTAATACCCCCTTGAGCTGCAATGGAATGAGCTCTTCGTGGACTATCTTGAATGCAAAAAGATTTAACTTGATACCCAAGCTCCGCTAATGACGCAGCAGCAGAGGCTCCAGCAAGTCCCGTCCCCACAACAATAATTGTGTATTTAGGCTTATTATTAGGGGCAACAAGACTCATTTTGGACTTATAATCTTGCCAAAGAGTTGTTATATCTCCATTTGGAACTTGAGAATTAAGAAGACTGTCACTCATTTCTCTATATTCTCATTACAATGAATTCTCAGTCAATTTTTAATTGCTACTAAAGTTTTACTATACCATATAAATCACATTCATTATTAAGAGATATATTTATGTTTCTGGGATCTGGCAAAACTAGCAATCGAAAACATCTGCCAGAAACTTAATTGCCCATTTGTCAGATTTCCAGAAAATTAGCACCAAAGACTTTGAAAAAAAATTATAAGTCACTAATAAAGTCATATTCACATAATATATTTCTATAATCAAATTCTTCTAATTCTTCTATTTCTTCTTTTGGCTGGAAAGGGCCCATAATACTATCTTCTCTATCATTATCAGCAAGACCTAAAACATGCCCAAGCTCGTGTATAATTATACTTTCTAAATGGTAATCATCCTCTCCAATTCTATCGTTTGCAATATCTGTATTTGTGTAATATCTATAAAGTGTAGCATTGATACGAACAGTAGATTTTATAATTCGAGATTCCACATGATCATGATGGGTTTTAGCTACATACACGTAACTATTGTCTTCATTCAAATTTTGATCCCAATAAATAATAGATTTACCGCTTTCTTCTTCACTTGCAATAGGCCAATCAAATGAAAAAAAGGAGGCCAGAGAGGATATCCAAGAAGTTACTAAAGATTTTTCCCTTAGTCTTTGAAAATCAAAAAAATTTGTATTAAATCTATCTTCCCAAACCTGAGCTGCCGTATGAAAAGATTCTATATATTTATCAGGCATACTCGATTGTAGCCATAAGACAATTGGAAAGTGAGCCCAAGAAAGGTTCCTACCTAAATTATCTGTTGAAAAAAATCTACAATCTTTTGGCAAGTTTATGCTTGCCAGCTCTAGTTTAAAAATATCGGGGATTATATAATCAAAATACTCTTCTAAAGTAAAATGAACTTCCACATCATAATTATATATCTTTATTAGCTCTAAAGGAGTATAGACTTCATCACATTTCTGTTCAAAATCAACTTTTTGGTCTATAAGTCTTAGTACTTCATCTCTTGTTAAACTCGCTGCCCAAGATGGATCACAAAAATCATCAGCAAAGACATTTAGCGCAAATACATTACTTATAAAAAACAACCATAAATATTTCATAAAAGGTTCTTATCTATAACTACTTCTCTCTAGCTTGTTTTTAAACTACTCTCTTTAATTAAACAATAAACTTTGAAAAAGTTCTATATTTAATTGTAAAATAATTATAGTCTTTGAATAAATATTTACAGTTTATAAAAGAATCATTGATGCCGGACAACCCTATTACCTATTTTTGATAATAAAAATTGTTACCTATTGCCTTGGAGAATCTGTTATCTATATCCCTGGGCAGGACCGATCTGGCAGTCAGGCACTCGGGCAGACTTCAGTCGGTCCATTCTGGAGATATAGGTTACACTTTTGGCCCAAAAGGATTTTCCAGAGCCGTTAATTTTTTATTTTCTAAACCAAAATATCCTAAGTTATAATCCATTATTTGTTCATTGTTTTCTGGATCAAATGATAATTAGCTGTAGCCTATAAGATTAAATCCTTAAACTTGATATTTATTCAACAAGCTCATTAGTTGTTAGAAAAATAATCCTCTTCATACCTTCTAAAAAAATCATACTCGTTATTATTCATTTTTTCAAAATCGAAAAGCTCTTGATAAAGTCTTGTTTTTCGATATTTCGGTAGTCGGTCATTTTTAAAGTCAGAAATAATCCTGCCCTTATACGCCATCAAAGAGGGAGTGTCATCTGGTTCATCAGTACGATCTAAGTCACAATGTCCTAGTTCATGAAATATTGTTTTCATTTGATTTAATGAAGAACTAAGAACCCAAAAAGTATAATCTATTTTAATGAGCCTTACTGGCTTTTCATTGTCTAGTCTCTTCCAGCGACATTCACCTGCTATACCTTTTAATCTATCTGTATCTTTAAACTCTCTAAAATCCGCCTCTGTTGCAATATTTTCTAAATCTGTCATTACAAATTTAATGTTACCTCTTATTGTCGATTCACCTGTAAACCATTCTTTAAGTTGTTCATACTCATCAATATATGGCAAAAATTCAGTATGGACTCTGTAATCTTCGCTAAATAAAAAGTCTTCCAGCTCAGTATCAGTCATAGAGTCTACCTCATCTAATTCTTGTAAGGCAGATTGATAAGTTTCATAATTTGCAAATAAAGAATTATTAAAAGGATTAGGAGTATCGGTTCTATTTATCACATCTATCAGTCCAATCACTGGAACCTTCCCACAACCAGCAAAGATAGTGGTTAAAAATAGTGCTATAAACAACTGTTTTATAATAATTATAATCTCTATTCCTTATATTGATTTTTAGATTTTTTAGTTTATGTATTTTAATTCATTCTTTTTAATAAGGCAATAGGCTTTGAAAAAATTCTATAGCCAATTGTAAAGTTTACATAGTCTCTGATATAAATGTTACCTATGTTCCTTGGTAGAACCTTTCCGGGAAACCGGGAGTCAGGCAATACGGCAATCAGTTTCCGGCTTCTGGGATCCGGAATTCCGGCTACAACGGATATAAGTAATATTTTATTTCCCAGTTGCTGGAAACTAATAGAGATTTAAAAGAAAAGTTGATGATAAAAATACTTGCGCAGCAAACACTGCTAATAAAAGAAATATATATAAATAGGAGCGATACTAAAACCTAAACCAATAATAAAACCATAAATAACACTACACCTCTTAATACAAACCATATATTTATCGTGATAAAACCCAAGAGATTGAACAGATGAATATAAACCATGACTTAAATGAAACCCTAATAAAGAAACACTGATAATATATATCCCCACATAAAGAGGGTTTTGAAATTTTTCAACTACTAAGCGAAAAATATCTCTGATTTCAGCTCCATCATAAGTGATCATATACTCTGTTCCAAACTTAAAGTTGATCAAATGCAAAACAATAAAGCACAGTATCACAATACCTTGGTATTTCATCGTGCGAGAAGCTAAAGAAGCCTCCTTGGCTGCTGTTTTATTCACACTGTACCCCATTGCTCTTGCTTTACTATTTTCAAGAGATAATTTGATCCCATAAAAAACATGAGTGAGCAGCAGAGCGAACAGGCCAAGCTCAGCAATAAAAATACCAGGGTTACTCACGAGTGCATGGCTGTACTTATTGTAGGCTTCATCTCCACACAAGATCAGTAAGTTCCCTAACATATGAGTTAAAGCAAATAGACCCCAGCCTAAACCTGATAGAGCCATAAGCTGTTTTTGTCCAACTGATGAAAAAATATAAATCCAAAACTGTTTCATAAAAATCTTAAGTTCAACATAATTTTTTTGCCTTGATTATATCAATGTACCAATACAAAATTTTATTAGCTAGCACTAATTTCATCTCTATATTAAAAAAACTGATCTCATCTATATTGCACATTCTGAGACATAGGTTACAGAATGTACAAGATGCTATGAACCCCTTTTTTTTGAAATGATGCTATAGAAAATATTTTTATCTTTCATTACTTATGCAAAAATTCAACCCTTATCATTACTATTTAAGTTTAATTCTTTTATTTCCAAGCACTTTATATTGATACAAAATAAATGAAAAAGAGGTAATAACTAAAGAGCAAACAGCCAGCATTATCGACTTTTCTTATTTGTAAAGTGAAGGTTGTATGAGACGAATAATTATAAAAATTCTAACACAGTAGCAGAGTTCTTCCTGTAGCTTTTTAGCTTTTGACTCATTGATTAATCAATAAAGATGGGCTTTTCCTAAAACTTAATTTCATTAAATCCACAGTATTTAGAATTAACTCTTCTTTTTTAAAAAAAATATAATAGTATTATTAATAGTTTATGTATATTTTTTAAGTATGTTTAAAAAAATACTTGCATTCTTCTTCTGTGCCTGTTAATTTTTAAACATGTTTAAAAAGGTGAAAAATGCGTAAATCAGAAATAACCAAAAAAAAACTATTTAATATCGCAACTGCGATGATCTCTGAAAAAGGTTTTGAGGGAATTACAATGAGATTGCTCGCATCTGAGGCAGGTATGACACCAGGTGCTGCCTATTACTACTTTGAAAGTAAAGAAAGTTTTGTTTATGAGTATTACAAGCAGTCTCATGATAAACATATTGAAGAGTTAGGAAACTTCTTAAATGAAGAAAAGTCTTTTGAAAAACGTTTACATAAAGTTGTAACCAGTAAAATTGAAGGAGCACTACCCTACAAAAAAATGGCTACTGCCTTATACAGAATTGCGGCAAATCCTCTAAGCCCCTTATCACCTTTTAGTGATGAATCCAAAAAACTTAGGCTTAAATCACTAAAGATCTTTGAAGATGTCGTAAACGGTAGTGATGACAAATTCAGTGCTGATTTAAAAGATTTACTTCCTAAATATCTTTGGCTCTATCAAATGGGAGTTATTTTGTATTGGATTTATGATCAATCAAAAAAATCTAAAAAAACTTTTAAACTTATCAATAAGACTGTGCCTTTAATAAACTCTCTGAACCAAGCTTTTAAAAGTCCTATATCAATACCTTTCAGAAAAACTGTTATCTCGCTTTTAAGAGATTTTTTGCCAAATCTATGAGGAAAAAAATGAATAAGGTTTATTTTACTAAAATCAAAGGAATCATAGATAGGAGAATCCTTATCAATTACAAACTGGATCCTATAGTGGCAAAAAATCTCTTACCGACACCTTTTACTCCAATTGTCCACAATGGATACGCTTCAGTTGGAGTCTGCTTGATTAAATTGAAGCAAACTAGACCTTTATTTTTTCCAAAGTTTATTGGTATAAAATCTGAAAATGCTGCTCATCGCTTTGCTATTCAATGGGAAGATCAAGGAGAGACTAAAAAGGGTGTATATATTCCTCGAAGGGACACTTCATTAATTCTCAATTCTATATTTGGTGGACGATTGTTCCCTGGAGTTCATTACACTTCTGACTTTAATGTGAATGAATATGAAAAAAATTATGAAATTTCTTTTCGAAATAAAAAAGATAGAACTTATCTAAAGATAAATTGTAATGAAGGTAGCGAGTTTCCCAAAAATTCGATGTTCTCCTCTTTAGAGGAAGCATCAAATTTTTTTAAAAAGGGATCTATTGGCTACTCTCTAACAAGATGTTCTAGAAATTTTCAATCATTAGAATTTAAAACAGACAATTGGAAGGTAAAACCTCTGCATGTTGAGAAAATAGACTCTAGTTATTTTAATAATCAAAAACTATTTCCAACTGGGAGCATAGAGTTTGATCATGCCTTAATTATGAAAAACATTGAACATTATTGGATTGCTGGAAAAAGCTTTGGCCGTTGAGGTGATTGTGAAAATTGTTATTGCTGGAGGATCTGGACAAATTGGAAATATTTTACTTCGAGAGTTTCAAAGTAAAAATTATGAAGTTTACATTCTCACACGTTCAGCAGATAAAAAAGACAACTACTTATATTGGGATGGCAAAACACTAGGGCCTTGGCATAAAAAAATAGATGGCTGTGATATTATCATCAATCTTGCAGGAAGAAATGTTAATTGCAGATATTCAGATCAAAATCTCACTGACATGCTAAATTCACGGATAGATTCAACAAAAGTCATTAGTGAGGCCATCGCAAAGGCAAAAAATCCACCTCAACTTTGGTTACAAATGAGTACAGCCACCATCTATGCCCATTCTTACGAGAAACCGAATGATGAAGAGACAGGGATTATTGGTGGACATGAGCCAAATGTACCTAGCTATTGGAGTTTTAGTATTAAAATTGCTACTCAATGGGAAAAAACTATTTTTGAGTCTAATACACCTAATACACGGAAAGTTGCCTTAAGATCTTCAATAGTTATGAGCCCAGATAAAAAAGGTATATTTGATACTCTTTTATCACTTACAAAATTCGGTCTTGGTGGGCCTGTAGATGGCGGATCTCAATATATTTCATGGATTCATGAAAAAGATTTTGTTCATGCTATTTTGTTTTTAATTAGCAAAAAAAGTATAAGTGGTGTGATCAATATTTGTTCACCTAACCCACTACCACAAAAACATTTTATGTCCTCTCTTCGAGCAGCTTGGGGAATATCCATCTGTTTTCCTTTGACAAAATGGATGTTAGAGATTGGAGCTTTTTTCCTAAGAACAGATTCAGAACTTCTGTTAAAAAGTCGATATGTGTTACCTAAAAGATTAATCGATAATGGATTTAAATTTGAATTTCCAAAATGAGAAGATGCTGCAAAAGATCTGGTCAATAAATCCAGAGATAAGGCATCCTATCAAGGTATGATTTTATGAAGAAAATGATTGTTGTGTACGACGGAGATTGTGGAATATGTGAAAAATCCCGGTTACTTTTAGAAAAACTAGATTGGTTTGATAGATTTCAGTGTCGCCCATCTCAAGACCAAAGTTTATACTTAGAATTTTCTACACTTAAACCTGAAAAATGCGAAAGAGAAATAAAGCTTATTAGTTCTAGTGAAAAAATATATGGAGGTGGTGATGCTGTACTTAAGATTTGCCAGAAACTTCCACTCTTATTTCTTATTGGATGGATACTTTGGCCCTGGCCCCTCAGAAAAGCGGTTAATTTTGTTTATTTAAAATTGGCAAAAAATAGATATAAAATAAGTACTAAATGCCAATTGAAAAAACCTTTTTAGAGTTATCACTTACAACAATTAGAAGCCATCTCCAAAAGAAAGATATTTAAAAGTATCTCCAGTTAGCATTTTCATTTCCATAATAAACATGATCCCAAATAGACTCTTTTGAAGGGTCAGCTTCCAAACGCACCTCTTCAGTGATTTTAAGGCAAATATCATAGTATTTTTTATATAAAATTTTAATATCTGCCTCCTTTATTAAATTATCCTTAAGCAGCTTCAATTCAAAGTCTTTTAAAGGGTCTGGAGCAGACAGGTCTAAGTTTGCCCCACTTGCAGAAGAATGCCCATACATTCGAGATACTTCAACCTCTGCTAAAACAGGACGTTTGTTTTTTCGTATATAGTCTATTTCGCTTTTTAATTTGAGATAACATTCAACAGGATCTATACCATTGATCACAGCTGTTCTCATACCAAAAGCCTCACCTCGATGAGTTATTTTCTCCTCTCCATGCTGTGATTCATAAGATGTTGAAATTCCATGCCGGTTATTTTGAACTATAATCAAAAGAGGTAATTCATTTTTAGGTCGAGATGACCATATCAAGCAAGTTGCAAAATCTCCTTCTGCTGTTCCAGCATCACCTCCACCAACTATAGTGATCCCACGAGATTTTCTTCTACGTTGAGCCCAAGCTGTTCCAATAGACAAAGAATATTGAACTTCTATAGGAGATGTGACAGGCATGACATTCCAAGGAGGATAACAATAGTGACTGGCAAAAAGTCTCCCTCCTGTTTGCATATCTGTTGCCTTATTCATAATCAAACGAATAGCCACTTCAAATGGCATTCCCATTGCCAGCAAAGTAGATGAAGATCTATAATGTAAATGCAAATAATCGTAATTAGCCCCAGAACCTTTTAAGACTAACAATCCTAATGGAACTCCAAACCCCTCTTCACCAGGGCCTCCAATCCAAAAATAAGCCTGACCACTTTTATAAATTTTGATCATGCGCTCTTCAAGAATACGTGACTGTACCATGAGATCATATATTTTTAAAAGTAAAGCTTTATCTAAGGATGACATTCATCTAACTCCATTATGTTCAAAAAATGCCATAATGAGATGTTATGCGCAAGTGATTTTAGAACTCATTTCAAAATTACTTCCTGTCATCACGTTTTCAAAACAACCTCTTAGTTTAGACTCTATATAAAAGGACTGTCTCACTCAAAATGGACCCTTATGGCTCTTTTAAAGTGCACATACGCACTTCAAAAGAGTCCGTCCATTTTGACTAGAAGCCATCTCATAAAATAATATTTTGCATTTTGCAATTCGACTTCTTAAATGTTATAGAACGTTATTTTTGAGATGGCTTCTAAAGAGATCTTGTGAGCCGGACAGAAGTGAGTTTTCCTAATATGTCTGTCCTGGTGATCAATCCCAAAAAAGGTAAGGTAATAATACCCGTTATATTCATCAACAAACATCTCCAGGCTACCAAAATAGGATAAACAGAAGATTGCCTCTTCTTTAAATCCCCTACAGCAATGTCAAATGACCATTCCCCTAATGTAGCTCCAAAAAAGTTTCTGGTAGTTATTAAATAAAAATTCAAAACAGAAAGAAATAAAATGCCTAAACTGATCTGCAAGGCAAAGTCTGTTTGGATACCTGTTAAGATATATGAAACACTCAACTCAGTGATAAATAGTAAAGGAACAACACAAATGTGAACAAGACCTATAATTACAAACAAATCTAATAACCATGCTCCAAAATGAGGAGCAAGGTTTTGAACCTTTTGATGAGATGCAATATTTTCAGCCATCTTATGAGATAGCATCTCTTTTGGAGAATTTAGATCGGCCTGATAAGTTGAGTTAAAATGAGTATTAGGATGAATAGATTGAGAAAGATTAGAATAAGAGGCTTGTTGATCTGCATGTTGTTGTTGTGATAAGTGGTGTTTTTGAGAAAAAGAATTTATAGCAGCGTTTGGCATCACATCTGTGGTTTTAGCATTTGATACTTGAGTGGTTTTTTTTGACGGTTCAGGTTGCAAGTGAGAAGAAAAAATATCACCCTGGTAAGTCATCATGCTTTGAGTTTCATCAAATGCATTTTTGTCAATTTCACTATCAAACTGAATCCCCGGATCTGTTATATAAGGTATTTCCTTGTCTTTTTGTTGAA
Source organism: Bdellovibrionales bacterium (assembly GCA_965262715.1). GTDB lineage: Bacteria > Bdellovibrionota > Bdellovibrionia > Bdellovibrionales > JAUICD01. Next base: position 770,788 of record OZ253553.1, on the reverse strand, counting down.
AAGTCCCATGAAGTGAAGAGCCTTGTTGATACTGACTGTCAAACTGCGTTCTATTTATCCCCGGCTGAGTCGATAGTTCCTGATGGCTCATATTTTCATCAAAATCTAAATTAATAACTGGTTTCTTCTTATGAAAACCTAAACCCTCATTAATGGGTTTAAATTGAAATTCATCTTGAGATTCCATGATATTCTCCTATTTTGCCCACCTTGACATATTTATGACTATATTGATAGCATACACTTAATTCATAATCTATAACAATAGAATTTCTACATAAATATGAGATGAAACAAATAACCTTAGAATTACTTAAATCAGAGCCATCTAAAACTGTCTAATACACAAAAGCCATGATGACTCATAAGCTATATATCTATAAAATTTGATTTTAAAATGAGGTAAGATATGTTTTTAACTCTTAAAGCTCTACATTTGATCTCTATGGTAGGCTGGTTTGCTGGACTTATCTACATATTCTATATTTTCAGATACTATATAGAAAATGCCCAATCTAAAGAAATCACATCTCTTCTGCAAAAAATGTCTTATCGTCTATATTTTTTCGTAACAACCCCTTTCATGATCCTAACTCTTATTTTTGGCTTTGCTCTTCTCTTACAAAGTTTCTTTTATATGAAGATGGGTTGGTTTCATCTCAAATTGACTCTGCTATTTTTACTCATTTTTTATCATTTCTTTGTTGGCTATACTTTATCCCGATTTGTTAAAGGTGAGATATTTTTATCCTCTTTGCAATGTCGCTTGATCAGCCACATCCCAACACTTTTTTTAGTCCTTATTATTTTCATTGCTGTACTCAAACCTTCTTTTTAAGCCATCTTAACAATTGACCCTATTAAAATGTCTTGCATAAGACCAGTCAGTAAGTTTCTTAAAAAGCTATCCACTTTATACATAGTATAAAACACAAGGTTTTCTAGACTTTATTAAGACTTTAATGCGATGTCTTATCTATCAATATGACCGAAATATTAAACAATTATAACTAAACAAATAAAACCACTATGAAGAAAAATAATTTTTTTTTATCACTATCACTAATAATTCTAACTCTTCAATTAGGATGCAGTAAGAACGCACTTTTTCATACAAAGCCCATTAGACAGACAAATAGCCTAAAACATAATGCCCAAAGACCTGCTTTTAATGTAAAACCAAATCAATCTATCAACTCTAAATCACCTGTACAAAACACTATACCAAAGAAAAACTCACCTAATATCCCTTCAAAACAACTTATACCTACCAACCCCATACAACCAACCTCCTCTATATTTCCTGCTCCTACTATCACTGCCTTCTCTATTTCTCCTGCTCCCAGTATTACTACCACTCCTCTTCCTCCTAAAGCTGCTCCAGTAGCACAACAAAAATCTCATCATTTATTTCAAGACTTTTTTCCCTATCGATGGATTCAAAAATCATTTCAGCAAATAACAAATGAAAACAATAAAACCACTTTATTTTTTCAAGCTTTTGATCATTATGGTTTCAATGTTAGAGACTTACAAAAAGATGACCTACATCTTTCAGAAAATCAAATTGACATAAAAAGTTACACACTATCTTCTGAAAGAGAACGACTTGATCATAAATTAGAAGTAGTCTTTGTCATCAATACAGCAGGCTCTATGGAAAGATATATTGATATGATTAAAAATAATATTACCTATTTGGTCAATAAACTAGAAGAAGATCAAATGCATGTAAATCTCTGCCTTGTTACATTTAGAGATTCAATAGAAAAGAGATGCAGATTCTTTTACCCAGATAACCCTTTAACACTTCAAAATGAAAATGTTTTAAAATTTTTAGATGATATCTCACGTCTAAGATTACATAGAGGATATAATGAATATCATGAAAATGTATTAGGAGGAATGCTTGAAGCAATTAGACACACTCCATGGAATCCTGGTAATCAACGCATGATCATTCTTGCTACAGATGCCCTTTTTTGGATTCCACTTTACAATTCACGTCCTGAATCAAGAGAGGCACCTGATTATCAAACTGTTCTTAATGCGCTGAAAGAAAGTAATATACAACTTTTTGCTTTAACTCAAGACTACAATGGGTTTTCTAAAGACTATTTCAAATGCCCTTCTCTTGTAGAAGCAACATCAGGCCAGTGGTTTAATATTAAAACTCTTGAAGAAAGAAATATACAAAATATTTTTAACCACATTAGAGAGCAACTTAATATATTCTATAAAATAGAATACTTTGTTGAATATCAAGAAGGACTAAATCCTTTCTTAGCTTTAGAAGACAGAGAAATCAACTTAACTACAACCACAATACAAAATTCTCATGAAGAAGATGTTCAAATAGAAGTTCAAAGTATTCATTCCAATCTACCGGAAGGTGCTGACCAATTACTATCTCATTGGCCTTTAAATGAACCAGATATCAAGAAAGATAATGTCACTGTAACAGTTAATAGAGTTAGGCAAAAAATAGGAAACGACTTTTTTATTGAAAATGGACAGATATTTTTTGAAGAGCCTCCTCCAAACAGTTCTGAAATTCTTGTAAGATATGAATTTGAAAGCTTAATCAACAATGTAAAAAAACACCCTTTAATCTTACAGTCTTCTAACCATATAGAAGTTTCAAACCTCTCTTTATTCCTCAATGAAAAGAAGGCAGATCAAACCTATTTTGAGGTTGAGTCTGCAGATGATGGCAGTATTTTGCTAAACCTTAGAAGTAATGTTTTCTCTGACGAAGATCCCTTTAATATAAGACAATCAAAGGGGTTAAGCATATCGTTTTCTTATGAAGCTATTTAAACTAGATAACCTCTTCTAAGTCTTTAGTTCTAAAAGACAAGTTATTTAAATCAAAGGTCAATATATTAAAAAAACATCTTTATTATATTTGATAACCAAAGGATAATTTTTATATAACCCTTATCTATATTGATTCAGACTTTTATATTGTGTGATAACTCTTTCTGATTAAGTCAGAGACAAAAAATAGGATTTAGAAAACTAAAGAGTAACTATTATTATATGAAACAACTTCTCAACTATCTTGCTTTATTTATTATTATTCTAAACTCTGGTTGTGGTAAACAAGCTTTTTTTTATAATATAAAGCGACCTACTAGATTACCTCCAGCACCACTTGCGCCTCTCATTCCATCTAGACCTTTAATTACTCCAAATAACCAAGCCTATTCATTAATTGCAATACCCTCTCCATCCACTGCTGAATATATCAACATACATCAAACACCTCATATAGAACCACCAAGTATGACACACACATCCTATGCTATAGAGCATGCATTTAGTGTTGCAGGTTTAAACTTAGGTTCAAGTTTATATCTAAATACAATAAAAATACCTGATACAGCCCATACATCTTATATGAGCTCAGTTAATATAACTACACCTTTAAAATTAAATATAAATACGACTTCTTCTCCAATTATCAATATAAATTCATCACCTCTTATTTCTTATATGAATTCTGTAGACGCCCCTATTATAAGTTTAAAATCAGATATAAATTCAAATCCACTCACAGATATAAAAAAACCAATTATGCTTCACACACTTTATATGGACTCAGTGAACATAGACACGTCTAACGTCACAAACTTAGACTCACCTACAACAAATATAAAAACACCACTACAGACTTCTTACACAAATCAAGTTCATATAAATACACTTAATGCTACGAATTTAAGACCCACTATAACCTCAACACCATCTCTAACCATTGATATAAAACCAAGCAGTCCCATCACTTATGTAGATACAGCCCATATAAATTCACCTAATTTAACAAACTTACAATCAGATTTAAATTCGATACCTGCAACAGAGTTAATTCAAACTCACAGTAGTACAAATATAGATTCTCCTTCCATTCAAGTACTTCCACCCACTTTTCGTCTTGAAAACAATTCTAACCTTTCTTACCAACCTCAAGATATACCAAATGTTTTAAATATAAACCCCCAACATGAAATCAATGTCCTCCAACCTATAGACGTTCAACCAGATATAAAAACATCTTTTATTATCAAACAACTTCCTCCAAAAGTTATAGAAAGAAAGTCTCAACATGAATTCCATGATACTTTCAGCTATGCGCTAAATGAAGATTCATTCTTTCAATCAGCATATAATAAAAATAAAATGACTCTATTTTTTCAAGCTTTTGATCATTATGGTTTAAATGTTAGAGATTTAGAAAAAAATAATCTACACCTTTTGGAAAATCAAATAGAAATAGAAAGTTACACACTTTCTTCTCAAAGTCAAAAACTTGACCACACATTAGAAGTAGTTTTTGCAATTGATACAGGCGGCAGTATGGATGAATATGGTCATATTGTTAAAGAAAATATCACTTATTTTGTAAATAAATTAGAAGAAACTCAGCTATATACAAGTTTCTGTTTTGTGGCATTTAAAGATTTAGTGAAAAGATATTGTAATAGTTTCTTTCCAGATAATCCTCTTACTCCTCAAAATGATAACGCTTTAAAATTTTTAAGTGATATCTCTAGATTAGAGTTTCAAAAAGGCGGTAGTTATCCTCAAAATGCATTAGGAGGAGTACTTTCAGCATCCCAAGTGCCATGGAGTACTGATAGTCAACGTATAGTTATTTTGATCACAGATGCTCTGTTTTGGACCTCAGTTAACAAAGGTGAATCAAAAGAAAGAGCACCAGATTATGAAGACACTATCAAAGCTCTTAAGGATAATAATATACAAGTTTTTACTTTAGCTCAGGATTACGGTGGATTCTCCAAAGATTACTTTGGGCACCCTTCTCTTTCCGATGCAACATCTGGTCAATGGTTCGATATTAAAAATCTTAACGATCAAGATATGGATAATATCCTTGGTCAAATTAGAGATCAGGTAGATATTACTTATAAAATAGAATATTTTGTTGAAGACCAAGAAGGATTAAATGCTCTTTTGCCTTTAGAGGATAGATATATTTCCTTAACCAGTAATTTAGCAGTCAGTACAGATGTAATGGATATTCAAATAGAAGATGTTCACTCTAGCACACCAGATGGAAGTCAACAACTGCAATCTTATTGGCACTTAAATCAGAATACAGCTATTAACAAAAATTATGTCTTTGTAACAGTGAATGAACAGCCAGAATACGATTTTTCTATTAAAAATGGGGAAATTGTTTTTTCAAACCCTCCTCCAAGTGGGGCAGAAATTTTTATTCAATACGAAGCGGGTAGTTTAAGAAATAATATCAGAGAACATTCACTTTTATTACCCACTGATCCAAAACATCAAGACTCTTCTAATATACAAATAAATTCAGTATCTCTTAAATTAAACAATGTTATTGTTTCTGATCAAGATTTTGAAATCACATTTTCAGATGCCTCAGATGATATACAATTACACTTGAGTGAAAATGTTTTCGATAATACAGATCCTTACAATATTAGGGGCTCAGGTGAATTAAATATCTCTCTTCAGTATGAGATATTCAGTCAACATAACTCTATAAATTAGTTTTTATAAAAGTTAAAAAAGTATTTGATCCAATTAAAATAAGTTTTATGATTCTTTATCTAAAGTTTTCTTAATTCTTTTTAGAACTCATCTCAAAACCATAAATGTATTACTAAATACTTTTTCAGGCAATCTGGCAATCCGGAGATATGGTAACCAGTTGCCGGGAAATGATTACCGGCTTGCCTGAATGCCAGATCCCAGGATAATGATAACTTACTATTTTAACTTTTAACTCGCAAAAGCAGACTACAAAACTTATTTTTGAGATCACTTCACTGTAAATTTTACAATTTATACATGTAAATTTTACAACCTATAAGAATAATTCTTGATATCACTTCTATTTTTTGGGATAATCTTAACTTCAAGTTTTATCAAAGGAATATACTTAAATGAAATTTAAAATTTTCCTTTATATGTTTTTATTACTTTTATTTATTTCAGGAGAACTAGAAGCTCAAGAAAGTAAATCAACAAACCCAGATAGACTAAATGTTAGACAAAGAAACCCTTTAGAGTGTACAAGTGCCTTACTTCTTCCTCAGCTACACGGGAACCCTAAAAACAATTTTACTGAAGAAGTTCATGATATGATGTGGCTATCCTTAAGAATTGCTATAATACTTAATCATCAAGCTAACCCTTTCTTTACACCAAAAGAGGTAAAGGTTAACCTATATCATTTTTTCCTTGCAGGTATAACAGAAATTACAGCATTTGAAATGCCTAACGAGGAGAGTCTTATTGATGGCACCCTCTTTAATATTTTAAAAGAATTAAATGTACTAGAAGATTTTCAGTTTTTTCTGCTAAAACAATTAGGGTTTGATCGTAATAACTTAGGACCTTTTAAGATAAAATCAGAAGGAGGGCTTATCCAAAACTCATTTCACAGACTACAGATACAAGTTATCATTTTGATATAGATGCATTTCAATCTTCTCTTTTACTTCCTCTCCTTATATCCAGTGCTTTTGATAGTGATAGTAACTTCTTAGATCCTCCAGAACAGGAACCCTCAATTGTACACAATTTTTTAAGCAAATTAAAGGAACTTCAAGATAGTAACCAAGGATTTATAAGCTATATCAATACAGAAGAAGAACGTGTTCCAGGCAAGATTATTGATGTTTCTTCCAATAGCATTGTTGTAAAAAGCTTAAGTGGTCAAAATATTACTATTGAAAATGAACAGCAATTAAATACTATTTGGCAAGACCCTGCAGCAAAAATTTTATTTGAACAAGCTGATGTTGATCCATTAAAAGAGGATAGCATTCAAGTCATAAGAAATAATACAGAAAGTCAATTTTTTGATACAACACAAATAGAGATGTCTGGTGATCCAGCTAAAGATACCTTTAGAAGAGGTCTTATTGCAGGTGTTTTAAGAGGAGATCAAAGGTTTATTTCATTTATAGACGAAGGTAGTGAAAGAAAATATATAGCTAAGATTATTGAGTGGAATGGGGATCATATAATACTTCAAGTTTATAACGGTGACACTGATCTACTATCTTTGAAACACAGAACTTTATCATTTGGTGGAAGACAGATGCTACCTCTTTGGGAATCCTCTAAGGTGAGTCAGACGGCAAAGGATTACTTTTTACGTAATGGTAATGCTCAAGACGATGATATTAATCGCATTCTAAGAAGTAACAATACACCCCTAAACACATCTGATGATGAATATCATTTTTTAAGTCAAACCTCTCCTGAAATTAAGGGGGAAGCAGAACATCCTCATTTTGACATGATATCCTTTGATAATGTTGTTGATTGGACAGATCCTAGTTTACAAAGATGGATGAAAAGAGCTACAGATATTATAAAAGAAAAAATAGGGATCACACCAGGACCTCAAGATTTAAGTGCTGACCAGAGATCTCAAATTTATCATGTCTGGCTCAATGATATTGTTCCTTTAATAGAAGATCCAAATAGAAATCAATATGGACATTCTAGAGGTTTAACTTATAATGTAAACTACTACAGAAATAACCCCGGTGTCTATCTTCCACATCTAGGCCATATATTGGATATAAAATCAGCTGTTTGTAAAGAGTTAAGTGAGTTTGGTAGTATCTTGTTTTCTGAATATGGTTTGCACACAAAACTCATGGGAATAACTCCTCCTACAAAAGAAATTGGCCATGCATGGATTAAAATTCATGGAGATGGATTTGTTGAGTTTATTAATAGTAACGGCAGGGCAAAAATAGCTCATACAGATCTCAATTTTTTAAAAGAACCCTATCCAAACCTCACTGATGAAAAAATATCTTCTTTGATAGAAGAGGTTAATTTAGTGACACCTCCATCTAAATAACTGACCTTACGTAACCTTTATAATTTAAGAGGTTTGTTGTTGTTTATTGATTTATCTAAGTTAAATCTTGATAAATTACCATCTTTTGAAATCTGGGAACCCGGGAGACCGGAGAATCAGAACACAATGAAAATAAGATAGATGCAGCAGAACGTACACCAAGAAGTCTAATAGATAACAAAAATACTTAAAATTACAAATCTCTAGATGAAGAAGGTTCATGATACAAGTTAGATAAAAATCAACTCATTGAACTACAAAGCCCAATATATTACAAACGATCTGGCAAAATAAGTTTTGCATTTTGCAATATTGAGATAGAGTTATGGCAGGCTTGAAATAAGTGTAAGGCCAATGCCTTAGGAAACAAATTCTTCATTAAAATATTTTATTCTATAATAAAATTATAAAATGACAGCAATACAAGGCACGTGGGCTGCCTGTTTGCTTATGTAAGAAGCCTGCCATAACTCTAGATCATTACATTAAGGTAAGTTCAAATAGTAGACCTAGCATTTTTAAGACCGCTTCTAGCTATAACTAGCTTTAGAGTTTTGATTGGCTCTAGCCTTTTTATAAATCATTAAAGCTTGAATAGCTGATGGATTGACACCACTAATACGGCTTGCTTGCCCTAAAGTGCGTGGACGAATTTTTTGAAGTTTTTCAACTTCTTCCCTAGAAAGTCCCTTAATTTTATCATAAGGAAATTCATCTTCTAAAGGAAGGTCTTCTAATTTCCTAGCTTGGTCAATTAATTCCTGCTGTCTTGAAATATATCCTTCATACTTTATAGCAATTTCAACAGCTTCACTTACCTTTTTGTCTTCTATAATAGGAAATCCAAAATGTTTTAAGTCTTTGTATGAAATATCATTACGACGTAGTAAATCCTTAAAGCTAAGAGGTTTTTGCAGAAAAGGTATTTGTAATTCTTCAAATTTTTCCTTAACCTGTTTTTTAGGATTTAACCTTGTCTGATCAAGTAGTTTATAATGTTGTTTTCGATTCTCTACTATTGTGTTGAGATGATCAAAATCCTTTTGAGTTAAAAGCTTAAATCTATAACTTTTTTCTAAAAGCCTTTCTAAAGTGTTATCCTCCCTAAGGTTCATACGAAACTCAGCTCTAGAAGTAAACATTCTATAAGGCTCTTTAGTTCCTTTTGTGATAAGGTCATCAATAAGAACTCCAATATAAGCTTGGTCCCTTTCTAATAAAAATTCGTTTTGATTTTTAATCTTTAAAGCCGCATTTACTCCTGCAACTAATCCTTGACCTGCTGCTTCTTCATATCCACTTGTACCATTAACTTGCCCTGCTAAAAATAAATTAGAGATCAGTCTTGTTTCAAGTGTATGCTTGATCTGGCAAGGCTCAACAAAATCATATTCTACAGCATAGCCATATTGTAAAACTTTAACATTTTTAAGTGCTGGAATGGTTTTTAAAAAATCATCTTGAACTTCCTTAGGAAGACTTGTTGAAATACCTTGAAGATAAATAGAATTTGTATTTAGACCTTCTGGCTCTAAAAAAGTTTGATGTCGAAGTTTATCCGGAAACCTCATCACTTTATCTTCAATACTTGGACAATATCTTGGACCAGTACTCTCAATGATTCCATTATATATAGGACTTTTATGAATATTTTTTCTGATAATCTCATGGGTTTTATCACTTGTGTAAGCTAAATAACAGCTGATTTGAGGTAGTTTTGGAACATTTGAACTCCGGTAGCTAAAAGGATAAAACAATTTATCACCTAACTGCTCCTCTGTTAAAGACCAGTTGATACTTTTAGCATCAAGGCGAGCAGGGGTACCTGTCTTTAAACGATGTACAGAAAATCCTATATCAGCAAGCTGAGAAGAAAGCCCTACTGTGGCTTTTTCTCCTACCCGGCCTCCCATTTGCTTATTTGTACCTATGTGCATCATCCCGTTCATAAAAGTTCCAGTTGTGATCACAACAGTCTTACTAAATATACGTGAGTTATCTTTTAAAATAACTCCTCTACAAATATTATCTTCTATAATCAAACTGGAAACCTCAGCTTTTAATAAATGAATATTTGAATGAGAACATAAAGCTTTTTTCATATTTTGAGAATAAAGAACTTTATCACACTGAGCGCGTGAACCCCTTACAGCAGGACCTTTACTTGCATTAAGACGCCTAAATTGAATACAAGCATTATCTGCTTGATATCCCATTTCACCACCAAGCACATCAATCTCTCTAACTATATGTCCTTTTGCTAAACCCCCAATTGCAGGGTTACAGCTCATAAAGGAAATACGATCTGTGTTTGTCGTTACAACTGTGACCTTACAAGCTAAACGACTGGCTGCAAGAGCAGCTTCTACCCCTGCATGGCCAGCTCCCACAATTAAAATATCAGAAATTTCTCCCATAGTGTTTTCCACCCTTAAAAAATTAAGAAATCTTTATTATTGCTTTACTACTTTAACGTTTAATCCAGCCAAAAGTACGGCTATTTTATAGCTAAAAGGCATGTACCACTTATAAATTAAGAGATATAAAGTTATACTATTAAATATGTGATGGCAAGGCCTTCTTTATATATCAAGAGGAGTTAATATGAGCCAACCACCTTTAAATAATGCCGTAGTTTCTTGCAGGGAGTATTTTACTGAGGTCATTGATGAAGGTATGCAAAAAACAAAGTTTTACCCTTCTCAAATGGCGCGCTTTTACCTCATAGAAGTTATGGAACAATTCTTATCTGCGGATAACTTATTTGAGAAAAAGACAGAAAAGTCAAACAATAAAGAAACCCCCTCAACAGGCACACTTGCAGAAATGTTATTAACCGCTACAAACCAAAAACAAGGTATTCGTATCAACCTGCTTAAAAAATTAGGAGATACAAGTCTTTATGTTAGCGGTTTCTTAGGAGATTCTCTAAAATACAAAATCATCGACGTTGACTACTATGCTGACATTGGTTGTGTTGCTTATCAAAGATTATCGAAAACTATAAATGACAATTCTTTTCAAGAACTTTATATGGAGTTTGCTACAAAGTTTATAAAGTTTATGGACCTATTAACGTTTTTTAGTCATAAATCAAAACTTCAAAACAATACAGATCTGCTTAGACTCTATGATAAATATATCAAAACAGGATCACACCTAGCAAAAGAACTTCTGGAAACCAAAGGGCTTATTAATGATGATGGTGTGGTCAATAAAAAGAAGATCAAAAACTTCAATCAATAAGGCTGTTTCACTCAAAATAAACTGACCTCTGGTCATTTTTGGGCAGTTAGCCTGAAGACTCACGTCTTCAAGAAAACGCTAACTGCCTCAAAAAATTGTTTATTTTGAGTAGGGAGACTCCTCTCGTTTTTTATAACATGTTAGGGAAATCGTACTATACACTAAAAATGCCTCTTACCTCTGACGACTTTCTGGCAATCAGGCAAACTGTACTCCGGTAGGCAGTGCCTGGCAACAAGTATCTGTTTTAAATTTTTCCATCTAAAAAATTTCCTCCCATCGCCTTACGGCTTAAGTAAAGGAGGAAATTTTTATGACGATGCAAAAATTTAAAACTTATCAGTTAGCTAAACAGTTTTATCATAAATCTAATAAATTAAAATTAAAAGAGCCTCTTTAAGTATTGTGCTTAATTTAGCTGAAGGGAGCGCAAAATCAACGGCAAAAGACCGAAGAAAGTTTTATAGGATTGCTTTTGGATCATTGAGGGAAGTCCAGGCCATATTAGACATCATCAACCATATTGAGCTTATCAAAGAAGCTGATATATTAGGAGCTTATCTCTATAAGCTATGCCAAAATACATAAGATGTCTTATTCAAAATAAATCAACCTTTAAGGCAAGCCTTTTGAGACAAGCCTCTGGATTGGCTTAGGCCAGTGCCTTAGGAGACAAAGCTTGTATAAAATATTTTATTCTATAATAAGATCAAAAAGTAAAAGCAATGCATGGCACGGGGGTTGCCTAGAGCCAGACAGAGGCTTGTCTCAAAAGGCTTGCCTAGAAAAGCTGTATCACTAAAAATGAACTGGTCTCTGACCATTTTTGGGCAATCAGCGTGACGGTTCACACCGTCAGCAAAATGCTGATTGCCTAAAAAACTTGTCTATTTTTAGGCTGATAGTAACTTTTTAGAACGATGGTTAGCTTGAATGTCCGATTATTGGATCAACCACAATAGTACAAATAATATCTTATGAGTGAATCGTTATTGCTGCAATACCAAGAAAAGAGAAAATACTAAAAGAATCTGTGATAATAGTTACTAAAACTCCACTACCCATTGCAGGATCCCAGTTTTGTTTTTTTAATATAATAGGGACTAATGCTCCAATAGTTGCTCCTACTACTGTATTTAAAATCATAGAAATAAAAATGATAGAAGCCACAATTAAATGTCCTTTCCATAAATACACTAAAATTCCCGCGCCAATACCAATAACAATACCAATAACCAACCCCACTTTAATCTCTTTAAAGATTACCTTTGCATAACTGATAAGATGAAAGTCATTCATAGCCAAGCCCCGTGTGACAACAGTAAGTGTTTGAATCGCAGTATTGCCAGCAAGACCCGAAACAACATTAAGCAAAGTTGCTAGAATAATAAGCTCACTCATTGTGTCTTCAAAAAGAGAGACAATACCACTTACAAGAATAGCTAAAATAAGATTAAGGAAGAGCCAGGGAATACGGTTTTTAATACTTAAACCTGCTTTCGTATACACACGATCATTGACCTGCAATCCCGCTGTTGCATAAGCGCTTGCTGTTGTTTGTTCCTTAATAATATCAATAATACTATCAATAGAAATAATACCTAAAAGCTGTCTTGCCTGATTGACCACAGGCATAGCAATGAAACTGTAATGATTAACTAACTCCGCTACTTTTTGCGAACTTGTTTCTGGTAGAACAGAAATAACCTCTGTTTTCATAATATCCTTTAAAGGGGTCTGCTCTGATGCTGTTACAAGTGTTTTTAGGGAAGTCACTCCTACCAATTTATCCTCACTGTCCACACAAAAAATATAAAAGATAGACTCCTCATGTAATCTCTTTCTCACTTCTTCAATAGCCATCTGAACTGAAAGATTTAAAGGTAATGTAAAGACTTTTGTGCTCATCTCTCTTCCAGCAGTACCTTCTGGATAACTTAAAATTTGCTTGATACGTGATTTCAAAGATAAAGGCAATGACTCTAGCAGATGCGACGTGTCATTTTCATCCATAAGACTTAAGAAATAAGCAGAGTCATCTTCAAAGCTAGAAGATAGAAGAGCAATCTTTTGTTTTTTAGTGATGGCGGCCAAGATATCTTTGATTTGCAAGGGGTGTAAAGAGCTAAGAGCAACACCTGCTTTTCCTATCTCTATAAGGACCTCTAAATATATTTTTTTTTTGCTTTTATCAGTGATATGCTCAAAAAGTTGTGAAAGATCAGCAGGTTCGATCTTTAGCAACACAGACTTTAAAAGCTGCTGACTCCTTTGGCTTCTTTGATTTAATAGCCTTTTAATGATAGAAATTTGGGCTGTGTTTAAATGCATATCATCAATGTATAGCATGATTATAAGGTCATTAAAATAAAAATCATAAGATTTTTAAATAGGATCGATTAATAAATTCAATGCTTTAAAAATGGTTGTAACCTGCCAATTTCAAAGATTTTTTTTGCTTATTTCACGAAAAGAATATAGAATGTATTTTCTTTTAATTTTTTTAAACGTTTTTATTTTTGAGGTCATAAAACTATGAACAATCAATTACCTATAACCAATCGAGGCAAAAAGAAGTTAGAAAAAGAATTAAAGAAATTAATTAAAGAGGAGCGTCCATCTGTGGTTAAAGCTATTGAAGAAGCTAGAGCCCATGGAGACCTCAGTGAAAACACAGACTATGATGCAGCAAAAGAACGTCAAGGATGGATTGAGGCTCGCATATCAGAAATTCAAGGACGTATTGCTGGTGCTGAGGTGATTCACCCTAACAAACTTAAATCAGATAAGGTGATCTTTGGCGCAACTGTCACACTTTTAGACCACGAAGATGACAAGGAAGTTTTTTATCAAATTGTAGGACCTGAAGAAGCTGATGTACAAGCAAGTAGAATTTCTATTCTCTCTCCTTTAGCTAGAGTTCTCGTTGGTAAAAAAGTTGGCGATATATCAGAACTATCAACTAATAAAGGAATAAAAGAGTACCAAATCCTCAATATTGTATTTAAATAACCTTTTTACTTAGAACTTACACAGAATAACCTACAAGCTATCTTGCTGGGGTCTTCTTTACTGAACATAGACAAGTCTATGCTATTGTAATTCTATTATCTTATAGGCTTAACCTAGGTTAGACGATGGGCTTATATAGTTGAAGGCTTTTTCATTAACTCTTTTACTTCTGGGCCAAACAAAGAAGATAGTTTATAAGGTGAATCTATTTTCTCAATCTCTTTTAGAAACCAAAACCTTAATCAAAATACTAGGAAGCTCCATAAAAAAAGGAGAGTCCCTTTTCAAGCTCTCTTAAAGAATTTGCAAAGATGACATTCTAAACTCAAATTCAGTATTTTTCTAATCTCATTGATTCTTTACTTTAAATGCAAATAAGATTTTACTTGTTGTAAAACTTTTATTTTTGAATCTTTTTGTAATGGCTTTCTGGCTATAATCCATCTTTTTAACAACTGCATACCCCAATCCCTATCAAATAACCTTTACCCCTTCTTTACTATTTTGATTTATTTTTAGACAAGTTTCCAAAAAATATGTTTAACACTTACATTTGTTATCCAAAAGCAGGCTGACAATCAGTCTCAATTTAATATAAGTTTTGCCCATGACTGTCTATTACGATGACACTTAATGGTAAAAACTTAGAAAATTATAAAATAAAAGTATTGGAATACAGATAGCATTTAAGTTGTGTAGCTTGAAAGACGATATTATTTTATAATACAAATCAAATACTAGATGAGGAACTTACCTTGAATATCTCAAGCCTACATCAAGAAAAGTTAATTGAAAATATCGCCCATTTTATAGATAAGACTCCAGGTCTAGCTATAAATTGGTGTGATGAACTCTCTATTAATATCAGTCAACTTTCAGACAACAAATCATTACCTATACGTATTCAAAATCTCAGTGATGTGATTTTACGCAAAGATTCTAAACGTAGAGATTTTATACAAATTGATTTTTCAAGCGGATCAAAAGTTCTGCTAACCCAACAACTCATTGGCTTCAAACCTTACCCTATCCATGGCTTAGATATGAGAGAAGTACCAAAGGTTGTTACAACAACAGACTTGTATAAAGTTTTTCAAGCCATAGAAGAAACCCTTGCTTTAGATGGAAGTGATATAGAAATTGACCTTCTCTCTCATATTTTTAGATCTATACTTAAAGGTGGAGAGATGGTTGGATTTGATCTAAAAAAAGAAAAAGCTTTCTTTCATCGTCTTTTCTATTTCACGGCGAGTGCCTAACTTTTCCCTAAAAATAGTCTGGCCTCTGGCCACTTTCTGGCATTGCCCCCCAACTGGCTCACGCCGTTTGGCAAATAGGGCAATGCTGTTTCCCTAAAAATAAACTGGTCTCTGACCACTTTTGGGTAGTCAGCTTGAAGGTTCACACCTTCAAGAAAATGCTGACTGCCTCAAAAACTTGTTCATTTTTAAGAGGGAGACTCTCCTCATTACTTAACACCATGTTAAGGAAATCACTTACCTTATTTCCTATCTCCTCTCCTTACAAATCACACTAAATCTTTATAGCAAAATAAAACTGGATATTTATGGCAAAAGATTGTTCTTCCGCAGGGCAATAGCCCGAGGACTACAAGATTTTGCCATAAATATCCAAAGTCATTGCTTCAAAGATTTTTTTCTCTGTTTTTTCTAAAAAAAACAATACACCCCTTACCTCTGACCATTTTTAGGAGGGAGACTCTCCTCGTTACTTAACAAAATGTTAAGGAAATCGCTAAGTCATCTTACCATCTAATTCCTATATTTTAAATACTCAATAAAGAGACTTGTTGTTTGCGGTTTTTTTTTGTAGCTTATTAAATATGGGTGTTTACTTTCTCAGACGTTTTTTATTGATCATTCCTACTTTTTTAGGGCTGACATTGATTGTCTTTGCCATCACTCGCATTGTACCAGGCGGCCCTATTGAAATGATGTTAAGTCAAGCTCAGCAAGCTAATCAAGGGCGTTTAGATGAACCTGGAACTTCTTTATCAAAAGAACAACTCCACGATCTCGAGATCTATTATGGGTTTGATAAGCCTATTCCTATTGCCTATGCCAACTGGATATTAAATATTTTTCGTTTAGATTTGGGACAATCCACTCGCTATGTGGAACCTGTTTGGGGTCTTATTAAAGAGAGGCTGCCCATCTCTATTTTCTATGGTCTCATGACAATATTCATCACTTATCTTATTTGCATCCCATTGGGGATATTTAAAGCCATCCATCATGGGTCTATCTTCGACAGTTTAACGAGCATATTTATAGTTTTAGGTTATGCTATTCCTAACTATATTGTAGGAGTTATACTTTTAGTTTGGCTAGGCTCTTTATGGGAATGGTTTCCTATGGAAGGATTTACAAGCGATGAGTTTGATGATTTTTCTTTCTTTGAAAAATGCAAGGATATCATTTATCACGCCACTTTACCTTTAATAGCTTATCTTTCTGGCAGTTTTGCCTTTACAACTTTATTGATGAAAAATTCATTGATGGATCATCTTTCTGCCGATTATGTCAGAACTGCTTTGCAAAAAGGCTTATCTTTTCCTAAGGCTGTTTTAAGGCATGCCTTTCGAAATAGTCTTATCCCTATTGCTACACATTTTGGAAATAATATCTCTTTTTTTATAACAGGTTCTTTTTTAATTGAAACCATATTCAATATAGATGGCATAGGTCTTTTAGGTTATGAATCTATTGTTCAAAGAGACTACCCTGTTGTTATGGGAATTCTTGTTATTTCTTCCCTACTGTTTTTTTTAGGCAATATCCTATCTGATATTTGTGTAGCCCTAATCGATCCAAGGATACGCTTCGAATGATAAAACTCAATCCTTTAACTCTTAAAAAGATTCGAAAGTTTAAAGCGATTAAAAGAGGTTATTATTCTCTTATTATTTTTTCCATCTTTGTATTCCTTTCTTTATTTGCTGAGCTATTGATCAACTCGAGGGCTCTTGTTGTCAAATACAATGGTGACTATTATTTCCCAACCTATGGTGGTATTATTCCTGGTATAACCTTTGGACTTGATTACGAATATGAGACTGACTATAAGAACCTCCAAAAACAACTTGAGGGTACAAACAACTGGGTCATTATGCCACCTGTTCCCTACAATCCTTTTGAGAACGATTATCAGGAGGATAAGTACCCTCCCTATCCACCATCTACAGCAAATCAACATTATTTAGGGACAGACAAATCAGGGAGAGATGTTTTAGCTAGACTTTTTTATGGCTTTCGTGTGGCCATCATTTTTTCTTTTGCTCTTCTTTTTTTAAACTACATTATTGGAATCGTTCTGGGTTGTCTGATTGGTTATGTAGGAGGACGTTTTGATCTCTTCTTCCAAAGGATCATAGAAATCTGGTCGAATATTCCAGCACTCTATGTCGTAATCATCGTAGCATCTATCATTTCTCCTACACTGATTATTTTAATTGGCATTATGGTTCTCTTTGAATGGACAAAGATCACATGGAATATGAGAACTTCTACTTATAAAGAGAAGGCAAGAGAGTATGTCCTTGCCGCAAAAACGATGGGAGCAAGTCACACAAGAATTATTTTTCATCATATTTTACCTAACATCATTTCTATCATTATCACTTTTATCCCATTTTCTGTTGTTTATGGTATCACAGCATTAACAGCACTTGATTATTTAGGATATGGACTTCCTAAGCCTACACCTAGCTGGGGAGAGCTTCTTAAAGAGGGAATGTCACAGATGGATTCCATTTGGATTGTTGCATCTGTAGTGATTGCTATGTCTTTTGTCCTGACTATGGTCACCTTCATCGGAGAAGCCATTAGAGAGGCATTTGATCCTAAGAAGTTTTCTTATTATCAATAGAAGCAATTTTTGAAAAGCTTCTTAAAAAAATGATTTCCTTAATATGATATAAAGAAATAAAGAGTATCTCTTCTACTCAAAGTAAACAAGTTTGAGATAATAAACTAAATATCTAAAGACAGATTTTCCCTAATATTGTGTTAAGTAACGAGAGGTATCTGCCTTACTAAAAATACCTCAAGCTTTTTAGGCATTGTCCTATTTACCAAACAGTGTAAGCTCGTTTGGGGACAATGCCAAAAAGTCGCCAGAGGCGAGAGGCATTTTTAGGGAAACAGAGGTTGGTTTATTTTGAGTGAGACAGCATTCGACCCAAAAAAGTTCTCTTATTATCAGTGATATCATTCTTAAGAAAATTCCTTAAAAAAATATTTTCTCATTTTCTCCGGGAGTCTGGCACACCGGCAATCTGCCTCTGACATCTGTTGCCGAAAACAGTTGTCAGATTGCCAGAAACATTAGAAGTATCTTTAGTAAAATAACTAACTAATTCTGTGAATGTTTATGATAAATACAGTAAAAGTTGTAACTTGATGCAGACCAACAATTAATAGGAATAAAGCCAGCTTCTGCTAAATAATGATTTGCAAGAGAGATCACATTAGTGAATCCATCACTCTTTCCCAACCATTTCAACCTCTGCCCATTACATTTAATGTCAGGAAGTCCATCACTAGTAAAACGGGCAACACAAGAATGAGCCTCTGAGAAAATCTGCTCATTAGATGTCTCTCGTTGTGCAGGTTTTCTTACATTCTCTTTCTGCTGATTATTGGCTGAGGCCCTTGATCTAGGTTCTTTGAAAACCACTCCTGCTGAAAGACTTTTTACTGGTTCTTCTTTTACACTTTTTACACATTCTAAATACACTTTACCAGATGCCTCTATCCTATTTGCACATTCTAAATACTCTTTATTGCTTTCATTATTTTCGCTAGAAGGCTCATCTACACCTAACTTTGCTTGCAGATTTTGAGAAAAGCCCAATACCAATAAACTCAATATTAAGTGTCTCATTTTAATTCTCCTTAATGAGGGTTTATATTTTGGATATTATTTCTTACAACATCGGAGAATCAGCTTTTTTTCTTAACTTATATTTCTAAAAATGATGATTTAAAATACTGATGTATCAAGTTTGGAAAATTTGACAAAAAGTTCTTTTATTATCAATAGTAGAGAGTTCTTATATTTTTCCCCGGAAGACCCGCAATCCGGCAAATAACTTGCCGGGAACTTAATTGCTCGACTGCCAGGTTGCCGGACTGCCTGAATAATACAAAATGAGTGAATATGTTAGAGCTTGAAATATCTTAATATTTAATAGTAGTATAAATGCATAAAAAAACAACAAAAGGATTCTTATGTCATCTGTTGAATATTCAAAAGAAAAATCTATTTTGACAATTAGCTTAAACCGGCCACAGGTTAGAAATGCGCTCAATGCAGAGTTAATGCAAGAACTCACTCAAGTTTTCTCCGACACTCAGCTTCAATCTGATATCTCCGCTATTGTTTTAAGAGGAAATGGTAAAAGCTTTTGTGCTGGAGGAGACATCTCCTGGATTAAAAACACAGCTCATTCACCTCAAAATACATCTAATATCAGAGTGCTTTATGATCTTTTAAGCACTATCTATAATTGTCCTCACCCTGTACTTTGCCATATTCACGGTCATGTTATTGGAGGAGGTATTGGTTTGACCGCTGCCTGTGATATAGTGGCAGCAACAAAGGACACTGTTTTTGCATTTAGTGAAGTAAAGTTAGGTATTATACCTGCTGTTATCAGTCTTTTTGTTTGTAGAAAGATCAACCCACCACATGCACTAGAGCTGATGCTTACAGGTGAAAAGTTTGATGCTCAAATGGCATTTTCTAAAGGTCTTTTAGATTTTGTAGGCACTCCCGATCAAGTAGATCAATATATCCAGGATAAGTGCCATAAACTCTCTTCTGTAGGCAGACAAGCGGTAAGACATACAAAATCTCTTATTAGAAAATGTGAAAAAGAAAAATTCAATTTTACTCATTTAGAAGCTGAAGTCATTGATCTTTTTAAAAAATGTTGTTCCAGTCAAGAAGGTCAAGAGGGCTTAGCTGCCTTTTTAGAAAAACGCAAACCTTCTTGGAATCAAACCAATGAAAAACAATGAGCTTTAAAAAACTTGCTATTGCTAATAGAGGAGAGGTGGCCTTAAGGATTTTGAAGGCATGTAAAGCGCTTCAATTCCCAACGGTTTTACTGCACTCGGAAGCTGATATAAAATCAGCAGCTTTTAGGCAAGCAGACGAAACCATCTGTATTGGCCCAGCACCCTCCTCAGAAAGCTATTTAAATATTGAGGCAAATATATCAGCAGCTCTTAAGGTCCAAGCAGATGCCTTGCACCCTGGATTTGGTTTTTTATCTGAAAATGCTCAATTTGCTAAAGCTGTGGAAGATGCTGGTATCACTTTTATTGGTCCTTCCTATGAAGCTATTGCCAAAATGGGAGATAAAACAACAGCTAGAAAAATCATGATGAAAGCAGGTGTGTCTGTCATTCCTGGTTATCATGACCCCGTTCAAACTGATGAAAAGTTAAAGAGCATGGCATTGCAAATTGGATTTCCTCTTCTTATCAAAGCAAGCTTTGGTGGAGGAGGGCGTGGCATCAAGATAGCTAGATCTGAAAAAGACTTTCTTCAACAATTAAACTCTGCAAAGAGAGAGTCATTAGCCGCTTTTGGTTCTGATCAAGTTTTTTTAGAAAAATATATAGAAAAAGCTAGGCATATTGAGTTTCAAATATTTGGAGATACACATGGCAACATCATTCATCTTTTCGAACGTGATTGCAGTGTCCAACGCAGGCATCAAAAAATCATAGAGGAGTCTCCTGCTTTAGAATGTCAAAAACACCATTCCAAAATGGCAGATGATGCTATTAAAGCGGCTTTAGCAGTGAATTATGTAGGAGCGGGAACAGTTGAGTTTTTATTAGATGGTGAAAACTATTATTTTTTAGAAATGAACACACGTCTTCAA
This sequence comes from Bdellovibrionales bacterium, assembly GCA_965262715.1. GTDB lineage: Bacteria > Bdellovibrionota > Bdellovibrionia > Bdellovibrionales > JAUICD01. The sequence goes on along the minus strand of OZ253553.1, from coordinate 749,732 downwards.
GTAGAACATCCTGTTACAGAAATGCTTTTAAACGTAGACTTAGTAAAAGCGCAAATTCAAGTGGCACAAGGAGACAAGCTGCCATTTTCTTCATCTCAATTAAAGCCTCAAGGGCATGTGATGGAATGCCGTGTTTATGCGGAAGATCCTTATAAGGAGGGCCTTCCTAGTACAGGTCGAATATCTCAAAAATGGTCTCGTGGTGTCAATCGACGTTTTGATTATGGCTTAGATGACGGTGACGAAGTCTCTTCATTTTATGATCCTATGTTTGCAAAAATCATTATTAAGGCTAAAGACCGCTCATCTTGTATTCAAGAGATGAAAAACACTATCAATGAATCTTATGTCTTTGGTGTAAAAACTAACTTTGAATACCTTAAAGCTATTTTAGAACATTCTATTTTTCTTAAAGGGGCTGTCACTACTGATTTTATTGATAAATATTTCAAAAAAGGATTAACTCCAAAAGAGGAGGGTGCTCTTTCAAATGCACAGTTAATTTTTCAAAACCATGCAAAACAGTTTATAAGTAGAAGAAAAACTGCTCATAAAAAAGCATCTATCTTTGAAAGCTCGTATGTTCATCAATGGAAAAACCCTCAAGTGCAAGTTCACACTTTAACACTTTTTATTAATGGAAAAAACAGGCAAGGACATATTTGTTTTGACTCTCAAGATCTTTGGATGCATTTTCAAGGAGCTACTTGGACTTACAGTGGAGCTGATAAAGACAGCCTAGATGAGCACCAAAGTGTACCAGATCATATTTTAACTTTCACACCCGGAAAAGTTCTTCAAGTCATGGTAAAAGAAGGTGATTCTATTAAAAAAGGAGATACACTTTTAGCTTTAGAGGCTATGAAGATGGAACATCTGATCAAATCAGAAAGAGATGGAGTTATTAAGTCTATTCACGTCACTTGCGGTCAACAAGTGGAAAAAGAGCAAATACTCATACAATTAAAACCTTTGGAGAAAAAATGACAAAACAGATAACTTTAGTTGAAGTGGGACCCAGGGATGGCCTGCAAAACGAATCCATTGTTTTAGATCAAACCAACAAAGAAAAATTTATCAGAAGACTTTGCCTTGCCGGCCTTAAAAGAATTGAGATAGGAGCTTTTGTATCTCCAAAGTGGGTTCCTCAAATGGAAGGGTCATTAGAGTTAGCGCAAACAATTTTAGCTCAACAAAAGAAAAATAAAATTTCTAAGGACATTTCTTTTTCTACTCTTGTTCCAAACACAAAAGGGATGGAAATAGCTCTTCTCTCGGGTATTCAAGAAGTTGCTTTTTTTACAGCAGCAAGCACAATTTTTACTCAAAAAAACATTAACTGCTCTGTTTCAGAAAGTTTAAATCGCTTAAAGGACATCACAAAAATGTTACCTAAAAAATGCCGTTTAAGAGGTTATATCAGCACAGCCTTTTATTGTCCTTATGAAGGCTATATTGGTCCTCATAGAGTTGTTCAATTAGCAACAAAGCTCATAGAAATGGGCTGTTATGAAATTTCTATTGGAGATACTATTGGAGCTGCCTCGCCAAAAGAAGTTAATCAACTCTTATCAGTGTTGTTAAAGATAATACCACCTCATCAAATTGCCATGCACTTTCATGACACCAGAGGGTTGGCACTTACAAATATCAAAGAAAGTTTAGATTACGGTATTTCTATTTTTGACTGTAGCCTTGGAGGTCTTGGAGGATGTCCTTACTCAAAACATCGAGTAGGCAATGTAGCTACAGAAATTGTTGTGTATTTTTTAGAAAGGCTAGGATATAAAACAGGTGTAGATATTAACTCACTTATAAGAATCAATCATTGGCTTAGCAGAAAACTTGGACGCTCCTTACCTTTTAAAACAGCTCTTTTCAAATCCAATATCCCTCCAGAAAAACTTCTAAAAGCATAATGACAAATTTATACTTATACCAGAAAAATAAACTAGTAGAATAGGGGAATTTTGAAATCCTCAAGAACCGTGTGTAACACTCTCATCATACAGCTCTTATCATTCCAATCCTTGCTGTGACAACACAAGCTTCTAGTGGGTAAAGTATTGGCCTAAGTATCAATGAGTCGCGAGAAAAAGTTGCTATCAACCTATTTTTTTAAATAAGAACTTAGGAAAAAATCCAAAATCTAACCAGATATATAAAAATATTAATTATTACAATAGTTTATATTGTTATTTTATGATTTTACTATAAGATTTTTATCTACTTCGTAAAGGGCTATTGCCAGGCTTGTAGAGGCGTTCAGGCTATGATCTTTTTGGATTTGAGGGATGGTTAAAAGTTGATCACATGTTTTTTTAACATTTTGACGTATACCTTTACCTTCTGCTCCTACGAGTAGGACAACTTTTTGTGGAAATTCCTCATTGCATAATAATTTTGTATCTTTTTCTTTATAAGTTTCTAGGCCATAAACCCAAAACCCTAGATCCTTTAGTTTTTGAAGTTGATCTGACAAATTAGATGCGATTTCTACAGGAACATGCTCTACAGCCCCGCTAGCAATCTTATGCACAGACTCTGTCAGGTGCACGCAATGATGTTTACAAAGTAAAACCCCATAAGCCCCAAAGAGCCAAGAAGATCTTAGAATATTACCAAGATTTTGAGGGTCTTCTAGGCTATCGATAGCCACTAAGATCATCTGCTGGTTATTTTTAACAATATCCCAATTCCAAAGGGGCCAATGATTGGACTCGAGGGCGATACCTTGCCATCCTCTTAAAAAGTTCTGACTTTTATATCTTACAGAAATTTTATGTTGTGTTAAGAGAGCGTGAAAGTCTTTTAACATATCAGATGATTGCCAATTCTTAGAGATATAAGCTAGCTCAACACTTTTAGGTCGAATTTTCAATGTTTCTTTACAAGCATGCAGTCCGATAACTCTTCTTATTTTTTGCTTCATTTGGATGTCCTTAAAAAATATCGATGGCTTCTCATTCTTATTATTGACTTGTGACTTGTTATTTCCTAAAAAACATTTATGCTATTTATAAGCTACTTGGTTTAAGATCATAAAGAAATATTTATGAACAATCAAAGTAAAAAATGGGCCGCTAGCTCAGCTGGTTAGAGCATCTGCCTTTTAAGCAGAGGGTCCCTGGTTCGAGCCCAGGGCGGCTCACCATACCTTGCAGTGCAATAAAAGTCTTCAAACCTGTGAGGAGTCTCAGGAATTTTCTTTGAAGACAAATTTACACTGTGCTTTTGATTCATCCAAAGTATGATTTTTATGAGAGGTATTTTTTTGAAAATAAGCCTATTTCTAGCTCAATAAACTTAATATATCAATATCGCAAACATAAGTTCGATACTTAAATTAAGAGGCTGTTTTAGAAACGTGAGCACAGGAAATAATTTTGAGATGGCTTCTAATAATAAAAACTTGAGCAAGTCTTGTAAACAAGTAGCTTATGTTAGAAATGGCGCAAGGATTCTTACGTGGGAATTACTGTATTCTCTATGATAACTCTTTTTCTTCTTCTAGAATTTTATTTGAAATAAATATGAAAGATATAAAGAGGAGACAAAGAGTAATAATAAACAAGGCATCTAGTATTCTTCTAATATTTCTATAATGACTTAGAGTATCGGTTGTTCTTGTTTCTACTAAGTCGAAAAAGTTATCAAGTGGTCGCATGATCTCTTCTTTAATTCTATTATATTTAGCATCATAAAGTAATTGACGGGCTGTCTCTAACTCAGGAACATCTTGTGATATTATATCCATAGCTTGCTTTTCTATTTTAGCAAGTTCATTAGAAATTCTTTCTGCTTCTTGTAGAAACAAAAGCTCTTTTTCTGTGAATTTTTCTCGTTTCATTAACTCTTGGAGAGAAATAGCTTTATCTGAAATTCTTGGGGGCTTTCCTGTGGAAATGTAAAAATCCCAGTAAATCCTGTAATAGTCTTTGGGGCGTGGTTTTATCCCATCTCTTATATCTAAAATAGTTTGAAAGTATTCTCTATATTTAGACTCTCCTGTAATAACATAAAGCCTCGCCATGCGAGTTAGATCATCAGAGGTTTGGCGTAATTGATCAGCACGCACATAAAGTCTATAGCGAGTTTCTTCAGCTTCCGTAACTTTGCCTTCATTTTGAAGAATTAAAGTAAAAAGAATAACCGAAATAGTCGCAAATATAAATAGAGATGAAAAAAGTAATAACCCTTTTTTACTTTGATAAATAATCATTTGATCTAATATAACCTTATAAAGTTTTTAAAAACAAGTGAAAAACTACTCTAAATTGTGGGGGATTTTATGCAGCGCATAAATGAGGGTAATCTTTGATAGGATTCTATCATGATATCCCTTCCCAAACTTTCTACACTTTACATTTAATAACTCTCTTCATAAAAGAATATTTTATCAAGTGTAGAAATGGGCAGGCACACAAAGAAAAACAAATAAAAATATAAAAATTGATTATTTCATAAGAATTTTTCTTTTTGTGTAAAAATATATCACTCCATACTAATCAATGCCTTTCAAAAGGTATTAATCAATTGATACACAAGATACTGCAGGTCCTCTTAATATATAAAAATCTGATTCAAAAGAATAATTATCATGATTGCGTTTTAGAGAATAACAAAATAAATCACCAATTCTCTCTGTGAAAATTACACGTAATTCTGTATCCGGCCCAAAAACAGCACGTGATGCTAGTTCCTCTCTATATAGTATTTCATCTACAGCTGATTCTTCGTTAATTGTACCTTCGCAAGTTATTTCATATCTATTTGCAGTACAAATCACAGTACTATGTTGAAATTTATACCATGCCTCTGCTAACCTATGAAGTTTCATTCTCTCTGAAAGACTCAAATTTGAATCACTACTAACAGAAACAGGAAGAAAAGTAATTTTATGTTGTTCATTTTCTTGAGCTTGAGTATATACAGAAAAACAAGCAAAAACAAATAAACCCATTAAAAGTATTGATTTGGACTTCACAATAACCTCCTTAATAAATTATTTTAAATTTTACTGATGATATCATAATAGAAAACTTCTTCAAAGTTCTAAATAAATAATTGTAAAATTTACAAAAAGGTATAAAAAAATACACTTATTTTTTGCAGAAACTTCATAAAACCCTTTAACAATAATCTCAAAAAGGTTACATTTTTTTGAAAAAGATTTTTATGAAGCAATTTAGTAACATAGAATTAAAGAGGATCGTATGATATGAGTATAATAAAAAATTCTTTTTTTAAAGATACACAGCTGTATGGCTTTTTCATAGCTCTAACTTTTCTAACAACCACTTTGTATGCGTATCAAGTTCCTCCTACTCTTGATGAATATGCGCATTTAGAACCAATTTTAATAAATCACTCCAAAGATGCTGAGTATCGATTTGTTTTACCTGAAGTACAGTCTGTACTTATAGAAAACTCAAACTTAATAAGAAGTCTTCAAGAAATAGAAATTGCTAATGACTTTTTACCTTACATTGAAGACTATGAGAGACTTAAAGGTTCACCTATAGATCAAAATATAAGGATCTTTTTTTATGATGGTTCAAAATTATCTATTGATCATGAGTATCGATTGACTGAAAGATTCTGTTTTTACTTTTTTGGCTTCATATTTATAAATAACAGACTGTGGAGTAATTATTTTGTTAATATCACACATGAAACATTTTCTATATTAGATCAAGTTATTGAGGAACGCAGACAAAATCCATCATCAATAGAAGATGACATATTACTAGAAAGATTATCACAAGTGATACCAAATGAACATTTACAACCATACCTCTCCTTTGATACAGAAGCAAGAAATAGAGTTAAGCGATTAACTATAGGAATAGAAGAGCAAAAGGAGGCAAGCTTATCTGACGAAGAAAGATATGCAAGAGACTATTTTTTAAGACAGTTAACTCTATTTCACGAGTTAGGCCACTGCGATTTAAAACGTGAACATGAAGAAACAGCAACCTCAATTATGGATGAAAGAGTGATAACCGAAATACAAAAAGAAATTATATCTGAATATCCACAGATTGATCTTAATAGTCTTTTAAACAATTCTTTGACCACAGAGTTATTTACACAAAGAAATACAATTTTTGAACAACCTGGTGTATTTGATTCTTGGTTAGCAAGATTAGGACTTGGTCCCGCATCAGAAAAAAATAGAACAAAAGCAGTTCGAAACATACAAAGAAGCATAGAAATCATAGAAGATTTGATAATGACAACCGATTTATATGATTAAAACAGATTGTCTTAACCTAAAATTTTATGAATATAACTTTCCTTTTTTACTAATTTAGAATCAACGTTAATTTATTTTGTAGAATTAACAACAATGGGAATCTCAGCAGTGAGTAAAATATGGAACGGATCCTCCAAATAAAGGGTACACCTCAGTTCTCTTTTCATAAGATATAAATATTCAAAAAATAGTATTTAAAAAATAGACCCAGACCATAGATTTAATCAATAAATCATTTGTTTTTACTTTCAAACAAAAGTCCTACATCAATTCCTATAGAAAAAAACCCAGAATCCTAAAGGTTAACTTCTATGTAAACCACGTAAACATTATTTACATTGTCTATATATAAAAAGTGTTTATATATCTGTGCTCTATAAGGCACTTTTTTCTTTACACATTGTGCTTTATAAGGCACAATAATAACATGAAGCTTTATCAGAGAAAAAAACAAAATCAGAGATATCTTATGGAAAATAAAATACGACCTTGGAAAAAGTTAAGAGGGGAGAAGATACCACTAAATGGCTGGCTGAAGGCTATTCGAGGCTCTTTAGGACTGAATACACGTCAACTAGCAGACAGACTTGGAGTTCGACATTCATCAGTTTTACGACTTGAAAAACGTGAAGTTCAAGGGAAGGCTACTATTGAATCTCTTGCTAAAGCTGCCAAAGCAATGAACTGCCAATTCATTTACGCAATTGTTCCTAAAACAGGGTTTAATAACCTCAATGAAATTATAAACCAACAAGCAAATACTCTCGCTAATTATTTAGTAAAAAAAGCAGGACACAATATGAAACTTGAATCTCAAGGTATCTCTACTAAAGAAACAAAAAAGCAAATTTCTCAATTAGCTTCTCAACTAAAATCAAAAATGAATTCCCGTCTATGGGAAACTTTTCAGAATAAAAAGGCTAAATAGCAGTGTACTTCAAGCCAACATATCCATATGGATCAACGCCACTTGATCCAAATGAAATAAAATATCTTATTCCTGACTATATTACAACTCAAAAGGAATTAAACTTATTAGAACACAATAATATTACAGAAACTATTGAATGGGCCTACCATAAGAAACATTCAGACATACTTAACATCACATTTAATAACTCTCTTCACAAAAGAATGTTTTATCAAGTATGGAAATGGGCAGGCACACAAAGAAAAACAAATAAAAATATTGGTGTAGATTTTTCACAAATACCAATGAAGCTAAAAGATCTATTTGAAAATACAAAATATTGGATCAAAAATAAAACTTACGAATGGGATGAGTTGGCTGTTCGATTTCATCATAAGTTAGTTTTAATTCATACTTTTCCAAATGGTAATGGAAGACATGCTAGATTAATGACTGACATATTATTAAAAACAAATGATCAAGAACCCTTTACATGGGGGGAGAGTTTTAATCACTCATCTATTGATATAGAAAGTAAAGTCCGTAAATTATACCTTACTGCTTTAAGAAAAGCAGATGCAGGATCTTTTTTAGAACTTATAATTTTTGCAAGAAAGTAAAAATGTAACTTCAAATTGCAAGTGCAACTTTTTTATGGTTATAGATATTTTTAAAAGTTATATAATGTAAGATTCATCCTTGAAAATTACGGATTTCCTGTTTTGAAAGACCGGTTATTTCAGATACCTTCTCTACACTCATATCAGCTTTGAGTAGTTTTAATATCACTTCCTGCCTTCCCTCCTGTTTTCCTTTTTGCAGGCCTTCCTGCCTTCCCTCCTGTTTCCAGTCTTGACAGTTTTTTCGAACAATTTCTGCTATAGTTAAATCAAGCTCTTTCATGATATTCTCTCCTCTTAATTCCTTTGTGATCTCTTTTGAAACCTCTTCTAAAAGCCCCTCACCTAGCTCTGGGTTATATTGAAGAAGATAGTTCTTTATACCTAATAACACATTTATTATATACTCTTTTTCTTCTCCTTTTAAGTCTTTTTTTACTGACAATAGAATCTTGTGTAAAGCTGCTTTCTTTTCCTCCAAACCTTTAAGCTTATTCAAAGACCAAATCTGATCAAATGTATATAAAATTGGTTTTATCCTCTTGATTGCTTTATTGGCTATGTCGAACTCAGATAAATTAAAAAAATAGGGAGTGAAGTTTATAAGATATTGAGAAATTTGCCCAAGATCATCCCTTGAAAAAACCCCTTTAGATACCCAATCCTCATGTAAAGATAATGGCGATCTCCATTTCCTATGAGGATGTCCCACGTTTCGGTGAAATTGAAGTTAAGCAGAGCTTGATGTTTTGCTACGCCTGTTTCTATTGTTAGTCAATAGGTTTAAATTTTCTTCCATTGTATTTAAATCTTTATACCCTTTAATAGCTCTAAACTTCTTTTCAGCTTCAACTAAAGAAGCAGCAGCCCATCTCATAACCTGATCTGGAGAACTTCTCCAGTTCTTAACCCTGCTGACTTTATCTCTTACAATAGAAAAGGCAGACTCAATAGGATTTGTAGAAGATAAGGTTCTCCTTAGCAGTGGAGATACCTTCAACTTGATAACTGTCAGTGTCTCCTCCTTTGCTTCCTTAAGTGAAGCCAATGCTGCATAATTAATCCTGCTTAACCAACTCAGTAACTTATTGTATTCTCTCTGAGAAGAATCATAATCATTAAAACCATGCACCATCTTCCAGCGACGCTTAAACTCTAAATCCTGAGTTTGGCAGTTAATTTTAATTTTCGGAACATTTTTTTTAAAGAATGCTTTATTTATAGTAGTTAGGGGTTATTGGGTTTGAGTTTTGGTCAAAAGTCCTAGTGAAACAACTTATTATTATACACTGCATTATATACTTATTTTACTTGATTTTTTATATTTTTATCCTAGTATATCTCTATGTTCATAAAGAAGACAAAAAACTCCAGAGGCCAAGCTTACTATCACATAGCTGAAAGCTATTGGAAAGATGGTAAAAGTAACCATAGAACCCTCATGTCTTTAGGCCGAGCTAAAGATGCTCGACTAGAAGATCTTCTTGCTCTTCTAAGCCGTCATTTAGATGTTGTATCTGCCAGTCAAATAGCTAAAGAGATTGATGTACAGAACACTTTTATATTAGGTCCCTTACTTATTATAGATACCCTATTTAAGCAATTGGGTTTGTATGAATTACTAAAAGATATACAGAAGCGACATCCTAAAGTTGCATTTGATCTTATGAAGGTAGTTTTTACATTAGTTGTAAATCGATTCATAGAGCCATGTTCTAAGCTGAAATTATATTCACATTGGCAACAGTTATTTTACCCTGATTTTTTAGAGAAGGATCTTAAGATCGATGATATTTATCGTTCTTTAGATATTCTATCTCACCATAAGGAAGATATAGAGAAGAGTCTTTATATGCGAGGTAAGTCTCAGTTAAGTTTTTTCAATGAGTGTGATGTTATTTTGTATGATTTAACGACATTGAGGTTTGAGAGCACCCGTGAGGATTTAGATAATCTTCGGAGATTTGGTTATAGCAAAGAGAAAAGAAGTGATTGTACCCAGGTGGTATTTGGACTTTTAGTAGATACAGAAGGTATGCCCTTAGGATTTGATGTTTATCCCGGGAATACCTTTGAAGGTAAAACAATACCTTCAGTTATGACAAAGTTAAAGAAGAAGTTTAAGATCAGAAGATTTATATTAGTAGGAGATAGAGGTTTATTTTCTAATAAGAATCTCCAATCTCTAAAAGCAAAGGGAGATGAATTTATAGTAGGATTAAAGCTAGGTTTATTAAAGGATCGTCATGAAGAGATATATAGTATAAAGAATTTTAAATTTATAAATGAAGATTTAGCTATATACGAGACGAGCTATAATAATGATCGTTGTATAATTACATGGTCAAGAAAGAGAGCAGAACGAGATAAGAAAGTAAGAGAAGATATTCTATCTAAGATAGAAGCTCAATTATCAAAGAAGTCCATAAGCACAAGATCTTTTTTATCTAATAGTAATTATAAGAAATACATCACTCATCCTAAGAGTAAAGGCAAGCCTACTTTAAATAAGTCAGCTATAAATGAGTCAGAAAAGACAGATGGTTTTTTTGGAATAATTACAAATACAGATTTAAGCTCTGAAGAGATTATAATGAACTATAAGCAGTTATGGAAGGTAGAGAATTCATTTAGAGAGTTGAAGGGTACATTAAAGACACGTCCTATGTTCCACTGGACAGACAAGAGAATATTAGGACATTTAGTTGTATGTTTTCTATCTTATTTATGTGAGGCTTATTGTGCTAAGAAGTTAGATCAAAAAAAGATCACATTAAAAGATAATGCGACCACAGGCAAGAGAATAAAGCCAAGACCATTAAGTGTAGCAGAGGCTATGTTAAAGCTGAAAGAAGTACGAGCTATACCTGTCAGATATAAAGACAAAACTATTTGGATCAGAACAGACATTAACGGTAACAATGCTGATGTATTTAAAGCTATAGGAGTTAAGATACCTTCTAAACAACTTAAAGTAGAATAACTTCATTACTGCAATTTACTTTTCTTAAAAACCACACTAAAAAACAAAAACCTAGTGGCACAAAATCTCAATGTGCCTTTAAGTAATTAAAATTACTTAACTTTATTTTTTCAACTGCCAAACTCAGGAATAGGGAGTGAAGTTTATAAGATATTGAGAAATTTGCCCAAGATCATCCCTTGAAAAAACCCCTTTAGATACCCAATCCTCATGTAAAGATAATGGCGATCTCCATTTCCTATGAGGATGTCCCACGTTTCGGTGAAATTGAAGTTAAGCAGAGCTTGATGTTTTGCTACGCCTGTTTCTATTGTTAGTCAATAGGTTTAAATTTTCTTCCATTGTATTTAAATCTTTATACCCTTTAATAGCTCTAAACTTCTTTTCAGCTTCAACTAAAGAAGCAGCAGCCCATCTCATAACCTGATCTGGAGAACTTCTCCAGTTCTTAACCCTGCTGACTTTATCACTTACAATAGAAAAGGCAGACTCAATAGGATTTGTAGAAGATAAGGTTCTCCTTAGCAGTGGAGATACCTTCAACTTGATAACTGTCAGTGTCTCCTCCTTTGCTTCCTTAAGTGAAGCCAATGCTGCATAATTAATCCTGCTTAACCAACTCAGTAACTTATTGTATTCTCTCTGAGAAGAATCATAATCATTAAAACCATGCACCATCTTCCAGCGACGCTTAAACTCTAAATGACGTTCCTGAGGTAAATAACTTAAAACATTCCTCTCCTTGTGGTGAATACAGCGTTGAACTACTGCTCTCTTACCAAAAACTCTATTAATAGCTGTCCTTAAAGATCTGCTACCATCAATTACAAAAAGGTAAGGCTTATCTGAACAAAGACCTCTTGCTATTAAACTCTCTAATAAGTCCTTGCAAACTTCCCAGTTCTCTGTATGACCCTCTCTAAGACCCAGAACTAACTTCTTACCTTCAACTGTGATGCCAAGAGCTACAACCACTGTCCTTGATCCAAAAACAACACCATCAATCATAATTGATGAAAACTTATCCTTACTCAGATCACGACCATTTAAAGATTCAAGAAACTTCCTAGATGACTTATTAAAGACTCTGCTCACTGTACTCTTAGAAAGACCCGTTCCTCCTACAATATCATCAAGAAGTTCATTGTAATTACGACAAGATACCCCTCTCATAGCATGACTCAAAACTTTATCACAAAGTATGTCATACTTTTGAAGCACTGAATAAGACCGCAGCTTAATATCAGAACCTCCCTTCTCCTTCACCCTAGGCTTCCTCACCTGAAGCCTTTGACCTTGTGCAAGAACACTCCCAGAATCACTACCCGCTCTGTAATATCTTGTATCACGACCACGAACATGACGCTTACCACACAGTGATAATAACTCATCCTCAAAGAAATCATGGATCATATTAATAACCATTGATCTCATGCGATGCTCTAGGATCTCTCGAATCTCATTTGACTCAGATGATAAAACTTGAATTGAATAACCATTCTTACTACTCTTCATAATAGCTCCTTTCTGTTATCTATTTCCTGATAAAATAAAAACAGTAAACAACGGCTAGACCACTTAGGATAGCCGGGAGCTCTACTTTCTTCTAATTCCTATAAGAAAATTTCACCGATCTATGGGACAACCTCTCCTGTTAGAGTAAAAACCTAAAGATTCTTATTGAAAAGTAGTCACCCTGAAGGTTTACACTTTCAGCAAAAAGCTGACTACCTCATTTATCCACATGGGCAATCCTCAAAGAGGCTTGCCTCGAGAGGCTTGCCATCTGTTTATTTTTAGTAAGAAGATACTTTTTATTTTTTTTACAAAATGTTAAGGAAATTTTTCTTGAGTTTTTTTCTCGCTAAAATGAAAATATACGGAGTTGTTCTGTTTCCCTAAAAATGAACTGGCCTCTGGCCATTTTTGGACAATCAGCCTGAAGACTTACATCTTCAAGAAAATGCTGATTGTCTCAAAAACCTGTTCACTTTTAGGAAAGAGATTCTCTTCATTTTTTTACATGATGTTAAGGAAATTGTTTCTGAAAACTTGGTTACTCTTTAACAAATTACCAATAAACTTAAAGTTGTCCTGTTGAGAGACAGATGTTTTATCAATATGTTGTTTCACTAAAAATAAACTGGTCTCTGACCACTTTTGGGTAGTCAGCCTGAAGGGTTACACCTTCAGCAAAAAGCTGACTACCTCAAAAGCATGTTTATTTTTTAGTAAGAAGATACTTTTTATTTTTTTACAAAATGTTAAGGAAAATTTCCTTGAGTTTTTTTCTCGTTAAAATGAAAATATAAGGAGTTGTTCTGTTTCCCTAAAAATGAACTGGCCTCTGGCCATTTTTGGACAATCAGCCTGAAGACTTACATCTTCAAGAAAATGCTGATTGTCTCAAAAACCTGTTCACTTTTAGGAAAGAGATTCTCTTCATTTTTTTACATGATGTTAAGGAAATTGTTTCTGAAAACTTGGTTACTCTTTAACAAATTACCAATAAACTTAAAGTTGTCCTGTTGAGAGACAGATGTTTTATCAATATGTTGTTTCACTAAAAATAAACTGGTCTCTGACCACTTTTGGGTAGTCAGCCTGAAGGGTTACACCTTCAGCAAAAAGCTGACTACCTCAAAAGCATGTTTATTTTTTAGTAAGAAGATACTTTTTATTTTTTTACAAAATGTTAAGGAAAATTTCCTTGAGTTTTTTTCTCGTTAAAATGAAAATATAAGGAGTTGTTCTGCTTAGATACAAACTATTTATCAATATTCAACGTTTTTATTATTTTCTGAACTTAAATGTTGTCTTAATACTAGACTAGGCCGTCTAGTATTCTAATGATTTCAACTACTTAGCACTGTAACTTACGTACATAAGTTACAGTGGTGTACCCTTAAAATCATTGATGTTTTTGGTGTATTTCCCTACTAATGACCATCACTAAAAAATCCTTTCAATTAACTATATCGGTAATAATCTTAGGAACTTGATACTGTAACTTATGTACGTAAGTTACAGTCCAGTTACGTTAAAATCTAGTCTTTTGACTTGGCTTTTAAGGCTCTCATTTTTGATATTTTTGGTCATCTTTTCTTTCAAATTAAGCAGCTTAAGAAGACACATAAAAGAAAAAGGATATAGAAAATTTAAATTTATTACTTTAAACAATATTTATTTATTTTTTATGAAATAGGGGGTCTTTATCATGAAAAAGTTCTTAAGAAAATATAATAAAGTGAAAAATCAAAAAGGTTTTTCACTAGTGGAGTTAATGGTGGTAGTTGCCATTATTGGTATTTTAGCGGCGATCGCTATACCTAACTATCAGAAGTTTCAAAGAAAATCACAACAAGTAGAAGCAAAGACAATGATGAGTGGGTTATATGCCAATCAAATCACTTTTATGAATGAATGGAACTTTATGTCAGCATCTTTTCAACAAATTGGTTTTGAGGCTATTGGAGATGCTCCTAAATATAATGTAGGATGGGCCAACGCCAGTAGAACTGCCACTAGTATTCCTACAGCTGCTGATGCAACTTATAGAGGGCCAAAAATTACCGGTGCTGCTATTGCTGCTCAGATAGTAAATACAGGTGAAGGAAGTACTCCAGCCGGTTGCAGAAAGAACATTCACTGTAATAACGCTGCTTTAATTCAAGCTTTTGCAAGTAATAAATCTTATTTTCTTGCAGTTAATGCTGCTGCAGGTACTTGTACAGGAACGTGTTTATGTTCTTCTGCTGGTGTTAAATCTTGTAGTACTACTGGTACTTGTTTAGGATCTTGTGGAATGTGGAATACTGGCGTTTTAAATAGATTAGAAAGAAGGTTTGTGATCGGCGCAGCCGGAGATATAGGAGGAAAGAACTCTGATCAGTGGTATATGGATTATGATAAAATAATTCAAAATGTAAAAAATGGAGTTGATTGATATGAAAAACTATAAATTTAAAAGTGGTCTTTAGGTTTCATAAAATCTTAAATTAAGAATAACCCACATTTCTATTCTATAATGTGGGTTTTATTCATTTACCAAAGACAAAAGAGGATTTTATGAATAATATAAAGCTTAAAAGATTTTATTTATTAGAGCTAGCTATCGCTGTCACAATCTCTTTAGGCATAGGTTGTATTGCAGGTATGAAAGTCTTTTCACATTTATATCTCTTATCAGGCATCAATAGCAAATCAGTAATGCATATAAACAAAAGAATTGATCTTCTAGAAAAGAGAGTGAAAGACAATCAGTCAAACCAAAAAGCTGTAAAACCAGTCTCTTTATGAAGTAAATAAACCCATATTTAAAGGTAATGTGGGTTTACTTGTTTAATAAAGTAACTAAGTAAACAGGGTAAACCAATCCCTTCCTTGTAACGTGGGTTTCTTACATAAAAAAGATTAAAACATATTAATTAGGAAATAAAAAATGAAACTTAGAAAAATAAGCTCTAGAAGATTACTTTACTTGCTAGCCATTGTAATTATTGGCCTACTAGGTCTATTTGTAAACAATGCAAGGCTTAAAATGTATAGCGATATGGATATAGCAGATCAAAAGTTTTTATCCACACATTTAAAGCAAGATACTGAAGCTGCACAATATGCCTTTTACGCTAAATATAGGCCTAATACGGATTATATAGAAAGAGTTAATAATACAGGTAGCAATGCCACCTTTATCAATGTTTGTCAGACTCAATGTGACTTATTTAAAGGTAAAGAGATATTAGAAGTTTGTAATCAGTTATCCAGTGAATATCAATTTAATCAGTATAGAGTTTACAACTGCTCTTTAAAAGTCACTTTAGAAAACGACCAACCCTTAAGATGTGAAGCAATAGATAAAGAGCTGTTTAATATATTTTGTGGCAAAGTGATAGCTTCTTTATAAAAGGTAGATATTTATGAAACAGATAAAAGAGATATTAATATTAAATCAAAAGGGATTTTCACTTGTTGAGTTGATGGTTGTAGTTGCTATTATTGGTGTATTGTCCGCGATTGCGATACCTAACTATCAAAAGTATCAAAGGAAAGCCAGGCAACTTGAACCTAAGTTAATATTAGGTGGTATATACACTTCGAATATAGCTTTTAATTCTGAATGGGGATACTCTACATCCAACTTTATACAATTAGGCTTTTCACCAAGCGGTGATATTCATTATAAAACAGGTTTTAATGTGTTAGGTACAGTGGATCCGGGTGATTGGGTGGCGGGTACTACATCAACCCTATTAGATTATGATGGCCCACCAGTTCCGGACAATGCTAGCAAAACAAGAATTGACACAGAAGATTTTTGTAATAATTCAGGAGACTGCACTTATCTGCCTCAAACAACTCTCACAATTCCTACTGATGCAAAGATAGATAACACTGAGAAGTTTTCTCCTAACTTTATCGTCATCGCTGTAGGTGATTTAGGAGGAACTCAAGAAGATCATTGGGAGATGGGTATAGGTCAAGCTGCGCCTAAACCTACTGGAAAATACATGATGAATATAAAAAACGGTCTTTAATGATCACATGATTTGATAATTTTTATTTTTTATCTCCAGCTCTTTGCAGGGACACTACACCTGCAAAGAGCTTTTTATTAAACATAAAGGAAGTTATTGTAAAGTGTTTTAATTTCTAAATAATGTGTTATACTGATAAAGAATAGAACATTTCTTACAAAGCTATTAATAATTAACAGTGTGAGTTAAAGTTCTTGCTTTTTCTTCCGAATTCACTGATTATAAAAGTCATTTTAAAAAGGAGATACTTTTATGACAAATTCTAAAAAATCATATAATAAGACTATAAGAAAAAAAGAATCCCCTAAAAAAAAGCAAGTAAAAAAGGAAAAATCATTAGACAATTATAAATGGGATACTTCTCAGTTTTTAGAACCATTTGATTACAAATCTCTCTTAAAATAATATAAGATTTCATTAAAAGAAAAATATTTTATGAACCGTAATATTTCAATTATATGGGACTTTGATGGAACACTTATTCCTAATAGAAGTTCTCAAAAAACCTATACCGATTCAACAAGTATAGTTATAGGAGACATCTTAAAAGATGATCCTGCAAAGTTTTGGGATCGAGTTAAATTATTAATCAAAGAATCAAAAGAAGAAGGTGCGTCTTCTGACGGGACAATGTCTACAGAACAAATATTAGCCTCTGAATCTCCTGTTTGGATGCATGCACTTGGTCAAATAGCTAATCAAAGACAAACTCCTCTAAATAGAGAATTTTTTAAAAAATTTATCGTTCCTAAAATCAATGTATATGATAAAGTTCAAAAGTTTTTGCAAGAGATAAAAAATCTAGAAAATAACTCTAGATTTAAAAAACGTAAAATCAACATTCATCATTTTATTGTATCTGCTGGCCTAAAAGATTTAATTGTAGAAATTTTCCCAAAGGATTTAATAACCTACACATTTGGATGTAAATATATAGTTGAACAATCTGTTGATAATGAATTTATAAATGTACCTATTTTTTGCATGGATGAAACTATGAAAACTAGATCTGTATTTGAAATAGCAAAGGGAACATTTCAAGATTCAAGTAGAAAAGTAAATAAACGTTTATTAAAAACCGACCTCTGGTCACAATATTCTGACATAGTCTATATAGGTGATGGAGATACTGATATCCCTGCTCTATCTGTAGTCAAAGACCGTGGCGGATATGGTGTTATTGTTTATGACAAAGATGTTTTCAAAAGTGATAGAAAATATATTCAGAAAAAACTTGAAAACCTAAGCTTAGATAGTAGAGCTAACATCATTATCCCAGCAGATTTTTCAAAGAAAGGGCAGCTATTTAAATTTATTGAAACGATATGCTGGCAAATACTTTACTCTTATGAAGCAACAGATTTTCTAAAATAAATCTAAGAACAATAACATTAAATTTAAAATTAAAGTTAATACCTGTAACTGACAGATATTATTTCTTAGAGGCTGGTTACCTTTTGTGGGATTATCTTAGTGTTACATAAAATAGATATTCAGATTTAAAAGCGTATAGCAGGCTTTTTCCATAGATTCTATAGAACCTATGTGCCTTATACTTATTTTATCTCTTGTTGGCTACTTGTCTTACGCCTATTTCGTAAAGCCTGCTATAATTTTTCAACAACACCGAAATCATCTAAATCATTATTCATTGCTCTCACTAAAAATAAACTGGTCTCTGACCACTTTTGGGTAGTCAGCCTGAAGATTTACATCTTCAGAAAAAAGCTGACTACCTCAAAAGCATGTTTATTTTTTAGTAATAAGGATATCTTCATTTTTTTACGTCATTTTAAGGAAATCTTTTCTTGAGTTTTTTTCTCGCTAAAATCAAAATATAAGAAGTTGTTTTATTCAAATACAAACTATTTATCAATATGCAACAAGTTTATAATTTTCTAAACTTAAATGTTGTCTCAATGCTAGACTAGATAGTCTAGGATTCCAATAATTTCAACTACTTAGCACTGTAACTTACGTACATAAGTTACAGTCCTGCAACCTTAAAATCATTGATGTTTTTGGCCATTTCCAGACCAATTACCATCACTGTCTAAAGTCTTTCAATTTATTATATCGGCAGTTATTTTAATAACTTGATACTGTAACTTTTGTACGTAAGTTACAGTCCAGTTACGTTAAAAGCTAGCCTTTTGACTTGGCTTTTAAGGCTTTCATTTTTGATATTCTTGGTCATATTTCCTTTCAAATTAAGCAGCTTGAAAAGACACATAAAAGAAAAATGATAGAGGAGATTTAAATTTATTACTTTAAACATTATTTATTTATTTTTTATGAAATAGGGGGTCTTTATCATGAAAAAGTTCTTAAGAAAATATAATAAAATGAAAAATCAAAAAGGTTTTTCACTAGTGGAGTTAATGGTGGTGGTCGCGATCATTGGTATATTAGCTGCCATCGCTATACCTAATTATCAGAAGTTTCAAAGAAAAGCACAGCAGGTAGAATCTAAAACAATGTTAAGTGGCTTATATGCAAGCCAAATAACCTTTCAAAACGAATGGAATTTTTTATCAGCATCTTTTCAACAAATAGGATTTGAAAGCATTGGAGATGTTCCTAAATATGCTGTAGGCTGGACTGATGCCAGCAAAGCTAATCCTAGCATACCAAACCGTACCGATGCAGGCTATAGAGGCCCAATAGTAACAGTTTTAAATAGTACAGTAAATACAAATGACCCTGACGGTTGCAGAGAAGCAACTTTTTGTGATAATGCTGCTTTATTACAGGTTTATGTAGCTAATACATATAGTCATACTCCTGCATCTCCTCAACCTGGTACTTGCGGAACATGTTCATGTGCCACTGGTGCATTAGTTTGTACAGGAACTGGGGCGTGTGGTACTTGTGGTGGCCTTTGGAATAATGGTGAGCTGAACAAAATACAGCGACGTTTTGTTATAGGCGCAAGTGGTGATATAGGAGGAGATGAGGCCGATCAATGGCTTATAACTTATGGAAAAGAAATTATAAATATAAAAAGTGGGCTTTAATTTTCATAAAATCTTAAATTAAAGAATAACCCACATTGCTATAATGTGGGTTTTATTCATTTACCAAAAACAAAAGAGAGTTTTATGAAAAATATAAAGCTTAATAAAAGATTTTATTTATTAGAACTTGCTATTGCTGTCACTATTTCTTTAAGCATAGGCTGTATTTTAGGTATGAAAGTCTTTTCACATTTATATATGCTTTCAGGTATCAATAGCAAATCAGTCATGCATATAAACAAAAGAATTGATCTTCTAGAAAAGAGAGTGAAAGACAATCAGTCAAAACAAAAAGCTGTAAAACCAGTCTCTTTATGAAGTAAATAAACCCATATTTAAAGGTAATGTGGGTTTACTTGTTTAATAAAGTAACTAAGTAAACAGGGTAAACCAATCCCTTTCTTGTAAGGTGGGTTTCTTACATAAAAAAGATTAAAACATATTAATTAGGAAATAAAAAATGAAACTTAGAAAAACAAGCTCTAGAAGATTACTTTACTTGCTAGCCATTGTAATTATTGGCCTTCTAGGGTTAATCTGCAACAATGCAAGGCTTAAAATGTACAAGGATATGGATATAGCAGATCAAAAGTTTTTATCCACACATTTAAAGCAAGATACTGAAGCTGCACAGTATGTCTTTTATGCTAAATACAGGCCTAATACGGATTATATAGAAAGAGTTAATAATACAGGTAGCAATGCCACCTTTATCAATGTTTGTCAGACTCAATGTGACTTATTTAAAGGCAAAGAGATTTTAGAAGTGTGTGGCCAGCTATCCAGTGAATATCAATTTAATCAGTATAGAGTTTATAACTGCTCTTTAAAAGTCAGTTTAGAAAACGATCAACCCTTAAGATGTGAAGCAATAGATAAACAGCTATTTAATATATTTTGTGGCAAAATGATAGCTTCTTTATAAAAGGTAGATATTTATGAAACAGATAAAAAAGAGATTTCATCAAAAGGGATTTTCACTTGTTGAGGTGATGGTTGTAGTTGCTATTATTGGTGTATTGTCCGCGATTGCTATACCTAACTATCAAAAGTATCAAAGGAAAGCCAGGCAACTTGAGCCTAAGTTAATATTAGGTGGTATATACACTTCGAATATAGCTTTTAATTCTGAATGGGGATACTCTACATCCAACTTTATACAATTAGGCTTTTCACCAAGTGGTGATATTCATTATAAAACAGGGTTTAATGCTTTAGCTTCAACGGATCCAGGTGATTGGGTGGCGGGTACTACACCAACCCTATCAGATTATGATGGCCCGCCAGTCCCAGACAATGCTAGCAAAACAAGAATTGACACAGAAGATTTTTGTAATAATTCAGGTGAGTGCGCTTATTTACCTACTGGAACATTAACAATCCCTACTGATGCAATAATAGATAACACTGAGAAGTTTTCTCCTAAATTTATCGTCATCGCTGTAGGTAATTTAGGAGGAGCTCAAGAAGACCATTGGGAGATGGGTGTAGGGCAAGTTGCACCTAAACCTACTGGAAAATACATGATGAATATAAAAAGCGGCCTTTAATGATCACATAACTTGATAATTTTTATTTTTTATCTCCAGCTCTTTGCAGGGACACTACACCTGCAAAGAGCCTTTTATCTGTAGCATAGCTTCAATTATTTTAATATAAATTGCAAGTGCAACTTTTCTATGATTATAGATATTTTTAAAAGTTATATAATATGAGATTCATCATTTCAATAGAAACATGAGTTGTTATGAAAGATTGTTATAAGTTATTTGATATGAGAAGTATTTAATTCTGTTTTTTCAAAGCATACTTTAGAATAAAAACCTTCTTCAGTACAATTTATTGCAAGCTTATTGAAGAATTCTTTAAAGTAATAATGTTTTGCATTTTGCAATTCGAACTCTCAAGTGTTATGAAATTTTACTTTTGAGATGGCTTCTAATTATCTTAATAAGAATTGATGCTTTAATCTCTAAATAAGATGCTATTATAATGAAAGAAACCAATTAAGATCATGTTAGTTTTTTACTAGTTAAACAAGAAACATTTAATCCGTGTGAATTCCATTAAAAATAAGTGCTGTTCATGCTAACTCATAATAAGTTGTTACTGAAAAGTTGAGTATAAGCGTTAAGTTCTTCATTTTTTCTTGACTTTTAGCAGTCGGCTCTATAATTAGTGTAACTTCCTATTTAGCAGTATGCTTTTTTTGAAAAAAATAGGTAGATTTTGTACAAGGCTTTGTTGTTGATATTTTAAGATATGTTTTAGACTATATAAATGGCTTGGAAATTATGGCATGAAAATGTTTCAACCTATTCTGTTTCTGTTATTCTTCTGGATTATTGTAACAATGATGACAGGAGCCTCTGCACAAACATTGTCTAATTATCAGGCAAATTGTGTTTTTAGTCCTTATTTTGGTGATATTGAGCAAGTCGATATGGGTCATCATCGCATATATACTCTTTTTACTAGACATCTAAGAGATCAAGCTGATGATATTATACCTATCATCACAACTGGAGGAAGTGTAGAAAACAAAATAAGAAGACTCGATGTAATTATTACACAAAATAGAGACATAATTCAAAGTGAACAAAACGATGTTCAACAAATAACACACTTAATCAGATCTGAACAACTCAGCTGGATAGGCTTAGAATCTTCACCAGAAGAGATGGAATCTTTTTTTGATTATCAAGTTGAAAGCTATAGACAATTAAGACTTGATCAATCATTTTTTACAAATTTAGATACACTTTCTATGAGGTGGAATATAAACAAAACAGATCAAATACTTACTCTTTTATTTCCTGCAAGTACCCTTGCTTGTGGAACTTATCAAAAAGCTTGTCATGAAATTGAACAAATTCCTCTTGAAAATGAAAATTTGAAAATAGAATTTAAAAACAGACTGCAAGAAGAAAAACATTTATTAGAAAATGTTTTTTTAGATCTTTTAAATAGAGGCCTGATGACAAGACATCAAGTTGAAGAAATAATAGCTATAGGGATAGCAACTATAGTCAATGACCAACAACCTATTTCTGATGATGATGTTAAAGCCTTTTTTAACAAATTTGAGATTACAAATACAGAAGTTCAAACACATATAAGAGCTTATATAGACACAATCAATCACATTCTTTCTGCTTTTATAAGACGGGATCAACATATTTTAGCGTCTATATTGAATTCATCAGGTCACGGTCTTGTTTTATTAGGAATTTGGCACAAAAAAGAAATTCAAGAAGGTTTAATAAAAGCTTGTCAAAATAGGTAGATATTTACTTCACAGTTCATGACACTTTAAGAAGTTAATTTTTACGATTAGTAATCTGCCTTTAACTTGCTTTTTAAACGACAATTAATCTTATAATTTTTGTAAAACAAGTAAAAAAACATTCCTCCAATTAATCTTCGATTCTTTTATTGACTTTTGGAATTTTTTATATTAAACATACTCTATATGTAGATTAGAGTTTTAAAAAAAGCTCTTATTAAGAACAATAAAGGATCTGCAATTATGGTTTTTTCTAAAAATATTAAATTTCTTAGGAATAAAATCAAACACCGCTCTGCCTTTCTATCGTATGAGCGCAGCCAACGCTGGCGTAATCTTTAGTTTTTCAATTTATTTTTTTACATTTTTTATTTTATGAAATGAACATTCTGTTTCATTTATATGAATCCAGAAATCAAATAATAAAATGATTTTGAGGAGGTTAAAATGAGCATGAAAGCAGTATATATGACATCAAATTTAAATACTCAATCCGTTGCGTATATGGTTCTTTATATTTCGATCTGGTGCTTAATACGTCCTGTCAAGCTCCTCATCCTTCAATAACTAGATCACCAATTTTAAAGGAAGATGTACCAACTGGCCTAAATCCAGATGTAACCAATGCCTCTGAAGAAGATATCTTAGAGTCTAAAGACTTCATGGAAGGGCTAATAAGCAATCCTGAAGTCAAGACACTTGGCAACCCTCTTGAGAGACAAGCTCCTCCACAGCTTGGATCTGAAGAATCTATAACTGTAGTTGGAGAAGAACAGAAGTCTGTTTTTCTAAAAGAAATTTTTCTTTTAGACTATCAGGTGATCAAATCTATTCATCCTAATGATCCTTATAAGAGATTGGAATTGTCTTTTTTTAGAGAAGCGCTTGTGAATATTATGGAGACAGAATTTTACTTAGCGCTCATCTCAGGACATACAAGTTTTGAACGTATATCTTCTGAAATTATACATCCAAATCTTTATAGAAAAGGAGTGGAATACCTCAGCCCCTACAGAGGAGTCATACGATATCATAACTATTTACAACAAGTTTTAAATCAAAGCTCTTCTGATACAAGACAAATAATGACAGCCATATTGATAGCTACTGCTATAGAATTTTCTTTGATTGAACAAAGAGAAAAAACAATCAAAGAAGAGATATCAGAAGCAGAGGATGATGAGACTCTCCAGTTTTTATCACAACAAATAAAACAAATTATGCAAGACAAGAACCAAATCTTTGCAAAGCAACCATGGACAATGATTCTCTTTGAACAGGTTTTAGATCATAGAAAAAATCCTTCACCTTTAAAAGACCTCATAATGACGATATATACAAATCACTCCTCATTAATAAACTCTCAACTCCATGATAATTCAATAGAGATAAGAAGTGCAGAAGATCATATTTATACAGAGATACAACCTCTTCTCACTCAAGCTGCCACACAGTTACTTAAAAAAATTCCACATAGAGTCAATCGTTACAGAGGTGATATAAAAGCTTTATTTGTTCATGATGTGATTCAACAACAAACTTTAAACCACTTGAAGGATGTACAAGATAATAATGCTTTAACTGCTTATGATGAATGGATCAATCAGTCAAACATTCATCTCTCAAGTAATATAGCTATAGATGCTGGCAAGCTTTTAATATGCCGGACAGGTGCATTGGTGGCCATACCAATAGCTGCTTTGTTTTCAATTCTAGATATTCTAAACAAGATGTCCTTCAAACAAGCACTCTTAAAAGGCGCGACCTTTGGTTTAAATAGTTACTTGCAATATGATCTATACAACAACCCTGGTCTTTCAGAGTTTTTATTATCAGTTGGAGCTGCAGCTTTAATGTGTTCGACAAAATCACCGCCACTTAGTATAAATCATTTATCAAAAACTATAAGGTCATTTTCTAATACTAAATTAAGTACCCAGCAGATTTTAGCGGAAGTAAAAGAAAAAATATTCGATATCAAAGCACTTCCAGCAGCAATGGCTTCTTTAGTTGCTCTTTACACTATCGAACGTTTCCAAAGATGTGATGAAATGTGGGATATACGAGAATGTCATGAAATGTGGGATCAGGAATTCGTGCTTTTATTTACCACCACCTTTATATCAGAATTCGTATTTGTATTCAAATCTCTAGGTAAATGGAACTTCTTCTCCATGGAACATATAAAAGTTATGCAAAGCACAGCAAGAATTGTATTTGGCATTTCGTTAAGCACACAAGTTATTTTGAATATAATAAACAACAAAGATTTTAATGATATAAATTATAGACTTGCATTTTTTGAAGTGACATTTAGCTCGCTTATTAGCTTAACAACAACTAGGGTTGCACTTCTCTATATGGTTGATCCTTTTTCTAATTGGTTGGAAAAGAAAGCATCTCTTATTGGAGAGAAAACAGTAAATTTTTCATTAATGTTTTTAAAAAATATACTTGGTAATGGCCTATACCTACTTGGCGGACACCACTTTATTGATAGTGAAGAAGAAGAGAAAAAGGATAAAGATGAATAAAAAGAGTGGGCCAACTTAGAGCTGATCTCTATAAATTATATAAAATATAGTTTAATATATTCCAATATCCAAACCCCAGTTACCTCTTTTCGAAGGTCAAAATAATGACCTATTTGACCTCTGTTGAAGACATTTCAAGAGCAATATGTATAGAAACTAAAGAAAACCATTCGTTATCGTCCCTCTTCAATCCTCCCATGCGACGAAGAAGAGGTCCTTTCATCTCTGCAATCACAGATTTAGGGACCATAAGAAGTTCAGCATAAACCTCTGATTTATCAGGTAGACCTCTAATAGACCTTAGGGTTTTTCGCAAAGATAAAGCTGCCTGAAATCTATCAGATAAAGTTTTAATACTAGCCTGTATAACTTGAACTCTATCTGGAAGCTCTGCTCCAGCATTCAAATTACTTTTAAGGCTAAATAAATACTCACCTTTTCCTCCTCGAAGTTTAACAACCCTCCGTTCATCAAATTTATCGCCATCTTCCTCTATTGGCGACTTCCAGTAGCCATTGTCAAAATGATGAAATGTAAATGTGAAAGAAAAGTTTTCAGAAGTCGTCTTCGCATCTAAAACCGATTGTGTTATCTCGTTAGATTGAGATGCAATTGCTGCCTTAATATCAGCAATTAAAGATCTTTCTACATGAATATCCCTACCTTCAAAAAGGATATCATTATCAGTGTTTCTTTTCCAAGTAATCCATCGAATCAATGAAGATATAAAAGAATTCTTACTGCTATCATTTTGTCTTCGAGAAAACCATTGAATAGCTAAGGTTTCAGGTAGACTCGCAGAACTCATGTTGAGATATTTGTTAGGAACCAAAAGTATACGGTTTGTGCCCTCTACATTAACTTCACTGTTGACATCGTCAAAAAAAAATTCTTCTTCATTATTAACATTAGCAGCTCTATCAAGCTGATTTATAAATTCTATAAAAGCATCATTGCTTACATCTGCACTCCAATTTCCAGATAAAGCTGGTTGCTCTCTATTTGAATTACACCCTGTAATAATAAAACCTAAAATCACTGCCACAATACTTAATTTTAAATTTCTCATAATAATCCTCTAGAATTTTTATCAAAGACCCTATCATGATAATGAAAATAAACCCCGAATACAACTTTTAAAAATATCTATAAACACAAAAGAGTTGCACTTGCGATTTGAAGTTACGCTATCTATAAATCCAAAATATCGCGCTTATGATTTGAGTTTACATAATATGTTTAAGTTTAAGTAAAAAACTAACTGAAAACACGCATCCTGTAACCTCCAGCGAGTTTGTATGTGGCAAACTTTTTACTCTATCTTCTTAAACTTTATAGATATTCATGATGAAATATTTTATAAGTCATTAAAATCATTGTCTATTTTTAATAAAGCCTTATACACCTTTTTTAACCTTCTTTAAACTGTTTTAACCCTTTTTAAAGTATAAGTTCACTTCATCATTTCATAATAAACACTTAGCTTAAAAAGCTTATAAAATTAATGATTTTAATGTTTTGTCACCTTATTTTTTCAACTGCTAAACTCAGGAAGCCTGTAATATTTACAAAGCCTTGATTCTTCATTGACATTTTTAAGTTTATGCTAGTACTACTCACCATATTAAAATATGGAATATTAAAATATGAAGGCTATTCTCTTATTTATAAAAAAAAAGATGATAAATCATTTAAAAGCGGTAATTCTTATTTTATCTGTCATCATAGGCTCGTATAGTATAGCTTCTATACAAGATTTTATTAATGCTATTAACAAGAATAATATAACTGAACTGAACCGTTTACTCAGCTCGGCTCCAGATACCTTTATCATCTCTATCATTGATGAACTACTTGCTAATGAGGTGGGACGTTTATTAAACTCAGATGTAGATGGTGAAGAATTATTAGGTATAGCTTCTGAATATGGAGCTGTAAAAACAGTAAGAGCTTTAATAGCATTAGAAGTAAATCCTAATGGAAAGGAAAATAGACCATTATTTGCGGCTGTTGTGAATGGGTATTCAGAAATAGTAAAAGTTTTAATAGATGCAGGAGCAGATCTCGAGAAAGTAGAAAATGAATACAGAGGTGATAAGCTTTTGCATATAGCTGTTATTTATGGACGAGTAGAAGCTATAAGACTTTTGATAGATAAAAAGGCAGATGTCAATACAACAAATAATGCTGATGATACACCTCTACATATAGCAGCAAGATCTCAGTACAATTATAGCACACAACAGCTACTTGATTATCGATTACAGCCTCCTCCTTTTAAAAAACGAAAAGAAATAATAATAGCCCTAATAGATGCAGGAGCAGACCTCGAAGCAGTAAATAAAGACGGCGATAAACCTTTGCATATAGCTGCTGCTCTTGGAGGAGTAAAAACTGTAAGGCTTTTGATAGATAAAGGAGCAGATGTCAATACAAGAAATCCAATTAATGGTAATACACCTCTACATGTAGCAGCAGGCTCTCCGTATAGTAACGCATCAACGATAAGAGCTCTAATAAGAGCAGGAGCAGATCTTGATGCAGTAAATAAAAACGGCAATAAACCATTAGATCTAGCTTCTTCTCAAGGACAAATAAGAAGAGTAATGGCTTTGCAAGCTAGTACAGGTTTTAATAGAAGACAGTTAACTGCGACTGTATATAACTTTTTACGACGTCAATTTAATTCTTGCGCTGATTCTCTGACTTCACTCCACAGATAAAACACCTTTTAGAAATTACCCTTATAAAAGTAAGGCATAAATATTTATCTTAACAAAATTCTTTTAATTTGAGTTTAAGGACTTTCTTGACTTATCAGCTTGTTTTATTACTACCAATCCTATGACCAAATAGGTCTACTTCAATAAAGCCCTTTGAGAAAAAAGACTGTATATCAATTCATCTTTGAAATACTATGAAATTTTATTTTTGAGATGGCTTCTAGTTTTTTTAAATGGTAAATAGATTATCAACTAACTCTAATCTTATTTTTTTTAAGACTCTGTTAATACAATTTCTACTCAACACTGGAGAAATAGGCTATTTGTTGAACTGTTAAATCTCCTGAAAAATAATTGATAGCCCTAGTTAATACATGAAATTATTTTTATATCTGTCTCATTAAAAATTGCGCTTCGTAGGCTGTGTAAAAAAGCATAACCGTTGAATTGAAGAGCCTCATCAAAAATACTATCATCTGGATTGCTTCCAATGTATTCTCGAAGAAGACTGTTTAAGTTTGTATCACAAGCAAGGGGATAAACATAATCCATAACTAGCTCTTTTACCTCTTGAGGATTTTCTGGCTTTCGACCTTCTATTAAAACACTTTGAAGATTATCATAATGAGTATCAGCAGAAGAATAATAAGCTAAGAGACCAAAAGTCAGTCTTAAAAAGTATTCATTAACTTGACGATTCCACATAAGATAAGGAAAAGATTGGTCATCCCTTCTACTCGTTAATAAATCAAGAACCTCTCTTAATCTTATAGCGAAGTTTTCAAGTGGAAAGGCTGTTTCATCATCTTGAGAGCATTCTGGAGATTGATCTTGATTATCTGAAGGATTATATAAAGGACAAGGTATATCTTGGCTATCAGGTAATCTATCTAAGTAACCATAAGCAAATGCCCTCTCATCATAAGCTTGTGAAAATGGTTTATGATTTGTATGAAATGAAAGATCATCCATGGCAGAATGGCTGGCATATTCACCTTGCGCAAAAATATTCCCTCCTAAATAATGATTTAAACCTAAGCTATGTCCTACTTCATGAGCAATCAATGTTCTTATAAGACCCTGCATATAACTTTCAAAAGTTTCTGTTTGAGGCGCTAGTGTTAAAACCTGTAAGTGAGGTGGAAAATTAGGAATAAGAATTGAAGAGATTAAATCATCATTTTCTAAAGCCTCTGGTAAATTATCATCTATAATAATTTCACCCGCTCTGATTGTCTCGCTATATTGAAACCATCTTGAATATTTCTCTATTAACCTAGGTCCTTGTAGAAAGATATTAGTTGACAAAAGTCTTCCTGCATTTTCATCAAAAAAAGAAAAAGATTTCCCATTGTATGAATATTTATCTTGAAAATCCCATTCTATAACATTGTACCTTATATCTCCTGTTACAATTTCCTGTTAACCATCATAATCACCTTGAATAAATGTATAGGAAACAATAGGATAACCCATCAAATTAATGGAAATAGAATTCCAATGTTCAAAACCTTCTCGAACAGCATCTTGATATTCCTCAGGCATATTCTTAACATAATACTTCACAGGTTTATCTCTTGAGATATTTCTGGTGACAATAACAGGTTTATTCTGCAAAAAAGAATCTACAACGAAATATTCTACCCTTTGAGTAGGAGGTCTATTTATAAAATCCTCTTGATCTAATCCTGGTCTTATAAACCAACGTGAAGTCATTTCAGCAAAAGGAGGAGGCTCCTCCCAATCAAGTGTTGAAACCACATCAAAAATTAAGGTTGACTGAGAAAAATCTACAACAGATGATCGATGATCCTTCGTAGGAATTAAAGTTTCTTGTCGCATTGACCTAGAGTTATTATTTGGTCTGAATAGATCTATTATATCACTTAAAGAGTTTCCTAGAAAAGCCGGATCAATAATCACAGCTTGATGTTTTTGAGAAATACCAAGAACAGGTATCTGTGCATAAAATACAAGTTGATCATTTTTATCTTTGCAGTCATCTCTGTTATCACACAAAACTAAGTTCAAAAAACAACCGCCGTCATCAGAGCCTGCAAGATGAGCCTGTATCTCTTTTGCATTTAAAAATGCAAATCTATGATCTCTAAATATATCTTTGTAATGTTTTGTTTGGTAATGTGCATTATCCTGATCTGAAAATTTAGTCAAAGAAGCTCCAATTAAAAGAGGCTTATTTAAAGCTGTAAATGGAAATCCTAATAACAGATTATCAAATGACCTTGTTGTAGGTTCTTGTTCTGATTTATCATCATTTGTAGTAGATATTTGCTCTGGATTATTTTCAATTTCAATAATCCCCTGCAAAATACTATGAGTGTCTTGATTATGATTGGCAGAGCATTCTAAAATATCATTGCTAGATAAAGCTTCTCTTCCTAATAAAATAAAAGGAAGTTGTTCATCCCCTAAAAGGATCTCTGTGTATAAATTATTATTTTGCGCTTGTTCCTGCTCTTGTTCAGAATATGCATAATTTGTCATTATAATAAAATAACAAGTCAGTAAGATAATCGGAAAATATATTTTGATTGGATTGAGGTTCATCATTAACTTCATCCTTCTATACCTCTTTTTAAAGTATCTTGAATGTCTTTTCTAATCTATCCTTTCAAAAAATCACCCCTTGTTTATATCTTATGCTTTTTAAAGCAAAACTAATTTCTTAAACCCTTTAAAGCCAAAGCTTAACTTCTTTTATAAAATCTAACTTTAGCCATTAACAAGGACTTATTTAAGTTTTTTCTTCTTAAACTTATACATAAAAGATTTTTATAGTTATAAGTTATCGAAATAATTCATAATTTTAAAATTCTTTGCTTTGACAACAAAAATTAATCCACTTCAAAGAGTTCAAGTGCGTTGCGACAATACCCATCAGTTTCCCTAAAAATAGACCAGCCTCTCAAGGCAAGCCTCTCAAGGCAAGCCTCTCGAGGCAAGCCTGACTATTTTTAACGATGATGTTTTGAAGTTTTTCTTAATTGAATATTGCATTTTAGAAGTAAATTTCTGACTTTAGTTTTTGAGTATGAAAATTCCTTTGCAATTTCTCCTATTGAGAGGTAGTTTTTGAAGTATTGCTGTTTGAATATATCTTCAGAAATAGGTAAAGAAGTCATATAAATATATGATTTCGCTGCAAACTGTGGATTGAGCGCATTTTCTGCATGTAAAGATTTAGCGCTTACCACAGTTTTTAAATTAAAATAGACCCCTTCGTCTAGTGGTTAGGATATCACCCTTTCACGGTGAGGACACGGGTTCGAGTCCCGTAGGGGTCGCCATATAAAAAATTAGGTCCATTAAAAATGAATAAAGAAAAACCAGATCACTTTATTCAAAAAATCATTAAAGATGACATCGCCTCAGGAAAGACACCTCAGGTTGTCACACGCTTTCCTCCAGAGCCTAACGGTTACCTTCATATTGGCCATGCTAAAGCTATCTGTTTAAACTTTGGACTGGCTAAACAGTTTAATGGACAATGTCATCTGCGGTTTGATGATACAAATCCTGAAACAGTTAAGGATGAGTACCTCAATGCTATTCAAGAAGACATCAAATGGCTTGGTTTTGATTGGGGAGAGCACCTCTACTATGCCTCTGATTATTTTCCAAAGCTTTATGAATGGGCTGTTTTTTTGATTAAAAAAAACTTGGCTTTTGTCGATGACAGCAGTCCTTCAGATATTCAAAAAATGCGAGGCTCTTTTACAACCCCTGGCCAAAATAGCCCTTTTAAGAATAGAAGTGTTGAAGAAAACCTAGAACTCTTTGAAAAAATGAAAAATGGCAAATTTGAAGATGGTAGTAAGGTTCTACGCGCTAAGATAGATATGTCATCTGGTAATATGAACCTGCGCGACCCTATCTTATATCGAATCATTAAAAAAGCTCCTCATCACAGAACAGGTCACACTTGGAGCATTTACCCGACTTATGACTTTGCTCATGGTCAATCAGATGCTATTGAGAAAATCACACATTCCCTTTGTACATTAGAATTCGCAGACCATGGGCCTTTGTATGACTGGTTTTTAGAAAAATTAGAAGTTCCAAATCCTCCAAGACAATTCGAATTTGATCGCCTAAATTTAGACCATACTATTTTAAGCAAACGTCACCTCTTGGATATGGTTAAAAATGAGGATGTAAAAGGATGGGATGATCAACGTATACCCACATTAAAAGGTATGCGACATCGAGGCTACCCTAAATCAGCCATTTGTAAGCTATGTGATCTTATAGGCGTTACAAGAGATAAATCCACAATACGTATCTCTACCCTAGAAGACCTTACACGAAAAGAGCTTGATGTGACTTCATCCCGTCTTCTGGCTGTATTGGATCCTGTCAAAATCGCCATTACCAATTATGATCAAAAAACTGAAATGCTCACAGCCAAAAAACACCCCAAAAACCCAGAACTTGGTAAAAGAGAGATTCCTTTTTCCAAAGACATCCTCATTGAAAAAAATGATTTTGAAAATAAATTCAATAAAGAAGGAGATCATGTCCGTTTAAAATATGGGTATGTTATCAAACATAATAAAATCAATAAAGATGGAGTTGTAGAATGTTCTTATTATGAAGAGACAAAAGGAGGAAAACCTCCATCACAAGAAAGAGGTTTAGAACCTAAAAAGAAACCCCCTATTATCCACTGGGTCTGTCAAAATACATCTCATAAGATACAAGCACATCATTATGACTATTTGTTTTATTGGTGGAAAGGTAATGAAGAGCTTTTAAGCGGAAACCATAAAAGTTTTTTGAACAAAAAATCTCTTATTACAATATCAGAAGCTAAAATTGAACAAAGTGCCATTTTAGAACCTCAAAAAGAACCTGTCCAATTTGAAAGATTAGGTTATTATCTTTTTGATCAAAAAAATTCTAGCTTTCATAGAATCGTCCCTCTTATAAAACCTTCAACAAACCCCTACGATGTTGAAGATAAACTTGAAAAAAACTTTCAAGAACAGAAAATTTTCAAATACTGGAAGATATATAAAGATATTAAAAGATCTGAGATGGTGGAAAAAGGAGAAATTAAACTACAAAGTGATACACCTTCATACAGCCTAGGTTTTAAGATATTTCAAAATCATTTGGAAGAACATCGTCCGCTTCTTCATTTAATAGAGCCTTGGCTTTCTTGCCTTAATCAATACCTCATCACACCTCATTCATATCTCATTAAAAAAATACTCAACAAAGAAACTCCTCCAGAGACTTCAAAAAAATTGACTGAAAGACTAGATGTTTTATTCAACTTGTTTAACTTAATTGTTCTTTCAAAATCTAAAAGTAACTTAAAAGAATTTTTTTATGAACTTGAAGAACACCAGTTGCACATCCAAGTTGACACCTTAACTGAATACTTTAAGGAGTTTATTGAAGAAAAAATCATAACCCTAGCAGGTAAAATAAAAAGCTTTTCTGAAAAATATGACCCTAAAGTACATACAATAAAAGAAATAGAAGTTATTTTAGAAGAGTTTATCCTATTTATAGGAAGATATTACTTTATCATGTCCTCTATGATGTATATTCATAGAGGAGTTGCCCCTGAGCACCCAACTTTAAATAAGATAAAAAAACTGATGCCACATTTTTCAAAACCAGAAGCATGGCAACCTAGTCCTTCAGATGATTGGAAAGCAGAATTAAGGAAATATATAGAACCTATATACAAAACATAAAACTAACCTTAGAAAAAGCTAGTAATGTTCACTGATGTAAGCAGCTTAGAAAAAGCTATTATATATGTTTATGTAAAGCCATCATTAAGGACCGTTTCTTTCCTCAGCATAAATTTCTTTAACGCCGTCTATACTATCTTGCAATCTATTAACAAATACTAACATTACACGCCTACTATTTGTATAAGCCTCAATAGCTCCCTCATCTTTGTTATTTCCAAACTTACTCATTATTTCACGATGCATTTGAATTGCCATATCAATATATCTATTGATAAAAGCATTTGTCAAATCTTTGTGAAACCCAAGTTGCGATATTGACAAAGGGTGGATTCAAGTTGCAAGTGCAACTCCTTGCATAGTTATTTAAAGCGGGTTAGAGGAATACTCTAATCAATTCTTTAAATAATGAAAGGAGTATGCCATGAGCAATTACACTCATCTAACCCAACATGAGAGATACCAGATTTTAGCTTTTTTGCAAAGTGGAAAATCAATAAGTTCAATTGCTACTCAGGTAGGTCGAGATAAAAGCACCATATATAGGGAATTGAATCGCAACAAAGGTTTGCGAGGTTATCGTCCTCAACAAGCCCATGAAAAAGCAGTCGATCGTCTTCAAAACTCTCATAGACATATAAAGATAACACAAAAAGTCATTAATAAGCTTGAGAGGTTTCTTTGTGAACGTTTGAGTCCGGAACAAATATCCGGTTTTCTTAAACCAAAAGGTTTGTCTATAAGTCATGAGAGTATTTATCAGCATATTCTTGGAGATAAGCAATCAGGAGGAGATCTCTACAAATTTTTAAGATGTCAGAGGCAACGCAAGAAGCGATATGGTACAAGTAGATTTGATAAAAGGGGTCAGATAAAGAATAGAGTGAGCATTGATAAAAGGCCTAAGATAGTAGATAAGAAGAGTCGGATAGGAGACTGGGAAGGTGATCTAATGATAGGTAGACATCATAAAGGAGCTTTAGTCACACTGGTAGATAGATGTTCTAAGAAGACGAGGATTGTCAAAATAGAATCTAAGAGATCTGAGGCAGTTTTTCATGCTATTTCTAAAGCTCTTAAAGGAGAGGTTGTTCATACAATGACTTTGGATAATGGTAAAGAGTTTTCGTGTCATGAGAAGATCAGTGAATATACTGGATGTAAAGTTTATTTTGCACATCCTTACAGTTCATATCAGAGAGGTTTAAATGAGAACACGAATGGTTTAATCCGTCAGTATTTTCCAAAGAAGACAGATTTTAGAGAAGTCACCTCTAAGGATGTAAAAAAGGTTGAGTCTCTTTTAAACCATCGCCCTCGAAAGAGTTTAGGTTTTCTAACCCCTAATGAGTTTCATAGACAAAAGATGGTTTGCTGAAGTTATTCATAGTTTATCCATTTAATTTTACTTATATATAATAACTTCTGAAGAT
Organism: Bdellovibrionales bacterium; assembly: GCA_965262715.1. Lineage (GTDB taxonomy): Bacteria > Bdellovibrionota > Bdellovibrionia > Bdellovibrionales > JAUICD01. The sequence continues at coordinate 714,701 of OZ253553.1, read as the reverse complement.
GCTTATTTGACAGCTTGATGTTTATGGCAAAGGATCGTTCTTCCGCAGAGCTTTAGCTCGAGGACTACGAGACTTTGCCATAAACATCAAAATACATTCATTCAAATTAAATAATTTACTATAATCTTTCATGATAATTAAAACTTTGTTGGAATATTAATCCTAAAGTGATACAACTTTTAAAAATATCTATAAACACAAAAGAGTTGCACTTGCGATTTGAAGTTACGAAGAATAACATGCATCAAGTTTCTCACTAGCCATTGCTAATTCATGATCATAATTTTGAGCAAATACAGGTTGAGAAATAAAAATAAATAAAAATGTGAGTAATATCAATTTAAATTTCATGACAAATCCCCTATAATAAAAAATTCACTTAATTAAAGACAAATAAGATGCCATGGTCAAGTTTTGTCCACAATGCTAAACTTCACCGATAAAAATTGCTCTCAAGAACATCTTCATATTTTTTTTATATAAAAACATTTAAAGTTCTAATTCAACATGGTTTTAAGGCTTCCTTATACTTTGATAAAGTGTAATAGGAGCTACAAATTTATATTGATTTGTTTTTTAAAGATTATCTTACCATAAAAACATTTCTTAAAAGAAGAGTATCTCTTGAGATAGAAACGTCCAAAGAATCTTCGCAATTATTTTTCCTATCAGAAATCATAAATGCTGCAGCAATTACATCATCACTTAATTCTTGATGAACTAGGCGTACCTCCACATCACTATCATCTTCAACCTCATCTATTCTTTGAAATTTCACTAATGCATTAGGACGATTATTTATAAAGTCTTCCTTATACTGAGTAACACTAATTTGAGTACCATGTCCTATATTTATTTCTAAATTTATGTTTATAAGTTCTACAAATTCATTATGAAAAAGATAAAAACCCTCTTCTATAACAGTGAGTCTATAATTAGATGGTTGATCTAGGTTATATTGAAGTACTGGTAATTCTTCATTACTAAGGTAAGATACAGTATTACGATCACATTCCTCATCTAAAGTATAATCCACTTGAGTAGGTTCAAGTCTTTGAAAATTAAAATTACAAGCAACTGTAATCACTGCTAAAAATCCTATCATTATTATTAAATTAAAAGTCGATTGTTTCATAAAAATCCCTTTGAATTTGATTTGAGATTAAAAATAGGATAGCAACACTTTTCTTAACTAAAGTCAAGTAATATAATGCGAATTATCTCACGAATTACCTCAGAATATATGTTACCAAAGCGTAGTGATATAATTTTGATTTTCAGATTGCTTGTTTCACAATCCCCTTCATTTCCCTAAAAATGAACCTGCCTCTCGAGGCGAGCCTCTCGAGACGTGTCTCTTCTCATTCTTATCATTGGCTTTTACACTTCTTATATTATTTGGCATTCAGCATAAAGTGCTTTCAAACACAAAGGTGGAACGCGAATGATAATGCCTGATACTGATGTCAGATTACCTGGCTGCTAAATCCCGGAATAGAGATGTTGTAAAATGCAAATATTTATTTGTGAGATGGCTTCTAATATAAACCTCATCAAAGATTTTGTTGTTGATCTCTGGCAAGTCGTTGAAGTTTTTGCTTAATAGCTATTAAATCATTATTTACAACTGTGGTGAATTCACTTAAATCTTCTACTTCTGTATAAGTATCATGAATATCACCATTACTCATCACTTCCGTTTCCTTATAAGAATAAAAGTCATCTCTTGAAAAAATTTCTGCATAAAGTTGTTCAAGGTTGTCTTCAATATAATTTCTATCAAAGATATAATTTCTATCAAAATATGGTTGTTGCTCAAACATTTCGAATAAATTTAAGGCATCCATAGACTTACATGACTCTATAGGCCCATTTAAACTTTGATTCATAAAATCATTTACTAAAAGTTGGTCCATAAAAGAGGGGATATTTTCATCATTCTTATCATCATGCATTCTTCTTAAATCACAATGTGCCATTTCATGAAAAATAAGAATTTCACTGAAAATATCATCATGTTTTATACAGCTATTCCAACTGTTTGTATTGATGAGGACTATACCTTCTGTAAAATCACACCGAGCTACACCATAGCTACTTTCAAGAAAATGAGGAGAGATATGCTGATTCCCAACAAGAATTATTTTAAGATCCAGTGACAAAGGCTTTAAGGCAAACCTCATTTTTAAGGTTTCATATCTTTCAAGGTATGGCAAAACTTCAGGATGTGTTGATATCTCTGATAAATGATCAAATAAATCTAAATGTTGTCTTAAAGAGGTTTTGACAATTTCTTGCGCTTTATCTGTTTTTATTTTTATTTTAATTCCATTATGATTGTTCCATATATCTCGAATTACCTCAGAATATATGTTACCAAAGCATAGTGATGTAATTTTGATTTTCAGATTGCTTGTTTCACAATCCCCTTCATTTCCCTAAAAATAAACCTACCTCTCGAGGCGAGCTTCTAGCAGTTTTTGGGTAGTCAGCATAAAGCGCTTTCAAACACAAAGGTGGAACGCGAATAATAATGTCTGATATTGATGTCAGATTACCTGACTGCCAGATCCCGGAATAGGAATGTTGTAAAATGCAAATATTTATTTGTGAGATGGCTTCTAATATAAACCTCATCAAAGATTTTGTTGTTGGTCTCTGGCAAGTCGTTGAAGTTTTTGCTTAATAGCTATTAAATCATTATTTACAACAGTGGTAAATTCACTTAAATCTTCTACTTCTGTATATTGTGTATGATCATCTTCATAATGTGACTCATCATAATCATAAAACTTATCTTTTGAAAAAAGTTCTGTATAAAGCTCTTCAAAGTTGTCTTCAATATAATCTCTATTAAAAGATGCTGGATCAGACATTTTTTTGAATACATCCAAGGCATCTATAGACTCACACAATTCTATAGGTCCGTTTATAACTTGCTTTAAAGAATGTCCTATTAAAAATTGGTCCATAAAAGAAAGAACATTATCCCCTCCATCATCATTATGTACTCTTTTTAAATCACAATGTGCTATTTCATGAAAAATAAGAAATTCACTAAATACATCATCAAATTTCATACAACTATTCCAGCTATTCACATTAATTAACCTGATTTCGTGGTCATAAGTATACACTACACATCTGCAATTAATTTAGGGTCTATTGTTTTGAGGAGTTTCTCTTGATGTTTTGTTAATGCAACAGTTTTAACAAATTTATATTTTTTTCTTTTGTCATACAAATAAACTTTATGCATACTTTCTAAGTCAGTCAGAGCTTTTTCAGATGAGATATTAAGTTTTTTTAAACTCAACTTTAAAATGGACAGTAAAAGATAAGAGAGATAACAAATGAAGACATGGCCTATGACTCTATTGTAAAGCCAATGACGAATAGGACGTAAATGAGTGATCCCTTTGAGAGTTTTAAAAGCCCTTTCCACTATATCCTTGTCAAAATATAAGCTTATCATCTCTTGCTTTGGAATATGTTTTGTGGAAAAGATACAGGAATAGCCATCAAACTCTTCTGCTTTTGCTAATTCTTCATGTCGGATCCTACCAGATGGGGTTAGGTATTTTTTCAGTCCTCTTTTTATGACTTTGTTTTGAGAAAGTAAATTCTGAGCATGTGAAATCTCATCATATCGAGACTCCTTTAAATCTACTTTCCTACGCTCATTGTAACATATTGCCAATTTCCCTTTTATACCACTAAACTCATAATTGACAGTTTCCACATAAAAACTGCTTTTATTGATGACAACTCTATTTGACATCTTTGCTAATGAATGACCTTTCAAAAGCTTTTTGATGATAGCCTTCTCTTTTGATTTAATAGGAAGACCACACAGTGTTTGCCAACCTAAACCTCCTATGTACTTCAAGTTCTTTGCAGACGTCACTCCACGATCATAAATAAAAATCCCTGAATGAAGATCATAATCAGAAAAATGCTTCACAAGAGCCAATAAAGTCTTACTATCATGGATATTGCCATCGAACGTCTTATGGAAAACAGGAATACCCTCTTTCTGTGTTATAGCTAAACCTATTTGAATCAATGGCCTTTCTTTTTTGCCATCTTTGCTTTTTCCTAATTTGGCTATTTGACATTTTGTGCCATAAAGGTATGTGTTGGTCACATCATAAACAATCCCGCGTGAAGATAATTTGTACTTTTTCTTAACACTATTAAATATATTTCTTTGATGAGCTTCTATTTTTTCCTCAGTCAAGCTGTCAAATGCTGAAAGTAGTCGGCTTTCTGTTAGATTTTCTAAGTTTAAGAGAGCATTTAAGTCTGTTCTAGCAAACCAATCAGGCATATTATTGACGCTTTTATAGTTTAAACAATGAGCATAAACCATGCTTAATATCTCATTTGAGTATTTTCCTAAGATTTTTGAAAGCTGTATTTTATTGGCAATCCTGTTTAAAACCAGTAAAGGTCCATAGACCTTGACACTATCAACTTGCAAGTCTTTGGAAGAAGTAGATATCACTGTTTGATCATCCACCATCTTTCCAACATAACGAAGGTGTCTTTGCACAATCTTACCTTTGACTCTTTCGTTTTCAACCTCAGCTAGATAAATCTTTTTTCCTTTTTTAATTTTCCTTATAAAACTCATAGTGTATATATTATACACTACAAACATAAAATCAAGCTTTTTTAAAAAATATACTTTTTTTTTAAAATAGCTTAACTTATTAAAATATAAGGGCTTTGTAAGATAAATATCAAGGCTTATCAAAAAAAAGCAATGTAGTGTATATCTTTAATCACGAAGTCAGGTAATTAACACTATACCTTCTGTAAAATCACAGCGAGCTACACCGGCACCCTTTTCAATAATATGAGGAGGAATATGCTGATTTCCAACAAGAATTATTTTAAGACTTGTTGGTAAAAGCTTTGAGGTAAATCTCATTTTTAAAGCTTTATATTTTTCAAGATAAGGTAGGAGTTCAGGATGTGTTGTAATCTCCGATAAATAATCAAACAAATCTAAATGTTGCCTTAATAACACTTTGACAATTTCTTGCGCTCTATCTATTTCTATTTTAATTCTATTATGATTGCTTACATCTTCTTTATCGTTCATATCTTCTTTATCATTCGTATCTTCTTGATTGCTTATATCTTCTTCATCCCCATAGTTACGCCAATATACATCTATATTTCCACGTGAAGTACTAAGATAACAGTACCCATCATGGCAATGTTGGTCATGATCTTTAAGATGATTATTTAAGTATCTATGAACAAATTGGTCAAGTTCCTGCTCAGTTACCTCAATGCTCAGAGCTGTGTTTGACAATAAAATTAATGTAAATAAAACTGGTAGATATTTTAACATAATACACATCCTTACCCTAAATAAATATTATTGAATCTAAGCAAATATAATTCCAGGGAATATTCAATAAATTTACACATCAAGTCCCTAATTTTTGATAACATCTAATCCTTTATAAGAATAATAATAATAAACTCAAAATTTCAAGACAAAAAACATCCCTAAAAAACTATTTTTTTAAATATTCTATTTCTAAATCTATATGTCATTCCCAGTTTGTTTGTTATGGGACTTGGTGTTGCCAATTATATTGATTAGCTCCAACATCCACAAAACAACGGCACTATTGCATAAATATTGATCTTAGAAGTAAATGTATGAAAGTTACCATAGGGTGTCATAAGTAAGTGGCTTTTGGCAGGCTTGTGAACTAGCTCAGGCCAGAGCATTATGAGACAAAGATTTTAAAAGAAATTTTATTCTATAATCAATTATAAAAATAATGAAAACTCAATGCTCGGGGGGTGCCTGCTGCTAGTGAAGAAGCCTGTCAAAAGCCACTTATGGCAAGCCTCTAAACTAACACATCCAAATATTTATACAACAAGGCACAAAACGACTATATATCTGCAAGCTATCAATAAATCTAAAGAGAGAGAAATCAATTTATCATGTCACTGATACAGATAAGAAGATTGACGACTTGAGAAATGACATAAAAGAGACAAATAAAAAGCTCGGTTTATTATTAGAAAAAGCCAAATGATGATCTATATCATATTAATAGTGAATCACAAGAGTGAAGTCGAAAAGACCATGACTTAGCTCTTAAATCAACTTTCCTTGTATAATAGAATAAATACTGTTATAAGTTCCACCCTATGGACACAAATGGAAACCTCTTTGTAGTAGGACTGCCTATAGGGCATATTGAAGATATCTCTTTAAGGGCTTTACGTATTTTAAGTCAAGTAGATATCATTGCGGCAGAAGATACAAGAAGCTTTCAAAAACTTTATAACCAGCATCAGTCAATTGTAAATTCTTTTAAATCTCAAACAAAGCCTAACTCATCTCATCAAAAAATTATTAGCTATCATAAATACAATGAGGCTCGTCAAGCTCCATTTCTGCTTCAAACTCTGCAATCAAAAAAAGATGTTGCTCTTGTGTCAGAGGCCGGAACACCCCAGATCAGTGACCCTGGATACAAAATCATCATGCAATGTTATCAAAACAACATCTCTGTTATTCCTATCCCAGGAGCCTCTGCCTTAACAGCAGCCCTGTCTATATCCCCTTTTCAATCCAATCATCATTATTTTATGGGTTTTCCACTTAAAAAAGCTAAACAACGCGATGAACTTTTTCAAACTATTAGCTCATACAATTGTAGTTTAGTTGCTTTTGAATCACCTCATAGATTATTAGAGCATTTAAAATCTGCCCAAAAGTATTTTTCCAATCGGTCTGTCTGTATTCAAAGAGAACTAACAAAACCTTTTGAAGAGATAAATCTCTATGACAACTTTGAAGATGGGTTTTTAAATCAAAAGTCAAAAGGAGAGTTTGTTATTATTTATAGTCCACCTCAACTAAAAAAACTTAACGAAGAAGAAATCAAAAAATACATCCATCAATTGATAGAACAAAATAAGTCTTCTAAAGAGATTGCTCAACAGCTATCTCCTCAAAGCACATTAACTCGCTCACAAGTTTATAAACTCACAGAAGAAGTAAAAAAATGAAATCATAAAATGAAAGCAATAGAAGGCACAAGAGGTACATGCCCGCTGCTTCAAGACACCTATCACAAATCTCTAATACATAAACTAAGGTAATGTTTGTGCAACAAAGCCTAAGCATCATTAAAGATTTTGTTGTTGATCTCTGGCAAGTTGTTGAAGTTTTTGCTTAATAGCTATTAAATCATTATTTACAACAGTAGTAAACTCACTTAAATCCTCTACTTCTGTGTATTGTGTATGACCATCCTCATAGTGTAACTCATCATAATCATAAAATTTGTTTTTTGAAAAAAGTTCTGTATAAAGCTTCTCAAGATTCTCTTCAATATAATTTCTACCAAGCGATACCTGATCAGATATTTCTGCAACCGCTTCTCTGAATATACCTAAAGCATCTATAGATATACATGATTTTATAGGTCCGTTTATAACTTGATTTGAAGTTACGCACTATTAAATCTTAGCAAATATCATACCAAAGGAATCCTTGATAACTCCATACATTAGAAACTTAGTTTTAATAAAACTTAAGGTATTATGAACTAAACTCAAAATTTCAAGACAGAAAATGTCATTATAGAACTATATAGGATTTGTAACAGGCTTTAAGAACCTACTGTCGGCTCTATAGAATATCTTCTATGCAACAAGATAAAATATATATTTTAACCCTTTTCAATAAGGCCTTTAATTTAATAAGACTAATATTTTTTCAATACACTCTCTAATGACTTTAGAGCTAACCCTTTCTATAAATTTTATTTTCCTTGCCTTCCAATCTAAGTTTTTCAAATGGTCAGCTAATATCACACCATTTATCTTTTTAGCAGAAACCTGAACTTCAAATGGATAACCTTTTTTATGAGAAGATATAGGGCAACATAATGCCAGACCTGTTTTTTGATTGTACACCTTAGGTGAAATCACAATAGCTGGCCTCTTACCCCTCTGCTCATATCCAACTTGTGGAGAAAAATTCAACCAAACTAAATCACCTCTAGCTGGAATATAAGACATTACCATATCTCTCGACCTTCTGCAACAAAGTCTTCCTCTGAGTGAAGGTTATCTTTATTGACCTGAGAAAGTAAGTCATTAAGAACAAGCTTTTTCTGCAATGGAGTAATAATGATTCTTCCATTTTTAGGTTCTATTTCAATTTCAGAGCCAACCTCTAAATTCAATTTTTGAATAACAGATTTAGAAATTCGAACACCTATGGAATTTCCCCATTTTTGTAACTTCTTCAAAGCCATGCCGATACCTCTTCTAAATAAAGTATATACAGTGTATAAACATTGGTCAAGTATTTTTCTCATACTCTTTTAAATTCTCTTTAAAATATGCATAGATATTCCTAAAAATGAACTTATTACATAAATAATCAATCTCTAATATAAAAAAGACTTGATAGAAGGTATTTTGCAATTAGCAGCTTTTTCTCTTTGAGAGTGATTGCTATCAAAAAAAATCACATTGATATGTGGAGCTTCTTCAAAAACAGGATTGACAACAAAAGGTTCATTTTCAAAAAACCAAATAGGCTGATGTTTTTTATCAAACTCAAAAATCACTTCTTTTTTATAAAGAGCATCATCCATCGACTTGTGAGGTTTAAGAATTAACTGCGTATCATCTATAGGAAAACCTAGATTTAATAAACTTTTGTAAGTTCCTTCTTCCATTCTTGGCTTATCTCTTCCTGTTAAGTAAACAATTTTAATAGGATAATCTTGCATCTTCTTTACAAAATCTAAAGCTCCAGGATAAGGAAGATCATGTTTCAAATAATCGTTATTAAAAAAACTTTGTTTCCAAAACTTTAAAAGCTCCTCAATAAAAACATCCCCTAAACCATCTAAATTTAAATCCTTCATATGATCTTCAATAAAATAATTACTAGGAAGTAAAGATGATGTGCTGGAAATCACATCAAATGCCTTTGGAAAGAGTTTTTTTATTCTCTCTAAATTCACAAAATCTTTGAAAATCTGGAGCATTCGATGTCGAACATCTATAAGGGTTGAATCTAAATCAAAAATAGCAAGCCCTGCATCTGCCTGACTTGCCTCCTTCAAAACGGATTTTAAAATTTGACTTTGTGTTCTATCACCTCTTTTTTGATTTCTATAACCTGTGTTAACTTCCTGATCCATATATGCCTTTATTGTTTTAACAGTAAAAATGGTGGAGAGAGGAGGATTCGAACCTCCGAAGGCAAAAGCCAGCAGATTTACAGTCTGCCCCCGTTGGCCACTTAGGTATCTCTCCTTATTATTATTATTACCATTCATACTCTTTATTGCTTCTATTGACAATACTTATTATCTTCTATTTTTTTCCTTCTTCTGAAGGAACAGAGGCAGGCTTTTCTTTAAGAGATAAAAGGTTTTTAGCGATGTGAGAAGGAGAAGCCGACATATAGGTTAAGTCAAATAAATGAGGTGAGGTATCTATTGATGATCTATTTGACTTACAAGACAATCTAAAATTAGAGTCCCTTGTGCTTTGGAGATTAAGTCGATCGTCTGAATCATCAAAAGAAGAATTAAAATAAACATCCCAGGCTAAAGCAATTTTATTGCTTTGTGGTAAATAAACCCAGCCTTCAAAAGTGCCTTGAGAAATCGTGTTAGAACCATGACAAAGAGCTACTGTTTCCAAAAGAGGTATTCTTGTTAAAGGTATAGAAGCTACATTTTGATAGATTATTTGAGCAGCTTGCAGTAATTTATCGAATATTGGAGCACATAGATGAAGGACATGACCATTAAGTATTCTTGTAAGTTCTTTGATATTCCTTACACTTAAATTTTCTGATGAAGGACATTTGTTCACAATAGGGTAAATAGACAAAACATTCACTTTATCTTTTTCATATTTTTTTAATTCTAAGAGTTCTTGACTTAAACTCTTTGCATTCATATTATCACTTTGATCGTCTTCTCCTATAAACACAAGCAGCAAGTCTGCTTCATCCCTGTAAAATCCATTTTCTATAGCGTTGTTAGAACTCAATACTCTTAAAACCCCATCAAAAAAACTTTGATTATTAATACCATCTGTTTCTAAAACATTTTGAACAGTTTCTACATAAAATATATCAGAAGGAAACATCTCATCTAAATTTTCATTCATAAAAAACTCAAAACCACCTGCCCGATTTCTAAAATCTAGACTTGCAGATGCCAGAGTAAATCCCACATGAAAATCAATCACTTTTTTCTGAGAGAGTAAAACTCTTAGAAAATATCCTATATGTTCATTTAAAATCTTCTTATTTGAAAAATTATTATTTGAACTTTCAACAACAAAAAGAACATCTAAGGCAAAGCTCTTTTGTTGATGAACTGAAGTGGCGGAAATAATAGCATTATAAGGATCTAAAAATAACATTTCAGATCGCGGCGTGCACGCGCTTATACAAATACTTAAAAGTATAATAGCAATATGATAACTACTCATAAATTCTATATCATCTATGAGACCTTTCATATTACCTCCATAAATATCTTTTTTACAAAAACTAGGTAAAAACTTTAACTCTTAATTAAATAAAGTTTTATAGAATCACATTTTATTATCTTTAGCTTTATTCTCACAGCCATTTGTATGTACGCGGTAATTACCTAATTCATCAAACCAAAGCTCTCTTACCTTATCTGCAAACACAAGTTTATAAGGAGCTTCACGATAAAGGTTGCTTTCCATTTCTAAAGTAGATTGAGGTAGGTTTTTTCCTCTATTATAAGCTTCTTGAACTTTCTTAGATAAAAACTTTTCTGTAATAAAGTGGAAAACCTCTGACTTTACAACATGTAATTTTTTTATTATCTGATGGATATCTTCTAAATCCTTACTGGCCAATCCTTTAATCCTACGATCAAAATTTTCATTATACTTTTCTAGTCTTATATCTATAATTTCTCTTAGTCTCCGCAGAACATCTAAAGAATAACTATCACTGCTTATAGTGCTATCTTTTATCATTTCTTTTTGTAATCGTGATGAAATCATAGAAGATAATCTTCTAATCCTTCTTGATTCCAATATTAACATGCGTTTTTTATGTGATAGATCAAAAAGAAACTTATCATGATTGATCAAATAAGGTAGCTCCCTTGCTACTGCCCCCAGTCTAATTATACTTAACGGCATTTGACTTCGAGTAAGCCCTTGCATCACTTGCATTAAATGTTTAACAGGTTTTGCGCGTCCTTTCTCTCCTGTTATAAGTAACAACGATTTAATTCTTGGCTCAAAGTTTATTTGAAATGAATTGATTGTTCTTAAGACTTCTTCATAGTCACATACTTTAACAGAAGCCAGCGCGTGAAGATAGCTTGGTTCAGGGCCAACCTGATTAGCTAAAACAGGGTGCATCAAAGTGTGCGTATAGCCTAGAGCTTTTTGAGGTTCGTTATTCTGTATATGAATCCATGCTATTTCTTCTTGAGCGATCAACCAATAGTCAGACTTTTTAGGTATTAATTTATAGTAAGATAAAGCTGGATTAAAAGACTTTAGCTGAAAAAGAATACGGCCTACTGTTAAATGCATAAGTTCGCGACTTACAGGAGGTCTTTTTAATCTCATTAAACTTCGAAGTTGATTAAGCGCTTCTATCAAAAAATTTTGTGATGCTAGAAGTAAAATAAGATTCCATTGCAATTGAGATCGCAGGTGTAAATCTTTTAATTCATGCTCTTTACTTATAGATTCTATTTCTTCAAAAGAAAATGCATTATTTAATAAAGTAATAATTTCTGCTTCAGGATCAAATACATCTCTCCAGCTATTATTCCATTGAGTATTTACAGAGTTCCATACCTTATTTTTATAGTCAGCTGCCTTACGCCATAAAGCTTGTAGTTCTTGTGGAATTTCCATAGGAGATTCAATTCCAAAGAGCATATCAAGCCCCATAATTTTTATATTATTTTTAAAAAGAAGATAAGCATAAAGAGCTTTACCTGTTGAAGATGCGCTAAAAGAACTACCCCTAAAACTTTTATCCCATCGGAGCAATGCGCTTCCCCATTTGCGTTTGGCAAAAAGATTTAGAAAAATTTTAGATTCTTCTGATTGTGCCCATTCGCTTTTTAAAGCCTCTACAAAACCTCCTTCTAAAGAAGCCGGTCTTCTACGAACAGATTTTACTCTCATTGACCTATCATGAGAAAACCTTTTAACAATAGATACCTCATTAGTAGATACCTCATTAGTAGATACCTCATTAGTAGATACCTCATTAGTAGATACCTCATTAGTAGATACCTCATTAGTAGATACCTCACCTACTCCATAAGATGGGTAAATAAAGAAAAAAAAAGATATAAAGATGAGTGAACCTGCTAGTAATTTTATTTTCATAGGATATAACCTAAAGATAAACCAAGCGTTGTAATATGCAGCCTTTGACCTTGAACATTATTTAATCTCGTAGCTTTATATGTTTCATATTTAGCTTCTAAGCGAAGAGAAATTTTATTTGCAAGCCAAAAAGCAAGGCCTCCTCCAACAAGCACACTCATTGAAGCACCCCTTTTAAGCCAAACTCCTCCTCCTCCAGCAAGTAAGTAAAGATCATAATGAGCAATACCTAAATCATAGAGGTTAAATTTTCCATAAATAGGATACCAGTTTAATACTAAGTAAGATGCATATCTTTCATAATCTATATCAGGAATAAGAGGTTCAATTTGATCAAATTCATTATATAAAGTCATAGCTCTTTGAATAAAAGCATCTCCTTCTGTAGACAATTTATTAAAAGCGACATGCCCTTTAAGGCCTACAGACAAATAAGGCATAATATGGAATTGATAATTCATTCCAAACCTTATAGTTTTTAAGAAAGCGTCACCTCCTATAACATAACTAGTTTCAAGATTGAACTCATGTCTTAAAGTGCGATCTACTATCCTTGATTGAACAATTGTGATTTTCTTTTCAGGAGTTAATATCTTAGCTTTTTTAAATAGAATTTCATTACCACCTAAAGATCTTAAGTCACTTAAAATATCTGATTGTCCTATAGAGGCAAAACAAAAAATAGAAATAAAACAGAAAATTTTTATCAACATTAATCTCTTCTTCTACCTTAAGTTATTATAGCACTTCTTCTTATTGTATAGCTATTTCTTGGGTATTATCAGGATGCTCAATATCTTCAACAAATATAATACTTATTTTGATTTTATGAGAGATTTTTTTTGTAAGCCTACTACCATTATGCTCCCATCGATATGTCATCTTCACATAAAGTTCATATTCACCTGATATATCAGCTTCTTCAGTATTTGCAGGCATATCCCAAGTAATAGAAATACCAAAACCATTATTTCCTTTCCTTGTTTCAGCAGTAAGATGACCTGGAATATTCTCAGAATTTAAAATTCTATCCAATGATAAATCTCCATTAAAAGGATCTTGAACTTGCAACTCCATAAAAGAAGTTGTACCTGTATAAACTGTTATGTTTTCTGGCCCTATAACTTGAGGCAAGCTATCCATATCTTCAAAAATAATCAATTGTGAGCTTTTAGAAGGAGAAGATGCTCCAAATTTTGATATGGCAAGTGCTTCAAGCTCGTAAGATATCTGACTTTCTCCTCCTAAAGGCTTCGGCTTAAAATTATATTCAAATTCCCAAGTATGATCATCTAACTGAGACTTATTAGAAAAAGTAATTAGATCAGAAGCATCGTATCTTCTATCCACATCAACAAAATCAATAACCGGAGGGTAATCTTCACTAGAGTTTACATCAAAAACTCTAACTTTTATTTTACAAATACTTTCACTAGAAACCATTGATGGGTGTTCAATGGAAAGAATAGTAGGTTCAGTCAGTATTGGTTTTTCATAAACAAAAACAGGAAAGTTATCAAATCTACTTATACTGGCCCTGTTTTCACGCACAATTGTCAGTCGAAATCTTAAATCGATAACCTTTGGAGATTCCTCTCCAAGAAAAGACCTGCTTGGCTGCCATCGAAAAATATATTGTTTCTTTTTAGAACCATCTTCTTCTGTATCCACTTCACTAAATCCATAGATTTCATTATCAAGAGGTGGTGATACCAATTCAATATGAAAATCATCGAAGTTTTCATCTTTTAACAAGACATGACCTGTGACCACCATATTAAACTTATCACCTACAAAGGTTTGCCAGATATCACTGGCTTCTATTGTTGCAATACTTTCAAACACAATCTGATTTTCAAAATTATGACCTAAGTAATAAACATTTTTTGGGTAAGGAGAGGCATCTTTGACTTCATCAGGATAACGACCAAATGGGTCACGCGTGCAACTGCAAAACAACATCAATAAACACAGAAAAACAAAAAATTTTATCCGATATAACTTACAAAATCTCATTTTGTATTCCACTCCTAAATAATATAAATTATAAATATTATAGATAATCATTATTATGTTATATACCATCTCAACCATCTACATTTTTGATAGATAGACGGAATTAACTATACCAAATGACAAAGGACTGATGTTGTGTTTTAAAGCAAACATCTTGATTGATATAGGATAGACAAGACTTAAGAGTGGTTAAAACTTAAACACATAAATGATTCTTAAATGTGTATTCCAAAGTGTATCCTACGTTTCGCTTTATCGTATGTTGGTTCACCATGTGAGTTACTTATTGTTTCTGAATAGTGCTCCTCGATTAAATTTAATAATAAGGATTGGTCTTGTTGCACAAACATGTATGAGAGTTATGGTAGGCATCTTCACTAGCAGCAGAGTATCCTCGTGCCTTCTGCTGCTTTCATTTTTTGATTTTATGATAGAATAAAATATTTTATACAAATCTTACATCCTAAGGCATTGGCTGAAGGACTATTTCAAAAACCTGCTGTATGCTTTTTTAGAAGCCATCTCAAAAATGCTACTAGAGATAACAGTTTTAGAAAAAGACCGGTTTTATATTATACAAAGAATTCCATGAGATGGCCTTTACTCAAAATGAATAGAAGACAAGCCTCTCAAGGCTAGCCTTTTTGAGGATTGTCCATGAAATAAATCTAGGTACTGATCCGATGGCAAGAATAAAGTTTCCCTAACATTGTGTTAAGAAACAAGAAGATCCTCCCTACTAAAATGCATTAGCCTTTCTAGGCAGTAAGCTATTCGCCGACGGCCGTAAAAGCCGTCGGGCTTACTGCCAGAAAGTGACCAGAGGTCAGATGCATTTTAGTGAAAAAAAAGCTGATTCATTTTGAGGAAGACAGCCCTTTTATACAAGAAATTAGAGGTAATAGGTACAAACGTTTAATAGACGACGATTCCCTTAACATGATATTAATCAATGAGGAGTATCTCGTTTACTAAAATGCTTCAGGCTTTCTAGGTAGTCAGCTATTTACTGACGATGTGAATCGTCAAGCTGACTACTAGAAAGTCGCCAGCGGCGAGATGTATTTTAGTGAAAAAAGATGAACACTGATATACATCAGTAATTAGATAAAGTTATGAACCGCTAGCAATGTTCATCAAATTTTATTTTTGAGACCGGTTTTAGTTTCAAGAACTTATTACAAAAATAAACAGCCCCTAGCACAATATAACTTTGATTCAAAAATGACTCAACGTTTATCAATTAATATTCTTCAACCTCCAACATGAATTTGGAGGATTGGGTACTCTACACTCTAACCTTCCATTCACTAAGCAGCTTAGTGGTGGATATTCTCTTATACCTTCTACATGACAACAGCCAATTACAATATCATATTCAAGAAAATTAGGATATCCATTTAAGCAGTAAACATCAATCGGCGTTTTTCCATTTGCATCAATTGCTTGATCATTTGCCCCATTTGCCCGTAACCTTTCAAAAATATAACGGCCATTATAACGACTATTATTATAAGCAGCAACGTGGAGTATTGTAGTATCCTCAGGTAATGGTATTCTTATTTTTATTTTCGGACCATAATTAAGAAGTCCATCCACAATAACAGATGTGTATCTATATGCTGGATCAATTGGTATAAATCTGTCATATAATTGAGTGCCAGGAGGCAATAAAAACAGATTATGTACGGCAGTATTAAATTCTATTATTTCAGGAAGCTCTCCACAGTCTTTTAAAGAAGCATTAACATCCACTTTATAATCTAAAAGAAGATTTATAAGCTTCTCATCATTGTTCATAATTCCGTACAAAAACATCCAAGGACAATTTGCATTTGCCTTCTCTAATGACACAACAAGAACCAAAGAGAAAATGAACATACTTGTTAAATTAAAAAATAATACTTTTAGTTTTATCAAAGATTTGGATACACACATAATACACCACCCGTTAGTTTTGAGTAATTATAAAATTTTAGCTATTAAAATAAATTTTTAGATTAAATGAGGATGCTGCCTTGTTTGATGGCAATGGACAACACAGACAAATGATATACCTTTAGCAAAAATTGATTTTATTATAAGTGGCTTCATCATAAACCTCTTTTCTTTATTAAAATAATATTTATCTCTATTCTTCTTAAAAGTCAATAGATCTAAAGATAAAAAAAATGATAATTAACATAATACATTTTAATATGTAACTTATCCTACTTAATCTTTATAGCTTTAAAGAGCCATTGTCGGGTTTATTGCTAGAAAACTACCAAAGACAGGTTCATCTTGAGTGAAACGATTCAAGAAATAAATTTAGTTTATTATATATTCCTCTGAATATAATTTTCTATTAATCTTAATAAATAAGATTCAAACATGATAGGATTATAAGAAAATGAATACAACCCACTTTCATAAGAGGATATACTAATATCGCTACTCTTCTTTAAACGATCAATATAAACCTCTTCATTATCTTCATTATCTTCATCATCATGACTATCATAGTTATCATAATTATAAATTGTAATAGTGGCTTTGTTGCACAAAGATTTAAGGAAGTATATAAAAGATTAGAGAATTAAGTCAGGCATCTTCCATAGGCTCTAGGCAACCCCCGCGCCTTGTATTGCTATTATTTTAAGATTTTATTATAGAATAAAATAGTTTAAGAGATATTTACCCTAAGCCGCTAGCCTAGTCCTATTTCAGAAGTCTTTCACAAATCTCATTCTTAAATTTTTATGCAATAAGATCTTTCCTGAGTTTGATATATCTATTACTTTGATTTTTTGTTTTTAATGATTATAAAATTTACCCATCCCCAACTTTCACAATCACTAAATCAGAAGGAGCTAGAGATGGGTAAAAATAAAAAAATAAACTGGAGTCTTTATAATAAGTCTCTAGTCAATAGAGGTCAAATCACTTTTTGGTTTTCAGCAGATATCGTCAAATCTTGGTATGCAAAATGTTCTTCAAAGCAAGGGGGTCAACAAGTTTACTCTGATAAAGCTATTGAAACTCTTAATATATTAAGATTCATATTTGGTTTAAAATTGCGATCTACAGAAGGTTTTGCTAAATCCCTAGTTGAACTTATGGGTCTTGATATAGAAATACCTAATTATACAACTCTTTGCAGAAGATTACAGAAGTTATCAGTAAAACTAGAAAGAAAGCTATCTTCTCACAAGAATCCTCATATTGTCATTGATTCCACAGGTCTTAAAGTTTATGGGGAGGGAGAGTGGAAAGTCCGTCAGCATGGGTATTCTAAGAGAAGGACATGGAAGAAGCTACATTTAGCGGTAGATGAGTCAAATTCCCAGATTAAGGCATCTGTTTTAAGTGATAATTCTGTAAAGGATAATGAGGTTTTTGAAGAGTTATTGACAGGATATGAAGATGAGATAGGCCAAGTTTCAGTTGATGGGGCTTATGACTGTAAGAATTGTTATCAGTTTACAAGTGATAGAAGTATAAAATTGGTTGCTCCACCTAGAAAGAATGCTGTGATTAAGAGGCATGGAAATTGTCGGGGATCGCCGCTTCTTAGAGATACTTATATTAGAGAAATCAAGAAGATGGGTAGAAAGAAGTGGAAAAAAAAACATAAATATCACAGGAGGTCTATATCAGAAACAGCTATGTATAGATTTAAAACTTTATTAGGTGATAAATTATCTTCTAGAGAATTTCATCGTCAAGCAAATGAAGTGTTTATTAAATGTAAAATCCTTAATCAGATGATTGTGCCTTCTTCTCTTTCAGCTTGATAAAAAAATATTAAATGACAATCTTACTTAAAAAATAAATAAAATAAAAACTATTTAAATCTTTGTGCAACAAGGCCGTAATAGTTCTAATATTTTTTAAAAGATCCCTTGGCACCTTACCTAGAATATCTAGCAGTCTTTCAAAGAGAACTTGATGTGAAACCTGATCTTTTCTAGGATCTTTAACTTTCACTTTAATGGTATAACTCAATTCATCCACTTCAAAAGAAATGCTATGAACTATACCTTCAACATTATAAAAGTTTATAAAAGGAAAAACAAAAGGAGTAATGAACATGTTCGTATAAATAAGTTTATTTGATTGTACTTTCAAATTTGAAGGTAATGGTTGAAAGGCATCTGCACAAACCACTTCTTCCATAGCTTCAACCTTAATAAAAGCTATACAAAGAAATAAAATCAAAAGCATACGTATAAACATAATGAGCCAGTTATGTTACATACAAACATGTTTGTCAAGCAATTGTACCTACTGCATTATATAAGCGAGTTACCTTATCAATATATTGAATCAGGAAAGAATAATCCTACTCGGCCTTGTCCTGAGTTTGACAGTTGCGAAAATAAAGTTGAGTTATTTTAGTTAGTTACAGTGGATGTGTGATTTTGTACCACTACATTTTGATTTTGTGGTAGAGATTTAAGAGATTGTTTGTAGGTTTAAGTAGATTCAATTTTAAGTTGTTTTGATGGGATCTTAACTCCTATAGCTTTAAATACATCAGCGTTATTGCCATAAATATCTGTTCTTATCCAAATAGTTTTGTTTTTATATCTGACAGGTATAGCTCGTACTTCTTTCAGCTTTGACATAGCTTCCGCTACACTCAATGGCCTTGACTTTATTCTCTTGTCTGTGATCGCTTTATCTTTTAATGTGATGTTTCTTTGATGTAACTTCTTTGCAAAATAAGCCTCACATAAGTAAGATAAAAAACACACAACTAAATGACCTAATATCCTCTTATCTGTCCAGTGGAACATAGGACGTGTCTTTAATGTACCCTTCAACTCTCTAAATGAATTCTCTACCTTCCATAATTGCTTATAGTTCATTATAATCTCTTCAGAGCTTAAATCTGTGTTTGTAATTATTCCAAAAAAACCATCTGTCCTCTCTGATTGTTCTATAGCTGACTTATTTAAAGTAGGCTTGCCTTTACTCTTAGGATGAACAATATACTTCTTATAATTACTATTAGATAAAAAAGATCTTGTGCTTATGGACTTCTTTGATAATTGAGCTTCTATCTTAGATAGAATATCTTCTCTTACTTTCTTATCTCGTTCTGCTCTCTTTCTCGACCAGGTAATTATACAACGATCATTATTATAGCTTGTCTCGTATATAGCTAAATCTTCATTTATAAATTTAAAATTCTTTAAATTGTATATCTCTGCATGACGATCCTTTAATAAACCTAGCTTTAATCCTACTATAAATTCATCTCCCTTTGCTTTTAATGATTGGAGATTCTCATTAGAAAATAAACCTCTATCTCCTACTAATATAAATCTTCTGATCTTAAACTTCTTTTTTAGCTTCGTCATAACTGAAGGTATTGTTTTACCTTCAAATGTATTCCCAGGATAAACATCAAAGCCTAAGGGCATACCTTCTGTATCTACTAAAAGTCCAAATACCACTTGTGTGCAATCACTCCTCTTCTCTTTGCTATAACCAAACCTTCGAAGATTATCTAAATCCTCACGGGTACTCTCAAATCTCAATGTCGTTAAATCATACAAAATAACATCACACTCATTGAAAAAACTTAATTGAGACTTACCTCGCATATAAAGAGTCTTCTCTATATCTTCTTTATGCTTACTTAGAATATCTAAAGAACGATAAATGTCTTGAAGATGAAGCTCCCCTTCTAAAAAATCAGGATAAAATAACTTCTGCCAGTGTGAAAATACTTTAAGCTTAGAACAAGGCTCTACAAAACGACTTATAACCAATGTAAAAATAATCTTAACAAAATCAAATTGCACTTTACGATGCTTCTGTTTTAAATCTGTTAATAATCTATAGAGATTTAATTGTTTAAAAATAGTATCTATTATAAGCAAAGGACCTAAAATAAAAGTGTCTTTTACATCAATCTCTTTTAATAACTTACTAGCAGGAATTATCTCTAACTCTTTAGATAATACGTCTAGAAGCTTCTTCAAGTTAACTTCCTTATCCGCGGCTTTACCTAAAGACATTAGAATCCTTTGCTTCACTTGAGAACCTAATCTGTAGCTCTCAACAAGATGATAATATATGTCTCCTCTCGGATTTCTTGTAGACCTTATGAACATAAAAATACATTACAAGAAAAATATAAAAAATAAAAGAAAATAAGGTATATGACGCGTAGTGTATGATAAATAAGTACACTACACTTTTTGACCAAAATACAAACACAATAACCGCTAATGACTATAAATACAACATTCCTTGAAAAAAATATCACGAAAATTCAAATTAAGTGTCAAACTCAGGAATTGGTTGCTCCACCTAGAAAGAATGCTGTGATTAAGAGGCATGGAAATTGTCGGGGATCGCCGCTTCTTAGAGATACTTATATTAGAGAAATCAAGAAGATGGGTAGAAAGAAGTGGAAAAAAAAACATAAATATCACAGGAGGTCTATATCAGAAACAGCTATGTATAGATTTAAAACTTTATTAGGTGATAAATTATCTTCTAGAGAATTTCATCGTCAAGCAAATGAAGTGTTTATTAAATGTAAAATCCTTAATCAGATGATTGTGCCTTCTTCTCTTTCAGCTTGATAAAAAAATATTAAATGACAATCTTACTTAAAAAATAAATAAAATAAAAACTATTTAAATCTTTGTGCAACAAGGCCGTAATAGTTCTAATATTTTTTAAAAGATCCCTTGGCACCTTACCTAGAATATCTAGCAGTCTTTCAAAGAGAACTTGATGTGAAACCTGATCTTTTCTAGGATCTTTAACTTTCACTTTAATGGTATAACTCAATTCATCCACTTCAAAAGAAATGCTATGAACTATACCTTCAACATTATAAAAGTTTATAAAAGGAAAAACAAAAGGAGTAATGAACATGTTCGTATAAATAAGTTTATTTGATTGTACTTTCAAATTTGAAGGTAATGGTTGAAAGGCATCTGCACAAACCACTTCTTCCATAGCTTCAACCTTAATAAAAGCTATACAAAGAAATAAAATCAAAAGCATACGTATAAACATAATGAGCCAGTTATGTTACATACAAACATGTTTGTCAAGCAATTGTACCTACTGCATTATATAAGCGAGTTACCTTATCAATATATTGAATCAGGAAAGAATAATCCTACTCGGCCTTGTTACACAAATATTTATATGTAATAGAGTCAACACTTGTGCAACAAGGCCTTATTCTGTAATAAAATTATAAATTCATAAAGATGCAAGGTACAGAGGTTGCCTATGGCCAAAGAAAAAGCCTACTAAAATTCTTATACACATCTTTATAATGCTCTAAAAATATTTATGCAATAAAGCCATAAGGATACAAAACTCAAAATCTTTTATAGCTTTTCAAGCTGTTCAATTATGTCTTTTGTAGTTAAGACAGTGGCAAATTCATTATGTAAACTTACCAAGTTTATTTCATGGATAACCTCGGCCTTATAATTAACATTAGCCTTCATTCTATCAAATGTTGCTGTTGCATCACTCACTACAAAAACTTGAAACCCCATGTTGGAGGCCATTCTCACAGATGTAGAAACACAGTGATCAGAGGTAAAGCCTACTACAACAAGACTTTTGATTTTCTTTGATTTTAAAAATTCATTAAGGTTAGTTCCAATAAAGGCACTATTGACTTCCTTTTGAAAAACTTGTTCACCAACCTTAGGCAATGCAAAATCCATAAACTCAGCTCCATATTGATTCAGATGGAATAGTGAGGTTAGATTTTTTGAAATATGTTGAACATGAGCAACTAGAAACTTTTTTTCGCGAAATTCAGTAAGCAAAGCTGTGATATTATCTTCTGCCTCTGGATTATTACGTTTCCCCCAAGATTTATGGGTAAAAGCTTTTTGGATATCTATAAGTAAAAAGGCTGTATCTCTATCAAACATCACGCCTACTTTATATAAATTCATGTATCTGTCAATGATAACTTATGTAATTTCAATGATGTGCCTTGACTTTATGGTATAATACATGAAAGATAAAAGATGATATGAAGAGTAAAAGTGAAATGAAACAATTATTTTTTGTAATAATTATCTGTACACTTGTCGTACCTGTTCTTTCTAGTGATGAAGGCCTTATTGTTGCAGAAGGAACAAGCAAGTTACCTGATCCCGCAAGTGCCAGAAGAGAAATATACAAGCAAGTTACAACAGCAAAAACATTAGAGATTATTGAAGACTTACTTGGTCAAAAAGAATTTTCTAAAAATCAAAAGCTTATTTTAGAAAATGTGATATCTAAAAAAGACCATTTTATTCTCTTTTCAAAAAACTCAAAACCCAATACTAAAAATGGCGTTACACATATGTCTGTCACCTTTAAGCTATCTTTACCTGATCTGAAAACGATACTCACTCAAGAAGGTCTTTTAAAATCACAATCAGGTCCTGTCACAATTCTACCCTTATTTGTAGCATCAGATGATATTCAAGATATTATTTATGGATGGTGGCTACCTTCAGAAATCAATGAAGAAGCTGACCCAAAAAAGCTTAAATTTATAAAAGATCAATCTCTTAAATTAATAAAAACACTGCAAAAAAAATTTCCAACAAATCAATTTCTCTTTATTGACCCTATAAAACAAAAATCTTTAGATCTTATTTCAAAGAAATTCCAAAAAACTCGCTACAAGAGAAAAGAATTAATAAAGTTAGGTGATCAATTAAAAGCTCAAGTATTATTGATAGGCCGACTGCGTTTTTATCAAGGACAACCAGAACAAGATACTTCGAAATTTCGGCAAAATATGTTAGAAATCAAGCTATCTGCTTTTGATTGCGCAAGTGGAAAAGTGATTACCGAAGTGAAAAAGCAACATCCCACAATAGACCTTATAGGTCAAAACTCTAAAAAAACACCTAATAAAAACTCTATAAAAAAAGACCCTACACAGCAAGAATCAAAAACGACGTACACTTCACTTGATGAATTTTATACTCATGTGATAGATACGCTCACTTCACAAACTCTAACAGCCTGGCAAAGTGGATATTTTCGTCTCAAACACAAGAAGTTAACTCTTTTAGGAAGATTCACTTTTCAGCAATTAGAATCCTTTAAGCAAACTATTCAAAAAAAGCTGCCTTCTATTAAGAACTTAAGAGAACGACGGTTTGATAGAGATCAGGTTGTATTTGAGATGGAATCTGACATAGAGTCAAAATCTCTAGCAGAACAGCTTTCTCAAACAGACTTTAATGAGCTTCACTTAACATCTCCAAGAGTTTCTGAAAATAACATTTCGTTTCGAGTCAATTGATATTTATTCTTTGCCAAATCCCTTTTTAATATGCTAGGTTCTTTTGGTGAATCCGTCCTCCAACCATAATTGGCTAAATTATGGGTAAGTTAATTGTTTAAGCTAAGGCAACAATTATGGGCATAATGTCTACTCAAAGACAAAGCGGCCGGAAAATAGGAGACCGGATATACTCTACTTATACCCATTAAATTAAGCTAGGAAACTATATTATGTCAGAAAACAAAAGTATAAAACATTTAGAAGAAATCATAGAAAATGCTTTTGATAACAAAGAGTTTTGCAGAAAGAATCAATCTCAATTACTAGATACCATCCATCAAGTCCTCAATCATTTGACTTCAGGAAAATTAAGAGTTTGCGAAAAGACCTCAAAAGGATGGGTCATGCATCAATGGATTAAAAAAGCTATCTTACTTTACTTTCAAAATACCCAAATGCATTCATTTGGCACGTCACACGAGCCTCACAAGTCTAAACAAAATCACACATCAGGAGTAACACATTTAAGCTACCGCGATAAATGCCTTATAAGAGATTGGAATGACAAAGCAGATCACGAAGAGGGCATACGAGTGGTACCTCCTGCATCTGTTAGAATTGGAGCTTATATTGGACCTCATGTTGTCCTTATGCCAAGCTTTGTCAATATAGGAGCCTTTGTAGGAAGATCTACTATGGTAGATACATGGGCCACAGTAGGTAGTTGCGCTCAAATTGGAGAGTGTGTCCACCTTTCAGGTGGTGTGGGTATTGGAGGCGTTTTAGAGCCACTACAAGCCACCCCTGTTATTATAGAAGATAATGTCTTTGTAGGTAGCCGGTGCGTGATCGTAGAAGGAGCCCATGTAGAAGAAGGGGCTGTTTTAGGCGCAGGTTTAGTGATCACAGCTAGCACTCCTATTATTGATGTGACAACATCAACTCCTCAAACACTTAAGAAACGTATACCTAAAAACTCCATAGTGATCCCTGGAATGCGCCCTAAAAAGTTTCCCGCAGGCCAGTATTATCTTCCATGCGCTTTGATTATTGGTAAAAGGTCAGAAAGTACAGATAAAAAAACATCTTTGACTGACTCCCTCCGCCAAATTAGCAGTCATAAATAATAAACTTAAGATATGTAAATTAGAATTTGGTTTCTAATTTACATAAATACAAAATACCAATGTTTTTCATACCTTATTTAAAGATAGCTTGCTTCAAACAAAAAAGTAGGTTTTATCACTTTATGTAAGCCTGTAAGGATCATAAAAATGGACTTAAAATTTTTAGCTCTCACATCAAGAGGACTTTTTGATGTTTTAGAATCAGAACTTAGAAGTCTTGGCTTTCAAACAAGAAAAGCACTTGAGGGAGTTTATTTTTACTCTGATTGGAAAGGTTGTTATAAAGCTAATCTTTGGTTGCGATCTGCAACTCGCATTCTCTATCCTATCAGTCAATTCACTGCTAAAGATAATACACAACTCTACCAAGGCATAAAAGAGATTCAATTTACAGATTGGATATCTATTCATCAAACATTTAAAGTCTCTTCAGATATTGTCAAAGAACAAAAGTATCCCATATTTAAAGATACCCGTTTTATTAACCTTCAAGTGAAAGATGCTATTGCAGATCAATTTCAAGAGAAATACGAAGCACGTCCTAATGTTGATAAAAAACTTTGTGACCTGCCTGTTTTTGTAAGAGTGGATGGGAAAGATATCTTTGTAGCCCTTGATACCTCTGGTCAGAGTCTTTCAAAAAGAGGTTATCGTAAAAACTCTATCACATCAGCTTTAAGAGAACACTTAGCTGCTGGGCTTTTACTGATGTCCAGGTGGGATAAGAAATCTGCTCTTGTAGACCCTATGTGTGGTTCTGGCACTTTTTTGATTGAAGGGGCTATGATGGCATTGAATATAGCTCCTGGATTATTAAGAAAATCTTTTGCTTTTCAAAAATGGAAAACCTTTCAGGCCGACACTTGGCAAGAAATTGTCAATCAAGCTGTGGCCAGTGAAGTTCATGAAAGCCAATTACCCTTCCCTATTTGTGGCTTTGATAGAAGTTCTTTTGCTATTAAATGCGCAAGGTCAAATGCTTCAGCTGCAGGAGTAGATTCACTTATATGTTTTCAAAAAAAAGAAATCAATGAGCTAACCTTATCAGCTGTAAGAATGCCTAATGAAGTAAGCAGGTTACAAGATAAAGCTCAAGTAAATAGCCTGGCTGGACTTGTCATCACAAATCCACCTTATGGTATAAGAACTAGCTTTCAGACAAATCAAAACACTTCATCAAATAACCGGTTAAGCCATTTAGAAAACAACAGCCCATCTACCCCAGATGGCCCATCTGCCCCAGATGATTTAGATTGTTGTAAGGCATTGTCTTATATCCTAAAGACGCAATTTCAAGGTTGGGTGGCGTGGATATTAAGTGGCAGGCCCTCTAGCTTTACACAATTGAAAACCTCTAATAGATACTCTGTTAAAAATGGACAAATAGATTGTCGATTTTTATGTTATAGGATTCGCCAAGGCCCACTGGTAAAATCCTATTTTGACCCTGCATATAAGAACACATATAGTAAATGACAATCTGCATTACATCCTAACAAGAAATTATAATCCATAGATTTATGGATCTTGTCCTATACACTTCATTTCAACTTGGTAAATTAGATGAAAGAGAAGGTGACCATGGCAGCTTTATGATTCAAGAAGCCATCTTAAAGAAGGTTCAACTCAGTGAAGATTTAACAAGAGATGTAAAATATGCAATTATTTGCCGTATTGATACTTCACATACCAATATGTTTGGAACAGGGCTGCATTAATTGACATTAAAGGCCTAAGAATTTTATAGGCTTATAGATATAGACACTTCAAAATAAGTTGATTAAAGTGGTTTGAATAAACAAGAGGAGATAGTTTATGCAACAGACATATTTATTTGGAGTAGGTGTGCTAGCACCTTTAGCTGGCCTTATTGGTTTATTGGTTGCTGGCATATTATACCAGACCATCTTAAAGGCTTCGCCAGGCACAAAAAAAATGCAAGATATAGGAGATGAAATCCATGCAGGAGCTATGACCTTCTTAAAATCAGAGTACACGATTTTAGCTATATTTGTAGTCATAGTAGCTGGTCTTTTATTTTTTAACTTTAATCTTGCTACATCCTTAGCTTTTATTTCTGGAGCGATTGCATCTGGCCTTGCCGGCTTTTTAGGAATGATGGCAGCTACAAAAGCAAATGTGCGAACAGCTGCAGCAGCAAAAGACCATGGACAGGCTGCAAGCTTACTAATGGCCTTTCAAGGTGGAAGTGTGATGGGACTTTCTGTTGCTAGCCTTGGTTTGCTGGGTTTAGGGATTTTATTTTACTTTTTTGGTAGGGACCCAGAAACAGCAAGTATTATTTCTGGCTTTTCTATAGGGGCTTCTTCTATCGCTCTTTTTTCACGTGTAGGTGGAGGTATTTTCACAAAAGCCGCAGATGTGGGATCAGACCTTGTAGGTAAGATAGAAGCTGGTATCCCTGAAGATGATCCCAGAAACCCTGGCGTTATCGCAGATAATGTAGGAGACAATGTGGGCGATGTAGCTGGTATGGGAGCTGACATCTTCGAATCTTATGTAGGGGCTATCGTAGCATCTATTGCTATTGCAGCTACCATGAGCAGTGATACGATACGACAGCTTGTAATGATTTCAGATGATGTAGTTGCTCAAGGGCTGTTACTTTCTTTTCCTCTTATTTTAGCTATTATCGGTTTGTTTTCCTCTCTCTTTGGTATTTTTGGAATGAAGGTTCTTAAAAGTTTAAACTCTCAGACAGCATTAACTCTTTCTTCTGTGATAGCAGGAGTTTTGTTTTTAATTTTAACTTGGATTTATGTTCAAACAGCTCACATGAATCCCCATATTTACTTTGCTATTATGACAGGAACAATCGCTGGAATTTGTATTGGTAAGGTCACTGAATATTACACATCGTCACGGCCTGTTTACAGAATTATGGAAGCTTCCCGCACAGGACCTGCAACAAATATCATTACAGGAATGGCTGTAGGTTTAGAGTCTTGCGCTATACCGCTGGCTCTTATTTCTGCATCTATTTTAATATCTTATAATTTAGCAGGCCTTTATGGAATTGCTATGGCCGCTGTGGGTATGCTGGCAACTGTAGGTGTCACAATGACAGTGGATGCTTATGGACCCATTGCCGACAATGCTGGAGGTATTTCAGTGATGGCAGGCTTAGGACCTGATGTGCGAAAAATCACAGATGAACTAGACGCTCTAGGAAACACCACTGCTGCTATTGGAAAAGGCTTTGCTATCGGCTCAGCTGCTTTAACAGCACTAGCTCTTTTTGTAGCTTATACTCAAGCTGTCAACTCATCACTTGCAGAGCAAAGCTTAGGCGCGATGGTTATGGATATTTCTAATCCTAAAGTGATTGCTGGCTTACTGTTAGGTGCTATTGTTCCACTACTGGCAGGAGCCATGACAATGACCTCTGTAGGAAAAGCTGCCTCTCAAATGGTCTCTGAAATACGAAGACAGTTTAAAGAAATCCCAGGATTATTGAAAGGTGAGGGTAAACCTGACACAAAGAAATGTATTGAAATTTCCACGAAGGTAGCTCTACAAGAAATGATTCTTCCAGGTCTGTTGGCTATACTAGCTCCTGTTGCTGTTGGTTTTAGCTTGGGAGCAGACGCTTTAGGTGGTATGCTAGTAGGTGCCTTATTGGTAGGCGTAGTGATTGCTCTTTTAATGTCAAATGCAGGAGGAGCTTGGGATAATGCTAAAAAGTATATTGAAAAAGGTAGCTTAGAAGGAGAAGCTAAAGGTGGAGATGCTCATAAAGCAGCTGTAACAGGAGATACAGTAGGAGATCCTTTTAAAGACACTACTGGGCCAGCTATGAATATCTTGATCAAACTGATGTCCATCGTCAGCCTCATCATTGCCCCTTTGATTGTTTGATATATGCGCAATTGACTTCAAGATTGCAGGCAACTTTAATGGCTCACATGCATTTAAAAAAAAAGGTGCTTCTGGTGAAGAAATGGCAGATAAAGAAGAAAAATTTGAAGAAAATGTACGTGGAAAGTATTATGTGGATAGTTCATGTATTTCCTGTGATGCTTGTTCTGCAGCTGCCCCAGAAAACTTTAAACTCGACGAAGACTTAGATCATGCCTTCGTTGTTAAACAACCCATATCCAAACAAGAAGAAGACGAGTGCAAAGAAGCACTTGAAAGCTGTCCCGTTGAAGCCATTGGAGATGATGGTGAAGGCTAAAAAAAACACCCTAACTTGCACTCTGACTTGTCAGGACCTGACGGGTCAGATCCTAAATCGCCGAAAGATACTAAAGCTACTTAAAAAACAGTATCAAGGTAGTTTATGTGCTTTATCTTATAAGACACCTTATCAGCTTCTTGTAGCAACAGTTCTTTCTGCACAGTGCACAGATGAACGTGTCAATAAGGTCACACCTCATCTTTTTAAAAAATATCCTGACCCTCAAAGCATGTCTCAAGCATCTTTAAAGCAAATAGAAGAGTTGATCAAATCTACTGGTTTTTATAAAAACAAGGCTAAGCACATCTGTGCTGCTGCAAAACAAATTATTAGAGAACATAAAGGAGAGGTTCCTCGCAATATGAAAGAACTAACAAAGTTGCCTGGAGTTGGTAGAAAAACAGCAAATGTGCTCTTAGGTAATGCTTTTAGTATTCCAGGCATTGTTGTAGACACTCATGTGACTAGACTCTCAAATCGTCTAGGATTTGCTAGAGGAAAAGATGCTGTAAAGTTGGAAAAAGATTTAGAGAAAGTTGTTCCTAAAAAGGACTGGATAGGCTTTTCTCACTGGATGATTCAGCATGGTAGAAGTCTTTGTAAAGCTAGAAAACCACTTTGTAAAAACTGCTTTTTAGATCGTATTTGCCCTCATTTAAATCTTCCTATAATTCAATAATTCCATTAAAATGACTATGTTGTAAAAAAACGAAAAGAATATTTGCCAAACCAATCAGTTAAGCCTATTTTTTTAACAAATATAAACAAAAATTTCCTTAGAAAAAAGAAACTATTATGGTAATGAAGGAGCTGATTAAAGACATTAGGACAGACACTTCAAAGGCACTGACTGACTGGAGTGACCTGGACTTACTAAAAACACGTGCTGTCTTATGGTTAGGGGCTATACTGGTTGGAGTGGTTTCTGCTGCTTTTGCAGTATCTTGTCACTGGGCTTCCAGTGTTAATGCTTCATGGTACCAAGATAATCCTTATTTACCTTATATATTTTTGCCTTTTGGCCTGCTTTTCTTACATGTTCTGACTAACTGGATCAACCCTATGAGTGTTGGTAGTGGTATCCCTCAGGTGATTGCAGCTGCAAAGGCCTCTCAATCAGCACTCCTTTCTTGGCAGTTGGCTATCACTAAGTTTGTCATGACAGTTTTAGGGCATCTTTTAGGAGCATCTATTGGTAGAGAGGGGCCTACTGTTCATATTAGCTCATCTATTCTTTGCTCTTTTGCCAAATATGCTAAGATTAACAAAAGAGATATCGAACAGGGAATTATTGTAGCTGGAGGCGCAGCAGGTTTATCAGCAGCTTTTAATACACCTCTTGCTGGTATTGTCTTTGCTATTGAAGAGCTAAGCCGTAAGTTTGAAGAGAGGATGAGCTATTTGACACTAATCACTGTGGTGATTGCAGCACTTGTATCTATGTCTCTTTTTGGAAATCACTCTTACTTTGGCACATTTGATATCACCATGTCATGGAATCAGGCTTCTTACGTTGCAGTTGTTGTCGGTATTATTTGTGGTGTTTTAGGAGGATTATTTTCAAAACTTTTACTTTATATCAAGTCACAAACCCAAAAGTTTTCTTTTAATCAAAATGTATTTTTAGCCTTATTTTGTGGTTTGGTGATAGCTGTTTTAGGTCATATGACTAATGGATTTGTTTTTGGTACAGGGTACCGTCAAACAATCGATATTTTAGCTGGGAATATGCAAGAGGGTTCTTTTTTCTTACCTATTGCTAAAATGATGGCAACTTTAGCATCTTATATGAGTGGTATTCCAGGGGGTATTTTTGCTCCATCACTGGCTACAGGAGCTTCCATTGGACATTACTTATCAGTTTATCTTGATGTGGTTGGACCTGTAGCAGCTACATTAGGAATGGCTGCCTATCTTGCAGGCACTGTAGGCGCTCCCATTACATCATTTGTAATTGTTGCTGAACTTGTTAGAGATCAATCAATGATTATCCCTCTTATGATCGCCACTATCATTGCAAGTGTCGCTTCCAAGAGTGTATGTCCTCAACTTCTTTATCATCGTCTATCCCTTAATTATATAGACCATTTAGAAAAACTTCGTAAAAACCAAGATGATAAATAAATTTACAGCATTCGAACTTTCCGGGAACATTTGCCGGAAAAAATTTAGAAGCAGTCTCAAAAATACTAGACCTACTCTTCTTGAATTTAACTTGATAACCTCTCTCAATAATCTAGAGTTATGGTAGACTTCTTCTATAGGCAAAAGTGTAACCTATGTGCCCAGAATGAACCTACGGCAAACAGCTGCCGGAACCTAATTGCCAGATTGCCGGACTGCCAGTTTTCCGGATTTCCGGAAAAAATATTCTAACTTAAAAAGTAATAATGATAATGCTACTTATATCCCTTGGTTGAAACTATTTTTCCGGGATATAGCCTCCGGGAAACCGGTTTCCGGGAACAGGGAAATAATATGCTATGCCCTTGTATGTATAAACCATTACTAGATGGAGAAGAGGACTTCACCACGATCTTTATTAAGAACACTACTAGCAGACTCTATAAAGCTCACTAAGTTTATAATAGCTTTCTTATTATCTGTATTGAGATTTCGAAATATTGTACCGTATCTATGGAAATCTTCTATATCCACAGGTCTTTTATTTTTGACTAAAACAGTAAATTCAAAAAAATCTACTGAATTTAAGTACAATCTCATGTTCAATTCCTCATCTTTCTTGATGTTATATTCTTGAGGCAAATCAAAGCTCATACCCTCTCTTGAAATATCATAAATAAAAACATCACGAATAAGTCCTTTTGAATGAACAATAGCTGCATTCATAAGTCCTGACACAA
Organism: Bdellovibrionales bacterium; assembly: GCA_965262715.1. Taxonomy (GTDB): domain Bacteria; phylum Bdellovibrionota; class Bdellovibrionia; order Bdellovibrionales; family JAUICD01. The sequence goes on along the minus strand of OZ253553.1, from coordinate 682,796 downwards.
TAATACGACGTTTTTTTCTCCTATCCTCAGAAGCTTTATCATGTATGAAACTAATATTATGAACATTATTATGACTTGATGACTTTAATACTGCTTTTTTCTTTTTCTTTTTAGTAACTTTTATTGGTTTTGCACTCTTAGACCCTGACTGAAAGTCTATATGAATAACATTATCCATTTTTTCCCCTTTCTTTCTACCCATGTTTACCATCGGAAAAAAAATCTTTAACCTTTAGACTTATTTCTAAAAATGAGACAATTAAATTTAAGATGAGGGTTATTTTCATCTACTTTTTAGCCTCGCTTTACAGCTTGCTTTTACTTGTGATAAGAGTGGATAAATCAAAGATATATTATAAAAAACAAGTTTAAGGAGATAGGCTTAATGAATGTAGGGATTCTTGGAGGGGGACAGCTAGCACTGATGTTATCTGCTTCAGCTAAGAAACTTGGACTTAAACCGCTCTGCCTCGGACCTCCTGATTGCCCAGCACATTATGCTTCTCAAACAACAGAGGATATTCAACAACTACTTGAGCATAGCCAGCTTTTAACCATAGAAAATGAGTTCTTAGAAACAACACACCTAACTGACACAAAAATTTTAAAGCCTAATCTTCAAGCTATTCAAATATTTAGCAATAAATTAGAACAAAAAAGGCTCTTAAGTCGACTAAAGCTTCCTACATCTCAGTACAGGGAAAAGCCTATAAATATATCATCAAAATCTTGGGTAGAACATCTGCAATTAGAATTTCCTCAAGGAGCTGTGCTCAAATGGGGAAAGATGGGCTATGATGGCCTGGGCACTTATTTTTTAAAAGAGGGAAATATCTCTCATGCCATTGATTTCGTAGATCAAGCCGATCAGAGAAAAATTCCTATTTATGCAGAAGAGATGATTGCCTTTGATAAAGAGCTTGCTTTAGTAATAGCTTGTTCTATCCATCAAAAAGATTTTTACTACTTTCCCCTGGTTGAAACCATTCAATCAAAAGGTATTTGCCGTAGTGTTTACAGGTTTGAAGATGATTTAGGTATTTCTAAGGATGCGCAATCCTATGCAAAAAAACTAGCTCTTGCCTCTTCTGGGCTTGTAGGAGTATTTGCCATTGAGTTTTTTTTAAAAGATAGCAAATTGCTTATCAACGAGATAGCCCCACGCGTTCATAATTCAGGACACTGGTCACAAAACACAGCTTTAAGCCAATTTGAAGCTCATTGGAGAGCACTCCTTGGACGGCCTTTTCCAAAAGTTGAATACCCTAAGTATTTTGGCATGCACAATATTTTAAGCCGTCAAAAAGATATAAATAATGAAAAAACACCTCTTGATATATATGGACATCTCAGCCTATATTGGTATGGAAAAAAAGACACAAACTCCTCTCAACGTAGGCAAGGACGCAAATTAGGACATATTAATTTTGCTTCTAATGACAAAAAAGAATTTGAATGCCTTGATCGACTGGCTTATTTGACAAGCCAACGCTTGGCTTACTAATTTAAAGAAACAAAAAAGGTATGAATGTGAGTAAAGTAAAAAAAAAGATAAAAGAAAAAATAAAAAAGGACATACAAAAAACCTCTGGAAAAATAGCTATTATTATGGGTAGCAGCTCTGACTTTCCTGTAATGAAAGAAGCTGCAGTAGCACTTAAAAAGCTCAAATGCCAATTTGAATTTCATATAGTCTCAGCCCATAGGACCCCAAAGTGGATGTATGAATTTGCAAGCACAGCTCGCGCAAAAGGTTTTCAAGTTATTATCGCTGGTGCAGGAAAGGCCGCTCACCTTCCCGGCATGGTCGCATCTCTAACTGAGCTGCCTGTCATTGGCGTACCTGTTCCTGTGGGAGAGCTAAAAGGCGCAGACGCCCTACTATCTATTGTTCAAATGCCAAAAGGAGTGCCTGTAGCCACTGTAGGTATAGGCAATGCCTACAATGCGGGCTTACTTGCTGCTAAAATACTAGCTGCCAGTTCTCTGAAAGAAGACACAACTATCTTTAACAACTTAAATTCTCTGACTTTAAAAACAGAAAAAGATGTTTTAGAAAAAACAATTGATGCAGAAAAGATATGAACATTTATAATAAGAAGATTTTATCTTTTTTTGGTGCCTCTGGAGAGAGTCGAACTCCCATGGTGTTGCCACCAATGGATTTTGAGTCCACCGCGTCTACCAATTCCGCCACAGAGGCATTTATAAAATGGTAAAAAAAACCCCTTCCCACACATGCTCATATTAAGCACAGATATGGAAAGGGGACAAGGAGTAAAACAAAAGATACCGGATGTCATCGAGGGGGAAAAGCATCCAATACCTTAATAACTTAAATTCACTAACATAAGATCATTGCTCCATGTAGTTATATTACTTAAGCAATTTCTGTTCCAAGATTAGACAAATTAAATACACTTTAAAGAAGCGAACCATGAAGTTTTTACAATAAACAGTGCTTATTTTTCATGATTTCTCAATGTAGACTTATTAAAGGGTTTTTATAAGAAGAATGTGAAGGTTATATAAAGCGTGCGTCAGTGCTGAAATTGGTAGACAGGCTAGGTTGAGGGCCTGGTGGAATTTATTTTCCGTGGTGGTTCGAGTCCACTCTGACGCACCACTTACGTAAAAATTATATACTTCCAAAGATTATACAGTAAATTGACTGGACTCTTCTATACCTTATAGTTAAAGCATACCCAGCCAAAGGAGCTTAGCATTGAGCCAAATTGATGATTTAGCGATTAGAAAAGTTTTAATTTCAAGTCAAATTTCCACAAGAAATTTTTCATCTGAATACAGGGTGATTGAAGAGCTCGACTTATGTCAGGGAGCGGCCCGGATAGACATTGCTATTATAAATGGATCAACTTGGGGAATTGAGATTAAGGGGGAAACTGACAATCTGAGAAGACTTTCGAATCAAATTCAAGTTTATAACAAGGTCTTTGATTATATCGAAATTGCTTGCACAAGCAATCATCTCAAAGCCGTTAGTAATATGATTCCAAAACATTGGGGAATCTTATCCGTGACTCAAACTGAGTCTGAGATATCTTGTAGTCAATTAAGACAGCCTAGCAAAAATAAATTAAAGGAAAAGACTGCGGTCGTTCAATTACTTTGGAAATGTGAGTCTTTAAAATTTCTCGATTCCTTTTACTCTTCAAAAGGCTTCAATTCAAAGAACAGGAGTGCAATTTGGAGTAGAATAGTCGAATTATCTGAGGATTCTGAGTTTTATGATTATGTAAACAACTGCCTTAGAAATCGACAAGACTGGAGATTTGTTCGGTCACTATTGTAAGGTGATGATTTATATCGACTGTAATCCAGGTTGTTAAGTTCCCACAGGTCGTATTTATTGCCTTTGGAACATTCCCTATACTGATTGTCACCCCATCCTGCTTCGCTCCCGAGGTAGCACTCATGATCCACTACTTTTTTTGCTAACTTAAAATATTGTTTGTAACCATCGTTTTTTTGAAAACTGTGCCCTCGAAACACGACCCAGTTTCTCTCTGTTGTATATCTAATTTTACCAACGGCTCTCATTATCACCGGGTCAACATCTGGAATCTCTGGATGAACAATACAGTAATCAGAGTACAGTGGCCTTGCTCCAAGAAGATGCTTCAGTTGCACAGCTAATTTCCATAGCTCCAATTCAGTTCTGGGAATTTTTACCGTTGTATCAGAGGGAACTCCAGACATATCCTTGGGAAACCCTGATCCTGAAATAATTAATGACTTCCAGTTGGAAAAATCAATATAATTTCTAAGTTTTATAAGTGATTTAATGGCCAACTCTATGCCTGAAGTTTCAATGTATTTAAAATCAACTAATAAATGGCACTCCGCATCGCTTATTCTTAAATAGTTAAGAGTTTTTTGGACTTCTTGGAATGTTTCTCCAGGAGTCTCTAAGTCATCATTAAGGAGTCTAATACAAACTCCATTTTCTAATCCTTCTTGAACTTCATTCCTGAGTGAGCAAGCATAGTCTTTGTCTCTTTCAGTACCTATAGTAGGAATGAAATTATAACCATTTTTTCTGAGAAATTGGCAAACCCAAGTTAATGGATGGATAGAGTCATTCATCCTTTCCTTAAGATCAATAAAATAGAGATCAAAAAATAGCAGTTGCTCAACTGGCCAGTGCCTAATTAGTTTCCGGCAAGTGTCTTCAATATGCTTGTTGAATGGTTCTTTCTTTTTCCGTTTTGCAAGTGAAGGTCTATGAAAATCAAAAAAAGGATTTATTTTGCCAATGGTAGTTTTTGCAAGCTCTTTCAGAGCCTGCAACTCTCCTGTTTTTGTCCTTAGTATTGGTATGTATGGTCCTAGTGTCTTCATTTCTCAACTCCAAACATCTTTCGAAGTGTTCCCTGCCTCAGTAAATTCGTTAAAATTGAAAATTCACTAGTCTCATATCTAATACGGCCAGCAACTATAGCAGGATGGATATTAAGAGAATTAGCAAAATCTATAACAGCTTCTTTTGTTTGAAGAGTGAACGCTTCGCTTCTCTTCCAAATATTCCTAGGGATGAAAGATTCTCTAGCTAGTCGGTCAGCTTCCTTTTCTACTATATCTTCTGATTGAAAAGACTCCGTATCATCCACATAAACTCTTGTCGACTCATGGAGGTGTTTGTAGACATGTGCTAACTCATGCAGAAGTGTAAACCAGAAGTTGTCTAATCTGTCATAGCGTAATGTAAGCCCAATGACTGGCACCCCTTCTTCATCAAGCAAGCAAGCACCATCAATGCCCATATTCTCTAGGGGAGGTAAAATGACTAGCTTAATTCCATGACGTGCTAAATATTCAACCGTAAGCAGAGGCCCTGTATCAAAAACACTCAACTTAGCTACATCTTTTAAGAAACTTTTGGATATTTTTTCTCTTGAGTAGCTAGCAATCTCCTTTTCTTTTGCTTCAATGAGAAGCTTTGCTGTCCAAGCGGAAAGTTCCCCTGTAATTTGTTGAGTCGAGACTCTGGTGTGAAAGCTACGTCTAAATAGAGGGGTTTGGGACGTAAGCTCTCCAAGAGGCTCCAGAAATTTCTGAATCAACCTCTCTGACTTGTTCTTAATTTCCTCCGTTGTGGCTTTAATCCAGCCAGCTTTACAGACTTTCCTAAGCGGAAAAATTTCAACATTGAAATTTTCTAAAGAAATGCGTGTTTTATTAGACTCTTCCTCTTGGATCAAAAATTCCGCTGGAATATTTAGGTGCTTATTGAGAGCACGAATCATAGATACCGTAAGTTTTTTCTTTCCAGACAGCACCTCAGAAACTTTACTCTTGCTGCCAATATAGGGGACAAGGTCCATCTGTTTCAAATCCTTTTCGTCCATGACAAATTTGATTGCTTCTATTGCGGATGGTTTCTTGAAAAGAAAACGCTGCTTCTCATAATCTTTAACTACAAGTGCAAGCAAGGAGAGGCGTTCACCCTCAGGAGAAGTGGGAGCAGGATCGCTATCCATAAGAAATTCGACTTCTTCTAGATATCTTGTATAGTCGTCTCTGTTTTTAATTAGAGTCATCATAGTACTTCTCCTCTACCTTGTTTTATTTCTTTTATCGTATTCTGGTTGCGTCCCTGCCCATATAGCTTTAACAATTGCTGTGTTGTACGCAACCTTGACCTCCAGTCTGTAGTTGTTTCCTTTCACATTAAAAATCACAGTGTTGTGTCTTAAGAAGCTTGCACTAGAGTAGACATCCTTGATGTCTTGTGGGGTTCTCCAAACAGTACTTTCAGCAAAGGCAACCCACTTATCGATCCAACCGATGGCATCCGCATGCTTTTGCTTAAACTCTTTGAGGAGCTCTTTGTTAATAACGGTCATCCCCGTTGGCTCTATGCTGTCTTCCAACTTTCATTTCCTAACTCTCTATCGGCAAAAGTTCCCAAAATATAAACTTATTATAGTTCCCAATAAAGGAACTTATCAAGGGATATTTTAAATCCTATAGTATCAATAGCTTACGAGGACTAAGAAGTGCCTCTAAAGTAATGCTTATAAAGGTTGAGCCTAGATAAGAGCTTCGCTTCTCCTGACTGCTCAGATAATAGGTAGGGTAATTATTTATTTAAATACCTCTAAAAACCTTTTCAATATTCATTTTGATGACAGCTAATACATTTACACTTATACACTTACCCTCAACTCCCCATATGCCCCACCGGCAAAGGTACCCCCACATCGTATCCAGCCGTCGCCTAAAGTGAGCCGCCAATCTCACCGCCGACCATTTCTGAACACAACGAAGTCGTGCCAATTCCCGTAAAATCAGGTCATCGCTATGCTATTGAGTACACCCTCGAAACAGTCTTGGGGCATCCAAACAAGTCTTGAGAATGATCCAGAAGTCTGGGGGAGTGTTCGAGTAGCTTAGCACCGCGGGCACCACTTACATAAAAATTATACAGTAAAGGAATGGTATCTAAAACTTATGAGTGCAATCAGTGCCATTACTATTGACCTCAGGCGTTTTTCCTATAAATAAAATAACTGGAAATTAAAATGAACGAAAAGAGATTTTATTGAAGATGAGAATTTTTAAATGGATATTTATGGTTTTTATCTGTCACTCGGTTGTATTTGCACAACATCAAAGCGAAGTTGTTGAAGATGCCATTGATGAATTGTATAGTGATACGAACATTCGAGTCATCTTGAAAAACGGTGCTTACATTTATCAACAAGCAATGCTTGCATCACAGACTCTCTCTAACGATGATGATGAGAAAGTATCCCTGGCATTTGGACGTTTTGCTGTATGTTTATATGAGTTTTCTAGTTATCCAACAAGATTTGAACAACTTGCAATACTCCGCTCGCTCGTAATTGATACAGAAGAACGCTTGACAGCCTATCAGAGGTATAATTCGGGTCGGCATGGAACAATCATGGAAGCTGCTCCAAACATAAACCTTAGTGAGTGCATTACTCAATGGGATGTCCTGCCTAAAAATTGATATAGCAAAAGTAACTATTTACCGGACCTTGGAAAACTTAGAATATCTTTATTAATAGGAAAACCTCTTTCCATGATGTACTACAAGGGACATAGGTAACAAAAAAGTACAAGGACTTAACACTTTTTATTTTAATTAAAAAGAATTGTTTTATCCGAGATCTGGCAGTCCGAAAAACTGTAACCTATATGTCAATATGTATGTACATACATATTATTTATTTCCTTCAAGTTTCTTTTATTCATAATAAACTAGTATAGGCTGTAACAAAGTGCTTTACCTGTTTTATAATAATACAAACATTCATTTCATGTTTTATAAGTGTATATGATGAATTGTATACAAAAAAAACTTAAGTTATCTTTTTATTTATAAGGAAAAATATAATGAATTTTAATTTTACTCCTTCCTCCATGCATTACAACCTACTATCCAAAACTTTGCTATCCCTCACCATCATAACTCTCACTTCTCTTACCTTTGCCCAAGAGACAAGGAACTTAAATTCAAACAGCTCTCTTCAACAAGAACCGCTCCAAAATGTTGGTATATCAAATATAGAGACAAGATACTTATACACTATATCCACAGATAACAGTCATAATCTTAGAAATTTTGTATTAGCTTTTATAAGACCACAGCATGGAGGCCCTGTTTATCACATTTATGATCTCTCTTTCCTTGCAAATGGAACACATCATTTAGTGCTTGGGATTGAAGAAAGTGAGAATTACTCTTCTTTAGAAATGCTTCAAGAGATAAAGGTCATTTTAGCTGAAATGCCAGCCATATGGTTAAGTCAAATGCATTTCCTAATTATAAGAAATGCGCCTCACTTCACATTTAAGCATGGTGAATTTAAACATATAGTTTATCAAAATACACCTGACCATAAAAACAAACTTCAAAAGCTCCAACAAGATTTCCCTCAATTGCTACCAAAGATTGAAGGTGAAGATAAAGTCTACTTTGCAATTCAAATCTACTTCCACTATCCTGAAGATACAAACGACATACCGACTTATCGTGAAGGAGCCAAAAGTGCAATGCAACATGAACTAGGTCATCTTATTGCATACATTTATTATGGATCACCTTACCCTGATCAAGACTGGAAAACAGCAGTTTTAACAGATAATTCACCCATTCTTAATATAAGTGTAGATATTTCTGAATACAATGATCATCTCTTTCATCAAGATTTTGCTGAAGCAGTAGCCATTTACCTACAAACACAAAATACACTTAATGATGATAATCCAATTAGAGAAACATCACCGGCAGAAGTATACCCCCATCGCTTTGCTATTTTGGATAAGATCATGGACACAAGTACTTCTCAAAGGCACTAAAACCATCTCAAAAATAATGCTCTTTTTTGTAGAAATACCTTAATTTTTAAGGTATTTTGACGATATGTATATAATATAATGTATAATTACATTAAAAATTAAGGTATTTTGACATGAAAGCATACAAAAAACTGCATCAAATAGCTTTTCTACAAGGAGGGCTTTTTACAGCCAAGCAGGCTGAATCCTCTGGATATGCAAGGAGTAATCATCATTATCATATTAAAACAGGACACTGGATTAAGGAGGGTTGGGGAATTTATCGGATGTCTCATATTCCAATGGATGAAATGACTTCTTATTGGAAATTGCTGTTGTGGAGTTGCAATCGGAAAAGTGAACCTACAGCTGTTTTTTCTCATAAAACAGCTTTGAGTTTTTATGAACTATCTGATGTTAATCCCAGTAAAGTAACAATGACAGTTCCTAAACAATTTCAAAAGCGATCTAGACCTTTTAAAGCTCTAAGGATATGCAAAAAAGATCTGTCAAAAAAAGATATTAAACAATTTAAAGGGCTTCCGGTTACAACACCTTTGAGAACATTACTTGATATACATGAAAAAGAAGCCTTGACTGATAGTCTTATGGAACAAGCTGTGAAAGAAGCCCTAGAAAAAGGTCTTATTAAAAAGTCCGATCTTAAGAAAAACTCAGAATTAGCGAGGTATGCTCTTTGAAACCTGTTGATAAATATAAAAGCGCAGCCGGTTTTCGCATGGCTGTAAAAAGCAAGCTGAATGAAATAAGTCAAAAAACAGGGCAGGATGTTCAAAGGCTTTATCGTCAAGTAGCTTATGCCCAATTTTTAGCAAGATTGTTTTTAGACAATAGCATTTCCTGGGTATTAAAAGGAGGTCATGCTTTAGAATTAAGATTAAAAAAATCCAGAGCAACAAAAGATGTTGATTTAGCCATGAAAGATATAAAATGGATTCATTCCAAAAAAGAAGAGACATCCTCTGCTCTTAGAGAATTGCTTTTAGAAAAATCTCAAATAGATTTAGGAGATTACTTTGAATTTATAATCTCTCAACCTGTTTTATCCTTAGATAATGCCCCTTATGGTGGAACCAGATTTCATGTTGAGGCAATGGTTGATGGTAAAACATTCAGCAAGTTTTTAATAGATATTGGTATTGGAGACGCATGGATAGAGCCACAGGATACTCTCCGTTTATCAAGCCATTTAGAAGAATTGGGGCTAGAAAGCTTTACAGTCTAAGCTTATAGATCAATTTAACTACTATGTAAAAGTTACATTTTCATGACTTTTCCTTGAAAAAAATAATTTTGAAGTTTATATTGCTATGGATGAATAAATATACCAGCAATGCCATTATTTTTTTAATTCTCCTCTTTCAGGTGATCTCTCCTCACTTCACCTGGGCGCAAAACACTTCGACATGTTCTAACTTGCAAAATCAGCTCCCCTTTGAATTTGCTGTTTTAAGTTCGAATGAACTGCGTTCTGTGGCCATTCAACTAAAAGCGAACCTTGAACGACATCAAGAAACTCTTGATGATGACCAAATAGGCTATTATTCTCGATTTTCTGAACTCTATAACTGCATGGTTGCAGAAGAGAGATGGACACCAGTTGCTCAGAGAGGAGGAGTGCAGTCGGCTTTAGATTGGATACCTGGATATTTAGAACCAACTAGAATGACCAGAGAGCAGCTACAAAAGCTACCTCCAGAAGTTATCCACAGTATCTGGTGGAATTTGGCCAACATACAAGTCTCTTGGTTGACCGTAGAGCAGTTGAACTATCGATTGAATCGAGGTGCTCTTGCCCCACCTCATAAGACATACTTAACCAGAGATCAAGTTCAGGGAATTAACCAAGAAAATGTGCAAAACGTACTAGACAGATTCGATCTCTACCGGTGGTGGAGATGGCTCTCTGATGAGCAAATATCCTGGCTTTCTCAAGAACAACTCCATAACTTAATATTAGACCTAAGAGAACAAACAATCATAGAAAAACCTAAAAACTAATCTATAGAAAAATAATATTTCAAAATTCATGTTTTAGTTTTGCTTATCAATATTCTTAATCATAAGGATACAAACACAGAAGTAACAGTTTTCTATTTTTATTTTGCTTAAGAAATGTTTTTTATCCGGGATCTGGCAGTCCCGCAATCTGGTACACAGTTACCGGGAACGGATTGCCAGTTTGCCAGACTGCCTGATTCCCGGAGGTCAGAATCCTACCAAGGGACATGGCCCATTCTGGACACATAGGTTACACTTTTGGCTCAAAAGGATTTTCAATTGAAAAACTAACACTTTAAGGTGTCATGAATCTTCAGATATATATTTAAACCACTTCTCCCTCAATAGCATCAAGAAGTTTAAAAATTGTATCAAGAGTAGGATTTCCCTCTTCTGTAACCATTTGGTAAAGTGTATTACGCGAAACCCCCATAGCTTTGGCTATTTTCTGCTTATTATGTACTTCTAAATAAGTGGAGAGAACATTTTTAAAGGAATCAATATCTCGGTCCATCCAAATTTCAAAGAGAATTTTAGAGAGATCCCTTGGTTTCATCTCTCGAAAAGTTTTTTGAGGGTCAAATTTTTTTAGTTTATAAGTATTTTTCTTTAATTTTTTTTGCTTTGTCGATATCCTTTTTTTGACCATTCTTACTACCTCCACTTAAAAGAATTAATTTCTTCTTTTTGAAAACAAAGTAAATACGTAGACCATTTTTCCATTTAAATTCAAACAGACCCATCCCTAAAGCCTTAGAATATCCCATATGTCCTGAACTTATAAGACGCCCAATTCGATCACTAACTAAGGTTTGAGTCTTTAAACTCTACTTGTGAAACCACTTTTCAAATTCTGGAGTTTGCTATACATCAAATATCACTTTATAAGTGTACTATATATAGTACATTTGTCAACACTAAATGAAAATTTTGATGGCTTTCTGCATAAATTGTGTCAAAAGACTTTATACATTGAAGAGATTTTTTGTTTGTACTACTTTGAATCTATCTATAAATAATGCTTGCAAATTGGAAAATTGAACTTAAATGGTCATGTCAAAATCATGGATTTGAAAGAAAGATCATTTAGAAGAAAGTAAGCTTGTAAACTCGATAGCCCTATGAACCCATGTTGTTAAGTCTTCTTCAAATTCAATACCCTCTGGATCTACAACTACCCACCCTTTCACTATCCGACCACTCATATTAGCAGGCCTGGTATATGGTTCTGTAAGTATCTCATCGTGCTTCTTTTTATCACATCGGACAAGCAATGACCCTTTCCATGTTCCAACACATATATTGCCATTGAGCATAAAACAGACACTACCAAACATTTTCCTTTCAGAGAAAAATTCCTTTCGTCTTGAAAGAATAAGCCGAATGTTTTCAGCCAATAATTTATCGTTTGCCATAGTTTTTTGTTTATTTAAAGTTTTCTTATCAAGAATAGAGCTTAAGAGTTTATAAGCCCATCTCTTCTTAGCAGGGCATTTGGATCAGGTTTTTTACCTCTAAATTTTTTATATAGATCCATAGGCTCCTCTGTCCCTCCCTTTTCTAAAACATTTTTACGAAAAGAATCAGCTATTTCACTATTGAATAAACCATTTTCTTTAAAATACTCAAAGGCATCAGCATCTAAAACTTCTGCCCACTTATAAGAATAATAGCCAGCAGAATAACCACCACCAAATATATGAGCAAAAGCATGCGAAACACTTACACCTTTGTGAGTCGGCAGAAGAGATGTTTTTTGAGTGCTGTCTTGTTCAAATTGCACAATGTCCTTCACATAACCATGATTTTGAGCATGCCAAGCCATATCTAAAATAGAAAAGTTCAATTGCCTTAAACTGCGATACCCCGCCATGTATTTGCGTGCTCTTACCATCTTTTGAAATAAGTCGTCAGGAATACAATGGCCTTTTTGATAATGCTTAGCGAAAGTATCTAAAACTTCTTTTTCCATAAGCCAATTTTGCATAAACTGAGAAGGTAACTCTACAAAATCCCAATACACGTTAGGACTTGCAAGACTTGTATAACGACAATTGGAAAGAATCGCATGGAGCGCATGTCCAAATTCATGAAAAAGTGTTTCAGTTTCTTCAAATGTTAACAATGAAGGCTTATCATCAGTTGGCTTTGCAAAATTACAAACAATGCTCACATGAGGTCTTCTCACCTCACCCTCTAAAAGTCCTTGACTTCTAAAAGTGGTCATCCATGCGCCTGTCTTTTTAGTGACACGAGGGAAAAAGTCTGCATAAAACAAAGCCATATATTTTCCAGTCACATTATCTGTTACTTCATAAACTTCTACTTCAGGATGATATTTCACAATATCGTCTCTCTTTTTAAAAGAGATGCGATAAAGCTTTTTTGCAAGATCAAAAGCTCCTTGTAGAACCTGATTGAGAGGAAAATAAGGACGTAGATCTTCTTGAGTGAATGCAAAATTTTTGGCTTTAAGTTTTTCTTGATAATACAGAATATCCCATGGTTGAATTTTTTCATTTGGACAATCAACATGAAATAAAGCTTCTAAACTCTTTAGATCTTTTTGAGCTGCAGAGTAGCTAGCTGAGACAAGCTCTTCTAAAAAAGTATCGACTTCATCAATAGATTTTGCCATTCTTTCTTCAAGAACATAATCTGCATGGGTTTTATATCCTAAAAGATTTGCCCTTTCATGCTTGAGTTGAACAACCTGATTGATGATTTCTGAAGTGTCAAGTTCCCCGCCCACACAACGACTGCTATAAGCTTTCCACATTTTATACCTTAAATTACGATTTGAACAGTAGGTCATAAAAGGAATGTGACTTGGCATTTCTAAGCCAAAAACCCATCCTTTAATATTTTTCTCCTTTGCTTTTGCAACTGCATCTGCCACAACAGACTCAGGTAACCCTTGAATGTCATCTTCATTCTCAATATGCAGGTGAAAAGCAACCATAGCCTTTATGTTTTTTTCTGAAAATTGCGGTAAGAGTTTAGCTAACTTTTGATCTATTATACGAATTTTCTCTTTGTCTTCTAAAGAAAGTAGTGCCCCATTCCTCGCAAAACCCCTATAGGTTTGCTGAGTAAGACGCTTTTGCTCTGTGTTTAATGATTGAAGGTCATCCTTGTAAATTATTCTCACTCTGTCAAAAATTTGTTCATCTAATAAGACATCACTCTGAAAAGAAGCCTGTAGAGAAGAGATATGAGGGGCTAAAGCTTGCAAGTCATCAGTGGCATCAGAGTGTAAAAGATTAAAGAATACACCGCAAACAAGGTGCATCAGCTCCGTAGATACCTCTAAGGCTTCAATGGTGTTCTCAAATGTTGGATCTGGGCCTTCTTTAATAGTCTGAATGCGAGACTTAGCTAGCTCTATAGCCTTCTCTAACCCCGTCTGATAGTGCTCTAATTGAATTTTATCGAAAGGGATCGAGTCATCAAAGCCCTCAAAACGTTGAAAAAATGGGTTTTCACTTGAATTTTTAGCTTCTATATCTGATTTCTTCATAAAATGCCCTTTGTATTATAAAGTTTAATCTAAAAAGTAAAATAATCTTCTATAAAATAAAAGTTTTAAACCTCGTAAATAACACAGCATTAGAGTATGATAAAATGCCTTTTATGGATAGCCTTAAAAAAAATAATGCATAATTTATAAAATTATGTAAAAAAGGTATAATAATTGCTTACATAATATATAAGATCATTAAAAAATAAGGATATTTTAACTATGAAACGAATACAAACTGTTTGGGATCATTTTTCAGGTTTAGTCTACCGACAGTTTGGTTGTCATACAAGTCTCACCCATTTTTTAAATTCTAAAAAGCTTCCTAAAAAAGAAATACTAGAAGCAGTCATTAAACATAAAAGAGCTCGAATCATCTTTATACAAGATGATCTCATCTTCCCCATTACAAAAAATGGCACTATGGACAAAAATCGTCCCCATAACCCCCTCCCTAATGAAGACCCTCTAAATGAAGACCATCTCGATGGAGACCATTTAGATGGAAGTCATCTTTATGGATACATCTCAATTTTTAAAGGCATCAAATTACTTCCTGACCAGATAGAAAAGATTCAAATGTTGATCGACTTACTCATTCGATCTGTTTTACTAGCTGAACACAAAAAGCAAGTTACAAGCAATATTGAAACTTTTTTAACCCAGCAAGTAAAGTTGATGAAAAAGCAAAGCAAAAAACCACCTCAAAACCCAACACTTATTACTAATTCTTACGAGGATAAAGTTTTTTCTTTATCAAATGCTGTATCTATTGATCCAAGGTACCCTGTTTTTATTTTAGCCCATGATAAAAAGGCAGCTATTCAAGAAGGTTATAATATACATGTTCAGTCTCAATTGCTTCAATTTCTTCATATTGGCCAGCTCAACCAAGATCAGTTGCTTTATCCTGAATTGATCTCCTATTTAGGTCATGTAACTGTTTATATTCCTGAAATCACAAAATTACCTTTAACCTTGCAAAAATCTCTTGAAAAGTATTTTCAATCTTTTTATCAACATGCAAAATTTACATGTCCACGCATTATAGTTGCAACAACACAACCCATCTGCAAATTAGATGAAATGCAACGCCTTATAGATCAAAAACTCATCTACAAACCTCTTTTATGTCATCTTGTAAGGTCTCGTGTGCTTCACACTTCCACGCTTCAAAATTGTGTTCACCGTCATGTCAACCAAACTAGCGTGAATCACACTAATGTAGGTCACACTCAGCCACTTCAAGACTCTAAAGATATTCAAAACCTTATTCGCTACCTTTTTCATACAGAAAATGCAATGGATAACGTGATTTTTATGAAACCTAAGGCATTGACAAAGTCCAATTGATGAAGGGCATTGCAGAAGCACCTAAACAACAGGAGTTTCTAAAGATAGCTCTTAAATCTTCTAACAAACAACCTATATCTATTGAAGCTATAAAAGGAGATGGATCTGATCGGCTCTATTTTCGTGTTTTTCAAGGTTTAAATTCTTTTATTCTAATGCAGCTACAAAAACCCTCTCCGTCTTTTACCTCTTTTTTAAATGTTCAAAAATATTTTGAACAAAATGAAATCACTGTTCCAAAAATTAAGTTTTATGAAGAAACCTTAGGTATGATCTTATTAGAAGATTTAGGAGATACCACACTTGAAGATATATTCTGGAAAAAGTCACCCCATCTTCTTACATTTTATCAACAAGCTACTGATGAACTTGTTAAAATCCATCATCATAAAAAATCAAATCAATTGTCTTGCATGGCTTCACAGGTCATTTTTGATACCAAAAAACTTGTAGACGAGATGATCTACTGTCAAAAACACTTGTTAGAAGATCATTGTCAAATTCCACTCTCAGCTAAAGTTACAAAAGCCTTAAATAGAGATTTTACTGACCTTTGCTCTCTATTAGATCAAAAACAAAAATACATGATCCATAGAGACTATCATTCTCGCAATCTCATGATCAAAGAGGGTAAAGTTTATATGATTGATTTTCAAGATGCAAGAATGGCACTTTGCCAATATGATTTGGTCAGCTTATTAAAAGACGCTTATGTGAATATAGAAAAAAAGATGGAAAATAAACTCATTGACTATTATATTTTAAAAAGTAAAGAATTTGATTTTTATATTTCAAAAGATGAGTTTATACAGCTTTATCAACTTTGCAGTATTCAGAGGTGTTTTAAAATGTGTGGAAGTTTTGCTGGTTTTTATAATATAAAAAAAGATAAAAGCTATTTGAAATATATTTCAAAAACATTACAAAATGTCTTAGATGACTTATCATATTTTTCTAAATACCCAACCCTCAAATCTATTTTAATTGATCATCAACTTGCCGATAGGACTTATCAAGCCAAATGAAATCTTTTATTTTTACAGCCGGTTTAGGAAAAAGGCTACTACCTATAACAAATGTCATACCTAAACCAGCACTCCCTCTTTTAAACATCCCTATCGTCTACTATGCCTTACACCCTCTTTTAAAAGCAGATATGAAACATTGGGTGTGCAATCTACATCACCTGCCTCATATAATGTCTAAGACTCTTAATGGGTTAAAAGATAAGGCCTCTTTGTGTTTCAGTGAAGAAAGACCTCATTTATTAGGGTCAGCTGGTGGTATTTACAATGCAAAAAAACATCTTCAAGATCAAGAGCATTTTCTTGTTGTCAATGGAGATACAGTGTTCCTTCCTGAAGATCCTTATTTTTTAAAAAGAGTTTATCAAGAACATAAATTAAAAGATGCCTTAGCCACATTAGTTTTGACACCTTATAAGCACTTAGATCAACATTCTTTAGTTTGGTTTGATAAAAAGACAAATAAGATTATAGATTTTGGCCATCAAAATCCTAATGATTCTGCTGTTGGAGAACATTTTACAGGATATTATATACTATCAAAACGTATCTTTGAGTACCTTCAACTTGCTAATTTTGACACTCATATTTTTACAGATGTTTTACTAAAATTGATAATAAAAAAAGAGAATGTCTTTTGTTTTCACGAAAAGGGCTCTTGGTTTGAAACTGGTGATAAAACTAATTTTTTAAAAACAACAAAGGCTTTATTAGAGCTAAAAAAAACATCCTCTTATCTTCAAGATATCCTATCACATTATTTAAAACCAGAACCTCATACTGACTCTAATATTTTATTAGGTCAAAATGTTTGTATAGAAGAGAATGTGAACTTAAAAGGGTATTGTGTGATAGGAGATAATGTGAAATTAGAATCAAATATTTATGTACAAGATAGCGTTATTCTTTCAAATTGCCATGTAAAAAAGGAAGCTTCTATTTGTGAAGATATTATTTATCAATAATTATTTATAAAAAACACTTTAAGTGAGAGTGATTGACTTTTTTAAGGTGAGTGTATAAGAGAAGAGTATCTTAAGAAGGTTAAAGGAGAGTTTATGACAGATCATAAAGTACATAGAATTGCTGTTACTTATCGACCTAGTAAAAAGAAGGCTTGGGATATGGCCATTGATATTGTGAAATGGCTTTCTTCTAAGAACTGTGAATGTTATAGCCATCCTGATCAAAAGCTCATCCCTCAAACGAAGGTAATTAACAAATCAAATATTTCAAAACTTGATTTTGCTTTAGTTTTAGGAGGTGATGGCACTTACCTGCACACAGTTCGAATGTTCCATGACAAACTGGTACCTATATTAGGAGTACATTTAGGCTCCTTTGGTTTTCTCACTCAATCTCCACAAAAAGATATCAAAGCCAATCTACTTAAAGCTTTAAAAGGAAAACTACCAATCTCTAATAGAGTTCTTTTAGAAGTAGCGCTTAAAAAAAATAATAAAAAGCCTTCTCATTTTTTTGCTTTAAATGACATTGTTTTTGAAAGGAGTGGATCAGGTCGTTTAATTTATATGTCCATCACTGCTAACGGTCGACTTATAACAGAGCTAAAGGCAGATGGCCTGGTTGTATCTACACCTACAGGATCTACAGCATACAACTTAGCAGCAGGTGGACCTATTGTTTATCCTGAGGTTCCCGTGACATTGATCACACCTATTTGTTCTCATAGTTTAACAAATAGACCTTTAGTTATTTCTAATGAACAAACTATTGAAATAAAACTTACAAATCAAACTCAAAAGGCTGTTTTTTTAGTAGATGGTCAAGGAGAGAAGGACTTAACATTTGAAGACACTATTATTATCAAAAAAGCTCAAAAAAAGCTTCAAATGATTATGCCCCCTGATAGTGATTACTTTGATATTCTTCGCAGTAAATTACGCTTTGGGCAAAGGGATTAGAAGTTATTTTTCCGAGAAACCGACAGTCGGGCATGACCATTCAAGTTCAATTTTTTTATTTGCAAGCATTATATATAGATTCAAAAGAGATAAGTGGTGACAAAAGCTAATGATAGAAATGGGCAAGAGTCTGGCCTCAGGGCAATGATTTTGGATTTAAGAAAGAAATTGAAGGTCCAGCTCAATCCGGCAGTCGGGCAATCAGTTTCCGGCTTCCGGGATCCGTCTTCTGGAAATCCGGAATTTTTAGGAACTGGATTTCATGAACTGGCATAACAGTTAATAAAAAAGAGATATTTCTCTTTTATTTAAACTTAGTTTTATTCTATTTAAGATCCGTAAAATCCGGCTTTGTGTCCGACCTTTAGGACAAAATCTTACTTTCAACTCTTAAAAGACCATTTATTAGCATTTTAGCTTCAAAAATGTTGGCATGTATTTTGTATGTATTATTTTCGATCATCAATAATGTGATGTGCATAAAGAAGTATGACTTCTAAAGTCATTTTTGGATTGAAGTTACAGTTAGAGAAAAGGTTAGGGGTATTTTTTAATGTCAGTTCATCGCAATAACAATAATAAACAGATAAATTCGTCTAGAGGGCATCCTCACGATTTATTTTTTAGAAGACTTTTTTCTGGCAACAAGGAGCTAATAGCATTACTAAAAACAATTTTACCTCAATCTATTTTATACCTTCTTGATTTATCTACCTTAAAGATTGAAAACAGTATTGCTATTAAAAGTTTAGAAATAAGAGTCGATTTAATTTTAACTGTAAAACTTAAAAAATCTAAAAAGGAAACAGATATTCTTTTTATTGTAGATCATAAAAGTTGGCCAGAAAGAAGAGTCATACAACAATTACTGAAATACCAATTAATAATGATGGAGAAACATTATGATGATGATGAAGATTTTTTACCTCCAGTTTTAACTATTATTTTTTATCATGGTCATAAAAAATGGAACCCATTATTTTCTTTACATGAAGATTGGGTTTCTAGAGGAGTTTTTTCAAAGAGAGGTTTAGAGCAAATCTCTCAATATCTTATAAATTTCACTCCTTATTTTTTTAATTTATCTGAATTTGATATAGAAAATAAGGCAATAAAGAGGATAAGGCCAATTTTATATACATTTAAACAAATTTGGTCTTTAAATAAACTTAAGAGCTTAAAGGAGAAGAAAGCAGCATTACATAAGATTTTGTCATCAGTAAAAAAGGACTTACAAGGTGAGGAAAAAGAGTATATAATAAATGTGCTATTGGGTATAAAAAGCTACCTTCTTCAATACAACCCAGAGCTAGCAAAGGGGTTGTTAAATGAAGTTTCAAAAGAAATCACAGAAGAGCTAGGAGGAGAAAATATCATGAAAGAACTTGATTTAGCTATAGCAGAAATTGTCCAAAAAAACTGTCAAGCATGGGAACAAGAAGGCCTGCAAAAAGGAATGCAGGAAGGAATACAAAAAGGAATGCAAGAAGGAAGACAGAAAGGAATGCAGGAAGGAAGACAGAAAGAAAGACAGGAAGTGATATTAAAACTACTTAAAGCTGATATGAGTGTAGAGAAGGTATCTGAAATAACTGGCCTTTCAAAACAGGAAATCCGTAATTTTCAAGAAGAACCTATAAATAAAAGTGACAATTGAAATCATCAAGGAAATATCATGAAAGAACTTGATTTAACTATAGCAGAAATTGTTCAAAAAAACTGTCAAGCATGGGAACAAGAAGGCCTGCAAAAAGGAATGCAAGAAGGAAGACAGAAAGGAATGCAAGAAGGAAGACAGAAAGGAATGCAGGAAGGAAGACAGAAAGGAATGCAGGAAGGAAGACAGAAAGGAATGCAGGAAGGAAGACAGAAAGGAATGCAGGAAGGAAGACAGAAAGGAATGCAGGAAGGAAGACAGAAAGAAAGACAGGAAGTGATATTAAAACTACTTAAAGCTGATATGAGTGTAGAGAAGGTATCTGAAATAACTGGCCTTTCAAAACAGGAAATCCGTAATTTTCAAGAAGAATCCAAAAAATAATATTTTATTTCCAGGTTCATGGAAACCGGTTTCTTGGGGGTAGAGTGCCAGATAAAAAAATTATATTAGAACGTTTTATTAGCTTGTTGTTGAGTTTTTGTTCCAAAAAAGACTGGATACCTTGCTTTATAGCTTCGTGAGACTTTTTGAAAGTTTGTCAGTCCATTAGCACTAGTGATCTTATTACTTGAATTTACTGAGCTAATACTTCGCTCTTGCTCTTTCTTCTTTTTACCAAAAAGGCTTTTAAAATTAGGAGGTCTAAATTTCCCTGGAGAGAAATTATAACCTCTTCTTCTGCCAGCAGAACCGCCACCACCGCCGGCTCCTCCGCCGCCACCAGTACGAATTCTATCTAAAGCTTCTACTCTTCCGCCAGAACCACTACGATGACTACCTCTCTCCAAACCATCAGAACCTGATCCAAAGCCATTGTCTCCTCCACCGCCAGAGCCACCGCCAAATAAACCTGATCCACCACCAGTGCCAGTGCCACTACCGCCGCCTTTTTCTAAGTTGGCAAGTTTATTTTGACCATCTTGATTTTTACAAATAGTTAGCTGTGAGTGTTTTTGGCAAAAATCACCAGCTCCTAAACTGCGGCATTCATCTGCAAGGCCTTCACTAGGAAGCGCGCCACAATTGACACTTCCACCTCTCTGATTTGTAAAACTTCTACATTGAGGAAGGTTTGGAATATTGTTACAAAGTGATTCAACACCATCTGTATTGCAAACATCTCTTAAAGGTGCTGAAGAAAGGGAGTTGCAAATAGTACCTTTACATCCAGAGGCTGAGGGATTTGTAAGACAAGTTTCAGAAGTGAATCTTTCTCTTTCAGGTACTAGATTTGGATCGGGGTTATTATTATCATTTAGATTATTTAGTTGAAGTCTTCTACAAATAGCAAGATCAGGGTGTTGTTGACAGAGGCTTTGAGGGCCATTTTGATGGCACAAAGCTTGCAAAGATGGAGGGAAACTTTGGCAAGTTGTAGAAACAAGAGAAGGGCCATCATCAGTAACATCCTCAGAGCACTTTCCAGAGCTTTCGAAGGCTATTGCATTCTGAGCTATTTGCGCAAGACCACCCACTCGATTTGACGTCTTCTTGGATTTGCAGGTACCCATATTTGTTTTAGCTTGAGTTATTTGAGCTTCAATTTTTACTATTTCTGGATCTGCTCCTCCTGCTACAAGAGCCGCTTTTTTAGCGTCTAACACAGTTTTTAACGTCCCTATTTCTTCTGTACATTTACTTATACAAATTGTAAGCGCACCACCACAAGAGTTCATAAAGTGGGTATTAATACCCCCGCCAAGAAAGTTAAGGGATTTTGCTGATTCACAGGCACCCTTAATATCGCCACTATTAAGCTTGGAGGAAAAGGAGATAGCAGCTTTATTTAAATGGGACCATTTGGATTCATTGCAAACTTGACCGATTGCAAAGTCATAGGCCCCACTGCAAGCTCCAACACCACCACCTGGAGAAGGTTCAGTGGGTTCTCCTGCTCTCACAGTCTCTCTTCTCAAGGGATCTATTTGTCCTCGTCCTTGTCCTTGTCCTTGTATTGGTATTAACACTGACAAAAATATATAAATTAAAAATATATTTACTAAAGATAAATTTTGGCTAAAAAAGATTTTTTTAACCCTCTCCACTTTAAACCCCCTACAAACTATTCACTTTAATAGATGCAAGAGGTATGCCTAACCACTAAAGAGATGTTTAATGGATTTTAAGTGTCTATGATTAAAAAAAGAGTCAAAAATTTGGACATTAAGAATAATTATTGAATATTTACTTAAAGATATTCTTTATAGTTTTTAAGAGAGAGGATGATCTATTTTGATACAGTTTTATTTATCTGGGATCTGGGCAATCCGGCAGTCTGGCAAACAGGCAATCTGTATCAGGCAACTGAATCTGTTTTGAATTTGTGCATCTAAAAAATTTCCTCCCAAGCCCTGACGGGTTTTAATAAAGGAGGAAATTTTTATGACGATGCAAAAATTTAAAACTTACCATTTAGCCATTCAATTCTATCATCAATCAAGTGATTTAAAATTGAAAGAACCACTTAAAAATCAGTTTCAAAGAGCATTACTAAGTATTGTACTTAATTTAGCCGAGGGCACAGCGAAACCTACAGCAAAAGATCGTAGGAAGTTTTATAGAATAAGTCTTGGCTCTTTAAGAGAGGTGCAAGCTATATTAGATATCATTGGTCATCAAGAATTCATTAAAGAGGCGGATAGATTAGGAGCTTTTTTGTATAAATTATGTCAAAATACTTAAAGTTGATATTATTTAAGAAGGTTTTTTATCCGGTTTCTGGGAAACCGAGATGCCGGAAACTGAGAAAAATTAAATTGGATATATACAATTTATATTATTAAATTTTAAGGTTGGTAGATTAACAAAATATTAAAACTTGGGTTCAATAAATAGAACCTTAAGTATTAGTAGAATGATTGTGAGATTATGAGAATTGTGGCAGGCTTTTGAAGTAGGCTCAGGCCAGTGCCTCAGAAAGTAGGGTTTATAAAAAATTATTTTATTCTATCATGAAATCATAGATTCACAGAAATACAGGGAACAGGGGTTGCCTATGGCCAGTGAAGAAGCCTGCCACAATGAATAAATTATTACTTAAAATAAACAATTTATTATCGATATTTAAAAACTTTTCAGTGATATTGTCTTAGGTAAAATTTTAATTGAAGTTAACTGAAAGTGTTAACTATGTCCCTGAGTTGGACCGAGAGAATTTAAAACAAGTCCCAGAGACTAGTTGCCAGTTTGCCCGATACCGATTGCCCGACTGCCTGATTACCAGATGACTAGAAGAGTCCTCTAGTCAACAACATTCATAATCTTATCTTACATTAACTCCTCTAACAAGACATAATACCCTATAATCCATTGACCCACTAGTGCCCTCTATTCTATAAAGTTCCATCATCATTGCTGCTTTTGCTTGATCATAAGACTGTCCTGTAGCAGAAGATGTAATATATAAATAAGTCCCTGTATCATACATATTCTGCGTTACCTCACTTTCAAGTTGTTGACCTGTGATCTCACTTCTACACCATCTGATTTGATGTTGAATCATTCTATCCGTGACTCGGTCATATCGAATCCCTGCAAGGCTTACTGCAGTATCACCAGTATCATTTCTTGCAGAAAGACTGGCACCAGCATCAACAAGAGCCTTTATCCCCCAAAAAACACCTTCTGGTAACATAGGAGAGAAAGAGGCGAGCTTTAAGGGTTGGTGGATGATGAGATCATTATTGAAATTGCAAACGTAATCAGGATCTACTCCAGGGATACTTAGCAACTGCTGAACAGCAGGACCGCTGGCAGAACGCCGCCACCAATTTAAGTCACAAAGCTGACCATGAGCATCTGCCACAGCACTCGATGCATCACTAGAGGTATTCATGATCCTATTATAAAGTGCCTCTTCCCTTAGTAATAATACACTATTACCACTTTCTGAAAAAGCTATTCTCAATCTACTAAATCGACCTTGGGCATATTCTATCGGAGTCTCTCTATAAGTATTTTCAGCGTAAAGATCAGCACCCGCATCAATCAAAGCCTCAATCACACTCGGATCAACTCTGTCATCAAGCAACGCTTGATGTAAAGGACGGTTACGGGTTGCAGCATTACAAGTTTGATTAGGATCTGCTCCAGCTCTTATAAAAGACCTTACACCATTTCCATCATCGCCTGCAAGCCAACCTGGATCGCAAATATTAGCATTTGCAAAAACACTTAACATCATTATCGATAGAAATAAGCCTAATATCCTCATCTGACACTCCTTTATTTTTGTTTTTTGTTTCAATAAGATACATTTACCTAAAACATATTCACATAAACAAAAAATAAAAACAAGAGGCTTTGAAAACATTACATAGCGAATTGTAAAGATTACATGGTTTTTATAAGCCTTTGTGTAAAATTTGCGTAAATATGAATTCTGATATCTATATACAAAGCCTAAAACAAGCTTTTGATCTAGATCAGGTGAAGTTAAATCAACAATAAGACAAAAGTTATAAGAACATCTTAATACCCCTATAAATAACACTTTGATACTCTTCTTATTTAAAAGTATCTCTATATTATCCGAGATCTGGAATTCCGGGAAACCGGAAACTGTTGCCGGGAACTGATTGCCCGACTGCCAGATTGCCCGATTCCCGGAATGATACTACGGTCCACTTCTTATTTAAAAGTATCTCTATTTATCTGGGATCTGGCATCCGGAAATCCGGTATCCCGGGAACCGGACGCCGGAAACCGGATCCCGGAAATAAAGAAATCCATTCTGGATATATATAATTTTACAATTTATTTAAGAAAATATAATAGATAACACTCTTTATTTTATACACTAAGTATTCTTTCTTATTTAAGAACCTTCACCTATCCGGGACCCGGCCACCGGGAAACCGGCAGTCAGGCAAACCGGGAAACTGGTCCCGGGAACTGTTGCCCGACTGCCAGATCCCGGAAAATAAAGATGTGTTAAGAGTATATAAATACACAAAGATAGTTTATTGTATATCAACCCCTCTATAAGGACATAATATATCTTTATTTATCATCCCTTGATTAAAATCAAGCCTATAAAGTTCTACTAATATATCTTCTTTTACTTGAGCGAAAGTTTGCTCTGTAACTAACGATTTAATATGAACATAAACATCTATCTCATGTCCAGTCTGTCTAATCTTATATCCGAATTCATTATCGCTTATCTCACCCCTACACCAACTTACTTGACTTTGAATCATGCTATTTGTGACTTTATTATATCTTATCTCTACAAGGTCCAAAGCTGAATGACCATCATTGTTTTCAGCGTCAAGATCGGCACCTGCATCAATAAGAGTTCGTACTCCAAGATGAGTATCATATTGTAACTCAATAGCAGTCACCTTTAATGACAAATGGATTGGGCGATCATTATTTGAATTGCAAATATAATCAGGATATATCCCCGGCATATCCAAAAGCAATTGAACTGCATCGTCACTACTAGACTCTCCCCACCAAACGAAATTACAAAGCCTACTATTATACATATTCGCTATAGCATTGAATGTATCACTCAATGAACCCATCCCCATCATAGCATTATAAATTGCCTCTTCCCTCTGATATGCACTACTACCTCGCGAAAATTCTACCATCACTCTTCCAAACCGATCTTCTGCATAGTCCATAGGGGTACTTTTCCCAATATTTTTAGCATAAGCATCAGCACCCTCACTGATAAGCACTTCAATCACACTAGGATCAATTCCATCAATCAGTATTGCCTGATGTAAAGGACGATTACCCTTAGGGCCACAAGCCTCATCAATATCTATTCCAGCATTCATATTAATAAAAGCTCTTACACGATAACCATTAACACTGATAAGCCAATTAGAATCACAAATATCAGCATCTGCAAAAACACTGACGACCATTATCGATAGAAATAAGCCTAATATCTTCATCTGATCACTCCCCACTCTTACTCTATCTTTTAAGTAAGATATATCTCTAAGAAAATTGACATAAAGAACAGATAAAAACAAGGGCTTTTGGGAGCATTATATATTAAAACATGATCTTCATTATCTATATTCAAAATAAATCAAGCTTATGGCTCACAATGTTAATTAAACAATTCTTTATTTATCTGGGATCTCGAGAACCAGATTCCAGAAACTGAGGACGGTACAAGCAAGGGGCATAGATAAAAAATGCTTAAAATCCGGATTCGAATCCGGATATCCGGACAAAACTTAGATTTCAAAGTCTTAAACCCTTTTTATTTGCGTTTATTTAAGCAAAACTTTGGCATCTGTTTTGCTTGTATCTACATACAGAATTGTTCTCTTTAAGATAGATATGAAGGAGGGATATTTATGACATTTAACAAAACTAAAAGGAATTCGATAAAATCTTTGCAAGTAGAGCATGATCAAATTGCTAAATGGGGTCTTAAAGATAAAACAAGGTTTAAAAGCTTTTTAAAATTTGGATTAAGTTCTAAGAAGTTTAAATCTATTGACTTCAATCAATTAGAATTTATTGATACAGAGGTGCTGCAAAAAGAAATTAGTGGAAAATTTCGAATGCGTCATGCAGATGTGATCGCTAAAGTAGGTCTTAAGAACTTTCATACTGATGCTTTAATAGCTATTATTGTAGAGCATAAGAGTCATAAAGTCTCTAATGAGAAACTTTTTCTTCAAGCTTTAAGATATAGTCTAGCACTTTTAGAGATGAGAATTTATCCTATTATGACAGTTTTGTTACTTCATAGACAGGCTCCAATTCATATATCTTCGGATTTGCAAACAGCTTTTGATTTAACATCAAAGGTAAAACAGGTATTTGGAGCATCTGCTTTAAATTTTAGTCCAGATGTGGTAGATTTAAGGAAAGAGTCTGAGGAGGATATAAAAAGTAGGGCAGGTACTGCTTCAGCTTTATGCTACACATTAAAAGTAGCATCAGATATGACAAAGAATCATATTAAGTCAGTATTTGAGCTATGCAAGAGGGATAGTAAAGATTCCTCAGGCTACCGTGAATATGCTAGTGTTTTAGGTAGATATATGCTACAAAGCACGGATTATGAGAGATCAGTGTTTGATAGACTTGAACAAGAAGTTATTACAAATAAGGAGGATCAAGTTATGATAAGTACAGCTTCTAGATTATTTAATGAAGGTATAGAGAAAGGTATAGAGAAAGGTATAGAGAAAGGTATAGAGAAAGGTATAGAGAAAGGTATAGAGAAAGGTATAGAGAAAGGTATAGAGAAAGGTATAGAGAAAGGTATAGAGAAAGGTATAGAGAAAGGTATAGAGAAAGGTAAAGAAGAAGGTATAGAAAAAGGTAGAGAAGAGGTTGCATTGCGTATGCTGCAGCAAAATATGGAATTACAACTCATCGCGGAATTGACAGGTCTTTCTATTGAGCAACTCAATAAAATTAAAAAATAAACAATATGTATATACTGAGATAGAAGTAATACTTTTTATTTTATACACTAAGTATTCTTTCTTATTTAAGAACCTTTACCTATCCGGGATCCGGCCACCGGGAAACCGGGATCCCGGGAACCGGACGCCGGGAGCCGGAAACAGGGAAGTCCATTCTGGACATATAGTTTTACAGTTTATTTAAGAAGATATAGATAACGCTTTATGCTAGTGTTTTAGGTAGATATATGCTACAAAGCACGGATTATGAGAGGTCAGTTTTTGATAGACTTGAACAAGAAGTTATTACAAATAAGGAGGATCAAGTTATGATAAGTACAGCTTCTAGATTATTTAATGAAGGTATAGAGAAAGGTATAGAGAAAGGTATAGAGAAAGGTAAAGAGGAAGGTAGAGAAGAAGGCATAGAAAGAGGTAGAGAAGAGGTTGCATTGCGTATGCTGCAGCAAAATATGGAATTACAACTCATCGCGGAATTGACAGGTCTTTCTATTGAGCAACTCAATAAAATTAAAAAATAAACAATATGTGTACATATATTGAGATAAAAGTAACACTAAGTATTCTTTCTTATTTAAGAACCTTCACCTATCCGGGATATCGTCTCCGGAAGACCGGCAGTCTGGCAAACCGGCAAACAGATGCCGGAAACTGACTGCCAGATTGAGCTGGACCTTCAATTTCTTTCTTAAATCCAAAATCATTGCCCTGAGGCCAGACTCGTGAGGCGAGCCTCTGCCCATTTCTATCATTAGCTTTTGCCACCACTTATCTCTTTTGAATTTATATATAATGCTTGCAAATAAAAAAATTGAACTTGAATGGTCATGCCTGACTGCCAGATCCCGGAAAGTAAATTATATATCTTCTTCTGACACTATTAATGAATATTACAAAGATAATTACTGTACATCAATCCCTCTATAAGGACATATTATATCTTTATCTATTCTTAATCTTCCAGCTTCAAGACTAGATCTATAAAGTTCTACTAACAAATCATCTTGCACTCTAGAGAAAGTTTGCTCTGTAACCGATGCTTTAATATAAGCATAAACATTTATCTCATATTCAGTCTGTCTAACCTCATATCCAAATTGATTAGCGTTTACCTCACCTCTACACCAACCTATCTGATGTTGAATTATGCTATCTGCGACTTCATTATACCTTATCTCTGCAAGGTCCAAAGCTGAATGACCATCATCGTTTCTAACATCAAGATCGGCACCTGCATCAATAAAAGCTTGTATTCCAAAATAAACCTCATTTAATATCCTAACACCAGGCACCTTTAATGACAAATGGATTGGACGATCATTATTTGAATTGCAGATATGATTAGGATCCACTCCCGGTACACTTAAAAGTGATTGAACCGCATGATCACTGCTAAAACCTCTCCACCAACCAAAATCACAAAGCTTACTGTATGCATCCGTTATAGCATTGAATGTATCACTGTCTGCATCCATTATAGCATTGAATGTATCACTCAATGAACTCATCCCCATCATAGCATTATAAATTGCCTCTTCCCTCTGATATGCACTACTACCTTGCTGGAATCCTACCATCGCTCTTCCAAACCGATCTTCTGCATAGTTCATAGGGGTACTTCTCCCAATATTTTCAGCATAAGCATCAGCACCCGCATCAAGCAAAGCCTCAATCACACTCGGATCAACTTCATCTCTCAATATCGCCCGATGCAAAGGACGATTACCTTCAAGGTCACAAGCCTTATTAATATCTATTCCAGCATTAATATTAATAAAATTTCTTACACGATAACCATTAACATCTGCAAGCCAATTAGGATCACAAATATCGGCATTTGCATAAACATTTAACATCATTATCAATAAAAATAAAACTAATGTCCTCATTTCGCCATTCCCTATTTTTATTCTATTTTTCAATAAGATATATTTAAATCAAGTTGACATAAATGACAGACAAAAACAAGAGCCTTTCGAAGCGTTACATACTGAATTATAAAAATGACATGATCTTCATTGCCTCTACTCAAAATAAACCAACCTAATGGCTCACACCGTTAATTAAAAACTCTTTATTTATCAGGTGTCTGGGCATTCCGGGAAACCGGTTTCTAGCAAGCTGGTCTTGGAAACTGGGAGGTGACTACTCAATTTCTAAACAGATTAAGATATCCAAAATAAGTTATAAATAAACTTTTCGCCTTGGTTACTCAATTTCTATGTTGCCACTTAACTAAATCCTATATAGTTAATAAGATAAATTAATATAAAAATTAAAAAAGATCGGATAAATAATAATATGTTGGAATTTAAAAAAATCGAAACCTCAAATGAGAAAATCGCCTTACTTAAAAACTTTGATATAGAGTCAGGGCTTTGGATTGTCCCTCATCTCTATACCAAACACGATCTTCAAAATTTTTATATAAATTCTCAAAAAAACTTGATAGGAGATCCCTTTAAAACAATGATAGAATTTCAAGAAGAAATATTGCTTTCTTGCTATCCAGAAATTCAAATTGTCTCTGAAAACATTATTCAAGCTTTTATCAAAAATGAACTTAAAACCCATCAAGAAAAGCAATATCATTTCTCAGGCTCTGCTCATACTGTCTTCAAGCTCTTATCACATTTACTACCTATTTTTTCTCATATTGAAGGACCAGAACTCCTCTCTGAGTTGATACAAAAAAATACCACTATCAAAAAAAAATGGGGAAGACATTTATTAGAAGCCATGAAAATTTGGAAAAAACTTAAAAACCAATTTGTGATCCCTTCATGGATTCCAATCTTACTTGTTCATAAAGATCTTCCTATCCATCAGAAAACAATTGTGGTGGATATGGGATGCGATCTTCTGACATCTGAAATGGAAATATTCGAAAAACTAGCAAAAAATAATCATATTATGATCCTTCACCCTAACCCTTCTTGGTTTCAAAAGTATCCTAATGAGTTTTTTGCTTACAATCATCAAAACTCAATATCTCCTTTAATGGACACTCATAATCTTTCTAAAAAAAATATTATAAGCAAACGCTTTACCTCTATGTTAACTGAAATAAAAGATGCTGTAGACACTACCCGTCAATGGATTGATCAGGGTATAGACCCAAATCAAATTGTTATATCTGCCCCTTCTATAAAAACTTATCTACCTGCTTTAAAGACATATTTGGAATTTGAAAATATACCCTACAACCAATCTTTTATCACTGAAGCTCATAGTCTACCCAACATCGCACAATGGATCTCAAAAGTTCAACTGCAATTAAAGTCCAACGTGCAACCTTATGCCCTAGAGTTAGCTGTCTTTGGTGATCAAAATACTCAGAATATGATTTATACAGAATTTCACCATCTCTACCGCCAAATCTTAGATCCTGAAGATTACAAAAGATCTGAGATTGTCTATAATAATTTTATTAAAAATGAAAGCATTTCAAAAGATACAAAACTAACTGCTTTTGAGTTTTTAAAATATGCTTGCCAGCTTTGGGATAAAACCGAAAACTCCATAGAAGAAGTTCACCAAATTTTAAATGCTTTTATAAGAAATACGAAAAGACTATCTTCACTTAAAGCCTCTTATTGGCTTGAGATTTTAGAATCCATCGTATCAACAACAAATATAAAATCACCTCAATCTTATGAGGGCATTTACCTTTCTGACTTTTCTACTGCAAATTATTTATCTGCTAAAAAAGTCTATCTGATGGGACTTTCAGAACAAGAGTTAAAAGGTGAAAGATATTCACTATTAAATAACTTAGATATCTCATCCATCAATGACCAATTAGGCTTTTTTTTAGAACCTGTAGAAAAATCTCCTTCAGAATTTTATGTCGATTGGATCATTTCAAACCCATCAATAGATAAAGTGATAAGTTTTCCAGAAACAAACCTTATAGGAGAGGTTTTAACTCCATCCATTCTGTGGCTTAACCATTCATGGCACAATTATCAAAAAGAAGCAAATTTTTCACAAAGGCCTTATGCAACTCAAGTTGATCAATTGCAATTGCAAAATCTTAAAATAGCAAATACCTTACTCACATCAGATCAAATTCAGCAGCAAGACATAAACCCTATTTTAAAAAACATACTTCAAGATAAAACCCATACTGATAAAGGATATTCTGAAACTTTAACCTATACTCCTTCTTCCTTATCTGTAGGAAGTTTAGAGCGTTATCATAAATGTCCTTTTGTTTTCTATATGGAAGATATTTTAAAAGTTAAAAGTCCAGTCACTTTAGATATAGATATGAACCCATTAACTCAGGGCAGTTTAACGCATGCTCTTTTAGCTGCATTAACTGAAGAACCTTTCTGTCCAGATTGGACAGATCAGCAGTTGGATGATCTTATAGAAGACCATTTGGTAAAAGAGAAGATATCACTTGGTGAAACGGCATTTAAAACTTCCTTTAAGAAAGCACAAGTAAAAAAACTTCAAGAGTTTCTTCAGTTTGAAAAAGATTGGAGAAAAAAGTTCCCACAAACTCAAACTCTCTTAAGAGAATCTAAAATTCAAGCTTATATAGATTCTAAAGGCCAAATATCCCCTCAGCCATTTGAAGGAGCCGTTCTTATTAGAGGAAGATTAGATCGCATGGATAAGGTAGCAGATAATACCTTTTCTATTATTGATTATAAAGCTTCATTTTATAAGAAGACAAATTACAAAACTTGGTTAAAAAATAGTGAACTTCAATTAGGGCTTTATGCTCTTATGATTAAAAACAACTGTCTTGAAGGTATTTCTGGAGATGTGGCTTCTGCTGTTTATTTTGCTATTAAAGAAATGAGAAGAGATAAGGGTTTCTTATTAGAAGAATATAATGGATCTGCCCATAATGTTAATAATCGTTCTTCTCATAAAATGAATAAGAATCAGCAAAAAGATTTTTTTCAAGATATTCAAAAAGAAATAGGACAGATCATATCTTTAATTTTGCAAGGAGACTTTTTCCCTCGTCCTAGAGATAAAAGCCTATGTCAAACATGCCAATGGAGGAATATATGCAAAGCCCCTCATCTCATATAGACCCTTCTATTATCACTCAATCTACTTTGTACAAGGCAGGAGCTGGAGCAGGTAAAACCACTAGCTTGATTCAACAGATTTACAGTTACGCTATAACATTTTATCAAGAGCATCAAAAGTGGCCAAAGATGGTTGTGACCACATTTACAAGAAAAGCTACACAAGAGCTTAAAGAAAGGCTAACTTCTCATGCTCTTAAAAACATAAATGAAAAAACAAATACTGAAGACAAATCTTTTCTAGAGGACTTTCTTTTTTCAAATCAAATACATATTTCCACTATAGATGGACTTCTATCTCATTTTTTAAAGCAATGCGCCTTTGATGCCGGGCATGACCCGCATTTTCAAATGATAGATGAAGCTACAAATGAACAATATGCTTCTATTGTGACCAAAAAGCTATTAAAAGAAACCCCTGAATTTCAAAAACTATTTGATCACAATACATTTGAAAGCCTACAAGAACTTTGCTTTGAATACAGGTCATCTTTCTACAATGTTAAAAAATTACAACCAACCTCTTTTAAAGATCTTATGAATATGAGTGTTAACAAAATAAAAAGTTATTGGGACATTTTAAACCAAATAGAAAATGACATCATAAAAAAAGAAGTAACTCATATCGAAAGTTGTTTTCAGTCTTTAAATAAAGAAAATAACATATCCAATCTTTACAAAGAACTTTTAAACGCATTTGAAAAAATAAATATCGATAAAATCAAGCTTAAAAAAGAACTAAAAGAACAGTTTAATGAAGATGTAAAAGAATGTAAGGGGTTTTTTAAAAATAAACACTTCTATCAAATAGATTACCTAAATGAATTTGCTAATTATTTCTCACTGTTTGATGAATTTGCCATAAAGTTTATTCAAGATTTTGAAAAGATTAAAAATGATGAAGGATTGATGTCTATCCGTGATTTAGAATTTAAAACTATAAAGATATTAAGAGATAAACCTCAAATTATAAAATCTTTTTCTGACGAATGGGATTATTGGCTTGTTGATGAATATCAAGATACCACTCCTCTTCAAGCAGAGGTTTTAAATAAATTTAGAGGCTCTTCTAAAGAGTTTATTGTAGGAGATCCTCAACAAAGTATTTATTTTTTTCGAGGAGCTAGGCCAGAGGTTTTTAAAAGTAAACAAGCTGCTATAAAAGATATCCGGCTTTTAAATACCAATTACAGAGCTTCTTCCTCTTTAGTACATTTTTTTAATGACTTTTTTAGAAATATGGATCAAGAGTTTTTAGAAATGGCTCCATTTAAAATGGCTCCAAAAGATTCAAATATAACCTCTGATCCTGTAGCTACATTTATTTGTTATCAAGAGTCACAGAAAGATGATATTTCAAATGATAATCTATTTGATAAAAATGAAAGTCATGATAATGCTGTGATTGCAGAAGTCATCAGTTTATTAAATAAAGGAGCATTTTACTCTGATATCTGTATTATAGGTAGAACAAATGATGACTTATCTCGCATAGCCTATAAATTAGGTCAAAAAAACATTCCTTACCAATTATTTACAGCAAAAAAAGCTCCTGTTCAGCAAATAAGACAGCTCAATGCGCTTCTAAAGTTTTTACTTAATCCTTACGACAATATTAACTTTATAGAACTTATAGGCTCTTCATGGTTAGGATTTTCAAAATCAAATCTTTATCAACTCGTAAGACAAAGTCAGAAAAACCAACCAAACTCTTTATGGCAAGAGTTATTATCTTTTCAAGAAGATTCATTTCATGAGGTGAAAACAAAATTAAAAGGCCTTTTTTTAAATGTGTATCAAATGGGAGTAACAGAAACTCTTAAAAAAGCGTGTATAGAAATGGGAATGATTGACTTTTGCAAAGTTTATGATCCTTCTGGAAACTTAGAAGCCTATGTATGGAAATACTTTGCTAAATTACAAAATGAAGAGCAAAAGCCTGATTTTAATTATCTCAAATTTGCTTCAGATATTATTGATCCTAGTGATTTAGAGCCAGATAGCCCTCCTTCTTTAGAAGTCAATCAATTACAGCTTATGACAGTGCACAAATCAAAGGGATTGGAGTTTCAACATGTTTTGATCCCTCACTTAAATAATGACTTTAAATTTCAAACAAAAAATTTCTATATTTTAGAAAAAGAAAATCATCACCTATGGGAAACTTCTCTTAAATTTGAAGAAGGTTCTAAAAAACACTGTTTCATAGGCGATTTAGCAAGCAATAAAATAAAACAAAAAGAAAAAGAAGAGTTAGATAGATTATTGTATGTGGCTATGACAAGAGCTAAAAAGTCCGTTCACCTTTTTTGCTCTAATAATAACTTTGAAAACAAAAGTACAAATTGGCAAAGTCGAAGTGCTTGTCATCTATGGATAAAAGAAAAAGGAAAGCAAAATAAAACAAATTACAATTATGAAGTAAAAGACTTTGATAGAAATATTCCCCAATTAAAAACCCATCAAGAAGTATTACCACCTCAAATCAAAGGAAGACTACAGCTTTATCAAAAGCCTCATATAAAACGTGTGAGTGTAAGTGACTTGTTAGAAAGGACTCTTATAGAAAGTCAACAAGATATAAAAAGTCAACAACAATATAATCTTTTACAAAGTGTTATAAAAACAGATCTAGGAACTTCTTACCATAAAGTTTTACAAGCCATTTGCTCCAACCCTTATCTTATAGAAAAACCAGCAAAGGACATCATCAGCAAATATTTCTCTTATGTTTTTCAAGAAGATAAAAAAGAGCAAATTATTCAATCATTAGATTTTTTGTTATCTTTGAAAGAACCTCCTATGAAAGATATTCTAATGAATGGATATGCAGAATGGCCCTTTTTACATCAAAAGGGAGAAGAAATGATTGAAGGTAAAATTGATCTTTGGGCAAAGATTGATGATACCATTTGGGTGATAGATTACAAAACAGGTCGCAAATTAAGTGATAAGAGAGTAGTTAAACAGCTACAGCTTTATTCTCAGGCATTAGCAGAAAAATACAAACAGAAAAAGAAACTTGTTGCTATTTACCTTTTAGAGAAAGACGTTATGATTTATGATAAAGTATGAGTAATTTTCCGGGATTCTAGCAGTCCGGCATTCGGGCAACAGTATCTGGGATCTGGCATCAGATATTTTAATTAAGTTCCCAGAAACCGGTTTTATAGACTCCCATATCCTAGAACAATAAAGACTTTCTTAAATAGTTAAAAATAATTTTATCTGTTAATCTATTTTAATAATTTTCCAGGGTTCTGGCAATCCGGCACCAGTATCTGATATCTGGCATCAGGTATTTTAATTAACTTCCACCAGTTTCCCGAGACCTCAGCAACAGTTTGCCTGAATGCTAGGGCCCCGGAATAACGATAACTTGCTATGTAACTTTCATGTAAAAAATACAAAACTTTAATTATATATTTTTGTAAATTTTACATAATTACTTAATTAATAAGCATAATATAAGTATATGAGTTGAAAAAAAAATAAAAAATAATTGACAGATGATGTTCTTTTAGCCAAACATCTTAACTAACTGAAAATAGGGGGAAGTTATCTTTGTAGTCATATAAAAGCAAAAGGATTATAATATGAATTATTTAAAATACTTTACCTTAGTTTTTCTGTTATTTTTTGTTTTTAAAACATCTCAAGCGGAAAAATTAAGATGGCAAGTACTAAATAGAGATTCTAAAGAAACTCCATCAAACACTGTACAATCAAATCAATCATCAGCAATAGCGACTGACAGTGCAAAACCTACAGCAAATTTTTCCACTCACAATAATTGCGCCTTTTCTTTAATTCGACTTTTTACTAACCGAGATTATGGTAAATATGATCCGATAAAAGCCGTTATAGATGGTGATTTAGAACGTGTGAGATCTTTAGCAGCTCGCGGTGCAAACTTTAATATACAAGATGGTTTTATGGCTTCTCGTATAAGCTCTTATTCTAGAGTACCTTCTTGGACCCCTCTTATGTATGCAGTTTATATGAATGACCTAGAGATGACTGAGTTATTAATAGAACTTGGCGTAAATGTTAATTCTCAAAATAAAAATAACATGACAGCACTTATGCTGGCAAGTCGTCATAGCCTCCTACCATTGGTTAGGACTTTATTAAACCCTAAGTTTGGTGTAGCCACTCACCTCAGAGATAACACTGGTAAAACAGCATTCTTACATGCTGTTGATGCAGGTCGTTCAGATATTGCTAATTTTCTATTAGTAAATCATTTAAAAGTGGCAGCAGAAAATCATGATGACTTAATGAGAGAGACAATTATCAAAGATGCCTCAGCAGCACTTAGATTAGCAGCCTATCATAATTATATAGATATCATTAAATTTCTAGTAAAGAATGTACCAGATATAGATATTAATGCGAGAAGCGAAGCTGGTTGGACAGCATTTATGACAGCAAGGTTTTACCACCACACAGAGATTACTGACTTCCTAAGTCAGAAGACTGGAATGAAATTCACCCAAAGAGACCATCAAACTATTGACAATGCTGAAATAGAAAGAAATCTTCACCGATACAGTAATGATAAAACAGGAATAATGTTTATAGATCGTACGACATATTAGAAACTAACCATCTCAAAAGTAAAGTTTCATAGCACTGCTTGAATTGCAAAGTAAATGTAAAACCTTATTTTATAATGAGATAGCTTCTATTCAAAATAGACAGACTGAATCTGTCCTCCTCTAAATCAGCATCTAAATCTTTTGATGTTGACTTTACACTACTTTCAGCTAAATTAAAAACAGATTCTGTTACTAGATACTGATTGCCGGATTAAAACAAAGGCTTAATAAAATATAGTTTGTAATTTCAATATCTTACCTCCCAACAACCTCTAGAAAAAAAGACCATCATTATGAACTATTATTTGAAATACTTTACCTTAACTTTTCTGTTGTTTTTTATTATTTTTGAAACACCTTCAGAAGCAACTGACAGTGCAAGATCTACAACAGATTCCATTCATAACAATTGTCCTTTTTCTTTAATTCGATTTTTTACTGATCGAAATTACGGCAAATATGATCTGATAAAAGCTGTTATAGATGGTGATGTAGAACGTGTGAGATCTTTAGCAGCTCGCGGTGCAAACCTTAATGTGCAAGATGGTTTTATAGCTTCTTATATAAGTTCTTCTCGTATTAGGAGATCTTCTTGGACACCTCTTATGTATGCGCTTCATGGCAACAATTTAGAAATGGTTAGGTTATTAATAGAACTCGACACAGATGTTAATTTTCAAAACCTATATGGGTTAACACCACTCATGATAGCAAGTCGTTATAGTGATATAGAAGTTATTGATTTTCTAATAACATCTGGAGCAATAGATGTCACAAATAACTTTGGCACCACTGCATTTACCTTGACTATTATTGAAGATCGTTTAGACGTTGCTAGACTTTTAATAGATCGTAATGATATTACAATATATCAAAGTAAAACAACAGAACTTATGTTATCAGCTCGTCACAATAAATTGGAAGCTGTTAAATTTCTAATAGATGAGTTGAATATAGATGTAAATGCAAGAAATCAA
This sequence comes from Bdellovibrionales bacterium, assembly GCA_965262715.1. Classification (GTDB taxonomy): domain Bacteria; phylum Bdellovibrionota; class Bdellovibrionia; order Bdellovibrionales; family JAUICD01. Next base: position 644,916 of record OZ253553.1, on the reverse strand, counting down.
GACGGCTGGACAGCATATATGATTGCAACATTTGAGGGTCATTTAAAAGTAACTGAATTTTTAAATAGTAGAGGAGCAGAGTTTAGTCAAAAAGACTATCAAATGGTTGCCAATGCTAAAATCATTCGACAAAGTCGCGAAGAAAGAATACTTCCAGAGTATAACCATTGAATTGTTTTATCTTTACACACCTTAAGCAGACTGTGTTGTTATATAAAGATTTCCCCTAAATTCTTGCTTGCCAGGCTTATAGATTGCTTGATTTTACATGACCAACTCTTTTTAGTAACACTTTTTCTAAGGTAATAGATAGCAAGCATCTTGAGATAATTCGTCCCTTAGATTCATTCAATTGACAAAAATACTTTTTTCTAATAAACTATGTTGATTGCTCTTACATTGCCACTCCCAAATATTCGAATTGTGATGATCTTTAAATAAAGGATTTCAACTGTGAATATTGTAAAATATTTTATTGTATTTGTTTTACTATTTTTTATCTCTGAAGCATCTCAAGCCCAGAGAAACCCAATAATAAGAGAGCGATCAGCAAGGCAAGCTTTCACTCAAGAAAAAACAAAACCACGTCAGCAATTAAGAAATCACGCCTCTCAACCAAATCAATTGTTCACTCAAGTATTCACTCATGGTGAATTTCAAGGCAAACATGATCTCATAAAAGCTGTCTTAAAAGGTGATTTAGAACTTGTTCGACTTTTGACCACTACCAATATAGATATAAACCAGGAAGATAGAAATATATTTTTCAGTCGGAGAAGAAGATCTTGTTGGACAGCTTTGATGTATGCCACTCATAGAAATGATTTAGATATTGCTCGCCTTTTAGCAGAATCTGGCGCAGACGTTAACTATGAAAATAGAAATGCTATAACAAGCTTAATGGAAGCAGCAGGAAATAATAATGTAGCAAGTATTGAATTTTTAGTAGAATCTGGCGCAAAGGTTAACCAGAAAAATAAACATGGTGTGACAGCTCTATTGGTAGCAATAATAGCTGGCAGTATAAAAGCTATTAAACTTTTAATAGAATATAATGCAGATGTTGATGTACAAAATGAACATGGTACAACAGCTCTGATCATGGCATCCATAATAGGTGATATAGAAGCTATTAGAGTCCTCCTCTCATCTGGCGCAAACGTTCATTTAAGAGATCAAAATGGCTGGACAGCATTGATGTATACTTTTAAAGTTCATCCAGAGATTGTTAAACTTTTAGAGGAATCCGGTGCAGAAATGACCTCAGAAGATCAACAAAAAATGTCTAAAGGTATCTTCAGAAAAAGAAATACCTAGGAGCTGTTGCCATTTCGAGATAAAGTGTTGAAATTCCAAGATATATCTTATTAAGTCTTAGTAGCTGGGCAAGCTTAACTCTGTTAACTTCGATATCCATGCAATAAGATCACTTAACTGTTTTATATATGAATAGCAGCTATTAAGTTATATTAGATGGATTAAGTAAAGCAGTTTTTAAGTCTTCACAAGTGGCGATGTTCAAAAGAGACTTAGAAAATTCCTTTTCCCATTTTAAACGTAAAAGAGCCTTAGCCTCTGCTTGAAGTCTTTGCTTAGACCAACGTTGCTTTTGAAATTGACCCTGTTTTTTGATTTCTAAAAAATAATCGAAAATAGGTTTTATTCCTTGGTTCTTAATCGCTATTGTTGAAAAGACCTTTTGGTTATCATCATATTGGGCATTTTTTAAAATTTCTGTCTTCAATAAATCAGCTCCAGGCCTATCAGATTTGTTAACAATAAAAATATTTGCAATTTCCATCAGTCCAGATTTGATCAATTGTATTTTATCACCGCTTTCTGGAACCAAAACCAATGTGACAACATCTGCAACATTCATTACCTCCCACTCTGTTTGCCCTACTCCCACCGTTTCAACGAAGACAATATCAAATCCAGCCCAATCAAAAGCTCTTAACATTAAGTAAGCTTGAGCGCAGAGTCCTCCTAAACTCCCCCTTGAACCTATAGAGCGAAAAAAAATATTATTACTTAAAGGAAGAGATGAAGATAAACGGATACGATCACCTAAAATAGCCCCCCCACGAAAAGGACTGGTTGGATCTACTGCTAAAACACCAACTTTTAATTTTTCTTGCTTTGCATGTTCTATAAAACGACTGACCAATACTGACTTTCCTACGCCCATGCCTCCTGTTATCCCTACACGAAATGCCAATTTAGGTGGCTGAAGCAATTGCTCATACTCCAAAATATGCACGCCTAAATTGTCAATCTCTGTCAATAATTTAGAAAAAGCCCCCATATTCTCTAAAGCTTGCTCTAAAAGCCCTTTTAAATGAACTTCATGGCTTGTCATCTCAAATTCCTCACTAAACCCATACACTTTAACACACTTTTATCAAAGCCTATTCCTTTATATACCTAAGTGTGTCTAAAAATATGACAGTGAGAAAAATGGGCGAAATAGAAAAAACTTAGTTATTTTAGCATGTTATATATTTGGCATTGTTCTTGCGTATATATTTATTAAAGGAGAGTGTCTTATGAACTTAAATGAGCAAGAAAAAGGAATTTTGACAGGCATCATTTTAACAGTGATAGCTTTTTACACTTTTAATTTCTTTCTTTCATCTGAACCCTCCAAGCAACAAGAAAAAGTTGAACACACACGTGCAGATAAGCTTTTAAATGAGCCACTAGGACTTTATACAGGACTCGGAAATAAAGAAGATCCTAGATCAAGAAATAGAAACAAAAGGGCTGCTAGAAAGAAAAATAAAGCACAAAATAAAAATGCTGCTACAGAAACAAAAAATAACAAAGAACATGCAACTAAAGACGAAAATAAAAAAGAAAATGAAGAAGAAGAGAAAACCAAAGAAGACAATGAAAATACAGATATAGAAACTGATAATTCCTATCTTGCAAAAGAACAATACAACAACGAGTCTCCCAACTCTTCTGGAATAGCAGGAGTTTCTGGCTCATTATATACTGGTCATCTACCAGGAGAAAATAATACTACTGAAGAATTTGCTACAATTGAAGAATGGATAGCCTATTTTGTAAGTGCTCACTCCTTAGCAAGTATAGATAAGTTCACCAATGCTTATTTATCACAACAGATTTCAAGCGACTTGTTTTACACTGTGATTGAAGAGTTGCTCACAAATTTTAGAGAAAAATTAAAACAGTATGGTATTATAGCTCTTATGAAAACTCCAAGTTTTGAAAGTTTTGACCACCTTGTTCATATTACTGACAGTGATCACCATGAAGGAGTGCAACTCAGAATCATCGATGCTTTCAATACATATACACAGCCAGGTCACCTCAGTATAATTGAAGCCGCTCTTAATTCTCCAAAAGATGATGTAAGGCTAAAGGCAATTAAAATAGCTGTTGACTCAGCACAATCCAATCTTAGGCCAAATGATAATCCAGTCGCAGAAAGCCGTCAACGTCAAGGAGCCTCAGCACAAAGAAATGATGTTCATCTAGATGGAAATATTTTTCTCTATCGACGCCTTAAGGTTAAATTAGAAAACATAGCGCAGCAAGACCATAACTCAACAGTACGTTCACAGGCTGAGCAAGCTGTAAGTATTATAAATAACTTGCTCGGGCAATTTAATTAACAACTTCCATACTCTCAAAAATAAACCTTAAGTATTTTGACATAGTTTATATAAATAAGCTCTTAAAAGGCAAACAGCTCCCAATTACTCTATTAAAACGAACGGTGAGTATTATTTTTAAGAGGAGTGATTTTTTCTAAGTGATTTTGATGACCAGGTGTTAAAACCGTTGTTTCCTGATGATCAGAAGCATGCACTTCTCCTAATAAACAAGACGCTTTATTATTATCATAAGAGCGAGGTCCTTTTTCTGCTATCAAATCATAAACATACTCTTGGACAGGCGCTTCCTGTTTAGGATCAAAAATATCTAATTTTGCAAAATAAGAAGACATACTACCATTGCCTGTCTGAATGATCTCATACAAAACAGACAAAGGAGCGCAAATATCACTCTTTTTTTCTGCATCAAAGATAATTTGGATTAAAGTAGATCCAGTAATATCAGCCTTAGTTTTATTATCAATGATAACTAAATGGACTTGATCACGTATCATACGAGCAATATCGTCTAAAGTGACATAACGACTTTTTTGAGTATCATAAAGCTTCCTATTTTGATAACGTTTGATCACCTTAGTGATGTTCTCAGTACCCGATAAACCCTTTTGAGATTGCAATTGCTTTTGAGATTTTAACTGACTTTTTGATCGAATCAATATATTTTCTTGCATTTTTTCACCATTTAATGAGTCCAAATGTAACCTCCCTTAATACTTACTTAAAAATTTGTTTATCTTCACATGAACTAAAAATTCAATTCATTAATTAATTAAATAGATGTAAACCTCACTGTTAAGCCAAAACAATATTTCACTTAAGTCAATATTGTGAATTGTGAAATATCGCAAGTTATAAAATTGAAAGTTATCTCGATATATCCATAGATACCCTACTTGTCAATCTTTCTTTACTACTAGGCTATGATTAAACACTCCCAATACAATAAAATATCCTAAATATATAATATTTACATGATATTCAGTCTTTAAAGAACAATAAGTATGTAAAAATTACATTACGAATTCATTTAGAGCTTTTAAATGAAAATAGCTATTTATTTAGAGAAAATTTTGTCTGGACAGATATATTTCTTATTGAGGGTTTTAGCCACAGGTTCATAAGTGATATGGCCACCATAAGTATTTAATCCTTTCTTCAAATAGTGATTTTGCCTAACAGCTCCCTCTATACTCTCACGAGCGATCAATGACATGTAATGAGATGTGGCATGAAATAAAGCGTAAGTCGATGTCCTAGGGGTGATACCAGGTATATTGGGCACACAATAGTGGATAACACCACTAACAACATAGGTGGGATCGACATGGCTAGTTGGGCGACAAGTTTCAATACATCCTCCTTGATCCACTGCAACATCTACTATTACAGACCCTTCCTCCATCATCTCAACCATCTTTCTTGTCACTAAGCGGGGAGATTTGTAGCCAGGGATCAATACAGCCCCTATGACCAAATCTGAGTGCACCACTGTATCAAAGATATTTTTTTCATTGGAATATAAAGTCACAATACGACCTTTGTAAAGGTGATCTAATAATTCTAAGCGTTTATGGTCAATATCTAAGACAGTGACAGAAGCTCCTAAACCAACAGCTATTCGAATAGCATTGATACCAACAATTCCTCCTCCTATCACAGTGACTTTTCCTGGATGTACACCTGTCACACCTCCTAATAGAACCCCTTTACCACCATTATTTTTTTGCAGTAAATAAGAACCTACTTGAACAGACAAACGTCCTGCCACCTCACTCATAGGCACTAAAAGAGGTAAGCCTCCCTGATCATCTTCAATAGACTCAAAAGCAATAGATTTTATTTTTTTTTGGCAAAGAACACTTGCAAGTTCAGGCTCTGCAGCAAGGTGTAAGTAACAGTATAGAACTTGATTTTCTTGTAACAGATCATGCTCTTCAGAAATAGGCTCTTTAACTTTTACAATCATCTCAGATTGTTTGTAAACAAGTGCCTTTGTCTCTACAATCTCAGCACCATTTTCTTCATAACAGGAGTTAGAAATACCACTTCCTACACCTGCATCCTTTTCAATCAAAACCCTATGCCCCTCTTTAACCATTTGGAAAACACCCAACTCAGTGATTCCTACACGGCTTTCTCCTAATTTGATCTCTTTGGGTATACCAATAATCATAAAATGTTACCTCATCAAAAATACCAAAATAAATTTATTGTATTTTTTTATTTGAATCTTTATAAAAATGTCCTTATACATTAAAAATAAATATCAATAATAAAAGATATTATTATGAATTATTATATTAAGTGACTAGTTATTACTAAAATATATTTAAATCAAGGACTTTTATCTTATTTTTATCATAAGCCTTACAAAAGTAAGATTTAAGCATATCTTTAAGAAATACTACATCACTACACAATTATGATGGGTTATAACTGATATAGGCACACAAAAAAATTTATATATATTAAGATGACTCTATTAAAAACAGGTTATCTGTCAAAAAAAATTAACTTAAAAGGAATTTAAGATACTTTGAACAACACCAAAAATAATGCGGGATTGAGTTGGATTCTTGGGGCAGGGATTGTAGGTGCCGATATTGGTACATCTGTTTTCTATAGTACGGGTCTACTTTTTGGTTATGTAGGATATTTATCTCCTTTTTTCATACTTCTCATCTGCTTAATGATGTGGGCTTTCAAAAAAACTTATGAAGAGGGATTGGCTTTGAGCCCTCACAATGGTGGTGCATACACCATGATTTTAAGAGGTATTGGACGCAGGTCTGGAGTGTTAGCAGGAGGGCTAACAATCCTCTCTTATTTAGCAACAGCTACAGTCAGCGCTCTTTCTGGTGCTTTTTATATATCTTCTCTTATGGGTGAAAGTATATCCCTAGATAGTATTGTATTGATTTCTGCTATCCCTATTATTTTATTTGGTATTCTTAACTGCAAAGGTCTTAAAGAGCCTGCCAAACTGATCACTGGTATTTCTGGGTTACATTTTGCCTTCCTCATTATACTCGTCATTTGGGGAACAGGATTTATCTTTTGGAATTGGCAGGATATTGACTTTGCCAAAATGAGCAAAATAACTCTTAGCTCTGAATTGACCTTTGCTATGTTGATGCACGGATTTGCAGGAGCCTTTTTAGGTATCACAGGTTTTGAGTCAGCTGCACAAATTATAGAAGAATTAAAACCACCTATACTCAATACACTTCGTATGCTTTACACAACTGTGATTTTACTTGTCTCTTTTACAGCGCCATTTATTTCTTTTCTTTGCTTAGCTATCCTTTCTGAAAGTGAAATTGTTGAAGGTAAAGATTTTCTTTTAGCCAGTTTTGGATTAAAACTAGGCGGTCAAGCCCTTATGATTACTGTTGTGATAGATGCTGCTTTGACTTTATTTGCGGCAGTGAATACAGCCTTTGTTGGTTTTATTGGTCTTGCCAAAACCATGGCCCAACAAGGTAATTTGCCTCAATGGTTATTGAAAAGATTGACTCCTAATTTTGCTTGGATAGATGGTTATCCTCTAATTGCCTTGCCTTTTATGCTTATGTCCTTGGTTATGGTCGCTATTGTTCCCGGAGAGGTTAAGGTTCTTGCTAGAGTTTACGAAATGGCCTTTATAAGTGTCATGGTTAGCTTTGTGATTGGAGTGATTCTAGTCAGAAATCGTAAAAAGCCAAGACACCTCCCAGTAGAGTTTCTTACAAAGCAAACCTTTAGTTTTAAAGGTATAATTTTTCCTGTCATTCCTCTTTTTTCTGGAGTTGTACTTTTAATAGCTCAAATTGTCCTGATGTTTTTTTCTTCTGCAAGTGCACAAGCGATGGGACTCCAACTTTTACTAGGAATTTTATTAGTCATGGCCTTTTATAGATGGGGTGTTCTAGAAAAAAGATTAGAAGATCGTTCAGATCTACATATAGGATTGGGCGATTACTCTCAAAAAAAACAACTTCCAACAGAACTTACTAAATATGTTCTTTGTACTGGAGGAACAGGAATGAGATACCTGATCACTAAAGCCATTAACTATCTTCTCAAAGATAAACGTGGAGATCCCTTTGAACTTATTGTCTTCCATGTTGATGAACACAACGAAGGTTTCTTTTATGAATCTCTACAAAGAATTATTTTGCAACAAGTTGTTCCTCTTTATGCTTCTAGAAGTATGGTATTAACAGTTAAAACACTTCCTGGTGATTTGTTGGAAGGTATCGGAATTCTTAAGAGACAGATGGATATAAAAACAATCCTTTTAGGTAAAAGTAAACGTTCAGAATTTTCAAGTCATCTTATGAAAGAGCTGCAAAGCGAATTTCAAATCCCAATTGTACAAGTCTAAAAATCAAAGATATGTAATATAAGATAAGAAAAACACAAAAAAGCTCTTCAAGTTTCTTCTAAGTAAAGAAACCTTGAGCTTTTATGTATTTATCTGGCGTACTTTTTCATGACATTCTCTCTAATCTCAGCACCTTCAATACTCAAAGATGTCCAAGGAATGGTGCGCAGCCTTTCAACCTCAATTGGCTCTTCTGTTTCTTCACAAACTCCATAGGAGCCCCTCTCGATACGAGTTAAAGCCTTTTCAATTTCCATAAGTTTTGACTTGAGCCTCTCATGCAAAGAAAGAGTTTCCTTCTCTTGCAAAAGTGCCGAAGTTTGATCTGCCTCATCTCCACTTTTCTCTATAGAGGAAAATAAATTATAACGGTAAGATTGAACACGATTTATAATGTTGCTTTTTTCTTGTAATAATTTGTGCTTACATTGATTCACAAAGTTCTCTTGTAATTTCATTGTACATCCCCCTCTTTAATGATGGTCTAATGAAACATAAATAAATTATTTTAAACTTAACTCACACTGTTACCTCTTTGGCTTTTTAAAAATGCCTTTAATAAAGGTCATGTTTCTATATTTTTTAAAAAATCAAAGTTAATTAAAAAACCTTAAAGACTAATATAAAATCTTATACTTTTTATATCAAGCTTACTTTAATTATTATATTGTTTTAATACCATAAAATTTTCTTATATGTAAATAAAAAATTTATACAAAAATGAACCCCTTAAAATCATCAAACACAGTTATTTAATAGAAACTTATGTTTCAATTTCTACAGCTATAGGACAATGGTCTGATCCTTGGGCTTGATCTAAAATATCAACTCCTAACACCCTATCAACCAAGCCTTTTGTGATACAAATAATATCTATTCTCCATCCTTTATTTGAAAGACGGGCTGCTTCTTTTTGGCTCCACCATGTGTAACAATCTTTTTTATCTGGAAAGAAGTGTCTGAATATATCTATAAAACCTAAGTCGAGTAGATCTTGAAACCAAGCTCTTTCTTCCGGCAAAAATCCACTCACATGACAATGTTTTTCAGGATCATAAAGATCTATTTCTGTTGGAGCTACATTATAGTCTCCTAAAATAATGATTTCTTTTCCAGATGCTATGTCATTTTTCAGAACATTTAAAAGTTCTCTATTAAATTGCATTTTATAAATTTGTCTTTCTTGTTTACTTCTTCCATTTGGGAAGTACACATTGTATAGCACAAAATCTTCCTTTGAGAATACCTGAGTTCTTGAACTGTATCCGTGGTAACTAATTAAGAAGCGGCCTTCATTGTCAAATTGTTTTTTACCGATTTGTGAGATCACTTTTTGTGGTTCTTCTAAAGAAAATGTAGCAACACCTGAGTATCCTTTTCTCTCTGCGCTTGACCAATAAGAGAACATTGAGTGATCCTTAAGCTCCTCTGGGACTTGATCAACATGCGCTTTTGTCTCTTGAACACAAAAGATGTCAGGTTGTTCTTGTTTTAAAAAGGACATTAGGCCTTTTTTATAGATAGCACGAATTCCATTAACATTCCATGAAATGATTTTCATTTATCACTCCTTATAAATTTTAGTTGTATTTCTAGCAAATCTTATATTATTTATGTCTTTATAATTCGATACGCAACCTAACAGTAAATAATGATAAAGTAAAGAGGTTGTAAAGTTAGAATACAACTTTTTACAGATTTTGAGGATGAGTCTATTTTTATGGAAAATAGAGACAAACAAATTTCTAAAGCTGAAGATCAATATTTTGACTTAGTCATTATTGGTGGAGGGATTACAGGAGCGGGAATTGCCAGAGATGCTAATAGTCGCTTAATGAAAGTTGCGCTATTTGAAAAAGGTGAGTTTGCCTCTGGTACAAGTTCTAAATCCAGTAAATTGATTCATGGAGGTATCCGCTACTTAGAACGTTTAGAGATCGGATTGGTATTAGAATCTTTGAGAGAGAGATCTATTCTTTTTGAAATTGCTCCTCATTTAGTCCATCCTTTACCTTTTGTAGTACCTATTTATAAAAAATCTCGCATCGGTATGAACAAAATGAGTGTGGGTATGTGTCTTTATGATCTATTAGCCTTCTTTGGCGGAGGGAGTTTAGCTGTACATCGAAGGCTAAATGTCAAACAGACTCTTTACCAAGTTCCTCTAAAGCAAACAGACCTTTTAGGTTCCTTTATTTATTTAGATGCCTATACAGATGACAAACTATTAACTATTGAGACAATGACATCTGCCCAAAGGCAAGGAGCTCTGTGTCTACAACATGCTTCTGTAGAAAAAGTCATATTAAAAAATAAACAGTGTGAAGCTGTCCAAGTGCGGTGCGTAAAAACAAATAGACAATTTATTGTTCGCGCAAAACATTTTGTAGGAGCTTTGGGCCCATGGGTAGATATTTTTGGTCAAAAAAACTTTGCAAAATGGAAAACATCTCTTTTTCCAACAAAAGGAGTACATATCGTATTAAAAAAAGAAAAATTGAACATCAACCATGCCGTGGTTGTACCAGATGATAAGAACTCTCGTATTGTCTTTGTCATCCCAAGAGACAATGTTCTTCTTGTTGGGACAACAGAAACCAGTTATCGGGAAGACCCAAGTGAAGTAAAAGTCTTACCTGAAGATGTTGATTATCTACTGACACAATGTATTAATTATTTTCCAAAGATGAAAGTAACTCGAAAAGATATTATTGGTGCCTATGCAGGTATTAGACCTCTGGTTAAAGCAGATGATAAGATGATCTCAACACAGGTAAGTCGTCGACATAAAATTTGGACAGATCGTCAGGATTTGCAAAATGTCACTTTTGTAGCAGGAGGCAAACTTACAACATATAGAAAAATAGCTTTAGATGTTGTAGATCATATTTTGAAAACATTTCCTCTTCAGGATCGTTTAGGCTTTACACACTCTCGCACTCTTGAACCACTCAATCCTAAAATCACTTTTGCTCAAATTCAAAAAGCTTTGCAAATGATCCCTATATGGTCAAAAGAGACAGGGCAAAGTGCTGAGTATTTGCAAAAACTTGCCTATCGTTATGGTATGGAAACAGAAGATGTTTTGAGCATCCATACTTTATAAAACTTTTGAACTCTTTTTACCGGGATATGGCTTCTGGCATTCAGGCACTCCGGCAAACAGGCACTCTGGCAAACAGTTCCCGGTAACTGTTTTCCGGATTTCCTGCCTACCAGATTGCCAGATAAAAATTCTTATTTTTAGGATAAACTCTTAAGATAACTTTTGATATCTTCTTAATAAAGCCTTTGTAAATCGAATTTTTATTATTTCACTATCCTAATCTGGACGTCCACCACTACCAGTCCCTCTAATTTGATATGGTGGTGGTGGGAGCTTTGTTCTCTGTGGTCGATGACATAATCCTGAGACAACGCCATTTAATCCACCGCCTTCATCAGCATCATTCACAGATTTTCCATTTCCATAAAGCCAATCTGAAATCGTGCGATGTTTTCGGCCATGAGGAAATTGATCATCTGTATCCCCAAGATGGGAATTAAACTCATAATGTCCTGTCCAAGTGTTATTACTACCAGGCTTTTTTCTTTGTATCTTTATTTCATATGTCCCATCATCAAGAGATTGATGGTCTTCCAACCAATCATCTAATAGTTGATATTCTCCTCTACCTTTTCTTATCCTTATAGTGAGGGTTTGTCCTCCACTGCATTGCTCAAGGTGTTTCAAAGAGCTGGCAGCATCACGTAAGGCCACTACATCGGGATCTATACACTTATCAGCATTTGTTGGACCATTCAACTTATTCTTAAGTTGCGCACAATTTATATGGGTATCATTTCCTCTAGGAATAATACCATCATCAATATTAATATACGGACAATGAACTTTAACACCAGGAAGAAAGTTACTTAACTTACTGGAATCCTTTAAAAGTCTTAGATTAAATGGGATCAATAAATGTTGATCATCTTGATGGTCAGAGAAATTAAACTTACACATATTGTTACCATTCTTTTTCTCAATAGAAAGATTAACTTCAAAATAAGAAAAGGATGCTGGGTGAGAAGCTTCATCGCCACATATCTCATTTGGGTGCCAAAAATTTGAAGTATTTTCAGAATAAGCTTTTTTACCTTTAAACCCAGAGTCCTTACAGTATTTGTCATTGTCTAAACGGTAGACAACAGCATTTCTGCTAGGGGAGTCTATCACAGCAACAGCATTTCTGCTAGGGGAGTCTATCACAGCAACAGCATTTCTGCTAGGGGAGTCTATCACAGCAACAGCATTATTGATAGTACCTTCTAATCGGACAATTAAATGATCTTTTTCACTGTGACTACGATCGGTTGCTACACGCACTTGACAAAAGTGCTCTCCAGGGAGTTCATGAAAAGCAAAACACCCATCATTTCCCTCTTCTTCACCTGGTGAAGGATCATCTTCAGATTCACCTGGAGATGGCTCTGATTCAATCACGCCTAGATGATCTAAGTCTTTTTCAAAAGCATCACAATGTTTCTTTTCAAAACGATTAGAGACATTACTCTCACATCTGTCTTTAATTTCTTGTAGCTGAATGACAATCTCTCCATCATCATGACCTGCTAGAAGTAATGCATATGCATCTTTATATCCATCTAATAGTTTATCTCTCTCATCAACCCAAACATTTGGATTTGCTGATGCCCAAAGGGAAGGCTTATTTAATTGCTCTGATACAATATTTGGGTCTACTGATATATTTGTTAGATCTCTGCCACCATCTTCAATATGCTTTTTAATATTATGTGCATCAGCATAGGCACAAGCTTGAGTTGAACTATAATTGAGTATACGCGGTCCATATTTAAAGTCTTTAACACAGGGGCTTGAGGGAAATAAAGCAGAATTACATTTAACCCCCGGGTTTCCACCGAATGTACATTTGACACGATCATCTGCCCTTGCAGCACCCCAATCACAAACGCCCTCATTTGTTGGTACCAAATGGCCACCTAAAAAACAGGTATTGCTATTATCATCAGCATAAGCTCGCATAATAAATAAGGACCAAAAAGGATGAAATAAAGAGTCATGATAATTTGTAGAAACTCTGCCTCTACGCCTGCTATGTGCAAGCTCTAATGCAGCCATTGTTCTTACCATGGAAGTAAGCAGGTGCAGTTTTTGTTTTGCAGATAATTTTTTGTAATTCCTTATTAGATCTCTGCGTGCAAGAGCCTTTCTTTTTATATGAGAAGGTATTTGCCTCTGAGATATATTGCTCTGAGTTTTAACCTGCTTTTTGATCTTAGAAGTAGAACTGCGTGCAGAAACTTGATTAGGAAAAGAAAAAGCAAGAAAAATGAAAGTAAAGATTAATGTATTTTTTATCGTCACAAGTGCCTCTTCTATTATTCATATCTGTTAGCTTAGATAACCACTATTAAAGTCTTTCGGTTAAGACGCACTAAAACTTAAGTTGGAAATTGAAAAATGTACAATTTTACGACATGTTAAATCCTGAGTTTGACAGTTGCGAAAATAAAGTTAAGTTATTTTAGTTAGTTACAGTGGATGTGTGATTTTGTACCACTACATTTTGATTTTGTGGTAGAGATTTAAGAGATTGTTTGTAGGTCTAAGTAGATTCTACTTTAAGTTGTTTTGATGGGATCTTTGCTCCTATAGCTTTAAATACATCAGCATTGTTACCGTTAATATCTGTTCTGATCCAAAGTGTCTTATCCTTTACCCTCACAGGTATAGCTCGTACTTCTTTCAGCTTTGACATAGCTTCTGCCACACTCAATGGCCTTGACTTTATTCTCTTGTCTGTAATTGCTTTATCTTTTAATGTGATGTTTCTCTGATGTAACTTCTTTGAAAAATAAGCCTCACATAAGTAAGATAAAAAACACACAACTAAATGTCCTAAGATCCTCTTATCTGTCCAGTGGAACATAGGACGTGTCTTTAATGTACCTTTCAATTCTCTAAATGAATTCTCTACCTTCCATAATTGCTTATAGTTCGTTATAATCTCTTCAGAACTTAAACTATCTGTATTTGTAATGATTCCAAAAAAACCATCTGTCCTCTCTGATTGTTCTATGGCTGACTTATTTAAAGTAGGCTTGCCTTTACTCTTAGGATGAATAATATACTTCTTATAATTGCTATTAGATACAAAATCCTTTGTGCTTGATGACGATTTTGAAAGCTTATCTTCTAACTTAGATAGAATATCTTCTCTTACTTTCTTATCTCGTTCTGCTCTCTTTCTTGACCAGGTAATTATACAACGATTATCATTATAACTCGTCTCGTATATAGCTAAATTTTCATTTATAAATTTAAAATTCTTTAAATTGTATATCTCTGCATGACGATCCTTTAATAAACCTAGCTTTAATCCTACTATAAATTCATCTCCCTTTGCTTTTACAGATTGTAAATTCTCATTAGAAAATAAACCTCTATCTCCTACTAATATAAATCTTCTGATCTTAAACTTCTTTTTTAGTTTCTCCATAACTGAAGGTATGGTTTTACCTTCAAAGGTATTTCCAGGATAAACATCAAAGCCTAAGGGCATACCTTCTCTATCTACTAAAAGTCCAAATACCACCTGGGTACAATCACTCCTCTTCTCTTTGCTATAACCAAATCTTCGAAGATTATCTAAATCCTCTCGGGTACTCTCAAATCTCAATGTCGTTAAATCATACAAAATAACATCACACTCATTGAAAAAACTTAACTGAGACTTACCTTGTGTATAAAGAGTCTTCTCTATATCTTCCTTATGCTTACTTAGAATATCTAAAGAACGATAAATGTCTTGAAGATGAAGCTCCTCTTCTAAAAAATCAGGGTAAAATAACTTCTGCCAGTGTGAAAATACTTTAAGCTTAGAACATGGCTCTACAAAACGGCTTATAACCAATGTAAAAATAATCTTAACAAAATCAAATTGTACTTTAGGGTGCTTTTGTTTTAAATCTGTTAATAATTCATAGAGATTTAATTGTTTGAAAATAGCATCTATTATAAGTAAGGGACCTAATATAAAAGTGTCTTTAACATCAATCTCTTTTAATAACTTACTAGCAGGAATTATCTCTAACTCTTTAGATAATACTTCTAGAAGCTTCTTCAAGTTAACTTCCTTATCCGCGGCTTTACCTAAAGACATTAGAATCCTTTGCTTCACTTGAGAACCTAATCTGTAGCTCTCAACAAGATGATAATATATGTCTCCTCTCGGATTTCTTGTAGACCTTATGAACATAAAAATACATTACAAGAAAAATATAAAAAATAAAAGAAAATAAGGTATATGACGCGTAGTGTATGATAAATAAGTACACTACACTTTTTGACCAAAATACAAACACAATAACCGCTAATGACTATAAATACAACATTCCTTGAAAAAAATATCACGAAAATTCAAATTAAGTGTCAAACTCAGGATTAATGTATTTTTTATCGTCACAAGTGCCTCTTCTATTATTCATATCTGTTAGCTTAGATAACCACTATTAAAGTCTTTCGGTTAAGACGCACTAAAACTTAAGTTGGAAATTGAAAAATGTACAATTTTACGACATGTTAAATTGAAACAAATTAGGATGGAAAGACGCAGTTATCTGTCGATTAACCGGTGATATACCTTTATCAAAAATATCAATGCTATAGCTTAAGCAGATTTGCTACACAAATATGAACTTTGACATTAAGCTCACATCGACACAAGACCTGACCTTTGTCTATAGTGAAGATACCTTTTACCACTTTCATAACTGACCTTACGCAACCTTTATAACTTTAAAAGACAAAGTTGTGACATGAAATAAGAAATACAAAAAAATAAGATAAACTCTTGGCAACCATCAATAAATCCCATTCATTATTTATAGGTACAAGTTAATTAAGCTTTAGGTGAAAATCTTTAACACAAAGTCTTGCCTTGACAACCAAAAATCATATTAGGTAAAAACTATGTAAAACTTACAAAAGGAATATGTAATTCTTACAAATAGGGTGAAATCATTGACAAAATTAATAAAGCATCCTATGTCTTACAGAAGGCTATAAATAAACTGCGGTATTTTATGAAAAATTATCAAAAAAACATATTAAAACTGTTCATTATTTATTGTTTCTTCTACCCTTCTCACTCTACACATGCAAGCCAGTCACTTTCTCAGTCCGCTCAAATGACCACTTATAGAATAGCTCACAGACTCTGTTATGCAGCAACATATTATAGAGATCAGTCTTCCTATTTTGACCAACGTATTCAGCCATCAACTTTTAGACAACCCTACATCGATGATTTCAGATTTCGAGAAGGTATAGACGCATGGCTCTCAATAGATCGTATATCTTTATACAGTGCTTTTAAAGATTGGATTTTTAGCGGTGGAAGTGAACGTAAATTTTTCTTTTCGAATATGAACCAAGTCAATGAGTTCGTAAATGAAAGTAGATTTGAAGATGCTATAAGAGATTGCGCAGAAGAGAGAGGTTTAGTCTTTGAAGATTTACTTGAAAACATGAGAAGCACCATCTTAAGAGTAGATAGTAGAGCTAACTGGTTTGCGCGAATCCTACAACTTTATGCTATCGAAAGAGTTTCAGCCTTTGTGTTTCCCCTTGTGCTTCGCGGGATTATTGGAACATTCCGTATGATAGGATCAGGCGTCCGTGCACTAACACCACCTCAAGTTAGATCGTTTGTCTCTCAAACAAGAGGGGCCCAAGCTGTAAAAAGACAAGCTGAGTTTGTACAAAACAATAAAGCGCGTACTGCTTTAGGTGTTGTAGGTGTCCCACTACTGAGTGTAACTACAGTAGGTCACGGAGTTCAAATAGATCAAGAAAATCAAAATGTTCAAATATATACAAAAGAAGAGATGACAAGCTTTGCAGATGAACTTTTAAAGACAATGGATCATCCAATAGGTAGATTATGGTCTCGCAGGTGGTTTAAATCTGGAAATATAATTCAATCTATAAATACGATGATAAGAACATTTGAAGAAGGAGATTTGGGTCAGTATAGAGGTATGATAAGAATATTTGAAGAAAGCGACAATTCAACTCAATATATAAATACAATGATAAAAATACCTGAAGAAGGAGGTAACCTAGATCGGTACAGGGGTATGATAAGAAAACTTGAAAAATTGGATTTAGATCATCTGAATGCAGATGATCTCTTTAATGAAATATATACAAATCATCGTGATCTAGCTATACATATAGACTTGCACTTCATAGATTATTGGTTTGTAAACAGAAAACTAAATGAATCAAGGCTCACAAAAGAAGTGGATCACCCAGACACACTGGCATTACGCACAATAGAAGAACTTTTCAACCGTAGAAAAAGACAATTAGAAAATCAACCTCATTCATCAGAAAAAGCCGTTGCGCTTGAACTTCTCGATTTAACAAAAAACAACGAATTTTTATGTAGTTTTAACAATTTATTTGATGGTACCCTTGATGATACCCATCCAAACCTACTCTGCAAAACACACCTCTTCTATACAATCACATCTGGTCAAAGTCAATATAGAGGTATGATAAGAACATTTGAAGAATGGGATTTAAATCATCTGAATGAAGATGATCTCTTTGATGAAATATATACAAATCATCGTGATCTAGCTATACGTATAGATTTGTACTTCGTAGATTACTGGTTTGTAAGTAGACAACTACATAGATTAATGGTTGAAGAAGGAGAGGATCATCCAGATACAGGCGCGTTAGATATCATAGAAGGATTTTTTGACTTTAGAAGAAGACAATTAGAAGACCAGCCTCCTTCACCAGAAAAAGTTGTTGCACTTGAACTTCTCGATTTGAGCAGGGACAATGAATTTTTATGTCCCTTTAGTTATTATAACGATTCAAATTTTCTAGATGACAATGATACTCGTCCAAATCTACTTTGCAAAATACACTTCTTCTATACAAAGAGACGTCATAATTATAATGGAGAACTATCTCCAAAAAGAGCTCTACAGTTACAACAATTAGAAGCAAAACTTGCAAATCTATAAACAATTTTATTTCACTTAAAATATGTCATTAAAAAGTATACTTTATTATAAAATATGTTAGCTTACGGATAAACAAGTTAGCTGTGAGTAAGGACTTGTCTGTCAAAAAGCGGAGCTAAAAATTGTGAGACCACTATTCATTCTCTTTTTTATAACAATATTTTCCCTATCTCTTTTTGCCTCTAATCCTATATCTCAATCTGAAGATGACACATCTGGCCATTTGTTAATTGCTTTAGATGGAATAGGCTTTCAAACCTTTCAGAAGATGTATAAGGGAGGATACTTTAGAGAGTTTGTAACTCTTGCGCCTCTGGTATCCACTTTTCCTACAATTTCTGGCCCTAATTGGAACCGCCTACTACGAATACCTGTAACTAAGGATTTTACTACTGATAAGTATTTTGATTTGAGTGAGTCTTATGCTGATGGAAAAGGCCGTATAAAAGGTCACCTCTTAAAAGCTGTGCAAGAATTTTCATGGCATGATTTTTTTGATTTTATTCCTCAAACTGCCTTAGAAAGATTATTTATTATAGGATGGAGTTTTACTGCAAGTCGGCATTTTGTAGATATTTTTCAAAGGGACTTTTTAAAAAAAGATCAAAAATTCTATGCAGTTTATTTTTCTGTTCCTGATTACCTCGCACATCTTAAAGGAGAAAGTTTTATTCTGGATTTACTCAAACATTTAGACCAAACTCTGCTGCAAATTCAAAAACAAATCATGAAAAAACATAAAAAACCTTTAAAAATCACTTTATTTTCTGATCATGGAAATGTTTACGTTAAACCTAAATTTATCAATTATAAAAAAATGACAGAGAAAGGCTGGAACCTCTCAAATCATCTTAAAGATTTAAAAGATATTGTCCTACACGTACCAGAAATTCTGTCTTTTGCTGCCTTGTATTGTCAAGATTCTCAACGTAAAGCCTTAGCAAAAGATGTGACTCAATTAGAAGGAGTGCATTTGTCCGCCTTTTCTCAAAACCGTTCTGAAATAGAAATCTTCTCTTCAATGTCTTCTCATCATCAAACCCAAGGGCATATTAAAATACAGATAGATGAGGGTTCAAAAACTCTGCAGTATTCTTTAATATCAGGTCATGATCCTTTGGGACATTTAAAGTATTTTCAAAAGTCAAAAACACTGACTTGGAAAGAATATTTCTATCTTAGCTTAAATAATCAGTACCCTTATGCAGTTATCTCTCTTTGGGAAGGATTTTATAAAAACGCCCAACAGTCCCCTTCTGTGCTTGTAAGTACTTATAAAGATTATGCTTTTGCAAACCCTCTTCTTAAACTTGTTTCAAAGTTAAAAGGCCGTATCAAAAGCCTCCACGGTGGCTTAGATAGAAGTCAAAGCTTAGCGTTTTTTGCTTCCACACATATACAAGCTGAGGCTTTAACCCCTTCTGACTTTTACCCACTCATATCCCCACCAAAGCAAAGAAACCGCAATTGAGTGATCTTAAATTCACCTTAAGTTCTAGCTATTTAACTACGCATAGAAGAAAACCTTAAGAACTCAGCAAAACCTCCACGAAAAATCATATAAATATATCTTGAGTGGAATACTTTTTTGCTTGGCATTATTTATTGAATTGTGACAAATAAAACAATAGAGAAAGATAGGGTTTGATAATTATTAAATATGTTATATATATGAAGGGGCACTATCAACAGGACACACATTTCTTAATAGATATATTTAGTAGTAAAGCTTAAGCCATTTTATCTTAGGAGTTATTGCCAACCACACATGTCAGCAAAAATAGGAATCTTATATGACATACTTTCAGAATAAAAAAAATCTTTGTGTTTTTGTTGGGGTTTTACTTGCTTTTTTATTTTTACTAGAGGGATGCACTAGACAACAAAGACCTCCTTTAGGGTCAAAAGAAAACCCTATTAAATTTATACTGCTTCCTTCTGCAGATGTGAGAGTGCTAGCCAGCACAGCTGCTTTTATTAAACGCTACCTAGAAGCTGAAACACCTTATAAGTATAGATTTTCTGTTCCTACCAGTTATATTGCTGTAGTAGAAGCTCTTGGCGCAAAGAGAGCTGATGTAGCTACCCTTAATGCTCCTGGATATATCTTAGCTAATAATCGTTTTAAAACAGAGGCACGTCTTATTGTCCAAAGACATGGATCAATCACTTATCAGTCACAAATTATTGCAAGGGCTGATGGACCGATAAAATCACTGGCTGATATTGAAGGCAAAAAGTTTGCTTATGTCGATCCTATGTCCCTGTCGGGATATTTAATGCCTGAAAAACTTCTTACTGACAACAAAATCAAACCCAAAGAAACAATTTTTGCTCAAAGACACGATAATGTTGTAACCATGGTGTACAACGGACAAGTAGATGCAGGTGCCACCTGGCACTCCCCACCTCATAATGGTAAAATGCAAGATGCACGTTTATTAGTTCAAACTCAATACACAGATATAGAAAAGCGGGTTAAAATTATAAGCCTTACAGATCACGTTCCAAATGATCCTATTGTTTTTCGCGCAGGTATGCCTCAAAAGCTAAAAGAAGATACTATCAATGGTCTCTTATCCTATATGTCTACAAAAGAAGGTAAAAAGATATTTCATGAACTTGTAAGAGCTACTGGTTTAGTCAAATGTTCTGATAGCACCTATGATGATGTAAGAAAGATGTTAAAAACACTTAATAAGTCACCTGAAGACTTCATCTGAAAGTAAAAACAAATGCCTATTTTATCTATAAAAAAGCTTAATAAGATCTATCCTAACGGGACACACGCCCTCAAAGATGTCTCTTTTGATGTTCATAAAGGGGAGCTTCTGGTTATTATAGGATTGAGTGGATCTGGAAAATCAACAGTTTTAAAGTGCATCAATCATCTTCAGGAGTCAACAAGTGGAAAGATTATCTTTAAAGATAAAGATATAACCCATTTAAAAAATGAGTCAGCAAGGTTATTACGTCAAAAAATAGCAATGATTTTTCAACATTTTAATTTGATTTCTGGCCATACAGTGCTTAGTAATGTCATGATGGGGTGCCTTTCTCAAATTACTAGTATCAATAGTATTCTTGGTTTATTTTCTAAAGAAGATAAAGATCGGGCTTTAGAGTACTTGAATATTTTAGGTATAGCTGGTAAAGCCTCAGAGAGAGTCAATGAATTATCTGGAGGCCAACAACAACGTGTGGCTATTGCAAGGTCCTTAATGCAAAGCCCTGAAGTCCTCTTAGCAGATGAACCTCTGGCAAGCCTTGATCCAGCAATGAGTCATACAATTATGGATTACTTAGAGAAAATAAATAAGCAGTTTGGTATCACAATTATTTGTAATTTACACGTTTTGAGTTTAGTCAGGCAATATGCTATGCGTGTTATTGCCCTTGCAGAAGGAAAAGTTATTTATGATGGAGGCCCCAATATTGGTCCACCATGGTTTAAAAAGATATATGGCAATAATGCTAAAGAAGTGAATATTTACTAAATGCTCAAAGTAAAAATTTTTGATAGTATCTCATTTGGTTATCTTTTTATCATTGCTCTGATTGTTATTTCTCAGCCATCAGATGAAATCTATTCGCAATTACGTCAGATGTTTCTATTTCTTGCCATTGCTCTTATTCTAGGATTTATTATCAGTTACTTTTTATCTCATTTTGGCATCTTATCTTTAGGAAGAGTGATTTTTGACCCTTTATCCAGAAAAGCCCAATTAACTGATACATCACTACGTAAAAAATTTTGGCAGATCCATTTAGTTATTTTATTTGTCACTACATTTACAGTGGGTTGTTATATGTCTCAGATCAGCTTTTATGAACTGACAGATATTGATGGCATGTTGGGAATGAAGAGAATTGCCCTTGCGCTTTTAAATCCTGATTGGGTTATTTTGCCTGAAGGTATTAAGGCGATTTTAGAAACTATTTTCATTGCTTTTATGGCAACTCTACTTGCTGTTCCTCTAGCTTTTGTAGTTAGTTTTTTATGCGCAAAAAATATTATGGGTTCTAGTGTGATTGGATTTTTGATTTATATCAGTTTAAGAACTATATTCAATATCACAAGATCTATTGAACCTTTAATTTGGGCAATTATTTTTACAGTTTGGGTGGGCATTGGCCCTTTTGCCGGTATGCTGGGTTTAATGATTCATTCTATTGCCGCTCTTGCTAAACTGTACAGTGAATTGATCGAGTGTGTTGAAGAAGGACCTATAGAGGGAATTAGATCTACTGGTGCTAAGCCTCTTCAGGTGATCTGGTTTGCTATACTTCCTCAAGTGTTACTTCCTTATATTTCTTTTACAATTTACCGTTGGGATATCAATGTAAGAATGGCCACTCTTGTTGGAATTATGGGAGGTGGAGGTATTGGCACTTTGCTGGTCCAATCTGTAGGTTTAGGACTTTGGAGAGAAGTGGGCTGTTTGACAGTATTGATTGTCATTGCTGTATGGAGTTTAGATACAGCCTCTACTTATATTAGAGAGGCTCTTAAACAATAAAGGTGAACTATGATAAAGAGTATGACAGGTTTTGGCCTTGCAAAGGTTGCAAATAAAAACATTGAATTAGAGATCCATTTAAAAGCTTACAATGGAAGGTTTTTAAGTATAAACCTACAAAGCCTACCTAAAGAATACCAACTATTTGAAAAAGAGATCACACAAAAGATCAAAGAGTGTATTCAAAGAGGAACTTTAAATATCTATATCACTTGCGAGCTACCTCCTCAATCCGCCTTAATTGAAGTGACCACTCACCCAACCTTAGTCAGAAAATGGGCAGAAACTTATCAGCAAATATCTCGTATTCTTTCTTTACCTGAAGGCAATAAATTGACTTTAGATATATCCTCTTTTCAGCATTTGATCACACAAAAACTTGCTATACGTCCCAATGAAAAAAAACTGTTTTTAGCAACTTTCAATAAAGCACTTCTTGCCCTAGATATTGAAAGAAAGCGTGAAGGCAAAGCACTTTTGAAAGAATTAAAAGCACTTATATCTCTATTAAGTAAGAGTATAAAATCAATTGAAATTTTAGAAAAACAAACTCCAAAAAGTTTACAAAAACGACTTAAAGATAAACTGAAGTCAATGTCTCTTTCTTATGAATCAGATCCAAAAAGATGGACAGCAGAGATGTTTTCTCAAATAAATAAGTATGATATCACAGAGGAAGTTGTAAGACTTAAAGAGCATATTAATGCTTTTCAGAAAGAACTAATAAGTCCTCTCAAGACTGGTAAAGAAGTAAAAGGTAAGAAACTCGACTTTTATACACAGGAAATGTTTAGGGAAGTTAATACCATTGCAATGAAGTCTTCTCATATTAAAACTTGTCGTTTGGTTGTGGAATCAAAATCTCTTATTGAAAAGATAAAAGAACAAGTACAAAATATAGAATGACCTCTTTAATTATCGTCTCAGCTCCAAGCGGAGCTGGCAAATCCAGTTTTTGTAATAAGGCTCTCAGCGAGTTTCCAACGCTTGTTCATAGTATTAGTTATACAACACGGATTCCTCGTCCGAATGAAGCTAATGGCGATCATTATTTTTTTGTCACAGAAAAGGAATTTCTTAATTTGATTGAAAAAGATTTTTTTGCAGAGTGGGCTAAGGTGCACTCCCATTATTACGGCACTTCAAAAGAGCAATTGAATAACGCTTGGAAAAAGGGTCAGACGATCATTATGGATATTGATGTGCAGGGAGCGAGTCAACTTAGAAAGCACTATCCTTTTGCACACACTATCTTTATTTTACCTCCTTCTATTGATGAACTTAAAAAAAGATTGCAAAAAAGGGATGATAAGACAGATTCTCTAGAATTGAGGTTAAAAAATGCAGAAAAGGAAATGCAGTTAGCAGATCAATATAAATATCAAATTGTTAACGATAATTTTGATGATTCGTATAAAGAGTTCCGTAAAATCATTGAAGACATCGTCACATCTCCACAGAAAAGTCCCTATAGCTTAAAGTAATCTTCATCTCTTATTGACAGGTTCAGCAAAACCATAGGGAAGGGTTTGTAGATTATTCTTTATTTGTGTTAGAAGAAGCTTAAGTTTCTAAAATAAACATTTTTTCTGCTTGATACCCAAAAATGATAAATATGCCACCATCTATTATGATTTGTTATTATATAACAGATATGCTATTATCTATAATGGGTTGCCCAAAACAATTTGTGACTCTATTGGTATATTAGGTAACTTATTTGCTAAAAGCCATCTCAAAAATGCTCCTAGAGAGAAAAGTTTTAAAAAAGATACCAGTTTTGCATTATACAAAACAACTCATGAGATGGCTTGTACTCAAAATGAATAGGCTTTCTAGGTACTGATCCGATGGTTTTTCACCATCGGATCAGTGCCAGAAAGCACGCCAGCGGCGTGATTCATTTTGAGGAAGACAGCTCTTTTATATAAGAAGCTAGAGGTAATAGGTACAAACGTTTATAGACGAAGGTGAACACAGAGATATATTATAGTTAGATAAAGTTATGAATTTCTGGCAATACTTATTAAACTTTTATTTTTGAGACCGCTTCTAGTTATTTGACCATTAAGAATCAAATTACTTTGACAAATTAACCCTATAAAAGGATGTTTTCATTATGACTATATCTGATATATATATAAAAATAGACAACCATGAAAAACCATGGTCAAAACCTTTTATAACACCCAAAGACATTTTAGAAATTGGGAAAAAACAAGAACCTTATAATGTCTATATTATTTTTAGAATTCAAGGTGGGGAAAAAGAAGAAGTATGGAACGGAATAGAACAACACTTACATCAAAAGATTGAAGTTAAAAGTGGAGATGAATTTACTATTCACTACAAGTCTCAAGAATTAAGAATTCACTATACTGTTAATGGAGAAGATCAAGAAATTCTAGCTACAAATAATGAACAAACAGTGGCACAGATACTTGAAAAGGCAGAATTTATACCTGTAGAAAAATTTAAATTATTTAATGCTAAAACAAACATGGACTATAAAGATTTAAATGAAAAAGTATTAATTGAAAATGGGGATGAATTTTTGGCACTTTCTTCTGGACCGACTCCTGTGGCATAATTAATGGAAAGTTTAAAACAACAAATTCAAATAGAAATAAAAAATATTCCTTCTTGTAATCTACAAGATATAAAAAATATGCTAAATCTACCTCTTCAATCAAAAAGGGAGGGGCAATTGTGCCTATTCAAATACCTTATTCCTTGTGGCTCTTTAAAGAGGAAAAAAATTATTATTGGAATAGAACTTCCTCCAAATGATTATCCTAGATTACCTCCTCACTTTATACACCTCAAAAAAAAAGAGTTTAATGAAGAGATCATAGGCAAGATAGGTAAAATATATGAGAAATATATAATTGAAGAAGAAACTTGGATAGTGTTGAGTAGGCCACCTCAAGATATATGGGATGATTTAGACAGTTCAAAAAAAAATCTGTTTATTTTTTTTGAATCGCATTTGAGACGATTCTGGGAAAACTTATGAAATATGAAGTTATTTTAACAGAAAGTGCCCACAAAATTGCTTCTGAACATTTACTCTCTCATTTTAAACAGGATAAACATCAGGAAGAACTCTGTTTTGCAATTTGGAATCCTTGCATTGGAAAAAGTAAAACAACAGCTCTTATTTCTGAAATTATTCTTCCTAAGAGAAGTGAAAGAAATCTTCATGGTAATACAAGTTTTTCTCCCGAATTTTTAGCTCGCTCATTACGAATAGCTATAGAGAAAAAAGCAGGACTTGCCTTTATGCATAGTCATCCTACTGAAGGATGGCAAGATATGAGTCATACAGATATTATTGCTGAAAGAGATCGAATAGCACCTCCAGCAAATAGTACAAAAAAGCCTTTGGTAGGTTTAACAATAGGCACAAATGAGAGTTGGAGTGCCAGATTCTGGATAAAACAGAAAAACAGAAAGTTTAAACGATTCTGGTGTGATAAAGTAAAAGTTGTAGGAAATCAATTTAAGGTTACTTTTAATGAGCAATTATATCATCAATCTCAAAATAAAAATATTTTACGAAGGACTATTGAGACTTGGAGTTTAAAGGAACAGTTAAAAATTAGCAGAATGAAAATAGGTATTGTAGGACTTGGCAGTGTAGGTTCTATTGTGAGTGAAAATTTGGCTAGAATAGGTATCGAAAATATTATTTTAATAGATCATGATAAAATTGAAGAGCATAATTTAGATCGGCTACTTTATGCAACTAGAAAGGATATTGGAAAATTTAAAGCAGATTTTTTCAAAGAAAAAATATTAAAACATTCTGTGAATGAGAAGATAAAAGTAAAAGCTATTATACAGCCTATACAAACACAATCTGCCTTTAGATCAGTATTAGACTGTGATATCATTTTTAGTTGTGTAGATAAACCCTTGGCAAGAGATGTTTTAAATCATATAGCTTATGCCTATTTGATACCTGTAATTGATGGAGGAATAGCTGTTAGTAAAAGGCATGATAAATTTTTTGATGCTCGATGGGGTTGTCACATCGTAACTTATGGACATAAGTGCATGCTATGTAGAAAACAATATACAACTTCAGACGTATCTATGGAACTTGATGGTTCTTTAGATAATCCTTCATATATTGAGTATTTACATTCAAAGAGAGGTTTTGGAAATGCAAATATTTTCCCTTTTAGTCAAAACCTATCCAGTCTAGAGGTCTTAATGATGTTACATTTTATCTTGTCTGAAAATTGGTGGCCAAGATTAAAAAAACTAGAATATAATTTCTTGTCTGGAACAATAAATAAAGATGAATCTCTATGTAATAAAAATTGTTACTTTTCAAACATTGTGGGAAAGGGTGATAAACAAGTTATCAAAGTATTACAACGTGATAAACAACTTAAAAAAGAAAACAAATTAGATTTTTTATTAAACCTATGGAGGTCATTATGGTCATCAACAGTCTAGAAATAAAAAACTTAAGATGTTTTTCAGAAGTAAAAAGTCTCATCCGTCCTATTACTATAATTGTAGGGGAAAATAACACAGGGAAAACTACCTTTTTAGCCTCTTATCAACTCATCCATGACCTTTTATATAAAGACAAACCTATAAAACCCTTATCTATAGGAGACTTATTGAAAGATCCAATATATAAATATCTTGGAGGTTCTGAAAGCATTGTAAGACAGCAATCTGATGATAATACAATAAAGATTGGAGCAACATTACAAATTGGTAGAGATAAATGGAGTATAGAATATTCAATAAAAAAGGGGGAAATATGCAACAGGATTCTGATAAACTGTTCTGAAGATAATATAGAGATAAACATAGAAGAAAATATTATGATAAGAATTCTTGTGAACGAACAAGAGGAATATAAAGGCACTATGCCTTTAGATTTTGATATTAACTTTTTTCATATTATTTCTTTTTTATCTAATAATCCAAAAGACTTTCTTGAAAAAAATAAAATTTTACATTCAAAAATAACCAACTTATTAAAACTTCAAGAACAGTGGAAAAAAATGAATTGTAATCTTTTTAACCCAATACATCTGGAACCGAAAAAACAATATGAGCCTAGTCGAATTAAAACTACAGACTCATCTTATGTTTTATGTGAGATGGCACAGATGAAAAGAAAGAAAGCTTGGAATGAAATAGAAGAAAAGCTTAAAAAATTTGGTAAAGATTCAAGCCTTTTTCAAGATTTAGATATACATATATTAAATAAAGAAGATAAGTTCTCTCCATTTTCAATAAAAGTTAAAGTTGATGAATTAGAATCAGATATCACAAATGTTGGTTATGGAGTCAATCAATTTTTGCCAATTTTGGGGAACGTGCTTATTTCAGACCAAGAAAAATACAATACATTTTTGATACAACAGCCTGAAGTTCACCTTCATCCGAAGGTAGAAGCTGAATTTGCAACTCTTATGATCAATATGATCAATATGATCAATATGATCAATGAGCATGATAAAAAATACAGATTTATCTGTGAGACTCATAGTGATTATATCATTAAGAGGTCAAGTATTGAGATTAAGAAAAAAAATCTTAAGCCAGAAGCCTTTTTAATATTATATTTTGAATTAAAAAATGGAGCAACTAAAATTCATCCAATCACTATTGACTCCAACGGAAATCTTGAAAATCAACCAGACAGCTATACAGACTTTTTTTTACAAGAAGATTATGAATTGTTAGGATTAGAAGATTAAGTTTTATTACAACATCTTAATTTAGAAAAATAGGATAGAATTATGGGATTGTCAAAGCCGGGAATAATTGTTGATGCTAGTGTTTTTCACAAATTTGTAGATATGAATCATGAAGATTCAGTACCTATTCATAAGTGTATTAAAAAACAAAAATTAACATTAGTATATGGTAATGATAAGAAAAGCATAGATGAAATAAAAAATCTCCTAACATGAAAAAAATGATCATAAGGTTACAAAGAGCTACTTATCGAGTTGAATCAAAAGAGATGAAAGAAAAAATTGATCTTACTCGTAAGATCAACAAGACTTCAATAAGGTCCAATGACACACATATTCTTGCTATAGCATTAGTAGAGAGAAGGGCCAGACTGTTATTTGGTGGTGATAAAGGGGATAAAGATTTACATGAAGATTTCACAGATCATCGAATAATCAATAAGCCTAGGGGACATATATATAAAAATAAAACACATATAAATTTACTTCCATAGATATTTCTGGGAGAATTATTATAACTAAGGTTGTTTAAAATCTCGTCTTTTACTTCATATGGAGTCACTAACCTTCTAAAATTTTGAAGCCAAGCAAAAGTTCTTTCTACCTTCCATCTATTCCGATTATGTGTCTTCTATGTCACATTTTCACACAAAAAACCTTAAGTCTATATTTTCAATTTGCCTTGAGTATATTTTTATTTTACATTTTAACCCATATCTTTGACCTCTATAAAAAAGATAAATTTTTAAAATAGAAAGGAAAAGATAATGTTTCAAAGAACATTTACAAACACGCCATGGAAAAAAAAAGTAGGTTATTGTAGAGCGTTGAAGGCTGGTGATCATATATATGTGACAGGAACAACTTCTATTGACAGCAATGGTCATGTTTTTGCTCCTAATGATGCTTATTTACAAGCGAAAAAATGTTTACAGATTATCGAAGACACTCTCGCTAAATTAGATGTACCTATTTCTAAAATTATGCGGACAAGAATGTTTGTAACTGATATTTCAAAATGGGAATTATTTGGGAAAGCACATAGAGAATTTTTTGAAAACCATCCTCCTACAACAACTATGGTTGAGGTCAAGCAATTAATTAATCCTGAAATGCTGATTGAAATTGAAGCTGATGCATACATAAGTCAATGATAATAAAGTAAGTTCATAATTAGTTAAGCCTTTCTTATTCCGGGGTCTGTCAATCGGACAAACCGGTATTCAGGTTCCGTGAACGGCTTCCGGGCACAGCTGCCAGATTGCCGGACTGCCGGATCCTAGAACATATATTGTAAAATGCAATATCTATTTTCTCAGACTACTTCTCATAAGAATCTATTTTATTTTATCTTCTCTTATCTAACACCCTTATTTCAAAATTAGAAACGGCCATGTATCAAAATATCATAAAAAGTAAATTTTAAAAAAAGTTATTTGGCCTAAAGATTGATTAGGATTTTACCGATCCTTTTTATAGCTACATAAATCTAAAGATATCTCTTTAGAATAATCCAAAATTATTATTGATAAAAGTTTATTTCTCCATTGATCAGTTAGTTGAAAATCAGAAAGGATTTTGTCTTGAAGTATCTGGAGTGGAATGATGCAATTGCAAGTTATTTTTTCAATGAGAACAAGTCCGGACAACGCATGTGGTTTTCTGCCGAAAAAGATTTAATAGGAAAAATTGCTAAAGAAAACAACACCACTTTTGAAGAATTTATAAAGGTTGTTAAATTAGGCCCTGATGAGATCAAAAATGACTTAAAACAAAACAATGTCTGTAAAAAAGCTCATAAGATATTTAAAAAGTGGGAAAGTGATAAAAGTCAATTTAAATATCCACCCTATACCGCCTATTTAGCTTTATTTGTATTAGCTGTCAGCCATGGGAGAAATAATGAAGATTTTTCTGAAATAGCTTATTATCCAAGACTTAATGAGCTTATAGGAGAGAACCTTTCAACACAAGACTTTAAAAACATACCAGATTTATGGGAGGATTTAGAAAAATGGACTTTAGAAGATAAACAAGGTGGGTTTGGGGAGTTTCATCTTGATATATACGGTGGACGGCTTTATGTCGGTATCCTTTATTATCAAGTAGTCCTTACAAAAGAAGATCAACAGCATCTTCCTGAAATATTTTGGAAAATGGGATGGGATTCAGATTCCATCCCCACAGAAGCAGAGATTTTGCAAGCCTTAAAGAGATATAAACAAAAGCTTTCAAATAGGACTCAAAAAAGAATTGAAAAAGGCAGACTTGATTTTCGTTCTCAATTATGTAATAGATTTTTAGAAGAACTTAAAAACTATGATGAAGATCAGATAGAAGAAACATCAGCTGGCCGCCATCAAAAAAGAGGGCAAATTCTCATCTGTTTAAATGATATAGATCAAACAGCTAAAACTGTTAAGGTTTCTTTTAGGTGTAAAAAAGCAAATGGATTGCCTGATGAAGATTTTATTTTAAAAAATGAAAATAAGGAATGGCAAGTGCCATCCCCATCATCTACTATATCTGGTTTCATCCAAGAGTTTTCCATTAAAGATTGGGCAAAAGATTTTTCTGCTAGCATAACCGATGATAATAAATATCACTTTCACTATAAAGGAGAAAAATACAAAATATTCACAAAGGGTAGTGAATTAGAAGTAGACGGATGGGTATCAGGTCAGAGATATACGCCAGATGAATTATTTTATCTTGCTGTTCATTCTGATCTTGTTGAGAAAGTCCAAAGATGGGGTCAGAAAGAATGTGACAAATTTCAAAAATTAAATGACTTTACAGGCCTGCCAACAAATTGGCATCTTTTCAAAATAAAAGGCGTAAAAAATGATAGTCTGATTAAAGATTCCATACCTGCTCTTGCCATAGATGAACATTCTAAAATTCATTTTGAAGGAGGTATTCGTCTTTCTAAAGGCAATCAATTTTTTGATTTTGCCCTTCCTCAAGTTAAAGTTATAGGATGTAGAGATCAAGACCCAGAGACTTTTTATAAAGTCAATAATGAAGAAAAGAAGCTGATTCCTTCAGGTAAATCCTCTTATTCTTTTTTACTTCCTAAAGATATTCCTTATAATGAACGGATTGAGATCATATTAAAAGGCAGCGATTCAAGACTACCAACAAAATCACATCTTATGCTTGTAAAAACTCAATTAGAGAAATTTAATGAATATTCGAATGGGTATGCAATGGATCGTTTTGGAAATTTAAAAGAGGAAAACGAAAATAATCAACTTCTTCAAGGAACTTATGGACCTTATTTACAACATAAAGAGGATTATACAAGGTTTCCAAATATTGAATTACCCACTTATGGAAAAATTTATTGGATAGGAGATACACCAGGGCAAATTTCTGTATCATGGACAGATTTAAAATGGACTGCTAATTGGATGATTCATTTTAAGACACATAAAAAGGCTATAGCACATTATCTTGGAAATGTACTCAAATCATCACTTACTGATACAAATAACAAATTTTCTAGAAAACAAATCGATCAATGGAAAAAAATCATCTGGCATCGTAGAAAACGTATTCAACTTAACCTTGATTCAAAACCACAAAAACAAGAATGGAAAAAACTTTTAAATGAGGCAGAACATGTTAAAGTCTAAAGGTCAACCGGGTCATTATTTGCTGTATTTACTCTCTAAAAAAAAGACTTTGAGATGGCATGATTTCAAAAAGTATGTAGAGATTCTTTATGGAAGAGACTCTTTAGAGAAAGACAAATATTTTATACTTAATCTCTCCAGAAAATTAAGTGCTTTAGGATACATAGACATAGGAGAAAATAACAGCCAAACATATATCAAAGTAACTCCACCTATGCTGGTGGCCCTGCCTTATCTTACGCCTATTTTTCTTCTGACAGGAGCATGCATTCCTGAATTGTTGAAAACGATCAAATCTCATTTTCAAACTGAAATAACAAGTCATAAATGTCTTCCAGCTACTGTGATGATAAAACCTGAAAATAGAGAAGATTTGGAAGATCATCTACAAAAAGTTGCGTTTCAAGGAAATAAGTTATCAGGTTATATAAAAGCTTGTGAACATCCTATAGCTTGGGATATATTAGAATTTACTGGAGATATAAATCAATACGAGCAGTCTTTATCTTTAGAATGGCATAGTGGCAATACATCAGATATTAAACAGTTTTTCGATACAAGCACCTTAAAGTTTCAAAACCTTGAATCAAAAGAGCAATTTAGAAATGACTTATCTCTTGTTAAAATATCACATTATGAAAAATCTCACACATATTATCTTTTTAAGTCTTCAAACGAAGATAAAGCAAAAGTCAATTTAGATTGGGGACGTTTTATTATGGCAAAGCAATCAAATTGTCCTGTATTAGAATATGATAAACAAACATTTGAATTGTGCTCGAAACTTCGGTTTCCAGCTATTTTTGAAAGAGGATTGACGTTGCTTTCTGGAATTCCTCCTATTAGAGAAAATAAAAAATTTATCTTCAAAAGTGTTCCTTATAAAATAGCGGAACTTATCGCTTGTAAACTGGAACAGAAACTAAGGTTTCAAAACAGGAAAAATAATGCGTAATCCAATAAAAGCCTTTGAGGAAATCAGGGATAATTTTAAGCTTTATGTGCAGACTCGATTTGCTACACAATTTCCTTCATTTGAAAAAGAAAGAGCAGAAATTCTAGACAAAGAAGGCCTTTTTTATCAAAAACCCTACATTGAATTGATCCAAAAATACAAAGGATCAAACAAAACAATATCTGATTTAACAGAAAAGGATTTGGAAGGTTTCTCACCCAATCAGGTCAAGGCTTTTCAAGCTTTTGCTCATTCTGGATTTTTAAAAGAAGATATGGAACTTTATCAACATCAATATGAAATGTTGACAAAAAGTCTTAAAGGTCAAAATACAGTGATCACATCTGGAACAGGTTCAGGTAAGACCGAGTCCTTTTTATTACCTTTATTTGCAAGTCTTGTGAAAGAGTCTTTCACTTGGGAAAAGCCAGACAAGCCTGATATTCATTTAAATGACTGGTGGAAAAATGAGGATTGGAAAAAATCCTGTCAAAAGAAAAATAACAAAGGCTTAAAAAAAAGTTATAGAGTTTCTCAAAGGGACCATGAAAAAAGAGATCCAGCTGTTCGAGCTTTAATTCTTTATCCTATGAATGCTCTTGTAGAAGATCAACTTTCTCGTTTAAGAAAGGCTTTAACTTCTGATAGTGCAGAGAAGTGGTTTGTTGAAAATCGTAATTCCAATCGGTTTTATTTTGGTCGTTATACAGGTATGACCCCTGTCCCAGGACATGAAAAGAAAACAAGTAAATTGAAAAAACTCACTCAATTCTTAGAAGAAACAGATAAAACACAACAACAGTTAGAGAAACATTCTGATCAAAAAGAAAAAAAAGAATTGCAATATTTTTTCTCAACAATCAACAGAGCAGAGATGACAAACCGTTGGGACATGCAGGACCACCCACCCGATATTTTGATCACCAACTACAGCATGCTTAGCATTATGATGATGAGAGACGTTGATAAAGATATTTTTAAAAAAACTCGTCAGTGGTTAGAAAAAGATCCAAGTCATATTTTTCATTTGACTGTGGATG
Organism: Bdellovibrionales bacterium; assembly: GCA_965262715.1. Classification (GTDB taxonomy): domain Bacteria; phylum Bdellovibrionota; class Bdellovibrionia; order Bdellovibrionales; family JAUICD01. The sequence continues at coordinate 610,950 of OZ253553.1, read as the reverse complement.
AATTGCACCTTTATCGTGGAACAGCTGGTGCGGAAGTGGCTTATTTGATTCGTTTACTTCTCTATAGGCTTGGTTTATCACCTGATAGTCCACAATTAAGAATATTGGCATCTAGTGCTTCACTAGAACCTGAAAAGTCAGAGAGCTTGAGATTTTTAAAAGACTTCTTTGGAATAAATTGGAAAAAAGATCAAATCGTCAGTGGTGAAATTGATGATCCTAAGACTTCTGATCATCATCTTAAAAACTTGTCATCTCAAGTTTTTCTAAAAAACAATGATAAACCAACAGAAATTCTTAACGAGCTTAAAAAATCTTTAAAGAAGGATAAAGACCAAGATATTTTTGATTCTATAAATGTTTTAATACGTCATATTTTCAAAAAAGAAAGTAAAAAAGCTCTTGCTTTAGATGAACTTTCAAAAAAAATATTTAGTGAAGATCAAGATGCAGTAAAAGCTATAGAAGGATTATTTTGCTTTATCCACAATTATTATAAACAGATCAAACTTTCCTTTAGATTTCATTTGTTTTTTAAAAATATAGAAGGTTTATGGGCTTGTACCCATCCTGAATGTTCTAAAGAATATAGAGATCAAAACAATGATAACAACTCTTTAGGTAAATTATGGTTGCAAGACCCGCCTTTGCTCTGCAAGGCTCAACACAAAGTCTTTGAATCCCTTTACTGTGAACAATGTGGCACATTATTCTTTGGCGGCATAAGGTTTAATAGAGAGGATCATAATGGCTTTGAATTATTGCAAACCACTTCAGACATTGAAAAGATACCAGATGAGCAGATCACGCCTTTTGTAGAAAAAAGAAGTTATAAGGATTATGCCTTGTTTTGGCCTTGTCCTAAAGGACAATCTATTGATTCAGAAATAGAGAATAAACCACCGTGGTCACAACCTTTAACTACCACATCAGGGAAACAATCTCGATCCAAATACAAATGGAGTAAAGCAAATCTGCATAAAAAATCAGGGAAAATTAAACTTGAGCATAATCATGAAGATGATTGTATCAATGGTTATTTATTTAACACTTCTGATTCTAGGGATGATTTATCAAAAATAATGGCTTTATCCTCTATTTGTCCAAGCTGTGGAGCAAACTATCAAAAGAGCAAATTAAAAACTCCCGTTAAAGGATTTCGAACAGGATTTTCAAAAATGATACAGATTTTATCTAAAGAAATGTTTTACCATTTAAATCAAAAAAATAGAAAAATGATTGTTTTTTCAGATAGCCGTGAAGAAGCGGCAAGGGTTTCTAATGGTATTGAAAGAAGTCATTACCAAGATTTGATTAGAGAAATTCTTTACACTGAACTTAAGCTGATTGTTAAAGGAGAGCCAGAATTTCTAGAAGATTTAGAACAATATCAAGAGGCAAAAAGTGATATGGCTAAAAGATATGAAAGTCAACATCCGGGGCATTTTCAAAAGTTAAAAAAATATATTGATTACATCCAATTTTGTGAAAAACAATCAGATTTAATTGACGAACTAAAAGAAAATAAAGACAAATATCAGAAAGAAATAGATAGAATAAAACGGATGAAAGAAACACAAATTCTTCCAATCAATATCTTATTTGAAGATAACACAGAAGAAACATTACTACTTAGGCTAAAAAATATGGGTGTCAATCCTGCTGGTAATACTTTAGATAAATCTTGGGATTCAGAAAATAATCAAGAACATCCATGGTATGATTTATTTAACTCATCAAAATATCAAGTTTGGAATGATGGAGTTTCTCAAACTTTAAAAGAAAAAAGAGGAGAGTTTAGAAATGAGATTAAACAAAGAATTTTTAGAGCTCTATTTCAAAGGCTTTACTTTGGTTTTGAGTCTTCTGGTTTAGGATTTCCTTGTCTCAACATAGAAAATCACATTATAGAGAAACAAAAAAATGAAATTTTAGATAAAAATACATCTTTGTCCTCAAACTCCTTAAAAGAAATATGTAATAGTTTTATAAGAATGCTTGGAGATGCCGGGAGATATGAAAACAGCCTCTATCCAGTTCAAAGTGTTGACTTTATAAGTAATTTGAAAAAAAAGATAAAAGAATATATTAAAAAATGTGCAGAAATTCACCAAATTAAAGAAAATCAGTTAGAGCAAATCATTTGGAAATTAGTTTGTGAAGAACAAGGTCACAGAAAAGCGATTTTAGAGTCAAAAAACCTTTTTATAAAAATCGCTAACCCAAATGACCCTGCTTGGGAGTGTCCAAAGTGTAGACGACCTCATTTGCATAATAGTGGTAGAATATGTAGCAACTGCTTTGCGAAGCTGGAAGAAGAAACAAATGTAACTTGTAAAGATTTGTACAAAAAAAATTACTATTCAAAGTCTGTTAAAGATAATAGAGAACCTATTCGTCTTCACTGTGAAGAATTATCTGCTCAAACAGATAAAAACAAACAGCCAGAGAGACAGAGACATTTTCGTGGCTTAATCCTCGATGACTCAAAAAACAAAATTGTAGAAGAAATAGATATATTGAGCGTTACAACTACAATGGAAGTAGGTGTAGATATTGGTCCGTTACAATCAGTATTTTTAGCTAATATGCCTCCACAAAGATTTAATTACCAACAGAGAGTGGGCCGAGCCGGTAGAAGAAATCAAGCTTTTTCCTTTGCTTTAACATTATGTCGAGGCAATAGCTTTGATAATTTTTACTTCCATTACCCAGAACAGATTTTAAATGATGCTCCTCCAGTACCTTTTTTGTCTATGCCCAGACAGGAAATTGCTCGACGTCTTATTATAAAGGAAGTTCTCAGACAGGCTTTTGAAAAAGCAGGATTTTCTGGATCAGATGGACCTACAAATACAGACACTCATGGGGAGTTTGGTACGGTTGAAACATGGAAAAATAATGAAAAAGACTGCCAAGGTCAAATTAAAAGATATCTGGAAGAAATAGGAAGAAATTTTAATTCTATAATAGAAACTCTGACAGTAGGTGTTGAAAATATAGATAAAAATCACATCAAAGAATTTATTCAAAATGAGCTTTATGCATTGATTGACAAGAGTATTAAAGGTCAAAATCCTAAAATGGGTTTAGCAGAGGCTTTGGCAGAAAAAAATCTTCTACCTATGTTTGGAATGCCTTCAAGAGTTCGATATCTGTATCATGGTCAACGTGGAAAAGACTTTCAAACAATTGATAGGGATTTAGAGATAGCTATTTCTGATTTCGCTCCTGGTTCTCAAAAAACAAAAGATAAAAAAATTCATACAGCTATTGGTTTCACATCACCTTTATATGGACAATATAATCATATAAAAACAGATGATCCAATCTATGAGGAAAAGTGGCTCTTTCGGTGTGAATCATGCCGGTGTATTGAGTCATCTGACAATAAACCTAATTATGTAAAATGTCCAAAATGTGAGATAAATATAAAAGAAAAATATATTGTTGAATTTAAATATGTGATTCCAAAGGGCTTTCGAACTGATTTTTCCAATGGAAAAGATGCTGAAGATATTGATCTGCCTGTGTTTCAGGGAGCAGGAAGTTTTATTGAAAAAGATTTCAATCATGAATTATTAGATAACCTTAATTGCAAAATAAGCGTCACAAATGAAGGGAATGTGTTTAGAATCAATGATAACAACAAACAGTTTTTTTCTGGATCTATAGGTACTGTGAAAAAGAATAGTAGGGAATTAAATCAACAATGGATTGCCTCAGAATATCAGCAAAATAAAAATGGCTTTAAATTCATATCTGAATCTAATGAAAACATGACTGTTGCTTTGGCTTCTAGAAAACAAACAGAGGTTTTTAGCATTATACATGCTTCTATTCCTAATGATTTGGATTTGAATCTTTTGAAAAAACATTCTGCTATGAAAGGGGCTTACTATTCTGCTGCCTTTCTACTAAGAACACTTGTTGCAGAACATTTAGATATTGATCCAGAGGAACTAGATGTCGGAAATATCGTCAGAAAACGATTACAAACTGGAAAAGATAGTGGAGAAATCAGATTGAATGACCATCTGCCTAATGGTGCTGGATTTTCTACTCAAATTGAAAAAACCCTCCCAACAATTCTAAATGAAATAAAAAACCCTATAAATAGCCGATTTATGCAGAGTCTTTATGAAGAAGAGCATATTCAAGGGTGTGACTCATCTTGTCATAAATGTTTGAAAGCTTATCGCAATATTCATTATCATGGCCTTCTTGATTGGCGATTAGCTGTATCTCTTCTTAAAACCTTTTTTAGTTCAAGTTACAAGTGTGGTATCGATAATGATTTCTCTGCTCCTGAACTTGAAGGGTGGATAGATGGGATAAATGGAGCAATATCTCTGCGAAATAAATTTTGTTTGAATTTTGATTGCAAACCAAAAGAATATGGTAAGTTGCCTGGGTTTTGTATAAATGGAAAAAACATTATCATTTTGCATCCCTTTTGGAATAAAAATGCTCAAGCCCCATTAGTTGCAAATGCAATGAAAGAAGCTAGACAAAGCACAGAGCCTATCACTGTGGATACATTCAATTTATTGAGGCGACCTAGTTTTGTCTATCAAGAAATCGGAAAATAAGCTTATCAACAAATTCACTCTAGGCTCTAAAGTCTAAACTCCATTATATTGACATAATCTTCGGAGCATATCTAGGTTTCAGCTTTCTTCAAGTCTGTTTTTGAAAAATAAAAAATCAGCGGACCCATTTGACTTTACACATAGCCTTTTTCATAGAGTTGTACTCTTCCACAAAACAGTCCATGATCTTTTTTGAAAACTCATAAGGATCTATATTGAAATCATTTAACCCCATTGTAGGTACAGGTGTTCCCTTAGAAATAACATTCACTCCAACATGTATTAAACTAGAGATAGGACTTGTTGTTGCAACACTCACATTTATTTTTTTATCCTCAAAATAGAGATCATCTCCTTTTCTTTTGAGCTTATCATAGAACTTTGTTAGATGAGATGGAATGTTGTTATGAGGTATTTCAGATAAGAACTGACAAATCACATCTTTAGTTAATGTGACAAACAGGCGTTGGTAAGCAACAGCAGTAGATAATGGCTGATTAAACATTTCAATAATAAAATGAACCATCTCTTGGCTATGAATCTCTGATTTGTTCAACAAGTCTTCTATATCCACAATATGATCTCTTTGTACGTCGCAAGATCCTCTCCAGCTTATTAAAGAGTCACCTAATATACCATATTGTGAATACCCAAATGAGGATCTCAGTTGATATCCGTCATAAGTGAAACTTTCATTTACCCATTTACTCTGCATTTTTTGCCTACTCTATTTTATAAGATATGAAATTATATAATTATATTATGATGATTTAAGAAAATCATTGACTTTTTTAACTTCTCCCTCCGAGAGGAAACAACCTTGCAAGCGTTCAATATTCTGCCCTTGTTTCATGAAAAGCATATCACCATTTCCTGAAAGTTTTTCAGCTCCTGTTGAATCTAAGATTGTTCGAGAATCTATGGATGAAGAAACTTTAAAAGCGATACGTGTAGGGAAGTTTGTCTTTATCAATCCAGTCACAATTTCAGCAGAAGGTCTTTGGGTGGCCATGATCATGTGAATACCACATGCTCTTGCTTTTTGAGCAATACGAGTGATTGGCAATTCGACTAATTTGCCTTGAGTGATCATGAGGTCTGCTAGCTCGTCAATAACAATAACAATATAAGGCAGTTCAGCCCATTCCCATTGAAATTCTCTTCCTGCACGTCTTTGCGCTGTCTTTTTAGAATCTTTTTTAATAGTTTCATTAAAAGAATCAATATTTCGAGAATGAAGGTCAGAAAATTTCTGATAACGCATATCCATTTCTTTTTCTGCCCAGCACAGTACATCTTTTGCTTCTGTAAGGTCTGTAACAACAGGATAAAGCAAATGAGGAATTCTATTATATGGATTTAATTCAATCATCTTCGGATCGATCATAAGAAATCTAAGATATTTGGGAGACTTATTAAATAAAAGGCTATTGATAGCTGTATTGATAAATACACTTTTACCAGAACCAGTTGTTCCAGATACTAAAAGATGGGGCATGTCACATAAATCTTCTATGATAGCTTGATTATAAACATCCAATCCTAATGCTAATGGCAGCTGTTTTCTACTTTTTTGCATAGGTTGAACCATTTGCCTAAAAGAAACCATATAAGGATTTTTATTAGGTACCTCAATACCCACAGTCATTTTACCAGGAATAGGTGTGAGTATACGAATTGACTTTGCACCTAATAAGAGAGCTAAATCATCGCTAAGATTTGAGATTTTACTGACTTTAACTCCAGAATTAGGCTGGAACTCATACATTGTAAGTGTAGCTCCAACATGAAAATTCACAACTTTACCAGAAACTTGAAAATTTTGAAGGCATTCTTCAAGATTTTTGGATTGATTATCTGTTTTCTTAGGCATTTTTTGCGGAGAGCTCAGTAAATTAACGTCAGGTTTTTTATAGGATTTCACCCATTTTTTCACAGTGATAGAAAGACCTTGACTATCTTGATCTTCTCGGATTTCTTTTTGTGGAGATTCAGCTTTCTTTGTGGCTTTTCGTTTAGATAGATCTTCTTTTGATGAAACTTGCCGTTGATTTTTTTCATATTTATCTTCTTCTTCTTTTATATCGCCTTCATCATCGATGCTATCCTCACTATCAGAGATAATATCTTGAAGATATTGTTTTTTTAAAGAATTATGTCCTTTTTGATAATCTTCATTTTGAACAACATTAAGAGGAGAAACAAGAGATGCTTTAGGATAAAAGTCTAATCCTATTTTTTTAGTGACACTATTTAAATGAAATAAGACATATTTAAATCCCATTTTAAAGGTAGAAAGAACGTAAGAAATGGATATCTGAATATGATCTTTAATCCATAATAGAATGTTAACAAGAGCTATTTGTCCAGAAGTAATACCAACAATGAGAGCAGTACAAACTAATACTGTTAAAGCACCATAAAGGCCAAAGTTATCATAAAGAATACCTCCTGTAGTTTGACCAATGATCCCTCCAGCTCCTTGTTGCAAGCGATCGAGAGTTAGGTATTGAAAATGCAATTGCAAAACTGTAAAAAGACTAGAAATTAGGATTAAAAAACAACTATGAAAGAGCACTTGTGAGCTAAAAAAGAGATAATTTCTAGGAATATCTGAAAGCTGATGGCATCTAGCTGTCATATTTCCACCTATATAAAGAATGCTGACAGAGATCAAAAAAGTTGAAAGTCCTAAGATGTGAAAGATTTGAAAAAGGAAATTCGTTCCTAATACACCAAAAAATGTATGAAGTTCTTCAACAGGAGTTAGAAGAAAAATCATGCCTCCTACAACAGTGAAAATAGCCATCATTACTGTTAATAAGAAACAAATTTCTTGCAGAGGTGTTTCTAACTGGGAAACTTTTAATTTCATTATCCACTTATTCCTTTAAGTATCTATTTTTCTCTCAAATATATCGGTTACTTTAGAGTTAAAACTTTTGCTCAACTCTTTTTATTGACTCTTTTTGACACAGTTATGTAGAGATTATTTTTTAGAAAAAATAAGAAACCCCTTAATAGCTTTGGTTTGATGTTTATGGCAAACTTTAATCTAGATATCTAGATATAAAGATTTAGTGTGATTTGTAAGGAGAGAAAGTAAGTAAACGATTTCCTTAACATCTTGTAAAGAGACGAGGGGTATCTCCCTCCTAAAAATAGTCAAGCTTTCTAGGCGATGACCATTTTACCGACGGAGTCGTCGGGGGCATCGCCAGAAAGTGGCCAGAGACTTGTCTCGAGAGGCTCGCCTCGAGAGGCTCGCCTCGAGAGGCCAGGGAAGTGTTGTTTTTTTAGAAAAACAGGAAAAAATCTTTGAAGGCTTTGATTTGATATTTATGGCAAATCCGAGTAGTCCTCGAGCTATCGCTCTGTGAAAGAACTTGTTTTTGCCATAAACATCAAATTTTAAGTTGGTATGAAAAGATTTGGTGTAATTTGTAAAGGGAGGAGACGATAAGAGGAAATTTTCCTTAACATTTTGTCAAAAAACGAGGAGAGTCTCCCTCCTAAAAATGAACAAGTTTTTGAGGTAATCAGCATTTTACTGACGGTGCTAACCGTCAGGCTGATTGCCCAAAAATGGTCAGAGACCAGTTCATTTTTAGGGAAACAGAGAAGTATCTCCCTACTCCCAGTTTCCTAAATACTTAATCTCTGTTTGGAGGAGAATCCCTGTTTTGTCGTAAACAGATTTTTGAACATGAGAAATAACCGAATGAATGTCCCACGCTGTTGCTTTTCCTAAGTTGACAATGAAATTAGCATGTTTATCAGAAACTTTAGCTTGGCCTATTTGAAACCCTTTAAGTCCACTTTGTTCAATAAGCTGTCCAGCACTAAGCTTTGTGTGTTTTTTAGGATTAATAAATGTGGAGCCACAACTGGCATCCTTTAAAGGTTGTTTTGATAACCTCATATCTCTTGCCTGTTTAACTTTTTGAGATAGATGTTCTATAGGCTGAAGTGGCCACTTAAACCCAACACGAGTTATAATTCCCGGCTGCCAACCTCCTGAACTTCGATAAGACCATTTTATATCAGAATGTTTTTTTCGAACAACCTGATAGTCATAAACGATATCAATCCAATCAACAATTTGAGAAAACTCGTAAGGCATTATATTTTCACTCACACCTGCATTCATTACAACTCCTCCTCCTACACAACCAGGAATACCTGATAAAAAAATAGCAGGTGCTAACTGATATTTTAAAAGTTTCTTCATTAAGAGAAGTTTAGGTGTCCCAGCAAGGCATTCAATTTTTAAGAAGTCATCTTCTACAAAAGAGGTGATGCCTACCAGTTTTTTTAAGGAAATAACTAGACCTTTTAAACCATCATCAGAAATCAGGCAATTTGTACCTCCTCCGATAATGGTTATTGGCCATTTTTGATTTTTTGATTGTGTCTCTATCCACTTAATATCCTCAATACTTTGAGGTTCAGCAAAGAAATCAGCATATCCTCCCACACGCCATGCAGAATAAGGAGATAAGTTTATGTTTTCTTTGATAATAGGCACTTTTTCTCTCTTTGCATTTTTTATACTTCATTTTACAAAAAACAACTTAACACGCTTTAAAATCTAAAAAAAGTTTTTGTTTATTTAATAGTAGTTGCTTCATAAATAGACATTTTATATCATAATATTAAAGGTTACTTTAATATCATAAGGGGGCAGATATGAAAATCATTCCAAAAGATATTGCACATAAAACCTTTAATAAAAAGATGCTTGGTTACAACACTGAAGAAGTCTCAGAGTTTTTGCAATTTGTTACACATGAAATGGAGAGACTTATTAGGGAAAATAACAATCTCAAAGAAACTCTAAGAGATAGAGAAACCCAGATTTTAAAGCACAAAGACCAAGATAAAGCTCTTAAAAACACTATAGAGACCGCTCAAAAAATGAGTCAAAAAATTAGGGAAGAATGTGATCGTGAAGGTAAGCTCATTATTAACGATGCTCAACAAAAGGCCGATTTTATTATTCGTGATGCAAAGGAGTCTCTAAAACGTATTTATTATGAGATCGGTGAGTTAAAGAGGACTAAAGTCCAAATTGAGGCAAATTTAAGAGCCTTACTTCAAGCCCATCTACAACTGCTTAATGAACAAATCAGCGCGCTGCCTGAAGTTTCAACACCAATGATGATGCAACAACAGGAAATGGTTCCACAAACTTTTTTCAACAGAGATCAACAAATACCTTCAGAAAACACTTATAAAAATAAGTGGGATGAAAAAAGATCAGTTATTTCCCCCGTAAGTAGTTAACTTTTCTTTGGAATGTAAGATATGGTTTAAAGAAGACTTGTAACTAGTTCTTTTTTAACCCAATTCTGATGTTATTAAAAGTTCGGCTCTGCATTTTGATTAATGCTATTCCATACTGCACACTCTTGTGTAGATTCCAAAATCGGACTCAAATCACCTGTTATAGGGCAATTGTTTGCAAGTGGATCAAGTTGTTCGTTGAAGTCTCCTATTTTATCCTGACTTCGTCATTTTCGTTTACTTTTGATATTGATAAGTACGTTTTGAGTTCTTAGGAAGCTTATCAATTCGGGATTTTCATTTTTTTTAATTTTTGTTGTTTCTTGTAGTGTCCCTTGCTATTGACAGAGCTTTTTAATATTGCGATTTTATTTTTATGAGCATGTTTGTCCGCCTTGTAAAAAGACCAAATGACCATGTTTCCGTAAGGATCGTTGAGAATAAACGGATCAATGGAAAGATGAAACAAAAGAATGTCTGCTGTATAGGGCATACTCATAAGGATAAAGTTAAGGAGATTTCAAGATTTCAAAAGATAGGTGAGGAGATGGTTATAAAGATAAAGAATGAAATTAACCCTACTTTTGAAGGTTTGGAGTCAGTACATACACCTCAAAAAAAGAGACAGAATATTCCTGATAACTTGGTATGTTTAGAAACTTTAAAAGAGAAGGCTCGTGTTCATCAAGGTATAGAAGATGTATTTGGCAAGTCTTTTGAGCAATTAGAGCTTCATAAGATTATAGGAGATGGTTATAAGACAGGAGAGTTTAATACGCTTTTAAAAGAGATTGTTCTTGCTCGCTTAAGTGATCCATCGAGTAAGAGAAAAAGTGTTAAAGATATAGAAAGACATCGTTATCAGCAATTTGATTTAAATAAAGTGTATCGGATGATGGATAAGCTGTATAAGAGAGAGGATGAGATAAAAGCAAGGATGTTTCGTAGGACATTGAGTTTATTAGAGGAAGAAGTACATGTTTTATTTTTTGATGTGACGACATTATATTTTGAGAGTTTTGATCCGGATACACTTCGGTTATGTGGTTATAGCAAAGACAATAAGGTGAAAGAGACTCAAGTGGTACTAGCTCTTATGACAAGTGTAGAAGGTCTTCCTGTAGGTTATGAGCTTTTCCCGGGTAATACGTATGAAGGTAAGACATTGATCAGAGTTATAGAAAAGATTGAGAAGACATATAGTATTTTAGATGTATCCATAGTAGCAGATAGGGCGATGTTTACAAGGCAAAACTTACAAGCTCTACATGAGAAGGGGACTAAGTTTATAGTAGCTGCTAAGCTAAAGACAATGTCTAGAGCTATGAAGTCCCAGATAGTTACAGATGTACAAGAGAGTCGGAGGCAGATGCCTAACAAGTCTTTTTTTAGTAAGAGTTATGAATATGAGAATCAGAGATTAATTATAAGTTATAGTAAGGATAGAGCTTATCAAGATGAGAAGAATCGTTTAAATCTTATTGAGAGGCTTAAAAGACAGATGCATGAGGGTAAGATATCTTTATCGAGTCTTATAAAGAATACAGGAACTAAGAAGTATCTTAAGATTGATAGGAAGAATAAACAAGAAGCAACTTTAAATCAAGAGAAGATAGATGAAGAGGCTCAATGGGATGGTATTCACGGAGTTATCACTAATCATAAACCAGAGGATTTAAAACCATCAGAGGTCTTAGAAAGATACAAGGGTTTATGGCAGATAGAGAATGCTTTTAGAGTTAATAAGCATGACCTTAAGATGCGTCCTATCTACCATTGGACACCGAGAAGAATTAGGGCTCATATTTTAATTTGTTATATAGCATATAGTGTACTGACCTTTATTAAATTTCAATTAAAACAGAAGAACATTGATCTTAGCTTCAAGAGACTTAGGGATGAGTTAAAGATTATACAATATAGTATTGTATTAGATAAGACGACGAACAAGAGATTCATTTTACCTTCAAACATCACAAGTCTTCATAAACAAATTTATGAAGCTCTTAATATCAAATTCACTCAAGCAAGATTCTTAGGAGAAAAAGAGTTTCCAATAAGTTAAATATATTCTCGTAAAATTCCATCAAATCAACAAAAAGTGTAGTGACCCCTGAACTACATAAGCTATTGTAATCATTGAATGACGCATGCGCAATATGACGAAGTCGGGAAGTGGATCAAGTTGTTCGTTGAAGTCTCCTATTTTATTATTAACAAGCCAGTCATGCAGCTCATCTAATTTGGACTGTGAGAAATCTCTAGAGAAAGATAAAACAAAATCATTGGATGCCTCATCATTAACCCTCTCAATATCTGTAAATCTATCGGTGAATTCTTTGCGCACCTCTAACATCTTGGCTACAGCTTCTTCAGGTAATATTTTTCTCCAGAAGGTAAAATCTTTCCATAACTGCCTGTGGATATTCAATACTAAGTATTCTATCAAATTTCTCATTTTATCTGGTGTATATCTATTTCTTTCAGTTCTTTGAACCCGCAGCAGAAGCAAAAGAACCTCATGATCATCTCTTGCTATATTAAAGTAAATGCTTCCATATTCCATCGATATTTGAGGTCCATAAAAAAAACATTGCATTGAGACTTTATGTGTTGTCGAACCTTCTGCAAGCCGTGGGCAGCTTGTATTTTGTGCTTCTGCCATACTTAAACTTGTGACAGTTAAGAATAAAAAGATAAATAACCTCATATATATACCTCTCTTTTTGAAAGTTTATAATTTTTTAGAGCTAATGTATAAATTAGTAATTGGTTTATTTGAAATAAGCAAAGAAATAGCTCTAATTAATAAAATAGTCCATAGCTTCATGATGTTTTGCTTTAATTATTTGAAAAATAACTAAGGGCTGTTGCCATTTCATGATAAGCTCTTGAAATTCCAAGTTATATCTTACTAAGTCTTTATCTTCTTCTGGCATTCGAGCAACCGGTCATCCGTCAAGCTGTATCTGTCATCAGTAACTTTAAATTTTTGCACTTAATTCGTTTCACTAAAAATGAACTGGTCTCTTGAGACGAGTCTCTGACAATTTTTGGACAATTAGCTCAGGCGATTAACACCATCAATATCACCACTTAGGATAAAGAATTCATATATAGTAATGATAGCAATCTAAATGAAAAAGACATGTCAAATACTAATGATATAAGTGGAGAAGAGGAGAGAAATAGATAAACAAGTATTCAACTGTCTAGTTATGTCTACTTAAAAAAAAGATTTTTATGATCTATGCCCACTTTGTATGTAACAAAATGGGCAATTATTTTTCTAGATCACATAAATAAATCAAAACTTTATGATTTTTGAGTAGTTGTAGTGGTGTCTGAATCTTCTTTGTCTTTGTCAGCACTAGCACTCTCATCAGTCTTACTTTCAGCCTTTTCTTCTTCAGCTTCAGCTTCAGCTTCTTCTTTCTCTCCCTTATTATCCTCTGATTTGGACTCATCTTTTGCTTCAGCTGCTGTATCATCAGAAGACTCAGATTTTTCCTTTTTGTGCTTCTTATGCTTCTTTTTCTTCCATGCCTTTTTTTCCGCCTTAGTGATCATACCATCGCCATCAGCATCCATCTTTTTGAATTTACGCTCATGAGCACCTATGAACTCCTCACGTGAAACATGGCCATCTTTATCAGCATCCATCTTTTTCCACATATGCTTCTTATGGCGTTTCTTTTCACATTTTTCACAAGTACATCCCTCTTTACATGCGGTATGTTGTTTCTTGTGTTTCTTGTGTTTCTTTTTCTTCCATGCCTTTTTCTCTGCCTTTGATACTTTGCCATCACCATCGGCATCCATCTTTTTGAATTTTTTCTCGTGAGCTTTCATAAACTCTTCATGTGAAACTTGATGGTCTTTATTGACATCCATCTTTTTCCACATGCTTTTATGACTTTTGTGCTTATCCCTTTTTCCATTTCCATGACTGCACGACACAGAAGCAGACATAACAAATAAAAGTAAAATTAAAAGATTTAAATTCTTAAAATATTTCACAATATGACCCTCCTCAATACTAAAGGTTTAAATGTATCAGTGATTTTTAATATTAATATAATAATCATATACTATAATAATACCTCTTATCAAGAATCTTTATAGCTTGTCTATCATAATACATATTCTTTTTATAATTTTGAATCTATTTGAGCCTATTATAGCTTCAATCTATAAAAGTGCCCTGAATCAGTAGAAAAAATAATCTGCCCATTAGGAGACTCACTTATATGCCGGATCCTATGAGGAAAGTCATTTAAAATAGACTCCTCTTTGACAACTTTAAAACTCACTTGACTAGACTTCTTCTTATTTTTTATCACAACACGACTAATATAAGGGTTTTTTAAAGCTGTTGAAAAAAAATCACCCTTCCAATTGGCAAATAAACGGCCTGAATAGATCATTAAAGAGCTAGGGGCAATAGATGGAACATAAAATTTTATAGGTTGCTCCATTCCTTTTTTATGAGTTGTTCCAATAGAAGGCCCCCAGTACTCTTTTCCGTAAGTGATCACAGGCCAACCATAATTCCTCCCCTTTTGAATGAGGTTAATTTCATCACCGCCTCTTGGCCCATGTTCCTGTTCCCAAAGCTGACCTGTGTGCGGATGTACTGCCAACCCCTGTGGATTTCGATGTCCATAACTCCAAATAGCAGGTAAAGCCTTACGTCCATTCTTTAATTCCCTTCCTACAAAAGGATTGTCCTCCGGAATAGAACCGTCTTCATAAATACGATAGACTTTCCCGTTAGGATAACTTAGGTCTTGCGCTTTATGCCTATCTCCTCTATCACCTATAGCAAAGTAGACTTTACCGTTTTTAAACACAATACGACAACCAAAATGACGGCCGCTTGATCCAGGAGGAGATGATTTGAATAAAGTCTTAATATCTCTTAATTTTGACCCTTGCAGCTTAGCTCTAGCAACAATTGTTCCTGTACCCCCCTCATACCTAGCCACATAAGAAAAAAAAACTAATTTATTTTTAGCAAACTGAGGATGAAGCTTCACATCCATCAATCCTCCTTGACCCACCTCTACCGTTTGAGGAAGACCAGAAATAGGTTCCTGATGACCATTTGTTAAAGAAAGAAAGTACATACTCCCACCCCTTTCCGTAACAATCAATCTTGGAAGATCCTGATCAGCACCCCTAGGTAAAGGAAGAAAGTCAAAACCCCATATAACTCCTAAGTCTTCAGACCAAGATTTTGAAAGATGTTCGACAATGATTTTTTGATTTTCAGAATCTATTGTATAAGCTATTTGTCTGTTACTTTTTTTGTTTGGTTTTAAAGCAGGTGCATCTTTGGAGGCAAAACAGTTTAAAGATGTACTTAATGATAATATAGACAAGATAAAATAAACAATGAGTCTGAAGTTTTTCATATCTATTAAAAGCTCTTAACTAGGTATGAACTTATAAGATTTCTCTCTATTTTAATAATTCTTTATTGCTTGAAATGGTAAATATCTGCATAATTACGTCCAATTTCATTATCATCTAAGCCATAACCGATAACAAAACGGTCTTCAATGACCTTCCCAATAAAGTCAGGTTGGATATTAATCAATCGCCTCGCGGGTCTGTTCAAGAGAGTGGCGATCTTAATAGAAGCTGGATGACTGTCTAACAATCTGTTTTTTAAAAAATTGAGGATACGGCCCTCATCAATAATCTCTTCTATAATTAGAATGTTTTTATTCAAAACATTAAGAGAAATATCTTTAATTATTTTAATGGTACCATCATTAAGTTCATTTTCTAAAGATGCACTTGTTAGTTTTATAAAATCTATTTTGAGGAGCAAGTTCATTTTTCTTATAAGGTCGGCTGCAAATAAAAAAGAGCCTTTAAGTGGACAAATCAAAATAACTTCATCTTCTTGGTATTCATCTTGAATTTCCTTAGCAAGTCTAGTGACCATTTCATCGATTTCTTGTTTTGTGATATAAAGAGTTAAATCTTCCTTCATAACTCTTGAAATTTTATCTCTTCTGTTATTTATCATCTTTTCTCTCTTTTTTTATTTTAATATGATCACACTTTAGAAACTGTGAGTTTTGCTTCAGAAGCTAATTTAAGAGAAGTTTTTGCCAGCAAATTATGAGGATCATGTAACAAAACAGACTCCCATGTTTCAATCGCATCCACCACTCTGCCTGCATCATAATAAAGCTGACCTAACTTTTGCCTTGCCATAAAGCACTCAGGGTGGTCTGCAATCATCTGGCGCAGCTGCTTGACAGCATCAAAAGGACGTTCATCCTTTATCAAAGCATCCACCATTTTTAAATGGATATCAACCTTTGTTTCGCTCAGCTGCCTTGCTTTTAAAAACTCTTCAATAGCTTCTTTATATCTTTTATTGTCAAAATAAATATCACCTAACTCCTCATGTTTTTGAGCTATTAGTTTATCGATAAATGGATCATTTTTTTTCTTTTTTTCTTCTAAAACCTTTTGAGCTACTTCAAATACCTCTTGACCTTCTTCATAACGGCCTAAGTCATTTAAAATAATAGATAAACCCACAGAGGCATCCGTGTAGGAAGGGTCAATTTCTAAAGCCCTCTTAAAAGTTTTAATGGCCTTATTGAATTTTCCTCGATCATAGTAAATAGTAGCTAGCATTTGGAAAATTTCAGGTTCTTTATTATTTTTTAACAAAACCTGTTGAAGTATTGGCTCTGCTTGTCTGTACCGACCTTCAATAAAATTTTGTCTTGCAAGGTCTAAGAGTTCATCAAAATTATTGTCGATACTGTCATTTTGATTATAATTCATATTTTTGAATTGCCTTTTGCGCCTTTTGAGCTTCTGCAGATGTAGGAAAATTGAGTTTTAATATATCAAAGTAGTATTTGCTTTGTGTTTTCTCATTAACTTCTGCTGCGCTGATCCCCCCTCTAAAAAGAAGCTTTGGTAATAAATAAGAATAACCCTCTTGAGAGTATTTTAATAAAGTATTTCTATATAATTGCTGTTTTTTTTGCTCACCTGGTAGTTTTGCTATTTGGTCTGCATTGTCTATCGTTTTGGTCCAACCCTTAAGAGAAGAAGTATTTTTAAGAAGAGATTGCCAATAATCAGCATAGACTGCATCATGAATCATCTGGGTGTAACGTAACAAAGCACTTTTATATGTCTTTTGTTTAAAATAAAAATCAGCAATGTAGAGTTCTTTTTGAACTAGTTTTTTTTGTACCTCTCTTAACTTAGCCTGTCCATCCTTAGCAAACTCAGATTGAGGATGCCTCGTTAAAAGCTCATGGAAATAATCAACAGATTTGACTGCGAGAGAAAGGTCCCTATCAATAGCTCCTGGTAAGCTGTGGTAATAAGATAGTCCTAATTGATAAAACACATAATCAGGCCGGTGGTTAGGATGTAACTTTTTAAAAACTTCATAAGAACCTTGAGCAAATATGTATTCCCTCTGTTTAAAATAAATATTGGCCATTTCTAGCTTTGACTTTACACTATAATCTAAATGAGGATATTGATCTCTCACCTTTGTAAATACTTCTAAGGACTCTTCATAATAACGCTTCTCTTTTAAATCCATAGCTTTTTGAAATAAAATCTTAGCATCTGCAGCAGAACCCACCTCATTGTTCTGAACAGAAGAACAACCAATAAAACTTACATAAAAAAGTAATAATACCCATCTTGCCATCATTGAAAGTACCCTATAAATAAAACACCTATTGAATATATAAACTGTACCGTTAAAAAGTCAAATACTGTTTCACTAAAAATGAACTAGTCTCTTGAGGTGAGCCTCTGACCATTTTTTGGCGGTCAGCATGAAGGCTCACGCCTTCAATAAAATGCTAACCGTCTCAAAAATCCGTTCATTTTTACTAGGGAGACTCCCCTCGTTTTTTAATATGATGTTAAGGGAAAGTTCCTCTTACTACCTCTTCCTCTAAAAATGAGCTGGTCTCTTGAGATGAGCCTCTGACCATTTTTTGGCGGTCAGCATGAAGGCTCACGCCTTCAATAAAATGCTAACCGCCTCAAAAATCTGTTCATTTTGAGGAAAGAGACTCTTTTCGTTCTTTGACACAATGTTAAAAGCTGTATCCCTAAAAATACCTCTGACCTTCTCAAGGCGAACCTCTCAAGGCAAGCCTCTCGAGGCAAGCCTCTGGCAAGCTGGGAATTAGTTCCCTACAGCAGTCTGCCGCCGGATTGCCAGTTTCCTCCCACGTTCCTACTGTGACTTATGTTTTTATACATGCTCTGACTTAAACTCGACAAGATGTGTGTAAATCGTTGAAACAGTTAATTTAATGCACTTTATCACAGGAATTGAAATAATCATTCCAAGAACTCCCATAACCTGAGACCCAATAATGATAACGACAACAACAGTTATGGGGTGCAAGTCTACAATTCTTGCGACCACAAGAGGAATAATAAAGAAAACATCAATAAGCTGTGCAATTAAATACACAAAAGTTATCAGTAAAATAGTGATTTCTAAATTCTCACCAGCCAGCGCAATCATATAGGCTGGAATCATTCCAATAATAGGCCCTATATAAGGAATCAGATTTGTAATACCTGCAAATAATGCTAAAAAAGCTGTGTAGGGAAATTGAACGATGGTTAGTCCTAAAAAAACCACAAGGCCAACAATCATGGCTTCAAGGAGACGAGCACGGATAAAGCCTCCTATATGGAGATTGAGGTTATGAGTGAGATTAAGAGCCATTTCAAAAAACAGATTAGGTACTAGTGTTAAGAATTTTTTACGCATGACCTGTCCATCTTTTAAAAGAAAAAAGGCCAAAAAAGGAGATAAAATAAGAATAGTTACTGTATTTTGAGCAATAACAGGGACGCTTCCAATAAAAAGCTCAATCCACTTTTGAAAAAGACCTCCTATACTAGAACTAAATTGAAGATCATAAACAGAAGAGAACGGACCTGAAAGGTTACTTTCTAAAATGAATAAAAATTGTGTGATGCCTTCAACATATTTGGGTATTTCTGACTGTAAAAGAGTCGCTTGTTGAGTGATAAGAGGAGCTAACTTGACGATTAAAATAGTTAGAATAAGGCCAGTAAAGATAAAATATAAAGAGATGCTAAAAGTGCGCCTGACTCCTCTACGTTCAAAATAACTGATAAGAGGTTCAGATACATAGCTGATTGCAAAAGCAAATATAAAGGATGAGAGCATGTTGTCTACTGTCACAAGTACCGTGATGAATAAGAGAACAATTCCTGTAATAACTGTTAACTTCCACCATGTCTCACGCCGCATACCTGTATGAACGAGAAAGTCTCTTTGATATATATTGGGATACATTTTATCATTGGTTGATGTGTTTAAAGCCATTCAAAAGCCTTTTTGATCATACTTCTTTGTGTATCTTATTTTTTTTGAAAACTTGCCAAAACTTTTAACTCTTTTTTAAGGTGCGTGATCTTACTTGTTGTGGCTTGCAATCGACGCAACAGGATTTTTGCTAACTGGAAAGTGATCTTCCCTCCTATTATAGGGTTTCTGTTTACAATCTCTAGTAAGTCTGGTCTGAAAAACCCTATCAGAGTTGTGTTTTCAACGGCTACAGCTGTTGCAGTTCGTCTATTATCTTCTTCTACCAAAGACATCTCTCCAAAAAAATCTTCTTCTATAAGGTGAGCTACGTGTACGCTGTGAATAGTTCCTTGTTTTGGATCCATTTCTTTAATAAAAATATCAACACTTCCTTTAACGATCACATACATTCCTGTTCCTAAGCTATCTTGCTGAAAAATAACTTCCTCAGTATGATAGCTACGTTCATGGATGGTTTTGCTAACGAAATAAAGCTCTGATTTGTTGAGAGTCTCAAAAAGTATATTTTTTCTTAAAATAGCTAAATGATGATCTTCTTTATTCGTTTTTTTAAAGAGATTCACCCAAAGATCATTTATCATAGTTTTTCACCTGCATAATGAAAGATATCTTTCTGTTGAACCCAGCCTATTTGTCCTTTTAGATCAATAACTTGGACCCAATTGTTGTTGACTTGCTCTATAATAACATGTGAACCTTCAGATAGCTCAAATAAAGAAGCTGTCTCTTGACTAGGACTGACATAAACAAGAGATTTAGGGGATATAGTAATAGCTCTTAGGGTTGTATGATCTTTTACCTTCATCAGGGTTACAAAAAGAACAAATACAAAAGTAAGACCTAGAACAATTAAACTTGTCGGTATAGCAGGGCGTTCATCACCTTTTTTTACAACAAATCTGCAAATAGCAAGATACTTGATTTTTAGCCATAAAAAAAAGAAACCAAAAATAGCTGTTAAAAATAAACAGACATCCCAGGGAATATAAACTAACACCCATTTTCTAATTCTTTCTCCCCACGAAGTTTGGCTTGATGGTCCTTGAATAGATATTTGTTTTTGGGTAAAATTGATGGCCTCAGTCGCTTTTACAAAATAAGGGTTTTGATCAAGCACTTTATGCCACAAGCCTGTTGCAAAACCATAATGTCCTAGTCGGTAATGGGCTAAACCTAAATTAAAGAGCAAGGTAGGGTTATTAGGATATGATTCTAAGAGAGATTGAAATGCATTTTGAGCCTCTACATACTGACCTTGTTGATAGTTCTTTAAACCTTTCCCTAATATTATATCTACATCAGATACAGCTATGACTGTAGTGCCGTTTAAATGAATCATAAGAAATAAAGTGGATACAAAAATCATCAACATAAATTTACCATACAAATAAATAGAAATGATGTCGAGAAATCAAGTGTGAAAAAAAGAACTTATCTGAATATTCAAATGAGTAGCTAGACATATTGTCTTGAAGAATCTGTTACCTATGTCTCCAGAATGGGCCCTTTCATTTGTCCGGGATCTAGCTCCCGGAAATCCGGAAGACAGTTCTCGGAAACAAACTGCCAGTTTCCCGGATAAATAAAAATATTTTAAGAAAGTGCATCTAGCGTATAAAATAAAAAGTATTATCTATGTCTTCTTAAATAAACTGTAACCTATGTCTCAAGAATGGACCTATTTTTAGGGAAACAGCACATTGTATGAATTACGGACCTGAAACTGCCAAAAAACAGGTTTTTAATTGGCACCAAAATTGCTTATTTTTCTTGAGATATGTGGTTGAGTCTCTTATTTTTCTTAATTTCTTTTCATATCCTTCAAATAGATCCTAAAGATTTATTGGATCTGCCTATTAACTTCTTGCATCATAAATGTTTGTCACTGCTCCCTCAGACAAAATTTCCTCAAGTGTATGAGGCTTTAGTTTGTGGGAAAAGGATTGAAGATTTAGGCTTGCGTGAAATGTTTGTAACAACAGGACTCTTGCATATTTTTGTTGTCTCTGGAATGCATTTAAGTGGTTTACGTAATGCGCTGTCTAAAATAAAAATGCCTTTTATTTTTCAGGCTGTGCTTTTAGCCATCTACGCTCTTAGCACAAGCCTTAATCCTCCAGTTGTTAGAGCATGGTTTTCTCTTATTATAACTTTTATTAGAAAACGCTTTGCTCTCAATTGGAATCATACACTTTCTGTTTGGTATGTTTCGTTTATAGCCCTGTTATTTTTTTCTCACTGGTACAATTCTTTTTCTTTTTTATTGAGTTGGGCTGCTTCTTTGGCTTTGGCACTAGGTAAAGATAAAAGCCTACTTGCAAGAAACCTTATTGTCTATTTGATGATGGCTCCTTTACTTGGAAGCATGAGCCATCCTCATCCGGTAAGTATTTTGATAAATACTCTATTTCTACCTCTATTTGGTCTTTTTTTCTTCCCTTTAACATTATTGAGTGTGTTTATTTCCCCATTTGTAATAGTTGTAGATGGTAGTTGGTCCTTTTTGTTGTATTTTTTAAATATCATTGCCAAAGAGCTACCACTTTTCAAACCAGAAGCTCATCTCAGCTTACAACAAGGTTTTTTTTACTTATTAAGCTTGCATCTCTTTATCTGTCTGTATTTCTCCTTTGTTAGACCACCTGTAAAAAAATCAAGGTTATTATGAAATACTTTTTATCTACTACTTTTTATATCTTTTGCTTTTGTCAACAAATCAATGAAGGGGTCCTGCCTTTTTGGGTTGTATGGCACGTAGGCCAAGGCCAATGTGTATCTTATATAGATAATCATATATGTTATCATTTTGATGCAGGAGGAGAATTTTTTGACTATAAAAAGTTTAAAAAATATTGCAAAAATAAAGATAATATTTTCTCTTTCTCTCACTGGGATTGGGATCATATAGGACTTACTCGTAAATTGGCAAGAACTGTCTTAAACTCTTGTATCCTTTATCTTCCAAATGGCCCATCTTCATCTTATAAAAGACAATTTCTCTCTACTCTACCTTCTTGCAAAAACACTTCTAACATACCCTTCTATGCTTATTCACCAGAAGGCTCTATTAAAACAAGTAACAACTGGTCGCGTGTCTTTTTTAATTCTCTTATTATTATTCCTGGAGATGGCTCTAAAAAAACAGATCAAAAGTGGCTTCCTATTTTAAACTCACTTTTTAATAAAAAAAGTCAATATCTGATTTTAGGACATCATGGATCTAAAAATAGTACCTCAAAAGAGTTGGTAAAGTCCTTGAAAAAAGGAGGTACCGCAATCAGCAGTGCCAGAAAAAAAAGATACGGACATCCACATCCATTTATTTCTAAGCTTTTAAAAATAAACGGAATTAATCTACTTTCAACAGAAGACTTTGGACATATTTACTTTCAAGCTCGAAATCATCATTTCTACAAATTTTTTGAAAAAATTCAAAAATAAGCACTTTAATTGAAATACGCGCCCTATTTAATGCATTGATTTCTTAACTTGTAATTATTCTGTTTTTTCTTCCACTTCTTCTTTATTCTCTGCACCTTCTGTTGTGTCAGTTGTTTCCTCAGTAGTAGGTTCTTCTGCTGGTGGCTCTTCCTCCGCTACTGGTTCTTCTACTACTGCCTCTTCTACTGTTGGCTCTTCCATTGTTTCTTCAGCAGCTTCTTCCTGATTTCTAGTACAAGAAGTGGTTGAAATAAAAGCCAACAACAAAGATAAGAAAGATACAGTTTTTAAAAGATTAAAAAAATTCATGTTTACCTCCTAACAATTATATTTTATTAAATGATTTATATCTCAACAATATCAAACAATATGAGATGTACTTTTATATACTTATGTTAAAAATAATATAAGGCAAGCTAAAAATCATTATTTTTTTTAGATCATTTATAGAAATCATTAATTAGTCCAATCAATAGGTTTTTGATCTCGCCTTGTGAGGTAAGAGTTTATTTTTGAAAAAGGCCTGGAACCAAAAAACCCCTTATGTACTGAAAAAGGAGATGGGTGAGGCGCAGTGAGCACTAAATGTTTAGTGGTATCTATAAGTTGTCCTTTATTTTTTGCATAGCTTCCCCATAAGAGAAAAACTAAATGATCTCTTTTATCATTTAATTTTTGGATAATAGCATCTGTAAACCTCTCCCATCCTCTGTTTTGGTGTGATCCTGGCTTCCCTCTTTCAACTGTTAAAATAGAGTTAAGTAAAAGTACGCCTTGTTTTGCCCAATGAGAAAGATCTCCATGTTGATTGTTATTGATGTTTAAGTCGTCTTTTAATTCTTGAAAGATATTTTTAAGCGATGGAGGTAGATTAATGCCCTTATTCACAGAAAAACTAAGTCCATGAGCTTGAAAAGGGTTATGGTAGGGATCTTGGCCTAAAAGAACAACTTTAACTGATTCAAAGGCAGTTATATTGAAAGCATTAAAAATTTGATTTTTTTGAGGATATATAGTCTTTTGTGCTAAGTATCTTGAAGCTAAAAAGGCCTTCAGCTCTTTCATATAGTCTTTGTCAAACTCTTCTAAAAGTAGATTCTTCCAGGAATCTATAAGGCCAATAGTTGCTTTATTGATTGATGAATGCTGGCTTTGTAGAGTATTACTGTTTTGAGTGTGAAGCATAATACACTCATTTACTCAAATAACCATAGCTTTGCAAGTATAAAATCTAAAGGTCACTTTTGAGGTTTAAAAAGCTCAGCTGAAGATTATAAGATGTTTCAGCAGGTGCCTTCTACTCTACAAGTATCAATATCTCCTAAGATACCAGATGTGCCATCTATATTTTCAAAGTAAATCTGAGAAACTGATGGATCCTCTGTTATTTCAAAATAGACTGTACCTGTATCATCACTAAAAGAGACAAATCCTTGATCATGGCCGCTGTAATTTAAGGTAGCTTCAAAAGGATCTTGTAAGGGATGTTCGTCCAATATAACTATGGTAACAATATCACCATTATCATAAAATTCAACTGTCATATCTATAACAGCTCCTACTAAAGGCTCACCTACAAAGCTTTCAAAAACAGAATTTGATATATATGAGCCATTTTGAGGTTGATTTAGTTGATTTGGATTAGGATATCCATTGTTACCCATTCTGTGGCCGCCAGTATTAACAACAGCTCCGTCAGGCTTACCAAAGCACCCTGTGGTAAGTATTAAAGTTGAGAATAACAGTGTTACGTATAAAATAGACTGTATTTGCTTATTATTTTGTTTTGTCATCATAAGATTATCTCCTTGCTTTCTTAATTGCTTATATTTAGTAAGTGCAAAGTTAGTGCCAAAAAATACTCTCTTAAAGTCCTTTTATTTCAAGAAGAAGTCTTTCTTTATATCCTTTACTAAGGCAATTCTCTTAGATGACAAATTTTGTTCTGTTCTGATATTTTCTTTAACAGTTTTTATTTTCATGACATTAAGTAAAATCAAATGCATTTCAGTGAAACAAAATGTTTTAAAAAAGCACATTTAAAATAAGAGATGATTGTAAATATTGTGTCTAAATGAATGGAAATAGCCTGTATATTAAAAGCTATATCAGTATTTTTTCTTTGTAATATTAGTCGGTTATATAGTTTAAATGTGACAGGACTTTTATGATATAAAATGTATCAGAAAGTATTTAATAAATTAATACAATGAACCGATGTATTTAATACAAAGAATAAATTTTAATAAAAAAAACCAAAAAGGAAGGTTGTTATGATCAATCCCAACTCTACTTTAATTTTTATCAGTGATAACCAGGACGATATTCACAAAGCCAGGCAATGGTCAAACGAATATAATTATAACATCAAGACTTTTACTTCGCTTCAATGGCAAAATGGGCTTTCTAACCCTGCTTTCAGGTCAAGATTTTTCACAACTCCTAACCATTCAAACATGGGGCAAGTTGTACCTTTTCCTGATAATACTTCAAAACACTCAGAAGCAACAGGTCCATCAACCTCAACAATCAAGGATGTAGAAAAAGTAGCCATTCAAGAAGCTATTTATGTATTTAAAGGTAATCTTACAAAAACAGCTGCATCTCTTGGTATTGGTAGAGCAACACTTTATAGAAAGGTAAAATTATACAACATTGATCTATCCAGACCACGCAGTCAAAGAAAGGTATTAAAAGTAGCTTAATTAATTATTGGTTTGATAAATATTTAAGCTACTATTATACTTACTTATTGGAATCTTATCTGCACAGAAATTACAATGTTGTCGCTAAAAATTAAAGATTTTGAGCAGCAAACTTCCAATTGACAACATTCCAAAAAGCATCAATGTATTTATCCCTTGCGTTGCGATAGTCAATATAATAGGCATGTTCCCAAACATCACAAGTAAGAATAGGTTTAAGCCCACTATTTGTTAAAGGTGTTTGAGCATTACTTGTAGACATAATTTCTAGCTTTTTTGAAGATGATGATAGAACAACCCATGCCCAACCAGAGCCAAAAGTCGTTGTAGCTACTTTGGTAAAATCATTTTTGAAAGATTCAAAAGAACCAAAACTCTCACAAATAGCATCTTGAAGAGACCCTGTGGGAATGCCTCCTCCTTGAGGTGAAAGGCTATTCCAATAAAGTGTATGATTCCATATCTGTGCGGCATTATTAAAAATACCTATCCCTTTCCCTTCCTGAGGGACTTGCTGAATAATCTCTTCTAAAGATTTTGTATCCCACTGTGTGTCCAAAATAGCTGCATTGAGCTTATTGACATAACCTTTATGGTGTTTTGTGTAATGAAAATTCACTGTTTCATCTGAAATGTAAGGACTTAGAGCGTCCTGTTTATAATTCAGTGGTGGCAATTCTATAGCCATAATGACTCCTTTGATTTTAAATAAAGTTGAAGTTACCTAAGGCATATTTTGATTAAAGAGATTGCAAAGTCAATATTTTTTTACTTGCTTGACGGACAGATTCATATATATTGCACAAATAACACGATAGTTCAATTTCAAAGTATCTTTATCTACCCGGGAGTAGTCCGGCAAGCAGCTGCTGGGAACTGATTGCCGGCTTGCCCGATTGCCAGAGGCCCATCCTGGACACATAGGTTATACTTTCTCTCTGAAAGGTAAATAACCACTAGGAAAAACTTCTAAACCTCAGGGTGGTGGCAAGCCACTTTTTGATTACTTATTTGCCTTAAAGGAGGAATCTTCTTTTTACAAATATCAGTAGCCTTTGGACATCTCAAATGAAAGATACAACCTGGAGGGGGATTCATCGGTGAAGGCAACTCTCCTTTTAAAGAGCGATGTTGTGTTATTTTACCTTTGAGTATTTGAGGTCTACTTTCTAAAAGAGCTTTTGTATAAGGGTGCATGGGTTTTTGAAACACATCATTACGCGCTCCAATCTCTGCAATTCTGCCTAAATACATGACCAAAACACGATCAGAAATATGTCTTACAACAGAAAGATCATGTGAAATAAAAATAAGACTTAAGTCCATCTGCTCTTGAATATCCATTAATAAGTTCAAAACTTGTGCTTGAACAGAGACATCAAGCGCAGAGACAGGTTCATCACATACTAAAATTTTAGGTTTTAATACTAAAGCTCTTGCAATACCAATGCGCTGCCTCTGTCCACCACTAAACATATGAGGATAGCGATTGATACACTCTCTTCTAATTCCAACTTGCTCAAAGGCCTCCATCGCCTTTAGGCGGCACTCTTTAACTGAAAAATTGGTATTGACAAAAAGTGGTTCTGCAACAATTTGCCATGCCTTTTTTCTTGGGTTTATGCTGCTATAAGGATCTTGAAAAATCATTTGTATAGTTCTATGAAATTCATTTTTGGGCCAATGACCCTTTATATCTATATCTTTGTCACAAAGCATATATTTTCCAGCTGTTCTTGGCTCTACCCTCATCAATAACCTTGCAAGAGTGCTTTTACCACAGCCTGATTCGCCCACAATAGATAGGGTTTCTCCTTTTACCAACTCAAAACTCACATCATCTACAGCCTTAACTATACCCTTATTAGAGAAAAACCCTTTGATCTTATAATATTTCTTAACATTGTTAACAGATAGAATAGGTTTGTTGATCATTTAGTGATATTCCTTCTCTTGAACATTCTTCATTATAAGATATCTTCCTTTGCTTCTTTAGATAAAAGAGGAAAAAAACATTTGGTGTAGTGATTTGTTTTGGTCTGTGTATAAGTGGGAGTCTCTTGTTCACATTTACTTTGGCAAAAACCACATCTTGGATGAAACTGGCAACCTGTAGGTCTATGGATAAGGTCAGGTACAACGCCTTTGATGCTATTAAGGCGTTTTCTTTTATTATCATCCAACGATCCTTGAAATTCAGGAAGAGCTTGCAGTAATCCATGAGTATAAGGGTGTTGAGGCTCTCGAATAATGCTATCAGCTGATGCTGATTCTATAATTCGTCCTGTGTACATCACTTGTATCCTATCAGCCATCTGAGCAACCACCCCAATATCATGTGTAATGAGCATAAGTGCCATTTCATAGTTTTTTTGAAGCTCTTGAAGTAGGGCAAGAATTTGTGCCTGCATTGTGACATCCAATGCTGTTGTAGGCTCATCAGCAATAAGCAGATCTGGATTGCAAGACATGGCCATAGCAATCATCACTCTTTGAGTCATTCCACCTGAAAGCTCATGAGGGTATCTTTTGATACAAGATTTTGGATCGGGTATACCCACTAAATGCAATAGCTCTAAAACTCGATCTTTACGTTCAAGCCTTGTCCCCATATTGTGAACACGTAAAATCTCATTCATTTGAAAAGCTACAGTAAAGCTAGGGTTAAGGCTTGTCATAGGGTCTTGAAAAATCATCGAAATAGAACATCCGCGCAAAGAACGCAACGTTTTTGGACTTGCAGTTAAAAGATCAATATCTTTAAACATCAAAGTGTCTGCTTTTATAATAGCATTTGGAGAGAGCAGTCTTATAATTGCAAGGCTTGTAAGGCTTTTTCCACATCCTGATTCTCCGACAATGCCCAATGTTTCTGACTTTTTAAGCTCGAAACTGACATTATCAACTGCCCTAAGCCTTCCTCTCAGTGTTTCAAATTCTATAGTAAGATTTTTTACAGTTAACAGATTCATTATCTCTTTAACTTCGGATCAAAACTATCCCGAAGCCCATCTCCTAAAAGGTTAAAAGCAAGAACAACAATTAAAATACAAAGGCCAGGAAGTGTGACTAAATAGGATGCTGTCTGAATATAATCACGAGCATCTGATAACATGGTTCCCCACTCTGCTGTAGGAGGTTGAGCACCAAACCCTAAAAAGCCCAAGGCAGCCACATTTAAAATACCATCGCTGAAACTCAATGCCGCTTGTACAATGAGTGGCGCAATGCAGTTAGGAAGGATATTCAAAATCAGTATTCGAAAATGACTGCTGCCAAAGCTTTTCACTGCTATCACATATTGCTTATTTCTTTCAGCTAACACAGAGGCTCTTGCAACTCTGATAAAGCTAGGTATAGCTACAACACTTACAGCGACTATGGCATTGAATAGATTAGGACCTAAAAGCGATGCTACAATAATAGCCAGCAAAACACTGGGCCAAGCCATTAATATGTCAGTAAGTCTCATAATAGCTTGATCTAAAAACCCTCTGCTATAACCTGCAATCAACCCGAGAGTTGCCCCTGTTGTAGCTGAAAAACAAACCACTAAAAACCCAACAGTCAGAGATACTCTTGTTCCATAAATAAGACGGCTTAAAACATCTCGTCCTAAGTCATCAGTACCTAAAATGAATCTCCAGTTACCTCCTGTCCATACAGGAAATACCCTTATATGGTCTGTGAATTGCTCACTAGGATTATGAGGCGCAATTAAATCAGCTAGTAGAGCAATAAATATAAATATGATGATAAGAAATAACCCAATAACAGCTCCCCTATTTTGAGAGAAGAAATACCAAAACTCTATTAAAGGGTGCATAGGTAACTGCTTTTTCTGTGGCGCAGAACATGTTTCACTCATTCATAGACCTCTAATTTTAGGATTTATAATCACGTAGGTCATATCTACTGCCATGTTGATCAACATAATCATAATAGCAATCAGTAAAATACCCCCTTGAATAACAGGGTAATCTCTAGAATTTACACTAAAAACCAACCATCTGCCAATACCCGGCCAAGCAAAAATGGTTTCTGTTAAAATAGCCCCTGTAATGATAGTGCCCAACATAAGGCCAATCACCGTAACAATAGGGATCAGGGCATTTCTTAAACCATGAATGGCCACTACATCAAATTTGCTTAATCCTTTTGCTTTGGCTGTTCGGATATAATCCTCACTTAAAACCTCTAGCATACTGGATCTGGTCATACGTGTGATCACTGCTAAAGGGATGGTTCCAAGGGCAATAGCTGGCAGGATCAAATGGCTGAAAGCACTGAAAAAAGCCCCTTGTTGCCCACTAAATAAGGAATCAATGAATAAAAATCCTGTGATCGTTGGAATATCGTATAAAACATTTATACGCCCAGATACAGGAGTTATTCCTAAGTAGACAGAAAAAAATAAAATTAGCATAAGTCCCCACCAAAAAATAGGCATGGAATAACCAAAGAGAGCGCCTGTCATCACAGTGTAATCAAAAGAAGAATTTCTTTTAAGAGCAATAAGGATACCAAGTGGAACACCTAATAGGATAGCCCATAGGAGTCCGGCAAAGCCTAATTCAAGTGTGGCAGGAAAACGCGCAAAAAACTCCTCAGTAACAGGAGTATTTGTTATAATAGAAGCACCAAGATCTCCTTGCAGAGCCCTATAAAGGAATTTAAAATATTGTATATGAAGAGGTTGATCCAAGCCTAGAGTAGCCCTCATTTCAGCATAAACTTTAGGGTCAGCACCTCTCTCTCCAAGCATGACTTGAACTGGGTCTCCAGGTAAAGCACGTATAAATCCAAAGGCTACGATGGAAACACCAATAAATGTGAATATCAAAGCATAAAGACGGCTTAAAAAATATTTTAACATAATTGACCTTATTTGTGTTCATACTTTATATAAACATAAGGTTTTTTTATATAATTAATGAGAATAAGTCAAACATTAAAAACAGATAGACTTTCTTAAAAAGCCTATAATTAAGCCTTTAAAAGCTGAATGGATTTCTCTAGAGATGTTAAAAAGTGCTGAATATCTTGGCGGGTATTGTAAAGACCAAAAGAGATCCTCACTGTACCT
Source organism: Bdellovibrionales bacterium (assembly GCA_965262715.1). Lineage (GTDB taxonomy): Bacteria > Bdellovibrionota > Bdellovibrionia > Bdellovibrionales > JAUICD01. The sequence goes on along the minus strand of OZ253553.1, from coordinate 580,455 downwards.
TCTATTTGAAATCTATCCATTAAAAGCTGAGTGCAGTGATGGCCTGTCCTTACAGCCACTCCATAGTTATTGAGAAGCTGCCCTATATCTTGATGATGACATCCTTTTACAACAAATGAGATCACAGATTTTCTACAAGCTCCCACCTGATCTACTCTACCAATAAGACGTACACGTTTTATATCTGCTAAACCATCTATTGCCTGTTTTATTAATTCTTGCTCATGTTGCTCAATAGATGTATAGGCAAAGCCTTGAAAAAATTTAAGAGCTTCAGCAAAACCAATGGCACCTGCAATATGAGGGGTTCCTGCTTCAAACTTTTGGGGAATATCTGCATAGGTGCTTTCATATTGGCTGACCTTTGATATCATTCCACCACCATATTGATAAGGTAACATCATTTCTAATAAATCCTTTTTACCACATAGAAAACCAATACCTGTAGGTCCAAAGATCTTATGGGCAGAACCAACTAAAAAATCACAATCAAGTTTTTGAATATCTATCTGAGTATGCGCTAAAGCTTGAGCAGCATCTATAATCACTTTTGCCCCTACTTTATGACCCAATGTTATCAAATCTCTGATCGGATTTACTGTTCCAAGAGTGTTTGAAATAAAAGTGAATGCAAAGATCTTCGTTTTGTGACTTAATAACTCCTGCACCTGATCAAGATTAAGAATTCCATATTCATTTACTTTAACAAATTTAAGAGTACATTCTTTTTTTTGAGCTAAAACTTGCCAAGGAACAATATTAGAGTGGTGTTCCATCTCTGTGATCAATATCTCATCACCTTTCTGTAAGTAGACTTCCCCAAAACAACTTGCTATAAGATTAATAGATTCTGTTGTACTGCGAGTAAAAACCACTTCTTCATTTGAGGATGTATTTAAAAACTGATGTAGAGTAGACCTTGCATTTTCATAGTCTGTGGTAGCTTGATCACTTAACGTATGAGATCCCCTGTGAACATTTGAAGCCTGCATCAAATAATGCTGGGTTATTCTATCTATAACAAACTTTGGTTTAAGACTAGTGGCTGCACTATCTAAATAAACTAAAGGATATCCATTTATCTTTTGCTTTAAAATTGGAAATTGATCTTGAATGTAGGAAAAGTCCACTTTATTATTACCTTTAATTGTTCTTACAATTTTTTAATAACCTATGTATAACAACTTCTTAGAGCTTAACAAGCATTTTTTATAATATATGATATAAACGAATGACTTTTAGGAAAATTATTTACTATTTTTCATACGCTCTAAGTGCTGACGAGCTTCACTCAATGCTGACTGAGTGTTGATAAGTTTGACTTCTTGCTGTTTAATGAGATTTTGCAATTGATGAACTTTCTGCTGGAACATTAAAACCATCTGGTCTTGCCTTTCCACAAGTATTTCTATTTGCTCATCTTTCTTTTTAATGGTTTGGATTTTTTCAAATAACTTATCATATTGCTTTTTATGATCCTTTATGGTTTGTTTTAGGCATTCCAACATCCATTGAAAATTATTCTCTAAAAATTGAATCTTTTTTAAGAGTTGAAAATACTCTTTTTTATCTTGAGCTTCATTGATACCTGAAGAGAATAAAGAATTCTTAATTGATGTTTCCTTTATTGGCTCTACATTTGTGTCATTTTTTAATGTAGGGGTTAAATTGGTTCTATGTAGAAATTTTAGATCTTGATCAAAAACCCTTTTATCAATTTGCCTCGTATGTAAAATCTTACCTTCTCTCATAAGTAATATTAAAACACTAAAATGAAAAAAATTCAAAAGATTTTTAGTCTAAAAAGCTTTCTTTTAAAAGCCATCTCAAAAATACATGATAGCAGTAAATTAGATTTCAGAAATGCAGTTTTAGGCAAGAAATTACAATAAGGCTATCAGATTTATTTGATACTTAATATAAATCCATAGACAAAGAGATATTTTATTTAAGTATTTTAAGGCTTCTACCGAAATACTTATATAAAAAGCCGTCAATTATATCTTTTTAAAGGTATTTCAATAATGCAAAGATTTGGAAAAAAAAGTCAGAAATATCTATCTATCTTCATATCATTTTCTTTTTTTCTGATTTTAATAATTGGATTTCAAAATTGTCAAAATCAAAGACATATAATCGATCTAGCATCACATCGCCAATCAACAACAAATACTGTTAACCTTTTACTACTACCAGATGGAGGCTCGAATGTTGTAAAGATTCTCGCTGATGATTTTGCTGTTAATACTTCAGTGACATTTGTTGTAGAGGCTTTTAGCGACCAGGCTGAACTTGAAGCGTACACAAATTTTGAATGGTTTATTTCTCTACATGAAGATTTGGGTAATCTAGCTGTTCTCAACCAAGATGATAGCGAAAGGATAACAGATCAACCCAATTACGAATGGTCTTTTAATAAAATAGGTGTATATGATATTTCAGTAGATATAACAGCTTTAGAGAATGTATCTCCATTAACTATAGGTAGAAATATAGTGATTGGACAATGCGCAGACTCCCCTTTAGAGATTTATAATAATGAAACTGTATCAGACGATCCACCTCTTGAAGATATCTTAAACTCTACATCAACTTCGTTGCCGCTCAATGAATTTTCATTTTTTGTGGATAGATCCGACGGAGAGGTAATGAATATAAGCAATGGCCTATGGGAAGTAAGACATAATGGTCAAAGAGTTGAAGGTAGCCCATTCAATGTTGGTCAACACACCCTGTTGAGTTTAATTGGATTAAACATCGTAGAGGGGGATATCATCACATTAGAATTTTTCACTCAGCTAGAAGGTGAGAATTGTATCACTTATAGTGAAGAAAGTTATAAAATGACTAGTGGTATACTGCTTTTAGATGAAACCTCACCTACTACTAGCACTTCCACAACTACCACTTACACATCTACAATTACTACTAGCACCTCTACAACAACCACTAATATCCCCACTACTACTACTACTACTACTACTACCACGACTACAATCTAATAACTAAACAACCCTCGACTTGAAGTCGAGGGGTTTAAATGAAAAGTCAATTAGAAGTTGACTAAAATTTATTTAAGCCTACGGCAGGTTTCTGACCTGGCTCAGGCCACCACATTTAAACCAAAAATTCTAAAAAAATGTTTATCCTATCAAAAAAATTATAGTCACAATCTTTTGTGATGTGCGGGGGTGCCTGCTGCAAGTGAAGATACCTGCTGTAGGCTCTTTAATCTAAATTATTAGCAATAAGTACTATACTATATCTGATATTATAAGCTTGTAAATTCACATAACTGAAAATTGAGCGTCGTCTAAAGGTGAGGGATTGGGAGCCTTCCCCGAAAGGGACATTAAAGTGACAAAAAAGATGTTTATTCCTTTAGTAAGAGTTTTGTCTGGGGTCTGGCAAGCCGGCAATCTGTTTTCGGCAACTTGTGATCTACAAAACCTGTAAAATACTAAAAAGCATTTTTTTGTTTATATATTTAACAGAGTTATATTTTTGACAGAAAAACCAGTGTTTACCTCATCTTTTGTTTTATGCAGAAGCTAGACTCTGTTATGAAAAGCTCAAAGCCTATGTCTTGTTTTTTCTAAATATTGATTTTTTAAAAAATAATAATTTCATCTTTTCTAATATATAGGCTAGAGATTATCAATTTTTATAGTGTCAAAGGTCATATTTAAGTAGTATCAAAAGTCATATTGAGTATGAGTTTCTATCATTTGTTTCAATTAGAGACATGATTATGGCCCCCATTTTGCCTCTATATGATTAGAATTGTGTTTTTTAAAAGCTAACCAATTTAATTTTATTAACAACAAACAAAAAGCATGAGGTGCAACTGTGAAATTATTAAAACCTATTTTATTAGCTTTACTTATTTGTTTAATTTCAGCATGTTCTGGGTCAAAGATGGAGCCAATTAACGAAGATTCTGTATTAAATAATAATGAAAATAATAATGAAGGAGAACTATCTTTAGAAAATTCTGATACTGGTTTAACTTTAAATGAAAACACAGGTTCAGAAGTTTCAGGAGGTCTGAGTTTACCTAATAATATGCCTCCAACAACATCTCAACATAGACCAACACCTCAACACAGACCAATACCTCGTCCTCCTATTCCTGCTACACCTCTAGAACTTTCTTTTAATAATCCATCTCATGTTCCAGAAAGGCTTCCAGCAGAAGCCACTTGTCCATCTTGTCCTCAAGTGCCAAATCCCCCTTGTCAATCTGGTTGCCCTCAATTTGCTGCAACACCTCCTTGTAATAGTAATACAATCAATATGGTGAATCCTTTTGTTCCTCCACAGATAAAAATAGTTTTTGTTGTTGATAAAGGAAGTCACAATTACATACCTACGGCCTATTCTCCTGGAGCGAATGATTTCTATAAGGCAACACGTATACACCATATCAGTCAATTTTTTGAGAGCCATAGAAACAGACAGTTTTCTTGGAGTATGATCACTTTTAAAGGAGCACATCGCGGGTGGAGGGGTTTTGCTAGAGCTTCTATTACTCATGAGAATAACCCTAGAAAGAAACCTGTTTTTACAAACGATCATAATATTGTTTTGCAAGCAATGAATGATTTCACTTTACCAGATGGCCCAGGGCAAGATAGAGAGAGTGGAAAAATACAGTATGGAGCAGCATTAGAATTAACAAAAGAACTTATAAAAGAAGATTTAAAAACAAACGAAGATGATAATGCGATTTATCTAGTTTACTTTATCTCAGGAGAGGCTCCTAGTAATAGATTTACGGGTAGGTTTCAACTTGATGATTATGTTTATGAAAAAGTAAAGGATATTGTAGATATAAAACCTGAAAGAATCTTTTTCTCCACAGCTTATTATGGATGGGCATATCTTGATCATCAGGCTCGTAACACAAGGTTTCCTAGTGTAATAGATATTCTAGAAGAAATGGCAAATATTGGAAATGGTGAATTTTTTAATTTACCAAATGTTAGAGGTGAACAAATAGCACATTCAGACTACTCTCCTAATGTTCTAAGTTCTTGTCAACAGCAGGTTCCTGTAACAAATGGGGCTATATGTAGTAATATAGTGGAAGAGGATTACTATAATCAGAACATTCCTACCCTTCTAGATCTACCAGGCACTTATTCTCATGAGCCAGTCAATACACCACCACCTTGCGCTGCCGCTAACAATAACCTAAGGCTACTGCCTAATCAGCAGCCAACTCTTCTTCCTTGTAACCATACAGAAGCACAGCATGCCCAAGGAATACAATGTCCATTAAGAGATAGCACTATTAACAGAGAGACTTCTGAAAGAAGAGTTAGAAACAAACGAAGAAGACGATAATGCGATTTATCTAATTTACTTTATTTCAGGAGAGGCTCCTAGTGAGAGATACCTTCAAAATAGGTATCCATTTAATGATTATGTTTATAACAAGGTAGAAGAGATTGTAGATCTAAAACCTGGAAGAATCTTTTTCTCTACAGCTTATTATGGATGGGCACACCAAGCTGATGAAGCTTATCTTAATACAAATTCAGATCTTCTTGGTGTAACAGATATTCTAAAAGAAATGGCAAATATTGGAAATGGTGAATTTTTTAATTTACCAAATAATTAGAGGTGAACAAATAGCATATTCAGACTACTCTCCTGATCTTTTAAGTCCTTGTCAACAGCAGGCTCCTTTAATAAATGGTACCCGATGTACTAATGTAGTGGGAGATGATTACTATTATAATCCGGGCATTCTAGATATACCAGGTACTTATTCTCATGAGCAAGTCGATACATCACCTTGCGCTGCCGCTAACAATAACCTAAGACTGCTTAATCAGCAGCCAATTCTTCTTTGTGGCCATTCAGAAGCACAGCATGCCCAAGGAATACAATATCCATTAGAAATTGATAATTTTATCCAGGGAGCTTATAGGCAACTATAACAGCTCCATCCCCCTCCCCTTTTTTTTTAAATGAAAAAATCTCTATTCTATAAACTGCAAGTTGATATACTCTTCATGCTGAAAAGCTCTAAATAAATATAATTTACATTTATTTTTTCTTTAGGATTTTAGAAAACCAGCAAAGCTATTAGACCGGCAATCAGTTTTCATGAACTGTCTGCCAGATTGCCAGTCCCTAGATAAGATTTATTTTAAAAACAACATGTAAAATATTCAACAAACCATGAAATATTTACACACTTAAAGTGTATTATTAAATATAACATGATCATTTTAAGTATTTTTTGTATTCAGATTGACAAAACTGCTTTTATCACTTAATATAACATTCATCATTAATATAGCCGATGCACTCTAATTTTTTCTTAATTGTAAGCAGCTTTTGTGTCACTTCCTATGCTTTCCTTCAGGTTATATTAATTATTTGATTTCAAAAATTCTATTTATAAAAACAAGAGAGTAAAAAATAATGCAAAAAAATATCTTCCTATTTATTTTTTTGCTTACGCCATTTATCCTTATAACAAATGGTCAAGCAAATATACCTAATGACAATCATTGGAATATCAATGTTGCAGGACCTAACGGTGAATCATTAGAAATCATTATACCAAAAGCAAATCCAGAAGATATTGAAGGTGCTAGCCCAAACAATTTTAGAAATCTTGCTAAACAGACTCTTAATAGTGTAAGTCATGGATTCAATCATACAATACACCGTTTTCCTATGGAAGCTGCAGGTTTTTACACAGCACTTGGGGCAATAGCTGTTTATAACTGTGCTATTGAAGTAAAAAACAATCCAATGGCTTGCTCCGAATTTGGTCAAGAACTTAAAAATCCTATTTCATATTTTTCATTTTTTTTATTTATGACAACAAACCATTCTGTTTCTCATTTTTTAAATACAGGAGGACAATCTCTTATTCCTAGAGCTCTTATTGGTTATCTTGGTATGGCTGCAGGAAGTTTTGTCTCAAGTCTATCCCATGAGTTCTTAGTTGATCCAAATATAAGATATATAGTCAGTCATTTCTTTAAAAGTGGAAAAACATCTATTGAGGAAGAACGTTTAAGTCGAGCATGGCAAGATGCTTTTAAAACATTTGTAACAGATTCAAAACACGTTCCTCATATAACTTCACTACTTTTATCAGCCTTTGCTTCTTCTCTAACTCAAAAGCTTTTATTTTCTATTCCTATGATGGTTTTTAAAAAAGCAATCTATCCAGTTATTGGGAGGCGTATTTTTCTGCCAACATTAAACCTCATGTTTAAAGCAGGTACATCACTTACACTTGCAAATCCTATTGTAGGTTTTACGCTTCAAGTTGGACATATGATTCTCTTCTTTACTTGGGAAGACATCCTTGGACCCCCAATAGAAAGAGCATGGGATTTAAGAAAATATTCTGATGAAATGGATCATGATAAAATATCTATTCTTGAACATTTAACAGCTGGATATAATCAACAACCTATACCTATAGTTCAACAACCAACTACAAACATAAATCGCGCTGGCTTAGCTGGCTTCCTTACAAGTATTTTTTCTAACAATCCTTTATCACCAAGCCAAAGAGAAGCTACTCGAGATAACTTAAGTATTCGAAGAAACTTAATAGGTCTTTTAAACGCATCTCCAGACCAAAACCCATTACAATATTCTGACAAAAATAATCAACACTTTCCAGAAATCTTACTAGATATTCCTAATTTAACAGATCAAATAGAAACCAACCTTCCTTCTGGAGAAATCACAAAGGCTAGAGGTGATGTTCTTCTAGAAAGCATTTTTCAATTGAATCTCCATATCCAACATTATAGAGAAACTCTGTTAAAAGAGTTCTATGATACACAATACCGATGGGCAGAGTTTTTTAAACCTGCAATTTCATGGCAATATACAACACGCAATTTTTATGAACACATCATTAGAACACAAAAACAAATTAACTTTGAAACAGAACCTAAACTTCCAGCTCAAGTGCGTTTATCTCCTCAGTCAAATACTAATCCAAGAGCTCGACATCACCACAATACAAGTTTATTTTCTAATCAAAATAATAAAAGCAGAGGAATGCTAGATGCTCTTTACTTTGCTTCCAGGTCATTAGATAGTTCTAACGGTATGTTTACCAACAGATTGCTCGATGAATCCAATGTCTTAAGGCTTGGAGTTGAACCTCATATAGTTCATCAACTATCTAACTCTGATCTTCAGCGTTTATATCAACGTCTTTCAAGTGAACATAGCTTTTTTGGAAATCCTACGGAAAATCACGGATATTTAGTGTCTTTATTAAATAAAGGGTTTGATATTTCTCAAATGTATAATTTTGAAGATTTTGACTTTCAAGTACGTATTGAGTTTTTTGAAAATGATGACTTCAAGTCAACTCCAATAAGCCCAAACATTCTATATACAAAAAGCACACAAGAAATTTATGATTTTATGAATTTTTTAAAAGATCAACCAATAAGCCTGAGATACTATTATATTCGTTTTGCTAATGATGGATGGAGTTGGAATCAGCTTCTTCAATTAACTGATAATGATATGACAGTACTCACAGAAGCTACTGACTTAGGATTAAATCCAGATATTTTGAAGTTAAAAAATACACAAGAAATCTATGAGTTTACAAGATTTGTGAAAAATCAACCAGAAGGTATGAGAGATTATTATATTCATTTTGCTAATCATGGATGGGATTGGAGTCGGCTGCGCGCTCTCACATCAGACAATCTTGATGTACTCAAAATAGCTCTTAATTTAAAGTTAGATCAAGAATTCTTAAAAACAACCAGCATACAAAACATCCAACAAGCAGTTGAGTTTTTAGAATCACAACCAGAAGAAGACAGAGATTCTATTGCTAATGCGTTTTCGATTATCAAAAAAGAACCATCAAACGTTTTAACTCAAAATACAAATATGCCCACATCTATTGTGCAAAGTGGAGCAGAATACTTTAATCCCTCAAGCAACAACGAAGGCTTAAGACATTATGGAATCATCTATTACTCTACTTTAGAAAAGTTATTAATCAGTATGGTTTGTGGGGACTCTGTCGAAGAAATCGATTTAATCCAAAGAAGTGGATTTGGTTTAGGAAGTTTAGAGTTTAATGCCCCTAGAATATGGAAAGATAGACCAACACTCTGTGATCAAATAGAAACTGTACATCATGCTTTTTTAGTTCAGGAAAACAACCAAGACGTTTATTATTACAATTTACTTGATTATGTATCTAAAAATGTAGGTGACCAAATAACACTTGAAGGTTTTGAAGAATTCTGGGAAAAGCAAGTTACACCAGGAATAGTGCCTGTTTTATCTGAATATATGGAAAGACAAACAACTGTCCTTAGAGAAGAGCTTTTAGGTGCTTACAATAATAATGATTACAGTTACAGGAACGAAGTATATGATAATGAGCTTTTTTTCGAGTATTACTTTGGAGATATAGAAGACATGAGACGTTATGCCTTAGGGATCTATCAATTTGAAAGAGATATTACAGATTATTATCTAAACCTACTTATGACCTTACTGCCAAAACAACCTCCTTTTTTAGATAACCTTTACTCTTATACAGATTGTATTAGACTATTAAGCGAATATCCAGGTCATAAGTTTGAACAAATAATAACAGATAGCACATGCGCTGATCAATTAGAACAGAGCCTTGGGTCTTCTATGGGTGAGATACTCGCAATAACATCTAATGCCCCACAACAAGTTCCTATGATACATGAAGCCACACTTGTACAAGCTATGAGATCTACATATAACTATATTCAACAACAACTACCAAATGATCAAAACAGTGTGGCCCTATTAGAAGTTGTGAATATTATCTTAGAGAATATAAGACAATCTATTTTACATTCAAGTGAAAAAGACAAACAAATAAATGTTTTATCTTCCACTTAACGATATTAATTAGTAACTGTTAAAATATATAAAATTTTCAATGAATCATGAAATATTTACATACCTTTAATGTATTCATTTTATTATTTAAGATTTTTTAAGCTTTACTTGACAAAAATATCTTTTTATCTTAGTATCCTTAAAAAATACATATTATATGAGGATATATATTATGATTAAATATAAGTACTTGACCGCCATAATGATTGCTTGTGCTATTTTTATTTCTGAAACATCACAAGCCAAAAGAGGCAGAGGAATATCACGAACGGAAGTAAGAAGCAGAACAATAGATCCAAGATCAACAGAGGGAGCAGCAGAACCAATACGACCAGGCACAAGACAACCTTTAGATTCTTCAAATAGAGCAAATAATAATCCACGCCCATCTTCCCTGCCAGAAATTGTACAAAGCAGGATATATGAAAGGTGGGGAGCAAATGAGCGCACCATTAGAGATATACATCGCTCACTCAATAGTGAAGACTGGGGGCACTTCAGACTGTCTATAATATCTTTAGAACGATACATTAGGCAAAATACAATTAGGCAAGATACAACTAGATCAAACAATAGCGAGATTGAGCTTGCAGAAAAATTACAAGAAGCTTTATTGTTAAGCCCAACACACAGTTTTATAAGACAGACTATTAGGATGTTAACAGTAAATCAAATCGCTTCTTCAGATATCTCTAGTGCTATAGAAGTCTTAAATAGTGCCAAATCTTTTATATCCACAGAAGGAAGTCATACAAATGCTATGTACAGAGCCTTATTTAGAAATTGGTATGTTGAAAGACGAGGACAATGGCGGTGTACCTGACCTCTCTAAATACATTAGCCTCATCTGTTTTTTAATAAGCAATGTACCTTATAACATCTGGATGCTAGCCTCCAGAGGTTTAGCATCGAGATGCTAAAACTTCGATTTCTATTTTAACATCTTTAGGTAAGTTAGAAACTTCTACACATGATCTAGCTGGCAAAGCAGTATCTGAAAAGTAAGAAGCATAAGTTTCATTGACTTCAGGTACATCTTTTATAGAAGTTAAAAAAATAGTTGTCTTAACAATATGTTTTAAGCTCAGATCAGTAGATGCCAAAACAGCTTTTATATTTTCCATCACCTGCTTTGTTTGCTCTTTAATATCTTCTGAAACAATTTGATTTGTTTGAGGATTGACAGCAATTTGTCCAGAACAAAATACAAACCCATTTACTTCTCTAAAAGAACTATAAGGACCTAAAGGTGAAGGTACATTTAAATATTTTTTAGACATAATTAAAACCCTTTTATGGATAGTTAGAAAGTAACCTTAATTTATTTTAACATAGGAATATGATTTACAATAATAGAAGCTACATCAAAAATAAAGCTTTATCTTTTACAATTTGAGTTAAAATTAAAATAGCAAGTTTTCTTTATTCATGGATTGTACTACAAGGGACTTCGGTAAGCTCTCATTTTGAATCATTATATCTAATATTTATACAACAATGTTCAATAAAACTATTAAATGGAAACCTCTGACAACTTAGAGAGTTCTGACATATCGCCAACTTTAGTGCCTTCATAAAAGTAATGAGCTATCTCTTCAGCTGTCCATGGCCTAGACGGATCGGAAGGAACAGCCGCTCCTTGAGTTGGTTGTCTAGGATCAGTTAGAGACCATCCATACTCAGCTAGCCTTTCACCACAAAGTTGACAAAAGCCACGTCCATGCCCAAAAGCAGAAATACTCTTGTCTTTTCGAAGTGGTTTTAATAAGCGCCGTACCTTTTTACAAGAATCAGAAGGAACACTTCTAGATCTTTGTTCAGCAACACTAGCTTCACTGATTGTTCTTGGATCAGCACAAGAGAAAAACTCTGCTAAAGCAGGTTCATCTCCACTGATCAGGATTTGACCCCTGGTATCCACAATAGTTTGATAATAATCAGCTCTTTCTTTTTCTGCTCCCAGATAAAGTTGGCTGAGAATCGTTGGAAGCACATCCCACAAACGAGGTTTTTTAATACTTGTTCTAGCCGCAAGAGCCATACTTAAGGCATATGTTCTAGCAATAATAATTTGCGCTTTTCTAGCTTCAATCTTATTTGTGTTTAACTCGGCAGGAGTAACCGATAATAAATATTCGTCAAGACTTACAACATTGATAACTGACCAATGACTTGCTACAGAATTTTTACCTTGTCTTGCAAACTGAATACGGAATCCTCCTCTAAAAAATCCAGTATGAGATACATTTTGACCTTGTTTTACACCTCTGTATTCTATTTTTGTAAATCCTAAATCAAAATAACTATTACCTTCAGATGAAATTGAATTTAAAGGAGTCACAGATATGGCACTACTAGATGATGATAGTGCAACAACTTCATTGCCGTCTAAAGTAACTTTATTGTCTGAACATCTAGGTCTTTCAGGACAATTGAAAAACATCTCTACTATATGGCCTTGACCTAACTGTCTTAATACTTGATTTGATGATATATCCACTTCTTCAACCTTAAATCCACCTTTATTATGAAGTTTGGCATATTTACTATCTTCTCCTTCTACATTCGGAAACTTTCCATAACCTCTCCGATTAGGAAATAGCTTAACACGAATAAAATGATAATCATTGGGACGTATCTGTTCAAGTGTTGCAATAGCATTTTTTGCGCGACTTTTTTCTAACTCAATCGCCTCAAGCTCATCTTCAAGAGTTCCTCTTACGTGTAAAAGTTCTTCCTCTGAAAGATGCTCTACATCTTCAGAAAAATCTTTATTTCTTTTTTCTCCCAAAACATCATTGACAAGTCTTATTTCTTGCAGAAGCGCCTGACAAATCACAATTTCTTGACAATCCTGAATATCTTCTTGAGAAACTTCATTAAATTCACTGGTTAGAACTTGTAATCTCTCTTCTAAAGCTTGCTCATCTAAAGCCTCTAACTCTCTTCTTTTATTTATTTCATCCTGATCTACTTCAGATTCAGTAGGTGACTTAGGCTCTTCCGACCCTGTTTGAGCCTCAGGATCTCTTCCAAGAAGTTTGTCAATCTCTTCAATCTCTCTTCTAATACCTTCCTGACGATCTTTCTCTATTTTTAAGTTATCCCCATGTATTTTTATCATTTCATCACGAGCTGTTGTTAAAGCTTCTCGATCTTCTACTGAAAACGTCCCAAACTCTCCTCGACCTTCCTGCTCTTCTATGCTTCGAGGACCTTTAATGTCACCATTCATTCCTGTATTACTACATGCAGAATTTATCAACATGACTGTTAAAATTAAAGATGTTACATTTAAGCATTTCATCACTTAGATTTCCTTTATTTTCTGATCTACAATAATATCTTCAAAAATAATGCCATGCGGATATCAGATGATAATGACGTAAAAGCTCCTATTATGCTTATAATAGGTAAAAAAGATGATAAAAATGCCAAAAAAAGGCATTATTGTTGTCCTTTTTTGTCAGGAAAAGATGAGTTTCTTAAAAATCACCTTCATCTATTACAGACAATTTGCTTGTCTGAGTATTTTGTAAAAATGTCTGAATTTACAATATTCTTTGGTTTATTGTATAAAAGATAAGTTTGAGAATGTAAAAAGGCTTAAGCCAGAAAATGGCTTTATTACAAAACATGTAAGAGAATTATGGCAGGCTTCTGGAATAGGATTAGGCCAGTGCCTTAGGGAATAAATATCTCTTAAAGTATTTTATTCTATAATAAAATCTTAAAATAATAGCAATACAAGGCACGGGGGTTGCCTAGAGCCTATGGAAGAAGCCTGCTATAATTCTTCTAACTTTTATATACATATTCTTTAAACCTTTCTGCAACAAGGCTCCAGAAAATTATAGGTTTTATTGCGCAAATATTATTTAGGAATCTACGGTTTCTTTTATGAACTAACTGAGATGTGAATAAAATTTTAAAGAAATTTTATTCTATCATACAAACAAAAACTAATAATTAGGATTTTAATTGACATCCTTAGCATCTATTTCGACATCTTTAAAATCTGCATCAATTACATCCTCTTTACCCTTTTTAGCATCTTTTTTCTCTTCAGATGAAGATGCCTTTTGTTTTTGAGTATCTTCTTTTGAAGTGTTTTTATAAATTTCCTCTGTTACTTTTTGAGAAAGTTTTGTAAGACTATCAGAAACAGAAGAGAGCTTTTTCTTATCATTAGATGAAGATGATATCAGATCCTTCGCAAGTTTTATTTCCTCCTCTACTTGAGACTGAATATCTTTTGAAATTTTATCTGGGTTTTTACTTACAAGTTTTTCTGTCTGATAAATAGTATGGTCTAAATTATTTCTTAACTCCACCATTTCTTTATGATTTTTATCTGCCTCTGCATAAGCTTCTGCATCATCAATCATCTTTTTAATATCTTCCTGTGATAAATTTGAACGAGATGTAATACGTATAGATTGCTCCTTACCCGATTGCAGGTCTTTTGCGCTCACATTAAGAATACCATTAGCATCAATATCAAAATTGACTTCAATCTGAGGTACACCTCTAGGCGCAGAAGCAATACCAGAAAGCTCAAATTGCCCTAATGACTTATTATCTGTGGCCATATTACGTTCACCCTGCAAAATGTGAACAATGACACTAGGTTGATTGTCCGTTGATGTAGAAAACACCTGAGATTTTTTAGTCGGAATTGTTGTATTTCTATCAATCAATCTTGTACAAACACCTCCTAATGTTTCTATACCTAAAGATAGAGGTGTGACATCTAATAACAAAATATTTTTAACATCACTTGATAAGATACCACCTTGCAATGCTGCACCCAATGCAACAACTTCATCAGGATTGATTGATTTGTTAGGTTCTTTTTTGAAAAAATCTTTAATGGCTTCTTGAATAGCAGGTATACGAGTAGACCCTCCCACTAATAAAACCTCATCAATTTCAGAAACTTTAAACCCAGAATCTTCCAAAGCCATTTTGCAACAATTAATAGATCTTTGAATAAGATCTTCTGAAAGACTTTCAAATTTAGATCGAGTCAATTTCATATTTAAATGCTTTGGACCTGAAGCATCGGCAGTGATAAATGGCAGGTTGATCTCTGTCTCCATAACAGCACTTAATTCAATCTTTGCTTTCTCTGTAGCCTCTTTAAGTCTTTGCAGTGCCATTTTATCTGTCGAAAGATCAATACCATTGGTTTTTTTAAACTCGACAAATAACCATTCTAAAATAACTTTATCAAAATCATCTCCTCCTAAACGAGTATCTCCATTTGTAGCCTTAACTTCTACAAGGCTACTATCAATTTCTATAATAGAAATATCAAAAGTACCTCCACCAAAATCAAATACAATAACTTTCTTAATCTCCTTGCCATTATTCTTCTTATCAATACCATACCCGTAAGCAAGAGCAGCAGCCGTTGGCTCATTGATAATGCGCTTGACCTCAAGGCCTGCAATTTTACCTGCGTCTTTTGTAGCCTGTCTTTGAGAATCATTAAAATAAGCTGGAACAGTGATCACCGCTTCTGTCACCTTATCATGTAAGTAATCTTCTGCTGCAGCTTTTAATTTTTGTAAAATAATTGAAGAAATTTGTTCAGGAGTATAGGTTTCACCTTTGATATCAAATGCACAACCATCACCTTTTTGAATGATCTTATAAGGCATTCTGTGTTTTTCATTTTTAACTTCATTAAAGTTTTTACCTATAAATCGTTTTGCAGAATAAATAGTGTTTTCAGGATTTGTTACCGATTGTCTCTTAGCAATTTGACCTACTAAACTTGTATTTTCTTTTGTAAAAGCAACAACAGACGGTGTTGTTCGAGCTCCCTCTTGATTTGTGAGTACCTCAGGTTGTCCATCTTCAACAATAGCTACACAAGAATTTGTTGTTCCTAAGTCAATTCCGATAACCCTTCCCACTTTCTATCCTCCTTCTTAGTTTTTTATGGTCACTCAAATAATGTGGTTATGAATTTCAATCAGTCAAGGTATAACTTATCTTTTTCCAAGAAAACCTAGAGACTCACTGATATCTTCCTTTTTCATTTCTGCAATTTGTCTTAAAAGTTTTTCTTCCTGCTTTTTAGGCTTTTTAGGCAAATCTACAAAAACAGTAAAAAGTAAATCTCCACGTCCTTTGGTTTTAATAAAAGACCTGCTTTTTAAGTCTAGGTGAGGGATGCCTAAGCCAGAGAGCCGGAGCAGTTGATTTGGTTGTGTACCTAAAGGAATTTTAAGCTTCTTTTTGCCATCAAGTGTATTGACCTGAATATGAGTCCCTAAAATAGCCTGAAGATATGAGATATGAACCTCTCCATAGAGATCATCATCTTTTCTTTCAAACTCTTTATGGTCTAGAACATGGATTTCCACATAAAGATCTCCATGAGTACCCTTATTATATCCACCTTCCCCTTCACCTTCATATCTTAATTTTAGCCCTGAATCCACCCCTTTTGGTACCTTCACCTCAACCTTTTTAGGCTTTACAGATCGGCCCTGCCCTCCACAAGAATGACAAGGGTATTTAACTCTCTGGCCTTGACCTCTGCAATGTGCGCAAGTAGAGGCCATAGAAAAAAAACCTTGAGAACGAACAACTTGTCCCGTTCCGTTACACTTTTGACATATCTCTAAGCCATGCTTTGGATCTGCTCCACTACCTTCACATGTCAAACAGTTTTCTTCACAATCAAACTCGATACTCTCTTCAAAACCATTGATGACATCTTCTATTGTAATTTCTAATGTATAACGAAGGTCTGCCCCTTGGTGTGATCTTGATCTTTGTCTTGAACTTCCACCTCCCATACCTCCGCTGAAAAAGTCTTCGAAAACATCGCCAAAATTTGAAAATATATCGTTTAAATTCATAGATCCAGAATACTGACCACCAGTCTGCTGAAATGCAGCATGTCCAAATTGATCATACCGACTGCGCTTTTCAGGATTACCAAGCACGTCATAAGCCTCTGCAGCTTTTTTGAATTTTTCTTCAGCATTCTTGTCATTAGGGTTTCTATCAGGATGATACTTTAATGCTAACTGCCTGTAAGCTTTTTTAATATCCGACTGCCCAGCCTGACGAGGAACACCTAAAACATCATAATAATCTTCTTGCATACTCAAACCTATTTATTGCTTTATAATAAGACGAAAGAATAGACCCCATTTGGATACATCCGCTCTTATAAGATGTGTTTTTTATTCAAATAGTCAAGGGGTTACAATATATTTTATAAAAGTTTTCTTTTTTTATCCGGGACATGGCCTCCGGGAATCCGATCTCTGGGAACTTGGAAAAATGTTTAAGTAGTTATGAATCTTTAAAATACATTATAGAAAGTTTTCCTTAACATGATGTAAGAACATAAAGAATATCTCCCTCCTTAAAATAAATGAATTTTTGAGGCAATCAGCTTTTTACTGACGCTACGACCCGTCAGGCTGACTGATAAACAACAAGGATTTCCCTAACATGACGTAAGACAATGAAGATATCCTCCCTACTAAAATGCATCAATTTTTCCAGGCGATGACCATACTGACAGTGTAAACATGTCAGGGTCATCGCCAGAAAATGGCCAGAGGCCAGATGCATTTTAGTGAAACAGAAGTTAGTTTATTTTAAGGAAAATGAATGTGTTTTTTATTCAAATAGTCAAGAGGTTACAATATATTTTACAAAAGGTTTCTTTTTTTATCCGGGATCTGGCCTCCGTGAAACCGGTTTCCGGGAACTGATGGCCCGACTACCGGTTTACCGGACTACCGGAAAAAACATAAAAATAGATGCAAATATAAATTTTATTATTATAATTTGAGTGCACAAACACAAATATTAAAGGAAATACAATGGCAAAGAAAAAATATACGATAAAATATGGAACAAAAGAACTTAGTCGAGATATTGGAAGACTCACTTTTGCATCTGCTATTGCTTCAGAAAGGCAATGTCGTAATTTAACCTTACGTAAATGTGCTGCTCTATTGGGACTATCTGTTCAAAGTCTTTCTGATATTGAGAAAGGAAAGAAGATCCCATCTCCTACAACAGCAAAAAATATTGCTTGTGCTATTGGAGAACCAGAAGCATATTGGATTCAACTTGCACTCCAAGACAAGTTAAGAGATGCACACATTAACTTAACTGTCACAGTAGCATGATACAACTTAATTAGAACTGGTCTCAAAAATAAAAACTTAATAAACATTTCCAGTGGTTCATAACTTTATCTAACTATTTTCACTAAAATGCATCTCGCCTCTGGCGACTTTCTGGTAGTCAGCCTGACTGGCGACTTTCTGGTAGTCAGCCTGACGATTCACATCGTCAGCAAATAGCTGACTACCTAGAAAGCCTGATGCATTTTAGTAAACGAGATACTCCTCATTATTTAACATCATGTTAAGGGAATCGTGCTGTTTCAGTAAAAGTCTATGAACGTTTGTACCTATTACCTCTAATTTCTTATATAAAAGAGCTGTCTTCCTCAAAATGAACCTGCTTTTTTTTCACTAAAATGCATCTCGCCTCTCGAGGCGAGCCTCTGGCGACTTTCTGGTAGTCAGCTCAGGCGGTTCACATCGTCAGCAAATAGCTGACTACCTAGAAAGCCTGATGCATTTTAGTAAACCAGATACTCCTCATTATTTAACATCATGTTAAGGGAATCGTGCTGTTTCAGTAAAAGTCTATGAACGTTTGTACCTATTACCTCTAATTTCTTATATAAAAGGGCTGTCTTCCTCAAAATGAACCTGCTTTTTTTTCACTAAAATGCATCTCGCCTCTCGAGGCTAGCCTCTGGCGACTTTCTGGTAGTCAGCTCAGGCGGTTCACATCGTCAGCAAATAGCTGACTACCTAGAAAGCCTGATGCATTTTAGTAAACCAGATACTCCTCATTATTTAACATCATGTTAAGGGAATCGTGCTGTTTCAGTAAAAGTCTATGAACGTTTGTACCTATTACCTCTAATTTCTTATATAAAAGAGCTGTCTTCCTCAAAATGAACCTGCTTTTTTTTCACTAAAATGCATCTCGCCTCTCGAGGCGAGCCTCTGGCGACTTTCTGGTAGTCAGCTCAGGCGGTTCACATCGTCAGCAAATAGCTGACTACCTAGAAAGCCTGATGCATTTTAGTAAACCAGATACTCCTCATTATTTAACATCATGTTAAGGGAATCGTGCTGTTTCAGTAAAAGTCTATGAACATTTGTACCTATTACCTCTAATTTCTTATATAAAAGAGCTGTCTTCCTCAAAATAAACCTGCTTTTTTTTCACTAAAATGCATCTCGCCTCTCGAGGCGAGCCTCTGGCGACTTTCTGGTAGTCAGCTCAGGCGGTTCACATCGTCAGCAAATAGCTGACTACCTAAAAAGCCTGATGCATTTTAGTAAACCAGATACTCCTCATTATTTAACATCATGTTAAGGGAATCGTGCTGTTTCAGTAAAAGTCTATGAACGTTTGTACCTATTACCTCTAATTTCTTATATAAAAGGGCTGTCTTCCTCAAAATGAACCTGCTTTTTTTTCACTAAAATGCATCTCGCCTCTCGAGGCGAGCCTCTGGCGACTTTCTGGTAGTCAGCTCAGGCGGTTCACATCGTCAGCAAATAGCTGACTACCTAGAAAGCCTGATGCATTTTAGTAAACGAGATACTCCTCATTATTTAACATCATGTTAAGGGAATCGTGCTGTTTCAGTAAAAGTCTATGAACGTTTGTACCTATTACCTCTAATTTCTTATATAAAAGAGCTGTCTTCCTCAAAATGAACCTGCTTTTTTTTCACTAAAATGCATCTCGCCTCTCGAGGCTAGCCTCTGGCGACTTTCTGGTAGTCAGCTCAGGCGGTTCACATCGTCAGCAAATAGCTGACTACCTAGAAAGCCTGATGCATTTTAGTAAACCAGATACTCCTCATTATTTAACATCATGTTAAGGGAATCGTGCTGTTTCAGTAAAAGTCTATGAACGTTTGTACCTATTACCTCTAATTTCTTATATAAAAGGGCTGTCTTCCTCAAAATGAACCTGCTTTTTTTTCACTAAAATGCATCTCGCCTCTCGAGGCTAGCCTCTGGCGACTTTCTGGTAGTCAGCTCAGGCGGTTCACATCGTCAGCAAATAGCTGACTACCTAGAAAGCCTGATGCATTTTAGTAAACCAGATACTCCTCATTATTTAACATCATGTTAAGGGAATCGTGCTGTTTCAGTAAAAGTCTATGAACGTTTGTACCTATTACCTCTAATTTCTTATATAAAAGGGCTGTCTTCCTCAAAATGAACCTGCTTTTTTTTCACTAAAATGCATCTCGCCTCTCGAGGCGAGCCTCTGGCGACTTTCTGGTAGTCAGCTCAGGCGGTTCACATCGTCAGCAAATAGCTGACTACCTAGAAAGCCTGATGCATTTTAGTAAACCAGATACTCCTCATTATTTAACATCATGTTAAGGGAATCGTGCTGTTTCAGTAAAAGTCTATGAACATTTGTACCTATTACCTCTAATTTCTTATATAAAAAAGCTGTCTTCCTCAAAATGAACCTGCTTTTTTTTCTCTAAAATGCATCTCGCCTCTCGAGGCTAGCCTCTGGCGACTTTCTGGTAGTCAGCTCAGGCGGTTCACATCGTCAGCAAATAGCTTACTGCCTAGAAAGGCTAATGCATTTTAGTAAACCAGATACTCCTCATTATTTAACATCATGTTAAGGGAATCGTGCTGTTTCAGTAAAAGTCTATGAACGTTTGTACCTATTACCTCTAATTTCTTATATAAAAGAGCTGTCTTCCTCAAAATAAACCTGCTTTTTTTTCACTAAAATGCATCTCGCCTCTCGAGGCGAGCCTCTGGCGACTTTCTGGTAGTCAGCTCAGGCGGTTCACATCGTCAGCAAATAGCTGACTACCTAGAAAGCCTGATGCATTTTAGTAAACCAGATACTCCTCATTATTTAACATCATGTTAAGGGAATCGTGCTGTTTCAGTAAAAGTCTATGAACGTTTGTACCTATTACCTCTAATTTCTTATATAAAAGAGCTGTCTTCCTCAAAATAAACCTGCTTTTTTTTCACTAAAATGCATCTCGCCTCTCGAGGCGAGCCTCTGGCGACTTTCTGGTAGTCAGCTCAGGCGGTTCACATCGTCAGCAAATAGCTGACTACCTAGAAAGCCTGATGCATTTTAGTAAACCAGATACTCCTCATTATTTAACATCATGTTAAGGGAATCGTGCTGTTTCAGTAAAAGTCTATGAACGTTTGTACCTATTACCTCTAATTTCTTATATAAAAGAGCTGTCTTCCTCAAAATAAACCTGCTTTTTTTTCACTAAAATGCATCTCGCCTCTCGAGGCGAGCCTCTGGCGACTTTCTGGTAGTCAGCTCAGGCGGTTCACATCGTCAGCAAATAGCTGACTACCTAGAAAGCCTGATGCATTTTAGTAAACCAGATACTCCTCATTATTTAACATCATGTTAAGGGAATCGTGCTGTTTCAGTAAAAGTCTATGAACGTTTGTACCTATTACCTCTAATTTCTTATATAAAAGAGCTGTCTTCCTCAAAATAAACCTGCTTTTTTTTCACTAAAATGCATCTCGCCTCTCGAGGCGAGCCTCTGGCGACTTTCTGGTAGTCAGCTCAGGCGGTTCACATCGTCAGCAAATAGCTGACTACCTGGAAAGCCTGATGCATTTTAGTAAACCAGATACTCCTCATTATTTAACATCATGTTAAGGGAATCGTGCTGTTTCAGTAAAAGTCTATGAACATTTGTACCTATTACCTCTAATTTCTTATATAAAAAAGCTGTCTTCCTCAAAATGAACCTGCTTTTTTTTCTCTAAAATGCATCTCGCCTCTCGAGGCTAGCCTCTGGCGACTTTCTGGTAGTCAGCTCAGGCGGTTCACATCGTCAGCAAATAGCTTACTGCCTAGAAAGGCTAATGCATTTTAGTAGGGAGGATCTTCTTGTTTCTTAACACAATGTTAGGGAAACTTTATTCTTGCCATCGGATCAGTACCTAGATTTATTTCATGGGCAATCCTCAAAAAGGCTTGCCTCGAGAGGCTTGTCTTCTATTCATTTTGAGTAAAGGCCATCTCATGGAATTCTTTGTATAATATAAAGCTGGTATTTTTTCTAAAATTGTTATCTCTAGCTGCATTTTTGAGATGGCTTCTAGAACTTCTTTTTACCCGGAATCCGGTCTCTGTGAAACTGAACTCCGGGATTTAGGAATTAAGAAAGTAGAAAGTTTCATCTATATCTTTTTAGATAAACTATAATCTAGCTCTCAAGAATGGACTGAATGGATCCCGGAAACTGACTGCCGGGTTGCCTGTTTCCCGGAAAATAACTTTGTATAAATAATAATTGATATTTTTTATTTCTTTAATAAAATGTTATACCTTTTATAAACACCTTCAAGGTAAGCTTCTTTTGACTTCTTACTAAGCAAACACAAATTTATGTATTTTTTAATCACCTCCAACCAGCTTGAAAGCTCGCTAAAAATAAGTTCAATAGTTTCAGCACTAAGACCAATATCTTTACCAAAATAGGAAATATCCTTTTTAGTAAGATTCCTATCTTTTCCATTCAACTGTAGAGCTATATCCGTTAACTCTCTTGATAAAAAAATTCTTGTATTTAAAAGATCGTAACAGGGCGCTAATACAAAGCTACCTAACTCTTTTTGACTTTCAAGTAAAGACCAATTTTTTAAGTGCATATCCCCATTAAGCACAAGATAACAAAAAACAAACCTACGATAAAAATCATAAAGATCAACCAAAGGCGCCAAGCTGTGTTTTCTAATTGCTTTTGCAATCTTCTCATAACTTAGATCATATTTTCTATCACTTGAAACCCCTATAACCTGACACATATCCTCTTGCATCAATGGCAATCTCATTCCATCCAAACTGCGATCAAAGCGAGCAGTGGCAAACACTCTCCCTATGCCTTCAAATTCCAACAAATCAAACGAAGGTGTAGGAAATTTCAAAGCTTTTGCAATAGCCATTGTGACATGTTCATTTTCTGGCAACTCTGGTAAATGTCCAGATGGCTTTAAGATATGAGTTGCTCTATCAGGTGTAGGTACCAATTCACCTGTCCTGCTGTTGATTTTAAACATTCCCTTTTTTTGATGACCAGATATAGAACCTCCATAAATAGTAGATCCAAACATTTCATCAGGACTATCTTTATTTATTTTTAATTTCAACTTTCTTGTTGTGCCCCACATAGCTATAGTACACTTTCTATGCACTTCATCCCCTCCTAATTCCCGAAAACAAGATGGACAAAAATGAAATGTATCTCTCATCTTATTAGGTTCTTTAATAAAGTGAACTTCTGTGTTTTTATTAAAAAGAACTTCAGTCATATTGATAGGTTGTTGATTATAAACAGGTCTCACACTTACAGCCCCAATAGGAGCGCTTCCTGTAGCCATAAGCAGTTTGAAACGATCTAATTTATGAATATGTAAAAGTTTTTCTGTATATGTTAATAACCATCCTTCAACAATAAGATTATCAAAAAAAGGGTGTAAATCTGAACTGATATAAGATTCTTTTCTTTTAGGAAAAGCTCGAGCTATTTCTGGGTTTTGACTTTCTAAATAATCTTTAAAATAAGTGAATTTAAAAACTACAGAAGCCTCATCGGATTTTTCAAGCTCCCCTGCTAGAATATCTCTTAAATAAACCCAAGCCTTCTTTGTATTTATTATTTTTTTTATCTCTGACATATAATTCTCTTCATTTGCAATATTTTTCATTCTTTAATCTCTAAACGAACAGGGGCAAGTGCGCATCCAAAAACTTTCAAAACTTTATTTACAGAAGATATATTTAATTTTATATCTCCATTTTCTATACGATTGACCAATGTAAAACTGACCCTTGCATGCCTAGCTAACTCCTTTTGAGTTATACCTCTATTTTTACGCTTTTGTTTAATGAACAAACCAAATCTTGATACCTCTGTTTCTTCAATACCTTTTTTCATATAAATAACCCTTTTTTTTATAATAATATCCTTTTTTAAGGATAAAAACAAATAGAATAATATATAATAACCTTATTTAAGGATATAAATAGTCAAATTATATCTAAATATCTTTTTTTAAAGATAAAAACAAGCAAAGTAACATTTAGTTTATAACTAAGGGGCTGTTTACTTTTGCGATAAGTTCTTGAAATTAAAAGCATACAGCTTCTCTTGTGAACTAGCTCTTGTCCAATGCCTTATGAGACACACTTTTAGAGAGATTTTTATTCTATATAAAATCAAAAGTCACAGTATACATGGCACGGAGGACGCCTGCCAGTTAGTGAAAAAGAGAAGCTCCATGCTTCTACCTCTATCATTAAACTTCATGTCTATTTTATTCAACATAAGCTGTTTAAATAAAACTTCGAAAGGTAACCAGCCCCTAGAATTCCCCATTTACCAGGGATCTGGCTTCCGGGAAACCGGTTTCCGGGAACTAATTGCCCGACTGCTGGATTGCCAGATTCCGGGAGAAAAATGACTTAAAGAAGATAATTATGGACAATCACCAGCATAAACCCCAGCTTCATCTGTACAAAGATAATTCTCTTCATCATTAGAATAGGCATATGCTTTGAACCTCATACCATCTACAGAAATTGTTGGGCTTGGAAGCGGTGATGCATCCTTATAGGAACTTAATAGTTCACGCCAAGGACACTCTAATGGTGAACCTTCACAAAACTGAGAACAACCTCCTGGTAGCGTAGGAACTTCTGTAGATTCACAACTCCCTTGATTAGGGTAATAATCAGGTGGATCTTCACCATCTGCAGCCTTTATCCTATAATAATAATCTCCTTCAAGTTTAAAACCTATAGCTACAAAATTACCAGGGTTGTAGGCAAATTCCCCTATCATGATCTTTGCAGCACGGTGGTAAGCGGCTAGCTGGGCCATACCTGATTGCTGGTAACTATTCCTTTTTAACTGTTGATAACCTGGGATACCCATAGTGGCCAAAAGGCCAACAATCACCACCACAATAAGGATCTCTATCATAGATATTCCTTTTTGATTTAAAATAAGCCTTACCATTGCTTCACCTCTTTAACCCTACTTTATAATTATATCACCTATTTTATCTAACATTGCTACTTTTTTTAAAATCATCTTATATCAAAACTCAAAATTTTTTATCCATCGATAAACAAACTGTCTCAGAATATGACATAATAATAAAGTTTATATATATTCTAACTGATAGAATATTAATTTTTCCGGGATCCAGCAATCAGGCAAGCCGGAGACAGCATCAGGTAACTTAAATTTTAACAAAAAAAAATTAACAAAATCACCGATGCCAGATTCCGGATACTGTTTTCCGGACTGCCGGGTTGCCAGATTCCCGGAAAATAACTTTGTATAAATAATAATTGATATTTTTTATTTCTTTAATAAAATATTATACCTCTTATGAACACCTTCAAAATAAGCTTCTTTTGAGTTTTTACTAAGTAGTGAAATAATATAGAATATCCTTTTTCAAGGATAAAGATAAGGATCAAACTGTAGAAATAAATTCCAACCATTACAGAAATAAACTACTTGAAAAGCAAGGGTGTATTATAACAGCTGATTTTTTCTCTTTCTTGTTTCTAAATTTTTTAGTCCTATAAACTCTGATTTCCTCTCTTATCAACATCAATCAGCAGGCTATCATCCTACTCCTCTGGTATTACCCATTTTGTTGCATGCCTCCATAAATTAAGCATTAAAATCAATATAATCATTTCTTTCTTCTATTTCCGCTTCTTCTTCAGAACATCTTATTATCTCCCTTAGAAAATGTACTTCTTCCTGTGACAAAACAAAAGACTCTCTTTCAGATCCATTTCCACCAAACTCAATGTTTATAACAATTTCTTCAAATTGACTTGATTCTTGAAGAATTGGCTCAAATATTTCAAATAACTCTACTGGAAATGAATATATTGGACATAAACTCCCAAGCAGCATAAATATCTGATGGAAATTCATTGGTCTCTCTTTAAAAACATCTTCATCCATAAGATCTAAGAGAACTGCTCTTGTAAGAGGAGTAAGTACCATAAATATCTGATCAAACTTCACTGGTCTCTCTTCAACATCTCTATCTATACTTCTTAATAGGTCTGAAAGAACTACTCTTAAATGAGGAAAAGAGGGGCTAATAGTATAACTAGCACTTATAGTCTGTGATATAAGTTCTGAAATATCATTCGACACATCATCTTGCGCAAAAAGCTGGCTTCCTCCAATAAATACTATAAAAAATAAGCTTATTTGTTTTTTTAAAGAATATTTCATACATCCTCTCCTTCACATTTGAGTCAAATTTCTCTGGAAAATATTGGCCATTTGAACATATTCAAAATATTATGTCAAAATCTTTAACTAAGACTACAAATATAAATAAAAAAAGAGAGTTAGAACAAAAAATATTGATTTTAATGCTTAATTTATGGAGGCATGCAACAAAATTTGCGTCTGGTTTAGCACCGCAATACGGCCTACTTTAATTTAAAGGTTCTCTACAACAGCTTGAGGAGTCAATCCTCTTTTTTGAAATTCACTTGTTATTATATTCGAATATTTGCCTGTATAAAACAACTGATCAAGATTTAAGAGTCTATGACCAACTGTCTCAAAGTTATCATCTGAAGTGATAAGTGGAAGATGGTTTGTAAAGAGATTCATAATTTCTTGTTGGTTAACTGATGAGTCTGTATAAAGAGACCACCATATACTGGAATACAACATTCCCATATTGTGAGCTTTACCAGACGCTTCTTGATCGCATTGATAAAATATCTGATCAGCCGTCTTATCAATATTAACCTCTGGATTTCTATGAATACTCAAGTCTGATGGACACTTCAATCCATCAATATCATTTACGATAGCCTCTCCTATTTGAGGAGATTCTGAAAAAATAACTGACGATTGAAAATCAGCTAGCCCTTCATCAATAGCAAAATAGCAACCTCTTGCATCATTACAACATACGGACTTTTTACTTTCATCTGTATCTTGACATATAGATGTTCCTTCACAATTTGTATGTGACCTGCAAAATTCTTCAGATGTAATGACCTGATTATTTGCTTTGGAGTGGTAAAAGTTAGCATGACCTGCCTCATGAAGTGTGATTTCAGCACTCAGTCCTATTTCCATTTTAAAGTCACAGGTCACATCCCTTAATATTTGAAATGGTAAATTAGAGTCGCAAATAAATCCTAAACTAATTGTGTTTTCTAGAGGATTCCAATGAGCATTGTTTTTAACATCTTCATCTAGTGCTATCACATTAATATTTTTATTAAGAGCATACCATCCTCCTGCATTTTCCTGCATCCAATCTGCCTGATGCATCAAATAATAATATGTCATCACCTGAACAATAGAATGATCAGAATCTCCATATTCGAATCTCCAACTACCATCATCTCGACGAGTTACTCTTTCAACTCCTTTATAATCTATACTTACATCGTAACTGTGATTTTGAAGAAAAACCCCACTTTCATTTGATTGAAGAACATTTCTATAAAGTCTGCGTGAACTGTTATCAACAAAATTCCTCTGCCTTGTTGGAAATTGGGAAGAACCTGTCAATATTGAAATTCCATGAGCTTGCAATCCTATGATAATAGAATTTTGACCTGAGACTGGAATCTCTTCAAGCTCTATGATAGAGTTATCATCTTGAAAATTAGACTCTTGATTGTACTCTTCTCCTCTGAAAGGCTGTTGAAATTGGCCTGTATATGAGCTTGTACTTGAAACTAAGCTATCATTGATATCAACACCATAAGTTTGTAAACTTTGCAACACATCTGTTATATCTAAGTGGTCAGAGAGAGGACCTTGGTTTTGCTCTACAGGGTTCTTCCAAAAAATACAAGCATCCATACTAGAGTCTGTTAAACAAGATTCTGATGATTCTCGATCTAAATTAATATGAATATAATTAGTCGTCATCTTTAGATCGTTAAACGGATATTCAGGGTCTATTTGTCCTTGTTGACAACCTGTAATGAAAACAATAAAAAAAGGTATCATAAAGAGACTGTATTTTGAAAAGTGACTCATAATGATCTACATCGTCCAAATACTTTGAACTCTTTATATATCAGCTATTAGAATGATACTTTTTATGACCCTTTATTATAAAAGTGGACTTTAGCAGTAAAAAATGAGATATCTTTTATGGATGAAAGACAGGTTTAGTCATAATAAAAAAATCAAATGAAAGGACTTAATAATGGCCAAAAAAGGAAAAGTTAAAATTATTACTTTAGAATGTACAGAAGCTAGGAAACTAGGTGCCTCTCCATCTCGTTACACAACTAAAAAGAACACACAGACCCATCCTGAACGATTGGAAAAGAAAAAATACAACCCATTTCTAAAAAAACACACACTCCATAAAGAAATTAAATAAACTTTTTAGAAGCCATCTCAAAAATACATGATAACAGTAAATAATACGAAATTGCAAAATACAAAACATAATATAACTAAAGATGGCTTCTTACTCAAAATGAACAGACTTGACGAGAGCCATGATAGTGGCTCTACGGAAAGCCGGAAGGGTCCATTTTGAGTGAAACAGTTCTTTTATACGGTACTTAAATTAAGAGGTTGTTTTGAAAACGTGGACATTAAAAGTAATTTTGAGGTGAGTTCTAATAAATCTTTTCTAAACCTCTCTGTCATAGATAAAAACCAAACCAACGCTGATAGAGATATGAGGAATGAAATAAAAAGATAAAGGAAAATAACCATTGCGATCATCTGAAACCCAATCCAATTTAGAAAATAATAATTTAAAAAAAACTCTTAACACCAACTCTATAGAAGTGGACCATATTGGTATTGCCGTTAGATCTATTCAACAAGCTCTCTCTTTTTATGAGGCTCTAGGATTAAAGCCTTCCTTCGAGACTATCCACTCAGAAAAAGTAAAGGTGGCTTGTTTTGCTTTAAACAACCAGGTGGATATTGAACTTTTAGAACCTATAGATTCTACAAGCGTAATTCATAAGTTTTTAGAAAAGCGAGGGCCTGGCCTGCACCATATTTGTTTACGTGTGAAAGACTTAGAAGAAACCTTAAAGAAAATGCAAGCAGATGGTATTAAGCTAATAAATACAACTCCACAGTTGGGAGCTAAAAATTGTAAAATAGCTTTTGTACATCCAAGTGCAGCAAATGGCGTTCTTATAGAATTTAGTGAAAAATTAAAAGAAGATAACTAAAATGTATTATAGAACAAATCATCTACATATCCCTTTTTCTGGTGTAGTTAAAAAGTTAGTGATTGTTAATGTGGTCATATGGCTTTTTCTTCAAGTGATTATAGATAACCTTATTCTACGAACTCCCTTCTTCACTTCGGTCTTAGGTCTTTCTGTCAATCATTTTTTTAATTCCTTTTTTATCTGGGAACCCATAACTTATATGTTTCTACATTCTCAAAGTGCCTTCCACATTTTCTTCAATATGCTTCTTTTGTGGTGGTTAGGCGCAGAGTTAGAATTTCGTTGGGGATCTCGCTTCTTCCTAACCTACTATTTGGCTTGTGGAACTGGTGCTGGACTGATCTTTCTTGCCTTTAATGCTCTATATAGCATATTTATTGGTCCTATAAATCATGCTGTTTTAATAGGTGCCTCTGGAGCTATTTACGGACTCATGTTAGCTTTTGCTATTTTATTTGGCGATAGAATAGTTCTGTTTATGTTCTTCTTTCCTATGAAAGTAAAGTGGATAGTGATTATTTTAGGCACTATTCAATTTGTAAGTATGCTTCAAGAAGGGATAGACTCTAGGATTTCTTACCTAGCGCACCTAGGAGGTATCGCTTCTGGTTGGATTTTTCTTGTAGTGTGGACAAAATATCAAAGATTAAAAAGAAGAAGACCTCTCCAAGAAAATAAATCAAGAAAATTCCGATTGATTGTTAATGAAGACCCTCCAACAAAACACTAAATTCAAATGACCTTATTGCACAAATATTTGTATGTATGTGGAAAGCCTCTAATCTAGTTGTGGCAAGCCTACCTTAAACTAGAAGTTATGAGATGGATTTAAGTAAGAGATTGGTTCATGGCTACAGGCCGTTGCTGTTTCGATATAAGATATTGAAATTACAAGCTACATTTGATTAAGTCTTTATTTTAATCTGGCAATCGAGCAAAGTCAGACTACCAGCACAGCCAACATCTGGCCTCTTGAGGCAAGCCTCTCGAGGCAAGCCTCCGGCCACCTTCTGGCAGCAAGCCCGATGGTTATAACACCATCGGAGAGTAGCTTGCTGCTTAGAAAGCTTGAGGTATTGTTAGAAAGTAATATCTTTTCATTTTTTATTAGCGTTAAGGAAAAATATTTCTACTAAAATCAATCTTAAGTAAAAGCTAATGGGCTTGAACTTGTTTTGTAGAAGCTTTTCCATTCATCTCTTTTTTCTCAGCCGTCGTCGTTCTAAACGACCTTGTAATACCTTGAAGTTCAAAAAGCTTCTGGCATATCTCATTCATTACATTAGGATGTTCTTTTAAATATTTTTTAGCATTTTCCCGACCTTGACCAATCCTCTCTTTTTTGTAGCTGTACCAAGCTCCAGATTTTTCAATAATATCCTTGTTAGCCGCCATGTCTACCACCTCTCCCTCTTTTGAAATACCTATACCATACATAAGATCAAATTCTACGCGAGCAAATGGAGGAGCAAGTTTATTTTTAACAATCTTCACAGATGTTCGATTACCAGTGGCCTCATCACCATTTTTGATAGCTCCTATTCTACGCACATCTAACCGCACAGAAGAGTAAAACTTAAGAGCATTACCTCCAGTTGTGGTCTCTGGATTGCCAAAAACCATACCAATCTTCATTCGTATTTGATTGATGAAAATAACAGTTGTATGAGATCTACTGATCACAGCTGTCAGCTTTCTAAGTGCCTGTGACATTAATCTTGCTTGAAGTCCCATGTGGTGATCACCCATATCACCTTCAATCTCTGCCTTTGGAGTGAGCGCAGCTACAGAATCAACCACCAAAACATCAATCGCTCCAGACCTCACAAGTGTCTCTGTAATATCTAACCCCTGTTCTCCTGTATCTGGCTGGGAAATGAGTATATCAGATGTTTGAACACCCAATTTTTTAGCATAAGTTATATCAAGCGCATGCTCCGCATCCACAAAAGCAGCTGTACCTCCCAGCTGTTGAGCCTCTGCAATCATCGATAAAGCTAGAGTTGTCTTACCTGAGCTTTCAGGTCCATAAATTTCTACAATTCGACCTCTTGGGATACCACCTATTCCAAGAGCAATATCAAGTGATAATGAGCCTGTGGGAATAACAGGGATATTCTCATAAAGGCTCTTACCACCTCCTAATTTCATAATTGAACCTTTACCAAATTGCTTTTCAATAGAAGCAATAGCAAGGTCCAATGCCTTTCTCTTCTCCTGACTTGTTTGACTTGCTGTATTATTAACTTTTTGCATAACTTATCTCCTTACCTTGTTATGAGCTCATCTCAACCCTACACTGTGACCTTAAGCAATAGAAAGTGACATAAACCCATTTTATTTAAAGAAGCTCTCAAAACACGCTAATACTTATAGCCAATCTCCATCTTATGTCAATTAAAATTCCTCTTATTTTAAAAAATAAAATGACTTATGTATAAGCATATTTTATAGCTTATAACTACTTAAGCCTTCTTTATTCCAAAACTTAGCAATCTGGGATTCCGGCAATCTGGCAGGCAGTTCCCGGGACCTGCTGCCGGTTTGCCAGACTGCCAGTTCCCAGAAAAAAGAACACATTATTTAATGTTCAATAAATATCCTATATCAACTTTATCAAGCTCTCCTTAAAAAGAAGTAAGGCCTTCAACACCGCTTGATGTCGGATATCATCTCTGTCACCAGAAAAAGTTTCACAAACCATTGTCTGAAAGTTTTCTAGTCCTACAACAGCAAAATACACTTTACCAGTGTCTTTTTCATGACCAGGTATAGCACTTGCTATCCCTGTTGTGGCCAAAGACCAATCTGTATCCATCTGAAGCCGTACGCCTTTGGCCATTTGAAGGGCTGTTTCCTGATTGAATGGCCCTTTTGATTTTAAGAGGCTGGATTCCACATGTAGATGCTTGATTTTTATTTCATTAGAATAACTGACAATAGCTCCCTTAAAGACACTTGATACACCTGGAACAGATGTAAAGTGAGATGATAGCATCCCACCTGTACAGCTTTCAGCAAAGCTTACAGTCCATTTATTTTTTTTTAAGAGATTAAAAACTTCTATTTCTATCATCTTTAACCTATCTGCCAAAATAAAATTTGTAAAATAACATTTGTAATAAGTCCAGCGCCTAGGTCATCTAAAACAATCCCTAAACCACCTTTCATACGATCAAGACGATTGATAGGAAATGGCTTAAGAACATCAAAAAACCTAAAAAGCAAAAACGCAAGCACTACCCAAAACACCTGAAACGGCAGTGCTGCAAAGGCAACTAGATAACCTGCTACTTCATCAATAACAATTGTTTGATGATCATGCTCTTTTAAAGTTCTATCATAAAGTTCAGCAATAACAATAGATAAAGATATAAACAATAAAGTAGCTATGTAATAGCCATATTCTCCTAACAATAAAAAAAGATAAGAAAGCGGAATACCAAGTAAAGTCCCAAAAGTGCCTGGGGCTTTTGGAATCAAGCCTATATAACAACCTGTTGCTAAAAACTTTATCACAGCATACATGTTTCTTTTTTATATCTATAATCAATAAATGACAACCAGTAAGAAATTTGATAAACTTTATAAGTAGTTAAGCACTTTATAGTGAAAGTATGCATTAATCAAAATAGGTCAATTATGAAACATTTAACCAGTGATGAAATACGTCAAAGGTTTATTGAATATTTCAAGGCACTTGAAGAAGGACAAGGACATAAAGATATTTTATTTGAAGATCAGCTTTTGCCTATTATTGCTAACCTAAGCATTTCTAACAACCAAGATATAGATTGGGTTTTGCCTTTTTCAGATATTCCAAGAGTTCGTCAGGAGTTTCTTCCTTTTCCTCCTTATTACAATAGAAGTAGTGAAGAATCTTTTTTTGAAAAACTAATGAGTGTTTTAAAAGGAGATGATGTTGTTAGAAAAAAGCAATTTTTAGATCTCATCTGTAAAAAAATGCAAATAACACACTCAAGAAGCTTACAAAATAATCAACAACTTAAAAAAGAACTTGATAAACTGATAGCCAATAAAAAGCCTATTTCAGGGGAGTTTATTTTCAAACTCTATCAAAATAAATATATTCATCTCAAAGAACCAAACAGATCTGAAGAAATCAATACTCATTTAGCACAGACCTTTTCTGATAAAGACGAAAGATATATTACTCACAATCTTCAAGTCGAAAATAATCTTTCAGTAACAAGATTGATTCTTTTAAGAGGCCTAGCTGATCAATATATTGAAGGGATTATAGCAAATACAAATAATAATCTAATAACTAACCAATCTTATTATGATTATATGAACAACCAATCGGAACCTACAAAAAAGGCATTCTTTAATAAACTCTTTAATGGAGATCAATATTTTATAGATATTATAACAAAAATAATATCAGAAAGCAATTGGCAACTTTCTGATGGGGATGAAAAATATCTCATCTATAATATACAGCGTGCTCTTCTCAAAGAAAGAAAAGATTTTATAGCTTCTTATATATGGAACAATTCTGAAAATACTGTAAGCTTTTTTAAAGAATGTGGTTTCATTTCTTCAACAGATAAAGAGTTCGAAGTACCTTCAACAGATAAAAAACCTACTCCTGATACAGGCAAACATATTTTAAAAATTTATGAGCAGAAATTTTTTATGGATCCCCTCAGAAAAATAGCTCAAGAAAAAACCATATCATTTGATGAAAAAGGATTTTATCAAATTTGTAGAAATAAAGAGCAAGAAGCTTTTAGGTCTATCTCAAAGTTACCCATATATGCATTGGATATAGCTTTTCTTTTAGCAAATAAAATCACTCTTTCCAATACACAGCATGGTCACAAATTAAGAGACCTGATCCTTCAAGCAAAAGAAGCCCTATCTTCATTAATTTTTCCTCTCTATAAGTTAAATGGCTTTATAGCAGATATCTTAAAAATTACAAAAGATCATTATCCCCAGTTTGAAAAAAGATATGACTATATAGTAAAACAAGATATGGCAAAACTTTTCAATGAAATAAAAGCAGAAAAAGCAAAAGAACAAAAAGAGGAAAAGAAGAAGGAACAACAAAAGAAAGAAGAAAAAATACAGCAGCAAGAACCAAAGGATATTTTAATCAAAACTATTCGTATTAGAGGTTTTAGAGGGCTTGAAAATATTGAAATAGATTTAGAAAAAACCACTGTTTTAACAGGAGCAAATAATACTGGTAAGTCTTCTATTCTATATGCATTGCAATTGGCTTTTGGCAATCACCAGTTTATCTCTCAGGATGATTTTTTTATAAAAGAAAACTCTGCTTCAGAGGAAATTATAATAGATACTCTTATTGTCCCTGTTGATGATGAAGGGAATATATGTGAGAACTTCACAGATGATTGGGTATCTGTATTTCAAGCAGCAAATATTAAACCTGATCCTGATGATTCCAATAGAAACCAGTTCCCATTTAGAACAAAAATAAAATTCGATCCAATAACAAATAGTTTTAAAAAAAAACAATTTTCTATAAACGGCTGG
This sequence comes from Bdellovibrionales bacterium, assembly GCA_965262715.1. Taxonomy (GTDB): domain Bacteria; phylum Bdellovibrionota; class Bdellovibrionia; order Bdellovibrionales; family JAUICD01. The sequence goes on along the minus strand of OZ253553.1, from coordinate 545,688 downwards.
CCAAAATTTAAAGACAAGAATACAAATTGGTTTGATAAAGATGATGGGGATAAAATCCGCTTTTATTTTGATGAAATACCTTTCTTTTACATCGATGCTCAAAGAGATATTCTTAAAGACATAAAGCTTAAAAGTTCTTATCTTGGGAAAATGATTTCAAAAATAGAATATACTGAAAAAGACATCAAAGATATTGAAGATCAAATCAAATCACTTAATGAAAAAGCCGTTGATAGCAGTGCCATTTTGTCACATATCAAGATTGTACTAGGAGAAATTAACTCAACTATGGGTAACGACAAAGCCAATGTTGAAATCACACCTTTTACAAAAAAGGTAAGAGATTTAAATAAAGGGCTATCCATTTATTATGGTGAACAAACAGATAGTTTTTCTATGGAATATCATGGTATGGGAACAAGAAGTTGGTCATCACTTCTTACTTTAAAAGCATTTATTTCATCGCTTACAAAAAAATTCCAAGAGCAAGACAATGTGTTTTTCCCAATTCTTGCAATAGAAGAGCCTGAAGCTCATTTGCATCCAAACGCTCAAAAACAGCTTTATCATCAAATAAATTCTATTGAAGGCCAAAAGATCATTTCAACCCACTCTCCCTATGTAGCTGCAAAAGCAAAGATAAGGCAAATTAGAGGATTGTATAAAAGCAATCAAGTAACCTGCGGAAAAGTAACAGGATTATCATCTGAAGATGAAAGCAAAATTGAAGTTCATGTGACTCATACTCACGGAGAGATTATTTTTTCAAACTTTATTGTTTTTTCAGAAGGAAAAACTGAATCTCGAGCACTACCTATCTTTGCAGAAAAGTTCTTTCAGAAACATCCTTCCGATATAGGTTTAAACTTTGTAGGAGTTGGAGGAAAAAATTATGCTCCTTTTATAAAGTTTGCTAAATCTCTAAATATACCTTGCTTTATCTTTAGTGATGCAGATCAAAATACTGTTGGAGAAGTTGAAACCAAGGTACTTAAAATAAAGAAGGATCCAAAAGTGTTTGTTGTTTTTTTGGATGATGGTAATGATTTTGAAAAGCAACTCATTTCTAATGGCTTCCAAGAGCAAATAAAGAAAGCCTATTTATCACTTCATTGCAAGAATGAACAACATAAAGCTGCAAAAAAAGAAGAAGTTGAAAGTTACGATGATGAACGACTTCTTGAAATTATGAAAGATGATAAGATTAGAATGGGAGAGGCAGTGGCAAAAGAAATTATAAAAGGTAACAAACTTCCTCCAAAAATAGAAAATTTGTTTAATAAAATAAAAGATTACTATAATAATAAGGATAAAACCAATGTCAGCAAAAATTGAATTATCTGAAACTCAAAAAAGTATTGTCAACCTTGAGGATAAGCCCATTTGTGTCAAAGCCAGTGCTGGAAGTGGAAAGACAAGAGTTCTTACAGAACGAGTGAGAATTTTATTAGATAAAACTAAGAAGCAGATACTTGCTCTTACCTTTACCCATAAAGCGGGAGAAGAAGTCAAAGAAAGATTAAATGGTATATCTACTTTAGATAAAAGAGTTTTTGTAGGAACATTCCATGGATTTTGTCAAAAAACATTGAGAAATCATGGATATCTTATTGGCTTAGAAAAAATGCCTCATATATTTGAAAACGAAAATGATAGATTAGAGCTAATAGAACAAGCTATCAATTTAACCCCATCTTATGAAAATATTTATAGGAATAAAGATGAGAAAAAGAAAAAAAGATTTTTATACCAAGTATTGAAATTTATAGCCAAAGTTAAAAGGAATATGGGTAAACTTGAAGAAGACTCTCAATCTAAAGATGATGAAAAAATACTTCTTTATAAAAATTATCAAGATATATTAAGCAGTCAAAATGGTATAGACTTTGATGACCTGCTTATTCTAGCATACAAACTATTTATTGAATATCCAAATGTGGCGGACTTGTACCGCCGTAGTTTTTATGCAATTTGTATTGATGAGGCCCAAGATTTAAATAATGCCCAATATCAATTCTTGCTGGCTCTAACAGGAGGTCAATTCGACAATGTGATGATGGTTGGAGATCCTAACCAATCCATTTTTCATTTCAATGGATCTTCACCAAAATATATGACCGAGTTTTTTATTAAAGACTTTAAACCTGAAGTCATAGAACTAGAAGAAAACTATCGTTCATCTCAAGAGGTTTTATCTGCTACTAAAAAGATATTTCCTAGTGCTAAAGACATACCTCACACAGTGAAACAAGGTATCTTTGAATTGCAAGGCATAGAAGATGAAGAAAAAGAAGCCTTATGGATTATTGATAAAATCAATGAACTAGTCTCTATACAAAAACATCCAGATATTGAAGGTCAAATCACTTACGAAAAAATAGTTATCCTTGCCCGTAATAAATATCTTTTTAATCAAATCAATACTCAATTAAAATCTAAGGGTATACCTTTTTATTATAAAATGCGAATAGGTTCAGTTCAATTTGAATCTGATCTAATCAATATGTTTGACCTTGCACTTAAAGTTAAATTAAATCCTCAAGATAAATTACATAAAGGAAAACTCCTTGAGAAACTAAAATCAAATATCTCAAAAGAAAAATCACTGGAAGAAATTATATCAACTATAAATAATAAACAACATAAGGCTCTTATCCAGTTAGTTATAAATTTAGATGATGATGGGAATAATCTAAAATATCTTTTGAAAAGTTTTAAAAATACACTTACTGATTATAGCGAAGAAAATGAAAGAAATATGATCTTTAATGACATTGATGATTTGATAAAACATTGGAATAAATACGCCAGTACAACAGACACAAAGTCATTACTACAGTTCAAAAATGCAATGGCATTAGGCCAAACTCATCAATCAATTCCACACAAAGGTATTACATTAAGTACAGTTCACACAATGAAAGGGCAGGAGTTTGATATCGTCTTTCTAATAGGTATGGATGATGAAACATTCCCTGATTATCGAGCTATACAAAAAAAGGGTATTGATCTTAAGCAAGAAGAAAATAATCTGTATGTGGCCTTCACTAGGTCAAAGCGATTTTTATATGTCACTTGGCCTAAAAAAAGAAAAATGCCCTGGGGAGATGAAAAAGAGAGAAAAATATCTAGGTTTTTAAAAACATTCGATTTATAGCCTAAAAACAAACCCAAAAGAGATATTTTCGATGACCCCCGACAACTGGGTATATAAAAAAGCTAAAAAAAGCCCTGCTATAAGACTCAGTAATGATAATGAGGCCAATAATTAAAGAATGTTATTGAAAGCATTTTCCTAATGATAGAAAAAAGCGAGAGAGTTAAACAGCCAAAAGTACATGGAGCCTTAGGAATTAGGCCTATATAACAACCTGTTGCTAAAAATTTTATCATGAATTTCTCCTTCCAAAAGTCCTTTCTATATCTATAATCAATCATTGATAGGATTGACAAGAATAAAGAATTTCATTAAAATTAACTATAGAAAAATGCTCCCCAATAAGGACCCCTTTATGAAACCCCTTAACTGTAATGAAACATGTTATAAATTTATAGAGTACTTCGAAAGTAGAGGTCATAAACACTGTAAAAGCTCCCCCTTAACTCCAGAAGGTAAAGATCTATTTTTTACAAATGCAGGTATGAATCAATTTAAAGACGTATTTTTAGGCCTTAAAAAGCTCCCTTACAATAGAGCTGTGTCTGCACAAAAATGTTTTCGAGCTAATGACTTAGAACAAGTTGGTCATACTCCCAGACACCATACCTTTTTTGAAATGCTAGGCAATTTTTCCTTTGGAGATTATTTTAAAAAAGAGGCTATTGAATTTGCATGGGAGTTTTTAACTGACCAAAAGTATTTAGGCATCGATAAAAATAGATTGTATGTGACAGTCTTTAATGAAGATGAGGATTCCTTTAATATTTGGAAAAAAATCTGGGAAAATGACAAAAATGATATCAAGCGTTCTTTATATGATTTTATCAAAAAAGATAGTGATAATTTTTGGAAAATGGCTAATACAGGACCTTGCGGGCCTTGCAGTGAAGTCTTTTATCATTATGGACAGCAAGATGTAGAGATTTGGAACTTAGTCTTTATGCAATTTGATCAACAAGCTGATGGTAGTAGACTACCTCTACCTCACCCTTGTGTAGATACAGGGGCTGGGTTAGAAAGACTCACAGCTGTTACCCAAAGAGTAAATAGTAATTTTGAAGCTGACTTATTTATCGATACTTTTTATAAAGTATTAAATTGCAAACTAGAGTCAGATGTATGGAAAACCTTTAAAAGCCAACATTATCAATTAAACAAACAAGAGCAAGTAGAAGAAGAAATAGCCAAAAAGATAATTAAGGAATTTCTAGAAGACTTATATAAAAGGTCAAGTGAAATAAAAGAAATTATCAAAGAGGAAGAAGAAAAAATAAACAATGAGGAAGATGCTCATAAGTGGAGAGCTCCAAGCGCATCATATTTATTTCAGAAAAGCCTTCATTTCAACATGATATATTATATACTTAAGAGAGCAGAAAATGGTTCTCTTAGAACTGCTTTTCTAGATTTTGTGTGTGAGGAGTTCCAAAAAGAAAGAGGGCTTCTTTCTCCTAAGAAGATAAAGATAGATGAAGAGAGAAAAATAAAAGATCGGATAGCTCTCTGTCAAATAGCAGATCATGCTAGAGGCATAGCTTTTTTATTGCTTGACGGTATATTACCATCAAATGAAGGTAGAGGTTATGTTTTAAGAAAGTTGTTTAAAAAGGTCAGGCACTGTCTTCAACAAATTGGTATTGGTTCATTTAACTTCCTTCAGTTAAAAAGAGTGCTATTGGTTGATGTTCTTTTTGTTTATGACTGCTATTACCTATATGACATTATCATGACCCAAAACCCAGATCCTTTTATCTATCACTATCAATTTCAAAAACAAGAAGAGTTTTATCGACAAAAAAGCCTTCAATATCAAGAAGACTCTCCCGTCCAAAAAAATGTGGCTAAGTTGATGAGCCTTCTCATTAGAGAGATTCAACAAGAGATTCTCTACCAAGAAGGAGAAGAGATCAATCTCATTATAAGAAGAGAGCAAGAACGAACTAACAAAAAGTCTCAAATTCTAAGCCGAATTTACCAAATTGCAGAAGAAATCGAAGTGGCCTTTCAAAAAAAACTTGAAGATAGTGAGGAAATATTCAATAAAGAATTTGATGATCTTGACCAAAAAATGAAATCTAAAACTCTCACACCAGAAGCACTGGGAGAGTTTGCCTTTAAACTCTTTGAAACACACGGTTTTTCTAAAGATAACACTAAAGATCTCATAAAAAGAAAGATGAAAAAGATAAGCTTTAATCAAGAGTTCGATCAAGTATTTGAAAAAGCTTTTGAAACTCATCTTAGAAAAGCACAAGAACTTTCAAGGGCAAAACCAAAGTATTTACAAGAAGATGAGAAACATCTTAGAGGTTTTGTAAGTGATATCATTGAACAATCTACCAATCGGTCAATTGGAAAATTACTTAATCATGTTGGAAAATTTGTAGGATACAAAACTTTATCTACTGACGCGCAAGTCATAGGTTTATCAGATGGCCAAAAACAAATTACAGAACTAAAGCCTGGTCAAAAAGGCTTTGTTATTTTTGATCAAACACCTTTCTATGCAGAGTCTGGAGGACAGATTGGAGATCAAGGTGAAATTAAAGATCCATCAAATAAATTAATAGCTCAAGTTACAGATTGTCAAAAATATAAGGAAGTGCACTACCATGCTATCGATGTAAAAACTCATTTAAATGTTAATGACAAAGTTTTTCTACAAATTAACAAAGAAAGACGAGAGGAGATAACAAAACATCACACAGCTACACACTTATTGCACACTATCTTAAGAGATACTTTAAAAGAAAAGGTAAAAATTATAAACACTGCAGGAGAAAAAGAAGAAAGGGAGATGAAACCAAAACAAAAAGGATCTTTGGTCACAGATCACTATCTGCGATTTGATTTCACACATCCAAAACCTCTTACAAATCAACAAAAAAAGCAAATTCAAAGACAAGTTAATGACCAAATTATAAAAACTCTCCCTGTTACAACAGACATAATGAGCTTCAAAGATGCTGAAAAAAAGGGGGCTCTTGCTTTTTTCAACGAAAAATATCCAGAAGGAAATGTGCATGTTGTGAAAATAGGAGAAGATACCTCCATGGAACTTTGTGGAGGAACACATGTGAAAAACACAAGTGAACTTCAAGCCTTTTTAATCACATCAGAAGAAAGCATAAGTGCTAATGTCCGTCGTATCACAGCTCTCTCCGGACGAAAAGCCATTGAGGTCCTTTCACAAAGCCACAGAGAGCTGGCTGAAGCAAAAAATGAAGCTCAAATCAATAACAACCTTAGCACTTGGATCAATGAAAAGAAAAAAGAAGTTAAAGATTTGCACAAACAAATACAAAAACTAACCGTATCAAGAATTGAAATGGATATAGATATTAATAAGATTATTAAAGAATCAAAAGATATAGATAATGAAGTTAAAGAAGTCAAAAAAACAATCCGTACAAATGACAGAGAATGCTTAAGGCAAATTGCAGATAAAATCAGAAACAAAATGAAATCAGGTATAGTGATCCTATCTGGAGAAGATCCAGACAAACCTCCTCTTATGGTTGCTATTACAAAGAATCTCACAGATAAATACAATGCAGTTGATATATTAAGAAAATATGGTAAAGGTGGCGGACGACCTGACTTTGCCCAAGGATATCAAACTGCTCCTTTAAAACTTCCCTTATCCAGCTAATTCAAAAGTCACTCCATCAAAAATAGCTATTATCTCAAAAATTATATAATTGCCACGCAAAATATTTGCGCCGCTTCTAACATAAATAGCTTTTTGGTCTTTTAATTTATCTTTTACAATTCAAGCTTTTGCGCTCAACTTCACAAACTTATGCTATCATTTTAACTGCTATCAGAGAAGAGACACTGTTCCCCCCTCGATACCTCTTTCAGCTTTCTTGAAAAACTAACACTTTTCAAGAAGTTCAGGCATCTCGTGGAGATCGGCATCAAGTCTTATGGAGATAAGCATCAACTTTACCTATTTAGTGTAAATGAGCTTTGTTGCACAAGCATGTGTAGGAGAGTTAAATTTCATGTATATTAGATAAATATCAAATTTAAGGATTTAATCTTAAAGCCTATGGCTTCTCTTATAATATCTAATAAAACTTCCATTTTTAATTAACCTATCCCTTCTTTTAACATGTCTCAATTTGAAATAACCACTGATTCATTTCTAGGTGCACTTCTTGCAATGTCATATAAGTAGGGAGTTTAAAGGTTATTAAAAGAGAGTTTAGTGACTAATTTTTAGACACTGACCAAAAGTTTATTAACACTTTATCTTAATGGGATTGCATTACTTTTTTAGGGAGATATATTTTTGTGTTTTATCATTTAGTAAAATTATCTATTATTCTATTAGTCACTTTAAATTTTCAGACTGTATATGGGCAATCCTCTTTAGGTTATGTTGAAGGTGACGTTATTATCAAATTTAAGGATTCTCCTGAGAGTTCATCAGTTAGACAAAGCTTAAGCGAAGATACTGGCAATTTGACACTTCAAGGCGTTTCAGGCTCTGTTAGTCTGACACTACAGCAATCCTTTAATAATTTTAGTATGCACCACTTCAGTGGAATTGAAGATGGTCAATCAACTGAAGAGATTATTGAACAAGTTGGAAATCATCCAGATATAGAATATATAGAACCTAACTATATTATTAGTAAAACGAATACTGATAAAACATTCAGCCAATCTACATATAGCAACCCAGATCCTATTTTTGCAGAAGCCGCGAGAAATGCCATCCAAACTCTTAACAATGAAATGGTAAAAATTGCAGTCATTGATACAGGAACTGACATCACACATAGTGATCTTCAAGGTATTATCTGTAATAATACAGAGGAAGTGGCTGGTGATGGTTATGATAATGATGGCAATGGCTTTGATGATGATGTACATGGTTGGAACTTTACAGATCATAATAAAGATTTGAGCGATTGTGATGGACATGGCACCCATGTTGCTGGAATTGTTAAGCAAACTGTTGTCGGTGATGCAACAGAGAGTTCTGCCTTTTGTATTATGCCATTAAAGTTTTTAGGATGTGATGGCGTTGGCTCAACATCCAGTGCTATCGGCGCTATTGATTATGCCATTAATAATGGAGCTAAAGTCTTAAACAACTCTTGGGGAAACGATGCTTACAGTAATGCACTCCATGAAGCTGTTACAAGAAGTTATAATGCTGGTGTTGTCTTTGTAGCTGCAGCAGGAAATAATGCATCTAATAATGATATCATACCTTTTTACCCAGCCAACTATCCAGTTCCTCATGTTATTTCAGTTGCTGCAACCACCTTCAATGATATTTTTGCAAGTAATTTTTCTAATTATGGTACCACCTCTGTCCATTTGAGTGCTCCTGGTGTGAATGTTCAAAGTACATATCCGAATAACCAAAATACTAATTTATCTGGAACAAGTATGGCAACCCCTTATGTATCAGGCGCAACAGCACTAACACTCTATGCACAACCAGAGCTTAATGGATATGAAGTTAAGGAAATTATACTTAATTCTGCAGATACTGTAGCATCTTTAAATGGCTACGTACAAAATGAAAGAAGATTAAATGCTTTAAAAGCTGTTTCAAAGGCTCAAGGATACAATCCTAGTTTTGCTATGCCAGAATACAGTAGCCGTGTCTTTTCATCTTCCTCATCAATGGCTGGAGGTTGTGGACTCGTTCATAATATGTATTCAAACTTGCATCAGATGAAATCATACAAAAATAATGGAAAAGGCGGCCGAGGCGCTCATCTGCCAAGAGCACTTTTTAGCTTTATGCTAGCCCTCCCTTTAATGGTTTGGTTATTCTTAAAGCAGAAGGCTACATCACAATCTAAGAGAAGAGAGCAGAGATATGAAGTAGATATTCCACTTCACCTCTCATTCAACAATCACTTTATGTCTGCGAATTTATTTTCTATCTCACAGGGTGGTGCTGGTATCTCAATAGATAACTCTACTCAACAGTTAAAGAGAGGCTCTCAAGTGGATATCCTTCTATCAAAACAAGATGGAGAAGATGTTACACTCTCTGGAAAAATTGTTTGGATGTCAGAGAATAAAGTAGGTATAAAATTTAAAGAAAAAGCAACATGGATTACAAAGTTCTCTGCAGCACACAGATTAAGTACATCTAAGAACACATAGTATTTTCAAAAATAACCTCCTTAGAAAATAAAAAGCCACAAATTCATATTTGTGGCTTTTTTTTCATACACATCCATAAAAAACCTCTCTTATAAACTATTTTATATATTAAAAGAAGGTAGATTCATTAACACCTTTTTGAGTTTTAGTTCATTCAGGCAAAGAAGGAGGAATCATAAGAGTATGTTCTTCTGAAAGAGAAAGTAGCTCATCATCAGTTGAATGAGAAAAATCTCCTTCATAACCTTCTCTTAGTAAACGAAGGTTTGTGCTCCAGAAAATTCGACCATTTGTATCTATAAACTCTAAAGAGCCATCCTCCCGTTGAACACCTATCCATGCATGTCCATACATGCCTTCATTTTTAAGTATTTCAATCATTTTTGGAGATGTCTGCATATATCTTGTATGCAAACCATATTCAGAGAGTAAAACAACACCAAATGCGCTTAAATCAGTACAAATAGCTGATTTTGTATCCAGAACATGACCAAGAAACTGAAATTCATTTTGCTTGCTATTTCCTTCGAAATAATACCAATTGTATATTAAATCATGAAAATAAGCATATCTTTCTCGAATAGGCATTTCTACTAAAGGAACAATATCCTCATAAAAGACTCGATAAATTTGAATTCTTTGAGCAGCTGTAAGTTTTTGTGCTCCTGGTGTGATCTCTGTTTTTTCTTTTATAATATCTGTAGCCTTTCTCATCCATTTTCTCAAATAAGGATCAGTTAAATCAACTTTCATTTCAATAGTTCTACCATTATGTTCTTTGGTTATAGAAATAGAATGGCTTAAGAATTGATAATCTTCACCTGCTGCAAGCCTGATATTTCTCCTATTCAAAAAAGAATTAATACGTTCAAAGTAATCTTTTGCCGTCTGACTAACTGCTGCAGTTGAAAAGATGGAGTCATCCTTTAAAAATCTAGGATCAGTAGGATTAATTAGAGGTAAAGGCACTATTGTCAGTCTATAATCTGTATTGCCCTCATATATTTGAAGTCTCATTGTTTTTCCCTCCCAAGAGAATACCTTAGCCAGTTTTTTCTCACCTTCATCGAAAAATGAAATAAACCGTTCATCTCCTTCAAAACGACCTGCTATCAAAGCTCTTCTAAAAACATCTTGAGCTGGATCACCTGACATTTCTAATCCTGCATAAGAAAGGCCTCCCTCTCCCTGTCTTTGAACAATTCGAGTGCCATCTATTTCAGGAGTATCTACACTATCAATATGAGGATATTGGAATAAAAGTCTCACAGTTTCATCTTGTGAAACTCTGTTTAATGCCTCTCCTTCTATACGGCTTCTATGACCATCTAAGTCTTCTACAATGACACTATAGTCATTCACGTCAATGAGTTTGCCCGGAACACGTTCACCCTGTGAGTTTAGAAAAGAAACAAAGTGACGAGCTTCATCAAAATCACTTAAAGAGACTTGGCGAGCTTCTAACTCTGGATAGTGTTTCCTTAAATAATTATTGAGAGTTATCAAGTTAAACAATTCTCTAAAAAGATCAATAGATAGCTGCCCAGTGTGTTGATTTAGAGGTATAGGAGATTCTGTTAAACCCCTGATCTCTTCATATATATCAAAAAGCTTTTTTGACCTTCTGCTTGCAAGTAGTACATCACTAAAAACATAAAAAGGAAGAAAAGCATCTCCAATAACTTTTTTAAATTTTTTCATAAAAAGAAATCTAGAAGTAATTGAAAAATGATAAACATACTTCTGACCATCAAGGCTCTCTATAACTAAAGAGGTATGATCTTCTGAAAAACCTATAATTTTACCATATACATGGGCGTGATTTTTTCTAAAGGTAATAAAGCGATTGGAGTCATCTAAGGGTTGCCACCGTTTTAAAATTTTCCATATAGGTGGTGTTTCATCTCTTTCAAAGTCTGAATCAAAAAAGCCAGGATAGAGCCAGAGGTCATCAATAGAGAAATAAGGAGAAGGATTCGTATAATCACTATCATTGGCTATGTTTCTACTTATTCTATTTATAAGATCAAAAGCAATAATAGGGTTTGTTGGAATGGCTTTTTTGGGCAGATCATATATGAGCTCAGGCATTAATAACTTAGGGTACATAAAATAAATTCTTCTAGCCCTCTCTTGAGTTGGGTCAAGCCATCTAAACAATCTGCCAAGAGTTCTTTCTAAAAAAGTAGGATGTTCTGTCAAACGATCAAAGAAAAATTTTCGAATAGGATTATCAAATTCTAAAGTATAAAGAAAAAAGTCATTTTTAGTATCTACCTGTTTGTTTTGATTCATTGCTTCCAAAAGTCTTTCTACATCAAATGTATAGATAAAATTAGATACATGATTACCATCAAATGGCACGCTTGTATTCCAATTGAGAATGAATGTGCCATCTGATTTTTTCTCAAACAAAGAATCTAAATGAGTACGGTTTGAACCCAAATTATTTAAAAGAAAGTTTTGAAAATCCCCCAATAGCTTTTGTTCTCTTAAAAAAATCAATAAGTTAGGGTTTGTGTAGGTTATAGGCGCACCATCGACACGCACTTCTGTCATAGCAGCAAGGAAGATATGATAGAGGTTGACTTGAGGATATGAAGGACGAAGTTGCTGAGCAATCATAATAGCACCAGATACGATATCTTTGTTTTCATCTGATAGCTTTGTAGTCAAGGCATCCCGACAGATAGCCTCAGTAAGAGTAGACTCCTCTACAGCAGAAGCAGGCTCTTTTAAAATTAGAGCAACTGTTAAGACCAGTAAATAAAATAACAATAGAATATTTTTCTTCATGTCCGGTCTTATATCAAAATTCAACCAAATTATCAATAGCAAACAACTTGTATGTAAAAAAGAAATAGTTATATATCACAAACTATGAATTATTTACACACTTAAATCAGTCGTTCCAAAGCTCCTTTAAAGTTTATCTATGCTTTTTAAGTCATTAATAGCCAAGTAACTTTTACTATTATCAAAAAATATAATAATAAAGTCCACAACTGGAGGATGTTTCCATTTCAAGAGAATATATTGAATTGATAAACTATATCTTATTAAGTCTTTATTTCAAGTCCAGTGATCAGGTAAATCAGTCATCTGGCAAATTGCCTTTAGGTAACAAAACCTGTTTGTAGACAATTTGCCTACGCATCCATAAAAAAACCTCTCTTGTAAACTATTTTATATATTAAAAAAAGATAGATCCATTAATGCCTTTTTGAATTTTAATTCATTCAGGCAAAGCAGGAGGAATCACAAGAGTATATTCTTCTGAAAGAGAAAGTAGCTCATCATCACTTAAATGTGACAGCTCTAGATAACGCTCCTCTAGAAAACGAAGGTTTGTACTCCAGAAAACTAGGCTACCATTTGTATCTATAAACTCCAAAGAACCATCCTCTCTTTGAACTCCTATCCATGCATGCCCATCTTCACTTTCAACCATTTCCATCATTTGTGAAGACGTTGTCATATATTTTGCATGTAAACCATATTCAGAGAGCAAAACAACGCCAAATGCGCTTAATTCACCACAAACAGCTGATTTTGTATCAAGAATATGACCAAGAAATCGAAGTGGATGTCTGCCGTTATCCCCTTCGAGACGACAGAAGTTACTAGTGTATATTAAATCACGAAAATAACCATATTCTATCCCATGAGCAGGGCTCTCTAGTAAAGGAACGATGTCATTATCAAAAACTCGATAAATTTGAATCCTTTGAGCAGCAGTCAAATTTTGTGGCCCTGGCACGATCCCCGTTTTTTCTTTTATAATATCTGTGGCCTTTTTTATCCATTTCCTCAAGTTAGTATCCGTCAAATCAATTGCCTCTAGAAAAGCTGTATCATCAAGTCTTATGGTTGTGGGAACAGAACGACTTAAAAATTGATAATCCTCATCCTCTGCAGATTTGATATTTCCTCTATTGAGAAAAACCTCATTACGTTCAAAGTAATCTTTTGCCGCTTGACTAACTGCTGCAGCTAAAAATATAAAGTAATCTTCTTCATCAAATTGAGGTAAAATAAATCTTCTTCCCTGATTAATATATCCCTTGCCATTATATACCCAAAGGGTTACCACATCTTCCTTCCAAGAGATTATCTTAGCTAGCCTTCTCTCACCATGATATTCATTGAAAAATGAAATAAATCGTTCATCCCCCTCAAAGCGACCCGCTATCACAGCTTTTCTAAAGGCGTCTTGCGCTGGATCACCTGACATTTCTAATTCTGCATAAGAAAAACCTCCCTCTCCTTGTCTTTGAACAATTGGCAGGTTATTTATTTCAGAAGTATCTACACTATCAGTATGAGGATATTGAAATAAGAATCTTATAGATTTATCTTGCGATATAGTGTTTAACATTTCTCCTTCTATAACATTTTTATGACCACTTAAATCTTCTATAGTGACATTATAGTTATTGACTTCAATAAGTCTGCCAGGAACACGTTCACCTTGTGAATTCAAAAAGGAAACAAGATGACGGTCCTCATCAAAATCACTTAAGGAAACTTGACGAGCTTCTAAATCTGGATAGTGCTCTCTTAAATAATTATTTAGAGTAATCGAATTAAACAATTCTCTAAAAAGATTAATAGATGGTTCTCCAGTGTATTGATTTAAAGGTATGGGATATCCGACCAAGCCTCTGATCTCTTCATATATATCAAAAAGTTTTTTTGACGTTATGCTTACAGATACATCTTTAGTACGATAACCAGAATCAAAAGCATCTCCAAGTCTTCCAAGCTCTTCTTCTTCTCTATATATATATAACCTATCCTTATCTCTATAAATAATATAAGTGTACCTCTGACCATCAAGACCTTCTATAACTAAAGAGGTATGATCTTCTGAAAAACCTATAACTTTACCATACATAATATGGGTGTCATTATAGGTGTCATCATTTTCTTTTAAAGTAATAAAGCGATTGGAGTCATCTAAAGTTTGCTGCTGTTCTAAAATTCTTATAAATTCTTCATGTCTTCCCAGATCTAAAAGCAAATCTGAAAAAAAAGAATAGAGCAATGGGTCATCAATAGAGAAATAAGGAGAAGGGTTCGTATAATTATTAGAACGCATTATCCTTCTATTTATAACATCAAAAGCAATAATAGGGTTTGCTGGAATTGTTTCCTGAGTAGTTCCACGATACATTTTGTTAGATTTAGCAGATTGAAATTGAACAGAAGATCTTTCTGAAAATTTAGGAGGTTCTGTCAAACGATCACGAATAGGATTATCAAACTTCAAAACATTAATGAAAAAATCATTTGGAAGAAGAGCACCTGTTTTTTCTGTTTCTTGAACATCTATTTCTTTTTCTTGAGTCATTTCTGCTAGAAGCCTATTTGCATCAGGTGTGTAGTTGTTAAAATCAGATGCAGAGTTGCGATCAAATTGTATGTCTGTATTGAGGATCAACATGCCATCTGAGTTTTTCTCAAATAAAGGACCTAACTGATCACGGCTCAAACCTATATTATTTAAAAGAAAGTTTTGGAAATTCTCCAACAGATTGCGTTCTCTTAAGAAAGCAAGCAGCTTAGGGTTTGTGTAAGTTATAGGCGCACCATCGACACGCACTTCTGTCATAGCAGCAAGGAAGATATGATAAAGAGTGACTTGAGGGTCTGAAGGACGAAGTTGCTGAGCAATCATAATAGCGCCAGATACTATATCTCTATCTTCATCTGACAACTTTGTCATCAATGCATTTTGACAGATCAACTCAGAGGAAGTGGACTCCTCCACAGCAGAAGCAGATTCTTCTACAGCAAAGGCAGGCTCTTTTACAATTAGAACAACTGTTAAGACCAGCAAATAAAGTAATAATAGAATATTTTTCTTCATGTCCGGTCTTATATCAAAATTCAACCAAATTATCAATAGCAAACAACTTGTATGTAAAAAAGAAATAGTTATATATCACAAACTATGAATTATTTACACACTTAAATCAGTCGTTCCAAAGCTCCTTTAAAGTTTATCTATGCTTTTTAAGTCATTAATAGCTAAGTAATTTTTATTATTATCAAAAAATATAATAAAAGCCATCTCAAAAATGCTCCTAGAGAGAAAAGTTTTAAAAAAGATACCAGTTTTGTATTTAATTTATTTCACTCAAAATAAATCAACCTCTGGTTGTTTTTGGGCAGCCAACTTGACGGTTAACACTACGGGATGTATCCCCGTCAACAAAATGCTGACTGCCTCAAAAATCCATTTATTTTAAGTAAGGAGAATATCTTCATTCTTTTACATCATGTTAAAGAAAATTTCCTTCATTCTGTTTTACTCAAAATGAATAGAAGACAAGCCTCTCGAGGTGAGCCTCTCGAGGTGAGCCTCTTTGAGGATTGTCCATGAAATAAATCTAGGTACTGATCCGATGGCAAGAATAAAATTTCCCTAACATTGTGTTAAGAAACAAGAAGATCCTCCCTACTAAAATGCATTAGCCTTTCTAGGCAGTAAGCTATTTGCCGACGGTTCTAACCGCCAGGCTTACTGCCAAAAAGTCGCCAGAGGCGAGATGCACTTTTACTGAAACAGCCCTTAGCTAAACGCTTATTTTATTTGAATGAAACAAACCTGAGTAAAAGGTTTGACAAAAGAGGCTTGAATAACATAGTTTAATGCTCTAAAATATATAAATATAACAATTATAAGGGTAATTGACCTATGCAGACACAATCTTTTACAAACCAAAAAGGCCATAGAGGCTATGTGGATCAAGCAGAAAAGTGGTGGTTGATAGATGGTAAAGACCAAAAAGTAGGGCGTATGGCCACTCAAATTGCTACCATTTTAAGGGGTAAAAACAAGCCCCTATTTACCCCTCATACAGATATGGGAGACTTTGTCATTGTCATTAATGCTGCACAGGTTCATTTAACAGGCCAAAAGCCAAGTGAAAAGTTATATTACACTCGCTCTCGCTTTATCGGATCATTAAAGCAAAAAACAGCTGAAAAAATCTTAAACTCTTCTAAACCTGAAAAAGTTCTTTATAAAGCTGTACAAGGTATGTTACCTAAAAACAAGCTTGCTCAAAAAATATTAAAAAAGCTTAAACTTTATGGAGGTCCAGCACATCCTCATCAAGCGCAAAGACCAGAGGTTCTTGTTCTTCCTTCGTAACAGCAATTTCATTGATGCCTACATGTAGGCGAGTATTAAAGGAGATATTATGGCACAAGCCCAAAAAGTTTATTATGCTACAGGTCGGAGAAAAACCAGTGCAGCACGTGTTTTTTTAAAATCGGGCTCTGGACAAGTGACTATCAATGGGAAAAAGCCTACTTTATACTTAAAAAAAATAGCGTCTAGAGCCATTATCAACCAACCCCTCGTTCTTATTAAATCCCAAGTCAACACCTCAGTTGACCTAAAAATCACTGTAAAAGGTGGAGGCGAATCAGGACAAGCTGGAGCTATCAGGCATGGTATTGCCCGCGCTTTACTGGCTTTTAATCAGGAGTTGCGTCCAGTTCTCAAAAAAGAAGGGTTACTAACAAGAGACTCACGTATGGTGGAAAGAAAGAAATATGGATTGAGAGGTGCCAGAAGAAGGTTTCAATATTCTAAACGATAACTTTATAAGGTTCGAACCCCTATTATATGTCTCTTAACATTTACAATACACTCAGCAAAAAAAAAGTTCGATTTAAGCCTATCGAAAGTAATAAAGTTCGCATGTACGTTTGTGGTCCAACTGTTTATGATTTTTTACACATAGGCAATTTTCGTGGAGCTATTTTTTTTAACTTAGTGAGAAACTGGTTAGAACATCTCAATTATCAAGTCACTTATGTTTATAATTATACAGATATTGATGATAAAATCATCAACAAAGCCCAAAAAGAATCTTTACCTACTAAAGATATAGCTGAAAAATATATTTATGAATTTGAAAAAGACTATAAATCTTTAGGTCTAAAACCACACACACATAATCCAAGGGCTACTGATCACATAGAAGACATGATTGCCATGATACAAAAGCTGATAGAAAAGAAGCGAGCCTATATAACTACTAGCGGAGAGGTTTTTTATTGCATTAAGAACTTCTTAGAATATGGCAAACTTTCTGGAAAGGATGTGGGAGAGCTGCAAGCTGGAGCTAGAATAGAAATCAATGATCAAAAACAAAACCCACTGGACTTTACCCTCTGGAAACCCAGTAAAGAGGATATTCCTGGTTGGAACTCTCCTTGGGGAAGAGGTCGACCTGGTTGGCACATTGAGTGTTCTGTGATGAGCTGTAAACTGCTGGGTGAAACAATTGATATCCATGGAGGAGGAATGGACCTTATCTTTCCACATCATGAAAACGAAGTTGCTCAGAGTGAAGGATCATCAGAAAAAACATTTGTAAAATACTGGATGCACCACCACTTGATCCAATTTGGATCAGAAAAAATGTCAAAATCTTTAGGAAATATCATATCTACCCGTGACTTTCTTCAAAACCATCACCCTGAAATTTTAAAATATATGATGTTAATCAGCCATTACCGTTCTCCTTCTATGTTTTCAGAAGATCAAATACAAAATGCTATTATGGGACTTATGCGCATCTACTCAGCACTATCTTTTGCTGGTAAAACCCAAAGCCACCTCTCTCAAAGCCCACCTAAAGAATTTGTAACACTCATAAATACAACCCAAGATAAAATCACAGAAGCTCTTAATGATGATTTTAACACTCCTCAAATGTTTGCGCATATCTTTGAAGTCATAAGAGCTTTTAATGCTCTTTCTCAAGATAGTGACCATTTAAAGCAACTTTCTGAAGCTGCAAAAACTTTTCAATCGTTTATTAAAAAGCAAGGAGCTCTTTTAGCTCTCTTTCAAGAAGATCCTGATACCTTTTTAAGAAAACTAGAAGATATATCACTAGCCAAACAAAACATCAAAAGGGAAGATATTGATCAAATGATCAAAGAGAGAGATGAGGCTCGCTTAAATAAAGATTATCAAAAGAGTGATAAGATTAGAGATATACTTTTACAAAAAGGTATAGAAATATACGATGCAAAAAAAGAAACTTCAAAAGAAGGTAACAAACAAATAAGTGAAACAACATGGACCATCAAAAAATACAAAACGGATTAAGAGATAAAGTCAAAAATCCTCAAAGCACAAAGTCAGCTTTTCAAATTGTAGCTGATTATTCACCTGCAGGAGATCAACCTCAAGCCATAGATTCTCTTATTCAAAGTTTTAAAGAATTAGATCACCAAACCTTACTAGGAGTTACAGGCTCTGGAAAAACTTTCACTATGGCACATGTCATACAGAAATTAAAATTACCTACATTGATTTTAGCTCATAATAAGACTCTAGCTGCCCAACTCTTTACTGAATTTAAATCTCTCTTTCCACGTAGCGCTGTTGAATACTTTGTAAGTTATTATGATTACTATCAACCTGAAGCTTACTTACCTGCCAGTGATACTTTTATAGAAAAAGACTCTTCAATCAATGATCAAATCGACAGAATGAGACACTCTGCGACCCATTCTCTCTTTGAACATAAAGATGTTGTTATTGTCAGCAGTGTTTCCTGTATTTATGGACTTGGATCTCCTGAGGCCTATCAAACAATGAAAGTCTCTATCAAAGTCAATGAAAAGCTAAATAGGGATACTTTTTTAAAGGAGCTTGTTCGTATCTTATATGACAGAAATGACATTGACTTCCACAGAGGGACTTTTCGCGTCAAAGGAGATGTGGTAGATATTCACCCTCCCTATGAAGAAGATCGTGCCATCAGAGTAGAGTTTTTTGGAAATTATATTGAGCAGATATCATGGATAGACCCAATAAGAGGAACAACTCTTTCGAAGATGGATATTATCCATATCTACCCAGGAAGCCATCATGTCAATACAGAAGAGATAACAAAAAAAGCTATTGTTTCTATACAAGAGGAGTTGCAACAGCGATTGCAAAATTTAAAAAACAATATGAGGTTATTAGAAGCTCAAAGATTAGAACAAAGAACTTATTATGACATTGAGATGATTCAAGAGATGGGTTTTTGCCATGGTATAGAAAACTACTCCAGACATTTTACAGGACGAAAACCAGGTGAACATCCTCCAACACTGCTTGAATACTTTCCAAAGAATTTTTTATGTATTGTGGATGAAAGCCACATGACTTTACCTCAGTTAAGAGCTATGTCTCACGGGGATCGGTCTCGTAAAACCAATCTTGTAGAACACGGTTTTAGACTGCCTTCAGCTTTAGATAACCGTCCTTTAAACTTTGACGAATTTAATAACTTCTTACATAAGACTCTTTATGTATCGGCTACTCCTGGGGATTATGAGTTTCAAAAATCTTTAGGATGTGTTGTAGAACAGATCATTCGACCAACAGGACTGTTAGATCCTATTGTAAGAATAAAGCCTGCTAAACATCAAGTAGATGATCTTTTATCTGAGATCAAAAAAGTTACTCGAAGAAAAGAAAGAGTTCTTGTCACTACTTTAACGAAAAAAAGCGCAGAAGACTTAAGTGAACATTATCAAAACATTGGCTTAAAAGTAAAATACCTGCACAGTGACATCAAGACAGTAGAAAGAACAGAAATTCTAAGAGATTTAAGGTTAGGAGTTTTTGATGTTCTCGTTGGCATCAATCTTTTAAGAGAAGGACTTGATCTGCCTGAAGTCAGCTTAGTTGCCGTTTTAGATGCAGATAAGGAAGGTTTTTTAAGGTCGGCTCAGGCTTTAATACAAACTATGGGACGAGCTGCCAGAAATGTAAATGGGCAAGTCATTTTATACGCTGATATTAAAACAGATTCTATAAAAAAATCTATAAAAGAAACAAATAGGAGACGCAAGCTTCAAGAAGATTATAATATAAAACACAATATCACCCCTCAAACCATACAGAAAAATATTGCAGCAGGTTTAATAGAGGTTCATAGTCAAAAAGATTTTCCTCTTACAGATTCTGTGGATATACCAACAAAACTCTATGAAGAATACAAGACCCAACCTTCTCAGATTTCAAAAGATATTAAGGAGATGAAAACTCAAATGAAGAAAGCCTCTAAAAATTTAGAATTTGAAGAAGCAGCCCGCTTAAGAGATAAAATCAAACATTTAGAGCTTTTAGATTTAGAACTTCATTAGGGACTGATTACCTTTTGAAAGGCTATCTTGGACAAGTCAATGATAAAAAACTTAGGATTAAAAGTTTAAGGTAGGTTTCTGAAATAGGCCTAGGCCAGTGCCTTAGGATGCAAGGCTTGTATAAAATATTTTATTCTATAATAAATCACAAAGTGACAGTAATACAAGGCACGGGGGATGCCTGCTGCCTATGAAAGAAGCCTACCTTAAACTTTTAGTTTCAAGAACTTATTAAAAAGGTAACCAGTCCATAGATAAAAGTTTATTTATTTTTGAGAAGGAATAATGAAGTTTAGAAATGTTTTTTTTACAGGATACTCATTTATATGGATAGTTATTGGTTGCTTCCTATCTTTTTATTTTATCTATCTTAAACCCATAAAATTAGATAAGTTTTTGCAATATTGGTCCATGAAAGCCCTAAAAAACTGTGGTATTTCTGTCACCCTTACAGGAGAAAAGAATATACCACATCAAGGCAATATACTTCTATTTAATCACACTAGCCTGTTAGATATCTTAGTCCTTCAAGCTTATCTAGGATCTCATATTTCTTTACGTTTTGGCGCAAAAATAGAACTATTTCGCATTCCAGTTTTTTCTTCTTTTATGCGAAAAATAGGCACACTGCCCATCACACGAGGTAATGCTAAAAAAACACAAAAAATCTACCTCGAATCTATTTCAAAAGTACACAGCGGAAAAAGTATTGCGCTGTCTCCTGAAGGAGGCCGATCTGATACTTTAAACATTAGGGAGTTTAAAAGTGGGCCATTTGCTTTTGCTATTCAAGCACAAGCTCCATTATTGCCCGTTCTGATTTATGGAAATACAGGTATTCTTCCTAAAAAAAGTTTATTATTAAACCTCAAATCACCTCAAGTCAAAATCTCTATTCTGCCAGCTCTTTCTACTAAAGGCAAAGATATCAAGGATCGACATGAACTTAAAGAAAAAATACGAAAGCAGTTTATAGAAGAGCTTCAGTACTTAAAAACTAATTCTTCTTTAGCTTAAAATAAACTGTGTGTATAGCACCTGCTATACACACAGTTTTATTGATTTTTTAAGTCAGACATTAACTAATTAAATAGAAGCCCAAATGGAAAATACCCAATAAGATTCTTCATGAGGCCCTGTAAAATAAGAAACAATAGGTAATCTCTTTAAGAAAGAACCTCCTGTTGCACGATGGTCATAAAAACCAGCCAAAAAGGTGACAGGTACACCACCTATGTTAACATCCCACGTAACACCTGATTCATTATACCACTTAACTTCATGGCCTTTTTTCTGATTTTTAGTATCAACAGTGTTGTTTTCAAAATAGGAATGAAATCGAAAACCATGTATACTTTCAAAAGAGAAAGGGCCATAGATTTTACCTAAAAAACCAGCCAGAGGCTCTATTCTCCATTGTTCATTAACATCAGAACAATATTGAGCACTGTTACAATTAGTGTCAGCCTCTGCATTTCTAAAAGAATCTACAGTGTGCTGGAAGTAATTAGTTTCTAGCCTGAATGCAAACTTGACATTTCTAGATACAGGAAATGTTAAATAAGGTTTTATACGCACACGAGCTATCCGGCCTATAGCCATAGTCGTTTCGGATGTGGGCAAATAAATCCTCATATAACCATATAAGTCAAAAGGTCCTAAAGCCGTGGAAGTACCTAACATCAAGTAATGGTCACCCATTTTATATTCGGTAGTCTTCTTATTACCAAATGCAGCCCATTGTACAGTGCTTTCAAAAGAGAATCCTAATCTTAATTTATCTGTTAGCTGATACTGAGGACGTATAGTCGCATAAGTTTCCAAGCTTCCTTTATCAAACTTATCTTCCTCCCAAAACTCAACGTATAGACTCCATCTTGAGGGCTTGTCATCAGCTACAACTTCTTCCTCTTGCTGAGGAGCTGCCTCTGAATTTGCTTCTTCTGTTGTTACTTGACCTGCATCTACTGCTTGATCACCACCTTCTGCCTGCTCGCCTTTAGCATTTTCAACATCTACTTCTGCAAACATATAACTAAGTTTGTCCTCTCCTTTACTATCTTCCTTATCATCTCCTTCATCTTTATCTTCAGTATTTAAGCTGTCATCTAGAGAAATATTAGAAGACAAATCACGTTCAGATATTTCATTAGAAATGACAGAGGTGTTGCCATCACTTACCGCTACTACATTTATATCATCATCTGTACTTATCGCATCTGTTGCCGCAAAAGCAGATATTCCAGCCGCCGAAAAGACAAAAGCTACAAATAAAGAAAAAACCCTCATAATACACCCTCCTTCAATAGAGAAAGTTTAATTTTTTGAATGACTTCAACTTAATGTTATGTATAACCTCTTAATGTCTACAAAAGAAATATGCAATAAAAAAATATTTTAATGCAAAAAGCTTAATGGATAGAGTCATTAGCAAATTTTATAGCAAGATTGTAAAAGAGTTATTATTTCCTTAATTTAAGGCTGCTTCTCTACTTAATATAAAAAGTGCTAATAATGAAAAAAGGATAAATAAAAAATGTCAAAAAATACATTAGATACAAAAGATAAGCTGCTCATTGGAAATACTCATTATGATTATTACAGTCTTAAAAAAGCAGAAAAGTATGGAAACATTAATTCTTTACCTAAAAGCCTTAAAATACTCCTAGAAAATCTCTTGCGCTTTGAAGATGGTGAGACGGTCACTACTGATGATATAAAGACACTGGCTTCTTGGGT
Source organism: Bdellovibrionales bacterium (assembly GCA_965262715.1). Taxonomy (GTDB): domain Bacteria; phylum Bdellovibrionota; class Bdellovibrionia; order Bdellovibrionales; family JAUICD01. The sequence goes on along the minus strand of OZ253553.1, from coordinate 522,473 downwards.
AGATAACAAATCTGTAAAGCATTCTATTTCTTATCACCCTTGCCGGGTTTTGATGCAGGATTTTACGGGCGTTCCAGCTATTGTGGATTTAGCTGCCATGAGAGAAGCTCTTTCTAATGATCCTCAAAAAATTAATCCTTTGATCCCTGTAGATTTAGTGATTGACCATTCTGTAAGTGTTGACCAATTTGCTTCACCTAAGGCTTTTGATTTTAATGTCAAAAGAGAATTTGAACGTAATAAAGAGCGTTATGAATTTTTAAAATGGGGACAGAAAGCTTTTAAGAATTTCCGTGTCGTCCCTCCAGGAACAGGTATTTGTCATCAAGTCAATTTGGAATATTTAGCTAAGGTCATCTGGACAGAAAATAACCTTATTTATCCAGACACCCTCGTAGGTACAGATAGTCATACCACTATGATCAATGGACTTTCTGTTTTGGGCTGGGGAGTTGGAGGCATTGAAGCTGAAGCTGCCATCTTAGGACAACCCATTAGTATTTTGATCCCTGATGTTGTAGGAGTTTACTTAACAGGAAGCTTAAAAGAAGGTTCTACAGCAACTGACCTTGTTCTCTATATTACAGAAAAATTAAGAAAATTAGGCGTAGTTGGAAAATTTGTAGAGTTTTATGGACCTGGCTTAAAGCACCTTTCTTTAGCTGATAGAGCTACCATCTCAAATATGTCTCCAGAATATGGCGCAACATGTGGCTTTTTTCCTATTGATCAAGAAACCCTTAATTACTTAAAATTCACAGGCCGCAGCGTAAAACAAGTCGAAATTGTAAAGATATATGCCCAAAAACAAGGACTTTGGTACAATCCAGACGAGCCTTCACCAGAATTTACGACACATCTTGAATTGAACATTTCAGATATTGTGTCTTCCATTGCAGGACCTTTTAGACCACAAGATCGCATTGACTTAAAACAGGCAGCATCCGCTTTTAAAAATTTTTTGCAAGAGAAAAAACAGGTTTCTAAACCATCAGTTCAAGAAAAAGATGGCAAACTCTCTGATGGTGATGTTGTGATTGCAGCCATTACAAGCTGTACAAATACGTCTAATCCTCCTGTAATGATTGCTGCAGGGCTTCTTGCTAAAAAGGCAAATGCTCTTGGATTAAAAGTTAAGCCTTGGGTGAAAACTTCACTGGCACCTGGGTCTCAAGTGGTCACTGCCTACCTCACAGAATCAGGCCTGCAAAAAGAGTTAGATACTTGTGGGTTTCATTTGGTAGGATATGGCTGTACCACTTGTATTGGTAACTCAGGCCCTCTACCACCTCGTATCTCTGAGGCTATTACAGCTGAAGACCTCACTGTTTGTTCTGTGCTTTCAGGTAATAGAAACTTTGAGGGACGGGTTAATCCTCAAACCAAATGCAATTATTTAGCATCTCCTTGTTTAGTGGTGGCCTATGCGCTTGCAGGCTCTATGAAAATCGATCTTTATAAAGGCCCTATAGGTCATAGCTCATCTGGAAAACCTATTTACCTTAAAGATATTTGGCCAAAAAATGAAGAAGTTCAAAGCGTTTTGAAACAATTTTTAACACCTGAAATGTTTCAACAAAAATATAAAAATGTTTTTGAAGGTTCCAAAGTATGGCAAGAGATGCACACACCAGAAACCATCTGTTATCAGTGGCAAAAAGATAGCAACTACATCAAAAAACCACCATTTTTTGAAGATAATGTTAAAGATGAAACGTCTGATATCAAAGATGCAAGGATTTTGGCTGTCCTGCCAGACAATATCACCACAGATCATATCTCTCCTGCAGGGGCCATTGCCCCAAACACTCCTGCTGCAGGCCATTTAAACAGTGTAGGTGTGATAAATGCACAATTTAACTCTTTTGGCTCCAGGCGAGGGAACCACGAAGTAATGATGAGAGGAACTTTCGGCAATATAAGGCTCCGCAATCAAATGGCCGGCGGCCTTGAAGGAGGTTTTACTAAATATAAAAATGAAATCATGAGCATCTTTGATGCAGCTATGAAATATAAAAACGACAATATCCCATTAGTGGTATTTGCAGGCAAAAACTATGGTATGGGATCTTCTAGAGATTGGGCAGCTAAAGGAACTCTTCTTTTAGGTGTTAAAGCAGTTATTGCTAAAAGCTTTGAGAGGATCCATCGCTCTAACCTTATCGGAATGGGAGTTTTACCTCTACAAATCACAGGTGATCAAGATCAAATTGCTGTTACAGGAGAAGAAACAGTGAATATCTTAGATCTGAACAACCTGCAATGTGGTCAAAAAATCAGTGTATCTTTAGAAGATCAGCAAAAAGGTCAAAAAAATATTTCAACAATTTGCCGTATCGATACACCAAATGAATTAAAATACTACCAAAGTGGCGGCATTCTACGTTTTGTCCTCAAGTCCTTTCAGTAAAGCAAAATAACCATTTACCTTTATATCTTTAACAGTACTTTTGAGATGGCTTCATAGGTATATCCTTAAACAAACTATGCAAGAACTAATTATCAATTGAATGATAGTAAATCCCCTAGCAAAAATTTTGTGATTTGTATAAGCACTTAATTAACTCACCTTATGAGAACTTCTCAGATGGCAAGCTCTTCAATGCTTAAGAGCAATTAGGATTGCTGGGGTAAGAATCACCAGAACAGCATTTTTGCTTAGAGTTACAATGCTAGCAAGCAGATCGGTCAGTGGCTTTTTCTTTGGTTTTGTCGCCACCTCCACGTGGACGTGGACTACAACCTCCTCCTGGTGGTTGACATTTTCCTCCTATAAAGCTACCTGTACACAATAATTCATATGGGTCTTCCCGTTCAAGACATGCTTCCAAACACACTGTTTCTTGAGGACTATCCCATCGAAGACAATCTGCTGAATTTGGATCATAACCCTCTCTTAGACACATTGGTGCACCTGTACAAGCGTGAGAGCCAGGAAAAAAAGAACATGGTTGTGGATTATCACTATAACCACAACTCTTGTAGAAAGAAGTACTACATTTATACTTAGGTTCTTCAAGGTTACCTGTGTCTAAGTTTTTAGCAAAACAATTTGAGCAGCTTTGATTTGGTCTTATTCCTGCAGTGATGACTACCTGATAACCTGTTCCAATGGATGGAAAACCTCCTCCTGTACAAGTTACAACAGTCTTATCCATAGGGTCAACACCGAAACTACCACCATTACCACATTTCGGTCCTCCTGAGTTTGGCAGTTGATTTGAATTTTCGGGATATTTTTTTTAAGGAATGCTTTATTTACAGTAGTTAGGAGTTATTGGTTTTTAATTTTGGTCAAAAACCTAGTGAAACAAACTTTATATATACATTGCGTTATACGCTTATTTTACTTGATTTTTTATTTTTATATTCTAGTATATCTCTATGTTCATAAAGAAGACAAAAAACTCCAGAGGCCAAACTTACTATCACATAGCTGAAAGCTATTGGAAAGATGGTAAAAGTAACCACAGAACCCTCATGTCTTTAGGCCGGGCTAAAGATGCTCGATTAGAAGACATATCTAAACTTATAAGCCGTCATTTAGATGTTGTATCTGCCAGTGAAATAGCTAAAGAGATTGATGTTAAAGACACTTTTATATTAGGCCCCTTACTTATTATAGATACTATTTTCAAACAATTAAACCTCTATGAATTATTAACAGATTTGAAGCAGAAGCATCCTAAAGTTTCATTTGATTTTATGAAGATAGTTTTTACATTGGTTGTGAATCGATTCATAGAGCCATGTTCTAAGTTAAAGTTATATTCTCATTGGCAAAAGTTATTTTACCCTGATTTTTTAGAGAAGGATCTTAAGATCGATGATATTTATCGTTCTTTAGATATTCTAAGTAAGCATAAGGAAGATATAGAGAAGACTCTTTATACACAAGGTAAGTCTCAGTTAAGTTTTTTCAATGAGTGTGATGTTATTTTGTATGATTTAACGACATTGAGATTTGAGAGTACCCGAGAGGATTTAGATAATCTTCGAAGATTTGGTTATAGCAAAGAGAAGAGGAGTGATTGTACACAAGTGGTATTTGGACTTTTAGTAGATACAGAAGGTATGCCCTTAGGCTTTGATGTTTATCCTGGAAATACCTTTGAAGGTAAAACCATACCTTCAGTTATGGAGAAGCTAAAAAAGAAGTTTAAGATCAGAAGATTTATATTAGTAGGAGATAGAGGTTTATTTTCTAATGAGAATCTCCAATCATTAAAAGCAAAGGGAGATGAATTTATAGTAGGTTTAAAGCTAGGTTTATTAAAGGATCGTCATGCAGAGATATACAATTTAAAGAATTTTAAATTTATAAATGAAGATTTAGCTATATACGAGACAAGTTATAATAATGATCGTTGTATAATTACCTGGTCGAGAAAGAGAGCAGAACGAGATAAGAAAGTAAGAGAAGATATTCTATCTAAAATAGAAGCTCAATTATCAAAGAAGTCCATAAGCACAAGATCTTTTTTATCTAATAGTAATTATAAGAAGTATATTGTTCATCCTAAGAGTAAAAGCAAACCTACTTTAAATAAGTCAGCCATAGAACAATCAGAGAGGACAGATGGTTTTTTTGGAATAATTACAAATACAGATAATTTAAGTTCTGAAGAGATTATAATGAACTATAAGCAGTTATGGAAAATAGAGAATTCATTTAGAGAATTGAAGGGTACATTAAAAACACGTCCTATGTTTCATTGGACAGATAAGAGAATAAAATCAAGGCCATTGAGTGTGGCAGAAGCTATGTTAAAGCTGAAAGAAGTACGAGCTATACCTGTCAAATATAAAGACAAAACTATTTGGATAAGAACAGACATTTATGGCAATAACGCTGATGTATTTAAAGCTATAGGAGCAAAGATCCCATCAAAACAACTTAAAGTAGAATCTACTTAGACCTACAAAAAATCTCTTAAATCTCTACCACAAAACAAAAACCTAGTGGCACAAAATTCCAATGCGCCTTTAAGTAATTAAAATTATTCAACTTTATTTTTTCAACTGCCAAACTCAGGATTTACCTTTATATCTTTAACAGTACTTTTGAGATGGCTTCATAGGTATATCCTTAAACAAACTATGCAAGAACTAATTATCAATTGAATGATAGTAAATCCCCTAGCAAAAATTTTGTGATTTGTATAAGCACTTAATTAACTCACCTTATGAGAACTTCTCAGATGGCAAGCTCTTCAATGCTTAAGAGCAATTAGGATTGCTGGGGTAAGAATCACCAGAACAGCATTTTTGCTTAGAGTTACAATGCTAGCAAGCAGATCGGTCAGTGGCTTTTTCTTTGGTTTTGTCGCCACCTCCACGTGGACGTGGACTACAACCTCCTCCTGGTGGTTGACATTTTCCTCCTATAAAGCTACCTGTACACAATAATTCATATGGGTCTTCCCGTTCAAGACATGCTTCCAAACACACTGTTTCTTGAGGACTATCCCATCGAAGACAATCTGCTGAATTTGGATCATAACCCTCTCTTAGACACATTGGTGCACCTGTACAAGCGTGAGAGCCAGGAAAAAAAGAACATGGTTGTGGATTATCACTATAACCACAACTCTTGTAGAAAGAAGTACTACATTTATACTTAGGTTCTTCAAGGTTACCTGTGTCTAAGTTTTTAGCAAAACAATTTGAGCAGCTTTGATTTGGTCTTATTCCTGCAGTGATGACTACCTGATAACCTGTTCCAATGGATGGAAAACCTCCTCCTGTACAAGTTACAACAGTCTTATCCATAGGGTCAACACCGAAACTACCACCATTACCACATTTCGGTCCTGCTGATGTAGCACATGAGCAGTCAATATCATCATACCTATGCCCATGCTCATCCTTAGGACCTACACACTGCCAATAACCATAACCACAATCATAAAGCCCATAAGGAGGACATCCCTCCAAACCAGAAGTATTTGATCCACAAGGAGGCTCATCACATTCATGTGGCCATTTGTCTTCTTGACACTGTTGATGTTGGACTCCTCCACAATCTCCTCCTTGTGAATCATTACAACAAATATAACCGCCTTCACATTCTACATTTATACAAGGTCCACCCACCGGCGGGTAAACAGCCCATTTTGACTCCGTGCATTCACTTGTTCCACACACGTGATAAAATTTCATACTAAGGTCACCAGGATTAGCTCCATCAGCATCACTTGCATTAGCATTCGTGAGAGTACAGACTAAAGGCCCACCATTGCCATCATCTCTCATTACATTACCTATATATTTATCTTGGCAATCCAAAGAATAATGTTTTGGAAATTTTCCAGATGTTGTCTTTACTGGAACCTTTGTCTTTATGGGATAACCTGTCTGTGTTCTTAACCATATCACACCATCATTAGGATCTTCATCACTATCATCAAAAAACCCTTTTGACTCGAATGTACTTGGCAAATCTGTATCCCATACCAAATCTCTAGGGGTTCCATATCCACAAGTGTCTTTTGGTTTGAAAGTGATCGTTTGTCTTCCATGCTGTATAGAAGCTAATGTGCTTTTACAAAATTGCCCCTCAGAGATGTGATTTGTTATATCAGCCGTTATAACGCTATCACCATTACCATCTTTTCTGATTCCTTCTGTATCACAATTTTTTAAATTATGAGTGAATTGATCTTTTAACGTGGCTTCAAAGTCCACATCATTTTGATTGCATTGCAACCATTCATCTGAAAGTGCATCTGTTGGGATCTTCCAATCAGTGTTAGGTCCATTATAATTACGTCCTTTCTGATTATCATCAGGTAGTCCCACATTATCGTCTGTGATTTTTCTATCAGCTAGATCTATATAAGGTCTCCTGCCTGAATCTATATAAAATATAACTTTTTGCTCTCTGACTTTCTCCCCATCTATAGCAAACTCAGCTATATTTAAATCATACCTTCTATTGATTTTCATATCATGAAATTGCAATGTTAATTCCTGTTGAGCTTTTAACTTAGCTTTAAATATCCAACTCTGATCAGAATTTGTTTTTGGTTGAATGTGATGACATCTCTGCCATTGCCCCATCTCTGGTGTGCAGGTTGTTCCAAGATGAGTGTAATCACCATCATCCCCTTCACTTCTACAGTAAGAGTTCATCTGACATAAAATCACAGTTCCTATTTGAGGACTTTCTGTCACTGTGTTGAAATCCAATGTCACAGTTATATCTTTATATCCACCACCGTATGTGTCACAAGATGTCTTTACTAAACTTGCATCTTGTAGAAAATCTTTACCAGCTCCATTTTTTAAACCACTTAAAGTGACATCTAAAGCTTTAGGGTTTCCACTTTCTCCTGTCATCTGATGATTGAATCTTCGCTTTGCATCACAAGAAAAGTTCTGCTGATTTGTTTGATATTCTAATTGGGCTTTCACTTCAAATCCAATATCCACCTCTCCTAATATTGTTAGATCTGAAGAGATAGCATTAGAATTTTGGGGAAAACGCGGTCGAGTTAAAATAGGTCTTACACTCAAAACAGTAGTATCTTTTACAGGTGTGATCTTCACATAAAACTGCATATTATCTAGTTTAAATCGTTCTTCGTATTTCTTATAAATAGAAGAACTTACATTTTTACCATTATTCATGGAATAATCAGGATCAGAGTTGTAAAGATATTGCAAAGCGTTGATAGAATTAACAATCAATGTGGAAGTAGATATTTCAATGGGATGTAAACTTTTATCGCTGATAAGAATTTTTCCTGTATTGGTTTCAGGACTGACTTTTATAGGTGTAGATATATCCATCCCTACAAGATTCTTATAAAGACTTTGGTACATATGAGGAGGGAAGTTCAACTGACTTCCCCTTCCGGTACTTTTTATATTATCGTCCACATCATAAGCCTTTGCATTTTTGGTTATAAACAAAGGATCATATCTTAAGTTGGGATTGTGATGTTTTATTTTATAGCCATAAAGTCTTGTGCCTAGTGAAACGGCATTTTCTAGAGCCTGCTTTACAATAAATTGACATTCCATAACCTGAGAAGAAGAACTCATAGTCGTCTTTGTTTGAGCAAAGAAATAAGCAACTCCTGTTACTGTTGCAACTAAAAAAACAGCTATTAAGATAACTTCTACCAGCATCATTCCTCTCTCACGAGAATGAGCATAGAATTTGATTCCTATACTAAAGGAATTAGGAGAGGTGATTGTCTTTTTTAAATAGTTAAATAGTTTGAGGCTAACTGAAGAATCAATTTTAGAAGTAAGACAATTTATCCTTTGAAAAAACGGTGCCACAATAACTATCTCCCACTTTAACATCACATATTATATCTTTCACCAATCATACTTACTAAAAACATCTTCATGATAAAAAACTCTCTAATTAACAAAAAATAAATATTATTTGAGATAATAAAAAATTTAACTTTCTATATCATTTTTCTTTTATTATATGTCTTCTCAAAGCGCATAAATTGAAAGGAAAGATGACCAAGAATATCAAAAATGAAAACCTTAAATACCAAGCCAAAAGGCTGCTTTTTAGCTCAACTGGACTGTAACTTACGTACAAAAGTTACAGTATTAAGTTATTGAAATAACTACCGATATAGGATAAGAGAATGAGGTTTTCATTGACGGTCATTGGTATGGAAAATGGCCAAAAACATCAATGATTTTAAGGTTACAGGACTGTAACTTATGTACGTAAGTTACACTGCTAAGTAGCTGAAATCATTAAGACACTGGACTATCTAGTCTAGTATTAAGACAACATTTAAGTTCAGAAATTTATAAACTTGTTGCGAATTGATAAAATATCTGTCTCTCAACAGGACAACTTTAAGTTTATTGGTAATTTGTTAAAAAGTAACCAAGTTTTCAGAAACAATTTCCTTAACATCATGTAAAAAAACGAAGAGAATCTCCTTCCTAAAAATGAACAGGTTTTTGAGACAATCAGCATTTTCTTGAAGATGTAAGTCTTCAGGCTGATTGTCCAAAAATGGCCAGAGGCTCGCCTCGAGAGGCCAGTTCATTTTTAGGGAAACAGGACAACTTCTTATATTTTCATTTTTGAGACCGCTTCTAATAAAATATCAACATATCCTAGAAACCAGAAGAGATTAAAAATAAGATAGATATATTCTTAAACAAAATGAGAAAAGAATTTTTGATAACTTAAAACTCTGACGGAAGGTTTTATACGATACTTTCTATCATAAGATCCATCTTCCACAAGCTGGTAGTTACGAGTAGTCCCTAATTTTTCAGCATAATAGCTTAAATGAGGTGATGGTGTCTTAGAGCCTGATTTGCACTCAACAAGCATCCAAGGGACTTTATCTCTTGTGATTAAAAAATCAACCTCCCTTTTCTTTTTATCCCTAATAAAATGTAATTGAAAAAACCCTTGCGCTGTATCTGTCCAAAACTGCACAGCTTTTAAAAGGTGTAAGGCTGTTAAGTTTTCTAACCTTTGACTTATATTTTTCTTATGGATTTGTAAAATGTCATACAGATAATATTTAGGCATACTGTGTATAGAGCTTTTAAGTTTCTTAGCATAAGGACGTACAAAAAATCCATAATATAATGTCTCTGATAACAAAACCCACTGACGGGATGTAGCATATGCCACCTGTATATCCTCACAAAGAGCATTGTAAGAAAACAAAGAACCAACTCTTTCTGGAATTAAATCCAATAGTGTTTGAAAGGCATTCAAGTTAGAGATGTTTTTTATATCACGAGTGTCTTCAAAAACTAACCTGTCTAACCGCAAGCGAGACCAGCGTTCAGCTTCTTTTTCCCTGCCTGTTAAAAGAGGCTCTGGAAAACCTCCTAAAAACATGAGGTCCTTCCATGGATATGATATACGAGATTTGCTGCGGAAAATTTGATCTGGAGAAGGAGATTGCAAACCCTCTGCAACAGAAAAAGGATGTAGGCGATAAGGAAAATATCTGCCAAGCAGACTGTCATTGCCTTTTCTATAAATATCAAGACGAGCAGAACCTATTACAATAATTTCTATTTCCTCTTTGTAAGTATCATACAAACCTTTTAAATGAGATTTCCACCTTATATGCTTGTGAAGCTCATCAAAAACTATTGGTCCATCTTTGATCTCTGTAAGAATACCTTGAGGCCGACGAAGCCACATCTTACGAAAGTGAACATGATCCCATGAAAAATAGTTTTCTTCTGATTGAAGTAAGCTTTTGCCGAGTATGGTCTTTCCCACTTGACGAGGACCGCTTACAAAAGCCATTTTCTTCCGCTTAAGGGCGTCCTTCTGAATAACAAACTTTAAATACCTCTCTTTTATTCCACTCATATTCGTAAGAGTAACACTCTTGAAATAATATGCAAGAACTAATTATCACCTAATTGATAGTTGGTCACAACTAATTATCAATTGAGTGATAGTAAACTCCCTAGCAAACATTTTGTGATTTGTATAAGCACTTAATTAACTCACCTTACGCAAGCTTTACAACTTTACGCAGTCTCCGCAGTCTCCCCTATACTACCAAACTCAAACTCACATGGAAGCGTTGTACAACAAGCATCCCCTTGATAAGAGTTGCATGACACAAGGGTCCTCAAAAAATAAGTTTCGTATTTTAAAATAAGCATAACTCAACTTCATACAAAATTCAATATTCTGGCAAACGAAGTAAGCTGATCGAATTACCTCAGAATATATGTTATCAAAGCTTGGTGATGTAATTTTGAGATGAATTCTAAATAAATATGAAAATAAGAGAACTTTTCAGATGACAAATTCCTCAATGCTTAAGGGCAATTAGGATTAGTCACGCTAGAATCTCCCGGACAGCATGTCGTACTAGAATCACAGGCAATACAACTTATATCTCTTGATGTAGCTGCTTCCCCAGTCATATCTCCATCGTTTGGAGTACAGTTCCCACTAGGTTTTGGACATTTTCCACCTGTGAAGCTAATACTACATGTAAAAGTATTGCCAGGTTCATATACTGATAAACACTCATATATCATTTGGCCATTTGCATCGAATACCAGGTTGCCGTTGTTATCTCGTTTATATTGACCATTTGTACATCTAGCAGGGACCGTACAAGATACCCCCATAGGTACAGGTCCTGTTCTCATTGTGAGATAAACACATGTCCCACTATAGGGAGCATCAGTTGTCTGTCTGGCAGGGTTGTCCAATTGACAACGATACTTTTGTGTAAATGAACAATCAGCCCCTTCCCGAAGTCCATTACAAGAGGAAGTTACCCTCTCGTACTCTTCAAATGGCTGGTCAGCTTTACATGGCGCATTATAACTACAATTACAAACTCCAGAAGGTGGACAGCCAGGGTCGTTATCCCTAAAGTCCTGCCTCGTTTTTCTTTCAGGATATCTTGGATCATCCTTTACACTGCCACCTTCTCCTTGTGCAAGCTTTCCAGTTTGAGTTCCGCCTACAGGATTTGAACAACCTATCGAACAAAAAGATTTCATGCAAGTACCAACGTATGCCCCGGTTGTAGGTGCTGTACTTGTATAACAACCACTACCACTTATTTTTACACAGTCGCCTAAAGCCTTAGACAATTTAAGCCTGTTTTGAGGTGAAGATACATCATCACTTTTTTGTATCCCCGTTGCACCATAATCAAACTCACATGGGAGTCCTCTACAACAAGAACTCTGAGGACCACACGTAACATCGCAGCTTGAATCATCGGGGTTGTAAATACCCCAGTCTGTCCGTTTTGTTGTATTCTGACAACTTTTTCCTTGATTGCCACACACATGATAATATCTAACTCCTACAGTATTTAGTTTGGCCCCATCGTCATTCCCTGCATAGGTATTTATAATTTTACATTGTAAAGGCTTACCATCGCCGTCATCTCTAGGATTGTTTCCCATATAATTTTCTTGGCAATCTACAGAGTAATGTTTTGGAAGTTTTCCAACTTGGTTTTTTGCTGGAACAATTGTGTCTATAGCATAACCATCTTGACTGTTACCCGGTAACCATATTGTACTTGGAAAGTCTTGTACTTTGTAACTACTTGGTAGATCTGTATCCCATACTAAGTTTTCTGTATTCCAAGGTCCTGGCTCACAAGTATCTTTTGGGTTAAACTGAATCGTTTGACGCCCTTGTTCAATCGTACCCAAACTTCCTTTGCAAGTCCCATTAGGACTATCAAAAGTTGAAGTGACAGGAGCAGAGGAAGTGCTACCGGCTCCATCCTCTCTCTTCCATGAGATATCACAGTTTCTCAAATTATGCGTGAATTGATCTTCTATTGTGATCCCAAAATCCACAGGTTGTTTATTGCATTGAAGCCACTTATCATTTGGAGAATCCACTGGTTTTTTCCAATTGGTAAAAGGACCATTATAGTCTCGCTCTTTTATATTATCAGTGGGAAGACCCACATCATCTCCTGTGATCTGTCTATCACCTACATAAGGTCTTCTTTCATCTATATAAAATATGAACTTCTGAGACGACCTCAGTATTTCTCCATCTAAAGCAAATTCTGCTACATTTAGGTCATATCTTCTATTGTCCTTCATATCATTAAATTGCAAAACCAGAACTTGCTCTGACTCTAGCTTTGACTTAAATGTCCACTCTTGATCTGAACTAGGTTTAGGATTAATATTATGACACCTTTGAAAACGCCCTTTCTCAGGTGTGCAAATTGCTCCAGATTTAGGATCAGTGTAATCCCCATCGTCTCCCTCACTCCGACAATAAGTATTCATTTGACATAAAATAACTGTTCCAAATTGTTGACTTTTTGTCAGTGTGTTAAAGTCCAATGTCACAGTTATATCTTCATATCCACCACCATATGTGTCACAAGATGTCTTTACTAAACTTGCATCTTGTAGAAAATCTTTACCAGTTCCATTTTTTAAACCCTTTAAAGTCACATCTAAAGCTGTAGGGTTTCCACTTTCCCCTGTTGTTTGATGATGAAACTGATGTGCACCGTCACAAGTAAATTCTTGATTATTGCTTTCATATTGCAATTTGACTCTAACTTCAAACCCAATACCTGCTTCTCCTAAAATTGTTAAATCCGAAGATATTTCGTTAGAATTTGCAAGAAAATATGGACGAGTTAAAACAGGCATTGTACTGATAACAGTATTACCTTTAACAGGTGTGATCTTCAAATAAAGTTCGATATTACTTAAATCAAATTGTTCTTTATATTTTTGTAAAACAGAAGATATAAGACCGTTATTGTTATTCAGTAATTTGCCATCACCTGTAGAATAAGCAGGGTCTGCATTATAGAGATATTGCAAAACATTGGTAGAATTGACAATGAGTGTGGATGTGGAAACTTCAATAGGATGTGTATTTCTATCACTGATAATAGGTTTACCGGTGTTACTTTCTGGACTAACTTTTATAGGAGGATCAATGTCCATACCCACAAGGTTTCTATAGAGTTCTTGATACATCTCAGGAGGAAAACTTAATTCACTTCCATCACCCACATCTTTTATATTATCATCCACATTATAAGCTTTTGAGTCTTTTGTAATAAAAAGAGGGGTGTAACTTAAGTTAGAAGTGTCATGTTTAATTTTATAACCATAAAGACGAGTTCCTAGTGACACAACATCTTCTAAAGCTTGTTTGACAATAGTTTGACATTCTATCACTTGAGAAGAGGACTTCATAGTGACTTCTGTTTGAGTAAAAAAATAAGTAGCTCCTAAAGCTGTGCCAAGTAAAAAAACAGCTATTAAGATAACTTCTACCAGCATCATTCCACTCTCACGAGAACGAACATAGAACTTAATTCCTACACTAAAGAAGGTGAGAGAGGTGACTGTTTTTTTTAAATTACTTAACCGATTAAACAATTTGAGATTAACTAAAGAATTAATTTTAGAAGTAAGACAATTCATCCTCCGAAGAAATGATACCACAATAGCTCTCCTTCACTTTCACACTTTATATCTTTCATCAATCACCACTTACTAAAAATGTTTTCATGATAAAAACTCCCTAATTAATAAAAAATAAATGTTATTTAAGATAATAAATTTAATTTTCTATATCATTTTTCTTTTATCTGTCTTCTCAAGATGCTTAATTTGAAAGGAAACATGACCAAAAATATCAGAAGTGAAAACCTTAAATACCAAGCCAAAAGGCTGCTTTTTAGCTCAACTGGACTGTAACTTACGTACATAAGTTACAGTATTAAGTTATTGAAATAACTACCGATATAGGATAAGAGAATGAGGTTTTCATTGACGGTCATTGGTATGGAACATGGCCAAAAACATCAATGATTTTAAGGTTACAGGACTGTAACTTATGTACGTAAGTTACACTGCTAAGTAGCTGAAATCATTAAGACACTGGACTATCTAGTCTAGTATTAAGACAACATTTAAGTTCAGAAATTTATAAACTTGTTGCGAATTGATAAAATATCTGTCTCTCAACAGGACAACTTTAAGTTTATTGATAATTTGCTATGGTAATAAACCTTAGAAAGGGTCCTCAAAAAATAAGTTTCGTATTTTAAAATAAGTATAACTCGACTTCATACAAAATTCAATATTCTGGCAAACGAAGCAAGCTGGTCGAATTACCTCAGAATATATGTTACCAAAGCTTGGTGATGTAATTTTGATTTTCGGATTGCTTGTCTTAGAATCCCTCCCTTGTTTATCATTAAAAAAAGTCAAGTTTTTCAATGAATTTACCAAACAAGAGAGGCAATCATGATCTGCTATACTAGCTGAGAATATATCAATGAATTAGCCAACTTCTACTTTGAATCTAGGAAGATTGAAAAGACTGATATATAAAAGCATGCTACTTAAGTCACCGGACTTCACAGAAAAACTATCATCAGGCAACTGAAGATATCAAGAGACAGTACATTATCCAATAATAAGAAGGTGCGGAGTAAAACAGAAGTATCCTCAAGAGTTGCTCTTACCTCATATTGAATATCTTTGGAAACAGATGGATCGAATATCTGCTAGAGGAATGAAAGCTGCCTTCAGAAATTGATTACCTTATTATAATGTAAATAATCAGGTTAGAAGTCTTTTACAAGAAATGAGTGCCTCTAGCTTAGATCGCTTCTTAAATGTCCTTAAAAGACGATACAAAGCTTCAAAAAAAGGAGTTTCTTCCACTTCTCCAGCTACTTATATGAAATGTACATATTGAGACGTAGGTAACAGTTTATTCTTGACACATGTGTACATATTTAGGCATAGGTTACAGATTGATACATAAGCAACAGTTGCCATAAACAGGTTACTAGCTTGATAAGTTTCCCAGAAAGAATAGAGATATACTCATTTTTTTATATTTAAAGGAAATCATTCCTTACAATTCCTGTCATTTGCGGATCACTCCAAATCTTTTTGTTAACTATAAAGATTTGAGTCATCTATTGAAATGAGGATAAGGACATAGGAAAGTTAAGATAAATTAAACGAGGCCAAATAAAAGAATCCTAATCATGAAAGAAGCTGATAAATCTAAAAGATTAGAAGATTTACAAACTCTTGTATCTTTGTGCAAAAGACGAGGATTTATTTTTCCAAGCAGTCAGATCTATGGAGGCTTAAATGCCTGTTATGACTATGGCCCTCTAGGAGTACAATTAAAACAAAATGTTAAAAAGCTTTGGTGGAAGTCTATGACATCTAGAAGAGACATTGTTGGAGTTGATGCTGCTATTTTGATGCACCCTAGAATCTGGGAGGCCTCAGGTCATGTAGATGGCTTTTCAGATCCTCTTATTCAATGTAGAGACTGTAAAATCAGATTTAGACCAGAAGATGATGCAAAAAATACGCAGTGTCCTGATTGCAAAAGCACAAATCTTACACCACCTAAACAATTTAACCTTATGTTCAAAACATTTATGGGAGCTATGGAAGATTCTGCTTCCCAAATATATTTAAGACCAGAGACAGCACAAGGTATTTTTGTTAATTTTGAAAATATTTATGTGAGTATGAGAAAGAAAATCCCTTTTGGTATCGCTCAAATAGGAAAAGCTTTTAGAAATGAAATCACACCCGGTAATTTTACTTTTCGCACTAGAGAGTTTGAACAAATGGAAATGCAATATTTTGTTAAGCCAGGCACTGATGAAAAATATCTTAAGGAGTGGAAGGATATACGTCTGAAATTTTATCAACACTTTGATAAAAACAACATAAGAATAAGACAACATAAATCTGATGAGTTAGCCCATTATGCAAAGGCAGCTTTTGATATTGAGTACAAGTTCCCTATAGGTTGGCAAGAGGTGGAAGGCATACATCACCGTTCGGACTTTGATCTCAAACAACATCAAAAGTTCTCAGGTAAAAATCTTGAATTTTTTAGTGAAGATAGTAAAGAAAAATTTTTACCTTATGTGATTGAAACATCTGCAGGTTGTGACCGATTTGTTTTAATGTCTCTTTGTGATGCCTATAGACAAGAAAGTATACCTTCTAAGAATCAAGAAAATGACATGCGAGTTGTTATGAAACTTCATCCTCTTTTATCTCCTGTCACACTTGCTATCCTTCCCCTTTCTAAAAAAGCCTCTTTAAAAGAAATTGCAGAGAAACTATACGAAGATGTCTATAAAGATTTTACTTTAGAAGATATATCACTGCAGTATGATGAAACAGGTAGTATTGGTAAAAGATATAGAAGACAAGATGAGATTGGCACTGTATTTTGTGTAACAGTGGATTTTGAATCCTTAGAAGATGAAAAGGTAACTGTTAGAGATAGGGATTCTATGAAACAAGAACGCATTAGTATATCACAGTTACCATCTTATATTAGAGATCAATTAAAACATAAGTAAAATGGCTATTTTTAATATTAACATATAGAGAAATCATGGATCAGATACCAAAGAAATTTTTGTATTTCTTTTCAGAACAAAAAACAGATGGTCATGCAGGAATGAAGGACCTACTTGGAGGCAAAGGGGCAAATCTTGCAGAAATGTCATCCTTAGGCATTCCTGTACCTCCAGGCTTTACCATCTCAACTGAAATCTGTCGTATCTATTATGAAAATAACAAAACACTTCACCCTGAAATTAAGTCTCAAATTGTAAAAGCCTTATCACAAGTTAAAGAAATAACAGGTAAATCATTTGGAGATGGTGAAAATCCTTTATTGCTCAGCATAAGGTCTGGCGCAAGAGTGAGCATGCCTGGTATGATGGATACCATTTTAAACTTAGGGTTAAATGACAAAACTGTAGAGGGGTTAGCTCAAACCTCGGAGAACGCTTTTTTTGCTTATGATTCCTACCGTAGATTTATTCAAATGTATGCTAATGTTGTTATGAATATGAATTATAGCCAACTAGAAATTATCATGGAGAATAGACAAGCTCAAAAGGGTAAGGACTTTAATGTGGATGATTTAAAATCCATAGTTGAAGAGTTCAAATCTCAAATTCTAACTGAAACAGGAAAAATCTTTCCTGATGATCCTTATGATCAACTTTTTTCTGCGATCTCATCAGTTTTTGAAAGTTGGAATACACCAAGAGCAAAAACTTATCGTAAGTTACATGGCTACAGCCAAGGTTGGGGGACAGCTGTCAATGTTCAGGCTATGGTTTTTGGAAATTTAGGAAACCATTCTGCTACAGGTGTAGCTTTTACACGTGACCCATCCACAGGCCAAAAGCTATTCTTTGGAGAATATTTACTCAATGCTCAAGGAGAAGATGTGGTGGCTGGCCTTCGAACTCCACAGCCTCTTACAGAACATCTTATAAGAAAGTCAGATCAAATATCTTTAGAAAAACTTATGCCAGATATTTATAAACAATTAGTCGTCATTGCCCAGAAACTAGAAAGACATTATCGAGATATGCAAGACTTAGAATTCACTATTGAAAACCATCGACTTTGGCTCTTACAAACACGTAGTGGAAAGAGAACTCCACAAGCTGGATTAAAAATAGCTATAGATATGATGGATGAGGGATTTACCACTGAAAAGGAGGCCTTATTAAGTATTGATCCTACTGGCTTGGACAAATTTCTACATCCTAACTTAGCATCTGATATACCTTCAAAAAGTATCATGGCTCGCGGACTTCCTGCAAGCCCAGGAGCTGCTATTGGAAAAATTGTCTTTCAAAGTCAAGAAGCCGAAGACATGAAAATGCAAGGCGAAAGTGCTATTCTAGTCAGATTTGAAACATCTCCTGAGGATATCCATGGAATGATTGCTTCATCTGGCATTCTAACTGCAAGAGGTGGTATGACATCCCATGCAGCCGTTGTAGCAAGAGGTATGGGCAAGCCTTGTATCGTCGGTTGCGGAGACTTAGAAGTCAATGAAGCCCAAAGAACATTAAAAATTGGTGATATCCTCTTGAAATTAGGAGATGTGATCACTATTGACGGTACATCTGGAAAAATTTTAAAAGGAGAGGCAAAAACAGATCCACCTAAACTGACAGGAGAATTTCAAAGATTGATGGATCTTGCTGATAAATATAGAAAACTAAAAGTGCGCAGCAATGTAGATACACCATGCGACGCAAAACTGGCAAAACAATTTGGAAGTGAAGGTATTGGACTTTGTCGAACTGAACATATGTTTTTTGATCCTAGACGTATTGATATTGTAAGAAGGATGATCCTTGCAGATAGTTTGTCTGAAAGACAAGATGCCCTTAGGGAACTGCAACCCATACAAAAATCTGATTTTATGGCTTTACTTCAAGAGATGAAAGGCCTGCCTGTAACAATCCGTTTATTAGACCCTCCACTGCATGAATTTCTACCTCAGACAACAGATCAAGTTAAATCTCTTGCAAAGCGATTGCACGTGGATGAAAAAAAGCTTTACTTACGTATGCAAAACTTGAAAGAGACCAATCCTATGCTAGGGCACCGAGGTTGTCGTTTGGCTATCACTTACCCTGAAATTTACAAAATGCAGATAAGAGCCATAGCTGAAGCTATCGCAGATTTGATAATAAACAGTGGCACTTCTCAAGATGATTTTAAAAGGATGGCAGAAGATAAAAAACCACTTGTGGAAATTATGATTCCTCTAACTTCAACCAAAAAAGAAATTGACATAATCAAAGAAGATATCAAAAAGGTCGTTTTATCTGTGCAACAAAACAAAAAAGTGTCTTTTTCTTTTTCAATAGGTACGATGATTGAACTTCCAAGAGCTGCTATCACAGCTGATGAAATCGCTCTATCTGTAGACTTTTTTAGCTTTGGTACAAATGACTTAACACAAACAACACTTGGACTATCTAGAGATGATGCAGCCTTATTTTTAGAAAATTATGTAGCACTTCAAATCTATGAACAAGATCCCTTTGTAAGTATTGATCAAAAAGGAGTTGGCGCTTTAATGAAGCTAGCTGTGAAGTTAGGTCGACAATCAAATCCAAATTTGAAGTTAGGTATTTGTGGAGAACACGGTGGTGATCCTAAAAGCATCGAGTTTTTTCATAAGTTAGGTTTGGATTATGTGAGCTGCTCACCTTACAGGATACCTATTGCAAAACTAGCTGCTGCTAAAGCCGCCTGCCACTAGTCATTATATTTACTGTGCTGTGTGGTATTCATCTTGACAAATACAATTAAGCTAAAGAACTTAAAAAGTACAGGGGAGTTATTTTGAAAGACAAAGCTACAAAGCTTAAGAAAATATGGCAAGCCAGTCAAGAAAGGCAAGCTCAATCTCAAATGTTAAAGTTTATGAAAAAGAGAGGATTTTCTTCCTATCAAGAACTTTACCAATATAGTATTCAACCACCAACAAACCCTCCACAAAAAAACAAAGGTACATTTTGGAGAGATCTTTTAAACTTTTACCCTGTGATTTATGAAGGTGACCCAACACTTATCTCTACTAAAAACACATTTTTTGATTACACTTGGTTTCCTTCTCTTAAGCTTAACTTTGCCGAAAACTTATTATCTCAAGGAAAAGATGATCAAATTGCTTTAACATTTGAAAGCGAGTCAGGCCATGTTAAAAAACTATCTTATAAAGAACTGCGATCAGAAGTAGCAAAGTTTCAAAACTATATCAAAGATGTTGTTGGTGTTAATGATGTGGTAGCCGCCTATATGCCAAATACTGTAGAGACTGTAATTGCTATGCTTGGAACAGCCTCTTTAGGAGGCACTTTTACCTCTATCAGTTGCGATTTTGGTGTTCAAAGTGTTTTAAATCGTTTTGCTCAAACAAAACCCAAAGTCCTCGTCACAGCTACCGCTTATGAATACAACAGAAAACGCTATCACCTTAAAGACAATATTCAAGAGATTATGACTTCTCTAAAAAGTCTTAAAAAGATTATTGCCATTGACTTTTTAAATACAGGCAGCACCATTAAAAAAGTAGATATTTGGGAAAAAACAATCAGCAAGACAGAGGCTGTAGATCTCAAATTTGTTAGAGTTCCATTTAAAAGTCCACTTTATATTATGTACTCTTCAGGAACAACAGGAAAGCCAAAATGCATTATCCATAGTGTAGGAGGAACACTGCTTCAGCATATCAAAGAATTGGGACTTCATTGTGATTTTAACTTAGATAAAACGCTTTTTTATTTTACTACTTGCGCATGGATGATGTGGAACTGGCTTATAAGTGGTTTATTTTTTGGTGGTACTATTTGCTTTTTTGAAGGCTCTCCAAAATTTCTTTCTACAAAGCATTTTTTTGATATTATCAATAGGCATAAAATTAATATTTTTGGAACAAGTCCAAAATTTCTACAAATGCTAAAAGAATCAGGTTATAATAAAGATTTAAATCTACCAACATTAGAGACCATTCTTTCCACAGGAGCTCCGCTGAGCAATGAGCTTTTTGAGTTTGTGTATCACAATATAAAATCAGATGTGATGTTATCTAGCATTGCAGGTGGCACAGATATTTTAAGCTGCTTTATGTTAGGAAATCCTATACTACCTGTTTATAGTGGAGAGATCACTTGTATTGGTTTGGGCATGGATGTAGCTGTCTTTGATCATAAAGGAAAGGCTATCATAGGAGAAGAAGGAGAGCTTGTTTGTCAACAGAGTTTTCCATCACAACCTGTTTTAGATATATTCAAGGATGATAGAGAAAATTATAAAAAAGCTTATTTTTCTGTTTATCCCAATACTTGGCGACATGGAGATCAAGTGCGCCTATCAGATAAAGGAACTGTATGTATGTTTGGGCGTTCCGATGCCACTTTAAACCCTGGAGGAGTGCGCATTGGCACAGCAGAAATTTATAATGTCCTTGAAGGGTTTAATGGTATTGAGGACAGTTTATGTATAGGTAAAACCTTTGATAATGATGTGAAAGTCTTACTTTTTGTAAAGTGTCAAAAAGATCTATTTGACGAAGATTTTAAGCATCTTATACGTGATCGGATCAAGAAGAGACTGACTATAAGACATCTCCCTTCTTATATCTTTCAAGTGGATGATATTCCTTACACTAGAAATGGTAAAAAAATGGAGATATTGATCCGCAATTTATTTGAAGGTCATGATAGCGAGAGTTTTCAGAGCCTTGCCAATCCTCAATGTTTAGACCAATATAAAAAAATCCTTCTTAATATAGAAAGTACTTAGAAAAGGTGTTGTTACATAAAGATTTAAAAATGAGCTAACGTCGGAGGATGTACTCATTAAATATTCTATCTCTTTGTTCCAAACAAAGATTTTGTCTTTTTGCCTGTATAACTCTAAACAGCTTATATAAAGCAGATATCATTATAAGGGCTAAAGCAGAAAAGAGTAAAAGGCCTATAGGAGTACCAAATGTTGAAGTAAAGAAGTTAAAAACATGCAAAGCTGTAATGACTGGAATGAGTATAATTATAAAAGGTAACATAACTATGACACAAATAATTCCCAAAGGACATACGGCTGAAATCAAAACCACCTCCCTATATACTATTTATTATAATCTAAATTTGTAAGGATATCAATAATAGTAACTTAAAGAAGGTAAGATAGCTTCAATATAAGACAGCTTGTTTTTTTTTCGACTCAAAATAAGAACACTTTCACTCTTTCACAATAAAAAAAATCTTCCATCTTTATCCCTTTCTGATAATTAGAAAAAGGCGATTTATTCCTCTACATAGATCAATAATGATCTCATTGAGAGATTCTTTAACATAATTAATTATCAGGACGAGTTATTAAAGTTTAAAAAGTTCTAAATCTAAGGGTGCTCTTGAGATGACATAGACTCCATTTCAAGAAGCCTTTCCAAAAAAAATTCTCTAGCACCTTCACCTAGTTGGTCAAGCAAAGAAGAAATTCCAGCAGTTAAAACTTCACTCATTGCTCTTTCCCGTGAATTTCCCATAATAGTTGTCTGTACTAAAATATAAAGAACTACTTCCATAACAAAAGATTCTTCTTCAAATAAGTTTTGAAGTTCTTCTGATGAACTATAACTTATTTCTGCTAACATTCTTCCAAACCTTGCCTCAAAAAGCATTAAAGGATTTTCTCCTTGTCTATTCCTGTAGAGTTGGAGACCATCTCTACCAATATCTCTAGCCCAAGCACATATTAAGCCTGTTTGATCTACAGATAAAGGATCGAGCTTTAAACTAATTAAAGCAATATGAAGAGGAGTATTTCCATCTTCATCACATTGTTGGAGTAAGACATTATCATCAGATGCATGTACTGTTTCTACCTCTTCTGGAGTATGATCTTGAGACCACCAAGATGGTAGACAAGGCAGTTGAGAAATCTGTTGAGCCTGCATATCTGTTTGTATAAAAAAGCTTATTGCTAATATACATAGCAAATAAGTTTTAATAGAGTACTTAACCCAATTCATCATAAAGACCTTCTAAATAAAGTCCTTTGTATCAATAACAAAACCCCAAAGTCAACATAAGTTTATAAAAATAAAAATATAGTTAAAAACCTTGTTGGCTCTATAACAAGTACAATTAATTAGCACTATATTGGCAAGTTATCTGAAATCATAACAAAGATAAAGTTTTTGATATGAGCACTTTAGACTTATATCTGAAATACCAAATATTTGATATAAAACTCTCCCTGAATATCTAAAGCATGGAGCTATGGCAAGCTTCTGAAATAAGCTCAGGCCAGCGCCTGAGAAAATGAAGTTCTCTTTAAAGTGCTCTATTCTAGAGTAAAATCATAAAATAATAGAATGCAAGGCGCGGGGGTTGCCTGTTTGCTTATAGAGGAAGCTTGCCATAGCTCTAAATCACTGCGTCATTAAGGTAAGTTAAAATAATAGACACAGCATTTTGTAAGACTGCTTCTAATGATACAAGTAGACAGAGGCTAACCTCATGAGTCTAGCCTTAGGGCAATGATTTTGAAGTTCAAAAAACAAATTGAAGGTTCTATGCTACAAAAGAGCTTTAGTCATTCTTGTAGATCGAAATAATAATAATTAATTGGATAAAGAAGGTCCCCATTTAGGTTTATAGTAGTTATAATTATCAGAAGTAATTCTTTTTTCATTTGTACCATCAATACCAACTATATGTAGCTGCTTTTTACCTGTTCTATCGCTCACAAATATCACATGTCCACTATCTGGTGAGAATGTAGGTTCTTCATTATTAGCTCTCTTTCCATCTTTACCTTTAGAACTTGTTAATCTTTTCAATCCTGTACCATCAGATCTAATCACAAAAATATCATTATATCTTTTTTGATAACTAGAAAAGGCAATCCATTTACCATCTGGAGACCATGATGGAGATGAATTATAATGACCTGCAAAAGTTAATCTCTTAGGCTGCGAGCCATCTGTATTCATAATATAGATCATTGGCCGACCTGACCTATCAGAGGAAAAAGCTATTTTACGACCATCAGGACTTACAGAAGGCTCTACATTCATAGCCCTATAAGGCCCCTTAGTGATTCTAGTCACATCTTTCCTATCTGTAGTACGGATTCGAAAAATATTAGCACTTCCTTGAGAGATTAAACTTAGAAATACATGCCTTCCATTTGGATGAAAAACTGACCCAGAGTTGAGGCCTTTTTTTCCTGAAAGAAGTTTTTTCTTTCTAGAAGCTATATCCAAATGGAGAAGATCTAAATTGGTAAACTTATTACGACTGCCTCTATCACGTCGGAGAGTGTAAGTGCTGTAAGCGATAGACTTTCCATCTTGAGACCATGATGGTGAAAGAGAAATAGACCGATGTCGAGTCATCCTCTGCATATTATCACCATCCCAATCCATAACATAAATTTCTCGCCATTTACCTCCTGATCTATCACTGCCGACAACCACTTGGGATAAGAACATGCCTTCTCTTCCTGTTAAAGTTTTAAACAAGTCATTAGAAAATGTATGAGCTATCCATCTGCCTTGACGAGCTTGAGCTTTATATTCTTTTTTAAATATGAGTTTAGAGCGTGGCACATGATAAACATAACTTTCAAAATACAACTGTCCTCCTGAAATACGATGGCTTCCACGGATTAAAAATTCAGCATTAATGACTTTCCAGTTTTCAAACTTAAATCCATCGGGGTTTTCTGGATAAGGTCTTAATGATACATTTGAATCTTCTAAAAAGGCTTTTGGATCAATTAATTGAAAGAAGGAATTGATATCTAAATTATTACGTATAGTATTATAAAGCACCCTGCCAGCAGAGCTATTTCCTTGAAAGTCAGGCATAGCTATAAGACTTTTTTGAATCTTAGCTTGATCTATAGTAATAGCTATATTTTTAGAGCGCAGTATTTGTGCCTGACCAGTTTGGGGCAAAAACAAGCTAACATAAGCAATAATTATGAAAAAAGAAAATAAAATACGCATACGCTTAGTATATAAGTTTTTTCTCTTTTTGTGAAAGAGGAATTTATTTTTTTATTACTTAAAAACAGTTTGTAAGTTTATTTTTTTAAAAATGTTTCTTTTCAGTACATATTTAGAACTCATCTCAAAATTACTTCTAATATCCACGTTTTCAAAACAACCTCTTAATTTAAGTACCGCATAAAAGAACTGTTTCACTCAAATTGAGCTGGACCTTCAATTTATTTCTTGAATTTCAAAATCATTGCCCTGAGGCCAGAACTCTTTCCCATTCATATCATTAGCTATTATCACTTCTTACTTATCCGGCATTCAAATAAAGTGCTTACAAATCGAAGCATTGAACTCGAATGGTAATGGACCTTTACGGCTTCCCGTAGGGCCACTATCGTGGCTCTTGTCAAGTCTGTCCATTTTGAGTAAGAAGCCATCTTTAGTTATATTATGTTTTGTATTTAATTTATTTCACTCAAAATAAACCAACCCCTCGAGGCGGGCCTCTGGTTGTTTTTGGGTAACCAGCCTGACAGTTCACACTGTCAGTAAAATGCTGGCTACCTCAAAAATCTGTTTATTTTGAGTAAGGTAGATATCTCTCATTTTTTTACACAATGTTAAGGGAAATGCTTTTATTTCTCAACGGGTGATATAAAACTTTATTTTTGAGATGGCTTCTAATATTTCAAACTAAATCGTAAGCCCTTAAAAAATTGCCGATGGCAATTGCTTTGCAAAAGATATTGTCTTTAGCTTAAAGCATCAAATTTTTTACTAGTTGTAAAGATTTAGGTGATTTGTTGTTAAGGGTGAGAGGACAAGAAAGAATAAGGAAACGAAAACAAAAGTATTTCCTTATTTAAATCTCTTCATGGAACAAGCTAAGATCATATCCGTGTTTAGATTGTGCCACAAAGATAGTCAAGATTCGGTAGGCTATCATGGGCATGCTAGTCAATTATTAGATATATTTTAGGAACTTGAAGTCAAAATTAAAGCAACTACAGAAGGCTTTTTTAACAGTAATCATTCTAACAGCTATAGGAGCTACTGTTTTTGGAGTTCTATATTTTTTTTTGAAAAATCAATTGAAAAACCCTAACGGTTAATTTATAGCTGTTAAGCATGAGATACTTTATTAAACCTCTTTTAATATCTCTTATTTTGATCTTAACTTATAAAGCTCATGCTAGTGATTTTAATAAGGCTCATGCTAGTGATTTTAACTTAGATGCATGTAAAAAAGCTTTATTGGGGGATACGACTAGGTTTTTACATCAGACATACGAAGCTATAGAGCAAGATAATTTAGGTCATCTTTTAGAAGATCAAGGTTATTTGGAGAAAGCATACGAGGAGTTACATAATAATGGCAACAGTTTACTTTATTACGCCTCTCTCTTAGGAGAACCTGATTCGATTGAAGCTATTGTCTCTGAACTAAATGTTGATGTGAATACAGAGGATTCAAATAAAAGAACAGCCTTGCATTATGCTGCTTTAAATAAGAATATCTTCTCCCGCTTCGATACTATTTATATTTTAATTAAGCTAGGAATTGACCCAGAAACTACAGACAACCTAGGTAATCTCCCTTCTTTTTACCTTAAAGAAAGGGAGAAAAAAATATCTTATCGTGAAAAGCAAAGATTAAAAGGCGCAGAATTAGCTTTACCTCCTTATAATATAGATCGGCGTTATTTAGCTAAATTATTTCAAGTAAGTTTCTCTACTCTAAATAGTTGGATTAAAAATAAAGCAACTGAAATGCTCAAACAAGGAATACTTGCCTCAGAGATTTCTAGTATAACTCTTATACCCGAATACGAAATCTTGAGATTGTTTCACCCAGAGAGCAGAGACAATCGGGGCACAAAAGACTTAACCCACAATTCACGAATAGAAAGGGCCGTAGCCAGAGTCTTAAAAGACAATGAGCCTATCGAACAAGTGGCTGAGAGTTCTTCTTTCACTGAAGACTATTTAAAAATGAAAGTGACAGAAGCTCGATACCGATAGATATAACCCGATATAATATGTAGATTATTGCCATTTCATGCAGCTTTTTTTAGGGAGATACTTTTTCCGCCACTTATACCTTCACATACCTAGCAAAAATCACAAGCTCTACTACATACATGGTCATAAGAGATAGGTATCCATGGTGAACAATAACCAAACATTGCTGGGAACTGAGACGCAAGACTATCGAAGTCATTGCCAAAAATGATCAGAGACTCGTCTCGAGAGAGTAGGTGCATTTTAGTGAAATAGAGGTTGGTTTATTTTGAGGGAAACAGTTGACATGTTATAATGATCTTTAGCATATTAAATAGAGACATAAAAAAACACAGTCAATAAGAACTAGGTTAAAATGATAGAAGCTTCTAATTCTAAATTAATAGATGTTGTGATTGTCGGAGGTGTAAGAACACCTTTTGCCAAAGCGAATACAACTTTGAAAGCCATCCATGCTGCAGAGCTAGGGGCCATAGCCTTAAGAGAACTTTTATACAAGGTAGAGATCGATTCAGATCAAATCCAAGAAGTCATTGTTGGTAACATTGGTAACCCTATTGATACTGTAAATATTGCACGAGTTATCGCTTTAAATGCGGGACTTCCAAAATCTATCTCTGCACACACTGTCCATCGCAATTGCGCTTCTGCATTAGAGAGTATTGCAACAGGATTTGATAAAATCAAAGCAGGTATGGCAGATGTTGTGGTTGCAGGCGGTACAGAAAGCATGTCTCAAATACCTTTAGTTTTCCAACAAAGCTTTACAGATATTTTTTCAGAATTTATATTTGCAAAAACTCTTCAGAAAAAACTTTCTGCTTTATCTAAACTGAAACTAAAACACTTAAAACCAAGAATTGCGCTTATGGAGGGACTTACAGATCCTTTTTGTGGTTTAAATATGGGACAAACAGCTGAAGTTTTAGCTAAAGAGTTTCATATTTCACGTCAGGAGCAAGATGAATTTGCCCTACAAAGTCACCAAAGAGCGGTGCAGGCCCAGAAGTCAGGAAGATTAGCTGAAGAAATCACTCCTGTTTTTATTTCACCAGAACATAAAGTTATAGCTGAAGAGGATATAGGCCCTAGAGAGAACCAAACACTTAAGGCTTTAGCTAAATTAAGACCATTTTTCGATAAAAAATATGGCACAGTAACGGCTGGCAACACTTGCCCCATCACAGATGGGGCGGCAATGGTGATGCTAATGACAAGAGCAAAAGCTCAGGAGTTAGATGTTAAGCCGTTAGTAACTATTAGATCCTATGGTTTTCGTGGTTTGGATCCAGAAAGGATGGGTTTAGGCCCTGTTTATTCTACGGCATTAGCTCTTAAAAGAGCAAATCTCTCTTTAAAAGATATAGGCCTTATAGAGCTAAATGAGGCTTTTGCGGCGCAAGTTCTAGCTTGTAAAAAAGCATTTGAAGATGATCAATTCTGCAAATCCAATTTAGGACTGACAGAATCTATAGGCACACTTGACCTTGAGAAACTCAATGTCAATGGAGGTGCCATTGCTTTAGGCCATCCAGTAGGTGCTACTGGTTCGCGACTAGTCTTAACACTTATGACAGAAATGTTAAAACGTTCAGAAGTAAGATTTGGACTAGCAACTCTTTGCATTGGTGGAGGGCAGGGAGGCGCAATGATTTTAGAGAGAGAGCATTAATTATGACAGAACATTTAGCAGAAGGATTAAACCTCTTATCAAAAGATAATTCTCACACCATACCAGAGGGTATAGGTGTGATTGAATGGGATCTGAAAGGTGAAAAAGTCAATAAGCTTTCTACTCCTGTGATTCAAAAATTGCAAAAAATCATAGATGAAATTCAAGAAGGAGTGAACACTTCTAAATACAAAGCTATTGTGATGATTTCTAGAAAACCAAGAATTTTCATTGCGGGAGCAGATATTGCCGAAATTCAAAATATAACAGATGCTGATAAAGCCCAATCTATGTGTGGTATAGGCCAAAATCTTCTCAATCAGATAGAAGACTTACCTATTCCTTTTATTGCGGCCATCAATGGAGCCTGTTTAGGTGGAGGATGTGAGGTGGCTCTTGCTTGTGATTACAGAATAGCTACTGATGACTCTTCGACGCGTATTGGACTACCTGAAACAAAGTTAGGTGTAATCCCAGGATTTGGAGGATGTTGGAGACTGCCAAAGCTTATTGGCCTTGAAGCTGGTTTAGATATCATTCTCGGTGGAAAAAGCGTTAATGGTAAGAAGGCTTTGAAACTTAAATTAATTGATCAACTTGTTTCTGCATCTAATTTAGAAGAACAAGCTTTTAAATTCGCAAGCCAATTAATTGCTTCAGATTCTAAGAAGCGAGTAGGTACTTTCAAGTCCAAGACATGGAGAAATTCTTTTTTAAATAGCTTTATTGGAACTCCTATTGTATTTCGTGAGACGAAAAAAATGGTGATGAAAAAATCAGGTGGACATTACCCTGCGCTGCTAAAAGCTATTGAAGTGATCAGATCGACTTACAAATTATCTGATAGAAAGAAGGCTATGAAAATTGAGGCTCATGGTTTTGGTCAAGTGGCCACTACAGATGTGAGTAAAAACCTTATTCGTCTTTTCTACATGACAGAGGCCATCAAAAAGCAAACAGGTGTTTCAGATAAAAGTGTAGAAATACTTCCTATTAAACAAGTAGGAGTATTGGGTGCTGGCACTATGGGAGGCGGCATTGCCCACCTCTTTGCTGACAAAGGTTTAAAAGTGAGGATGAAAGATATAACTACAAAAGCATTGTCTCTAGGGCTTAAAGAAGCCCACCGTCTTTGGGGCACTCAACTAAAAAGACGACGTATGACAAAGTTTGACCTGCAAAAAAAACAAAGCCTTTTAAGCGCAGGTATCTCTTATGATGGTTTTAAGCAAATGGATTTTATAGTGGAAGCTGTTATTGAAGATATAAGCATCAAAAAAACTGTCATTACTGAGTTATCAAAAAAATGTCATGATAAATGTATTATAGCAACAAACACATCCTCATTAAGTGTCACTCAAATAGCAGAGGCTCACAATAAACCTGAAAATGTAGTAGGCATGCATTTTTTCAATCCTGTTCACAAGATGCCTTTGGTAGAAGTGATTCGAGGAGAGAAGTCTTCAGATGAAGCTATCGCAACCACTTTTCACCTTGCCAAAAAAATGGGCAAGATGCCGGTCGTGGTCAAAGATCGTCCTGGATTTTTAGTGAATCGTCTTTTACTACCTTATTTAAATGAAGCTATTTATTTATTGGAAGAAGGTTACTCTATCGATTGGATTGATGAAGTTTTTGTTCATTTTGGTATGCCAATGGGCCCACTCCGTTTGCTTGATGAAATTGGTATTGATGTAGCTGTTAAAGTTGCCAATATCTTTTATCAAAGTTTTGGAGAGAGAGTAAAACCTTCTCCTTTAATGTCCTCTCTATCTGACCCAAAGCTATCTGAAGGACATTATGGTAAAAAGAGCAAGAAAGGCTTTTACATTTATAACTCCAAGTCACAGGAGGTTGGAGTAAATATTAATTTTTATGATCAGTTTAAGATTACAAAACGCCAAGAGCCATCAGAGGAAACAGAAGAAAAAATCCTTACAAGACCTTTATATGCTATGATCAATGAAGCAGGGTATGCTTTAGAAGAACAATTAGTTGAAAAGCCTGAAGATATTGATTTAGCCATGATCATGGGAACAGGGTTTCCACCATTCCATGGAGGACTTTTAAGGTATGCAGATACAATTGGAATTAACAAGATTGTTGAAAAACTAGATACACTTCACAAGAAACATGGCAGACATTTTGAATGTTCTTCTTATTTAAAGAATCTTGCTTCTTCTTCTAAGGATGCTAAGATTTACACATCTTAAATTCAAGAGATATAACACAACAATACTATTATGGTGTTAGCTTTCCTACAAATATCTAAAGAATGCTTATATCTAATGACTTTTCTTATGTGGATAATACATTGATAATGGTTTTACAATTAAGTTGATAAAATCGCCTTAGGTTTAAAGCCAGGCTCATTCACTAGTGTAGCACTATTACCTGTAGCTTGAAAAACAAATAAACCCAATTTTTCTGCATATTTGACGACTTGCTCTTTACAGGCAAGATAGGCCATTCCTCCATAAAGAGTTTTGTTGGCACAATCAGCCCAATCATTTTTAAACATATTTAAAACTTCTATAAAATAATCTACATCTTCTTTTTTTAAGGTTTTTTTGACTTCTATAGCAACAATCTCTTTTCCGTTTATAGCTAAAATGTCAATCTCCCAACGGTGATGAGGTCTTTTATCTTTAACTCGGGTTGTAGTTTGTTTGACCTCAATGCCTTGTTGTTCTAGAAGGCGTATCATATTAGAGTCTACTAACTTTTCAATAAACTCTCCCCATTGATTACCCCATTCACCTATAAGTTGATTGATCCTTTTATCTGTTTTTTTATTGATTTCTGCAAGCTCTTTAAATTCTTTATCTACTTCCTCTCGACCTTTCTTTCGGCTTTCTGCAACTTCCTTAAACTTTTTATCTACATCTTCTTGACCTTTCTTTTGAGCTTCTACTAAGTCCTTAATGCTTTGTTTAATTTGATCCATCATATCCATACTTTTAACTCCTTATGACTTATTATATCTTGATATATTATATCTTGGATTAAGATAACCTGCTAAGAGAATCTTTAATCACCTGGATAACTATTAAGTACAGCTAGTCATATCATAATCAAATCATCACTTCAACTCATTTGAATAGAAAATCAATACAAATAATCAGATTATGAATCAAGATAAGCTATGTAAAAGTACATAAGATAAGCAGTCGGACAAATGTATCATAAAGACACATAAATATAGTATGAAATCTCGACATCCAATATCGAAATTTCATATAGCTTTTCAACCATTATTCTTGTACACTCATTATTAATGAATAGAAAACTTTTGTTACGCCCATGCGTGGGCGGTAGAAAGCTTTCATTTCCTTAACATCGTTTAAAAAAATGAGAAGATTCTCCTTCCTAAAAATGCTCAATCTTTTTAGACAACCAGTTATTTGCCTGACAGCGAGAGCTAGTCAGGCTGGTTGTCAAAAAGTGGCCAGAGGCCAGAGCATTTTTAGGGAAACAATCGCGCCCATGCGTGGGTGGTAGAAAGAATGTCATAAGCTAATAACTGTCATCATGACATAACCGAAGAACATCCTAACATTGAAGATTTTGAGCTTCAAAGAGGCTTTGGAACGTGTGAAATGTAATATAAGGTTCAGTTTAAGAGATCATATGCACACTCCTCTAAAGGAAGCCGTTATAACTGTCTTTCATCTCAAACTCAAGGAGCTATTGATCGACATTTAAAAATGCTAAATCACCTTGAATTGGTTATGAGAAGGCCTTAGAATAGGAAGAGGCGCAAACCAAAAAAGAAGCCGAAGCTTCACAGTAATAAAAATATGAATAGACTTCTGTGAAAGCCCTTTAGGTTCTAATCTAGGTAGCTTTTTTTAAGGATATGAAATATGAAAGTAATGATATTTAAACGAGAATATATAGAAGATGTAGAGTTTTTAATCGTTAGACAGTGTCTAGACTATAACTTGGATGACCAAAACCTGAAAACGGGACAAAAAGTCAAAATCAATGGTAAAGATTACATATTTAGCAACTTTATAGAACATAACAATAAAAAAACAGCATGGGTTGAAATAATCATTGAAAACACCTTAAGTTAGATCAACTTTACTGTATCTACTTAGGTGATCAAGTCATTCATCTTCAAAAAAATATAATAGCTTGCGGACTTAGAACTTTAAAAAAAATAGATATTATTTAAATTTGGTATTTTGTTAAGCATTATAGGTTAAAAAACCAGAAAAGAATATTTTAAACAGACTAGCTTAAAATAAAACAACAACAGCCCCAGTAATATCTGTAAGTTCTTAAAAAGAAACATAACTTAAACAAAAACATATCAAGAAACATACATTCTTATTTAATTTAAAATGATCTCTTAAGAAAACTTTTAATTATCCGATAAACTATAAATACAGCACCTAGTCATACCACAGTCAAATCATCACTTCAACTAAAGCAAGTAAAATCAATGTATTTTTTCAATCGATCATTAATAATATAGGATTATTTGATGAGAAATATTTATTGTTTTTCTCTATTTGAAGCAGGTTACTCATCAATTCACTCACTGATCAGAGAATTATTTAATTCACCTCGAAATATATGTCCATCTTTATCTCAAGGTGACTTACTATATGTTCTCTCAAAAATACCCCCTGTAAAATCCCTGCATCATAATTTTCAAAAGACTGTTTTGGTAAATAAGAGTTGTAAGATGGTAGAATTAGAAACTCATGTTGCATTTTGTAACAAGCATATATCACTTCGTGATACAGATGGAAAAACAATTGTCCCTAAAAAAATGTATTCAAAAGAGGCATTGGAAAAATTTTGTTTTTTATCTGGTCTTAAAGAAGATAAAGCAACTTGTGAATTTCTTGGTCCTCAATGTGAAAAGAAATTTCATGTTCATAATGCTTTTCACATAGAAGGATTATTTCACATCTTAGATCATGATAAATTTAATCAAGCATTAACAGAAGGCATAGGATCAAGAAAGTCTTATGGCTATGGATTAATTTTAATTAAAGGAGGAGAAAAGTATGAGTCAGCAAGTTAAATGTATTACTTTTGAAGGAAAGTTAGATGTATGGGGAATCTATAACTATAATGCTAAAAAAGATAGAAAAGATCCTGACAGTAATCAATGGTACAAGAATAATATTGGTGCAAAAATATTTAAAATTAAAGATGATAAAGGTTTAGAAAAAGAAATTGACTATACATCTTCACGTTGTATAAGACATGAGATTTTTAAAGATATTCAACCAAGACAGCCTTCCAGCAAAACATTTGCTGATCAATTTATTCAAATGGTCGCTTCAGAAGTCGGGCTTTTGAGAGGCTATTTATCGCCGGATGAAAAAGGTGATTCTAAAGGTCTTAAAGGTCTTAAAAGATGCTCTCCTCTACATATAGCAGATGCTCAAACCATTGGTGATGTAGAAATTGTTTTTGACCAAGGTTCAAGTTCAAAACCGAAAGAAGAAGGGAAAGCACAAGGCAAAGAAAAAGGTGATATTGCTATGTTCTCAAAAGACAATGTTCCTTATAGACAACAAGAACTTCTAGGTGGAATCAATCTCAAAGAGCTTCAATTTTTATCTTTATATGGAGTTGATAATGATTTTGCAATGATCCCTAAAGACAAAAAGGATGAGTTTATAAGTCTTCTTAAAGAATACTTTAAAAAACATGGCGTGGATGAAACTCTTGAAGTGAAGGATTATATTGATTCAACAGCAGTTTATAAAAATCCAAGAACAGGTATTTTACTTAATCAAGAGCAAATCTGTCATTTGGTAAAAGTAGTATTTCAAAGAATCAAAATGATACATGGCCTTAAAGCAGGAGCTAGATTAGCTTATCTGAAAGGCTCTTTAACAGTTCATTTCTTTGATGGAGAAGATTCTATGGATATAGGTGAATCTGATTTAAAAGAAAAATTGAATAGTATAAAGTTTCATCATTTTTTTGAAGAATCTAAAAAAGCAGCTTAGGGTGGTGAAAGATTATGTCTTATATTCAATTAAAAGTTCGATCTGGTGGTATTTATATCAAACAAAATAAAGATTTTAATCCAGTCAATCTTAATCTTTCAGATCATCCAACAGATAAGAATCAAAAAGTTTTACCTCTTGTGAGATCAAGTTCTTTAAAGGGTTTATTTGCTTATTTAATGGGAGAAACTCAAAAAATAAAGAAAATAGAGAATAGCACTGATATCTCAATTCAAAAGTTGAATACTACTTTGGATATAATGGTTCAAGCATCTGCCTGTAAAAAAGTATCAGAACTTTATGTTACTACTTTTTTTGAAAGAAGAGATGTTCATACAAAAAACTTTAAAGCTGATCCTAATGTGAACCTTCATCAACACACTTTTGAAACGGCAAATCCAACAATAAAACTTTTTAAACAACCACTAAGAAATATTTTTGAAACAAATTCACTTGGTACAGTTAATGAAGGAATTTCAGAAAGTAAAGTTGAAAAGAAGGACTCAGAGTATGATGATTTAAAAAATCCTAGAAGTGAAGCTATACCTAATACAAAGCTTGGTAAGGAAATGAAGATTTATTTTAAAAAGATGCAACAAAAAGGAACACCAATCTATAAAAAGACTATGGGAATAATTGATGAAGTCAACTCTCTTTGTTTAAAGGACTCTAAATTTGGACAGAATTTTACAAATTTTAATCAGAATCAATTTAGCTCATTTGCTTGTCCCAAGTTTACAAAATTTTGGGTCGATAAAAAATATCATAAAATTGTGAGAGGAAAGCCTGCGTTTATTGCCTGCGTGGATTTCAATGTTTATTTTGCACAAAGTGCCTTTGAAGATCAACAAGACCTCTCTAAGCATTGGGCTTGGGATGAACTTATCGAAAAATTAAGGCAAGGCCCAAATCTAGCCAGATGGGGTGAAGGTGGAGTTGCATTTGTAAGTTATGAAGGCTTGGATGAAATGGGACGTGGTTATGAGATAAAAGATGATATTTTTGTACAAATAAAATAAAAGATTTAAGAAAAGCAGGGATGAAAATTAAAAAATATGACTGGGAAGAAAGCAATGAACAAGAATCAAAAAAACAATGAAAATACTTTATTGGCCAATACAAAAGGGCAACCTTTAAAAGAGCATTCCATAGCCATAGCCCTCTATGGGCATTTATTGTTAAAATCCTTAAAATTCAAGTCAGACAAAGAAGAAAAGATCAATAAATATTTGATTTACTCCAGTCTATTACATGATATAGGAAAAGTTTCAGATAATTTTCAAAATCACATTAAGAAAAAATCTAATAACAATGACTCAATAGAACTCCCTACAGATGCTGAATCTTCTAGACCAAAAACATTTAAAGGGCCATTCCACAATGAGATATCTTGGGCTTACATTGCTAATTTTATTGGTTTTCAAAATGAAAAAATAGAAGATACGGTTCAACATTCTGTTTATTGGCATCACTCAGCTAATTGGTGTGATGAAAAAAATAAAATACGTTTTGAAAATTCTAAAGACATTTTTGAAAGTGTAAAAGAAAGTCAAATAGCAAATTTATTTGTGATCTTTTTTGTTCTTTTTCAAATTTATAAATTTATTTGTGATCTTTTTTGTTCTTTTTCAACATATCTTAAGATAAATTGTCCGCCAGATTTAGAAGATCCAAATCAAAAAAATGTTAAAAGATTTCAATATCCTGAATTTTTTAAACATAAAATGGATTCTGTTATAGATAATGCCTGCAAGCAGCTTTGTTTAAATTTACTTCTTGAGTCTGATAGGACAGTTTCTTCTTGGAGTCTAGAAGAATTACAAGGGTTTTTAAATGACTGGAAAAATTTTAAAACTAATTCACACAAAAGAGAAAAACCTATTCTTTTAGAAAACCTGAATAACAATCCAAAAAGTAAAGAACAGAATGATTTAGCCCAAAAAATGTCAGATAAAAAACTTTCTGTTTGCGGAGTTGATCCAGCAGGAGGTAAAACCAGTATTGCACTTTATTGGTGGCATCACTGCCATAATGAGTATCCTTTAATGATAGCCCTTCCAAGGCAACATCAAATCACTGGTTTATTTACCTGCCAGTCTCTTAGAAGAAGATATTTATGGGGATATCAAAATAGAAGGAGTTTTTAATGGGCTAAGTCTTTAGAAGAAGATAGCCAAAGAGTTTATGGGGATCAAAAAATCAAAATAGAAGGAGTTTTTAATGGGCAAAGACAACATTGTAATTGGAACCCAGAGGAGGAGGAGGACTTTTTAATTTTAGATATTAATATCATGGTTTTTGATCGATTTTTAAGCCCTTATTATAAGAGAAGCCAGTCTTCAGAGTTTGTAAAAATGCTTCGATCTCATTTAGTTCTTGATGAGTTTCATGAATTTAAAGATATTCCTAAAATGATTCCTTCTTTAAAAGAGGTATTAACTATTAGGTCCTGGCTTGATTCTGGAGTTAAAACTTTAATGCTCAGTGGAACACCAGAACCATCTCTTTTAAAACTAATTAATATTAATATAGAAGATAAATTTGTTTTCAAAAGAGATGAACTATCGTCAAGAGAAGGTCACAAATTTAAAATTTCTGCTCAAGAGAAAGAAATAGAAGATATTAAAGAATTTATTCCTGATTGTTTGTATTCTTTCTTGAGGGTTGAGTCTTGCCAAGAAGTCTTTTCTCGTCTTTTTAAAACTTATAAAGATCAAATAAAAATGATACATACCTATTTTACAACTGAGGACAAAAAAGAGTTATTGGAAAATATTTTAAAAGAGCATGGACAAAAAACCGCTTATATAAGTCAAAATTCAGTCATTACATCTAAAATGTTGCAATCCTCTTACAATCTTAGCTTTGATAAAGCACTCGTAGAGTTATCACAGCCTCATACAGATTGTCAGACTGCTGGAAGAATCAATAGGTTTGAAAACAAACCAGATGCAGAAATTCATTTTATTTACAATGAAGAATCAGAGAACTTTTTTGATGAAAGAAAAGCAGATTTCAAAAAAATTCATCAGAATTGGAAAAAGCATTTTTTATCTTTTATTATAGATCAAGATAATAAAGCTATTTCTATTAGAAAACTTATGCAAGTTTATGATACTTTTTGGAGTAAAGAAAACATCGAGATATCTCTTGGAGTTTTAAAAAAACAGCAAAAAAAGGCTATTGAAGAATTAAATAAATATATTCCAAAAAGGTTTTCACTTGGTAAAAACAAAAAAGCATCTTCACAGGTGTTTAACAGTTTATTTAGAGGTGAATCTCGTCTTTTAAGTGCTTGTGTTGTGGATGATAAAGGACGATTACAAAATCAGCTACGAGATGAGGATTTACTTAATGAAAGTAGAATATGGTTTATAAAGAAGATAGAAGAAGCTATGAGCACTTGTTTGAAGACAATATCAAAATGCAATAAGGCGAATAAAATCAATGATCAAGAAGTATTTGAATACAATAGGTACATAAAAACTTTTGGGTTTAAAACAGAGCGACCTTTATTATGTTCTCATTTTGATAAAGAAATAAACGAATGTTTTAAAAAAGCACTTTTTGATGAAGACAGTGGAAAAACAACACATAGAGTGTATCATAAAAAATTTGGATTAGTTAAAAAAGAAACTCTAAATAAGATTTTTAAAAAATGACTCAAGTTAAACGGAATTATATCAGTATTGATGAAGTTCAACCATTAATCCCTCTATCAAGAAGGATCCCTTTTTATTATACAGAATATAGCAAGATTAAAAGAAAGGATAATGATATAAGAATCTTCAAAGCAAATTTAAAAGAAGAATATTCTATTCCAGTTTCTGGCATTGGAGGCTTATTTTTAGGTCCAGGCACAAGCATCACATCAGAAGCTATGAGGATTATATCTTCAAGGGGTTGTTTGATAGGTGTTATGGGTGGCAATGCTGCTCCTCTTTATCTATGCTCTACACAGCACAGGTCACCGCTTCCACGTATCAGACAGCATAATATTATATGTGATGAAGTTAAAAGAATTGAATCTGCAAAAATTCTTTTTAAAAGGAGGTCTTTGTTTATAAAGAAGTATTCCTCTATAAAGCTACCTGAATTTCCTTTAGGAAAGGATGAAGACACCATCAATACACTTTTATCAAAAGAAGGAGCATGGGCAAGAGAAACTTATAAATCTTTAGCTATGCAATATGATGTTCCAAGAGTGGCAAGAGGGAAACCTTTTAGAGGGAAAAAAGATTTTCTCACATTCTTGAACTTTTTATCTTATTCTTTAGCAGATTTAACCATTTTGCATTTAGGTTATGATCCTAATATTGGTGTACTACATGGGAGAACAAAAGGAGGAGGTTTATCTTATGATCTTGCAGATGTTGTCAAACCTGTCATTGCTTTAAATCTTTCTTTTATTGCTGCCAAAGAAAAATGGAGTTTAACAGAAATAAAAAATCAATTTATGAAATTAGTATTAGATATAGACGTTTTAAATTATTTATTGAGAACATTAAATGAGGTTTTTAAAAAGGATAATTGAATGATTGTTATTATTAATGATGCTTTAAAAGAAAAAAGTGATAAGGCTCGTGGAATTATTGGTAGGTACTGTTGGAGAATAGCTATGGATGTATGGGTATGGCCAAAAAATGGTATTAGAGAAGAAATTATAAAAGAATTGGAAAAAGTAAACACAGATTTTAGAGTGGTATTTATATGGTCTGATGCTACTCATCATTTAGGATTTCGATCTTATGTCTTTGGAGACTTGAGAAGCCGTCAAACTAATGAAGGAATATTTAATCATCTATTAGGCATTAATAATAATCATTAAATTATCTTAAACTTACTGATATTATTGAGTATATTTATGTATGTGTTACGCCCATGCGTGGGCGGT
Source organism: Bdellovibrionales bacterium (assembly GCA_965262715.1). Classification (GTDB taxonomy): domain Bacteria; phylum Bdellovibrionota; class Bdellovibrionia; order Bdellovibrionales; family JAUICD01. The sequence goes on along the minus strand of OZ253553.1, from coordinate 483,060 downwards.
AGAAAGAAGAATTTATTCTTGATATAGGTGCGTCAAGAGTTACGCCCATGCGTGGGCGGTAGAAAGCAGGTGTTGATGATGTGGTTATTACTAATGTGGTTACGCCCATGCGTGGGCGGTAGAAAGAGCGATTGTGGAGAATCCCTTCTATACAACTTGTTACGCCCATGCGTGGGCGGTAGAAAGCAATAGGCTGAGTGCGTACATAAAGTGTGTAAGTTACGCCCATGCGTGGGCGGTAGAAAGAATAGTTTATTCTTTAGTATTACGCGCTGCGAGTTACGCCCATGCGTGGGCGGTAGAAAGAATGATATCAAGAAACAGGTGCAGTGTAAGAAGTTACGCCCATGCGTGGGCGGTAGAAAGGGAGATCGCAGAGGATGGATCATCTTATTTAGGTTACGCCCATGCGTGGGCGGTAGAAAGATTGAATCAGTCTCAATGTTGAAATAATAACAGTTACGCCCATGCGTGGGCGGTAGAAAGAGATCTGTAACTTTTAGTCGATTACCCATTCTGTTACGCCCATGCGTGGGCGGTAGAAAGTGCACAATTTTTAAAGTCTTTTTCGTAGTTAAGTTACGCCCATGCGTGGGCGGTAGAAAGAATAGTTTATTCTTTATTATTGCGCGCTGCGAGTTACGCCCATGCGTGGGCGGTAGAAAGCGAAAATCTCGTTTAAATCATCATCGCTTAAAGTTACGCCCATGCGTGGGCGGTAGAAAGAATAATCAAATTTATCTAAGACTTCCTGAGGAGTTACGCCCATGCGTGGGCGGTAGAAAGTTTTCATTTCCTTAACATTGTAAAAAAAAATGAGAGGATTCTCCTTCCTAAAAATGCTCAATCTTTTTAGGCAACCAGCTATTTGCCTGACAGCGAAAGCTAGTCAGGCTGGTTGTCAAAAAGTGGCCAGAGGTCAGAGCATTTTTAGGGAAACAGCTGCGCCCATGCGTGGGCGGTAGAAAGTAAATAAATTATTGATATTTCTAAAGTTATTTAAGACCTATACCGATTATATTATAAATGACTTATTGGATTTAAAATGATTATAACTATCTTAAAATATTTTAGTTATAGGTTAAGATCACTGAGACAGAAATATTGTTTTTTAAAAGAGAAACGATATTCACAGATATTTATTTTAACTTCTTCCCTTTTATTTTTAGCGATCAATTTTCAGAATTGTGAATCACCAACTGAAAAGATAGAATCTCAATCTCATTCAGAGATAAAAACATCAGAGGCGACACCTATAACGACGACTACTGTTACTGTTACTACTACGACTAATACAACAGTAGATATAGAAATTCAACTCCCCTCAATGGGATTTGGATCAGAAAGGATGCCCGACTGTCATACAAATCCCGAATTTAATGCTTGTATTTTTAAAAGAAAATATCCTCTACATATGTCAGACCCTCCAACAGAAAATTTGTTTGGAGTTAATATATTGGGTACTTCTACAAACGATGCCCTTGAAAATGCTTCTTATAAAATATCAGCATTTTGGGATAATGCTCCACTTAAAAAAGCTGCTCTTACAAAGGGTAAATGGACAAAGAGTAACCTCAATGATATTAATAAAACAGGTCATCAAGCATCAGTTTATCACTGGCTTATGTATCAAAAAGAATGGATGGAATTAAATGCAGGCACTTTTTATGCAAAAGATGGAAGTATAAATGTGAAATTGATGGATAAGAACACATTTTCTGATGAATACAATATAGTTGGTTGGGTCAATGGTCTTTGGCATCCTGGTACAAATACTATAGCTCTAAGAATAGATGAGGATGATCTCTTCTTTGAAGGTAATAGTTTTGAAACTCTTTTGCATGAGTCTGGACATGCTAATCTTACTTATTCCAATGAAAATGAAGGCCATTATTCAACATCTACACAAAAAGAATGTAAAAGAGTTTTGTCTGAGAGTATATGTTGTAATACATATAAAGGTTGTATTGCTGCTATTAATGAAGGCCAAGCTGAATTTCATGCTTATCTCATTAGTCCCGATAAAGACCTATATATACATCCTTTTAGTAAAAAGTTTAGCAATTATCCTTGCGATGATGGGAGGATGTCCCACGTTTCGGTGAAATTGAAGTTAAGCAGAGCTTGATGTTTTGCTACGCCTGTTTCTATTGTTAGTCAATAGGTTTAAATTTTCTTCCATTGTATTTAAATCTTTATACCCTTTAATAGCTCTAAACTTTTTTTCAGCTTCAACTAAAGAAGCAGCAGCCCATCTCATAACCTGATCTGGAGAACTTCTCCAGTTCTTAACCCTGCTGACTTTATCTCTTACAATAGAAAAAGCAGACTCAATAGGATTTGTAGAAGATAAGGTTCTCCTTAGCAGTGGAGATACCTTCAACTTGATAACTGTCAGTGTCTCCTCCTTTGCTTCCTTAAGTGAAGCCAATGCTGCATAATTAATCCTGCTTAACCAACTCAGTAACTTATTGTATTCTCTCTGAGAAGAATCATAATCATTAAAACCATGCACCATCTTCCAGCGACGCTTAAACTCTAAATGACGTTCCTGAGGTAAATAACTTAAAACATTCCTCTCCTTGTGGTGAATACAGCGTTGAACTACTGCTCTCTTACCAAAAACTCTATTAATAGCTGTCCTTAAAGATCTGCTACCATCAATTACAAAAAGGTAAGGCTTATCTGAACAAAGACCTCTTGCTATTAAACTCTCTAATAAGTCCTTGCAAACTTCCCAGTTCTCTGTATGACCCTCTCTAAGACCCAGAACTAACTTCTTACCTTCAACTGTGATGCCAAGAGCTACAACCACTGTCCTTGATCCAAAAACAACACCATCAATCATAATTGATGAAAACTTATCCTTACTCAGATCACGACCATTTAAAGATTCAAGAAACTTCCTAGATGACTTATTAAAGACTCTGCTCACTGTACTCTTAGAAAGACCCGTCCCTCCTACAATATCATCAAGAAGTTCATTGTAATTACGACAAGATACCCCTCTCATAGCATGACTCAAAACTTTATCACAAAGTATGTCATACTTTTGAAGCACTGAATAAGACCGCAGCTTAATATCAGAACCTCCCTTCTCCTTCACCCTAGGCTTCCTCACCTGAAGCCTTTGACCTTGTGCAAGAACACTCCCAGAATCACTACCCGCTCTGTAATATCTTGTATCACGACCACGAACATGACGCTTACCACACAGTGATAATAACTCATCCTCAAAGAAATCATGGATCATATTAATAACCATTGATCTCATGCGATGCTCTAGGATCTCTCGAATCTCATTTGACTCAGATGATAAAACTTGAATTGAATAACCATTCTTACTACTCTTCATAATAGCTCCTTTCTGTTATCTATTTCCTGATAAAATAAAAACAGTAAACAACGGCTAGACCACTTAGGATAGCCGAGAGCTCTACTTTCTTCTAATTCCTATAAGAAAATTTCACCGATCTATGGGACAACCTCGATGATGGTGAGGATACTGCTAAACAAGTTTTTGAAAATTGTGGGGACTATGGACTTCCAGGGAATAGGCATGTTATGGGCTTTAAAGTTTATGCAGGAATCTGGCATAAAATATATACCCATTCAGATGTAAATAAAAAAGACATAGTAATTCCTGAGTTTGACACTTAATTTGAATTTTCGTGATATTTTTTTCAAGGAATGTTGTATTTATAGTCATTAGCGGTTATTGTGTTTGTATTTTGGTCAAAAAGTGTAGTGTACTTATTTATCATACACTACGCGTCATATACCTTATTTTCTTTTATTTTTTATATTTTTCTTGTAATGTATTTTTATGTTCATAAGGTCTACAAGAAATCCGAGAGGAGACATATATTATCATCTTGTTGAGAGCTACAGATTAGGTTCTCAAGTGAAGCAAAGGATTCTAATGTCTTTAGGTAAAGCCGCGGATAAGGAAGTTAACTTGAAGAAGCTTCTAGAAGTATTATCTAAAGAGTTAGAGATAATTCCTGCTAGTAAGTTATTAAAAGAGATTGATGTTAAAGACACTTTTATATTAGGTCCCTTACTTATAATAGATGCTATTTTCAAACAATTAAATCTCTATGAATTATTAACAGATTTAAAACAAAAGCACCCTAAAGTACAATTTGATTTTGTTAAGATTATTTTTACATTGGTTATAAGCCGTTTTGTAGAGCCATGTTCTAAGCTTAAAGTATTTTCACACTGGCAGAAGTTATTTTACCCTGATTTTTTAGAAGAGGAGCTTCATCTTCAAGACATTTATCGTTCTTTAGATATTCTAAGTAAGCATAAGGAAGATATAGAGAAGACTCTTTATACACAAGGTAAGTCTCAGTTAAGTTTTTTCAATGAGTGTGATGTTATTTTGTATGATTTAACGACATTGAGATTTGAGAGTACCCGAGAGGATTTAGATAATCTTCGAAGATTTGGTTATAGCAAAGAGAAGAGGAGTGATTGTACCCAGGTGGTATTTGGACTTTTAGTAGATAGAGAAGGTATGCCCTTAGGCTTTGATGTTTATCCTGGAAATACCTTTGAAGGTAAAACCATACCTTCAGTTATGGAGAAACTAAAAAAGAAGTTTAAGATCAGAAGATTTATATTAGTAGGAGATAGAGGTTTATTTTCTAATGAGAATTTACAATCTGTAAAAGCAAAGGGAGATGAATTTATAGTAGGATTAAAGCTAGGTTTATTAAAGGATCGTCATGCAGAGATATACAATTTAAAGAATTTTAAATTTATAAATGAAAATTTAGCTATATACGAGACGAGTTATAATGATAATCGTTGTATAATTACCTGGTCAAGAAAGAGAGCAGAACGAGATAAGAAAGTAAGAGAAGATATTCTATCTAAGTTAGAAGATAAGCTTTCAAAATCGTCATCAAGCACAAAGGATTTTGTATCTAATAGCAATTATAAGAAGTATATTATTCATCCTAAGAGTAAAGGCAAGCCTACTTTAAATAAGTCAGCCATAGAACAATCAGAGAGGACAGATGGTTTTTTTGGAATCATTACAAATACAGATAGTTTAAGTTCTGAAGAGATTATAACGAACTATAAGCAATTATGGAAGGTAGAGAATTCATTTAGAGAATTGAAAGGTACATTAAAGACACGTCCTATGTTCCACTGGACAGATAAGAGGATCTTAGGACATTTAGTTGTGTGTTTTTTATCTTACTTATGTGAGGCTTATTTTTCAAAGAAGTTACATCAGAGAAACATCACATTAAAAGATAAAGCAATTACAGACAAGAGAATAAAGTCAAGGCCATTGAGTGTGGCAGAAGCTATGTCAAAGCTGAAAGAAGTACGAGCTATACCTGTGAGGGTAAAGGATAAGACACTTTGGATCAGAACAGATATTAACGGTAACAATGCTGATGTATTTAAAGCTATTGGAGCAAAGATCCCATCAAAACAACTTAAAGTAGAATCTACTTAGACCTACAAACAATCTCTTAAATCTCTACCACAAAATCAAAATGTAGTGGTACAAAATCACACATCCACTGTAACTAACTAAAATAACTTAACTTTATTTTCGCAACTGTCAAACTCAGGTCTACACAAAAAGAATGTAAAAGAGTTTTGTCTGAGAGTATATGTTGTAATACATATAAAGGTTGTATTGCTGCTATTAATGAAGGCCAAGCTGAATTTCATGCTTATCTCATTAGTCCCGATAAAGACCTATATATACATCCTTTTAGTAAAAAGTTTAGCAATTATCCTTGCGATGATGGTGAGGATACTGCTAAACAAGTTTTTGAAAATTGTGGGGACTATGGACTTCCAGGGAATAGGCATGTTATGGGCTTTAAAGTTTATGCAGGAATCTGGCATAAAATATATACCCATTCAGATGTAAATAAAAAAGACATAGTAATTTTGTTTGCTGAGCATTTACCATTAATATCCAGTGAAGATACTTTTGAAACTATTGGAGCTAAAATAATAAGCTTAGCCTCTCAAATGGCATCCAGTTCTGAATTTGTAGGGGAAAATAAAGATAATTATTCTAATATAATTGAAAACGAGTTCAACATCATGGAGCTTTCTCCATTATAAAATAAGTTATGGATATTTCTAAAGTTAGTTGTTACGCCCATGCACGGGCAATAGAAAGCTCTCATTTTCTTAACATCGTTTAAAAAAAATAAGAGGATTCTCCCTCTTGAAAATGCTCAATCTTTTTAGACAACCAGCTATTTGCCTGACAGCGAGAGCTAGTCAGGCTGGTTGTCAAAAAGTGGCCAGAGGCCAGAGCATTTTTAGGGAAACAACTGCGCCCATGCACGGATGGTAAAAAGGTATAAAGAACTGCTTTTCTAATGTGTTGTTATCTCTACACTTGGACATTGTAGCGATTCATCTAAATAGGGAAGTGCGCCGGACCTGACAATCCTCTGAAAATGAGTAGAATTTGTTTGAATAAGCCTATCAGAAAAAGTTTGAGGATGATCTTGGTTTTGAAAACTATTTTTTATCATCATACTACTGGCTTGACAAACTATAGGTGTGATATATTTTTCTAAAACAACCTGCTTAAGTTCTTGAGGACTTACTGGACTGCGACCTTCTATTAAAACACTTTGAACCTTATCATAACTAAAATCTGCTGAAACATAATAAGACATAATGCCTAAAATACGACTTCTAATATATATTTCAACTTGATCATTCCAGATAAGATAAGGATTCGCTTGAATATTTCTCCTTTCCGTTAATAAATCAAAAGTTTCTTGCAATTCTCGCGCAAAACTTTCAAGAGGATTGTTAGTGGCATCTATATCAGAACATTCTGGAAACATATTTTTATCAATACGATCAAGTGTGATTAAATTTCTTCTTGAACAAGATACAACTTTTTGATTAAAATCAGGTAATATACCTAGATAGATATAGGCAATGGCCTTTCGGTCATAATGTCTTGAACTTAGTTTATATCCATCAACTCTTCCTGCAAGGTCCATAACAGAATTGCCGACATAGCCATCTTGCGCGTAAATGTTAGCCATATAATAGTGACCAAGCCCTAATGGATGTCCTAATTCATGAGCAACTAAGAGTCTAAAAAATCCTGACATATAATCTTCAAAGGTTTCACTTGCCGGAGCTAGCTGTAAGACTTGCAAGTGAGTTTTTCTCTGGTCTTGTAAATTCACTTGAGAGACTATTTTCATCATATCTCTTTCAAAACGATTTGCAGACAAGGGTATATCTTCTATAGGCTCACCTGACCTGATCATTTGACTGTATCGAAACCATCTTTGATACTCATCCACCAATCGAGGCCCCTGTACCAAAATACTTGAGTGTAAAACCTCTCCTGCGTTGTCATAGGAACCAGATGCTGTACCTAAATATCTCTGTTTGTACTGAGTGTCCCATTCCAATACATTAAACCTTATATCTCCTGTGATAACTTCCTGCTGACCATCATAGTCGCCTTGAATAAATTTGTAAGTAAAAATAGGACTTCCTCTAAGTTCCATAGAAATAGAATTCCAATATTCAAAACCTTCTCGAAAAGAACTTTGCCACATTTCAGGTACATTTTTTACATAATAATTTATAAAACGAGGGTTGCCACTATCATCAACAAGCCTCCACTTCTGAATAACAGGTTTACCATATAAAGTTGAATATACATTTATGGTCTCAATTCCATCTATTGGAACTCTGGTAATAAAGTTGTTTTCTGTTACATCTTTATTAAATTTTATAGCCCAACGAGAAGTTATCTCTGAAAGATATTCATCAGAAATGCCTTCCCTAAAATCATCTCTAAATATTAATCCATCCTCTTCAAAATGTACTTTCGACCAGTTAATTGTCGATGTGACATCAAAAATCAAAGTTTCTTGAGAAAAATCTACAATAGAGGATTGAGAATCCCCTGTAAGAACTTTAGATATAAACTGTGGTTCATTAATAAGAGGATGCCTTATAGGAAAACTAGTTATTTGATCACTCAAATATCTACCAAACAAAGAAGGGTCAATTATTATAACCTGATGCTTTTTAGAGAAACCTAAAATAGGAAATTGCGTATAGATATTAAGCCGACCCTCTTCATTAAGGCAATCACCTCCTTGGTTACAATAAACTAAAGTTAAAAAACAACTCTCATCATCAGAAGTAACTCTAGCTTGTACTCTATTTGTTATATTGCTTACCTATATCCTGCAAGCACATTTTTTCGATTCATGCGATCTAAGGGAGTCTCACCATTATCTGGCAAATGAGTTACAACCCCACGAATGATTATTGATTGATTTAACCTTGTTAAAGGAAATCCAAGTAGGTCATCCGCTAACCAATTTGCTTTTACATTCGCTCGCCGATCATTTATTAAGCTATTTGATGAACTTAAATTCTGACTCTGCGATAAAATATTTTGCATATCCTGTTGAGTAGAACAGCTTAATATATCATCACTGGATAAAATATCTCTATCTAAAAAAATCAATGAATTTGTCTCATATTGACGGGCTAACAAAGCTGAGCTTGTAAAGAATAAGCATAACAACAGAATAACATGAAATATCTCAAGACGTCCCACTGTTAATAGCATCCCCCTGATTCACAACACGAGAATTGACTTACAACAACTATAACAAGTAAATAGCTAAAAACAAATCATTTGATCTAATAATAAAGGCGTTATCTAGCAAAGTATATCTCTCTATCTTTTATCAATTGATTCATTTTATAACTAAAATATTAAATATCACAGTTAAAATGACGAAAGATATATAAGCAGGTCTATATTATAAAACCTATACACCTTTATGAATTGAAATATGAGAACTTAAACTTAACAAAATAAATAATTAAAGAGAAGAAAGTGCTATTTAACCATCGATTTTATCTCATTATTATACAAAAAAGCTATTTTATCGCTTTTTTATCTTTTTTAGCGATCCCTTTCGCAAATGCCTCTGAAAACACCCTCTCCTTTGAACAAAAGGACACTTATTTAGCACAACAACAATACTCAGATCCAAGTGATACCTATGATCCTTTTACAGATTATTCAGAGTTTCAAGATACTACTACAGAAGAAGCTGATATTTACTTTTTCAAACATGGACGTTTGCTATCTATAGGATTATTAGGAGGCATGAGAATGCTCACACAGAAGTTGGGGCAACATACAAGGCAAGGATTTATAATAGGAGGCTTTTTCTCTTTCTTCTTCAACATGAGAATTGCCATACAATTTCACTACACCACAGGTATACACCCTTTTAGAAGCTTGGAGGTAGAAATAAACGATCCAAACAGAGAACGTTTTGTAAGTGAAATGTTGCTTTCACAAATAGGTTTCGACTTAAAATATTACCTAAATACTCAAAACATCACAGAAGGCCTAGCCTCTTTCAATCCTTATTTCATGATTGGAGGAAGCAGCATCACCCGAAGGATAAAATTTAGAAATGAAGGTACTGTTGCTGATCTTAAAAGAATCTTTGGGTTTCATGGAGGAATAGGTATAGAGTTTCCACTCACACTCAATAAGATTTTTTTTGGACTTGAAGTACAATATCAATTTGTTAAATTCCCTACTATAGGTCTAGGTGGAGAGCAATTTAACCTTCGTAGTCCAACTCATGTCTTTAAAGGGATTGGCATCCTTGGTGTCAATTTTTAAGATCCCTTTTTAAGAGGAAAAATACGAATAGGAATCTCGAACAAAGACCATTCCTGCTTGATCTTACGTATAAGAAATCTTTCATAAGAAGTAGTAAGTCCCTTAGGCTCATTCATAAAAGCAATAAAACTAGGAGGTACCTGTTTTGTCTGTGTTAAATAATAAAACTTAACAGGCTTGGACCCCACAAAAGGTGAAGGAGCTTGAGTTATAGTATTTGTAAAAAATTTATTTAATTGAGAGGTTGGAATGTGAAAGTGCAGCTTTTTCCATATCTCTTCTATCTTGACAAAAAGAGCATCTAAGCCTAACCCTGTTTTTGCACTGATAAACACAATGGGTATATCAGTGATAAAATGAAAGCAATCTTTGATCTGCTCCCTTAATTTTTTACGAAATCCATTTTGCCCTAAATCTGTCTTGTTCACGAGTAATATAACAGGTTTTTGCAACTTTAAAGACTCATCAACCAACTTAGCATCTTGATGACTAGGTCCTTGAAGACCATCAATGAGCAATAAATTTATATCTGCGAAGCCCATAGAATGTTTTGTTTTATAACTTGCTAAGACCTCTAAGCCTTCTTTTGCTTGCTTAGACTTCCTTCTCATCCCTGCTGTATCAATTAAAGTATAAGATTTTCCTTTATATTCTATGAGGCTCTGTATACTATCTGTTGTTGTGCCAGGTTTTTCTGTCACTAACATACGCTCTAAAGCATGCAACCGATTACAGAGAGAACTTTTCCCCACATTAGGCTTGCCAATAAGTGCTAAAGCAGGCTTGATCACAAATGAAGCCTTTTTGGCACCTAACTTACAGGGAGAGAAATGAGAAACAATCCAATCTAAAACTTCTGAAACACCCATCCTTCTTTCAAAAGCAGATGGATAAACAAGGCATCCTAATTGACAAAAGTCCACTTGCACTAAGTCCCAACTCTTAATACTATCGATCTTATTCACTACAATCAAAAAAGGCTTATTTGCTTGTCTTGCAAGCTCTACTACAAAAATGTCCTCTGGGCATAAACCAGCCCTTCCGTCCATCACAATGATCAAACAATCTACAAAAGAAATCACTTCTTGTATTTTATTTTTGATTAAAATAGAAAAGCCATCATCCTTTTGCTCTGTCAAACCACCTGTATCTATCACTTCAAATTGATGATGCTCCCAATGAACTTGGCCTATATGAATATCACGAGTCACACCCGGCTGGTCTTTGACTAAGGCATCCCTGCTATCTGTCATAATATTAAAAAGAGTTGATTTACCTACATTAGGAGATCCTAAGATCGCTGCCTTAAAGGAATTGCTATGACTATAAAAAGAGGATTGCTTTTTCACCCATACAAACTCTCACTGATTTTACCTAATTTCAATAGTTTTACGATTAGAAAAGTTATTTCGAGAGTCATAACCCCATAAAGAGAGGGTAAAAATACAACCTGAGTTGGCATTGTAAGTACATTCAAGTGTTGCTTCTGATGCTCCTTCCTCAACCTTTCCACATATAATGTTACTATCTGAAATGATCATACTTCCTTTATCTTTATCTAGCCTCGCTTTATATAACGAGCCTGATGTTAAAAGAGAATTTTGATTGATATATCCACCGCATCTTAAAGAATAAAAACTCACCAAACGCAGTCCTTTATCATTTTTATTGCCTGTGTCATTGTTGTTATCATTATTATCATCACCTTCGCCATCATCTTCTTTTTCTGGCTCTATAATGGCCCCTTTTGCCATTGACAGATGAATCCTATTAGTCCCATCATCTTCACGCACGACCTCAAGAGACTTAATCTTAGCTTTGTTGCTACTACCAACTCCAAAAGAACAAGAATGTAAAGATAAATTTACTAATCTTCTATTACATTGCAACTGATTGACACCTCCATCTCGATGCCCTATAATAACTTCAAAATCACCACCTGAACCTGCTGAACAAAATTGAAACGGACAATCATTTATGCTAATACATAAAGATTTATCTGTTAAAGCAGGAACTGATTCAATAGGACAACTGCCAGAATCAAAAAATCCTGTATTATTATTATTAAGGTTATCTGTACAACCTTGAAGAAAAATAATATAAAGGGGAGAGCAAATGAGAAGTAAAGCTTTCTTTGCTTTAAATCGATTTTTTAATATCACTTTAATCCTCCTCCCGCCTAAGTGAAGTGCCCGCAAGCTGACTTTGTTTAGGTATGAGTCAAAAAAATGAGCTACACATTAAATTATGTGACACTTTAAATGGCTTAATAATAAACCAAACTTAAAAATTTATCGGTATATCATATTTTCTAACTTGAATTTTTAAGTGCATTTAATCTTGATTCTTAAGAAATTATAAGATCTTAAGTACCTTGGTCCTACTTCTTCAAAAAATAAATATAAAATTGCTTGAAAATAAGCATTGGCTAAGGCTATGACATATTCTAAAGTCCAGCTAACTGATAATGGCATTTTTTATGAGGATCAGAAATTTATGAAACTCAAGCTTATAACTTCACTAATAATTATTTTTTGCCAAACCTTAGCAATGGCAGACATGTCATCCTTATTAGACGCCCTACCTATTCAATCTGGGGGACGCGTTAAACCTTTTGGCACATTTGCAAAAGAATCTCTACAACTTATTTATGGAAGATCCCATTACGAAAATAAATCACCTTCTGAAGTCATTTTTACATGGCTTCTATTACCTACACATTGGTCCCAAGTTGATATCATTGAAATTACTCGCTTAGATCTCAAACAAAATCTTAAATTAGATGCTCAAAAAAAACATTTTTCTTTTAAAGCCCTCGCAGCTAGCCCTAGATTAACCCTCATTTTTCAAGAACTAGAAGCTTTAAGAAAAGATCGCGTCAAATTAAGCCCTTATTTTCAATCCATTCAAAGACTAGAAGCGCAAATACAAACTTTTCAAGCCATCACATCGGGACAAGCGCTTGCCCTTATCCCTCAGGAAAATACAGAGTCATGGGTACCCTTATCCCATTTCAATGAAACCTGGAAATCAAGATTTGAGAGAGTTGCAAAAAGCTTTATTCAAGGAATACAAGATAATAACTCTCTAGAACTAGAAAAATCTTTAGAAGATTTTATACAAGCAGCAAGAGCTGAAAACCCCTCTCAGTACCCAAATCTTGATAAAATCTCCATCGAACTTCATTATAACTTTCTATCACCTTTTAAGTGGGCCTGGGTGTTTTATATATTCGGTGCTATTTTTTTCCTCATTGCTCTTTTAGGCTGGAAGTGGGGAACATATATCGGCCTTGTTAATTTAGCCTTCGCATTTTTATTACATACCTATGGTTTTGCTTTGCGAGTTTACTTAACAGAACGCCCTCCTGTTTCAAATATGTATGAATCTGTCATTTGGGTCGCATGGGGAGCTGTCTTTTTTGCAATGCTTTTTGAATGGCGACAAAAACGCATCTATTATATTTTCTCTGCCTGCATTGTAGCAACTCTCTGTCTTATCACAGCAGACATGGCACCTACAATCTTAGATCCTTCACTGCAACCTCTTGTCCCTGTCTTACGCAGCAATCTCTGGCTCATTGTGCATGTTATGACCATAACATTAGGTTACTCTGCTTTCTTCCTCTCATTTGTCTTATCTAATATAGGACTTGGATGGTTTTTCAAAGACATTCAAAAACTTCCTTCTTCAAAAAAAGCTCTTATTTTATCTTTCATCAATGCCTCCTACTACGCCATACAAGTAGGTGTAGTTTTACTGGCTGCTGGAACCATTTTAGGTGGAGTGTGGGCTGATTACTCATGGGGACGATTTTGGGGCTGGGACCCCAAAGAGACATGGGCTTTGATTGCCCTTTTAGGGTATATTGCAGTCATACATGGCAGACTGTCTGGATGGCTTGGAAACTTTGGGTTTCTGGCTTGGAGTGGTATTTGTTTCTCATTGGTATTGATGGCCTGGTACGGAGTCAACTTTGTATTAGGCGCTGGCTTGCACTCTTATGGATTTGGAGGAGGTGGGATCGAGTACGTCTCAGGCTTTGTGCTATTACATTGGCTTTATGTTTGTACCGTTACATTTATTCACCGATCACATTTAAAATCCAAAAAATCAGCTTAAACTTAGATTTATAGGATAAAGGGCAGTTTTTTTACTTGCTTCTGGAAAAAAGTATAATTAAATATCATTAAAATATAAAAGTAAAATTTATTAACAATTAGTTAGAAGTTAGATAGATAAGAAACATTTGAAAAATTAGATTCTTATTTATTAGTTTGTGAATCTATTTTGCTAAGGGTAAAAGTATATGACTGATGGTCGAAATATTGAAAAAATTAGAATTAACAACTTACTACTAGACTTAGACAATCCAAGGCTTCCAGAGGATATTGCTGTAAGCAATCAAGAACAAGCCTTTGAACACATCATTGAACAATATGATATTGATGAGTTAGTTCAAGCAATAGGTGAAAACGACTATTTTGCAGGAGAACCTCTGATTGTCATTCCATCTAAAGAAGATTCTGAGAAATATACAGTTGTAGAAGGGAACAGAAGACTATCAGCTTTAAAGGTTTTAAACAATCCTAACTTAGCTAAAAAATATCATCTTAGAAATTTGGCCAAAAAAGCTGAAGATGCAGAACATAAGCCTAAAAAAATTCCATGTGTTAAATTTGATAACAGAGGAAAAGTGCTTTCTTATCTAGGCTTAAGGCATATTAGTGGAGTTAAAAGCTGGGATCTTATAGCCAAAGCAAGGTATATCAGAAAGTTATTCGATAAAACTGATGAATCATTGGATATAAATGAAAGAGTTTTGAGTGTGACACGATCTATAGGAAGTAAATCTGACTATATCAGAAGAAATTTATTAACTTTATATATTTACAATATCGTTAAAGATAATGATTTTTTTGAGTTAAACGAAGTTAGTGAAAAAACCTTTCAATCTTATGTTTTTTATAGAGCCATATCAAATCTTGATATTAGAGATTTTGTTGGTATCCCAAATGACTTTCGATTAGATTTTGCAGATAAAATGAAGATGAAAAATTTAAAACTTATCGTAAAAGTTATCTGCGAAAGAGATGATAAAGGGCGTACAATTCTTGGTAATCCTAGGCATTTAAATGACTTGGCAGAAATTGTTACTGAATCTGAAGCTGTGAAAAAATTAAGACAAACTAACTCCATAAAAGAAGCTTTAAGAATATTGAACTCAGCTGCAAAAGAGTTTGTTAGCAATTTGTATAAAGCTAAAAACATATTAGGTGATGCTCAAAACAACATACAAGAAACATCTGTAATAGATAATAAGAAAGAAATTGATGAAGTTATTGAAATTATAAAAGAAAGATTAAAAGTAATAGAAGAAAGACTAAAGAAGATAGATGATTAATGAATATATCAGTTTCCCTTTCCTTTAATGAATTTGAAATACGTAAGCCCTACATTTTGACAGATGAATTAGAATTAAGGCTTTTGCTAAGTAATGAAGATTTTTTATCAAGATCTGAAATAGAATCATTAATTATAAGCGAAAATAATATAAATGAAGGGAATGGTGATGAAAATGAAGATAACAGTGATAATGACGAAAAAGATATAGAAAAAACTGATAAGATATGGAACTCAGCTTTGCCTCATTTTCAGATGAGAGTAAATACAGCATTACTGTCTACATACTATCCATTTGATTTTAAAGAAAGTAGATTAATTCTAAAAGAAAATTGGAAAGATAAACCTGAATACAAATTATACCTCAATCTTTTAATAGCAAGCAGACTAAAGCACGTGAATCGGTCTTCACGGCTTACTCTTGCATATAATTTTGAAGAAATCTGCAGGATTGCTACTGCAGAATGGCTGCCTGGCTTCGATTTTAAACTATTCAGTCTACAATCTGATGACCGGAGAGATTGTTTTGATACAAATTTAAGAGGTGCTCTTGTAAAATTAGCAAACTTTATAGGTGAAGAACCACACGAGAAGCAAATTAATAAACTACATGCTGCTGGTGACAAAGGACTTGATCTTGTTGGAGTTAGAAGACTTTCTGATGGACAACAGGGCGGTATTGTAATTTTTGGACAATGTAAAGCTAAAAGCCAAGATTTTGAAAAAGAAGTCCTTGAGGCTCATCCCATTAATTTTAACCGTTATATGACCTTCTCAAATAATCCCATCAATATGTTTTTTATACCTGCCTCTTATAGAAATGACAATAATGATTTTATTAAAGAAAAACCGGTAGAAAACTGCTTATTTGTAGATCGGCAAAGACTTCTATCTATGATTAAATCTGAATGCATTTCAAAAATGCCACTGAGTTCTTTTGAACTAGTTCAATCTGAATATTAAAAACCATCCTAGACCTAAGACTTTATCTGCATCTCCCGATATTGTACTTTGTTAAATTTTGTCTATTCTTCTTATAAAGGAAGTTTATTTTTTTACTTTGGAAGTTTATTTTTTAACTTCCACAGTGTGAAATCAGATCAAATCATAAAGGAGGATAATTATGGCCATCACAAATGCATTTTCTTTTCCAGCAATTAGGGGTATACAGGCTTGTAAGGAATATTTCACTGTGATGTGTCCACTGCGGCTTGTCCCTAAAATCTTTACTTTTATTGATGAAGAATTAAGACCCGAATTGCGTGCTCAGAGAGTGCTTAATAAAGCCCGTATTCCAGAAATGACAAACTATTTGATTTATAATCCAAAAAATTATGTCTTCTCATCCATTACTGCTTCCATTGACTCCGAATATGATTTTAAAGCTCATAATGACAATCCAAATATTGGCATGCTCTCTATATCTATGGACTGTAAATTTATCATAAACGATGGACAACACCGCAGGGCAGCAATAGAAGAAGCTCTTAAAACTATACCTGAATTGGGCGGCGAGTCAATATCTGTTGTTTTTCTTGTTGATGAAGGGCTTAAACGATCTCAACAACTTTTTGCAGATTTGAATAGGCATGCAGTGCGTCCAACTCAATCAATAGGTATTTTATATGATCACCGAAGCCCTTTGAGCCAGTTGACAAGGGATATCATCGAAAAAAACAATATTTTCAATGGATTAACTGAGAAAGAAAAAAGCTCTATTTCCAACCGCTCGACAAAACTATTCACTCTTTCTTCTATCTATAACGCAACAAAAGTTTTATTAGATAGCCGTAAGAAAGATGATCTTATTACAGAATTAGACAGAGAAAAAGCTATAACTTTCTGGAATCATGTGACAAAAAATATGCACCAGTGGAAGGCAGCTAAAGCACGTAAGATTTCTTCAGCTTTGTTAAGAGAAGAATATGTTCATGGGCATGGGGTTGCCCTGCAAGCTATTGGTAATGTAGGTTATGATATAACAAAAAGATACACCAAGAAATGGCAGAGCTATCTAAAAGGTCTTAGTGGCATTGATTGGGCTAGATCAAATACAAAGCTTTGGGAGGGAAATGCTCTGATCAACGGACGAGTATCTAAATCAGCAGATAGTGTGAAGCGTACTTCGATTGTGATCAAACAACAGTTAAAGATTCCACTGACTAATGAAGATAAACAGTATATAAATACAAGAACTCTTTAAAAAAATAAGTTTTGCTAAAGATTGTGTGTTTTAAAAATTAAAAAAGGTTAGATAGAAATGACAACAACAAAAACATCTTTAAATAGTTTTGGAGGAAGAAAACTTCACAGTTTGAAACAAGAAATTCAGGATCTATACCTTAAAAACAACACTCCATGGATTATTGGCTACTCTGGAGGAAAAGATTCTACAGCTATCACACAACTTATTTACCTATCTCTACTTGACTTGCCACTGAAGGAACTTAATAAAACAGTTTATGTTCTTTCATCAGATACAAAAGTAGAAACTCCAGCAATTGTAAATCATGTAGATATCAATTTAGCACTTATCGAAAAAGCTGCAAAAAAAGATAACTTGCCCATTAAAGCAGTCAAAGTAGAGCCAGAAGTTACAAATACTTTCTGGGTGAATTTATTAGGAAGAGGTTATCCTGCCCCATCCCAACAATTTCGTTGGTGCACTGACCGAATGAAGATCAAACCTGCTAATAAATTTATAGCAGATCAAGTTTCACGGTATGGTGAAGTTATTATGGTACTAGGTGTAAGAGCAAATGAGTCTACTGCTCGTGCTAGCACATTCAAAAAAAATAAGGATAAATACAACCCTAATGCATTACTTTCAAGACACTCTACACTAAGCGGCGCATACGTTTATCCTCCAATCAAAGACTTTTCAACAGATGATGTTTGGGCTTTCTTATTACAATATGACTGTCCTTGGGGATTTGACAATCACTCTCTTTTGTCACTTTATAAATCAGCCAATGCAGGAGAATGCCCTCTTGTGATAGATACTTCAACAGCTTCCTGTGGAAATAGCCGTTTTGGTTGCTGGACATGCACTGTAGTTAAACAAGACAAAGCGCTTACAGCTATGGTAGAAAATGGTGAAGGATGGTTGGAACCACTGCTTGATTTTCGGGATATGTTAGCAGAAACACAAACCCCAGAAGGTAAAAAGAAATATCGAGATCATAAAAGAAGATCTGGACAAGCTCACTGGTTAACTCGAAAAACAAATAATGAAAAGAGCAGTCGAAAAGAAAAAGAGCGTACCTCTTCACAGTTATCTTATGGGCCTTATAAGTTTAAATACTTAAAAGATTTTTTAAAAAAACTTCTTTTGACTGAAAAAAAGGTCAATGCAAAAAACACTACAAAAGAATATTTTGAACTAATCTCAATGGCAGAGTTAGAGGAAATCAGAAAGCTTTGGCGAATTGAACTTCAAGACTGGGATGATAGTGTTCCTCAGATTTATGAAGAGATTATGCAAAAAGAATATCCTCTTAAAAATATAAAAGGAGGTGGATTTAATGGATTAGATTATCGTCTACTTGATCATATATGTCAGGAAAACAATGTGCCTACGCAACTCGTTGCAAAACTGCTTGATACAGCAAGGTCCTATGATGGCCTTAAAAGAAGAACTAAAGTCATTCACGACCTAGAAAATGTTATTACAGAGGAATGGAGAGCGACATCTGAAATTATAAAGTCTCGAAAGAAAAGACTTAAAACCGAAAACATACAAACTCATAAAATTTATCAACTCTTAAAATAAAACCAAAGAGAGAAACAAATGCTAATATCTGCTATTAAGTTACAAAACTTTGGTATTTATAATGGATGCCATAATTTAGATTTAACCCCAAAAACACAAAAGAAAAGTGTTTTACTCATTGGCGGAAAAAATGGAGCTGGAAAATCAACTCTATTTGAAGCTATTAAGTTATGTTTATATGGTTCTAAGTCACTTAATGAAAGGATATCAACGTCAGAATATTTATCTTACCTCAAGTCTCGAATCAATTGGTTTACAAAAAAAGATGAAATGACTTTTGTTCAACTGAAGTTCAAAGCTTTCAGAGAAGGTGATCATCCTACAAAGTCAAGAGAATATGAATACAATATTGTTCGTAAGTGGTATTTATCAGGTCACTCCATTAAGGAAGATCTATCAATCGAACAAGATGGACAGCTTTTAAACTTAGATCCTTCTTTTTGGCAAGATTTTATAGAAGACCTTATCCCTCAAGGTGTGATTGATTTGTTCTTCTTTGATGGTGAAAAAATTCAAACCCTTGCTGAAGGCTCAAATCAAAATTTAGCCTATTCTGTAAAGTCCCTTTTAAACTTATCAATTATCCCAAGTCTTTCAACAGACCTTCAAATGATCTATAAAAAACATATAGAAACCTCTAAAGGGGTTCTCACTTCTAAGGAGTTAAAAAATATTTCTAATAAAATATCTGTTCTTAAAAAAGAGTTTGATAAATGCCAGTCATCTCATGCCTCTTCAAATAGTAAAGTAAGCTCTACAAAATCATATATAAAACGACTAGAAGAAAAACTAAAAAAGGAGGGAGGAGAATATTACGAAAAACGAGATAAATTAAAAGAATATCAAAAAGAAGATAATATAAAAATTGATCAAACGAGACAAGCAGTGGCATATAAGTGTGAAAGTCATATTCCTTTTATGTTAGCTCCCTCTTTGATTAAAAAAGTTTCACTTCAACTTAAAAAAGAAATTCAAGCTTTAGAAATTAAAATTTCTAATGATGTTCTTGCCAAGAAAAGAATAGAATTAGACAAAACTGTCAAACGTATTGCGAAAGAGCTTAAAATCAAACACAACATTGCTCAATCTCTTTCCGATCAACTCTCTGGTTATACTAGTACTTGGCTTTCTGATTTTTCTAAAGAGGATATTAAATATGAGTTAGATGTTCGTTCTGCTTATCAATGTCTTGATCTGTTAAATAACACAAAAGAGGAAAAAAATGAATTAGTTGAACTATTTAAGGAATTGGAAAAGTTAAGTCGTCATATTAAGAAAGTAGAAAGCCAAATAGAGCGCACTCTTGAAAGTGATACTGTAATACAACTTCATAAAGAAATCAGTACACAAAACCAAATACTTGGTTCACAAGAAAAAGAAGTTCAGTTGTATGATAAAGAATTAGGTAAAAATAAAAGAGAACTTGAGCTGCTTTCTAAAAGACAAAAAAAATTACATGATGACCTTGAAAAAAATAAGGAACAAAAAGACTGTTATGCAAGAATTGACAATATAAAAAAAGTGCTCTTTCAGTTTGAAAAGGAATTAACTCAGCAAAAATTAAAACAATTAGAAGGTGCAATCTATGATTGTTATTCTCAAGTTCATGGTAAATCAGGATTTATTAAAAGTGTAAAAATTGACCCATCTTGTTTTGAGGTCACTATGCTTGACAAGAATCAAAAAGTCATTCCTGTTGATATGTTATCTGCTGGAGAAAAACAAATCTATGCTATTTCTGTTTTATGGGCTTTAGCTAAAACATCAGGTAAAGCATTACCCATGATTATTGATACTCCTTTAGGGCGATTAGATGCCCATCATAGAGATCAGCTAATTAAAAACTTCTTTCCTAAGGCAAGTCATCAAGTTGTTATCCTCTCTACTGATACAGAGATTCACAAAAGTTACTTTGATAAAATGCAAAAACATATTTCTCACTCTTACAGCATTAACTTTAATCTTCAAAAGGGCTATTCAAATATTCATAAAGGCTATCTTTTTCCAGATCAAATTTCTATGGATGGTATGCAATGATAACAAATAGAATTAAAGTTTCACAAGAAGCTACTGATAAGATGAGGCAATTAAAGATGCGTCTTAAAACAGAATCACTCTATCCTATTGCCAGAATAGCTTTAGCATTATCTCTTGAAGATGATAGACCCCCTCAAAAAGATTTCTACAGAGAGGACGGTATGGAATTTAATCGTTTAACCCTATTTGGTGAATATGACCCTATTTATATGTGTATGTTGAAGGAGAGAGGACTTTATAAAAAAAACAACTCTCAAAAAGAAAACTCGATGACTTCTAAAGAGATTACGTCTTATATGGTGGCTCACATTAATAGAGGTGTAATAGCACTTTCTGCAAGAGTTAAAAATCAGGAAGATATTCTTTATCTCATAAAAGAACAAAACTTATGATTTATCTTGATTACAATGCCACAACGCCTGTCCATCATGAAGTGCTAGATGCAATGCTTCCTTATTTTTCTGAAAAATTTGCTAATCCAGCTTCAAGAACTCACGAACCAGGCAGACAAACCCATAAAGTGATCTCTGAGTGCAGATCAAAATTAGCTTCTTTATTTAGCTTAGAGTCAAAATACGTTATTTTCACTTCCGGAGCGACTGAAGCTAATAATTTAGTCATTTTGGGAATTAAAAAACACCTTAAAGAAATAGGCAGGACAAAAATCATTACTTCAGAGTTTGAACATAAGTCTGTCTTAGACCCTTTAAATCACTTGCAAGAAGAAGGATTTGAAATCATCTATATAAAGCCAAAGAAGACAGGTTATGTTTGCCCTGAAGACTTTGCTAAAGTTCTAGATGAAAAAACAGGCCTTGTTTCATTAATGCATGTCAACAATGAACTTGGTACAATTCAACCTGTGCAAGATGTGGCGAGTTTAGCAAAAGAGGCAGGAGCTTTTGTTCATGTGGATGGAGCTCAAGGATTTTGTAAAGTCCCTTTAAACTTGAATCAGAGTATTGACTATTATACAGCTTCGGCTCATAAAATTTATGGTCCAAAGGGCATTGGTTGTCTTTTTATTAATGGTAGAAAATCACGAAAACCATTAAGTCCTATTATTTTTGGTGGAGGACATGAAGGAGGACTTAGATCTGGTACACTCCCCACTCCTTTAATTGCAGGATTTGCAAAAGCATCAGAGGTTTGTCAAAAGCTGCACTCTAGGGTCAACAAAAAAAAACTTTTATCTATTTTAAACTCTATTAAGTCAGAGCTAACACAATCTCCATTGATTCAATTCAATGTAGAGATAGACTCCAAGCTTGCCACTACTTTAAGTTTTAGAATACAGGGAGTGAGGTCAGAAGCTTTATTTTTAAGGCTTAAAGAGCTTGCTTTGAGCAATGGCTCTGCTTGCACTTCTCATGATTATCAACCCAGCCATGTTTTAAAAGCTATTGGGCTGACAGATGAAGAGAGTTTATCCTCCATTCGATTATCTATTGGTTATAGCATAAGCCAAAAAGAAGCCTCTCAAATTGCCAAAGAACTCAAGCACTTTATTCATTAAATTGACCTTATATTAAATCAACATTTTCAAATTATTTGGAAAGATATTTGAGGCTAAAAGGAAATGAAAATCTCTTTAGAAAAGGAATAATCTGTTTTTCAAAATGTAACACATACTAGGTTTGATTTTATTTTTCGAGTTATTCCCATAATTTTGGAATAAACTTACTATAATTGCTCCAAGTTTTCTCTAAATATTCAGTAATGGGATTATGGTCTCGATTATGGACATAAGAATTAAATGTATCAACAGAGAATAGAGAGTCGTTATCTGATATACTTGTGCGAATAGGTTTTAGCTCATGTTTTGTTAAAATCTTCTCCTCTTCCATATATTTAACAATGCCTTCTAATTTATCCTTAAGTGTAGGTGGTCTCGTATTTTTTTCTGATCTTAGCTTTATTCTTTCTTTATTCTCATCAATAAAATGATCTAAGCTTAATTCTAAAAAAACACGAAAGAGAACAGCTACAGCATTGTTATACTTCTTGATCTCCAAAGACTTTAATTCCTCATAAATTAAGTTAATCCTTTCTTGAGTGATATTAAGTATAAAATCTGAAGGGATTAATGTTTTTCTACTTCTATTGTTGATCGATGTTTGTTTCTTTATTTTTTTATTATTTCTTTCTCTTTCTGCCTTAGATGTCTTTTTAGGAGTTTGATCTCCTAAAACGTTATCTATCCATATTCTTCTTTTCTCTTTTGAATCAATAGTATCTCTAGGACTAAAATTAGAAGCATCTATTTTATTTATAACTTTTTCAAAATTTCTAACAACACTTTTTTCATCTTGAACTAATATTAGTTTTCCCTTTCTGAAGTCTATGCCTATTTGCTTTCGCACATAAGGAGTGCTAAGTACTTTTTGAATAATTGTATCTTTTTTACTACTATGTCTAATATTGTGTTTTCTTATAAAATCAAGAACTTGAACAAGTTTGGACGGTGATCCAGTGACTTGAGATCGATACCGTTCTTGTTGTTCAGTACTCCATGCAACCGTTCCAATACCCTTATTCTCGCCAGTATGTCTTTGCTTAACCCAATGTTCTGCATCTTTTTTATTATTAAAAACCACACAATTTAATTTCAATGATAAATTATCTATGTATTTATTGCTTAAATCCTGAAAAAACTTTTTATTCTTTGCGTTATTTCTTACAAGCTGAGGATCAGTGATTAATTTTATAGCTGTCACTCTACGATTACCTTCAAGAACAATATATTTTTTGTTTTCCTTTGTAACATATAACAGCTCTCCAGGGTTCAAACCCTTTTCTGCTATATTTTTGGCTAAGTTTTTTAGATTTGACCTCTTGTCTGTAAGCATAGTATCAATAGCAGATTGTTGATTTTCAACAGGAGCAAATCGGGGATTTTCTGTATTAATTAAAAGATTTTTCACTTCAATTCCTTTGAAACTCATATTTTAAATTCCCTTTTTCACTAAAAGTTTTTTATAAAAATTATAATAAAAATTAGATATTTTTCTGCTCTAAGGTCAAGATAAAAGTGATTGTAAATCTATCTCTCCTTTTTGATTTTCTTTCTTCTCTTCTATATGTTCTTTCACAAATTCTACTAAGTTATCAAGGGTCATACCAGGGCGATTAAGAACAGACTGTAGTTTTTTTAGTCCTGCATAAGCATACCCCTCAAAGATAGCAATTTTCTTATCTTTTTGTTCTCCTTCAGATGTCAGTACATTTAAATTATTCGTTTTATACACTGCTAAAATATTTATAATTCCATCAAAACCCTCATTTTTGAAAGTATAATATTTTATAGGTTCACCATCAGGTTTATAATTATTTTTAAAGCCTTCTGGAGATAGCTTTGCTCCAACACTTGCAGAAAAGGCCATAATCTCTGCATAAGTTCTAAAAGGAGATTCTTTTAACACATCATCTTTATCTGTTCTTAAAGATTCAATCAGCGTTTTAAATTCTAAAGGTCTTTTAATGCCTCTTTCCATATTTAAAAACTCACTTTTTAAAAGTTAGATTATTATTCATTTCTAATTTTTTCCAATTTTGAAAACTCAAAACATTCACTTGTTTTCTCTAGAAATTTATATTCTTTGTTATTTATTTTCAAAATATAACCCTTATTATCTTCAT
The DNA here is from genome assembly GCA_965262715.1 of Bdellovibrionales bacterium. GTDB lineage: Bacteria > Bdellovibrionota > Bdellovibrionia > Bdellovibrionales > JAUICD01. Next base: position 458,515 of record OZ253553.1, on the reverse strand, counting down.
CCTTCCATTGATGTTCAGGTTTAAAATATTTGATGAAATATTGGGAATTAATATAAGGCCTGACTTTCTTATCAATTGCATCATCCCATTGAGAGCCAGAAGCAAAAATAATCACTTGAGGTGCTAGATTTATCTCAGCTTCTATAATTTGTGGACGGTAGTTATCATCTAATGGCCCAAAAGGAGAGTCTATCACCAAAGGATAATGACCACCAATACCTTCTGAAAACATTTGAGCAAGCGGATTTTTAGGTTTCTTTGCTAATTGTAATAGATTGCCAATAAAAGCAAGTGATAGCATTTGGGATTCACCAGCAGATTCTCCAATTTCTATATGGTTTTGACCAAATTCATTTAAAACCTTGAACTTATAGGAAGAAGATAATTCAATCTTAAAAGGCTTTATAGCAATTTTTTTGAAGGTTTCATTTATACCTTCTTGTAACTCTTTATGAATCTGTTGTTCTTGCCATTCTGCAAAGCTTTCTAAAAAGCTACCAATTTTTTCTGCAACCTCCATTCTTTGTTTAGCAAGCTTTCCTTTTCTGTCCTTTTCAGTCAATTTTTTTAATTCATTTCTTAGTTTATCTTGATCATTTTTATTATTTTTGATTTCATTTTCAAGACGATTTACTTCTTTATTTTTTTCCTCTTTTTCTTTCTTAAGTCTTTCGGCTATTTCTGCAAGGTTTTCACTCTCTTCAATTTGCCTAGCTTGTTTTCCTAATTTCTTTGAAATAACAGTTTCTCTTTCTTGAAATTCTAGAAGGCTACTTTCTAGTTGTCCTTCCTGATTTAAATAATGATCCAAATCATTCTTAAAACTTTCTGTTTTATCTTTGTAATCCTCAACCTTTCCATTGAGTTCTGCTACTTTCTGATCAACATCATCATCACTACCTTGATCTCTTAATTGATGGATTTTATTAAATACCTCTGTCCCTTGAGTAATATCACTTCCACAAATACATTTTTTTCTATTTAATAAATCTTCTATAAATGCCTTTTGATAAGGTTTAGGAATAAGTCCCGCTTTTTTAGATTTTTTTATCAGTTTTTCAACGTTTTTTATCATATCTTCAAGGAATATAAGACACCCTATAGAGGATAGAGCTTCAGCTTTATTCTTTTGATTTTCAGTTTGTTTATTTTTTATATCCTTAATTTTTTCTTCAACCTCTTTCAACTCCTTTTGACTTTGTCTTGTAAATTCATCTTCTTCAAGTCTTTTTTCTATAGAAGATATGCGCTCCCCAATGGCTTTAATCTCTTTATTTTCAAGTTCTAATTGCTTTTCATCTTTTCTTAATTTCTCAATCATGTTGTCTAATTTTTCTGTTTGGATCTCGAGCTTTTTATTTTCTGAATTATTTCTCCATCGATGCATAAACTTTTTAGATATCTCTTTTAAATCATTAGCAGATCTTGTAAGTACTATTATTCCCATAATCAGTCTTATAGCTGTTGCCGTTTTTTCATTTTTACTAGTCATATATTGTAAAGACTCCCCATCAAAGAAGAAATAAGGGGCCAAAGCTATTGGTAATAATTTTTCAATTTGTTCTTGATAAGTCTCTTGCTTTTGTTTTGAAGGATTTTGATCTTCTTCTTCATTACCCTTCTTAAAAGTAAGTTTTTCATCTTTTTCTTTTAAATTTAAATTATCACTAACTCTTCCTATCCTCTGTCTTGTAATGGCATATTCTAAACCATCATTATGCTCAAAGATAATAGAAACTTTACAACTAACTTGTTGATCAACTTGAGATTCTGCAATAGCTTTAAGGCTAATTATCTTTTCTGAGCCTTTAAAACTTTCAGTGGTTTTACCATACAAACACCACCAGATAGAATTTAGTAGTGCTGTTTTTCCACTTCCATTCTGCCCAATAACAAGGGTTACATTTTTCCCTGGATTTGTTGATGTGTTAAATTTTAAAGTATACTCATCATAAAACTGTCTAAAATTATAAAGAGTGATCTCCTTAAGAATCATTTTTTAATCCTTCCTTCTATGATCTCCTTAATTTCATCTATTTGACTTGGATTGACGATATGCGCTGTCTTTCTATGAATCTCAAGAATCTCCTTTATAATCTTGTTCTCATCATCTGAAAAATTATCAGACTGATTTTTTAATTCTTTTTTTCTTTCATTCTGCATACTTTCCATCTAAATCACTCCATACCCAATAAATGATATTTACTTTGCAATTCCAAAAGAATAGCTCTTGATGCGTGTGCATTGCGAGCATACTTTGCAAACTCCATTGCTCTCTTAAACTCTTTTTTAATTAAATTCCTCTCAATAGAAAAAGTTCTATCATTATATCTCTCTATAAAAGAGGGGATCACAATAAAATCATAGATTTTTGCTACTTTGTTAGGATTTTGAGGATCTTTCCTTAAAATCCGCCCCCTTCTTTGAATAAATTGTTTTGGATTTTGGCTGCTTGCTAAAAAATAGGCACATTCTGCAGAAGGAATATCTACACCCTCATCTAAACATCTTATAGCTACAACAACTTGAGTCTCCTTTCGCTTAAATGAGTCTGTGATCAATTTTCTGCTTTCATAAGAGTTTTCGGCAGTATATGATCTGACCTTAAGCTGAAACTTGTCTCCTAAAAGTTTTGTGATTCTTTCTACTTGCCTAATAAAATGGCTTCCTGTTTTGTTTTGATCTGTTTCATCTTCGACCATTCCATCACCACAAAATATCAAAGTGTTTTTTACACTCTTAAGATCTTCAATCTTAGAAAACATTTCATCTAACTTTTGATATTTATTTTCTGCCTTGCCAATAATTCTAGCTCTTTTTAACAGTAAGCTCTTTATCTGAGGATTATTAAAATCTAATTTCTCTTTTCCTTTATTTAATCGAGCTATTGATTTTGAAATTTCTTCATACTCTCTATTTTCTTCATTTGTCAATTCAACTAACTGAGGATAATAATGATATTCAGAGAGGCAACCACTTTCAATAGCTTCTTTAAGGCCAAAATCTATACAAGTGTGTCCAAAATATTTTCTAAGGTCTTCTGTCCCTTCCTCATCAAGATGTCTTTCAAAAGTAGCAGAAAGTGCTAACCTAAACGCCGCTTTATCAGGAAGTTTATCTTTTGTTCTTTCAGCTCCTAAATTATGAGCCTCATCACAGATCAAAAGAATATTTTTTCTTATATTAGAGATTTCACTCTGAAAGTCAGTTCTGATAAATGTGGAATTTGTCACAATTAGTGATAAAAAATTTGTCATTCCAGTATTGACTTCATATCTTCCTTTAGCCAACTTTTTCTCCCATGTACGTCTACTTTTAAAACAAAGTAAAGGCTTAAAACCAAAGCTGGAACATTCTTCTTCCCATTGTCTTACAAGATGTTGATATGGACATACGATAATCACTACAAGAGGAAGCTTTTTAGTTGTGTCTAAAATTTCATAGAGTTTTAAAAGAGACCCTAGAGCAGTTTTTGTTTTGCCTGTCCCTGTAGCCATTTTAAACACACCTTTTCCATTTTGATTGATCCATTTGTCAATAGCTTTTCTTTGATAACCTCTTAACTTTAATTCTTTTGGAAGAGATGGCCCTGAAATGCTATCACTACTTTTATCTCTAAGTGCTTCTCCTTTCAACTTTGCAATTTCTTCATGCAATTCCATTTCATCTTTTGGTGCAAATTCAATCAAATTCTCTTTTACAGCTTCAGGAATATCTATCAATGCTATAGATTTTATTTCTCCATTCCAATATTGTTCAAACTTTTTTTCATCTAACTCAAAGTAATCACTTTGAATAGGTATCCAATTTCTAAAAACCTTAAATTCTTCTATATTTTTCCCCCAACCCATTGCAGATTCGTTGACAGAACCACTAAATGATATTTTATTCCCAAATTCATCTTCCATAACACCTACCTTAGAATGTTGCAGGGCCTTAGACTTTGAAGAAGGTATGATCTTCCCAGATATATCTCTGAAAAATGCAATTTTTATTTGCAGCCTGCCAGTTTTCACTAACCAACACAGAATTTTCATTCTATTTTGAATGATCTCATCTTTTATTTCTTTAATTGAAAGATTGCTAAATTGATCTATAATTTCAGATACTTGTAAATTTTTAGCATTTATACTTTCAATATCTTTTTGGTCGATTTTTGCACAACAAATCATCCGCATTTGCCCTGATTTGATAAAAAATTCTGAGAATCCATTAACTGCTATAGCTAATGACGATGAACTGAAAAAACCTGCCATGCGATCATATTTTTTGGCTCTTTTTAAAATAGGTACGTAAAAATCATTAAGAATGTTATCTCTAGAAGATTCAAACTTTAGCTGATTTGTTATATCTCTAAATGTTTGCTGATCATTATTGTCCATAGATTTATGACCCCATATTTTTAATATTTCGGATTTTTACCATAAAAATAAACTATCTGTATGATTTTAAGCTCAGTTTTTTTATTATAGCCATGAAATGCTGGTTTTCAGCATCTGTCTCTCTTGATTTTAAGCAGAAATCTTCAAGCTTTAATAAACCTCAAGAAAAGAGGCCAACTTCAATTATGAAGTGAATATCAAAATTGAACTTGAATTTTTACAAACTACTGTACATATTGAGACATAGGTTACACTTTTTTCACAGGACTAACTGATCCAAAATGACTAAATGATCTTCATTTAAAAAATGTATCTTATATCTATTGAGCCTGTCCTTCTTGAAAGCAAAATCTTTTCCCAAACTTCAACATATTACACATGACTCATTCAATAATTTCAATAAGTTATGTGCTTTAAAGATCACTACAAATGTTTGTTATTTTTACTTGAGGTTTAATATTTTTCTTTTAGTGATTTAGAAATTAAATGTAGTCTAACAACTGACTTAAATAATGTGGATTGCATATCTAATGAGGACGATTTTGGGGCTGGGACCCTAAAGAGACATGGGCTCTAATTGCCCTTTTAGGATATATTGCAGTCATACATGGCAGGCTTTCTGGATGGCTTGGAAACTTTGGGTTTCTGGCTTGGAGTGGTATTTGTTTCTCATTGGTATTGATGGCCTGGTACGGAGTTAACTTTGTATTAGGTGCTGGCTTGCACTCTTATGGATTTGGAGGAGGTGGGATCGAGTACGTCTCAGGCTTTGTGCTATTACATTGGCTTTATGTTTGTACTGTGACTTTTGTTCACCGATCACATTTAAAATCCAAAAAATCATGAAGTTCATACTCATTAAGGGTTTATAACTATTTTACTTTTTCCTACTTGTTTTATATACATTGGATATTTTTTCTCTTCTAGGGATTTAGAAATTAAATGCAACCTAACAACTGACTTAAATAATGTTGATTGCATATCTAAGTAACCTGTCTCTTTATTTTCTTTTATAGCTCCTAAACTTTTTAGTTTTGGAAGACATGATCTCGTATAGATATTTATCCCATTAAAAAACTCTGCAAGCTCTTTTTTTGAAATGGGTTCAGATCGGAACGCTAAAAAGTTTAATACTTTCTCACGCAACGTCACTGGCCTCTCAAAGTTGTACATATCAGAGAAATCCTTTGATTGTAATTCATCGAGCGTTTTAGATATCGCCTCTTTCCAATCCTTCTGATCAATGTAATTATCTTTATCTGTGTCAATGAGGTTGCGCCCTAGAGTTTTTATAGAGTAAGGATATCCTCCTACATTCTTAACCATTTCTGTTAAAACGGATTTATTATATCCCACTTGCGCTTGTTTAAAACCTTTTTTTAATATCTCTTCTGCTTCAATACCAGACATGACTCCTAGTGGAATAAAATCAAAATTGTGTTTAGCAGACGGATCTCCATCAAAAAATTGTTGAATTCCCTCTTCATGACCTATAATCATAAATGAAATATTGCTAAGACCATTTATATCTAAAATTGTAGATATGTTGCGAAGTATCTGGGCAATAGCATTAAGTTCTTTTGTATTATGAATATCATCTAAGACAATTAATATTCCATCATACATCTTTTTCTTATTAGTCTTTTTATCTTCTTGAATTCCTTTGATGATATTAGTTAAAATAGAAATAACCTGATCTTTTACCATAAAGAATTCTTGGGTAGTCTTTATCGTCTGATCAACAATAGCTCTATCTCCAAATGCTCCAACATTAAACTTTCCATTTCTAAAAAAATCACCTAAGCGAGTCTTTAACCGATCGATGGACGTTTCTGGAAGCTGGTCTGTCAAAAGGTTTAATGATGACTGTAATACAGATTGAAAAGATTGATCTTTTTCAATAGCATAATATGTTGTTAAAAAACTTAAATTTTCCAATTTTGGATCTTGTTTTTGAGCTAAAAACATAGAAAACTTAGCAAAAGCTGTCTTACCAATACCTCTTTCATCTTGAATAATAAAGTTTGCTAATATTCCTTCTCTCGTTTGAGCAAGCCTTCTAATGACCTGAGAAATTTGTGTAGCGCGTCCAGTAAATAAATTAGGACTTACTATTGAATTAGGATTGAATGGATTTTGCTTTACATAGTTCATCTTTTTTATTTATACACCTACTTTTTTAAATAAACAGTTAGAAAAGGCTTATTTTTCTGAATAGGTAACTACAAGAGGTGGGGGCATATTTTTGCAACAAGAGATTGTTAATCTGTTAGCTCTTTTGTATCAAAACCTTTAAAACCTTGACTATGGTTGATATCTATTGTTTTTATCATGATTTATTCCTATATTCAAATGGAATTACCTCAATAAGTTCTTTTTTCACTTCATTCAACTGTTTTTTCAACAAAAGACATTTCAATTAGGACAAGGGACTAGGATATATTGCCATTATATTGCCTATCTAAAAAATGACTCATACGATATTATTAACAACAATAAAATATGGAGGGTCGACATGGCAGAACTATTAGTCGTAGCAAGCAAAGTTAAAAAATACATTAAAGATACCGGTGATCTTCAAGCATCTGCTAAAAGTCTAGAGCAACTTTCTAAAGCCGTTGAAATCCTATGTAAGAAAGGTATTGAAAGTGCTAAGTCGAATGGCCGAAAAACTGTTATGGATCGAGATATTTCTATTGATTATCTACTATAAGCTAAAACTCTTAACCTTTGAAAAGAGTAAATTCCAAAAAATAACAATATGCCAATAACTCTCCATACATTTATATTCCAATCTTGATATAAGTCCATAAACAGATCAGGTCGAAATAAAATCAATGTAGGTAATATCAAAACAGCTCTTTCATACCAAGTACATTTCACAAAAAAGATGCCTTGCGCACAAGAAACAAATGCAAACATAGCAATGAGAGTTGTTATAAATATAAAAGATCCATATAAAATAGAATCAACTCCTACTAAGAGAATCTCTGTATTAAATATAAACATAAAAGGCAAAATAGCTGTCCTCATATCATATTTAAAGCTTTGTATTCCAACTTTAATAGGGTTTTCTTTTGCTATAGCAGCAGCAGCATAAGCAGCTAAACCAACAGGTGGTGTATCATCTGCCAAAATACCAAAATAAAAACAAAATAAATGGGCTGCGATGAGAGGAACTACTAACCCTAAGTCTCCAGAAAGAGCTACCATAGCAGGAGCAGTCAGTGAAGCCATAACAATATAGTTGGCTGTCGTTGGAAGACCAAGACCTAAAAGTAGACTCACTCCTGCAGTGACCAACAACATCGGCATAAGATGACCGCCTGCAACCAAGTCAATCACATCTGTCATAACACCGCCTAATCCTAAAGTAACAATTCCTACAATAATACCAGCCGTGGCTACAGCTACACTGATGCTCATCATATTATAGGCGCCAGCTACTAAGGTGTGCCATATCCCTCGAAAACTCTGATAAATTGATGAAACAACTTGTTTGCCTCTTCTCTCATTCTTACAATCTACAATAAGATTGCGCACAAGTATTAAGACCATCAAAGCCGTTATCGCATAATAAGCTGATAGAGATGCTGATCTTCTTAAAATAATCAATTGATAAATAAGAAATCCTAAAGGAATAAAAAAATGTATGCCCGATAAAAATGTGGGCCAGAACTTAGGAAGCTGCTCTTTTGGAACAGGACGTAGCTGCATTTTTTTAGCTTCTAAATCAACAATATAAATAAGTGCAATATAAGATACAAAGGCAGGTATAATAGCTGCTTTTAAAACTTCAAAATAAGAAATGCTACAATATTCAGCAATGATAAAAGCAGCAGCTCCCATAATAGGAGGCATCAATTGACCGTTCGTGCTAGCAGCCACCTCCACAGCTGCTGCTTTGTATCCTGGAAACCCCGCTTTTTTCATAAGAGGAATAGTGAATGTCCCTGTTGTCACTGTATTTGCAATACTAGAGCCTGAAACCATCCCTGTAAGGCCACTAGCCAAAACAGCAGCCTTTGCTGGCCCTCCTCTAAATTTACCTAGCAAACTGAAAGCGATCTGAATGAAGTATTGCCCACCACCACTTTTTTCTAACATAGTTCCAAAAAGAACAAATAAAAACACAGTAGAAGCTGACACATCAAGCGGAATACCATAGATACCCTCACTTCCCATAGCAATCTTAGAGATCACTTTAGCTAAAGTCGCATTTTTAAAGGCGATCACCTCCGGCATGTATTCACTAAAAAAACTATAAACTAAAAAAGCGCCGGCAATGATAGGCAGTGAAGGGCCTAGTGATCTTCTAGCTGCTTCTAAAAGAAGTATAATCAGTAAACTACCTATGACAATGTCTCTTGTACTAGGGATACCTGAACGCTCCCCAATACCTATGTAATCAAAAAATAGATACAGAGCACAAGCAGATGAAATGATTGCAAGAAAAAGACGTAAAAAACCTGGCTCTTTTACATATAAAAATTGTAGAAATTTAGGAGCCTGTTTTAGTTTCTTAACAAGGAAAGAATTCTTGACAAGAGGAAAGCTTAGATAAACTAAAAAGATAGCAAACCCTAAATGAATACTTCGAATATATTCTGAATTTAAAAGAATAAATTTAGGCAGAGCTAGCTGAAATAATGACCAGCAACCAGCAACAAAAGGAATTAAAAACCTGATAGGAAGCAGACAAACTAAAATGGTGGCAAACCCTAAATGAATGAATTTCATGTACTCTGGATTTAAAAGAATAAATTGAGGTAAAGTGAGTTGAAACAATGAAAATAAGAACCAGCACCCAGTAACAAAAATGATTGATAAAGTTCTACTTTTCATCTTTTTGTTGCTCTGAAGAATAAGTTATATGAGACTTTTGTTGCCTCTGTTGTCTTCCTCTTCACATACACCCCCAACAACCAGACTATTTGCTAATATCAGTCCAAAAAATAAAGTGTCTATGTGGTTTATAACAGCTCTTTAGGAATATGTTTATCTAGTTTAGCCTCTTTATAATACTTAACAGCACCTTTATGAAGTGGAGCTGATAAACCTAAAAACATACCTTGTTTTTTTAAACCAGATAAAGCTGGATGACTCTTTTTAAACTCATCTAAGTTTTCAAAAATAGCCTTAGTCACCTTGTAGACAACATCCTCTGATACATCTGATGATGTAATTAGAGTCGCCTTCATTCCAATAGAGGATATATCCTTTTTATTTTGGGCCATCGGGTACGTAGCTCTTTTAATACTTGCCTTTGTATAATAAGGAAATTGCTTTAACAACTTGTCATTAATAATAGGAACAAATCGCACTTTTGTTTTTCCTGAGGTCGCTTCTGTTATAGTTCCACTTGGATGACCTACTGTGAAGAAAAAAGCATCTATACGACTATCTTGCAGCATCTTAGGAGATTCAGCTGACTTTAAAGCTTCAGCTTTAAAATCCTTTTGCCAATCAAGACCAGAGACCTTTAAAACATCCATCGCATTTTGACGTTGTCCCGAGCCAAAATTCCCAACATTTACTCTTTTACCTTTTAAGTCTTTTATTTCTTGAATTTTACTGTCCACAGAGGCCACTAAGGTGACAACCTCTGAGTGAAGACTAAGTACAGACCTCAGAGTTTTCTGTCCGCCCCGTCTTTTCCACTCTGATAAACCTTTAACAGCCTGATATTGCCTGTCTGATTGAACAATACCAAATTCTAAATCATTGGAAACAACAGCATTGACATTAAAAACAGATCCAGGAGTAGATTCAACACTTGCGCGTATTTTATCTCTATCTCTTTTCTTATTAATAATTTTTGAAATAGCTCCACCTGTTGGATAATAAACTCCAGTGATACCACCTGTTCCAATTGTAACAAATTGTGTCCTCGCTTTTTTTGCCTGACTGTGAAGAGAAAGACTATAAGTGGCAACAATAAAAAATAACAAAGATAATACTGTTAGATATGATTTAAAATACTGTTTGACCATAAAATGCTCCTTTATTTGATTTTAGTAGAAATACATTTTATTTCATTTAACCTATAAAAACACTGAAGTAAAGACACTTAAGGCCATGATCTTTGGCACTAATATGATCTTTTCTACTGAAAAAATTCTTTAACTCTCTTAAAAAATAGGCGAAATCTTAAAACCACTTGAAATTCACTGTATTTAAGCTAGCTGTGGGACTGTCATAAAGATAGCATGCGATGCGTTATTTTTTTTACATTCTTATTTTTTATTATGAATCTTATAATTAAGATAATAGAAGCATACAAACAATTCCTAATTTATATTTGAGAGATACGTGAAAAAGACATTATTAAAATTCTTTCTACTCCTTACTGGAGTTCTTATTTTCTTTACTGTTGTGATCATTATCATCAGACATTTTGGATTTCAAATAAAGCACAAAGCTTCCTATCATCAGTTTAAAAGAAATTCTATTGAAATGATTGCCCATAGAGGAGGCGCACTAGAAGCTCCAGAAAATACTTTGATAGCTTTTGATCAGGCCATTAAGATATCCCCTCATTTTATTTTAGAAATGGATATACATCTGACAAAAGATGATCACTTGGTTGTTATCCATGATGATACAGTAGACAGAACAACAAACGGTCAAGGTACCGTTGCCAACATGACTCTAAAACAACTACAAAAATTAGATGCTGGTTGGCATTACCAAAATGACGAAGACAAATATATTTATCGATCTCAAGGCATTCGAATACCTTCTTTAAGACAAGTGCTGGAAAGATACCCTCGTCAAAAAATGATTATTGAATTAAAATCTCTTTCCACTAAAGCTGCTCAAAAGCTTATAGATGTCATTGAAGAATTTAAAGCCTTTGAATATATTGCTATAGCCAGTTATTCTCATCAGGCTATAGATTATATGAGATCTCGAAGAGATTGGATATTCCTGGTGACACCTACTGAAATATACAAATCATTGATCTTATTAAATATGTTTTTAGAACCTATTGATCCTATGAACGCTGATATCTACTCTATTCCTGAAGTCAGCATGTTTATACCCGTACTATCTAAAAGACTCTTAAAGGAAATGCACCGTAGAGAAAAACCTGTATTTGTATGGACAATTAATGAACGAAAGGATATGCAGCGGTTAATTGAGCTTGGTGTTGATGGCATTATAACAGATAGACCTACCACATTATTTCAACTTATAAAAAATAAACATTAGAAATTATTTTAACAGACCAGAAGCAGTGAGCCTAAAATTTATACGCAGACTATAGGTGAAGAGATGTTGCTTATAAAAAGTTCATTCTGCTCTGTTTTGAACTTCCTTAATGGCTCTATCAAAAATAATATAACTTTCTTGATTTAATAAAGATCGATTATTGATTTGCTGCTCTATGAATATGAATTTAATAGCTTCGTTAAAGATATAAAGACGATGTGCTATTTCAGAAGTAGAAAGTGTGTCTAGCAAGTCAACAGTGTCTGTAATAAATTGAGGTGTGTTCGCCTCATCACTTTGAGATATAGGTATAAGGAGTAGACCAGGCCAAACTAATCTTCTTATTAAATTTTCTCTTACTGAAGATGCCTCTACTGAAGTAAAATTCAGTTGTCCATTGTTCTGTAAAGTAAGTGCCTTATCTGCTAATCTTCTCATCATTCTCAAACTATTAGGGTCTCTTAGTAAGAAGGCTTTTATTGCTCTAGGGGTATCTTCATTTATACCCTCATACCACACCTTCATCATTAATTATGCCCAATTGTTTGAGTAAATCATCGTATTTCATAGAGTTGCCTTTCAATGAAAAGATTTCTTTCAATAATTTTTGCTCTTTGATAAATATCTAAGCCCATAATCTCATCCAAAATTTCAAAGCGACGAGCATACTTTCTTGTAATGTCTGGATGATCAAGCCCTGCATAGGTCTTTAAATAAAGCTCCATAGTACTAGCAAAATCTTTTGCTATATCTATATCACTAGGAGCATTCTCATTATCTTCTGCTACATCTGCATCACTAGAAAGATTCTTATTATCTCTTAGAATAGCATCACGCCACTCATGGCCAGGAATTATATCTCCATATCTATGATAAGCCATAATATGTCCTAGTTGATATCGCATTTGATAGATAAGAAAACTGTAGAAGGTATTAAAAGCAGCACTCTCATGAGCTTGAGGAAAATAAGGGATAACAAGAGCTATTTCATTAGCCAGAAACTTATCTTGAGCTTCCTCTAATTGTGATCCTTCTTCTTTATTAGGAGTGCTTCCGAATATCACCAGTGGAGGTCGAAATATAGCTCTTCTGAATAAAATAGTTATTTTATCCACTTTATCCAGGAGAACCGCTGGCATCGCATCAAGAATCTTTTTCAAAAATTTGAGATTTACTCGAGAAATAAAATATATATCATCAATGTCACCAAATCTATACTCAACTTCAATTTGTTTCTTCCGTTCAGCATCTATAGGAAAAGAAAATATACCTTTCATAACACCAGGAATATCAATTGTAGAAGTCTCTATTACTTCTGTATTATTTGATGCGCCAACTGGTTTTAATATTGATGGCACACTTATTAAAGCATTTTCACATTCATTTGCTCTATCTGCATTTTCATCTGCTGCATGTACATTTTTGGCAGATAAATAAAAGCTTAAACTTATTACTGTTATAAAAACTAAGGATTTATAACACTTGTTGATTTTTATTTTTTGCTTCTTCATCATCTATACACCATGTACAATTTAAGATAAGAAAAGCCGAACATAATGGGCTTTTTAATAAAAGTCAAATGAAGTCAAGTAAAAGAACAGCCAAACAACCTTTAAATAGCTATAAAAACAGGACTTAGCGAGAAGCTAATGCTATTTTTTTATTGCGTTTTTGGAACAAAAGTAATGATACCCAAAGCTAGAGGCTGTTTACCTTCTTTGAGAAGAATCTAGTCCTATAATTTCATCTAAAACTTTAAACCGATGGGCATACTCTCTTGCAATATCTGGATAGTCAAGCCCCGCATTCGTTCTTAAATAAAGCTCCATAGCTTCAGCAAAGTTCTCTGCCATATTTATATCACCTTGAGAAATACTTTGGTTATCTGCTAAAATCGCATCACGCCACCTTTGATCAGGAGTGATCTGTCCATATTTGTGGTAAGCCACAATATGTCCTAATTTATGTCGCATTCTGTGAATAAGATGATGATAAAGAGAAACAAAATAACTACCAGGATAGATATCTAATGAGTCAGGAGAAGAAGGTGAGGAAAATGTATGAAAGTAAGGAATGACAAGAGTTATTTCATTAGCCATAGGACTATAATCAGCCTCCTCTAATTGTAGTGTTTCATGTGTACCATCATTAGCAAATGGGATTGATAATTCGAATCTCCCCGAGAACAAAACAGTCACTTTATTTACCTTACTTAAGAAAACAGCCGGCATTTGATCAAGGATTCTCTTTACAAGTTTAAACTCTAGCTCAAAAAGATATTTGTTAAGAAAATGTAAATCATGAGACCTTCTATGTTCAATTTCGATTTCTTGTTTTTGTTGATCCGCAACAAAGAAAAATGTACCTCTTTTAACAATAGAAACGCCAGGAGTATCAACTATAAAAGTACTTGTTATTTCCGTATTTGATGATGTGCCAACTGGTTTTAATATTGAAGGTACACTTATTAAAGGTACACTTATTAAAGGTGCTCTTATTACAGCGTCTTCACACTTATGCTCCATTGCATACGCATTTTCAACAAATAAAAACCAAGGGGCCAAACCCATAAACACGATAAAAATTAAGAGTCTATAACACCTATTTATCTTCACCTTTCACCTTTCACCTTTCCACTTCATCATTATTGCTGATATGAGAAAAATTGAGTATGGCCAGTCTTTTAACAAAAGTCAAGTAAAATCAACTTATTATGAGCTAACACGGTAACACGAGTACATATCAAAAGGGAAAATGACTTATATTCTTAAAAATTACCAAAGTCAACTTTGGAGAATTTACATTATATAGGAATCTATAATATAGAAAACTTATAACATGCCTATACACTTAAACCACAATATAATGAAATATAGACTTTAAAAAAGTTTTATTCTTTCATCAACTTATAAAGCCATAAAGGTTCAGCAGTTAGGGCTTCTCTGCCGCTGGTGAGAAAGAATTAATCTGCTCTACTTTGAACTTCCTCAATGGCTTTCTCAAACATAACATCTGCTTCTTCATTTGAGTTTTTCGATACCATGATCTTGAAAACTTTTTCAAAGACATAAAGACGATGTTCTATTTCAGAAGTGGAGAGCGCATCTAGTGAGTCAATAGTGTCTCTAATAAATTGAGATGTGTTTTCTCCATTATTTCGAGGTAAAAATAGTAGACCAGGCCAAATTAATTTTCTTATTAAAATTTCTCTCACGGAAGATGTGTCCAACGATGTAAAATTCAATGGCTTATTTCTATGTAAAGCAAGTGCCTTATTTGCTAGAATCCTCATCGTGACTATCCAATCAGGGTTTCCCGGCAAAACCTCTATTATTTCTCTAGGAGTATCTTCATTTATAACTTCACCTTCGCCTTTATAATACACTATAACTGCTCCATTATTATCAACTATGCCCAATTGTCTAAATAAGTAATTCACTTCTTGAATTTGTTTTTCAAATAAATGGTTTCTTTCAGAAATTCTTTTCCTTTCAGAAGAATCCAGACCCACAACCTCATCCAAAATTGCAAAGCGATGAGAGTATTTTTTTGCAATGTCTGGATGATTAAGTCCAGCATTCGTCTCTAGATAAACCCTCATGGCTTCAGCAAAATCTTCTGCCATATTTACATCACCATATTGAGAAACACTCTCATTATCTTGTGCAATAGCATCATGCCACCTTTGATCAGAGGTGAGCTCTCTATACCTGTGATAGGCCATAACATGCCCTAGTTTATGCCGCATTCTATAGATAAGATGCTCGTGGAGAAAACCAAAGTAGATATTATCAGAATAATTTTTAAAAAGATAAGACGAATAATATTCATGAAGATACAAATTAAGATGCTCGGAGAGAAAACCAAAGTAGATATTATCAGAATAATTTTTAAAAAGATAAGGTGAATAATATTTATGAAGGTATAAATAAGGAATCACAAGAGTTATTTCATTGGCTTCAGTACGAGGGTAAGAGATTTCTTCTAACTTTAATGTTTCTCTCCTACTAGGATTAGGCAAAGCTTCTAATCTGAACTTCTCTGTAAATAAAACAGTAATTTTATCCACCTTGCTTAAGAGGCTTGCTGGCATTTCATCAAGAACCCTTTTTAAAAATTTAAAACTCACCTGAGAAAGAAAATACATATCAACATCAACGCTATAAAGCTTATATTCAATTTTAATTTCTTTTTTTTGTTGATCGTTTATAGGAAAGGAAAATATACCCTCCATAGAGTTAAAATTATTGATCGTAGAAACTTCTATCATTTCTGTATTTGAAGACGAATTAGCCAGTTCTAACACTGAAGGTATAGTCATTAAAGCATCTTCACATTTACTGACTTTATTTGCATGTAAATTTCGAACAAATAAACAAAGGGCCAAGCTTACTGATGCCATAAAAACTAAAGATTTATAATATTTACTGATTCTCATCCCCCATCATTTCTTCATCTAGTCATTAATAATTAATAAGAGATCAATAAATACCTTTTTAATGAAAGTCAAATTAAACCATTTGAAGTTTAAGGAGAAATAACCTTTAAGTAGGTTCATAACTACTTAAGCATCCTTTTTTTCTGGGATCTGGCAAACCGGCACTCTGGCCTCAGTATCAGGTAACAGGGATCTACTTTAAACTTTTACGCCTAAAAAGTTTCCTCCTACGCTATTAGTAGCCATCGCCTTACGGCTCAAGAGATATGAGCCTTAAAAAAGTACAGTATTATACAAACCTAAATTTGTTTTTTGATTATAAAAGTTTGATAAAAATCATAAAAGTTGGCTTTTGCTTTTCACCTATACCTAGTAGAGGGAAACATCTTGTTTATAGAAATCTATTCCTATTCTGGCCTGCTTTGAACTTCTCTAACAACTCTCTCAAACACAGTATATGGATGTCCTGACTTCGTCATATTGCGCATGCGTCATGTAATGATTACAATAGTTTAGGTAGTTCAGGGGTCACTACACCTTTTGTTTATTTGAGAGAGTTTTATAGTTGTATTTAACTTGTTAGAAACTCTTTTTCTCCTAAGAATCTTGCTTGAGTGAATTTGATATTAAGAGCTTCATAAATTTGTTTATGAAGACTTGTGATGTTTGAAGGTAAAATGAATCTCTTGTTCGTCGTCTTATCTAATACAATACTATATTGTATAATCTTTAACTCATCCCTAAGTCTCTTGAAGCTAAGATCAATGTTCTTCTGTTTTAATTGAAATTTAATAAAGGTCAGTACACTATATGCTATATAACAAATTAATATATGAGCCCTAATTCTTCTCGGTGTCCAATGGTAGATAGGACGCATCTTAAGGTCATGCTTATTAACTCTAAAAGCATTCTCTATCTGCCATAAACCCTTGTATCTTTCTAAGATCTCTGATGGTTTTAAATCCTCTGGTTTATGATTAGTGATAACTCCGTGAATACCATCCCATCGAGCTTCTTCATCTATTTTCTTTTGATTTAAAGTTGCCTCTTGTTTATTTTTTTTGTCAATCTTAAGATACTTCTTAGTCCCTGTATTCTTTATAAGACTCGATAAAGATATCTTATCTCCATGCATCTGTTTTTTAAGCCTCTCAATAAGATTTAAACGATTCTTCTCATCTTGATAAGCTCTATCCTTACTATAACTTATAATTAATCTCTGATTCTCATATTCATAACTCTTACTAAAAAAAGACTTGTTAGGCATCTGCTTCCGACTCTCTTGTACATCTGTAACTATTTGGGACTTCATAACTCTAGACATTGTCTTTAGCTTAGCAGCTACTATAAACTTAGTCCCCTTCTCATTTAGTGCTTGTAAGTTTTGCCTTGTAAACATCGCCCTATCTGCTACTATGGATACATCTAAAATACTATATGTCTTCTCAATCTTTTCTATAACTCTGATCAATGTCTTACCTTCATACGTATTACCCGGGAAAAGCTCATAACCTACAGGAAGACCTTCTACACTTGTCATAAGAGCTAGTACCACTTGAGTCTCTTTCACCTTATTGTCTTTGCTATAACCACATAACCGAAGTGTATCCGGATCAAAACTCTCAAAATATAATGTCGTCACATCAAAAAATAAAACATGTACTTCTTCCTCTAATAAACTCAATGTCCTACGAAACATCCTTGCTTTTATCTCATCCTCTCTCTTATACAGCTTATCCATCATCCGATACACTTTATTTAAATCAAATTGCTGATAACGATGTCTCTCTATATCTTTAACACTTTTTCTCTTACTTGATGGATCACTTAAGCGAGCAAGAACAATCTCTTTTAAAAGCGTATTAAACTCTCCTGTCTTATAACCATCTCCTATAATCTTATGAAGCTCTAATTGCTCAAATGACTTACCAAATACATCTTCTATTCCTTGATGAACACGAGCCTTCTCTTTCAATGTCTCTAAACATATCATATTATCAGGAACACCTTGTTTCCTTTTCTGAGGTGTATGGACTGACTCCAAACCTTCAAATGCAGGATTGATTTCAT
Organism: Bdellovibrionales bacterium; assembly: GCA_965262715.1. Lineage (GTDB taxonomy): Bacteria > Bdellovibrionota > Bdellovibrionia > Bdellovibrionales > JAUICD01. The sequence goes on along the minus strand of OZ253553.1, from coordinate 440,410 downwards.
TCTTTATCTTTATAATCATTTCCTCGCCTATCTTTTGAAATCTTGAAATCTCTTTGACCTTATCCTTATGAGTGTGTCCTATGCAGCAGACATTCTTTTGTTTCATCTTTCCATTGATCCGTTTATTCTCAACGATCCTTACGGAAACATGGTCATTTGGTCTTTTTACAAGGCGGACAAACATGCTCATAAAAACAAGATCGCAATATTAAAAAGCTCTGTCAATAGCAAGGGACACTACAAGAAACAACAAAAATTAAAAAAAATGAAAATCCCGAATTGATAAGCTTCCTAAGAACTCAAAACGTACTTATCAATATCAAAAGTAAACGAAAATGACGAAGTCAGGAAAAAGTTTCCTCCTACGCCATTAGTTACCATCGCCTTACGGCTCAAGAGATATGAGCCTTAAAAAAGTACAGTATTGTACAAACCTAAATTTGTTTTTTGATTATAAAAGTTTGATAAAAATCATAAAAGTTGGCTTTTGCTTTTCACCTATACCTAGTAGATGGAAACATCTTGTTTATAGAAATCTATTCCTATTCTGGCCTGCTTTGAACTTCTCTAACAACTCTCTCAAACAGAGTATATGGATGTTCATCAGCTGCATCTTCTTCTTCCATTTCTTCTATGAATTTACTACCTTCATTAAAAAGGTGGATTCAAGTTGCAAGTGCAACTCCTTGCATAGTTATTTAAAGCGGGTTAGAGGAATACTCTAATCAATCTCTTTAAATAATGAAAGGAGTATTCCATGAGCAATTACACTCATCTAACCCAACATGAGAGATACCAGATTTTAGCTTTTTTGCAAAGTGGAAAATCAATAAGTTCAATTGCTACTCAGGTAGGTCGAGATAAAAGCACCATATATAGGGAATTGAATCGCAACAAAGGTTTGCGAGGTTATCGTCCTCAACAAGCCCATGAAAAAGCAGTCGATCGTCTTCAAAACTCTCATAGACATATAAAGATAACACAAAAAGTCATTAATAAGCTTGAGAGGTTTCTTCGTGATCGTTTGAGTCCGGAACAGATATCCGGTTTTCTTAAACGAGAAGGTTTGTCTATAAGTCATGAGAGTATTTATCAGCATATTCTTGGAGATAAGCAATCAGGAGGAGATCTCTACAAATTTTTAAGATATCAGAGGCAACGGAAGAAGCGATATGGTACAAGTAGATTTGATAAAAGGGGTCAGATAAAGAATAGAGTGAGCATTGATAAAAGGCCTAAGATAGTAGATAAGAAGCTTCGGATAGGAGACTGGGAAGGTGATCTAATGATAGGTAGACATCATAAAGGAGCTTTAGTCACGCTGGTAGATAGATGTTCTAAGAAGACGAGGATTGTCAAAATAGCATCTAAGAGATCTGAGGCAGTTTTTCATGCTATTTCTAAAGCTCTTAAAGGAGAGGTTGTTCATACAATGACTTTGGATAATGGTAAAGAATTTTCGTGTCATGAGAAGATCAGTGAATATACTGGATGTAAAGTTTATTTTGCACATCCTTACAGTTCATATCAGAGAGGTTTAAATGAGAACACGAATGGTTTAATCCGTCAGTATTTTCCAAAGAAGACAGATTTTAGAGAAATCGCCTCTAAGGATGTAAAAAAGGTTGAGTCTCTTTTAAACCATCGCCCTCGAAAGAGTTTAGGTTTTCTAACTCCTAATGAGTTTCATAGACAAAAGATGGTTTGCTGAAGTTATTCATAGTTTATCCATTTAATTTTACTTATATATAATAACTTCTGAAGATGCTTATTTGACAGCTTGATGTTTATGGCAAAGGATCGTTCTTCCGCAGAGCTTTAGCTTGAGGACTACGAGACTTTGCCATAAACATCAAAATACATTCATTCAAATTAAATAATTTACAATAATCTTTCATGATAATTAAAACTTTGTTGGAATATTAATCCTAAAGTGATACAACTTTTAAAAATATCTATAAACACAAAAGAGTTGCACTTGCGATTTGAAGTTACGAAATATAAAGACGACGCTCCATTTCAGAAATAGAAAGTGTATCTAGTGAGTCAATAGTATCTCTAATAAACCCAGGAGTGTTTGCTATATCATCAGGATCAGGAATATATAATAAGCCAGGCCAAACTAATTTCCTTATTAAGTTTTCTCTCACTGAAGATGTACTCAATGAAGTAAAATCCAGTGGTTTATTTCTACCCAAAGTAAGTGCTTTACTTGCTAAAACTCTTATCAGTCTCATTCCTTTAGAATATTCTAACAAGAACTCTTTTATTTTTGAAGATAATTGATTTCATGAATTTGTTCTTCAAGTCAGCGATTCCCTTCTGCAATTATCCTTCTTTGAAAAGAGCTTACACCTACAATTTCATCTAAAATCTCAAAACGATGAGCATATTGTCTTACAATGTCTGGACGATTAAGTCCAGCATTCGTCTCTAGATAAACCTTCATGGCTTCAGCAAAATCCTCCTCTGGATTTTTATCACCATATTTAGAAACACTTCGGTTATCTGCTAAAATCGCATCATGCCATTCTTGATCAGGCTCAAACCTTCCATATTCGTAGTAGTAGGCCATAACATGTCCTAATTTATGTCGCATGTTACGGATCAAATACTTCTGAAGAAAACCAAAATAGAAACTGCTCACGCGACGTAAAGACAACACATCACGCAAATGAGGCACATTAAATAAATAGGGAATCACAAGAGTTATGTCACCAGCCACAGGATTATAGTAAGTTTCTTCTAGCTGTAATATCTCTTTTCTTTCAGAAGTAGGACGAGTAATATCAAATGCTCTTCCTGAATGAATTAAAATCTCAGGATCCTTTGTAATTACAACAGTTATTTTACTCACCTTACTTAAAGGACCAGCTGGCATTTCATCAAGAACTTTCCCCAAGAATCCAAAATTTACTCGAGAAAGAAACCTTTTGTCAATGTCACCGTCAAGCTTATACTCAATTTCAATTTCTTGTTTTTGTTCATTTACAAGAAACGAAAATATACCTTTCATAACACCCTGAACATTACTCATAGGAGCTGCTACTATTTCTGAATTTGATGCTCCAACTTTTTTTAATGCCGGCGGCGACAGTGCCTCTACAACACTTAAAACATCTCCACACTCATCTGATCCATTTAATTCATCCGTTTCGCCTGCATATAATTTTTGAGTCAATAAATAAAAGCTTAAGCTCATTACTGTTATAAAAACTAAAAAATTATAAAACTTGTTGATCTTCATTGTTTACCTCTGCATCATCTATATGTACAATTCTTAGGATAAGAAAAACCGAACATAATAAGCTTTTTAATGAAAGTCAAGTAAAATCACTGAAAAACAAAGGCAAACAGGCTTATTTCATAAATATTTAACTATAAAACAAAACTTAACGAGAAGTTAATGCTATTTTTTTATTGCGTTTTTGAAATAAAAGAATGATGCCAAAAACTAATAAAAATGATCCAAAGTACTTTAAGAACCTTCCTTGATCACGGTTCACAGATAAAATAGACATAAAAGGATCGCCATTTTCATCCTTCTGAAAACTTGCCTGATAAAATGTAAAGCCATTTTTTTTAAAAGGATTGTTCATAGAAATAATGTGTTTCTGGCCATCTACTAACACCTCACTCTCATAAGATGCCGCCTTTAAACTCCCTGGGTAATGCTTAACCTTAAATTGTGTTAATTGCATATCAAAACCAATACCCAGTTTATTTTCTGCATAGGATACAATATATGTTTTATTGTTTACAGAAAGCCTGCTGAAAGAATTAAGACCAATCCAAGAGGATTGATCTTGCAAACGGACATGTATAGCAGGAATAGTAAGATCAGTAGGGCGTTTTCGAACATTGTATTTTGTTTCTCTCAAAGCCTTTGGGAGTAGTTTCAAAAGACGCATCTTTACATTTGTTGAACTTCCCTCTTTTGATATCATTCGACCCCGCATCCATGGTGTATCAAGAACATCACCAGCACTCATCACTCCTTCTTCAATCAACTTCTCTTTAGAAAACAAGACATAATTGATATCTTCTTTTAACTCGAGTGAAGAAGGCGACGACAGTAAAATAGTATTGCCCTTAACTTCTTTTGGAGTTTCTTTTTGCGAAGTTAAAACAACTCTCAAAGGGCCAAAATCTTTGTAAGCTGTCAGTTTGTCCTCCAAAGTCAACCATTCAGAGATGGATGCAAATGCATTTTGTATGACAAAATGAATGGCAGGTTTAGCAAAAGGTTTATCAGAAGCTGTTATTTGTGTCTCAGGACGCGTGTAGGGATGAAACTTATCAATCACTAAAATATGATCTTGAACTTTTAATTTTAAATTTTTTGGAGGATTTCTTAAAAAATGCACTTTTTGGCTTAGGATTCTGTGAGGAAGAAAAATCTGATCATTCTTAGCTAAGTAGATATGAATAAAAGTTTCTGTAGTGGACATCCAGTTACGCTTTTGACCTATGCGAAAAGCCATTGAACCATCTATGCCCCACTTTTGAGTGACATAAGACCCTAAAATTACAACTAAAATACCTATATGCGCCAATAAAAATGGTAGATGTTTTTTTTGCCAAGGAAATTTTTTGATCATAGAAAACAGCAAATTGATCACTAGTAAAAACAAAATAAAAGACATTAAAGGTGAGTAAAAGACAATCTCTTGCGCTGTTCTGGCATCATAATTAGACTCTACAATAGTGCCCCAAGTGCTAAGAGCTATAAGTGCTATAATAATAATAACCGCTAGCTTTATAGAAGCTAAAAAAAGAAAAAGACGTTTTGCTAGAAATTTTATTTTTACTGAAAGCATTATTCCCACTTAATGGATTTTCCATCTAAAGTATATACAATATCAATAAATAAGGTTTTAATAAAAGCAAATGAAATCAGCAAGGATATAATATGAAGGTTTATACAAAAAAAGGTGATAAGGGTACAACCAGCTTATTAGGTGCTACTCATATTTTAAAATCTGAACTGCGTATAAGAGCTTACGGTCATGTTGATGAACTCAATTCAAACATCGGGCTTTTAACAGCTTATATCAAAGACGTCCCTCAATCAGCAAAAAGACAAAGTATCTTGGACTTCTTACAAAACCTGCAATTTCAATTATTTCATATTGGCAGCCATTTGGCATGCACCAGTCAAAAACTGTTAAATGAACTTCCCGCTTTGCAAGAAATATGGATAAAACACCTAGAAGAACAAATTGACAGTATGACAAACAATCTTTCACCCTTAAAAAATTTTATCATACCCGGAGGCTCAAAGGCTGCCTCTCAAGCACATATTTGTCGTGTGGTCTGTAGGAGAACAGAATGTGTCTGTGTTGATTTGAGCTGCCAAGAAGATATTAAGCCTGTTATTTTAATATATCTTAATCGTATGAGTGACTATTTATTCGTTTTATCCCGTTATATCAATTATTTACAAAAAAATCCTGATGTTATTTGGAGGCTTTATCCCTAAAAATAGTCTGACCTCTGGTCACTTTCTGGCATTGCTCCCAAACTGGCTCACGCCGTTTGGCAAATAGAGCAATGCCTAGAAAGCCTGACTATCTTTAGGAGGGAGACTCTCCTCCTCTCTTTACAAAATGTTAAGGAAATCAGGCCTTATCCCTAAAAATAGTCTGACCTCTGGTCACTTTCTGGCATTGCTCCCAAACTGGCTCACGCCGTTTGGCAAATAGAGCAATGCCTAGAAAGCCTGACTATCTTTAGGAGGGAGACTCTCCTCCTCTCTTTACAAAATGTTAAGGAAATCAGGCCTTATCCCTAAAAATAGTCTGACCTCTGGTCACTTTCTGGCAATGATTCAAGAACATACAAGGTAAAGTTTGGTTTAGGACATCAAAAAAATCTTTAAAGATTGTAAATGACTTTGTTAGGATAACTATTATATAATAGACATAATAAAAAAGCTTACTTTTAAAATAACCTCCATTAGAAAACTCATTATATAAAAAACAATGGCTGAAAATATAACACCTTCCCTACAACCTACAATGGAACCTGAAGATTTCACTAACGCTTCTTGTACAGTTGTGATTTCTGATCTGCACTTATGTGAAGCAGAAAAACCAAATCCTAAATATCCCCTTTGGAAAAAATTCAAAACTAGAGAGTTTTTCTTTGATAAAGAGTTCAAAAGCTTTTTAGAACATATAGAAAAGAAGGCAGAAGACAAAAAGATAGAACTCATTCTCAACGGAGATATTTTTGACTTTGATTCCTGTATGGCTATTCCAGAAAACCCTCCTTATAAAATTTCTTGGATAGAAAGAAAATGTGGTATGTTCCCTCAAGAATTAAAATCTGCTTATAAAATACGTAAGATACTTGAAGACCATCAAGAATGGGTAGAAGCTCTAAGAAGTTTTATACTCAACGGTCATCGAGTTATTTTTATTATTGGAAATCATGATCTAGAGATGCATTATCAAATCGTACAAAACAACATCCTAGAAAGCTTAAATATATCAAAGGAAGATCAAGAGCGTATTCGATTTTGTTCTTGGTTTTATATTAGTAACAAAGACACCCTCATTGAGCATGGTAACCAATATGACCCTTACTGCCTTTGTCAAAACCCTATTTCGCCCATGGTTCAAAGGCTTCATGGAATGGAAATTCGCATCCCTTTTGGTAACCTGGCTTGCCGCTATCTCACAAATCAAATGGGGTTCTTTAACCCTCATGCAGAATCTAATTTCATCATGACAGTTAAGGAATATGTACGATTTTTTTTCAAGTACATGGCAAAAGCACAGCCGCTCTTATTGGTGACATGGTTTGTAAGCTCTGTAATGACTGTTATAGATTCCTTTGTTTACACACTACTTCCTGCCATGAAAGACCCATTAACTATTGAAGGACGCATTGAGTCAATTGCTAAAAATGCAAATGCCACACCTCGCATGGTCAGAGAAATGAAGGAATTAGCTGTTCATCCTGCGGCCTTTAATCCCTTACTGATTGCCAGAGAGCTGTGGATCGATAAAGCCTTCATTGTTTTAATTATGTTTTTTAATACTTATTTGATATTTGTCAGTATTAATATCTTCTTTGGCATTTCACTTTTTTGGATGTTTATTCCACTAGCTTTATTGATACCATTTTTTATTTTTTACTCTCACGCTTTTCAGTCACAAGTTGTAAATTACAGGTCTCCCAAGTTAAGAATTTTCCAAACAGCCTCACAAATCACTAGGATCAAACGCATTGTATATGGACACACTCATGTGTGGATGCACAAAAACTTTGAAGATATTGAACATTTAAATAGTGGAACATGGTCTCCTGCTTTTTCAGATGTGGAATGCACAAAATCTTTTTATAAAAGAACTCTTGTTTGGATTGAAAAGGCAAAAGATAATTCAAATAGGATTGCAAAACTCTATCAATTTGTAGATGGGAAATTCAATCAATTGTTTGGTGAACGCCCAAGAGGTCCAAAAGACTAAGTTTTCACATACTATGAACTTAAAATAAATAACTTAAAGATAGACCTAAAGAATGATGAAACTTTCGATCTTTAACTGTGGAGAAAAAAAGATACTCCAATGCACCTACAAAAGGTCTTTTATCTAGAAAAACTAGTTGCCCTTTACCTACTTGGCCAATTAAAGAATTATATCCTATCATCTGACGAACTTCTATTTTTGAACGCAACCAACTCAACAACCTTACACTCATCACTGCCCCTAAACCAAATCGAGCTAAAAAATAACTTCTTTGCCTATCTGCACTTCTACCAGCCTCTAAAAACGCTAAAATAGAGAGTTTCCAGTGGTCATGAAAATCCTAAACAAGGCCAGCCAGTGAGGTTGTCCCATAGATCGGTGAAATTTTCTTATAGAAATTAGAAGAAAGTAGAGCTCCCGGCTATCCTAAGTGGTCTAGCCGTTGTTTACTGTTTTTATTTTATCAGGAAATAGATAACAGAAAGGAGCTATTATGAAGAGTAGTAAGAATGGTTATTCAATTCAAGTTTTATCATCTGAGTCAAATGAGATTCGAGAGATCCTAGAGCATCGCATGAGATCAATGGTTATTAATATGATCCATGATTTCTTTGAGGATGAGTTATTATCACTGTGTGGTAAGCGTCATGTTCGTGGTCGTGATACAAGATATTACAGAGCGGGTAGTGATTCTGGGAGTGTTCTTGCACAAGGTCAAAGGCTTCAGGTGAGGAAGCCTAGGGTGAAGGAGAAGGGAGGTTCTGATATTAAGCTGCGGTCTTATTCAGTGCTTCAAAAGTATGACATACTTTGTGATAAAGTTTTGAGTCATGCTATGAGAGGGGTATCTTGTCGTAATTACAATGAACTTCTTGATGATATTGTAGGAGGGACGGGTCTTTCTAAGAGTACAGTGAGCAGAGTCTTTAATAAGTCATCTAGGAAGTTTCTTGAATCTTTAAATGGTCGTGATCTGAGTAAGGATAAGTTTTCATCAATTATGATTGATGGTGTTGTTTTTGGATCAAGGACAGTGGTTGTAGCTCTTGGCATCACAGTTGAAGGTAAGAAGTTAGTTCTGGGTCTTAGAGAGGGTCATACAGAGAACTGGGAAGTTTGCAAGGACTTATTAGAGAGTTTAATAGCAAGAGGTCTTTGTTCAGATAAGCCTTACCTTTTTGTAATTGATGGTAGCAGATCTTTAAGGACAGCTATTAATAGAGTTTTTGGTAAGAGAGCAGTAGTTCAACGCTGTATTCACCACAAGGAGAGGAATGTTTTAAGTTATTTACCTCAGGAACGTCATTTAGAGTTTAAGCGTCGCTGGAAGATGGTGCATGGTTTTAATGATTATGATTCTTCTCAGAGAGAATACAATAAGTTACTGAGTTGGTTAAGCAGGATTAATTATGCAGCATTGGCTTCACTTAAGGAAGCAAAGGAGGAGACACTGACAGTTATCAAGTTGAAGGTATCTCCACTGCTAAGGAGAACCTTATCTTCTACAAATCCTATTGAGTCTGCTTTTTCTATTGTAAGAGATAAAGTCAGCAGGGTTAAGAACTGGAGAAGTTCTCCAGATCAGGTTATGAGATGGGCTGCTGCTTCTTTAGTTGAAGCTGAAAAAAAGTTTAGAGCTATTAAAGGGTATAAAGATTTAAATACAATGGAAGAAAATTTAAACCTATTGACTAACAATAGAAACAGGCGTAGCAAAACATCAAGCTCTGCTTAACTTCAATTTCACCGAAACGTGGGACATCCTCAAGGCCAGTACCTACCCGAGCTAAAAGCTCACTCCAATATTGCTCTGAATCAATAGCATATTTTTGATAACCTGCATAAATATCTCTCACGAAAGGAAATTTAAGCACATGCCCCGAAGTATTCGTATTTATATCTATAATGTTGAATTTAGAAAGAAAAAGCTTTTTAGGGATAAATGTCAAACCTATAGTCAGAAATTCAAATCGATCTGCCCAAAAAGGATCATCTAACGCATTTAAAAATCTCACTTGAGCTGGTGAGACGGTTAGTGTTGTTGATCGCCATTTTGTTAAATAGGATAAAGTCACACGACCACTTCTAGGTCTGCTTAATTCTTCTAATTTTTTATTTTTTATTTGGATAGGATGATGATATGTTTCTTTAAGTTTGAAAAGCTTATCTCGATGGTCTTCTCTATCTGTTCTTGGAATTTTATAATCAATCCATTCTGTAATGGCCGTTTTCAATTCGGGGGACACATTTTCATGATGAATGTCTTCTTGCAAATTTAATTTCTTTAAAATAGTTTTCTCCTTTCGATTTAGATTTTTAAAGGCCTCTTTCAAACGAGTCGCATGAGCTGGGATATAAACAGATTCACCTGTTTTTTGACACTTATACAGAGCATTAAGAGTTTCTATTGGGGGAACATAAGGCTTAACAAAGCACTCCATATCATCCATACTCTTTTTTACAATCTCAAAAATATACCAAGAGCAGTTATAAAAGAAAAAATTATAAGACTCTTCTTCAGATAAAGAAGTTTTGATTTTGGCTTCAAGTTTTTCTCTTTCATGCTTTTTAAAATTTAAACGAACAGCCCAAATATCCCTGTCTTCTTGTTCATATATCCAACGTTTTTGGCTCCATGGAAGAAGATGGAATCTTCCTGGTATACTCCAAAACAATCCTTTAATAACATAATGTGAAACTTCTCTATCACCGAGATACTCAAAGACAATGCTATTAGGTTCAGGAGTTGTCTCATTATGAAAAATTAAAAGGGTATGTCCAAAAAAAGAAATAGGAATTTTCAAATTTTGACTGGCAAAAACTATAGAGACATATTTAAATTGTCCTAACCTGTTAGCAAAAGCTTCCTGGTCTTTTAATATCTCCCAACTAAAAGCAAAATAACTAGTCCCATGAATGATTATAAATAAAAGGCAAAGCCAGCACTTATAATATTTTGCTAACTTTACAATAAAATTCTCTTTCACTGCTTAAGGACTCCAACAATCTATAAAATCATTCCGGGGCAAGATTAAAGAGCAGATAAGAAAAAAAGCTCTAAGTACAACCTCCTCGTAATTATTACATAAGATAAAGTGCAATACTATCTTTTTAACTTCTCCTAACCCTTAAAAAACAAACCCTTATCAACTCTATAGCTTATTGTCCTACTTTTGCTTGCGCCTAAACAGAAAAGAACATAATATTTTCATAAGATATCATCCAAAGAGATTGGAAACACCATGCTATTAAGTAGGATAACTTTAGGTATCGCTTTATTGATATTCTCTTTCAGTTTACAAGCCCATACTTATCAAGATTGTGTTTTCCCAAAACCAATAGAACCTGTCCTTCCTGATATTCATTTAGAGGAAGAAAGAGTAACAGGTCTTGATGCCTTTTGGGCACAAGAATATATAGGGGCAGATCTATTAAGAAAAAGACTTGAAACTATAGATGGTATTGAAAAAATAACTCATGATCTTGTTCAAATCTGGGATTATAGCCATCTTCATGGGGAACCTGTGAGTCAGATCATTGCTGGCCCTTTTCCATCAGCAGTTATCCCACAATCTCAACCTATTGATGTCACAGTAATTCCAGGTACCAATGGCTATGAACATCTCTATAAACAATGTCAAAAAGAAAATAACTGCCCTCGCTATATAAATAATTCTTTGCACTGGTTTATGCTCTTGCCAGGCAACAATACAACAAACCTTACAAAAGAAATTTTTTATGTGATGAATAAAAGACAAGGAACAGTCATTGTCACATCAGCAGGTAATGACGCTCAGTATCTGTCTAAGTCCAAAGGAGGCTTAGAAAAATTTAACCGCCTTATTGTTGTTGCAAGCCTTGATCCCCTTGGAAATCCATCACATTTTTCTAACTATTCGATAAACACAACTGTTTCAGCACCGGCTGATAACATGATCAGAAGCTATAACTTCGAAGGAATCCCACTCAATTTTGGAGGAACTAGCGGAGCAGCTCCTCTAACAAAAGGAACTTTAACATCTTTTACAGTTATAACCAGTCATCTTTTGAACACAAAACAAGCAGAACATCTTCTTAAAAAGACAGCTATACATTTTCCAAACCTACCCTCTTCAAATAGCATGGGTCATGGCATACTCAATGCTTATAAGATTGGAGAAGTGGGCTTTAAGTTAAAAGAAATTTGTCAAAACGATCAATACGATAAAAATAAACATAGTAGATGCATTTCTTCTCATCTCAACCTTGATAGTACCTATAAATTTCACTTAGAAGAAGACAAGGAAACAACCATTAGAGATGCGCAAAATGCATTTCCTTATTGTTTCTCTGAAAATAATATACTTTCAGATAGCGCGACTTGTGAAGATAAACATAGTACTTTAAAAAGACTTAGACAAATAGCCTTCTTAGACTCTTCAGATAAAAGGTTTTGGCAAATTATCTCTTGTATTAAAAAAGAAAGTGGCCTGACAAAACATGCAGAGTTTTACAAAGGATTAGCTGAAAGGCTAGATATGTCAGATGAAGATATTATTCACAACATGATTGTAGACCAAGATTATGACTTGCTTCTCAAGCATGCCATTTCTAAAGAAAACCTTAGTCAAATCATTATGCCTATATTGGATGATAGGAATATGCGAAGCGAACTCCTGGCAACAGCCTTAAAATCTCTTCAAGATATCTTGCAATATTATGAAGATATTCCAAACCTTGAGGGAATATTAACAAAAGCCATACACCACAATAATGCTGATGCTTCTGTTTTTTCTGTTGTTAATGATATTATTACAGATAATTTTAATAAAATTTCTAATGCAGAAGATATTTTAAGATATGTAATAAATCATGAAAATGCCCCGCTCCCTACACTGGCCATCTCTCATAACCTTGACAAACTTTCTGACCCTGAGCTTTTTACAAGAATGCTCATAGATAGTGAAAAAATCACAGAAATAGATCTCATAAATATTGTTAACGATGATATTATTCGATATCGTCAAAAACTACCTCACTTTAAGGAACTTTTAGGTGAGATTCTTAATCATGAAAGATGTAATGGCACTGTTATTAAATACACCTTTCTTAATATAATAGAAGACTATAACAATATCTCCAATGCTAGAGAAATATCAAATCCTCTCATAAATGATCGTAAACTTAATGGCGAACACCTTGGCAAGATGGCAGAGGTTCTTATAGAAAACTATGCTCAAAATTCAGATTTTAAAGAGATGTTACAATCTATCATAGAAAGTCCTCAGACTAACTCTCAAACTTTTAGTCTTATAACTTATAGCCTTATTCAATACAGTGAAAACTTTGAAGATGAAGATTTTGATCAATTTCTCTCAACAACAATAAATCATGAAAAGGCTGATCAGAAGAGTGTCATTAGAGCTGCTATATCCTTTATTAAATATTATGATGACCCTTCTAGAATGACGAATATTTTTCAATTAATAACAAACAATCCATATATTACTGAAGCTTGTGCAGCAGCAGCTCATACTATCACAAATAACTCCAGTCCTAATTCTCAATATTATATACCTACAATCTCTAACACCCCACAGAAGCTTGAACTGATATATTCACGTTGTGATAACAAGATGGACGTCAAGGGTCTTTCTGGCATTATAGACAGTATTAAACTGAATACCATCATTTGGTCCGGGCCTCTCGATCCAATAGAATTGAATATGTTGAGATTTGCACTCAGACAAGATGCCATCAATCAAGAACTCCTTAATAATATTTCTAATATGATCCCAAAAATACAAACAACAGATCAGGTTAGAATCGAAATCAACCAACTCATCGCTCAGCAAAGAATTTCAGACAGATAACAGCTTTTTAAGTTTGATCAACTTTAAAACATATAATATGTCAGACTCAATAAGTCATAAAATACTCATTTATGTCAACTATACTATGAATAATTGAGTCTATCTTGCTAAATATTTTTAATGTTATTTGACAAAAACATTCTTTTTAATTATTTTCCATTTTATTTATAGAATCGATATCTACAAGGGAAATAGAATAAATTGGATACTTACTGCTTGAATGTTCATAGAGATAAAGAATACTTTATTTTGATTCTATTTATACTTTCTTTAATTCCTAAAACATCACAAGCTGAAAGAACCCTAAGAAGACCCCCTTGGAGACAAAACCCCATTTACCAAAATTCATTACAAATGCTAGAACCAACTCAACAGCTACAAAGACTAAGATTAAAAACCTCACAAGACAGGATAAAGAGTTTGTTGCTTATCTTATAGAATCTTGGAAAACAAGGCTTCATAATATAAAAATTATAAAAGCATTATTGAATAAGATAAATACAATACCAAGAGATAAGTTATTAGATTTCACTTCCATTGAAAATGGTTCAACAAGAGAGACTTTAAAGTACGTAAAATATGTTTGGAGAGATCACAAGATACCTGAATTTGTTATAAAAAATATTTATTTGCTTGATAAGCTTTCTATTTTTGATATGAAACGGCGTCTCCATACTTTAGAAGAAGCCAACCGCTTTTTAATAAGAACAGCAGAAGAAAGTGATTATATCGTTTTTGAAGAAGCTTTAAGGTAACCTCCTAGAAACTTCATCAGAAGTATTCATACCGCACTTGCTCTAAAGTTCTTATACGCTTTTTCATTATTTTCAATGCCCTCAAAGACTTCTTGACAAAGTATTTTTCTCAAAGTATTTTCACTTATCTTAATCTCAAAAAAAAACTTCATAAAAAAATAAAGGTTTATAATGCAGTATTTCATTCTTTTTTTATGCTGTTTTTTCAGCTTTTTCATCCCTAATGAATCCATATCTAATGAGATATCTAATTTAAAAACACATAAAGCAGGATGTGCAAATGCATTATCAAGCGCATTAGATACATTCACATTACCAGACGCATTCAAAAAAGTTGGAGTATCAAATATCCATATTGAAAATGGCCCTATAACACCAGTAGTATATGAGGAACAACTAAATACACCTGGAAAATACATGCGCTTATATTACTTATCTTATAATGTTTCATTCCTTTTGGATGGACAAATCAAAAATATTCACCTTAGAGTTGGTGGGCTTTCATCTGACGAGATTATACTTCTTAATGACACAGAAGTTTTGAAAAGGCTTAAGAATGTTTTCGGTCATTTGCCAGGAAGAGCTTTGAGTTTTGCTGATACCATTTACATCAAAAAGAATCCTCCCATTATAAAAAACCCTGATGATGACAGAGTAATAGGAGGTCAATCAGGAAGAAATGAATCTCAAGAGGATTACATCATAATTTATTTTGGAATTTTTCAAAATCATCCAGCTGACAGAAAAGACCTTGATCTGAAAGATGTAATGCTACAAGGCCTCTATCATGCAGAGATGACAATGCCACATGAATTGGGACATGTTATTGCACGTCATACATACAATAATGACACAGCTACTCCTGATCAAAAATATCAAGATGCTATTTTAGCAGATAATACAAGTGTTTCTAAATATGGGAATGAAAAAATTGAAGAGGATTTTGCTGAAGCCATGCAACTTTATATAATGACAAACGGTGGACTTTATTACCCTAACGTGACAAGAAGGTATGCTCACCGCTTTGAAGCTTTGGATAAAATTATGGGAGTAGACCCTTCTCAAAGAAGGAAGATTATTGAAATAAACAATCTTTTTGAAATTCAAACTAATGATTTACTTAGAAAATTTGGTTTACTTACTAGTGATTTCAGATTTCAAAGTGTACCTAATGATGTTTCTGAACTCTTCCAAAAAACTTCAGAAAGCCCTGTTTTAGAGGCAGGGTTTACAGAAGGTCTTAAAGATTCATGGAGGCGCAATTATGAAAATCTAAGAATCTCAGAGATGTTAGCAAATAAAATACATGCTCTACATAAGGAAAGATCATTAGATTTTAATTCAATTGAAAATCGCTTAACAAGACAAATCTTAGAATTTATTAGAATGAACAAAATTCCTGAATTTATTATAAACACTATCTATTCATTTGGTACACTCTCTACTTCTGAAATGACCCGTCGTCTCCATACTTTAGAACGAGCTCTTGAAGTTATTTCTGATAAACCTGATAGATATGAGGATATTAACTTTGAACAAATCTTAGAAACAGTCAGGCCATGATGAGCATATCATTTTTGAAAAAAGTAAGTCATTTACTTGATACACTTTCTACTTCTGAAATGGAACGCCGTTCACAAATCATGATAAATGCTCAGACTAACTTTTTCACAAAACTCAAAACAGAGCAGATAACTATTACAACCATTGAAGAAGCTGAAAGTAATGCTGAAAGCAGTACAGAATAATTTCAATATTTCAAGATTGTTAAATAATCCTTAATTTAAAGAGAGAACCAAATAGAAATAGAAAGATCAACTGAAAGATGATTAAACGCTGTTAAAATTTCAAAATTAAACAAAAGGACTAGGTTTTATTTATGAAAATAGTTTCACATTTAGCTTAAGATAAAACCTTTACTCCTCTTCTTGATTATCATTATCTTCATCATTAGTTATTTGTTCATCATCAAGTAAGCCATGTCCAATTTGTAAATATAAATAATTACCAAATATATTCTTTAACAACATTAAGAAAAAAGTTGCTGATGGTTTTCCAAAATAGCTTCCCTGCCTCTGCAACCAACCAGAAAAAGGATCAACCATTTTAAGAAGTACAAACTTAGTTGTTGACAGACTAATTAATGAACCGAAAATAACTTCAAAAAATGCAAGTCTATAGTTAATATCAAAAAAATCTTTACCATTGATAAGGTTTAAAGCAGCTTGTGTACCTAGTGAAATTCCAAACACAGTTCTTGCGATATCTTGCATAGCTTGGAAATGCTGATCAGAAAACCATACTTTTCCAGAATTTAAAGATTTAAATACAAATACAAACTCTACCACAAAAGTAATACTCAGTAAAAGCACGAATTCTTCATCCCACCTTTTATGACATTCTAAAGTCAGTATTTCATCACATTCTTCTAAACGTCCAATGAAGTAAAAAGTAGCTAAAGAAGCAATTGCTGATGGAAGTGCATTGACATCAAACACTCCTTCTTTTAGTTTTTTTAAAAGCTGTCGACCACCTTCCCTTAACTGTTGAAGGCTTATATCCATTTTTGAAAATGAATTTATTACTGTCGATAAACTTCTGGTATAAACTGGATTTGACATGAATAGACTGGTGACAGGCAATGATCTTGACTTTGAGCACATGAAGGCCATAGCCACAGCTGATAAAGACGCATTTACAACAAATTCTGAGAAGTCAGCATTATCATACAAGTCATACTGCAAATAATTATTTAAACCAAAGATTGCCCCTCTATAAAATGTTTGTTTAAGAGAAACTGAATCTAAAAGGCCCACAGTAGCAATTAAAATAGTAGATGATACACTCACTACTCTACTCATATTACATATTAAAAGACGACCAGCAGCTATAGCCACACCACCAACAGTTACGGGCCGACTTCTTTGATTGATAAACCCATTATAAACAGTTAAAGCATCATTATCTTGAATATCTTCCAAGTGTTTTAAAGTTTCTTGTTGGATTAAGTTATGTACAAATAAAATTGTTCGCTTATCTCTGTAAAGATTTACTCTACCTGAAATCATCTTAAGCACTTGCTGAGATGCTTGACGTAATGAAGGTTGTATTTCTGTATGAATGTGACCTAAGAATTCCTGTGCTTTTTCTGAGAGATTTATCAAATCATCTTCTGGATCAATATCACCTAATGATAAATGATCTTTATAAATTTTCATTATAATATCTTTTAAAAGTAGGGTATTACCTCTATGATCTTCAACATCCTCAAAAAGAATCATCGCCCAAGATTCGTTTGCAAAAATTTGACTCTTATCTCTCATCACTTGTTGCATTTTCTCTAATAAATGCTGATCTGGATTTTCTGCATCTAAGATACTTTGCTTTATATTCTTTTCTCTCTGTTCAATTAAAGAAAGTTTTATAGCAGTGTCTAAGAGTATGATTGTCATTACTTGTTTTATTTCAAGAGAGCTTTGATCCAAGTTTTGTTGCAAACGGTCGTGGTATTGCCTCACTCCTTCATAAAAGTTATGCCCATTCACCTTATAATGAGATGGAATTTCAGAATATATCCGTTTGAATGTTCTTCGTCCTAAAATCAACGTTAAATAAAATTCTGTTTCCATGATCTTCACAAGAGCCTCTCTAAAAAAAGAAATCTCAAGCCTCATTTGAGGATCATTAGAATAAGCATATTTAATTTCTTGATAATCTAAAAGAAACATCTGTTTAAGAAAAGCAGACTTTGGATCTTCTGCAAGATCATCCACAAATTCTTCAAATTCAAGCCGTAGGGGAACTTCTTCATCAAGAGACCCTTTGACATCATCTGATGTAATATCTTTTGCGATCTCTCCTATTGGACCTTCAGATACTAAAGCTTCTTCTGTGACAGAAGAACTAGTTGAAGGTATACCCGTATCAGTAGAGATATCTTCTGGGTTTGGTTTTACAGAATCTTCATTTAGAACTGGTAATTTAGTTGTTGATGGATTAGGATAACACGATGTATTAAGCACCATATCAAATTACAAAGAGCTACCTGTAAAACAAATTGGCTTTGTGATTTGGATACAATGTACAATGCTTTAGTATACATCTTATGCCTCCCAATTATTAGTAGAATACTTCTTAAATAATTAAAGATTAAACTTAATATAAAAAATCCTAAAAGTCAATGTTTCCCTAAAAATAAACCTGCCTCTGTTTCACTAAAATGCATCTAGCCTCTGGCTACTTTCTGGCGATAACCCTGATGGCTCCATCAGAAAATGGTTATCGCCTAGAAAGAAAGATGCATTTTAGTAGGGAGACTCTCCTCATTCTCTTACATTATGTTAGGGAAACTGTTATTATTTACTAGTCAGCCTGAAGACTCACGTTACGGGATGTGTCCCCTTCAAGAAAATGCTGACTGCCTAGAAAATCCGTTTATTTTGAGTAGAGAGACTCCCTCCGTTGTTTAACATCATGTTAAGGAAATCCTTTCCCTTATTTTACATCTTCTCTGCTATATCCTTCTCCTTACAAATCACCCAAATCTTTTCATAGCAGCTTGAGAATTGATGTTTTAAGCTAAAGACGAGATATTCCGCAGAGTGATCGCTACACAAGCGATCACTCGAGGACTTCGAGGCTTAGCTTAAAACATCAAGTCATTGCTCCAAAGATTTTTTCCTTGTTTTTTCTAAAAAAACAACACACCTTTTAACTCTGGCTACTTTCTGGCGATAACCCTGATGGCTCCATCAGAAAATGGTTATCGCCTAGAAAGAAAGATGCATTTTAGTAGGGAGACTCTCCTTATTCTCTTACATTATGTTAGGGAAACTGTTATTATTTACTAGTCAGCCTGAAGGCTCACGTTACGGGATGTGTCCCCTTCAAGAAAATGCTGACTGCCTAGAAAGAAAGATGCATTTTACTAGGGAGACTCCCTCCGTTGTTTAACATCATGTTAAGGAAATCCTTTCCCTTATTTTACATCTATTGAGATTTACTAGCCTTTTTATAGACTTCTTTTCTGTGTCCTATTTTAATAACAAAGACCATAATAGTTTTCTTTTGAACAGAATAAACAATACGATAATTTCCTACTCGTAGTTTCATCAGTTCTTTTAAATTCTTTTTAAGTGGAAAGCCGAATTGAATAGAATCGACCATAAGCTTTGTTTCAATCGCTTTCTCTAAAGTATCTCTCATGTTTTTGGGAATTTCTTTAAGATCTTTTTTAACAGAACGTTTATAAGAGATTTTCCACATTTATAATTTACTTTTTTTCCAAATAGATTTATGAGAAATTGTACCTTCACGCTCCCTTTGAGATGCAATTTTATCAAAGTAAATATCTTCTTCAAGCTCTAAAGCTTCTTTTGTTAGCTCTAAAACGGTAGAAGATAGTGACGACTTACCTTTAGTTTGTTGTAACCTTTTGAGTTCATCATAGAATTTATAATCCACTGTAAGAGAAATCTTTTTTTTAACCGTAGACATACTATATTGTTCCTATATAGGTTTTTTAGTTTTTTAAAGGTTTGTTTATGAATTAACCTCTTTTTTAAAATTTTTATTGTACTTTCAGTGTATAGGCAAAGCAGGAAAAAGTCAAAAAGAACCTAGAAACCCATAGTTTTTAGCATAATCTTAAGCTTTTTATTTATGTTTTCTTGTGACCTTAATGGAATGAATCTGTCCCCCTTACTTGTTAAATTAATTATTACAGTGGCTTTGTTGCACAAATATTGATTTAAAGCAGGTATATAAATGTTAGAAAGTTATGGTAGGTATCTGATCTAGTTGTGGCGAGCCACCTCAGGCTAGCGGCTTAGGAGAAAGGATTATATAAAATCAAAAAATGAAAGCGGTAGAAGGCACGGAGGCCCTCTACTGCTAGTGAAGGTGCCTACATAACTCTCATACATGTTTGTGCAGCAAGACCTATTACAGTTATAAAACTTAACAACATTTAAGGTACATAATCCATCAAAAGATTTAGATGCCTAAAATGAAAGAGACGTATTCATTCCATTAAGGCCATAACCTGTTATTTGCTAAGATTTAAAAGATTGTAAACCGCTTAAACACCATTCAGGGAAGGAGATTTCTTTATCTGAAAAAAGACTTTGGTAAAATATCAAGTTACGTATAACGAGCTTTATATAAAGCCTTGTCTCTCTATAAGGAATATCCTCAATAAACTCTACCGGGTTGTCATGGAACCTATGCTTAACCCAATTTCTAACAGCCTCTTCTGGGGCATTATAAGAAGCAACTGCCATAATAAATTGGTTATCAAATTTATCAAGCAATTGCCTCAAATGAAAAATACCTAAAGATAAATTTGTTTTTGGATGATATAAATCTTCTACAGAAGAGTAAGGCACATCAGACAAATCAGATGTTTCTTGAGCCACTCGTGGAAGGAGCTGCATTAAACCAAAAGCATCTGCTGGACTACGCGCATATCTATCAAATGCTGACTCTTGTCGAATAATAGAATAAATAAGCTCTTTTGGAACAGTGTATTTATAAGAAAGTTCTGTGATTTGCCTTAAATAAGGAGTTGGAAAAAGAAGCTGTGAAAATGCCTCATCTTTAGGGTCAAAGGAAAGTTTTGATAAATATGAAAATACCTGAATGTGATCCCCTACAATAGAAAAATAATCAATGATATTTTTCATCTCTGCGCTTGTTTTTGATATTTTCACTTTTTTCGTTCTTAAATAATTCTTTGCAAGCTCTTTTTCATTTACAGAAATTAACCAATTCACAAGATTTTCATCTATAATAGTTGTTTTAGATGTGCTTGCTAGAAAGCGTTTAGGAATTATATCTTGTTGATTGTTAAAAGCAGGTATAGGTTTTTTTAAGCTTCTATAAGCTAAAAGACCATAATAACCCAAAGCGTTTGTTTCAGTGAGTTTCTGAAATTCTAACTCTGCTTGTGATTTATTGCCCATGTCTTCAAAAGTTCGAGCCATCCAGTAAGTGTATTTTGAACGCAGGAAATCATCTTTAGTTATTTTAACAATTTCTTTGAACTGATCAATGGCTTCTTGAAATTCCAATTTCTTTCTAAAATTCCACGCAAGCCTCCACTTGAGTTTTTTCCAGATGGTCGATTTAAACCTTGCCACTGCTAAACCTTTTTGAGCCCAGGAAATAGCACCCTCAAAGTCCCTAGCCTCTTCTTTCATTTGAGTTAAAACCCAATAAATATGACCTGAAGTTCTACACTTTTTTAGGCTTTGTTGTGCGGTTTGTAGTACTTCTTGAGCTTGCGCCCTCTTGTTTTGTGTCCATAAGGTTTTTGCATAAAGCAGGGAACCATCATGATAAAGCCTGCTCCTTTCTCTGTGACATCGATTTTGTTTTCTCTTTAAAGTTTGTAAAAATCCGTTCCTAGTAACTTGTGAGACTTGAAAAGAATATTTTAATACATCTTTTTTATTATTCATAAGTTTACTGACTGTCCGCAAGTGTTTTAAAGATAGATACACTTCATAAAGAGACGATTTATTATTTCTTATAATAGATTTATAAATAGAAATAGCTTTATCAAATTGCCTAGCCTTTCTATAATCATAGGCCAATTTAAATGGAGAGATTTTACTATTTGGCATCAATCTCGGAGCTACTTTATAAAGTCTTTTAGATGATAATACTTCTTGTTCTTGATCTTTAGCATTTTGAGCATGAGCTACAGATTGCTCTAAAAGGTCTATTTTCTTTGAAGAAACCGGTGTATGATAAGAAAGCTTATATTGGAAGTAGGATAAGTAAGATGGTAGAGAAAGATATAAGGCTTGAGCTGCTCCCACCTCTGCCGCTAAATGATGTAACCATTTATCCTCTTTATTTTCTAAAACTTGTTTAAGCTCTATCAGATCATCTTCAGTAACACGACAAACACTCTTCTTTTTAATAGATGCTAATTTATGAAGAGGAAAGTCTTTTTTCTCAGATAACTCCTTAAATGCAAGACAAGCCTTTTCATTATCTTTATCCTCCCATAGTCTCGCCCTTTGATAGTTCACCCACCATTGAGAAGAGATGTCTTCATTCTTTTCAGAAAATTTTTGTAAATAATTTTGAATACTTTCCTTATCTAGCCCTTCAATATCATCAGGTAAAGATAATATACCACTAGCATCTCTGCTTTGACTTTGAAATTCAGAATCAGAGATAGACACACAGCTAACAAGTAGTAAAAACATCCCGTTTAAACTATAAAAAATCAATCTATGAAGGTAAAAACATAAGTTTGACATAAGTGTTCTCTTTATATTTTATTTTGGTTTTAAAAATATCTCAATAGGGTCTAAAAAGATAAACAGGTGTATTTTTCAATACTTCTGAAAAACTAGTATTTTGGCTGTCTTTGTTTCACTCAAAATAAATCCACTTTTAGTAACTTTCTGGTATTAGCCTGAAGGCTTGTCGCTTTCAAAAATGGCTAATACCTAGAAAATTTAGAAGCCCTCTCAAAAATAAATATTTGCATTTTACAACATCTCTATTCCGGGATCTGGCAGTCCGGCAATCTGGCATCAGTATCAGGTAACAGGGATCTGCTTTAAATTTTTGCACCTAATTCGTTTCACTCAAAATAAATCAACCTCGAGAGGCTCGCCTCAAGAGGCCAGTTCATTTTGAATGAAAAAGCTCAAGCTATATTGAATATGATAGGCCACGTTGACTTAGCAAAACAGGCAGATAAACTTGGAGCTTTTCTATATAAATTGTGTAAAAATACTTGAAACTTGATTTCAACTTCTTAAAGTGTCCCGCTTAAGGTCAGTTATTTATTTTGAGTAAGAAAGATCCTCTTTTTATAGAGTATTATGGAAATCATTTGTCTAAAAAATCTGCTTATCAACACTTGAGTTCCATTTTTCAATAGCTTAATCAAGGATATCTGCTATTTTATTTATTCGTCTCTTGAACAACTAACGCTAGTTGTACCACCTGCACAGTTCCATGTACCTGCCTCTTGACTATAAGAAGTGCGTGTTGCACCATTATTACAAAGTTTTACAGAAGATGGCCTACACTCTGCATGTTTAACAACAGAACAAAAAGCTACAGATTCATACCAATCACACTTCCATTTATGCATATCTTCTGTATCTGTAATATCACTAGGTGTACCTATCAGACATGTATTGATACGAACAAGATACACGTCAACATCCTTTCCCTCAATGGCACCAACATCTCCACCACACCATGCTGTTTTTTTAAGTGTTCTACAAGAAGCGACTGCTTTACGATCATCACTTACACATGGACATGTGTAATGGGTTGCTTCTCCAGATTCAGGTACAGGAGGTACTGGAGAACCTTCACCTGTATCTTCTTCAGAGCCTTCATCACAGAAGTATTTATGGAATGAACAATCTGCCTTAGACTTTGAACAAGTAAGTGTTCTGCCTCCATTTAAGCCTACACACTGCCACTTGTATAGAGTATCCGTATCATCTATATCATTTAAAGTAGTCCCATTCCGACATCTATTAATCCTACTATTATCACAAGCACCATCTGTAGATCTTGTTTTTTCACAATCTGTTACTGTCGCGCCACCATGCAGACCTTCGCAGTGCCATTTATAAAGAGTATTTGTATCTGCGATAGCTGAAGCATTAGCTGTACCAGCAGAACAACCATTTCTTCTAGTGTTATCACAAATTCCATTAACAGGTTTAGCTTTTTCACAATCTGTTGCTATTGTGCCTCCATTACTGCCTAAACAGTACCATTTATAATGAGTGCTGGTATCATCTGCCGCAGCATCACTTGGAGTGCCAGTTGTACAGCCATTTTGTTTGCTATTATCACAAACTCCATTGATAGGTATAGCTTTTTGGCAATTTCTTACTGTTGTACCACCATTTAAGCCTACACAGTGCCATTTATAAAGAGTATTTGTATCTGCGATAGCTGCATCATTAGCTGTACCAGCAGAACAACTATTTCTTTGATTGTTATCACAAACTCCATTGATAGGTATGGCTTTTTGACAATTTCTTGCTGTTGTGCCACCATGTTCACCTACGCAGTGCCATTTATAAAGAGTAGCTGTATCTGCTACAGCTGCATCATCAGAATCACCAGCAGAACAAGCATTTCTTTGACTATTATTACAAGCTCCATTTATTGGCTTTCTTATCTGACAGTTTGTTGCAGCTGTACCACCATGCAGCCCCTCACAATGCCATTTATAAAAAGTATTTGTATCTGCGATAGCTGAAGCATTGGAAGTTCCTGTAGAACAACTATATTTTTGGTTATTGTTACAGACTCCATTGATTGGTTTCCGTATCTGACAACCTGTTGCTGTACTGCCACCGTGCTGACCTACACAGTGCCATCTGTAATAGGTATTTGTATCTACTATAGCTGCATCGTTAGAATCACCAGTAGAACAACCATTTCTTTTAGAATTATCACAAGCACCATTGACAGGTATGGCTTTTTGACAATTTCTTGCTGTATTGCCACCGTGTTTACCTACGCAATGCCATTTATAAAGAGTAGATGTATCTGCTATAGCTGAAGCATTGGAAGTTCCTGTAGAACAACTATATTTTTGGTTATTGTTACAGACTCCATTGATTGGTTTCCGTATCTGACAACCTGTTGCTGTACTGCCACCGTGCTGACCTACACAGTGCCATGTGTAATAGGTATTTGTATCTGCTATAACTGCATCGTTAGAATCACCAGTAGAACAACCATTTCTTTTAGAATTATTACAAACTCCATTGACAGGTTGCGGAGGCAGTTCTCTTTGACAATCTGTTGCTGTCGTACCTTCATATAAACCTTTACAATGCCATCTGTAATGAGTAGGTGTATCTACTATAGCTGCATCATCAGAATCACCAGTAGAACAAGCATTTCTTTGACTGTTATCACAGACTCCATTTATTGGTTTTCTTATCTGACAATCATTTGCTGTACTGCCATCATGCAGTCCCTCACAAGCCCATGTGTAATGAGTGGTTGTATCTGCTATAGCCTCATCATTAGCCTCACCTGCGCCACAGCCATTTCTCACAGAGTTATCACAAACTCCACTGATGGGTATAAATTTTTCACAATCTGCCGTTGCGCCACTACCAATACCTACACATTGCCATTTGTAATGAGTATCTGTATCTGCAAGGTCTGTTAAGTTACCTATTTGACAAGCATTTTCTGCTTCTCCACATCTCCCATTTGCTGGATCAACCTCAAAGCTTGTTCTTGCAACATTACCTTCTGAGCTTTCACTAGCAATATCACGAGAACATAGATGATAGCTCTGTCTTTCATCACCAGGTCCTAAATAGCAATAATCACTACCCTCTGGACAGAAATTGTAATAGGTTCGTTTTTCTTGTTCTGATTCTTCTTCATCTTCACCACCAGATGCCCAAAGCTCTATAGTGGACTCATCGCAAGCTGTACCTGAATCTAAACTGATATTTATCGATCCAGAACTACAAGTAAACTCAGTTTTATCATCTTCATTAACTTTATAATTACAAGTATGGCCATGGAGAACTTCCACCTCTAAATATTGGTTACCACTTGGTCTTGGATATTTATAAATGTCATTGTTTTCCAACATCACAGCTATTTCATCAGTGCCATCTGTAATGGTTATAGGATTAAAGTGAGGTCTTAGTGTAGAAGTAACATTAAGGCTTTGTTTTCTATAAGTGAGACACTCACTCCTATCAATATGTGAGGCAGAAACCTCAATCACCAAACCTCCTGAACTTTCATTTTCAAATGAAAGTTCTAAAGTATTATAGTCTTCATTTTCATCATCTGTACTGTCGTCATCTGTTTTTTCTTCTACTTCTCCAGAAGGAAGCGTTGCCTTCCATTTCGTAGAAGAAAACTCACCACTATACCTTAAACCAAAGGTAGCAGACTCACCAACTTTTAAAGAACCTGATACAGATCTATTTCTAAAATATCAGTGAGTGAGCAAGACTGGCCAGCCACAAAACGTTTACTAGCTGAGCGCAGAAACGTTCCAGATTCATACGAGTCTGCAAAGACATCATAAGCTCCAACTTGAGAGAATTGTGTTGTATAGGTCTCTTCATTTGTTGAAGCATCTGACACAATAGGATCAAAACCTCTATTGATCGTCCATCTATAAGTATCAGCATCTTCATGAGCATTTATAAACTTCATTTTTATATCTGTATCGATAGGAAGAAGTCCCTCTTCTATAAAATCATCAGTTTCAGTATCTATTCGAACAATATGGCCCCGATCATAATTACTCACCCCTTCACCGCTATCTAAAAGTGACGTGTCCAAACCAGTGGTTTTACAGTTTTGAAAGGCTATCAAAAAAATAGGGACCACAAAAATCATAAAGAGATACATCAAATTCGAAGACTTACCTCTTAAGTTTTTAAAAAAGACAACAGAGCCTCGAATTTTATTATTAAACTGAGTTTGTAAGCTATTTAAAACTTTATATCTCATCATAAAATAACGACCTGTACTTTTTTGATATGGTGGATTCAAGTTGTAAGTGCAACTCCTTGCATAGTTATTTAAAGCGGGTTAGAGGAATACTCTAATCAATCTCTTTAAATAATGAAAGGAGTATTCCATGAGCAATTACACTCATCTAACCCAACATGAGAGATACCAGATTTTAGCTTTTTTGCAAAGTGGAAAATCAATAAGTTCAATTGCTACTCAGGTAGGTCGAGATAAAAGCACCATATATAGGGAATTGAATCGTAACAAAGGCTTGCGAGGTTATCGTCCTCAACAAGCCCATGAAAAAGCAGTCGATCGTCTTCAAAACTCTCATAGACATATAAAGATAACACAAAAAGTCATTAATAAGCTTGAGAGGTTTCTTCGTGATCGTTTGAGTCCGGAACAGATATCCGGTTTTCTTAAACCAAAAGGTTTGTCTATAAGTCATGAGAGTATTTATCAGCATATTCTTGGAGATAAGCAATCAGGAGGAGATCTCTACAAATTTTTAAGATGTCAGAGGCAACGGAAGAAGCGATATGGTACAAGTAGATTTGATAAAAGGGGTCAGATAAAGAATAGAGTGAGCATTGATAAAAAGCCTAAGATAGTAGATAAGAAGCTTCGGATAGGAGACTGGGAAGGTGATCTAATGATAGGTAGACATCATAAAGGAGCTTTAGTCACGCTGGTAGATAGATGTTCTAAGAAGACGAGGATTGTCAAAATAGCATCTAAGAGATCTGAGGCAGTTTTTCATGCTATTTCTAAAGCTCTTAAAGGAGAGGTTGTTCATACAATGACTTTGGATAATGGTAAAGAGTTTTCGTGTCATGAGAAGATCAGTGAATATACTGGATGTAAAGTTTATTTTGCACATCCTTACAGTTCATATGAGAGAGGTTTAAATGAGAACACGAATGGTTTAATCCGTCAGTATTTTCCAAAGAAGACAGATTTTAGAGAAGTCACCTCTAAGGATGTAAAAAAGGTTGAGTCTCTTTTAAACCATCGCCCTCGAAAAAGTTTAGGCTTTCTAACCCCTAATGAGTTTCATAGACAAAAGATGGTTTGCTGAAGTTATTCATAGTTTATCCATTTAATTTTACTTATATATAATAACTTCTGAAGATGCTTATTTGACAGCTTGATGTTTATGGCAAAGGATCGTTCTTCCGCAGAGCTTTAGCTCGAGGACTACGAGACTTTGCCATAAACATCAAAATACATTCATTCAAATTAAATAATTTACTATAATCTTTCATGATAATTAAAACTTTGTTGAAATATTAATCTTAAAATGATACAACTTTTAAAAATATCTATAAACACAAAAGAGTTGCACTTGCGATTTGAAGTTACGTATTAATTAAAGATTGTATAAATAAACTTCGGCTAAAGTTTTAAATAACATGAGACAAATTATGATTTTTTTTGAGTCAAAAATATAACCTAATGTGTTCAGAATGGATTCTATATCTTATATTTAACATCCGGCAGCCCGGCAATTAGTTTACCGGCAGCAGAGTCCGTTATACATTGAGACATTAAGTAACATTTTGTATTTTGACATTATGATACTAGATACAAATTGCCAGTTTGCCGGGATTCTGGCAATCCGGCATTCTGGCAACTGCTCCCGGGAACTGACTGCCGGAATGCCCGATTGCCTGATAAATAAACTGTCAACTCTTTTTACACCTATCCAGTTTTCTAACACATAAAAGCACTTCCTTTGCATTTAAAGCAAAAGGCATAATCTTTGCATTATTTTTAAATAGGGAATGATTTGATTTTATCTTAGAAAGAAGGGGTTCTTATTAATGAAAACATTAAGTAAGCAAAAAATATATTTGTTATCTGTTTTGATCTTTTTTTCATTTTTCCTTAATATCAATAATGTATTAGCAGCCTGTCCCACTGGTTTTATCAAACCTATAGATTATGACTCCTTACCATCAAACAGCAAAGCTTGTACAAGAATAAGTACCCTACCAACAGAACAACAAGAAGCAGTACAAGCTCAAAATACTGCTTACCCTGACTGTAGTAGTCAGGACCCTGATGTTGTAGGCCCTCCTGATTCTAACTGCCAAATATTTAATCAAAGGCTTAATGAGGAAATTGCAGAACAACAAGCTACTATACAAGCTACTATAAAAGAACAACAAGAGAAAATTAATGCTTGTCAATCAGCTCACAGCTCTGCATGGCAATCCACCTGCAATGCCTCTCAATTTTCACCAGCAATTATAGCCGCACTTCAAGCCTTCAAAAGTTCTGAGGCAACTGGTGATATACAAGCTATCTGTCAAAGAAATAAGGAGTTAAACAAGTGGGCACTCGGAATCAATACCACAACTCTTGGTCTCTGCCTTGTTGCTCTCAAAAAATGTACAAGTGCTTGCAGTGCTGCTGCTCCATTTGATCCAAACGCACAATATCTAGCTGATGAGTGCGCCTCAAAAAGAAATTGGACTCTTGTGATAGGAGGACCATCAGTGATTACTAATTTAGTACAAGTGATAAATTCAGCAGATTGCCCTGATCAGAATGCAGGAGGAGGTACTTGTGGTGAAATCAGTCAAAGACGTCAAGACTGTGTAGCAAATTCAGGAGCAAGTGGATCTTCTTGCGCGCAAGTAAATAGAGAACTTACAGAATGTATAACAGGCGCACAACAACCAGAGGCTCCTTGTACAGGACTTGCTGGCGATCGTCTTATGGAATGTTTAGGAGTAGAGCCTACAAATTTTCCACCTGGGCAAGAGCTCCCAGGCTCACCTGACTTCAACCCCAGAAGAAATAAAGCACTTTCAACAGCAAGCCTTTCAAATCCCACCTTTGATCCAAGTGATCACGAAGATGAAGAAGATCTGCTTCTTACACCACCAGGGTACACAGGAAATGGTGATAGTGGTAATCCAAGCTCACCATCACTGGCGTCTACTCCTGGAGGAGGCGGTGGCGGCGGTTTTGGAGGCGGTGGCGGCGGCTTTGGTGGTGCCGGTGGAGAAGAAGAAGAAGGTGGTGATGAAGGTCCTTATGAAGAAAATGTAGATCCTGGAATAGACACAGCTATTTTAGGAGATGTAGGCAGTTCTCGTGGAGCTTCTTCCGGTTTTGGTGGCAGTGGCTATCAAGGTAAAAACAAAGGAACTGGACTTAGAAAAAACCTTAACAGTTTTGCACTACCTAAAAACCTTTTTGATAAAAAAGCAAATAAAACAGGGCGTAACATAGCAGGAGTTGGGGGTGCTGATGAAATTACTTCAGCTAATGGACTTTCAAACTTTCAAAAAGTTTCAAGAGCTATGAATGACAGGCGTCAAAACGTGTTTAAATAAACATCCATTTTGACTTTTTTGTATAAAAGAAAAACACAAAGGCCTTATTTTAAGGAAAATAATTATCAAAGAAGGGATAACATGAACAACCATCATTTTTTAAAAAGCCATTACTTTTTTTATATCTCGCATTTAGTTGCTATTACAATTATAAGTTTTCTTCCTAATTTTGCCATTAGTCAATCACCACCACCCGATGCACGTTGGCTAAATAAAATAGCTCCTTATAAAACGTCAAAAGATGACTCTTTCAAAACCAGTGCAAGCAAGCAAATAAAAACTATAACCGAAGCCATAGCTATTAATTATGCACATTGGGAAGTACTAAAAAGACTGAGCCCAACAGCAGCTGCAGCTGCAGCTCCTATACTTACTGCGCAAACTTCATCCCATAGGGCTTCTGAAAAAGTATCCATAGCAACTGCAGACCAACTTACAGATACAAGACCTTATGACCCCTCTATATCCACAGGTGAATTTAATCAACGAGACTGGGATGATAGACGTTATTTTGCAACAATTAATTTGCAAGATCTACAAAGATCTCTTATCGATCAAGAGCTTGATGATTATGTTGAGAAAATATACCAACAGACTCAAAAAGATGCTGAATATTATAAAGGCAAAGGTTATACATTTGATCCAAAAAGTAATCGTGTAACCCTCCCTGGAGGCAAAAGCATACCTGCAAAAGATATTTTTACAAAAAAAGGGTTCAAAGCTTTAGGTCTTCCACCTGAAAAGTTTAAAGAGTTTAAAAAACAAGAAAAAAAGATTGAACGACAAGCTATACGTCAAGGAAATGCTAAAATAGCTGGAATTATCAAATCAGCAAAAAATAAAGCAAAACGACTAGCTGCAAAAGCTCAATCTGATAAGAACTCACCCTACAATATAGCAAACCAAAAAGTTAAAGGTATAAAAGAAAATGGAATTACTAACATCCAAAAAAACCAAGGCATCAATGGTAATGGTTATACCACTTCATCTTTTAGTTCAGATTGGCGGCCTCCAAGTTTCCAAGATATCTTAAATAATCAACAAAAACTACAAAACATAAGAGGCTTAAGCTCAGGTTCATCAGATTCAAATAATGAGTTGAAAATGTTATCAAAGCAATATGGAGATGATCTTATTGGTCTTTCAAACAATAATATCTTTGATATGGTTCACAGGCAGTATCTCAGAAAACGATCACAACTTAATGGTACAGCTGACTTTATAATAGAGTAACCCGAACTATCTCAAAAACTATGAATTTATTATAGTTCATAACTACTTAAGCATCCTTTTTTTCCGGAATCTGGCAACCCGGCACTCTGGCATACTGTACCCGGAATCAAAATATCTGGGCATCTGTAACTTGAATTTTTGCATCTATTTCATTTCCCTAAAAATGAACCTGCTTCTAGCAGTTTTTGGATAGTCAGCATTTTCTTGAAGGGGATATATCCCGTAGCGTGAGTCTTCAGGCTTACTGCCAGAAAGTGACCAGAGGCTCGCCTCGAAAGGTCAGATGCATTTTAGTGAAACAGAGGCAGGTTTATTTTTAGGGAATATACAGTACGATTTCCTTAACATGATGTAAAGAAACGAAGAGAGTCTCCCTCCTAAAAATGAACAGGTTTTTGAGGCAATCAGCATTTTCTTGAAGGGAATATATTCCATAGCGTAAGCCTTCAGGCTAACTAACAAACAACAATAATTTCCCTAACATGTTGTAAGAGAGTGAAGAGATCCTTTCTACTAAAATGCATCAGGCTTTCTAGGCAGTAAGCCATTTGCTGAAGACGCAAGTCTTCAGGCTAACTAACAAACAATAATAATTTCCCTAACATGTTGTAAGAGAGTGAAGATATCCTCTCTACTAAAATGCATCAAGCTTTCTAGGTGATAACCATTTTCTGATGGAGCCATCAGGGTTATCACCAGAAAGTAGCCAGAGGCGAGATGCATTTTAGTGGAACAGAGGCGAGATGCATTTTAGTGGAACAGAGGCCAGTTCATTTTAGGGAATATACAGTACGATTTCCTTAACATGATGTAAAGAAACGAAGAGAGTCTCCCCCTTAAAAATAGTCAGGCTTTCTAGGCAGTAAGCCATTTTCTGAAGACGCAAGTCTTCAGGCTAACTAACAAACAATAATAATTTCCCTAACATGTTGTAAGAGAGTGAAGATATCCTCTCTACTAAAATGCATCAAGCTTTCTAGGTGATAACCATTTTCTGATGGAGCCATCAGGGTTATCACCAGAAAGTAGCCAGAGGCGAGATGCATTTTAGTGGAACAGAGGCCAGTTCATTTTAGGGAATATACAGTACGATTTCCTTAACATGATGTAAAGAAACGAAGAGAGTCTCCCCCCTAAAAATAGTCAGGCTTTCTAGGCAGTAAGCCATTTTCTGAAGACGCAAGTCTTCAGGCTAACTAACAAACAATAATAATTTCCCTAACATGTTGTAAGAGAGTGAAGATATCCTCTCTACTAAAATGCATCAAGCTTTCTAGGTGATAACCATTTTCTGATGGAGCCATCAGGGTTATCACCAGAAAGTAGCCAGAGGCGAGATGCATTTTAGTGGAACAGAGGCCAGTTCATTTTAGGGAATATACAGTACGATTTCCTTAACATGATGTAAAGAAACGAAGAGAGTCTCCCCCCTAAAAATAGTCAGGCTTTCTAGGCATTGCCCTATTTGCCAGACGGCGTAAGCACGTCTGAGGGCAATGCCAGAAAGTCGCCAGAGGCGAGACTATTTTTAGGGATACAGTTCAATTTAAAATCAACCGAAATAATATATCATGGACAATCCAAATTTATTAACCAATAAGCCGGCATGTATCAAAGATCGTTATATTGCTTTTATAATAGACTTTATTTTTTTAGCGACTATCTTTGGTCTATTTTTATCCCCCATAAGAAAATATATTTTAATATTCAAGTTTACTCAACAGGGCCATTCATTACTCATCACAATCTTTTTAGCTATTTTACTTTCAATTGTTTTAGCATTTTTATATAGAACCATTTTCACAATAATAAAAGGAGGCACCCCTGGAAAATTACTTACCGGACTGCAAGTGGTAAATGTTTGGTCTGGCCAACCTCTAAGTACTTTTAATGTTATTATAAGAGAGTTTTTCTGGCTCCTATGTACTTTTTTACTCTATATACCTCATCTCGCCATTTTTTTTCACCACCAAAGAAGACCTATTTACGATCGCATTGCTGAATCTATTGTGATCTCTACACGAGGCCGATTTACTCCAGCTCCACCTTTACTAGTAAGTATTTTTGGGCAATTTATTGTTCTCACCTTTACATGCTCCATTATTTTTCTGTTAACTTTCTATCCTTATCAAATCATAAAAAAGAGTGAAGAAAAAGCAAGCATATCAAAACTTTTAGAATCTAATAAAGTTTACTGTGATAAGGTCACTGATCTAGAAAGTACATGGCCTTACAATTATGATGAAGATCCAACATCACGCCTAGAAATAGCACTCACACTTCATAGTGCCTACTTGATAGACCATCAATGTCTAGATTTAGAAACTCAGCATGCCTTTTATAACAACGAAAACCTAGATATGGCTTACTTAGCTAATGCTTTTATTACTTCTGATGATCAGCCTTTACTATCTGATAAGTACTTAAAAAAAGCCTGTGAAGTATCTTCAGATGGTCAAGCCTGTCAATTAGGTCAAATTGTCAATTTATGGTCTCAAAAAAAATGGGAAGAAGCAAGTCAGAAATTTCGCACTTTAGATTATCAAAAAACAAAAAGCTTTATGAAAGTATGGGCTATAAAGCACTTTGAAAGAGTTAAAGAGTTTGAAGCAGAAGAAGAAATTATTCAACAGCTTTGGCATATTAAACCACTGAAAGAGTATCTTATGTCTCACAGAGTAGCAGCACTTTGGGGCTTAAGAAGAAAAAAAGAAGCACATGTGGCCTTTCAATCTGCTATTCAAGTTTTATCTACACAAGATATATTAAAGTTATCAAGCTGGTACTGTTTGCAACAACTTAAGGAAACCTGTACAAATGAAGTTATATCTAATTGCCAAGATTTTGCTAGCACAGTGAAAAATGATCCTTTACTTTTAGAAAATAACCTTTACTCTCTGGCCTATATTAAAATTAATATTTGTAGTCAAAGAGATAAATTAGACTATATAGCGCTAGAAGATGAAATGATAGAAATGCCTGCTCTTCAATTAGTACGCGCAATGAGACTGATAAAAGAAAGAAAAGTTAAAGAGTCAAAAGCTATACTTAAAGGCTTAATTCAAGAACAAAAAAATGCTTCTGAAGGAAACTATATTCAACACAATTCACCTTATTTTGAAGAAGCTAAAGAACTTTTAGCATTTATTACAGACAGTCCTTTAGATATCAATGATTTAGCAGAAGACTGGTTTAAAGCTGATGTTTCAACTTGGAACGCTAGAACATTGGGACTTATGCTTTTCAATAAATCCTTTGAAATGAACAATCTCATATTAGCAACCCGTATTGGAAATCAGCTCTTTGAAATGGATCCCTATAATCAAAAACTAACACAAAACCTCATCATTGCTTCTTATAAAATAGGTCAAGAAAAAGAGGCATGGGATATTCTAAGAACAGTCAATGATCAAAACAATGATCAACAAAAGTTTTCTTATCAAAGTTATCCAGTTTATTCAAAATCTCCAACAAGAAGTATCGCTAATGTCTCTTCAAAAGAAGAATTCCAAGATATTCAAGAAACCTTAATCTCTAAGTTTGGACAGCAATGATCCTACCTTTTTTATCTGGACCACCTTCTTTCAAGAAAGCCCCTATAACATGGATACTTGTATTATTGTATGTAACTTGTTTTACATGTTTTAAAATAGAAGAGACGAAGGTACAAAGTTTTCAAAAATCTTTATTAAGCGATAAATCGTTTATAAGAGCTCAAGGGAGAGCATACACACAGCATTTAATCAACAATGAAGAAGAGTATGATAACTTTTTACTTGATATGGCTTCAGCCTCATTGTCAGGTCAATTAGAGCAGACATCGCTACTAGGAAAATTAGCTTTTCAAGATTGGTCATTTTTGAAAGCAAGAGATTTATTTTCATCTAAAGATGAAGTAGAAAATGATTATTGGAATCAAAAATTAGATATATATCTTAAGCAAAAAGAAAAAGCTCCTAGCTTCTATTTTGGACTTTCTGTTAAAAATCAAGAATGGTACCATTTTTTAAGCTATCAATTCATTCATGGAAACATCTTGCATTTGTTATTTAATTGCTGGTTTTTACTAATTTTTGGAGGATTTTTAGAGCCACTCATTGGTCATCTTTTTTTCTTATTCAATTACTTATTAGGAGGATGTGTAGGAGCTATAACATTTGCTAAAATATCAAGTTTGTCTTTTTCTCCCTTGATCGGAGCAAGCGCTTCCATCAATGCTCTTATTGGAATATTTGCTGTGCTGTGCTTTCGACAGCCTGTAAGGTTATTACTAGGCATTTTACCCATACAAGGATGGTGGAGATGGATTTTTCTTCCAACATGGTTATTTATAGGAGTGTGGTTACTGACAGATATCTCAGGATATCTTAGCACCTTACCAGGATTTGTTTATATTGCCCATACGGCACATCTTGGAGGTTTTGCTTCAGGTCTTGTTGGAGGCTTAATGTATCAAAAAATAACAGAAACAAAAAGCTTATCTACAAAAATATAATTTACAAGAGCCTTGCTTGTTGCACAAACATGTATAAGAGAGTTATGGTAGGCATTCTCAATAGCGGCAGAGGACCTACACGCATCTATATGAATTTAACTTATCTATTCTATTACCTTTTGTCTTGAAGAAAGTGTTACCGAAGTCCCTTGTAGCACAGACTTGCTATTTTAACTTTTAATTCGCAAAAGCAAAATGCAAAATATTTATTTTTGAGACCAGTTCTAAATATTTTATCTGCTCAAAATGAAACATCCCATTATGATATATATTTTTCAACAAAAGATTTAATGTCTTCTTGAGAATGATTACCTACCATACGATCAATTGGTTGACCATCTTTAAATAAAACCAATGTAGGAATGCTACGTACATCATAATTTTTTGGAACTTCATTGTTCTCTTCAATATTTACTTTGACAAGATCAAATTTACCATTTAAATCTTTCAAAACCGCTTCCAGCTTTGGAGCTACAGCCTTACACGGCACGCACCATGGTGCCCAAAAATCCACCAAAACGAGTTTTTGAGACTCAAGGACACTTAATTGAAAACTCCTACCTGTTGCTTCAGCTTGCTCATCAACTGACATTTTTAACCCCTTATCTTTTTATTTCTACAAAAACACTAAATAACTGATCCTACAAAAATAGTTACAACCTATGTTGTTATAGCAGCCTTCTTTACTGACAATAGACAACCCTTGTGCCAGTAGTATCATGACTTTATAATCTTATTGTGGAATAAAAAGTCTTTGTCTCATCAGCTACTTACCTAAATCAAATAACGAAGTCTACCACAACAAAAATATATATGTTGTATCAAAAAAATATTTTACGTAAGACCGTTAATAAAATAACTACAAAATATGTATTTTTTGCTCAAAAGTCCAGAAAAAAAACCGATAAAATAAATAACTAAGCAAATAGTCTAAAGTATAGCTAAAAAAACTCATAATGAGCAGCATAAGTTAATAATATCAATGGAATAGAACCTAATGAAACAAGAAGAGATTAAAATACTTATTGTTGAAGATAACACTATCTTTGGCGAGAGTATAAAAGAAGCCCTTGTACAAACAGGTTATACAAATACCTTTCTTGCTCTGACACCTAATGAAGCCATGTACTACAATAAAATACATTTTATCCATTGTTTTGTTATCGACTGCCTACTTCCTCAAATGCAAGGATTAGAATTAGCTCTAAAGCTTGAAGAAAAAGAAGAATCTGATTCTCATAAAAAACACTTCTTTTTTATGAGCGGCGTCTTTCAGAAAACAGATGTTTTTGATGAAATAAAACAAAAAATAAATACTCAAACTTTTTTTTCAAAACCTTTTTCTCCAGACACTTTAATATCTCAAATAGATCAATGCTTTGCAAAACATAGAAAAACAAAAACAAGCCTTGTTGATCTGCTTTTTACTCAAAAAGAACTTTCTGTTAAAGAAAGGCTTTCTATACTTTCTAATATCAAACAAATACATGGTTTTACATTGCCTCAAGTTATAAGATTACTTGATTTTGGTAAAATATCTGGAGTTTTAAATCTATCTACTGATAACAATAACCAATATATTTACCTTTCAGAAGGTAAAATAACGTCTATAGAATTAAATCAAAAACAGATGAAAGATTTTTTTGGAGACCTTCTTATCAAGAAAAACATTTTATCTTTTGAGGAACTTCAACCATTTTTTGATGTAGAAGAAGATGGAAAAAAAATTGGAGAAAGACTCGTAGCTGCTAATTTAATAAGTCCTCATATTATACAAATACTAACAAGAGAACAAGCTGGTATACGCTTTATGCATCTTATACAAAACACTTATTATAATATAAACTTCCAAGAAACTGCTCACATCTCATCTGATAAAAAGTCTACACAAATTAATCAAAAGGAATTAATGAAAATTTATACTAAGTATCTTAAAGTAAAAATTCCTATAACATATATTAAAAATATCTATTTGAATAGATTGAATGATCAAATACATGCTAAATCAACCCTTACACTTTCTGATTTTTCCACTTCAACATTTGAAAAGACAATGGAGATTTTAATTTCTATCAGAGATGAGAACCATTCTTTACTTTCTCTGCTCAATAAATATCCTAATCACATCAATGAGGTTTATTTTATGGTGCATTTGCTTTTATTAAACAGACAAGGATATTTACAAATTACAAAAGATGGAGAGACAGCTCAAGTAAAAATTTTAAGGTTGAAAAAAATATTAAACAATTTAACACTTCAAAGCCACTTTGAAGTGTTAAATATTTCACAGCAAGCAAATATTTCTGAAATCAGGCAAGCCTATAAAGAGTTATCTGTTATTTTCTATCCAAATACCGTCAATTCTCTAGAATCCAACGAAGTTAAAAACCTTCTTACAAATATATTCCATAAAATAAAAACAGCTTATGATGTGTTATCAAGTGCAAAGAAAAGAAAGGACTATGAACTGTCTTTAGAATATGAAAACTTAACGGTTGTTTTAGAATCAAAACAACTCTTTTTAGAAGCAAAAAAAGCTTTAGATGTTAATAATAAAAAAACAGCCTTAGAATTATTTAGAAAACTTATGAAGATCGATACATCCCCGGCCCCTCACGTTCTCTTATATTTCATTTGGTCTCAAATTACCAATCTCTCCAGTCAGAATTCATCTCAACAAGTAAAAGAGATCAACTCATGTTTTGATAAAATACCTCCAGAATATAGAAACACAGCACTTTTTTACTTTGTAAAAGGCTTATTTTATAAGATATTAGATAATAAAGAAATGGCCATAAGTCATCTTAAATATGCATACCATCTTGATCCTAATTTCATAAAGGCTAAGCAAGAAATGCGCGCCCTTAGCTATCATAAAAAATCTATAAATATTTTAAAAAGCGATCTAAAGGATATTATAAAGGCGATTCCTTTCTTTAAGAAAAAAGCAGGATAATTATTAGGCCTTCCTATTTCTTTATATCTACACTCTAGGAGTTGTTGTTACTTCAAGACAACACATTAAAACTGCAAAATATACCTTATTAACTCATCTTACGCAGCTTTTATAAATTTAAGAGATATGTTTGTTATTTACTAATTTGCCTAAGTTAAACCTTGCTTAATTGCTATCTCTGTAGTCCGGGAAACCGGGAATCCCGGGAAACTGGCAATCTGTTTGTCTTGAACTTTTCCCTAATTTTTTTCTCCCACCAAAAGGTAAAGGAGAAAAAAATTATGAAAAAATTCAAAACTTATCAACTAGCAATTCAATTCTATCATAAATCTAATAGCTTAAGTTTAAGAGGACCTATGAAGAACCAGTTTCAAAGGGCTATGCTTAGCATTGTACTCAATCTAGCCGAAGGCTCTGCTAAGTCTAGTCATAAAGAGCGTAGGAAGTTCTATGAGATTAGTTTAGGTTCTCTGAGGGAAGCACAAACAATATTAACTCTTGTTAACCATCAAAAATTAATCAGAGAAGCTGATAAACTTGGGGCTTTTCTATATAAATTGTGTAAAAATACTCAAAAACTAGTCTCAACCTCTTGAGGTATCTTTGCGTAAGATCAGTTATTATGTCTTACGCAACCTTTATAACTAGAAAGCCTATTGTTGTTTACTAATTTGCCTAAGTTAAACCTTGCTTAATTGCTATCTCTGTAGTCCGGGAATCCTGGAATCTGTTTATTTTTAGTAAGGCAGATACCTCTTGTTATTTGATACGGTGGATTCAAGTTGCAAGTGCAACTCCTTGCATAGTTATTTAAAGCGGGTTAGAGGAATACTCTAATCAATCTCTTTAAATAATGAAAGGAGTATTCCATGAGCAATTACACTCATCTAACCCAACATGAGAGATACCAGATTTTAGCTTTTTTGCAAAGTGGAAAATCAATAAGTTCAA
Source organism: Bdellovibrionales bacterium (assembly GCA_965262715.1). Taxonomy (GTDB): domain Bacteria; phylum Bdellovibrionota; class Bdellovibrionia; order Bdellovibrionales; family JAUICD01. The sequence continues at coordinate 400,839 of OZ253553.1, read as the reverse complement.
TTGCTACTCAGGTAGGTCGAGATAAAAGCACCATATATAGGGAATTGAATCGCAACAAAGGTTTGCGAGGTTATCGTCCTCAACAAGCCCATGAAAAAGCAGTCGATCGTCTTCAAAACTCTCATAGACATATAAAGATAACACAAAAAGTCATTAATAAGCTTGAGAGGTTTCTTCGTGATCGTTTGAGTCCGGAACAGATATCCGGTTTTCTTAAACGAAAAGGTTTGTCTATAAGTCATGAGAGTATTTATCAGCATATTCTTGGAGATAAGCAATCAGGAGGAGATCTCTACAAATTTTTAAGATGTCAGAGGCAACGGAAGAAGCGATATGGTACAAGTAGATTTGATAAAAGGGGTCAGATAAAGAATAGAGTGAGCATTGATAAAAGGCCTAAGATAGTAGATAAGAAGAGTCGGATAGGAGACTGGGAAGGTGATCTAATGATAGGTAGACATCATAAAGGAGCTTTAGTCACGCTGGTAGATAGATGTTCTAAGAAGACGAGGATTGTCAAAATAGAATCTAAGAGATATGAGGCAGTTTTTCATGCTATTTCTAAAGCTCTTAAAGGAGAGGTTGTTCATACAATGACTTTGGATAATGGTAAAGAGTTTTCGTGTCATGAGAAGATCAGTGAATATACTGGATGTAAAGTTTATTTTGCACATCCTTACAGTTCATATCAGAGAGGTTTAAATGAGAACACGAATGGTTTAATCCGTCAGTATTTTCCAAAGAAGACAGATTTTAGAGAAATCGCCTCTAAGGATGTAAAAAAGGTTGAGTCTCTTTTAAACCATCGCCCTCGAAAGAGTTTAGGTTTTCTAACTCCTAATGAGTTTCATAGACAAAAGATGGTTTGCTGAAGTTATTCATAGTTTATCCATTTAATTTTACTTATATATAATAACTTCTGAAGATGCTTATTTGACAGCTTGATGTTTATGGCAAAGGATCGTTCTTCCGCAGAGCTTTAGCTCGAGGACTACGAGACTTTGCCATAAACATCAAAATACATTCATTCAAATTAAATAATTTACAATAATCTTTCATGATAATTAAAACTTTGTTGGAATATTAATCCTAAAGTGATACAACTTTTAAAAATATCTACAAACACAAAAGAGTTGCACTTGCGATTTGAAGTTACGTACAATGTTAAGGAAAATTTCTTATTTCTCATTAAAGAGTTTCATAATAGATTCAAACTTTGAGATCGCTGCTAAATGAAATCTGATAGATATTTAATTTTGAGTTTCTCACAAGAAACCGGCTTTGCCTGACAAGTCAATATTTCTCCAGATGCAATTTCCTCATCCGTTAAAGCATCACTGCTTTCCATCATCACATTTCCTGATATAAGTTGAGCCTTACAAGATGTGCAGGCTCCAGCCATGCAGGAGTAAGGGGCATTCAAGCCAGCTTGCAAGGCAGCCTCTAAAAGAGTCTCCCCTGGTTCTACTGTCAAACTGCTGCTTTCATCTTCAATTTGCACTTCCATATCTACAGGTTCTGTGGCTGGTGATGACACTTTATCTCCTCTTTGTTTTACAGCACAATTATAAACCTAAGTTTTTTAAATATTCTAAATTTTTAACTTGCAGCTTATTTGTTTTATAATCAGAGAAAATTTTAAAAAAATCCTCCTTACGTAACAAACGCATCTGTCCTTTTTTCAAATGTCCTAATCCTAAATGACCTATGAGCACTCGCTTGAGTTTGATCACATCAAATCCTACTTTTTGAAACATCCTCTTGATTTGTTGGTTTTTTCCTTCTGAAATAGTAATCTTCACCCAATCATATTTTCCTTTTTTTTTCTTTAAACGTATCACTTCTTTTGCCTTTACACTTTTCCCAAGAATATTCACTCCTCGTTTCAACTTATAAATATCTTCTACCTTTATACGACCATTAATCTTTACCATATAGGTTTTTGTAACAGCAAACCGAGGGTGCAAAACATGATGAGCAAAATCGCCATCGTTTGTCAGAATCAATAAACCTTCACAATTCCAATCCAGCCGCCCCACTGGAAACACTCTCTGCTTAACCCCTCTTAGAAAATCTGAAATATGAACACGTCCTTTTGGATCATCTAATGTAGTCAATACATTCTTAGGTTTATGAAAAAGATAATAAATAAAATTTTGTGTTAAAGAGACCATCTGTCCATCTACTTTAACTTTATCTTTAAGAACATCTGCTTTAAAGCCTAATTGGAGAATAGATTTATTATTTACTTGAATGCGACCCTCAGATAGCAGTTTATCAGCTTTTCTCCGGCTACATACCCCACTCTGGACCAAGGCACGATTTAATCGTATTTTTCTTTGCATATTTGATGTCATTTGAACTCCTTATCTGATCTATCTTATCACCAAGCTGTTTTAATAAAAGAGATAGAAGTTTATCATCTTGAAATATTCTATCTAAAATATTCCATACCTTTTCATAAACTTTTATACTCTCTGAAACACAATTCGAGTTTCTAGATAAATCTTGAATTTGAGTCTCCAGTAGATGAACAAGATCCCTATAATAAGGATCTGTTGATCGATCTATAAAAAACTGCTCTAAATGTTTGAGATGATAATACATTTGAATGTGATTTTCAAGCTTTTCTACTTGATCAAAACTATTTGGGACAAATGTCACACCAGATACACTTGTGATAGAAAAAATATTTTTTATTTTTCTTATAAAGTAAAAATCATTCTGATTTTTCTTGAAAATATGGAAATGATCAGCTAATAAGTCCATTTCTGGTGAATATTTTAAGTATGTGCCATCAGAAAGCGGCAATATTTGCCCATTATAAATCACTCCATATGGCAAATAAGACCTCACAGATAATATGCCGTCAGAGGATAATATCAGACTGATAATACACTTTTTTCCATCAGGTAAAATACGCAGTTTATCACCTGAGCCAAGCACCCTCTTTGCTTGGCTTTCAATTATTTCATAAAGAGTATCTTGGGAATAAATAGGACAAACTTGTACATTATAGAGCTTTTGAAAAAACTCCATATTTAACCCAATTGATTCTTTTAGAGGCTCTAAAAGTATTTTTATTTGAGAAAAAAATTCTTTTTGCCTTTCTCTCCAATAAACAAGAGATAGACATAAAAATACAAAATCTAAAAGCAATTTTTGGTCTGTGGCTTTATTTACATTAGTTTGCTGAGATGAAGCTTGCTCTAAATAAGAATAAAGCGCTTGAGAAAGATCAACCTTCTCAGATCGTAATGGGCCTTGACTTTTTAGTTTTTGCAAAAGACGATTCATCATCTATTAGAATAAACCGATATCGCACTCATGTTAAGGAAAATTTCCTCTTACTATCTCTCTCTTTAACAAATTACCTGAATCTTTATAGCCAGTTAAAATTTGATTTTTAAGCCAAAAACGAGATGTTCCGCAGAGTAAACCGCCCTCAAGCGGTTTGCTCGAAAACTTCAAGATTTGGCTTAAAACATCAAATCAAGGCTTTTTCAAAGATATTTTCTCTGGCTATTCTTCGATAATCAGTCTGTAATATTTTGACTTTTTTTGATTTCACCATTAATGGTGCATCCAGTCATCAGTAAGAAACCTTCCTGCTGTTTCAGGTATAGGTAAAGCCTCTTTTAAGAATTCTAACTGCTCAATGTAACCTTCTGTCCAGCGTGTACGAAGGTCATTTAATTTTTGCATCCAGTCATCATGACCTGAGATAACGAAATCTAAATTATAAAGCAATCGTAAAAAATCTGTTGTAAGACGTAAAGATGGCTTTTGATCCGTCCCTTCTTCAGCCACATAAAAGTTATTTTGACTATCAACAAGTTTTTCTGTAACACAATTAAAACCTCTAAGGATAGATCTTTTAAGCCTGCCCCCTTGTGGACCATCAGGTTCTGCTTCTTCCATAGACCTTTTATAAAATCTTGTTAAAGCAAGTAGGGATTGTATTTGAGTATCTAGAAGTATATTACTATCATCTTTATCATTATATTGAGTTTCATTAGATCTTGCATTATGACTTTCAACAATATTGTGAGTGTTCACAAAACATCCATCTTCTCTTTGTAATTCTATCATCATAGAAAAGTGAAACCCTAAATTCACCTCTTTTAATTTATCTATACCAGCACTTACTGTTTCATAAGATTTTCTACTAAAATCAGATAGATCAGGTGTATTCATTTGATCTATATCCTCAACAGCTAACATAAACTCTTCAACAGCTATCATTAACTTAGCTATATCTATCGTTTTAACTTCGCTATCTATATCCTGATTTCCTTCTCTCACATCATATACAGAAACTAAAAGAGGTGTGACTCCTTCTTGGTCATTTTCAAACTCATTACCAGGAATAGACTCTCCCTCAAGAGTGTGAATGAGAATCCCCTTCCTAATTAAGTTGGTTAAAACTGCACCTGCTATTCCAAGATGTAAATTGAAAAAAGATGATTTTGGAAAGAGAGCTTGATCGATCCCATCTGAAGATATATCTCCATTCTGATCAGTGTTCGAAGAAAGATTGAGTGCCCCCATAGTCTCATCATAACTGCTCAACCTATCAGGTCTCAAGTAACTTAAAACTTTTGAGGCGCCTCTAATCATCTCAGCTTGAGATGCAACTGTTGAAAGCATATTCCCATCCTGTGTTGCATTTAAGTCAACAGTAAATGCACTTTCACTTTCTAAAACAAGTTTCTCAGGAATAGCAAAATAACCGGCCTGAGTTTTTCCATCATTTTCATCACCATAATAATTATAAGGATTAATAGAATCTCTTCTTGTTTGATTTGCCTTAATGTGAAGAGGTCTAAAAAAACTGGTAGGAATAACTTCTTCATACATTCCATCATTGTTTTTATTTACAAACTGATAGTGCCCAAGCATGCTTAATGATTTATTAAAAAGAGAAAATAAAGGCTGATAGTATCTACTATAAATATCCCTTTCATAGGTTTCTATTTGCTCCAATCGTTCTATCAAAGCCGACATAGCAGTACCTAATGTCAAACCATTAGTTGTTAATAAGGAGTTTTCATCCACAGAAAATGAAACAACATCTCCTTCTCTTATCATTTTGACATCAGATAATTCAACACCAGGAAGTGTTGCTCTATTGTTAAAAATCTTTTGTCTCGCTTGCTGCCTTGCTTCAGAGTAAATGGTATTGTAAATATTATCCGGATCAATAGTTTTTTCAATCTCTGATATGATCATATCTTTAATTATTATTGGTATTTGTGGTAAAAGACCATTAATACTATCGGCAAGCTCTTTTAATATGAGCCGTGCAAATACCCAAAACGGAACCTCATGCCAACTAACGATCCAAGGTATAGTACCTGTTAATGCTTGTAATCCAATAATGATCTCTCTTAAATCACTATTACATAAAGGATTGATGATGCTTTCAGGTAAAGGTTGGGTATCTTCATCAGGACATGAAATAGCCTCAATATCTTCTTCGATATTAAGAAATTTTTTAAAAGCATCAATAATTCCTATTCTGTCTCTTAATACAATAGCTTTATTTAAATCTGTTTGCAAACCAGTAATCCCTTCTTTGACTGTTTCTACTGCACCAGCAGCTCCTCTTTTTATCTCTAATGGAACTTCAGAAGTATCTTCCAAAATAGAAGACTTAACTTCTTCTAAAAAGTTCAGAACTACATCAAAATATGTTCTCAAACTTAGATCAGTTGTTTCTATTGATTCTAAATTTCCACTCTCAAGAATCTGACTATCTTCAATATAATCTTTTATGCCTTTCATCGATGAAGAATATAAACCAGCTATTGTCTCACTCGTTACATGTTTGGCTGGATCACAGTCTTCTGATATTTTTGGATCACAATCTGGATGACCATGTTCATTGTAAGATGGTAATTTATGTTCTTCTACTAGATAATTTGAATCATGTTTAACTATATCTTTTACACCTAAGGCCACTCCTATATAAGGTATATCATTGTTATAAAATTCGCTTTCATCACAAGGAGATATCTCACCATTCTTAGAAGAGTTATCACAAAAAGAATAAGATGTATAATGCTTCTCATCTGCATAAAAGTTAACCATGATTCTATGACCTAATTCTGTAAAAAACTCTCTATCAGATAAACGTCCAAGCTCTATTAAACTTTCAGCAAAAAGAAAAATGTCTGCTGTATGGTCAAGTAAAACATTAGAAGATGTATCAGCAGATATATGAATACCCTCAGGTATGTTGAACGTAACAGAAATAGAATCAATAGCACCAACAACATTAACTGGCTTTTCTACAATAGATTTCTGACAAGATAAATTCAAAACAACTAAGACTTTTACAAATAAAAAAATAAAAATCTTTTTTACAAAAATAAGATTTGTAATATGCCTTGATATTATAGTTGTCATTATATCACATCTAAACATACAAGCCCTTCTGTCTCTGTATTATTAAAATATTATATAGAACTTTAAATCTTTCAAAAAATCATCCATCCAATCTTTAAATGTAAGGTTTGGTATCCTAAACTAAATACCCGACTTTACAGCTTGCCTTATAACCTAAATTAACAAATAATACAATAAAATATAACTTTTTATCAAAAAAACAAAAGCAAGTTAGCCTCATGCTTCACTTCTCTATGTGTATTATGTCCATATAAAATATCTGAATAACTATAACTAAATATTAAAGGAAGTGGAAACTTACCCCTTTTAAACCAGGGTATTGATGAGAAACTTATCCCTACTTTCCCTTCAACCCAGTGCCCTTTTGTATTATCGCCTAATAAAGAATAATCATATCCTAATCTATCACCTAAATAGTAATCAGAACCTTTTAAAAATAAGGCAAGAGATACATCAAAATCTAAAAAGTCCATTGCATTAAAAGTTCCAAAAGTTTCAACTGATATTTTATCTCCTAAGTTTCTATATAAAAATTCTTTTCTGTCCTTATCTGGTAAAAGATCATCTTCATGCTCAGGCACTCTTTTCACTAATCGATCCGGCATTATATAGTAATAACTTAAGGCATTTCCTAGTATGAACCGATTAGAAATTCGAAATTGATGGTGTGTCTTTAACTCTATACCCGTTTGGGCAAAGTTAGGAAAATCAATAAGATTGTCCGGGTCATCTTTGGGTCCTGTAGGAAGGTTAATAGTTGTCATTAAAGTCAAGTTCCATGGAGGCCTATTAAAATAATTATAAAAACTAAAAACTTGAAGATCACCAATGCCATTAAAACGTGAATCATCAAAAGATTTATATCCTCTCTCTTTCAAAACTTCATTAAATTTCTTTTTGAGATCAGTAATATCTCTTAAATTTTTAATTAATTTCTTATATTTAAAGCTTTCACGTCCACCTGTAAAAGGAGTAACATCATTAAGAATATCCCTTGCTGTATTGATACCTTTAGTTTCTGTCGTAACACTTCCATACATGCTAACAATAGGCAATCCAACTCCTATTGTCCATTTATCGGTCAGCCCATAAGCAAGCACTGGTGCAAAGTAAGAAATCTCAGGCCCTCCATAAAATTTTAGAGAACCTAAATGCAATTTATCTCCTGCTCCATCATACAATTTATTTAAAGCATCTATGAGTTCATCAAACCTCGGATCTATTTGTCTTAAGAAGTCACTCTCAAAATCTACATTAAAACGACTAATAGAAGTGAGCTTAGAGTTATGATCGAAAAGATGTGCTACTTCAGAAACATTTCCAAATATAAACCGTGGATGCCATACACCTTTTGGTAAAACTTTCTGACTTGAACTAAAAGTTTCTCTTGCTAAATATTCTTTGTCAGATGAAAGGTTCATAGATGAATCATCATTGATTACATCTGCCTTTACAAAAGTAAATCCAAAAAATAAAATATAATTTATAATAATTATATTTTTGGTCATTGCAGCCCCTCTAAATTCTTTATCTTATCTATCTTTTAAATGTATCTATACATTCTTACATTAAGTATTCTTAAATTAATGAGTTGTGATTGTAATATTATGGATATGTGTTTTTCACATGAAAGATTTTAAAATAGCTTTTGCATTTAATATTCTTTTCATTCTTTGTCTACGTGATAAATGAAAAAATGAATAAAATTTTATCATTTATATTCAACAAAAGTTATTAATGAAATTTCAAATAAAAAAGCCTTTTATTTCTTTAGATACATAATGAATTAGCACTTTATATTCTTATTGTCAAATAATTAAAAATAACTTAAATTTAAGATATTTTTACTTATATAATTCTATCAACAGCATAAAAAATAGTCTTTATATATTCTTATTTTCCTACTTTTGACTGACCTTCTAGACCAATAATTACCCCATGCTCCTTACCTTGTGCCTGTAAATAACTATGTATATTTTACATTTTTATAAAAAAAACACATAGATATTTACCTTAAACCGTCTTTTATTTCACTTTAATTTGGTACAAATTTTGCCTATAGAATAGTAATAGAAAGAATTTTTAATAAATAACGTAACTTTATATAAAAGCCATAACAAATTAAAAAACTAAAAGGAATATTATAATGTATCGCATAATTTACTTCAAAAATACAAAAAGTCTGCATGATTTTACAGTCTGCCAAAATGCCTTACGTATTCCAGAGGTTTTTTTAAGACTAAAACAAACCTTAGACGCATTAAATCAATTAGACTTAAACAAGATGAAAAAATTAAAAAAAATTAAAGATTTATTTCATCTTTTAAGTATGGATGAAGATTTTTTTGAACAATCTTCTAATAAATTAAAATCTTTTAATATAGATTTTTGGCATATAGTAATAACTATTATACAAATTGGACTTTATGATCGTTATTTAAAATCACAAATGCGTCCTTTAGGTCTTATTGCTCCATCTTCTTCTGACTGGGCTGCTAAAGTTACCGGAGGACTATGGACAATAGCAGATATGCTCAAAGAACTATCCAAAGAAAATAAAACATATCGATCTACTAATTCTAAGAAAAAAAGGAAAAAGAACAATAATAACAGTCTTAGTTTTTTCAAACATAATGAAGAAAGTAAAAAATATGATTGTCTCACATCAAGCATTTCGCATTCTAAAAACTTTTCAGAATATATAGAAAAATATCACATTTCTCAAATTATTGTGATTGGACCAGATATATCACACCACTCATCATCTCAGCACAATATCTTACAAGCTCACGATGTAGAAAGCATGGAAAAACAAATAAAGAAAGATTGGCTACTCTATGAAATTACAACAAACAATACCCTAAGAGACAATATCTGTGTTGTTGAATCTATAGATCTCGACCCTTTACTTTTTTGGTTTTGGAGAGATTATAATAAACTTTTAAGACAAAAACAAAACTTCTCTTTTATCAAAAGTAATTTTAAATAACTTATAGAATATAATCTATTTAGGACTTGTTGCTTAAATATTGATTTAAGGAGTATGTATATAAAAGTTAAGGTTCATAACTACTTAAGCATCCTTTTTTTCCGGGATCTGGCAAACCGGCACTCTGGCATACAGTACCCAGAATCAAAATATCCGGCACCTGTAATTTGAATTTTTGCATTTATTTCATTTCCCTAAAAATAAACCAACCTCTCGAGGCAAGCCTCTGGTTGTTTTTGGGCAATAAACATGACGGCTAACGCCCTTACAAACTGTTCACTGCCTCAAAAATCCGTTTATTTTTAGGATGGAGATACTGCTTGTTCTTTACATCATGTTAGGGAACTGTTTCCCTAAAGATGAACTGGCCTCTCAAGGTGAGCCTCTCAAGGCAAGCCTCTCGAGGCAAGCCTCTTCTCATTCTTATCATTGGCTTTTACAATTCTTGTATTATTTGGCATTCAGCATAAAGTGCTTTCAAATACAACGGTTGAACGCGAATGATAATGCCTGATACCTGATTACCCGACTGCCAGATCCCGGAATAGAGATGTTGTAAAATGCAAATATTTATTTTTGAGATGGCTTCTACTAACACCTATAAATATTTGAGCAACATGACCTTTTTGTATTATAAAAATAAGGTACTTACGATTGTGGATTTTCTTGTGATCCATTGATTTTCTTTTGGAGTAAAAGCTCCCTTCGCATCCTGTAAAATAAAGCTATCTCTTCAAGGCCATCTGTTTTAACCTTCTGGTATTCTTCAAAGAAGCTTCTTTTGTGTTCCATATCCTTAACAATTGTAACTTGAACAGCTTCTTTACCTTTAATTTTTAAAAGCTGAATACTAACTGTATAACGATGCCCAAAGAGTGCTTGCTTATTTAAGAAAGGAGGAAGCCACATCTGCTCATTTTTAATAATACCTGTTCTCAAAATACCTGCTTCCATATCACTTACAGCTATTGGATAGTTAGCAAGAGACAATTGAGCTGCATGAAATACCTGCTCATATTTCCCTTTAATGGCTCTTTGTAAAAAAGAAGCTTTTTCCGCATCATACACTCTCTGAGAGTGATGACTGGTACAACCTGCTAAATAAACAGTCAGTAATATCAATAAAAATAAGCGTGTGTAAAGTTTCATATTTACCTACAAAAAATAAATCAGATATAATTACATCATACACTACTAAATTATTTTTAACAAATTCTTGCTACATAAATATTCCAATTGTGAAAGCTGGTTTCACTACAAGCTTACATTGGTTGCTTTTAATTATGAGTGAACTCAAGTAGGAAATGCAACTCTTTAAATAATTATTTAAAGAGGATTAGAAGAATACTCTAAGTTTTTTTAAATATTGCCTTTATAATAAGCTTATATGACAATTAAGCCTTCCTATTGAAACTTTAATCTTAAAATGATACAACTCTAAAAAACTCAGCATAATCTTTAAAAATCGCACTTGTGACTTAAACTTACGCTTTCTTAACACACTGAACTGAAAGTTTTTTGAAAACGTGAGCACAGGAAATAATTTTGAGATGAGTTCTAAATAAACTCTTATGTTGTACAATTTCCTTTTAGAATTTTTAAAGATTCACTTTCTGAGCATTTAAATAAACTATCGGCATGATAGTGAGAGTTTGTAAGTTATCAATATTAAGTATGTAATAATTTCAAATATATGTAATTATTTCACTAATAGATAATTTGGTTGACCTTGATCTTTTTGTAGTATATAAGGTAGTATGCTTGTATTATTTAGTGTCTTAAGTTTTGATCTGAACATCTAAATATATAAGAAACAAAATTAAATTATGAAAAGCAATTATGTATAACTCTTTGAAAATAAGGAGACAATAAATGTTAAACTTTAAGATTCTATCAATAGGATTACTCTCTACTTTAATGACAATGACCAGTACAACTTCTATGGCACAAAATGCAATAGACATATCCTTAACAGATGAGGAGCGACGAAAACTGGAAAGAGCAGACAGACAAATGGACTACATCACTTCCAGACTAGAAGAGACAGGTTTAATCCCAATAAAAGTCGCATATCACTTGTAGTGGCAACCAGGCATGCAACGGCGCTTTATCTTGGTATTACAAGAACTGATGAGTGGTTCAAGATTATTGAAGATTTATTAGAAGCAGGGGCAGACCCTAATAAACCAGACGGGTTTGGTAATACGCCACTTATGACAGCTGTTATAGGCTATTTAGGTTCTGATTTTGAATTAAGGGTTATTATCACTTTATTGGAAGCAGGGGCAGACCCTACCTTACCATCTGGATCATCCACACCATTAACAGAGATTATGTATAAAGGTCCAAAGCGTGACGGCAGAGCCCTAGCAATTATGTTCAAAGCAAGAGATAGAGAACTTTTTGCTCCATGGACCGACATTCCAGACCTTTCTGTTCCAAATGCTTCTGTGATGGAAGATTAAAACCCACAAAGACCTATGCATATTGTATATTATTTGAAGAGACACCAAAGGTTTAAATGATTTAGTGTAGAGGGGCACTGTTTTCTTTACTTAGGCTCAATTTCAAAAGCCCTTAACCATTAATTAGTTATTAAGTCAAAATGAGAAGACCTTATTGAAAAGATGATATATTGTCTCTCTAAAGCTTATAAGTTGCTTTTATTTAATTTGTAAGTTAAGTCTTTATTTTTCAACTTCTCAAGAGGATTATGGGATTTTATGGGTCAAGAACTTTCACATGTTGGTATCGTAGGAGCGACGGGGCTAGTAGGTTCTGCCTTGCTTCAAATATTAGAGCAATATAAGTTTCCTATTTCTAAACTGCGCTTATTTGCAAGCTCATCTTCTAAAGGACAAAGCGTTTTATTTGATAAAAAGGAAATTCTGCTTGATGTTTTGAGGGAAGAAAAGTTGCAAGATTTAGGGCTTATTTTTTTTGTAACAGAAGATCACATCAGTGCTAAGTGGGTTCCAATAGCTTTGAAGGCAGGCGCTATTGTCATAGACAATGCTGCAACTTTTCGCATGGATCCTGGGGTGCCTTTAGTTGTACCTGAAGTCAACGGTCATCTGCTGCAAGCATCTAAAAAGCAACTACTTATTACTAATCCTAATTGTTCGACTATACAGATGGCTGTGGCTCTTTATCCTCTTTACAAAAACTTTGGAATTGAGAAAATAAATGTTGCCACTTATCAATCTGTAAGTGGGTCTGGAAAGGCAGCTATTTCAGAATTAAAAAATAATACATTAGCTCATTTTGAAGGCAGAGCTACTGAAAGTCAGGTGTACCCACATGACATTGCTTTTAATAACTTACCTCATATTGGATCCTTTGGCTCTAAAGGGTTTAGCACAGAGGAGGTAAAAATGAGAGAGGAGATGCGTAAAATTTTTGATGACCCTTCTATGAAGATCACTGCTTTTTGTGTAAGGACTCCTACTTTTAATGCTCACAGTGAAGTGATTTGGGTTCGTCTTAAACAAAAGATCACAAAATCTGATATTCTTTCTTGTTTAAACACGGCATCAGGTGTTCACGTGATAGATGATGTTGAGCAAAATCAATATCCTTTAGCAAGGCAGGCTTCAGATAAAGATGATGTTTTTGTAGGCCGTATCCACCAAGACCCAGACGATGATAGAACATGGCTACTATGGGTCGTAGCAGACAATGTAAGAAAAGGAGCCGCCCTCAATGCTGTACAGATTGCTTTGAAAATCATAAATAAATGAAGATTTTCCTTAACATGATGTAAAGAGACGAAGGGAATCTGCTTACTAAAAATGAACAGATTTTTGAGGTAGTTAGCACTTTCTTTTTTTTCCGGGAAACAGGCAACCCGTTAATCCGGCAAGCTGTTGCCGGGAACCGATTCCCAGACTGCCAGAGAATAGAAACAATTCCTTTTGTTAAAGAGCGAGGAAAGTCTCCTTACTTAAATAATGCTGTTTTCATATAAAAATCTCCAGAGGGAAAGACAGATAGGTAATGTACTGTCTTTTTCCTCAAAATAAGCTTTACTTACTTTCAGTAATCATTATTATTTTGAAATAACCTGCAAAGAGTTATTTCAAAATAAAGAGGATGACAACTCCTGAAAGTAAGCCATAGGGCTTATTTTGAGGGATACAGTTCCCTTAACATGGTGTAAAAAAATGAGGAGAGTCTCCCTCCTAAAAATAGTCAGGTTTTCTAGGCAGTCAGCATTTTCTTGAAGACTTGGGGTCTTCAGACTAACTGATAAATAACAACGGTTTCCCTAACATCGTGTTAAAAAACGAGGATATCCTTCTAGTAAAAATGCCTCAGGCTTTCTAGGTATTGCCCTATTTGCCAAACGGCGTGAGCCAGTTTGGGGGCAATGCCAGGAAGGGGCTGCACTTAATGCTGTGCAGATTGCTTTAGAACTCATAAATAAATGAAGATTTTCCTTAACATGGTGTAAAGAAATGAGAAGATTCTTCCTACTAAAAATGAACAGGTTTTCTAGGCAGTCAGCATTTTCTTGAAGACTTGGGGTCTTCAGACTAACTGATAAATAACAACGGTTTCCCTAACATCGTGTTAAAAAACGAGGATATCCTTCTAGTAAAAATGCCTCAGGCTTTCTAGGTATTGCCCTATTTGCCAAACGGCGTGAGCCAGTTTGGGGGCAATGCCAGGAAGGGGCTGCACTTAATGCTGTGCAGATTGCTTTAGAACTCATAAATAAATGAAGATTTTCCTTAACATGGTGTAAAGAAATGAGAAGATTCTTCCTACTAAAAATGAACAGGTTTTCTAGGCAGTCAGCATTTTCTTGAAGACTTGGGGTCTTTAGACTAACTGATAAATAACAACGGTTTCCCTAACATCGTGTTAAAAAACGAGGATATCCTTCTAGTAAAAATGCCTCAGGCTTTCTAGGTATTGCCCTATTTGCCAAACGGCGTGAGCCAGTTTGGGGGCAATGCCAGAAAGTCGCCAGAGGCGAGAGGCATTTTTAGTGATATAGAGGCGAGACTATTTTTAGGGATACAGCCCTCCGTACGTTTTAGAGCAGATCACTGACCTGCTCTAAAGATTATTTTTGATGTGATATGTTCTTATAAATTATGAACAGATACCAGTATCACCTTTGCCTATTTCTTGACAACTCAGTCCTTGAGGACAAGCTGCACCAGGCACTTCATTTAAGTTACATAAAAGGACAGCTTCACCTGACTCTTCAATTCCTCTAAAGTATGGACAAAAACCTCTAGTGCCAACACAAAAACTAGCACCACCTTGAGCATAAGGAGTATAAGCATCAGTACAATAACTTCCACTATGTGTGTAGTGTTGTGCACGGCGATAGCCTTGGCCATACATACCACAATCACCACGACCAGTAGGATAGGGCTGTACTCCGCCAGTACAAGTTGGATCATAGTAACTGCTACGAGGATCATGTCCATAACCAGCACTACCATATCTATCATGCCCATAACCAGCACTACCATATCTATCACTTCCATATCCATATCTATCATAACCGCTATTACCATAAGGAGAGCAATTTCCTCCAACTTGAGGTCCGTAGGGGTTTCTATTTTGATTTCTATTTTGACCACAACCCACAAATAAAGTGATACAAGATATAGCTGCTATTACTGTTAAAGATAACTTTTTCATTTTTTGATTTCCTTTCTCATTTTCTAATTTAAAAATTCGTTATAATACTTGATACTTCACAAATAATGCCAACTTTATAATGACTGTGATTAAAGGCTCTTAAGGGGATTTACCGCTTATAAGGAACGACAAAAAGTGTTGTTTTTAATAAATAGCTGACAAAAATTGTCCCAATATTTTTTTAAAAATCAAATTGAGAACCTATACTGAAAGCAAATTGCAGGCCTTCTGACACATTGCGGTCAAGCCCATAATACAACCCGCCTCCAAGAACGAAGTGTACATTAGAGTAACCTAATGCCATATTGAGTTTGGTCTCTATACCAATAGAACTAAATAAACGATCCATATTAGTGGGTTGCAGGTTATTTTGGGTGTCAAAATAATTTCCCTTTAAAATCAAATGATCAGAGAGCAGCGTTATATCCACTCTTTTAAAAAATAAAAGGCCTTTACCCAGTCCCTTTTGTATCTCAAAAAGTGGGAAGGTGTACTCTAAGTTCAATGAGTGAACCTGCCGACCACCAAATGCGCTTTCAGGATAGCCTCTTATATAAGGCGGAGGCTGTTCCCCAAATGTAAATAAAGAAGGATTAGATATCTGAAAAGAGTATGAACTAAATATATGGTCTGTTTTTAAAGACAGCTCATGGTATTTAAAAGAAGAGTTTTGAAATCTAGGTTGTTTATTTCGAGTTAAAAATTTAAAAGGACTTGCAAAGGACCATATTAAATGAATGCCCAGAGAAGTTTGACTAGATGAAGGTTGATTTATATCAAAAAATCTCCTGATGTAAAAGTCTTCTGATGTTGCAAAAAGAGAGTCAGATTGATGGCCTGAATATTCAAGGGTTAATTCAGGTCCATATTGATATGAAGCCTTTGGATCTGTGGAATAAAAAGTCCTAGAAAGTCTCCATCCTAAAAAGGTTGTCCAATAATCATTAAGAAAAAATCCTTTTTGAAGAGAAACACTAGTGTCTCGTTGGAAGTCTTTATTTTCCTTATCAGTACCTCTAAAAGGCTCTATATACCTTGCGTCATCTTCAATCTCAAAACTCCACAATTTATAATGATCATAACGAAAACTACCGTTAAGAGCTTTTAAGCGATACTTATAGTTTAAGTGCAGTGAATATTTGTGGTGCTCTAGAACGTCAGTGCCTCTCGTAAGAAAACCAAAAACAGAACCTCTAGTCCAATAATAATAATATGGAAACAAAAAATAAGGAGTTAAATAAGATATTCCTCTATATTTTGTTATAGCAGGAGGTGAGTTTTGAAAATGCGCTTGCCATTTCTTACGTAATTGCTCCACATATTCTATATCACGACTTTTTGTACTAGCCGATAGTAAAGATTCTTCAGATATGGGCAAACACATCAAGGGTTCACTGTCAAATGCGAACAGATCGTAAGAAGAACATAAAGAAGGCTCTAAAGCTTCTGAGACAGATTTAAGAGGCTTTTTCTTAGATGAATGAGGGAGATTTATATAAGGGAGATTTGTAGACTCTAGAGAGCTTTTTTGAACCTCTATACGGTATCCATCAGCATGAAACTGTGAAATCCATAATTCTTGATGAAAATGGTCAAAAGTGCCACTTCGAATAGCTGTTTTGGAATGTGTGATAGGATAAGAGTTTTGATTTCTCTCATCCCAGAAATAAAGATTTGGGACACCTGATGCTGCTGAGTTATAAAGCAACCCTCCTTTAACCTTAGAGAGAACTAAGATGTCTTCTTGGTCTAGTTGCAAAGATTTGATCTGTTTAGTTTTCTTATTCCAAAGAGTTAACCTCCTCTTACCATAAGCATCTTGTTTTATAAAAGCAATTTCATCTTCTGTAAAAGCTAAAGGATAGGAAAGGCGAGATGGATCAGCCGGTGTGTATAGAACAGTAATGTTTTTTGTTTTAGGGTGAACCTGAACTAAAAAGTTTTGATCACCTCTGCTTTGTATAGCTAAAATATGTGTTTGATCCCAACTAAGTGATGGAAATTGCAGCCTTTCTGCAGTTGTTATCCTTTGAGGCCTACGTCCCGAAATATGCCCTCTATATAAGTCATTATAACTGCGATTTACACTACCTCTTTTTGTATTTTTTAGTCTATCAAAAACAAATTCCTCATCATTTACCCAATTAAGTGATTGTATCCTCTCTCCAAAAGCAACAATTTTCCCTTTAGAAGGTAAAAAGGACTCATTAAGATTTTGTCTAGTCAGTAAGATAATTTGAGGTCCTTGTTCTAGAGATACCTGAATAAAAATCAGGCGATAACCATCAGGGCTTATCTGAGGGCTATGACGTTCTATGATGTTTTCTGAAGTGTTGAAAAGGGGGAGGGTTTGACTTTCTTTGATGGGAGAGTTTTCTAAGATCTTTAAATCTTTTTCTGATTGGAGTTGCCAGCGGTCATAAGCTGTCTGAAGCATTGTTTCATAGGTTTTTCCAAAAAGCCTCTTAGGAGCTTTATTAAGAGCTAAGCGAGAACCATGAGAAGCTTGTTCTATATTTAATTTATCTATACTGCCTATTTCTTCATTGGCAATCTCATTCATAAGGATAGAACCATAAAAATAGCGACGATTCCCAAAAGGCCAAGTTGGTATAGATTTTTCATTGATACTTGAAATATTTTCTTTACCCCAAGCCCCTTCATCAACCATGGCGCGGATATTACCATAAAAAAACGGAGAGTTGAGTCTGCCAAGCTTAGAAAAGTAAGATTCAATTTCAACAGCCATGCCTTCATGATACCAACCTGGCAAATAGATATTTGGATAAGACATATTACCAAGCAATAACCTAAGAGATCTCCAAAGCCAGGAGCCTTTAGGACTCATTTGCAAAACATGGGTATATTCATGCATCAATATAGAATATTTCCAAGAGTCATAATGAAAAGTCAAAGATGAAGGCCACCTAGGGGTTACTGACATAAAGTAATCTGGAACCATTGTTGCCCATGCATTTTCTACATCTGTCTCACTGTCAATATGGAGAAGGGTTTTAGACAGAGGGAATTCTGAAAAATAAGAAGATAGTATTTCATGAACAACTTCAGCTTCTATAGCATATTCTAAAGCAATGCCTTTTTGCTCTTTATCAAATAAAATTTCAAAATGTGGGGTTGTTAATTTTTGCCATTGCAAATGAGATAGCTTAGCAAAAACTGTTACATTTAGGAACATACTTAAAAAAAGAAAAAAGAAAAAAATCCATCCTAAAGAGCGAAAGGATGAAGATAAAATAGTCACAGTTATCCTTATAAGTTTTAATCTCTAACAATTTATATAGGTAAGAAAACTTTTAATGTTCCTTACAGTTTTTGTCAAATTATGAATCACTTAATTATTGACAATCATTTGAACTATTGTAGAGTAGTTATAAATGTTTTATACTAGTCATATTGAGCCTTGTAGTAGTTAGTAAGAATGAAACCTATCCTAAAACGTTAAGGAGGGTAAGAAACAATGATACAAAAGCTATTTCTTCATACACAACAGTTAATACAAAACTGCATATTCTATAAAAAAAGTTTCCAAGCAAAACGAATACTGCTTTTTTTAGTGATGTGTTTGTTTATTGCAGCTTGCTCTTCAACACCTTCTGTAGAGGAGCCTACAGAGTCAGATATAGAAGAAGGGTTACCTCAGTCAGCTCCAATTGATTTTAATCCATCAGGTAGTGACAGCGGGGAAATTGAAGGACTTTATACAATTCATTTTGATTATGATAAGTTCACATTAACAGATGACGCAAAACAAAAGTTGAACCAAAATATGGAATGGATACGTAAGCACAATGATGTCTCTCTACAACTTGAAGGACATTGTGATAAAAGGGGGTCTTTAGAGTACAATTTAGCTCTTGGAGAGAGAAGAGCGCAAACTGTTAAATCCTATTTAATAGAGCTTGGAGCTTCTCCTCAAAGGTTGAATGTCATCAGTTTTGGTGAGGAAAAGCTACTTTCTGAAGGTGACTTAAGAGCAGATCATCTAAAAAACAGAAGGGTGAATTTTATGCCTCTTAGATGAAAATCAAGAATAGGGCACATAATAAAGTTATACGATGCTTATTCCTCCTCAAAGTGCCTTAACTCCTTGTAAATGCTCATTAAATAAGTTCTGCAAGGAAATCGCTTTGAAAAGATCGTCATTTCTATGAGGAAACAAATGAAAAAAAGCTTACTTATTTTTTTGTTCTTTATCACAGGGTGTCAAACAGATAGCACGCCTGTTTTAGAATATACAATAGCACTTACAGCAATTAAGGCAGCAGAAAATGCCAATGCAGTGCACTTGGCTCCTGGGTATTGGAACAGGGCACAACAGTTTTATCAAAAGGGACAAATGTACTATAAAGAAAAGCAGTATCGTCTTTCATCTGAAGCTTTCAAACAAACCAGATTATATGCAGAAAAAGCAGAAAATATGGCAAGGAGCAAGAAAGCACAGTCAGGTGATCCTCCTTTTTGATATTCTTTTTGATATGACTGTGGTATATACATAAGTAAATAAATAAAGATGCAATTGGAAGAGACAACCATGGAGAGAATATGAAGGCTTTTATTTATTTTATTTTTTTGAGTTTTGTTGCATTGGTCTTGTCTGGTTGTACAGGCTTAAAAACAAGAAAGCAAATTGGTGACGAAGTCTCCAATCCATCTCAAAAACGCAGTGCTCAGGAGCAAATCACTGAGCTAGAAACCAGCATGAGACACTTTAACGGGCGACTGGAATCTCTTGAACATCAAATGCAGCAGTTACAACAAAAAGAGCCTACATCTCCATCTGATGAGGTTTTGACAGAGGTGCGTTCATTAAAAACTCAAATCAATAAATTGTCTGAAAAAGTCAAGACTTTAGAAAACAATATCTTTATCACTACAAAAACATCTCCAAAAGCTTTACATTATTTAGAAGCAGAAAATCTTTTTCGTAAAGAGCAATGGCAAAATGCTATTTTAACTTATGAAAAGTACCGTTCAAAAAACCCAGATGGTCAACATTGGCCTGATGCTACTTTTAAAATTGGGCTTTCTTTTGAGAAGCTCAACCTTCAGCAAGAGGCTAAATCTTTTTACACAGAGCTTGTTAATAAACAGCCAAAAACACTAGAGGCTCGAAAAGCCCGTACACGCCTGCAACAATTAAACAAAACCCCTTAAACTATTATTGCGTAACTTCAAATCGCAAGTGCAACACTTTTGTGTTTATAGATATTTTTACAAGTTGTATCATTTTAGAATTAATATTCCAACAAAGTTTTAATTATCATGAAAGATTATTGTAAATTATTTTATTTGAATGGTGTATTTTGATATTTATGGCAAAGTCTCGTAGTCCTCGAGCTAAAGCTCTGCGGAAGAACGATCCTTTGCCATAAGTATCAAGATTTACTTACTAAAAACTGTTATATAGGATGGTTCATGACAACTTACTTGCCGGATTTCCAGATCACTATTTTAACTCGCAAAAGCAAAATACAAAACTTATTTTTGAGATAACTTCTATTTATTATTTCGTAACTTCAAATCACAAGTGCAACTCTTTTATGTTTATAGATATTTTTAAAAGTTGTATCATTTTAAGATTAATATTTCAACAAAGTTTTAATTATCATGAAAGATTATTGTAAATTATTTAATTTGAATGAATGTATTTTGATGTTTATGGCAAAGTCTCGTAGTCTTCGAGCTAAAGCTCTGCGGAAGAACGATCCTTTGCCATAAACATCAAGCTGTCAAATAAGCATTTTCAGAAGTTATTATATATAAGTAAAATTAAATGGATAAACTATGAATAACTTCAGCAAACCATCTTTTGTCTATGAAACTCATTAGGAGTTAGAAAACCTAAACTCTTTCGAGGGCGATGGTTTAAAAAAAACTCAACCTTTTTTACATCCTTAGAGGCGATTTCTCTAAAATCTGTCTTCTTTGGAAAATACTGACGGATTAAACCATTCGTGTTCTCATTTAAACCTCTCTGATATGAACTGTAAGGATGTGCAAAATAAACTTTACATCCAGTATATTCACTGATCTTCTCATGACACGAAAACTCTTTACCATTATCCAAAGTCATTGTATGAACAACCTCTCCTTTAAGAGCTTTAGAAATAGCATGAAAAACTGCCTCATATCTCTTAGATTCTATTTTGACAATCCTCGTCTTCTTAGAACATCTATCTACCAGCGTGACTAAAGCTCCTTTATGATGTCTACCTATCATTAGATCACCTTCCCAGTCTCCTATCCGACTCTTCTTATCTACTATCTTAGGCCTTTTATCAATGCTCACTCTATTCTTTATCTGACCCCTTTTATCAAATCTACTTGTACCATATCGCTTCTTCCGTTGCCTCTGACATCTTAAAAATTTGTAGAGATCTCCTCCTGATTGCTTATCTCCAAGAATATGCTGATAAATACTCTCATGACTTATAGACAAACCTTTTCGTTTAAGAAAACCGGATATCTGTTCCGGACTCAAACGATCACGAAGAAACCTCTCAAGCTTATTAATGACTTTTTGTGTTATCTTTATATGTCTATGAGAGTTTTGAAGACGATCGACTGCTTTTTCATGGGCTTGTTGAGGACGATAACCTCGCAAACCTTTGTTGCGATTCAATTCCCTATATATGGTGCTTTTATCTCGACCTACCTGAGTAGCAATTGAACTTATTGATTTTCCACTTTGCAAAAAGCTAAAATCTGGTATCTCTCATGTTGGGTTAGATGAGTGTAGCTCATGGAATACTCCTTTCTGTGTTTAAAGCGTATGGACTAGAGTATTCCTCTAACCCGCTTTAAACAACTATGCAAGGAGTTGCACTTACGACTTGAATCCACCATATGTCTATGAGAGTTTTGAAGACGATAAACCGCTTTTTCATGGGCTTGTTGAGGACGATAACCTCGCAAGCCTTTGTTACGATTCAATTCCCTATATATGGTGCTTTTATCTCGACCTACCTGAGTAGCAATTGAACTTATTGATTTTCCACTTTGCAAAAAAGCTAAAATCTGGTATCTCTCATGTTGGGTTAGATGAGTGTAATTGCTCATGGAATACTCCTTTCATTATTTAAAGAGATTGATTAGAGTATTCCTCTAACCCGCTTTAAATAACTATGCAAGGAGTTGCACTTGCAACTTGAATCCACCCAATAATAAAGAAGGCCCTTTGTCTATTTAAAATTAAAGAAGTAAAGTTGAAAAAAGTAGGTAAATACTTATTTTGATTTGAAACTAGGAGTGATATATGAAAAAAAGAATAAAAAATACCATGACTTTAAGTCTCTTTATGTTCCTGACCCTATCTTCCTCATCTTATAGCTGGTCAATAGATCCTGCGATTAATTGTGTAGTTGAACTTATGACTTTAGAGGAAAACCTTACGAACGGAGTTATAGTTGATGTATTTGGGTCCATTTTAAGTTTCCCTAGAGATGACTCCTCAACACCATCTACTAATACTGAACAAGCTGTAGACGCACATCCTGATACCCCTTATTTTGCAGAGTACATTTCTTTTCCATCAAGAGAAGGTGATATAATTTATGCCAAAATTATAACCACTAATCTTCAACCTGATGGCATAGTAGAATTTTATATAGAATTTCTCGATGGAAAAGAATTAGTAATAATATTCTCTGATCTTTCTCTTGTAAAAGCCAGTGAAGAAGCAAAACAAGCTTTTGAGAGAAGGAAATAACAAACCTAGGGCTTTTTAATATTTTATTTTCAAAAAATCATAACCCCTGATATATCATCAAACTTAAATATAGCATGCCATTTCATATCAAAGACAGAAACAGGTCATTTTACTTAGAAGTGGTCTCAAAAATAAGCTTTGCATTTTGCAATATTGAGAGGGCTTGTTGCATAAAGATCAACTTTAGTTTGTGTGCTAGAGATTTATGGCAGGCTTCTGGAATAGGACTAGGCCAATGCCTTAGGAGACAAAACTTTTATAAAATGTTTTATTCCATAAGAAAATCACAAAGTAACAGCAATACAAGGCATGGGGGTTGCCTACTTGCTTATGAAAGAAGCCTGCCATAACTCTAGATCATTACATTAAGGTAAGTTCAATCTAGTATTTTTGAGACCATTTTTAGATACATTTGACCTTTTGAATTGACATCAATAGTAACATCTTGCTCATCTACAATCTGACCTTCTAAGACAGCTTGAGCTAAATAAGTCTCAAGATTTCTTTGTAAGAACCTCTTAACAGGCCTTGCCCCATACATAGGATCATACGATTGCTCCACAATGAACTTTTTAGCCTTATCTGTCAGTGTAATAGAAATCTTACGCGATTTAAGGCGGTCACAGATCCTTTTAACTTGTATATCCACTATTTGCAGAAGCTGTGATGAATCAAGAGGAGAGAACATCACAATTTCATCAACCCTATTTAAAAACTCCGGACGAAATAAAAGATGCAATTCTTTCAATACAAGCTTTTTTACTTCAAGAGTAACAAAAGGAGAATTTTTATTTTTTGATAATTTTTTATCCTCTAAAGATTCCAGAATATGTGAAGCACCTGCATTAGATGTCATAATCAAAACTGTATTTTTAAAATCAACTGTACGTCCTTTTGAGTCTGTCAAACGACCATCATCTAAAATTTGCAGTAAAATATGAGAGACTTCAGGATGTGCCTTTTCTACTTCATCTAATAGAATCACAGAGTAGGGCCTACGCCTTACAGCTTCTGTAAGGTAACCACCATCTTCAAACCCAACATATCCAGGAGGGGCTCCTATCAAACGACTGACAGCATGCTTTTCCATATATTCACTCATATCTATTCTAATGATATTATTTTCTGTATCAAAAAGAGCTTCTGCTAAAGCCTTGGCTAGTTCTGTTTTGCCAACTCCTGTTGGTCCCAAAAACAAAAAAGAGCCAATAGGCCTCTGAGGATCTTTAATACCCGCTCTTGCTCGCATTATACTATCACAGACATACTTAACAGCTTCATTCTGCCCAATCACACGCTTGTGAAGTTCATCAGTAAGATGCAATAGTTTTTCCTTTTCTCCTTTTAAAAGCTTAGAAAGTGGAATGCCTGTCCAATTAGAAATAATATCGTGTATTTCTTTTTCAGTGACAGCTTCAGACAAAAGCTTATTTGATTCTGCATTTTTTTCTATTTGCGCTTCTTCTTTTTTTAATGTTTTTTCTAACTCTGGTAATTTTCCAAGTTTTAATTCTGCAACTTTTTCAAGATTGTACTGCCTTTCATATCTTTCAATATCACGTCTTACAGATTCAATCTCTTTTCTCAGCTTTCTGACACTCTGAACAGAAGCTTTCTCTTTTTCCCATTGTTTTTTCATCTCATTTGAAGATTTTTTTAATTTTTCAAGCTCCTGTTTAACTAATTTTAACCTCTCTTGACTTGAAGCATCGGTCTCCTTTTTTAATGCAGTCTCTTCAATCTCTAATTGCAAAACCCTGCGAGTGACTTGATCTAATTCTGCAGGCATAGAATCTAATTCTGTACGAATTGTAGCACAAGCCTCATCCACAAGATCAATAGCCTTATCTGGCAAGAAACGATCATTGATATATCTGTCTGATAAAACAGCTGCTGACACTAAAGCAGCATCATGTATACGCACCCCATGATAAACCTCGAAACGTTCCCTTAAACCTCTTAAAATAGAAATAGTATCATCCACAGAAGGGGGATTTACAAAAACAGGTTGAAAACGTCTTTCTAAAGCCATGTCTTTCTCTATATATTGCCTGTATTCATCTAAAGTGGTTGCTCCAATACAGTGAAGCTCACCCCTTGCAAGCAGTGGCTTTAAAATTTGCCCTGCATCCATAGCCCCTTCTGTTTTACCTGCCCCTACAATGGTGTGAAGTTCATCAATAAAAAGTAAAATGCGCCCGTCAGATTTTTTAACCTCAGATAACACTGACTTTAAACGCTCTTCAAACTCACCTAAAAATTTAGCGCCTGCCACTAAAGAGGCTATATCTAATGCAAAAATGGTTTTGTTTTTAAGGGCATCTGGAACATCTCCTTTAACTATTCTTTGAGCAAGTCCCTCTGCAATAGCTGTCTTGCCAACTCCGGCTTCCCCTATAAGAACAGGATTGTTTTTTGTCTTACGAGATAAAATACGAATCACTCTTCTTATTTCAAAGTTCCTTCCAATCACAGGGTCAAGGTGACCACTTTTTGCAATCTCAACTAAATCCCTTCCATATTTTGTGATATTTGGCTGAGATATATTTTGATCTTGTACATTATTGTAATTCATTCCTGTCACCTCTAAACACAATTTTTAAAATCTTAGAAATCAGAAAGTTAGACACTTTGACAATCTAAAATAAGATATTCTAATCCAAACAACAATCTCTAAAAATAAACACCTATACATTTTAAAGAGTATAGGTGTTAAGAGGGAATAAACTTTAATTGATCTGAACTTTTGTTTTAGCACTTAAAGCTTTTGGAATTCTAAGTGAGAGCAGACCATTTTCAAATTGAGCCTTAATGCCTTTGCTATTAACACCTTTTGGAAGATGAAATTGTCTTTGGAACTTTCCAGTATATACCTCTTGAATACTATAACAAGAACCCTCATCTTGATGAGCTTCCTTTTTTTCTCCTGAAAGCTCTAAAATACCATCTTCTATAGAAACTTCAAAATCTTTTTCAGTCATACCAGGTAGCTCAGCTTGTATCTGATAATCCTTGTCTACTTCTACAACATTAACTTTTGGAAAAAATCCTTCATTATTTAAAGGTGAAAAATAATCTTTACTAGCCTCCTTAAAAAAAGAGTCAATCAATGATAAAGGTGAAACCCCTTCCTTTAAAAAATAATTACGTTTTGAAAGATCTTTGGATAACATAATAACACCTCCTTAATTTTACCTGTCTTGTTAATCATTTATCTTGCAAATATGAGCCTTAAAACCAGCTATCTTATTAAATCATTACTTCTATTTTAAAGGTGTGTGCATATTTTATATTGTCAAGGCCCCTGTTTTGAAATATTTATATATTTTATGAGTTCATCAAATAAAATCTTAACAAAAAGCTTTTATCAAAGATCTGCTAAGGTTGTAGCTCTTAAACTTTTAGGTAAGACCTTAGTTTACCAAAATGAGTCAGGACATTATTTGTCTGGCATTATTGTAGAGACAGAGGCCTATTTAGGCTTAAATGATCCAGCATGTCATTCTTTTGGAGGCAAAAAAACTCCTAGAAATTTAAATCTCTATCAAGATGCTGGCCACACTTATGTTTATTTTATTTATGGTATGTATCACTGTATGAACTTTATAACAGAGGGTATCAAAACACCTGAGGCTGTTTTGATAAGAGCTGTTGAACCTTTAGAAGGATTATCCTATATGAAGAAAAATCGTCCTTCCAAAAGAGTTTTTAAAAATCAAGACATCTCTTATCTAACTTCAGGACCAGGAAAACTTTGTCAAGCTTTTGGTTTTAATTTAAATCATAATAAATGGGACCTCACACAAAAAAGACCTTACCCTTCTATTTATGTTTTAGATGCCAAGCCTATTTCACCTCAGCAAGTTTGCAAGACGAATCGTATAGGCATTCAAAACTCTGGAGAGGCAGCTTTTTGGCCTCTTAGGTTTTATATTAAAAATAATAGTTTTGTTTCTATTTTATAAAGTGATTTGAAGAAAGCAAAATAAAAGATTGTATAGCCAGCTTTAATGTATTTTTTTTGATAAAAGCGCATCTAAACAGTAACCCTTGCCTTTTGTTTTACTTAAAAGAATTTCCATAATTTCTGTGTTGCCTCTCACAGCTGCATAATCTAAAGCTGAAAAATTATTTCGATCTGGTATGTGCACATCTGCTCCTGCATCGACAAGAATTCTTACTATCTCTTTATTATCTTTAAAAACGGCTCTCATTAAGGCTGTTATACCCATCTCA
The DNA here is from genome assembly GCA_965262715.1 of Bdellovibrionales bacterium. GTDB lineage: Bacteria > Bdellovibrionota > Bdellovibrionia > Bdellovibrionales > JAUICD01. The sequence continues at coordinate 373,813 of OZ253553.1, read as the reverse complement.
TCTTGCAAATCTATACCTATATCAGCTCTCCTTATAAGAAACTTAACAGCTTCTGTATGCTCACGATAAGCAGTTTCCATAAGTATAGTTATACCATAAGAACTTATTGGCATATTAACATCTGTTTCTTCATTTCCGATAAAAGCACGAACAGCTTCTAAGTCACCATCTAACATTGCTTCTACTAGATTATACTTTGCAATAGAAACTTCAGCCATAAAAGTTATAATGACCATTAAAAGAACAAATATAATTTCTAAAATCTGATTTAAGCTCTTTTGATATTTCATATCTTTATCAAACCCATGTCATATCAACTGAAAACAAGATATCCTTTGCAAAACCAACCCTCATATATCATAAAATAAAGTTAAAAACGACATTATTATGTGAAGTGCCAATAAATAGAAGATGATCTTATTATGCAAGTGCTAAAAACAAGCTTTAGCTGTCAAAAAGTAATAAAAAGCACTAAAAGAAGAACCTTATTGAATCATACAATAAGCATCCATTTATTCCATTTAAAGAAAATCTTATAGGTGCGAAAGTTTAAAGTTACTGATAACAGATACAACTTGCCTGTTTTTTTAATTGCCTGACTACCAGATTAAAATAAAGTTAATAAGATATAGCTTGGAATTGCAATACCTTGCCTCGAAATAGCAACAACCTCTAGCCAAATTTACCAGTAATGTAATCTTCTGTTCTCTTCTCTTTAGGGTTTGTAAAAATTCGGGCTGTCTTTCCGGATTCAATCAAACGACCTTCATAGAAAAAATGTGTGAAATCAGAAATGCGAGAAGCTTGCTGCATATTATGTGTAACAATCACAATCGTATAAACTTTTGAAAGCTCTAAAATAAGTTCCTCAATCTTAGAAGTGGACCTAGGATCTAAACTAGAACAAGGTTCATCCATCAAGATAATTTCAGGGTTCATAGCAATAGTTCTAGCAATACACAGCCTTTGCTGTTGACCTCCAGATAGTGTGAGAGCAGAGCTGTTAAGACGGTCCTTCACCTCATCCCACAAAGCAGCTTTTCTTAATGAACTTTCAAGTAATTCATCTCCATCAAATTCTAACCCATTGACTTTTGGAGCCCAAAGTACGTTTTTCATAATAGATTTAGGAAAAGGATTAGGGCTTTGAAAAACCATACCCACTTTTCTTCTCAATTCTACCACATTCACTTTTTCACTTAAGATATTTTTTGATCCAATAAAAATAGATCCTGATTGAATAAGGGTTTCAATAAAATCATTCATTTTATTAAATGACCTTAAAATTGTACTCTTGCCACAACCAGAAGGCCCAATAATAGCAGATACCTTCGATTTAATAATATCCAAAGAGACATTCTTTATAGCAGTATTTTCTCCATAAGAAATAGTCAGATCTGTTGTCTTAATAACAACATCTTGTCCATTAAGCCCATTCATCTTTAATTGATCCATCATTTATACCTTCTACGACTATAGTTTCTAATCAAAATAGCTAACAAGTTTAAAGACAATAGCAAGCTTAATAACACAATAATCCCTGCTGCTGCAAGAGAATGAAAATCCTCCTGAGGTCTAGATGCCCAATTAAAAATTTGTACAGGCAGCACAGTAAAGGAATCCATAATACCTTCAGGAGTAAAAGCCACAAAACTAAGAGCTCCTATCATAATAAGAGGAGCTGATTCCCCTATCCCACGAGAGGTTGATAAAATAATACCCGTAAGAATGCCAGGAAGAGCCGCAGGCAAGACTTGAAAACACACGACTTGCCACTTATGAGTCCCTAAAGCAAAAGCTGCATCTCTAATAGATTGAGGAACAGAACGAATAGCCCCCTGAGAAGAAATAATAATAATAGGCATCACCAGTAAACTTAAAGTGAGAGCCCCAGATAAAACACTTTGACCTAATCCTAAAAATCTTACAAAAATGGCCAAACCTAAAAGACCATAGATAATAGAAGGCATGCCTGATAAATTAGCAATATTGACTTGTAAAAGATATACAAGCTTCGAGTTCTTAGGCGCATACTCCTCTAAAAACAAGGCCGTAGATACTCCGAGAACAACAGAAATAATGCTTGTAAGACCGATAATCCAAAAACTGCCATAAAGTGCAGACTTGATTCCTGCAAGATGTACCTTTCTCGAAGGGAAACTTGTTAAAAACTTTAAGCTAAGCCAATCTTTACCATCTAAAAAAATATTAAAAAGCAATACAAATAAGATGAATATCACCATCACAGTTGAAAATATGCAGAGTAGCTTAAATAAGTATTGCTTTTGCTCTCTTGTCATAAAAGTCATTGATGACTTCCCATTTACTTTATGTCTCAATAACAAAATAAGTAAATATAATTTCTTTGAGTTTTAATCCCATATTTTTTAAGTTTGCATACCCTTTTGCTATAAAAACTCCAAAAGAACAAGAAAAGATATCCATAAATTTAAAAAAATATATCTTTATAAATGCAACAAGAAAAGAAATCAGATAAATCCATAGTATTTTTAAATGCTTATAAAGAAAGCCACTTATAATGAACCAATAAATAAAAAAAGACTTAAAGTGGTTGAAATGGCAGTTTTATATCTTTTTGAGAGATAGCAATAGAATAATGTTGAGGTAAAAACCAAGAAATAGCTTTTAATAGATCCTCATGCTCAGAAACAGGAGGACTGCCTAATGATTCCAGACAAAAACAAATGTCCATGTTGTACTTATCAATACCAATCATAGCCAATTGAGGCTTGTAAATACCTTGATCCAAAAAAAATTGCTTTAATATCAATCGGACATATAAAGGCAAAAACTCCTTGTTGGGCTGACCAACAACAACTTTTGCGCTTTGAGAAGTTTGAAGATTCTTTTTATGAGGATTTAAAAAGAAACGAGTTTCTTTAAAATACCAAATCATGCCATAGGTAAATATGTAATCAGGATATTCCTTTTCAGGATGTACCACCAATCCAATACCTTTTTGAGAAAGCCAATGCAGCAACTTATTAAGAGGTTCTTTGGAGCTTTCCTCTACTTGTACTAAAAAATAAGGCATACCATCAGGCCCTTGCTGAGGTTCAGAAGATAAAATTGTAACATGACTAGATGGAAAAAGCTTTAAAAATTGTTCTTGCCAAGCCTGATCCCTATCTGTATCTTTCGCTTTTAAGCAATCAATGATTTGTTTTTGCAGCATAGAATTAAATGATTTATGAGTTGTTCTATTCACCTACAATCATAAATCATCTCCACACACTCAAAGTCAATAAAGAATCTTATTGATCTATCCTCTCTTGAATTAAATCAGCTACCTTCTTATGACCGTTGGAGTTGGCAACTCTCCAAGCTGTATAACCACGTGAGTTAGCATAACTGGGATTAGCACCATGATCTAATAACAATCTGACCATTTTTATATCACCATTAATGGCTGCCGACATTAAGGCATTGTATTCATACCGATCTATAGCCTCAAGATCGGCTCCTGCTTCTAATAGATCTTCTGCTATATCAAAATAACCTCTTTCAGCAGCCAATATCAAAGGTGTTTGATCATCCTTATTTACAGATTTAACCTCAGTTCCAAAACTCAACAATAATTTGACTGCTTCTATCCGACCTCCTCTAACAGCTAAAAATAGAGGTGTTTCACCATGGGCATTTGCAATAGAAGGATTAGCTCCATGTGCTAATAATAAAAACATAGCTTTTACATCGCCTCTATAAACAGCAAACAGAAGACCTGTATGGCCAAACTTACTTTGAGAATTAGGATCACTTCCATATTTTAACAATAACTCCATCATTGGTACAAATCTAGAAGAAGCCGCCAACATCAAAGAGGTAATGCCAAGAAGATCTCTCTCACTATGATCTGCGCCTGCATCTAACAAAACGTCTACAGCCTCTATTTGATTATGGATAACCGCTGATATTAAAGCTGTATGCCCATTTTCTTTCTTGTAATCGATATCGACATTCATACTCAATAACAATCTCATGACTTCTGTGTGAGCACCATCTGTTGCTACCATTAAGGCCGAATCCCCATAACGATTTGTCTTATCAGGGTCAGCATCATAATCTAATAATAATCTCACTCCTTTTATATCACCAAGGCCGGCTGCTACTACTAATGCAAGGTGACCATCATCACTTAAAGAATTAGTATCTATACCACTCTCAAGTAATACCTGCACCTCTAATATATCCTCTCTTAAAACAGCATCAACAAGAGCTCGATTGGCTAAAACAACTTGAGGAATCCAACAACAAAGCAACATGCACAATCTTACAAAACCTCTTATCATCAACATCCCCTACAAAGTTAACCAACCATACTCAACAAATAACAACTCTTATCCCCTATACTAAAAATATACTTACAGATGCCTTACAAATAAATGTTTATTTTCTCTCTTAAAAATAAACTAGCCTCTCGAGGCGAGCCTCTAGAGGTCAGATGCATTTTAATGAAAGAAGTAAGTAAGACAGTTTCCTTAACATTATGTTAATAGATAAAAAGTATCTCCCTACTAAAATGTATTATCCTCTCTAGGCTTTGTAAGAAGAGAAGATAGCAAGAGAATGATTTCCTTAACATTATGTTAAATAACGAGAGATATCTGGTTTACTACAATGCCTCATGCTTTCTAGGCATTGCCCTATTTGCCAAACGGCGTGAGCCAGTTTGAGGGCAATGCCAGAAAGTCGCCAGAGTTAGGAGATGGATTGTTTTTTAGAAAAACAAGGAAAAAATCTTTGGGGCAATGACTGGATATTTATGGCAAAGCCAAGTAGTCCTCGATGGGATCTCTTTTTAGCGATCCCATCTGCGGAAGAACTTGTCTTTTTGCCATAAATATCCACTCTTATCTTGCTAAAGATTTGGTGTGATTTGTAAGGAGAGGAAGAGATAGTAAGAGGAACTAGGGATAAAGTAGTCAGCGATTTCCTTAACATCGTGTTAAAGAACGAGGGTAGTCTCCCTCCTAAAAATAGACAAATTTTTGAGGCAGTTAGCATTTTCTTGAAGACGTAAGTCTTCAGGCTAACTGCCCAAAAACTGCCAGAGGCTCGCCTCGAGAGGCTGGTTCATTTTTAGTGAAACAGACGCTGGTTTATTTTTAGTGAATAAAAAGTTTTCCTTAACATCGTGTTAAAGAACGAGGGTAGTCTCCCTCCTAAAAATAGACAAATTTTTGAGGCAGTTAGCATTTTCTTGAAGACGTAAGTCTTCAGGCTGACTGCCCAAAAACTGCCAGAGGCAGGTCTATTTTTAGGGAAACAGAAGCCTCTTTAGTGAAAGGGATTGACTTTTATGGAAGTTCCTTTATTGTTGTTTGGTTGAGGCAAGTGGCCATGTAGCTCAGTTGGATAGAGCACAAGTTTCCTAAACTTGGTGTCGTAGGTTCAAATCCTGCCATGGTCACCAAATAAAAACAGGAACAAACTATGCTAAATATACAAAACTTAGATGTACAAGTTCATCAAAAGCAGCTCTTAAAAAAGCTAAATCTCCATGTTCAAAAAGGTGAAATACACGCCATTATGGGACCTAATGGTTCAGGCAAAAGCACTTTAGCTAAGATCATTGCAGGATACCCTCATCTAAAAACAGTTAGTGGAAGTATGCATTTTGAAATTAATGGTAAAATGCAACCTCTTCAAGATATGGATCCTGACATCCGATCTAAGGAAGGAATTTTTTTCTCTTTTCAAAATCCTTTAGAAATCCCAGGATTAAGTAATTTTGATTTTTTATATGCTTGCTTTAAATCCTTATGTGTACATAAGGGAGTCAGTTACTTTCCAAAAGATGAGTTCCGCACATGGGCATTAGAAAAATCAAAGATACTTGAGTTTGACTCAAAATTTTTAGACCGATTTTTAAATGAAGGATTTTCTGGTGGAGAAAAGAAAAAAAATGAAATCTTACAAATGATGATTTTTGATCCTAAATTAACCATCTTAGATGAAATTGACTCAGGATTAGATATGGATGCTTTAAAAATGGTCGCAAGTGCTATAAAAAAATTTCATTCTCCTCAAAAAGCTCTCATATTGATCACTCACTATCAAAGGATGCTAGAACACATTAAACCTGATTATATACATATTCTTTATCAAGGACAAATTATCAAAACAGGTGACTGGCAACTTATTCATCAAATAGAAGATAAAGGTTATGATGATATTGCTAAAAACTCTACAATTTATCATAACCCTAATTGATAAGGTCAAATAATGAAGTTTATTGATACCGCCTTAGAAGATACAATATCTCACAAAATTCCAGATATTCTTAAAGAGAAAAAAGTGCAAAGTGCTAATGCGCTAAAAGCTTTAAAGAAATTTCCACCTCGAAGTGAAGAATGGAAATATACTTCATTTCGTCATCTTAACGACTTATTATATTCTCAAAAACTTTCTGTAAATCAAAGTTTATCTCCTTCTTTTAAAGAAAAAAAAGGAAATAATATTCTTTTTAAAGATGGAGTTTGTAATATAAAAACTGCTGAAAGTATACTGCCAAAAGGAATTTCTATAAAAAGTTTTACAGATTGGTGTTTCTCTCAAAACCCTCACTCAAGCTCATCCTCAAGTCATATTTCCCAAATTATGCAAAATGAGCTTTTTCAACCATTTGCAAAACAAGAAGATGTTTTAGAGCACTTAAACATACTCCTCTGTAAAGATATTTATGTGATCACAGTAGATGCTGATACATCTGCGAATTTACTTTTATATTGTCACTTTCAACAACAAGCTTGTAATATGATAGCATCTCGTTTATTTTTTCACTTACAAAAAGGCAGTCAATTAAAAGTTTTTATTCATATAGGAGAGTTTGAGAATTTAGAAAGGCAAAAAATCACAGAAGACCTATCAATGTTATCATTAAGAGCAAAGTTAGAAGAAAAGTCTCATCTAGACATTTATTGCAAGCAATATATTCACTCAAAATCTACATTTTTAATGGAAAGTTATTTTGATCTAGTAGGTAAAGACTCTCATCTACAATCTTTTGATATTCAATTAGGGAAAGGTCATTTGCGCAATAACAAAGTTATTGATTTAAAGGGGATTAACTCACAGTCATATATTCATGCATTATCTCTTCTTAAAAACCAAAGTCATTTTGATTCCCACTTTTACATTCAACATTTAAAACCAGAGACCTTGAGCCGTTTAAATGTAAGAAGTATTTTATCAGATATTTCAAGATATGTGTTCAACGGATGGATCTGTATCAACAAAGAAGCCCAAAAATCTGATTCAAACCAAATCAGTAAGAGCCTTATTTTAAATCCTTTAGCCGAGGCTGATGTCAAACCAGAGCTAGATGTTTTTGCAGATGATGTAAAGGCAACTCATGGGGCAACTGTAGGGCAACTAGATGAAGATGATATTTTTTATTTACAAAGCCGAGGATTATCTTATAAGGAGGCAATACAATCTCTATCAACCAGCTTTTTACAAGCCTTGCTCATGAAAATTAGTGATCAAAGTTTAAAGCAAGTTATTGAAAAAGAAGTTTTTACCTATTTTAATGACATGCTCTCGCAATAGATTCTTTAGAAGCCATCTGACAAAATCTTAAAATTATAAATAAGCACTTTTCAGGCAATCTGGCAATCCGGTAAACAGGCAACAGTTCCTGAAACAGTTGCCAGACTGCTGGATTGCCGGATACTGAAACAACGAATGTTTACTCTTTTAACTCTTAATTTGTATTGTATGATACAAAAACTTATTTTTGAGACCAGTTCTACTTTATTGTTTGTAAAATTTACAAATATAGGTTTTCTACTTGACATGTTTTTATTTTTTGGTATAAATGCACATGTTTAATTTAAAGAACAGTTAGTTTAGTGAGAAGAAAAGCATGAAACTATTAAGCTATTACCTATCAATTTTGTTATTATTATGCATAATAACAAGTCCTACAACTAGCTTCTCTCAAGAAGGAGACCCACTAAACCAGCTTTTCCAAGATATCACCCGTTTTATATACTTTGAAGTTATAATAAATAACAATCCTAATTGCCAAAGAGCTACATATAACCTACTTGAAGATACACAACTAGGCCAGATCATGTCTGAATTTTTTGAGATTCATTTAGAAATGAATCTCAGAGCTTACCTACTAAATCAGTATTCAGAAGAACATGAAATAGATAAAACAAGACAGTCAAGACAAAACTTATTAGGTACTCTTCTATGGATGGAACAGAAAAGACAAAGCACAACACCAGAAGATATTAACACTATGAGAGAAGAACTGGAAGACTTAGAAGCTCAATGGGACTCTTGCCTACAAACCACATTCCCTTAACCCAGAAAGAGAAAAAAACATGAACTCATTATACCTATCAATCTTTTTATTGCTATCTATAATAGCAGCTACTACAAATGCTTCTTTTCAAAGAGAAGACCCCTTAAGTGAACTTCTTCGAGATATAACTCATTTCGTATCCTCTAGGGTCATTATAAATGACAATCTTGATTGTCAAGAAGCTACATATAACTTACTCCAAGACACACCACTAGGACAACTTATGTCTGAGTTTTTCGATGTTCTTTTAGAGATGGACCTAGAAAGATTTTTAATGAACCTTTATCCAGGAGAATATATACAAAATAAATCGATAACATCAAACCAAAACTTAACAGAATTCTCAGCATGGATGGAAGAGAAAAAACAGAACACAACACTAGAAGACATTAACAATATGAGAGAAGAACTGGAAGACTTAGAAGCTCAATGGGACTCTTGTCTATCAAATTAACTTTATAGATGAATAAACATATCTCATCACCAAAAAAACATCTTTTATTTATTATAGAGTTTTTATAAAGATTATCTAAAATTCATCTTAAAAACCCTGAGTTTGTTATAAAAATCACTGTATTACCAAGTATTTCTTCAGGCAATCAGATAAGCTGACAAACTGAGAATAAACTCCCGGAATCTCAGGCTGCTATATTCCGGCGATGATTTTCTATTTTAACTTTTAACTCGAATTGTGCAAAATACAAAACTATATTTATAAGATGGCTTCTAATATTTTTCAAAAACAACTTGAATTTCACAGAATGATTTATTCATCAGAGCAATGATGTTCTTCTGGCCGATAGGTTTCTGGTCCAAAATAACAATAGTCACTATCTGCTGGACAATGTTTGTAGAAAACATGTTCTGTTTGCAAAGTTTTTTTGTTTTTGTTTTCATTATCTGTAATTGAATTAACAACAGCTTGAGTCCCTAGCGTTTGAGTAGAAGAACCACTTCCTTCTGAACTAGGAATCATAACTGGTAGTTCTGCTGTTGGGAGCAAGCTAATATCTATTTTTTTAGAAGCTGCTACTACAAAAATATCATCTGTACATATAGTGATATCTAAATCCAGTGTTGACATATCCAGCGCATTACCTCTACAAGAAGGTAATGGAGATAAACCCTCTCGTATTCCATATTCAGTATGACAAGAACTAGTACAACCTTCACTATTTTCAGAACACCCTGAACATGTTTCCCCAATAGGTACAGGATCTTGATCCAAGAAACATTCATCTGCATTTTGAATATCAATATCAATAAATTTAGCTTTACTTCCTCTTGGGTACCGATAGATATGTCGGCCAGATGGATAACCCTCTGTATCATTGACTGTCACGACATTCGCTGCTTCATAGTCTGTATCAACAGGTCTGACATAATTCCAAATAGGATATAAAACATTTTTTGGTGTCTCATATCCAAAGCTATCATCACTAAGAACAATTTCTATATCATCAAGATTCTCCCCTTCACACTTACCAATAAGCAGTTGTCTACTTACTGAGGCTGGCTCAGTATTTGTATTTGAGCTTGTAGTAGTTGTTGTCGCAGATAAGTCAGTCCTAGATGCTTCTACAACGACATTGTAAAGCCCTATTTCTGAAAAGTGATATGTGAGATTCACAGTGTTATTGGTTTGATCAGCTCGTTCTTCCTCATCTTTTACAAAGATTTTTTGAAGACTCCATGTAAAAGAGTCAAAATCTAGCTCATCTGGCCCAAAAGCCCTAAATTCTAAATCTACAGAAGACCCAACAGAAAAATACCTCCTAAACCTTGTTAAATCATCAGAAGAAAGTGTAGATAGAATATCAAATGTGTACCTATCAGTATCACATATACTACCACTTAATTGGTTCACTCTAATGTTTTGCTGTCTATAAGTGATACAATCATCCCCTTCAAATTGAATAAAAGCTTCTACAGAAACAGATTTATCTAAGAAGCTATTCCAGTCCACTTCTATATTTGATTCTGTTCCTTCAGCAATTATTATATTATTTCCATCACATAAGCCTGTTTCCATAACTTGCCATCGAATATTAGGGATTGCCTTTTCTCCTGTATATTTTTCACTAATCTCAAAAATAGCTTTATCTCCTATATGAGAAACAAGAGTAGATGTGGTTGTTGAGGGAGATGGATTAGACGTATTAGACTCTTTAATCACTACTCCCTCTGATGGATTCTTTCTTTTTTGACAGTTTTGAAAGGCAAAAATAAAAACAAACATGATGATCAATGCAGGAAACATTATATAATTCAATCTTTTGTTTTTAGAAAAGATTAACCATAGCGGATGAGTTTTGTTGAATTGAGTATTGCTACTTCCTTGAATTTTTCCAAACATTATAAATCCTCTTCTTTACTATAAAGATTCCAATAGAAACATTTGGAGTTAGAGTATCTCTTTAAAGAGTCATATTTTAAATAGCTTCATACTTATACTTATGAGTAAAATTTAGATATAGAATACTTAAAAACCTTATTCATTCAAAAGAAACTTCTATATCAACAACATCTTCTTCCTCACATTTACCAATAACCAGCCTGCTGTCTCTAGTCATTTCACCATCTGCTACGATCTCATTGTAGAGTTCTTGTTCATGGGGGTCCTCTGAAAATTGTTCATCTTCCATATCATCATCTGCCAAGTTCGCTTTTACAGAAACATTGTAAACACCTATTTGTGAAAAAGCATAAGTAAGATTTTTTGTTGTATTTGTTTGATCAGCTAGTTCTATTTGATCTCTAGCGTCTTTAATACTCCATTTAAAAGAAGCAAAATCTAAAAAGTTAAGAGGGTTTAATTCTCCTTCCCACTCATGCTCTTCTCCTACAAATTCTAAGCCCACAACAGACCCGACAGAGAAATCATGACCTACATTCATTTCATCATCAGAAGGTGCAGCTAAAATCTCCCAAGGGTTATGATCTCTTTTAAAATCTTCAAATGTATAGACTGCAGTGCATATAATATCTGTATCTTGGAATTCACGTTGTTCATAAGTGATACATTCCTGTCCTTCAAATTGAATAAGGGCCTCTACAGAAATATTTATAGCAGACTTTCTATCTATCTCTAAACTCACATCTGTGCCTGTAGCAATGACTTCACTTTCTCCATGACAGGGTTGATTTCTTACCTGCCATAAAATATTGGAAATTGTATTTCCCTGTTCCTCACTAATATTGAAAATAGCTTTACTTGCTTGAGTAGAAGACATCATTGTTGAAGAGGGCATTTTAGAAGTAATAGAATCTTCATTATAGTCACTTATAACTTTTTGTGATGGAAAAGGCCCATTGATACTTTTACTACAGTTTTGAAAAACTAAGACTAATCCAAAAAATACGATAATCAACTTAGGAAATACTATGTAACTAAGCCTTTGATTCCTAGGGGAAGCTTGTTTTTTTAAATGAGGTTCTTTATGGTTATTTGGTTCTTTAGTCATATAGACGCCTCTCCCTTATAAAACTTCGGTAGAGTTTGCCTAGAACTAAAACATTTTATCAAAAAAAGAGTTGTAAATGGCTCATACTTATACAAATAAATTAAAAAAACACCTCAAATTATGACAGTAGCTCTTAAAGATAAACAGTTTAAAGGTCCTTTAAAAAAGATAATGGTTATAAAGTTGACAATTAACCGTCTAAAAATTTGACAGCATGAACTCTTAACTTTTCATAAATTATTCTGACAAGCTGCTGTTAAGCCTTGCTTAATACCTGGTCCATGAGCTGCTCCAAAGAGCACTAAGCCATTTCCATGTTGATTTAGAATAGATGCAACAACATTTTGATCTCGCTCTCGAGATATATTTGTTGCCTCATTGGTTTTCTCTACGATCATTCTCATATAAATTCGAGTATTATCTTCAACTCTAAGCTTATCTAAAAACTCTTCAAGTTCGTTAGATGAAATTGTGAGAAATTCAAATCTATTCGTTTTAGATTTTGTAACTTCAAATCGCAAGTGCAACACTTTTGCGGTTATAGATATTTTTAAAAGTTATATCATTTTAAGATTAATATTCCAACAAAGTTTTAATTATAGTGAAAGATTACAGTAAATTATTTTATTTGAAGAGATATACTTTGATGTTTATAGTAAAGGCAAGTAGTCCTCGAGCTAAAGCTCTGCGGAAAAACTTGCCTTTACTATAAACATCAATTTTTACTTACAAAAAGCTGTTATATAGGATAAGTAATTTTGAATTGATAATGATTTCAACAAATCATCTTCTGTCTATGAAACTCATTGGGAGTTAGAAAACCTAAACTCTTTCGAGGGCGGTGATTTAAAAGAAACTCAACCTTTTTTACATCCTTAGAGGTGATTTCTCTAAAGTCTGTCTTCTTTGGAAAATACTGACGGATTAAACCATTCGTGTTCTCATTTAAACCCCTCTGATATGAACTGTAAGGATGTGCAAAATAAACTTTACATCCGGTATATTCACTGATCTTCTCATGACACGAAAACTCTTTACCATTATCCAAAGTCATTGTATGAACAACCTCTCTTTTAAGAGTTTTAGAAATAGCATGAAATACTGCCTCAGAACTCTTAGATTCTATTTTGACAATCCTCGTCTTCTTAGAACATCTATCTACCAGTGTGACTAAAGCTCCTTTATGATGTCTACCTATCATTAAATCACCTTCCCAGTCTCCTATGCGAATCCTCTTATCTACTATCTTAGGTCTTTTATCAATACTCACTCTATTCTGTATCTGACCCCTTTTATCAAACCTACTTGTACCATATCGCTTCTTGCGTTTCTTCTGACATCTTAAAAATTTGTAGAGATCACCTCCTGATTTCTTATCTCGCAGAATATGTTGATAAATACTCTCATGACTTATAGAAAAACCTTTTGTTTTAAGAAAACCGGATATTTGTTCCGGACTCCAACGTTCACAAAGAAACCTCTCAAGCTTATTAATGACTTTTTGTGTTATCTTTATATGTCTATGAGAGTCTTGAAGACGATCGACTGCTTTTTCATGGGCTTGTTGAGCACGATAACCTCGCAAACCTTTGTTACGACTCAGCTCCCTATATATCGTGCTTTTATCTCGACCTAGCTGCGTAGCAATTGAACTTATTGATTTTCCACTTTGCAAAAGTGCTAAAATCTGGTATCTGTCACTTTGGGTTAGATGAGTGTATTTACTCATGGAATACTCCTCTCGTTATGTAAAGGTATTGATTAGAGTATTCCTCTAACCACCTTTAAACAACTAGGCAAGGAGTGTTGCACTTACGACTTGAATCCACCTTTTATGAAATGTGAAAAACTTGTGACCACCGATTGATTGATGCCTACACGGACATGATAAGTTCTTAGAAGGTTCATATCATGATCTATATCATTATAATATTGCGCTTCAGCTCCTCTTAAGTCATAACTATCCAAAGGAATTATTTCAACTCCATTAAAAAGATTAAGATTACCTGCAAGGGCTATAATATAAGGGTTATAAATAAGGGAAAGTATTTTTTCTGTTTTATTTGAGTTCCACCCATCTGTGCGATTCAAGTTTGTGTTTAAAAAATCTTTGTTTTCAAAATAACCTCTAATCCGAACATCGATAGGATTAACCTCTAACTGCTCTGGAGAAGTCTCTAAACCTATCCAATCTATTTGCTCTGATCTAAACAATTCTACTATTTTTTGAACATCGGATTGTTCAGATTCAATCACTGCCTGATTATTTTTAATGATCTCATCGAGCATCATTGAAAAATGCATTGAGGAAGTAGGATTTGAGAAAGCTGCAAAAATGATCTCCCTTTCATTAACAAGATGCTCTGTAGATAAAGTATATATTTGTCTATCACCAAGATCCACTACTTCGATACCAGTAATATCTGAATAATGACTAAAAGTACAATTTTTAGATTGTTCATCCAAGCTTTGAAATGCAGATACATCATAAGCCAAAAATAAAATTGTCAATAAAGATAAATAAAATAATTGCTTCATTATACACATTCTTTATTATTAGAAACCATCTGACAAAATCTTAAAGTTATAAATAAGTACTTCTTAGGTAACCAGCACAATCTGACAAACAGGCAACAACTCCCGGAAACAGTTGGCAGACTGCTTCTAGGTGTTAAATAAACACAATATTAATATTTCTCCTAAATGTCTCTTAAAAAAAATCTGTCATTGATCATATCTAAAAGGTAAGTAGATATTACAAAAAAGAAGCCTTGTCAATAATACAAAATCATGCAAATTTTTCAGATTTTCAATATCATAATACAATGTGTAAAGTTTTCAGTTTTGGTATAAAGCAATGAGAACACAATAAGTTGCAGTTTTATCAAAAAAGCTCATCTTTTATAAAGGATTTAAGGTTTAAGTCCTTGAGCAGAATTTGCCATTGCTTTTTCTAATATTTTAATGATGGGATGATCTTTTTTAAGCTTTGTCTTTTGCTAAATCTAAAGCTGTATAACCTCTACCTTCTTTGACATCAGGCTTAGCTCCTGCTTTTATTAATGCTTCTACAATAGATGTATAACCATCACTAACAGCTATCATCAAAGCTGTCATACCACTCTGAGTATCAGTGCTATTAATATTTACTTTTCCTGCATTGATAATGCTTTTTACATGCTCTACACTCCCATTTGCTACAGCATCTAAGAATTCCTTGTTCCTTTCTGATTTAGCACTATCGATCTGGGTTGACTCATTATTTTTTTGAGCTGATTTATTATTTTTATCAATAACTTCAGTGGCACACCCTATCAAACAAAGCATAGAAGTACAAAGAAAGCACATCAAAATACGTAACTTTAATATATCCATAATAAATCTCCTTGTTTAAGATATCGTAACTTATATCACCACAATATAACTTTTGCAAAAATATTTCTTAATTTCTGAAAATTTAGTTTTACATCATGTAATAATTTCAAGGTTAAAGGCAAAAGACTTGGTTCGAGTTTGCTTAAAGCTAATCGCATCACGAAGAAGGGTTATTCCTCCAAAAGCTGATGTATCAACATCTCCTCCATTAGCTAAAAATTCTTTCACATAATTAAGATCACCTTTATAGATCGCAGTAAATATTTCAAAATTTTGAGCATAAACAAAACTGCTCAAAAATAACAAAAATGTTAAAATAAAAAATAACTTCTTAATAAAATATTTTTTACCTTGAAAAATCATTTTTAAACTCTTCATTTATTCAGTTAGCAATAATCTAAGTTCATAATATCTTAAGTAGTTAATTTTTATTAATTGAAGATGTTTTTTACTTATACTTTATTTGAATAAGTCTCTCAACTGTCATTTTACAATCTTCCTCAATCTTCTATAAGCCTTCTACCTCTAAGGTTTTATTTATTCTAACACTTATCTTTCATGGCTTAATAACGTTCAATGATATCATTTATTTCATTCAGAATAAAACTTGTATCTGACTATTTTTAGCATTAGACGGTCTTGTTGCACAAAGATTTATGGAATATGTGTATACAAGTTAGAGAATTAAGTCAGGCATCTTCCATAGGCCTTAGAGGGCCTCTGTACCTTTTATTGCTATTATTTTAAGATTTTATTATAGTATCGAATGCTTTATAGATATTTTTCTCCTAAGGCACTGGCCTAGTCCTATTTCAGAAGCCTGCCATAATTCTCCTACAGATGTTTATTATGCACCATATATGAAGTTTTTTGCCTAAGCTCTATTTTTTCTGAGTTTGATATCTATTACTTTGATTTTTTGTTTTTAGTGATTATAAAATTTACCCATCCCCAACTTTCACAATCACTAAATCAGAAGGAGCTAGAGATGGGTAAAAATAAAAAAATAAACTGGAGTCTTTATAATAAGTCTCTAGTCAATAGAGGTCAAATCACTTTTTGGTTTTCAGCAGATATCGTCAAATCTTGGTATGCAAAATGTTCTTCAAAGCAAGGGGGTCAACAAGTTTACTCTGATAAAGCTATTGAAACTCTTAATATATTAAGATTCATATTTGGTTTAAAATTGCGATCTACAGAAGGTTTTGCTAAATCCCTAGTTGAACTTATGTGTCTTGATATAGAAATACCTAATTATACAACTCTTTGCAGAAGATTACAGAAGTTATCAGTAAAACTAGAAAGAAAGCTATCTTCTCACAAGAATCCTCATATTGTCATTGATTCCACAGGTCTTAAAGTTTATGGGGAGGGAGAGTGGAAAGTCCGTCAGCATGGGTATTCTAAGAGAAGGACCTGGAAGAAGCTACATTTAGCGGTAGATGAGTCAAATTCCCAGATTAAGGCATCTGTTTTAAGTGATAATTCTGTAAAGGATAATGAGGTTTTTGAAGAGTTATTGACAGGATATGAAGATGAGATAGGCCAAGTTTCAGTTGATGGGGCTTATGACTGTAAGAATTGTTATCAGTTTACAAGTGATAGAAGTATAAAATTGGTTGCTCCACCTAGAAAGAATGCTGTGATTAAGAGGCATGGAAATTGTCGGGGATCGCCGCTTCTTAGAGATACTTATATTAGAGAAATCAAGAAGATGGGTAGAAAGAAGTGGAAAAAAAAACATAAATATCACAGGAGGTCTATATCAGAAACAGCTATGTATAGATTTAAAACTTTATTAGGTGATAAATTATCTTCTAGAGAATTTCATCGTCAAGCAAATGAAGTGTTTATTAAATGTAAAATCCTTAATCAGATGATTGTGCCTTCTTCTCTTTCAGCTTGATAAAAAAATATTAAATGACAATCTTACTTAAAAAATAAATAAAATAAAAACTATTTAAATCTTTGTGCAACAAGGCCGCATTAGACTAAGAATTGTCACTGGCAGTTTGTTAGCTCACCTTTAATTTATTCACGACAGAAGGCTTACAACAAGCAAGCAGTTAGTATGTACAGATTTAGTAACTGTACTGTTTTAATGGTGGTTTTTACAGTTTTTTCTCAAAAAGTTTGCCATCTTACACAACGGAAGTTTTAATGATATATAGCGTTAAGCTTGATCAACTTTAAGGATCCCATGATGTGTAAGGCTTGCCAACCACTTCTTATATTTTTAATGGTGATTTTCTATTTCCATTATAATTTAGCAGGTCAACCAAGTGTTGAAATCGACCCATGCGATTTAATGATACATGGTAGAGATGTGCCTAGAGATAGGTATCCTCTTTTAGCTCTTCTAGAATTTCCTTTTTACCATAAACGACTACCAGTTAGGTTTTATTTAAATCGTAGCATCCCTGGAATGTATCGGTTTGCCGCTTATGCAGTTGCTCGGGAATGGAATCGCAAAGCTAATGATTTTGATTTGATCACTATCCGCGACGAAATTGATGATAGTGACTATAATGACCGAAGTGCAGAAGAACAAAGTCAAGCTTTTAAAAACGTAATTTATTGGCTTAATAATGAGGAGTATGAAAGTTTCACTTCAAGACGTGAAGAAAGAATAATGTCAAAAAGAGCAATAACAGAGTTTGCTCATGACCTCAATGTTGCAATACCTCTTGTACTCATTGATGACACTGATATTTTTGTACATGCAGAAAAAAATACTTTTATGGAAGCCACTCGCCAAATATTGATCCAACACTTGAACAGGATAAATGTTGAGTATCTCGAAGATATGGACACAATAGAACTACAGATTTTATTTTTGGAAAGGTTATTAAACATGAACAATGATGATTTCTATAACATGATCATTGATTTAATGAGAGATAGACAGATAACACTACCAACTGGTCAGCCTGAAGATATTCAAAGAGAAATCATCGAAAGAATAAGCGAAGAAATCACTCAACCTCTTGAATCTTTTGAAGACCTTAGAGATTTAATGTTGAAAGAATACTCCATGGATCTTACAAATATAAGTATTCTCGATAAATCTGTTTTGTTCAAAAACACTCTTCTTCATGAATTTGGTCGTGCTTTAGGATTACTCGACAATAATGAACCAGGCAGTTTAATGTACAGTGAAATTTATACGCCTCCAATACTTCAATTCCCTAGAGACCTTATTACTTCATGGGATATTGACGATCTGGCTACCCACGGACTTTCATGTTCTTATGACTTAGAACGTCGAGAAAACAACATATCCTACCCAACTTATGCAAGATGATTTATAACCAGTTAAAGGGCTATAAATTTACATCAATTAAGCAATTACAGACCTTAAAAAAAACAGAAAAACCCATTCAGCTATTGAAAATCACTTATATAGTTACTTCCTATCAGATCAGAAGATCAAGTCCAGAAGCCCTAAAAAAATGGAAACACTTGTCAATTGCTACTTTGTAGCATAGCCATAAAGAGTTTCTAAAATAACTTCTCTTGACTTAAGAACAAACAAATCACCTTTAAACCAAATAAAAAGTTAAGATTAAATGAAGACTTGTGTTTTTTTAAGAGAAAAGTTATAAGAGTTATTAAAAATTTTCTGACAAAATTTATTATAAAAACAATTATTTTGTTGAAACATATCGAAATAAAAACACAGGGTTATTTCATGATTTATATTCTATTTGCAACTTGTTACATCATTTTAATTGTTTTTAATATTATCATATTGAGATATGTAAGAGAAAGTGAAATATCAAAAGAAGATATTAAAAACATCTTAAAATTATTAAAGGAAAATCAAAATAGAAATGAGAGTTTAATAAAATCAGAGTTCTCTCTTAATCGAAAAGAACAATTAAATCAAGCTCAATTATTAAGACAAGAAATAGCAAATAATGTAGAAAGATATAGCTCTTCAATAACCACTTCATTTCAAGATCTTTCGAGAATTCAACAAGAAAATTTCAGATCTTTTGAAGAACGATTTGTTAGAATGTCCAATGATCATTTGAAATCACAGAAAGAGTTAAGACAAGTTGTTGAATTAGGATTAAAAAACGTTCAAGAAGACAATAAAAGCCAACTGGAGAAAATGAGAGCTACTGTTGATGAAAAACTACAAGGAACTTTAGAAAGAAGGTTGTCAGAGTCATTTGGTCAAGTTAGTGACAAACTTAAACAGGTTTATGAAGGATTAGGAGAGATGAAGAACTTAGCCCATGGAGTAGGAGATCTTAAAAAAATGCTTACAAATGTCAAAGCAAGAGGGACATGGGGAGAGTTCCAACTAGGCAACATTCTCGAGCAGTTTTTGAGCCCACAACAATATGAAAAAAATGTTTCGATTAAAAAAGGAAGTAAAGAAATAGTTGAATTTGCCATAAAACTTCCTGGTCAAAACAAAGATGAATTTGTATACCTTCCAGTAGATTCCAAATTTCCACAAGAAGATTATCAGAAATTAATAACAACTCAAAATATTTCAGAATCAGAGATATCAAAGCTGACCTCTTCTTTAAAGGCTACTGTCAAAAAAGAAGCACGTACAATAAGAGATAAATATATATCACCACCAAAAACAACTGATTTTGCAATTATGTTCCTCCCAACAGAAGGACTTTATGCTGAGATATTAAGACAACCAGGATTAGCTGATGACTTGCAAAGAGAATACCGTGTGATGGTTGCAGGTCCTACGAATCTTGCAGCATTACTTAATAGTCTTTCTGTTGGATTTAGAACCTTAGCCATTCAAAAGAGGTCATCCGATGTTTGGAAACTTTTAGGAGCTATTAAAACCCAATTTGGGACATTTTCAGGTTTGTTAGATAATGTTCAAAAGAAATTAAATGATGCCTCCGATGTCATGGAAAAAGCATCTAAAAAATCCAAAACCATTGAAAAAAGACTCATAAAAGTAGAAGAGCTCCCTATAGAAGATGCTAGAATGCTTATGTCTGAAAATGATGAAAATAACGAGAGTAGTATCTCATAGATAGATAAAGACATCTTTTTTAATGTATTGGAGATGAACTTAACTTTTAAAGAAATGGTGATTTTTATGTAAGAACATGAAAAAAATAAACAAATTTTCTTAAATAAAGTATATTCTAATATGCCTTGTCATAAACTGCTAAAAAGTTTGCTCATATACTAAAAGCTTTACTGAATACAGTGTTAGAGTTCAAGAAGTCTATCATGTGTAGATATTGTCAATTATTCGTAACTTTTTTAATATTTGCTTTTCATTTCAATTATGTTTTAGGAAACCAAATCAACCTCGAAAGAATTGATCCATGCGATTTGATGATGCATGGTAGAGATGCATATCCAGATAGATATCCTGAGGTATCTGATTTTCCTCTATCTCGCACAGACATACCAGTTGAATTTCACCTAAACCATAGTATCCCAGAACAACATAGAGACATTATCCGTGAAGCCGCCAAGGAATGGAAGGTGGAACCTGAACCTGGATCTGAAATTAGCTTAGTCACCATAAGTGATGAGATTGATGATAGCCATTGGGATACAGCAAAACAAAACCCTAGAAACGTCATCTATTGGTTAACTGAAGATCAATATAATGTAGATGATATTACTTCAAAAAATGGCACCTTAAGATCAAGAGGAAAAACACTTTTTCAAGTAAGGGAGCCTCTGCCAATACCTTATGTATTTATTATAAACACCCATATTGTTATATACGCAGAATCAAGTAACTTTATGAATTTAGTTGAATGGATGCTTACTTCACATTTAGAAAATATAGGTATTGAACCTCCTGAGGATATGGACGCTATAGGCCTTCAACGCCTATTTGTGGAACGGCTATCGGAAATGAGCAGTGATGATTTTTACAATATGATGATTAAGTCTATAGAGAGGAAAGAGATTGCACTCCCAAGTGACAAACCTGAAGATATTCAAAGATGGATCCTTGAAGAAACAAATAAAAAAATGAAGGATGCTCAAACTCTGGAATCCCTTGAAGACCTTAGAAATTTAGCGATTGAAAAATACTCTTTAGATATTACAAGTACATCCAAAGATAGTCCTATTATATTAAGCAAGAGTATACTTCATGAATTTGGACATGCTTTAGGAGTAGGCCACAATGATGATCCCAATAGTTTAATGTATGATGGACATAATAGGAGTCCAGCACCTTATTTTCCTAAAGATTATGTTGTTCCAGGACATGTTGACAACCTTGCTCTTCATGGACTTTTATGTTCACCCTTCTCTCAACTTTTCTAGCATTTCATCTAAAGTTCATGACACTTTAAAAGCTAAGCAATTTGAATCTCATCTTTAACATGGCAGAATATCCATGGATTCTCCATCATTAGGAATGAAGCATTTAGAATAAAGTCTCTTATTTATAAGGCAATTTTTCAAGTCTTCTCTTGATGTGGGGCACATATTTAGTGCCTCAAGGTGATTGAAGATAACTTTTCCTGAGGTGAGTTTAGCAAATTCAATCAGTTCATCCATTTTCATCAATATAGGTTGTCCAATGTCCATCTGAGCACTACCTGCTGGAACTACAGATATATCTGGTTTAAAATCTATTAATACTTTTTTCACATCATCAGTGAAAACAGTATCTCCTAATATATAGAGTGAAGGTTCGTTTGGTAATTCTAAATAAAATCCAGATCCACATCCCATAAATTTATGGATCCAACCATGACCATGTTGAGTAGGGATGCTACAGCCCTTGCCTCCAAAGATTTCTGAAAACTTCCAGTTGTTTAAGACTTTATTGATAGGAATGCCTAATTTTTTAAGGTATTTTTCATCATGTCTGCCACAAACAACAGGAATATTTCTACTTTTAAGAAAGTTTTCTCCAGAAGTATCTAAATGATCAGTATGTTGAAATAATTTGAAGTCAAATGAGTGAGTATGAGTTATCAGACAGTCTGTGACTTTGTTTAAAAGTTCTAGGCTATTTGGCGGAAGTTCAACAGTTGGGTTGTCTTGTTTTTTGAAACGAAAGTAAGAAAAAGGTGGCAAAGATCCTTTTGCTCCTAGCATAGGATCAACTAAAACAAACTTATCTTTAATTTCCATAATAAGTGTAGCATTTCTTAAGTGATGAATTTTCATAATTATAAACCCCTTATTCTATTATAGCTGTACCATGTAATTTTGATAAGCATTGCCAGTGATTCATAACTTTATCTAACTACAATATCTTAAAGGATATATCTCCAAAGTGGTTTTTTATAGATTCTTTTAAAGAAGATGCGATTAAAGGATTTATATTTAATTGTTCATGCTCTGAAATGGAACCACCTAAAACTCTTTTCATCGAATGATCCTCGTCTAAAATACCTTGCATTTTTAGTAGGCGCAGCTCAAAAGCCATTTGAAGTTCATGTAATTTTTTTGAGGTCTCTAAAGCCCTCAAAGAGTTGCCTAATAAGTGAAAAACCTGTCCATTATCTGGCAAGCCTTCTTGACAAAAGTGATTAACCAATTTCAACATATAAAACCCTAACTGCAATCGATCATAATCTGAGCGAATCTTATGAAAATCATACACAAGTGTTGCTTCCCTTAAAAAACAAAAGCTATGATTGTGATTTACAAAATGGTTTCTGCCATATTCCGTTTCTAATGGCCCACGAAAACTTCTAGATGTATCATTATAAGTGGCCTCAATATAGTGTGTGGACTCTAATACGCCACCGCCAAAACGTTTTCGACTTTTTAAAGCTGATTTTGCAAAAAGAGGAATCTTAGCTCCCATAGAGTTTAATCCAAAAACAATTAAATCAGCTTCACCATACTTGATCACTTTTAAAATAAAGAGACGTTCTGTTCTCATACTATTGCCCACTTTAAAAATATAAGTGAAACAAATACAAGAGTAAGTATCTGACTTACTGATGTTGTAATTGATAAACTTCCAACAGCAGGATCCAGCTGAAGCCGGCGAATTAACCAAGGGATTAAAACTCCTAGCGTAGAAGATAATAAAAGCTGTATAGATAAACTTCCTGCCACAATAGCAATATGACGAACACTGGCCATTTGTAAAATATAAAAAAGAATAACAATCAATACAGAAGCTACAATGGATACCACCATTCCAATCCTCATTTTATTCAAAAGGTAAAAGAAGAGTCCTTTTGAATCAAATCGTCCTTCTCTTAAATCATGCACAGTTAAAGTAACAATTTGATTGCTTAAAGTCATCCCCATAATGAGCAAAAGAGGTATAGCAAAAATCAGCATTTCTAACTGAGCTATCTTCTCCTTCACATAAACAGGTATTTTTTCAGTCAACTCCTTCAATAAACTATTGAAATACCCAGAGCTTTGAACAAATGAGGTCTCCAAAGATCCTGCAGAACCAGGTGCAGGCACCACATCAGAAACAAAAGATTCAAATGATGTACCACCAAAAATATTAGCAAAAGATTGATCTGTGATATTTAATATCCAAAAAGAAAAAGAAATGCCTACAACAAAGGCTATAGCCAGCCATAAGTACCCTTTACCGCCTAAGATATCTGTTTGTCCCATAGCTAGCAATTCTTCCTTAGCTTCTTCCCTAATGACATCAATAACGTCATCCACTGTAATAGCACCTAATAAGACAAAATTCTCATCAACAACAGGTAAAGATAAAAAGTCATATCTCTCTACTAACCTAGCCACATCCTGACCATCTGTAGTGACTGAAACTTCAATGATTTCTTTTGTCATAAGATCTTTAAGCTTATCTGTTTGTTTTGATAAAAGTAGCTGCTTTAAACTCAAAACACCCACTAACCGATTATTTTCATCCACTATATAGACATAAAAAGTAGCCTCTGCATCCTCTACGTCCTTTTGAAGAGACTCAATAGCCTCTTTGACCGTCAGGCTTTCACTGAGTTTTAAAATTTCTGTGGTCATCAAACCACCTGCACTATCCTTTGGATATTGTAAGAGGTCTTCTGCTTCTTCTTTTTCTTTCTGCTCCATAGATGACAAAATCACTGTAGATACCTCTGTATCCAAATGACCCAAAAGATCTGTACGATCATCTACATCCATACAAGAGATGATCTTAATTAATGATTTTTTAGGGATTTCATCGACAAAAACTTTTTGTAGAGATTCATCTAATCGACTTAAGACTTCTGACTTGATTTGATCTGATGCTAATAAATTAAAAATGATATTTTGCTCTTCTCTATCTAAATCATTGAGCATTTCTGCAATATCTGCAGAATGAGTCTTTTGAAGAACATTTTTGATATTGCGAGTGGCTTTAATACTAATGAATTTCCTTAAACTACTCACTAAAATTTTATTTTTTTTATCAATAATCATATATTACCCCTTTTCATCTTATCTCTTATTCGGATATAAAAGAAAGCACCTAAAAGCCCCCACAAAATCCCTATGATTTGAAAAGCTGATACCGTAGCTGGACCTACTTGTGTTTCCTGACCTAATCCCCATGAAAAAAGGGCAAGAGTAGCTACTTGTCCTACACCAATTCCACCAGGAGAGATAGGAATGGCCATAAACACAAACCCCAAAGGAACAGCATACACATAAATCCAAAAAGGCACTTCAAAACCCATTAAAATTCCTGATACTATAAAAAAAACAATACAAATAGCTAAAGAAAGAAAACTGAATCCTATAGCTTTTATAAAATAAGAGAATTTGAAAGACTTCCACTTTTTATTTGTATTCCAAATATCCCATGGCAATTTATGTAAAAACCGACGATACATCCTATAAAACCAAGGAGTAAATAACATCATTAAAAATACTGAAGTGCCTAAAAATAAGACAGTCACAAAAAGCAATAACCCCACTAAATGAGCATGGCCTGAAATGCTATTGAAATTTAAAAGAAGAGTGGCCAAACTTATAATAAGCATTGTATAAAGTCCTGCAAATCTATCGAAAAAAATACTCATGGCAGCCTGTAGTTTTTTATCCTTATTATCCTTAATGAGGTAATACCCCTTCACTAAATCACCTCCAACTCCTCCAACTATTGCAAAATTAAAAAAGAGTCCCATGAAAGTCAGTTTAAGAGTTTCCTTAAAAGTTGTATTTATCTCAAAAGCTCTTAAAAACAGACACCATCTCAAATTATTATTAAGTAAAAGACAAAAGTAGAGTCCCAAAAGTAATGCCAATTGAAGAGGGTGTGCTAGATGCCAAATAATAGACAGATCCAAGCTACCTCTCTGCATAAGCCAATAAATCAACCCTCCAGCAAAGAAAGTTTTTAACAATATAGTTCCCATATATCTACTTCTAGCAAATAAAAGTGTTATGACACAAATACTAAAATTATTTCACTAAAAATGTTTCACTAAAATGCCTCTCGCCTCTGGCGACTTTCTGGCAGTTAGCCTGAAGGCTCACGCCTTCAGCAGGTAGCTAACTGCCTAGAAAGTAGGAGGCATTTTAGTAGGGAGACTCTCTTCGGTTTTTAACATGATGTTAAGGAAATCCTCCTACTACTATCTCTTCTTCTTACAAATCACACTAAATCTTTTCATGGCAAATAAAGTTTGATGTATAAGTTAAAGGACGAGGTCTTCCGCAGAGCTATCGCTATCCAAGCGATAGCTCGAGGACTTAACTTATGCATCAAACCAAAGCTTCTAAAGATTTTTTCCTTGTTTTTTCTAAAAAAACACAATCTCTTTAACTGGATTGCCAATGATGTAAAGCAATCCCCGTAGCTACAGCTACATTTAATGAATCCACTTCTTTTGCTATCTTTATAGAAATAGGGGTCATAGACAAGTTTGATGGAAGTCCTAAACCTTCCTCTCCGATGAGAAGCCTAGCCTCCTTAGGCCAAACAAATTTTGTTAAAGGAACTCCATTTAATGCTAAAGCTAAAAGAGGCTTTTGAAGCTCTCGAATAGAAGGACCTAAAAGAAAAAAAGTGTGAAATACAGCACCACTAGAAGATCGAATGGCTTGTGGTAGAAATGGATGAGCAGCTTCTTCTAAAAGGACTACACTTGAAATATCAAAGGCTCTGGCTGAGCGAATAACAACTCCTAAGTTTAAAGAATTTCCCAAAGGTAAAAGTATCTCTTTATTTTTACAAGGTTGATTTTCATCCCATGAATCTATCTGAGGTACTTTTAAAACACCTATAGGGGCATTTATTTCAAAAAGATCTAAACACTTAAACAAATCTTGCTTTAATCTAAACACAGGTAGAGATAGCTTACTGGCAAACTCTAAAAGCCCATCATTCTGTTGTGTGTGATGAACTTCTAATTGCTGTGGATATAAAATTTCATCAAAAAGATGAGGCTTTTGTTGTGATAATTCTTCTAAAATTTTTCGGCCTGAAACTAGACATTTGTTTGCTTTTTTGATCCCTTTTGCTTTTTTAAGAGATGTCCAAAGCTTAAATCGAGGATTATCAAAACTGGATATATATCTTACAGGTACATGAAACATTTTTTAGACCTTTTTACCAGATTCTGATAAGGATGAAAAAGCAAGAGCATAGTATTTAATTTGCTTGATCATTGCAATCAATCCATTAGATCTGGTTTGAGAAAGATGAGTATTAAGCCCTAATTGTTCTATAAATGTAGGAGATAACTTGAGAATGTCTTGAGGAGCTTTTCCTGAATACACTTCTAGTAAAATAGCAATCAACCCATTAACAATAAGGGCATCACTATTGGCCTTAAAATGAACCTTAGGAGGATCAAAGGAGGCTACAAGCCAGACTTTAGATTGACAGCCTTTTACCAAATACTCTTCAGTTTGATATCGGGTTTCTAATGGCTCTATAGATTTACCCATTTGGATGATGTGACGATATCTTTCTTCCCAGCTGTCTAAAGATTGAAATTGAGCAATCCAATCTTCTGGTCTAGCCTTTTTTGACAGTGTTTTCATAGTATTTTCCTTATTATCTATTGTACAATATATATTAGAAATCTCTACAAGATAAGCCTCTTTCTCACACCAATTCAATAAAATAGTCGAAATAAATCAGCAAATGTCATTAAAATCAAATTTGTAGAAAAAAATTCAAAACCAACAGTCTGATTTGCCGATAGTAATATAGATATGAACTTTTTCAAATTATTTTGCTCTATTTTACTGTTTATCTTAATGTTTTCGCTTGGCTTTTTTTATTCCAAACCCCATAAAATGACTGAGCGTCAGTTAGCTTCTATTCCAAAGGATATACATACTGATTATTCTGAACTGTCAGGTGGTTCTCTTGAAAAAGCCACTATCAATAGACTCTTGAAAGAGTTGCATATCACTTATCAAACAGAGGATATTAACATTCATTTACCACATTTCCAAATGCAAGTTGATGGCAAAAAAGGCAGAAGTGCTTGCGAATACTTTCAGACTATTGAAGTAAAAGTTTTAGCAGATGGAGTGGCTGTATCAGGGGAAAAGCCTTCATTGACTCTAAAAAGCCCTTGTATAATAGGTGAAAACAATTATATCCAGTCATTACAAATTCCAATAACAATGTTTTCAGAAATAACACCTTCTCAAATGACGACCCGTCCAGTAGAATACAACCAAACGTTGATTTCTTCATCCTCTATGACAGATTTCTGGCCAGAATTATGGTTTATCTCAGAAGTTTCTTTTATATCAGAAGAGTCAGATTCAGAAGAGATAAAAGTAAAACTTGATAAACCTCTATACTTTTCTCAAAATACATCTATTCCTTCCCCAAATAATAAAAATAATGACTAATCTACTAGAGGCTGTTGCCATTTCATAGAAGGTAAAGAAATCAAGTATTTTGGCATAGTTTATACAAGTAAGATCAGTTAGAAGCCATCTCAAAAATGCTATTAGAGATAACAATTTTAGAAAAAAATACCAGTTTTGCATTATACAAACTCACTCAAAATAAACCAACCTCTGGTTGTTTTTGGGCAATCAGCGTGACGGTTAACACCGTCAACAAAATGCTGATTGCCTTAAAAATCCGTTTATTTTGAGTAGAGAGGATCTCTTCGTTCTTTTACATCATGTTAAGGAAAACTTCCTTCATCCTGCTTTTACTCAAAATGAATAGAAGACAAGCCTCTCGAGGCTAGCCTTTTTGAGGATTGTCCATGAAATAAATCTAGGTACTGATCCGATGGCAAGAATAAAATTTCCCTAACATTGTGCTAAGAAACAAGAAGATCCTCCCTACTAAAATGCATTAGCCTTTCCAGGCAGTAAGCTATTTGCCGACGGCCATAAGAGCCGTCGGGCTTACTGCCAGAAAGTGACCAGAGGCTCGCCTCGAGAGGTCAGATGCATTTTAGTGAAAAAAAAGCTGATTCATTTTGAGGAAGATAACCCTTTTATACAAGAAATTAGAGGTAATAGGTACAAACGTTTATAGACGAAGGTGAACACTGATATACATTATAGTTAGATAAAGTTATGAATCACTGGAAATGTTTATTAAATTTTTATTTTTGAGACCGGTTCTAATAAGATATAGCTTATAACTTCAATATCTTATCTCGAATTGACAATAGTCCTAAATCACTAAGTTCATCTTGAAGTCTTCTAGAATCTATAAGGGTTGATAATGATAAACAAGAGAAGGATTGTGAGGAAAGCCAGTCTAAAATCAAAATAACATTATCAACTCCCGGTAACATATACCCTGAAGTCATTCACTCATTCTCAAAAACATAAAAACAAAATTATCTAAAGACTAAAATTTATCCTGATTTATATCTTTCAACCCATTTAGAGTAAAACGCAAGCTCCTTAGCATGGCTTCTTCGATCATCATCTTCTATGTTTTTAGGTAGAATAATATTAGCATGATAGGGGTTGTCTTTAACTGGATTTGATTGAGTTTTTCTACCATTTTTTTTAGCATCTAAGGTTTTTATACCAGCCCATCCATAAAATTGATTTCTTTTTTGAGCATGTTTATCTTGAATAGCTGTTAGTTTTTCTAAACAAAAATTAAAAAGACGGTCTACAGAAATAGTGTCTTTTCTTTTATAAAAGAATAAACAGTATCTTACTTTGCCAGCTTTATTTACATCTTTTGTTGAAAAACTACCTCTTCCAAGCTTATCATCATCATTTACATCTTTAGACAACCTTATATTCATTTTGATTCTACAAAAAGACCCACTGGTTTTATAAAATCATATATCTTCGTATCAACATCAACTAATGAAGGTTTTAATGAATAATCCTCTAAAGAATTAAGTTCTCTTTTTAGTTGATCGAAAGGAAAGTCATTAATATCTTGACATCTATATCTACTGTTTTTTCCATTAAGTGTTTTGAAATAAGCTAATTCCCCACTTGAGTCACAAAGTATCAATAAGCCTCCTTTTTCAAGTGTACAGTCTACTGCAATTTCTTGATCTTCTGTAGCATAAATATCCCAATCATAATCAGGATAATGATTTTTTATAAATTTTATAATTTGTATAGCATTTTCTTTTGCTTTATCAGAAAAAAGTTCAAAGCCTTCTTTTTTACAGAATTCATGTAAATCTTTTAAAATTTTATCTAACTCATTTTTTATTTTGTAATTATGATCATATAAAAAGTTAAGAACATGTTGCAGAGAAACAACATCCTCAACTAAAAATAAATTTGTGTTATTATTATCTAGTAAGTTATGAGAGAAGTTTATACCTGTATCAAATGTATTTCCACAATAATAGGTCTCTTTTCGTTGTGTGGGTTTCTGCAAAAGTGATGTTATTCTTGGCAAAAGCAGTTCAAATTTTATACCTTCAGATTTTCCTGAATTCATTAGCTTCTACCTATAAATTCTTGTGATTTTTCATAATTTTCTTTTAATTCACTAATAATATTAACTATATCGTCATATTTATCGCGATAATGTACATTTATTGTAAAAAATGTACAAGAATCTTCATTGTTACTTTGAATATTTCTTTTTAAACCTTTATGAATAATTATATTGAACTGCTTACCCTTCAAATCATAAGATATATCAATCTTTTGAATGTCACCTTTTTTACCTTCAAAATTAAACCATGAACTATTTAGTTTTATAGATTGGTCAACAAAAGTGTCAAATTGTAAGTCATCCTTTATAAACTGAAAATTGATCCCCACAGCCTCCCATTTTATCATCTCTTTAAAAAAAGTTACATAATTTAATGAAATATTCTCTAGTAAATCTAAATAATTCTTCTTTTTTTCTTCAAAATTAGGTATCCTTGATACTTGAAACAATATTCTATCTGGCTCAGTTATTATACCAAATCCATTTGTATACCCTATTTTACTTGCAAAAGGCGTATAAAAAACTTCTTTATCATTAACTTGAAAGTCCTTGGGAATAATATCTTTTTGAACCAAGAATTCATGATTTACAGATTGCGGTTGATTTTGTGTAACCAGAGTTATTGCACTATTTGTTAATATTATTTTTTTCATAAATTAAATCCAATTTCTTAATTCAAAAAATAACGAATATCATAAATAAACCCTTGTACACTATATTTACTTAAAGTACAATTAAAAAATTGTAAAAATACCATCTAAACTCTAACATAACACAAATAACGCAGTATATCTAGATGAATCTATATATGTCAATAATTCTCTATTTATATGAGCCAACACGTTTGAATAAGAAGCTACATACAACAAGTTTATAAGCCTGAAATTTCTTACTTATTACTGATCTTACGTAAAAACACCTCAATAAAAAGGGTTGAGTTTAAGTTTCAAGTGTTTTTACACAATTTATATAAGAAAGCTCTTAATATTCATTGAGATCATTTCTTATGATTCGTGATCTGGTAATGGTTATATTATGTTTTGTATTTTGCAATTTTGTATTATTTACTACTATCATGTATTTTTGAGACCGGTTCTAGTTTATTCTGATTGAGCAAGTGGTACTGAAGTAATTCCTATAGTGAAATCTTTTTTGTCTTCAGACTCTCCTATTGAAAAACCAAAAACAAGCTCAAAAGGATCTAAGGATTGTCCTTTCAAATGTCTGTTGAATATTTCATTATCAAGATTGTTTGTCAGAAACCCCCAAGATGATATCTTCACATCCACGATAAAAAGTCTAATTGAAGATATAGAATCATTAAATGGTAAGGAGTGTTTAAAGGCAATATTCAATGGAGTACGCTCATCTTCTGAAATATCCTCAAGTTCTAAATGCGTAGCTGCCTCTCGCATTATATTTATATCAGAGGAATTCCCTAACACCCAAGTACTATAAGAGGTTGTTCTAAACACTACCCTGTTTTGAAAGAGGTCTTTAATTTTATTCTCTTTCCTTGAAGAAGTATCTGGGTCATATTCTGCAAAAATTGAAGTGTCATCCATTCTTTCTAATTTGATTGTATAACAAGCTTCCATTTGAGTTGCTGGATGGTCGAGTAACACTTCATGATTTTTAGCTGCCAGATAAATAGGCTCAAGTTCCTCTTGTGTCAGCTTATGCAAATTAAACTGTATTGTATCATTTATGCTTGCATTTGGAATATAAAGCACCTGAAAAGTCTCTGTATTGAGTCTGCTAAATCGACTCTCACGAATAAGTAAATCTTCATCAGAAATGACAATACTTATATCTGAACCATTTGCAGATACAGCATTTAAAAGGGTATAAGTATCTCTAATATGCCTTAAAGAGGCAATTTGATTTTGAGAAGCATTCCATCTGGCTTGCCATATAATAGATTGAGTCTCCTCAGAAGCAGAAATAAAACTATCAGAGCTTTTACAATTTTCACTCATTTCAGGTGGAGACAGTATTTCAAACTCAGTTGTAGGTTGATATTGAAGCTGTGTTTCAACTGCAACCTGAGGTACTGATTCGGTTTCTGCTTCAGTTATAGGTTGTTCTTGATTTTTTGTCTCATGGTCGGCAGCTTGCAATGCAGTTTGAACTTGGGGAGTTTCTGCCTGAACATTAGATTGAGGTATAGATTGAGTCTCTATTTCTTGAGAAGTAGCTTGATTTGAATCTTCAGGTTGAGATAAAAATTCGGTTGTCTGAACAGAAACAGTAAAATCTACCTGGTTATTAGCTCTTCCACCTGAAAAATCAAAGATAAGTTCAAAAGGATTGAGAGTTTTCTTCTTGATATCTAGATTGAAAATTTCATCATCTAGATTATCTCTCATAAGATTACCTATAATAGGAATTCCACTTCCTGTAATAGGGATTTCCAATCCTATAATGGAAGGTCTAACTGAAGATGTAGGGTCGTTAAATTCTGAATTAGATTGCGTAAAAGCAATACTTATTGGATCACGACCATCAGTTATGATATCTATAAGCTCCACATTCATGGCTGTCTGCGCATTCAATGTTTCAGATTGATCAGATGACTTCCAAGCGCTAGAAGAAACTGTTTGATAAATTTCTCTATTATCAAATAAGCTTTTTATCTTATCAGGGTCTTTCCAACCTTCTTCACCTATAGATTCTACAGACACTACAGTGTTTTCTACTTTTTGAGCAAGTAATGTATAGCAAGCTTCTGCTTCACTGACAGGAAGATCACTGAGTATTTCTTCACCCTCATTATGGACCTTTTTCAAATCTTCTATTTTAACTACATGAAGTTCAGCCTGTATCATATTCTCTTCATCTGAATTTGAAGGCTTAATATAAAGAACCTTAAAACTAATATCATTACCTACTACTCTATAAGAACGACGTAATGAAAGTAGTGAGCGATCAGAAAGCAAAACCTTTATATCTTTATCATTAACAGACATAGCTTCTGAAAAAGTATACCTATCTCTATCTCTATCATTATCTAAAGCAATAACTTCTTTTCTATCCTCATTCCATATAGCCTTCCATATAATAGCTTGAGTCTCTTCAGAAACAACCCGAGAGATATGGCAATTACTTACAGTGTTGCTCTGAAGGGTTTCTGCAAGAGCATTAGGTCTGTCTTCCGTTGTTGAAGAAGAACAACCAACTACTAATGTACAGTAAGCTATAACCCATAAGTTTACACATTTCATAACTATCTCCCAAGATTTCAATCTCTTTTGAAAATATTTCAATCATTCCATTTCTAAATATTTTCAGTGATTCATTTATTATAGATCAATAAACTATAAATTCATGTAATGAATATACCATTCTATTTTATAGCTATGTATTTGTCGAGAACTTCAATACTTAGGTATTTCCCTAACAGTCATAATTATAGAGGTTAAACAGCAAAATGTATAAATTAATTTTCAATCAGTCCAAATTATTTTGTACTTCATGATCAATGGCATTGGTATACATTTGCATATATTGAAATGTTTCTTGATATAGTAACCGAGCTGCCTCAGGATTTAGTTTTAATGGACTCATACCCTTCTGCGGCTGCGTAGAAAAAAGTTTTTGAATAAGATTATAATATGAGACTTCAATGTCAAACATTCGACATTCTTCCATAGCTTTCTCAAATGAAAGGTCCTCTGGACATTCCTCTTTTTTTATAGCTTGATTATTCCCTATGAGGCTTACAGTTTCATAACTCATAATTGAATGACTTATTATTTCATGATCTCGGCCTAAATCACAATGACCCAATTCATGGAACAAAATAAGCTCTCTTCTTAATTGCCTTGCTGCTATCTTTTCATCCTCAGAAAGTTTTTCCTCTAATCTTTGTATTATCTCTATTCTCTCTTGCCTCTCCTCCTCAGATAACTCCTCATATCTTTCTACCTCTCTTGATATACTGCCATCTATATTCTTAGAACTTTGTTGATATGTCCCATCCTCAGAAAAGCCTTTAAGTATAGAATATCTCAATATAAGATCTTCAGAAGGATTTAAAGTAAACCAAAAATCCCTATCTATGAATATAAATTCTCGTAGAAAACACATCCCAATAAAAAAATTTACCACATGATTTTCTGGTAATTTTGATCGATCAAAAAAAAAGATTTTAATATCTGGATGAATAGGTGAAGACTTATGAGCTTCATAGCTTGCAATATAAGGCAAAAATAAATCATTAGTTTCTTGTGCTCGCAAGCTTTCTATTAAATCTGAATGCTCTATGTTTAAAGAAGTTATAATATCCATAATTTCTTTTGTATGTTGAGCATTTAAATCTTCATAAGGATCATAGCTTGTAGATGATGTATCCTTTGAACAAGCTGCTAAGCTAGTAAATATCAAACAAATAACCAATTTATTAACATTATAATATAATCGCAATTTGAAACTCCTTATCCTTAAAGTATATTGCCTTAACAACACTGCCTTTTTCAGAAAAAGCAGGCCATTTCATCTTTCATCATGTTTTCAAAACTATTTAACATAATCAAAGCTATAATGCAAGAGAATCGTTTCATTGTTCCACTCATATGAATGACCACAAAGCAAGAGAAGAATAAGTTCTGAGAGTCATTATTTTTTTATGATTGCCACTGAAACTACAACCTCATATCCGCGCACTGGTTAACGCATTAAGTTGGTCCGAAGTGATATTATCCTTTATCTAATAAACAGGAATATTATCCCTATGTTAGGGATGATGATCTCAATTATTTTAAATTGAATTCCTATAAACGAGTCATTGATTTTTTTAACAGTTCAAGTAACTGTCTTGATATAAACGAAACGGTTTCTCGTATAAATGGAGTTTGTAAATAACTTAAGCTTTGTCTATTGATTTACATTAGTTATTCTGTTTTTTTATCTTGTTTTATAAACATGAAATCAAATGACCAAACCATGTCTGTCAAAGCCGTCTAATGTAACAATACCATTTTCGGTCTCAGCAAAGCGGGTATATTCATACCCTATCTTTATATCAGTGAAGTCACTAAATTCTATCAAAAGCCCAACCTCTCCACTCCAAATATGTGACCAGTCATTTATAGGTACATTAGCTGCAAAAAGTCCATAACCAGAGCCAAAATAAACATGAGAGTCATCAAATAAACTCTTTTGATACAACAACTTACCCATAATACCTAAAGTATCTAAAGAACCTAAGATACTTGAATTATCTACAAAATTAAAAAGACCTAAATAATGTGGTTCAAATTCAAGTAACTCACTATCAGAACCAGAGGAGAACTCTACCGAGTGAGCATCAGGAAGACCAACATGAAACTTTGTCAATTTAAAAACACCCTCAATTATTACTTACTTTATACCCTATACCAGTTTCAATGTTGTCAAAAAAACCAGAAGTTAAAGGCACTTCACCTGTAGCTGTATATTGAACCTCATCTAAAAGAAAGTCCAAGTCCCCACTCTCATTAAAACCCACTGGTTGCATATCAAGTGTAGGGCTAAAAATTCCTTTAAAGTAAATCTTTTGTCGTTCTTGATTTTTTGAATTATTATTTGTTTCTTGAGCATTTAAATTGAAATGTGCAAGATTGAGTAACAGTAAGATAAGAAGTGATTTTTTCATTTATTTCCCCCTATATTTATATATTTATATATTTATATATTTATTTCACGATAGCTTTATAAATTTGTCAAATGCTGTTTCCCTAAAAATGAACTGGCCTCTGGCCACTTTTGGGCAGTTAGCCTGAAGGCTCACGCCTTCAAGAAAATGCTAACTGCCTCAAAAACCTGTTCATTTTTAGTAAGGAGACTACCCTCATTCTTTAACACAATGTTAAGGAAAACTTCCTCTTACCGTCTCTTCTCCTTACAAATCACCTATAATCTTTATCATAGGAATTAAGATTTGATGTTTTAAGCTAAAGACGAGATCTTCCGCAGATGAGATCGCTTTTTGGCGATCTCATCGAGGACTTCGAGACTTAGCTTAAAATATCAATTTTCAGCTCCTTCAAGATTTTTCCTTGTTTTTCTAAAAAACAATATACTTCCACACCTCTGGCTGCTTTTTGGCAATGATCACGACGACTAACGTCCTCGTAAAATGATCATTGCCTAAAAAATCTGTCTATTTTTAGTAAGGAGACTACCCTCATTCTTTAACACAATGTTAAGGAAAACTTCCTCTTACCGTCTCTTCTCCTTACAAATCACCTATAATCTTTATCATAGGAATTAAGATTTGATGTTTTAAGCTAAAGACGAGATCTTCCGCAGATGAGATCGCTTTTTGGCGATCTCATCGAGGACTTCGAGACTTAGCTTAAAATATCAATTTTCAGCTCCTTCAAGATTTTTCCTTGTTTTTCTAAAAAACAATATACTTCCACACCTCTGGCTGTTTTTTGGCAATGATCACGACGACTAACGTCCTCGTAAAATGATCATTGCCTAAAAAATCTGTCTATTTTTAGGAGGAGACTACCCTCATTCTTTAACACAATGTTAAGGAAAACGTATTTTAATAAAGTATAATGATGATATGGCTCAGAGAGAGGGACTCGAACCCCCGACCAATTGATTAACAGTCAACTGCTCTACCAACTGAGCTATCTCTGAACAAAATATCGATAAGAATATAATAACATAATGGATTTATCATTTACAAGCTTCTAACTTATAAAAGGAGTTTTGACCACCTCAGCTCCAATAAAACGCTGGCGTATAGCCACATGAATTTTACAACCGATTTGTTCAAAACTCTTTTGTACATAACCTATGCCAATACCTACTCCTAAAGTAGGAGATAGTATTCCACTTGTTACATGACCTATCTGATAAGAGCTTTTATCATCAGAATAAATCTTATACCCTTGCCTGGGAATACCTCCTCTCTCTAACATCTTAAATCCAATAAGCTTGCAAGCAGGTCCTTCCTCTTTCATCTTTAATATTTTCTCTCGTCCTATAAAATCTCCCTTTTTAAACTTCACAGCCCAGCCTAAACCTGCCTCTATAGGATTTGTTTCCTCATCAATCTCATGACCATAAAGAGAGTATTTCATCTCTATACGCAAAGAATCTCTAGCTCCTAAACCAATAACTCCTACCTGAAAATTTTTTCCTTCCTCTAAAAGCCTCTGCCACAAATTTTTTGCTAAATGTTCTGGAACAAAAATTTCCAGCCCTTCTTCACCTGTATATCCTGTACGAGCTATGTAAGAACCCTCTTGAAAAATAAAACGAAAAGATTGAAGTGTTGAAACTTCTTGACCAAAAACTGAAGCCGCTAAGCTCAAAGCCTTTGGACCTTGTATAGCTATCAATGCCCAATAAGAACTTTCATCAATGATTTGCGTACCTTCCTTTTTGTTTTGAATCAGCCACTTTAAGTCCTTTTCTCTATTGATTGCATTGACACAAACCAAATAATCCGCATTTTTTTCAACACAATAAATCAAAACATCATCAATAATACCTCCTTGAAAATTGATAAGAAGAGAGTATTGGGCTTCCCCTGCATTTAATCGGTCTACATTATTGGATGTCATCCATTGAAGAGAAGTCACAGCCTCTCTCCCTTTAACGCGCACTTGACCCATATGAGATACATCAAAGAGCCCTACATGATTTCTGACACAATGATGCTCTTTAGAAATACCTTCAGTGTACTGGAGTGGCATTGAAAACCCTGCAAAAGCTATCATCTTCGCATTTAACTGAAGATGACTTTCATGCAATATTGTTTTTTTTAAATCAATAACTCACCTCTCATATTTCTTTTGAAGGATAGCAAGGTCTAATGTATTTTGAAGCAACATGGTCACAGTCATAGGTCCTACTCCACCAGGAACAGGAGTTGCTGCAAACACATCTAATTCTTCAAATCTCACATCGCCACATAAACCACCATCTGATTTTCGATGAATACCTACATCTATCACTATAGAGTTTTCTCTAAAGTCGTCCTTTCCTAAAAAACAAGGCTTACCTGCAGCAACCACCACTATATCCGCCTCTTTGGTATATTTTGAGAGATCCTGAGTGTGAGAATGGCACAATGTAACAGTGGCATTGGCATTTGTGAGTAAATGAAACATGGGTTTTCCGACAATTTGACTACGACCTACTACAACAGCCTTTCGTCCAGCAACTTCAATCCCATAATGTTCTAAAATAGCCATTATGCCTTTAGGTGTGCAAGGCTCTATATTTGCCTGCTGCAAACAAAGCCGTGCTACAGAATTAAAAGTCAATCCATCAACATCTTTTAAGTGTGAAATTTTTTGTAGAATCTTTATATGATCAAAGCCCTCAGGTAGAGGCAGTTGCAATAAAATGCCATGAATTTTTTGATCGTTATTTAAATCCTCTAAGAGCTTTTCTAAAAGCATGGGGGGTTCTTGCGCGCCTATATGATGCCTGTGAGAAATAATACCTGCTTTTTTACAAGCAGCTTCTTTTTTCCCTACATAAATTTGACTTGCTACACAATCACCTACAAGCACCACAGCCAACTCCGGAGCATGCCCGTACTTTTCAATAAAGTCTTCAACATCCGAACGGATACGAAGCCTATGAATCTTAGATACAACTTCACCACTTAATACTTTCACTTCTTTTTATCCTTATTTCACTCATGTTTTGATTTTTTATGCAAAAATACATCACTTTGTTTGACCTTTCAATCTTATCTTATTAAAGTCTAAGTGTTGCTATTCCTTTCAACTTAAGTTATTAAGGTTATCTATGGAACTTATCAAATTTTCAGAAGAGAAATGCGCTATTGAATTTAATAAAGAAGAATCTCCTGTTCCAGTAGCTGTCAAAAAGTTCCGCAAGTCACCCGAGTTAAAGAGCTTCTACAAATTTATTTATGAAAATGATCTTCGACAAGAGGCATTTTTAGTGATCAATAGTCTCTTTAAATCTAGGAAAAACACAAAGCGACACCCTGCAAAAAAGTGATCATCACTTAAAGTATTTCGTCTTTAAAAGGAACTTTTGTGAAATGTTTAGTGACAGGCGCAACGGGATTTGTTGGAAGTTGGCTCACAAAGTTTTTAGTTAATAAAGGTCATAGCGTCCGAGTTTTTTGCAGAGATCCCTTAAGAGCACCTGATAAAACAGAAGTTTTTTCTGGAGATATTTGCCAAATTGATGCCTTAAAAAAAGCCGTTCTTGGTATAGATGTTGTTTATCATTTAGCTGGCCTTGTGAGTTCTGGCAAAAAACATCTTAAAGACATGCAAAGAGTGAATATTCAAGGCACACAAAATGTCATTGATGCCTGCATCAATGCTCGCACACAAAGGCTTGTTCATATGAGCTCTGTTGCAGCTATTGGCGCATCATTCACTCCAAATTGTCTCAATGAAGAATCTCCATTTCTTATAGAAAAGCTGAATTTAGGCTATTTTCAAACAAAAAAGCAAGCTGAAGATTTAGTTAAGAAATCTGTAAGATCAGGTCATTTAGATGCTGTTATCTTAAACCCTGCTACTATTTATGGGCCTGGGGATATGTTAAAATCAAGCCGAAAAATACATCTCCAAGTTGCCAAAGGATATTTTCCTTTTTACCCCCCAGGAGGAGTAAATATCATTGATATCGAAAGTGTGGTGGAAGCAACTTACAACGCCACCACAAAAGGACGTAAAGGAGAGAGATATATTCTATCTGGTGAAAACATTCTCATCAAAGAGCTCTTTCAAATCATTACACAAGCAGTTGGAAGAAGGTCTTTTTTTATTCCCGTTCCAAAAACATGTCTGAAAATGTTAGGAGTCATAGGAGATCAATTTGAAAACAGAAATAAAAGTTTTCTTATCACTTCTGAAACAGTACAAATATCCACCCTATTTCATTGGTTCGATTCTAGTAAAGCCAAATCAGAATTGAACTTAAAGCCCCAAAATGCAAAACAAGCTATTACAAACAGTATCAATTGGGCTCTACAAAACAAAATGATTACAAAACCTAATTCCTGACTTTAAAAAAATGTTACCTATTGCCTTGCAATATATGTTACCTATGTCCCTTGGTAGGACCTATAAGGGACTTCTGGCATTCCGGCAGTCGGGCAATCCAGCAAACTGTCCCCGGCAACCGCTTGCCCAACTGCCTGAGCAAAATAAAAACTTAATAAGATATAGTTTGTAATTCCAATATCTTATCTCGAAATGGCCACAACCTTAGAGACCTTAAGAGAAATAAGTCTAAAATGTACAAATTTAATGGTATAATTCTTATATAACTTAACCTTATTTTATTATTTGTATTTAGCAGGAGACTTTTTATAGCTTTTTAAGACAAATGATGTTAAAAAAGTTCATTACTCTTAAGAGCCACATCAAAAACATGTAACCTGTTATCAAAATACAGTTTTAAGATTTTTAAGATTAAGATGGATAATAAATCAGTCAATAAATAAAGGGTTGTGACCGTGCCGAGTGTTTCTTTAAAAAAGCAAGATTACAAGTATGGTTTCATCACTCCTATTGCTTCTGAAGCTATTAGCAAAGGACTTAATGAAGATACTATTCGCCTCATCTCTCATAAAAAAAATGAGCCAGATTTTCTACTAAAATACAGATTAAAAGCTTTTAAAACATGGAAGAAGATGAAAGAACCTCTTTGGGCAAATCTAAGACACCCTCAAATTGATTATCAAAATATGAGTTATTATTCTGCTCCCAAAAAGGCAAAGCCCACATCTCACTCATTAGAAGATATTGATCCAGAACTTCTTAAAACATTTGAAAGGCTAGGCATTCCTCTTATAGAGCAAAAAAGACTAACAGGGGTTGCTGTTGATGCGGTATTTGATAGTGTCTCTATTGGCACAACCCATAAAGAAGAACTTTCAAAAGCGGGGGTGGTTTTTTGCTCATTTAGTGACGCTGTTAATGAACATACAGAGCTTGTTGAAAAACATTTAGGAACAGTCGTGCCTATAGGAGATAACTTTTTTTCTACCTTAAATGCTGCTGTTTTTAGTGATGGTTCTTTTTGCTATATTCCAAAAAACGTTCGCTGCCCTCTGGACTTGTCCACTTATTTTCGTATCAACGCTCAAGATACAGGCCAATTTGAAAGGACCCTCTTGATTGCAGAAGAAGGAAGTTTTGTGAATTATCTCGAAGGATGCACAGCTCCTATGTATGACAACAACCAACTTCACGCCGCTGTTGTAGAGCTTGTAGCTTTAAAAAACGCTCAAATCAATTATTCTACAGTACAAAATTGGTATTCTGGAGATGAAAATGGCAAAGGGGGTGTTTACAATTTTGTCACAAAAAGAGGTAAATGTATTGGAGAAAACTCACGCATCACATGGACACAGGTTGAAGCTGGATCTGCCATCACATGGAAATACCCTAGTTGTATTTTACAAGGAGATCATTCCTCTGGTGCCTTCTATTCTGTTGCCTTAACAAATGGTCACATGCAAGCAGATACAGGGAGCAAAATGATTCATATAGGCAAAAATACAAAAAGCACTATCATTTCTAAAAGCATTTCTGCAGATCAATCATCAAATACTTACAGAGGGCTTGTTAAAATACTCCCTTCAGCAAAAGGAGCTAGAAATTACTCTCAATGTGACTCTATGCTTATTGAAGATCAAAGCAGTGTTCACACCTACCCCTACATGGAAGTCAAAAACAAATCTGTCACATTAGAGCATGAAGCTAGCACCACTCGCATGAGTGAAGACCAACTCTTTTACCTGCAATCGAGGGGTTTAAGCACTGAGGATGCTGTCTCTGTCTTAGTTAATGGTTTTTGCAAAGAAGTCTTTCAAAAGTTACCATTAGAATTTTCTGTAGAAGCCGTCAAATTGATAGAGATGAAGCTTGAAAGGAGCATCGGGTGAGTTATTTTGAAATCAGCAGTATAAATTGAAATACTCCGAGTTTGTTAATACCAATAAGAACATATTTTCTATAACAAAATGGCCTTGCTTCGATAGCATATATTTTGTATTTTGAGGTAATTCACTTGATATATTTATGGCAAATAGTGCTTGCCAGGACTTTAATGAACTGATATTAAGAGTTAGTGTTTATTTTTCTGGTGTTTCTATACCATAAGAGTTTCAATTTTAAATTAATGGATTATACTACTTACTATAAGTCATTAATAGGTGTTCAAAGTGGGTTACAACCCACTTTTTTTATAATAAGATTTTAAAAGATAAGATAAATGCTTTTAAGGAGTATGAAAAATGGGTGCCGAATTTTCTAGCTTAGACAAATTGATTGAGACCATAGTAAGGGATAAAGGCATCCAAAAACAAATTGTTATTGATGCTATTGTTCAAGGGATGTTGCTGGCTGCTCGAAAAAAATATGGAACTTATAAGGAGATTGAATCTAGTTATAATGAAGATTCCAGTGAAATTGAATTGCATCAATTCAAGGAAGTCGTAGACCCCGAAACCTTTGTGGATGAAGAGGTAGAAATCAAGCTTGCAGAAGCTAAAGAATTAGACCCTGAATGCAAAATTGGTGACTATATTGGGATTAAAATGGACTCATCAGATTTAGGAAGAGTAGCTGTTCAGACAGCTAAGCAAATCATTATGCAAAAAGTACGTGATGCAGAACATGAAATCATCTTTCAAGAATTTGAAAAACGAAGAGGAGAAATTGCTTCTGGGATTGTAAGAAGAGTGGAATACAGAACTATTGTGGTTGATCTAGGACGAACAGAAGCCTATTTACCTCAAAGTGAGCAGATCCCTGGAGAAATCTATAAACCTGGAGATCGTGTTCAAGGTTATATTTTAGATGTCAAGCAGACAGGGAGAGGCCCACAAATCATTATGTCACGAACAGACGAGAAATATATGATCAAGCTGTTTGAGATTGAAGTTCCAGAAGTTCATGATGGAATTGTAAAGATTGTGGCAGCAGCTAGAGAACCAGGTTCTCGCGCTAAAATAGCTGTTGTTTCTAAAGATAATGCTGTTGACCCTGTAGGTGCCTGTGTGGGCATGAAAGGAAGTCGTGTACAAAACGTAGTACAGGAATTACAAGGAGAAAAAATAGACATTGTTCCTTTCAAAGAGGACATTATTAACTTTGTCTGCAACGCCATTCAACCTTCTGAAGTGGCAAGAGTTTTTATCAATGAAGAAAATAAAGAAATGGAGATTGTCGTACCAGATGCACAACTTAGCTTAGCTATAGGTAAAAAAGGTCAAAATGTTCGCTTAGCCACAAAGCTCACAGGATGGCAGATGAAAATTGTTTCTGAATCTGATGTCGCAAAAAGGCAAGCAGAGGCTATCTTCAACCTTTCTCTCCTTGAAAATATCTCAGATACAATGGCTCAAAATATTTATCAAAGCAATTTTAGCTCTATTAAATCCTTAGCAGAAGCCACAGCAGAGGAAGTTATGGCCATTCCTGGTTATGAGGATAAAAACAAAGCCCTCAAGCTCATTGGTGAATCTAAGGCATTTATTGAAGAATATAAGGATAAGCAGATCCCATCACTTGCTACAAAAACGCAAGATGCAAGCGAAAGTACCGCTCCAACATCACAAACTAAAAAGCAAGTCAATGATCAACAAACAGAAGAGAAAAAAGAAGAAGATATTAAGATCAATACAGATACACAAACAAAGTCATCTCA
This sequence comes from Bdellovibrionales bacterium, assembly GCA_965262715.1. GTDB lineage: Bacteria > Bdellovibrionota > Bdellovibrionia > Bdellovibrionales > JAUICD01. The sequence continues at coordinate 330,180 of OZ253553.1, read as the reverse complement.
AGATCCCAGCGACTCTACTAAAAGCGCAAATAAAAACCTACCTGCTCCAGGTATCTCAGAGATAAAACAAGTTGCCACAGAAGATAAAATAATAGAAGATTCAAGTGAAGATATTAAGATCAATACAGATACACAAACAAAGTCATCTCAAAATCTCAGCGACTCTACTAAAAGCGCAAATAAAGACCTGCCTGCTCCAGGTGATATCTCAGAGATAAAACAAGTTGCCACAGAAGGTAAGATAATAGAAGATTCAAGTGAAGATATTAAGATCAATACAGATACACAAACAAAGTCATCTCAAAATCTCAGCGACTCTACTAAAAGCGCAAATAAAGACCTGCCTGCTCCAGGTGATATCTCAGAGATAAAACAAGTTGCCACAGAAGGTAAGATAATAGAAGATTCAAGTAAGGAAAAGGAGCCTACTCTCTCTAATCCTTCATCTGATGATCCAATTATGGATTCAGTTCACACAGAAAAAAAATCAAAAAAAAAAGATTCACCAACAACATCAAATAAACAGAACATAAAGCAAAAGAGATAGATAATATAAAGTTAAAGAAAAAATAAGAATTTATGGTAAAGAGGCTTTTGTGACACAACCAAAAGTATTTGAATTTGCAAAAGAGATAGGCATAGAAACTTTGTCTTTGATGGATAAACTGAGGCAGTGGAACATTCCTGTCAAAAATCACATGACAGAACTGGATGAAGAAACATTAAAGTCCATACGCTCTCATCTTTTATCAGAAAAGAAAAAAGTGAAAACTCAAAAAAAGAAAAAAAAGGTGAGTAAAAAAACCACAGCTTCAAAAACAAAAGTAAAGACAACTCATAAATCTACCGCACAAAAAAAAGTAACTAAGAAAAAAGTGATCAGAAGAAAGGCTAGTGATCTACCTTCAGCTAAACAAACTTATGCAAGAGCTCAAAAGCAACTAGAAAAAGAGGCTTTAGAGCTAGAGGATCAACAAAAAGCGCAAATTAATAAAGAAGATCAACCCGAGACAAAGAAGGATATCAAAAAGACAGATGCAAAAAGCCTTGATCAAAAAGCCTCTAAAACTCCACTAAAATCAGCTCAAGAAGAAAAATCTTATGATACAAAAATCACAGGTAAAGCCATTGTTGGAGAAATAGATTTAAGTAAAACTACAAAACCTCAAATGGCACATGGTTATAGCCCTGAAAAATTGATCTCTCAAGTTGATGTACCTTCTCATAAGAATCGAGAAATCAGTAAAAAACAACTTCCTACCTTAAAAGAACTGAAAACAACAAAAATTAATATACAAAAAGAAGAGTCTAGTTCTTTGTTTTTAGGTTCTGAGTTTCGAAAAAGAGAAGTGATTTTTCAACCAAAAAAGAAGAATCTTATTTTGGACAGAGAAGTTAAAAAAACAAAAATCACCACTCCTGCTGCGTATAAAAGAGTTGTGAAGTTACATGGACATATCACTGTGACGGACTTTGCTCAACAAATGCAAGTCAAATCCAGTCAATTAATCGCCTCCCTCATTAAAAATGGTGTTCAAGCAAATATCCACTCTGTATTAGACCATGAAACAGCCTCTTTAATTGCATCTGAATTTCAATACGAAACAGAGAATATTGAACGTTCACTAGAAGACTTGATTGTTGATGCTCATTTTGGAGATATAAAGGCTGAAAAAGTGCCACGCACACCTATTGTCACTGTAATGGGACATATTGATCATGGTAAAACCACCTTACTAGATACAATCAGAAAAACCAATGTGGTTTCAGGAGAAGCAGGCAGTATTACCCAACACATTGGGGCTTACTCTGTTCATTTAAGTGGTAAAAACATTAAGGATAAAAAGAGTATCACTTTTATTGACACGCCTGGACATGAGGCTTTCACAGCCATGAGAGCTAGGGGAGCCAATGTAACAGATATTGCAATTATCGTAATTGCTGCTGATGATGGCATTATGCCACAAACGATAGAGGCCATTAATCATGCTAAAGCAGCAAAAACTCCAATCATTGTAGCTGTCAGTAAAATAGATAAACCAGAAGCAGATATAGAAAAAATTAGGCAAGAAGCTACTAAGTTTGATTTAGTATCAGAAGAGTGGGGAGGTAGCACTATTTTTATTCCTATATCATCTCCAAAAGGTGAAGGCATATCTGATCTTTTAGAGACCGTTCTTCTTGTATCAGAAATGCAAGATATAAAAGCAAATCCTAAGCAATCTGGCACAGGCATTGTGATTGAAGCAGAAGTTAAAAAAGGAAGAGGTCCTGTATCCACTCTTTTAGTACAAGATGGCAGTGTGTCTGTGGGGCAACATATCGTTGCAGGTAAAATAGGTGGGCGGGTCAGGGCCATGATGAATGACAGAGGTCAAAAAATAAATATTGCAGGCCCTGGAACTCCTATTGAAGTCTTAGGTTTAGAGGAATGTCCAAATGCAGGAGACCGATTTGATATTTGCGAAAAAGAATCTCATATTTCTGAAATTATCAAAAAAAGAGAAGCCATGCAGGGTACCACCTCTGTCACACCTCACTCTCAAATGTCTTTAGAGGATTTATTTTCTAAGGTCAAAACAGAGCAGTTCAGCACACTATCTCTAATTTTAAAAACGGATGTGCGTGGAACAGGAGAAGCAATAGAGAAATCCCTCAAAAGTATTTTAGATAAAATGCCCACAGCCACAACAGAAGTGAATTTAAAAATTATTCATCAAGCGGTTGGTGGTATTAACGAGTCAGATATTTTACTTGCCAGCGCGGCAAGTGGAATGGTGGTAGGATTTAATGTCAGGCCAGATAATGGTGCCCTACAGCTTGCTAAACGCGAAAAAGTTCAAATCAAAACTTATAAGATTATTTATGATCTTATTCAAGATATAGAAAATGCCATCAAAGGTCTTTTAAAACCTACATTTGAGCAGCAAGTTACCGGTCATCTGGAAGTACGAAATACATTTTCTGTATCTAAGGTAGGAACTGTTGCAGGTTGTTCTGTTTTAAATGGAAAAATTCAAAGAGGTTCTGAAATCAGGCTTTTGAGAGATGGAGTTATCATCTATGAAGGAAAAATTAATACTTTAAAGAGGTTTAAAGAGGATGCAAAAGAAGTTGCAAGTGGTTTTGAATGTGGATTAAGCATTGAAAGATTTAATGACATCAAAGTAGGAGATATAATTGAAGTATTTAAGGTGGTCGAAGTGCCAAAAACTATATGAAAAGTCTAGACAGTTTTCATAATTCATACCAACCTTTCTGCTATATAGCCGATCAAAAGCGATTGGCTTTTAAAGAGAATGGCATTATCCTGATCAACAAACCAAGCGGCTTAACTAGTCATGATATTGTTCAAAAAATACGTAATATATTGGGCACTCAAAAGGTAGGGCACTCTGGCACTCTTGATCCTTTATCATCTGGTTTAATGGTTCTTCTAATCAATCAAGGTACAAAGCTCTCTCCTTACTTACTTAATGTCCATAAAACTTACAAAGTATCTGTTACATTAGGAATAAAAACAGATACGTGGGATAGTGATGGACAGATTATAGAAGAGCGAAATATAAACCACTTATCTCGTGAGAAAGTTAAGCAAGTTATTGAAAAATTCACAACCACTCTTACTTTTAAAGTACCCTCTTACTCTGCAGTTAAATTTAAAGGCAAAAAGCTTTATGAATATGCTAGAAAAAATGCTAAAGACAAAAAAACAAAAGTTCCAGAGATACACAGAACAATGTCTTTTGATCAATTGCAAATCACTGAGATCTGTCTTCCTTATTTCAAAGCTTTCTTACGCGCATCAAAAGGTTCTTTTGTTCGTTCATGGGCAAATACTATAGGTGAGTATTTAGAGGTAGGAGGTATTGTCAGTCAATTAGAAAGGACAGCTTCTGACCCATATAAATTACAACAGGCTGTTAATTTAGAGACATTAAACACTTGGTCTGAAAAGCACAAGCCAGGTTTTATTCCATTAGAAGATGTTTTACCTCATTGGCCAAAATACATAGTTCGCGATCGTTGGGAAAAATATATCATGCATGGCAGAGTACCTGAAGGAATGGAATGGGAAATCAAGCAATTGCTGGATAAGCAGCCTCAAGATACTCTAGGAGTAAAGGTGTATAGTGCTCACACAGGAAACTTACTTGTCTTACTTAAATATGAATCAATAAAAAATAAGATAAAAGTAACTTGTGTTTTTAATAGATAATTTTTTTAACTCAGATCTTACTTATAGGAGATTTCATGGGATTACACAAAGAAGAAAAATTAGAAATTATTAAAAAGTTTCAATCAAGTGATTCTGGTGTTTTAGACACAGGTCGTTTGGAGGTACAGGTTGCTTTATTAACACGTTGGATCGAACACCTTACTGAACACTTTAAAGTTCATAAGAAAGATCGACACAGCCGTAGAGGCTTAATCCATTTAGTGAATAAGAGACGACGTTCATTAGATTATTTAAAACAAAAGGATTTTAAAAGATATAAGTCACTTATCACTACTCTTAATATTCGCAAATAATATAAATGTGTTTTAACAAAATAATACAATAAAGGATGTAACTTATGAAAAAGACAACAGTTCAATGTAAAGTAGATCAAAATACAATCACTCTTGAAACAGGAGTGATGGCTAAACAAGCAGATGGGGCTGTAGTGGCCAGATGTGGAAACAACATTGTTTTGGCAACAGTTGTTTCTTCTAAACAAACCTCTCAACTAGATTTCTTCCCTTTAACAGTGGAATATCAAGAGAGGCTTTATGCTTCTGGAAAGATTCCTGGTGGTTATTTTAAGAGAGAAGGACGACCAACGGAATTAACCATATTAAATTGTCGGTTGATTGACCGCCCTTTACGTCCTCTTTTCCCATCAGGTTACGCCCATGAAACACAGATCATTACAACTGTATTGAGCTTTGATGGTCTTTTTCCTGTCAATATTCTAGCGGGTATAGCCTCTTCAGCAGCTCTTCATATCAGTGACATTCCTTTTGCGGGACCTGTTTGCTTTGTACAACTTTCTAGAGTGAATAAAGAAGTAATCTTAAATCCAAACCCCTCACAAGTTAAAGAATCTGATATAAACATGATAGTTGCAGGAACAAGGAAAGGACTTTTAATGGTAGAAGGAGAAGCTAATTTACTTACAGAAAGTGAAGTTTTAGAAGCTTTGAAGCTTGCGCATAAATCTTTTTTACCTGTTATAGAAGCTCAAGAAGACATTCGATCAAAGGTGGCCAAAGAAAAACGAATCTTTACTCCTCCAAAAGTAGATAAAGCACTTCAAACAAGAGTCAAAGACGCTGCAAAAGACCAGATAACTTCAGGGTTAAAGATCAAAGCAAAGCAAGAAAGATACGAAAGACTTTCAGCAATCAAAACAGAAGTCATCAAGAAGTTTATTGAGGAACTTCCTGAAAACTTTTCTGAGAAAGCAAGAGAAGAACATACTAAAATGGTACAAGCTATTTATGATAACCTTAAATACGAAACAGTACGTTCAACAATTTTAAATAAAGGCATTCGTATTGATGGAAGGAGCAATACTCAAATACGTCATATTGAATGTGAAGTCGGGCTTTTACCAAGAGCACATGGATCAGGACTTTTCACAAGAGGAGAAACTCAAGTTTTAGGCACAGTCACACTGGGAACATCTGATGACGCTCAAAACATTGATACATTACATGGTAATTTAAGCAAGAGATTTCTCTTACATTATAACTTTCCTCCTTTTTGTGTAGGGGAGACGGGACGAATAGGAGGACAGAGTCGTAGGGAAGTTGGTCATGGATTTTTAGCAGAGAGGTCTCTTGTTGCCATTTTACCTGATGAAGAGAAATTCCCTTATATTATAAGAGTTGTCGGTGAAGTCTTAGAGTCAAATGGTTCTAGTTCTATGGGAACAGTGTGTTCTGCTATGCTAGCCCTCCTAGACGCTGGAGTTCCTGTTAAAGCTAATGTGGCTGGAATTGCTATGGGGCTTATTAAGGAAGACAATCAAGTAGCTATTTTATCAGATATTTTAGGTGATGAAGATCATTTAGGTGACATGGATTTTAAAGTAGCAGGAACAAAGGATGGAATTACAGCACTTCAAATGGATATCAAGATAGATAATATTGATTTTGATACAATTGAAAAATCTCTTATGCAAGCTAAAGAAGGCAGGAGTACAATTTTAGATAAGATGGAGGAAGTCGTCTCTCGTCCTCGCAGCGAATTATCTGAATTCGCGCCTAGAATAGAGACATTAAAGATCAATACAGACAAAATAAAAGATATTATAGGACCTAGTGGTCGTAAGATCAAGGAAATCATTGCCACAACAGGTGTTAAGATTGACATTACAGATGACGGTGCAGTGAATATCATATCTTCAAATTTAGAAGATAGAAAACGTGCTTTAGAAATTATTAAAAGTATTGTTGCAGATCCAGAATTAGGTAAGGTTTATGAAGGCAAGGTTGTTAAAGTTACAGATTTTGGCGCTTTTGTAGAGATTTTAGCTAACACCACAGGGTTATTACACATATCTGAAATCGCAAATGAAAGAGTCATGAATGTAACAGACTATATAAAAGAAGGAGAAAAAATCAATGTTAAGGTTTTAGACATTGATCGTACAGGGCGCATCAAGTTATCACGTAAAGTTCTTTTATAATTGTAAATGACAAAACTTAATCTATTGATATGTCTAAATAATACTCATAACAAGCAGGATCAATCTTTTTTAAAAAAAGATTTAATTCCTGCCATAGGGGCTCAGTTCCCTCAAATACAAGTTTTCTATGCAGAAGATTTAAAAGCAGCTCAACACAAAATATCACAATCACATTTTGCAGCAGTTATTGTACAGCAGTCTTCAAAGAACATCCGAAACGCTTTGTCAAATATCCCATTTTTAGATTTTTTAATTCACTTGAAAAACATCTATCCGGACACAAAGTGCCTTTTATATGCTAATAGCTTAACATGTCGAGAAATTATAAACTGTGTGAATAAAGTTAATGTTTTAGGTATCTTTAATTCCAAATGGGATATAAAAGACATACTTTCTTTGATCAAAAAATCCATAGACAAGTACTCATTATCTATAAATAGAATCAAAATTGTGGAAGAGATCACTTTGATCAATAAAAACTTAGAGACAACTATGCAAGAGTTAGAAAAGAAAGTCCAAGACAGAACGAAGCATATTAAAGCCGCTCAATTGGATGCTCAAAAAAAGAAACTTAAAATAGAAAGATTAGTACATTTAGTACAAAAATTGAGTATAGCAACGGGCTTTGAAGAGTATTTACTCACATTAAAAGATGAATACAAAAGATGGCATCATATTATTGGCCCTCTTTTGATTGTCAATCATTTAAAAAAAGATCCTACTTTTTATTATCTTCAAAGTCGAATGATCAGAAAACAAAGATTATCAAGAGAAAAACACAAGGACCAGCTTATCCACAAAACCCTAGCTGATATTTTAGGTAGACCTTTAGGACAACTTCTTGAAATTCCTTTTGGAAAACATGGCTCATTATTTTTTGAACATGTTTTTCAAGAAAATGAACTTAAAGATTTCAAACAATATATGAGATTAAACATGCAAGGTATAGAAATATCTTTTCAACGTATTTTTCATGACAATGAATTGATGGCAATAGCTAAAACATGGCAAAAAACATTTGATGTGATTTCTGATCCCATAGCCATAGTTGATAACTCCTATCGTATTTTAAGATGCAATATAAGTTTCCAAAAACTGCATTTTAATGATTTTAAAAAGCAAATGAGTCATATACAAAAAAAATCTACATATCAAATGAATATTGGCAACCGCTTGTTTGAGATAAGATGTTTTCCTATGGATTTAAAATCTGGCTTAGGAGAGATGAGTGAAAATAAAGTTTATATTTATAGGGACATCACAAATGCAAAAAAACTTTACTCACAAGTAATACAAAATGAAAAAATGGCAGCTCTTGGTCATTTAGCTGGTAATATAACTCATGAACTCAATAATCCTTTAACAGGGATGAGGGCAATGGCCCAGATCATTGCCGCAGAAGCTGAAAATCATTCACAATTGTATAAAGATATTATAGAAATTGAAAGAGCCTTAAAAAGGTGTCAGGATGTTATTAAAAATCTACTAGAGTTCACAGCGACTCATACAACTCCAGATACTGTAGAGATTGATGATTTAGTACAAAAAACCCTATCTTTTTTAAAAGCTGCCACTCAGCTGCACAAATTAGATATACATCTTAACTCAAAGGGATCTTTTGTAAATGTTTCATCGCAGTTGATTCAACAAGTGGTCTTTAATCTTATCAATAATTCCTGTCAAGCCATCAAGGAAGAGGGTGAAATTTCTATTGAAACAAATGTTATAAATCATAATGGATCTGATTTTGTAGAATTAAGAGTAAGTGATAATGGTCCAGGAATTCCAGAAGATATCAGAAAACAAATATTTTTGCCATTTGTAACAACAAAGATGGCAAGTAAGGGAACAGGTTTAGGATTGTACCTTTGCAGAAATATTATAGAAAAATACAATGGGGAGATTTTTCACAATACAGAGTTTCAACAGGGGACACAATTTATCGTCCGATTGCCCTCGGTAAAAACTCCTGATAAAAACACACAAGAAGAATAAGGATCATATTTTGAAGATATTAATTATTGATGATGATAAAATCATAAGACATGCCTTAAACCGAGTGTTTACATCAAAGAATCATAAAGTTCTTATGGCCCAAGACGGCAGAGAAGGAATAGATATTTGGAAGAAAGAAAAACCTGATATTGTGTTGTTAGATATTATCATGCCATATTTAAGTGGTAATCAGATATTAGGAATGAAACACGATCTGCCAAAAGCAAAAATTGCAGTGATGTCAGCCTATACAGGAGATCAACACACTTTTAAATCCTTAGCAAAGCTTGCTGATATGAGTCTTACTAAACCCTTTGATGATATCTTTGATACTGTTCAACAAATAGAAAAATTAATAGATAATAAAAACTAAAGGTTCATGACAACTTAAACCTTCTTTATTCTGGGATTCGGCATGACCATTCAAGTTCAATTTGCAAGCATTATATATAGATTCAAAAGAGATAAGTAGTGATAAAAACTGATGATAAGAATGGGAAGAGACTCGTCTCACGAGTCTGGCCTCAAGGCAATGAGACTTAAATAAGTTTAGCCGATTTCCCTAACATGGTATAAAAAACGAAGAGTATCTATTTACTCAAAATAAACATGTTTTCTAGGCAATAAGCTATTTGCTGAGGGCATTAGCCGCCAGGGTCATTGCCAAAAAACTCCCAGAGGCAGATTCATCTTGAGTGAAACCAGTTCAGGCTATATTAGATATCATTGGTCATCATAACTTCATAAAAGAAACTGATAAGCTAGGTACTTATCTTTATAAGTTATGCCAGAACACTTAAACCCTTAATTTCTCTAAAACTCGCCTTAAGAAAACTGGAAACAGACAAAACACCTGCCTTTCATAATTATAACAATGAGTTAACCCCTATAAAAATCAGCTTAAGTTGTCATGAACCAAACTAAAAGACATCTTAAAAATAGTAGATCGATGATAAAAAGAAACCTATTTTTTTACAATTTTTGTCAGAGTTTTGCCTTTTATGACAAAAAAAGTCACCTGTTCCACTATATCAAACTCTTTTTTCCAAGCCTTCTTTCCATCTTAGCCTGCTTTCATGTTGGTATACTTTTTGCTTTAAATTAAACCATTATATTGAATTTACAAATTATTATTATAGGAGATTATTATTATGAAAAATTTAAGTTTATGTTTTATGTGTGTAGTTTTAGCTTTCTCGATGGCTTTTACTCCTTTTTTTGCTTCTGCCAAACACAATTTTAACAGGCCATCTGAAGGATTAGGTGTAGAAGACTTTCAACTTCAAAGAGTAGAATTCTCTATTTTTGAAGAGGCTTTAGATCAAGCCGATTGCAATGAAGGACAATGTGAAATCCAGATACAGATGGCAAGTAATTTATTATGGATAGGATTGTTTCTAGAAAGAATTATACTGGCTAAAAGTGCATCTGAGCTTGAACAATTGACTGCAAAATATTCAGCATCTATCTTTGATGAAGTAAAAGATTTAGCAACAGCTCTTAATGCTTTTGATGGTTCAATCCGTCATCCTATTCCAGGTTTTTTTACTGCTCAACAACATATACAAAACCGGTTACGTAATAACTCACTTAACATAAACGGGCTGGCAGTTATACCAGAAGTTGAAGGAATAGAAGGAATACGGACAACTAATACAATAGTAGATGATATTTCAATTGTTGGTGTAAATCACAATGCTCAGAGCAACCATATGTTATATCAATATCAAGAGGGTCCTGGTGTAATTAGACAACCTCACGAACTTGAAATTAGGATTCAACAGAGACTAGGATTTAAAGATAATCGTCGTACACCAAGAAGACTTACTTATTATGGATTAAGTGGTCAACCTATCGACGCATTGACAAATAGGCATCATGATATGAGAGGCTACTCAACAATACGTATAACACCACAAGGAAACGAATTACTCATAAGTACTACAGATGATGTCTATTTTGGTGGGCGTTTGGTCAATATTAGAACAGAATTAGGGCGACCTTTCAAAATAAACCCAAGACAATTAATGTCCGCTTTAACTAAGGTGATAAATCCTACTTATGCAGCAATAATGCGTACGGCTAAAGCTGTAGCTCAAAAAGTAGCATTGCCTGTTTTGATTGCAGGAGCTGTTTTAGGTCCTGTCTTTATGGAACGCCTTCAAGCTTCTGAAGATCCAAACACCATCATCTTAACACAAGACGAGCTAAACACAGCAAAAGAAGATGTCAGGGTTGCCACAGAAGCATTAAGAGACCTTCTCTAATAAGAATAACAAGACAAAGAAAGGCTAGGTCTTTCTTTGTCTTTTTGTATATCCTAATTACTTATCTTAAACCTCAACACTTATATTATTTTTAAAACTGGAAACATAAACATGAAACAAGCATCAGCCATTATAATAACCTTTGCAATATTCTGTTCATTTTTACTGCCTTCAAATCTCTTAGCAGCTAATGAATTAGATCAAGACTTAAAAAACTATATTGAAGCAACTGCATATAGAAAGGGATCATCAATTTGTTATGCCTTTTTATATCATTTCTCGCACCCTGCTCGTTCTGATATAAGAGCATGGACTGCTTCCTTGCAATCTACTGATGTAGAACTTAGAGAGGGAAGTAGAGAATGGCTTCTTTTTATAACCCGTTCTTTCATGGGCAAAGGACTTTCATTAAGTTTTTTAGGGATTCTTCCACCCACATTGAATATCCTAGGGATACTTCCATCAAGTATGCAAAACCAAGACCCTCATAAAGATATTTTAGCTCTGACCACTATGTATGCACAATATCTTGTTGATACTACAGATTTTCGAAATGGTGTTATGGATTGTGCTAAAGCTCACAACTCAACCAATCCAGAAGGTTTTGCTGATTTTATGAAACGAGCTGTTTTAGGTTCTGATCAAGCAGGAGGAATGGTAGGAACAGTAGCTGGGCTTACTCTTGACGGTTTTATAGGAAGCTATCTGATAAAAGGAATTCAAGCAGGATGGTTCTCTTTCAGTCAAACAAGATTTACAAAATGGATTGCCAATACAAAAGTAGCTTCTGTTTTATCAAATCGAATAGCTTTTGTTATGAGGCATAAATGGAAATTCGCTGGAGCCACAATAACAGGTTTTGCCTCTATCGCTGGAGGTTATTATTATAAGATTTATAAAGATAACAAAACTCGAAGAGAGACTGCAAGGACAGGACTTATAGCATATACAAGCAATTCAAGACAACAGGTCATCAACAATAGATGGTCTATGAGGCAAGGCATGTATCAAAATGCCATCCTAAACAAAATGGAACAACTCGAACAGCTCACTGCCGGCACCTTAGAACATATAAGACTAGATGCTGAGATTTCTATACTTATAGATCACTATGCAAAAGATTATATAGAAATTAGAGATTTTGTAGAAGAGTACCGAGAATTAACTACTCAAACAAACCTTACAGGAGCTCTCCAAGAACAGTATTTATTTTTCAGCGGAATGCTAGAATTATTTGAAATGAGAAAACAAGACTTAGAAGATGAGCTTTTGGATTTAGAAAATGGTGGGACTGCAAGAGTGGTTATGGAAGGCTATGATCGATATGGACACTTAAAAGTTTTATTTGATCTGATGGAGCTTGAAAGTGGTGATACTCGCTTAGGAAGTAGAACAGGTTTAAATCGCAATCAACTTGTGGATTACAATCTAGAATACAAAAGCTGGCGTTTAGAGCAAATTAATATTTAAATTTTGAAACTTTGTTGCGATGTTGCTATTCGAAACTGTTGAGCGCAAGTTGGCAAAAAGTACGGACCATTAAACCCGATGCTCCTTTTTTAGGACAATAAGGGTATAAATGTCCTACATTATAGGCAGTTCCAGCAATGTCAAAATGGGCCCATGGGATATCACCACTCACAAAATAAGATAAGAAAGCAGCTCCCTTAGCACTTCCTGCACCTGGATGATCACCATCACCTATATTCTTTAAATCCGCATGTATCCCTTTCATTGATTTGCGATGTCCTTCTACCAAGGGCATCCTCCAAGCGGTTTCTTGAGTAGCTTCAAGAGCTCTTTCAATAGCCTCTGCTAAAGTCTCTCCTCGCACAAAATACCCTGTATGGTTATCTCCCAATGCAACAACTACTGAGCCCGTTAACGTCGCTGCATCAACAATAAACTGTGGTTTTTTTTCTACTGCTAGACAAAGAGCATCACCTAAAACCAACCGGCCTTCTGCATCTGTATTGAACACTTCTACAGATAAACCATTACGAGCATAATGAATATCTCCAGGCTTTGTTGCAGACGCGCCCGGCATGTTTTCCGCTGAAGCAATAATTCCAATTGCATGAACCTTCGCCTGAAGCTTTTCCAATGCCACCATCGTACCTATCACATCTGCCGCGCCACACATGTCATATTTCATCTCTTCCATTGATCTAGAAGGCTTAATACTAATACCTCCTGAATCAAAAGTGATACCCTTACCTACAAAACAAACAGGATCTGTATTTTTACTTAATCCTTTGCCTTTGTATTCCATAATGATAAGTCGAGGATCTACACTACTACCTTGACCTACACCGTAAAGAAGTCCCATACGTTCTTTCTGAATACGGTTTTTATCCCAAACTGTTACCTTAACAGATGTGTTCTTGAATTTCTTTTGAACCTCTTTTGCTAAACTTACAGGATTGATCACATTGCCTGGATGATCTGCAAGCCATCTAGCAAATGTTATTCCTTCACAAATATGAGAGGCCTGCTCTATACTATTTGTTAAAGCCACCTCTTTAGATTTTGTTTCTTTCGAAGATTCAGTTAAAGTTAATAGTAGGCTATTAAAAGGGACTTCTGATTTTTTACTGATATGGTCTTCAAATCGATAACTGGCCAGCTTAAAACCTAATAAAAATGCATGTAACATCTTTTCTGTTTGGTGAGAGAATAAATCAAAGTGATGAAGAGAGAGTTTTGCCTCTTTAGCTTTCATAACAGATAGAGATTGAAATGCAATCCCTCCACACTTTCGAAAAATTTCAAGACATGGATGATCTTGATCTTTTAAATCTCCAAGTCCAATCACAATTGTGTGTTTTGTGTCTGTACCACAATGTCTTAATGTCAGTATTTTCTGATCTTCCGCTAAAAAAGACTCTTCATTGATAGCTTCTTGGATCCTTTCTAAAGTCTCTTCAGGCGCATTTGGCTTGATGATGACAAAATCTTTTTTAGGCAGAAGGTTAAAAGTTTCATAGGATTTACCCTTTATTTTTTTGCCTCTATAGCAAAATAGAATTTCAACATCAGTCTTTGTTTTTTTCATCCCCTTCAAAAAGCTTTTAAAAGATTTTTCACTGACTATTTTCACTTTAATATCTGCTGTATTCACTTAACTTCTCCTTTTCTACTAGTTGTGTTAAAAGTTGAATGACCTATTATGACACAGTATACTTATATACGGTACATTTTTACACCTTGCACAAAACATCTATTTTATTGATTTTGGAGACCCTTTACAATGCTTAAAAGAACCCCTCCTCCTTTTAAAATAAAAATGGTAGAACACATCACACTTTCTCCTATAGAGAAAAGAGAACATGTCCTTAAAAAAGCCTATTTCAATGTTTTTCAGATCCCCTCTGAAGATGTCTATATTGATCTTCTCACTGATAGTGGAACCAGTGCAATGAGCGATCGACAGTGGAGTGCTATGTTTTTAGGAGATGAGTCTTATGCGGGATCAAAAAGCTTTTATAAGTTTCAAGAAACCGTTCAAGAAATCTTTGGTCATACTTATGTCATTCCCACCCATCAGGGACGAGGAGCGGAAAATATTTTTTTCTCAAGTGTGATTGAAAAACCTAAAATATTTATTCCTAACAACACACATTTTGACACAACAAGAGCAAATATTGAACAACTTGGAGGCCAGGCAATTGACCTGCCTTGCAAAGAAACTCTTCAAATAGATAACACTTACCCTTTCAAAGGCAATATGGATTTAGAAGGGCTTCAAAAAATTATTGATGAGAAAGGAAGAGAAAACATTCCTCTTGTAATGATGACCCTTACTAATAACTCTGCTGGAGGACAACCAGCTTCTTTAGAAAATATCAAAGCTGTTAAAGCTATTCTAGATAAATACGACATCCCTTTTTTCCTGGATGCCAGCCGATTTGCTGAAAACTGTTATTTTATTCAGCAGAAAGAAGCTGGTCAGATCAAAAGACCACTCAGAGATATTATCCGTGAAGTTTTCTCTCTAGTTGATGGTTCTATTGTTTCAGGAAAAAAGGATGCGCTTGTCAACATTGGAGGCTTTATCACACTTAATAAAAAAAATGAAAAATTATTTCAATCTATTTGTAATAGACTGATCCTCCATGAAGGTTTTAAAACTTACGGAGGACTTGCAGGTAGAGACCTAGAAGCTATGGCCCAAGGTTTAAAAGAAGTGATAGAAGAAGACTATCTTCTTTTCCGGACAAAACAGGTTGAGCTTTTAGGTCAAAAGCTTATTGATCAGGGTATTTCTATTATTAGGCCAACTGGAGGACATGCTGTTTATGTAAATGCCTCTCATTTTTTACCTCATATTCCAATAGAGCAATTTCCTGGACAAGCTTTAGTGATAGCTCTTTACCGTCACTTTGGCATCCGATCTGTGGAAATTGGCTCTGTGATGTTTCCTACAAGCCCTCCTCCCTATGAATTTGTCAGACTAGCCATCCCTCGCCGGGTATATACAAATGATCATATTCTTTATGTGGCGCATGCTTTAGGAGAGCTTTATAAAAAAAGAAAGAGCATTGTAGGAGTTAAGATTGTTGAAGAGCCTCAGTTTCTACGCCACTTCACCGCCAAATTTGCTGAAATCACATCTTTATAAGACAGCCGATTTATCATCTTGCTCCTGCTTCTTTTAAGAGTCTTACAATTTCTTCATTTCCAATACGTTCAGCACATTCTAATGGTGTACTCCACATTCTACCAAACAGCCGCGTTAAGTCATCATGTTGTGAATGTGTGGCATTGACATCCGCTCCTGCTTCTATTAAAGCTTGTACTGCTTTTTCCATTTCTATTATTTCTATATTCTCATCATCCTCTCCCTGTCTTTCGCAAATGAAACTCCATAATGCTGTCTCTCCAAGTGAACCTTTAAAATTAACATAGTCTTCGATAGAATATGTCGAAGAAAAAGATTCTATTAAAGCTTGTACAACTTCTGAGTTTCTGGCATAATGTAATGGGTTTTTGTTATCTCTATCCCTAGCTAGCTTATTCGCTCCTCTTTCTATCAATTTTTCTACAACTTCTGCACTCATGGCAAAAAACAATGGTGTCCTGTTATCATTTTGAACATTCACATCAATAGTATCTGCTCCCTCGTTTACCAGAACTTCTCTAACATCATCATCATAGCTTTGAAATGGCACTATGCCATAATTATTTTTGGCATTGATATCAACCCCTGCTTCTATTAGTGCTTTTGCAACTTCCGCAGTTCTAGGATAATGCAATGGTGTAGAACCATAATCATTTTTAGCATTCACATCTGCTCCTCTTTCTACCAGTTTTGCCACAACTTTTGCACTTGTGGCAAAAAACAATGGTGTGCTGTTATTCCCATACTCTCGAA
Organism: Bdellovibrionales bacterium; assembly: GCA_965262715.1. Taxonomy (GTDB): domain Bacteria; phylum Bdellovibrionota; class Bdellovibrionia; order Bdellovibrionales; family JAUICD01. The sequence goes on along the minus strand of OZ253553.1, from coordinate 313,867 downwards.
CATTTACATCAATGGTATCTGCTCCTTCATTGACCAAAACTTTGTAAGTATCTAGAAATAATGGTTGTTGTTGTGGTATAAAAAAAGAAAATGCCATCTTACCTTCATCATCTGTGACATTCACATCTCCTCCATTGTTTAAATAATTTGATATAGTTTCTATATCTCCTTGCCTAACAGCAGTAAAAAAAGCTTCTTGCTGTCTTTGTTGTTCTGTATTTACATCTTCAACTGCTTGGCCAGTAGCCGATGATTGCCCTGATTGAGGACTTGTAGCACTTTCATTAGGTGCGCCAGAAGTTGTTGGTGCTGGGGAAGAGGTTGTAGAACTATCATCCCTACATCCTACTAAATAAGTTAAATGTAATAAAACACAAAATATCGGCACAAAATTTCTAAAGCTCATCTCATAACCCCTTTTCTTAAAAAATAGAATGTATGCAGCCTATTCATTTATAGGCAACTAATACAAAATAAATTCCAAAAAGTCAAACAAAAATCAAAATTACATTACATTACCAAGCTTCGGTAACATATATTATGAGGTAATTCGTGTTCACTTTTTATTGAGAAATTTATTTGAAATTTTATATAAATTCAAGTATCTTTATAAGTATATAGGAGTTTAAAATGCCCTTACAAAAAAAAAGAATCAGTTTAACTGTTGACCAAAACACTTATCTAGCTTTAAAAGTACTCTCTGGCAAACGTCAGCAAAAGATATCTACCGTTAGTTTAAACCTCATTCGTGAAGCCTTAGAATCTCAAGAGGATATTCATTTTTCCAAAATAGCAGACCATCGACTATCTCAGAAACACAAAAGAGTTGCACTTGCGATTTGAAGTTACGAATATCTAGAATCTGTCATTACAGATGATATCCCAAAATTGCCAAAATTAGATAAAAAAAGAATCAAACAGGCTATAGAAAAACGCTTAGCACAAGACCCTATACGTTTTGGTAAACTCTTACGCTATAGCTTTGAAGGCTGTCGTCACATGAGAGTAGGACATTATAGAATTATTTTTAAACTAGAAAGGACATCTATCTTAATTGGGTTTTGTTGCACAAATATTGACTCTATTACGTTGGATTTTACCATTAGCGTCTTTGGGCAGGCTTGTGAGCTAGCTCAGGCCAGAGCATTATGAGGTAAAGATTTTAAAAGAATTTTTATTCTATAATTAATTATAAAAATAATGGAAGCTCATTGCTCGGGGGCTGCCTGCTGCTAGTGAAGAAGCCTGCCCAAAGACGCTAGTTAATACATGCAAATATTTGTGCAACAAAGCCTCTTAATTGTTAAAATTGCTCATCGTAAAGAAGTTTATAAATTAAAATAATTTACAAACTTTTTATCTGAGAAACAAAACTTTTAATTGAATTAACTTTATCTGAAAAAACTCTTGAGACACGGATTAGAAAACTTAAAAAGGCCGTCCTTAAAAAGAAAGTTATCTAATAGCACACACTCGTATCTCACAATCTCTATTGCAGCGAAATAAAAAAGGTAGATTTTTAAAAACTACCTTCTATTCTTATAGTAGCCTTAAGATGTTTAACCATCTACACCATTTTCTAGACAAGAATCTAATTGCACTTGTAATACCTCTAATTCTTCTCTAACATCTTCTAATGAGATTTCACTTATAGTTCTCTCTAGAGAATATTGAGCTCTGTCCAACATAGAAAAAATTTCTGCAGAAGGACTAATATCAAATCTAGAAACAGCTAGTTCAAGTAAACTCTTATCTAAATAGAATCTAAATAAATCTGTAGTCCTAACTCTCTTAGAAATATCAGCTCGACATAGAGCATTACCAGATTGATCAACAACATCAAAAAAAGAACGGACATCTTGATAAAAAATTTCTAACGATGCCTGATTATCAGTCTGAGATGAAGAATTGTTATTTTGGTAAGCTGACACTTTATACCCAGTCCAAACAGTTACACATAATAAAGGTAAAATAAATTTCATAAAGTACTTCATAACTTTTCTCCTTATTTAGTTTATTTATTGTATCTATTTGTGATAGATTATGTACAATAAATACCAAAAAATATAAAGAAAAACTTAAAAAATAAAAGTTATAAAAGACAAATGACTTTAACGACTTACAAAGAGAAGGTGAGAGTTAGAAAAAAGCGACACCTACTGTCCAAACAGACCAAAATTATGAAAAAACAACATAACAGATATGAAACTTTTACATGGTTTTATGAAATGTGACTTACAAAATAAATCTTTATTTATCTTTATTTAGAGTCTTTTTGAAAATTACGGATTTTTTCTTTTGAAAAACCAGTAATTCTAGATACCTTTTCCACACTCATATCAGCTTTAAGCAGCTTTAATATCACCTCTTGCCTTCCTTCCTGTAGGCCTTCTTGTTTCCCTGTCTGAAGGTTTTTTTGAGCAAACTCTGTTATAAAATCAAACATAATATTCTTTCCTCCTAACTCTTCTGTGACATCTTTTGAGACTTCATCTAATAACCCCTTTGCTAACTCCGGGTTGTATTGAAGAAGATAACTCTTTATACCCGATAGCACATTTATTATATACTCTTTTTCCTCTCCTTGTAAGTCCTTTTTTACTGATAACAAAATCTTATATAATGCGGCTTTCTTCTCCTCCAAACTCTTAAGCTTATTTAAAGACCAAATCTGCTTAAACGTGTATAAAATTGGCTTTATCCTCTTTATCGCATTATTTTCTATATCAAATTCAGATAAATTAAAAAAATAAGGAGTGAAGTTTATAAGATATTGAGAAATTCTCCCTAAATCTTTCTTTGAAAAAACTCCTCTAGAGACCCAATCCTTATGTAAAGAAAATGATGGATTCCATTTTTTATGACCATGATAGAAAATAATAGTTAAAACTGGAGATAAAAAATCTTCTTTATCATCATAATGTTTCTCCATCATTATGAATTGGTATTTTAGTAACTGTTGTATGACTTTTCTCTCCGGCCAACTCTTATGATCTATGATAAAAAATATCTTAGCTTTCTTTTTAGACTTTTTAAGTTTTACATTTAACACTAAATCAACTCTTATCTCTAAACCTTTAACAACAATACTATTCTCAATCTTCAAATTAGATAGATCAAGAAGGTATAAGATAGATTGAGGTAAAATTGTTTCTAATAATGCTATTACCTCCTTGTTACCAGAAAAAAATCTTCTAAAAAATAAATCATGAGGATGTCCTCTAAAAGAACTCCTTTGTTGATTATTGTTATTGCGATGAACTGACATTAAAAAATACCCCTAACCTTTCGCAATCAATTGCAAAGTTCATCCAAAAATGACTTTGCAAGTCATGCTTTTTCCCACCTATCACATTGTTGATGACTGAAAATAATATATACAAAATACGTGCCAATATTTTTGAGGCTAAAACACCAAATAAATAGACTTTTAAAAGTTTAAGGCTGGATATTGTCCTAACGCTTGGACACAAAGTCGTGTTTTACGGATCTTAAATCAAATAAAAATAGGTTTTAAAAAAGGTTCACTTTGAGTTTTAACTCGAATTGTAAAATATAAAACCTTATTTTTGAAACAGCTTCCCTGTTTGATTTCCAATTCAATCATAAACCATTTTTAATCTCTATTGTTGAAAGCCAACGAGAAGCCTTGCATATTTCATATTTTTCAGGGAAAGTTGTTTCTGTCTTTAAGTTTTTAACTAGCTGGATTTTTTGAACATTCGGAGGAAGCTGTTTTGCAAAAATTTTAAAGTGAGGACTTAAAAAAGAATCGGTCAATTTTGCCTCAATCATAGCAATAGGTTGATGATCCTTTGTCATAAGAAAGTCAATCTCTCTTTGATCTTTATTCTTTAAATAATAAAGCCCTCGCGTTTCACCATAACAATCTCACGAAAATGATTTTCTTTTAAAAGACTGCAAGCTACAAGATTTTCAAATGCAGCACCACGATCCTTGATAAGTCCCGTGTCATAAAAGTAATATTTGGGCTGCTTTAATAGTGATTTATTTTTTTTTAGAACCGTCAAGACTATTTCGGATATCATTCCTAAAAAGACTAGCCTATTTCGGAATCTACTCCTAAAAAGTCATATTATTTTATAGCCTTATTGAGAAAACATTCCTACATTTTACTCATAGTTTATGATTCTTATTGCAGCGAAACAAAAAAGGCAGCTATCAAACACCGCCTTTTCTTTTAGATTCATAACAACTTAAGAGATTATAAATTTGGAGTCACTTTATCATTACTATCTTTGAGTGTAATTTCAAAAGTGAAGGATAAAGTATCCAAATCTTCACTTATTAATTGAGCTTCTCTATTAAAGTTGTCACCACTAACACTCACCTCCATTGGACTCATACTAGAACCAATAAGCCCTCTGCGATAAAAATAGATCCTTGACAAATGAACCTCATCTTCTGCATGCTCAAAATCCATTTCGACTCCGATATCTGTTTCAATAGCACATTCTGACTTTAATACTGATTCATATTCTATTTTCATCACAGCTGTATGATCTTTTAATAGCTCATCAATTTTTGCTTGAAATTCCGGATTTTCACTTTCTGCTGTATATGAGGCTGCGACTGTTGTTACACCAAGAAAGGCGGCTATCTTTGCAAGAGATGTGTAATCTTCCAATTTATTGGTATTAGACTCACAGAGTTCTTGGATTCTTGTGCGATGACTTGGGTCTACAACATATCCATCTACTTTAAAGTTTTTCGCTTTTTCAATATCGTTGATATTGTTGATATCTTCATCCAAATCATATATAAAAGCAAAATATGATTTTTGGGTTTCAAACTTGTTACAGTCATCAACCTGTACATTACCTGCTTTATTTTCTATAAGATATACCGGATCTGTTCCAGGAGGAGGGGCAAAGTCAACGGCTTGACCTGCTTTACAAAGAGTTACTAGACGGTTATTTACTGAATTAATATTCAGCAACCCTTGATCAATGCTAAGATGAGGTGAGGATGTGCCGTGCTGATCTGTTTTTGAAGTACATCCTGCTAAATAAGTTAAGTGTAATAAAACACAAAATATTGATATAAAATTTCTAAAGTTCATTATAAGCTCCTTTTTAAAAATTGATCATATACATCTGTAAAAACAAACATAATGATGCACAATCAATGCCAAAAAATATAAACAAAAACTACAAATCATAAAGGTTAAGGAAATGTAAAAAAAATAAGTGATATTAGTAGTTTATAAAGAGAGAGAGAGTAAATACTAAAAACAAGTGACATTTGTTGTCCAGATGGACCAAGATTGTGAAAAAACAACATAATAGATATGAAATTTTTACATGATTTTACGAAATATTCTTATATAGAATTGATTCTTATTAATCTATCTGCACTTGTATCCAACTTGACTTCTATAACTTCCAGATTCCAGAGAACTGGAAAACTCAACTTTGGCAAACAAAGCGTTCTATTCAAAATAAGAAAGATTATTCAATTTTAAATACTCTTAACTAATAAAATGATGAATTTTTGATGACCTATTGAGTTTTATCTCTTGATACAGCTTGAATCATTGATAAAAGTTGAGTTGCTGTTGCTTGAAACTTTATAAGCTTATTTGGTTTTTCTCTTTTTATTTGTTCTTTTAAGATTCTCTCAAAGCTTTTAGGACTGCTTTTAAATACTAAAGCAGCCTTATGTACAAAATTCACTAATGGAAGCAATCGGTTATTTTCAATCTCTCTAAGTTCTTTTTGAGTAACACCTAATTTTTTAGCCATTTTAAGTTGAGTGATTTTATCCCCTTGTCTATGTAACCTTAAAACACTACCTATTCTAAGAGGACCATATCTTTTTGCTAGTTTCTGAGATGCTGTTTGCCTAGCTTTTTTTATAGTCATGCTTGCTGATCCTTTCTATTTTAATAATATTTATTTTCCCATCTTTTTGGTGTTGATAGATAATCCTATAAGACCATTTTAAGCTAACTGACCTAAACCCTTTCCAAAAACCTTTGAGAGTATGATCTTTATATACCTTCAAATGCCTTGTATGTTCCCATCCATCTTTCTCAATAAAATCAACCCATATAAAAAATAATTCATATATCCTTTTTGGCAACCGTTTGAGATATTTTTCTACTTTTGAAAAATCAACTCTATCCCTCATACCACACGTTTATAAGATTATTGCATAAACATCAACAATTTAACACTTGCCAGCCTATCTAACCACTTATTTATTAGGTGTCCAGAAGCTTACAAGTAACAATTCTGTAAAAATCGTTCATTGTGGAGACACTTGTACAATAAAGTCTTTATTTATTATACCAAAATAACAAAGATATTGTAAATAATTTTTCAAACTGACAAAAATCTTGAGATAAGAGTTAGAAAAAAGTGACATTTGTTGTCCAGATGGACCAAGATTGTGAAAAAATAACATAATAGATATGAAACTTTTACATAATTTTATGAATAAAGACTTAGTTTTAAGATCAAGGTATGATCAATTTGCACTGCTTATTTTCACAAGCAGCTTCTACAATAGAATCATAATCTATACCTTTATATCTACTACAATCAATAGGATTTTTATTCTGCTTAACAAAATCTAAAAAAGCTTCTTTGTATTTTCCATGAACCACTGCTGGCATTTTGCAAAAACCTTTTACTTTTATACAATCCATATTTGCCTTACATTCTAACCATTCCGGTTTCATTTCTTGTGCCGGCTCTTCTGAATCTTGGGCAGAGCCTTGGTTATTTTGTTTTAATGATGAAGAACAAGATACAAAAATCACAATAAAAACAATAATAATGGTGACTTGATAAAATCTCGATATGATCTCTTTCACAAATATATCCTTATAAAGATTATTCTTACTATGATTATGTCCATATTTCAAATAGTTTTATTTTTTCTGTTAAATAAAAATGGCAAATAACAAATCCCGCTAAATAATGTGATTGTAGCCCCTATAGGCCAATAAAGTAAAAAAGACAATTTTAAGCCTCCAAATGTCATGATCATTGCTAAAACAATCCCATAAAAAATCTGTTGATGCATTTTTTGAGTCAATCGTGTAGCTATTGCTGCTGGCAGAGAAAGTAAAGATAAAACCAAAACAATCCCTACAAATTTCACCATCAGTATCACAGTGAAGGAAATAAGTCCTAAAAGAAATAAATATATCAAATGAGATGAAGGTGTTAGATGCTTTGACCGTCCAAGATCAAAAACCATATTAGAAAACTTCTTAAAATAATATACAACAAATCCTACTACACTCAAACTGCCTACACATAAAATAACAATATCTTGTTCATTAAGATGCTTTATGTTGCCAAATAGAACATGCATGATTTCTTCTCCATCATATCCTTTTTGATAGAGATTGATTCCAATCAAAATAAACAGCAATGCCCACAGCTGCCAATATGGCATGAGAAACACTACCAATTAAGGAGCTTGTCTTACTTGCCAATACAAAAGGTCCCACAGCACCGCTAAGAACAGATAAAGAAAGCCCTAAAAGTAGAATCATAACAAAAGAAAGCTGTGTAGGATCAGAGATATGCTCTACCATCTTACCTTACTTTAGTGATCTATAAAAACTGACTATTAACTTCAATAAAACATCAAAAAATATCTTTACACTTACAGATATAAATGAGAGGTTTCTTGGTAAATAAACTGTAACAACCATCAATATTTTGGATATTTTTAGACTTCACTATTCGTAAACCTAAGTACTTTATTACATTTATTTTAATAATGTAAAGTTTTATATAAATTGGATTTTTAAAAGTGATGAATAAAAAAAAGTTACTCCTAAATTGGTATTTTCAAAATAGACGCAAGTTGCCATGGAGAGAAACACAAAAAAAAGCTCTAGACCCTTATAAAATCTGGATTTCAGAAATCATGTTGCAACAAACAACTTCTGTGACCGTTATTCCCTACTATGAGGCATTTTTCAAAAAATTTCCCTCACTCCAAAGCCTTGCCATAGCCAATGAAAATGACGTTTTAGAAGCTTGGAGCGGTTTAGGTTATTATACACGAGCTAAAAATATTCATAAAACAGCTCAAGTTATCCTTAAAAAATATAAAGGTCAATTTCCAAAGGCTTGGCAAAAACTTATCGCTCTACCAGGAATAGGCCCTTATACGAGTAGAGCTATTGCAAGTTTTACTTTTGGGCAAAAAGTAGGAGTCTTAGACGGTAATGTGATTCGTTTTTTAGCTCGTTATCATTTGATCAAAGAAAAGTGGTGGACTACACAAGGACGTTCACATTTTCAATCCCTTGCTGATCAATGGGCAAAAGACAATCAAGTAGCAGATATCAATCAAGCACTTATAGAAATAGGTGCAAAAGTATGCTTACCACAATCTCCAAATTGCCATATCTGCCCTCTACAAAAAACATGTAAAAGTTATCAACATCATCAAATAGAAACCGTGCCTTTAATGAGATTGCGACGTAAGCCTGAGCCATGGCTTTGGAAACCCTTAATCTATCATCATCATCGCTATAAGAATAAAGTCCTACTAGTAAAAAATCATCATTCTGCTTTTTTAAAAGGACAATGGATATGGCCTGGACAAATTCAAAAACTAAAAAACCCTCCTGAAGTTTTTGATTTCAAGCACACCATCACTCATCATAATATTTATGTACAAATGCAAAAAAAACATTTCCAATCAGACGACTTTGACTTTGATACTACCCAAAAGCAATGGGTCGATCTCCCTCAAATCAAAAAATACAGTCCAACAAGTCTTATTGCAAAGACACTGTTTCACAAAAAATGCATCTGACCTCTGGTCACTTTCTGGCGATAACCCTGATGGCTCCATCAGAAAATGGTTATCGCCTAGAAAGCCTGATGCATTTTTTGTAGGCAGGATACCTTCGTCCCTTAACACAATGTTAAGGAAAATGGTCATCGCTTAGAAAATCCGTTTATTTTGAGTAGAACAGATACGCTTTCTTTTTTAACAAAATGTTGAGCTGGACCTTCAATTTATTTAGCTAATTTCAAAACCATTACCCTGAGGCCAGACTCGTGAAGCGAGCTTCTTCTCATTTTTATCATTAGCTCTTATCACCTCTTATTCTTTTCGCTCTCAATATTTGGTTTTCTCAAATAGAGGAATTGAACGCAAATGATAATAAGGAAAACTTTTACTATCTTCTTCTCTTTCTCCCTTACAAATCATCTAAATCTTTATAACAAGTCAAAATTTGATATTTATGGCAAAAAGACAAGTTCTTCCGCAAGGCGACAGCCTGAGGACTACTTGGCTTTGCCATAAATATCAAATCATCGCCCCAAAGATTTTTTTCCTTGTTTTTCTAAAAAACAATAACCACTTAATTCTGGCAAACAGGCAATCAAGAACATTCTGTAACCTATGTCTCAGAACGTACACAGTATCTGTTTTGAATTTTTGCATTTAAAAAATTTCCTCCCAGGCCCTGGCGGGTTTAATAAAGGAGGAATTTTTTATGACAATGCAAAAATTCAAAACTTATCAGTTAGCTATTAAATTCTATCATCAAGCAAGTCAGTTGAGATTGAAAGAGCCACTTAGAAACCAATTCAACAGAGCTTCTTTAAGTATTGTACTTAATTTAGCTGAAGGTAGTGCTAAAGCAACAGCTAAAGACCGTAGAAAGTTCTATAGAATTGCCTTTGGATCATTAAGAGAAACTCAAGCTATATTAGATATTATTGGTCATATCCAGCTCATAAAGGAAGCTGATAAACTTGGTGCTTATCTTTATAAATTATGCCAAAATACATGAAGTAACTGATGTTAGGGAAACTGTTTCACTTTCAATCTTCTGTTTACTGGATTTTAGACCATTTTAAGTTCACTCAACTCTTATTAAATAGGGTTTTTTCTGGTTATACCCATTTTTTTCATTTCCTTATGATTTTATAAATATTTACATCAGATTGTGCTTTTCAAAGTCTATAAAATTTGCTTAAATGAAATAAAGTCAATACAAAAATAATCAAAACCTGAGGAAGAACAATGGAAAATAAAAAACAATTACACCATGACCTAAAAGTTTGTAGATATTTATTCACTTCACTCATGTTGATCTCTGCAGTCGCTTCTGCAGCACCAGATGCGCCTAAACCATCCGATCCAGAATCTAAGGCATTTCAAACACTGAGGAGTGATGAAGGGTTTCTTTTCAGTCAATTAGATACCTCATGGTTTAACTCTCCCGCACCAGAGGATAAAAAAAATATCCATCTCTTATTTAGATCTCCAGTTGTTACAAACGGTTTTCAACCTATTATGACAGTAAGAGTAGATAAAAATGTCGGTAAAGCTAAAAACATCAAAGAATATGTCGAGCAATGGATGGGAGACTATGCAAAGTTAGGTTACCGCATTTTAGGATCAAGACCCTTTCAACATAAAAATGAAAGAAGTTATGTGATAGATGTCAAAAATACAGAAACTGAAAAACAAGTACGACAAGTCGTGTTCTTCAAAAGAAGAGAGAAAGCTGTTATCCTAACTTGTATTGACAATGTCAACTCATTCCAAAGCTCTTTGAGAGAATGTAATAACATTATTCGATCTTTTGCATGGGACCAAACAACTGAAAGCAAGCAGTTATAGCACTACTTTCGCACGTATTATTATAGAGAAGATGCGGCAACTACTCCTTGGACTTCAGGAAGAGCTTGCTTTAAAAGCCTTTCCACTCCGTCTTTAAGAGTTGCTTGAGAGCTAGGACATCCACTACAAGCGCCTCTCATTGCAACATAGACAATGTGATCCTCGTATTTACTAAAAGTGATATCTCCTCCATCCATAGCCACAAAAGGACGAATATCTCTATTAATAATCATTTTGATTTTTTGGACTTCCTCTGTATCTGAATCTAAGATGTCTGACGACCCATTGGACACAGATTCTTTTATAATAATAGGCTCTTCTGACTTTATATGATCTAAAAGCAATTGAGAGATAGGTTCTTGCAGTAGTTCCCAATCCACCCAGTCTTGTTTTGTGATAGAAACAAAGTTTTCTCCAATATAAACAGAGTTTGCCCATGGAAATCCAAATATTTTAGAGGCTAAAGGAGAGGCATTTGCTGACAGGCCATCTACAAACTCCACAGGCTCTTCAACAAGCTGTGTATTAAAAATAAACTTTTTAGCCTGAGGATTTGGTGTATCTTGTATTTGAATTGTTACATCTCTTTGGGTTTCCATATCTTATATATTCCCGCTGTTCATTCTTATTATATAATATACTCATGAAGAAAGCTAACTTTTACCACAAACCGCTACCAATCTCAATTTTTATTTCTTAAAGGAACGATTTCCTTAACATTGTATTAAAAAATGAGGAGAATCTGTCTACTCAAAATAAACAGATTTTTTAGGCAATGACCATTTTCTAATAGCGTAAGGCCATCATCATTGCCAGAAAACAACCAGAGGCTCGCCTCAAGAGGCTTGCCTCGAGAGGTCAGATGCATTTTAAGTGAAACAGTTTCCTTAACATTATGTTAAAGAATGAAAGGAGTCTCCTTCCTAAAAATAGTCAAGCTTTCTAGGTAATGACCTAATTGCTGACGGTAAGAACCGTCAGGGTCATTACCAGAAAGTCGCCAGAGGCGAGACTATTTTTAGGGAAAGAGAATTTTGAGTGATTAAGCAAAATACCTACGTTTGGTCTAATGACATTTAATGAAAATGCCTTTATTCTTAGATAAAGCAATGAAAGTAGGTGGCTGTGTTCTTTGGAAGAAAAGTTTTACTAAAAGCTCAATATTAGGAAATGGGAATACAGTCATCTTTTTTTAATGCATTATAATCCACTTTAAAAGAGAATTACCATCAAATAGTCTTTTTCATAACTGATTTTATATACGATAGCTTATAAGTTGTGTTACTGCATACAAGCCTTTTAAAAGATGATTTTAAGTTAAGCACTTTTTGTATTTGTTCTTGAATCGTCATTTGGGTGTGAGGTTGAATTTGCCAACCTTGATAACCCTGACCGCTATAACAAATATCTATTCGAAGTCTCATAATCACCTCATAAATGAGACTTCAATAACATGATATTTTCATCTGTTACAAGCACTAATTATAAAAAAGAGTTATACAAGATATCTTATTCAAAGGAAAACCGACTACACTCTTTATAATTAAAGCAGGTTCCTGTTATACAGCTTACACCTTCACAATCATTTTTACATTCTTATTTAAAGATATCACTGTTTTTATTTCACAGCTTGTGTACAATTACCATATACCCGGATCAGCGCAAATACCACCTCCATCATAAGAGCCCCGACAATCTTTATCTATTGCTTTTCCCTTATAGTCCCCTACACCGGCACATTCCCACGTACACCGAAAATCATTTGCACTACTACCTGGCTTACATTCTTCGTTTTCTCCTTGGCCGCTCCTACCATTGCCAGTTTGACATCCACCACAATAGTGGCCACATTGTCCCAGTAGGAACACACAAGGGTCAGTAGCAGTAAGTCTTTGAAGACGGCCAGGACATTCGCAAAGGTGGTTAGTTGCATATGTGTCATCACCATCTTCTCCATCACAACATTTCACAGTTGAGTCACATGAAATTTCGCAAGTGGCCTTTTGTCCTGCATGTTGACCTAAACATTCCCACTTTTTAGCATTAATTGTCTTCTTCTCTCCCTCCTCGCAGTCACGATTAGGAATATCGCACACTCCATCTACTGGAGGAGGAATACAATGAGTAGGGTTGCTATTGTAGTCATCATTCGGGCAACATGCTGCACTGGAATTACAACACCCTGGTGGTAGTGGTTGAGGGCACGAGCCACAATGACATTTATCATGGGCAGGACAATTCGCAGTGTTTCCACCCGCTTTACATTCCCATTTATACAGCAGCGATGTATTGGTAAGCACATTAACAATACTACCTGCTGCACATGTGCCTCCTGTGCCATGAAGATAACCTCCACAAGCTGGAGGTGGTATTGGACAAGTACAATGAGTGGGGTTGTCTGTACAGGTTTGACCAGGACAACATTTCAAAGTTGGATTACATCCGCAAGTGAGACTATCTTTTCCTCCATTTTTACCTTCACATATCCATGTTCCGGGATTTGGTGGAGGATTTGGGTTTGGATCTCCAGCAGTGCATCCAGTAGAACTGCACACTCCATCTAAAGAACAATGAGAGTTGCTGGAATAAGTATCACCATCACAACATGTTTGAGTGGAATCACAACAATCAACGCTTTCTCCTCCCAATACACCTAAGCATCTCCATTTTGCACCACCAGAAGTTGGATATCGATCTCCAAAAGAGCATCCGTTAGAGATATTACAAACTCCATCTACGGGATCACCTGGACTGCAACCGAATTGTATATCACAACATGTCGCGCTACTTCCTCCTCCATCTATACCTCTACATATCCATGTGGCAGTAGGAGCTGGGAAAGATGGATTTGAGACTCCACTACCACATGGATCAGTATGCATAGTACCACATACTCCATCTATACCAGTAATAGGACAATGATCAGGATTCTCTGCATAAGTTTGACCAGAACAACATTCACTAGCTGGGTTACATCCGCAAGTTGCGCTATCTCCACCTCCACCTATGCCTTCACATATCCATGTTCCAGGTGGAGCATTTGGTGGATTTTTAGTTCCCACAGCGCATCCAGTATCGCTGCACTTTCCATCTCTTGGACAAGTTCCAGTGTTACTTCCTGTACCTATGCCTTTACATGTCCAGGATCCAGTAGAACTAAGAGATAAGTTAGGATTAGCAGGCTTTTGAGTTCCTGCAGAGCATCCAGATCCAGTCGGACTGCACTTTCCATTAATATTAAGTGGGCAAGGAGTCTGAGGAGCATCATCTCCTCCATTTTCACCTTTACATATCCATGTTCCATCATTATGTTTTATTTCCGTTCCCTCACTGCATCCTGTAGGGTTGCATATTGCATTTACTTTTGTCACATCTGGTTCACAAGTTGCAGAATCTCCTCCATTTTTACCTTTACATGTCCGTGTTTTAGTAAGATCTGGAGGATCTGGGTCTGGATCTCCTTTATCACATCCAGTCGGACTGCACTCTCCATTCACTGGACACTTATCGTTGCTTCCTCCTAAATCTGAGTGCTTATCACTATCACAACATTTCACAGCTGAGTCACATGTGCCGCAAACTCCGCTATCATCTCCTTTATTTTCACCTTTACATATCCATGTTACATCAGGAGGTGTTGCATTTTCTTTATCTCCGTATTTGCAACCATCATTAGGAGTATCGCACTCTCCATTCACTGGACAGTTATCGTTGCTTCCTCCTAAGTCTGAGTGCTTATCAGTGTCACAACATTCTTTACTTGGGTCACATGCAGACGGTGGTCTTCCACAACATTCTCCTCCATTTTCAGTAACTTCCTGAGGTTCTTTGTTATCTATAAGAGGAATCTTAATCCAGTCATCAGAACCCCAAAGCTGCTGCGTATTGAGGCTTGCACAAGTACTTGCAGTATGTGTCCAATTCGATGTATCTGATGCACCATCACCTGTGTATCCTTGTGCTTCTGCTAAACTTTGACAAGTCGGTCTGCAAACTCCATCATCATTGATCTCTTGAACATGACATGTCCCTGAACTTGCACAGTTAGTAGCACAGAATTGCCCTGTGCAATCTCCTCCTTCTGATACTAGACAACAAGCCTTTCCATTTGCCTTGACACAATCAGATGGACAATTCGAGTTACTGGGGAAAGTATCACCTGTGGATGGACAACATTCCACAGTTGAATCACAAGGAGGTGGTGTCACTCCTAATTCTAGTGCACATGAAGCTGGCCTAGCATCACACCGCTCCGAAGATAAATTCCCTCCACCAACACCTAGATCAGGACAACCTCCACTGGGGACACCACATGCTCCACTAAAACTCACAGTATGAGTTCTTGGTGTAGGAGTATATTGATATACATCACAGGCATGGCACCTATGAGGATTACAGTTATAAGGATTACACTGAACTGATACAGTCTGACAATTTAGCCCATTCAGGTCACATTGTTGCTGTGAACAAGTATTGTAACAAGTATCGTAACAAGTATGTGAACATGGTGTTCTGCAACTTTGAGCACAACTGACTGTACAAGAACCACTATCACACCCTATTGTATAAGTTCCAGAGGTATCACAAGTGAGATCAGTTGAACCAGTAGGTTGACATGTTCCACTTTTTGAGTAACTACATGAATTTCCTTGCCTTCTCCCTACACAAGCAGATGTTGGCCCTGTCTCACTACAAGGAGATGTCGAATTACAAGGAAGGTCATAATGGCAATCATACAAGCCTAGTGGTGGACAACCGGATGCTGAATCCTGTTGAGTCCTACCTCCCCCCTTGGGATTAGAGCAAGAGTTTGGGTATGAGTTTGTTTCACACTCATCTGTTCCAACAGTCCCACATTCATTCCTAAACCCATCACAGCAGATCAATTGAGGTTCACATTGCACATTTGTACATTTGCATGATGGGCCTGTACACGTAGGCTTGTGAGGAACATAAACACTCCACTCTGTGTCTTTACAAACTCCGGATCCAGTTCCACCACAAACATGGTGATATTTAGTGGAAAATTGGATGGGATTGCAGCCATCATCATGATAAGGCTTGCTCCCCTCTAACTTACAATCCAACTGACCACCATCACCATCTTTTCTAGCTCTACTGCCCATAAAATTATCATTACAATCTACGGAATAGTGCTTTGGAAGTTCCCCTGCAGTATCTTTTGCAGGAAGCACTGTTTTTATAAGATAAGCATCCTTATCTGTACTTTTGAGCCACTCAGGGTCATTTGGAAAGTCATGAGTCTCAAATTTACTGGGTAAATCTGTATCCCATACTAAGTCTTTTGTATTTGTACCTCCGCATGTGTCCTTGGGAGTGAAGGTGATCGTTTGTCTGCCTTGCTGAACTCCACTCAGCTCTCCCCCGCAATCTGAAGTTAAAGTTGGACTTGTTGCAGCTGTACCGTTTCCATCTTCTCTTTCCCCTTCAAGCTCACACTTTTCTAGATTATGAGTGAATTGATCTTCTATACTTGCTGAAAACTCAACTGTGTCTTGATTGCACTGAACCCATTTGTTTGTTGAATCTCCAGGTTTTATCCAATTTGTGAAAAGACCATCGTAATCACGGCCTCCTCCACCATCATCAGGAGTACCTACTGCATCATTAGTAATACTCCTACTTGATATAGTAGGTCTAATAGCATCAATGTAAAATCTGGACACCATCTTCTTTCTTAAATTGCGACCTGCCATAGAAAATTCGCCAACATTCAATTCATATCTTCTATCTGTTTTCATATCACTAAATTCCATCTCAAGAACTTGAGGGTTTGTAAGTTGCGATGCGTATTTCCAATCCTGGTCTGGACCCGTAGGTTGAATATGATGACATCTCTGCCAACGACCTAACTGAGGATTACAACCATTGTAACTTGCATCTCCATAAGATCTGCAATAAGAGTTCATCTGACATAAAATGACTGTGCCTATCTGCTGGCTTTCTTGTATACCATTAAAATTGACTGTGACTGTTATATCATCATAACCAGCACCATCAGTGTCACAAGAGGTCAACAATAAGGTTGAATTAGTTAAAAGGTCTTGGCCAGCTCCAGTAGTCAAGCCTACCATAGCTGCATGAATAGCTTTTGACAGCGTTGCCGTTATTGGCTTTATCTGATGAGCAAACCTATGAGAAGCATTACATCTATACCCTTGATCGTTACGATTGTATTTCAACATGATTGTAATCTCAAAACCAATTTCTGGATCACCTAATACATTTAAGGCTGGGGATAATTGCGCTCCTTGAGGATTATGAAAACGAGGACGTGTTAAAATCTTACTGGGGGGAGATGCTATTGGCTTTTCTGTTTGTAAGTTTATTGGAGATATTTTTATATAAAATTTTAGGTTCTCTAAATCAAATTGATCTCCATACTTCTCTAATATAGAAAACATGTTACCACTATTCATGCCATTAACTGTGTACATTTTACCATCACCACTGTTCTCTGTAAAAAATCCATTATCTGAATTGTAAAGATATTGAAGAGCATTCACAGAATTCACAATGAGTGTTGACGTAGATATGTCAAAAGGATAAGTAGCTCCAATAAGAGGCTTACCTGTATTTGATTGGGGGTCTCCTGTAGGAGGAGTGATGCCAAGGCTTTTATATAATTCATTGTACATCTCTGGAGGAAAAGAAAGCTCACTACCACTGCCAACATCCTTAACAACTCCACCATCATCTTTAATAAACAATGGTTCATACATAAATATAAAATGATCAGTGCCTGTATGGTGAATTTTATATCCATAAAGACGCGCTCCTAAAGACACAACACTTTCTAAGGCTTGTTTTGCAATAGTGTCACACTGTGTAACTTGAGAGGAAGAGCTCATAGTGACTTTTGTTTGAGTAAAAAAATAACTGGTCCCTACTGCTACAGTCGCTAAAAACACGGCTATTAAAATAATCTCCACTAACATCATCCCCTGCTGGCCACGATGAGTGAAACGCTTTGTCCCTAAACTAAGATAAGAAGAAAAGTTACATGTTTTAAACATTTGTAGAACCCAAAGATAATTTAAGTCCTGAGTTTGACACTTAATTTGAATTTTCGTGATATTTTTTTCAAGGAATGTTGTATTTATAGTCATTAGCGGTTATTGTGTTTGTATTTTGGTCAAAAAGTGTAGTGTACTTATTTATCATACACTACGCGTCATATACCTTATTTTCTTTTATTTTTTATATTTTTCTTGTAATGTATTTTTATGTTCATAAGGTCTACAAGAAATCCGAGAGGAGACATATATTATCATCTTGTTGAGAGCTACAGATTAGGTTCTCAAGTGAAGCAAAGGATTCTAATGTCTTTAGGTAAAGCCGCGGATAAGGAAGTTAACTTGAAGAAGCTTCTAGAAGTATTATCTAAAGAGTTAGAGATAATTCCTGCTAGTAAGTTATTAAAAGAGATTGATGTTAAAGACACTTTTATATTAGGTCCCTTACTTATAATAGATGCTATTTTCAAACAATTAAATCTCTATGAATTATTAACAGATTTAAAACAAAAGCACCCTAAAGTACAATTTGATTTTGTTAAGATTATTTTTACATTGGTTATAAGCCGTTTTGTAGAGCCATGTTCTAAGCTTAAAGTATTTTCACACTGGCAGAAGTTATTTTACCCTGATTTTTTAGAAGAGGAGCTTCATCTTCAAGACATTTATCGTTCTTTAGATATTCTAAGTAAGCATAAGGAAGATATAGAGAAGACTCTTTATACACAAGGTAAGTCTCAGTTAAGTTTTTTCAATGAGTGTGATGTTATTTTGTATGATTTAACGACATTGAGATTTGAGAGTACCCGAGAGGATTTAGATAATCTTCGAAGATTTGGTTATAGCAAAGAGAAGAGGAGTGATTGTACCCAGGTGGTATTTGGACTTTTAGTAGATAGAGAAGGTATGCCCTTAGGCTTTGATGTTTATCCTGGAAATACCTTTGAAGGTAAAACCATACCTTCAGTTATGGAGAAACTAAAAAAGAAGTTTAAGATCAGAAGATTTATATTAGTAGGAGATAGAGGTTTATTTTCTAATGAGAATTTACAATCTGTAAAAGCAAAGGGAGATGAATTTATAGTAGGATTAAAGCTAGGTTTATTAAAGGATCGTCATGCAGAGATATACAATTTAAAGAATTTTAAATTTATAAATGAAAATTTAGCTATATACGAGACGAGTTATAATGATAATCGTTGTATAATTACCTGGTCAAGAAAGAGAGCAGAACGAGATAAGAAAGTAAGAGAAGATATTCTATCTAAGTTAGAAGATAAGCTTTCAAAATCGTCATCAAGCACAAAGGATTTTGTATCTAATAGCAATTATAAGAAGTATATTATTCATCCTAAGAGTAAAGGCAAGCCTACTTTAAATAAGTCAGCCATAGAACAATCAGAGAGGACAGATGGTTTTTTTGGAATCATTACAAATACAGATAGTTTAAGTTCTGAAGAGATTATAACGAACTATAAGCAATTATGGAAGGTAGAGAATTCATTTAGAGAATTGAAAGGTACATTAAAGACACGTCCTATGTTCCACTGGACAGATAAGAGGATCTTAGGACATTTAGTTGTGTGTTTTTTATCTTACTTATGTGAGGCTTATTTTTCAAAGAAGTTACATCAGAGAAACATCACATTAAAAGATAAAGCAATTACAGACAAGAGAATAAAGTCAAGGCCATTGAGTGTGGCAGAAGCTATGTCAAAGCTGAAAGAAGTACGAGCTATACCTGTGAGGGTAAAGGATAAGACACTTTGGATCAGAACAGATATTAACGGTAACAATGCTGATGTATTTAAAGCTATAGGAGCAAAGATCCCATCAAAACAACTTAAAGTAGAATCTACTTAGACCTACAAACAATCTCTTAAATCTCTACCACAAAATCAAAATGTAGTGGTACAAAATCACACATCCACTGTAACTAACTAAAATAACTTAACTTTATTTTCGCAACTGTCAAACTCAGGAGAAAAGTTACATGTTTTAAACATTTGTAGAACCCAAAGATAATTTAAGTTTAACAAAAAAAATAACATTAAAAAAAATAAGGTATTATTTGGAGTTATGAATAAAAGTTCTGTACAAACACCTTAGTGTATATGATTTATCTCACATCTTATTGTAACTTAAGCTGTGATAAAAAGAAACTATTAAAATTATCAATACTGTATCAATAAGATATATATAGGTTAAAAAAATATTTCAAATTAAAGAAAGGTGTTTCAAATAAAGAAAATGTTATTCAAAGCGTTTCAAATTGATTGAATAATTATGATTCATAAATAGAACATCTCGCATTTCAGCAGACGAGGCAATCCGGCAATGGTATCAGAGCTAAACTGTTAGCTGGTAAATGTTTTTTAATCTTCATAGAAGGTTAACATTACTGATAACAGATGCAATTTGCCTGCATTCTTGCTTGCCCAACTGCTGGATTAAAATAAAAACTTGATAAAATGTAATTTGTAAATTCAATATGCTATCTTGCAAAAGGTAAGTTCAAATAATAGACATAGCATTTTTAAGACCAATTCTACATTTTAGGATGGCTTCAAGTAATTTAACTCATCTCGGCTAAAATATTCTCAAGAATTTGGTAAAGCAATTATAAGATGGTTAAAGAGCACATGTTTTTTTATACACATTGTATATAGACTGTTCAAAAGGAAGCATTACTTCTTGAAATCTATTTGGATAAAGGGTCGCCTTTGCATTACCTAGACTTCTTGTACAATTAGAAGAACTGCTTGTGTCTAATTCGTTATGAAAACTTCGAAGAATATTAATATGAAATAAAACTAAAATCTCTTCATCTGTCCTTCTTCTTTGTTTTATAAGCTTCTCTCGTCTCTGAGAAGCTTTCTCAACAAATTCATTGATAATACGAACACGATCTTCAAAATTAGGTTCTGCTTGCAAGCTTTGATCAGTCATTGCAACATCTTCAGTTAAGCTCTCTTGACTATAAGCATAACTAACAAATCCTAAAAAGAATACAATAAATACTTTTTTCCACATAATTAATTAACTCTCTTTAAATTAACTTTTTTAGAAAAACGATCTGCTTAGTAACGAGTTACTTAGTAACGAGTTACTTAGTAAGGTCTGCATCTATGTGAAATATCCGGCTCTTGTTGTTCAATACGGTTAAGTAGTCCATGCATCATAGATGCACTAGGTGAACTGCCTGGTGAACTCTCTCCTGGACTGTAAACAAATTCTATAAAATAGTCTTGTAGTCTCTTCCCAACACCCATCTGCCTTCTTATTCCACCTGCACTAAGAAAGTTGACCCACTGACCATTAAGCCCAGTAAAGTCTTCAAATGCCAAAGAACGTCTATCGTCAACATAAGTTTGAAATAACTCTGTTGTACGTGGTAGCATATGCGAATAAATAGACAACTCTGAGACTAAGTTTCTGTCATCCACGTTGAGTTCTTGAAACCTAGCTAAGTTTTCAAAGAAATATTTTTTCTCTCTTAAACCTCTTACCTCATTATCACTATGTTGAAGATGAGATTGCAATCTTTGTACTTCTCTGGCTTTTTGCTCAGGAGTTTGCGCGCGAATACGATATTCTCCATCTCCTTGATTTGCAGCTGTCAAGGCACTTTGAATTCTAGTATTTTCTGCATCTTTTTGATCTAAGTTATATTCATATTCGCTGATCAAGTTATGAAAAGGTGAATCTTCTGATATTCTAAATGACCCTCTCTGTCCTTTTATAACAAGAGGAGTTAACCGGCTTATGCTATCCATCAAACCCATCATTGTATAAATCATATTTACATAATGATTGGTTCTTTGACAAATAGGTCTTTCTTCAAGCTTAGAAAATCGACTTATTTTATCTTGAACAGTACGACAATCTCTATTCTGACGACTTAAAGCAGGCAATACCTCTCTTTTAAGAGTATCGAAGGTGATGCGTTGTGATTGATTACTGTACTGGTCAATATATGTTGAAACAAGTTGTCCTACACCTGTTGCGCTAGATGTTGAGTTTTTTGCAAGAGGGTGAAGCTTGCTTTCTCTAGCCATGATTGAAAAAAAAAGTTTAGGGTCTATTCTAAAACAAGAAGATATTTCTGTAATTGATTGATGGATAGCATGATGAAGACGCTTTGAAAAACAAGGTTTTTCAGATCGACGTCTTACTTGAGGGTTATTATCATTAAAAGAATCACAATCTAAAAAACCACCTGATGAATTTCCAGCGATTTTTAAAACACGATAAGTACATCTTGGATCTAGTGACCTATTGAGTTCTTGATTTTCATAACTAGGGCTTAATCTATCTTGGAGATAAGTGTTGTCATAACACTTTTCTTTTTTATAACAAGAAACTGCACAAGCTTCATAAACAAGCTCTTGCTGTATCTCAAAGTCTTCTTGATAGATGATATTCTGAATATTTTTAAATGCATTATTATAACTTGAAGAGCAATTATTACCAAATACAGTTGTAGTTTCTATATTGGAGATATTAGAGTCAGCAAAGGTAGTCTCTAAAGTAGGGAAAAGTGTTAATAAAATAAGAACTTGATAAATCTTCGGCTTTTGACTGACCTTACATCTATAAAATTTTGTCCATCTATACACTATAAAACCCTTCTTAGTATTTCACTTATCGTCAGAATCAGGGCTTTTATAAACTTCTCCTACGAGGAATCTTAAAATGGATATAACGAATATTTGGCTTTAGAATCTCAGAGATTCCATTGTAAGTTTAGGTATTTACTTGAATCCTCATAATAATTTCATGATATACATCTGGTTTACGCAAAAGATTGGTTTAAAATAAAGGTTCTAAAACCCATCTAAAGTCAGTATTTTTAGTGCTTTTTTTAATGATTTGTTCTATAATTAATTGGCTATACAATGCCTTTGGAGTTATATATATCTGATGGTCACTTGCCCAAACTGCAAATTTCAACAGCCAAAGGATATTTTTTGCGCAAAATGTGGTATCGATATGAACATACCACAAAACCGTTCTTTTCTCCAAAAAGTAACTGAAAGCACGAGTTTCTATATTGTTTTGCTATGCTGTGTCGTTCTTGTCACGACTTTCTTTGCTTATAAAAAAGTCTTAATTCATTTTGAGGAAGATGGAAGTATATCTCCTTCCAATCTGGATTACACGGCAATAGATAGCATGCCTCCTCAAAAACTCGAAGAAGAATTAGAAATATCACAAGAAACTAGAAAACCTCCAAGTTTGTTTTCTCAAAATGCTTTTATATCAGAAGAAATTGATGAAGATAAGACTAAAAACAAGAAAGACGCCTCTGAGGATGAGGCTAAAATAGATGCTTTTTCATCAGGTGTCATCAAAGCTTATTTTCTTGTGATGCCTAGTGATATCACCTCACTTCAAACAGCAGAGCTTCAATCAGGGCAATACGGCATTATTTCTGATTTTGCAGGTTCTTTTGGGTCCATACCAAATGAGAATAAAAACATACTCATACAAAGCTCATGGCAAGTACCTGCATCACCATCTCCTCAAAATAGAGAGTTTTCCATAAGAACTGAAGATGAGACTTTCGGACAAATTGGCATCTTGATGGAAGTCACAGTTAATGAGATTTCTGAAGCCAGTGTCATGCTGCAATCAAATATTGAAATTGCTCTTTTGGAAGGTGTAGAAGCAAATGCTAGACGTATAGAGAACCTGCAAACATTTGATCAAATAAGTCTTAATCGTGGAAATGCTGCTTTTATCTTTGCTCTATTGCCTCATCGGCCGCCTTCTGACATCGAAAGAACTCTTCTTCCACCACTCTTAGTGTCTGTTATGGGATCTGAAAGTTTTTTAGAAGGACTTGACGAATTTTTTGTCATCATAGAATATTCTTTATAACATGATGAGACCACCTCTATTTGAGTGGTGTCACATTACTTTCCGATGAAGCTACTTCTATTGATATATCATGAACCACGCTATCTAAAACTGTTTGTGAGTTTTCTACACCTTCATTTAAGATTTCAATAGAGGCCTTATATTTTTGAGATGTATCCGCATCTTCAGGAACAGACAAAGATAGAGAAACAAGCATACCCTCGGGTGTGATATCATAGTTAAACATCACTTCACCAGGTAAATCCCCTTCTACATTTAAAAGGCGGCTTGATAGGGTTCCGCTGGCTAGAGGATCTAGAACTTGAATAAAAACAGAAGAAGTCTTACCTACATAGAGCGTAACCTCTGAAGGACCTATCACCTTAGGTATTAAAACACGATTAAAAACAGTGGCTGTGACTTGATGCGCATCAGAAACGCCGCTGACAGAAGAGGCAACCATTTCAAGAGCATAAGTCACGCGATCTAAACCTGCACCCAGAGCACTTGATGTCAAACGGTACTGAAATTCCCATATATTTGCATCTATTTTTTCCTTTTTCAAAAAATGAACTAGCTGGTTCAAATCTCTTGGTCTTTCTTCTTCTAAAATATTTTCACCAAAATCAACTTCATTCAATATCAAAACAGGAGGGTTTGCTGCAGTTGCCTGAGGATCGAAAACATGAACTGTCATGACTCCCTCGTCATTTTCTTTTATTTCTTTGGACATATCAACAACTTGAAGTACGGGCAATTGCGACTTATTGGTAACAAAAAGTGTGAATGCATCTGTTCTTTCTAAAACAAAACCTCCAAAAGTTTGCAGTTTAAATGTGATGGGAATACATTTTTCAAAATAATTTAAAAGAAAGTTTTCACTAGGATCCCACTTAAAAAGGTACTTTTTTTCATTTTTGTTTTCAGCTTCGTTTGGAATTTGGATTAAAGAATAGTCTTCATTTTCAAATACAGGATCTTCTAGTTCCACATTAAAATCATAAAATTGATCTTCATCTAAAAAAATCTTTGCAGTCAGCACCATTTCAAATTCTTTATCTAGAGAAGCCTGCCAAAAATCATCTGCTAAAATACGACCAAAAGTACTAGAAACTTCTTTAACTTGTAAGTCTAAACTTTTTCTTTTGAATTCAACATCAGAGAGCATACTAAGTCTATCTTTAACAGATTTTGGAAGACCTGATAAAGGATCCTGTCTGCAACTTATTGCTAAAAAACCAATAAATAAAAAAAATAAAATGTGTTGAATGAGTTGTGTCTGTGAAAAATACTTCAATCTAACTTCCTTCTATATAGCTTAATCATTTTATTTACTAACAACTACTTACAATTTATTTCAATTATGATTAAAAATCCACTTACCTTAAGCCTAAAATAAACAGTTTAGGGTCTTAGATGAGGTTTAATAAACTATCTCAAATTAAAATAAATATGACATTAGATATCTATAGACTAAAGACTATCTATAATGATTATGATTTCTAATTTGAAAAGCTTTTAACAGGCAATTTTCCATAAGAAGTGATTTAGAAATAGAAGTGCTTTTAAGTAACCTGTCTGTTTCTAAAAGGAGTGTGTGAAATTCATAAAGCTGTGTGAAATTCCAAGACTGGCTCTGACGAATGTAGGAATTTAAAAAGTAAGAAGAAATTCCTACTTTTTGACAAATTTGTGTAGAAGAAAGATTTTCTAGCTGCGCCTCTTTAATTAAAATGAGAATGCGAATTTGTCTGGCCAGCATCGTCAAAATCAAAACTTCATTTTGCCCTTGATAAATAAGGGATTTTAAAAGAATTAATGACTTAGATGATCCTAAAGCATTTACTAAATCAAAGACTGATTCTGTATGCTGTTTTGAAACGACCTTTTTGATATCTTCTACTGTAATAGATGGAGATTCCCCTATATATTGCATCAGCTTTGTGATTTCATTGTGCAAGTCCAACATAGAAGACCCAACTCTTTGTAACAAGAATGCGCAGGCTTTTGTATCTATTGATTTTTGTTGATCAGATACAACTTTCTGAATCCATGCAATAAGTTGGTGATCTTTAAGAGCTGAACATTTAACAATGGCCCCTGTTTGAGATAAGATTTTAAAAAACTTCATCCTCTGATTGATTTTGTTATCTGTAAAAACCAAAACACAAGAAGAGATAGGCTTTTCTATAAAAGATTGTAGTTGGTTGATTTGTTTAAAGCTACAGGCACCCTTTAAAATCACCATTCTTTTATCAGACATCACAGGCATTGTTTTAACGGCTTCTTTTATGTGCAAAGCAGATGCGCTATCAGCATAAAAAGTATTTAAATTAAAGTCTTTAAGATTTTTATCTACAATGGCATTTGAAAGGCTTGTTAAAGCTTCATCTAAAAGATAAGGTTCATCTCCGTAAAAAAAATAAACAGGTAGAACATGTTTTTTTTGAAGCTCTTTATTAAATTGACTCCAAGTCCACTGACCCATAATATCTTTCCCTATTCTTGTTCTCTTGATATTTTCATAACAAAGTCTCATATTACTTTTAACATGAGGTGGTACTATAATAAAAAAGATCAACAATTTATTCTAAGGTATATATGAATCCATCTCTGGTTAGCAAGGGTAAAATTTTATTTTTGCGCTTGAATGTGAGCAAGCTTTTTGGAGCAAAAAATTCAAGCTTATTGTTTTTTTAAGAAGCTCAAGCAAAAGCAAAGTTAAAAATACATTTTGATAGAACTCAAAGCACTTAAAATGGTATAATTAAGTACAGGAGTATCAAATGAAGGCAATACTTATAGCTTCTTGTGTTATCTTTATGACCATTTTGTTGAGTTTTATTATCAAAGAGTTTATTATGACTCCTACAAAGACTTACCCTCCACAGGAAATGACTGATATGGAAAAGACAACCACAATAACAGAAAAAAAAGCTATATTTGCTGGAGGCTGTTTTTGGTGTATGGAGCATCCTTTTGAGTCACTTAAGGGGGTCAAAAAGGTTTCTTCTGGGTTTGTGGGCGGCAAGCAGGCCAATCCTTCTTATAAAGAAGTTTCAAGTGGTACAACGGAGCATACAGAGGCTATTGAAGTGGTTTTTGACCCACAACAGGTCAGCTATCAGCAACTTTTAGATGTTTTTTGGCAAAACATTGATCCTACTGACGATGGTGGTCAGTTTGTGGATAGGGGGCAGCAGTATCGTCCTGGAATTTTTTATTTAGACGATGAGCAACGAAAGATTGCAGAAGCCTCGAAGGAGAAGTTGCAGCAAGGTGGAGTTTTTCAAAAGCCCATTGTTGTAGAAATCACTAAAGCAACTCCATTTTATTATGCTGAAGATTACCATCAAGATTTTTATAAAAAGAATCCTTTAAAGTACAAATTTTTTAGATATCAATCTGGTCGAGATCAGTTTTTGAAAAAAGCTAATGTCAAACAAAAAATTAAAGCCCTGCAAGAAGAGCAAGCTTCTAACGAGAAAAGTCATTATATGAAGCCACCTGAAGAAGATTTACGTAGAACGCTAACAAAACAGCAATACGAGGTCACACAAAAGGACGGGACAGAGTCAGCTTTTAACAATGCTTATTGGGATAACAAGGAGGAAGGTATTTATGTAGATGTTGTTTCTGGGGAACCGCTTTTTAGCTCAAAGGATAAATATGATTCTAAAACAGGTTGGCCTTCTTTTACAAAGCCTTTAGTTGAAAAGAATATTGTAGAAAAAGCAGATCGAAAGCTCTTAAGTGTAAGGACAGAAGCCCGCTCTAAAAATGGTGATTCACATTTAGGTCATGTCTTTAAAGATGGGCCAGCACCTACAGGTTTAAGATATTGTATTAACTCGTCTGCATTAAAGTTTATCCCTAAGGATAAGTTATCTCAGATGGGGTATGCAGAGTTTGAAAAAGATTTTCAGTAGGTATTTTTTTAAGGTTCATATTGCTATAACTTCTTCTCTTACAGTGAGGTTCAATTATCTTTGAAAGAGTTGTTTTATCTTGAAAACGACAGGTTATAGAATTGTGGATATTTTTTTTAAGTCATCAAGGTTGTTCCCTTCTATAAAGATAGATTCATCTATCGATTTGGCAGTAAGCCCTCCTTCAGAGGCTTCCTCAATAATAAAAATAATTTCATCTATATTTAAAGGAAAAAAGTTTATCTTCAGTTAAACAAGCTTTATCAACGGTGATTTTCTATAAATATGTATTCGAATGACCGCATCAAATTACTCAAATAAAACTAATATTTTCTCGATACATTCTTTAACAATTTTAGGATTTGCTTTTTCTATAAACTTTATCTTTCTTGCTTTCCAATCTAGGTTTTTTAAGTGATCAGCCAATATCACACCATCCATTTTTTTACTGGAAATTTGAACTTCAAACGGATAATTTTTTTTATGAGAAGATATAGGACAACATAAAGCTAAGCCTGTTTTTTGATTATATGCTTTTAGTGAGACAACAAGGGCTGGTCTTTGACCTCTCTGCTCATGTCCAACTTGTGGGGAAAAATTTAACCAGACTAAATCACCTCTATTTGGAATATATCGCATTACCAAATCTCTCGACCTTCTGAAATAAAATTGTCTTCTGAGTGAAGGTTGTTTTTAGTAATTTGAGAAAGCAAATCATTAAGCACGAGTTTTTTCTTTAATGGGGTGATTATAATTTTTCCATTTTTATGTTCTATTTCAACTTTAGAGCCAACTTTCAAATTGACCTTCTCAATAACAGATTTAGAAATCCTAACGCCTATTGAGTTTCCCCACTTTTGCAGTTTTAAAGCCATAGTCTATACCTCTTTTAATAGAGTATATACAATGTATAAACTTAGTCAACGGTTTTTCTTAAAAAGATAATCTAGCTCAATCTTAACTTAATATCTCTAAAATAAACACTTTTTGTCATTTTAAGACAATCTAAGTCTTTATTTGTCATTATTTCAACGCTTCTACCATTTAAAAGAAATTAAGGCTGGTAGATATATTAGATGGCTTGCCACACCCAGCAGGAAAGAAGCTGTAGGCTCTTATATACGAAATCCTCAAAGCTGATGTTGTACAAAAAACCTGTTATGCCTATATCTGCTTTAAAAAATCTAATAAAGGCTTTAGTTTATCTGAACCAAAATCCCAATAACCTTTTTGGGCGGCTATTCCTAGAGAGGGAGTATCATCTAGCATTGCTGCTAGAAATGCTCGATGACGAGCTTTATGAGGGTTTTTAGGCTTCTCTTTTTTTAACTCTATGCACTGCATAAACTCATCAACACATTCTATAGTTTCTTTTTCTTTTAGCTCTACAGTGGATAAACAAAGAGACTCTAACATTCCTTTGCTTTTGCCATCTGGAATAATAAATATGCCTACTTTAGGAGTGAACTTTGTAAATGATCCTATTTTATCAGGTAGATTTTTTAATCCACATGTTTTTAATGTGGAGCAAATACTGTCAAATCTTATTTGAGGAGGCTTATCATCAGCATCTTGGATGATTGCCAGAGAAGTGATTATTTTAAAATTAGGAGTGTTTTTAAGTGTTACAAAATTGTTCTTGAGCTTATCTCTGCCAGCAATGTCTATAATTTGAATGTCTCCCATATTTTTTTTCTTAAAAAGAGCTTTAAAAAATGCAACTTCATCTTTACCTTCTACAAGAAGAGTTTTGTTCTTTTCTATAGCGAATAGGTCTTCATTGATTTGAGTCATTTTAGGAGAGGGCCTCAACGTATAGCTAAATTCATTTTTGAGGCTGATTTTAGCATCTCAACATCATAAACTTTAGGATCAAATTGATCTTTATCTCTATCTATTCTCATATATTTAAAATCTTCTCTAAGATGCTCAGGTATACCTTCAATAGCTCCCATAATAAGTTCTCTGCTATGTGTGGTGGCCATAATCTGCACATTATTAGCCTCAGCATGCTTTGCTATTACTTCCCAGATACGAGGTAAAACAGAATGATGAAATCCATTTTCTATTTCATCTATTAAAACAACTCCATCCTTCATGCGAGCAATACTCAAGAGAATAGACAAAAAATGTGCCACACCTTGACCCATAAGAGATAAAGGTATTTGTTGATCAATACCTATATCACCATAGATTCTTGGCTGACCACCTATAGAAATAATGCTCAGTGATTTAAGTTTTGGTTCTAAAATTTGTAATGCTTCTAAAACTCCTTTGGTATTCTTATTTCTTTCAAGTTCACCATAGGCCTCAGATACTGAGGTAGAAGGTGTAACAGGACTATTAAATAAAAAGTTAGCAGGTATTCTCAAATTATATTCTAACACTAGGTGTTCTTTTTCTTTTTCAATATCAGTGAAGGATATTCCTCCACTGTGAAAATTAAAAAGGAACTTACTATCACCCTGTTCAAATTGGTAAGAAGCTTCCATTAAACCAAGAGGAACGGGTTGGTTTCTCTGAATACTGTGGCTTTCATGAGCTACTTGTTTACCATTATTATATTTATGCTCACCTAATTTAGAGGGTAAAAACTTGTAAGAGATTTTTCTTTCTATTTCTTCCTCTAATCGAGAAGATGTACCTGATGGACAAAGAGTGTATTGAAAAGTAATAGGTTGATTCAAATTAAAGTTGTGAAAAGAAGGTCCTAACAAAAATTCTGGATCATTAGAAATAATATTTTCCAGAAAGCCTCTCCTGTCTAAATGTTTAATAAATACAAGAGGATCTAAAGAGTCTAGAATAAAAAAGATAGCTTCTAAAAGGCTGGTTTTTCCGCAGTTGTTTTCACCTCCAATCAAAAGGATCCTTGGGATATCCTTAAGATGAAACGACTTAAACAATTTGTAGTTTTCAATAGTGATATTTTTTATCATTTTAACACCATCTTAGTTTTACTTTATGCTAAGTTATCATTCGGTTATCTTATATGAATTGTAAAGCATATTCTACAAATATAATAGATCTTGTTACATAAATATCAAACGACTAGGAGCATAAGGTTTAAGATGAGATTTGTAGTAGGCTTATGAACTAGCTCAGGCCAGTGCCTTAGGGAAAAGGGTTTGTATAAAATACTTTATTCTATAATAAAATCATAAAGATGATAGCAATGCAAGGCACGGGGGTTGCCTGCTGCTAGTGAATAAGCCTACTACAAATCTTAGTATATATAGGAAGTCACAACCGATGTTTATGCACACAAAGCCAAACCAATATAGTGATAAAAAACAATTGGACCCACTTTTAGCTTGACAGCAGACTCTTTTTTAGCTTTTTATTATGTACACAAAAACTGAAATAAACCAGAGTCTTAAAAATGACCTTAAATATCTCAAACGTTTCTTATGACAAATACAGGCTTTTAACTCCAGGCCCCGTGTCTTTACCACTGGAGGTCTTAAAGATCCTTGGTCAACCTCTTTTACATCATCGTACAAAGGAGTTTACAAATATTCTAAAAGAAGTACTTAATGATCTGCCTCTTATTTTTGAGACAAAACAACCTGTTTTTATTCAAACAGCAGTGGGAACAGGACTGATGGAATCTGCTCTTGTCAATACACTTTCTCCAAAGGATCATGTTCTGATCGTCAATGCTGGAAAATTTGGAGAGCGTTGGACAAAAATGGCAAAAGCATTAGACCTTCAAGTTCAAGAAATTAAAGTCCCATGGGGAAAATCTATTGATCCTGAAGTTGTTAAAAGCCAGCTTTCTAAAAACACCAAAGCTCTTTTAGTGCAAGCTTCAGAAACAAGTACTGGAGCACTACATCCCATATACAAGCTTGCTAAGGTAACAGCAAATACAGATACACTCCTCATTGTGGATGCTATCTCAGCACTTGCTGTAATGGATATACCCATGGATAGCTGGGGTCTTGATGTGGTGATTGGAGGTGCGCAAAAAGCCTTTATGCTACCCCCAGGTATTGGGTTTATATCTCTTTCAGAAAAAGCATGGAAGGCAAATCAAAAAAGTAGTTTTCCTAAGTTTTATTGGAGTTTGCAAGCAGAGCTTAAAGCCAACCAAAAAGGACAAACACATTTTACATCAGCCATCGCACATATACGAGCTTTGCACTGGGTACTTCAAAACAAACTCAATAAACAACACCAAAAAAAATATTGTCAGAAAATAGCAAAAACTCTAAGTACAGCATTGCCACATTTAGGATCTGAAATATTCCCTCAAGTTCCAAGCCCAGCACTTACGGCTTTCACTCTCAAAGAACAGACAAACTCATCAGGCCAAACAGTTGGAGCTAATGCCATTAAGTCTTATCTTCAAGATAAGTACAATATAACTATTGCTGGAGGACAAGATCATCTTAATGATAAACTACTTAGAATAGGACATATGGGAGATATACAAGATGAGGATATTTTAGCTGTTATTAACGCTTTAGGAAAAGCACTCCAACATTTTGGCTTGCCTTCTGATCCTCAAAAAGCTCTCTTAAGTGCCTCAGAAAATCTAAATCAATAACAATAATTTGTTGGTGAAAAAATATGAGGATTTTGATTACAGAAAGATTCTTACCAGAAGCAGAACTCCAGCTCAAACAGTTAGGACATGAAGTTAGAAGAACCAAAACCTATGCAAACCCTACACAACAAGAAATAGCTTATGCAGAAATTGCTATTATACGTTCAAAAACTCAGATTAACAATCAACTCTTAGAACAGGCAAAAGACTTATGTTTTGTGATCACATTAACCTCAGGTTTTGATCATATTGATGCACAGGCTTGTGAGAAACAGGGTGTCAAATGGACTCATACACCTTATGCCAATAGAGTCTCTACAGGAGAATTTACAATAGCCCTTGCTCTTCAGAGCTTACGGCATCTTAAAAAAATCGATTTATCTTCCGGGAAAAAAATGCCTCTTGATCGTGGACTTCTAATAGGTACAGAAATTTATCAAAAAACATGGGGTATTATGGGTTTAGGACGAGTGGGAAGTTATGTGGCAAAACTCGCTAAAGGTTTTGGAGCAAATATCTTAGCTTATGATCCTTACATCGAAGATAAAGTTTTCAAAAATCATCAAGCAGAAAGAGTTTCCCTTGGTGAGCTTTTTAAGTGCTCTGATATTGTGAGCATTCATGTTCCAAAAACAAAAGAAACACATCATATCATCACATTTGATCTGCTTAAAGACTTAGGGATAGATGGCTTATTTATTAATGTGGCTCGAGAGCACGTTTTATCCATTGATGTCTTATTGAAAGCTTTAAAAGAAAAATGTGTTGGGATGGTGGCTTTAGATGTTTTTAATATTTCAGATGTTGTAAAAGCTCAAATTAATAGCTTTCCAAATGTAACTCTTTCTCCTCATTTGGGAGCAGCTACCAAAGAGGCGTTAGAACGAGCCTCCTATGAAGCTATTGAGCTGATTAAAAAAATCAACATTTGATTTAGATGGTCAAATAAGCCTCTAAAGACTGTTATCATTTATTATAAGTCTATTTTGTGGGTTGTGGCAGAATTTCTATCAATACGTGCTAATAACTCTTTTAAAAAAGCAACCTTTTTTAAAACATCTGTAGGTACACTATGAGGAGAATCTTCTATAAAATCAGGTAGATTAGAATAGGAACGAGCTGATAAAAATCTTATACGTTTTGTTAATTCTGGATGGGGACCTAAGCTGTTTTCAGCTTCCTCTAAAGTTTTTAAAGCCCATTGAATGTCATTGCGTTTAATATAAGCGTCAGCTAAAGAAAGAGTTCTTTCTAAAAAAACAGGACACTCTTTTTTATGGGAAAGAGGTTGCTTTTGCTGTGCTTGAGGCGGAGAAGAGGTGGCAGAATCTTTTGAAGTATCTACGAGCTTCTCAAGAAATTTCATTTCAAATGAGTCATTATTCTCATCTGAGATAGACTTTTCAAGAGTTCGAACTTGCTGTATAACTTCACTATTTTCAGGACTTAAAAAAAGGACCATTTTAAATGACCTTAGCGCCAATTTATTTTGCCCTTTTTTCAGAAATGTTTTAGCAAGCAATTTGTGAGCAAGGATGTTTTCTGGTGAAAGTTCTATAACTTTTTTAAGCTCGAAAATGGCATTATCCATATTTTGTAATGCAAGATAAACTTTTGCTAATGCCATGTGTCCATTTGGAAAATGAGGGTGCATTTTAACCCCTCTATGGGATATTTCTAACGCTGGTTCTAACATGCCTACTTTTATGTAAGACTCAGCCAAAGATGCAAAAATCTTGCTGCGGCGGTTCTTTTCATAAAGTGCCTGATAGCGCTCTATCATACGGTAATGATCTTGTTTTTCCATCAAATTAGCCTATATGTGATTTATTTTTTTACAAAAAAGAATATTTCTCTTAAAATAGATACCTAAAAGAATTAAAGTAAATAAAAATACAATTGACAAGGTTTTATAATAGAAGCCATCTCAAAAGCTCTGCTTTTATAGAAAGAGGAAAAATGTCAGGACATAGTAAGTGGTCTACCATCAAAAGAGGTAAGGAAAAAGAGGACGCTAAAAGAGGCGTTTTATTCTCTAAGCATGCCAGAGAAATCATTGTGGCAGCAAAATTAGCAGGAGGAGACCCTGATACCAATCCTCGTTTAAGAAGAGCTATCAAGTCTGCTAGAGATATTTCTATGCCTAAAGATAAAATCACTGACGCCATCAAAAGAGGTACAGGTGAAATTTTAGGCAAAACTTATGAGGAAGTCACTTATGAGGGTTATGGACCAGGTGGAATAGCTATCTTAATAGAATGCCTTACTGATAACAAGACGCGTACAATTGCTCAAGTGCGATTGATTTTTCAAAAGGCAGGTGGAAGTATTGGAGAAAAAGGCTCTGTGAGCTGGATCTTTGCGACTCAAAATCAATTCACCTTTGATAAGGCTTTTTTAAAACAGAAAAATATAGACATTGACCATCTTGAGGAAGCAGCTATTGAAGCCGGAGCAGAAGATATTAAGGAAACAACAGAAAACCTCTATATTTTGACACCTTCTAAACAACCTCTATTAGATCAACTGCAAACTGCAGGATATGAGCCAACAGATCATTGTATTTTAAAAAAAGCTAGCAACCAAATAGCCTTAGATGAGAATAAAGCAAAAAAAGTTTTGCAATTAATCAAAAATTTGAATGATCTAGAAGATGTACAAAATGTTTATTTTAATTTGAAAGATAACAAATGAAAAAATTAAATGTAGTTGTTTTTTTTGGAGGAAAATCAGAGGAGCATCCTATTTCGATTCAATCCGCGCAAAGTGTTGTCCAAAACTTAGATGTTAATAAATATAATGTTTTTCTTATAGGGATTGATAAAAATGGCAGTTGGTATCATATCGCAGATACTTCTTCATTTTTAAAAGCTAAACAAGGTTTAAGCTTTGATCAAATTGGCAAGCCTGTCATATTATTTTCAAAAAATGAAATAGCATATCTTAGCTATCTTAATGAAAATAAAAGCGTAATATCAAATGATAAAGATCCCCTACAAATAAATGTCGCATTTCCTGTTCTTCATGGTCCTTATGGAGAAGATGGCAGCTTTCAAGGACTGCTCAAATGCTCTAATTTACCCTTTGTAGGCCCAGATGTCTTATCTTCTGCCATTTGTATGGATAAGATATTCACAAAAAAGTTACTTTTAAATGCTCATATTCCTACAGCTAGATTCGTTGAAGTATCTGCTTTAAAAAAAGCTGCTCATTATTATCAAAAAGAACAAATATTAGAACAAGTAAAATCACTTGGATTTCCTGTTTTTGTCAAACCTGCAAATATGGGTTCATCTATAGGAATTCAAAAAATAAAAGATGATGCATTTTTAAAACAAGCTATAGAAGAAGCTTTAAAATATGATAAGAAAGCCATTGTTGAAGAGTGCATTGAAGGACGTGAAATTGAAGTTGCAATTTTAGGAAATGAGGAACCGAAAGCTTCACTTCCTGGGGAGATTGTGCCTCACCATGAATTTTACTCTTACAAAGCAAAATATTTAGATCCTCAAGGCGCCTTGCTTAAAATATCAAACCTGAATCTTTCAGACACTCAAATCCGAAACATTCAAGAGATGGCAAAAAAAGTATTTTTACTGCTAGAATGTAGAGGAATGGCAAGGGTAGACTTTTTTCTCAAGTCATCTGGAGAAGTTTTGGTAAATGAAGTGAATACTATCCCTGGATTTACTTCTATCAGTATGTACCCTAAGCTTTGGCAAGCCACTGGCCTTAGCTACTCTGCCCTTCTAGATAAACTCATTGAACTTGCACTTGAATCTTCCTGATCATTGTGTATAGCTTGAATTAGTTTCACTCAAAATAAACCAACCTCTCGAGGCAAGCCTCTGGTTGCTTTCTGACAATGACCCTGACGGCTAATGCCCTCAGCAAATAGGTCATTGCCTAGAAAATCCATTTATTTTGAGTAAGAAGATATTCTTCATTTCTTACATCATGTTAGGGAAACTATTTAAGTTATATCTTATCCAAGACTAATCCTATAGAATTTTCTACGTTCTTTAGCAGTTGGTTTAGCACTTTTTTCAGCCAACCTACGTACAATGCTTAGAGAAGCTCTATGGAACTGGTTTTTAAGAGGTTCTCTTAAACTTAATTTCCTAGAGTTACGATAAAAATTAATTGCAAGGTTGATTCCATGTACGGTATGCCGGATTGCGTAGGCTGCCATATCCCGGAGAAAAGAGAGCTTAAGTAGTTATGAACCAAACTGTTATATTTGCCATACTATTTGATACTTGGCGATGATTTCTTCTTAGATATTACAAATACAAATGGGTAATCTATATCTAATACTACACCTCTTGAGGGCTTTGGAAATTTCCATGTTGCTAAGGACGCTATCATACATTCTAATGTGTCTTCATCTTTAATTTGTGATTTTACGACTCTAACATTTTCTACAAGACCATCGACCTGAATAGTCCATTTAAACTCCACCTGCCCAGAGACATTTGGATCTCTTTGAGCAAGTCTTTCATAACAAACTCTTAACTCTTTAATATTTTCTTCCACAACTTTTTGAATAGCTTGTTTATCAGTAACAGGCTTCTCAGTAGGAAGATTGACAGTACAGCTCGCCATTAAAAAAGCAATTAGTAAACAAAACAAAATATACTGAATTGACTGTACCTGCTGAAAATAAACCAATCTATTCTCCTTTGATACAAAGATTTTAAATCATTTTTTATGATTCTTAAAAGCTTATTTTAACTGTTAATAAAAATCTACCTGACTTGAGTCTAAAGTAAAGACAAACAACCTGTCTCGCAGAGAGATGCGTAAAATGTATAAACACTTCTATAGATTTTCACTTATTTTTCCGAAAATACAAGGTAATTCTTCAGTTTAACCTTGTAAACTTGGAGATAATATACGAAAATACAAGGTAGATATTGATAAGGAAGTCAAACCATGCAAGTTAAGATATTACATCGCTTTATTTATGATGAAGTTGAAGGCAGACTGCAAAACAATCCTGCCGTTGCTATTTTAGGCCCAAGGCAAGTTGGTAAAAGCACTTTAGCTAAGGAATTTATAGCAAAGAAACATAAAAGCATTTATCTTGATTTAGAATCACCTAAGGATTTGTTAAAACTGAGCGATCCATATTCTTTTTTATCTCAACATACAGATAAACTGGTTATTATCGACGAGGTTCAAAAAAAGCCAGAGTTATTTTCAGTATTGAGGGTACTTATTGATCAAAGCATGCTATCAGGTAGGTATCTTATTTTAGGTTCAGCATCTAAAAAACTCATACGTCAATCATCAGAGAGCTTAGCCGGTAGAATCAGCTATATAAACATGCATGGATTTAATTTATTAGAAACTCAACCAAGTTCACACACTGACATTATCAATTTATGGTTAAAAGGTGGATTTCCTAAAAGTTACTTAAGTCCTAACGAAAGTATAAGCCTTCAGTGGAGAAAAGATTTCATGACAACCTATTTAGAACGTGACATTCCTCAATTTGGTTTTCGTATTCCAGTAGATCAATTTAAAAGACTTTTAGAAATGTTAGCGCATTATAATGGAAGCCTATTAAACGCTTCACAATTAGCAAAAAATTTACATATAGATAGTAAAACAGTTCAACGCTATATAGATATATTATCTGAGCTTTTCTTAATAAAAAAACTTTGTCCTTTATATGTGAATGTAAAAAAGCGACTTATCAAATCGTATCGTATTTATATTAATGACACTGGTATTTTACATAGCTTATTAAATATTGAAACATATGATCATCTGCTTTCACATCCAATTATTGGAACTAGCTGGGAAGGGTTTGTTATAAATAATATACTCTCTATTCTTCCTAATAACATAGATTATTCTTTTTACAGAACTGTAGCTGGTGCAGAAATCGATTTAGTCTTAAAAATAAAACAAGAAACATGGGCTATTGAGATCAAAAAAAGCGCAGAAGACTTTAAAATACCTAGAGGATATCATAGTGCATGTGAAGATATAAAAGCTGATAAGAAATTTGTAATTTATGGAGGTAATGATAGGTTTCCATATAAAGATAAAATAACAGTCATGGGAACACTTCAAATGATGGAAGAGATCAAAAAGCACTTATAAAAATACAAGAAGACCTTTTAAAGGATAGCACTCATAAACCCTTATAAAAAATCTTAGAGATATCATAAGATATAATGAACAGCG
The DNA here is from genome assembly GCA_965262715.1 of Bdellovibrionales bacterium. Lineage (GTDB taxonomy): Bacteria > Bdellovibrionota > Bdellovibrionia > Bdellovibrionales > JAUICD01. The sequence goes on along the minus strand of OZ253553.1, from coordinate 275,651 downwards.
TAGGGATGAGTTGATACAGAGACGAGAAAGGTTGCGCCTTATTATGAGGGAGTAGATATCATCGAAGTTTACTTGTACCTTTTCTATTAAAAGGTCTAACAGTTCCAATTTCACGGTATCTGGCAATAATTCTGTCAACATCTCCCTCAATCCAGTCTCTACATCTAGAATACCCTGATCCTAGCCCCAATTTGTTTGAAGCATGATGCTTTCCAATAAGCTTTTCACCTCCATATATCTCTCGTCTTAACGTCCCTCGTTGTTCTTCATCAATAACATCGTATTCATGATCTTCTGCAATTGTTTGAATATAGGTTCCAATCTCATCTACATCTCCAAATGTTATCCGTGAACCAAGTTGTCTTTCTAATTCTGCTATTTGTAAGCCTCTATTAGCATACCAATTCGACATTCCTAAGTCACCAATCTCTCTACTGTGTTCGGCTTCATCTCTATAGAATGCAGCAGCTTTTCTAAGTTGATCTTTAATAAAGTTAGCTGTCCGAGGAGCAATCCTTGTATTCATATTAATATCTCTTGTAGAGATATTCAATTTTTTTGCTTATTGAATAGAGATCATTGAGATAAAGATATTATGAGCTTCTACGTTCTCTAAAAACAGAGCGTTCGGCATGAATCACACCATTGACTTTTTCAAGGCTTTTTAAGGCCTCAATGAGTTGAGATCTGTCAGTGACCCCAACAACAAATGTACAAATAGCCTTTTTGTTCTTATCAGTTTGCACCTCTGCACTTTCAATATTGATGCCTTTCAAAGTAAAAGTTTCACTGATTAATTTTAAAAGTCCAGGAAAGTCATGGCAGACAACACGCAGCTGAGTCATAAGTTTTGTATGAGGTGTGTTTACCCATCCTACGTTAATTCTTCTTTCAGGATCAAGTTCGAAAATTTTAGGACAAGACATTTGATGAATTACAAGCCCTCTACCTCTTGAAATAAATCCAACAATAGCGTCTCCATGAATCGGCTGACAACACTTCGCATAATGTAAAAGAAGGTCTGTCATCCCATCAACTTGAATAAGTGAATGGTTTTTTTCTTTATTTATCTTTTTTGATGATTTTTGAAGCTCTGATTGTTTTAGCTTTTTCTTCTCATCCTCTTGATATTTTTGAAACTCCACATTAAGCCTTGTTAAAACATTATTAGGCATTTTCTTTCCATAAGCTACTTGAGCATAAAGAAATTCTTTCGTATGAGCTCCTATGCTCTCTAGGTATTTTTTGGCATGCTGTGTATTTATATATTTTTCTAATTTAAATCCATATTTTTTAAACTCTTTTTCTAATAATTGTCGTCCAAGCTCTATTGATTGTTTTCTTTCTTCCGTATGAATAAAGTTGCGTATTTTGGACTTTGCACTTGATGTTATACAGTACTCCAACCAGTTTTTAGAAGGCTTTTGATTTGAAGATGTCATAATTTGTACAGTATCTCCATTTTGAAGCTTATATTTGAGTGGTACTATTTGACCATCAATTTTAGCACTCACTGTACGATGCCCTACTTCTGTATGAATTGAGTAAGCAAAGTCAAGTGCTGTTGCCCCTTCCTTTAAGGCTTTTATATCACCTTTTGGAGTAAAAATATAAATTTCTGATTCTAAAAGATCAGACTTGATATTTTCTAGAAATTCATTAGGGTCGTAAGTTTCTCTATTCCAATCCATAACATTTTTGATCCACTCAAACTTCTTTGTTGTATCAGATGTTATTGTCTCTCCTGATTTATAACCCCAATGAGCTGCAATTCCTTTTTCTGCAATCAAGTGCATGTCTCGTGTACGAATTTGAATTTCGACTCTATCACCTTCTGTGGTCATAACTGTGGTGTGTAGGCTCTGATAATGGTTGGGTTTAGGTATAGCAATGTAATCTTTAAACCTGCCAGGAATAGGACAGTACATATTATGTATAATTCCTAATATCTCATAACATTGAGTCTTTGTATCGGTGATAACTCGAAAACCAAAAACATCATAAATAGCATCGTAATCGATATTTTTCTTGCTCATTTTTTGATAGATAGAATAAAGATGCTTATGTCGACCCTGTACAGTAAGAATTAACTTACTCTGCTTTTTTATCTCCTTAGATAAAATGGAATGCATGTTTTTTATGAATTGTTTTTTCTCTTTCTTTGTGTTTGAAAACTTTTCAGAGAGATCTTGAAAGTTGTTAGGTTTAAGATACTTAAAACTTAAATCTTCTAGTTCTATCTGCCAAGCATTAATACCTAAGCGGTTTGCTAGCGGGGCATAGATATCAAGAGTTTCTTGAGCTATATTTAGTTGTTTTTCATAAGACATATAGTTCAAGGTTCTCATATTGTGCAATCGATCAGCTAGCTTAACAACTATTACACGCAAATCTTTTGCCATAGCAATAAACATTTTGCGAATGTTTTCGCCCTGTTTGGTGTGTGTGTTTTGAAAAGTTATCTGCGAAATTTTTGTCACACCATCTACTAAGTTTGCGATATCTTTTCCAAAGTTCTTTGATATATCATCGAGTGTGACAGGTGTATCCTCAACAGTGTCATGTAAGAGACCCGTTGCAAGAGTCGCGAAATCTAAATTTAAGTCTGCTAAGATATTGGCCACTGCTAAAGGGTGAGAAATATAAAGAACCCCATTCTTTCTATATTGCCCTTCATGAGCTTTTTTAGAAAAGCTATAGACTTTCTTAATAAACTGTAAATGCTGCTCGGAGTACTTGCCCTGTAGTTTTTCTAATAAGCTTTCTATGGTGACAATATCTGTTTGTTCAGTTGTTGAGGATATAAGATTTTGAAGCCCTATAGCCTTTTGTTGTTGGCAATCAGACATCTGTCTCCTTTGAACAGTTTTTTATTGTTAAATGACTAAGACTCTTTATAAAAATTTCACACAATTTATAGGCGTTTATATGTGCCACTTACCATAAATATCTGTTTTTATTTACGTTCATCCCCTCAGCGATTAAGGTCGCGTTCAATTTGCTCAATAGGCGTGCCTAACGACTCATCATATTTAAACTTCACGTAACCTGCAGCTACCTCTCTTAATGCAGTGACCACTTGCTTGTTTTCACCTTTAGTTTGTACTGTGGGTTCTGCACCTCTAAATAAGGACTTTGCTCTTCTAGTAACTAAAATCACCAAATCAAAACGATTAGTGACGTTGTCTAAACAATCTTCAACAGTTATACGTGCCATCTCCTACCTCATGTTATTTTTGTTTTTTATTATTTTTTAAATAATCTCTAATATAATAACAGGTACCTATTTTCTACCCATATATAATAATACCATATATAATAATAATTTAAGATATTTACTTTATAAATGCAAGTGAAAGATGCATTGTGCCTTAAAATACCTTTTCTACCTAAAACCCTCTGTAACTACCTTTATGACTCTCACTAAAATAGCAATAAGTAATAGTATAAAAAACCTTTATTAATAAAATAAATATGAGAGTTTTTTATGATCCCTTAAGTAGGATTTATAGATGGGACAGTCTTATTTTTTAGACAAAAAAAGCAGGAGAATTAACTCTCCTGCTCTAGACACTTTAAATTGTGACTGTTTTGACCTTCTCAGCTTGATCCTTGTATTGCTTTTTCTTAAATTGATTGTATTCGTGAAGTCTATTATAAAGAGTTTTGATGGTCATACCAAGAGCACGAGCTGTTTTTGTTTTATTGCCTTCAAAATACTTGAGAGCCTCTAAAATATAACGTCTTTCAAGATCATGCAAATTAACAGTAGGATCATAAGCATCTGTAATGACCTTTTGATCTGAATAAAGAATGTTCTCTGGAAGATCAGTTGGCTTAATGACAGGACCTTCTGCAAGAATTCTCAATCTCTGACATGCGTTTTGAAGCTCTCGCACATTGCCCGGCCAATCATATTTTACCATGAGCTTCATTGTTTCTGCACTCATGACTTTTTTGCACTCCAAACTTTTTGAATTCTCACCATTGCTCTTATTATTAGATTGTGATAAGAAATGATTCACTAAAAGAGAGATATCTTCTCTTCTTCTTCTAAGAGAAGGGATATTTATCATGATTGTGTTGATACGATAAAAAAGATCTTCTCTAAAATTTCCTTTAATCACTTCTGTTTCTAAATTCTTGTTTGTTGCAGTCACTAATCGAATATCTACCTTAATTGGTTTTTTGCCACCAACACGATAAATTTCGCTTTCTTGAATAAATCTTAAAAGTTTAGCTTGAATATTAAGAGATAATTCAGCAATTTCATCCAAAAAGAGAGTGCCTCCGCTAGCTACTTCTGCTAAACCAACTTTTTGAGAATAAGCACCTGTAAAAGCACCTTTTTCATGGCCAAAAAGTTCACTTTCTAAAAGAGATTCTCTTAGGGCACTGCAGTTAATGGCCACGAAAGAATTATTGGCTCTTTGAGACCGCTCATGAATATATCTTGCGATAAGCTCTTTTCCAGTACCACTATCTCCAAGAGTTAGAACATTTGCGCTTGAAGAGGCCACACGCTCAGTCATCTTTAATAAGGAATGCATGATTTTAGACCTATATAAAATCTTTGATGATAATTTATTTTTTTGCATTTCAAAAATAGATAATGAGATATTTTGATTTGGTAAAACAAAACAATTATTTGACATCTTTATACCACCTTTCTACAAAGTATTAAAACAATAAAAAACAGACTTAGAACTCAATTTGTAAGTAAAATGTGTAGCTTATCTTTCTTTGATATTTTTAGTAAAATAAATTTATTTCAAAGTAACCTTTTCAGTTCTCATTGTTGTCATAACAACATATAGAAAATCTTTAATTGTTAAAACTAAAGTATTTCTAAAGTCTCAAGCTATAAAAAAAGTCTAAGAACACATTTTAAGTGTATTTATGACAAGATAAACAAACTACTAAAGGCTACTGAAAGCAGCAGTGGGTATTGAACACCACTCTACATGAATTGCTATCTTGTATTGATCAAAGGATGCCATTATTATTAAATGACTTTAATTGAAACTGTCTCAAATAAAGTCACTTTTTAACGAGTTAAGAAAACCTTACACGATATGAGACAAATATGCAAGCTAAATTTTACATATTCATTATTTTTTTATGAAACTCTAAAATAAATAACTTTAAAATTATGTATTATGTATGAAAATAAAAAAATAAAGTTATATCCTCAATTTATTGACCGTATTTTTTGGCATTTTATTAAAAATAAGTTGTAAAATATTTAATATTGGTATTATTTTTGATAAACAGGAAAAAATAGGCAAATATGTCAAAGCTTAATATAAAAACCCCTATTATTGTAGCATTAGATGTAAATCATCCTAAAGAAGCTATGTTTTTAGCAGAATCTTTAAAAGATATTGTTGGTGCCTACAAAGTAGGCCCTAGGTTATTATTAAGATCTGATAAATCCTTTATTAAAAAACTTGCGGACATGGCTCCTCTTTTTATTGACCAAAAGTTTTACGATATACCAAGTACCATGGTCAATGCGACTCAAGCTTGTTTTGACCAAGGAGCTAGTTTAGTAACTGTCCATGCCTTAGCAGGCCGTGTTGCTTTAGAACAGTTGGCCTCATTAGAAAGTAAACTGCAGAATAAGCGCGCTTTTCATATCCTAAGTGTAACAATCTTAACAAGTTTTTCTTCTGATACACTACCTTCCAACCTGAAGAATATTTCCATTTTAGATCATGTTAAAATGCTAGTTAATTTAACTGTAGAATCTGGACTGAATGGAGTTGTCTGTTCTCCACATGAAGCTAAAGAGATAAGAAGAGCGCATAATGACTTAAATATCATTACCCCTGGTGTAAGATTACATAAAGCTCAAATTTTAGAAGATCAAAAAAGAGTTATGAGCCCTCAAGAGGCTCTACTCAATGGAGCATCCGCTCTGGTCATAGGTCGTCCTATAATTTATTCAAAGGATCCTAGAAAAACTCTTGAGAATATTTTAACTGAAATGAACTAAAGCAATTCTATGGCTGTTACCAACTTGCTTCTTTTGTCAGAATGTTGATTTTGTATGAAGTCGAGTTATACTTATTTTAAAATACAAAACTTATTTTTTAAGAGCCCTTCTATGAGTTATTACTTTTTGCAAGATAGCATATCGAATTTACAAATTACATTTTATTAAGTTTTTATTTTAATTCGGCAGTCGGGCAAACAGGGAAGCAGGCAAACTACACCTGTTATCAGTAATGTTAACCTTCTATAATGATGTAAAAAGTACTTGCCAGTTAATAGCTTAATTTTATGACTGTTACCTAATACCGTTACCTGATTATCTTGTCTGCTGGAATACCAGATGTTCTATTTATGAGTCATAATTATTCAATCAATTTGAAACATTTTGAATAACATTTTCTTTATTTGAAACACCTTTCTTTAATTTGAAATATTTTTTTAACCTATATATATCTTATTGATACAGTAATTGATAATTTTAATAGTTTCTTTTTATCACAGCTTAAGTTACAATAAGATGTGAGATAAATCATATACACTAAGGTGTTTGTACAGAACTTTTATTCATAACTCCAAATAATACCTTATTTTTTTTAATGTTATTTTTTTTGTTAAACTTAAATTATCTTTGGGTTCTACAAATGTTTAAAACATGTAACTTTTCTTCTTATCTTAGTTTAGGGACAAAGCGTTTCACTCATCGTGGCCAGCAGGGGATGATGTTAGTGGAGATTATTTTAATAGCCGTGTTTTTAGCGACTGTAGCAGTAGGGACCAGTTATTTTTTTACTCAAACAAAAGTCACTATGAGCTCTTCCTCTCAAGTTACACAGTGTGACACTATTGCAAAACAAGCCTTAGAAAGTGTTGTGTCTTTAGGAGCGCGTCTTTATGGATATAAAATTCACCATACAGGCACTGATCATTTTATATTTATGTATGAACCATTGTTTATTAAAGATGATGGTGGAGTTGTTAAGGATGTTGGCAGTGGTAGTGAGCTTTCTTTTCCTCCAGAGATGTACAATGAATTATATAAAAGCCTTGGCATCACTCCTCCTACAGGAGACCCCCAATCAAATACAGGTAAGCCTCTTATTGGAGCTACTTATCCTTTTGACATATCTACGTCAACACTCATTGTGAATTCTGTGAATGCTCTTCAATATCTTTACAATTCAGATAATGGATTTTTTACAGAGAACAGTGGTGATGGTAAAATGTACACAGTTAATGGCATGAATAGTGGTAACATGTTTTCTATATTAGAGAAGTATGGAGATCAATTTGATTTAGAGAACCTAAAATTTTATATAAAAATATCTCCAATAAACTTACAAACAGAAAAGCCAATAGCATCTCCCCCCAGTAAGATTTTAACACGTCCTCGTTTTCATAATCCTCAAGGAGCGCAATTATCCCCAGCCTTAAATGTATTAGGTGATCCAGAAATTGGTTTTGAGATTACAATCATGTTGAAATACAATCGTAACGATCAAGGGTATAGATGTAATGCTTCTCATAGGTTTGCTCATCAGATAAAGCCAATAACGGCAACGCTGTCAAAAGCTATTCATGCAGCTATGGTAGGCTTGACTACTGGAGCTGGCCAAGACCTTTTAACTAATTCAACCTTATTGTTGACCTCTTGTGACACTGATGGTGCTGGTTATGATGATATAACAGTCACAGTCAATTTTAATGGTATACAAGAAAGCCAGCAGATAGGCACAGTCATTTTATGTCAGATGAACTCTTATTGCAGATCTTATGGAGATGCAAGTTACAATGGTTGTAATCCTCAGTTAGGTCGTTGGCAGAGATGTCATCATATTCAACCTACGGGTCCAGACCAGGATTGGAAATACGCATCGCAACTTACAAACCCTCAAGTTCTTGAGATGGAATTTAGTGATATGAAAACAGATAGAAGATATGAATTGAATGTTGGCGAATTTTCTATGGCAGGTCGCAATTTAAGAAAGAAGATGGTGTCCAGATTTTACATTGATGCTATTAGACCTACTATATCAAGTAGGAGTATTACTAATGATGCAGTAGGTACTCCTGATGATGGTGGAGGAGGCCGTGATTACGATGGTCTTTTCACAAATTGGATAAAACCTGGAGATTCAACAAACAAATGGGTTCAGTGCAATCAAGACACAGTTGAGTTTTCAGCAAGTATAGAAGATCAATTCACTCATAATCTAGAAAAGTGTGAGCTTGAAGGGGAAAGAGAAGATGGAAACGGTACAGCTGCAACAAGTCCAACTTTAACTTCAGATTGCGGGGGAGAGCTGAGTGGAGTTCAGCAAGGCAGACAAACGATCACCTTCACTCCCAAGGACACATGCGGAGGTACAAATACAAAAGACTTAGTATGGGATACAGATTTACCCAGTAAATTTGAGACTCATGACTTTCCAAATGACCCTGAGTGGCTCAAAAGTACAGATAAGGATGCTTATCTTATAAAAACAGTGCTTCCTGCAAAAGATACTGCAGGGGAACTTCCAAAGCACTATTCCGTAGATTGTAATGATAATTTTATGGGCAGTAGAGCTAGAAAAGATGGTGATGGTGGTCAGTTGGATTGTAAGTTAGAGGGGAGCAAGCCTTATCATGATGATGGCTGCAATCCCATCCAATTTTCCACTAAATATCACCATGTTTGTGGTGGAACTGGATCCGGAGTTTGTAAAGACACAGAGTGGAGTGTTTATGTTCCTCACAAGCCTACGTGTACAGGCCCATCATGCAAATGTACAAATGTGCAATGTGAACCTCAATTGATCTGCTGTGATGGGTTTAGGAATGAATGTGGGACTGTTGGAACAGATGAGTGTGAAACAAACTCATACCCAAACTCTTGCTCTAATCCCAAGGGGGGAGGTAGGACTCAACAGGATTCAGCATCCGGTTGTCCACCACTAGGCTTGTATGATTGCCATTATGACCTTCCTTGTAATTCGACATCTCCTTGTAGTGAGACAGGGCCAACATCTGCTTGTGTAGGGAGAAGGCAAGGAAATTCATGTAGTTACTCAAAAAGTGGAACATGTCAACCTACTGGTTCAACTGATCTCACTTGTGATACCTCTGGAACTTATACAATAGGGTGTGATAGTGGTTCTTGTACAGTCAGTTGTGCTCAAAGTTGCAGAACACCATGTTCACATACTTGTTACGATACTTGTTACAATACTTGTTCACAGCAACAATGTGACCTGAATGGGCTAAATTGTCAGACTGTATCAGTTCAGTGTAATCCTTATAACTGTAATCCTCATAGGTGCCATGCCTGTGATGTATATCAATATACTCCTACACCAAGAACTCATACTGTGAGTTTTAGTGGAGCATGTGGTGTCCCCAGTGGAGGTTGTCCTGATCTAGGTGTTGGTGGAGGGAATTTATCTTCGGAGCGGTGTGATGCTAGGCCAGCTTCATGTGCACTAGAATTAGGAGTGACACCACCTCCTTGTGATTCAACTGTGGAATGTTGTCCATCCACAGGTGATACTTTCCCCAGTAACTCGAATTGTCCATCTGATTGTGTCAAGGCAAATGGAAAGGCTTGTTGTCTAGTATCAGAAGGAGGAGATTGCACAGGGCAATTCTGTGCTACTAACTGTGCAAGTTCAGGGACATGTCATGTTCAAGAGATCAATGATGATGGAGTTTGCAGACCGACTTGTCAAAGTTTAGCAGAAGCACAAGGATACACAGGTGATGGTGCATCAGATACATCGAATTGGACACATACTGCAAGTACTTGTGCAAGCCTCAATACGCAGCAGCTTTGGGGTTCTGATGACTGGATTAAGATTCCTCTTATAGATAACAAAGAACCTCAGGAAGTTACTGAAAATGGAGGAGAATGTTGTGGAAGACCACCGTCTGCATGTGACCCAAGTAAAGAATGTTGTGACACTGATAAGCACTCAGACTTAGGAGGAAGCAACGATAACTGTCCAGTGAATGGAGAGTGCGATACTCCTAATGATGGTTGCAAATACGGAGATAAAGAAAATGCAACACCTCCTGATGTAACATGGATATGTAAAGGTGAAAATAAAGGAGATGATAGCGGAGTTTGCGGCACATGTGACTCAGCTGTGAAATGTTGTGATAGTGATAAGCACTCAGATTTAGGAGGAAGCAACGATAAGTGTCCAGTGAATGGAGAGTGCAGTCCGACTGGATGTGATAAAGGAGATCCAGACCCAGATCCTCCAGATCTTACTAAAACACGGACATGTAAAGGTAAAAATGGAGGAGATTCTGCAACTTGTGAACCAGATGTGACAAAAGTAAATGCAATATGCAACCCTACAGGATGCAGTGAGGGAACGGAAATAAAACATAATGATGGAACATGGATATGTAAAGGTGAAAATGGAGGAGATGATGCTCCTCAGACTCCTTGCCCACTTAATATTAATGGAAAGTGCAGTCCGACTGGATCTGGATGCTCTGCAGGAACTCAAAAGCCTGCTAATCCTAACTTATCTCTTAGTTCTACTGGATCCTGGACATGTAAAGGCATAGGTACAGGAAGTAACACTGGAACTTGTCCAAGAGATGGAAAGTGCAGCGATACTGGATGCGCTGTGGGAACTAAACAAGACATTAATACTACCCAGTGGGAATGTTTGGGTATAGGTGGTGGTGGAAAGAGTGGAACTTGCGGCATCACACCACAAGGTTGCCCTCCTTCCCCTCCTGCCCTTCCTCCTATAGATGGAGTGTGCAATGATACCGGATGTGCTGCTGGAAATCCAGACCCAGACCCTCCTCCAAATCCTGGAACATGGATATGTAAAGGCACAACTAGTAATGGATGTACTGGAAAAGATAGTCCCACTTGCGGATGTAACCCAGCTGTAAGATGCTGTCCTGGTCAGACCCATGCAGACAACCCTACTCACTGTCCTCCACCGCCATCAAAGGCAGTGTGTGGAGGTTATGTTCATGGCACAACGCAACAAGGCACATGTACAGAAGGTAATCTTTTTCAACCTACTAGTACACAGATAGAGGCTCAATGGAAATGTCAAAGTACAGATGCAAAAAAGACTGTAGATTGTCCCCTCCATAATAAATGTAATTGTGGCTCGTGCCCTCAACCACCACCAGCAGGGTGTTGTGATTCTACTACAAAATGTTGTGATGGTGATACTTATCCTGACAACAGTCATTGCCCTCCTCCTGCTCCAGAGTGTGGTAGTCAACCTTACGGAAGAGATCGTTGTAAGGTAGGGACTCCTTCCTTGGTTAATAATAGGTGTTTTGTCCATGGCTGGGAACCTACTCGAGAGTATGAGTGGACATGCGAAAGTGATTCACAAAGTGTATCTTGTTTTTCTACAGAAAGCGTTGAGTGCTGTTCAGATCAGGACTGTCTTGGCGAAATGGGTGGTTGTAACCCAAGTTATTTGTGTGGGGCAGCACAATGTGCCGGTCTAAACAGGTTTGAAATGCTAGCAGCTTGTCTGCGGGCTAATCCTGGCCGGACTTGTGTTAAACTGGCTGGATGTTGGTCACCAGATGAGTGTATTTATGACTCTGAATCTCATTGTAACGAGGATAACACTGGTACAACATGTCAGCTACAAACTACTGGTTGCTGGAAACCAATATAGATATAGTACCATCATCACATCCACTACTATACTACCATGAATAGTCATTTGTAATGCGTCGTAATGAATGTCCACTGTTGACACCGGTATAACAATCTATGGGGTCTCATTCACCGCCTGAATGTTCAGAACCGAATGCCGGTCGGATGGAGTGTTCGTGGATATGTCACGGGGTAATGGGTGCAGATGGCCAAGCAATAAATTCCGAGGTTTGTTCGGGCGAATTTCCTAGTGGTGAAGATGGTGGTGGTAGTGACTGAGTTCATGGATAAGAGATTTTTGAGAGTTATAAGTTATTGAAATAATTGATTTGTTAGATTTATAGAGTTAAAAAAGTATACAACAATTGACTGATTGTACACAAGTTGTATTTGGACTTTTACTGAATGTTGAATGAAAATACCCTTCTGGTGGTAAAGCTACGACGCTTCATCAACATACAATAGAAAATACTGTAAACAGATGGAAATTGTACTGGAAATAGCTATATTTCATCAAATATCTGTGAACATGTCTCAACAAGGTGTCATTTGAAAAACCATTAATTCTAAATAACTTTTCTACACTTATATCAGCTAAGACTATTGTATCCCTCTTCTCTTTATCACCATGCCCTTCTATAATTATACCTACTCTATACTCCTCTAAAACATATCGATCGCCTCAAAAGTAGTGAAGATTGTCTTCATGGGATAAATCCTTTCGGTTTTCAGTAGGGTATAAAAACAGTGATATCTTTAAATAAGAATGTAAAAATGATTGTGAAGGTGTAAGCTGTATAACAGGAACCTGCTTTAATTATAAAGAGTATAGTCAGTTTTCATTTGAACCTGACTTCAGCATTTTGAAAGGCAAAGTTCTTTATAATCAAGCACTTACGATTTTCTTGGGGCCACACATTTGACATCGAGGTTACTTAAAAGGCTTATGTATTAAGGGTTTGCGGGTTTTCTGTTATTTTTGTAAGTCCTGTCTTTCTTTTAAGCTCAAAAATCTTGTATATAGCTTCTAAAGTTTTTGTTGATGAAGATGCTAATTGATATAATTGATGAGTCTTTGGGTCTTCTATAATTGAATACTGATCCCTCTTTAAGATCTCTTTAATCTTTTGAATACTTAAATTAATATTTTTTGTCTTAAGTCTGTGCTTGATATGATACGATAAAGCATAGGCTAAAAAACATATCGCTATATGAGACTCTATCCTTCTTTTCTTCCAATGATATATCGGTCTCATTCTCAATGTATGTTTATTCACTCTAAATGCCTCTTCTATCTTCCAGAGGCCTCTATAGCGAGTAAATAAACTCTGCATACTTTGATCTTTAATATTAGTTATAACTCCGTAGAGACCATCCCAGTGAGAATCCTCTTTAATCTTATTCCTATTGATAGTCGCTTTGCTATCTTCTATCTTTATGTACTTCTTAGTTCCATAATTAGAAATAAGAGACTTAGTGGAAATCTTATCATCTATTGCTTTCTTCATTAATCGATCAATGAGTCTATCTCTATCTGCTTTATCCTTCTTAGCTCTCATGATAGAATAACTCACTAATAATCTGCGACCATTATGATCTAACTCTTTCATTCTTTGTGATTCATTGAATATACTGACATCTTCACCTTTCTTAGAAGCTGATAAAATCTCTGCTTTCTTATCTCTTGAAAATTGCTTGAGCTTGGCTGAAACTATATATTGGATATTCTCTTTCTCCATAAAACTTAAATTCTTATCTGTAAACATAGCTCGATCCGCTACTAAGATAACTCTCTTAACACTAAAGTGTTTCTTTAAATCTTGAATCACATGAATAAGAGTGCTGCCTTCACTCGTATTTCCAGGAAATAACTGATAAATTAATGGATGACCTTCTGAATTTGTTATTAAAGCTAAAACCACTTGAACTTCTTTGAACTTACAATCTTTACTAAATCCAAAGTCCTTCAGATCATCTTTTGTCAAACTTTCAAAGTATAATGTCGTTACATCAAAAAATAAAACATCCACCTCTTGATTGAAAAGACTTAATGTATGATCTGAAATTTGCTTTTTTAATTCAGGTATACGAGTATGAAGTTTATCCATCATCCGATAAACCTGATCTAAAGAAATCTCTTTGTTATAATCTAATCCTAATGTATCTACTGTCTTTCGCTTAGACTCTGGTTGAGCTATCCGAGATAAAACACACAGCTTTAATAACTCATTATATTGCTTCGTTTTTTGACTCTTACCTTTTATAAGATTATTAAAATCTAATTGATTATATATTGTTCCAAAAACACTCTGTATGCCACTAATCACTCGACATCGCTCTTTTGCTTCTGATGAAAGTATGATTTTAAAATGAGAAGATGCTTTCTTTTTAACTTTAACACTCTTTTTTCTTGACCTTGGTTGTTTAGAAACCGGTTCTATGCTGTCACAATATTCTTTCATTCCTGGAAGAAGTATTGACATTTTTTCTGCTTCTTCTTTTTCTAAACGATCTAATAAGGTCTTTGCATTCTTTTTATAAAAATCCAATTGATTCTCAAAACAGCAACCAAGACTACTTACTGTATGATGAGTCACTTTCTCACCTCTACGGATAGACTTCATGATCCGTATGGATATCTTACCATTGGCTTTTTTAGTCTCTTTGATATACATAAAATAACTATGAAGTAACTCTCAAAATCTGTCAAGGGCTTAGGGCCACACAAAATAAAAATAAATAGCTGTTTCAGCCTCAAATCAAAATAAACCCGCTCTCAATAACGAAATTTAATGAAAAAACTTGAAAAAAACTTCCTCTTTAAACAAAAACGCTGAAGTCAGGAAAAGTAGTGAAGATTGTCTTCATGGGATAAATCCTTTCGGTTTTCAGTAGGGTATAAAAACAGTGATATCTTTAAATAAGAATGTAAAAATGATTGTGAAGGTGTAAGCTGTATAACAGGAACCTGCTTTAATTATAAAGAGTATAGTCAGTTTTCATTTGAATAAGATACCTTGCACAGCTCTTTTTTATAATTAGTGCTTGTAACAGATGAAAATATCATGCTATTGAAGTCTCTTAAGTTGTGAGATGATTATGAGACTTCGAATAGATGTTTGTTATAGCGGTCAGGGTTATCAAGGTTGGCAAATTCAACCTCATACCCAAATGACCATTCAAGAGCAAATACAAAAAGTGCTTAAGGTTATTTTTCAAAAAGAGATTGTCCTACATGGATCAGGGCGTACAGATACAGGAGTACATGCAGAAAATCAAATCGCCCATTTTGATCTTATTGACACTCCTCTTATCGACAGAATTACTTCAAAAACACTTCACGTAGTCAAAGCTTTAAGTTCTCAACTTCCCAGTGATATTCTCATCAAAAAAGCTTATATCGTTCCAGACAATTTTCATGCAAGAAAAAGTGCCCTTAAAAAAGTATATGTCTATCGTATTTTTAATGCTCCACATTCAAACCCTTTTATAACCAATTATGCTTACTGGGTCTCTCGCCCTCTAGACTTAGACTACCTTAATCAGCTTGCTAGTTTACTTTTAGGACAAAAAGATTTTAAAAGTTTTCAAAATTCAGGATCAGATATTCAAGATACCCATTGTGCTATCTTTTCTGCAAATTGGTCTTTTGGAAATTGGCGTACTTATATGAAGTATGACAAAAGATGTTTTGTAGAATTTCAGATTGAAGCAGATGGTTTTCTTAAGCAAATGGTGCGAAATATCCTAGGAACATTCCTATGGATGGAATTTAAAAAAATGGACATTAACCATCTGCGCCAAATCATAGAAGCTAAAGATAGAAGAAAAGCCTATAGCACAGCACCTGCCTTAGGACTTTATCTCAAAGACGTAGTGTATCCAGATGATTTGCAAAAACAATCTCTAGAATTAAAATAGAACTACTTTCTCTTTATTGTAAATAACCATTGTTTACACAGTAAGCTCGATGGCTAGAGCTCCATCAAAGCTTGAAGTACTCTTAAGAAAAAGGAATTAGCAAAGGAAATAGGAGTTTCCAAAAGAACTTTTTTTAGAATGCTTTCAGAAGAAGGTAATCCAACGCTTGAAAATATTTCTAAACTTATTCATAAAGTTTGTGCCTAGTATCTCCTTAAAAGAGACTTATTGAATAAATGTTTCTTTTTGATTTGCATTTCTTTTAATCTCATAAGTTCAAATAGCAAGTGCAACTTATTTATTATCTCACCCTGCACATAACAATATATTTACCTCAATTAAAATAGGCCATCCCAGTAGGAATGACTAGTAGAAAAAAATGTGAAATCTAATACTTGCCTTTTCTGCCTTAAAATTTGCTGTATTTGCTCCTGACACTTTTTCTGAAAAGTAGCGTAAACAAGAGACTTATTTCCTAAACCCCGAGAAGACCTAATTTCAATAGGAGCAAGTAAACCCTCTTTATTAAGAGTATTTGTTATATCTATAGCAGATACAGAAGAAGATACTTCTATCACTAATAACATTTCTTGTAGAGCCGTTTGATTGAGGGCATAAAAGGCAAAGAGAACCTCTTTTTGCACTTTTTCGATAGAAACAATTTCAATGAGTTCACCTTCAAATGATGTTTGTATAAAGCTAAAGGCCTTTTCTAAATCCTCTAAAAGTGGATTTGCCAAAACTATAAGTTTTCCAGGAGCAATAGGGCTTGCCTCTAGTATATGAATATCAAACTTTTCAAGTAACCCACTTACAGACAAGTATCCTTGAGGTATAGAAGATGTCTCATACAATAACAAAGATTCACTTTTAGGTAACTGCATATCTTTTTATCTCCAAACAAAATCTGAAAAAAAGAAGAACTTATTAAAATTTTTTAACAAGTGTTCTTCATTATTTAAATTACCAGCTATAAATGTCGATATAGACTATATAACACGTCAATTCAATTGAAAAAACAAAAAAGGCTAATATGAGTGATGTTTTTAGCAGTTCCATAGATAATTTTTTAGAACCTATTGCCGATCTCTTAGCAGATGAAAGTATATCTGAGGTGATGATCAATGGCCCAAAAGAGATATTTGTAGAAAGTAAAGGAAAAATTCATAAGGTCCCTAATCAGTTTATAAATGAAGATAATCTCATAGCTGCTATCAATAACATAGCGCAAAGTGTGGGTCGGGTGATTGACCATGAAAATCCTACATTAGATGCTAGATTGCCCCCTCCTAGAAACTATCGTATCCATGCAGTTATCCCTCCCTGTGCAAGAAACGGCACAACAATCGCCATTCGAAAGACTTCCAAAGTGCAAATGACCTTAAAAGACTATATTCGTTTTCAAACCATTACACCAGATGCAGCTCAGTTTCTCGATCTTTCTGTCTTTTTAGGTAAGAACTGCCTCATCAGTGGAGGTACAGGATCAGGTAAAACCACTCTTCTTGGACTTCTGGCAGGACGTATCCCTAAAGGACAAAGAATTATTGTGATTGAAGATGCTTCTGAACTCTCTATCGAATATGAACATGTGGTCTTTTTTGAAACAAAAATGGCAGACGAACAAGGTAACGGAGAAGTGACTATCAGAAACCTCCTTAAAAGTAGCCTGAGACTAAGACCCGATCGTATCATCGTAGGAGAAGTCAGAGGCGCAGAAGCTCTAGAGCTTATCAGCGCAATGAATACAGGACATAAAGGATGTTTTGGAACTATTCATTCTAACTCCCCTGAAGACTCGCTGGTACGACTAGAAGCTCTGGCCATGGGAGGTGATGCTAAAATTAGTGAAAAAGCATTAAATCAACAAATCGGATCAGCTATTGATCTTATTGTGCAAATATCTCGTTTTTCTGATGGCAGACGTCGCATTCAAAGTATAGCTGAAGTGATCAACTATGATCATAAAGGCTTCTACAACCTTAGAACTATCTATGAAATTAAAAAACTGACAAAAGCAGCTGATGGCCAGTTAAAAGGACAAATAGAACCTACAGGGATTTTGCCAACTTATATGGAAGAAATCGAATCAAATCGTATTCCGTTTCCTCGTAGTAAATTCAATAAAGCTGCCTAGTTCACTAAAAATAAACTGGCCTCTCGAGGCGAGCCTCTCGAGGCGAGCCTCTGACCACTTTTGGGTAGTCAGCTTGTTCAAGGATTGGCTTAAAACATCAAATCAAAGCTTCTGTATTAGTTTTGCCATTTCATATATACTGATAGCTTGAACATTATCAGAAACAGGATAGGAATCCTCACCAGCATAAACAACAAAAGCCCTTTCTGGATCCAGGTCTGCACAAGCCTGATAAAATCCTCTTTCAACATGACCAGAAAGACTTCTTTTAATTTCAATGGCCCATAAATTACCACTTCCACGATCAATAACCATATCTATCTCTGCTCCAGCTGCTGTTCTATAAAAAAAAGCTGAGGCAGGATATGGTAACACAGACAACAATATCTCTAAAACAAAACCTTCCCAACTAAAACCAATAATAGGATGTCCAGAGAGTTGTTCAAAGGTTTGAAGTCCAAGAAGAGCATGTACCAATCCACTATCTCTTATATAAACTTTTGGTGATTTAACCAACCTTTTCTTCACATTTGCCCGATAAGAAGGTAGACGTCTTATTAACAAAAGATCAGATAATAAATCTATATAGCGATTGACCGACTGTGTACTAACTTCTAAAGCTTTGGCTAATCTTGAAGCGTTTAAAATCTGACCTTGATGATGAGCTAACATCATCCATAATCTCTCTAAAGTTGTAGAAGGAATACGAGGTCCAAATAAAGCTACATCTCTTTCTAGGTAAGTTCTAATAAAATCCTTCCTGAGAGCAAAGCTGTCCTTGTCATTCTTTGCTAAATAACTGTCAGGAAAACCACCTCTTAACCATAATCTTTCACGCTCAACTTGGGTATTTTCTATTTCAAGTATTGATAGTGTAGATAAGTCCACATAAGCTATACGACCAGCTAATGTTTCTCCAGAACGATTTAAAAGATCAATAGACGCAGAACCTAAAATTAAAAATCGACCTAGTTCCTTCTTTTTACGCCTCCTCTTATCAATAACACCTCGAAGTACTTGAAACAATTCTGGCATTCTATGAATTTCGTCCAAGACAACTAGTCTATCCTCCATACTATCAAAAAATAAAACAGGCTGGGTTAACCGGTGACGGTCATCTATACTCTCTAAATCTAAGTAAAACCCATTGTGTTTGCGAGCTATTTCAAAAGCTAAAGTGGTCTTACCCACTTGACGTGGACCAATTAAAGCCACTGCCGCTTGACGATCTAAGCCTCTCTCAATTTCTGATTCTACAATTCTTGGTATCATTATCCTTGTAAATTATCCATATTATGGAAAAATTGCAAGGATAAATTGATATAAACACCTTTTTAGGACTTTTTCATAGAATAAACCCGTCCTCCTTTCATCTTGACATCTAAATTTTCAGCTCATAACAGCCTTGTACATAAATAACCAATAAATAAGAGACTATTTACCTTTTACGATAAGTCTTGAAATTAAAAATGTACAGCAGGTTTCTGATTGCCACCTCCTCTCCTTACAAGTCACACTAAATCTTTACAGTAAGTTAAAATTTGATGTTTATGCCAAAAAAAGCGAGTTCTTCCGCAGGATAATTGCAAAAGCAATTATCCGAGAACTACGAACTTTTGGCATAAATATCAAATTATTGCTTCAAAGATTTTTTCCTTGAAGCCACTTCTAGATTTCATTCATAGTGAACCTGAAGATATCGACAAATTTGACCATCTTTATCTTCTTTGTAAAAGAAATGAATATTTATAATGTTCCATTCCTTCTTTAAATGAGAAGGAATAAGAGAAACTCCTTTTAAACGTTCTGCCCACTCTATAATCAATATCGCAGATTTCTGCTGGGCAATTTCCCATAACCCAATACTTTCTATGTCTATCTCATTCTTTAATCGAAACAAATCAAAATGCTCAACAGTAAAATTATCAATATGATAAGAGTTGTGCAAAGTAAATGTGGGAGAAGTCACATTTATATTTTCATTCAACTTTGATTTGTGAAGTAAGCTTAAAGCAGAGATAATAAATTGAGTGAACTGCGTTTTGCCACAACCCATTTCACCAAATAACAAAATAGCTGTAGGAATAGAAAGCTGATCTGCCAATTTGATAGCAAACTTTTGCAGACACTCTAGGGTTTGTATGGATATGATTTGTTTATTGATCAAAAGTTTGTTTTTCATCTAACAATTGTTTAAATGCTTCTGGAATAAGATCAAGCACATCAGATGCTGTCATCGAATTTTTTGCCTTACCTTTTTTAACCCAAACATCGGCTGTTGTTCCATGAAGAAAGCTGCCCAATGCTCCACTATTATGAGTATTTAAACCTTGCGCGATAAAACCAGCAATCATACCACAAAGCACATCCCCTGTACCTGCTGTGGCCAGTGAAGCATTGCCAGAATTGATCACTTCTAGTCTAAAATCTTTTTTATGATAATAACCTAAGAGAGTCTTATATCCTTTTAACAAAACATGACACCCATAAAGAGAAGAACACTCTTTAACAGCTTGAATACGGTCGTTGTCTACTTCATCTGCAGAAGATTTTAAAAGTCTGGCCATCTCTCCTGAGTGAGGTGTTAAAATCCATGTTTCATCTAATTTTTTATCTTCCATTTTGGCAAGCGCATTTAAAGCATCTGCATCTAAGACAACATTTTTAACATTTAAACTTAAAAGTTCTCTAATAATTTCTTCTGTCTTAGAATCAGCACCTAGACCAGGTCCTACAGCTATAGAACATGGATGTTTGAGAAGTTCTTTTACCGATAAGAATTGAGCAGTTAGAATATCAGGTTTTTCACTAACAGCTGCCGAAGGATCTTGTGTGCTAGCCAGTGTAGCATAACCAGAACCAACTCGCAGAGAACCCGTACTTGCTAAAATACCTGCGCCCCACATTCCTTTTTTACCTGCAATAATACAAGTACGTCCATTTTGAGCCTTGTGGCTTGTATTGCTTCTTTCTGGCAGAAGCTTGCCAGCAGATACTTTATCAAAAAGCATCACATTAGAAGCTACAGAACCGGTAATTCCATCCAGGAAACCTATGTCTAAACAGTGAAGTTCTCCTATTGTGCGCGGACCATCCCAAATATAAAAACCAGGTTTGGAAAGCCCATAAGTTGTTGTCCATTGAGCCTCTATAGAAGTACCCATCACACGACCTGTATTGCAATTTAATCCAGAAGGAATATCTAAACTTAAAACAGGAAGTAATGATTGATTCACCCAATTTATCACCTTAGCATAATTATCTGTGATATTACTGCTTAAGCCCACACCAAAAAGACCATCAATGATCAAACTGACATCGTTAAAGTTTTGCCAGAAGCCTTCAGTATCCTCAAAAAGAAAAACCTCAACCTGATAAGATGGAATCTTCAAAAGCTTTCTTTTTAAAAAAGCATTTTGACCTTCTCCTAAAACACAAATTTTTATATGGGAGTATCCTTTTTCAGCTAGATGGCTTGCTATACAAATACCATCTTTTCCATTATTTCCAGGCCCTACTAAAATCAAAATAGCATCTATTGGAAGGTAGGGCATAATATGTTTTTCAATAAACTGAGTGGTTTTTTGAGCTGCACAGTCCATAAGATGAACATCTGGATGTTGATTTTGCATTTGGTGTTCAATTTGACGTATTTGTTTACGACTTGCCAGTCGCACTCTATGATCTTTTGTTCTTAACATATTGCTATAACCTTTTTAATTGTGTTAACAGATTTTTTCATGCCTACATTTAATGCCTCACAAACTAAAAAATGACCAATATTGACTTCTTCTAAATAAGGTAACTGGCAAACTTTTTGAGCAGTTACATTATCTAAACCATGACCTGCATGGACTCTTAAATTTAAACTATGAGCCTTTTTAGCAGCAACAACTAGTCTTTCCCACTCCTTATCTTGCTTTTGTCCCTTTAAATTAACAAACCGACCAGTATGTAGCTCTATAGCATCTGCCTTGCAAAAAGCTGCTGCCCGTACTTGTTTTATACTAGGTTCTATAAATAGAGAAGTAAAAATTTTCTTTGCCTTTAGTTGTGAAATATAACGGGATAATTTATGTAAAGAAGCATGTACATTAAGTCCTCCTTCTGTAGTTAATTCTTTGCGCTTTTCTGGAACAAAACAAACGCAATGAGGTGTTTGACTTAAAGCAAACTGGACCATCTTTGAAGTAGCCGCCATTTCTAAATTCAGAGAAATATGGGCAAGCTTGCAAGCCTTTAAAAGAGAGATCACATCTGCGTCTTGAATATGCCTGCGGTCCTCACGTAGATGTACTGTGATTTGCCCAGCTCCACCACTAATAGCTGCCTTCATTTGTTCTAATAAGTTAGGATAGGAAGTCGTTCCACCTCTAACTTGTCCTAAGGTTGCAACATGATCTAAGTTGACACCTAATTTGATTTTTTTTCTTTTCACTATCATCTTAAAAACTTTTTGGTTACATCTTCGTCTAAATTTCATTTTACTCTGGCATAGAAGTAGAAGCAATCTCATTCCTAAATTAACATTAGAAATAGGATTAAAACATCTTTTGAGTGAAAAGACTTATTGATAGACTCTTATATTATAGTCTTGTTTTAAAGAAGTAACATAAAACAAAGTCAAACTTTGGTACAAAAATTGTAAATACAATAAAGATTCTCATCTCTTTATAATGACATTTGTATTATAGTAGATGACAAGAGTGCTTACTTAGACATAAATTAAAGAGTCATTTTATGATATTTCAAATAAAAAAATTCCAAAATTTCTTTTTTTCTTTCTGTATTTTGTTGCTATTTTCCTTTCTACAAGTTAGTTTAGCGCAAGATGTAAAAAATAAAGCTCAGCAACAAGCTAAAGCTGTTGATAGTAATACTACTAGTGATAAAAAAAGTAATACGACTCAAAGGCAAGTTAAAGTGAAAGAAACAAATATAGATTTAAATTTAATAGAAAGTGTAACTTCTGATATTAAAACGTCATTAGGAAACATCCAAGCCGTCTTATACCACAAGAGAGCACCTAAAACAGTCCAAAACTTTATCCAATTGGCTAAGGGGGATAAAGGTGTAAGAGTTTCAGAAAGCAAACAAAAAACTGAGGTTGTTCCTTTTTATGACGGATTGATTTTTCATCGTGTGATTCCTGATTTTATGATTCAAACAGGTTGTCCTTATGGGACAGGAATGGGAGGTCCAGGATATCATTTTAATGATGAATTTCACCCCTCATTGAAGCATGATGCACCCGGCATTTTATCTATGGCTAATTCTGGCCCAAATACAAATGGGAGTCAGTTTTTTATCACATTGATACCAACTCCTTGGTTAGACGAAAAACATTCTGTTTTTGGAAAGGTTTTAAAAGGGATGGATGTTGTTAAAAAAATTGGCAATGCTAAGCGAAATCCTATGAACGATAAGCCTCTTAAAGATATTAAGATTACAAAAGTAACCTTTAACATAGTTCCAAAATCAAATTCTAATAAAAAATAATACATTTTCTATTTTTCTTATCTTATGCTTATGCAAAAAAATATAACCAAAGTAATCACAATTGATGGTCCATCTGCCTCTGGTAAAACGTCAGTCAGTCGGAAATTAGCAAGTACTTTAGACTGGAATTGGGTTTCAACAGGAGCTTTTTACAGAGCTATTGCCCTTATTGTTAAAAAAAAACAGCTTGATCCACTTGATGAATCTAGAATAGTGGACTTGATCATGATGAACCAACAAAAAAATTGGGATGTGATCATGCAATCTGAAAAAACAGCTGTTTATCTAAATGGTGAAGATGTCAGTGACAAAGCTTTTTCTGCAAATCTCTCAGATCTAGCTTCCCAAATTAGTGCCCTCCCCAAAGTTAGAGAAGTTTTATTGCAACCACAAAGGGATTGTTTAAAGAAGGCGCATAAAGGCCTTATTGCAGAAGGTAGAGATTGTGGAACTGTCGTTTTTCCAGATGCTCAACTGAAAATCTATCTTACAGCTTCTCAAATCATTCGTGGGAAAAGACGTGCTTTAGAAGAAGACTTGGAAGATAAAGATGTTTTAAGTCATCATATAAAAAGAGACTCAAGGGATATGCAAAGAAATATAGCCCCTCTCAAAATGGCAAAAGATGCTCTTGTAATTGATACAACCCAAATGGATATCGATGCTACAGTCCACCTGATTCTTAAGATGGTTTCTCAATAGGCACTGTAGGGAGTACCGATTTTAAAATATTTATAGCTGCTATATTGTCACCCATACACCCTACACTCATTCTTAGATGTGTTTGAAAACCATACGGTTTGAGAGGACGGATGATAAGACCTTTTTTTAAAAGTGCCTCAAAAAGGATAGAAGAATCTCTCAACGAATCAAAAAAGATAAAGTTACCTTCACTGGGATAATAAGGTAAATGTAGTTTTTTAAGCTCCTTTTGAAAATAATTTAATCCTTCTAAATTAAGCCTACGCGCCTTTTCTATGTACTCTCTATCTTCTAAGACAGCTCTAGCAGCGACTTGCGCTAGAGCATTCACATTGAAGGGTGTACGAATGCGATTTAAGATATCAATAATTTGTTTATGGGAAATTGCAAAGCCGATACGCAGACCTGCTAGCCCATGGTCCTTTGAAAGAGTTCTTAGAATAACTAATCTTGAAAACTCTTTAAGCCATTTTATACTTTTAGGATAATCACTTTTTGTTACAAAAGCATTATAAGCTTCATCTATTACAACTAATGTGTCTGGCTTACTATGAAAAAAATGAATAAACTCTTTAAGTTTATCTTCAGAGACATAACTACCTGTAGGGTTATTAGGATTTGGCAGGAAAATCAACTTATGTTTTGGCTGCCAACATTTCATCATGTTTTCTAAGTCAATGGAATAATCTTTCTTAAGAGGGACCTCTGTTATTTCTAGCCGACAACCTTGTGCAAATATGCTGTAAAGCAAAAAGGAGCCTTTTGATAACAAAACCGCATCTTTGGAAAAACAAAAGGCTCGCATTAAAAGAACAATCAATTCATCAGAGCCATTTCCAAAAATAACTTGATCTTCTGATATAATATAGTGTTTACAAATAGCCTTCTTTAGAAGATAACAGCTGCCATCAGGATAGCGATGTACTTGCTCTACACCTTTTAAAATAGCTTCTTTAACTGTAGCAGAAGGACCTAATAAGTTTTCATTACTTGCTAATTTATAAACTTTTTTTAATCCATATTCCCTTTGTGTTTCTTCAATAGGTTTACCTGGCTTGTAAGGCACAATATTTAAAATTTCAGGTGCTATTTTCATAAGATGAATCTTTAAGCTCTCATTATGGACATAATGTTGAAGTTAAAAAGTATCAAATTCCTCTTCAAGGTCCAACTCTACTTCATTAAGGTCTTCTTCATTTATACCCTCATCTTCACTGCGGCTTAAAGCAAAGGTTTCATTTCGATTTAAGACTCTAGGAGTTAAAAATATAAGAAGCTCTGTTTTAGAAGTTTCACGAAGATTTGTTTTAAATAAGGACCCTATCAGAGGGAGACTTCTTAAAATGGGAACACCTCCACTGGTATTAGAAGTGGAAGTTTCATATATCCCACCAATCACAGCTGTATCTCCATCGTTAACCATTATATTTGTATTTGCTGAACGGCCCGATACAATAGGAGCTCCACCCTCACCTGTAGCCGCACCCTGAGATTGTCTTTGAATACTAATTTGCAAGATAATACTTTCTCCAGATGTAACTTGTGGTGTTACATTCAGTGAAAATGTGATGTCTTTATACTCTGTACTTGCAGTTACACCACCACCTGTTGACTCTGCCTTGGGAATAGGTATTTGTGTTGATTGTTGAATAGAAGCTCCCATATTATTTAATGTGACAATTCGTGGCGAAGACAGCACTCTCAATACCTGTTGATTTTCCAACATATCAAAAATAGCCCCTAAAGTGCCCGCATTTAATCCTACGACTTGTTTTAAATCCAAGTTTAGCTGTTGAGACCCTCCTGAACTATTTTTCATAGAAAAGCCTTTTATAGTTGCATTTAAATTACTTCCCTCTACTGCAAGCCCAAATTGTCTACTGAAAGTTTCATTGGCTTCAATAATTTTACCTTCAATAAGCACTTGCGGGATTTGAACATCTAAGTTTCTAATAAGCTCTTTCATTCTTTGAATGTTTTCAGTAATATCTGTAATGATAAGAGAATTTGTTCTGGGATCAGCTTGAATTTGACCTCTCTGGCTTTTAAATACTTGTACTTTACTGATCATTTCCTGAGCTTTAGCATAATTGATTGGAAGAATTTGAATGCGCAGTGGTTCTAAGTTTTTCTTAGAGTCAAGTAGAGCTTGTCGTTCTTTTATTTCAGATTGAATAGCGCTAATTGTATCGACTATCAAGATATCACCATTCTTAACATATCCCAACTTTTTCATCTGCAATATAAGAAGAAAAGCTTGATCCCATGGAATTTCTCTTAATTTTAGAGTTACATTTCCTTTTACGCTTTCTGAGAATATGATATTTAATCCACTTTCATTTGTGATAAAATCTAAAACATCACGAATATCTGCATTATCCACTTCTATAGAAATTGGTTTTCCAGTAAATTTTGTACCTTTTAAGAGAAAGTCCTCTGAAGATGAAGCTGTTAAAGGTTGATCAACGTCAGAAGATGTTGTTGCCATAGATTCACCTGTATCAGAAAGTTCTTCAGTTTGAATTAATCCCGGCTGTTCAGACAGACCTGAGTCCTGCTCAGCTAAGCTAGAGCCTTGAGCTTCAATTAAAATAGAATTCCCCTCTACTCTTATAAGTGGCTCTACAGGCTCTCTGACTTGAACTACAAATCGAACTTTTGAGTTATCATTTTCTTGGTAAGCTTGAAAAAAACCAATGTTACTAGGAAATTCTTTGGTCGCATAAGGTCTTTTAAACTGATCAGGTAATCTTACATTATCTAGTTCAACTATCACTTGAGTCCCATCCTCTGACCTGCGAATAGAAGGAGACTCTGGTGTTCCTGTCGTTTTTATAACAATACTACCGCCACTTTGATCATGTAAAAAATCAACAGCTGTGATATACAAAAGAGGCCCTGTAGATTCTTGCTCTTCTTCAGCAAGTAATACATCCTCACTATCTTCGATTTCAATAAGATCTTCATCCTCTGCTATACTTTCTGCTGGAGACTCATCTTCTGCAAGCTGTTCAAACTCTTCCTCTAAACTGCCTTCTTCAGAT
Organism: Bdellovibrionales bacterium; assembly: GCA_965262715.1. Classification (GTDB taxonomy): domain Bacteria; phylum Bdellovibrionota; class Bdellovibrionia; order Bdellovibrionales; family JAUICD01. The sequence goes on along the minus strand of OZ253553.1, from coordinate 248,722 downwards.
ACTTGGTCTTGTTGTGTATCTTCATCATCCTCTGCAAGCTCTTCAAACTCTTCAAACTCTTCAAACTCTTCTTCTAAATTGTCTCCAAGTGCTTTTTCTTGATCTGCCTTTTGTTCTCCCTCTGATTCTAATGCTTCTTCTACTTCTGCCTCTGCTTGCTGTGCTTCAAACTCTTCTTCTATACGCGCATCTTCTGTTTTTTCTTCCTCTCTTTCTACATCTATTAACTCTTCATCGATGAGATCTGCTTCATCTATTTCTAAACTTCCTTCTAAATCTGACTCTAAACTGTCTTCAAATTCATCTTCTTGACTGAGTTCTTCTATTTCTAATTGAATGTCATCTTTATCATCTGTTTGCGCTAGCAATAAACCATTTGCACTATCTCTTATATTTAATATATCTGGTGAACTTTTGTGAGATAAATTAATACCTTGAGCATTTTTAATAATAGAAACAATGATCAAAGAAAAAATGAAAAAACATGGATATAAAAGCTTGCTATTCATTCGATTTACCCCTTCTTTTACGCTTTTTATTATACTATGCGGGTGTGTTTCTTAAGTGCAAACCTCCTATACGATAGATATACTATAACCTTACTTAAACATTATTCCTAACTTAAAATGTATAAAAACAAAATCTGATGTTATTTTTATTTATTTGTGTTATTTATATTGTTTGCAGGTTTGCTCTCTGTTTTTTTATTGTCTGCCTGCTTTTTTGCAATAGTGAGAGTCTTGATATTGAACTGAACTTTGAGTCCTTGTTGTTTAGGTTCTGCAATAATGATTTCTCCCTCTCGAATTTCTGCAAGATATCCCTTATAGAGACCTATACGATCATTTTTTCTTACCACATGAGACTGATTATTTGGGTCCATAATCAAAGCTCTAGGTTCCTCAGTATCCCAAATAATACCCATAAGTTGATATTGATCTATATCAAAACGCTCTAAAGGTAAGTAAGGCCCTAACAGTGTTTGTTTGATGATTGCGTCTTCTCCTCCTACTTCTTGTTCTTGTCTTAGCGATACAAAAGGATCGCGATTCCTAGGGTCATGTTCATACTCATAAGGTTCGAAACCTAAAGATCTGATAATTTTTTCTTTTTCTGCTTTTGAAAGATCAGCAGATGCAGGATCAACAGATGTGGGAGAAGGTGTTGTTTGTGCTCTTAAAAGTGAAGTGACCCTACCATTATAGGGCACTTCAAATAATACAAAAGGTAAAAAAATCATCAAATAACCGATGTATTTCATTGATTTGCTCCAGTTGATGGTGTGGGTGCTGATCCACTTGGCGTAACAGTATCACCTGTTTTACTACTTCCTTCCATCTCTTTTTCTAATTGCAATTTATCTTCTTCAGAAAGCATGCTGTACAAAGCTATCTCTCCCTTTAAAGAAAGCAGTGAGAGTTGTCCTCTAGACTGATCTGCCTCTATCTTTTTGATTTTAAAAGTTTCCATAGAAATCAATTGTTCGCTTTGAGTTAAATAAGACATAAAAGAAAGTAATTGAGCAAATGTACCTTCGATATTTATTTCTAATGGCATAAGCTTGTAGTTATCTGTACTTTGATCAAAGTCATTCTTTACAATAACTGCTTTTTTAGACTCATAGTTATTTATTTGAATTCCTATTATACTTATAAAAGAGTTTGTCATCTGACTAAAAAATGTAGTAGAATTTTCTATTTCTTTCATATGACCAGCAAACATATTAAAATATCTTGTTTTTGCATTATATTCATCTCGCAAATTGGTAGAGCGTTCTATTAAAACTTTTAAGTCTTCAATTTCTTTTTCTTTTTGATTTATATTTTCTTTTGTTAAGTTAATATTATTTTCTACAACATATAGTGAATCATCATATTGTAAAACCAACCCATAATAAAGACCAAGAAATACTATAGATATTAAAATAACTTGTAAAATAGATAATTGACTAATTTTTTCTATTACCTGATTGATTTTTTCCATAATTTACAAACTCTGTTTTTTATCTGTTAAAGTTCCTTTATCTTGATTTATTGCATCCTCAGTTTGAGCTGCTGCTGCTTCATCTACTTGTGTTGTATTATTTTCTATATTATTTAAACTCTCTTCTCGATCTTGATTTATTGCATCCTCAGTTTGAGCTGCTGCTGCTGCTTCATCTACTTGTGTTGTATTATTTTCTATATTATTTAAACTCTCTTCTCGATCTTGATTTATTGCATCCTCAGTTTGAGCTGCTGCTGCTGCTTCATCTACTTGTATTGTATTATTTTCTATATTATTTAAACTCTCTTCTCGATCTTGATCTAGAACCAACTCTGCAGATATTTTAAATTTTGTATAATCGGTTTTGGTATTTTTTAAATCTTCATTTGGAGAAATATTGACATCTCTATAAATAGCTTTCTTTTCATTTAAGTTAGTTTTAAAAATGTTTATATCTGAGGGCTTAGCTTCTCCAGTAAAAATAATTTTATTACCTTTTTGCAGCTCCACCTCTGTTAGCCAAGTTTGATCAGGCACTATCTGATGCAGAAGATTAAGAGCTTTTAATGTAGTTGTCCGCTTTCTTGCTGCTTCAGAAAGAGTCTCGATAGTTCGATCTAATTTTAGAGTTTCTTGTTGCAATTTCTTAATTTCATTATATTTTTGCTGTTCTTGTTCGATTTTACTAACTACTTCTTGTTCACGCACTTTAAGCACATTAAGAACTTTTTCTTTTGCTGTTTTTTCAGTATAATTCCATCCCAAAATAGCTAAAGATGGTAATAAAACAAAACCGATCTTAACTATAAAATTTACAACTTGTTTTCCATCTATCGAGATAGGTTTAATACCTCCTACCCCAGAATGACTATGAGCTACTTTGATATCATCAAGCAAATTGATACGTATCATTTGCTGTCACCTTTATATCTCATGGCTAACCCCATTGCTACAGAAGCATAAGGCGCAATTTGTGTAAGATATTCAGAAGAGAAATGTTGTGAATCATATGAAATTAAAGAAAAAGGGTTAATCACTTCTACTTCTATGTTAAGCAGTTTATTAAGCGAAGGAATAATATCTTGTGTTAGAGAAGCCCCTCCTGTAATAAAGAGCTTTTCTATTTTTACCTGGTCTGATCTAGCATAATAGAAATCGAAGTTCCTTTTGATCTCTTCTGAAATATTTTTGTGTGTATTTGTAATGATTTCAGCAATATCTGAGGGAAGAGGTTGGCTCTTAGAAGCACTCATTTTAAAACTCTCAGCTTCTTCTTCTGAAACTTGCATAAAGTTTACTAGATTCTTATTATAAAGATCTCCCCCAATAAATAAGTCTTTTGCAAAAGCAACTTCTCCATTTTCTAGAACAACAAAATTAGTAATATTTGAACCTAGATTGAGCAGTCCTATTGTATTTTCTTGAAACTGAGGATAATTCATAATAAAGCAGTTAGAAAAGGCAAAGCTGGCAACATCTATAATACTGCACTTGAGTCCTAGGAGTTGTTCTAATTCTAAGAATGAAAAGATAATATCTTTTTTAGCTGATATAATAAGGGCTTTAGTGATAGCAGAAGTTTTTTCTTGGTTTTCTAAAATATAATATTGTAGGTGTGCATCACTTAAATTGTGAGGAATATATTGTTCTGCTTCATCGCTGATAATCTCACCTATATATTTTATATTATCTATTTCAGGTAGAACTATTTGTTTAACAATAATGCTTCCACCGCAAAGGCTCACACAAATTTGTTTAGATTTTGTATTCATTTGTTTTATTAGGTTTAAAATAACGTTAGCCAATGATTTAATATCTTTTAAGTTGCCATATTCAATAGCCCCAGGTGGTGTAGGAGCATAGTTAAAACTAACAAGAGTAAACCCTCCTTTTTTAGACGGTTTAAGCTCTACGGCTTTGATATAGCTTGTTCCTATGTCTAACCCTATGAGCCTATCAGGACCAAAAAGTGAGTCTATAATGCTCATATTCTTCCTCTTTTCTTTTTACCTATAATTAATCTATTATCTGAAGTGAAAATGGACCTACCTTAATTTTATTACTTTTAGTACAAAAGTCAAAAAAAGGTCGAGTACTGGCATATAAGAAGGGTTTAATCAATTTTATAATATATCTAGCACATTTATACTGATTTTTGAGTGTAAAATGAATGTAGCTTTATCTAAACCAAAATGGCCATAGTGATGTGAAAATGTATTGGTTTCCGCCAAAAAGATAAAAAACACTTGATATGGCTAGGGAAGGGCCAAATGGAATAACGACTTCCTCTCCCTCTCGGCTTTTTAACTTTATTATGAACCCCATAATGATGCCAAGTAGACTTGATATGAAAATAACAAAAGGGATGCTTTGCCAACCAAGTATTGTTCCAATCCAAGCCAGAAGTTTTATATCTCCCCCTCCTAATCCTTCTTTCTTACGTAAAAGAGAGTAAATTTGAGATGACAACCAAAAAAAACCTCCGCCAAGCAATAATCCAATAAAACTATCTAAAAATACACGTTCTGGATTCAGTATAGCACCTATTAAACCAAAACAAATACCTGAGAGAGTTAAGATATCAGGAAGTAAAAAATGTTTAAAATCAATAACAGTGGCAGCTGTCAGAGCCGATAAAAACAAGGCGTATTCTATAAGTCTCCATTCAAATCCAATATACCAATACAGAGTCAAAAAGAAGCAAGCCATAAAAACTTCCATAAAGAAATATTCAAAAGAGATCTTATAGCTACAAGAACGACATCTACCTTGTAAAAATATCCAAGATAAAAGTGGAATATTATCATACCAAGATAAATACCTTTGGCAATGAGAACAACTACTCCATGAAAGTAGGAAGGTTTCCCCTTCAGGCCATCTTAGAATGATTGTATAGGCAAAGCTTCCCATATATGCCCCTACAATGAACATTAAGTAAGGAGCCATGAGTCTCATTGATTCTTCAAACAAGATCTTTTTTCCTAAAAATGAAATAAGTCATAGCTTGCAGAACAAATATCCAGCTAAGGGCATAGATAGAAGCATAAATAATGGTGTCTACATTTAGAGCTATGACTTCTTGTAAAGCTTCTGACTTCCAGTCCCATCTTTCAAAGCTTGGGATGACGTATGGAAACAAATTATTAAGTAATTTAAATACTTCGCTTCTCTCTAAAAAATAATACAAAGTAGAAGTCCATTTACCTATTAATAAAGCTCCTATTGTGAGAGGCACTGTTAATATAGGTCTTACAATCACTCCTAATACCATCGTGATGGAAATCAAAACAGCTGCTTCCAGAGAAAAACCATAAATAACTGCCAAGAAGCTCCAATCAAAAGTTAAATTCGTCATCTGATACAAAATAACCAGTAGTACAAGTGATAAGAAGATGAGAGCTGAAATAACAATAGCAAATAATCCTAAGAACTTTCCTATTAAAAACTGTCCTCGAGTGATGGGACGAATCAATAATGTGAAAACTGTTTGCTTTTCGATCTCTCTGAAGATGATTGTAGACCCTAAGAAAATGGCTAGTATAATAGTGCTTAATTCTAAGAAAGCTAGTCCCAAGTCTAAGGCAATGCGTGACTGTTGGATATAGGTAAGTTGTCCTAAAAGAAAGCTAGCAATAGAAAATAAGATAGAAACAACTAAAATAGCATAAAAAATACGATCTCTTGTGAATTCACGAAAAGTATTAGCAGCAATGGTAAATATAACTTTCATTTTTCATTCCTTAAAAACAACTTTAAAAAAGCATCTTCTAAACTTACTTTTTTGCTAGAAACTGATAAAATATCAGCTTTATTCTTAAGTTGTGACTGCAATATATCATGTAATGTTTCTTGACAGTCAGCTGTAAGAGTTTCGATTTTATTATCTTTTTTTGCTGGTTTGATCTGTATTTCATAACCAGATTCTAAGTCTTTTAAAAGATTGTGCATTGATCCTTGATAAGCAACCGTTCCTTTATTGAGGATAACAAGGTTTTCACATAAATTTTCTACATCATGAAGAAGGTGGCTGCTAAAGAACACAGTCTTTGTTTGGGCTACATCTTTAATCAGATTTCGAATAATGGCTCGACCATCTGGATCTAAGCCTGCCATTGGTTCGTCTAAGATAATCAGTTCTGGTTTATGAATAATAGCTTGTGCAAAGCCAATGCGCTGAAGCATACCCTTAGAATAAGACTTTAGTTGAGTTTTTCTAGCATATTCTAGATTGACTTGTTTAAGAACGCGATCAATAGCTTTGTTTAAATTCCCTAACTTAGAACTCCAATTAAAAGTCCCATAGAACTTTAAGAACTCCTGGCCTGTTAAAAATTCATAAAAATATGGCCTTTCTGGTAGAAAACCAATTTTTTGTCTAGTGCTAGTTGTAAGAGGCCCTTGCTCAAAAAAAGAATAAGACCCAGAAGTTGGCTTGATAAGGTTAAATAGACACTTTAGAGTTGTTGTCTTTCCAACCCCATTTGCTCCTAGAAATCCTGTAACTTTGCCTTCTTCTACCTGAAAAGTGATCCCCTTTAAAACCTCTATTGGTTTACGAAAGGATGAAAAGATATCAGGAAGATGAAATGATTTTTTAAGGTTTTCAACTGAGATAATTTCCACAAATTCTCCATTCAAATGAAACTATAGGGCTTCTTTTAAATTAAACAGTAAGGGAAAACTTCAGCTTCCTCTCATTTACAATCTAAACCTACATAATACATAATACATAATAACAAATAAAGTACCTTATATATAAATCATAAAATATAAATTTATTGATAGCAATACTCTAAGTCAAAAAATAATTTCCTGTAAAGTTTTATTTAGAAGATGAGGTTGTCTTAAAAAAAGACAATAATTTATCACCAAAATAACGCCTGTCAAATAAAGAAAATGGAGGATACACATCTTTAATGACTTCATGTTGACTGCTCTCAATCACAATAAGTGTTTCTTTTTTTAAAACAGAGCTTTTAACAATTTGCTTCATAGTCTCATTTGCTATTTCCTGAGTGAATGGAGGATCGATCAAAATCAGATCAAATTTAAGGCTTTTTTTGTATCTCTTTAAAAAATCAAAAACATCGCTTTTAAAAACTTGAATTTCTTGTTTTGCTATCTTCAAGTTGGCTATGTTACTATAGATAGCTTGAAGAGATTGAGGGTGTTTTTCTACAGCAAAGACCTTTCTTGCACCTTGAGAAAACGCTTCTATAGAGAGACTACCCGTACCTGCGAATAAATCTAAGACAATTGCATCTTTTATATCATTTCTTAAGATATTAAAAAGACTTTCTTTAACTCTGTTAGATATAGGACGCAGATGCTGACCTTTAGAGGAAACCAGAATTCGACTTTTAAATGTACCTCCAATAATTCTCATATATCTCCCTTATTAACCACTTACATGTTTTACCTTATAACTGACCTTACGCAACCTTTATAACCAGAGCCGGTCTCAAAAATAAATATTTGCATTTTACAGCATCTATATTCCAGTATCTGGCAGCCTGTACTACAAGGGACTTCGGTAACACTTTCTTCAGTATTAAGTAGCACAGTATCTGTTTTAAAATTTTGCATCGTAAAGAAATGGAATTTCCCTTAACATTATGTCAAAGAACGAAGAGAGTCTCCATCCTAAAAATGGTCAGGCTTTCTAGGTAATGACCTAATTGCTGACGGTAAGAGCCGTCAGGGTCATTACCAGAAAGTCGCCAGAGGTAGATGGTATATTGTTTTTTAGAAAAACAAAGAAAAATCTTTAAAAAGGCTATGATTTGTAAGAGAGAAGGACAAGATAAGAAAAAAGTTTCCTTAACATGATGTCAAAGAACGAAGGGAGTCTCCCTCCTAAAAATGCCTCAGGCTTTCTAGGCATTGCCCTATTTGCCAGACGGCGTGAGCACGTCTGGGGGCAATGACAGAAAGTCGCCAGAGGCGAGAGGCATTTTTAGGGAAACAGTCTTGCCAATTTCACTAGAAAGAATGTAAGATATTTTTCATTGGGCGTAAGTATGTAATAAAATTTATGAAACTTAATGGAGGCATCTTTTGATTTTATGTCTTGATGTTGGAAATTCTCAAATCTTAGGTGGAATATTTAAGGATGGAAATTTAAAGCTAAGATTTCGAAGAAGCACTTCAAATAGTAGTTCATCTGATGAATTAGGCTTGTTTTTAAGAGGGGTTTTAAGGGAAAATCTTATAGACCCTGATCAGATACAAAATATTTCATGTTGTTCTGTTGTACCAGATATATTACATTCCTTAACAAATTGCTGTAGAAAATACTTTAAGAAAGATCCATTTATTTTACAGCCGGGGATGAAAAGTGGCATTAAAATCAAATATTACAATCCTGTTGACGTAGGGTCTGACAGAATTGCCAATAGCATTGCAGCTACTTACTTATACCCTGATAAAAATGTTATTATCATTGACTTTGGTACAGCTACTACTTTTTGCGCTATATCCAAAACCCATGAATATTTAGGTGGAGCTATCTCTGCTGGTATACAGATTTCTATGAAGGCATTGGAGCAAAATACAGCAAAACTACCAAAAGTAGAAATCGTCCACCCTCAATCCATCATAGGACGTTCTACAGTAGAGAGCATCCAATCTGGACTTTATTACGGAACCTTAAGTATGATTAAAGGAGTTGTTGAAAAGATCACTAAAGAGGTTTTTTATAAAGACCCTCCAGTTGTAATTGGAACAGGTGGGCTTTCAAGACTTTTTGATGATCAATCAATTTTTCACAGTATAGACCCTGACTTAGTTTTGAAGGGGCTATTTCTTAGCTTAAGCAAAAATTGACAAAAACCACAAAAGATAAATTTCTAAAGATGAGTGCAGTTAAAAAAGCTAAACAAACGAGAAAAAAACGTATTTTTAGGAAATGGTGGCACAAGAACGACCAGAAACCACTTCCTGATCACATACATCATTTACCTTTGATCACAAGACATTTTGATCTATTTAGCTTACTTATACGTTTAGTGTGGTCACTGATTTTAAAAAGACTGTTCTTTAAGTTTTACCTTAAAATTATCATTAAAGGGGGTGATTTTAATTCTCTAATTTCAAAATATCCTAAGTTATTGCTAATTTCCAATCATTCAAGTCATCTTGATGCCATCAGTATAGCCTCTTCCATACCACTTTTTCACTGGCAACATCTCTATATTACAGCTGCAAAAGATTACTTTTTTTCTAATATACTTATAAGATTTTTTGCTCAGCATTGCTTAAGAGCTGTTCCTATTGAAAGATCTTATGGCATTCGAGAATCTTTAACACTTTGTGCAAATCTTATTGAAAAATTAAACAAGATTTGGCTTGTGATATTTCCAGAAGGTACACGATCTCAAGATGGAACCCTCAAACCATTTAAAAGAGGGGTCACTCTACTTGCTGAGAAGACAAAGATCCCTATTCTCTTCCTTTTTTTAGAAGGTACTTTTGATTTATGGCCTAAAGGTAGGATATTTCCACCTCCTGGAGGAAAGATCACACTGCATATTGGACCTGTGCACTCTTCTATTTCATCTAAGGACCTTTACGAGAAATACAAGGAGTGGGTGGATACTTTGCCTTTATCCTAAAAAAAATGGGCATTTTACAAATACATTGAGATGAATACTCATAACAAGACCAATTGCTGTTATTGACGATAAATAGATATACAGGCATAGCTATAATCGACTTCAAAGCAGAAAGTCCTTATTAGAAGCCATCTCAAAAATACAGGATAGCAGTAAATAATACGAAATTGCAAAATACAAAACATAATATAACTAAAGATGGCTTCTTACTCAAAATGGACAGACTTGACGAGAGCCACGATAGTGGCCCTACGGAAAGCCAGAAGGGTCCATTTTGAGTGAAACAGTCCTTTTATATGGTACTTAAGTTAAGAGATTGTTTTGAAAACGTGGATATTAGAATTAATTTTGAGATGAGTTCTAAATAGATTTAAACAAACAGGATCTTGCTTTAAAAAAGTAGTAATAGATGGTATTTATAAATATATGAGAAATCTTATTCGTCTAAATATTCTTATGTTTTTATCATTTTTACTTATTAGTAACCCTGCCTTATCTTACACATTTGATAAAGCCATTATGAATTTAGACAATCACCCATTGATTCAATCTATTGAAAAACAATCTTTTTCTTTAAAACAAAGAGGACGAGAGGCAGGGTCATGGGGCGACCCTATTTTAAAAGTTTCTGGAAGGAACTTTACAGGAAATGAAATTTCTAATCATGCAGGGGATCCTTTTGTAATGCAGAGTATAGATTTTCAGATCTCTCAAAAAGTAGCTTTAACACCTACTTATGGAACACTTAGAAAATCTTTTGAAGAGCTTGCAAATGCTAAAAAATATTTTGCGCAAGATCATAAGAGACAACTTATAAGAGACTTATGGATCAATTTAATTGTCACTCGACATATCAATGAAGAGCTTGCCATTTTAAAAGAAAACCTAGGTTGGACTGTAAGAAACATAGCTATTTCCAAAAAACTTTATACTAACGGCAGTATTTCTCAACAAGTTCTTTTAAATGTACAAATTAGAAAATCTGAAATTGAATCTCATCTAGAGAGCAAAAACTTTGAACTTAAAAAACAAAAAGAACAATTAAAATACCTTATTGATCTTGAAGGCTCATTAGATTTTGCCTCTATACCTTGGGGTTTTCTAAAAACGCACTCCAGTCAAAACTTAAAAGATCTTAAATTGATGGCTTTAGAGGCTCAACTGAAGGCTAAACAGCTGCGTTTGAAAGCTGCGCGCTTTGCTTATATTCCAGATCTTACATTTTCTTTAAGTTACACTCGGATGTTAAAACACGAGGAAGGTTTTTTATCAGCTGGAGTTTCACTACCCTTACCATTATCTAGAAAAAAGTATGCCTCTACTAGAAGTGCAGTTTTTGAAAAGGAGCAAGGTGTTGAAGATCTTCTTGAATATAAGAGATCAAAGGAATATCAAAAGCAAACATTTACACATAATATTAAAAAAAGTCAATCTCAACTACAGATTATTGATCAACAAGCTATTGCTTTTGCTAAAAATGCTAAAGCTATCACATCTAAGTCTTACAGTTTTGGCAGATCCAATTATCAAGCTTTATTGCAATCAGAATTGCAGCTTCAAGATTTACTCATTAAGCGCAGCTTGATAAAATCTGAATTGGCAAAAAGTCAAATATCTCATAAATATTTAGTAGGAGATCATCTTATCGGAGGAAATATTGAAAACTGATCAACACAAAGGATATTTGTACTGGGCAGTCCTATTTGTATTTCTTTTTGGATGTGAAAAAGCAGAGCAGCAGTCATATAATAATAGCACCTCAAAATCAACAAAAGATACTCAAAAGGTTGCGCAAGCCCAAAAATATTATACATGTCCTATGCACCCGACAGTAAAACAGGAAAATCCTGGTAAGTGTCCTATCTGCAATATGAACCTTATCGAAATAGAACAAGAAGAAAATATAGAATCTCATGTGCATGAAACACTTAAGACTCACACACCTTCAAAAGCTCAAGTAGGGGATGTTGTTGGAAGGGTTAAGCTTAAAAAGTCTCAACTATCTCATTTTAAACCTGAGTTCTTTTCTGTCAAAAAAATGAGATTGCAGAAAAACATACGGTTATTAGGTTCTGTTTTAGCATCAGAAGACAGGGAGAGCTATGTTTCTGCAAGGATAGATGGCCGTGTTGAAAAGGTTTATGTTGAATCAACAGGAAGCTTTATACAAGTTGGGAATCCTGTGATTGATTTTTACAGCCCTCAACTGATCACTTCTGGCCAGGAATATCTGATTGCAAGAAAAAGTTATCAAGATTCTCCTACAGAAGAATTTAAAAGCCATTGGAAACAAAGTGAAGAACGCTTAAGAACATGGGGGATTAAAAAATTTCAATATGAATCTTGGTTTGAAAAAGGATTAGTACCTCAAAAAATCACAATTTATTCTTCTGCTAGAGGGACCGTGCGTAAAAGAAATGCCTCTGTTGGTAAATATTTTAAAGAGGGACAGCATTTCTTTGAGCTTTCTGATTTAAAAAATGTTTGGATTGAAATGGATGTTTATGAACATGATGCCGGCTTAGTACAGTTAGACCAAGAGGTGCGATTGCAATTTACAGCATTGCCAGGTGATGTTTTATCTGGAAAGGTTGACTTTATAGCACCTATTTTAGATGCGGATTCACACACGCTAAAAATAAGAACAACTATTTCAAACGTAGATGGAAAACTTAAACCAGGTATGGTCGCTGATGCCACTTTAAATGTGGAATTCCCAGACACTTCTCTAGTTGTACCTCGCACAGCTATCATTGATACAGGAAAGAGGAAGGTTGCTTGGGTTAAAATTAGTAACAGTGTCTTTCAATCTAAGATTGTTTATACAGGCCACGAATCTGAAGGATATGTCGAGATCAAATCTGGTTTAACAGAAGGTGAAGATGTTGTTATAGAAGGCAATTTTTTGTTAGATGCTCAAGCACAACTCTTTGGCGGCTATGAAGATCTGTAGAAGCAACATGATAAAATAAGAAGTTAAATCTATGGCTTCTACTATTGAACAGTTTATATTTATGCACCTTGTATATTTTACCTTATAAGTTTTTTCTTACTATGAAGAGTTGACAAGAGTGTTTTTCTACAGCTATACCTATTTATTTTATTCTTGACTGAGATTTATTAATAAAGTATAAGGGATCATTAAGTATGATTATGAAAAATGAAAGAGAGACCCTTATTATGAGAGCAACATTATTTATATCTTTTTTTACTTTACTTTACCTACTACACTCTTATCCTCTTTATGCTCAAAATAATCAAACAACAGAAAGTACTACAAGCGAAATTGACATTCATGATGCTGTAAGTAGAGGAGGAATACAAGATGTTCGTGAATTCATTGCCAGATTTCCATCAGCAATAGATAAACCAGATAGAAATCTTAATACTCCACTTCATGTAACATGTAGCAATTTAAACCGTAATATAATAAGAGATCAATATCAGACATGTCAAGAAATCATCTCTATGTTGATTCAAGCAGGAGCAAATGTGCATGCGACAGATGACTCTGGAAATACACTTCTACACTCTATCTTTAGCAACCAATCTATCCGGTCAAGAGAGCTAATTGCTATTATTGATTCTTTACTTCAAACAGGAGTCGATATAAACGCCAGAAATAACGACGGACAAGTTCCTCTTGATCTTGCTTCCCTTAACTCAACACCTGCAGTTGTCTCTCATTTACTCGAAAGTGGAGCTGATATAACAATAGCTAATGAAAGTTTACACAATGCTACTCAAAGAAGGTCGCTCCCATTTGAGGTAGCTTCTATATTACTGGAAGCAGGAATAGATATAAATGGAGTAGATGATCTAGGCAGAACTCCTCTTCATCTTGCTACTAACCCCACATTCACTTTTGATGAAATAAAGTTGCACATTGTTTTTCTTTTAATACAACATGGAGCTGATATACATGCAGCAGATCACAACGGCTGGACTCCTTTTCTTCGAATGGTTGAGCTTGCTCCTGGAGCTGAATATGATACTTTTATGCAATTTTTAGAGTGGTGGCCAAGTCAACAACTTTCAGACAATGCTGAAGAGGACTTTCAAGATTCAGAGTCAACAGATAATGTAAGACCATAAATAGAATCTTATAAAAAATAGAGACAATCACGTCATTGTTTAAATAAGTTTTAAAGCATAACCTCTTCAAACAATTAGAGTTGTATGCTTTACTTGAATCCTCCACATACACAGAAGCTGTCTCAAAAATAAGTTTTTGTATTATACAAAATATATTAAGAATTAAAATAGTAAGTTTCATTTTCCGGGATATGGCAATCGGGCAGTCCGGCAAACCGGAAGCAGTTGCCAGCCTGCCATATCCCGGAATGCACATATAATAAACAATATGTCAAAATACTATTCGTTTCATATATAGAAATCTCTATAAAACTTTCCTTTCTGTTATTCTAAAACCTATCTGAAGTATTTTCATCTACATTGTTTAACAGCTTATAGGTTTGGCACAAGAATTGATCTACTATCTTTTTATAGAATCATAAGATGAAGGGATGTAGGGGAAATATGGGATATCTTGTTGAAAGTTTAGCTAACTCCTATTTTAAAAAAGATACCCATGGTAAAACGCGATTTTATCCTTACGGAATTAGAGGATTCCTTATTGAATCTGAAGAGAAAGTTGATCAAATTCGCAAAGAAATCATTAAATGCACCAAAAGATGGATTCTGATCTGTAATGTTACTTCTGCTATCACCTTATTTTCATATAGCACTCTATTTTTCTTGCCAGCATTTATAAAAGTAGATCTTGCTATCTTTATCTCTTCTCTAGCTTTATTATTACCTGCTATGCTAATTTCAATGTTAGAAGGACAGATTTATATTTTTAAGATTGCCAAAAACCTGAAAGAACAGGAAAAAATGAATAGACGAGAATATATAAAAAACGTATTTGAAGGATGGAAAAACGATGCTTCACATTATAATTTCTTTATATTGGTCTTCTCTGGCTTTACATTTCTTTTACTTCTATCTCTATTTATTATATTTATTAAAGATGATGGTGTAGCGCAGCTTTCATCAGTTATTTTATTCCCAATCCAGTTATCAATGGCATTTATTACACAAACCTCTCAAACACTAAGAATTACTGATTTCCCTGGTTTTTTATTTTTTGATTTTATAAACACCGTTATAATGGGAACAATACTTAAAACAGCACTTCTCGCTTTTGTTGGACTTCTTTGCATTTGGACTATATCTATTGGATATATGATTGCAGTAAAGGTTCAAATTAAATGGAATCAATTTATAAAAAAGTTATCGCTGCTTTATTCTTCTAGAAGAGTCACCAAAACTAATTGAAATAGTTTTTTTCAAAATGATCTTAATTTTATCCACTTTAAGCTATCCATAACAACCCGTCAAAACTAAATCATTAGTTTATTTTGATTTATTTCTATTATAGAGTTTATTATAGAATCACCTTTTTCTGGAAAACATAATTCTAAGGGGTACGCATCAATGTTACGGGTGTTTTTGTTTTTAGGTTTTACATTTTGTTTGGTTTTTGTAGTTGGTTATAACTCTTATGATCGTTGGGGTTTATTGATAGCTTTTGTTATAGTGATTTTGTGGAGTTTATATATTTATTTTTATATTGATCGGGTGTTATACAAGGCTTTTTCTGATCATCAGATTGAAGGTTTAGATCCCTGGAAGATTTCCCAGACCGTTAATCATTTAGCTAAGCAGGCTGGAATTTCTACACCTCAAGTTTTTATGAGTTCTTTGAATGCACCAACTGTTTTTTCTATAGGAATACTTTATAGATCTATTATAATTTCTAAGAGCCTTATTGAGATTTTAACACAAGAGGAATTAAAATCAGTATTAGCTCATGAGATATTTCACATTAAAAAGGACACATTATCTTTTGGAGTGGGTAGTGCTGTAATAAATTTTTGTCTTTTTGGGGGTGATATAGCAGATAGGGCGATGACTTTTATTTTAAAAAAAATAGGTTGGAAAGCACAAAAAGTACATTTTTTTATATATCCTTTTATACCAATAGCGTTGATTTGTTTAAGATTGATTGTCCGTCCAAAAAGTGACTATGAAGCAGACCAATTTGCAGTATCTATTTCTGGAAATCCTGAACATTTAACGCAAGCTCTGTGGAAACTAGAATCTTACTGTCAAACTCAACCAATTGAGGTCCCTTTGGCAATGGCTCATTTATTTATTGTAAACCCTCTTAAAAAGGATTTATTCATACATTATTTTGTGCCCAGTGTAGAAAGCCGTATTCGTAAACTCATCAACAGATATCCTTTATAACTATATGTACTACTTATAGAATTAATTTCCCAGAAAAAGGTTATTTGACATCTCAATCCTTTATCAATCATTGATTAATATTGTTCCAAAAAAGGTCATATAAAGAGTCTATAGGCTCTTAATCTATAGTTTCTGTAATTTTTTTATATATTTTAAGTAGACCATGTAAAATTTCCAACAAACTCTTTCTACTTTGAGATATAATTGACAAGTGCACTTGGTAGGTATATATTTATGGAAATTTATAACAGCCAGATGAATTAAATTTAAGAAGGAGTCATAGAACTATCATGACAAATACAACAGACAGCAAAAATACTGATAGCTTTGATAATATGAATTTAGGCAGCCATTTGAAGGAACGCTTAGCTAAAAGTGGTGAGGCTTCTTCTGGCGCACAAACTACTGATACGCAAAAAAATGAAGAAAATAACAAATCAGATGAGATCGCAGATAAAAAGGTATCAGATACAAGCTCATCAGATACATCTAGCGCAAATACACAAGGGGTGACTTTAGAACCTACAGTGTCCACACTTGTTTTGTCTTTAAGCTCTGCAGCTCTCATTGCTTTAGGCTTAGCAATAGACCCTTCACAAGACATTAAGGAGTCTAAAATAGATAAGCCAATGGCTAAGTTCAATATTGATATGCTGATTATGCTGAAGAAAAAGACAGAAGGGAATTTAAGTTCAGACGAACAAAAATTACTTGATGCTATCATATCTGATCTACAAATAAGATATGTAGAAATTCATTAAAAGCATATAGGAGGTGTAAACTGAAACATTTTATTGTAATTATAAATTTTATATTTTTTGTAGTATTGTGTTCACTTCAAACCTCGACATACACATTAGCAAAAGACAACAGCTATCAGATGAAGTTAGGTGCTCCACTGCCTGCCAATCAATTTATAGAGCTTGCAAAAAAGATCAATCCTACGGTTGTAAACATTTCTACAACAACTCGTCCTCAGTATGTTAATCCTTTTTTCGAACACTTATTGGAGTTTTATGGTTTCAATCAAAGACAACAACCTCAAAAGAAACAACCCACAGAAAGGCACATTATAGGTACAGGCTTCATTATTGATAACTCTGGTTTAATTTTAACAAACAGCCATGTCATCAGGGCTGCTAAAATGCCTGAAGTGCAGCTCATAGGTGAGGAAAAGCATTACCCTACAAAAGTGATTGGTGATGATTCTCGATTTGACATAGCTCTTATTAAAATCGAAGGTAAGTTACCTCCAAACCTAAAATATGCTAAGCTTGGTGATAGTGATAAGGTTCAGGTTGGAGAGTGGGTCGCAGCTTTTGGCAATCCTTTTGGTCATAGTTTCAGTGTGAGTAAGGGTATTATTTCTGCAAAACAAAGACATATTGATTCCTTAGGCCCTGCTGCTTTTTTGCAAACAGATGCAAGCATTAATCCAGGCAACTCAGGAGGTCCTCTTGTTAATATGCAAGGGGAGGTTATTGGGGTTAATACAGCTATTGATGCAAGGGCACAAGGTATTGGCTTTGCTATTCCTATTAATGTGATCAAAGAGATCAAGCCTCAACTAGAAAAATTGGGTTATATTGAGCACGGCTATCTTGGGGTGGGTATTGATACAATTAGTAGAAGAGCTATGCAGGCACTTAACCTTTCGGATCAAAATGGGGCCTTAGTTTTGGAGATATACAAGGATAGCCCAGCTGATAAAGCTGGGGTTCAGACTTACGATGTCATTAAGAAATTCAATCAAACAGAGATTAAGGCTCCTAATGATTTGATCAACGCTGTGAAAGATTATGATGTAGGAAAAGCTGCGACCATTCAATTGATTCGGCAAGGTAAAAGGCAATCACTAAGAGTGAGAGTAGGCACAAATTCTCAAGAGCCAAGACATGCTTCTAAGACGGATCAGAAATCAAAAAAAGGATTAGAAGCTCCTCACCAATTAGGGTTTATGCTCTCAAACTTTAGTGAAGGTTTAGCTAGAGAGTATGGGATCATTAATCCTCCTTTTCAAAGACCTATTGTCAGTCATGTGACTTATGATGGTATTGCTTGGAAAGGGGGTATGCGCAAAGGAGACCTTATCTTGGATGTCAATAGAAAACCTGCAACTGCGCTTGCAAGGTCTGTTTTTAGCAATTTAAAGCGAGGTCAAAATATTTTGAGGGTTTTTAATAAGGGAAAAATCAGTTTGATCTTTTTAGATATTCAATAGATTGTGTTATTATTAAGATATAGTTATAGTATAAGTGGATGAGATGAATAGGAAGAGTTAAAGGTTGTGTTGTTTTTTAGAAAAACAAGGGGAAAAATCTTTGGGGGGCAATGATTTGGTATTTATGCCAAAAACTCGTAGTCCTCGGATAATTGCTTTTGCAACTATCCTGCGGAAGAACTCGCTTTTTTTGGCATAAACACCAACTCTTAGCTTGCTATGAGAAGATTTGGTGTGATTTGAAGAGGGAGAAGTTGGAAAGAGATTTTCCTTAACATCATGTTAAACAATGAAGCAAGTCTCTCTACTCAAAATAAACGGATTTTTGAGGCAGTTAGCATTTCCTGAAGGCGAGAGACCTTCAGGCTAACTGTCCAAAAATGGCCAGAGGCTCGCCTCGAGAGGTTCGCCTCGAGAGGTTCGCCTCAAGAGGCCAGTTTATTTTGAGTGATACAAAGGCTGATTCATTTTATTTATTAAAGGATTGTTTACTAAGGGGTTTTATTTATTTTCTAACCTGAAAGGATAAATTTTGCAGTTGCCATATAAGACGCTTGCTATTTGGTTAGTTCTTGTTCTAGCTGTTGTTTTAATGTTTCAATTTTATGCTCAGGAATCTCAAAACAAGATTCCTGATTTTAGTTACGAAAAATTTTATACAGCCATTGAAAATCAAGAGATCGAGAGTGTCCTTTTTAATGAGAAGACGGGTCAAATTTCTGGTATGGTCAAACCTGCATTTAAGGAAAAGTATAAAGGTGATGAATTTAAAATTTACGGGTCAACGGGGGATGAGTCTTTTAAATTTGTAAAAGATAATGGTCTTATTCCAAGTTATGACCGATCTGACAATGACTCTTTTATTCAAAGCTTGTTGATCAGTTGGCTTCCTATCCTTGTAATTATTTTCTTTTTCTTTTTCTTTTTCCGGCAACTTCAAGCTGGTGGTGGTAAAGCTATGAGTTTTGGTAAGAGCAAAGCTCGATTGCTCACAGAAAATAAAAACACTGTTACTTTCAAAGATGTTGCAGGGGTTGATGAAGCAAAAGAGGAATTAGAGGAGATCATAGCATTTTTGAAGGAGCCTAAAAAGTTCACTCAGCTAGGAGGCAAAATACCTAAAGGGGTTTTACTGATAGGCTCACCGGGGACGGGTAAGACTTTACTTGCAAGGGCTGTTGCTGGAGAGGCGGAAGTTCCTTTTTTTACTATTTCAGGTTCTGATTTTGTAGAGATGTTTGTAGGTGTGGGCGCTTCACGGGTGCGAGATCTTTTTGAGCAGGGCAAAAAGAATGCGCCTTGTATTGTTTTTATAGATGAGATTGATGCTGTTGGTCGACATCGTGGCGCGGGCATGGGTGGAGGTCATGATGAGAGGGAGCAGACTCTCAATCAGCTTTTAGTTGAGATGGATGGTTTTGAGAGTACAGAGGGTGTGATTCTTATTGCTGCTACAAACCGTCCGGACGTTTTAGATCCGGCATTATTAAGGCCAGGACGATTTGACCGTCGGGTTATTGTTGGAAAACCTGATATTAAGGGAAGGAAAAAAATATTAGAAGTGCATAGTCGCAAGGTACCAACTTCTGAGGAAGTTGATTTAAATGTTATTGCTAAGGGAACTCCTGGCTTTTCAGGGGCTGATTTAAGAAGCTTAGTGAATGAGGCGGCACTACTTGCTGCTCGCAGAAATAAAAACATTGTGGACATGGATGACCTTGAACATGCTAAAGATAAAGTTCTTATGGGCTCAGAGCGAAGATCTATGACTATTAGTGAGGAGGATAGAAAGATCACAGCGTATCATGAAGCTGGTCATACACTTGTTGGAACAATTATTCCAGGAACAGATCCTATTCACAAGGTGACCATTATTCCGCGTGGAATGGCTTTAGGAGTCACTCAAACTCTTCCAGAGGAAGAGCGTTTAAATATGACAAAGCAAAAGGCACACAATATGATTGCCTTTTTATTTGGTGGGCGTGCAGCTGAGGAGTTAATTTTTGAAGATTATACAACTGGAGCAGGCAACGATATTGAAAGAGCGACAGAGATCGCAAGAAGAATGGTTTGTGAGTGGGGTATGAGTGAAAGCTTAGGCCCATTGACTTTTGAAAAAAGAGAAGGGCCTGTCTTTTTAGGTATGCAGACCAAAAATGAGAAGGACTATTCTGATGCAACAGCTCAAAAAATTGATGAGGAAGTTACAAAGTTTATTACAGACGGCCACAAGAAAGCTCAAGAGATTCTAAAAGACAACGTTAAGATTTTGCATGATTTAGCAGAAGCTTTATTAGAAAAAGAAACCCTAGACGGTGAAGAAGTGAGCATGATCATGGAAGGACGTGCCTTAAAAGATATCGAAGATTTAAGGAACAAACGTCAAAAAGGACTTGCAGCAGAGAACAAAAAGCATAAAAAAAGCAAAGAGGATAAGGAGAAGAAGGAAGACAAAAAAGGAGATAAGAGTAAAACGAATGAAGACAAAGAAAGTAAAAAAGGTAAAGAAGGTAAAGAAATAAATAAACAGATAAAAGAGAAGTCTTCAGTTAAGTCAAAGATTGCCAGAAAGAAAAATAAAGCCAATACAAAAAAATCTATTGTCAATGCGTCTGATACAGACGATCAACCATCTGATGTAGAGGAAGATACAGAGAAAAATGAAGACAAAGATAAGAAGGATAAAAAAGAAGATATTTCTAAAGCCACAGAACGAACAGAGAAAAAGCTTTGAAACTGAAATCTTGATGTTTATGCTAAAGGCTCGTAGTCCTCGATGGATTGCTTATCTGAGCAATCCATCTGCGGAAGAACTCGCCTTTTACCATAAACATCAGATATTATTTGTTATAAATCATTATCTTTTTAGAAGAAAGTAAAGGTAAAACATACATGTTTATAAGTGAAGTCACACTCAAAAACTTTCGTTGTTTTCGAGATGTACAGAAAGTGCGTTTAGCACCTCTTACCCTTCTTATGGGAGAAAACAGCACTGGCAAAACATCTTTTATGGCTATGCTCCGTATACTTATGGACACTGTTCATGGTAGAGATCCTAACTTTAAAGAAGAACCTTATGATTTAGGAACTTTTGAGGAAATAATCCATCATCAAAATGGCAAAAAGGGAGAGAAAAAACCAGATAGTTTTGAAACAGGATTTATCCTGAGTGATCACAAAGAAATTATGAGTATGGATTTAACCTTTGGAAAGAAAAAACCTAACAGTGTTCACCCACTTCCTTTAAAAGAACATATTTCTCATAAAGAAAAAGATATTTGGTTGGAATCCAACCTTCAACAAGGAAGTTTAAAATTTCATACAAATAATGGCACTCGGAAAATTGATGATAAAATGTTAGATAACCCTAAAAATACTAAAAATAAGGATAAAGATCCAGCGTTAAAGGAGTTTTTTACTGGCTTACTTAAACGGGGTTTATTTAGTAGTCCTGGTCTATTAATGTTATTTCCAATGATTGAATGGAAATCTACATTTAAGAAACACTTTGATGAAGACTTCAAACAGCTTAAATGGCTTATGTCTACTGCTCACAAGTTTCTTCATCATTATAAACGTCCCTACGCCAGTGCTCCTGTGCGTTCCAAGCCCCAAAGATCATATGATTCTCGACGAGCAAAAAGAGACCCTGAAGGAGAAGGTATTCCTATGTATCTTGCAGAGCTTTTTTCACAGTATCCTAACAAATGGGAAAAGCTTAAAGAACAGCTTGAAGATTTTGGAAAACAATCTGGTCTGTTTGATGAGATATCTATCAAACAACATGGAAAAACAGGCAGCAACCCTTTTGAAATTCAAATTAGAAAATTTGGAAAAAAGAAAGGCCCAAAGCGAAATCTTATTGATGTAGGTTATGGAGTCAGTCAAGTTTTACCTGTAATCACAGAGCTATTATATGAAAATGCCCCTTCTTTATTTTTATTACAACAGCCAGAGGTACATTTGCATCCATCTGCTCAAGCAGCTCTTGGAAGTCTGTTTTGTCAGGTTGCAGAGAAGGAAAAACAACTCCTGATAGAGACACATAGTGATCATTTGATGGATCGGATCCGTATGGATGTAAGGGATAAAAAAACAAAATTAAAACCTAAAGATGTGTCTATTTTATTTTTTGAGCGTAAAGATTCAAGTGTAAACATTCATTCTATAGAGATAGATCAAGAGGGCAATGTTTTAAAGGCTCCTGAATGTTATCGAGAGTTTTTTAAAAAAGAAACCAATCGCTCTATAGGAATTTAAATAATGTGTGCTATTTGTGATGCTAATGTAGCACATGAGGTTTTTAATCTAAAAAAGCAACCTCCCTCTGGAAAGATATTTTTCGATTGGATCACTCCAAAAAGACCTTTAATTATTGGTGGAAAACTTACAAAGGAACTTTTTAATAAAGACGATTTAAAAAGGTGGGCATCTGTGGCGATAAACGACGGATCATTATTAAAAAAAGAAAATGAAAACATCAATAAAGCAATAAACAATTTAAAAAAAGAGAAACTTAAGTCAAATGATCCACATATTATTGCTTTAGCAAAAGTGAGTGGAGCAAGGTTGTTGTATTCTGAAGATGGCCCATTAATAGAAGATTTTACAAACAAAGAGTTAATCAATAATCCAAGAGGAAAGATTTATCCTAAAGGAAAAACAGAGAACGCTTTAAAAAGATGGCTTCAGCAAAATAAGTCATTATGTAGTACTGAATTTTGAAGTTTTTCATAATTTTTTTCTCTTTTACCCCAGACTGCCGGATTGCCGGACTCCCGGCTTGCCAGGTCCCGAAAAGACGACTTTAAAAACAAAAAGTTAATTAGAAGCAATAGGTACAAACGTTTATATATAGACATAGACAATTTCCTTAATATGATATTAACCAATGAGGAGTATCTCGTTTACTAAAATGCAGCAGGCTTTCTAGGTAGTCAGCTATTTGCTGACGATGTGAACCGCCTGAGCTGACTACCAGAAAGTCGCCAGCGGCGAGATGCATTTTAGTGAAAAAAGATGGCTTCAGCAAAATAAGTCATTATGTAGTACTAAAGCCTAAAGAATTTCAACTATAACCTATTTATATGGATTTTTGTCCAGTCTATTTTTTAATCAACAAGTTAAAAGCATTCTATTTTTGTTAAAAACCCATTAAAATAGAAGATATGAGAAAGTTTCTACAGCTTTGTTTTTTTATATTACTGTGTGGGTTTTCAAACTTAGCTTATGCCAATATGGAAATCACTGTTTATGGAGGTAAAAATACTCGTAAGGGATTATGTCTAGGGATGGATAGTAGTAGTACAGGAAGTCCATATCAAAATGGTGGTAATGACAACATCAATTGCAATTCTAATTACAGTAGTGGTTATAACAACCATGGTTATCAAGACTCATATAGTGATAATTACATAGCTCCACAGAGACTAGGGGAAAAAATGCCATGGATTATTGGCGGGGATATTATTTATAGAATACCAACAATAAAAGGATTAGGTATAGGGATAAGATACCAGTACATGCATGCCTCTGAAGAACAAACTGTTCTCTTTTTTAGTTTAAATCCTAAATTGAATGCCCATCGTGTAGCTTTCCTGATAAATTATCGACATATGTTTAACAATAAAGACAGTGGCCCTTTTATTGGAGCTGTTTTGTCAATAGATGTTTTTAGACATGCTATAATTGGCCTCCAAGCTGGTTTATCAACAGCAGCATTTTCACCACAGCAAGAATTGCAACAACAAGATGGTGTGAATGTTCAACTAGATAGCCGTCCAAATAACTATCCTCCCAGTGGTGCTTTTAATATTGGCACTGAATTTAAGGCCTCAAACTGGGTCGGAACAGGTCAAGCCGCTCTAGAGATTGGTTTTAAATCAACAAGTGGTTTTTTAATGAAGCTCGAGGCTGGTTATAGTCTTTATTCATTTTATGATATGAAGACATCTATGTCTGCAAGAGGTGGTAATAGTAGTTTTGGATTAGAGCAGCAGCAGCCACCTTCAAATGGAATCAATATAGATATCAACTCAGGAGGTCCATACAGGTCAGGTTATGGAGTACCTATTCCAAGTATGAAAGCTAACCTCTCTTCCTTCTATGTTATTCTTGGTATAGGTTTTGAAGTTTCTTAAATTTAAAGTCAATTTAACTTAAAAACTGACCTCAAAATATAACTCTAATAGTACACAGCCTTATTGCAAAGATATTAAGTCTATTATTCTTAAAAAATTTAGCTTTTTTAAAAATGATTTTATTGATAAATTAAGATTTTTTTATCTAGAATCTAGATGATCTGAGAACTCGGCAGATGAACATACCAACAAGATGGTAAACTAGAAAAAACTGATTGCTAGAGTGAAAAAATAACAGATGATCAGAACTCAAAGTGGTACAAAAACTAAAGTCAATAAGACTTGCCAGCTGACTAAAGTATATGCCAAGATAATGGAAATAAGATAAAATATTCATTACTGATCTGATAAATGGACTTTATTTTATGACAGAAACTTATGCAACAAGCAGTAGAACATCTAAAGGACAAGGAAGTTATGGGCTTTTTTATGCTTCTCAAGTTCAAAAGATCAAGGAGAGGTTAGGTGATCTAGAAGGCATCCGTACAAATTTAGGTATGAGTCGTAGGCAGATCTGTCAGATACTTTTAGTCAATCCTTCTGCTTGGACAAGATGGACAAAATCTCCACAAGGGGCTCCTCCACATTTTTACCGCGCGCTTGAATGGCTTATTCATATTCACAGTAAAAAGGCAAATCATCAGAACAGTCAATCTCTTAATTCCCCTACAAAATCTATTGTATCTGAGGACCTAGATCATTCCAATGCTGTTTCTAATTTAAAAGAAGGTGATTTACAAGATAATAATGAGCTAGCGAATATTTCTGAACCTGTTTATAAAATACGAAATAATTTGACTTATTCATTAGGCACAATGAATTTCATAGAAAAGACAAATAAAGAATCAAATCAGAACTCAGATCAGATGAAACTACTTAAAAAGCAAATCTCAAACTTGAAATGGTTTGTTATTTTTCTTTGGGGTTGTGTGATCTTCTTACTCATTAGGCTATTTACTAGAGGCTTCATTTGAATTTCTGGCACACACTTCAAAAAGGAGATTTGATTGATATTGTGGCTCCTGCATGGCCAACTCTTCGATCTGAAATAGAAAAAGGTGTTGTTTTCTTAGAAAATCAAGACTTTACTGTACGTTTACAAAAAAACATCTTGAAAAAAGACCTCATTTACGCCAGCGATCTTATATCTAGAAGAGACGGCCTTAAAAAGGCTATTTTTGCAAAAGATTCTAAAGCCATTTTGTGTTTGCGAGGAGGATATGGCTGTCTTCATCTTTTACCATATTTGATAAAATGGAAAAAACCTAAGCATTGTAAAATACTCATTGGATCAAGCGATATTTCTATTTTACATTATTTTGTGAATCAAAAATGGGGCTGGCCAAGCCTACATGGACCAATGCTCTCTCGCCTGGGAAGCCTCAACCAAACACCTAGAGAAAGAAAAGAATTTATGGAGATTCTTAAAGGAAAAACCACTGCTTTACATTATAAACATTTAAAACCACTCAACGCACCTGCAAAAAAGACACAAATGATCAAGGCTCCTATCATGGGAGGAAACCTTATGACTCTACAATCGATAATTGGAACTGCTTTGCCTGTCAAAGCGAAAAATAAAATCTTGTTTCTTGAAGAGGTTGGTGAGAGAGCTTATCGAGTAGATCGTATGCTACACCACTTTCTCTTAGCTGGAGTATTTCAGGGAGTTAAAGCTATTGTTTTAGGAGATTTTTTAAATAAAGAAGAGCATCAATCTCTTATGTCTCACATTTTACTTCATTTTTTTTCATCTCTCAACTGTCCTGTGTTTAAAGGCTTACCTTGTGGCCACGGTCGTCTTCAAAGATTCCTCCCTTTCAATACCCCTTGTACACTTCGTTCAAATACAAAAAAGGCGGAAATGCTTTGTCATATAGGGGCAAAATGAAATCAACAATTTTAGAAAAATCTATATTGCAGTTTTTAGACCAAAAGCAGACAAAAAGAGCCACTCCAGGTCTTCTTTTAAGAGTTTATTATAAGGGAAGAAAACACATTGATCTTTCTTATGGTAAGACAGCTCATTTTTATGATTTAGCTTCTATCACAAAACCTATGCTAACTAGCACTCGTTTAATGATGCTCAAAGAAAACAAAATATTTCATGAAAATGATATGATTCAAAAAACAATCCCATGGTTTAAGTCATCTCACCAGTTTAAATATTTGCTCAATCACACTTCTGGAGCAGTATGGTGGAAACCTTACTTTAAGAGTATCCCACAAGACCTTTCTAGAGAAGATAAGTGGATTTGGTTGCAAAAAAAAATTCGATCTGAACCTTCTTTTCAAAAACCTCGTTCAAAACCTATATCAAGTGTCTACAGTGATGTGGGTTTTTTACTTTTAGGGATGGCTTTAGAATATTTAGAGAGCAGACCTCTTTTGTTTTCTTGGAAAAAAGTTCAAGAAGCATTTAATTTAAAAGAAACTCACTTCAATATTGATAATATTTTAAAACACAAAGCAAGTAACTATGCGCCAACTCAATATTGCAATTGGAGGAAAAAGCAAATTTGTGGTCAGGTGAGCGATGAAAATACTTATGCATTGAGCGGGATAGCTCCTCATGCGGGGCTTTTTAGTAGTTTGAACGATACATGTTTGTGGATATTGAAGTTAAGGGATATTTTTTATGGAAAAGTCAATCAGCCAATTTGCCAAAAAACTCTTCAAACATTCACTCAATCTAAAAAAATCTTTGCTTTAGGTTTTATGAAACCTTATCCAGCAAATAAAATATCTGGTTGCGGTAGGTATTTTTCAAAAGCCTCTTTTGGACATACAGGTTTTTCAGGCACCTCTTTCTGGTTTGATCCGATAAAAGATCTTACTGTTGTTTTACTGTCAAATAGAACGTGTCCCAATACTGAAAACAAAAGGTTTGTTGCTTTACGTCCTTTAATACATGAACACATTATCAAGGCTCTTAATATTTAAGCTTTCTTTTAGGAGAAAATAAGTTGAATCAAAAAAAAACTGAGTGGCTCAATATCCTCAAAGAAGGTTCACATATTCACTTAATGGGCATCTGTGGCACAGCGATGGCCAGTCTTGCAGGATTACTAAAGCAAAAGAGATATTATATCACAGGTAGCGATAAAGATGTTTATCCTCCTATGTCATTGCAATTACAAAAGTTGAATATTCCTATTTCAGAGACACTAGATAGGTTAAAGTCACTTCCTGACTTGGTGGTTGTAGGTAATGTGATGACCAGAAAGCATGAAGAAGTTCAATTTTTACTCCAATCAGGTATTCCTTATACAAGTTTGCCAGAAATGATTGGAGAGTCTATTATTGCTGATCAGAAAAGCATTGTTGTATGTGGAACTCATGGTAAGACAACTTGCACAGCACTGCTTAGTTGGATACTTACATCTTGCGGAAAAAAGCCTGGATTTTTGATTGGAGGGATTCCTCAAAATTTTGATGTTTCCTTCCATTTGCCTACATTTGAGCCTAATGAAGGAATTTTTGTTATTGAAGGCGACGAATATGACTCTGCCTTTTTTGATAAAGTTCCTAAGTTCACTCATTATAAACCTCAATTTGTGATTTTAACATCTATTGAAATGGACCATATAGATATTTATTCTAACTTTGACGCTGTTAAAGCAGCCTTTAAAAAGCTTCTGCAAATGATCCCTCAAAATGGTTTATTAGTAGTTAATGGGCAAGATAAGGTGATATGTGAAATGTTAAAAGAGTCTTCTTGTCATAATATCAAGTCTTACGCTCTTGACCTTAAGAAGTCTCACATTCCACCTGATTATTGGATAGAAAATATTCAGAAAAATCAAATGGATATAATATCTTCTAACAAAAAGAATGATGTAACACTTAATTTACCTCTTTTTGGAGATTACAATAGGGCAAATGCTTTAGCTGTATATACTTTGATCTCAGAGATGAATATAGGACTTTCAAGCAAGGCTATTTGTGAAGGCTTTAAAAGTTTTTTAGGAGTTAAAAGAAGGCAGGAAATAATAGGCAGGCCTAGAGGTATCACTGTCATTGATGATTTTGCTCATCACCCTACTGCTGTCAAAGAAACTATAAAGTCTGTTCAAGAGCATTTTAAAGATTCTCAGGTGATCTCTATTTTTGAACCTCGATCAGCTACATCACGTAGAGCTATTTTTCAACAAGAATATATAGATGCTTTTTCGCAAGCTCAATTTGCAATTTTATCTGACGTATATAAAAAAGATCTATTGTTTGAAAGTGAAAGACTGGATGTTAAAAAATTAGTTACGGATATCAAGAATAAAAAAGAAATTAACAGATTAAGTGGCCAAGTTTTTATAGGTAAAAACTTAGAAAATATAGTTGACTTAGTAAAACAAAATGTACAAAAAGGGGATGTGGTATTGATTATGAGTAATGGAGCCTTTGGAGGCTTGCACTCAAAAATCTTAACCGCACTTGAATCTCCTTCATACTCAGCATTTCCAACAGGCCCATAGCCCGTAAGTTCAAATTGCAATAGATATTTTTAAAAGTAAGCAACTGATTTTGTTTGTTGAGCACGAAAACTTTTTAGCAATCTCTCTGATCGAGAGATCATCTTTAAGCTACTTTTATTTGAGCACATCAAGAAGTTACTATCAACGAAGAATAGATCGAGACGCTCAACGGAGCGGCATTCATGGTGTCATAACAAACCATAAAAATGTAGTGGCACAAAACCCCAACCCGCATTTAAGTAATTAAAGTTACTCAACTTTGTTTTTTCAACTGCCAAACTCAGGTCTCATGGTTATAAGGATTAAGCATTAACTTTGAAATGTTTTGTATTCATCGTCTCCTTCTTCCTGGTCTTCTCTGTGGGCTAGAATTTGTGGATAGCTCATCATCATCAGCTTGGATCATTTCATGATCT
This sequence comes from Bdellovibrionales bacterium, assembly GCA_965262715.1. Taxonomy (GTDB): domain Bacteria; phylum Bdellovibrionota; class Bdellovibrionia; order Bdellovibrionales; family JAUICD01. Next base: position 219,559 of record OZ253553.1, on the reverse strand, counting down.
CCTATGTAAGCACCATCATTATCAATTACATCTTTTGCACATTCATTAAGGTTTATTGGACATGGACATAATACTCCACCTGCATAACCTGTAGAACAAGCGTTCCTTGCAGTATCGCAAATAAAGATGTCTGTATTAATGGGCATACCATTAGCACTGCAATTTTGAACATTTGAATAACATAAATAGTCATCGCTGTTAAACCCGTAGTATCTTTGTTCTTCCCTAGTAAACCTTTTAGCCTGTATAGGACCTATAGACTGACAAGAGATTTCATCATCAATCTCAGGGTTTGGCAGATGCCTTGGGTTGAATGAAGAGCTTTGTGATACATCATTAAGAACTTGTTCAAAAGGTCCATTACATTGCCAATCCCTATTGTAAGCAACTCCAGCAGGTACTAAAATTGATCTCAGGTTACCATCTCCTCTCTGAAATCTATTATCACCACGATAGATGATACCTTCTAAATCTTGTTGTATTATTCGTTCTGTACAACCTCCCCAACCACAAGATTCTAGTGTGGCTTGGACTTGAATATCAGAAGGTTCTAAAGCAAGGACATCTCTTAATCCGTTACATCGAAAAAGCCAGCAATAATTAGTTTGACCTGGAGTATTTTTAACAAAATGTTCTGCTGCCTCACATTTAATGTGATTTTGAGCTAAGGATGACACACTTAACAAAAATACACTGATAAAAATTAAAGCTGAGAGATGTGATTTTATCAAAACATAAAACTGCCGTGCTTTAAAATCTGTAAGACTGCTGGAAATGCTCATAAAAATACTCCTTTTGGTGTGATTTTTAGTTAAAAGTTACAATATAAAGTATTTAAATTATTGAAAAGTTCACCAATAAATAAAATATAGGTTCATAGATGAAAATTGATGGCTATACTATAAAATCAAGGCTTTTGTATAAATTTTTTTACCATTTTTTACTTTGTTTAGAGGTGAATAAAGAAGAGTTTATGTTTTTTGAGCCTCTATCTGAGATGTCGATATGGATTACCTGGATCGTCATTATTATAATTATCCAAGTAAAAACTTATAAGACATCTCATGTCACCATCATTACTGCCATATGCAAAAGTGACAGCTGAGTCTTCACAGTGATAATCATCAGGAAGGTCATAAGACTCTGCTAGAGTTTCAAGATATTCCATTTTTTGATACCATAAATCTGTCAAATCGTCCAATTCATCTATTACTTGTTTACGTGATGAGTTTAACCTATCATATCGTTCGTATCTTCCCTTTTCAGAGCTTCTTATCTCTGTTATCTCAGAGGTCGTTGCAAAAATGCCTAATGTAAATGGACCTAATATAGTAGATGCTGCTCTAAAAGGAGAAAACTTTGAGTTGAGTATAGGAGAGGGGAGGGCATTTCCTCTTCTAAATAGTTAACTCGCCATTGTAGTGCCTCTATACGTTCGTTTAACCTATCTATGTCTCTGGCTAGCACTCTTACTTCTATTGTATCGTCTTGTGTATTAGTTTGGGCAAAAATATGAGAAGTAATAAAAAAACTTGTTAGTAAAATAAAAATAGATAACCTTAGAGTGGTTTTTAATGAAATATTAGATGCTTTAAGTTTTAAGTGTTTCATAGATAACTTCTCCTTCTTTATTAAACTTGTTTTGAATAATATCATTAAGGAATTTAAAATACAAATACTTTTAGCTTACCTTGTAAAAGGTTCATGGTTTTTGTAAAAAATTCATAGCTCTTTGAGATGATGATCGGTTAAATATAAGAACTGTTAATTAAAATAAATTTAAAGCGTTTTGTGGGATTAGAGTTAGAGAACTTAATATTAATAGTAGAAGGCCTTTCTGACACGTTGTGCTATTTCTTAATAGATAGTCCGCCTTTGACATAAAGACTTTGAGCTTTTAATTTACTGCCGGAAGCAGATTCATTTTGAATGATTCCAACTTATATAATGATAAACTTTCTATAGGGTTTGGCTAAAGATAAAATCTAAAGATTCACGTCTTTCTTCTTTGGACTTTTCGATAAAGTATATCAGGTCATCAATAATTTGATACTCTCTATTATTATAGAAATGGAATTTTACTTTTACTCCTTGAGTATCATTTGCAATCACAGAAGCTTGAAGTGTACGTTTGCGTTGACCTAACTCTAGAGTAATAAAAATTTCATCTCTTAAGTTAAAGAGAGCTTTGTCATCTTCAGTCAGTAAATATGCCTCAGAATTACTAATATCTCTAAGCCTTCCAATTCTAAGATGGCGAGCATATTTTTTTTTATATTCCACATTAAGATTAGGTGAAATAGAAGACTGCCTCATTTTTAACATCACCAAACTCCTTCTAACTTTAATAGTTTAGTCTAAAAAAATAACACTATTAAGTGAACTGTTATCATTTCGGTACATAAAATAAGAACTTAAAGTGATCTGAAAATATTTATAAAAAACTGTACATACATCTAGAAGTTGTTGTTATTTTGTAGAGGTCGCCTAAGGATTAAGAAGTCTTTTTTAGAGAGATAAGAATACGTTCTGCTAAAATGTGACTAAAGCCTTTAAGCTGGCTGATCTCTTGTGCAGAAGCTTGCCTGATATCTTCTATAGTTTGAAAATGTTCTAAGAGTGTAGCTTTTTTTTGCTGACTCAGTCCTTTAATATGATCTAATTGGCTTTCAAAAGCGTCTTTTGTTCTTAATTTCCTATGATGTGTTATTGCAAAGCGATGCGCCTCATCTCTTAAGCTTACCAAAATTTGAAAAGGTTGAGATTGAGGTTTAAAAATAACAGGATTCTTACGACCAGGTAAGAAGAATCTTTCTTCTGAATGAGTAGCTAAAGATGAATCCTTTTTGCCCTTCTTAGAAAACTGACTTCTAGCTTTAGCTAGAGCAGCAACTGGAATATCATCTCTTCCTAGTTCTTTAAGTACTTCTAAAGCTACATTTAATTGCCCCTTACCTCCATCTAATAAAATGAGCTGAGGATCTTCATATTCTGTATGACTGAGTCTTCTAGATAATACTTCTTTCATGGATGCAAAGTCGTCTATTTTTTTCACTTTTTTAATTTTGTAATGTCTATAATATTCTTTTGCAGGAATGCCATCTTCAAAAACGACTTGGGATGCTACTGTGTTTTTGCCTTGTAAGGTGGATATATCAAAACATTCTATGCGCTTTGGAAATTCTTTTAAGGCAAAGCGCTTTTGTATATCAAGTAGTCCTTGGCTTTTTTGCTCTGTTTTTTGTACTTGTTCTTTAAAAAGATCATGAGCAAAAAGGTCTACTTTTTGTAGTAATTTACTGCCATGAGTATCAACAGGAAATCGTACACGTACTTTTTTATCAGATTTTTGTTGTAGAGCTTTTTGAATAAGGGCTTTTATATCTTTTGGTAAATCAATAGATATAAGCAGTTCGTCTGGAATGATATGATCTACGTAGAACTGATTGATAAAAGCTAAGAAAATATTTTTGATGTCAGCTATTGGAGAGCGAGCATTGACAGAAAAGAGCTGGAAGTGTTCGCCAATTTGACGGCCATTTCGAATATGTAGCATTGCCAGAAGTGTGCCTTTTTCATCACCAAAATATCCAATGACGTCTTGGTCTATCTTAGACTTTTTATCAATCATAGGTAGTTTTTCTAAAGATCTCTCCATAGCAAGTAAAGCATCTCTTAGTCTAGCAGCTACTTCAAATTGTTCTAGAGATGCTGCTTTTTTCATTTGTTTGTTTAAGTTTGTAAAAAGTTTTTGATTCTGGCCTTTTAAAAATTCCAATGCTTTATTAACACTTTGGTTGTATTTCTTTTGTGTAATTAGTTTAACACAAGGAGCAGAACAATGGCCAATTTGATGAGTTAGGCAAGGACGTGTTCGACTTTTAAAGAATGTGTTTTTGCAGTCTCGTAGTTGAAAGGTTTTATTCAAAATATGCATTGTTTCCTTAACAAAAGAACTTTGTGTGTAAGGACCAAAATAAATAGAACCATCTTGCTTAACTCTTCGACTTAAATAGAATCTTGGAAATGTATCCTGAAGACTTAGCCGAATATATGGATAGGCTTTATCATCTTTTAGACGTATATTGTATCTAGGGTGATGTTTCTTAACTAAGGAAGCTTCTAATAAAAAGGCTTCAACTTCTGTCATTGTCTTGATGTGATCAATACTGTGAATTTGACGGACTAAGAAATATGTCTTATAAAAAACTTTCTCTGAGGTCGAATGACTTTTTATAAAATAACTGGAAACTCTATCTCTAAGGTTTTTTGCTTTACCTATATAGATGATCTGATTGAGTTTATTTTTCATTAAATAAACGCCAGGTGTTTTTGGAAAGATTTTCAGTTGCTCTTTCCATTTTTCCCTAACTTGTTCATTGATATCTTTATCTGCTTTTTTCATTCTACCAACCTTTTTATAGTAAAGAAGTTAGATGAATTGTGCTGACAAATCAAGTATCCGGTGAAATTCTAGAGAAATTTATTGTTCTAAGATTAAGATGACTTCTCAAGAGTCTATATTCTTATAAATAGATTGTTGATAATGAATGTCATTTTTGTTTAAAAATATTTTAAATATCTTAATGATATTTGAAATGATATCCGATAATATTCAAGAGATATCAAGTTTAGAGATAAAAATTGTTTACTAGAACAATAATGAGAAAAAGTGAGACAGTGTGGCAAAATTAGACGAGTTATTATGTAAAGTAAAAGAAACAAATGGATCAGATTTGCACATCAGCAGTGGCTGTCCTCCTTATATACGTATTCATGGGGACATGCATCCTATTAAATATAGAGATTTAACTGCAGCAGAGTGTCAAGGGCTGCTCTTTGAACTTTTAACAGAAAAGCAAAAAAAACTTTTTACGGAAAACTTACAACTGGACTGCGCTTATAGCATAAAAGGAGTCGGCCGGTTTCGTCTGAATGTATTTATGCAATTGCGAGGAATAGCTGGTGTTTTTCGATACATTCCTGATGAAATTGTTCCTCATAGTAAGCTGGGGTTACCAAAGTCCGTTGTTGATTTGAGTTCCCATCACAATGGATTAGTTTTAGTGACGGGTTATACAGGTTCTGGTAAATCAACTACGATATCCTCCTTGGTTGATTTGATCAATAAAACATATAACCTGCACATTATAACTATTGAAGACCCTATTGAATTTGTGCACCAAAATAAACAGTGTTTAATATCTCAAAGAGAAATCAATACACACACTAAGTCTTTTTCTGATGCGTTAAAGGTTGCGCTGAGAGAGGACCCAGATGTGATATTAGTGGGGGAAATGAGAGACTTAGAAACGATTCAGCTAGCCTTAACAGCTGCAGAGACAGGGCATCTTGTTTTTGGAACACTTCATACCAATAGCGCAGTACAAACAGTCAATAGGATTGTGGATGTCTTTCCCGGTGAGAAACAGTCACAGATCAGAGCTATGCTTTCTGAATCTTTACAAGGTATAGTTGCACAGACTTTAGTCAAAAGAGCTGATAAAAAAGGCAGAGTAGGTATTTTTGAAGTGCTAGTTGTCACACCTGCTGTTTCAAATCTCATTCGTGAAAATAAAAGCTCTCAGTTACCTTCAGTGATGCAAACAGGTAAGGCACAAGGTATGGTCACATTTGAACAATCTATTCAAAACCTTGAGTCTAAAGGTATTATCCTTCCCGGGTCAGTCTAATTTTTTAATAAAATTCGCAGACATATAAAAAATAGCTTTAACTTATCTTTGTTTATTGATAAATTTATGTTATTGATAAATTGGCATATATAAAGATATTTTTTATGATAAAGTATTTAAGAAATATTAAAACCTACATTCAAAATAGATCCTATATTCAGACTGAGTCAATAGCTCACTTGGCAGTCGATCGTATTCCATTATTAAGATACTTATCTTTTAAGAATGTTTTAGAGATAGATCGCTTTTTATTTATTATGATTTTTTTCTTGATGGGTATTGGGCTGGTACAAATATACAGTGCTAGTTATATTTATGCCACAGATATATATAATGATGGTCTTTTTTTCTTTCAAAAGCAACTTTTGTTTGTGATCATGGGACTTTGCCTTATGCTTTTTGTTTCTCTACTATCTAAGGATTGGATCCTTCCCCTAGGAGTCACGATATTTGCTATATCTCTCTTTTTATTGATTTTGACACTGATTCCTCAAATAGGTGTTAAGGTTGGAGGGGCTACTAGATGGATCAATTTACCTTTTGATTTTCGTTTAGAACCTTCTGAGTTTTTTAAAGTGAGTCTTCCATTTGTTGTTGGACCACTGATTGTAAAGAATTGGGAGAGGATAAGTTCTATATCACGCTTGTTTCTAGTTATTCTAGGATTATTGCCAATCTTTATATTTATTAAACAACCTGACTTTGGGGCACTTGTAATTTATTATTTAGTGCTTTTTTCTCTTATGTTTTTAAAAGGAATTAGGTGGTCGACTCTTTTACTCACGGGTTTTTTATCTTCTTTCTCTTTGTTTGTATTTATGGTAGTTTCACCTTATAGAGTAGAACGGTTTAAATCTTTTTTAGATCCCTGGTCTAGGTTTTCTTCAAGTGGATTTCAAACAATACAAAGTCTTTTAGGGTTTCATACAGGAGGCTTGATGGGAATAGGTTTAGGCAATGGTCAATCAAAGCTTTATTTTCTGCCAGAAGCTCACACTGATTTTACTCTCTCTGTTTTAGGAGAAGAAGCTGGCTTTATAGGTGTTAGCCTTGTTTTAATTTTATTTGGGATTATTTTATTTCGGCTTTTTCATTTATCTAAAAGTATTTGGGAAGAAAAGTTAAGGTATGTCTTTCTTGGATTGACATTAACATTTGGAATTCAAACTTTTATCAACTTTAGCGTATCCTTAGGAATGCTGCCTACAAAAGGGCTGACATTACCTTTTTTAAGTTATGGAGGTTCTTCCTTAATTTCTATGTCTTTGCTTTTTGGTTTTGCTTTAGCTATTCAAAGAGTTTCCTTTGATAAAACATAAACCTTCTATAAAAAAAATAATCATCACAGGTGGAGGAACGGGAGGTCATATTTACCCGGGCCTTGCAGTAGCTAGTGCTTTATTAAAGGTAAACCCTAACTGGCAAGTCCATTTTGTAGGCACTCAATATGGATTAGAAAAGGACATTGTTCCTAAGGAAATACCTCTACACTTTCTGCCTATAAAAGGTTGGCAAAATGTAAGTTTTTTAAAAAAATGCAAAGTGTGTTTATTAATTCCATTTGCTTTTTTAAAAAGTATTTACTTGCTTTGTAAAATACGTCCTTGTTACATCTTAGGGATGGGAGGATATGCTTCTGGGCCTTTAATGATGGTAGGCTCGTTAATGGGATTTCATACAGCCTTATGGGAGATGAATGCTTACCCAGGGCTTACAAATCGCATCTTATCCTGTTTTGTTAAGGAATGTTGGATAGTACTTGATAGTGCTAAAGCTCATCTTAAAAATCGTAACCCTTGCTATAAAATATCTATACCTGTTCGTAAGGAAATTGAAGATTTAGCGACTCAGAAAAAACAAAATTTAAATAAGAGCCATCATATTTTAATTTTTGGAGGAAGTCTTGGTGCTCAAAAAATCAATCATTGTATTGTTCAATGGGTGAAAAAACAACCTGAGTGTTTCAAAAATCTTCGAGTAAGACTTCAAACAGGCAAACAAAATTATCACAGTACTTACAATGAACTAAAACATTTTTCAAATATAAAAGTTCTTCCTTATTTAGAAAAGATAGAAAAGGATTATGAATGGGCTGATATTGTAGTTTGCCGTGGAGGAGCAAGCACTATTTTTGAGCTTGCAGCTATAGGTAAGGCATCTATTCTTATACCTTTTTCCTTTGCATCAGAGGATCATCAAAAGAAAAATGTACAAGCTTTATTAGATCAAAAAGCATGTGTAATGATTTTAGAGAGAGATTTAAATCCTGAAAAATTAGAAAAAGAAATATTGGGTATTGTTAATAATCGGATTCTTAAAAAAACTCTAGAAGATAATATTTCCAAATTTTATAAAAAGGGTGCTGCAGAAAAAATGGCCGAGCGCATTATGACCGTCGTTGGTTAATGAGGTTTCTAGGTTAATACGTTCTGGAGTTGATCTTAATAAAAGATCTAGAAGTACTGGATTTTTTAGGTTTTTATTTCCTGCATATACTCCTTTAGCAACAGCTGTTTTATGGGAACATACAGATATTGTTAATATGCTATTGGATGCAGGAGCAGGCCCTAATGTTCAACAAGATGCATATAGGTCTTTTGGTTTTATTAAAAGAGAACCTTTAGCTTTTGCTATAAAAAAGAACAAATATGATATTGCTGAGATATTAGTCACAGTAACAGACCTTAGCCTTACAGATGAATGTGCAAACGCTGTATTATGATCGGTCATCTTGACTTTAGCGGGACAAGCAGAACAGGAGCTTATTTATATAAACTATGTCAAAATGCTTAAACTTTATCTGAATCTTGCTTTGTTTATAATGTAAACAGAGTTTTGTCAGACCGCTGCTATTTATTAATCATTATAAATTGAAATATCTTCTATCAGATTACCGAGTTTATTTTTATGATATTATTGTAACGCTTAGAGAAAGTGATAAGTGTTTTCTAAAAAGGATTATATAAAATCAAGTACTGCTAAGAACATATAAAAACGGCCAAATATATTGTAATTACAATTTTCATAATGATAATCAGCTTGTTGAGAAAAGGTATGTTTTAGATCATTTATGTTAGGCCATTCTTCTTCAGAAATATGATCCCATCGTTCATATCCTTGGCCGGTCATATAACGATGAGCTGGATATTTTATCATGGCTATTCTTTCGCAGGGAGGGAGAGAAAGCTTCTTATTAATTGCTGCTTTTATTTCTTCTTTATTTTTACAGGAAGCTGTTTGTTGAGAGGATATAACTAAAAAGCCGTTAGTTTCAATAATTATTTTTTTCACCCACTTGTTTTTTTCAACAAATGTAGGTAAATGATCAATGTCTACATATTTGTTGCCATACATATTTCCATAGTTAAAGGCAACACCGTGCTTTGAATTGTCTTTTTTTGAGCAGATTGTTGCACCACAACCAGTAATGATAAATAAAAAAGGTATAAATAACACATATTGTCTAACTTTCATTGTAAAACCTCTTAATGGAAGGCCTTTAGGTTATGAGTCTTCGGTTTACTTCAAATTTTCTTTACTATTTTAAAACATTTTCCCATATTTCTCTATATTTATGTGTACAAAATAGGTATAAAGGTTGTGAATGATTTTAAGATAGAAATATATATTTCTCAAATCCATTAAAAATAGGAGGAAAAATGTATTGCGCTCATTATCCCTTAACTCATTTGATGATTAAACCTTTGTTATCTTTATTATTAGTGGTCATTTTAGGGTATCCTATAGGGTTGAAGAGTGCACACGGGTCAAGACAAAATATAAGAGAACTTCAATTGTTAGATATAGAAAGGGAGACTTTAAGTATTGTAGATAGTGATAATAATAATAATTCTTTCTGTGATCGTTATCGAGAACCTTTTTTTATTTTCTATAGCTATGTACTTATGCCGTTTATGGAGGAACATAGAGCTAGTCAATTCAATAATGTAACTCAAGAACATATCGATTCTTTAAAAGCCCAATTAGGTTTAGCTCAACACTCATGGAGTAGTTGTATATCACATTCAGAAGAGATATCAGATCCATCACAATTAGCTTACCGAATTTATGAAGATAATTTTGATTTCTTAATAGGTACATTAAGAGAACATGGGATAGAAGGAGAAGCTCTAGATACACTGAAGGATATCTTTGAACTTCGACGAGACATTCTTTCATCTGATGATATAAGGTGTCAGCGTTCAATTAATGAATCCTATATAAGTATTACGGCAAGATATAATCTTGGATCTATATTACGTATAAATAGGGAAGAGAGAGCTTCTATTATAACAGAAAGAGGAAGAACAGACTTTAATATGGCAAAAACAGAATGGGAAAACTGTACGAATAATTGATTAAAGAGGTATATTTAAAAGCACTGAGATGATCTTTCTTCTAGATATTCAAAGATGCCTTCATTGCGAAGTTCTTCAGCCCAGCCTATTGCTGTAAGACCTTGGATTTCTCTACATATATCTGCTTCGAAACTTTCAACAAGCAGACGTACAATATCCATATTTTCTAATTTAATTGCTAGGATTAGAGGTGTTTCTCCAGTAAACACTACCTCATTTATAAAATAGCCTCTATCTTCTAATAGAAATCCCACAATAGTACTTTCATTATCACATATAGCGTTAAATAGTAGGTTTTTTACTAAGTCATCTTGCTCGTCTTCTCTTCTAATATCTCTGAGATTTCTTCTATGATCACAATAGGTATAGATATAAACATTTTCTGTATCTTCAGTAGAGTTGCGAGAAGATAGTGGTGGAGGGCGGTCGTCTACATCTTCAGAGCTGCGAGAAGGTAGTGGTACAAGGCGGTCGTCTACACCTGCAAGGCTGCGAGAAGGTAGTGGTACAAGGCGGTCTTCTTCATTTTCAGGGCTACGAGCAGATGGTGATAAATAACGACCCTCTAAATCTTCTACTGGTAAATGACGATCTCTTGTACCTTCAAAGTTATGAGAAGAAGATGACGAGCGACGAGAACGTCGTGGATGATGGTGATCAGAAGGATGATCTCTTGCACCTTCAAAATTATGAGAGGGTGATGAGTGACGAGAACGTTGTGAATAGCGAGGACGTCGTGGGCGTGGGTGATGATGAGGGCGGTAGTCGAAACCTCGTGGATGACCAGGACGATAGCCAGGACGTCGTCGGGGAGGAGGAGGTGCTTTGTATACAATAACAGGGCGACATTTACGAACGGTAGGTCGACGCCATCCCCAAGGGCCCCAAACAGGCGGTCCAGGTACAGTTACTAGATAACAGCGTCTTCTATGGCGATGTGGTGGTCCTCTATGAGCTATTGGTTGCCCTGCATCAATATATTCCTCAATATCTATTGTGTTATCAAAATCAAATGTATCTTGTTGATCAAAAGAGTTTTGAACAGATGACGGGTAAGCTATTACCTCTACTGAGATGAATAATGCTAAACATAAAGCTATATATAAAGGTTTTTTTATCACAGATTTCCTCTTTTACATATTTTATGTGGTGCCAATTATATATTAGCAAAACGGCTTATGCAACCTTTAATATAATGAATTAATATAATAAGTATAAGGCTTTTAGAGGTTGTTGTCATTCACAGCAAGTATAAAAATAGGTTCATGACCAGTTAAGCTCTCTTTTTTTCCGAGGTCCGGTAAGCGGGCAATCTAGCAAACTGTTATCAGTTCCGGGTAACCGATTCCGGATGGCCTTGATTGAGCTGGACCTTCATTTTCCTTCTTGAATTGTTTCCCTCAAAATGAACCCGCCTCTGGCGGTTTTCTGGCAATAAGCCCGACAGTCTTTCGCTGTCGGCAAATAGCTTATTGCCCAGAAAACATATTCATTTTGAGTAAGGGAGATACTCTTCATTTTTTTATACTATGTTAGGGAAATCAATTAAATTCATTCCTACTCATCATTGCCCTGAGGCCAGACTCGTAAGGCGAGCCTCTGCCCATTTTTATCATTGGTTTTTATCACCATCTATTTTTTTTAATCCATATAATATAGTGCTTGCAAATTGAAAAAGTTGAACTTGAATGGTCATACCTAATGGAATGGATCCGTCCTCCTTATCTCGAAACGGCAACAGCCCTTAGTATTTTGAAATGTTTATATACACTTTTCTATATAGTGTAGGGTTAAGCAGTACAAATCAAAAAATTACTGTATAATAGATATCATGGATCAAAAAACTATTAAATGCTTAAAGTGTACAAAACAGATGCGATCTGTTTTGACAAAAAAGGGAGTATTGATTGACGTTTGCCCCTCTTGTCGAGGTGTGTGGCTGGATTATGGTGAAGTTAATTTTTTCATTAAAGATCGTACTATTTTAAAACAATATTTGCATTTTGGTTTAGATCGATCTCAACGTATATCTGCCAAATGTCCAAAATGTGACAATGCTTCTATGCAAGCAGGTAAGTTTCCAGGATTTTCCTATCAAGTTGAAGAATGTTCTTCTTGCCGTGGCATTTACCTTGATGCTCAGGAATTTGAGAATATTCAAAAAGATAAATCATTTAAAAAAATTCAAGAAGACACTTTTATTTCTAAAAAAATTGCTCAAAATAAAATGGTTGTTCCTGCCCGCATGCCGTCTTTAGCTTTAACTTCTGGAATGGTTCTACTTTCTCTTTATGGTTTATTATTTGGAGTGATAGTTTTTGCAATGGAAATGACAGCGTTACCTGTTTGGGCTGGTTCTATTGTCCTTATCATTTTTGTTTTATTGCAATTTTACTTTGGCCCTATCTTTTTAGATTGGCAATTAAGACTTTTTGGATCTTTAGATTGGGTTTTATTTAAAGACCTTCCTGCCCACTTTCAAGATTCTTTGATGAAGCTTTGTCGTAATAATCGTATACCTACTCCTAGAATAGGAATTATTCGAGATCAATCTCCTCAGGCATATACATATGGTAGAACTCCTTATAGCGCAAGAGTTGTTTTTTCCGAAGGAATGTTTCAATTACTTGATCAAGATGAATTAGAATCTGTTTTAGCTCATGAATTAGGACATATTAAACATTGGGACTTTGCCTTAATGACTGTCATAAAGATTGTACCTATTATTTTATACAATATTTTTGATTACTTTAGGGAAGCCGTTCGGGAGTCAAAGGGGAGAAAAGACATTATTGCTGTTATGGTTGTTAGTTATGTCTCTTACTTGGTTTCTGAGTATTTAGTACTTTTTGTCTCTAGGGCAAGAGAATATTATGCAGATCGGTTTAGTTGTTTTGCCACAAAAAAACCAAATGCTTTGTTAACAGCACTGGTTAAAATTTCCTACGGTTTATTAGACCCCTCTTCTATGCAAGAGGATTCTAAGCAGGTCAATCCTTCTAGGCAACGTTCGGTGAGGAGAAGACGAGACATTGCAACTCAAGCAGTAACACAACAATTAAAAAACTTAGGTCATGCTACAAATAGTTTAGAAAAGAAAAATCAAAAAAGGAAATCTCAAGCAGCTCAAAGTGTAGAAGCTTTTAACATTGCGAGTGCTTCAATATCTCAACAGCTATCTCTTCTCCAACAAGGAACAGAATCTGAAGATATGTATAATCCTGAATCTATAAAAGATATTATGAGATGGGATCTTTGGAATCCTTGGGCGTCTTACTATGAACTGAACTCCACTCATCCTCTTACAGCCAAGAGAATAAATGCTATTAGTTCTTATGCTCTATCTTTAAATCAAGAACCCTACCTTTTATTTAACAAGCGGAAGCCAGAAAGTTATTGGGATGATTTCTTCTTTGATTTATTTATTGTATTTCTGCCATATATCTTAGGTGTTTTAGGTATTGTATCATATAGCGTGTTTAACCAGATCACATTACTTCAAATGTGGAGCATGTTTAATGGTTCTGATTGGGTTTCTCTTATTTCTTTATTTGCAACTTTTATCTTATGTGTATCTATAGGAGCTTTGATCAGAGTTTTAAAAGCATATCCAGGTGAGGGAAGTTTTTTCCCTTGCTCTATTGCAGCTCTTTTAAAAGTAGTGAAAGTATCTCCTGTTTGCTCTTATCCGGTGGTTCTAAAAGGTCGTATTTTAGGAAGAGGAATTGCTGGATCAATTTTCTCTGAAGATTTTTTCCTTAAGGATAAGACAGGGCTGATCTTTCTCGATCATGAACCTTTTGGGCTTAACATTCTATTTGGTATCTTCCATTTTAAGAAGTTTCAAAGACAGGAGGTTACAGTTAAAGGTTGGTATCGTAGATCACCTATTCCTTCTATAGAAGTAAAAACTATCCAATCATCACATCACACATCAAGGGCCTATACTTATTATTATAAGATGGCTTTTGCTTGTATCGGTTTGGTCATATCCTTATTAATTTTGTTACTTCGTAATAATCTTTAGATTATAAAGAGACTGATAGGGAATTCATCAATCCTATTTAGAAGCGGTCTGACAAAATAAGTTTTTGTATTATATAACACACGTTAAGAACTAAAATGATAAATCTTGGTTGCTTAAGATATCTAGCATTTGGCAATCTGGCCACTATTTCAGAGGCTTGTTACTGGATTGCCCAAAAAAGCAGTTATTTATAAAAGTTTGAGATGGGCTCTAGGTATGTATAACGCAAAGTTCATAAAAAATGCCTTGAAAGTTATTTTGTTGCATTCTATTATATTTTTTATCATTGATATGAAATTTTTCTTGCTCTAAAAACTTGTATGATAGTGGTGAGTTGATTAATGAAAGAATCACAAGGTTGTTTTCTTTTAAAATTGTGTATTTCTTCGATCTTTCTCTCTCTAATAAATAATACTATTTCTTACGCAAAGCATGATGATAACCATAATCGTCGTAATAGACAGCTTCTCATAACTAGTATTCAAAATAATAAACTTGATGAAGCTTATAAATTGATAAACTCTAAGATTGATCTTAATGTGCCAGACATAGGCACCGGTTTCCTGAATTTTCTTTCTACTCCTATGACACCTTTAGAAGCAGCTATTTTATGGGGTAATATAGATTTTGTGGGTATGTTGTTAGAGAGAGGAGCAGATCCAAATTTTATTCATGATCAATATGGCAGATTACCTATAGCTTTAGCAATGAGATACAACAAACTTGATATTGCTAAAATGTTATTAGATGCAAAAATAGATATTGATATTCGAGATAAGTATGGTGACACACCATTAACATGAGCTGCTGAAAATGCTGATCCTAAATATGTTGAAATGCTTTTAGCTTATGGGGCAGATCCTAATGCGCAAAATAGTGAGAATACTCAAACGGCATTGATAAAAGCTGTTAGAAATAATTATAGTGAAACTATTGTTGACATGTTATTGAAACAAGAAGCAAATCCTAATATTCCAGATGTAAATGGTGAAACAGCGTTAATGGTGATTAGCCGTAGTGATCGCAATCATTCGAATTTAGTAAAAACTCTTATAGAGGCAGGGGCAGACCATATAAAAGAGATAAATACGGTAGAACAGCTCTAATGATTGCTGAAAACAGACAATCAGAGACTATGTCTAATGGTTTCTCCTTGTTGTTTGCTCCTATTAGCGCAATTTTTTCCTCTGGTAGTCACTTTGCTACTATAGAGGTGTTAAAATCCAATACGTATAAGGAAAAGGAAATACAGAATGAAGAACAGAAACAGCAAGAATGTATAGAAGCTGTATTATAAATAAGAATAAATACAGTTATTTTACTCAAAACGATAATTGCTTTTTCATTTTATACAACACTAAGTCGTTTAAGATAAAACTTCAAAAGGTAAACAGCTCCTAATAAAGCTATCGTCTTCTAAAATCATCAAAGCAATGAGATGATCTTCTTTCTAAGTATCGAAACATACGTTCATGTTCAAGTTCATAAGCCCAATCTACTGCCATAAGGCCTTGATGAGTCAGACATACATTTGCGTCAAAATCTTGAATGAGCAAACGTACAATACGCATATCATCTAATTTGGTAGCTAGGATGAGAGCATTTTCTCCAGTAAACCCTCTTTCATTTACATAATGGCTTCCTCTATTTAATAAGTTTTCGACAGTAAGGTCGTGGCCATTACATATGGCATTAAATAGTGAGTTATCTCTCATACCTCTGATACTTCTTCTAAGCTGATCACAATAGGTATCTTCAACATGGTCAGAAGGATGTGGGTAACGAGGACGTCGTGGAGGTCGAGGGCGAGGACGACGAGGAGGATCAGGTCTCTCTATAATAACAATATGACAATCCTGCACAACAGTAGTGGGTTGATACCATCTCCAATATCCCCAATAATATTGCCAAACAAGTGGTCCAACAGGTACAGTCACAGGATGACAACAACGTCCCTGCCGTCGATGTCGCCTAGGTCCATGTCCATGAGCTGGTGCTTCCTCTGTGTCAATATATTCCTCAATATCTATATCTGTTGTGTTATTAAAATCAAATGTATCTTGTTGATCAAAAGAATTCTGAACAGATGGTTCATAAGCTATCGCTTCTATTGAAGTTAACAATATTAAACATAGACCTGTATATAAAAAGTTTTTTATCATAATTTTTCCTCTATAATACAACACAATAGATATATAGTATTTTGATAAATTAATATATCTTAACAAGATCGTGTATACAAGCTTTAAATATAAGTTTGTAATATTTACAAGTTATATTTGTAAATATTGTATTTTTTACATGATTTTTTAAGGCAATTCATCTTGTTTTGTCATTAGAACTTTTAAATTGTAAATAAGGAAATTTTAAGTATAATGCAATGCTTAGAAAAAATATTTTTGTGATAACTTTTTTATAAAATTTATCTTCTAAAACACTGGATAAGAGTTAGTTCATAAGCTTACCACAAGTATCTTTTCTTTCCATACATGTTTGTGCAGCAAAGCTGATGTGAGTTGTATTTGATCATATAATGTGTGATATGTTTGTGAAAATGTCTAGTAGGCTTTGCTTGAAATGAATCTAAGTTTTTGTTACCTCTTAATAATAATTAATGAACAAAAACAACATAGATATGCACAAACATTATCAGAGCAATTTACAATTTCAAATCCTATATTATTATCCAAAACGATATTATTTATATTGTTACAGTTAATTAATAATAGTAAGGACAATTTCTAACGCTATTGAAGATAAAATACTCTTTTATCTGCTACCACCACCAAAAACGCTATTCCATCTTACTAGTGGTTCTTGACATACCAATTTGCCACCTATTGAAGAAGAAATAGCTTCTTGTTCACAGCTTTCTCTTAGTTCATACAATATACATCCAGTCCAATACCATGGATCCATAATCCTTGTAAAAAAAGCATTAAGAGAGTTAACTTCACTGGTTATTTCACACATAAGATATTTTTGTACATCAAGGCTTGCCTCTCTTTTCAGGATTTGGATGGGTTTTTCTTGGCCTTCTTCACACTCCTCATAAAGAAATGTCAAATCATAGATAAGTTGTTGTTCATCTTGAATCTGATCATATTCTTGTGAATTTAGCATATATTCTACGTCAGGTTGTGTCGTATTTCTCCAATATTCACGATTGCAAAACAAGTCAGCATTCACATTAACTGCAATGAAACATACTAAAATACATATATTCAACTTAAATAAGTTCACAGTACACCTCTTTCAATTTTAAATAATTATAAAAAAACGAAAGCTTATAAAGAATTAGATAGGCTCAGAGGTACATAGATATCAGGCTTGTACTTGAATAAGATCAATAAAATAAGAAAGTGGTTGACCCTTAGAAAGTAATGTTTTTGTTATAACTCCATTTGTATAATCTTTTTGCTGTTGTTGTTTCTTAAACCATACTCTTTTGCAAAAGTCAATAGCAAATAAAAAAAGTAAGAGAAATAAAAGAGATCACTTAGTTATTGGCAGATGCGTGGAGCTCGAAATGATAAGTTTGTAAATCGAAAATAATTCTGCCCTAAGGCAATATTTCTAAAAGCTTCGTCACTGACATACTGGTAAATCCAACTTGTTAGTTCAAGTTCTTTTAAGTAGGAACTAAAATCTCTTTTGTTGGTAGCTATAAAATCTGTGCCTGGTAAAATACGTGTAGAATATTGATTGATGAAATCTACATACTTAGTTTGATTAATTTCGTTGGGAGACAAATAATAATCATTAAGAATATACCATGAAAAATCAAGCATGAGGTGAGGAAACCTATCTAAAAAGGAGCTGAGCACTTCAATATGCTGATCTACATCCATTTTGGTTAATCTTATAGATATTCCTGCATGCATCCAAACAATTTTATTGTCTGGATATAACTGTAAGACTTCTTCCATCCAAGAGATATATTTTGTAGGGTCATTGTCATTGCCTAAATCAGAGTGAATTGCTAACGGAATATTTCTTTCTCGCAGAACAGTCATAAAGGGCTGCCATTCAGGGACTTTAGATTTTGGAACAGCTTCCATCCCACGATTAAAAAGAAACTCTTTTACTAAATTCACTTCACCCATCCAGCGAAATAACCTTTGTGAATATTCTCTGTCTAAAAGATGGATTCCAGATAACACTGAAGAAGGGTCTGATAGATCAGGAAATGTCATAGCTAAGACAAAATGAACGTTTCGATTTCCATTTGTTTGATTTGATATTCTCCATTTTGTTAAATTTTCAGCATTGAGTATGTCGTTTCGAAAGCTGGGTCTGATAGGTATGCTTACACATGAAGTAAGGTCTGCACAAGATGAAGTGGCCGGCAATACTTGGCCAATCCCATAAATATTTGCAAAAAGCACACCTGCATCTCTAAGGTATTGCACCACTTCTTCAAATGGAGGAGCTGCACTGACAGCAAAAGGGCGAAAATGCAAATGTGTGTCTACAACAGCTGTGTAAGGCATAGTCAAGCGGTCGTAGCAACTAGACATATATTCTAAATTGTATGAAGTTAAAGTTCGTTGAGAAAGTCCTTCTGTTGAACTCAAAATAAAACCTAAAAACACAAACCTTATAAAATACCACTTTCTTTTCATATATCTTCTATACCTTCTTTTCATTGCCTACTTAATAAACCACTTAATTAATGAGTCTAGTTCATTAATTCTTCTCGGTTTGTGCTGTAATGAGTATGTACGATATAAAAAAGCCCAGCTCCTGGATTATGTTCTCTTAAAAAAATTGTTCGAAGAGTATCTCCACGAACATTTTCTGTATTGAAAAGCTCTCTTATAGCATTTAGAGTAGCCATTTCAAGAATGTTTATGATGATTGCATCAGTTATGTTTGCTCTAAGAGCTGTTATCAAAGGTGTATCTCCATCATTGCAACCTCTGCTAAATAGATCGTCGATGTTTATGCTCCGTATATCTTCAATAGGAATATTATCTTCTGATTCAAGTTGTTGCCACCATGAGGTATCGCATATATCTCCAAAAAAAGGAGAAGGATGCAGATAAGCTTCTTCTGACCTTCTAATCATAAGCTGAACACTCACACGCAAAAAGACCTTAGAGTCTGGTTCATGCCTTTCTAAAAACATTTGTGCAAAACTCTTTCCATGAGTATTTGCTATAGAGAAAAGTTCTTCTATAGTATTTCTAACAGCTAGGTTAAGAGTCCTGGTTACTATCTCATCACCTACACCTTCGATGTATGCAATCATTAGAGGTGTGTTTCCATCCTGATCGCACGTTCTATGCAGGTCGTTAAGGTTTATATCATCCTCGTTTATAGAAGTATTGTTTTGTATAAGCTGTTGCCACCATGAAGGACTGCATATGTCTGTTGTCTGCGCAGCTACTTGATGAAAAGAAATGTAGACAAGCATCATTATTGTTAAGCTGGATAAATACTTCATAGGTAATTTCTCCTCCCTACTTGAGGGTAAGTTTTAATCTTTCTTTAAGTGAAGCACTATCACTGAGTCAATACATATACACTTTTAAGTTAAATTACTTATAAAGTTAATAAATTAGTCTTATACCAAACGCCGAAGTCATCTGAAGGTTATAGTATAGAGCTATGAGTTCAAATTAAAGATCTTGCCAAGGAATAATACCAGATGATGTTTCTAAAGAACCATCAGGTAATACATTTTGATAATATATTTTGCTAGGGTATTTATTAAGAGCTGTTTTGATGTCTTCTCTTTTAGAAGGAGTTATATGAGAAGCTGAAGATTCTAATAAGGCAGAATGGGGGCTTGTGTATAATTCCTGCCATAAATAAGATGTAAAATTTCTAATATAGGTTTCATCTAAAGGTAAATGGTGTGCTGCTAAACTGGTTGCGCTTACCCCTTCTTTAAGACTTTGAGGATGAGAAAATATATTAACGCCTATACCAATAAGCACTTTTGTTTTTTTTGACTGATTGATGGTTTCAATGAGAATACCTGCTAATTTTCCATTGTCCAAATAGATGTCATTAGGAGCTTTGAGGCTTAAAGTATCATTAAGTTTCCATGTTTTGCAAAGTGCTCTATAGAGAGCTAAGCCCACAAGAGGGGAGAAGATAGGTTGAACTGAATCAGATATAGTGAATATCCATGTTGTTAGAAAGCCATCTCCGTATCGAGGGCAAATCCATTGATTGTTACCTCTACCACGTCCGCAGGTTTGATCATCTGTTATCACAAGTGAGGCATTGCTCTTTTTAGCATAGCCATTTGTGCTTTCTATTGTTTCAAAGTACTGTGCATTGATATTTAAATCATCTGCCCATCTTTTTACTATTTTGCCTACAGGTTGCATACATTTTAGTTTGGCTTTACCAGTTATATCAGATTTATATTTGTTCATACTGTTACTTACTTGAAGCCATTTCAGAAAGTAAAGTTTTGTATTTTACAATTCGAGTTAAAATTTAAAATAGCAAATCGCTATTATTGTACCACAAAGGACTTCAGTAACAAATTTTTCAAGGTAAAAAATAGCATTTTGCGCTTTTATTGTAGTTAATAAAAGAAACAAGAGGATGTATTTATGCCAAAACAACAATGTTAATTATATTTGATACCTTTGATATTAAATACTTATATCTTATTTTGATGAAAGCTTAGCGTTATTGGGTTTTTAGGAGTGAGTAAAATGGATTATGCAGTGCATTATTGCTTTTTGACCCATAGAAAGGTTTGTAGAATTTAAAAGAGAGTTTAAATTAAAAATAAGGTGGTTGATATTTATAACGACTGATAGTAAATCTAAAAAAGATAAAAGTAAGAAATAGAATAAATATAAACCTAGTTGTTAGTCAGTTATTTTTCAACTTAAAAAGTATAAAGTTACTTTATTACATAATTTATTATTAAATGTAACCTAAGCAAGGAGGTTCACATGAAGTTTGCAATAAGTGTTTTATTTATCTCTCTAATGTTTCATCCTATTTTATCACAAGCAAATAATGTATTTGATAATGATAATACTGAAGACCCTCTATCATGGGAATTAGAAGAGGATATGGATATATATAGACAAGAAGATTTAAGCATAATAGAGGCTTTAATAGAGCTTTTAGAAAATGCAGAACGCACAGACAATGGAGGATATAGGGTATCGTTTAGCACCACCTCCCTTTTAGGCTTAGGTGGTATTCTTAACGATGTTAAGGATGGGGCAGCAAGCACAGTAGCAGAGGCTGCTGATGCTGCTAGACCAGCTAGCGCAGCAGCAGACCTTGACCTAACTCCTGCAACGGCAGAAGACCCTCCTCTACCACGCGCAGCTCGGTCACCTGCAGCTGCAGCTCCCGCCGCTACACCACCAGCTCCCGCTACACCACCAGCTCCCGCTACACCACCAGCTCCCGCCGCTACACCACCAGCTCCTGAACATCACTGGACATCTATCATAGATGATGTGGATTCTGGACTTAGTGCAAATGCAAGATTTTTAAATGTTATAGCCCGACAGGACACTCTTGTATCTGGGCTTAACATAAGCACAGTGAATGGGAGA
Organism: Bdellovibrionales bacterium; assembly: GCA_965262715.1. Lineage (GTDB taxonomy): Bacteria > Bdellovibrionota > Bdellovibrionia > Bdellovibrionales > JAUICD01. The sequence continues at coordinate 197,934 of OZ253553.1, read as the reverse complement.
CAAAGTAGAATAATTATTGCTCACGCTAGTGATCCTAAAAAGCATCTTCTCTTACTTTTTAGGGATAAAGGGTACACTGTAACAGTTTACCAGTGCACGGATCCTGCAAGACTCGTAGGATGGTTTGCATTCCGTAGCTCATGTGGCCCTCCATCGACCTATGCAACAAGGGGAAATTCAGAGGTTACTAAAAGCTTAATTACCCGTATATCAAAGTACGAAATTCCTAGAGATTTTAGTGGAAAAGTAGCAACGATAAAAATGGGTCGATTAGGTGGAACTAGAGGCTTTTTCTCGCGATGGTTTAGGAGAGCTCTTGCCACAACTGGTGCAGGTGTTGCAGGTACTATTACTGCTGGAATACTTGCTCCAATAGCTATAGGGATCTATCTCTCATACGATAATGATGAGGCAGAGTTTACAGAAGAGGCACTTAGAGCAATGCAGCAGCTACTTAATTTTATCGGACAATACCTTGCGGACAATGAACCTACCAACCGCATTCTTGATAATCCGAACTGGTAAATGATATTGGCTAAATAACATTTAGGTATATAAACAGACCCTTACATAAGGGTCTGTTTTTTTATGTCCACTTTATAGAACATCCCATAGAAGGTTCTTGTTGAGGATTTACAGGTTTGTTATTTGCAATTTGTTCAACGGCATCTAAAAGTTCAGTTTGAGTGACTTTATCTGGGTCTTTCCATGAGTCATCTAACCTTCCTCTATATTTTAAAAGGTGATGTTCATCATAGACAAAAAAATCAGGTGTACAGACAGCTTTAAATGCCTTTGCAACCTCTTGAGAAGGATCATGTAGGTAAGGGAATTTATAATTTTTTTCTTTCCAGCACTTTTGAAGGTTATTATAAGAGTCTTCAGGGTAACCATCCGCATCGTTAGCGCAGATACCAATGGTTTGAAAGCCTAAAGTTAGGGCTTTTTTATAAAGTTCAATCAGTCTATTTTCTACAGCTTGAACATAGGGGCAGTGATTGCAAATGAACATGACAATAAGCCCTCTGCCTTGAAAGTCTTTCAGACAGTGCCATTTGTTATCCATACCTAAAAGATTAAAATCTGGACAAGGGGTGTCCATTTTTACAGGTGGTGTGTAAGTAAGTGCCATTACTTTCTCCTTCTTACTTGAAATGACTATCTATAAAAAATTATGAAATGCGATTCGAATTAAACTAGAACAAAACCAAAATGTCTACATAAAAATTTTATTTAAATCATTACGACTATTTTTAAACTTAAGAAAACAAAACATCTGTCTAGTTTTAGCGTTAAAAGATACAGACATCTTCGTTCTAGTAGCACTATTTCCTAAAATTATCTTTGAGGCTCGATTTGAATTATGACATCTGATGTATTTAAAACGCTCGTTGAGCATACAGATTTACCAGAACATCTTGTAAGTTCTGAACTAGAGAGATTATTAAAAAAGGCTAATCTTTCTAAGGAAGATGTCACATTAGATCACATTCGCGACCTACTTATTTCAGAATTGCAAGATGTGATTTTAGAAGCAAAAACCAACAACGATAAATAAAATTATAAGCATTTTGAGATAACTTCTAACCATTGCAGCTCTGCAGGTTTAAGTGCTCTGATGGCTGAATTTCTGTTTGATTTCTTATGTAAAATCAGTAAAGTGGTTAATGGAGAGATGGCTGAGCGGTTGAAAGCACCGGTCTTGAAAACCGGCAAGCGGAAACGCTTCGAGGGTTCGAATCCCTCTCTCTCCGCCATATAAAATCAAGTCTCTAGTAAATAATTAGAGGCTATCTCAAAAATAAAGTTTGTATTTTGTTCTTGCAAGTTAAAATAGGAAATCACCATTATTCCGGGATATGACAATCAGGTAACCCGGAAGACTGTTTCCAGGAGCTATTGCCAGATTGCCGGGTTAAAATAAAGGCTTAATAAGATATAGTTTGTAACTTCAATGTCTTATCTCGAAATGGCAACAGCTCTTAGTTATGAAATTAATTAAAATAAACTGGTATCATCATCATCTTTATCATCATCGATAAAGCCATCATCATCTATATCATCATCATGAGAAATATCGATTTCTTTTAAGGGTTCTGGTTCATCAAAATCATCATCATCATCATCATCATCAAAGTCATTGTTACCATTATCATGTTTTAAGTCGATATCAATATCATCATCATCATTTATTCCATTATCAGGTAATAAAAGCTCTTTTTCATCTTCAGCAGAAAAGGTCTTATGATGACTGACTTTGTCATCGATGGCTAAAGGATTTTTAGAAATTATAGGAGCTTCGGCATTTTCTTGAATTTCCTTTAAAGAAGGCACAGATGGCTTTCGAGATACCTTTTTAGGCTTTTTCTTCAGTGCCTTCTTTTTTGCTTTTGGTTTCTTAATTTGAGATACTTTTTTGGTTTTAGAAGACACTTTTTTTGCTGTCTTTTTCTTAGCAGTCTTTTTAGCAACAACTTTTTTAGTGGACTTTTTTGGTTTTTTACTAGATTTTTTTGCTAAGGAAGAGGGTTTTTTTGTTGTCTTTTTCTTAACAACTTTATTTTTAGCCTTTTTAGCTACCCTTTTTTTAGTTACTTTCTTCTTAGCTGCTTTCTTTTTAGAGGCTTTTGAAGCTGTTTTTTTTGCTGCTGCTCTTTTAGTTGTCTTTCTTGTAGTTTTTTTAGCAGCCTTCTTAGTGCTTTTTTGATGCAATTTTGCTTTTGTTTTCTTTTTAGTCGTTGTTTTAGAAGAAGTTTTTCGTGTTACCTTCTTAGACTTAGATTGTTTTCTTGTTTTAGCCATAATGGAGCCTCCTTAAATTTAAAAATATAAAGTAAATTGTATTATATAGATAAAGGTTACTATTTAATTTTATTTTATAACAAAATAACTTCTTTTTTAAATAATAATTTTAGACTTTAGACAACATTTTTTAAAAATAAACTCAATGTAGCCGATAGTATAGTAAGCCATATTAAGACCACAAGTGATAAAAAGCACTAAAGTCATAAAATTAATAAACAAAAGGTCTATAGACAGTATGGATTAAAAATATACAAAAGGCTTATGGTTTATGAAGTATTACTACAATAGATCATAAAGAGTGTAAAATAAGCGATATCTATAAAAAGGGCAATAAGTGTATGGCGCAAAACTTTAAACAAGGGCTTCACATCTCTCAAACACAGTCTTTAAGAATCACACCACAGATTCAACAGGCTATTAAATTACTACAGATGTCAAGAATGGAGCTAGAAAACACCATTCAAAAAGAGATCATAGAAAACCCTATTCTTGAAGAAATACATGAGAACTTAGAAGATTCTGCCATTAAGAACGAGGGCGATCGTCGTGAAATGAAAGAAAGCGATATAGGATCAAAAGAAGCTGATCCTAGGAAGGATGAACACGATGACTTTAATTTAGATCATTACTACGACAATACCTATCATAATCAAAGAGAATATAGGAAAGCTGGTCGTAAAGATGAAATCATGAACTATGAGAATGTGATTCCAGTTAAAACTACCCTCTCTGATCACCTCATTTGGCAAATAAAAACTTCCGGATTTAATGAAGAAGAGGTGGAAATAATAAGCACGCTTGTAGATTATGTGGATGAGAATGGTTATATTGAAAAATCCTTAGATGCTATTGCTGAGGAAACTAATATCCCACTAAAGGATCTAGAAGAACATCTGCCTTTTTTACAAGAGTTTGATCCTCCCGGTGTAGGAGCTAGAGATCTTAAAGAATGTCTCTTGATACAAGCCAGACAACTTCAGGAAAATACTGAGAGCATGATAACCCTGATCAGTCATCACTTAAAATATCTTGAACAAAAAAACTATGTAGCCCTTGCTAAAGTAATGAAACAGAAAGTAGAATACATTAGAGAAATGTGCAAAGTTTTAGAAGAAATGGATCCTAAGCCAGGTCGTATTTTTTCGACTACAGAAGCACAACATGTGGTTCCAGATATTTATGTCTATAAAATAGGTGATAGATATGAAGTTATTTTAAATGATGATGGTATTCCCAAGTTGAAAATTTCTAACCATTATAGAAGAGAGTTAGAAAGAAATAAAAATGAAGGGACTCAGGATTACCTTAAGCAAAAAATCAAATCGGCCAACTTTCTTATACAATCTATATATCGCAGACAAGATACCATTCGCCGAGTTACTGAAAGTATTGTACAACATCAAAAAGCCTTTTTTGAAAAAGGCAGTTCTCATATTATTCCTATGAATTTAAAAGATATCGCAAGTGACATTAGCATGCATGAATCTACAGTGAGTCGTGTGACTACAAACAAATATGTTCACACTCCAAAAGGTATTTTTGAATTAAAATACTTTTTCAGTTCAAGTATAAAAACAGATGGTAAAGACTTATCTAGTAAGTCTGTCAAAATAAAAATCAAGCAATTAGTTGAGGAAGAAAATCACCGATCACCACTATCAGATCAAAAAATCATAGACATTCTCAGCAAACAAGGTGGCATCAAAATCGCCAGACGTACTGTGGCGAAGTATAGAGAACTTTTAGGTATTTTACCTTCTTCTAAACGTAAAAAGTTCTTTGATTAGTATCACTCAAAATAAACTGACCTCTGGTCATTTTTGGGCAATTAGCCTAAAGGCTCGCGCCTTCAGCAAATAGCTAACTGCCTCAAAAATCCGTTTATTTTGAGTAGGGAGATGCTGTATCCCTAAAAATGGTCTAGCCTCTGGCAACTTTCTGACAGTCTGCACTGTCAGCAAGTAGCTTACTGTCTAGAAAGCTTGACTATTTTTAGGAAGAAGATACTCCTCATTTTTTAACAAAATGTTAAGGAAAATTTCCTCTTAACTACCTCTTTCTTTGACTTTTTTAAGAAGGTGTAAAAAGATATTAAATATGCAGAAGCCATGGCTTAAAAATTACCCTAAAGATATACCAGAGGAAATTGACCCCTCTAAGTTCCAAAATATAGTAGAGGTTTTCGAAAATACTTGTACAAAATTTGGGACTCTTCCCGCTTTTAAAAATATGGGGAGTACTCTATCGTTTAATGATCTAGATTGCTTTACATATCAAATGGCTTCTTTTTTAACGAATCATCTCAAATTAAAGAAAAACGATCGTATTGCTATACAGCTTCCTAATATTCTACAAACACCTGTTGCTATTTTTGGGGCCTTACGCGCGGGGTTAATAGTTGTAAATACAAACCCTCTTTACACTCCTAGAGAAATGAAGCATCAATTTAATGATTCAGGGGCAAAAGCTATTATTATTTTAGCTCATTTTGCTTCTCAACTTCAGGAGGTTTTAGAAGAGACATCAATAGAACATGTCATTATCACAGAAGCAGGTGATTGTTTGCCCTTTCCTAAAAACCTAATTGTTAATGCGGCTGTTAAATATATAAAACGATCTGTACCATCATACAGTATTCCAGGCGCTATTTCTTATAAAAAAGCTTTAGAATTAGGTAAAGTACATGCTTTAAATATTAGAAGTGAGGAGATTGCTGCAGATGATCTAGCATTTGTACAATATACAGGCGGTACAACAGGGATCAGTAAAGGTGCTATGCTGACTCATAAAAATATTGTGGCTAATATGGAGCAAATTGGTGCTTGGCTCATACCTCAATTAAGGGAGGGCACAGAACAAATCATCACGGCATTGCCTCTCTATCATATTTTTTCACTCACGGTGAATTGTCTAGCACTTATGAAAATTGGAAGTTGCAATATTCTTATCACAAACCCTAGAGACATCTCTAGTGTTATTAACGAGCTTTGCAAACATCGGTTTACCGTTATGACAGGAGTCAATACACTTTTCATTGCCTTAATGAGTCATCGTAATTTCTCCAAAATAGATTGGTCTACAAATAAAGTTTCTGTTGCAGGGGGTATGGCCTTGCAAAAAGCTGTGGCAGATCAATGGTATGTAAATACAGGACAAGTCATCGTAGAAGGTTATGGACTAACAGAGGCTTCCCCTGTTGTTACTTGTAATCCTCTTGATGGAAAAGAACGGGTAGGCTCTATTGGACTTCCCCTTCCATCTACTGAAATTAAGTTAATCGATGATAAGGGGAAAAATGTATCTTTTAAAGGAGCAGGAGAACTATGTCTGAGAGGGCCACAAGTCATGAAAGGCTATTGGCAACAAGAAGAAGAAACAAAACAAGTCCTTTCTGAGGACGGATGGCTAAAAACAGGAGATATTGCTCTTTTTGAGGATGGAGGCTTCTTAAAAATTATTGATAGAAAAAAAGACATGATTTTAGTTTCTGGATTTAATGTCTATCCTAATGAAGTCGAAGATGTACTTGCAGAACATCCTGATGTTCTAGAAGTTGCAGCAATTGGTGTTCCTCATGACAGATCAGGAGAGGTTGTTTGTGTATTTATTGTGCCTAAAAATGATGATATCTCAAAAGGTAGTATTATGGAATATTGTAAGAAACACCTCGTAGCTTATAAAGTCCCGAAATATATTGAATTTCGAAAGAGCCTACCTAAAAGTCATATAGGAAAAATACTTAAAAGAGCCTTAAAATAACCTTAAAATAACACCTCAGTCATTTCTTTGATTCATAATCAGAAGGCTAGTTCAAGAGAAATATTGGAATTATATGATATTGAGCAGTAAATCCTACTGTTATTACCGATTTGTTATTCTTCTTGGTGTCGCTAAAATACCATCTAAGCTCTGTTGCACTAAATCTGTTGCATAAAAAAGAGTGTGATCAGTTGGGTTTGTGTCAGGTAATGGGTACTCAATGCTTAGTAAGAAAAAAGCTTCTGTTTGACCAATATATGATGTGATAGATATAGGTTCTCCATTATTATTATTTCTTAATTGGTTGAGTAGGATAGTTCCAGCCATACCTGTGATCTTTTGGATAGTACCTAAAATAGTATGGGTAGTGCCTGAAGAGGTTTCTTCTACTGTTTCTTCATTCGTATCAATTTTAAGGACTTTTGTGGTAACAAGACTTGAGGAAGAATTTAGGTCTTCTTGAGAAGCTAAAAGAATAATGCTTGTTCCTTCAATATTGACTGCATCTCTAAAGTTATAGGTCAGAGTTGTGCTTGTATTGGTATTGACATCTGTAATTTCCATCTTGTATGCAGTAATACCAGTGCTATCACCACTACTTTCTTCATTATTGCCAAGAGGATTAAAATTTGGAGGTAAACCACTATTGTTGCTATTACCTTCTTCATTATGTAAAAGACTCCACTGAATATCTAAAATATCTGTCTGTACTAGAGAACCTGGATCAGCAGAATCGACAACACCTTGAAGTCTGTCTAAAGCTTGATTCCATGAAGCATCATTGTAAGGGGCGCAAGCCACGAGAGTAAATGCAAGAAAGAATATAAATATAGAATGGTATTTCATTAAAAAGTTTCCTTATAGACTTTATTTTTAAGTTTTATCACCTTATTATTTATAACACTTCAAGAAATATACCAATTTATATATTTTTTTATATCAATTTCTTTGACGAGTTTAATGAAATCATCTTAAAATAAAGTGAGTTTAGTAAAATTTAATTAAATCTAGAGTGAAAGCTTATAGTGTCACTATTTATTGAAAGAGTCATAAATTGTCACTTACAAGTATCTCTACCTTGACTTGCTATTATTTAAGCTGTTAAACAAACTTTATGGAAAATAGTAACCAAAAATATATCACTGTTTGCTTTGTTGGGCTGGCCATTTGCACATCTTATGTTGTCAGCGTTATTATTGATACATTATCAATGAGTTGGGCTGTATTTGCTAGGTACCTGCAAGGGGATTTTATTATTCATGGCGTTCCTGTGATTTTAGGGATTGCTATGTTTTTATTTCTTCAATTTAATCGTCGTACTGTTCAAAGAGCTGATGATGTTATAGTAGAAGTGCAAAAAGTTGTATGGCCTTCTAAAAAAGATACTATGGGTATGACAGTAGTCGTCACTATTATGTTGATTATATCGGGGATATTGCTAGGAATTTTCGATCTCATATCCAATTATGTTGTAGATTATATAATAAGTATTTAGAAGCCATTTCAAAAATACATGATAGCGGTAAATAATACAAAATTGCAAAATACAAAACATAATATAACTAAAGAAAGATGGCTTCTTACTCAAAATGGACGGACTTGACGAGAGCCACGATAGTGGCCCTACGGAAAGCCGGAAAGGTCCATTTTGAGTGAAACAGTCCTTTTATATGGTACTTAAGTAAGAGGTTGTTTTGACAACGTGGATATTAGAAGTAATTTTGAGATGAGTTTTAATTTATATTGTTGAAAACTACTTAAGAGAACAATAATATAAATGAATAATCTACGACTTATTATAATCAAAGTAGGAAGAAATGAGTAAATCACCAGAAAATTTTCAATGGTATGTTGTTCATACCCAAACAGGTTATGAGGCTAGAGCTAAAGCTTCTATTGAAAGCCGTGTTAAAGAAAAAGGGTTTGAAGACCAGTTCGCTCAAGTCTTAATCCCTACAGAGAATGTGGTAGAACTTGTTAAGGGTCAAAAACAAACAACCGCACAAAAGTTTTTCCCTGGCTATATTTTTGTACAAATGCACCTAACTAAAGAAACTTGGCATTTGATAAAAGGTTCTACAAAGGTCACAGGTTTTGTAGGTCATTCCACCAATCCATCTCCTGTTCCAGATCACGAAGTTCAAAAAATCACAAAGCAAATGACTGTAGGTGTGGATAAACCAAGACATAAAGTATCTTTTAGACCTGGCGAATCTGTTCATGTAAAAGAAGGACCTTTTAGTAACTTTAATGGTACAGTAGAAGAGGTTCATCCAGAAAAAGGTACGGTTAAGGTTTTAGTAAATATTTTTGGAAGACCTACACCAGTAGAACTTGATTTTGCGCAAATTGAAAAAAGTTAAAATTATAGGCTTGTTTTTCCATTGATTTGATATTTATAGCAAGATCTCGTAGTCCTCGAGCAACAGCTTAAACAACGGTTGATTTTGTAAGATAAATCTTTTTCACTATAAATATCAAACTTTATCTGTAACTTTAGAGGAATAATGAATTTATGACTTTGTTATATGCTCAAGACACAATTGAAGATAGTAGTGGGAATTTGAATGTAGATATTCATTTCAATGCAATTGATTCTATATTGTCTGCAAGCCCAGTGGTTCAATTAACTCTATTATTACTTGCTGTTTTTTCTATTTTGTCATGGTCAATCATTTTTATGAAATTTAAGCAATTTTCAAAAATCAAACAAGCAGACTCGCTTTTTTTAAAGCGTTTTTGGAATGCCTCTTCTTGGAATGCTATTAGTCATGGAAGCTATAGCAACAATTATGATAGCCCATCAGAGGTGATCTTTAATGCCGGTTTTGAGGAATTGAAGCACGCGGGGGAGTCCTTAAAACATAAATCTTTAAGTAAGGAACAAGTTTTTAATATTGTAGATATAGATAGTGTCAAAAGATCTTTGAGAAAGGCGACAGGCTTAGAAACAACAAAACTAGAATTTGGTTTAAGCTTTCTTGCAACTATCGGTAGTGTATCTCCTTTTATAGGTCTTTTTGGAACTGTTTGGGGAATAATGAATGCATTCCAAAAGATCGGTACAACAGGTGCTGCTCATTTAGCAGTTGTAGCCCCTGGTATCTCTGAAGCTCTTATTGCAACGGCTTTTGGCTTGCTCGTTGCCATTCCAGCTGTTATTTTTTACAATCAATATCTATCAACAGTTAAACAAATAGAAGTTGATTTGGATCATTTTAATTCTGATTTTTTAAATATAGCTAAGAAAAAATTCTTTAGGAGTACTTCTGATGAGTATGCATCAAAGCAAAGATTCTAGAGATAGCATGTTGAGTGAAATCAATATCACTCCTTTTGTGGATGTTATGCTTGTGCTCCTAGTTATCTTTATGGTCACTACCCCTATGATGCAACAGGGGATTGAAGTTAATTTACCAGAGACTGCTAGTTCAGGTGTTGCTGTTCATGAAGACCCTTTTGTTTTAATTATTCACAAAGATGGTCAGATCAAAGCTGGAGCTGCAAATTTGTCTATAAGATCTTTGAGACAAAAGCTTATGGCTATTTTTGAAACTAGAACAAATAAGCAAGTTTATATTCAAGCAGATAGAAGTGTAGATTATGGGGTTGTTGCTGAGGTTATAGGGGAGGTTAAAGCCGCAGGTATTGCTAATATAGGACTTGTTACTCTTCCAAGAGCGCAGTTTAGATAAAAACTCATGTAATAAGAAAGAGATAAACCTTTTGAGACAGATTAATGGCCAATTGCATTTTAATTCTTTTTTAGGATGGTCGATTTTATTTCATTGTCTTATCTTTTCTTTATTTATAATCAATCTCTTTTTTTTTAAAGGAGAGGATATAACTTATATTCCTGCTATCAAAGTAGATATGGTAGCTCTACCTGACAAACAAGCACCTCGTAAGAGCGTTGTGATCAATCAAACAAAGGTCCCACCTAAAATAGAGACCAAAAAACCTGAACCTCAATTAAAAAAAGCTGAAGTTCCTCCTAAACCTCCAGTGAAAAAGGTTCAAACTCCAAAAAAGTCTCAAAAAACACAGGAAGTGACAAAACCTTCTTTTGTTTATGACAAACAATTGCAAAAAGTAGGTCAATCAGCTATAGAACGCCTTAAACATCTCAAGCAAGTTCAAAGCATGCTAGAAGAGGAAGATCTTGTTAAAGGTAATAGAATCGTGCCAGGAACAGCCTTAGAAGGGCTTGATAAATTAGATTATGATAATTACATCGGCGTGCTTCACAGTCATATTCAATCTTACTGGGAGTTGCCGCAATGGCTTGCAGTTTCTGATAATTTAAATACAGTTGTAAAGATTTACTTAGATCCTAATGGATATGTTATAAACAGGGAACTCATTAAATCATCTGGAGATACTAGATTTGATGAGATAGTACTTACTGCAATTGATAAGGCTTCTCCATTTCCAAAACCAGAGGATAAGTTTATAGATATAGTGTATTCAGGTATTATCCTCACAGCTAAACCTTAATTTTACTGACTCAGTCATTGTTTTTTTCAAAGGTCTATACTGCTATTATCTATGCCTATAAGATAAGATTTCTATGTCTGTCTATAGCTCTGCGAAAAGTTTGAAACATTTCCTCTGGAGATAGGCTTTGATAAGAGCATATTTCTTGAGAATTGTTGTAAGAACATACTTTGCCAATAATTAAGTCTTTAAAGGAAGTTCTTGCTTCAGAGAAAAGCTCCTCAAACATGGCCTCTAAAACCCTATCTAAGTTGGCATCAAATATATTTTTATAAGCTTCTTCTAATGGTCTAATAGCTCTTGCATGCGATGCCTTTAAGAATGGGTCAGGTAATAAGAGACTTGCTGAAAAAAAGAGTCCTCTATCAGTCATTAAAGAAAAATGTGTATGATCAATCGGACCTTCTGAATTATCTTCTTCATTACTATAATTTCGATATAGATCACAATGTCCTAACTCATGGAACAAAACAGATTTTTTCAATCTTTCATTCTGGTTATGATACTCCCAAAAGTTGCGATCTAGAAGAATAACACGAGTTATTGGGTCACAAATTCCGGCATTATAGGAGCTTGAATCATGAGGAGTTCTTTTTAATGGGTGGTTTGTAAATATGACTTTCACGTCTGGGTCTAAAGGTCGATTTGTGTACTTGAGTGTCAAAACATTGTATTCATCAAGATAAGGTAAAACTTCAGTTGCGGTTTGAGCATCTGCTAGGTACTGAAAAACATCTGAATGTCTTTTAATAACTTGAATGTAACGATTGATTAAGTCTGCATCTATTTCTTCGTCAAAAGGTTCATAGATGATAGATAGGTATTGTCGGATAGCTTTTTCTATTCCCTCATCGCTCATGTCAAACCCCATAACTGTTGTAAATTGCAAACATAATATCCCACTCATCACAAAATAAGTCAGATGGAAATGTACATTGCTCCTGAAAAACTGTGAAATCTTCATAAAATCTCTTTTTTCTGTTGTATAAGCTCCGTCCGCATTATCAGTATAATACATGACCTAGAGTGCTTGAGGCTTACTGTCTTTATATAAGATGAACAAGGCTTATCGAAGGATGTCAATTTGTTATTTTGACTTTGTTTTATGCCAATATCATAAATTTTTCATTAGGGATTACTAGGAGTGGTTGCCGTTTCGAGATAATATGAAGCCCTCTCAAAAATGCTATAAGCAATACTTTTAATAGCAAGTAGAGCAATGTTAGTGGTAATAATAATACGAGTGCCAAGACCAGTAATGGCACCCGCTACTGTACCAGTCTTAAGTGGTCTGTACCCCATAAACTGGAGAGTTAAGTGATAAAGTAACTCACTTGAGATTCCTGAATTTTAGCTATAAAAAGCTATAAGATCAGGAGGAAGATCATGGGCAAAGTAAGAAGACGATTTAATGTTGAATTTAAGGAAGCTATTTGTAAATCGATGCATGAAGGCAGATCTTTGTTAGAGATTTGCCGGGAGCATCAACTTCATCGCCAAACAGTCTTAGAGTGGTTTAAGAAGTATCAACAAGGGACACCTTTGGGAACCCCTTCATCAAGGGAGAGATCTCTAGAGAGACAAATATATGCACTTCAGGCAAAGGTAGGACAGCTCAGCTTAGAGAACGAGTTTTTAAAAAAGGCCAAAAAGGAGCTTCAACAGAGGAGAAGCGTGAGATCGTCTGTAATCACTGGCAAGAATTTGGATCAATTTCAAAAACGTGTAAAGCGTTAGGATTACCTTTAAGCAGCTACTATTACAAGAGAAAGGTTTCACAGCAAGAGCGAGAGCAAAGGGATTTTGATTTGAAAGAGCAGATTGAGAGGATACAGTGTAAATATCCGATGTATGGAATACGTCGTATTCAATTGGAACTTGAGCAAGAGAAGAGTATTAAAGCCAACCGCAAGAGAATTGCTCGGATTATGCGGAAATACGGTTTAAAAGCTTTGATTTACAAGGGTTTTAGAGTTTCAACCACAGATTCTAAACATTCAAATCGAGTTTATCCGAATTTAACTTTTGGCATTGAAGTGAATAGACCCAACCAGCTTTGGGTAACAGATATCACATACATTAGGATTCAAGATGGTTTTGTTTTTTTAGCAGTGATTTTAGATATTTTTTCAAGGAAGATTGTAGGGTGGGCTATTTCTAGAGAGATCAACACAGAGCTTTGTTTAGGAGCTTTAGAGATGAGTTTAGAGCAGAGATCAGATACTAAAGGATGTATTCATCATAGTGATCAAGGTGTGCAATACACCAGTAAAGATTATACCTACAAGCTTAAAGAAAAAGGCTTTAAGATCAGTATGTCGAGAAAAGCCAATTGTTGGGATAATGCATTTGTTGAATCTTTCTTTAGCTCTTTAAAACGAGAAGAAGTTCATCTGTGTGAATATAAAACTTTTGAAGATGTATTAAGAAGTATTCCAAAGTTTATCGAAGGTATGTATAATAAAAAAAGGCGACATTCTTCATTAGGTTACTTATCACCTAATGAATTTGAAGCTAAACGGAAAACAGGAGAATTAACAACAATGGGAATCTCAGAAGTGAGTAAAATATGGAACGGATCCTCCAAATAAAGGGTACACCTCATTTGGCCCTATTAAAATGTAAAAAGGCTATCAATAAAAGCATCTCCATATCTGCCTAACCTGAAATTGGCTTGTCTACGATGAAAATATATTCGTTTGCTAGTGTTATAATTCATATCTGTGACTTGTTTGGCAATCCCACCACGATACAAATAGAGATTAGAACTTCTTGAGTTAAAGACTATGGCTTGAGTATAATCATCGACAGCTCCCTCATCATTACCTAAATCAGCTTTGGCAATCCCACGATGGAAATAGGCATTAGAATTTCTTGGGTCAATAACTATGGCTTGATTATAATCATCAATAGCTTCTTCAGAATTGCCTAAGCCAGCCTTTGCGCGCCCACGATTAACATAGCTATTAACATATTGATAGCGGAGGTGTCGACGAAGGTTGTGGTAAGAGGGAGATGGATCATTTTGTAAATTATTATCTATAATAGCTATGGTTTGATCAAAAATAGCTATGGCTTGACTAAAATAGACAATAGCTTTTTCATACTTGCTTTGTTGAAGTTCTTGTTCCCCAAAATCAGATAAGATACTATATTTTTCTGGATCAATAGATACAGCCTGAATATAATCAGCAGTAACATCTTCATCATTACCCAAGTTAGTTTTGGAAAGCCCACGATAAAGATAAGCAGTGGCGATACGATAGCTATCAGTGTTATTATTGGTATCTATAAATAAACTATAATCAATAATAGCTTCTGCAAAATTATCTCGTCGGAAGTCTCTGTGCCCATAATCAAGCAAGATATGAGAATATTCTATAGCTTGGTTTATATCAGCAGTCGCCTCTTCATATTCATAGTTATTTAATCTTGCCCTTATACGTCCGCGATGCAAATAGGCTAAAATATTTTCTGAATCAATAGCTATGGATTGATCCAAATCAATAATCGCTTCATCATCATTTCCTAAATCAGCTTTGGCAATTCCACGATACAAATAGGCTAAAGCATTTTCTGGATCAATAGCTATGGATTGATCCAAATCAACAATTGCTTCTTCATCATTTCCTAAAGTCGCATTGGCCATCCCGCGATAATAATAGGCTTTAGCATTTTGTGGATCAATGGCTATGGCTCGACTAAAATTAATAATAACATTTCTTCCATAGCTAGGAGTATTTCGCAAAGACCACCAAGTCAATGCACGGGCAAAATAGAGGTCAACATCTGCATCATCATAACCTAGTCTTTGTTTTGCGCGCCCACGATAAGAATAGGCTACAGCATATTCTGGATGAATAGCTATAGCTTGATCAAAATAGGCAATAGCTTCTTCATCATTACTACCCAAATGAGTTGTGGCAACTCCATGATAATAATAGGCTTTAGCGTTTTGTGGATCAATAGCTATGGCTTGATCAAGATCAACAATCACCTCTTCATAATTACCTAAAGCAGTATTGGCAACCCCACGATAATAATAGGCTTCAGCGTTTTGTGGATCAATAGCTATGGTTTGTTCAAAATGAGCAATCGCCTCTTCATAATTTCCTGAGCGCAATTCCATACGCCCAAGATCAATGAGATACAGGAGTTTGTGATAAGCCAGAAGCTTCTAATCTTGGAACTGCAAGACATGATAAAATACAGATATAGGTAACAAATGGGAGTCTAGAGTTCATAATATAATCATCCTAGTAGTCTTAAGTTTATAACATTGGTATCTGTGCCCAAAAAATTAAATTAATTATTTTTTAGCTTACTTTAAAAATATCTTAAATATATCATAATTTATAATATTAACAAGAAAAGATTTACTTTAATTGTGAATAACTTCGAAGCATTATAAACTTTACAAAATAAGCAGGTAATTTGATGTAGCAGCCTGTAAAAAATACTCGAATAAAGAAAAAAATAACCTTTCCGCTTTCAAAGTAGAGTAGTCTTTTAGACTTTATTGAAGTTCTTTTTAGGAGAAGCCATAAGGCGAAAATATAGTGGTATAAAATCCTTTTATGCTTATAACTTATAAAATCACTTAACTTTATATTCAACTACATAACTTATAGGAGAGAGTTTTTCTAAAACTGTTATCTCTAGCAGTATCTTTGAGATGGCTTCTAATATTTTTAGGTTTTGTTACATAAAGGTAAGTAGTTGAAAGCCGGCAACATGTATCCCTGCATTGTAACAGCGAAAATTCCACCTTTCTATCTTCATTTAGGTCAATAAACCTTCAATTTCTTTTGTAAAATTTTTATAAGGAAGTATAAGAATACCATCACTTGTTTTTCGTTTTCTTTGATCTAAAGAGACAATGACTTTCTTGTTGATATGACATTCTTTATTCAACTGCCTTAAACCTTTCAAGTGATCAGAGTGAACAAAGTCAACAGCTTTAGCTTCTATAGCAAGCCTCATATCATCAATAATAAAATCCACTTCTCCACCGCCACTTGCAAGCCTCCAATAAAAAATATCATCAAATAATGATTTGTATTTTTTTAAACACATTAACTCATGGAAAACCCAGTTTTCAAAAGCCTTCCCCCAAACAAAAGATTTAGGTTGCAAGCTTCTTCTTTTTGCTAAAAGATTGACAACTCCAACATCTGTAAAATAAAACTTAGGCTTAAAAACATGACGACGTTTTAATCTCTTTCTGTAACCATGCACCCAATGACCTATAAGAGTGTCCTGAAGGATCTCAAAATACTCTCGAATGGTGTTGTCAGAAACACCACAATCTCTAGCAAAATTAGAGTATTGAACCATTTCTGTATCTGATAAAGCTGCTTTTTCTAAAAATTGAGAAAAAGGAAGGAGTTTTTTTATAAGTGCTTCCTGAACAATTTCTTCTTTCAAATAATCAGATACATAAGTTTCTAAAGCTCTTTGAGGGTGCTTGTGTAAATAAATTGAGGGCAAATAACCATAATTGAGCATCCTTTTGAGATCAAAGTTTTTGCCAATCTCTTTTGAGGTTAAACCAGACAGTTCATATCTTAAAGCCCGACCACCTAAACGATTGACCCCCTGTCTTTTAATTTTTCTTGCGCTTGACCCACAAAGAGCAAAAGTCACTTTTTTATTTTCTATCAACCAATGAACCTCATCTAAAATTTGAGGAAACTTTTGAACTTCATCAATAACAACTTGCTTTATTGTGGGGTCAGATAAAACTTCTTGCCTTAAAGACTCTGGATAGATTGTGTAACGTCTATAAAGTTCAGATTTAAGAAAGTCAATCCAATAAGCTTTTGGAAAGAGCTTTTTCAATAAAGTGGTTTTACCTGTTTGACGAGGCCCTAATAATAAAAAAGACTGCTTTTGAGGTAAATTTAAAATCCTTTTATACATGGCTTCATTATAAACACATAATTGGAAAAAAAGAAAGGTCTTTTTAGACATATCGAAGTGCTACTTCGATTAATCCTGATAGATCGAAGTAGCACTTCGAAGTAGATTTTAGATTTATATTTTGTATGACTTTATATTAAAGTATCTTTATCTATCCGGTCTCTGGCAGCCCGATAATTGGGCGATCAGCTGCCGGAACTTTAAATCGATCCTACAACATAGATAATAAATTCATGGCTTTTAAGATGAGTTCTAAGTAGGCACGTCAGAGGAATCTTTAGAAAAGTTAAGGGCGGTTTCTTTTTGCGGTATTTGAACTTGTAGTAAATCCTCTGTAATTTTTTTAAGCTGTTCTTCTGTCTTTTTATAATCTTCTTGGCTTTTTTCTCTTAAATCACTAGACTTCATCTTTAAATCCTCTGAGAGGTCTGCAAGAAGAGGTAAGCTTTCTTCCTTATCGAGTTCTTCCATGGTTCCCTTTGGCAATAAGGCGTCTATTTCACTCATTTGAGGTAATGTCTTAAGGTTTTTTAAACCAAAGATTTCTAAAAACTTTTTTGTCGTCTTATAAAGCATAGGTTTTCCAGGAAGATCACTCTTGCCGTAGAAGGTAACTAGACCTTTATCCATTAACCCTCTTAGCAAATGACTTGAATCAACTGCTCGGATTTCATCTAATCGTGCTTTTACACATGGTTGCTCATAGGCAATAATGGCTAAAGCCTCTAATGAAGGAGGAGATAAACGAAAAGGTCTTGTTTTTTTTAACTTGTTTAAAAAACCAGTATTATCTTGCTTTGTTCTTAATTGATAACCACTAGCAATTTGTTCTAAATAGACTCCTCTGTTTGATTCTGCTAATAAAGTGCTATATTTATTGAGATACTTTTTTATTTGGATAAGGTTTATATTGGTTCCCTCAAAAGCACATTTAAAAGCATCTAAGGTAACAGGACGATCAGAAAAAAATAAAACACTTTCTAGAATAGAATACACTCTATCATCATCTAAGACCTCTCTGCTATCTTCAATGTCGATATCTTCATTATCAAAAAATAATTTAGGGCTATTTTTATTGATTTTTTGTTTTGATGTTTTTGTTTCTTTTTCTTCTTTATTTTTAGGCATATTACCTCTCCTTTTAAAGGCTTAAGTTGTATTCATAATCTTGAGTCATGTTGATATGAGATATTGCGTTGACTTCAGATTTGACTTCAATGTAAATCTCCGAGTCTATGTTGGGTTGAAGCAGAGATAAAATACCCATACGACTTAATTCTAAGAGGGATAAGAGCACAATCACAATTTGAGATTTTACATGTCCTCTTATCTGGATCAATTTATTAAAAGTTATTTTTTGACCTACATGGAGCTGATCCGCAAGCTCTAAAATACAAGAAGTTAATGAGACTTTCTCTGTTTTTACCTTATGAGGTCTTTTGTTGTAAAAAGAGAAAGCCTTTTTATAACTTGCAATTAAAGTAAAAAGACTGTTTTCATCTATCACAATTTCACTGTCTTTCTGGGGCAGAGATCCTCTCACTCCTCTTATCCAGATATCTCGTCCTAATAAAGGACGTGTATAAAGCGTTGAAGATATATCCTTATAAGCTTGATAAACTAAAAGCTGTTGAACTAGACCTTCCCTAGGGTCCTTTGCCTCTTCTTCATCCTCAGTGCTTTCTACAGGTAAGAGCATTTTAGATTTGATTTGCAAAAGAGTAGCTGCCATTGCTATGAAATCTCCAGCAGTCTCCAGATCACATTTTGAGATCAATTCTAATTCTTTCATATATTGCTTTGTAATTTCATGGATAGGGATATTATAAATATCTATCTCTTCACGACGAATTAGATAAAGCAATAGACTTAGTGGACCTTCAAATCGTTCTAAATGGACTTGTATACTCATCTTTCAGTATCCTCTCCTATACTTTATATTCAAGAGGTTTTAAATGACATCACTTTATAAACTTTATTTAAGGTTTCTTGAGCTACTCTTTTAGCACGAAAACAACCGTCATTTATAATTTCATCTAAAGCCTTTGGTTTTTCCAAAAGCTTCTTTTTAGTTTCAAGAGGCTCTGCCATTTTGTGGTTGATATTATCTGCTAGTTTTGCTTTACATTCTCCACAGCCAATGCCCGCAGTCGTGCACCCTTCAAAAGCCCACGAAAGATCCTCTTTACTGGAAAAGAGTTTATGAAAGTGAAAGACAGAACAGACATTAGGATTTCCCTTATCCTCTCTTCTGGCGCGTTGAGGGTCTGTAAGCATCTTGTTACATAGTTTTTTAACTTCAGAAACCTCAGTAAGTAAAGGAAATACGTTATTTTTGGACTTGGACATCTTTTTTCCGTCAATTCCAAGTAATAAAGGGGTTTTGGTTAATAAGGCTTTGGGTTCTTTTAAAATATTTGTGTTATAAATACGATTGAATCTTCTAATAATTTCTCGCGCTAATTCGATATGCGCAACTTGATCTTGGCCAACTGGAACAATCTCGCCATTGTAAAGAGCAATATCAGCAGCTTGTAAAACCGGGTAAGCAAATCTTCCTAAATTGTAAGTATCATTTAATTTAAGCTCATCAATAGCATCTTTCCATGTGGGCACCCTCTCTAACCAACCCATAGGAGTCAAATTAGCGAAGATAATAAGAAGCTCTAAGTGCTCAGGTACTTTACTTTGAATAAAAAGTACTGATTTATTAGGGTCGATACCCCAGGCTATCCATTCTGCAAACATAATACGTATATTTTCAGGTATCTTTTCCGGGCTTTTATAGGTATCTGTCATTGCATGCCAGTCCACTGATCCAAAAAAACATGTGTACTTGTCTTGCAAATCTACCCAATGCTTTAATGCGCCAAAATAATTGCCAAAATGGAGTGAACCTGTAGGACGCATGCCGCTCATTAAACAAGGTTTGTACTTGCCCAAAGTCAAAGAAGACCACCTGGTATAAAAAGACGAGTAAGCCAATAAACTGGAAGGCTTATAAATGTAAGCCCTCCTGTTACAACTAGACCTAATAAAATAATAGATGTTGTAGCTTGGTTATCCTCTAAAAAGCGATTGGCATTATATGGTAAAAATCGAGCAAGGATTTTCCCACCATCAAGCGGATGCATAGGCAGTAAATTAAAAATGGCTAAAACAGCATTTATTTTTATAAAAAATATCAACATTTGTAAAATAGGCGCGTAAAAATTTGAGGAAAGAACTTCTGTCGAAGACCAAAGCATAAGGTGCAAAACAGCTCCACCTAACATAGCTAATAAAATATTAGAAAGAGGACCCGCTGCTGCAATCCAAAACATATCATTTTTAATGTTTTTAAGGTTTCTAGAGTTGACAGGAACAGGCTTAGCCCATCCAAATAAAGGCCATCCAAAAACCAAAGCCAAAGAAGGTATAATTAATGTACCTATAATGTCTAGATGCGCTACAGGGTTAAGTGTCAAACGACCTAAAATCTCTGCAGTGTTATCGCCCTTTTTTTTGGCAACCCATCCATGTGAAAACTCATGGAAAGATATAGCAAATAAAAAAGGCACCATAAATAAACTTAACTTGACTATAAACTCTAATACATTTGTATCCACTTAAAAACCCCTATAATAAAAACCCCTAACTATATCACTCATTTATAAACTATATGATAATAGAGTAATTTACAATATTCATTTTATTTCATTGTATCACTAAAAATGCCTCTGGCCTCTGGCAACTTTCTGACAGTAAGCCTGACAGTCTGCACTGTCAGCAAGTAGCTTACTGTCTAGAAAGCTTGACTATTTTTAGGAAGAAGATACTCCTCATTTTTTAACATCATGTTAAGGGAAATCTCTTAATTTCTCCGGGAATCGGGCAATCCGGCACTCCGGTAAACGGTTCCCGGCAACTAATTGCCAGCTTGCCCGAATGCTAGAATCCCTAAAAAGATTTGAAAAATAGGTTCATGACAAAAAAAGGCGCGCAAAAACGTCACTCTGTCTTTTTTTTAAACACCCTGTTCAAAATATATTATTAAAACCTTCCTCTCAGTTTTTTTGCAATAAGAGATATTTTATTATATTTAATAATATCAATAGGTTATGTGCATAAGCCCTCTGTCATTTTTGTTGGTGATAGAACCTATGAATACCTATTTATAAAATGGATCATTTCTTACCACTTCCTGACTGCTTAAATGGCTTTTTTATAAATTTATTAAGTAATAACAAGTAGTTATATTGTTGGCACTTTTTTTGCTCTTTATTAAATTATAAATGTTCTTTTAACAAAGAGGAAAGAGAGGGAAGTCATGAAATCAAAGCAAATCATTTTCAATTTATTTTTAGTCGTAGCTGTTTTATTAGTCTCTGAAGTGGCCATGTCAAGTGAAGGCACAAGAGCTCATTATTTATCAAAGGTAGGAGTTGCTTCTGCAGATATTCAGTCTATTCGAAATCTTGAAACAAAACTTCTTAATGACTTCAAGGTATCAAGCGCTGCTGATATGAGGTCTAAAAAAATTCGATCTCAGAGAAATCAATCTTATTCTCGTCAGACAAAACATAAGTTAAAACAAGTTTCTTCTGTTTATAACAAAACTCTTAAAAAACATCTTCAACCAAATGAAGTTGCTGGTTACCTGGGTTATCTCAATGGAAGTAAAGAGTTAATTCATATTCCTGGAGGTTTTTACTCTCCATATATCTTAGGTTCTTTCATTAGATTGTAATTAGAACCAGTCTCAAAAATAAAATTTTGATAAACATTGCTAGCGGTTCATAACTTTATCTAACATACAATGTATATCAGTGTTCATTTTTTTTTCACTAAAATGCATGTCGCCTCTCGAGGCAAGCCTCTGGCGACTTTCTGGTAGTCAGCCTGACGGTTCACATCGTCAGCAAATAGCTGACTACCTAGAAAGCCTGCTGCATTTTAGTAAACGAGATACTCCTCATTATTTAACATCATGTTAAGGGAATCGTGCTGTTTCAGTAAAAGTCTATAAACGTTTGTACCTATTACCTCTAATTTCTTGTATAAAAAGGGTTGTCTAAGTAAAGGTTATTTTTAAAGCAGTAGTTTGAGAATTTAGGTTAAAGCTTGCTGTCCTTAAAATAATCTTTTAAATTTTGCCAACATTGATTGTAATTGTCTTGTTTTAAAGGTCCGTTATGGGCATAATCAGTCACAGTAAAAGGGCTAGAACTCTCAAACATAAAAGCTAAAGATCCTTCATGCTTCTCTGGCTTAAGTTCACTTTGACTTGCTTTTTGAAATACTTGCGCATCAGGACCATGAGCTGCAAAACTATTGTGAAGGGTGCTCCCTCCAGGTAAAAAACCCTCTTCTTTAGCATCATAAACACCACAAATAAGTCCCATAAACTCACTCATGATATTTCTATGGTAATAAGGAGGACGAAATGTGTTTTCTGCAACGATCCATCTTGGAGGAAAAATCACAAAATCAACATTGGCAAGACCATCTTTGAATGAAGGAGATGTTAATACTGTAAAGATGGAAGGGTCAGTATGATCGAAACTTACTGAGTTTAAGACATTAAAAAGAGTTAAATCATACTTATAAGGAAAGTAATTTCCACACCAACCCAAAACATTTAAAGGGTGATAATCAAGCTGAGCTTTAAAAAACTGTCCTGCAAATTTATGGATAATGTAAAACTCACCTTTTTGATCATTGAAGGAAGCAGAAGGCGCTAAAAAATGGCGAGGATTAGCAAGTCCATTAGAGCCTATAGGTCCTAGATCAGGTAAAATAAAAGGAAAACCAAAGTTTTCACAGATATAACCTCTTGCTGTAGGGCTTTTTAAATGGACTTGAAACTTGATCCCTTTAGGAATCACTGCCATTTCTTTAGGAGCTATGGCAAGAAGGCCAAACTCTGTGTGCAATTCTAAATGTCCTATTTGCGGGAGGATAAGTAAATGACCATCAGAGTTTAAAAAGAAGCACTCTTTCATAGAAGTGTTAGCAGTAAATAAATGCACACCAACACCACACTGCCGATCACCTGAAACAGCTATTGTCTTTACACCTTCTAAGAAATCATGGGGAGTGTTACGTATTTCAGGAGGGTCAAAGCGGTATTGTATAGGAGAACAAAAAGATTTTTTAAGCGGAGGTGTTAGGAAGTTTTCTAGATAAAACTCTTCATAAGCAGAATGCTTTACTGATGGTAATATACGATACATCCAAGACCGTAGGTTCTCAGCACGTTTTTGTGTAAAAGCAGACCCTGAGATTTGTTCTGCATATAAGCCGAGAGGTGGCTTCTGTGGATTATTTTGATTTTTAGGCACAGCCCCTAAAATAGCTTCACTTGTAATATGGTTTCCAAACCCACCTTGCATTTTTATTTATCCTTATTTTTTCTTGATGATGTTGATAAGAGAATAACTGGTAAGCCATCTTGAAGCAATTTTTTACTTGAAGCCATCTCAAAAATGTGAGCTAGAGATAGTAAATGGAAAATTCCCTTAACATGGTGTTAGGAAATAAGAAGTATCTGTTTACTAAAAATGAACAGATTTTTGAGATAGTCAGCATTTTCTGACGATGCAAATCGTCAGGCTTACTATCCAAAAATGGCCAGAGGCCAGTTCATTTTTAGTGATACAGAGGCAGGTTTATTTTTAGGGTGGGTGAAAGTTACGAATGATTTAAGATTAAAGAAGTTAAGAATTTTTGAAGCTGTACAAGAACGCTCTCTGGAATTTCATGACCTCCCTCAAAGCTAAAAAGTTTGCCTATCAATCCATATCCTCTAAGGGTCACTTCTAACTTCTGACCTCTTGAATGCTTAATCATAGTATCAGAATATCCATGCGATTGAAAAAAAGGCAGCCCTTCTCTTATTGTGTGTTTATGCCATCTTTTTTTGTCTAGTAAAGCGCCTGAAAGCACAATCAATCCTTCAACATTGAGATCAGTTTTCATAATAAGATTTGTTGTTAATACAGCTCCTTGGCTGAAACCACCAATAATTAAATTTGGCAGTGGTTTAAGAGCTTGATAAGCTTTATCTATGGCCGCATCAAAGATAGATGGAGGAACATTGTAGTTGTCTTTATCTTGTAAAAATGCCTCTACATCTACAGGAAACCATGTGCGGCCTAAGCCTGAAGGGTCCATATCAATAGATTCTGGGCCTTCTGGAAATATCCATTTGATACGATCATCAACATCCAAGTAACGGCTTAGTGGATATAAATTGAGGGCATTTGCCCCATATCCATGAAATAAAACCACATTAAATAAAGGATTTGATGACTTTTCAGCCACTAAGGCCTTAAATGATCCTATATTTATAGATTGATATTTAGACATTTTTAGACTCGTCGCATTATTTTTTAACTTACTTTTATCATTGATTGTTTTATTGGTAAGCTTATTTTGATGATTTGATTTAGACAGTCAATTAAATTATTTTATAGTTTATATTGAAAAACTTCTTGACTTTTACTTATATAAATATTACATAGGCTCTACTTGGTTATAAATATACCATTTCAAGTGCTTTGTAGTATTTGATTTGGTGTATTTAACTTTAGTTAGTTAGTTTATTTTTTTATATTATGAGTTAGTTTATTTTTTTATATTATGTTTATGTATTTTAATTAAATTACCCTTTTAAGGAGGCAATCATGAGAGCAAAATCACCATCAACCATTCTTTCACTTTTAGGTATAACGAGCGCATTAATTATGATGACGGGATGTTCCCCATCAGGTACAAATCAGCCTAATGAAATTCAGAGGCGAGCTAACAACCTTAAGTTAAGTAATGCTAATTTTGATAAGAATAATTCCAGTCGATACAGTGCAAAAAATGCTGTACATATTCCACCTGAACTATCAGGGGATGTATTTGAGAGCTTCCTAAATGATGAGAGTGTAGTATCTCAAGATGTTGCTAGAGCACAACTGCAAGCTGAAATAAAAGCAACGGGCGCACCTAATGTAGAGGCAACACCATCAATAGAAGCAGAAGAAGAAGAGGCTAAGGCTTACCTTGTAAATTATGATGATGATGAGAATTATCAACTCGATATCTCTGTTATGCGTGATCTTTCTAATAATGTTGTGAATGGATTGTCTATAGGTGATGAATATTATGATTTGAGTAACAAAATAGAGACTGCAGATGCAACTTATATTTTACCTTCCAATGAAGAGGGTAAAGTAGCAGATTTTACTGAAGATACCGCTAGGCTTCTTCGATATGAAGCAGATGGTTATCTTGCAAATCACTACATTGAATTTGAAGAGATTGTTGTACCAACTAAATCACTTGAAGGACTTATCGTAATAGAAGAAGGGAAAGTCGCAAGTGAGACAGTAGCAACAATCAATGGTGCATTGAACTCTCGTTTTGTATTACACTTCGGTCCAATACGTGATTATAGAAATATGTTTAACGGAGGTGAAGGAAATGCAGAAAATGAACTTGAGACACTTCTTAGTGAAAGAAATGGTTATGTGACTATTACTCAAGCAGTTTGGTTGACTACAGATGAAGATATGAGCAATTTTAATGAGGCAACAGATTTGAGTTATGAAGGATCAATCTGGGTTGAGTTATCAAAAACAGATGCTGATCCTATTATCATCTCTCATGTTACTGAAATGGCAGATGGTAGTGCTACAGAGGCTAGAGACAGTTTTAGAAGAGCAATTGGTGAAGATGGTAATGGCCTTGATCCAAATGCAATGGGTAGTGTACTAGAAGAGGACGACTTGAGTGGTATAATTACTTCTCTTGAAGGTCTTACTGATGAAGATGGTACAGCTTACAGTGCTCGTTTACTAACAAGAAACGTTAATGGTGAAGGATTCTCTCTTGTTCTTGAATTACTTAAAGATATAGCTATGACTAATGATCAAGGAATTGCTATGACTGATGATGATGGAATTGCTATGATGGCAACAGTTGCTACTGGACATAGTTTTGAACTTAATGATTTTGCTGTAGTAATAGCACCTGCTGATCCTGATGTAACTGCTGATCCTGATGTAACTGCTGATCCTGATGTAACTGCTGATCCTGATGTAACTGCTGATCCTGCTGCTGGTAATGTAGATCCTGCTGCTGGTAATGTAGATCCTGCTGCTGGTAATGTAGATCCTGCTGCTGGTAATGTAGATCCTGCTGCTGGTAATGTAGATCCTGCTGCTGGTAATGTAGATCCTGCTGCTGGTAATGTAGATCCTGCTGCTGGTAATGTAGATCCTGCTGCTGGTAATGTAGATCCTGCTGCTGGTAATGTAGATCCTGCTGCTGGTAATGTAGATCCTGCTGCTGGTAATGTAGATCCTGCAGTAGTAGAAGCTCCTAAGCAGCAGTAGTTGATAATTAAATGGTGGAGATAGTTTGATAAATACTACCCATTAATTTAAGAAAAAATAATACCTTCAGTTTTATAACTGAAGGTATTTTTTTATTTACCTCATTATTTGGTCTTACCAAGAGACATAGATAACAAATTCTTCAAGGCAATAGGTAACACTTCTATTTTATAAGCTGGATATTCTTTCTTATTAAAGTATCTTTATCTATCCGGAATCTGGCAGTCGGGGAATCCGGCAGTCCAGCAAGCAGTTGCCGGGAACTTCATTGCCAGAATGCCGGAATGCCATATCCCGGTATAACAGTGATTTGCTATTTCAGCTTTAATTCGCAAAAGCAAAATACAAACCTTATTTTTAAGATAGCTTCTAAGAAATATCTATGCCATTAATTCTTGTTTTTTACATCAATAAGATGAGAGATGATAAATCCAATAAATAGAAATGATAATGGATACAATACCATCCATCCAAAAACAATACTCATTGATAAAATAATCAGCAATCCAATGACACTAAGTATATATTCTGTCATCTTATTTGCAAGTTTAAGGTACACTGCTGTACACAAGGCATATAAAAAGAAGAAGTTTTGTCCAGAAAGTTTTAATATGCTTTCTAAGTTTAGAAGTCCTATAAGATAAACATATAGTACAGAAATGAAAATAAGTATGCATAGTAAAATAGCGGGACGAGGTGCTTGATAAGAAGAATTTAATGAAACAAAATATTTGGGCAATAGGCCTTCACGAGCAGAAAAAAAGATAATGCGGGAAGTTACCCAAACAGCACTAATCAAATGTGTGAAAATAATAAGAACCGCAATGATTGAGATGAAGATTGTACCTAATGGACCAATAGTAAAATTTAATAAAAGAGCAATAGGAGCTATCGCAATTTGTGGATCAGATTGTAATAGAGTCAACTGGGTAGCTATAGCCACCAGAAAATACAATAAGACAACAACAACAAAGCTAATTGCAATAGATAGTGGAAAATCACGTTGTGGATTTTGATATTCCTCTGACATCGCCGGCAACTCTTCCCACCCTGTGAATGCAAAAAATACCAATGCAGTTGCTGGAAGTGCCTCCGACCATGTTTTTAAAGAAAATATTGGAGCTAGCTGAGTACCCTGTGTATGATCACCAAATACAAGAGCCATCAAAGCTACAGCAAATAAAACAGCACAAAGTGTGAATGCCAATATTCTTTGAATATTAGCAGATACAGTTACGCCATACCAGTTAATGATAGTGGCAGCAAAAAGTAATATAAGCGCGCACTCAAAAACAATATCATCATTATTTAACAATAATGCAAAATATTGACCTCCTATCAGTGCAATAGCGGGGACAGCTAGCCCTATTGTTCCGATCAATAAAGTTTCTGTTGCCATGCCCCAACGACGAGAAAAAGCATTATGCATAAAACCAGCAACTCCTCCTGCTGAAGGGTATTTAGCTCCAAGTTTTGCAACCATAACTAGTAGCGGGATCATCAATAATGAAACTGATAGCCATACATAAATAGCTGAACTACCAATTTTTTGGTAGACCAATCCAGGAAGCACCAAAAAACCACCACCAATAACCACTGTGATGGCAAGCCCCACTGTTTGACTTAAATTTAATACTTTGCGCAGCTGAGTATTTTTAGAGGACATAAACTCTCCATAGTATCTATCAAAGCTCAAGACTTTATCACTTCTCTACTCTATGGGCAAATATATATTGAAAACCTTTGTGAGAGTTTGTCTTTTGTCATCTACTGTAATTTAGAGAGTTAATAAGAAAGAGCTTTCAATATAAAAATGTTTGTCATAGGAGTATTCCGGCAATACGGCAGACGGGCAAGCAGTTAACAGTTCCCGGCAACTGATTGAGCTGGACCTTCAATTTCTTTCTTAAATCCAAAGTCATTGCCCTAAGGCCAGACTCGTGAGGCGAGCCTCTGCCCCTTCTTATCATTAGCTTTTATCACTTCCTACTCACTTGGCATTCAAATAAAGTGCTTTCAAATAGAAAAATTGAACTCGAATGGTCATGCCGGACTGCCAGAGTGCCGGGTTGCCATATCTTAGATAGATAAGAATACTCTAATAAGAAAGAATGTCTAGTGTCTTGATTGTACATATCAGACAGATTAGAAATCAACACGAATGCCTCCAGAGAAAACAAGGCCAGTGAAGTTCAAATTGTTTGAAAGGCCAAAATATTGTCGAACCTCTGCTACAAAATAGATATGATTGATTCCAAATTCTCTGTCTAATGTGTTAATTGCTCTACGAGAAAAACTATCGAGTGAAAGTTGAATACCACCTCCAAAATAAAGAGCTGGAGTAGCAGCCACTGCTAGACTTTCTTTAGGATCACTAAATTTGAAATCATCTCTAGTTTCTAAGAGTACAAAATAACTTGCACCGCCTATTGCAAAAGGAGTGAATATTTGATTTTTCCAGTATTGCAGGCGGTACATCAATCCAGCTCCAACAGGTATAACAAATAAAAAATACTTTTCCTTAGGAGTTTCACCTTCATTAATACTCCCTGACGCGAACCGACCGGTTCCTCTAGCCCAAGAAAGCCCAATTTCTGGGACAAGCGAAAGAGATCCTACCTTTTTAAGAAACTTCCATTCATAATTTAAGAAAAATGCTATATTAGAATTATTGCCATATATATCCTCATAAGTGAGGTTCTCTATATTTATGGAAGGAGCTGGAAAATATCCAATATTTAAACCGACAGAACCAATAATGCGTGATGTAGTGACCTTGTATTGATGTACACCTGTTTGACTAATATGTATTAACTCATCGAAGTACTCATCTTGTTGCAGTCTTGCTAGCCGTTCTTCTTTAGTTTCTTCAAAAGGTAACTTGATAAAAGAGGCAGAGAGACCTACTTCCTCTGCTTGCACAAGAGTTTGTGATAAAACGTTATCATTTTCTGTATTGATTTCACTACCAATTAAAGATTCTGCTTGTGGAGAGCTTTCTGGCTGTTCATCCTCACTTAATATTTCGTCTTCTATGTCAATAAACTCATCTTGTTCTATACTTTCTATTTCATCAGCTTCGGCTGTTTCTTCTTCACTTTCATCATCATTACCAGTTATATCTTCGAAGGTCTCAGTGTTTTCTTCTTCATCTGTTTGAACAATCTCCTCTTCACCTTCATCAGTATCATCTGTTATACTTTCAATGACTTCTGTATCTTCCTGTGTATCATCAGCAATGGTATCTTCATCACTATCACTCACTATGTTTTCTTGAGTCGTTTCAGCAGATTCTTCTATATTTTCATTGGCTTCAGCAGCAACTTCTTCTTCACTTTCATTATCACTTGCTATCTGTTCGATATCTTCAGTACTTTCTTCATTTGCTTCTTCTTGGACCTCATTATCAGTTAATATATCTGAACTCATCTCACTATCAATCAAATCCTCTACCTGGTTATTATTTTCTACTTCCTCATCTTTACTTAAAGCCTCATCTTCTACTCCAGCAAGTTCATCTTCCTCTGCAATCTCAATAGAATCAGACTCAAATGCTTTTGTATCTTCATTACTTTTATTTTGAGTGGCTTTAGTATTTTCGTTGACTGTACCTTCATTAAAGATTTCTAAATCTTCTTCCAAGTTAAGAGGAGATGACTTATCTGTTTGAGCTAGGGATAGATTTGAAGAAAAAATAAAGAAAGCTTCTAATATAAATAGAAAAACAATAAGACTTTTTAATTTCTTATTTCGATTCGAAGCAGCGCTCCATTTCATGCTGTTACCTCTTGATGATTAAAGAGCATCGAAAATTACAAACTAGCCTTTTACCTATTTATATTCTTCATTTCTGTGGATTTCTTCACTTCTTTAAATATAGCTTTGGCTTTTTTTTATTATATTATTACATTCTTTTTTATAAAGAAATATATAAGAATTGATGTAAAGCTAGCCAATAGGAAGAAGGTTAAGATATGTCCTATTTGAAGGGCTAGGAAAGCATATATCCAAAAAGGGATAAGTGATATGCGAGCCATGTATTTTAAAAGTACATTATCTTGAATGATATTTGCTAGAGGAGGAGAATAGATATAATAAAGGTTGTGAATGAGTTTTCCCAAGGTGTAAGGTAGTAGTTTTTGATCTCGAAATTGGTAAAAGGTTTCTAGAATTTTGTGGGATTCTCCATAGGCAGCTGTTGCAATAAAACAGCCGGGTAAGAGTCCATGAACCTCTGAAGGAGTTATCACATGAGTCACAGGATCACAACTTGTATTGAAACGTCCAACATTACCTGCTTCATCTACAAGCGCAATTTTAAAGACATAGGTGACATTATTTTTAAATGTGTTACGTTGATTAGTTTTTGTAAAATAGAGGTTACTTAACTCAACCTTGCTGCTCCCTTCAAGTAGATCTATCACTTCTGTTTCAACATAATCTGAATTGTTTCCAATTCCACGTTCATCGATGCTGCAGCCCTCTTCACCGTTTGGAACTTCTACATAGTAAAAACGGATATATGTGATGCGTGTGCCATCATAGGTTGGAAAACCATTTGGAAATATGATAGGAGGGTGTTCATCAATTTTTTTTGGTCCAAACTCTCCCGCACCTTCATCTGCTGGGGTTAGCATAATAACTTTTTCATCCCCTGGAAAAAGTGAAAATGTGTTGATTCCTTCCTGAGGAAGTCGTTTTCTGATATATACAGTAAACGATAATGAATCATCTTCAGCATCATTATCTAAGCTTACATTACCTTGCCCATTATTACTGCCATCTATTCCTACAAGGAGAGTGAGCTGTGCATTGCCTGTACAATTGTCAGCATTTGGTTGCGTGCAAATTCGTGACCAAGCTACTCGAGAAGAAGCTGGATCATTTGCATTTACTGGTATTGTTATATTTCTTTCACCAAGGGGTGTAGATCGGTTGTTAGCGTCTGTTATGAGAGGGATACCTGGCCTCACATCTGATCTGAAATGTATAGTTAAGTAACCATCCTCGTCAATACGATTTCTGTTACAGTCTCCTAATCCGCCATTACAGTTGTCACACACTCCATTGTTACATGTTGAAGGCCCTGCTAAACCTGCCCATATAATCAAGCTATTTCCATCATATTCCTCATATTCCCAGTTAGATGCTCCTACTACATCTGTAATTTCAATCTTTGAGAAAGCTTGAGGACAATACAATATGAAAAAAGAGACAATAAATATACGAAATAATACCATTTCAACATCAACTTTCTTTTAAGGTTTAATATAATAAATTTTTGTGAGTTATTCTTATACAAGAGAAACGCTCAATTTTTTAATATTATATAACAATAAGTGTCCCATTTTAAGACAAAAGAATAAACTTTTATGACAAAAGTTAAGTTTTGAATAAAAATTGTTTACAATCTCTTTTTTTTGAAAACTTTCACATTTCCTCAATTACAACTTATAATTAAAATGTGAGTTGTTTAAAAGATAAATAGCACAACTAGGATCAAGATGTCATATATCTATAAAACCAATAGCAATGGTATAAATAAAAATATTTTATCACGTAAAATATCTACTGCTTTCATCGCTATGTTTTTATTGACTTTTGTGATAGAAAGTAAAGCTGCGCAAGATGCCTCTGTATTTACAGATGGGGCTATTGTTTATAAAACAGCTAATTTTGATAGTGCCGTACTTGGTTATCTGCGAGCTGGGGAAATAGTTAGAATTTCCAATAAGACTATAGGAGCTTTTTACCGTGTTAAATTTGAAAAACGTGTTGGATACATTTCAGATGTAGATGTGAAACTTGTAACATCTCCTAATTCTACATCTGAGGATCAAGACAGTGATAATAAGGTGGCCAATCAGGTAAGGACGGCACCAGCGCAGAAAAAAAATACATCTGTTGATGCTCATCTTACAAAAATTCCTTATGCAGGGATCACTGCAAGTTATTTTTTAAACCGCAATTATATAGTTGATAATACAGGTCAATTTCTTACCTATGGTTTAAAATTTAACTTTGCATCTCAATTTTTTTCTAGTTCTCAAGTTTGGGATATCACAACTCATTTTACACTCACTCCTCCCCAAGGTTATCAGAGTAACTTAACTATTTTTTTAGATATTCAAGTTTTATTTTTATTAGATGCGATCATGGGGAAAAATGGATTTCTCTTTATTGGTCTTGGACCTACTGTAAATCGTTGGAGTCTTAAAAAAGAAAATCCTATGGGCATAGGAGGAGGTGCTGCGCAATCAAAGCTCAATTTTGGAGGTGTTGTATCTCTTCAGTTAGGGTTGCATATTCAATCTCTTGTTTTTAAAATAGAACCTCGTTATTATATAGGCAAAAGAAGCTCTTTGGCAATTTCAGCTTCTATCCAAAAAATGCTCTAACTTATAGAGCGTGATTGTTTTTTAGAAATGATTTCCTTAACATGATGTTAAAGAATGAGGAGTATCTTCTTCCTAAAAATAGTCAAGCTTTCTAGACAGTAAGCTACTTGCTGACAGTGCAGACTGTCAGGCTTACTGTCAGAAAGTGGCCAGAGGCCAGACCATTTTTAGTGATACAGACAAGGAAAAAATCTTTGAAGCAATGACTTGATGTTTTAACCTAAGCCTCGAAGTCCTCGAGTGATCGCTTGTGTAGCGATCACTCTGCGGAAGATATTGTCTTTAGCTTAAAACATCAATTCTTATTAGCTATAAAGATTTAGGTGATTTGTAAGAGAGAAAGAGAAAAGATAGTAAAAGGAAAGTTTCCTTAACATGATGTTAAAAAATGAGGAGAGTCTCCCTACTAAAATGCATCAAGCTTTCTAGGCGATAACCATTTTCTGATGAAGTCATCAGGGTTATCGCCAGAAAGTAGCCAGAGGCTAGATGCATTTTAGTGAAACAGAGGATGCATTTTAGTGAAATAACAAACAGAATTTCTCAGAGACGGTCCAGTTTTGTCTCTGGGAGTCATATTGAACTTTAGCGCAATCAATGTAAGGATCATGTTCAAAAAATAGAAGCCAATTTTTTTCTCCAGCTTCTTTTAAAATTTTACGCTTTTCTTCAATCAATAAAACTGGGTTTAAATCATATCCCATTACCCAAGCCAGTCTCACATGAGAGGCCGTAGGAATGACATCTGCGCAATAAACTAGAGTATTGTTACTATCTGAGATAAAGACATTTTGTTGTCCTCTAGTATGACCGTAACTGAGTTTCAAAGATATTCCAGGTAGTAAGTTGTCTAAGGGACCCTCTAAAATCTCTAATACTCCAGCGTTTAAGAGGGGTTCAAAGTTTGCTGGAAAATAACTAGCCCTTTCTCTGAGATTCGGTTTTTTTGCTGTTTCTAAATTGTCTTTTTGAACATAATATGTAGCCTTTGGAAAAGTAGGAACAAGAGTTCCATCTTGTGCTGTTGTTCCACCACCTGCATGGTCAAAGTGAAGATGTGTGAGGATGACGTCTGTAATATCTTCTGGCTTTAATCCGTGTTGATCAAGAGTATCTAAGATAGGAGGTTTTCCTGTCGTAGAAATATTGTACATCTCGGCAAATTTTTGACCTAATTTTGTCCCATATTTGATAACAAAGTCAGCTCCATTACCTGTATCAATGATAATTTTTTTATCATCGGAAAGAAGCAGTAATGCTCTAGCTTCTAGTTGAATGCGATTGGATTCATCTGCTGGATGAGATTTTTCCCACAAAACTTTTGGCACTGTGCCAAACATGGCCCCACCATCCAACCCAAAAAGACCTGTAGGTAAAGAAATGACTTGATAACCAGCAATTTGTAACCTTAAATTAGAAATCTCTTGCATTTTATAAAACCTTTTTTCAATTATTGACAATGGAGGACTTACGTGGACTCATCTAAAAATCAGGATTCAGACAATAACTGTAACCCCTATAATAATACATCTTCTGATCAAAGACAACTTTCAGTAGAAGATATTTTGTCTCATGTAGATTCTTTTTATACGAAGCCAAACACTTTATCTGATGTAGAAAAAGAAAATAGAATTGCAAAGCATTTTGAAAGTATAATGAAAATATTAGGTTTAGATATTGAAGATAGCGAATTGAAAAAATCGCCTCGACGAGTTGCAAAAATGTATGTTCGGGAAATCTTTCAAGGACTTAATCTAAATCATTTTCCTAAAATCACTACTATGAAAAATAATCTTCAATATGATCAAATGATTTTGGTGAAGAATGTCAATATCACTACTTTTTGTGAGCATCATTTTGTGACTATTCATGGCAGTGCAGATATTGCCTATATTCCTCGTAAACAAATTGTTGGACTTTCTAAGATCAATCGTATAGCTCATTTTTTTTCTAAAAGGCCACAGGTTCAAGAAAGGCTAACTCGGCAAATTACAGATGCTCTCTGTTATATTTTAGACACCCCTCATGTAGCTGTTTCAATAAGTGCCAGACATTATTGTGTGATCGCAAGAGGTGTTGAAGATAGGCTTAGTGTTACAAACACTTATGATTTAAGAGGTGATTTTAATGAGAACTCTAAAGTGCGAATGGATTACATGCAAGCACTGTCAAAGTGATTAAAGGCTTTCTTTTAGAGAATTTGAAATATCTAAACAAAAAGCATCAATGTCTTCTTGAGTGGTATCAAATGTGCTCATCCATCTTACAACACAGTAAGGTGTATCATGAGTATCGTTTGGAGATATACGGTCACTATCTTCCCAAAGATAGAAAAAGAAACGCGCGCGCGCTTTCTTTAGAGAAGCTCTAGGGATTTGCGCAAAGATAGCATTGCTTTCTACAGGTTGTATGATTTTCACCTGCTTTAGAGGTTTAAGCTGTAAAGCTAGTTTTTGCGCCATCTGATTGGCATGTCGGGCATATTTTTTCCATAAGTTATTTTTAAGTAATGCATAAAATTGCGCCGCAACAAAACGGCTTTTTCCAGGAAGTTGTAAGAGTTGCTTTTGATAGAAAGGAATATCTTTTTGATGATAAGAGTTAAAAAATAGCGCAGCCTCAGCAAGCATCAATCCATTTTTTGTTCCACCAAAAGAGATACAATCTGCGCCCACATCTACAGTGATTTCTTTAAGAGATTTATTTAATGCCATTGCTGCATTGACTAAGCGAGAGCCATCAATATGAAGGAAAAGGCCATGTTCTTTTGCCACGGCTGAAATATCTTGCATTTCTTTTATGGAATAAACAGTACCTAATTCTGTAGGTTGAGTGATACTCACCATACGCGGCTGGATAGAATGGATGTCGCCATACCTTTGTGTTTTTAGATGTGTCTTGATTTGCTGAGCATCTAATTTACCATCTTGTGTTTTCAATGGTTGCAACTTGATACCTAAAAGACGTTCTGGTGCTCCACATTCATTTTGATGAATGTGCGCATGCTCTGAACAGATCACTGCTTCAAAAGGCTTTACAAAAGGAGTTAAACAGAGGTTATTAGCAGCAGTTCCGTTAAACACAAAATAAGGATCACAAGAAGAGCCAAATACTTCTTTAAATAAATCTTTTGTTTTTAAAGTGACAGAATCGTTACCGTAGGCTCCAACATGATTTTTATTTACTTCTAATAAAACAGCTATAGCTTCAGGGATCACTCCTGAGTTGTTATCACTTGCAAAAGAACGAGAGCGCAGTTGTGCAGATATTTCTTCCAATTCATCTCCTATTTGATAGTATGTGATTTAAAGAAATATCATGTACTTTTACTTCCCTTATTGCAAAGTAATTTGAAGAGTTCTTGTTTCATTGAGTCATTTGAAATTCTTAAAAATTTCATCATTTACTTTTTTTGTTGAAGATATTTTTGACTTGATTTGTACCCCATTTATATGGTATGGTATAAAATCTTTTGTTTGTTATTTGTTTAAGTAGGTGTTGGTTAACTTTATTACAGTAGCTAGATAAAGGTCCGGTACTTCAAGTTGATTCAAGGTTTTATTTAGTTATTTTACATAAAAATGAGTGTTTTATGTTATGATATAAGTAGTGTTAAAGTTTATGAAAATAAGGCTAAAATACTGTTTACAAGCTTATTTTTTAAAAACTTAAGTGCTTGTTTATTCAATAAAAGGAGGTCATGTTCTTGAAATAATTAATGATTTAAAGTTAATGCATGTATGCAGAAAAAAGATAAGATTAAAATATATTAGTGAAGTGAAAAGAAAAAATTATTCATGACTTTGAGAGGTTTTTATGAACCTACATAAGTCATGTAAGGTTATTATAAGTTATGGATAGAAAAAGTATTATTTATATAGGAATTGCTAGTATTTTTTGTTTAACGGTCTTTTATTATTTTTATAGAAGTCCGTCTCATTTACCTAGCGAAGATGTTAAGAACCATCTTTTAGAAGAATCAAAATATCCTTCTTTTACTCTTTCAAGAGGAGCTTTAGAGCAAGCAAGCAGAGTACCAAAAGATCAAGATGAAGATGAGGAAGAGGAAAGCGAGTTAGATATAGAATCATTTTTCGATGGTTGGACTATACAGAGAAATGGCCTAGGTGATGTCATGTCTGTAAGTTCTGATGATAGAGAAAAAAATCTTCCATTACCAGATGCAGAAAGTCAGACTGCAAGTGTTTTATTGTTGGCACAGGAGATGGCACCCCTTTTTGGAGGAAGAGCAAATCAAGTTGGTGGTTCTTCAGTCACAGGAACAAATTTTGTGAAGCATTATTCCTTTCAGCAAATTATAGATAGTTATGAAGTGTATGGGGGAAAACTGCGAGTTTCTGTATTGCAAGACAATCAAAGTGTTTTTAGTGTAATTAATTCTCTTAAAGAAATAAACATGGAAGACTTTAATACAAATTTAAACTACGATCGAGAGCAAGCTTGGGATGAATGTTTAAAAAATGAAAGGTGTTTACAAAAAGAGGCTTTATCTCCCACTACACAGATCACACAGATCAATACTGAAAAGCATAGAAGCCCTCAACTTTTTGTGAGAGTGGAAAATCCTGTTCAAGAGCTCGCATGGGTATTTGACGTAAAGCTAGAAGGAAATCAATCTGATGTCATGCGTGTGGTTGTTGGAGGTGTGTCTGGAGAACGTTTGGTAAAGAGATCTACACTTACTTATTAAGTGTCCAATTACTTTCTTTCATTCAAACAATAATCTAGCTAGACAGTTCAAGAGATAAAATACAAATGAATAATAATAAAGGTTTGCACAAGAAGATTAATTGCAATTAAAACAAAATAAACACTTTTGACATTTATGATGTACTTTTGATCTAGTTCTTCAATTAGGTAAGTAAAGGTTATTATAAGCTATGGATAAAAAAAGTATTATTTATATAGGAATTGCTAGTATTTTTTGTTTAACAGTCTTTTATTATTTTTATAAAGGCTCATTTGATTTATCTAAAGACATAGACCACCCCGAACCTGTAGAACAACAACCAAAGTATCCTTCCTTTGTTCCTTCAAAAAACACTTTAAAGCAAGCAGATAAAGTACCAAACGATCAAGATGAGTTAAAAAAATCAGATGAAGAGGAAGAAGAAGAGGAAAGCGAGTTAGATATAGAATCATTTTTCGATGGTTGGACTATACAGAGAAATGGCCTAGGTGATGTCATGTCTGTAGGTTCTGATGATAGAGAAAAAAATCTTCCATTACCAGATGCAGAAAGTCAGACTGCAAGTGTTTTATTGTTGGCACAGGAGATGGCACCCCTTTTTGGAGGAAGCGCAGATCAAATTGGTGGTTCTTCAGTCACAGAAACAAGTTCTGTGAAGCATTATTTTTATAAACAAGTTATAGATGATTATGAAGTTTACAGTGGGGGTTTGCAGATCTCTGTATTGCAAGATAGTCAGAGTGTTTTTAATGTAAATAATTCTATGAAAGAAATAAATGTAGAGAACTTTAATACAAATTTAAATTACGATCGAGAACAAGCATGGGAACGCTTAAGAAGCGAACTTTCATCTGCTACCACACAAATCAATGCTGAACAATATCAAAGACCTCAACTTTTTATAAGAAATTCTGTTCAAGAGCTTGCATGGGTATTTGATGTGAGGTTTAGCCAATCTGATGTCAGACGTGTGGTTGTTGGGGGTGTGTCCGGAAGTATTTTAGAGAACTTCTCTACAATTGTCCACTAACACTATTCCTCTTTAAATTAAGCTCATAATTAGTACTACATTGGCAATGGCAAGTTATCTAGTGCTATGATAAAAAGAAAGTATCCAAAGATTTTGATATGAGAGCTTTAAGCTTATGTCTGAGCTACCAAATATCTGATGTACTCCCTCTGAGATTTAAGACCTAGAGTTATGGCAGGCTTCTTCCATAGGCAGCAGGCTTCCCCCGTGTCTTGTATTTCTATTATTTTAAGAGTCCATTATAGAATAAAGTATTTTATACAAGCCTTATCTCCTAAGGCACTGGCCTAGGCCTATTCCAGAAACCTGCCATAACTCTATCTTGTATACACATATTCCATAAATCTTTGTGCAACAAGACCTAAAGGAGCTTGAAAATGGACGTTATTAGGAAACTTATAAATATTAATTTAATTGTGATGACAACATTGACTTTATTTTTAGGATCGTTTTTTATTCCTTCGGTATCTTCATCCCATAATTCCCCCGAATTACAACAATGTCTTGAGGACTTAGAGGATCAGGAAAATCTTACCTTACAAGTAAGACGGGAGAAAGAACAAGCATTTAATAAAATAAATAGATTAAAGGGCAAAGTAAGTAACTTCAAGGACATCGTGAGCAAAGTAAATGGAGGTTGTGTATTAGAAGAGGGAGATGACGGAACGTTTAATGTAGACCATGACTCTTTATCTTCCGAAGGCTCTCAACATTCTAGTAGCATCGCTAGTGTGAGTCTTAAGTGTGTGGATGCGAATTTGTTATTTACAAACTTAAATACTAATCAAACCTGTGTAAACATAGAAACTTCTGACAGTGAGTCCTATTATGATGAAAAAAGATATGTATCAATCAAAACAGTGACACTTAATAGTGGTTCTGTTCACTATTTTTTAAGAGGATCAACAGAGGAACTACGACTGTTATCAACTAACAGTGACAGTTCTTATGCTAAAGAGGCAATATTTAGAAGAGGTCCTGGAAGATTATTAAGTATTAATGAAGATGGTGGTGAAGTACCTGCAACATTATCAGCATCTTGTGATTATAATCCAAATGATCCTTTTTGTATGGGTTACTATGGAATCATAGGCGTGTTAAGTTCAGTTACACATGCAGCTTATAATTATGTTAGTAATGTTGCAAATGCAAGAATTATTAATGGGACAGAGGTGAGTAATATGTTGATCAGTTTTGATAGAGATCCTACCACACATGGTGAAATAACCATAGAGCAACCTGATGAGATTTATGAAAAATCAGATAAGCTAACAGACACAACAAGTGATCTTTATACAGACAACGCAAGTTACATACCAATGTTTGAGGAGTTAAAGAGCAGGCTGCCTGACATTGTGAGCGGAGAGATTACTGAGAAAGATTGGAGTTTTTGCGAAGATCAATATTATTAGGGTGGTCAAATCTAAATTTGATTATAAAGGGTTGGTTTAAGTGCCAACCCTTTTTTTATAGAAAGCTTTGAATTGATGTTTTAAGCCAATCCTCGAAGTTCTCGATGGGACCGCTTTTTAGCGATCTCATCTGCGGAAGATCTCGTCTTTGGCTTAAAACATCAACTCTTCACTCTCAGCGATTTCCTTAACATTCTGTAAAGAAATGAAGGGAGTCTCCCTCCTAAAAATAAACGGATTTTTGAGGCAGTCAGCATTTTCTTGAAGACGTAAGTCTTCAGGCTGGCTGCCCAAAAACTGCCAGAGGCAGGTTTATTTTTAGGGAAACAGCATCTCCCTCCTAAAAATGGTCAGGCTTTCTAGGTAATGACCTATTTGCTGAAGGCGTGAGCCTTCAGGGTCATTACCAGAAAGTGGCCAGAGGCCAGACCATTTTTAGTGAAACACTTATGTATTTTGACATAATTTGTACAAGTAAGCACCTAATTTATCAGCTTCGTTGATGAGTTCAATATGGTTGATGATATCTAATATAGCTTGAACCTCCCTTAATGATCCAAAAGCAATTCTATAGAATTTTCTTCGATCTTTTGGTGTTAACTTAGCACTACCTTCAGCTAAGTTAAGAACAATACTTAGAGAAGCTCTTTGAAATTGATTTCTAAGAGGTTCTCTTAATTTTAAGCTATTAGATTTATGATAAAATTGAACTGCTACTTGATAAGTTTTAAATTTTTTCATCGTCATAAAAATTTCCTCCTTTATTAAAACCCGCCAGGGCTTGGGAGGAAATTTTTTAGGTGAAAAAATTTAAAACAGAATCCTTATTGCCTGATACAGATTGCCAGACTGCCGGTTTGCCGGATGTATTTTAAGGAAACATTTCCTTAACATGATGTTAAACAACGAAGGTAGTCTCCCTCCTAAAAATGGTCAGGCTTTCTAGGTAATGACCTATTTGCTGAAGGCGTGAGCCTTCAGGGTCATTACCAGAAAGTGGCCAGAGGCCAGACCATTTTTAGTGATACAGTTAGGGAGAGAGAATCAGACCTCTTTCTGTGAAGGCTTGCGAGATGATCTGGTAATATTTTCCATTAAACTTCTGATTTTCTAAGTTTAAAATACGTGTTGCTATACTTTCAAATGTATCTTCACTAGACACAATAGGTAGATGTTCTACAAAGAGTTGTAGAATTTCATCTTGAATGACAGAGGGATGTGTATAAATATTCCACCATATACTGGCATATAATGCTCCCATCATATGAATCTCTCCTTGTAAGTCGTTTTCTGAATCACATCCGTTGTACACATCTGTAACTGATTGATTTCTGAGATAATCCATATTTCTAGGCATACAAATTCCCAACCCATACCTTAGCTCATTGGTGACTCCATCTCCAATCAACGGAGTTAGAGAAGAATTTAAAGAGGAGAAGATAATAAGTGAATGAAAGTCAGCTTGTCCTTCATTTATAGCTTTAAAACAGCCTGCATAGCTCTTACAACAGGTGGCTCTATCTTCTGAGCAAGATTTATGAGTTGCATCACTATAAGTGGCTCTGCTTAGATTTGAGTAATAAAATGAAGCATGTGCGGCTTCATGGAGCAATATATCAGCACTTAATGCAGCTTCAACTTTTCCATTTAGGGTAAAGTAACCTAAAGCAATTTTATTTTCACTTGAACTAAAGTAGGCCTCATTTTCTAAATCAGAATTTAGGGCATCAACTTGAATATTTTGATCTTCTGCATACCATCTTGCCTTTTGCTGCATATAATTTATTTGATAATTTAACCAATAATAAGCCATCAATTGCGCGACATGATGATTGGAGTCATTTGCATATTCAAATTTCCAGGTTCCATCTGTTTTTACTTGAGTTCTTTGAGCCTCATCCCAGTTAATAACTATATTGTAAGTTTCATTTGTGAGAAAATCCCCTATAGTATCTGTGATGTTAACTCCATAAGTTTGTATAGATGATAGATCTGTAGAAAATGTAATAGGAGGATCAAATGGACTTCCATTTTGAGCAACAGGGTTTTTTAAAAAGAGACAAGTATTGTATTGAGATGAAGTCATACAATCAGAATCGAGAGTCCCTTTGAAAGTTGAAGTGCTTATCTGTTCATTAAAAGCATATCGTGAAGTAGAAAGAGTTGATCCACTGTTATCAAAATTACAATTCTGATAAGAGATTGTTAAAGTGAGCATTAATACTATAAAGATGAGAGAAGAAAATTTTATACTTTTTTTCATACTTATTATAACCAGTCAACTTAGTAGTATTATTGATATATCCTTAAAGATCTAAGGAACTTATGAAACCTCTTTTAATTATCATATATCATTATTTATCGGCTTAAAATGATAAATGCTTAAATATTATTTTGTGAATTTATAAAGGAATAGATTCAGGTCGTTTTAAATCAATTTATAACTAACTTTATGTAATTTTTATAATTTTAAGAGATTTGTTGCGCAAATATTAAGGTAAGAAGCATTTATATAAAAGTTAGAGAGTTATGGTAGGCATCTTCACTAGCTAGCAGGCGACCCCCGTGCCATGTACTACTGTGACTTTATAATTTTACATAGAATAAAATCCTTTTAAAAAGGTGTCTCATAAGGTACTGGCCTGAGGTGGCTTGCCACAACTAGATCAGATGCCTACCATAACTCTCCTATACATGTTTATTTTATACAACAAGACCTAATTAATTATAGAATAAAAATTCTTTTAAAACTTTATCTCACAATACTCTGACTTGGGGTGGCTCGCCACAAGTGGCTTACCACAACTAGTTCACAACCTGTGACACTAAGTATAAGTCAATATTTGTGCAACAAGGCTCTTAAATTACAAGATTGCAGCCTTTGAGTTTGTAGTTGTTTAAAAATGATTCATTCTCAAAGAACCTAGAGAATAAAAGAAAAACTTATGATTTTTTTATAAGAGTTTGTAGATCTTCCCAAGTCAATACTGGTATATTCAATTGATTGGCTTTGTCCTTTTTAGAGCCTGGAGACTCTCCAACTAAAAGGTAATTTGTGTTTTTAGAAAGAGAACTT
This sequence comes from Bdellovibrionales bacterium, assembly GCA_965262715.1. Classification (GTDB taxonomy): domain Bacteria; phylum Bdellovibrionota; class Bdellovibrionia; order Bdellovibrionales; family JAUICD01. The sequence goes on along the minus strand of OZ253553.1, from coordinate 154,956 downwards.
ATTATCTTAAAACCGTGCTTTTCTAAGAGAGTTTTTATTTGATCTCTATTTTGGGAAAATGTTCCAGTGATGACAATGGATCCTTTGGTCTTTTGGTGCGAGGATTTCACATTTTTAAAATTTATACCATTTTTAATAAGCTGATCTATTTCTAAGGCCATCTTTGGCATTTCTGTTATAAGAGATTGAGCTACAGTAGGACCGATACCTTCTATTGAAATCAAAGATTCATAAGAAGCTCCAAGTATAGAATGAACATCTTGATAATGATGAACAAGAAGTTTTGTAGTTTGTTCTCCTATATATCTAAATCCAAGCGCAAAAATAAATCGCTGCAGATCTACTAGTTTATTTTTTTCAATACTCTCTAGAATATGTTGTGTGGATTTATCTGCTTGTTTATCTAAGTTGAGTAAGTCCTCTTTTTTCAATAAGTAAAGATCAGAAAATTTCTGAACCATTTTTTTATCTACCAATTGATCAATAAGGCTTTCTCCCACTCTATCAATATTCATAGCTTTTTTTGAAATAAAGTGCTTAAGTCTTGCTTTAACTCTCCCATCGCAATCAAGGTTAGGGCAACGAAGTATGGCCTCACTCTCGTCTCTGATTGCCTTTGTATGACAAATAGGACATGTATCTTGTATTTTAAAACATTGAGCGCCAGATGGTCTTTCTTCTTTGATCACTTCTAAAATAGCAGGTATCACTTCTCCTGCTCTTTGTACAACGATGGTATCTCCAATACAGATGTCTTTTTTATCGATTTCATCTTGATTATGAAGAGTGGCATGTTGAACAGTCACTCCATCAATCATCACAGGTTCTAATAAGGCAACGGGAGTCAATGCTCCAGTTCTACCAATTTGAACAATGATATCTTTAATTTTTGTGTGAGCTACTTTTTGTTCAAATTTAGCGGCCATGGCCCAACGGGGAAATCTAGGCAATTCTCCTAATTGCATCTGTTGTTTGCGGTTGTTCACTTTTACAACAATACCATCAATATCAAAAGGAATATTCTTCCTTATTTGATTGATAGTTTTATAATAGTCTATGACATCTTCAATAGACCGCGCTGCAAAAGATAGAACTCTTTTTGAAGGATTAAGATCAAGAAGGGATGATGATGTTTGCAGGCAAGGTAACCCTAATTTCAAAAATAAACGATTGAGTTGATTTTCTGTTTGAGGAGCTTGGAAAGTATCACTTTTTTTAAAAACTCCACAGCTGTAGGCTATAAAAGATAAAGGGCGACTAGCTGTAATGGACGCGTCTAATTGCCTGATAGATCCAGAGGCAGTGTTTCTGGGATTAGAAAATAGAGAAAGGCCAGTTTTTTCTCTGTCTTTGTTAAAATCTAAGAAGTCTTGATGTAAAAAAAATAACTCTCCTCTAATTTCTATAAAAGGAATATTCATTCTTAGTCTTAAAGGGATACTTTTAATAGTTTTGATGTTTTGAGTGACATCTTCTCCTATTTGACCATCACCGCGAGTGATACCTTTTTTTAAAAGACCTTTTTCATAAACTAAGTTAATACTAACTCCATCTAATTTTACTTGACAGAGGTATTCTATATTTTGACATTTGATATCTTTATCAATGTGAAGACGTTTTTTAATACGCGCATCAAAATCTAAAATCTCTTGAGGGTTATAGGTATTAGAAAGTCCTAACATAACCTTATTATGCGCTGTTTTTTGAAACTCAGGCGCAACATATCCTCCAACTCTTTGAGTAGGGGAATCTTCTGTTACAAGTTCTGGAAACTGTGATTCGAGGCTTTCTAATTGTTTAAGTTTCTGATCAAAAGACTTATCAGAAATAACAGGTTCATTTAAAGCGTAATAGTGGTAGTTATGCTCTTCTATCTCTTTTTTTAACTGAGCATGTTTTTTTAGAGCTTTTTGTTTACCTGTTAGCAAATCAGAAGAAGACAGCATACTTGCCTTATATCATAAGGGAGTATGGCAGTCAATTTGAGTAGAGAGTATACCATACCGCACAAGTATTTATGTTTTTGCCAAAGTCATTTTAAAATAAGATTACAAATACAAATAAATGATGATATATATAGATGATCTTACTATAAAGGGTTGGGTGATTTATAAGAAGAGAAAATAGTAAGAGGAAACCTTCATTAGCATAGGAAGAGGGGATTCTCCATATTTTTTCTGGAAGTCAGTCATTAGGTCAACTGGCAAACTATTTCTCAAACTGTCGGAAATATCTTTGCAGTGAGATCTAGGGATATTACAAGTTATAAAAGGGGGAAGTATGACGTTTCAAAGAAAGAAAATTACAGTGATTGGTAGTGGTTTTGTTGGGGCAACATGTGCTCATCTTTTGGCTTTTAAACAATTAGGAGACGTCATCTTACTTGATATCAATGAGGGTGTAGCTAAAGGCAAAGCTCTTGATTTGTTAGAATCTTCGCCTGTGGATGGTTTTGATTGTATGGTAACAGGTACTAAAGATTATGCTGATACTGCAGGATCTGATTTGATCATTGTAACAGCAGGCCTTCCTCGCAAACCAGGGATGAGCCGTGATGATCTGTTAGCTGTAAATGCTAAGATCATGAAAGAGGTCTGCTCTGGTATCAAACAGTATAGCCCTAACAGTGTGGTGATTGTTGTTTCTAATCCTTTAGATGCTATGGCCTATATTGCTAAGAGGGAGCTTGATTTTCCTAGAAATCGCATTATGGGGATGGCAGGAGTTTTAGACACAGCTCGGTTTAAAGCTTTTATTGCAAAGGAGCTATCTGTTTCAGTTAAGGATGTGCATGCATTTGTTTTGGGTGGCCATGGGGACACCATGGTGCCTATGCCTCGCCACTGTTCTGTTGGGGGAGTTCCTCTTTTAGAGCTTTTAGATCGAGGTAGGGTGGATGCGTTGATAGAAAGGACTCAAAAAGGTGGAGCTGAAATTGTAGGGCTTTTAAAAACAGGGTCTGCCTATTATGCTCCTGCTGCCAGTGCTGTTCAGATGGCAGAGGCTATCTTGAAGGCTGAAAACCGTATACTGCCTTGTACAGCTTATTTAGAGGGAGAGTTTGGTGTGCAAAATCTTTTTGTTGGAGTGCCAGCTGTTTTAGGAGCTAATGGTTTAGAGAAAGTCATAGAAGTTAAGTTCAATGAGGAGGAGCAAAAACAGTTTGATCATTCTGTAAATGCAGTTAAAAGCCTTGTCTCTCAATTATCAAACTTATAAATATAAAGGCTTTCTTGTTAGTAAGTTAACAAGTTAATGAATTAACAAGGAAGCCGGCATTTTAAGTCCCGGCTCCTAAGTTAAATGACTAGATTGCAGATTTAGAGCTATTGATTTCTAAGATTGATGTAATAGATTTCTTTCTAAATATCTATTTCATTATACTAGAAAGAAAATTACTGCTCTGTTTTAATTTCCAAAACCGATTTTGAATTTGAATCCATACAATCTGGTGATGATGTAACAGTTGATACATAGTTTGTTTCAAATGTTAACCATACCGACTCACCTTCGACTTTTTGTTCTACTAACTCGACTGTTGCATTTTTAGTGTTTAATTGTAACAGTGGAAGCAAATTAGTGTCTGAGTCTGACCATGTAACCTGACTATTGTTAACCTCAAGGCTCGAATTGTCCAGAAAATCTCTCACAGTCTGATTGACAGAAATATGAGCACTATCAAGGATAGTATTCGTAGTCCCGTAAGCAGTGTTACTAGGGTTTATTGTCACATCTATATTGACATTTCCTTCGTTAGTAAATATAATATTTAAATTAGTAGTTCCGTCTATTCGATACGGAACATAACTGTAACCACTATTGGCCCTTTCTGGATGTGTTTCTTCTAGTTCAGCATTAAAACATGCGTCTGATATTTCATGATGAAACTTAAATGAAGCCTCTTTTCTAATTGATGGTTGATCAAAAAATACTCCATTAATGCCTGAAGCACCATTGCCTAAAGCACCATTGCTTGAAGCATCATTGCCAATCAAGAGAATTAATGGTCTTTGTTTATCATTACTACATGCTACTATTATCGCTAAACAACATGTTATAGTTATTAGATTAAAAAATTGTTTCATAAAAGAACTCCTTTACATTATAAAAAAATTAAAATTATTGAAAGATACAAGCTTAAAACATGAGTCAAGTTGCAAGAAAAATGCCATATCACAAAACAGTCGTTTTTCAATCACAGTGCAAGGGAGAGGATTTGACGCAGTGCTAAAAGTGACTATTTTTGTCATTTTAATGACAAAAGTAGGTATCTCTTTGTAGGTGTTTTAAGGTTTATTTTTACTTATTTATCCGTGAATAAAAAAATATAAAAGGTCATATCTTTTACTTGCTTTTAAATGGCATATAGACTTAACCTAATTCATCGAGTAAGGGGTAATCTTTTTAACAACGCAGTCATTAAAAAATATTCAAAATAACCTTCTTAAACTATCATAAATTGGCTAAGGGAATGGTTTATAACTTCCTAAACTTAATTATTTGAAAACATAGGAGGAGAGTGGATAGTAAAGGAAATAGAAGTTTTCCTTAAGCTGAAAATTGATATTTTAAGCTAATCCTCGAAGTCCTCGATAAGATCGCCAAAAAGCGATCTCATCTGCGGAAGATCTCGTCTTTGGCTTAAAAATCAATTTTTTATTAGCCATAAAAGATTTGGAGTGATTTGTAAGGGAGAAAGAGGAGACATAGCAAAAGGACGATTTCCTTAACATTCTGTAAAGAAACGAGGGGAGTCTCCCTACTAAAAATGAACAGGTTTTTGAGATAGTCAGCATTTTCTGACGATGTAAATCGTCAGGCTGACTATCCAAAAATGGCCAGAGGCCAGTTCATTTTTAGTGATACAGTAAAACAAAGGAGTAAAGATGAATATTCACGAGTACCAGGCCAAAGAAATCTTAAAGAAATTTGGAGTGCCAATATTAGATGGGGGAATTGCTCGTACTCTTGATGAAGCCTGCACAGTAGCAAAGCGTTTAGATGGAATAAGCTGGGTTGTCAAAGCACAAATACATGCAGGTGGTAGAGGAAAAGGAGGTGGTGTCAAACTAGCTCGCTCTTTAGATGAAGTAAAAACCATCTCACAACAAATGATAGGAATGAATCTTGTCACCTTACAAACAGGGCCTCAAGGAAAACTTGTGGAAAAAGTCTATATCGAATCAGGTTGCCAAATTCAAAAAGAGTATTACCTAAGTTTAGTTGTTAATCATGCAAAGGGTCAAGTAGCTGTAATAGCAAGCGATCAGGGAGGTATGAATATTGAAGAGGTGGCTGCTAAAACCCCTGAAAAAATACATAATATTTATATAGATATTAACACTGGCTTGATGGATTTTCAGGCAAGGCAATTAGCTTTTAAGCTCCACATTCCAACTAGTGCAACCACTCGTCTTTTAAAAGGCCTGTATGATGCTTTTATGCATTTTGATACTACCCTTTTAGAAATCAACCCTCTTGTGGTCACTCAAGATGGTCAGTTAATTGCTTTAGATGCTAAAATGAGTTTTGATGATAATGCTCTTTTTCGCCATCCAGATATATTGCAATTAAAAGATGAGACAGAAGAAGACCCCATGGAGTTAGAAGCCAGTAAGTACAAGCTAGCTTTTATCAAGCTAGATGGAGAAATTGGTTGTCTTGTTAATGGAGCGGGACTAGCCATGGCGACTATGGACATTATAAAACTCCATGGAGGTGAGCCTGCCAATTTTTTAGATGTGGGAGGTACTGCAAGTAGAGAGAGTGTCACTCAAGCTTTTAAGATTATCTTAAAGGACCCTAAGGTAAAGGGGATATTCGTCAATATTTTTGGAGGCATTATGAAGTGTGATATCATTGCAGGAGGGATTATTGCAGCCACTCAAGACTTGAAACTTCATGTTCCATTAGTTGTACGACTAGAAGGTACAAATGTGCAAAAAGGTAAACAGCTTCTTCAATCAAGTGGCCTTGATATCATTCCTGCAAATGATCTTTCTGATGGAGCAGACAAAATTATTAAGGCTATAGAAAAAGGAAAGGAGTAAAGCGTTGGCTATACTGATTGATTCGAAAACAAAAGTTTTGTGCCAAGGGTTTACTGGTTCTCACGGTACTTTTCACTCACAACAAGCTATTGAATATGGCACAAAGTTAGTAGGTGGTATCACTCCTGGTAAAGGAGGGCAAAAACACTTAGAATTACCTGTTTTCAATACAGTTCAAGAGGCTGTATCTGAGACGGGCGCAAATGCTTCTATGATTTATGTTCCTCCAGCCTATGCCGCAGATGCCATTATGGAAGCTGTAGATAGTGACCTGGATTTAGTCGTGTGTATCACTGAGGGCATACCTATTTTAGATATGCTAAAGGTTAAGAACTTTATGAAAGATCGATCAACTCGACTTATTGGGCCTAATTGTCCTGGAGTTATTACACCAGGACAATGTAAGATAGGTATCATGCCAGGGAATATTCATAAGCCTGGCTCTATTGGTATTTTATCTCGTTCAGGAACTTTAACTTATGAGGCTGTTTGGCAGGTTTCCAACATAGGACTTGGCCAAAGCTCTTGTGTAGGTATAGGAGGTGATCCTATCAATGGCACAAACTTTATTGATGTCTTAAAATTATTTCAGGTAGATGATCAAACAGAAGCAGTGATATTGATTGGAGAGATTGGAGGAAACGCGGAAGAGCAAGCAGCTGAGTATATTCAAGAAGAGATGACTAAGCCTGTTGTTGCATTTATTGCAGGTTCAACAGCTCCTCCTGGAAAACGCATGGGACATGCTGGTGCTATTATCAGTGCAGGATCAGGTCGAGCGGAGGATAAGTTCAAGGCTCTTGAACAAGCTGGTTGTCACATTTCAAAGAGCCCATCTGATTTAGGTAGAACACTTCAAGAAGCACTGAAAGATAAATAAAAATAAGGAGGAGAATATGTCGGAATTGACTTTTACTATCATCAAGCCCAATGCTATGAAAAAAAATGTGATTGGTTCTATCATACAAAAATTTGAGGAGAATCATTTACACCTTGTAGCTGCAAAGTTAGTTTTATTGACAAAAGCGCAATGTCGAGAATTTTATAGGGAGCATAGGGAACGTCCTTTTTTTGAAGAGCTTGTCAGCTTTATATCTTCTCACCCTGTTCTATTGATGGTTTTATCTGGAAAGAATGCTGTTTTAAAAGCAAGAGAAATTATGGGGGCAACAAATCCAAAAGAGGCAGGAGTAGGTACTATTAGAAAACTATATGGTGATAGTTTAGGAGAAAATGCCATACATGGTAGTGATAGTAAGGAAAGCGCGGCCAGAGAAGTTGCTTTTTTCTTTGATAGGTCAGAAATTTTTTAGATGCAAAAATTCAAATGATTGGTATAGATTTTGTGATTCCACTAGCATATCAGCTGGCTTAATAGTTAAATTCTGGAACAAAGAAAGCTTAATAACTAGTTATGAACTAAGAAAAATAATTTAAAAAGCAGATATAATGAAAATAGACACAGCTTTTGTAAATAGATGTATTCAGACCTTAGAGAAGGCTTTCAGACAATTGCAACAAGTAGAGAAAGATAGTTTAGATTATGATCTATACCGCTCAGCTACGATAAAAGAATTTGAAATTATTCTTGAACAATTGGGCAGACTTCTTAAAAAGAGATTAAAGCCTTACTTTCATTCATCCAGAGCAGTTGATCATTTGACTTTTAAAGATATTTTTAGACATGCTGGACATCATGGTTTGCTCACAGTTGATGAAGTTCAATGTTGGTTGGAATATAGAGACAATCGCAACTCGACAAGTCATGATTATGGAGCTGGATTAGCAGAAAAAACATTACCGCTAATGCCTCAATTTATTTTAGAAGCTAAAAAATTAGTTCAAATTATAGAGTCTTTCAATGATTCTTAGAGAAAGAGATAGAGAACAATTATTAAAACTTGCTGCTCAAGCTTTTAAAACACCAATAGAGATATGGGCTTATGGCAGTCGCGTGGATGGGACAGCTCATGAAACAAGTGATTTAGATTTAGTTTTACGAGCAAAAGATTTGAGTCCTATTGATATAAAAGAGATAAATGACTTTGAAGAACTTGTTAAAGAGTCCAATATCCCCATTTTAATTCAAATTTTTGATTGGGCTAGGCTTCCACAATCTTTTCATAAAAATATTCTCAAAAATTATGTAGTTCTATTTAGTGCTATTTCATAGAGAGCATGGATTTTGACATTATACATTATATTGAACAAAATGATAAAAAAGTAAAATCAAAAAGAAGTATGGAGTGAAAAATGCATAATTTAGCAGCGATTTTGAAGTTAAAGAAATAGGTTGAAGGTTCAGCTTAATTACCATAATATGCTAGCTATATAAGTTAAAAGAAGTTCTAATATGAATAACTGTAAAGTAAAATAGCATAAAATGGAGTATTATGGCTTTTTGGGATCAACTTTCAGATTACTTCTCTAACGATATTGCCATTGATTTAGGGACAGCCAATACATTGGTGTATGTTAAAGGTAAGGGTATTATTTTAGACGAACCTTCAGTGGTTGCTGTTCAGCAAAACTACAATAGAGGTGTTCATAGTCGTGTCTTGGCAGTAGGGACAGAGGCAAAAAGTATGTTGGGGAGAACTCCAGGGAGTATCGTTGCTATAAGACCTATTAAAGATGGAGTCATTGCTGATTTTGAAGTAACTCAGTCTATGCTGAAATATTTTATTTCAAAATCCACTCAGAGCAAAAAAAGCTTTATTCGACCTCGTATTATTATTTGTGTGCCTTATGGGATCACCCAGGTAGAAAAAAGAGCTGTTAAAGAATCTGCTCAATCTGCAGGAGCTAGAGAAGTCTATTTGATAGAAGAGCCTATGGCTGCAGCAATAGGCGCGGGACTTCCTATCACAGAACCTAGTGGCAATATGATTGTAGATATTGGAGGAGGAACAACAGGAGTTGCCGTCATTTCATTAGGAGGTATTGTTTACTGTAAATCCATCAAAGTCGCAGGCGATAAGTTTGATGAGGCCATTGTTAATTATATTAGGCGACAATTTAACTTACTTATTGGAGAAAGAACAGCAGAATCCATAAAAATAAATATTGGCAATGCTTTTCCTTTTGAAAAAGAACGCACTATGGAAATTAAAGGTAGAGATTTAGTAGCAGGAGCGCCTAAAACCATAGAGATCAGTAGCACTCAAGTTCATGATGCACTGATTGATCCTTTAACAGAAGTAGTAGATGCTGTAAAAACAGCACTTGAAAAAACACCTCCTGAATTGTCAGCAGATATTGTAGATAATGGTATTGTTTTAACAGGAGGAGGTGCTTTATTATCCAATTTAGATGTTTTATTAAGAGAAAAAACTGACTTGCCAGTTTCTATTGCTGAAAATCCTCTTACTTGTGTTGTTTTAGGTTCTGGGAAAACTTTAGATGAGTTAGCATTGTTAAAACAATTGACAACGGATTAGCTTTTAAGGGTGTAGGATGTTTGAGCCTTATATAAAATCCATATTTTTATTTTTTTATTATATATTTTTAGAAGAGAAAATAGCATTAAAGGCAACACGTAAAGTTTTGAAAAGACAAAAGCAATTATCAACTCAGCTTCCCAATAGCTCAATACAAAGTCAGCCTATCTATTCAGAAATGCAAGAACAACAAAGAAGACAAGAAGTTATATCTTTATTGATTCCATCTTGTTTGCAAATTTGGAAGAAATATCAAAAATATAGCTTTTCAAAAAACAAAAATAAACAGACTTTAAGAGATGCTCATAAAGTAAGTTTTACACCTTCCTTTGATTTGGAACCATGGTGTGATTTTCTAAGAGAAACAGAAGATGAAGTGGTGCTTGTTGTTATTCTATCTAAAATTCTTTTGTTTAAAGATGAAGATATTGCAAAAGCTATGAAAATATCCATAGGAACCGTTAAATACAGATTAGGATATGGTTTAAGATGTCTTGGTAATATGTCTCCTTCTGGAGTTCAATTTATAGGAGTAACAAATAGCTATGAAACAGCGTCAGCTCAGTGAGTTTCTTTGTCGTGAGATGCTCTATGATTTTGTTGTTGGAGATTTGGATGCTTCTAGAACAAAAGCAGTAGAGACTAGCATTAAAGAGTATCCTGAATTAGAAACAGAATTTCAATCTCTTAAGCAAGGTCTAAACTATAGTCAAACAATGTCTCAAATTCAAATGCCTCCAGATTTCTTAAAAACTATACCATTAGAAGAATCTATTTTAGATAAAATGATTAATTTATTTAAAATATATAAATGGACAACTCTCGTAATAGGGGTTGCCTTTATTGGAGTTTTATTCTTTGTTGGGTTCTTTTTTAATATCTTTAAAAAAGTGCCTCAAGACATTCTTTGGACTATAGACTCTATAAAATCTTCAAGAGATGTAAAGCAACAAATAGAAAATACCACAGGTATCATCAAAAAATAATGCTCTAAAGAATATACGAAAAAGTAATCTTTAATCACAAGACAAAAAAGTTTATTCATTTATGACAAATAAGAGAAAAAAAGGCAAAAGCTTACTTTATATATTATCGTTATGGTTTTTGATATTCTCTATCATACCGCTTTTATTGATTACTTATAGTCTTGTTGAATTTCAAGTTATTTTTAATGAAGAGCAGCGTAGGCGATTAGAGTCTCATTTTAAAGAAGTTGCTATTTCCTTTAACATATCAGAAAATCAATTGAGACTGTATACACAGCAACATGCTAAAGATCCTCAGCTTATTTCTGCCTTATCATCGAATTCTACCAATCAAATTGAAAGCTTATTTAAAACTTGGATGGCTGTTTATCCCATCTCTCAAATATCTTTATTTGATGCTAAAGGAACTTCTGAGTTGATCCTTTTTAGAGACGCTAATAAAAATATTCAAAAAAGAGAAGTTCTTTATTTGCCATCAAACCTTCAAAATGAGCTTCAAACGAGGGAATATATTTCCTTTCGTGATATATATAAAAATCGCATAGAACTAATAGCTTACTCTAAAATATTGGTGGAAGATAAAATAAAAGGGTTTATTCAAGAAGTGAGATATATTAATCAACATGATTTAGATTATTTTAAAGAAATGCTCAATGTTGACATTGTCGTTCTAGATGATGAATACAAACCAGTTATTGCTACATATAAAGATCTTTTATTGCAAGATAGGTGGTTTTTTAATCCAAAATCTAAAAGTTTTACTGATCATATACGTCCTTATAACTTGCATGTTGAATCTATTGATTCCGAAAGGGATCGCATACACTTAGGAGTAACAACTGTAAGAACTGACAATCAATATACAATGATTAATAAGATATCAAAGGCTCTTTTAACAGGTCTTGGAGTTATTATTCTTTTTTTAATTGTAATATGGATTTTGGTCAGTCGTATCATTGTTCGGCCTATTTCTAATCTTGTAACTGCTACTGGGGAAATTGAGGTAGGTAAACTAGGAACTCAAATTTCTACTGTTCGTGGTCCTAGGGAGATAAACAAACTCATTGAAACATTCAATAATATGTCGTTGCGTATTGCAGAGTCTATTCATGAATTAGAATTCACTAATAAGGAACTACAAGAGACGCAGTCTCAACTTGTGCATTCTGCTAAAATGGTTAGCTTAGGCCAATTAGTAGCGGGGGTGGCTCATGAGCTTAATAATCCTATTAGCTTTATTTATGCTAACATGACTCATTTAGAGACATATTCTAAAAACCTTATTGCTTTGGCGGACGTCCTGCAAAAGTCTCCAGAGAAAGCTACAGAGTTTAAACAGGATATAGATTATGACTACATTATTAAAGACCTGCCAAAATTGATCAAGTCGTGCCAAGATGGATCACAAAGACTTATGGATATTGTATCAGGGTTGCGTACTTTTTCTCGTTTAGATAGTAGTAGTTTACAAGATTATAATGTAGAGGAAAATATAAAAAGCACGCTGGATATTCTGTCAGGCGAGATTAAGACACGCATTCAAGTTCACCTTGATTTAAAAGATATTCCAATAATTCAATGTCATGCAGGTCAGGTCAATCAAGTATTTATGAACATTATCTCCAATGCTGCTGGGGCGATTGAGGATAAGGGCAATATATGGATTGCAGTTAGAAAAACAGAGCTTAATATAAAAATCGAAATTAGAGATGATGGTAAGGGTATTGATGAAGATAAAATTGCTTATATTTTTGATCCATTCTTCACTACAAAGGAAATAGGTAAAGGAACAGGATTGGGCTTGAGTATTTCTTACAATATTATTCGAAAACATGGTGGAGATATCACTGTACAATCAAAGGAAAATAAAGGTACAACATTTATTATTACGTTACCAATAAAAGCTGTAATAAAAGATTCCTAAGTTTCATAGAATCACCTTAAAAAACACTGCAACTTATATACAAAAATTAAAATCAAGCAGTAAGTGTTAAATTGTTGAAGTATTTAAGATTTAGAATCTAGGTAATTGTAGGAAACATCAACTTTTGTACCTTTTTCTGGGGGATTATCAAAAATAATCTTATTGTTTTGAGAGCCAAATGGCTTTGTTGCACAAAGATTTAAGGAAGTATATAAAAGATTAGAGAATTAAGTCAGGCATCTTCCATAGGCTCTAGGCAACCCCCGCGCCTTGTATTGCTATTATTTTAAGATTTTATTATAGAATAAAATAGTTTAAGAGATATTTACCCTAAGCCGCTAGCCTAGTCCTATTTCAGAAGTCTTTCACAAATCTCATTCTTAAATTTTTATGCAATAAGATCTTTCCTGAGTTTGATATATCTATTACTTTGATTTTTTGTTTTTAATGATTATAAAATTTACCCATCCCCAACTTTCACAATCACTAAATCAGAAGGAGCTAGAGATGGGTAAAAATAAAAAAATAAACTGGAGTCTTTATAATAAGTCTCTAGTCAATAGAGGTCAAATCACTTTTTGGTTTTCAGCAGATATCGTCAAATCTTGGTATGCAAAATGTTCTTCAAAGCAAGGGGGTCAACAAGTTTACTCTGATAAAGCTATTGAAACTCTTAATATATTAAGATTCATATTTGGTTTAAAATTGCGATCTACAGAAGGTTTTGCTAAATCCCTAGTTGAACTTATGGGTCTTGATATAGAAATACCTAATTATACAACTCTTTGCAGAAGATTACAGAAGTTATCAGTAAAACTAGAAAGAAAGCTATCTTCTCACAAGAATCCTCATATTGTCATTGATTCCACAGGTCTTAAAGTTTATGGGGAGGGAGAGTGGAAAGTCCGTCAGCATGGGTATTCTAAGAGAAGGACATGGAAGAAGCTACATTTAGCGGTAGATGAGTCAAATTCCCAGATTAAGGCATCTGTTTTAAGTGATAATTCTGTAAAGGATAATGAGGTTTTTGAAGAGTTATTGACAGGATATGAAGATGAGATAGGCCAAGTTTCAGTTGATGGGGCTTATGACTGTAAGAATTGTTATCAGTTTACAAGTGATAGAAGTATAAAATTGGTTGCTCCACCTAGAAAGAATGCTGTGATTAAGAGGCATGGAAATTGTCGGGGATCGCCGCTTCTTAGAGATACTTATATTAGAGAAATCAAGAAGATGGGTAGAAAGAAGTGGAAAAAAAAACATAAATATCACAGGAGGTCTATATCAGAAACAGCTATGTATAGATTTAAAACTTTATTAGGTGATAAATTATCTTCTAGAGAATTTCATCGTCAAGCAAATGAAGTGTTTATTAAATGTAAAATCCTTAATCAGATGATTGTGCCTTCTTCTCTTTCAGCTTGATAAAAAAATATTAAATGACAATCTTACTTAAAAAATAAATAAAATAAAAACTATTTAAATCTTTGTGCAACAAGGCCATCTGAAGCTAAAAAAGCCATCTGCCAATCTATAGATGCAAGAGTTTGGTTAAATAAACTGTCAAAGTGATGACTTAATGCTATAAAATCATCTTCCATTGAAGGTGAAGAATCCATTACTATTACAATGTCTACCTTTGTATTTTCATAAGCAAGTTGTGTGATAGAAAATTGATGACTCTTATTATTAGGATCTTGATTGAAAGGTACTTGTTCTTCCTGTTTGCTTGATTGAGTCCTTTCGCCCGGAGATGAACTGAGATTGCCTCTTTTGCAGTTTGTGAATAATAGAAAACAACAAAGGATAAAAGGGATTGCTTTATATAAAGCTCTGGTCTGCAAACTTTTTCTCCTTATACTTTCCTTATATTATTATAAGTAGCAAATTTAAGGCCTAAGCTTGGGAATCAAAGTGAAACAGATTATAAGATATGTTCAGGGGTTTGATTTGCTAAAACAACTGTTAGATATTTCGACAAATGTTAGGAAAATAAACATATAAGAGATAACATTTTTTCCTATCTTAAAAAATACCGGATTTATTATAAATAAGCACTTTCTCAGATAAGTTGCAAACCTCTGTAAGAGTTGTTCTTGCTATTTAAACTTATATTTTAATATTTATGTAATAATGCCTTGAAAAGGAAACAATATTTATCCGACCTGTCTTCTGAAGAGATCTTTTGTTCCTACATAATTAGAAAATTTTTTATTGATGTGGATGTCGTCTAACCAAACATCACAAACAATGAGAGCATTTTCTGTGCGACGGTAAGGAATAACTTTGATTGTATTGCCTATTTTTAAACATTCTGGGAGTAATTCTTCTTTTGTTGTTTCTTCATCAACTCCTTCTAGTTTTATAAACCAAATACCCTCAATTTCTATAATATTTGGTTCTATTAATTGAGTGACTTTGTAATACCCTCCATTGAAGTGTAGTCTTGTAATCATTTGTTTGCCTCAAAGTTATATCATGAAAGAACTATTAATATGATTATAACAAAAATTGACTAAACTTACATTAAGTTTATGAATAATCTTAAAAAATTTTAAGATATATAAAAAGTTAACATTTAATAGTGACTCATTTAGAAACAATAAGTAATTTAAAGATTATAAGAAAAGTTTATTTTAAGGGAGGTTTAGAAAGCTTGAGAGAAATTGGTTGAAATTGAATTAACTTAGCCAGTAAGCTCAAGTCAATATTACCACCACTTAAAATAGCAACTGTTTTACCTTTCAATGATAAGTTTCTATAAATAACAGCAGCGACAGTTAAAGCGCCAGACCCTTCTACAAGAGTCTTATTCCTTTCTAATAGGAATAAGAGAGCTTGGGTGACTTCATCTTCATTAACAGTTACTATATCATCTAATAAGCGAGAAAGGTAGTTTTTATAGACGATTTCACTAGGTGTTTTGACGCTAACCCCATCAGCTAGTGAGCTAGAGCATGGATGAATCACTTGAATTTGTTTTTTTTGAAAGGTTTCTGTCATTGAAGGAGCAGAAACCATTTGTACTCCAATCACACGACACTTAGGCTTAAGAGATTTTATAGCAACAGCTATACCAGATGCTAAACCTCCACCACCAACTGGAACAATAACAGAAGATACATCTTCTAAACATTCCACAATCTCTAGGCCTACAGTTCCTTGACCAGCTATAATTAAAGGGTCTTCATAAGGGTGTACAAATAAATAACCCTTTTGTTGGACTAAACTCTGAGCATGAGTATAAGCTTCATCATATATTTGTCCCTCTAAAATTACGTTGGCACCATAGCCTTTTGTGGCATTTATTTTAACTAAAGCAGTCGTTTGAGGCATTACAATATGAGAAGGTATAGAGAAAATGTTGGCAGCCCAAGCTACGCCTTGAGCATGATTCCCTGCAGAGCTTGCTATAATACCCTTACTTTTCTCTTTTTCAGAAAGGGTAGAGAGTTTGTTTAAAGCTCCTCGAATTTTAAAGCTGCCTGTACGCTGGGCGTTTTCATGTTTAAGATAAATAGGACATCCTGCGAGATGTGAGATATGTTGAGATAAGGTAAGATCAGTTTTATGGATATGACCTTTTAAAACCCCCAGTGCTTCTTGAATATCGTGAATCTGTACGGGGTGGTTCTTTAGGTTCATACTATAAGCATCCTACTACTTATAGACCTATTAATGCAAGGAAAAAAAAGTCATAAACCTAAATGGCTTTGTTACTAGATACTACCAATCTTTGTCTAATCCTTGATCTTTTGTTGTCTCATTTTTTAAAATGCCATCTAACATCCATTGAGTTTTTCCTTGATTTTTAGCATTTTGTTTTTTGGCTTCTTCCTGGATTAGCTTTTCCAAGATTTGTTGTTCTTGTTGTTTTAATTCTCCTAAGATATCTTGTATATCTCTTTCTGTTAAATCTTTGCCTTGAAACTTTTGTTCACCTTGATTTTTTCTACTCTCTTTATAAGCTGCATTCTGATCATCAATGGACTCATCTTGATCTTTAGAAGACTTTTGCTCATCTTCATCTTGTTGTTTTGTTTGATCTGAGTTTTGACCTTCTTGTCTTTGTTGCTTTGGGTCTGATTTACCTTGTTGTGACTTATTAGCTTGTTTTGTTAAAAACAGCATTTCAATATTTTGCTTTGTCTCTAAAGAGTCTGGTTTGATATCTAAAGCTGTTTGATAATACTTTAAGGCTTCATCTATATGATGACCATCCTCAGTATTTAATCTTTTATCATAACCATAAAGAGTTCCTAAGTTAAAGGCTGCCTTAAATCTTAATTCATCAGTCTTTTTATTTTTCAGTATAAATAAAAATTGTGTCACAGTTTTTTGTATATCTTGAAATATCCAAAAAATGCCAAAGTTATAGTGAAGAAAAAGATTTTCAGGGTATTTTGCTAAAAAGCCTTCTAATAATTTGTGTTCAGACTCTTGAATATAAGATGAATGTGGTTGGTTTTTTGAATCTTGCTTTATTTCTTCTTGTCTCTTTTCTATATCTTTTATCATACGATTGTGTTGAAAAGTATCATATAAAGTTAAAGAGTCTTTAAGAGGCATATCTTCATTTGCCTCTAAGATCATACTTGTAACCATAAATAAAAAAATCACGAATATTTTCATATCTACAAAGTTTTTGATATAATCATAGGTTTATGGATTCTTTATACATTTATCTAATATTAAAAGCAAACCGCGCATACCACTATATTATCTTAGAATTATTTTTGCTAGTTCTACAATGATAGAATTTTATAAGTTGGTTTCTAGAAATATTGATTTTGAAAGGATAGAGAAAAAACTCTCATAGAAGGCAGAGTCACCAAAAGGTCCTGCTTGAGTGATTCCTCCTGTTGACTCATTCCAAGTCATTTTTTGAAGATTTGCTCTTACTAAAAAGTTTCCTTTTACTCGATCTTTTCTTTGAGATACAGGATAAATGACTATAGCTATACGAGTTTCTTCAATAAAAACAAATGGTTCAAAAACAGTTACAGGAACATTTACAAGAGCAGGCCTACTAACAATCTTGCCATTAATCACTTGGGTGCGTGTTTCATACCTCTGTACCATACGTGTTACAGGGAGATTCCTTATAAAAGACCGCCTTTTAGAACCTGTAAATACTCCTAAATCTTTATCTCCTTCGTCGAGTCTAAAGTTCAAATCTTGCATAAGTCCAATAATAGCTGACAGTAACTGTTTTTCATTTATATTCTCAAATCTTTGAGTTTGTAAGACTCTTTTTTTCAACACAGATTCATTGACAACAAAAGCCTGTTCAAGAAGAGAATGTGTACAACTGATGCTCGTTAAGGAAAGCAGCCAAGCTGCAAAAATTAAAATAAATATCTGAGGATTGAATTTCATAACTAAAGATTCTTATATTGAGAATGCCTCAATTTGTTACCTATAAAATATATCATTTGGTTTTATTTTTTTTCTTTACTTCAAGAACTCCAAGGTTGGTACATCCTAACATTTCATTTCCATCACAAGCTTTTTTAAGAAGCTTTCTAGCCTTACTTATGTTTCCTTGTTTTTCTTCAAGATATCCGAGGTTAGTAGTTAGTACATCCTTTCATGTGATTTCCATCACAAGCTTTCTTATAAAGCTCTCTAGTTTTGCTTATATTTCCTTGTTTTGCTTCAAGAGCTCCAAGGTTAGTACATCCTAACATTTCATTTCCATCACAAGCTTTCTTATAAAGCTCTCTAGCTCTGCTTATATTTCCTTGTTTTCTTTCAAGATATCCGAGGTTAGTACATCCAAGCATGTCATTTCCATCACATGCCTTTTTATAAAGCTCTCTGGCTTTGCTTATATTTCCTTGTTTTTCTTCAAAAAATCCAAGGCTGATACACCCTAGCATGTCATTTCCATCACAGGCTTTTTTAAGAGGCTTTCTAGCTTTCCTTATATTTCCTTGCTCTTCTTCAAGAGTTCCAAGGATGATACACCCTAGCATGTCATTTTCATCACAGGCTTTTTTAAGAGGCTTTCTAGCTTTCCTTATATTTCCTTGTTTTGCTTCAAGAGCTCCAAGGTTAGTACATCCTAACACTTTATTTCCATCACAAGCTTTTTTGTAAAGCTCTCTAGCCTTACTTATATTTCCTTGTTTTGCTTCAAGAGCTCCAAGGTTGCTATATCCTCTTATGTCATCTTCATCAGAAGTTTCAAGATGACTACATCTTAATAGGCAAAGTGATATGAATGTCATCAAAAGTAAATAACTTATACTACCTAAGTTTTTACTTAAGTTAGAAATAATACGCTTCATTAAATAAACTCCTTGCTAAAAATTTACTATGCAAGGTTTAGACCAAGCTTAAAACCATGTTACTTAAATCTTAAATTTCATATTAACAAGAATATAAATAGAGATTTTAAAGTATGATATGATTTTACTAAATATTATAAGGTATTGAATTTATTTGGATTAAAGACAAATTGCCGAAGGTTTTTGGGTTTACAAGTAAAGATATTTTATATCTAGAAAAAATAATTTAAAAGATCTAAGTAAATAAATGTAGAGTTTATTATGTAAAATATACACTATTTTGTAAAAATTACATTACCGGCCTATTTCTCTGAATGTGCATTCACCTGCATTACATTCATAACCAGATGCACAATCATTATTATTTTGACATTCATCACTGTTAGATCCAGAAGTTGTTGTTGTTGTGGTAGCAGGGAAACGATCACGTTCTTCTTGAGTCCAACCATCTGGTCTATAAGTAGGAGTTTTTGTGATGTTGGGTATATCTCTTATACAGCAGAGATAATCATCATTGGGATCTGCTACTATCTTATAAATAGTATTTCTATCATTTCGCCGAGTTTTAAATGTATAAGGATCGTAAAAACTAAAATCCTGCCAGTCATTATACCCATTAGGGCCATATTCATCTAGTGCTCTGCAGTTTGAATCAAAGGCAAAAGTTTGTTTTTGATGAAGCACGTAGTTGCCTGTAAAGCCAGTTGCTCTAATTGTGTGTCCTGCTAGTTCTGCTGCTTTCTGACATGTTGGGTAACAAATACCATTACGTATCTTGTGACCAGGAGGACAAGAGGTTTTAGAATATCTCCTACAACATTTATCCTCAAAAGTGTTTTGTATAGGTAGGATATGGTAATTGGAAGTATCGTCACACTCATCACCTTCTCCAGTCTCTACTCCATTTGCATTACTCCGTGCGAAAGAAAAACATCTTGGAAGACATTCATTCTTTTCAGAGTGATTACCATAGCCATCATCCACTTGCTCCTGAGTGCATGGTGTATCAAGCAACCCTTGATCATCATCACCATCACCATCACCGTCACCATCATCATCTGTTGGTTGGCAAGAAGATGACTCTGGAAAGAAAAAACAATCAAAGTAATCTGTAGATCCTTCTCTTGGGTATACCCAGCTATGAATATCCAGGCTTGCTGTGGTCATTATAGTTGTTGTGGTCGTTGAAACAGTTGTCGTCGTTGCAGCTATAACAGTTGTAGTAGTTGTTGCAGTTGTATCTTGAAGGACATCAAGTTGCCATTGAGTTTCACCGTCTTGTGTAAGAATACTGACAGTGGCAATGTTTTCACTTGCTTCAGAACCTTCTGCTTCAGGGTCTTCTGCTTCAGGGTCTTCTACTTCAGGGTCTTCTACTTCAGGGTCTTCTACTTCAGGGTCTTCTTCACATTTGTAGGCAATCTGATATGTAGAGATATCACTGCAGTTTCCATTCGTACATGTATAGCCAAAGCGATCATCTATACCGTGAAGTACTTGAGCAACTCTATCCATAAATTCCCAGCGTTCATCTGTATTAGCTATTGACTCAGATCCATTTGATTGTCTATCTGTATAAAGTTGATGAGCTTTTGTTAGAGAATCGGAATTTCTTTCTGCTATACTACTTATAACTTCTATTTTATTTGGAACATGGCAGTTTTCTAAACAAAATGAACTTTCAGGATCTTGAGAACAAGGCTCTTCCACTTCTGTAGGTATCTCTCCATTTGCATCAGGAAGTGTTACAATTAACATATTTGATCTTTCTTTGACATTTTCTAAGCCATTTTTAGCAAGCCCTGACACTAGAAAGCCAATTCTATCTCCAGATAGAGGCTTCCATCTAGCTAGTTCAGTTACACCTGTGCGTTGTGGTAGTTGTTCGTACAAGTTACTAAGAGTTTCTACATCTAGCATATGACAGGGCTCTCCAGAGCTTAGCCAATCATAAGGGGCAGCATAACTCTTGCCATCTAATCGAACAACAATCCATGCATTACCTTCTACTGGGTCTTCAGCACTTGGTGCATTTACATTTTGTGTAGGACTCCATTGACCAGCTTTAGTGTGCGGGATGCAAATCTGTCCGTTTTCAGTATTGATTTGAACATCTATGAGTTCAGATGTTTTCGTCCAACTGACTATATCCAGGCCCTCTGGTGATACAACCTGAGTTTGACAGTTGCGAAAATAAAGTTAAGTTATTTTAGTTAGTTACAGTGGATGTGTGATTTTGTACCACTACATTTTGATTTTGTGGTAGAGATTTAAGAGATTGTTTGTAGGTCTAAGTAGATTCTACTTTAAGTTGTTTTGATGGGATCTTTGCTCCTATAGCTTTAAATACATCAGCATTGTTACCGTTAATATCTGTTCTGATCCAAAGTGTCTTATCCTTTACCCTCACAGGTATAGCTCGTACTTCTTTCAGCTTTGACATAGCTTCTGCCACACTCAATGGCCTTGACTTTATTCTCTTGTCTGTAATTGCTTTATCTTTTAATGTGATGTTTCTCTGATGTAACTTCTTTGAAAAATAAGCCTCACATAAGTAAGATAAAAAACACACAACTAAATGTCCTAAGATCCTCTTATCTGTCCAGTGGAACATAGGACGTGTCTTTAATGTACCTTTCAATTCTCTAAATGAATTCTCTACCTTCCATAATTGCTTATAGTTCGTTATAATCTCTTCAGAACTTAAACTATCTGTATTTGTAATGATTCCAAAAAAACCATCTGTCCTCTCTGATTGTTCTATGGCTGACTTATTTAAAGTAGGCTTGCCTTTACTCTTAGGATGAATAATATACTTCTTATAATTGCTATTAGATACAAAATCCTTTGTGCTTGATGACGATTTTGAAAGCTTATCTTCTAACTTAGATAGAATATCTTCTCTTACTTTCTTATCTCGTTCTGCTCTCTTTCTTGACCAGGTAATTATACAACGATTATCATTATAACTCGTCTCGTATATAGCTAAATCTTCATTTATAAATTTAAAATTCTTTAAATTGTATATCTCTGAATGACGATCCTTTAATAAACCTAGCTTTAATCCTACTATAAATTCATCTCCCTTTGCTTTTACAGATTGTAAATTCTCATTAGAAAATAAACCTCTATCTCCTACTAATATAAATCTTCTGATCTTAAACTTCTTTTTTAGTTTCTCCATAACTGAAGGTATGGTTTTACCTTCAAAGGTATTTCCAGGATAAACATCAAAGCCTAAGGGCATACCTTCTCTATCTACTAAAAGTCCAAATACCACCTGGGTACAATCACTCCTCTTCTCTTTGCTATAACCAAATCTTCGAAGATTATCTAAATCCTCTCGGGTACTCTCAAATCTCAATGTCGTTAAATCATACAAAATAACATCACACTCATTGAAAAAACTTAACTGAGACTTACCTTGTGTATAAAGAGTCTTCTCTATATCTTCCTTATGCTTACTTAGAATATCTAAAGAACGATAAATGTCTTGAAGATGAAGCTCCTCTTCTAAAAAATCAGGGTAAAATAACTTCTGCCAGTGTGAAAATACTTTAAGCTTAGAACATGGCTCTACAAAACGGCTTATAACCAATGTAAAAATAATCTTAACAAAATCAAATTGTACTTTAGGGTGCTTTTGTTTTAAATCTGTTAATAATTCATAGAGATTTAATTGTTTGAAAATAGCATCTATTATAAGTAAGGGACCTAATATAAAAGTGTCTTTAACATCAATCTCTTTTAATAACTTACTAGCAGGAATTATCTCTAACTCTTTAGATAATACTTCTAGAAGCTTCTTCAAGTTAACTTCCTTATCCGCGGCTTTACCTAAAGACATTAGAATCCTTTGCTTCACTTGAGAACCTAATCTGTAGCTCTCAACAAGATGATAATATATGTCTCCTCTCGGATTTCTTGTAGACCTTATGAACATAAAAATACATTACAAGAAAAATATAAAAAATAAAAGAAAATAAGGTATATGACGCGTAGTGTATGATAAATAAGTACACTACACTTTTTGACCAAAATACAAACACAATAACCGCTAATGACTATAAATACAACATTCCTTGAAAAAAATATCACGAAAATTCAAATTAAGTGTCAAACTCAGGAGTGTTTTGTATAGGTAGGATATGGTAATTGGAAGTATCGTCACACTCATCACCTTCTCCAGTCTCTACTCCATTTGCATTACTCCGTGCGAAAGAAAAACATCTTGGAAGACATTCATTCTTTTCAGAGTGATTACCATAGCCATCATCCACTTGCTCCTGAGTGCATGGTGTATCAAGCAACCCTTGATCATCATCACCATCACCATCACCGTCACCATCATCATCTGTTGGTTGGCAAGAAGATGACTCTGGAAAGAAAAAACAATCAAAGTAATCTGTAGATCCTTCTCTTGGGTATACCCAGCTATGAATATCCAGGCTTGCTGTGGTCATTATAGTTGTTGTGGTCGTTGAAACAGTTGTCGTCGTTGCAGCTATAACAGTTGTAGTAGTTGTTGCAGTTGTATCTTGAAGGACATCAAGTTGCCATTGAGTTTCACCGTCTTGTGTAAGAATACTGACAGTGGCAATGTTTTCACTTGCTTCAGAACCTTCTGCTTCAGGGTCTTCTGCTTCAGGGTCTTCTACTTCAGGGTCTTCTACTTCAGGGTCTTCTACTTCAGGGTCTTCTTCACATTTGTAGGCAATCTGATATGTAGAGATATCACTGCAGTTTCCATTCGTACATGTATAGCCAAAGCGATCATCTATACCGTGAAGTACTTGAGCAACTCTATCCATAAATTCCCAGCGTTCATCTGTATTAGCTATTGACTCAGATCCATTTGATTGTCTATCTGTATAAAGTTGATGAGCTTTTGTTAGAGAATCGGAATTTCTTTCTGCTATACTACTTATAACTTCTATTTTATTTGGAACATGGCAGTTTTCTAAACAAAATGAACTTTCAGGATCTTGAGAACAAGGCTCTTCCACTTCTGTAGGTATCTCTCCATTTGCATCAGGAAGTGTTACAATTAACATATTTGATCTTTCTTTGACATTTTCTAAGCCATTTTTAGCAAGCCCTGACACTAGAAAGCCAATTCTATCTCCAGATAGAGGCTTCCATCTAGCTAGTTCAGTTACACCTGTGCGTTGTGGTAGTTGTTCGTACAAGTTACTAAGAGTTTCTACATCTAGCATATGACAGGGCTCTCCAGAGCTTAGCCAATCATAAGGGGCAGCATAACTCTTGCCATCTAATCGAACAACAATCCATGCATTACCTTCTACTGGGTCTTCAGCACTTGGTGCATTTACATTTTGTGTAGGACTCCATTGACCAGCTTTAGTGTGCGGGATGCAAATCTGTCCGTTTTCAGTATTGATTTGAACATCTATGAGTTCAGATGTTTTCGTCCAACTGACTATATCCAGGCCCTCTGGTGATACAATGTCATCTTTAGTTTCAGGATCATCTGGATCAGGAAATTGGCCAGGAGGGGGATTCTCTGTATATTTATAAGGAGTAGTTTCGCTACTACTGCTTCCAATATCTTTGGAATCAATAAGTTCATCAGTTATAGAGCAATTTGTAAAAAAGATGAGGCAAGTGGACATCAATAAAAGAATAAGAAAACTAATATTGTTTATTTTCACTATCCTTGAAATTGTCTCAAAAAGATTCGTTTTCAAAACAAAGTCTCCAATTATTATATATCTTTATTAATTATTCGGATGTTTATTATTGAAACTAAAGGGTATGGATCAAAAAGATATATTTATGATATTTTGTTGCAGAAATATTGGTATGTATATTCTTCCGGGATCTGGCAGTCGGGCAATCTGGAATCGGTTCCCGGGATCAGTTCCCAGATACTGCTTGCCCAATTGCCTCGAATGCCTGTTTGTCAGATCCCAGAAAAGAAAGGGGCTTAAGTAGTTATAAATCAGGGTTATTATTGCACTTCCAATTCAATCACAGTTGGTCTTATTGGTATTCCTTCTCTCATAACAGTTTGCGAGCTATTATTTCCTTCTATTATACGAGTGACTCGCACTGTGGTTCCGTGAATCAAAAGAACCTCTGGTAATTGGTATACTACACCTGGATTGTTGGGAATACCTATATCATAACATTTGTTATTACATTTTATATGTAGCTCTACATTTGTATAAGTGCCGTAAAGTCTCTGTACGTAGCTTTGAACATCCTCTGGTCCAGCAGATGTTATACCTCTAAGTTGAATATTCTCTCCGATCTCGTATTGTGCAATTTCCTGAGGTGATAACTTCAGGCGACGTATGGCTGTATCTGCATATCTAGGTAGCTTTGTGATAGCTGATTCCAAAATTTGCATATAATTTCTATAAGGTATTGGTATTTGATTTGTTTCAAGACTTCTAAATACAGTGTTAACACTAGAAAATAAATATTCATTAAACCGATCACCACTTTCATTTCTTACCTCATTGGAAAGATAAGTATTTAAAGCATTGCGTTCTTTTTTAGACATACTATTATATATGCCTTGGAACCTAGGACTTGTGTGTTTTAAAAAACTAAAAAATACAGGATCTCCTTCAATCTCCCCATTAAGAAAATGAGCGTTCTCTAAAGCGTTGTTTAATATTAAAGTGTCTCTTACTCTTTTAATTTCATTGATTTTTGAATCTATAAATGCAGAAGATTCGGCATCAGACATATCTTCTATTTCAGGATAAACACGTTTCAAATCATCATAATATCTTTTACTATCTTTATTGAAAGATTCACTATAACGTGATAAATATTTGTACAATTTAGCTCTAAATTCAGTGGTCTCACATTCTGGACATAATTCATTTTTAAGTTTGTTAATTTCTGATTGAGAGGCTCTAGAAAATGCATTTGTTTCTAAAGCGGAAGATGTTGGAGTGTAACTTCCAGAAAAAAGTAGATGTTCTGCGCATAAACTTTCTACTTCTACATTGCTAGTTGAAGCATCTATACTAGCTGAAACATCCATAGGAGTTGTAAGCAGAGGTATTATAAAAAAAAGTTTTTTCATTATATTATTTATCCAATATAAAAAATACTTGATATAGTTGTCTTCATACAAGCATTTTTTCCGCGATTCATATAAGGCGTAACTATATACTGAATTTAATTATTTATCAATCGATAGTGATAATAGTTAGATATATTGTAATATTTACATAATAACTTGGGTTGCTTAAAACATCTTAGATGTAAAATTTACAGGGAATGGCTTTAATACTCTAAGAATTATTGAGAAATAAAAATAGAGACTAGTTCACTTTTAAGGAAACAAAAAACGGATACCAATTGCCTGATACAGATTGCCTTGTTTGACTGACTGCCAGATTTCAAAAGATAGATATTAAACAATGGTGTAACTTAGGTAATAAATAACAGATCTCTTAAAATTTAAAAATTGCGTAAGATCAATTAACACAAAAAACTGCTATTTAATCTCATTTTTTGTGCTTAATTCTTTCAGACAACAATATTTCTACAAACATCAATAAAAGAGCTAATGCTAAAATAATTTGAAATTGCTCTTGATGATTTACAAATTGATCTTCTTCAAACTTTCTTTTTTCTAGTTGATTCAAATCATCAATCAGTAATTTCACTTCATTACCTCCAACACTAGCATAAGCAAATTGACCTTTTCCTATTCTTGCCATATCTCTTAATAACTTATCTTGGACGCGGGATAAAACAATATTGTCTGATTTATCTCTCTTGTAATCTTGAATTTGACCTAAATCATCTCTAAGAGGTATAGGAGCTCCTTTTTTTGTGCCAATTGCCATTGTGTAGATATGAAGTCCTTCATTAGTTAATTTTCTAGCTACTTCTAAGGCCCCAGGTTCATTATCTTCTCCATCAGAAATGATAATGATAACTTGACTGGAATTTGAATCTTGGGTTTCTTCTTGAATCCTTTTAAAGCTATCAGATGCTGTAAGGAGGGCTTGAGTAAAATAAGTGCCTTGTTTTTGAATTAAAGAAGTTGAAATGGCATCTATATATATATTAAGAGCTGAGTAGTCAGAAGTGATTGGAGAAATCAAAGCTGCTGAACCTGCAAAAGCTACAAGACCTATTTTATGACCTACAGATTGATCTAAGATTCTCTTTAAGGTTTTTTTGGCGAGATCTAATCTGTTTGGCTTAATATCCTCGGTCAACATGCTCAATGAAGTGTCAATGACAAAGACCATCTCAATTCCTGATCTTTGAATTTTTTGAATATCTTCTCCAAATTGAGGTCTTGCATAAGAGACTACAAGTAAAATAAAAATAAAGCACTCTAATATCCATTTGATGTTTTGCTTTGTCAAAGAAGTTGTTCTTGTTAAAAAAGGCAATGTTTTTCCAAAAAGAGCTTTTACGTCTTTTTGTTTCTTATATCTCAAAATCAAAAGCAGAGGTATAAAGCCTAAAAGAAACCAAAGATAATAAAAAGCTTCTAAGTGTTCAAATCGAAAGCTCATGGGTATGTCCTCAATAAGATATGTTTCAAAATAAGTGATGACATAAACAACAACAATGCCCATTTAAGGAATAGCTGAAATAGTTCTTGATAACGATTGAATTGTGAGGTTTCTATCTTTGACTTTTCTAATGAGTTGATTTCAGAAAAAATGTCTTGGAGTTCTAAACCTTCAGTTGCTCTAAAGTATTTGCCATTTGTTTCTGAAGCCAAATGGTTTAAGAGTTGATCATTGATTTTACTGTAAATGGATTGATAACTTTTACGTTTATTTCCAAAAATGTCCCTAAAGTAAACAGGGATTTGAGCCATTCCATCTTTTCCAATTCCAATTGTATAAATGCGCAAACCATAGCCTTTCGCTAAGTCAAGTGCTGTTTGAGGGTCAATAGTTCCACTATTGTTTTCTCCATCGGTCAACAAGATCACTACACGGCTTTTAGCTTTAGAAGTTCTAAGTCGTCCTACTCCATTTGCTAGAGCAACCCCAATAGCTGTTCCTTTTTTGATGAGTGGAATGGTTTGAACTTCTCTAAGTCTGTCTAGAAAAACAGAATAATCTAGGGTTAAAGGGACTTGAGTAAAGGCTTCGCCTGAAAAAAGCACAAGGCCTATACGATCAAAAGATCTATTTTGAACAAATTCTTCAATAGTTTTCTTTGCAGATTCTAATCGGCTATCTAAGCTCATATCTTCAATCAACATAGAGTCAGAAATATCTAGGACAATCATGATATCAATGCCATCGACATCTCTTAAAGTACGTATATCACTGGCTCTGGGTCTAGCAAGAGCTAGGATAATAAGAATCATAGAAAAAATTTTTAAAACTAAAAATAACCCTGATAAGTATGAACGGAATCCTTTTGGGATATTTTTGAAAAGGCTTATGTAGCTATATTGTAAGGTCGCTTTTTGCTTTTTTCTTTTGTAAAATAAAAATAAAATAAGACATATTAAGGGAATAAAAGCTAAAAACCAAATAGGAGAAAACCATTCCATCAGAAGTCCTTCTTTTTTTGTAAATGCACTATCTGATTAGCTACGTCTTTGCAGAAGGATAGATTTTGATGACAATCTTCCTCTGAGATAAGACCTTTTGAGGATGCCATTTGATTTAACTCATATAATGTACTTTTAATACGCTTGAAGATTTCTGCATCAGAATATTGCTTTTTAAGATATCTTAAAGATTTTTGGGATGACCAAATATGAGCTGGAAACTCTAGTTGCACTGCTAAAAACTTTCGGAAAGTATGATTTAAGTCTCTATAAAAAAACCGTAAAGCTTCTTGAGAGTCTTTTTGAGAGGGCTTGTCTTTTTCTTCATCATCTAATCTATTAGAGAGGCTTAGATATTTTCTCTCTATTCTTTTTACGTTATGGTAAAATTCATAAAGAGGACTCCTTAGCGTTTTAAGATTTTTGATATCACTGAATTCATCTTTTCGTTTTTTAATTTTTCTAAATATAAAAATCACAGTGATTAAAAATGCTAAAAAGCCAGTCATCCAAAAAGCTATTTCTAAATAAGGTGAAGGTATTTTTATAAAACCCTGAATAGGATGAGGCTGTATTTGAGCTATTTGTTGCTGTGAATCTTGTGGAAGAGAAGATTTTATATGCCATGAAAATCCCTCAAGCGCAATGATATCCTCTGCTTTTTGTAAAAATAACCCTTGGTGAGTATTATATTTTCCAGGAGTATAAGATGTGACCTCTAGTAGAATGTGATTATCAGATACAGATAGAGTTTTTAAAGGTTTCAGCACATATTGTGGCCATGTATGTGGCTTGAAAAAAATAATCATATTTTGTTGAATATCTTTGGAGGATAAGTTATTTTTATGATTTGATTTTGTATGATCTTTTATACTTGCTGCATTTTGACATTGTAGATAGAATTTTTCGCCTACAGTTAAATCGTTAATGAAATCTTGAAAAGCTTCTTTAGCTTTACGAGAAACTTGGCAATTCCAAACTTGCTCTGCCATATATTTCTATCTCCTATATCTCCTTTTGAAATAAGCAACTAATGGAGCAACAAAATCTTTGTCTGAAATGATTTCTACCACGTCAACTTTAGCTTGCTTAAGAGTTTTTAATTGTGTGTTTTTGAAGCTTAAAGCTTCCTTGTGATAGGTTCTCCTTACAATAGGATCAGATGTATCTACTGTGATCACTTGATCTGTTTCAGGGTCTTGTAGGTGAGTAATTCCTGTTCGAGGTAGGTTTATTTCTGTTGGATCTGTTATTTGTAAAGCTACCACATCATGTTTTTGAGCTAATTGGCGTAGGCTTTTTTCAAAGCCTTTATCTAAAAAATCAGAGAAAATAAATAAGGATGATTTTTTTTTCAAGACATTCATTAAATGCTCAAAACATTCTGTCAGATGAGTTCCTTTTTTTTGAGGCTTAAAGTAAAGAATGTCATGTAAAATTCGATAAATTGACTTGCGATTCTTTTTAGGAGGTACAAAGTGTTCTACTTGGTTTGAAAATAGAAGCAACCCAACACGGTCTTTATTTTTGATAGCCGTAAAGGCAAGAAGAGCAGAAAGCTGTGTAATAATGTCTTTTTTGAGATAAAAACCAGTCCCATAGTCGGATGAACCACTCACATCTATAACTAATATCATAGTTAGCTCTCTTTCTTCATCATAAGTTTTAATATATGGCTTGCCTGTTTTAGCTGTAAGGCTCCAACTGATATGACGAACATCATCTCCTGGGACATATTCTCTAAACTCAGCAAAGGTCATCCCTTGCCCTTTAAATGCTGTTTGGTATTCTCCAGCAAATAATGAGCTCACAATCCTTTTAGTATTGATTTCTAATAATCTTACTTGCTTTAAAAAATCTTCAGAAAAAGATAAGTCAGAAGATTTTTTAGATGTGTTAGATGAGTTTTTACTTTTTAAAAACATGTCTTTACCTATAAGACTTAAGATGATTTAGAAAGATATGAATGAATATTCGCATAATTGTATTGTATTGAAATTTTTTATATTCACTTGATATTTTGACATTATGATATTGAATTTATAACTTGATTAAAATAGTAAGTCAAGTCTGTAAGCTATAGAAGGCCTTAAATATGAGAAAAATTCAGGCCTAAGCCATTACTATGTTTGAATATGGTCTTGTTGCACAAATACTTAATGACCAATGAGTATATATAAGAAATTACAACCGATGTTTATGCAATAAAGTCGTTGAATACATGAATTCTGTCTGATAAAAATTGAGTCATAAAAAAAGTTTACAAATTTTTATCAGAGGATTTGTAGTAAGGTGATGCATGAAGTTCAGGGGTATCCTCTAAAAAGTCAAATGCAAATTGATTGTTTTTCAACCACTTGCGACACTCCTTGGTCCGATCAGAATATTTATCAACGAGATTCCAGAATAATTTAGAATGATTATGATGTTTCAAATGAGATAGCTCATGAATAATCACATAATCTATAACACAAGGATGTGCTATAATAAGTTTCCAGTTTAAGCAAATACTTCCATCTTGAGAGCAACTTCCCCATTGAGATTTATATTTTCTAAATGTCACTTTTTGAGGAAATAAAGACATCTTATCAGACCATCTTTTTAATCTTAATTGCAATAAATGTATTCCTAATTTTTTATAATGTTGCTTAAAAATCTCTGACCATTCTGTTTGTGAAACCTTAGAATGAGGTAAATGAATTTCAATAATATCTTTGTGAACTACAATTTTCTTAGAACTTCCAAAAGAAGTCTTTAAAGGTTTGAATTGTCCCAAAAAAGGTACTTGGATATTTGGATGCCAATATATATTAGGATACTTTTTAGCTAAATTTTTTAATTTATTCATTTGTTTTTGTATCCATATATTATTGGAAGATACGAAGGTATTGATATCAGATATTTTTGCGCTTTGATTGGCATGACAAATAATAGTTCCACTGGAAATAACGTGCAACTTCATTGATCGAATGTAAGGCCTTCTTTTGATTAAAATAGATGCGTTATCCATAAGTTATTGTAAATTCAAATATTTGTTTTTTTATCCATATTTTAGCACAGATGATTTTTCTTTTTTATTTCCAATAAAACTTAGACTCTTTAAGGTAATTTTTGATAAACGACTTGGTTTAGGTTTTTTTATTTACTGCTTTAGAAAGAGCAGGAACTCCTGGTTGATCAGTAGGAAAAATCACGATTTCTTGAATGTTTACATGTTGAGGACGATTTAAACACCACAAAATAGTCTCTGCAATATCTTCACTTGTAATAGGATGGTTATCTTTGTAAATACTGCGGGCCTTTTCTACATCACCTTTATAACGAGTTAAACTAAACTCTGTCTCCGCTCTCCCAGGCTCAATATTGGTGACACGAATACGAGAGCCATCTAAATCCCAACGTATACACTCACTGAATCCTCGAACTGCAAACTTAGTTGCACAGTATACTGAACCTCCAGGATAACTCCAACGACCTGCTACACTTCCTACATTGACAATATGTCCCCAGCTCGACTTTTTTAAGAATGGCAATAGAAGACGTGTCATATACATCAAGCCCAAAATATTGGTGTTGACCATAACATCCCAATCGTCCAGATGGGCTTCATCCACTTTCTCTACTCCACAAGCAAGCCCTGCATTATTAACCAATACATTTAATCCATTGAGTTGATCTTTGTGATCTTTCACCGTAGATTCTGATTGTTCTCGAGAAGACACATCAAAGCAAAGAGGTGTGCACTCTATGTTATGTTTCTTAGAAAGCTCTTGACTTAAGTCCTTAAGTCTTTTTTGTCTACGTCCTGTAATAAAAAGATTATATTTCTTCTGAGCTAAAAGACAGGCAGTGGCTCTGCCAAAACCACTTGTAGCCCCCGTAATCAATGCAGAATTTCTATTCATTTTTAAAACCACCTTTCTTAAACTAAACTGCTTTTTTTTATATCAAATATATTTTTAGAAAAGGATGTCAATATAAATCATTGACATGATTGTCATTAAATAATGCTATACTATATTAAGAGTAAATTAAATTTACAATCAATGACCTCTAAAAGATCCCCTTACATAGATACAAATTTTTAGGACTGCAAAGTTGTTATACAAAAACTCATTGATTTATTTTTGTCTTTTTACCACCCTAGGATTGTTGGAAAGCGCATCAGCTCAGCAGCCTTATCCAGACGATACACATTTAGAACCAATCATCCAACACTATTCCCAATATCCTAGCTGGAGATTTGTTCTACCAACTATGAGAAGTCTACTTATAGAATACTCAGATTTAATAAGAAACTTACAACAAAGGGAAACTCATGATGACTTTCTACCTTATATTGCAGAATATGAAGCTGCAAAAAGCTCACCTATAAATCCTCATATTAGAATCTTTTTTTATGACAGATCAAAACTTCCAGTAGATCATGAAGATCGAATAAGAAGCGGAGTGAGTTTTCCAGGTTTTAATTTTATATTTATAGAAGAAAATGCTTGGTTTAACCCTCTTCCATCAGAAATAGATAGCATGTTTTCCTTATTAGATGATTATTCTAATGGGGTAATAAATCAATTACCAGATGCATTCAGAGAGTTATGGCTAGACTATAAAAGCATGTCTGATGAAGAAGAAAAAGCCCGGTTTAGAGAAAGATATGTAAGGTCAGTAGCAGAAAGATTCTCTGATGAATACAGATCGGCGTTAAGAGATATAAATAAATACATTACTTTATTTCATCAATTAGGTCATTGCGATCTTAGCTTAGGTCATGAGGAAAGAAACCTTGCTATTATGAATGCAAATACTAATGTTGTACTCAGAGCTATAATAGACGATCCAAATCTTAATAATATTCTTTTAAATGAGCTTTTTTCTAACAGAGGTATCACAATACTTGAGGATAATGCTTTATTACCAGAGGATATTATTAGGCCTTCTACATTAATACAAATAGCTTCCAATTTTTTAAGCGTACTGGATGACATACAAATACTTGCAAATGCTTCTGTACCATCAACTAGACAAGAAGCCTTATAAAGCATTTGCACCACTAGTGATTTCAATAAGCTCTGTTGTGATTTTCGCTTGCCTAGCCTTGTTATACTCTAAAGATAGCCTGGATATTACTTCTCCAGCATTTTTAGTGGCATTTTCCATTGCGCTCATTCGAGCTCCATGTTCAGAAGCGACACTTTCTTGCAGGCATCGATAAATTTGAATCGCAAAATGTTTTTTTAATAAAGTGTCTAAAATATCCTCTATTTTGGGTTCGAAAATGAAATCTCCTGAAAAACTTTGATGGGTATCTTCAACATCTTCTTTTTGAACTGGTAGAATTTGTTCATCAACAACATCTTGAGCTAAGGCTGACTTAAATTCATTGTAGATCAAATGGACTTGAGTGTACTCCTGACTAGAATATGCTTCTAAGATGTTTTCAGAAATGTCAGCAGCTAGTTGGTAATTTATATTTCTAGCTAAATTTAAGATGTCTTTTTGAGAAGTAAAGCCCTTTCGCTTAAAGTAATTAGCACCTTTACGGCCAATGAAAATAAAATCAATCTTTTCATAGCTGTCTTTTTCTTCTTTTAAGAATTTTTCTGTGTATTTACATATAGCGTTATTAAATCCGCCACAAAGCCCTCTATCACTAGTGACTATAACAAGCAATAATTTTGGCTTTTCATGAGAAGCATGATCTCTTTTCAAAAATGGGTGAGAAATAGTCGTATTCATAGCCATTCTGTATATTACATCTAAAAGCTTTTTAGCATAAGGGCGCGCATTGAAGATGTTTTCTTGAGAGCGACGGAGCTTCGCAGCAGAAACCATCTTCATTGCTTTGGTCGTCTGCTTTGTCTTTTGTGTACTAGCAATTTTATCTCTAAAGTCTTTTAAACTCGCCATAAAAACCTTCCTTGATGATTTTACAGTTTGCGTTATATTTTAGAAAAACAAATTTTAAGAAGATAAGTTTTGTAAGCCCCTGTTTACTAAAATATGGTTTACTAGTACAACCTTTTTAAAGGTTAAGTCAAGGCAGATTCTTTTTTTAACGTCGAAAACTTTGGATAAAATGTTAAATCTATTGTTGGCACCAACCATAAGTTTTAAGGAAATATGGTAAAAGTTTTATGGACATAAATATACTCAATCATTCACCGGTTGTCGTTAAAGATGATAAAATTATCTCTTTGGTAAATCAAATTCTTCATCTTTTAATAAAGAGGAAGATTATGCTATCTCCATCAATAAAAAGCCTTACTGTTGTTTTTAAAGACGAGAAAGAGGTTCATAAGCTCAATAAAGAATTTCGTCTTAAGGATCGATCAACTGATGTGCTTAGTTTTCACCCAATAGAACCCACATCATTAGGTGAAATTGTTCTTGCTGTACAGGTTGTTCAAATACAGGCTGATAGGAACCAACATGGTTTTATTGATGAAGTGGGATATCTTATCTTACATGGTATTTTACATCTTTTAGGTTATGAGCATGAATCAGATCCACAAAAAGCAGAAGAAATGATGAGTCTACAAGATGATGTTTTTGAAGAACTTAAAAATTCAACATCTAAAAGTTAGTTAAAACTTTTGTATAATGATAAAAATATCATCAATCGATTCTTCCTTGTCCTTGTGTATTATTAGAAGGTCCATTAGAGAGAGCTGCTGTAGCAGTGCCCAATTCAATATCGTCTATACTGTTACAGTCTCCTTCTGACTGAGCAGAAGTATCAGACTCACTTCTTTGCTCTCTACCATCATTTGATTGCTCTTGGGCAAACCCTTGAGAGGACAAAAGATTAAAACTGAAAATAATAAATAATAATAAAAATAATCTCACAAATACTCCTCGTTTTTTGATTCCTAAACTTAATCCTTAATTATAATAACTTTTTAACTATAAAGTACCTCATTACAAGTTTAATTCAATACCTGCAGGAGAGACTACATCTAGTAGATTATTGAATGTAGAGGCAACTTGTCTTGCCACAATGGGCCCTCCTGTATTTTTAACAGCCTTGATTTCTCCGTTGGGGAGGTAGGCAATATGTAGAGTGCCTACTCCAGGACGTTCTATTCTTTTAGGTTTTCCAAAACGTTCATCATATCTAATTTTCACTTGGCGTTTTGCTTGATCAGAAAGAGAGAGAATACGTCCTTTTTTATCATAAACTAAGTTCACTCTTTGTCCACTTGTACTTCTAGCAACCACCATATTTCCTTTTTTATCATAAGAAAATACTGTCTTGTCTTTTCCAACTGTAACCTCTGAGGGTTTACCAAATTTTGGGTTATATTTAAAAGCGACAAGCTGATTACCAAACTTACGTGTTTTCAGAAGTCCATTTGGATAATATGCAAAAACTGTAGGTTGTCCATTAAACACGTTTTTTATAGGACGAGCAAACTTTTCAGAATAAAAGATATCATTTGTATCATCATTGATTTTGAAACGAGTCCTTGCTAAAAACTTACCTGCTGTTAATTTACGAGATTCGTACCAATATTCAAAACGAGCTTTTGTAACAATCTTTTTCTTACATTGCTTAACCACATCTGCCCAATAGTGATTTTTAGGGTTTTTAGGTGAAAAGCCATACTTATAAGTTTCTAAACAACCTGTCCTACCTTTAAAACTTGTTACCCAATCCTTATTTGCATTATAGGTAATCTTTTTAAATGTTTTATCAGGGTAAGTTGTTCTTACGAGATTATGAAGTCTATCATATTGATACGTATAACGATTACCCCATGCAGAGGAGACACCAATTAAATTGTTATTAGCATATTTATAACTAACTTTTACTCGACCAGGACCTCTTATTGAATGTATCTTTTGGTTTGAACCATAAGTTAGAGCAAGTTGTCTATTTGTGTTATCTTTAATGATAGTGATTAAAGAGTTTTTATAAAGTAGTTGAATATAATTTCCATTTGCATCGTAAAGATAGACAAGTCGACCTTGTTTATTAAACCTCTGTTTTGTTCCATCTGGTAGAACCCTTTCATAATAAGCTCCCTTTTGCACAAGTGTTTCAATTGAATTTCCTAGAGCATAATAGATCTTTCCTTGCTGGATCCGAGATGAAACCTTGTATCGTCTTGCGTAATTCTGTCGCATTTGAGAATTTGATAAGAGTTGCGCTCGTAATTTTTTAACCTGTGCCTGAGGTAATGATCTGCTTTTTCTCACTTTACTAATGATTTGACCTACAGCCTTATTTGTGTTTCGACCAGAAAAGTTTTTAAGCACATAAAGTGTTGTACGGCCATCACCACACTCTTTAAGCTTGATGCTTCCATCAGCCTGCGTTTCAAATTTTGTTTCAAAAGCAGAACACCAGCCAAATCCAAACATCCCATTAAATAAAGATCGGCTATTATAAGTCCTTGTCACTCTTAAATTATAACCTGTTCCTGGAATTTCTAAATCTGTCCATGAATCAAAATAGTTTGCCAGCCTCATATCTACAGAGCTGTAGCTTATTGATGGAAAAATAATTATGAATAAAATATACTTTTTCATAGTAATCACCTTTTTATTAAGTACAATCCTTAAATAAACAAAAAATTTTTTATACTTTAATAGTTACAACTCTTTTTATAACAACTCCTCCAATAACTTGCAGTATCAGCATAATAAAAAGCATAATAAGACCAAGGGTTGTTGAAAACATAGGCATTACGTAATCTCGATCAAAAATAAGAAATCCTACCATTAAAACAAATGGAACCAATGACATAATTATTCCTTGCATAAGTCCTTGTGCAGTAAGTGCTTCAATCTTCTTTTGAACTTTTTGTCGTTCACGGATTGTCTCTACAATAATAGAAAATGTCTCTGACATATCTCCACCTGTTTCTTTTAAAATATTCACCGTTGTTACAAACATTTGAACATCAGGCATAGGAATTCTTTCTCCCAAATTGTTCAAGGCTTCTTCTAAACTCAAACCTAATCTCATCTGCGATAAAACCAATCCAAACTCTTGGTTAATAGGAGCAGGTAAGTTTTCTACAACACGTTCCATTGATTGTGGAACAGTCAGTCCACTTCTTACACCATTTGCTAAAAGAGTTAAACCATCTACCATTTGGGTTACAAAAAGAGCTGATCTTTTTTTAAAGAGGTATTGTATGACATACTTAGGAACTTGCCACCCTAAGATCGTTACAATACCGCCAAAAATCATCCCCAATATAAGGTTCGGCAACAAAATGAAAAAAATTAAAAATCCTGGGCCAAAACTGATAGTAATCATTGTTAATGTCACTTTTTTAGAATCTGTTTCAACGAACATAGTTTCTAATTTTTCTAAAACGAACTGTCTGTTCCCTAGACTTTTGTCATGAAACCATACTACAATCCTGTCCCAGTAAGCATAAGAGGCAAAAGCGCTAAGTGCTCCTATAATGGGGTAAAAAATAATGGGTTCCATTAGTATGAACATCTTTAACTTGCCCTTTTGTTAGTAGTAGTAGGTGTTGAGCTTTTTTGATTGGAACCTCCAGTAAAAAGAGTACGTGGTATTTTGATACCACGTTTTTCAAATTCCTCGATAAATGTAGGAATTCTTCCTAGAGGTTGAAATACACCTATGATTTTTCTATTTTTATCGAAACCTTCCTCTTTAAATCGGAAAATTTCTGTTAATGTGACATTTTCTCCTGACATACCTACCACTTCAGTAATACTTTTGATTTTTCGACTGCCATCAGATAATCGGGATATTTGCACAATAAGATGAACTGCACTGGCAATTTGTTTTCGAATGGCTGTTGCTGGAAGATCCATGCCCGACATTAAACACAGAGTTTCTACACGTCCTATAGCTTCTGTAGGATTATTAGCATGTACTGTGGTCATAGAACCATCATGTCCTGTATTCATTGCTTGAAGCATGTCTAAAGCTTCACCTCCACGACATTCTCCCACAATGATACGGTCTGGGCGCATTCTTAAGCTGTTTTTGACTAAATCTCTAATAGTTACAGAGCCTGTTCCTTCTAAGTTAGCAGGTCTTGTCTCAAGACGAACCACGTGTTCTTGTTTCAGTTGCAGTTCAGCAGCATCTTCAATGGTTACAATTCTTTCTGTTGCAGGAATAAAACCAGATAAGGAGTTAAGAAGAGTGGTCTTACCAGATCCTGTACCTCCAGAGATCAATACATTCATTCCATTTTCAACACAGATTTTTAAAAAATTGATCATGGGTTCTGTGATAGATTTGTATTGCAAATAATTGTTGATGGTAAATGGTTTTTTAGAAAATTTTCTTATTGTGATAGAAGGTCCATCAATGGCAATAGGTTCTATTATTGCATTGACTCGACTACCATCTTTTAATCTAGCATCAACATATGGAGAGGTTTCGTCGATTCTTCGACCGAGAGGAGTTACAATTCTTTCTATAACTTTTTTAAGATAAAAATTGGAGGTGAAGGTCACTTTACTTAAAGAAAGTTTTCCTTTATTTTCTATAAATATTTGATCATGTCCATTAACCATGATTTCACTGATATCATCATTTGCAAGGAGCTCTTCTAAGGCACCCAGCCCAAGAGCTTCATCTAATACCTCTTTTATAAGAATATTTCTTTCACCACGTGAAGTGTTTTTATGCTCCTTATCTATAATTTTTGAAATCATGGCTTGCGTTTTATTTCTTAAGGCTTTTTCTTTCTCAGCATCTCCTTTAGTATCTGCTTCGCCTTTTCTTAAATCCATGGCCTGTATAAGTTCTCTATGAATACTTAACTTGAGAAGGTTTCTGCGGCTTATAGGCTTATTACTTCCTCCTTGCATCACATCAGAAGAGGCTGCCCCTTTAATAGCAACATCTGCTTTTACTGCTCTGGCATTTAAAGAAATGTTACTTGGCTTTGATATATTTTTGAGCTTATCTAATAATCCACCACCTGTAACCCGACGAACTATCTCATGATAAGACGCAGTGATATTGGCTGTAGGTTGCAGGCTTACAAAAGGAATCCCTCTCTGTAGAGCCGCAAAAGCTAGTTTATCATCTTGAATTAGCGTACCTATAATAGGAGTTTTTAATATCTTCTGAATAGATTGAGGAGGCAGAAATCCTGTAGAAGAAATCTTGTTGACCACAACATAAATCAAATCTCCAGGTATAGAAGCTGCTGTAAAATCGCTAATCAAGCGAGAAGTTTGGTTGACAGCTAACATCTCTGGAGAAGTGACTACCAATATAATGCTGGCCATTTGCAATATCTCTTGTTGAAGTGATGTCATTGTAGAACCTAAATCTACAACAGTATATGGGAATAAATGACTCAGTGCGTTTAAAGGTCTTTCCACCAACCCTTGGTCAACTTTAAGTGTTTCCTCTGGAAACCTTACAGCTCCAACATAACTTATACCTGAGCTATGTTTTGTTACAAGAGAAGGGGCAGTTTGAGCATTGACTTGTCCTGTGAATTTTGTAAGTTCAGAAAGTATTTTTTGAGGGCGGATCCCTAAAATGACATTTTGATCACCACAAGATAAGGCATCTGCATCAATCAACAGAGATTTTTTATGTAAGTCTTTTGTGATAGTGACAGCTAAATTAGCAGCTACAACACTTTTCCCAACGCCTCCTTTACCTCCAACAACAGCAATTAAGTGACTTTTTGGATGAAATGCCAACTTCCAACCTCTTTATTTATAAAACATTTTATATATTCTTCTTATAGGTGTCTATCGGATGTTAGCGGTATTTCTTACAGCAATTCTTTCATTCGCAAAAATATCCTAATAGGTTTAAACAGAGTCATTATTTTTGTTCTCAAGTATGATTGAGATTGATACACTGTTTATGCGATCACAACGAAGGTATATCAATTAAATAAGATTTTAGTTGGTAAAACTGATGAGAATTGTTCTATATTTAAGTAGTAAAAATAAAATTACGTACTAAAGGGGGTTATTTTTTTTAATATCTATCCGAAGTGTATTATTAAGAAACAAATAAACTAAAATTCCAATA
The DNA here is from genome assembly GCA_965262715.1 of Bdellovibrionales bacterium. Lineage (GTDB taxonomy): Bacteria > Bdellovibrionota > Bdellovibrionia > Bdellovibrionales > JAUICD01. The sequence continues at coordinate 114,739 of OZ253553.1, read as the reverse complement.
ATGAGTATTATAATTAAAACATATAATTAAAACAATAGTCTACTATAAAAAGTTGTTATAATATATAATAGTAGAGGAAACTATATTAAGAAAATGAAATACATTAGATGATGTAAATAAAAATTTAAAGTTTATTTCAATAATTAGATGCCATATTATAAATATATTATAAAAAGTGAGGTATTTAAATGACGTTTTTTAGAGCTTCTATAATAAAGGTCGTATTTTTTGTTCTTTCTTGTTTTGTAGTGGTTAGTTGTCAAACCACGCCTGAAAAACTTGTAGAAAATTTATTTCCAGAAGGACCAGATGTTTCAAACTTAGAAAAACCTTCAGTTAATCAGAATACCCTTTCTAGCCCTGACTTAAATTTTAAACCCATACCTGAAACAATGAATATGTCAGTACAAAAATGGCTAGACTACTTTCAAGGTCGGGGCCGAACATACATGGAAACCTATTTAAGTCGGTCGGGCAAATATCAAGAACTTATGACTTCTTTACTAAAAAGAGAGGGAATGCCAGAAGATTTGATCTACTTAGTCTTTATTGAGTCAGGATTTAGTGGGACGGCAAGAAGTCATGCAGCTGCTATGGGTTTTTGGCAATTTGTTAAAGGAACGGGGCTGCGATACGACTTGAAAATCAATCAGTATGTAGATGAACGTATGGATCCAGAGCTTTCAACTCTTGCAGCAATAGAGTATCTTAAAAGTCTTTATAGTTTATTTGGATCATGGTATTTAAGTATGGCAGCTTACAATGCCGGCGAAAATAAAATTAAACGTATTGTTATGCAAAATCAAACTAGAGATTTTTGGGAGCTAGCATATCAACATAAGTTACCTATTGAAACAACAAATTATGTTCCTAAGTTTTTAGCTGCGCGCTTGATCGCAAAAAATCCTGAAAAATATGGTTTTACAAACATCACTTATGAGCCTCAATTAGAGTACATAAAAGTGCCTATTAATGAGCCTGTAGATTTAAGCTTAATGGCTAAGCACAGTGGCATTTCAAGAGATACTTTAAAAAGCCTTAACCCAAGTGCTTTAACTCATTATCTGCCTGTTTTTTCAGATAGGCAGCAATATCTTAAACTGCCAGTTCAAAATGAAGAAGATAATTTGCAGACAGCTTTATCAAAAAGTTATGTCAGTCACAAAAGACTGCGCATTCATTCTACACGCAATCAGAAATACCATAAGGTGAGAAGAGGAGAAACAGTCTCTCACATTGCAAGACGATTTAGGACAACACCCAGAAAAATTAAAAGTGTGAATTCTTTAAGATCAGATTATCATATCAGAGCTGGTCAGGTATTAAGAATACCTCAACGCAAATCTCAAAGACAAGGATCAAACCGTAAAACAGCAAGTTTATCAAAAAAAATAAATGAAAAAATTATACATATTGTAAAAAAAGGAGAAACGCTATTTGATATCTCCAGAAGGTACCAAGTACCTATTCACAAGATAGCTTTTGTTAATTCTATCAAAAACCGTTCTTTAATTCATGTAGGAAAACGACTGGTAATTCCTAATTAGAATATTAAAGGGATTATTTAAGACGTAAGTTCAAATGATTTAATAACTCCCATCATAGGCTTCTTCTTTAGCGAAACAATCTTTAAAGAAATAAGCTTTCATTTCCAGATTTTAAGCTTTTCACAACTCCTGACTTCGACGGTTTAAACTTATAAGTTACTGGGATCATTGGATGATACATTACATCATAGGCACTACAATTGATTTTTAGTTATGTATTAAGTGTATTTTTATTCAATAAGATAAGGTGTTGTAGAGTGCTTAAGTCCCATAATCTGATAGATTTTCAGAGCTTCCTTACTTATATTTGAAGGTATAGAGTACTTTCTGTTATTGGTTTGATCTACTAATAAACTATGCTGTACATGGATTAAAGCATTTCGTATAACTTCCGGTGAACAGGATTGGTATTGTATCTTAATTCTGTAAGCTAAGTGTCTTATACAGACTAAACAGATAAAAGCAATGGCTATGTGTGCTTTGATCCGATCTGATGTCCAGTGAAATATAGGACGTATTTTTAAATCATGCTTAGCTATCCGGAATGTTTCTTCGACTTGCCATAACCCCTTATATTGGCTAATAATGTCTAAATCATCCATATCTTTGAGGTTTGTTATGACTCCAAACAAACCATCCCACTTTTGATCTTCTTTGACTCGATTTTCATTGACTGAAAGCTTTTGTTTCTTGCCTGTGACTTTTAAATACTTCTTATAACCGTAATTGTTTAATAAAGTCTTCACATCTTGAGCCTTTGAGAGTTTCTTAACTAAACTATCTATAGTTTGTTGACGATCATGTCGATCTTTCTCCGCTCTCTTATAAGAATAACAAACTATCACTTTCCTCTTATTATCTTTATCTTCTAATGATTGAATCTTGAAACCTTCTTGTTTACTGACAATTTTGTACTTTGACTTATCTAATACAAGCTCTTGTTTTACTTTTGGTAATTTCTTAAGCTTAGCTCCTACAATATAATGAAGATTCTCATCTTCTAGTGCTTTTAAATTATCTTCACTTAACATTCCTCTATCAGCGACATAAATAGCTTGTTCTAAGTTATATTTAGACTTCATCTCTTTTATCACTGGATTTAAGGTATGACCCTCGAAGATAGCACCCGGGAAAGTCTCGTAACTGACAGGAAAACCTTCTTTGGTCACAACGACTGCTAAACACACTTGAGATTCTTTAAACTTAGCATCTTTACTGTAACCTCTTTGTCTTAAATCATCTTCAATAATTGATTCAAAATACAGTGTCGTACAATCAAAAAACAAAACTTTCAAAGGCTCTTTAAAAACCTTTTGTGCCACTTGACCTGCCAGTCTCTTTATCTTATCTATCCTTTTGCTATCTAAACGATCCATCATGCGATAAATCTTCTCTAACGAAATATGAACTCCAAAATCCTCTTCTAAAAATCGACTGCTCTCTCTTTTACTTTGAGGATTAGCTATCCGAGCCATCACTGTATGAAATAAAACCCAATGTGATGAATGATAACGACTCACTGGTAAAATGCGATCTAAACCTAATTCCTTGTACATAGCTCCATAAACCTCATGAATACCTACAATGACTCTTTGATCTTCCCTTAGTTTCTTAAGATCTACTTTTAAGGGTTTATTGCAATGACGAAACTTGGACTCAATCACTTGTTTAGAAATCTCTTCCGGAGCAAAAAAAGATAATTGATTTTCATTTGTTAGTTTAGCTTTGATGAATTCTCCAAGCTCTTGAAGACGAAATAGCTCATCCTCATCTTGAGCCACTCCGACATGACGGATGATCTTTTGGCGAACTTTATTGCCATAACGGATAGAATCAACGATCTGAACTGACTGCCTTGGACTGTTTGGTGTGCTTTTGATTCTTACAAACATAAAAATAATTTAATGCTTATTAAAAAAAAAGTCAAAATAAAAATAAAAATAATCTGACATGGTGTGTTACTAGGCACTACATCGAAAACTTACTCCAAAATCCTATAACCATCAATGTTACAAAACCAATACCGAACATAAACCGTCGAAGTCAGGAATAACTCCCATCATAGGCTTCTTCTTTAGCGAAACAATCTTTAAAGAAATAAGCTTTCATTTCCAGATTTTAAGCTTTTCACAACTCATTTTTCTTTTTTTGATCTTTGAAGTTTATCGATATCGAGCTTCTCTCACTCTCACTTCTAAAAGTTCTTCAGAAAAAAATTGGCCTTCAGCCGCTTCTTGAACAGACATACCTTCCTCTAAGACTTTCCTGACAGCCTCTTTTAAATTTGGACTACGATAAACATGGGCTAAGTCTTTGTCACCTTGACTATTATTTGCACCCTCTGGGTCAACCAATTCTAAGACCCTCCATTGGGGTATATCAAGTCTCCTAGCAATCTTTGGAACAGTTACTCCTTGGTTAAATATCTCAATTGCTCTAACAGTTCTAGGGTAAAGGTAAGCTATTTTCTACCGGCATATTATTTTCTTCTCTATACTCTTTAATCCATCTTTTTAGAGAGTTTGAACTTGTTTGAAATAATCCAAGTAAATAAGGCCAACCTATAATATCATAAGGGGGTAAAGCTAACTCTGCACCTTTTAATCTTTGCTCTTTAGGATATAACGGTCTCTTTCCTTTCTCTACATAAAAATACGGAGGATTACCTAAGTGGTCTGTGGTTTCTGGATTAACCCCTAACTTAATTAAAGCATAAATAGTATCCAACCGGGATAATGGATCTTTGTTTAAGGCAGCATAATGCAGGGGTGTCCTACCTTCTGAATCTCTTATATTCACATCAAGCTTTAATTCAGACACAAGAGTTTGAATGGACTCTGGTTTACCTAAGATGATTGCATAATAAAAGAAAACTTCGACATTATTTTGTAAATCCCATTGCATTTTTTCCTGATAGTTTTGTTCTTTTAAGAAATGCTCTAACTCATCTGGCTCTATAGCCTTGAATACTTCTAGTAAAAAATCACTTCTACCCCTCAATAAAGCCTCTTTACAAGCCTCTGGGTTAAAACCCTCTGTATAGCTTTTGGCTTTATAGGGTAAAATACAAATAAGAGTTATTAAAAAAGGCTTAAAGAAAAATCGCATTCAGGAGATATAGCATAAGCATAAAAAACTCACAAATAGATCTTGTATTTTATTCTGACGTAATGCGAGGTAACACAAGATAACACACCAAGTTAGAAAAAGAGGTAAATAAAATATCTAAATTATCAAGTATTAAAAGCTTTATAAAACCTTATACATAATTCTCATTGATTTCACAAATAACACATCGCTATATATCTTATAGAGTAGTTTACGCAATACAATAGTTTTTAAGATGAATTGTGTAATATTCAACTTTAATGAGTTAAAGTTTGTATACTTCTGATGAGGAATTTCTATTAAGAAGTGAATTGATTTGATTTTTTTAATCTTTATTCTATATCCAATTATATTCAATCCTTAACAAACTTAACAAAGAAGGTAAGTTATGAAATATCTGAATTTTTTCTTGGTCGTTACTCTTTGTACGAGCCTAACCTTTGGAGCTTCTGTTGCAAATGGAGGTATATTCGATATAATCAAACGATGTCATATAGCTTTAACAACATCTATAAGTAGAAATAAATCAATAAAAGAATCAATACAATTAGCCTTTGAAAAACTAAAAGCACAACGTAATGGCATAGAATTTACAGGTAAACAAGATGAAACAGATTTAATACAAGTCGCTCAAAGTGGTTATGTCAATTCTGTATTAAGGCTTGCGAGAAGACATGCTTTCAAGCTGCCTTTAGATGTGGTCGGAGTACAAATTATATTTACATTTTACGTAAATGAAACTGATTCTAACGGTATGACGGCTTTAATGCATGCAGCTAAAAATGGCCATAAAGCAGATGTTATTAATCTAGTCCGTGTACTTGCTCTTACAGATAGAAAAGATAAAAATGGTATAACAGCTTCAGCACATGCTAGTGCAAATGGTCATCATGATATTGCAGAAATGCTGATTAAGGATGGTGATGATCTCTTAGAAGAATTAGGAGGCCTTCGCTACTATTATTGATTTCATTTGACATAGAGACTAGTACTTTATACCATCTCTATCACAATAAAGGAGCCTGTCTTTTTATGAAGGTTTTAATATCCATATTTTTATCCATATTTATTTTAAGTTTGTCAATTCCATCAATCCACTTAATAGCAAGTCCTTTAACTTCATTAAATAGTTGTGGTGATACTTTGGATTCTTATTCTCAAGAAGATATAGATGCCGTTGTTAAGCTTTCTTATGAAGAAGAAGTTACAAAAGTTGTCGAAAGTTTAGAAATTCCTTATCCAAAAGTCCTTCATTGGATTTATCAACATGAAAGAATGTTGGCAGAAAAAAATGGGAATAAAGTAAAAAGTGGCTCTGTTGCATTTCTTTCTCCAACTTATATAGTTGGGGTAACTGATTTTGCAGATCGTGTGGGAATAAATGAAGCTGCGAGACAGGTAGACATAAATCGTAGAGCCTTAAATCGTTTCATAGATAGAAGAAGGCAAGCTGTTGAACTGGCACGCCAGTGGGGTACGGCTTTAGAATAAAGGAAAATGGCAATATATAGCCCAATTTAAATAATAAAAAAGTATAAGATAAATAAGGTAAAAAAAGTTGTATCACTGTCTTACTTAATCTGTGAAACTATGGATACAACTAAAAATTTTATTCAAATCAATTTTTTAATCAAACAAAATTAAAGCCCGATTTTTCTAAAATTTGTTTTGCAACCTGTAGTTTTTCTATCTTTACTAATAAGTAATCAGTGTCATAAGTTGAAACTGCAAAAATATTTACTTTCCCTTTTGCAAGTGGAGTTAGTAATGATGCTGAAACCCCGGTCAAATTAAGATCTAGAGGACCTTCAATTTTTATTAGACCCCATTTCTTTTCTTCTTCTATTTTAGCAGTACTGCTTTTAACAGTAGGTACATTTTTAGATTCACAGACGATTGATAGTTCGTCTTTAGTTTTTACCATTGAGTAGAAATCACCTTTCAAAGCCCAATCAGGTATCTTAGATGAAGCATCTAATCTACAAATAGAATAACTTCCATCAATAATTCTTAAATTCAATTTCAAACCCATCTTGTTTTATTCCTAATCAGTTCTATAAAATATATACATAGTTTTTTTAATTAAGACAAATGATATGGATTGCAGAATAGAAAAGTAAAAATCTCTAGATACTTTTAATCTGAAGGGGTTTTTTGAAACAATCATAGAAAATCAACAAGATTAATGAACTAATAGCAATGTCCAAATGAAAGCAATGCCACTTTAGTACTAGATGTCACTTAAACAGTAAATAGCTTCCTATTAAGCTTGTCATGAACCAAAAGTTTGATATAATGTAATTAGGTTTCTAACAAAGAATAAATTAAGGAAGTTATCATGAAAATTATTTTTTTATTAGTTTGTTTTTTATTTGCCACCTTAGCTGAAGCTCAATATCAAAATAGCTTAAATGCCTTAGAGACGATAAAAGGTGAAATAGAAAAAGTGGAAGAAAAAAACGAGGATAGAGTCAATCAAATAGAAAGAGATATGGCTACAGATAAGGTAGAAGATAAGACAAAAAAAGATGATTCAACACAGCAAGAAACAAAAAACTAAAGAGATTCTCAGCATTGAAGAAGGCTTAGCAGAACTATACAAGTTAAATCATCTTGGTGACTGCTACTATCAAAAACAATCTTAAAATTATGAACATATGATGTATTCAGGTCTAATTCCTAAAGTAGACGCTGATGGTCATCCCATCATTAAAGATGGCAATATAGGAATAATGAAGACATCAGATCAAAAATAACTGGTAACAAAAAAATGTTCAGACAGCAAAAAAGACTTACTTAAATAGCAAACATCTATTAAAATGGAAGCGTTAAACAGCACCTTACTTTTATTTTTTGAGTTATTTTGGAATGTTTTTTCTTGAAGTTTTTAGCTTAGAAAGTGCATAAAATATGGAATCACACATTAAAGAAAAAGAGCCTATAGATCTCCTACTGGATGCTTCGTGGATCATTCCTGTCAAGCCTGTCGGATGTGTTTTCAACGACCACGCAATTGCAGTGAGTGATGGAGCAATTGTCGCTCTAGGAACTCCACAGGAACTGGAGGCAAAGTTTATCCCTAAAGAGAAAATACATCTTAATGGTCATGCTTTGGTGCCAGGTTTTGTTAATGCTCACACTCATGCTCCAATGACCTTGTTTCGTGGCATTGCTGATGACATACCTCTCTATGATTGGTTGACTAAATACATTTGGCCTTTGGAAGCTCAGTTCCTTAGAGAGGAATTTGTACGTTCAGGAACACGCTTGGCTGTTGCAGAAATGTTGCAAAGTGGTACAACCTGCTTTAACGACATGTACTTCTTTCCTGATATAGTAGGTGAAGTTGCCAATTTAGCGGGTATTCGTGCTGTACTCGGTCTCATAGTCATGAACACACCTACTGTTTGGGCAAAGGATATAGCATCGTACTTTTCAAGAGGACTTGAAGTACATAGTGCCTTTTCTGACAATCCTATGATCACAACTGCACTTGCACCCCATGCACTCTATACGGTCGATGAACCAGCTTTAGAGCAAGTAAGGGAGCTTTCTGCTCAATTTGATTTGCCGGTACACATCCATCTACAGGAAACACAGCAAGAGGTTGCAGACGCAGTAAATAAAACCGGAGAACGTCCTCTTGCAACCTTAGACAGGCTTGGCCTTGTCAATAAACGGCTTGCTGCTGTTCACATGACACAGCTACTTTCAGAGGAAATCGAGATGCTAGCTTGTAGTGGCGCATCGGTCCTGCACTGTCCAGAATCAAATCTCAAACTAGCAAGCGGTATTTGCCCGGTCCCTCAACTAACAGCAGCTGGCGTCAATGTTGCAATTGGAACAGATGGAGCAGCAAGCAATAACGACATGGATATGCTAGGAGAGATGCGTACAGCAGCATTCCTTGGCAAATTCAAGGCCAACAATCCAATAGCCAACTCGGCTACAGAGATACTACATATGGCGACCCTTGGTGGAGCTTGTAGTCTCGGACTTGAAAATCAGATTGGATCACTTGAGCCGGGGAAAGCAGCAGACATTGTGGCTATTGATCTTCGTGGACCAGATACACAACCGGTCTATAATCCTATTTCTCAGATTGTGTACACAGCAACACGTGGTCACGTCCAAGAGGTGTGGGTGGCAGGACGTCGTGTGTTGCAAGAAGGAAACCTCAAAACAATCGATGTCACAGAAACCATACACGAAGCCAAGATATGGCAAAAACATATCCAACAACAGACATCACATTAGGTAGATTTTTTCCTTTGCTTAAGGAGCATAGTTTCAATTTTACATCAAAGCTATCTGCCATAAAACAAGGCTCCAGTGAGTCAGTGCTAAAATACAAAAGAGTGTGGTTAAACAAATATGACCTACGATAAATTCCTCTCCCGGTGGCCAATCTGTATGTTTGTAATAAAGAAGATCAACAATTATTCTTATTGTCCAAAAAAGAGCAATAAATAGCGCAATTGCAAGAGAACTGGAATGTGCTTCTAAAATAGCTGTTGCGCTGAAAATATCCACTAAGGCAAAAGAAATAATACAAAAGACTATATAGCCTCCGTAGGTCCAAAAGATCTTTTGGTTAAAGGATCTTAATTTTGAGAGTTCTTCTTTCCAATTTAATTTTTTTGGAACCTGAAAACTTGCTATCAAAATGATAAGGTGTCCAAAACCAGAAATAAAAATGGCCCATTCAAGAATCTCTGCAAATTCTAATGAATTTACAAAGTTATACCCAAACATGAAATATGGCTCTATAAATGTATCTATAAATGGCTGGTGAAATAAAAGAGGTAGAGGAATAAGAATACAAGTCCAAAGCCAAATTCTTCCATATAAAGGTAACTTTAATATTGGAATTTTGGATTCTATACAGGTTAGTCCACCATGAATAAAAAAGTACAAGAATGGTCCTCCCCATCCACCATTTGCTGGATAACTAATTCCTATTTCATGTAATATTCCTGATAAGAGAAAAATGCCAATAAAGCCTATCATTTTTGGTAATTTTTTTGAAAAAAATGGAAGGAAAAGACGTTTATTCATATCGACAAAAGCAAGATTCCATCGACAGCTCCAAAAGTCTCGAAGAGAGGTGCTCAATAAAGGTGACATAAAAAGAGGTTCAACTTTCCAGTCAGAAATTCTAAAGACAACAAAGAGAATAGAAGAAAAACCAAAATGAATTAAAATCAAGAAGGAAAACAACCCCAAATAAGGTCGTATAAATGTAGGGAGGTAATCCCAATATAAAAAGAGAATGATTTGAGTTCCAAAGCCGAGGATAAAAAATAAAAATCCTGTGACAAATACATATCCCAAGGGTTTATTATTCGGTGAATGTTTAGTAAAAACCTCTGGCCGCATTCCAGGCCACAAAAATAAATAAGCAAGCCATCCCCATGCTCTTGGCATAGGAAGAGAGGACTGAATATTCCGAACTAGAGAACTAACTTTCTGTAAAAATAGAAGTCCCAATATGGCCCAAACAAGCTTTGTCACTGGACTTTCAAAAAATAAAACTCCTATTGGAAAAATAATTAAAGTAGGAAGAAGAGGAACTAAATTTTTCATAGATATTCACTTATCATAAAAGTGAGATTTTTAGTATTCAAATATATTTTTTTATTAATACCTCTTTTATGATGCTTTGATAACTATTTTTTCTTTTATTATTATCTACAAAGGTCTTCTATCGTAGGTTGACCACTAAAAAGGAAAACATTCCACAACTGAATAAATATTGGTAGGGATGATAATGATAATGCTTGTTTTGTTTGTAATAAATGTTCAATTTGATTCCTGACTTGATCTTCAATTTGCTGTTGGTTAATTAAAGCATCTCCAGAACAAAGAAGTATCTTTATAATGTCTAATTTTTTATCTATATCTAGATTTTCAGCTTCAATAGTAAGTGTCAATGCTGTATTGCCATTGTTATCCGCAGCATGTATATTTGCATTTGCTGCAACAAACGCTTGGACTATCTTTAAAATATCAAAATCTGATCTTTCACTAGCTAATTCTAATAAATGTATTAAAGCTGTTTTACCATCTTCATCTGTAACATCCAGAGCAGCTCCTGCTGCAATCAAGCTGTTTACTATATCTAGTAAATTAGATAAGTCAATAAATCGATTAGCGTCTATAAATAATTGTATAAAGGATGTACTACTACCAATATAATCTCTTCCAAGTCTTTCACCTCCCGTACTACCACTTCCTGCAGAGGTTCCATATCCACTACTTCCTGTACTACTACTCCCAGAATTTCTATTTCTACTACCACTGGGATTAATTGCGCTTCTTCCTCCAACTAAATTTAGTATAAAAGGCCCCTCTTCCAATACTATATCGCGACGAGCAAGATATGACATAAGTTCTGTTATTATTATCAAGCCTGTTCGCCTTTGTTGATCTGTAGCATTCACATCAGCTCCTGCTCCAATCAACAGCTCTGATATTTGCGAAAGGGTTTTCAGATATACTTCGTCAAGATGATCCTTTCTTCTTTCAGCTTGTATAAATATTTTTATTAGAGGTGTTAAGTCATCTTCATCTGTAGCATCCACATTAACTTCTTTATCGATAAGTATTTGTAATATCCTTATCTGGGTTGAATGATAATTATCGTTATCAAAAAAATTCCTGTCTTCTACTTCTTTAAAGAAATATGTGAGAGCCGTTAGACCATTTTTATCTGTAGCATTTACATCAGCACCTCTATCAATGAGGTATTGAAATGTCCTTGCTTGAAGGATATGGTCATGGTGTATTACCATTCCGTCGTCCAATAATATAGGAGGTGTATATCTACTATCTCTAAATAATTCATCACTTGGTTTTTCTATTTCATTTTTAAGGCTTAGTGGTGATACAGATAGAACTGTGTCTTCTACATAACCAAAACTATGATGATTTATCATCAGATCAATAAAAAATATTAAAACAGTTTGACCAAAGCGATTTTTTGCATTTATATCTGCATCATTATTCATCAAAATATTTAATACTTCTTCTCTTCTCTCATCTATAGATAAAGAGGAAGTAGCTTCTTCCATATCTTGAGATGGATCTTCAATAATAAAATAGGGTGTTATAGTGGATAACATTAAAGCTGTTATACCTGGCTCGTCATCATTATATCTTTTATCTATTCTATCATTTGAACTAATTCCATTGTTTAAATGACTTGATACAGTTTCCGCATCTAAAAGAATAAGAGCTGTTAAAAACTCATCTGGAACTTCAGCTTCATTTAGTACTACCCCAGCATAGATTGTACTGCTACCTTTTTGTGACCCTTCATTATTGCCTGAACTACCACCTCCCTGTAAGCTTTTATTATTGCCAGAGGGGGGTGTATTGATGGGAGGCTTATCTTTTTTAGGATTACATCCTATACACAACAAAATACAAGTAATGATATATAAAGTTTTAAAATACATATTAAATTTCCAATATAGTAATTTTATAAATCTCCAAATTTTTTCATCTCATAATTCTAAGGGATTATAAAATTGGTAAAATAAATGAAAAATTCTTTATGGGTGCTTTTTCTGTTTTCTTCTTTAATTTTTCATATTTCAATTTAACTTCGAATTTGGACTAAGGGCAATTATAAACCAAAAGCGTATATTTTACAAACTGCTAGTTAGAGTTTTTAACAATCTTGTAAATTTTTCATAGCTCACTTGCTTTTTAAAGTTTATCGATTTAAAAACAAGTATAGAGAGATCGTTTATTTACTCTCTTTAAAGGTTTTACCTTATCCATATTCTATGTCTACTTCAAATAAGCTAATTGTCAATATCATAATCTATTTCTTATTTGAGATAAAACCTTTTGAGATTTGGATACCCTTTTATCTATCTCTACCAATTAATAATCTTTAAATAATTAAAATTACTCAACTTTATTTTTTTTCAACTGCCAAACTCACGATTAGAAAAACCCTATTTATAACAAAAAGTTAGGTGGTATAGCATTATTTTGAACATGTTCAAAAAATGTCTTGCATTTTAATAATGTCATATGCTATCACTTTTTTGAACATGTTCAAAAGGTAGTTTAAATGCACAAATATACAACCCATAAAACAGAAACAACCAAAGAAAAATTATTTCGAGTTGCAACTAGAATGATCTCACAGAAAGGATTCAAAAACACAACTATGAGAGCTATTGCATCCGAAGCAGGGGTAGCATTAGGGACGACTTATTATTATTTTGAAAGTAAAGAAAGTTTTGTTTATGAATATTATAAACAATCCCATGATGAACATATAAAAGCACTTGGTAATTTTTTAGAAAATGAAGGAGCATTTGAAAAAAGACTTCAAAAAGTACTAACCACTAAAATTGAAGTTGCACAACCCTACAAGAAAATGGCACGTGCGCTTTATCAAATAGCAGCCAATCCTCAAAGCTCACTTTCTCCATGGAGTAAAGAATCTCAACAACTAAAGCTCAAATCTCTAAAAATATTTGAAGACGTTGTCAAAGGATGTCAGGAAAAAATACATCCCAAATTAAAAAAAATACTACCTAACTATTTATGGCTTTATCAAATGGGAATCATTTTATTTTAGATTTATGATAACTCTGAAAATTCGGAAAAAACTTTCAAAGTCATCAATAAAACAGTGCAACTGATAAGTTTAATAAATCAAACTTTTCAAAACCCATTTATGGCTCCTCTTAGGAAAAAAACCTTATCAGTTTTAGAAGATTTTATGCCAGATTCAGGAAAAAATAACAATATAGAAGATAAGTGAAAATAAAAAATTTAATTTATAGTATAATGATATGGAGGCTTTATGAAAATTATTATTGCAGGAGGAAGTGGTCACCTTGGAGATATACTTCTTCAACATTTTCAAACTAAAAAACATGAGGTACGAGTATTAACCAGGTCCAAAAGTGTATCTCTACCATATATAACTTGGAACGTAAAAACCTTAGGAAAATGGCAAAATGAAATTGATGGTAGCGATGTTGTTATAAATCTTGCTGGAAGAAGCGTGAATTGTAGATATCACAGTAAAAATTTAAAAGAGATGATGGATTCCAGAGTGAATTCAACTCATATTCTTGGACAAGCAATTTCAAAAGCAAAGAAGCCTCCTAAGCTTTGGCTTCAAATGAGTACCGCAACTATTTATGCTCATTCTTTTGATAAAGATAACGATGAATACACAGGTATTATTGGTGGTAATGAACCAAATGTTCCTGACTACTGGAGTTATAGTATTGAAATAGCTAAAGCATGGGAAAAAGCCCTTATAAAGTTTAAAACACCATTTACTCGAAAAATTATAATGAGAACAGCAATGGTTATGAGTACAAGCAAAAAAGGAGTCTTTAATGTACTCCTTTCATTGACTCGAATGAGGTTAGGTGGAGCTATTAACGGCGGACAACAATATGTCTCATGGATACATGCTAGTGACTTTATACGTGCTATAGAATTTTTTATTACAAAAGAGGATATAAAAGGCATAGTTAACCTATCCTCTCCTAAGCCTATAAAGCAATTAAACTTTATGGCATCACTAAGATCAGCATGGGGCATTAGAATAGGACTTCCAGCAACCAGATGGATGGCAGAAGTTGGTGCATTTTTTTTAAGAACAGATACAGAGCTTATTTTAAAAAGCCGTCGAGTTGTTCCAACAAAACTGATTAATTTGGGTTTTAAATTTGAATTTTCAAGCTGGGAAAGCGCAGTTAAAAATTTAGTAAGCTCTTTTAAAAGTTAAACCCTAAAACAATGATCAGTCATTATCTATGATGGTGACTATGGCATTTGAAAAAAACTTCAACGATCTTTAGAAATGTAGATAAACGCATTTTTTATGTTCATTAGTCGTTGAAAGGATACTGTCACTTGCTGTTTATTTGAAAAGAGAATCTTCATGAAGGATAGGTTTATGACAATACTTACAATGTATTTAATTGTTGCTCTACAGAGCATGAAAGTATCTTTAGAAAGATTTTTAATGGGAAAGAATTGGTATATAAATGCTCATCAATAAATTCTCATCTTCAGGTCACTTTTAATCCAATAGAATTAAGCCCTGAAGAAAATAAAGTTAAATTAAAAAGGCTTTATAGGCTTATTTATCCTCATTTATCAATAAATACACTCAGAAAAAGAAAGTAAATTTAAGTCTTTATGTAAGATGATGAAAAGTTTTCATTGGGCTTTAAAAACCTTGACCTTCAACGATAATTGCTCTAAAAGTGCAAGGTGTGATTCTGGAATCACAATCATAAATTCCTAAGAGGGGTTATAAAACCATGAAATATTTCATATGTTTATTTATTGTTTGTAGTTTTTCTAGTGTGAAAAGTGTAAAAGCAGATTTTTGTGATCCTAGCCTGTGGCAAAATATTGTAACCTCTCAGATACATACAGGTATTTATGTACGTGGATGGGATGTCAACCAAGATTGTCTTGATGAAAACGGACGACCCACAACCCCCTTGTATGTTGCGGTTGCTAACACTCAAAATATGTATGCTCCGGCTCTTATTATGGAAGACGCGAACGTATTGGCTGTCAATGATGCTGGTCAAACTCCTTATGCTGTTTTATGGGAATTAGATAAAGCTATGTATGGCCAACTACAACAAGCAAGCTACAGATGGAACAACCTTGTCGAAGAAGAATATGAGCAAGCTCAAAACAGAATAGCACAAGGAATTCAAAATGAAAGCAATCCTGAAGTAGTTGATGAGATGGAGGCTGCATTACAGGAAATAAGCGATAGATGGAAAAAACTAGGACAAACCCCTTTTAATGAAGATGATCTCACTGTAGGTATTTTAAACAGGCTATTCAGCCTCTTTAATGATTTAAGAAACTTATTCGATCAGCTATGTCCAAATGCTAATATTGATCTGTGTGAACTCATAGAAGCTCGAGTCAGTGCGTTTAATGGTTTAAAATACACACCACAAACATTTGAAGTGACGATCACTGCAAGTATATTATGGGATATGATTCATGATTTGAGTGCAATATATCAGAACATCAATGATTTAGTTCTTAGAACAAATCCTGTAGACTATACAGAACAGATCATGGATATAAGAAATGAATTAGTAACTTCAGAGGTGGAAGTACGTAACAGATTTGGTAATGATACAAGAGCGAATGCCGAAACAACGGAAGATGTACCAGATAATAGATGGGATATTACTATCCGATGAAAATGTTCTCTCTGATGATAACAACGGCAACGCAGAATCGCAAACTGAATCCAGGTAAACCTCAGGCGATGGCCCTATACCAGTAGAGTAGTGTTAGAGGCTGACGGCGAAGAGAATTAAAAGAGATTTCGGTCATCAGAAGAACTTGCCAGAAAACTCACTTGCTCACGTTTTCAAAACAACCTCTTACAATTCGACTTCTTAAATATTATAAAACGTTATTCTTGAGATGGCTTCTAATAATAATTCCTTATAGCTTTGTTGCAGAAAGATTTAAAGAATATGTATATAATAAAGGTTAGAGAAATATGAGAAAATAGTCAACAAAACCTTATCATAATAATTTATTATGAGGTAACACGCTCTCTTGCTTATCATTAAAAAAGTCAGGTGTTCCAATTCTTAGAAAAACTGGTGGAGTAGCTGAAATATTGGACATCTCCACTAATGACTTCAGCTATGTATCTTTTTTATATTCATACTGTGGTGTGGTATTACAGTTTTTAGTAAGTAAATCTTGATGTTTATGGCAAAGGATCGTTCTTACACAGAGCTTTAGCTCGAGGACTACGAGACTTTGCCATAAATATCAAAATACATTCATTCAAATTAAATAATTTACAATAATCTTTCATGGTAATTAAAACTTTGTTGGAATATTAATCCTAAAATGATACAACTTTTAAAAATATCTATAAACACAAAAGTGTTGCACTTGCGATTTGAAGTTACAAAATTTAAAGACTAAAAAATTTAGTAAAAAAAGAGGTATAAATAATTTTTTTAAAGTTCTATTTTAGACTTTGTAAGTCCAAGTCTTCTCCAAAATGAGAAAATGGCTTTAAAGGTAAGTTAATTTTATTACCACACTTTTTAATATTTATACCATCACCATCCTCAACTTTACCGATACAATGAATTTGATAACCAAATGTGTTAAAAAATTGATGAGATACTTTTGTGAAATACTCTTTTTGTATTGTAAACAACAAGCCATAGTCCTCACCTCCAATAAGTAATATATTAAAAGGGTTAAGTTTCAAAAATTCACAAGCCTTTATAAATGGCTCTGATAATGGCAACTTGTTCAAATTGATTTCTGCCCTAACTTTTGAAGTTTCTGCTAAACGCTTTAAATCAATAAAAAGCCCATCAGAGATATCCATCATACTCGTGACAGTACTGTGTTTTCCAAGCCAAATACCTTCTTGTACCTTTGCTTTTGGGAAAAGAAAGCTCTTTTTAAATTCAAGCAATCCATTTACTTTATTTTCCAGTGCTAAAAAACCTAAATGTGATTTGCCTATGGGTCCTGTAATGCAGATCAAATCATTCTTTTTAGCACCGCACCTTATTTTTCTATGACCTTTTTGGGTATAGCCAATAGCTGTGATACTGATGAATAAACTGGATTGACTTGCAGTGGTATCACCTCCAATAATGTCTACTTTTTCAGACTTACAAAGTCTTAGAAAGTGATCTATAAATTCATAAACATAGGTCTCTTTGGATTTAGGAATAGATAGTCCTAGTATAATAAATTTAGGTTGTGTGCCACTCGCTGCCAGATCACTTAAATTTGCATGCAGAGCTTTATAAGCCAAACTCTTTGGTTCAACATAGTTTGTGCAAAAATGAATATTATCAATTAAAAGGTCTTTAGTCACAACACAACATGAATCTGTTGGCACATCGATTTCTGCTGTATCATGACCAATATACTTTGGAAAACTGTTTTTTATCCGATGAATAATATCTGCTTCACTGATCATAACATTCCTTCATTTGCTATCAATCACAGGCATAAAAGTAATTCATGAGACGGTCATAACAAATTGGTTTATTTCTATTCTCATCTTCTTTTATTTTATTAAAGCTACTGTTATCTCATGAACATTGTTTCTATTCATAACCTCTATAAGTGGTTTATTGCCATCTCCATTTATAGCATTCATATCTGCTTCTACATTTATTACACATTTTCTTAATATTCCAGAAATAACCACTAGAATTTTACTTAAAACTTTATGTTGATCTTAAACTTTCCACTCGTGATATTGAGGACTCACTCAATTTTCATGGTCAAAAAGCTCTATTTTAAGGGCATTAAGAGAGCATAAAATCATAAAGAATATACACAGATTTTTAAAAACAGGAGGAAATCATGGAAACATTGACTAAAATGACTATCGGCGTATTGCATTTTTATAGATTTTTCTTGACTCTTATGGTTGTATACCTCATACACGAGAACTTATTTGACCATGTGGTTTTTCAAGGCCTTATTGTTGATCGTTGATATTTAAGATAGGTTTTGGAGTGTATAACTTATTGCCTGTATATGACATCATTGTTATTTATAGAGGTTCTTTTGAATGAGATTCTTTTGAATAGAAATCTAGCAATCATATTTTATGAATTTATTAGAGGTGAAAATTATGAAACTTTTTAGAAATATTTTGGTTTTTAGTTTATTTGTTTATAGCTTTGCTTTACCTACTTTTGCTTAAGAGGCAATAGACCCGGAGTTGTCCAAACTGATGGAGGCACAACATGTCGGTGAATCAAACATAAGAACAAGAGAGTTATATACTCTATTTGTGGCAGATTTGACACTTGGATACTTTTTACAAGATATAAGAATGCAGTATGCATGTGATATTGATATACCGGAAGAACTACCTTTCAATGATACTTGTTATCATATTTATGATGTTTCCTTTTTAGCAAATGGACAGCAGAAGTCTTTAATACTTGCTGTTGAAGAAAGTAGGGAACATTCTTCTTCAGAAATACTTCAAGAAGTTAGAGCTATTTTGGGTAAGATGCCGGAGAGATGGTTAAGTGAAGTGCATTTTATTAAGATAAAAAGGGAAGTTGATTCTCATAGAAACCGTGGTGAGTTTTTAGCTAGTTCAAGTAGTTTTATACCTGATTTTAATGAGAGCCTCGAGAACACCTGGCTACAACAAATGTTTCCTCAATTGTCACCAAGAGTTATCAATAATGATGACAGTGGTATTGCTTATCTTATTTATAACGCAATTCAAGTCGATTTCTATTATGATTTCCAAGATGCAAGATATAGAGCTAAAGCTACTCAAACAATGCGACATGAATTGGGACATTTAATTGCAAGGCACCCTGGTTCTGGTTATTCTAGCCAAGAGTGGCATGATGCTATTGTAAGAGATGGTACCTTCACTTATGGCGAGATTAGGCTTTCTGAAGATGATAGAGTATGATATTGAGCAAGACTTTGCTCAAACAGTGGCTATTTATTTAACAACGTATAGAGGGTTTTATAATGACCCATATTTGTTCAAGTCAGAGGCTGCTGCAACAGACTATCATCATCGCTTTGCTATTTTAGATAGAATTATGGGTATAGATGAAATGATAAATACCTTAAATGCCGCTCAGCGAAACTAAAAGAGTTTTTATTTAATGTTGAGAAGAAGGGCATTAAAAAAAAGACTTTCATCATTAGAAGACCTTGCTAGAAAACTCACTAACACAAAGTTACCCTTTTGATGATTTAAGAAACATAATGTATCATTTGTTTTATTTGCTGCTTTGATATTCACTTATCATGAAGCTAGATTGTTGAAACTTAAATAGATTTTTTTATTAACACCTCATTTATGATACTTTGATAACCAACTTTTTTTTCTTTCGCTTCTTTTTTAGCCCACTTTAAAACTCTTGGATGTAATCTGATAGAAATAGGAACATATTTGTTTTTTTCTACTTTTATGGGTCTTCCTCTTACTTTACGTTTTTTTCCTGTTACTTTTTCAATTACTTTTACAGCTGCAGAAACTTCTCTTTCTGTGAAGTGTCCTTCAATCCTGCAATGAATTCAAAGATAATACACAGTTTCAACCATTCGTTGAATTAAACAGTAATGGAGTTATCCTGATAGATACCAAAATAGGTATTTTAGATTTAATCATTGAGTTTGATGCTACATAAAAAAATAACGCGAGGCATAAAGACAAGTTCAATGACTATTATATCGCACGAAATGTTAAAAGATATGAGTCGTTTTCAAGTCGTTCTTTGTCCGGTAGAGTTAAGCCCTAGAGAAGATCAAGCTAGACTAAAAAGGCTTTGTAGGCTTATCTTTCCTCACTTAATCAATGAGTGAATATAGTCAAAAAAAAAGCAAATTTAAGTCTTTATCCAAGATAATGAAAAGTTTTCATTGGACTTTAAAAACCTTGACTTTCAACGATAACTGCCGTAAAAGTAGCTTTTAAAAAATGTAAGGTGTGATTTTGAAATCACAACCATAAATTCCTAAGGGAGATATAAAACCATGAAATATTTCATATTTTTATTTATTGTTTGTAGTTTTTCTAATGTGAAAGCAGATTTTTGTGATCCTAGCCTGTGGCAAAATATTGCAACCTCTAAGATATATACAGGTATTTACGCACAAGGATGGGATGTCAATCAAGACTGTCTTGATGAAAACGGACGACCCACAACCCCCTTGCATGTTGCGGCTGCTAACCCTCAAAATATATATGCTCTGATAGCTCTTATTATGGAAGGTGCCAATCTATTGGCTGTCAATGATGCTGATCAAACTCCTTTTGCTGTTTTACGGGAGTTAGATAAAACCATGTATGGCCAGCTACAACAAGCAAGCTATAGATGGAACAACCTTGTCAAAGAAGAATACGAACAAGCTCAAAACAGAATAACACAAGGAATTCAAAACGAAAGCAATCCTGAAATGGTTGATGAGATGGAAGCTGCATTACAGGAAATAAGCAATAGATGGGAAAGACTAGGACAAATCCCTTTTGATGAGGCCCAAGCCAGATACAACCAAACTCAACAAGCCTTGGAATTTATAAGGATTTTTACACAAACAAGCTTGGCTATGTTAAGCTCTGAATATGAGACTTACACACCTCTGGTCACCGATGAGACCTACTCTGAGACCAGAGATATTCGTGATTTTCTAAGCTTTGCCAATGAAAAGCTCATGGCATTGGGTTTAGATCCAATCACATCAAGTTTGTTGCCAATGTTATTCGGTTCTGACGATGAAAGAAACCCCGACGTGCGAATATATGTACCAGAAGACACAGACTTTTCAGAGATAGATTTAATTGCTTCTCAGAATGATTCCTTTGAGAGTGGTTCCTTTACAAGTATTTTAAATAAGCTATCCAGCCTATTTGATGAGCTATGCCCAAATGCTGATGCTATTGATCTATGTGAAATCATAAATAATCAATTTAATAATATAAGATATACACCACAGGCATTTGAGACGATCACTGCAAGTATATTATGGGATTTGATTTATGCTTTGAATGCAATATATCAGAACATCAATGATTTAGCTCTTACAATAGATGCTACAGAATATACAGGACGGATCATAGATATAAGAGATGAACTAGTAGATTTAGAGGTGCAAGTACGTGACAGATTTGGTGATGATACAAGATATGTTCCCGACGGGGAAATACCAACAACGGTAGAAGCACCAATAAATGATACTGATGATGGAACATGGGCTGTACCTAACGACAACTACACAGAATCACTATCGGTTGAAGAACCGGCTGGAGACGATTATACAGAATCACCATCGGCTGTAGCACCGGAACCGGCTGGAAACGATCCCGTTACTGACAACTACACAGAATCACTATCGGTTAAAGAACCGGCTGGAGACGATTATACAGAATCACCATCGGCTGTAGCACCGGAACCGGCTGGAAACGATTTACTGACAACTACACAGAATCACTATCGGTTGAAGAACCGGCTGGAGACGATTATACAGAATCACCATCGGCTGTAGCACCGGAACCGGCTGGAAACGATCCCGTTACTGACAACTACACAGAATCACTATCGGTTGAAGAACCGGCTGGAGACGATTATACAGAATCACCATCGGCTGTAGCACCGGAACCGGCTGGAAACGATCCCGTTACTGACAACTACACAGAATCACTATCGGTTGAAGAACCGGCTGGGGTTGAAGTACCAATGTTAGCACAAGAAGTACTGGATGATTTAGATAGAAGGCCAGATTTTGTTGAAGTGCTATATTTTACAAGAATGCATGAGAGATTAGAAGACATTGTGCCTGATTTAAGAGGCATAATGACTAATCTACAGTGTGATGAAAATTGTAATCAAAAGTTAATAGACGAAAGCAGAGATGAGTTAGATGCTATAAATGGCCTTACATTTAAAGATAGATTCGCCGACAGACCCCCACTTGGAGAATTAATAGATAGAATGAATAACTTAATTCTTAATTTAAGGGCTGCATCACATGCTTTTGCTACCTCCATACCACCAACATACGAGGCTTTGTCGGAAATAAGAGATAGATTAAATACAGTATATGAAGGACCTTCTGAGAGTATGACAAATAGATTTAGACCTTATTTTACACAAGATCCTAACTAGAAGCGGTCTCAAAAATAAAAGTTTAATAAGTATTGCCAGAAGTTCATAACTTTATCTAACTATTTTCACTAAAATGCATCTCGCCTCTCGAGGCGAGCCTCTGGTCATTTTCTGGCAGTAAGCCCGACGGCTCTTATGGCCGTCGGCAAATAGCTTACTGCCTAGAAAGCCTGCTGCATTTTAGTAAACCAGATACTCCTCATTATTTAACATCATGTTAAGGGAATCGTGCTGTTTCAGTAAAAGTCTATAAACGTTTGTACCTATTACCTCTAATTTCTTATATAAAAGGGCTGTCTTCCTCAAAATGAATCAGCTTTTTTTTCACTAAAATGCATCTGACCTCTCGAGGCGAGCCTCTGGTCACTTTCTGGCAGTAAGCCCGACGGCTCTTATGGCCGTTGGCAAATAGCTTACTGCCTAGAAAGGCTAATGCATTTTAGTAGGAGGATCTTCTTGTTTCTTAACACAATGTTAGGGAAGTTTTATTCTTGCCATCGGATCAGTACCTAGATTTATTTCATGGGCAATCCTCAAAAAGGCTAGCCTCGAGAGGCTTGTCTTCTATTCATTTTGAGTAAAACAGAATGAAGGAAATTTTCTTTAACATGATGTAAAAGAATGAAGACATTCTCCTTACTTAAAATAAATGGATTTTTGAGGCAGTCAGCATTTTATTGACGGTGTTAACCGTCAAGCTGGCTGCCCAAAAACAACCAGAGGTTGATTTATTTTGAGTGAAATAAATTAAATGCAAAACTGGTATCTTTTTTAAAACTTTTCTCTCTAGGAGCATTTTTGAGATGACTTCTAGTCAAAACTAGTAGAAGAGTGTGTGCTACAAAGGACTTCGGTAATAGATTTTATAAGAAGGAATAGTTAACAGATTAGTAGATATTTTGTTTTAAAGAAACTCCTCATCAACCGGGAGTCGTATTGCCCTTTCGTAAACTTGCAAGACCCCTTGAGGCATCGTTTCATCAAAATAAATCTCAATAAGATCGGTTTTCAAATATAAGAAAAGCTGTTGGATTTGGAACTTATGCCTTACATCACAATGATCGTTTGGTAGGCCCAGGTTCGTCTAAAACTGGGATTGGTGGAGTAGCTGAAGTATTGGACATCTCCACTTATGACTCCAGCTATGTATCTTTATTTATTACACATTTTTTTAATACCCCAGAAAAAAGCTTTAAAATTCTACAGAAACTTTATATTGATCTCAAGCTTTCCACTCGTAATATTGAGAAGCTAACTCAATTTTCATGGTCAAAAAGCTCTACTTTAAGGGCTTTAAGAGAACGTAAAATCATAAAGAATATTTATACACGAATTTTAAAAAACAGGAGGGAATAATGGAAACACTCATTAAAATCATTATAAATATATCATTGCTATTTGGATCAGGTTACCCACGCCAAAGAGATTTTATTTAATATTGAGAAAATGGCTACAAAAAGGATTAAACAGGGATTTTCATCATCAGAAGAACTTGCCAGAAAGCTCACTGGCACAAAGTTAGCCTTCTGATGATTTAAGAAATATAGTACATCGTTGAAAAGAAAAAATGTAATAAATAGGTTGTAATTCATATAAATAAAACCTATAATTTACATATGGGAAATCAAAGATTATTTAAACTTAAAGGACAAGGTCCTTTTCGAACTAAGCAGGCTCAGAAAAAAGGTGTAAGTCCTCGTATGCTTCATTACTATGTTAAAAAAAAGAAGGTTTTAGTTAGATTAGGGCATGGTTTGTATGCTTTTCCTGAACATTTAAGCTTTGATTTTGAGTCTTTAATCAAAGAAAAACTCAAAATGATCCCACAAGCTATTCTTGGGCTTGAATCTGCATTAAAGTTTTATGACCTGACAGATGAGGCTCCCAGAAATATTCATTTGATAGTACCTCTTTCTAATGTTCCCAAAAGAAAAATTAAAGATGTGAGGTTTTATAGAGTTAAAGATACCCTTTATAAAAAAGCAGTAAGAAAAGTAAATGGTATTCCAATAACTTCAATTGAACGTACTTTAATAGACTTATTACGCACACAAAAATCAATTTCTATGGTTTTAAAAGTTATGTTCACTGCTCAAAAGAAAGGTATTCCTATTAATATTTCAAAGATGAAAAAGTTAGCTGTTGATTTTCGAGTGAAAGGACATTTTGATAAGCTCATAGAGGCTTATTTATAATGATATGGACATCTGCAGAGTAAGAGAGGCTCTTGAAAAGAAAGCTACTGAGCTTGGTCTTAGAATGCCTCAAATGCAAACTCTTTTAAGTCAAGAAAGGTTTTTAGCGAGGCTTTGTCAACTTAGAGAGAGTCGTCATTATATTTGGAAAGGAGGTAGTTTACTTTTAAGGTTGTATCAACATCTTGAAATCCCTCGTTTTACAGTTGATATTGATTTTTTGGTAAGGGACATGGAGATTGTACAAGTTCAAGATGTCTTACTAGAAGCCATGAAAATAGACTTGAAAGATGGATTTCATTTTAAAAGCTTAAGTAAATCAAAAATGGAGCGAGAAACTCCTTATGGAGGAGATCGTTTTGAAATCAATTGGAGCTTATTTGATCGTAGCCAATCAGAGAGTTTAAAAATTGATGTATGCGCTGGAGATGATGTTGATGTGAAGTTTATCACATCAAAGGACTTGTTTTTACTTCCTGAAATTAAAGAGATATCTCTTTCTGTTTATCCTGCAGAATTTATATTTGCAGAAAAATTGGGGACAGCAGATTTGACACTTGGATACTTTTTACAAGATATAAGAATGCAGTATGCCTGTGATATTGATATACCGGAAGAACTACCTTTCAATAATACTTGTTATCATATTTATGATGTTTCCTTTTTAGCAAATGGACAGCAGAAGTCTTTGATACTTGCTGTTGAAGAAAGTAGGGAACATTCTTCTTCAGAAATACTTCAAGAAGTTAGACCTATCTTGGGTAAAATGCCGGAGAGATAGTTAAGCAAAGTGCATTTTATTAAAATAAAAAGGGAAACTGATTCTCCCAGACAACATGGTGAGTTTTTAGCCTCTTCGAATTCTTTTATATCT
This sequence comes from Bdellovibrionales bacterium, assembly GCA_965262715.1. Taxonomy (GTDB): domain Bacteria; phylum Bdellovibrionota; class Bdellovibrionia; order Bdellovibrionales; family JAUICD01. Next base: position 89,337 of record OZ253553.1, on the reverse strand, counting down.
GATTGTAGTGAATGTGGCTGGCTACAACAAATGTTTCCTCAACTGTCACCAAGAGTTATCAATGATGATGACAGTGGTATTGTTTATCTTATTTATAACGCAATTCAAGTCGATTTTTATTATGATTTCCAAGATGCAAGATATAGAGCTAAAGCTACTCAAACAATGCGACATGAATTGGGACATTTAATTGCAAGACACCCTGCATCTGGTTATTCTAGTCAAGAGTGGTATGATGCTATTGTAAGAGATGGTACCTTCACTTATGGTGAGATCAGGCTTTCTGAAGATGATAGGGATTTTGATATTGAGCAAGACTTTGCTCAAGCAGTGGCTATTTATTTAACAACGTATAGAGGATTTTATAATGACCCATACTTGTTCAATTCAGAGGCTGCTGCAACAAACTATCGTCATCGCTTTACCATTTTGGACAGAATTATGGGTATAGATGAAATGAAGAAAACCTTAAACACTTCTCAGAAAAACTAATCCAGTGGAATAGAAGGAAACTTCAAAGCCTCCACATAACCATGTATGATATTTTCTTATTGCACGATTCTTATCACTCCTCGTATATTTCATCACTATGTAAAAGAGGAACTTAGGTTAGAACATGGTTTGTATGTTTTTTTTGAACATTTAAGCGCAGCCTGAACAACCTTCATGTTTAGAGTTAAAAGTTAAAGAAAACAATATTTGGGTATTTGGCAAATCTCAAGTTATCTAAACCCATAAGCTTTAGTTACAGTTTTCAAATGGAAGAATTGAACGCAAATGTTAAGGAAATTTTTTTCTTGTGTTTTTTCTTACTAAAAAGAAAATATAAGGAGTTATTTTCAAGAAAGGCACATAGAAGCATATATTGTATCAATTTGCAATTGTTTCACTAAAAATGAACTAGCCTCTGGCTATTTTTGGGCAATCAGCGTGACAGTTAACACTACGGGATGTATCCCTGTCAGCAAAATGCTGATTGCCTCAAAAACTTGTTTATTTTTAGTAAGGAGACTCCCTTCATTCTCTTACATCATGTTAAGGAAATCTTTAAAACTCACTAAAATGGAAATATAAGGAGTTATTTTCAAAAAAGGCATATAGAAGCACATATTGTATCAATTTGCAATTGTTTCACTAAAAATAAACTGGTCTCTGACCACTTTTGGAATAGACAAGCGTTAAGGCTTGTCTCACTGAGATTTTTAAAGATTACAGTGTTTAATTTATAGATGATAGACTCTTTAAATGTATCTAATCAGCTTGAAGGTTCACACCTTCAATAAAAAGCTGACTACCTCAAAAGCATGTTTATTCTTTAGTAAGGAGACTCCCTTCATTCTCTTACATCATGTTAAGGAAATCTTTAAAACTCACTAAAATGGAAATATAAGGAGTTATTTTTAAGAAAGGCACATAGAAGCACATATTGTATCAATTTGCAATTGTTTCACTAAAAATAAACTGGTCTCTGACCACTTTTGGGTAGTCAGCTTGAAGGTTCACACCTTCAATAAAAAACTGACTACCTCAAAAGCATGTTTATTCTTTAGTAAGGAGACTCCCTTCATTCTCTTACATCATGTTAAGGAAATCTTTAAAACTCACTAAAATGGAAATATAAGGAGTTATTTTTAAGAAAGGCACATAGAAGCACATATTGTATCAATTTGCAATTGTTTCACTAAAAATAAACTGGTCTCTGACCACTTTTGGGTAGTCAGCTTGAAGGTTCACACCTTCAATAAAAAGCTGACTACCTCAAAAGCATGTTTATTCTTTAGTAAGGAGACTCCCTTCATTCTCTTACATCATGTTAAGGAAATCTTTAAAACTCACTAAAATGGAAATATAAGGAGTTATTTTCAAAAAAGGCATATAGAAGCACATATTGTATCAATTTGCAATTGTTTCACTAAAAATAAACTGGTCTCTGACCACTTTTGGGTAGTCAGCTTGAAGGTTCACACCTTCAATAAAAAGCTGACTACCTCAAAAGCATGTTTATTCTTTAGTAAGGAGACTCCCTTCATTCTCTTACATCATGTTAAGGAAATCTTTAAAACTCACTAAAATGGAAATATAAGGAGTTATTTTCAAAAAAGGCATATAGAGGCATATATTGTATCAATTTGCAATTGTTTCACTAAAAATAAACTGGTCTCTGACCACTTTTGGGTAGTCAGCTTGAAGGTTCACACCTTCAATAAAAAACTGACTACCTCAAAAGCATGTTTATTCTTTAGTAAGGAGACTCCCTTCATTCTCTTACATCATGTTAAGGAAATCTTTAAAACTCACTAAAATGGAAATATAAGGAGTTATTTTCAAAAAAGGCATATAGAGGCATATATTGTATCAATTTGCAATTGTTTCACTAAAAATAAACTGGTCTCTGACCACTTTTGGGTAGTCAGCTTGAAGGTTCACACCTTCAATAAAAAACTGACTACCTCAAAAGCATGTTTATTCTTTAGTAAGGAGACTCCCTTCATTCTCTTACATCATGTTAAGGAAATCTTTAAAACTCACTAAAATGGAAATATAAGGAGTTATTTTCAAAAAAGGCATATAGAGGCATATATTGTATCAATTTGCAATTGTTTCACTAAAAATAAACTGGTCTCTGACCACTTTTGGGTAGTCAGCTTGAAGGTTCACACCTTCAATAAAAAACTGACTACCTCAAAAGCATGTTTATTCTTTAGTAAGGAGACTCCCTTCATTCTCTTACATCATGTTAAGGAAATCTTTAAAACTCACTAAAATGGAAATATAAGGAGTTATTTTCAAAAAAGGCATATAGAGGCATATATTGTATCAATTTGCAACGGTCCTGGACTTTTTCATGACCTTAATGCCATATCGAGAAAAGATAGAAATTCCGAATAACTCAATGAAATCAATAACTTGATAGTGTAACTTACGTACATAAGTTACAGTCCTGACCCCTTAAAATCATTGATGTTTTTGGTCATTTTCCACACCAAAGACTATTAGCAATTAAAGCTCTTCAATACCTGTATCGGTAGTTATTTCAATAACTTAATACTGTAACTTTTGTACGTAAGTTACAGTCCAGGTAGGCTAAAAACCAAGTCTTTTGGCTTGGTTTTAAAGATTTACATTTTTGATATTTTTACTTATTTTACCTTTCAAATTTTTGGACAACTAGCAGCACATAGCACATAAAAGAAGGTTCGTAATACAACAATGATGAAAGTATAGAGCAATGACAAGAATAATGAAATTCTTTAGGGTTATAAAAAAACGAAACATAAAAAAGCATTTTTTGTTAAGTTTTAATAATGCCTTTTATCTACTTCTATTGGCTTCACTTTTATTGTTATTAGCTTTTCAAAACTGCGGTTCAAATGTAAGTCAAGCTCCTAACTTGTTTTCTGAACAAACGGTATCTAATGATAAAGGTTATATTATTGCTTATTTACCATCAGAAGATGAAAGCATCTCGATAGAAGATTATTTCCTAATTGATAGTGATGTGAAACTAAAGGTTATGAATAGTCATTCTGATTCTGAAAATTTTAAATGGAAAATCACTAGATCCTTTGAAACTGTTACTGATGGAGAAGAGACAACAACTGAACCAGAATATCAATATCAATTTAAAAAACCTGGAAGTTATGATATTTTTGCTACATCTTATAAAAACTCCGATTTGTTAACTGTGGCCAGTAAAAAACTTGTGATTGGTGAGGAATGCTCATTAACAGATGTCTTAGAGATCTTTCTTGAAAGCGGTTCTTTGACTGTTGGACAGACTGCCACTTTTGAATTAAAGAATGCTATAGATTTTTCGAACATCTTATGGAAGGTCACATTACCTTCTTCAACTGAGGAGACAAACGAAGATGATAGTGAAAGTATTGAATTAGACTTTACCAATGAATCTGCTGGTTCTGTTACTATTGAGGTGTCTGCAGAAGATCCTGACAATTCTGATTGCCTCACCTATCGAAAACAAGTTTTGCAAGTGAGCTCTAATTCTAAACCTCATTTTAATCCAATAACTATTAAACATAATGATGAAGAAATTGCTGTGATGTTAGAAAGTAATAACATTTATAAATATTTAAGACCTGAAGGTGGAACTTGGACATTACATACAAATATTCAAAATGCGAATCAATGTGAACTTCAAATTGATAGTGGCAGTGAGGATGTACTAAATTGCAGTGATGGTGTAATAGATATCACTTCAAGTGAATCATGTGTAAAAAGTACTATAGCAATACAAGCTTCAACCTCTTCTTCTACCACTATAGATAGTCAAACTTCGGTAGATGATGCAGATGATATAATTGAACAGTTTTATTATAATTACTGTCCATCAGAAGGCAGCTATTGTTATTTTTCCGGACCTTTACCTGGTCCATTAAGTTATCAGACCTGTGACAATTCTATATTAAGCCAGAGTGTTACACGCAATCCATCTTCAATCGTAAATGGAGAATGTAATAACTCCGTTAAGAATAGTTGTATTCAAGGTACTTTAATAGATGATTCAGAAACTCATTATCAGTGGCAGTGTTTAGGTACCAACGATGGCACTGATGCTACAGGTTGCTGCAGTATGGCCATTGATACAGCAGCACCAATAAATGGTGTTTGCGGCGATGACACCATCAAAAATGGTTGTACTGCTGGGACTCCAGACGACGGCGCAATAGCTGATACAAGTACTCATTATACATGGCACTGTGTAGGTTTAAATGGCGGCACTACGGCTACAGATTGTCAAAAACTGATACCTCCTCCTATCGATGGTGTTTGTGATGAAAATCAAAGGAATGGTTGCTCTTCGGGCACAGCAAACGACGACGTAATAGCAGATACAAATACTCATTATACATGGCATTGTGTAGGGCTGCATGGTGGCAGTACTGTAACAAATTGTCAGATACGGAAACCTATCCATGGCGTTTGTGATACGAGTCAAAGGAATGGTTGCTCTTCGGGCACTGCAAAAGCACTTTCAGATACAGCCTATCATAGATGGCATTGTGAAGGTTTGCATGGAGGTAGAACAGCAAATTGTTTGAGACTAAAACCTATCACCGGAGTTTGTAATAACAGCCAAAGAAATAACTGTACTGCTGGCAGAGCAAATGATGCAGCGATAGCAGATACAAGTACTCATTATACATGGCACTGTGAAGGTACAAATGGCGGCACTACAGCTACGAATTGTCAAAAAGCAAAACCTGTTAACGGTGTTTGTGATAACAGTCAACAAAATGGTTGTACTGCTGGTACTGCAAACGATGCCGTAATAGCAGATACAAATACACATTATACATGGCACTGTGTAGGTTTAAATGGCGGCACTACGGCTACAGATTGTCAAAAACTGATACCTCCTCCTATCGATGGTGTTTGTGATGAAAATCAAAGGAATGGTTGCTCTTCGGGCACAGCAAACGACGACGTAATAGCAGATACAAATACTCATTATACATGGCATTGTGTAGGGCTGCATGGTGGCAGTACTGTAACAAATTGTCAGATACGGAAACCTATCCATGGCGTTTGTGATACGAGTCAAAGGAATGGTTGCTCTTCGGGCACTGCAAAAGCACTTTCAGATACAGCCTATCATAGATGGCATTGTGAAGGTTTGCATGGAGGTAGAACAGCAAATTGTTTGAGACTAAAACCTATCACCGGAGTTTGTAATAACAGCCAAAGAAATGGCTGTACTACTGGAATTTCTAATGACAGAGCTATAGCTGATACAAGTACTCACTATAGATGGCATTGTGAAGGTAGAAGAGGCGGCACTACTGCTACAGATTGTCAAAAAGCGATACCAGACCAGTAAACGGTGTTTGTGATGAGAGTCAACAAAACGGTTGCTCTGCTGGCAGAGCAAATGATGCAGCTATGCCGATACAAATACACATTACAGATGGCATTGTGTAGGTTCAAATGGCGGCACTACGGCTACAGGTTGTCGAAAACTAAAACTTATATTGCAATAGCCTTGTTTATAGGCATTTCCTCCGATAGTTCTAGTTATGTATCTTTATTTATTACACATCTTCTTAACACTCCAGAAATAAATCCTAAAATTTTACTTAAAACTTTATGTTGATCTCAAGCTTTCCACTCGTGATATTGAAAAGCTAACTCAATTTTTATGTTCAAAAAGCTCTATTTTAAGAGCTTTAAGAAGGTACAAAATCATAAAGGATATTTATAAACTATAATTTTTGCAAAAGGAGGAAAAGTGGAGACACTCATTAAATTGATTATAAATATATCATTACTATTAGAGTCGGGTTATTTTGCCAAAGAGTTTTTATTTGATGTTGAGAAGATAACCACTGAGAGGATCAAAAAAGGATTTTCATCATCAGAACAACTTTCTAGAAAACTGACTAGTACAAAGCTACCTTTCTGATGATTTAGGATATAGACACCTATGCTATATATGAGTCTATAATATTTTTGTTTCTTATGTTGTCGGATATAAGGTCTAAGATACTTATGAACATAGAACTATTTATACAAACTTGAACCTTAATATTGGTTTTTTAAAATAAGATAACCTTTTTTAAATTATACTTGTGATACTAGAAGGAATCAATAATTATTTGATTGCTCTTAGATTATTTATGATTGACATTTGTCTTGCTATTTTGTCAAATATTTCGTGTCTTTTTTATGTAAATGCTCTAAAGTTTTATAAGATTTATCAAATCTTTTTTCTTTCATATAGATTTTTATTTCCTTTAAGTTTTATTGTCTATGTACTATTAACAATAGTTCAATTAAAATGATATTTAGAAAATATTGAGTTTTAGGTTAAAACTTATTAATTTGACAAAGGTTTTTTAAGGTACATTATTATATATATCATGTATTTTCAATATTATTTTTTCTAGAACGCCATTTAGAATAGGATGCAAGCTCTTTTGCGTGTTTTATCCATTCATTATTTTTTATATTTTCAGGTAAAGAGATTTCAGCATGGTAAGGATTGTCTTCAGTTTTGTCAGGTTTAACTTCTCTACCCTTTTTTCGAATGTTTTCTGCTTTCATTTGAAACCATCCATAAAAAAATTGTGTTTTTCCGTTATTTCCTTTTCTTAATTTTGCTGCTTTGTCTTGAATGTTGGTCAAATCTTTATCTGAGCAAAAACCAAAGCGATCTACTGAAATAGGAATAGATGGGTGCTTTTCTTTAAATCTATCAAATGTCAGTTTTCCTTTCTCAGCTAATTTAGCACGTCTTTCTGAAAAAACTCCCCTACCAAGTAGCTCATCATTCTCAATATATTCAGTAGGCATGCAAAGTCTCATTATCAAATTTTACTTTGACTTATGAGATTATTAAGATTAATCCAAACGCTTTTAATACCCTTCTTGTCTTCTTCGAAGTCAGTAGTAATATAAGGGTTTTTAATTTCAAATTGTTTGAAAGCTTCTTTTAATTTTTCACAAAAATTAATGATGTTATCAATACTTTTAAGACAGGTACTAGTATTTGTCCCATTGTAGGTTTTAAAGTAAGTTATTGTTCCATCAGAAGCACACAGTATCAATAGTCCTTTTCCTGAACCTTCATCTTGAGTGTAATCAATGGCAATTTCACGATCCGCTGTAGAATAAATATAATAATCAAAAGCAGGGATTTCTTTAAATAAAAAGTCTAAAACTTTCTTAGCATTTGCTCTTGCTATTTCATTAAATACTTCATACCCTTCTTCTTCACATTCTTTATGTAAGTTATCTAAGTCTTTATAAAGATTGTCGAATTTTTTCTTATCCAAAAAGTATCTAGACAAATTACTATCAATAAAGGAAGTAAGTTTATTTTCTTTATCTAAAAGAGTTTTATAAGGCCCTGTTGACAAAATGGAAATCAGTGTTTTATAAGGAGTTGGAAAAGGTGCAGTTGTTTTACTAATATCGTTTGTTACTTGGTCATTGATTAAGGATGGGGTTTCAGTGAAAGAGTTTTGCCTGTGAAACAAATGAAATAAATTCTCATTAAAAGTAGATTTCATTTAAGACCTCCTATGAAGTGTTTTGATTTTTGGTAGTCTTCTCTAATTTCTTTGATGATTTTATTTATATTAGTATGATTATTGGGTTGATTATAATGTACATTTACATCAAAGCGTGAAACAGAATTTTGATCATTACTTTTATTTTGAGGATGAGTAACGAAAGGGAGCTTGCTAATAGTTACATTGACTTGCTTGTTATCATAAAAGTAAGAGAATTTGATATCATTGACTTTACCTTTACTACCTTGAGATTCAAAAAACCAACATGGACTATCTGATGTTATAGACTTTTCAATAAAAGGGTTAAAGATTAAATCATCTCTTATAAAATGAAGATTAATTCCTATAGCTAGATATCTTGCACTTTTAAAAGGTTCAGACTCAACATATTTTGAAGATATATCCTGTAATAAACTTAAGCAATGTTCTTGTTCATTTTCTGTAACAGAACCTTTTGATACTTGGAATATTATTTTTTCTGGATCATTAATGATGCTAAGTCCATTTTGAAAAATCATCTGACTTATAGGAGGAGCAAAAAAAGAAATATTTGGAATTAGTTGAAACCCTGAATCTTGACTAGGAATTATCTTTTGAGTAATTAAAAAATCATGAGTTACAGGTGATACGTAACCTTGTGTTAATAAAACTATTGAAGTTTTTTCCAATTTTATTTTTTTCATATAAGTCTCAAGTTCCCCTATGTTTATTATCGGTATAAATTAAATGATAGCCCATTATTAACTAAATTAACTAAGTAGTAAATGAGTATCATAATAAAGCAGGTGGATTCAAGTCGTAAGTGCAACACTCCTTGCCTAGTTGTTTAAAGGGGGTTAGAGGAATACTCTAATCAATACCTTTACATAACGAGAGGAGTATTCCATGAGTAAATACACTCATCTAACCCAAAGTGACAGATACCAGATTTTAGCACTTTTGCAAAGTGGAAAATCAATAAGTTCAATTGCTACGCAGCTAGGTCGAGATAAAAGCACGATATATAGGGAGCTGAGTCGTAACAAAGGTTTGCGAGGTTATCGTGCTCAACAAGCCCATGAAAAAGCAGTCGATCGTCTTCAAGACTCTCATAGACATATAAAGATAACACAAAAAGTCATTAATAAGCTTGAGAGGTTTCTTTGTGAACGTTGGAGTCCGGAACAAATATCCGGTTTTCTTAAAACAAAAGGTTTTTCTATAAGTCATGAGAGTATTTATCAACATATTCTGCGAGATAAGAAATCAGGAGGTGATCTCTACAAATTTTTAAGATGTCAGAAGAAACGCAAGAAGCGATATGGTACAAGTAGGTTTGATAAAAGGGGTCAGATACAGAATAGAGTGAGTATTGATAAAAGACCTAAGATAGTAGATAAGAGGATTCGCATAGGAGACTGGGAAGGTGATTTAATGATAGGTAGACATCATAAAGGAGCTTTAGTCACACTGGTAGATAGATGTTCTAAGAAGACGAGGATTGTCAAAATAGAATCTAAGAGTTCTGAGGCAGTATTTCATGCTATTTCTAAAACTCTTAAAAGAGAGGTTGTTCATACAATGACTTTGGATAATGGTAAAGAGTTTTCGTGTCATGAGAAGATCAGTGAATATACCGGATGTAAAGTTTATTTTGCACATCCTTACAGTTCATATCAGAGGGGTTTAAATGAGAACACGAATGGTTTAATCCGTCAGTATTTTCCAAAGAAGACAGACTTTAGAGAAATCACCTCTAAGGATGTAAAAAAGGTTGAGTTTCTTTTAAATCACCGCCCTCGAAAGAGTTTAGGTTTTCTAACTCCCAATGAGTTTCATAGACAGAAGATGATTTGTTGAAATCATTATCAATTCAAAATTACTTATCCTATATAACAGCTTTTTGTAAGTAAAAATTGATGTTTATAGTAAAGGCAAGTTTTTCCGCAGAGCTTTAGCTCGAGGACTACTTGCCTTTACTATAAACATCAAAGTATATCTCTTCAAATAAAATAATTTACTGTAATCTTTCACTATAATTAAAACTTTGTTGGAATATTAATCTTAAAATGATATAACTTTTAAAAATATCTATAACCGCAAAAGTGTTGCACTTGCGATTTGAAGTTACAGCATATAATACAAGGAGAAAAGAAATTTATACCTTTTAATATGGATTATTTCAAACTGTCAAGTTAATCTGCAAAATAATAAAGATTGTTTAAAAAATAAGAACTGGTTCTTTTTAGGCAAAATATTAACTCTAGATTTAAATGCAGCTTACCAATTTTACAGAAAGGTTACTTGCTGTGTCTCTTTGTGTCAAAATGAGCCTATCACCAAGTTATACTTCATATCTTTAGGCTTAAATTGAAAAGTTTGTGAGCGCAAAAGGGTACAACTGCTAAAAAAATAAAAAAGGCAGTATAATGTTTTTGAAAACTTCTTGTCGTATCTTATGGTTAAATGACCTTTTTTACAATAAGCCTTAAAAACTCGCTTTATCTAAGTTACCTTCTTTCTTTCTTAAAAGGACTAAAAGAAATGTAGGCTTGAAAAAACAATATATCCTATACCTATTAATAGGCCTGCTATCAAAAAACATATCTGTAATGCTCTAACTTTTTTCTCAAGTGTTTGAATTCTATATTCAAGATCTTCTATATATTCTCGTAGATATTCATCTGAATTATCTTCCATAAACTTACTAAAACTTTGTATAGCAATAGGAATGACAAAATCTAGTAATAATGGCCACATTATTTTGGGGTTGAAAAACACTGGATTGAAACGTCTGAAATAATATTTGTAAGTGATATTGAAAAGACAATTATCGATGGTCTTAAGCTCCCTCAATATTGTGGAGGGATCACTGAGGTTGCAAAAGGGTTATGGATAGGGAGAAGTAAAATTAACATAAACAAACTAGCTAAATATGCATTTAAAGTTAATATGGGAGTTATTTTTAGAAGACTTAGTTTCCTGCTTGATATTTATCAACTTGCAGAAGAAAGCCTTCTAAAGAAGTTAAAAAATAATAGATATATTAAACCAATAAAAAAGTTTATTACATAAACATCTAGGAGAATTATGGCAGGTTTCTGAAATAGGACTAGGCCAGTGCCTTAGGGAATAAATATCTCTTAAAGGATTTTATTCTATAATAAAATCTCAAAATACTAGCAATAAAAGGCACGGGAGTTGCCTAAGGCCTATGGAAGATGCCTGACATAATTCTCTAACTTGTATAGACATATTCCCTAAATCTTTGTGCAACAAGACTGTTTAGAGTTAAAGATTAAAGAAAACAACATTTGGGTATTTGGCAAATTTCAAGTTATCTAAACCCATAAGCTTTAGTTACAGTTTTCAAATGGAAGAATTGAACGCAAATGGTAATAGGGAAATCTTTTTCTTGTGTTTTTTCTTACTAAAATGGAAATATAAGGAGTTATTTTCAAAAAAGGCATATAGAAGCACATATTGTATCAATTTGCAATTGTTTCACTAAAAATGAACTAGCCTCTGGCTATTTTTGGGCAATCAGCGTGACAGTTAACACTACGGGATGTATCCCTGTCAGCAAAATGCTGATTGCCTCAAAAACTTGTTTATTTTTAGTAAGGAGACTCCCTTCATTCTCTTACATCATGTTAAGGAAATCTTTAAAACTCACTAAAATGGAAATATAAGAAGTTTTTTTTAAGAAAGGCACATAGAAGCACATATTGTATCAATTTGCAATTGTTTCACTAAAAATAAACTGGTCTCTGACCACTTTTGGGTAGTCAGCTTGAAGGTTCACACCTTCAATAAAAAACTGACTACCTCAAAAGCATGTTTATTCTTTAGTAAGGAGACTCCCTTCATTCTCTTACATCATGTTAAGGAAATCTTTAAAACTCACTAAAATGGAAATATAAGGAGTTATTTTTAAAAAAGGCACATAGAAGCACATATTGTATCAATTTGCAACGGTCCTGGACTTTTTCATGACCTTAATGCCATATCGAAAAAAGATAGAAACTTCGAATAACTCAATGAAATCAATAACTTGATAGTGTAACTTACGTACATAAGTTACAGTCCTGTCCCCTTAAAATCATTGATGTTTTTGGTCGTTTTCTACACCAAAGACTATTAGCAATTAAAGCCCTTCAATACCTGTATCGGTAGTTATTTCAATAACTTAATACTGTAACTTATGTACGTAAGTTACAGTCTAGGCAGGCTAAAAACCCAGTCTTTTGGCTTGGTTTTAAAGATTTACATTTTTGATATTTTTATTCATTTTACCTTTCAAGTTTTTAGACAACTAGCACCACATAGCACATAAAAGAAGGTTCGTAATACAACGATGATGAAAGTATAGAGCAATGACAAGAATAATGAAATTCTTTAGGGTTATAAAAAAACGAAACATAAAAAAGCATTTTTTGTTAAGTTTTAATAATGCCTTTTATCTACTTCTATTGGCTTCACTTTTATTGTTATTAGCTTTTCAAAACTGCGGTTCAAATGTAAGTCAAGCTCCTAACTTGTTTTCTGAACAAACGGTATCTAATGATAAAGGTTATATTATTGCTTATTTACCATCAGAAGATGAAAGCATCTCGATAGAAGATTATTTCCTAATTGATAGTGATGTGAAACTAAAGGTTATGAATAGTCATTCTGATTCTGAAGATTTTAAATGGAAAATCACTAGAGCCTTTGAAATTGTTACTGATGGAGAAGAGACAACAACTGAACCAGAATATCAATATCAATTTAAAAAATCTGGAAGTTATGATATTTTTGCTACATCTTATAAAAACTCCGATTTGTTAACTGTGGCCAGTAAAAAACTTGTGATTGGTGAGGAATGTTCATTAACAGATGTCTTAGAGATATTTCTTGAAAGCGGTTCTTTGACTGTTGGACAGACTGCCACTTTTGAATTAAAGAATGCTACAGATTTTTCGAACATTATATGGAAAGTCACATTACCTTCTTCAACTGAGGAGACAAACGAAGATGATAGTGAAAGTATTGAATTAGACTTTACCGATGAATCTACTGGTTCTGTTACTATTGAGGTGTCTGCAGAAGATCCTGACAATTCTGATTGCCTCACCTATCGAAAACAAGTTTTGCAAGTGAGCTCTAATTCTAAACCTCATTTTAATCCAATAACTATTAAACATAATGATGAAGAAATTGCTGTGATGTTAGAAAGTAATAACATTTATAAGTATTTAAGACCTGAAGGTGGAACTTGGACATTACATACAAATATTCAAAATGCTAATCAATGTGAACTTCAAATTGATAGTGGCAGTGAGCAGGTACTAAATTGCAGTGATGGTGTAATAGACATCACTTCAACTGAAGTCTGTGTAAAAAGTACTATAGCAATACAAGCATCTACCACTATAGATAGTCAAACTTCGGTAGATGATATAGTTGAACAGTTTTATTATAATTACTGTCCATCAGAAGGCAGCTATTGTTATTTTTCCGGACCTTTACCTGGCCCATTAAGTTATCAGACCTGTGAAAATTCTATATTAGGCCAAGCTGTTACACGTAATCCATCTTCAATCGTAAATGGAGAATGTAATAACTCCGTCAAGAATGGTTGTATTCAAGGTACTTTAAATGACATAGATGATTCAGAAACTCATTATCAGTGGCAGTGTTTAGGTACCAACGATGGCACTGATGCTACAGGTTGCTGCAGTATGGCCATTGATACAGCAGCACCAATAAATGGTGTTTGCGGCGATGACACCATCAGAAATGGTTGTACTGCTGGGACTCCAGACGACGGCGCAATAGCTGATACAAGTACTCATTATACATGGCATTGTGTTGGCTCAAATGGTGGTGCAACAGCAAGTTGTACAAAAGCTATCCCTCCTGTCAATGGCGTTTGTAATAACAGTCAACAAAATGGTTGTTCTTCGGGCACAGCAAATGACTCAGCTATAGCCGATACAAATACACATTATACATGGCATTGTGTTGGCTCAAATGGTGGTGCAACAGCAAGTTGTACAAAAACTATCCCTCCTGTCAATGGCGTTTGTAATAATAGTCAACAAAATGGTTGTTCTTCCGGCACAGCAAATGACTCAGCTATAGCAGATACAAATACACATTATACATGGCACTGTGTAGGTACAAATGGCGGCACTACTGCTACAAATTGTCAAAAAGAGAAACCTGCACCAGTCAACGGCGTTTGTAATAACAGTCAACAAAATGGTTGTTCTTCCGGCACTGCAAACGATGGCGCAATAGCCGATACAAATACACATTATACATGGCACTGCGTAGGTGCAAATGGCGGCACTACAGCACAAAATTGTCAAAAGGCAAAATCTATTAACGGTGCTTGTGATAACAACCAACAAAATGGCTGCTCTGCTGGTACTGCTAATGACAACGCTATTGCAGATACAAATACACATTATAGATGGTACTGCGTAGGTGCAAACGGCGGCACTACAGCACAAAATTGTCAAAAGGCAAAATCTATTAACGGTGCTTGTGATAACAACCAACAAAATGGCTGCTCTTCCGGCACTGCAAACGACAGCGCAATAGCAGATACAAATACACATTATAGATGGTACTGCGTAGGTGCAAATGGCGGCACTACAGCACAAAATTGTCAAAAAGCAAAACCTGCACCAGTAAACGGTGTTTGTAATAACAGTCAGCGAAATGGCTGCTCTGCTGGCAGAGCAAACGACGCCGTAATAGCCGATACAAATACACATTATACATGGCACTGCGTAGGTGCAAACGGCGGCACTACAGCACAAAATTGTCAAAAAGCAAAACCTGCACCAGTAAACGGTGTTTGTAATAACAGTCAGCGAAATGGCTGCTCTGCTGGCAGAGCAAACGACGCCGTAATAGCCGATACAAATACACATTATACATGGCACTGTGAAGGTTCAAATGGCGGCACTACAGCGCAAAATTGTCAAAAGGCAAGACCTGTTAACGGTGTTTGTGATAACAGTCAACAAAATGGCTGCTCTTCCGGCACTGCAAACGACGGTGCTATAGACGATACAAATACACATTATACATGGCACTGTGTAGGTGCAAATGGCGGCGCTACTGCTACAGATTGTCAAAAGCTGATACCTATCGATGGCGTTTGTGATACGAGTCAAAGAAATGGTTGCTCTGCTGGGACTGCAAAGGCATTGCCAGATAATACACATTCCACCCTTTATCTATGGACTTGTGAAGGTTTGCATGGAGGTAAAAATACATTACATTGTACCAGAGCAAAACCTGTACCAGTAAACGGTGTTTGTAATAATAATCGAAGAAATGGCTGCTCTTCCGGCACTGCAAACGACGGTGCTATAGCAGATACAAATACACATTATACATGGCACTGTGTAGGTGCAAATGGCGGCGCTACTGCTACACGTTGCAAAAAACCAAAACCTATCGATGGTGTTTGTGATCAGACTCGAAGGAATGGTTGCTCTGTTGGCACGGCAAAGGAACTTCCATCAGGTCGCCTATTTTATATATGGCAATGTGTAGGTTTCAATGGCGGTGAAACGGTAAGATGTAACAAACCAAAATAACAGCTAACGAAATGGCTGCAACGCTGGCAGAGTAAATGATGCAGCCATCTCAGATACAAATACACATTACAGATGGCATTGTGAAGGTTCAAGAGGCGGCAGTACGGCTACAAATTGTCAAAAACTAAAATCTATAATATTTCAGTAGCTATGTTTATAGGCATTTCCTCCGATAGTTCTAGTTATGTATCTTTATTTATTACACGTTTCCTTAATGTTCCAGGAAAAAGTTTAGAAATTTTACTTAAAATTGTATGTTGATCTCAAGCTTTCCACTCGTGATATTGAAAAAATCACTCAGTCCTCATGGTCCAAAAGTTCTACTTTAAGAACTTTAAGAGAGCACAAAAAAACTGAACTTATAATGGTGGAGGTGTCGCCGGCACTTCCATGAGACTGTTTTTACTATATTTTCATTGCCCACTGCCGTCCATCATATGGACGCAGCGTTTTTCCTTTCAAGAAAACCTTGTTTAAGCGTGAATTGTCTCTTGAATCATAACAGCAGATCTAATCTTTTCGTATATTTCTATATCATCTTCAATCTCTAGGGTGACAGCTAAAGCATAAGGTATCTCCTGATTTATTGAGGAAGTTTCTTTTGAAAAAATGCACTCAATAGGGATTTTTATTTCTTTATCATTGGTAAAATTTTCTATCTCATTCCGTGATGATAATATTTCATGTTGAGTAGTACCACGAATAGATTGACGACTATCGATTTCCTTTCTTTTTAAATTCAACAGATTGTTCTTTCCAAGAGAAGCCAATGTCAAACGAGCAACTCTATACTTTGAGTCAAAGATATTTACGGGAGTTATCCAAGATAGAGTTACAACCAAAGTTCTCTTTTTTTGTGAACCGCTCAGAATTGCTGGCAAGGGAAATGAATATTCGTGCTTTTGATCATTGGATATTGAGTTGAATCCCAAGAGAGTTACTCTCTTTTCTGTGCAATTCATAACCCGAGAAATATCTGGAGCACCATAACCTAAATACTTGGACAACTCTTTTTTAATCAAGCTTTCATCAAGAAGTTTGCAAAATTCTTTTTTAATTTTTCCCTGGCGAGCACCATGAACAAGTAATGTTTTTAAAACCACTGCTTGATATGTATCAGGTATTCCAAACCCAACGTCTTCTAGCATTTCAAAAATAAGACCGACATTCCTTGTTGCTAATGCAGTTGCATTACTCGTTCCACGGGAATAAACATATTCGTTAGCCCCTGTAGAGCTTCCAATGGCAGTTTTTTGGCCTGGTGCAGAGGAATAAGGATTTATTTTATAGAATCCATCTATCTTATCATATAGCTGTCTTCCTCCAGGAAGTAAAATTTCAGGCTTTATCGAGGAAGAAAATCCGTGTCCAAATGAAGAAATTGGTGAGGGCACATTACTATAACCAACTAGGAGATCAATCCTCTGACCTATATTAAAATCAATACATTTATCTTGGTGTAAGGCCCCTACTGTTATTGCATTTATTGAGTCTGCAGGCATTAAGATTTTTTTATTTCTATTATCTTCTTTCATTTGTCTAACAATATTTTGGGGGTTTCTTTCATCTTTAATAGGTATTGGTTCTATGCAATTTCCAGCACTAACACAAAAGAGCACTTTATATTTCCAAGAGGGCCAATCTAAAAGTCTTCCACCAGAAGTCATATTTGAATAAAGCCACCTCGAAGAATGGCAAACTGAAAGATTGATGACTTTGACATTCAGTTTTAAATCTTCGAAAATTCTTTTTACAGACCTTTCAATTATATCTTCAAAAAAGATATTCTCTGGCACAACTTCGTTTCCTATTGGAAGAAGGTGTGGTTCCATAATAGGTCTAACATAAATTCTTCTTGCAAGTGCTTTTGAAGGTTTTT
The DNA here is from genome assembly GCA_965262715.1 of Bdellovibrionales bacterium. Lineage (GTDB taxonomy): Bacteria > Bdellovibrionota > Bdellovibrionia > Bdellovibrionales > JAUICD01. Next base: position 71,845 of record OZ253553.1, on the reverse strand, counting down.
CTAAGTCTCCATTGCAAATTAGAGATGCCATGCTAGTCCCGTGAACCCTCTGCTCTGCCATATAATTTTCACTCATAGAATCAGGGTCATCTATAATGACTTTGTCTTTGATTGCCTCATGGTTTTCCATGGGAAGGCCATCTAATAGAGCGATAATAGGGGGAGTATTGAAAATATCCTGAGGCTCTATGGCGGGTGGCACAATCGGCGTTGTCTCATCAACATTTATTTGTAATATGTTTTGACCAGATGGTCGAACAAATTTTATAAATTCACTTTTGAATAGTATATTATAATGATTTTTTCGAACTAGTTTTTTAATTTCTTGAGCTTGTAAATTAACTTTTGCTAAGTGAATTCCAGTTTCTTTATTTTCATAAAAACTGACTGTGCTAATATCTCCTCCCAGCTCTTCTATTCTGTTAGAAATATCTTTCTCATAGGCAGTTCTTTTATTGTTATCACTGTTGTACCAAAGTTCTAACTCAAATGGCACGCTATCTTTGTCGCCTCGAATCTCGATATCTTCTCTAAATTTATCTAAGACATTATTCTCTTCTAGACGGTCATTTTCGCCCCAATAACGAATATTATTCAAATATTGAAAAAGATTCTTCCATATACCTTCCCCGTGCATCATTTCATTTTTTTGGTATTTTTTCCAAATAGCTAAAAGCTTATCCATGCCTGCCATATTGCTCATAAAAAGGAATAGTCTTCCCTTGACAGATTTTTTATTCATTTCCTCAATTTTATCTCTTAAAGATGTAATAATCGCTTCTCTTTTATCTTCAAACCTCGTGGAGATTAAGTTTTTAAATTCTTCTGGTTGTTTTTCTGTATTCCAACAATAAGGTGCTTTGCTCCCTTGGCTTTCTTTTACAAGGAAATCACTTTTGATTAAGGCATCAAATATTTCTTTTGACTCATCATTATTGTCCACAACATTTTTAGTTTTAAAAAATTTTTCTGAAATTTCTACTTTTTTCAAAAAACCGCTATCTTCAGTTAAAACTATCTCATCTTCGTCTATCTCGGCTAGCCATCTAAGTCCCACATTTATCGCTGCATTTTTTAGTTTTTCAATACTGCCACCAATCACCTCAAGGACAAGTACTCGTTCTACTTCAAGCCCTGACGGATGATCAACAATGAATGCATTTTTCATATTTTTTATTTTTTCGTCAAAGCGAATACTTTGATGTTCTCTCGAAGGTGGAATTATTGGATTAGAGAAGAAGCGAGAGTTGCTTTCTCGTTGAGATTTTATTGGTTTATTAAAACTCAGTATTGGTCTGTCGCTAGGCATTTTTTGAATTGGTGGTAGTTGTCCGCAATTGATTTAGTCTATTTTTAACAATTATTCTTGTAGATTGATGATTTTTTGATAATATAAATTGCCTGAGAATGTCTAAACAAAAATTCTCTATATCTGAAAAACTAAGCCCTTGAAGTTGTTTTGCTAGATATTCGTATCTATAATCAAATGTAATTTTTGTTTTATCGGAAAAACTTTTAACAAATTGTTCAATATCTTTTTTCTTTGGCAATGATAAATCTAATTTAAGCTGAAACCTTCTCCATACTGCTCGGTCAAGCAATTCGGGATGATTACTTGCCGTAATAACAACAACATAACTTGGTAGCCGATCTATCTGCAGTAGGAGAGAGCTTACAACTCTCTTAATCTCTCCTGTTTCTCGTGTATCTCCTCGTTCCTTGGCCAAAGTGTCAAACTCATCAAAAAAGAGGATACATTTTCGGGTAGCTACATAATCGAATATTTTTTGAAGTCTTGTTGCCGTTTCTCCCAGATAACTCCCGATTAGGCTCTCATACCTTATCGTAAACAAGGGATACATAAGCTCTACTGCCATAGCTTCAGCTAAACTAGTTTTTCCATTTCCAGGAGGCCCTTTAAGCAGTATTCTATGTCGAGGTTCAAGCCCATAAGAGCGTAATAATTCAGAGCGATTGTGTTCTTCGACTAATTCCTTGCAAGGCTTGAGAATGGTATCATTTAGAACTAGACTGCCTAATTTTCTTTTGGGAATTGACTCAAAAATTAAATCATCACATTTAGTGATACTATGAAATGATTGTTGCTGTGGAATTTCATGATAAAGGATATTTCTCAACTGGTTGGCAAAAACATAATGGTTCTTTGCTTGTTCTTCAGAAATTAGTGTTTCAACAATTTTTCTAAATGAAGTTCTATCCCCCGAATAGCCCGATTTTATAAGATTAACGATTATATCTGCTCTTGCCATGGAATTTTCCGATCATTTTAAGTAACATACTAACAAATAAAAAAATAGAGATTAAGTAAGCTCTTGCATCCACAATACTATAATACCAACTCTCCTGTAAATTGGGCACTGTAATAAAAGTTATGTAATTGCCTATTTAGTGGTATAAGAGCCGTCATGTTATATATTCTTATATATTCAAAACCCTCTGACTTCAAATTGTTTTAAAATCTACCTATGCAAAATAATCGAAAAAAATAAAATCGCAAGCAAAAACAATTTTTTCTAAAATTCATGTAAATTTTACATATTTTCACCCGACTTCGTCATATTGCGCATGCGTCATGTAATGATTACAATAGTTTAGGTAGTTCAGGGGTCACTACACTTTTTGTTTATTTAAGAGGATTTTATGATTGTATTTAACTTGTCGGAAACTCTTTTTCTCCTAAGAATCTTGCTTGAGTGAATTTAATATTAAGAGCTTCATAAATTTGTTTGTGAAGACTTGTGATATTTAAAGGTAAAATGAATCTCTTGTTCGTCGTCTTATCTAATACAATACTATATTGTATACTCTTTAACTCATCTCTAAGTCTTTTGAAACTAAGATCAATGTTCTTCTGTTTTAATTGAAATTTAATAAAGGTCATTACACTATATGCTATATAACAAATTAAAATATGAGATCTAATTCTTCTCGGTGTCCAATGGTAGATAGGACGCATCTTAAGGTCATGCTTATTAACTCTAAAAGCATTCTCTATTTGCCATAAACCCTTGTATCTTTCTAAAATCTCTGATGGTGTTAAATCTTCTGGTTTATGATTAGTGATAACTCCGTGAATACCATCCCATTGAGTATCTTCATCTATTTTCTTTTGATTTAAAGTTGCCTCTTGTTTATTTTTTTTGTCAATCTTAAGATACTTCTTAGTCCCTGTATTCTTTATAAGACTCGATAAAGAAATAAGGTTTTCTCTAGAAAGACTTAATTTTAAAATTAAGTCGTCACATCCTTTTTTCACTTTCAATCAAACTTGTTGCCAGCTAAAGTTGTGAGAGGAGCTTTTCATAATTTTGAGGAGTGACAATCAATGGGATGCTACCCTTAAATTTTTCTATAAACCTTTGCAGTCCTTTTATTTTATTTGCACGTCCCGATTTGACCTCTATGGCATAGAGCTTCTTTTTATATTTATAGACATAATCTACTTCATAATTGCGTTCTCTCCAGTAGAACACCTGGCCAGGCAGCCTGTTTAAAACCATGCCCACAATCACCTCAAAGGCTCTGCCTCTCTCACTGCTATCTAATTCTGCATCTTTATAAACAGAATAGAGTGCCGGGCATAAAGGCAGAAGTTTTGGCGAAGATGATCGCACCAACCTCTCCTTAACAGAAAATTTAAACACCTGTTTGACTAAAAAAGCTCCCTCCAGTAATTCCAAATAATACTTTATTGTATCAATGTGGCCTTTATCTTGTAACTGACCAAGCAATTTTGTGTAACTGATCTCTTGAGCTGGATAAGAACACACAAGATCAAAACACTGTTTAAATAAGGCTGCTGATTTGACTCTCGCTAGAGATAAAATATCCTTACCTATCACTGGCTCTATAATGGAATGCCTTAAATATTTTAACCATTCTACTTCATTATTGAGAAATCGATAACTGCCAGGATATCCACCATAAACTATGAAATCCTCATGGGAGAGTCCATAACCTTTATAACTTTCTGCAAAATTCCAATGATGCATTTGATGCAACTGATAACGTCCTGTTAGGCTTTCTTCTAAACCCTTTTGAATATCTAATGAACTAGAGCCTAAAAGAATAACTTTCAATGAGTGTCTTTGCCTTCTTTGTTGATCCCATAGTTTTTTGATCTGAGTGGACCAATTTTCCACCTGCTGAATTTCATCTATAATCAACGTTCCTCTAGGATTCTTTTGTTGGGCTAAAACCCATTGTTCAAGCAGCCACGCATTTGAACGTTGAATTATCACGTCAGCAGATGCATATAGGTATTGATCCTTTTTCAGATGCTTAAGATACATATCTACAGAAGTAGTTTTACCTACCTGCCTAGGACCTACAACAACTTGTATTAAAGCATTTTTTTGTTTGAGATTGTATTTAAGATCTTTTACAATGGGCAAGGTCACTAGATTAGAGTTACTTATGGGTTTTCTCATAATATTTACCTCCAACACTTATCTTAAAACCTTCTTAAACTGTAGCATCATTTTACTAGGCATGTCTAGTATTTTTACTAGGTCAACCTAGTAAAATATTTCACTAAAATGTATCTCGATGCTGTCTCACTAAAAATAAACCAGTCTCTGACTGTTTTTGGGCAATGAGCACGACGGCTAACGCCCTCGTAAAATACTCATTGCCTAAAAAATCCGTTTATTTTTAGTAATGAGAATCTCTTCTTTTTTAACAAAATGTTAAGGAAAACTTCCTCTTACCGTCTCTTCTCCTTACAAATCACCTATAATCTTTATCATAGGAATTAAGAGTTGATGTTTTAAGCCAAAGACGAGATCTTCCGCAGATTGATCGCTACCAAAGCGATCAATCGAGGACTTCGAGAAATGGCTTAAAACATCAAAATCATTGCTCCAAAGATTTTTCCTTGTTTTTCTAAAAAACAATCCATCTCCTAACTCTGGCCACTTTCTGGCATTGCCCCCAAACTGGCTCACGCCGTTTGGCAAATAGGGCAATGCTGTTTCACTAAAAATAAACTGGTCTCTGACCACTTTTGGAATAGACAAGCGTTAAGGCTTGTCTCACTGAGATTTTTAAAGATTACAGTGTTTAATTTATAGATGATAGACTCTTTAAATGTATCTAATCAGCTTGAAGGTTCACACCTTCAATAAAAAGCTGACTACCTCAAAAGCATGTTTATTCTTTAGTAAGGAGACTCCCTTCATTCTCTTACATCATGTTAAGGAAATCTTTAAAACTCACTAAAATGGAAATATAAGAAGTTATTTTTAAGAAAGGCATATAGAAGCACATATTGTATCAATTTGCAATTGTTTCACTAAAAATAAACTGGTCTCTGACCACTTTTGGAATAGACAAGCGTTAAGGCTTGTCTCACTGAGATTTTTAAAGATTACAGTGTTTAATTTATAGATAATAGACTCTTTAAATGTATCTAATCAGCTTGAAGGTTCACACCTTCAATAAAAAGCTGACTACCTCAAAAGCATGTTTATTCTTTAGTAAGGAGACTCCCTTCATTCTCTTACATCATGTTAAGGAAATCTTTAAAACTCACTAAAATGGAAATATAAGGAGTTATTTTTAAAAAAGGCACATAGAAGCACATATTGTATCAATTTGCAATTGTTTCACTAAAAATAAACTGGTCTCTGACCACTTTTGGGTAGTCAGCTTGAAGGTTCACACCTTCAATAAAAAGCTGACTACCTCAAAAGCATGTTTATTCTTTAGTAAGGAGACTCCCTTCATTCTCTTACATCATGTTAAGGAAATCTTTAAAACTCACTAAAATGGAAATATAAGAAGTTATTTTTAAAAAAGGCACATAGAAGCACATATTGTATCAATTTGCAATTGTTTCACTAAAAATAAACTGGTCTCTGACCACTTTTGGGTAGTCAGCTTGAAGGTTCACACCTTCAATAAAAAGCTGACTACCTCAAAAGCATGTTTATTCTTTAGTAAGGAGACTCCCTTCATTCTCTTACATCATGTTAAGGAAATCTTTAAAACTCACTAAAATGGAAATATAAGAAGTTTTTTTTAAGAAAGGCACATAGAAGCACATATTGTATCAATTTACAACGGTCCTGGACTTTTTCATGACCTTAATGCCATATCGAAAAAAGATAGAAACTTCGAATAACTCAATAAAATCAATAACTTGATAGTGTAACTTACGTACATAAGTTACAGTCCTGTCCCCTTAAAATCATTGATGTTTTTGGTCGTTTTCTACACCAAAGACTATTAGCAATTAAAGCCCTTCAATACCTGTATCGGTAGTTATTTCAATAACTTAATACTGTAACTTTTGTACGTAAGTTACAGTCCAGGTAGGCTAAAAACCCAGTCTTTTGGCTTGGTTTTAAAGATTTACATTTTTGATATTTTTATTCATTTTACCTTTCAAATTTTTGGACAACTAGCAGTACATAGCACATAAAAGAAGGTTCGTAATACAACGATGATGAAAGTATAGAGCAATGAAAAAAATAATGAAATTCTTTAGGGTTATAAAAAAACAAAACATAAAAAAGCATTTTTTGTTAAGTTTTAATAATGCTTTTTATCTACTTCTATTGGCTTCACTTTTATTGTTATTAGCTTTTCAAAACTGCGGTTCAAATATAAGTCAAGCTCCTAACCTGTTTTCTGAACAAACGGTATCTAATGATAAAGGTTATATTATTGCTTATTTACCATCAGAAGATGAAAGCATCTCGATAGAAGATTATTTCCTAATTGATAGTGATGTGAAACTAAAGGTTATGAATAGTCATTCTGATTCTGAAAATTTTAAATGGAAAATTACTAGATCCTTTGAAACTGTTACTGATGGAGAAGAGACAACAACTGAACCAGAATATCAATATCAATTTAAAAAACCTGGAAGTTATGATATTTTTGCTACATCTTATAAAAACTCCGATTTGTTAACTGTGGCCAGTAAAAAACTCGTGATTGGTGAGGAATGCTCATTAACAGATGTCTTAGAGATCTTTCTTGAAAGCGGTTCTTTGACTGTTGGACAGACTGCCACTTTTGAATTAAAGAATGCTACAGATTTTTCGAACATTATATGGAAAGTCACATTACCTTCTTCAACTGAGGAGACAAACGAAGATGATAGTGAAAGTATTGAATTAGACTTTACCGATGAATCTACTGGTTCTGTTACTATTGAGGTGTCTGCAGAAGATCCTGACAATTCTGATTGCCTCACCTATCGAAAACAAGTTTTGCAAGTGAGCTCTAATTCTAAACCTCATTTTAATCCAATAACTATTAAACATAATGATGAAGAAATTGCTGTGATGTTAGAAAGTAATAACATTTATAAGTATTTAAGACCTGAAGGTGGAACTTGGACATTACATACAAATATTCAAAATGCGAATCAATGTGAATTTCAAATTGATAGTGGCAGTGAGGATGTACTAAATTGCAGTGATGGTGTAATAGACATCACTTCAACTGAAGTCTGTGTAAAAAGTACTATAGCAATACAAGCTTCAACCTCTTCTTCTACCACTATAGATAGTCAAACTTCGGTAGATGATATAGTTGAACAGTTTTATTATAATTACTGTCCATCAGATGGCAGCTATTGTTATTTTTCCGGACCTTTACCTGGTCCATTAAGTTATCAGACCTGTGACAATTCTATATTAGGCCAAGCTGTTACACGCAATCCATCTTCAATCGTAAATGGAGAATGTAATAACTCCGTCAAAAATGGTTGTATTCAAGGTACTTTAAATGACATAGATGATTCAGAAACTCATTATCAGTGGCAGTGTTTAGGTACCAACGATGGCACTGATGCTACAGGTTGCTGCAGTATGGCCATTGATACAGCAGCACCAATAAATGGTGTTTGCGGCGATGACACCATCAGAAATGATTGTACTGCTGGGACTCCAGACGACGGCGCAATAGCTGATACAAGTACTCATTATACATGGCATTGTGTTGGCTCAAATGGTGGTGCAACAGCAAGTTGTACAAAAGCTATCCCTGTCAATGGCGTCTGTAATAACAGTCAACAAAATGGTTGTTCTTCGGGCACAGCAAATGATGCAGCTATAGCCGATACAAACACTCATTATACATGGCACTGTGAAGGTTCAAATGGAGGCAGCACTGCTACAAATTGTCAAAAAGCAAAATCTGCACCAGTAAACGGCGTTTGTAATAACAGTCAACAAAATGGTTGTTCTTCTGGAACTGCAAATGACTCAGCGATAGCAGATACAAATACTCATTATACATGGCACTGTGTAGGTGCAAATGGAGGCAGTACAGCTACAAATTGTCAAAAAGCGAAACCTGCACCAGTAAACGGCGTTTGTAATAACAGTCAACAAAATGGTTGTTCTTCTGGAACTGCAAATGACTCAGCGATAGCAGATACAAATACTCATTATACATGGCACTGTGTAGGTGCAAATGGAGGCAGTACAGCTACAAATTGTCAAAAAGCGAAACCTGCACCAGTCAACGGTGTTTGTAATAACAGTCAACAAAATGGTTGTTCTTCCGGCACAGCAAGTGACTTAGCTATAGCTGATACAAATACACATTATACATGGCACTGTGTAGGTACAAATGGCGGCACTACAGCACAAAATTGTCAAAAAGAGAAACCTGCACCAGTAAACGGTGTTTGTAATAACAGCCAAAGAAATAGCTGTACTGCTGGCAGAGCAAATGACTCAGCTATAGCCGATACAAACACTCATTATACATGGCATTGTGAAGGTTCAAATGGCGGCAGTACTGCTACAAATTGTCAAAAGGCAAAACCTATTAACGGCGTTTGTAATAACAGTCAAAGAAATAGCTGTTCTTCCGGCAGAGCAAATGATGCAGTTATAACAGATACAAATACACATTATACATGGCACTGCGTAGGTGCAAACGGCGGCACTACAGCACAAAATTGTCAAAAGGCAAAATCTATTAACGGTGCTTGTAATAATGCTCAAAGAAATGACTGTTCTTCGGGCACTGCAAACGATGGCGCAATAGCCGATACAAATACTCATTATAGATGGCACTGCGTAGGTGCAAACGGCGGCACTACAGCACAAAGTTGTCAAAAACTAATGCCTATCCATGGCGTTTGTGATAACAGTAAACAAAATAGCTGCTCTTCCGGCACTCCAAACGACGGCGTTATTGCAGATACAAATACACATTATACATGGTACTGCATAGGTGCAAATGGCGGCACTACTGCTATAGATTGTCAAAAGCTGATACCTATCGATGCCGTTTGTGATCAAAGTCAAAGAAATGGTTGCTCTGCTGGGACTGCAAAGGCATTGCCAGATAATACACATTCCACCCTTTATCTATGGACTTGTGAAGGTTTGCATGGAGGTGGAAATCAAAGTTGTACTAGATTAAAAAGTATCATCGAAGGAGTTTGTGATAACAGCCAACGAAATGGCTGCAGCTCTGGGACTCCAGACGATGGCGCAATAGATGATACAGATACACATTATACATGGCTCTGTATGGGCGCAAAAGGCGGTGCTACTGCTACAGATTGTCAAAAAGCGAAACCACCAATACACGGTGCTTGTAGTAGCAACGCCCGTAAAAACCCAAAAAATAGCTGCTCTTCGGGCACTGCAAACGACGCGCCAGATACAGACAGCCACTATAGATGGCATTGTGAAGGTTCAAATGGCGGTACATCAGCAATATGTTTCAAACGTAAGTAAAATTTCTAAATTTTTTCCTGGAACATTCAAAAACCTGTCCAGTAAACGGTGTTTGTGATGAGAGTCAACAAAACGGTTGCTCTGCTGGCAGAGCAAATGATGCAGCCATCTCAGATACAAATACACATTATACATGGCATTGTGTAGGTTCAAGAGGCGGCACTACGGCTACAGATTGTCAAAAACTAAAATCTATAATATTTCAGCAGCTATGTTTATAGGCATTTCCGCCGATAATTCTAGTTATGTATCTTTATTTATTACACATCTTCTTAACACTCCAGAAAAAAGTGCTAAAATTTTACTTAAAATTGTATGTTGATCTCAAGCTTTCCACTCGTGATATTGAAAAGCTAACTCAATATTCATCGTCAAAAAGCTCTATTTTAAGGGTTTTAAAAAAACACAAAATCATACTATGAATGACAATACAGTTCTTAAAGAATAGTTTGTTAAATCTTATAAGTTTTTTTTAAAAACAAATCCAAGCTCTAAAATACCGCCGCAAACACCAGCTATTCGAGAAAGCAAAGAAAGTGATGGTGTACATAAGTCATGACCCCCTTCTAGTCTGGCAATAACACTTTGACTCGTTCCAATTTTCTCTGCTAACTCACACTGTGTAAGTAAAGCATTTTTTCTTGCTCTCTTAACCATTAAAGCAATTTCAGTTTTTGCTTTTTCTTCTTCATATTTAATACGTATTTCTGGATCCTCAAGGATTTTCTTAAAAAAAGGTTTTGCAGGTTTATAATGTTTTTTCTTCATAAAACATCCTTCATTCTTTTTTTAGCAATATTTAAATCTGGTAAAGATGTCTTGTGCGTCTCCACTTATAACTCTAGCTATGTATCTTTGTTTATTACATACTTTTTAAATACTCCAGAAAAAAGTGATGAGATTTTACTTAAAACTCTACATCAATTTAAAGATTTCCACTCGTGATATTGAAAAGCTAACTCAATATTCATCGTCAAAAAGCTCTATTTTAAGAACTTTAAGAACGCACAAAATCAAAATAAGAGTAAGAGTAATTTAAAAAAATTTGTAAATATCTTTTCTGTGACCTATTCTGATAATAAATATGATTAATATGGATTTCTTTAATGTATAGACAATTCTATAATTTCCGACTCTAATTCTATAAAAATGCTCTCTTCCTTGAATTTTCCTGAAGTTTAAAACATCATCAAAAGGGTTAATTTTAAGACGTTCTAGGAGTTTGTCTATCTTCTCTTGAAATTTTTGAGGAAGCTTTTGATATTCTTTATAAGCCGATTTTTGAAAAACTATTTTCCATCTAGGCGTGCTTTTTTTTCTTCCACTCAACAAATTCTTCATGTTCTCTCGTTGTAATGATAGACCTATCCATTTCATCTTCAATGTGTTCAAGTATTGCATTTTCAACTAGATCATTGATATCTATTTCTTTTTTCTTACAGAAATTTTCAAGAAGACTTTTGGTGTCTTCAGTCAAGTCTATAGAAATAGGAGAATTATTTTTTGTAGCTTTCATAATATCACCACCTAACAACAAATATACCACAAATTTAGAACTTGTAAATTATTTTGTGCAAATCTTAAACAATATTAGATAAATCCCAACTTGATCGCAATTATTTAGTAGGTTCATGACACCTTAAGTTGACTTTTATAGGAGTTAACTTACTGTTATAATTTTGAGAAGCAAGTATTTTATAAGGGTCAAAAGGATTGGGAGGTTGTCCCATAGATCGGTGAAATTTTCTTATAGAAATTAGAAGAAAGTAGAGCTCCCGGCTATCCTAAGTGGTCTAGCCGTTGTTTACTGTTTTTATTTTATCAGGAAATAGATAACAGAAAGGAGCTATTATGAAGAGTAGTAAGAATGGTTATTCAATTCAAGTTTTATCATCTGAGTCAAATGAGATTCGAGAGATCCTAGAGCATCGCATGAGATCAATGGTTATTAATATGATCCATGATTTCTTTGAGGATGAGTTATTATCACTGTGTGGTAAGCGTCATGGTCGTGGTCGTGATACAAGATATTACAGAGCGGGTAGTGATTCTGGGAGTGTTCTTGCACAAGGTCAAAGGCTTCAGGTGAGGAAGCCTAGGGTGAAGGAGAAGGGAGGTTCTGATATTAAGCTGCGGTCTTATTCAGTGCTTCAAAAGTATGACATACTTTGTGATAAAGTTTTGAGTCATGCTATGAGAGGGGTATCTTGTCGTAATTACAATGAACTTCTTGATGATATTGTAGGAGGGACGGGTCTTTCTAAGAGTACAGTGAGCAGAGTCTTTAATAAGTCATCTAGGAAGTTTCTTGAATCTTTAAATGGTCGTGATCTGAGTAAGGATAAGTTTTCATCAATTATGATTGATGGTGTTGTTTTTGGATCAAGGACAGTGGTTGTAGCTCTTGGCATCACAGTTGAAGGTAAGAAGTTAGTTCTGGGTCTTAGAGAGGGTCATACAGAGAACTGGGAAGTTTGCAAGGACTTATTAGAGAGTTTAATAGCAAGAGGTCTTTGTTCAGATAAGCCTTACCTTTTTGTAATTGATGGTAGCAGATCTTTAAGGACAGCTATTAATAGAGTTTTTGGTAAGAGAGCAGTAGTTCAACGCTGTATTCACCACAAGGAGAGGAATGTTTTAAGTTATTTACCTCAGGAACGTCATTTAGAGTTTAAGCGTCGCTGGAAGATGGTGCATGGTTTTAATGATTATGATTCTGCTCAGAGAGAATACAATAAGTTACTGAGTTGGTTAAGCAGGATTAATTATGCAGCATTGGCTTCACTTAAGGAAGCAAAGGAGGAGACACTGACAGTTATCAAGTTGAAGGTATCTCCACTGCTAAGGAGAACCTTATCTTCTACAAATCCTATTGAGTCTGCTTTTTCTATTGTAAGAGATAAAGTCAGCAGGGTTAAGAACTGGAGAAGTTCTCCAGATCAGGTTATGAGATGGGCTGCTGCTTCTTTAGTTGAAGCTGAAAAAAAGTTTAGAGCTATTAAAGGGTATAAAGATTTAAATACAATGGAAGAAAATTTAAACCTATTGACTAACAATAGAAACAGGCGTAGCAAAACATCAAGCTCTGCTTAACTTCAATTTCACCGAAACGTGGGACATCCTCAGGATTGGTGGAGTATACAATATTTAGATATCTCCAATTATGACTCCAACTATGTCTCTTTATTTATTACACATTTTTCTAATACTCCAGAAAAGAGTGATGAGATTTTACTTAAAACTCTACATCAATTTAAAGATTTCCACTCGTGATATTGAAAAACTCATCCAATTTTGGATGACTGTGTCATATTTCAGTTCTGAACACCTAAATTTATTATGTCGTGAGTATGATGATCTTATCTCTAAGAACGAGATTCTACCTCACTCATCAGAAGGCCGTAACCTTCTTAAAACAGCTGAATGAGGCGCAGGTGCGGCAAAGTTTTGTACTGTCATTATTAGAGCTTTTAGGATGAAATAAACAAAATTCACTTGAAGTGGTGGCCAAATAAAAGGTGCACCTCATTTGAAGTTACGTTATTTGATTAGAAACAAACTTCCTAAAAAGTTTTACCTCTTATAAACAAATGAAAATAGAGTTGTATAAATGTATGTATTGTACAAGTCATATAATGATACAAGTACATTATTGGCACTTGCTTTGAATTTGCAAGACTTCTTTTTCTGAAAGCCCTGTTGCTTTACTTATGGCTTGTATATCCATATCAGTTGTTTTTAGAAGATTTATAGCAACTTTCTGCAACCCTTCCTGTCGAGCTTCTTGCCTTATACGATCTCTCATCATTTGTAATGCTGGCATTCTCAAAAGCATGTTTATTTTTTAGTAAGGAGACTCCCTTCATTCTCTTACATCATGTTAAGGAAATCTTCCTCTTACCGTCTCTTCTCCTTACAAATCACCTATAATCTTTATCATAGGAATTAAGAGTTGATGTTTTAAGCCAAAGACGAGATCTTCCGCAGATTGATCGCTACCAAAGCGATCAATCGAGGACTTCCAGAAATGGCTTAAAACATCAAAATCATTGCTCCAAAGATTTTTCCTTGTTTTTCTAAAAAACAATCCATCTCCTAACTCTGACCACTTTTGGAATAGACAAGCGTTAAGGCTTGTCTCACTGAGATTTTTAAAGATTACAGTGTTTAATTTATAGATGATAGACTCTTTAAATGTATCTAATCAGCTTGAAGGTTCACACCTTCAATAAAAAGCTGACTACCTCAAAAGCATGTTTATTCTTTAGTAAGGAGACTCCCTTCATTCTCTTACATCATGTTAAGGAAATCTTTAAAACTCACTAAAATGGAAATATAAGAAGTTTTTTTTAAGAAAGGCATATAGAAGCACATATTGTATCAATTTGCAATTGTTTCACTAAAAATAAACTGGTCTCTGACCACTTTTGGAATAGACAAGCGTTAAGGCTTGTCTCACTGAGATTTTTAAAGATTACAGTGTTTAATTTATAGATAATAGACTCTTTAAATGTATCTAATCAGCTTGAAGGTTCACACCTTCAATAAAAAGCTGACTACCTCAAAAGCATGTTTATTCTTTAGTAAGGAGACTCCCTTCATTCTCTTACATCATGTTAAGGAAATCTTTAAAACTCACTAAAATGGAAATATAAGGAGTTATTTTTAAGAAAGGCACATAGAAGCACATATTGTATCAATTTACAACGGTCCTGGACTTTTTCATGACCTTAATGCCATATCGAAAAAAGATAGAAACTTCGAATAACTCAATAAAATCAATAACTTGATAGTGTAACTTACGTACATAAGTTACAGTCCTGTCCCCTTAAAATCATTGATGTTTTTGGTCGTTTTCTACACCAAAGACTATTAGCAATTAAAGCCCTTCAATACCTGTATCGGTAGTTATTTCAATAACTTAATACTGTAACTTTTGTACGTAAGTTACAGTCCAGGTAGGCTAAAAACCCAGTCTTTTGGCTTGGTTTTAAAGATTTACATTTTTGATATTTTTATTCATTTTACCTTTCAAATTTTTGGACAACTAGCAGTACATAGCACATAAAAGAAGGTTCGTAATACAACGATGATGAAAGTATAGAGCAATGAAAAAAATAATGAAATTCTTTAGGGTTATAAAAAAACAAAACATAAAAAAGCATTTTTTGTTAAGTTTTAATAATGCTTTTTATCTACTTCTATTGGCTTCACTTTTATTGTTATTAGCTTTTCAAAACTGCGGTTCAAATATAAGTCAAGCTCCTAACCTGTTTTCTGAACAAACGGTATCTAATGATAAAGGTTATATTATTGCTTATTTACCATCAGAAGATGAAAGCATCTCGATAGAAGATTATTTCCTAATTGATAGTGATGTGAAACTAAAGGTTATGAATAGTCATTCTGATTCTGAAAATTTTAAATGGAAAATTACTAGATCCTTTGAAACTGTTACTGATGGAGAAGAGACAACAACTGAACCAGAATATCAATATCAATTTAAAAAACCTGGAAGTTATGATATTTTTGCTACATCTTATAAAAACTCCGATTTGTTAACTGTGGCCAGTAAAAAACTCGTGATTGGTGAGGAATGCTCATTAACAGATGTCTTAGAGATCTTTCTTGAAAGCGGTTCTTTGACTGTTGGACAGACTGCCACTTTTGAATTAAAGAATGCTACAGATTTTTCGAACATTATATGGAAAGTCACATTACCTTCTTCAACTGAGGAGACAAACGAAGATGATAGTGAAAGTATTGAATTAGACTTTACCGATGAATCTACTGGTTCTGTTACTATTGAGGTGTCTGCAGAAGATCCTGACAATTCTGATTGCCTCACCTATCGAAAACAAGTTTTGCAAGTGAGCTCTAATTCTAAACCTCATTTTAATCCAATAACTATTAAACATAATGATGAAGAAATTGCTGTGATGTTAGAAAGTAATAACATTTATAAGTATTTAAGACCTGAAGGTGGAACTTGGACATTACATACAAATATTCAAAATGCGAATCAATGTGAATTTCAAATTGATAGTGGCAGTGAGGATGTACTAAATTGCAGTGATGGTGTAATAGACATCACTTCAACTGAAGTCTGTGTAAAAAGTACTATAGCAATACAAGCTTCAACCTCTTCTTCTACCACTATAGATAGTCAAACTTCGGTAGATGATATAGTTGAACAGTTTTATTATAATTACTGTCCATCAGATGGCAGCTATTGTTATTTTTCCGGACCTTTACCTGGTCCATTAAGTTATCAGACCTGTGACAATTCTATATTAGGCCAAGCTGTTACACGCAATCCATCTTCAATCGTAAATGGAGAATGTAATAACTCCGTCAAAAATGGTTGTATTCAAGGTACTTTAAATGACATAGATGATTCAGAAACTCATTATCAGTGGCAGTGTTTAGGTACCAACGATGGCACTGATGCTACAGGTTGCTGCAGTATGGCCATTGATACAGCAGCACCAATAAATGGTGTTTGCGGCGATGACACCATCAGAAATGATTGTACTGCTGGGACTCCAGACGACGGCGCAATAGCTGATACAAGTACTCATTATACATGGCATTGTGTTGGCTCAAATGGTGGTGCAACAGCAAGTTGTACAAAAGCTATACCTCCTGTCAACGGCGTTTGTAATAACAGTCAACAAAATGGTTGTTCTTCGGGCACAGCAAATGATGCAGCTATAGCCGATACAAACACTCATTATACATGGCACTGTGAAGGTTCAAATGGAGGCAGCACTGCTACAAATTGTCAAAAAGCAAAACCTGTTAACGGTGTTTGTAATAACAGTCAACAAAATGGTTGTTCTGCTGGCACATCAAATGACTCAGCTATAGCAGATACAAATACTCATTATACATGGCACTGTGTAGGTAAAAATGGCGGCACTACTGCTACAAATTGTCAAAAAGCAAAATCTGCACCGGTAAACGGCGTTTGTAATAACAGTCAACAAAATGGTTGTTCTTCTGGCACAGCAAATGACTCAGCGATAGCCGATACAAATACACATTATACATGGCACTGTGTAGGCTCAAACGGCGGCACTACTGCTACAAATTGTCAAAAGGCAAAACCTATTAACGGTGCTTGTGATAACAACCAACAAAATGGCTGCTCTGCTGGTACTGCTAATGACAACGCTATTGCAGATACAAATACACATTATAGATGGTACTGCGTAGGTGCAAATGGCGGCACTACTGCTACAAATTGTCAAAAAGCAAAATCTGCACCGGTAAACGGCGTTTGTAATAACAGTCAACAAAATGGTTGTTCTTCTGGCACAGCAAATGACTCAGCGATAGCCGATACAAATACACATTATACATGGCACTGTGTAGGCTCAAACGGCGGCACTACGGCTACAGATTGTCAAAAACTAAAATCTATAATATTTCAGCAGCTATGTTTATAGGCATTTCCGCCGATAATTCTAGTTATGTATCTTTATTTATTACACATCTTCTTAACACTCCAGAAAAAAGTGCTAAAATTTTACTTAAAACTTTATGTTGATCTTAAGTTTTCCACTCGTGATATTGAAAAGCTAACTCAATATTCATCGTCAAAAAGCTCTATTTTAAGGGCTTTAAGAAAGCATAAAATCATAAAGGATATTTACACACAATTTTTTAAAAAAAAGAGGAAATAATGGAAACACTCATTAAAATTATCATAAACATATCATTGCTACTTGGATCAGGTTACCCACGCCAAGGAGATTTTATTTGATGTTGAGAAAGTGACTATTAAGAGGATTAAAAAAGGATTTTCATCATCAGAAAGCCTTACCAAAAAACTCACTAACACAAAATTACCTTTCTAATGATTTAAGAAATATGATGTATCAATGTTGCTTTTATACAATTCTCGTTTATCAAGGAACATTATATAGGATATTTGGTTGTAGAAGGTTAAGATGAATTGATAAAAAGAATTAAAGGTGTTTTTAAAGAGCTTGACAAACTACATATTTTTATGTAGTTTATAATCAGAAGGGTAAAATGGTAGCTAAAAGGGTTGATTATTATATAACTGATAGTGGTAGATCTCCCTTTTTAGATTGGATTAATAATTTGGACATCAAAAGTCAAATTATTATTGACCGTTTTATTCAAAGAGTTGCACAAGGTGGTGCAAAAAAGTCGCTTAAGAATTTAAAAGATGGTGTTTTTGAAATAAAGATTCAATATGCATCTGGTTTTAGAGTGTATTTTGGAGAAGATGATGACGAGGTTATTTTGTTATTAGTTGGTGGAGATAAAAAGACACAAAACAGGGATATTAAAAAAGCTAAAGAATATTGGGGTTATTATGCCAAACAGAAATAAAAGTTATGATAAAATTATAGCTAAAAAGTTTGATAATCTTGAATATGCTCAGGGTTACTTATTAAATATAGTAAATCATGAAGGGCTTACTGTAGATGAAGCACTTCGTGAAACTATTAAAGCAATGGGTCTTCAAAGATTTTCTAAGAGATCTAACTTATCAATTCAATTTGTTTCAGACTTTGTCTTGAAAAGACAAAAATGGAGTACAGATAAACTTACAAAACATATTGCACAAGTTTTTAATTTAAAAGTTAAATTATCTCTTGAAGATCCTAACTCCAGTAAAGTGGCATAACATCAAGTTCTACCTTTTAAAATACTTCATCATGGAGTTTAAGGTGTACCCTTTTTATTGGTGACCATCGGGGATTTTCAAAGAGTTATCTTAATTCGGGGATGGATTTTTTGGAGACTCAATCTCAATCGTTTGCTTTATTTGACATAAAAGATGTCAAGACTGTCTTGCGGTTAATACAAGATATTCAGGCAAAACACAAAACGAGTTAGTTGTAGTTGCAAAATTGATCCTAAATTAAAGTCAATAGTTCTTTCTTATATCATCTAATGCTACAGGTATAGCAGTGATCTGGGAAGTGTCCAACCCTGGGACATAGGTAACACTTTTTGAATATCATAAGTCACACTTCAGGAATCTCAAGTGAGTTACTTTATCACTTAACTTTCCAGTTTATGGGGTACAGACCAGTCTGTCTGAATGCCAGATTCCGGATATAAAATCTCATCTATGGCATATCAAATCCTCTATAAGGACATAATACATTTCTCTCTATTAACCGTTTATCAAAATTAAATCTATAAAGTTGTGCTAATATTCTGTTTTTTATTTGATCGAAGGTTTGCTCTGTAACTGATGCATTCATATAAGCATAAAGACCTATCTCATATTCAGCCTCTCTAATGCCATATCCAAATTCATCATTTCCTGCTTCATTTCTACACCATTTCTCTTGAAGCTGAATCATCCTATTTGCAACATCATGGTACCTCATCTCTACAAGACCTAAAGCTGAATGACCATCATCATTTTTAACATGAAGATCAGCACCTGCATCAATAAGATCAGCTATTGCTGAATAAATATCAGGCGATAATCTAATAGAACTCCCCTTTAATGATAAATGGATTGGACGATCATTATTTGAATTGCAAATATTGTTGATATCTTCCCCATGAATACGTAAAAGCGATTGAATCATATGATCACTATGATCACTATTAGTATCTTTCCACCAAGCAGAATCACAAAACCTATTAATAATACTGAATGTATAACCTAGTGAACCTATTCCCATCATACCATTATCACCTAGTAAGCCCATTCCCATCATAGCATTATAAATTGCCACTTCCCTCTGATATGCAACACTCTCTGGCAAAAACCTGACCATCGCTCTTTCAAGCCGATCCTCTGCATAATTCATGGCAGTAATTCCATCAGTATTTTCAATATCAACATTAGCACCCCTGCTGAGAAGCACCTCAATCACACTAGGATCAATTCCATCAATCAATATGGCTCGGTGTAAAGGACGATTATCTTTTGAATCACAAGCTTGATCAATATCTACCCCAAAATTAACATTATTATTAATAAAAGCTCTTACACGATCACCATTAACACTTGCAAGCCAATTAGAATCACAAGTATCAGCACCTGCAAAAACATTAACCACCATTATCAATAAAAATAGATATAACGCTCTCATCTCATTGTTCCTTATTTTTTATTCTTTAATAACTTTAATCATATTGTCTAAGCAATGGCATAGATAAAAGATAAAAACAAGGGTTTTTTTAATCAGTAATAATACTCTTATTTATCCGGGATCCGGCAATCAGGCAGGCTGGCAAACTGGTCCCGAACTGCTTGCCGGACTCCCAGAGACCGGTAGCCATATCATGGAAGCTTAAGACCTAAACAAAATAGATTATCTAGTAATAAATAATAATCTTTCTTATCTAAGCACCTTTACTTATCCGGGATCTGGAAATCTGGCAAACCGGCCCCCGGGAACTGTTTGAGCTGGACTTTCAATTTCTTTCTTAAATCCAAAATCATTGCCCTGAGGCGAGCCTCTCGAGGCGAGCCTCTGCCCATTTTTATCATTAGCTTTTATCACTACTTATCTCTTTTCAATCTATATATAGTGCTTGCAAATAGAAAAGTTGAACTTGAATGGTCATGCCTGAATGCCAGTTTGCCCGATTGCTCGATTGCCAGATCCCAGAAAATAAAGATGTTAAGATTATATAAATATAAAATCTTATCTATGGCATATCAAATCCTCTATAAGGACATAATACATTTCTCTCTATTAACCGTTTATCAAATTTAAATCTATAAAGTTGTGCTAATATTCTGTTTTTTATTTGATCGAAGGTTTGCTCTGTAACTGATGCATTCATATAAGCATAAAGACCTATCTCATATTCAACCTCTTCAGTTCTATATCTAAATTCATCATTTCCTGCTTCATTTCTACACCATCTTTCTTGAAGCTGAATCGTTCTATTTGTAATATCATGGTACCTCATCTCTACAAGATCCAAAGCTGAATGACCATTATTATTTTTAACATGAAGATCAGCACCTGCATCAATAAGATCAGCTATTGCTGAATAAATATCAGGCGATAATCTAACAGAACTCCCCTTTAATGATAAATGGATTGGACGATCATTATTTGAATTGCAAATATTGTTGATATCTACCCCGGAAGTACTTAAAAGCGATTGAACCAAACCTTCGCTATGGTCTTCATTAATATCTTTCCACCAAGCAAAACTACAAAGCCTACTGTAAGTATCATCTATAATACTGAATGTATAATCTAGTGAGCCCATTCCCATCATACCATTATAAATGACCTGCTCCCTTTGATACGCCCTACTCTCCATATGAAGCCTTGCCATTGCCCTCTCAAATCGGCTCTTTGCATAGTCCATAGGAGTGTCTCCATCAAGATTTTCAATATCAGCATCAGCACCCTCATAAATAAGCACTTCAATCACACGAGGATCAATTTCATCAATCAATATAGCTCGATGTAAAGTAAAGGACGATTACCTTGTAAGTCACAATCTTGATTAATATCTACACCAATATTAATATTATTAACAAAACTTCTTACACGATTACCATTAACACTTGCAAGCCAATTAGAATCACAAATATCAGCATTTGCAAAAACACTAACCACCAGTATCGATAGAAATAGATATAACACTCTCATCTAATCTCTCCTCACTTACTATCCTTTAATAAAAGATTGCCTAAAGCAATGGCATAAATAAAGGTTCATGACACCATCAGGACCTTATTAGGTGTATTTTTTTTATTAATAGTAAATGTTTTTTTATTCATACCTCTAAACTTAAAAAGTCTTACTTTAGCCAGACCCCAAAAGTTTTCTATTCCATTAATGTGATTGTTAATATTTTTTTCTTTTTTAGCGAATTCATTCTTTCCATGATGTACACGGTAATGTCTCTTATACCCTATATTTACAAGGCTATCATAGGATTTAAAACCATCTGTAAAAACAGTAGCACTCTTAGGTGTTTTTTGGCTTATGAGAAGCACGAGAATGCTTTGTGAGCAATTTTTAATCACTTGAGTATATATACTTTGCCTTTTCTTTTTTTCAAACCAAAGACGATCGTTTTCCCACTTGATCCTCTACCACGAAGACCACGAACCCGTTTAGCTCCAAAATAACTTTCATCTATTTCAATTTCTCCTTTTGAAAAAATACTTTCCTTTTCACAAAATTCAGCTATTCTTATGCGAAGCTTTTTTAAAATTCTGTTAATAGCATTTCTGCTTATACCGGAAAAATAACTTATTTGTTGAGCTGTTAAATCTCCTGAAAAATAACGGATAATTTCTCTAAATTTCTTCTCAGAAATGAGGGAACAGATAATATACTTGTTTTTCATAGTCATAACAATAAGTTAAACACTCTAGAAGTCAACTCATGATGTCATGAACCTTAAAATAACTTGAAAAAGTTCATTCCAGGGTTTACTAAAAATATAGAGTGATTTTAGTTATTTATTACATCATAGAAACCTTATAAACTAAAAAGACATAATTTTGAATGCTTTTAAAAACAAGACTGATTTAAATTATTTAGATTCTAAAGAATCTTTAAATAGTAACAAAAAACCTAGATTTATTTGAACAAATAATGTAAGAGCTTGAAATAACCATATCATAAGGATTATGTTTTATGAATTTTCTACAAGGCTATATACTTTTCTTTTTCTTTATCCTCTTACTGAGTCATGAGTTAGTTTTTGCTGATTTTACTCCAGAACAAAAAGCAGAAGCTGTACAAATGGTAAATGGTGGTAGTACCGTTGCAGACGTAGCAAGAAGATTCAATGCTAGTGTACAAAGTGTTCGTAATTGGGTTCATGCTGCAAGACAAGGAACAAATGAGCAGACAGTTCCACGGCAAAGGCAACAACGACCTTCCACTCTGCAACATCTTACTCAAAACAGAATTTCAGAGTTACTTGAAAAGGTAGAAGAAGGGGTCGCTTTTGAAGACTTAGCTACAGAATTTAATACAACTCCAGGAGATATATTTAGATTGATACGTAGTGAAAGAGAAAGAACAGGCGAAGCTTCACAACTGCGAAGGGGACTAGATTTCAGTTTAGAAGAAAAGTCTCAAGCTGCTGAAAAGCTCTTACAAGGTCAGGACTTGGAAGAAGTGGCCAAAGAGTTTAACACCCACCCAATAAATGTAACTATATGGGCGCGCATCGAAGAAGAAAAGAGAAGAAGAAGAGCTCAAACTCAAACAGTGGCTCCACAAAAGCGACACTTAGCTCAAAGAGAGATCTCAGAAGTTAAAGATGAAATAGAAAATATAACAATAAATCCACCGAGTCTTATACCTGAAGTGTTAACTGATCTCAAAGCGAAATTTGAAGAAATTCATAGCGAAGCAACTTTTTCAGAGGAAGTAAGAGAAGAGTTTTTAGCTTTATTAAAAGAAGTTGAAGAAGAGTTATCATCAGATGGAAGAATAGACTTTGAAGAAATAGAGCCTTACATAAGCGATATAAAAAAAATTATACTTTCTAGTTCTTGCCCTGAAAATCTCCTTACATTTTAAAAAAAAATCTTTTTGAGATTATCTAAACACATCAATTATAACACTTGGTAAATTTATTTTTATCTCTAGAAAGAAGAACGTCTTAAAAAATTATGGGATAAAAGACTTTTAATTCAAATGTTTAAAGAGTTACCTGAATATAAAAATATTTTTCGAATAGTAAAAAGGACTGGCGTTGTTGCATGAAGATTTAAATAAGTTGTATTTTCATTTATTTTTAAGGTTATTATTTCGTATTTTGTCATCAAGATGAAAGAGAAACAGGTACAGACATCTGATTAAGAATTTTGCATTTAATAAAAACTTCATTTGCCTGACGTTGAAATTCTCTAGAAGATAATTTATCCCCTAATAAAGTTTTGAATCTATACATAGCTGTTTCTGATATAGACCTTCTATGATATTTATGCTTTTCTTTCCACTTCTTTCTTCATTTGGGAAATTTATTTTAACAAACTTAGGTGCTTCTATTGGAGGTAAAACTCTAATTTCTCTAACCGTGAGATTTTTTAAAAGGCCTATACAAATAATAAAAGTATCCACAGATCCTTTTCCTGTGGCACCAACAATGTTCTTTTCAATGAATTTTTCCAGGTTCAAATCCTCAATCACTTTCTTTGATATACTGGTTATACCAGCTCCTGTATCAATAAGTGCGTTATATCTTGGAGCTTTTGAAGGAATTTTTATATGGTTTATATTTGAAAGAGATCTTATATCTTTTACAGCAAAGACGACTACAGGAATCAAAGGTCCATGCTCTTGGTTATAGCTTCCTGATATACAGACATCAATCATAGTTGTTCAACATTCATTTATATTGAATTAATCAAGAAGTTACATGAGAAAAAACCTAAAATTTTACAAAGAACTCTACATCGATCTCAAGCTTTCCACTCATGATATTGAGAAGCTAAATCAACCTTCATCGCCAAAAGACTCTATTTTAAAGGCTTTAAGGGTACACAAAATCATAAGTATGAATGAGAATAAAGGAGTATTTTGAAGATGGTAAGAGGACTATATATGATAGATTGCGCTATTTAAAGAAAAAATGGAGTGGATGCCCTGAGAAGTATTAGACAGAAGAGGGGGTCTACGGTTACATGAATTAAAGGCGGTGTTTTAATGTTGGATTATTTACTTGGGTCGATGATTAAAATGACGATTTATTCCTTTATTCCTGCAGCAATACTTACTTCTCGGCCCCTCTACTCCTCACCATGCGACAATACATTACAAGACATTACAAGGATGGAACAACTCAATGCCTCCTCCGTTCCCTTGAACTCCGATATGCTCAGCCAATGGTTCCTTACTCCTCAAGCCAAAAAAAGAAAAGGAGTGGTTCTCAGTATTCATGGCCTCAATAACGACCCTCGTAGCATGTCTGACATGGTCCATCACTTCAACCAATTGGGCTACGATGTTCTCAATGCCGCTCTCTATGGTCACCGGGGAAGCTTGCGCGAAATGAAAACAGCCAACTATTTCGTTCTCCTTGAGCATGCGAGGCTTCACTTATGTGAGCTTATTGAGCGTGCACAAGGTGACCCCATAATCTTTTTGGGCTACTCCATTGGAGCTATTCTGCAAGGCAATTTACTCTACGAATTTCCCGAACTCGTCAAACAGCAATTAAAAATTATTTGGATTGCCCCTACTGTGCAACTGCGCCGGCTCTCCCGCTTCTTGACTGGTATGGTGTCAGGCCAGTTGGTCATCCCTAGCCTCAATGTTAGGTCCTATATGGCTAACTACGGAACCAGCCTCAATGCCTATTCAGCCCTCAATTACGGCAGAAAGAAATTCAACCAACACTTTACAGACAACCCTCATCTCATGCCTCCAACTCTTATCATTATAAACCCCAAAGATGAATTCATTAGCTGGCCCCTCAGCCAAGAACTCTTTTCCCCACACCCGCAAATCCAGCTTGCCTCTATCAGTAACCGAGACTCGACACTTAGGAGAAGGATTCACCACCTCATCATTGATCGGGCATCACTAGGGGAAGCTAGCTGGCAGCACCTCACTCATTTAATGCAAGAGTTCCTCAATACACCCAATGAGCCTTGAAGAACTTAAACTGCTGCCTTATACCACCGTAGCCACGAATTTTTAAAAACAGAAGAAAATAAAAGGATGGAAACATTTATTAAGATTATTGTAAATATATCATTACTATTAGGATCAGGTTACCCACGCCAAAGAGCTTTTATTTGATATTGAGCAGATGACTGCTAAGAGGATTAAAAAAGGATTTTCATCATCAGATTGAGGGCACTCAAAAATCTAATTTTTCTCTTAATTTGTCAGCCAAAGCACTGTGTTTTGAAGAGTTATCATACTTTAACTTCTTTAAATTTATCAGCTTCCACTTGATACCCGGAAGGTATTGAATCTCCAGTGGGAAGATTGACCAGTCCGGCTCTGCATTTTGAAATCCGATAATAAACTTCCTTTCTTCTCTGGTGAGCGAAGTGTTTATCTCATCTATTATTCTTTCTCTTGTAGAAAGAAGTTCTTTAAGAGATGCTTCCTCTCCTTCAGTAACCATTCCCATAAATTCTCCTTCATAAACTTCTGTTATATTGAGTAAGTTAGGTTTTAATATTTCGTGAATAGGACGAGAATGGGAGAGAAGGTATACAATAAAAGTTTGCCTTAATGAGTCTGTAAGTCCCTCATTATCAAGAAGACATTTTATATCAAATAAGTCTCTTGGATGTTGTCTATCTAAAGCTGCACAAATTTTTCCTCCATAAAGATCCTCAAATGATAAGACAGAAGTTTCATAAGAAAACCCAAATTCATTTTGTACCCTCTTACAAGGGTCTATGCTCTGAATTGGATGAACCACTCCTCGAAGAATAAAGTTGGGCTCAATCTTTATATTGACACTACCTCTAGAAACTATAATTTTATCTATCCATTTATCTTTAGTAGTACTCAAAATAACCTTAGAGTCTTTAATGTTACGCCTGATATTTCCGGCGATATTCTTAAGTTCATCTTCTATATTTTTTAACGAGGACTGTCTGTCACTAAGAGGGAGATAGGTAAGGTCAATATCAACTGAAAGGCGTGGCATATCACGAATAAAAAAGTTAATTGCCGTTCCTCCTTTAAGAGCAAATAAGTCCGAAGGGAATGTTTGTGTAAGGCAGTCAAGCATAAGCATGACCTGTCCTTTAAAGCTAGTCTTTGTCATAATTATTCTCACTCAATAAAGATTTAGGAACAGTGATTCGATATTTTTTATCCAGTTTTCCTTTTTTGTGAATAAGTCGGTCTCCCGATCCAAGATCAATTTTTTTAAGATCTAATTTTTTAAACCATTGGTGATTATGTCGTTCAGCAAAGAATAAGAACATTCTCTTAACTTTTATAGAGGAACACTTCTCTAATAGAATTTGTATTTCTTTGGGTCGAAGAGACACAAGGTTTTCAAATATGAGATCAGCCTCATTCCATGTTTGGTGCTTCGGTATGAGGTACAGAAGCTCAAATATAGCTCGTTCTTTTGATGAGAGAACCACCTCAAAGCCCTTCATCTCTTCTTTTGTATGTCCTACCTCAAAGCCTTCAGGAAATAAGTTTGTCTTAATAAGCATAAATCTTAATTTCCAATTTTGATCATAAAACCACTTAGGAAGATTGCATGTGGTGGTATATGAAAAAAGAAACATCTTAAAATAACGACCTAGTTTTAAATAATGACCCCCTCCTTTGATTTCTAGAGCAGACTTGGCTCCAATATGCACAGGTGATTTCAATTGCTTTTGTATGGCATTTAAGGCTGCTTCCCAGCTCACATTATTACCTTGTCTTTTAAAAGCTCCATTCCCCACACGCTCAAGCCAACCACTTAAAACATATTTCCTTGAAAGCTGACGGTATATGCCATATAAGTCCATGCACTGTTGGGTGATAATCCCATTAGTAGGTAAAAGGTGTTGAAGCTTCTTTATTTTTCCATCAAAATGACTACTCATAGTAGTCATTTTAGTACTTTATCAAAGTATTTGCAAGATATTATTTGAATAACTAAAAAAATGACTACTCTCAGTAGTCATTTTAGCATTTTATCAAAGTGAGACTGTTGATTTAAATTACTCTCTCAGTTTATAAGCTAGCTTTGGTATATATATTATTTCGTAACTTCAAATCACAAGTGCAACTCTTTTATGTTTATAGATATTTTTAAAAGTTGTATCATTTTAAGATTAATATTTCAACAAAGTTTTAATTATCATGAAAGATTATAGTAAATTATTTAATTTGAATGAATGTATTTTGATGTTTATGGCAAAGCCAAAGTAGTCCCCGAGCTAAAGCTCTGCGGAAGAACGATCCTCTGCCATAAACATCAAGCTGTCAAATAAGCATCTTCAGAAGTTATTATATATAAGTAAAATTAAATGGATAAACTATGAATAACTTCAGCAAACCATCTTTTGTCTATGAAACTCATTAGGGGTTAGAAAACCTAAACTCTTTCGAGGGCGATGGTTTAAAAGAGACTCAACCTTTTTTACATCCTTAGAGGTGACTTCTCTAAAATCTGTCTTCTTTGGAAAATACTGACGGATTAAACCATTCGTGTTCTCATTTAAACCTCTCTCATAGGAACTGTAAGGATGTGCAAAATAAACTTTACATCCAGTATATTCACTGATCTTCTCATGACACGAAAACTCTTTACCATTATCCAAAGTCATTGTATGAACAACCTCTCCTTTAAGAGCTTTAGAAATAGCATGAAAAACTGCCTCAGAACTCTTAGATTCTATTTTGACAATCCTCGTCTTCTTAGAACATCTATCTACCAGAGTGACTAAAGCTCCTTTATGATGTCTACCTATCATTAGATCACCTTCCCAGTCTCCTATCCGAAGCTTCTTATCTACTATCTTAGGCCTTTTATCAATGCTCACTCTATTCTTTATCTGACCCCTTTTATCAAATCTACTTGTACCATATCGCTTCTTGCGTTGCTTCTGACATCTTAAAAATTTGTAGAGATCTCCTCCTGATTGCTTATCTCCAAGAATATGCTGATAAATACTCTCATGACTTATAGACAAACCTTTTCGTTTAAGAAAACCGGATATCTGTTCCGGACTCAAACGATCACGAAGAAACCTCTCAAGCTTATTAATGACTTTTTGTGTTATCTTTATATGTCTATGAGAGTTTTGAAGACGATCGACTGCTTTTTCATGGGCTTGTTGAGGACGATAACCTCGCAAACCTTTGTTACGATTCAATTCCCTATATATGGTGCTTTTATCTCGACCTAGTTGCGTAGCAATTGAACTTATTGATTTTCCACTTTGCAAAAAAGCTAAAATCTGGTATCTATCACTTTGGGTTAGATGAGTGTACTTACTCATGGAATACTCCTTTCGTTATGTAAAGTTATTGATTAGAGTATTCCTCTAACCCACTTTAAATAACTATGCAAGGAGTTGCACTTGCAACTTGAATCCACCTATTGAAAAAACAATTATTGATGGTCTTAAACTCCCTCAGTATTGCGGAGGGATCACTGAAGTTGCAAAAGGTTTATGGATAAAAAGAAATAAAATTAATATAAATAAGTTAGTTAAATATGCATTTAAAGTTAATATAGGAGTTGTTTTTAGAAGACTGGGTTTCCTATTAGATGTTTATCAAGTTGCAGAAGAAAGCCTTTTAAAGAAGTTAAAAAATAAAATTAGTAAAAAATATCTTCTTTTGGATCCATGTCTTATAGACGAAGGAAGATATGACTCCAGGTGGCATTTGAGACTTAATATATTAGAAGAAGAGTTTAAAGCTGTAATAAGGACATAAGTTTGATTCCACAAAGAAATATTTCACTTATTTCAAATAGGGTTTATCAAGATGGAATGCGTAAGGTCCCTGAAGCTGTTATTGAAAAAGATTACTGTCTTGCATGGTTTTTATTTGGTCTTTCCAATTCAAAGTTAAGGGACCATCTTATTTTTAAAGGAGGTACAGCTCTTAGACGTTGTTATTTCAGCGATTATTGTTTTTCGGAAGACTTAGATTTCACACTTATACAAGAAATATCTCTTAAAGAAATTTTAAAGGAGTTCGAAGCAACTTTCTCTTAGATAAAGAAAGAAGTGGGGATTCAGTTTAGCCATGTTAGGCAAGAGATATCAACATATAACACTCACACCTTTTATATCTCTTATATTGGTCCATTTCCAGGGAAAGCAAAAGAAATAAAGATTGATATCACTTATAGGGAGATTTTAGTTGATTCTGTGGAAGAAAAAAGTATTATTAAAACTTATGAAGAATATTCTGACTTTCTACAAAATCCAACTGTAAGAGTTTATTCATTGAAAGAAATTGCTATTGAGAAAACTTGTACACTTTTTACACCATTTAGAAACGAACCTAGAGATTTATTTGATTTCTATTATCTCATTTCTGAAGCAAAAGTAGATTTAGATAACCTTAATGAATATGTTGATAGAAAATTAAAATTTAAGGGTAGTTCACTTAAAGAAAGAAGTGGTGAATTTCTAAAAAAAGAAAAACGTCTTAAAAAATTATGGGATAAGAGGCTTTCAATTCAAATGTTTAAAGAATTACCTGAATATGAAAATGTTTTTCGAATAGTAAAAAGGACTTATAGACAATTAGATTTATAAACACTGTTGAAACTAATCCGAACTTTTTCTAAAAATAGATTTTAAGTTTTGTTGTCAAGACAGAACGCTTTTTAATTTAGTAATTAACACATTGGTTTAAAGAAATTAATTTATTAAAAAATGGAAATGGATCAAGAATGCACAATTTAAGTTTGTCTCCTAAAACGATTCTTCAACTGCTTGCTAGTTTGAGTACCATTATTGCATATTGGTTGGTATGATGGAGTAAGGGAAGTATTAGATATCTCCACTTATGATTCTGGCCATGTATCTTTATTTATTACACATTTTCTTAACACTCCAAAAAAAAAAAGCGTTAAAATATTATGGAAACTCTATGTTGATTTCAAGCTTTCCACTCGTGATATTGAGGAGCTAACTCAATCTTCATGGTCAAAAAGCTCTATTTTAAGAGCTTTAAGAAAACACAAAATTATAAAGAATATACACAAATTTTTAAAAACAGGAGGAAATAATGAAAACACTCATTAAAATTATCATAAACATATCATTGCTATTTAGATCAGGTTACCCACGCCAAAGAGCTTTTATTTGATGTTGAGAAATTAACCACAGGTAGGACTAAAAAAGGACTTTCATCCTCAGAAAGGTTTGCCAGAAAGCTCACTAACACAAAGCTACCTTTCTAATGATTTAAAAAATATATTGTTGAAAAAAAGAAATGTAATAAATAGGTTGTAATTAATACAAATAAAACCTATAAATTACATATGGAAAATCAACGATTATTGAAACTTAAATAGATTTTTTCATTAATATTTCATTTATGATACTTTGGTAACCTATTTTTCTTTCTTTTGCTTCTCTTTTAGCCCATTTTAAAACTCTTGGATGTAATCTGATAGAAATAGGAATATATTTGTCTTTTTCTATCTTTATAGGCCTTCCTCTTGCCTGACGTTTTTTACCTGTTACTTTTTCAATAGCTTTTGCAGCAGCAGAAGCTTCTTTTTCTGTAATACGTCTAGATTTTTCAAATGGAAATTCTTTTATATTTTTCATAATTTTCTCTCTCCTTTTTATTTGCTTTTCTAGCACTAATGATGCGATAAGTTTGATGAAGCCTTATAGTAAAAACAACAACGAGAACTCCTTTATCAGATTTTCCTATAATCCACTTTCGTTTTTCAGTTGCAGTAGAATGTTTTTCATCTGGCGCAATTAAAGCAAAAGGATCATCAAAAACAGTGACTGCTAGAAAGAAGTGGATTCCATGCTTTTTTAAGTTTTGCTTTGATTTATTTTCATCCCATTCAAATTTCATGTTCTAAAACTGCCGCAGGCATATCATCATATTTTCAGTATATACTAAAAATTAACAAAGTCAATATCTTAATTTCATTAATATTGCTTTTATATTTTTTAGATACTTGTAGATTTGAGGACCATTATTGCATATTATAAAAAAAGATAAATTTTCCTTAATATTGTGTAAAAAAAGAAGAGTATCTATCTACTCAAAATAAACAAATTTTTGAGGCAATCAGCATTTTGCTGATGGTGTTAACCATCACGCTGATTGCCCAAAAACAGCCAGAGGCTGGTTTATTTTGAGTGAAATTAGTAGAGTAACTGAAATACTAGATATCTCCACTCATGATTTGGATAAGATAACAGGAAGAAAATTTATTCTACCTTCAAATGTCACAAACCTTCAAAGACATATTTATGAAGCTCTTAATATCAAATTTTCTCAAACAAAACTTATAGGAGAAGACAAAAACTAACTTAACATACACTTCCAAAGCTCTCTCAAATAACAAGCAAATGTAGTGACACCTGAAACACATAAACTATTAAAATTATTAAATGAAGTATGTGTAAAACGATGAAGCCAGGACTTGTTTTTAGTTTTTCTTTAGTTCTTTCTTTGAAATATAGCAAAGTCTTTATTGCAGATTCTAGAAGTTTTTTATAAGCTTTTGCCTTGTTAGAGTAAAAATCAATATCTGCTTTTGCTTCTTTAAGAATTTTTATCATAATATCTTAAGAAAAATTGAATTTTGGTATTTAGTAGGATATAATATTTCTTACTGATTCAATATGACAATCTGTAGTGCAATAACAGGCGATAGAGGATAATTTTTCATCGGAACAGTGAAGCAGTGGCATCAGCGTCAAGGCTCGAACTTTGTGGAGATCGTTATGTTTGTCATTGCCATAGATATACTACAGATATGGCAGTGATCGAGGAAGTGTTCTTACTCAGGGAAAAACTTCGAGTCAGGAGCAAGCTTTATAAGGTATAGTTTTTGTTGTTTTCAAGTAGAAAAGTTATAATAATAAGTTAGTTTGAGGAGGTTTTTAGTAATGTCATCAGAAAGTTTCTTTAATATGTGGAGATTAGTGGTTTTAGCAGTTCATGTTGATCATAATGTGCATGAAAAAGAAGTAGACATGATAAACTCTTACATTAAATCTCTAGAACTAGATGAAAATGAAAAACAAATATTAAGAAAAGAGCTGAAAGATCCAGCATCCATAGATGAAATTTTACCTAAAATCACAGAGCCAGGTCATCGATCCCAATCTGTTTATTTTACTCGTCTACTTTTCTGGAAAGATCGTGTTATGAGTCAAGAAGAAGAAGCCTTTCTTGATAAGGTTACTAAATATTTCCAATCTTTTGTAGATATTGATGCTGTCAACAAGAAGTTAAAGGATGTTAGAGAAAAAATTGAAAAAGAACCTTCTACAACTCTTCCTGATACACCTCTAATAAGAATATTTAAATCAGTTTTTTAGATAAAAAGACAAGCTCCAAAAATAATTGGACAGTCTATTGAAAGTGCATTTGTATTCTTACTCTATGGAGCTTATTTTGGCCTTTTCTCCTGACTTCATCGTTTTGGTTCTTTTTAATTGAATTCAGTTCCAATTGATCATTTAACGACCTTATAAAAGATATGTTCCATTTTTTCGTTAAATACAAATAAATAACGTAAAAAAGGGACATTCTATTGAACAGGCTTTTCCATTTATATTTTGTCGTTCTTCCGCAGAGCTTTAGCTTAAGGACTACTTTGGCTTTGCCATAAACATCAAAATACATTCATTCAAATTAAATAATTTACAATAATCTTTCATGATAATTAAAACTTTGTTGAAATATTAATCTTAAAATGATACAACTTTTAAAAATATCTATAAACACAAAAGAGTTGCACTTGTGATTTGAAGTTACGATTGATTATAAATATCTCATTGCTACTTGGATCAAGTTATTGTGCTAAGGAGATTTTATTTGATGTTGAGAAAGTGACTGTTAATAGAATTAAAAAGGGATTTTCATCCTCAGAAGACCTTGCCAAAAAGCTCACTAACACAAAGCTACCTTTCTGATGATTTAAGAGATAAGAATGGAAATGGAGATAGGTATTGTATTTGCTCCAGCCTTACTACTTGCAGCACAAGCATAGCTTGTAAGAATTGGTGCTGTTTATATTGCAAAAAATCTTTTATTATAATTAACTACCACAATTTGTGTAAAATCTTCTAAAAAATATTTATCTCTTTAAGACAAATATAGACTTAATTTTTATTAAAGTTAAAAATGATCTATTGTTCTTTTAAATAACAAGATTTTTTGAGTAATTCAATAACTTCTAAGTCGTCTTCTAACAGATTAACTTCTTTAGATAAATTAAGATTAAAAGTCTTTTTTTGTATCCAGCACCTTTTTTCTATTTCATCTGAGATAGAAAAAATAACTTTTTGACAGATAGAAAGAAAATATAGGATTGTTTCATTATTTATTAAGATTATATTTTCTTTAAATCTTTCTTTAGTATAATGTTTATTCTTAAATTTTTCATCAACTATTCCTAGGTTATGTCCAAAGAGATGTCGTTCTTGAATATATAATTCAAGTTCTTTCTTTTCTTTATTAGTAAGACATCTGAATGGATTTAGTTTAATTTGTTTATAGTGATTTTTTATTTTATTAATATTTTGAAAAGATAAATAATATTGATTGTTATTTTTTTTGCAAGAGCTCTTGAAAAAAGTAGAAAATCTTATTATTGAGAGTGTTGTTTTAAACAGGTTGTTAGGAAATGATAGACGTTTTTGATTATTATCTTTTTCATAAAAACTATTTTGGAAAACTGTAGATTTCACCATAAAAAATATTTTTTTTAGATAGGTTTCAAAAGTTGTTAGAACATCTTCATGAGCATTCCCAAATAGACGATAACTGTATTCTTTATCTTCTTTCTTTTTTTTCTCAGCTTCTTCTAATTGTTTTTCTATCAATTCTTTTTCCCTATTAAAATGATGTTTTAAATTATATGTCCCACAAATTGGACAAAAAAACCCTATCTCATAAATTCCGTATTCATTCGAACACTTAATGCATTTAATATTCCTTAAAAGGTCTTCTCTAACAGGGTTAACCTTTTCTGAAGGCAACTTATATGAGATATTAATACCAATAGAAAAATATTGAGAGCCTTTTTTGGGATAATTGGGATTTTTAATGTAATTATTAATGCCTATACTAAATTTCTTTTTTATATCTTCAAATTTAAGTTTTTTTATTTTATGTAACAATTTTGTCTCTACCGCTGTACCAACACGTAATGTAAGCAATAGACTTGATTTAGGAACTTCTTCGTTATTTGGTTTTATGAAATAAAGTAAAAAAGCCTTGTGCATACCAAAGCTCAATTCTTTAGCTTCTTCAAAAATTTTATTAGTTTTGTATAGTTTTAAAAGATGCAATTGATATATTCTTTTTTTAAATGATTTTTTAAAAATTTCTAAGCAGTCTTGATAAAATGCGAAACAAACTTCTTCTATTATATTGACTTTATTTTGTTCTGATACAAATTGTTCTTCTTCAGAAGATTTTCCACAATATGGACATGTCATTGATATTTTTTCTATAGATTGAAATTCTATATAAAATTGAAGGTTACACTTACTATTAGGACACTGGTATTGAATTTTTCCAGAAGATGTTTTTGGAGGTGGAATATATAGCTCTATTCTGTGATCTTTTTGTCTTATTTCATATTTTCTAATTCTAGAAAAGGCCTTAAAGCCTTCTTTAAGAAGGTCATCTTCAATATTTTTAAAATAGTCTTTTGCTATTTTTTGAATCATTACTCTAAACTTTCTTTGGAATGTTAATATTTATATTGTCGAGATGTGTCTGAATTATTATTAAGATATCTGCACATATCTGCCTTTATTATTATCCATGACAGGTCCGGATTTAAATTTTGCAGTTTGTATAGACTTTAATGAAAAGATGTCTTCAAAACGTGGGTCATCTCTTCTTATGAAAAATGCGTATGAGAATCCTTTACCTTCTGTTCCCTTATCCGTTACGCTTGGGTATTTAATTCCTAATGGACAACTTTTTAATGAACTAAAACTAAAAAACTGATTTTTTAAAAAATTAGAGAGATTTTGTGTTGGTACATATTCTGTATGTTCACGGCCATCTTTTTTGATTGGATTAGAAAAAGATTTAATAATTAAAGATAAAAATACCATTTCACTTCTTTCTTTTTTGTTAGAGCTTGCTTCAAAAAAAGATGGAATATTAATTTTACTGAAATCAATAATAGGGATGTCTCTGTTTAGATTGAATACAGCTATTGGAATATTATCACCTACCCAAACTCCGCTTTGTTGCTTAATATTTTTTCCCCAACTTAGAGCAACTTCTCCTATGGCAACAATTGGATCAGTGGAGCAATAAAAAACGGGTATGCCAGCAGGACTAATACGAGTAGATTGATTTTTTATATCTTCTGATAAAGGAGGGCCTAAGATGGACAATAATATATCTCTGATTTCCTGTGGAGTAGATTTATTTAAATTTGCTGTATATATAACTTGGCCATTTTTTTGGTGTTCTATGGCAGATGGTTTAGGAAAATTTGCATAATTTATAATCATCTTAGCAATTGATTTCTGTTTAAAAGCTCTAGCTCTATGAAATAAGGTTTTTTCTTTTTTTAAAATAGTTTTTAAATTATACTTATTTATTAATTTTTCTATTGTTTTCAAAAGCTTTAAATCCTCATCAGAAATAAAAATTCGATCTATATATGATATATTGTGAGAAAATAGACGCCATTGATGCCATATCATTCTTTCGTCTTTGTCTTTTTCAACATACCAATACTGTGACTTATTCTTCAGAGAGGTAATAATATCTGTTAATAAAGGGTCTTTTTCTGTTAGATCTCTTTCTGTTATTTTGTAAAGAGGGGTTAAATTTTCTGTGATTACATGTGTTAAATGATCTAGAGATGGATTTAGCGCCTGTAAATTAGGTTGAGGAGGATATACTTTCTTAATCTCTTCAAACATAAAGTCTATTAAAGCTTGAAAGTCTAGGCTTTTTACTTCTTTGCTTTTACAGTAAGTACAACCTCTATCTTTACCATTATTTTTTACATAAGCTCTTAACCCACTATCAATAAAACAATTTGAGCATACTTTATTATTCATCCTTTTTAACCTCTCTAATAACTGTAAAGAAATAGATATAAATGTCTGATTCTATAAAGTTTATTAGAAAATAAGAGATATAGCCCCATACCCTTTTATTTTAATAGAATATTTTCAAAAATTACTTTAA
This sequence comes from Bdellovibrionales bacterium, assembly GCA_965262715.1. Lineage (GTDB taxonomy): Bacteria > Bdellovibrionota > Bdellovibrionia > Bdellovibrionales > JAUICD01. Next base: position 35,298 of record OZ253553.1, on the reverse strand, counting down.
TTATTAATCATCTTAACCTTTATGTTATTTTAATTCTGTTCATCAAAAAATTTACTAAGCAGCTTTTGCTTTTTCAATGTTTTTTCCTAACTTTCGAGCCTCTTTCTGAACATAATCTTGAAAAATTTTAACTTGATGAATATAAGGAGATAACTCTTTTCTTATTTGCTGAGTGTATTCTGTGACTTTTGAGGAAAGTTTTTTCATACTGGTTAAGCGTTGGTTTAACAAGGTATCTTGTTTTTCTCTAATACTATCAGTTAATTGACTTTCATGCATTTTTCTGTCTTCTTCTGTTCTTTTTATATCAGAAAGAATATATGAACGACATAAGCCTTCTTTTGCACACATTTCAAACAGACTAGCTCTATCTACATATGAATCATTTTCAATCTTCACTCTTAAAGCTTTAATAACGCTCCTTTTCTTTAGGCATACAATTGTTTGTGGATTAGGCCAAAGATAGTCACTCCATTCTAATTGTTTAATAGACATAACCTCATCAGAAATATTCTTCAATAAATTTTGTTTTAAGTGTCTTGAAGGTTTTTCTTTTTCTATAGACCACAGTCTTAAACTTTTGACTTCATTATTAATTTTTTGTTTTGCTTGAAGGGCTTGTTTTTTTAATTCATTTTGCTCTATTTTCTGATCTTGATTAAACTGCTTTTTATATTTTATAGCTGTTTTTTGAGTTTCTTTTTTAAGGTTTTTAACTGTTTTTTTCATTTTCTTTTTTGCCTCTTTAAGGGGTTCTTCTTTTACATCATTTGTGATCTCTCGACCTACAGTAGCACCAAATAGGCCCCCTAAAACCCCACCTATAGCTGTTCCAATACCGGGCAAAATAAGAGAGCCTACCACTGCACCAGCCTCTGCCCCTACACCTAAGCCAACTCCTATACCAGCTACATCGAGACCTATATTTTTAAGAGAAGTCTCCATTTCTGTATGCCCCTTGTCAAGAAGCTTGATTTCACGCCAACCTGAAACAGCTGCTGTGACCAATGGAAAGTTAAAGCCGGGAATACCTTCATCAACACCTAAAGCAAAATCTGTACCTTCTTCAACACTCTCTGTAAGATCTGCAGAAGAAAGACTTTCATTTACGATAACTACGTTTTCAGGATTGTCTTTAAGATAATCAAATAAATGATCTACCCCTTCAGAGGGATCAAAATGAAATGCTGTTTCTGGAATATTATCTGCATCAGATGGGATCACAACAGGAATCTGAGAGTTTTCTTTAAAGTGTTCTGCCAAATTATTAGCGTCACTGACCAGTTTGACATTCACTTGATTACCATTTAACAATAAATCCCATCCCTCTTGATTAGAAGATTCTGGCCAAACTACTTCTACACCAGCTTCCTTAAAATGTTCAGCAACATGGCTTTCAGCTACACTTCCTTTAAGCTTATTTAGAGCACCCTCTGTAAGTCCTTGATAATCATTGCTATAAGTATGTACTTTTGCTGATAGATCAGAAAAGTTATCTATACTTTCACCTGATAATCTAGATATCCCTTCATAGACATGATTATCTATACACATATATTGATAAAATACATTTGCTCCAGCAATAACACTATCACCTATAACTGGAGCTATAGGTAAATCATGGTGTTTTGGATTTGTTTTTAAATTGTTTGAATTCAAAATATTTGAAGCTTGAATGACATCAGACTGAGCATCTAATTTCGGCTTACGAAACTCTTTAATAAAACTTCCTATATCATAAGATGGAAAATGTGTCTTTTCCAACCTTTGTACTCTTTTAGAGCGATATAATAAAGTATAACGGATAAAACCAGTTAAACTGAAAAGAGCCACTCCATGAGGTGTACCCTTTATTTGGAGGATCCGTTCCATATTTTACTCACTGCTGAGATTCCCATTGTTGTTAATTCTCCTGTTTTCCATTTAGCTTCAAATTCATTAGGTGATAAGTAACCTAATGAAGAATGTCGCCTTTTTTTATTATACATACCTTCGATAAACTTTGGAATACTTCTTAACACATCTTCAAAAGTTTTATATTCACACAGATGAACCTCTTCTCGTTTTAAAGAGCTAAAGAAAGATTCAACAAATGCATTATCCCAACAATTGGCTTTTCTCGACATACTGATCTTAAAGCCTTTTTCTTTAAGCTTGTAGGTATAATCTTTACTGGTGTATTGAACACCTTGATCACTATGATGAATACATCCTTTAGTATCTGATCTCTGATCTAAACTCATCTCTAAAGCTCCTAAACAAAGATCTGTGTTGATCTCTCTAGAAATAGCCCACCCTACAATCTTCCTTGAAAAAATATCTAAAATCACTGCTAAAAAAACAAAACCATCTTGAATCCTAATGTATGTGATATCTGTTACCCAAAGCTGGTTGGGTCTATTCACTTCAATGCCAAAAGTTAAATTCGGATAAACTCGATTTGAATGTTTAGAATCCGTGGTTGAAACCTTAAAACCTTTGTAAATCAAAGCCTTTAAACCGTATTTCCGCATAATGCGAGCAATCCTCTTGTGGTTGGCTTTAATACTCTTCTCTTGCTCAAGTTCCAATTGAATACGACGTATTCCATACATCGGGTATTTACACTGTATCCTCTCAATCTGCTCTTTCAAATCAAAATCCCTTTGCTCTCGCTCTTGCTGTGAAATCTTTCTCTTGTAATAGTAGCTACTTAAAGGTAACCCTAACGCTTTACACGTTTTTGAAATTGATCCAAATTCTTTCCAGTGATTACCGACGATCCTACGCTTTTCCTCTGTTGAAGCTCCTTTTTGGCTTTTTTTAAAAACTCGTTTTCTAAGCTGAGCTGTCCTACCTTTGCCTGAAGAGCATATATTTGTCTCTCTAGAGATCTCTCCCTTGATGAAGGGTTTCCCAAAGGTGTCCCTTGTTGATACTTCTTAAACCACTCTAAGACTGTTTGGCGATGAAGTTGATGCTCCCGGCAAATCTCTAACAAAGATCTGCCTTCATGCATCGATTTACAAATAGCTTCCTTAAATTCAACATTAAATCGTCTTCTTACTTTGCCCATGATCTTCCTCCTGATCTTATAGCTTTTTATAGCTAAAATTCAGGAATCTCAAGTGAGTTACTTTATCACTTAACTCTCCAGTTTATGGGGTACAGACCACCACCAAAGACAGAGACAAAGAGCAAGTTCATAATTTAACTATCGGCATGTTATTAAAAACTTAACCTAAAATAGAGTTTATATTTACTCTTTTTTTTAAGGACCTAGAAGAATATGTTTTGAAATGAAATATTTGCAAGTTTATAATACCTTAAGTTGTCATAAACCATAAATAAATATAGCTTTAGATATGTTGTTTAAATGCAATACATTTATTAGATGTATCAATATCTTTTTTCTTTTATAGAGTATTTAGATCAGAATGATTCAAAAGAAAATAAAAGATTAGAAATCTTTAATAAACTTAATAACCATGATAAACTCTTTAATGAAAGGGTGTTTATGAAGTTTAAAGATGAGAAAAGTTTAATAAAGTACTTAAAGGCACAAAAAGAAAAAGGTATTCGCTTTTATTCTAAAGATAAGCAAACAAATAATATTCTTAAGAAGGCGGGTGTTGCTGTTTGTTATATTGGTGCAGGTTTAGCAGGTGCTTGGTTAGGTAGTCGCTTCTTAGGCCCTAAAGGGGCTGCCATAGGTGCAACGGTTGGCATTATTGGTGTTGCCATGGCACATAAAAGAAAAGTTATTATAAAAGCTGCTTATAGGGATTATCGTTTAACATTTGTAGCTATTTAAATGCCACTCTTAAAACTCTTAAGTCTAATAGTTCATAAATCTTGCTTTGTCATTACTAAAGTTGTTTTTAAAACGCTTTACGTCTTACATTCAATCAAGTGTATAAACTAGCATTTTTTGTCTTAAAAAAACTTTTTATAATTGATATTCTTTTTTAATCTTTGGTGGATTCAAGTCGTAAGTGCAACTCCTTGCGTAGTTATTTAAAGTGGGTTAGAGGAATACTCTAATCAATCGCTTTAAATAATGAAAGGAGTATTCCATGAGCAAGTACACTCATCTAACCCAATGTGAGAGATACCAGATTTTAGCTTTTTTGCAAAGTGGAAAATCAATAAGTTCAATTGCTACTCAGCTAGGTCGAGATAAAAGCACCATATATAGGGAATTGAATCGTAACAAAGGTTTGCGAGGTTATCGCCATCAACAAGCCCATGAAAAAGCGGTTTATCGTCTTCAAAACTCTCATAGACATATAAAGATAACACAAAAAGTCATTAATAAGCTTGAGAGGTTTCTTCGTGATCGTTTGAGTCCGGAACAGATATCCGGTTTTCTTAAACTAAAAGGTTTGTCTATAAGTCATGAGAGTATTTATCAGCATATTCTACGAGATAAGAAATCAGGAGGTTCTCTCTACAAATTTTTAAGATGTCAGAAAAAACGGAAGAAGCGATATGGTACAAGTAGATTTGATAAAAGGGGTCAGATACAGAATAGGGTGAGTATTGATAAGAGGCCTCAGATAGTAGATAAGAAGCTTCGGATAGGAGATATAGAAGGTGATCTGATGATAGGAAGAAATCACAAGGGAGCTTTAGTGACACTTGTAGATAGATGCTCTAAGAAGACGAGGATCGTCAAAATAGAATCTAAGAGATCTGAAGCCGTTTTTCATGCTATTTCTAAAGCTCTTAAAGGAGAGATTGTTCGTACAATGACTTTGGATAATGGTAAAGAGTTTTCATGTCATGAGAAGATCAGTAAATATACCGGATGTAAAGTTTATTTTACACATCCTTACAGTTCTTATGAGCGAGGTTTAAATGAGAACACAAATGGTTTAATCCGTCAGTATTTTCCAAAGAAGACAGATTTCAGAAAGATCACTCAAAAGGATGTAAAAAGAGTTGAAGTTCTTTTAAACAATCGTCCTCGTAAGAGTTTAGGTTATCTAAGTCCTAATGAGTTTCATAGACAGAAGATGGTTTGCTGAAGTTATTATTAATTCAACATTACTTATCCTATATAACAGTTTTTAGTAAGTAAATCTTGATATTTATGGCAAAGAATCGTTCTTCCGCAGAGCTTTAGCTCGAGGACTACGAGACTTTGCCATAAATATCAAAATACATTCATTCAAATTAAATAATTTACAATAATCTTTTATGATAATTAAAACTTTGTTGGAATATTAATCCTAAAATGATACAACTTTTAAAAATATCTATAAACACAAAAGAGTTGCACTTACGATTTGAAGTTACATTTTCTTCTAGTGTTTTTCTAAGATCACGATAAATAAAATAAATTCCACTTAATGGATATTCTTCTTAGAATTTTTCTGTTTTATTTTTAAATAAAATCTAAGAGTATTTATAAGAAAATAATACTAATGTATCACAAATAAGACTTGCTGTATCATCTGTATTAAGCCGGAAAAAATGGTAAAATTAATTTCTTCTCTTTAATTCTGAAGTAATCTTTGTTTATATCAATTGTATTTTTTGCATGAACACAGTCACTTGCAAATTTGTAAAATTCCTTATATTTTGATTGTGTCAAGTAGTTATTAGTTTTGATATTTTTAGGATATGGATAAAATTTTTCATTGACCTTTCTTGTTGATTTAAAGATATACCTCCAATTCCAACCTGATAAATTATCAAATAGTTTTTTATTTTTTGTAAAAAATACTTCATCTTTATTTGCCAATGCAATAGCAATTGCTATTTGTTCTAGTATTGTCCTAAAACTTAGGTAGATATAACGGATAAGGTAAGGCTGTCTATCATTTAATCTTTGATTTTCTATTTGTCGAAACTCTTTATGCAAAACAGAAATTTCTTCAATTAAATGTTTTATATATGACATGCACCTGCCATAGCTAGCGCAACTATAATGGATATTTACCTGATCAGGATTTTTTAGTAAGGAGTTAGTAAAGCTTAACTTTGACATTTAATATCTCCTATCTTCAATTGCTGGAGCTTAAAAGTATATCTCGGGTTCATTTTGTAAATCAAACTGATAGAGAGAATTTTATGAATGGTTGTATAAGATGGAAATAAAACTTATATTTTAGGACATGTTATTGAAATAATAGGTGATTTTAATGGAACTTCCAAAGTGCTTTTACTATATAACTCATACTTTCTAAAATGAATTTTTTAGATATTTTTTAAACCTGCTTATTTTTGAGATAGGCAATGTAACATAACTCTTTAGTATTTTATGAAACCATTCTCAAGTATCGTTAAATTCGATTTGAGGAAAAATTAAAATTCACCGATAAAAATAACATGAGTGGCCTTGATGATCTATCCAAAACATTAATAGATTTTATAAAATTGAATGAAAAACAACTCAAATTAGATGGAGATATTCTTAAAAGTGATCCTATTGGGTTGATTCTTTATTCTTTGCTTTTATTAGGTTTAAAAATAGATAGGATAGAAAATGAAATCGGAAAAATAGATGTAGATGTCAGTAATATAAATGGGATATCTAGCTTAGATGATATAAAAGACAAAGTAGATGAGATAGATGTAAGTAATATAGAAGGCTTGTATAGCTTAGATGACATAAGGCAAGAAATAAATAATATAAAAGATGACTTAGATGACATAAAACAGGCTTTAGAAGGTATAAAAGAATAGTTTAATTTATTTCTTTGAGCCTCTATGAGAATTCAATATGCTGTGCCACACTTAGCTTTTCTAATAAAATTTTTCACTGTGTATCTTTTTATGTCATAATTAAGTTATGGCAGAATCAATTAAATTCCTTACAACATCTAGATGACCATAAAAACTTGCTAACATCAGAGGGGTATAGCAAGGGTCTTTTTAAAGAGACTCTTCTTTGAATATTTATATTTACTTGAGATTATTATGTTAAAAAGTTTATAGTGCAAACAATTAAAGATATTTTTTGAAGCATTTTCTGTTATCATTTTTCCAGACGAAGACTTGTGGAATTTAAGATATACAGTGAAGGATAAATACTATCTCTATCTACATAATAGTGAAATGTGTTTGGGAAAATGTCTGGATCTAAAGGGACTTTAGCGTTAGGATTGTGAAAGATATTTAATCCTTCTGACCATGTTTCAAAGTAGTTATCGTGCTTTACATCTAAATTTACATTTTTAATTTTACTGAGATCTCCATTTTCAATAAAATTTATAGATCTTTGAATTGAAATATCATCACTAGGTTTAAATCCAGCTACTATTCCTATGCGGTTGAATTTAGGCAGTGTTGCTTGGGTGTTGCACATAACCGCACTTATATATTCAGATCCTGGTGCTTTAAAAAAATTGGATTTTATTCTTCTATTTTGGTATTTATGATCACTTATATTTATTAATTTATATATTTTACTTTTTTCTACTAGCTTTTCACCATATAGAAAACTCATCATGTGAGGAACTAATGTTTGAGATGAAAATGGAGCATGAAAATCTTGTATTGCTATTATTAAAGGAATATCATTAAACTGTTCCCAGTATTTCTTTCTTAATTTTCTCATTAATACTTTACTTATTTTTATGCATCTGTGATCAAATTGTTTATCATTTTCTTCATGAACTTCTTGAATGGATTTGCATTTACTATAAGGTGTATTATTAAATAGTTTATTTGGTTCTTCTGGATTAATAGCAGTTGCTTCAATAGCTATTTTTCCATTAAGGTTTTCACATAGAAAATCTATTTTATTAGTTTTTTCAAATAAAAAATTATTTTCTGATAACATCGCATATAAATATAGCTCCCATAATCTGGAATGAAATCCCTCTCTTTGAAATTGATTGACGGGTTTAACGTCATCTGTCTCATAATATCTCATCAGATATGAAATTAATTGATTAGCTGGAAGATAAGTTTTATCAAATACTAGTAGTTTAAAATAATCATTTAGTTTTTCTTTTGGAAATAAAGGTTTGAGAAAATCTAGGCCACCTTTTTGTCCATCTCCTTGAAAAAAAGCATTTCTTGGCTGTTTTATCCAATAGGTTATTTTTTTCTGAATATCTTTCTCTGCTAGATGTTTTGAATGAAAATCACAAGCTATGTCTATACATCTATATTTTAAGTTCTCATCCTGACCAAGAATAATCGTATTATATAATTTATCGGTGTAGTCAAAAAAAATTAAGCCGAGGATATTTTTTTCTTCATACCATTGAAGTTCTTTACCTATTAGTTGAGTTCCAGAATTTCTAATATATCCAGCTAAGGCATCAAATCTTATTTTTTTTATTTTTTTCATAAACTATATATCGGTTAAAATTTGAGATTTATTATTTATTATAGCTCAAGAAGTAATTAAAGATCTCTTAATCGATTTCAATGTAAAAAAATGGGCTTGAAACTTATATCCTGAGCTATAAAAAATATTTAATGGATTCTGGTTTGTCTAATATTGTGTTGATGATAGTCAATTTTCAATTGATCCTCCTATTTGAATCTTTCGACTTCACTTCAAGTCGAGGATTGTTCAGTTAATATGTATTAATTTTAAAATAGGACATTTACTAAGAGACTTTCTAAATCATAGCACAAGAACTTTAAACAAAATATATTCAAACTTAAGATAAGGACAACCGACCATAATATTATGAAATGGTTTATCATAATTTTTGGTTTTTTTTTCTTAAGTTTGTGTTCATCTGATAAGGAATATAAGGAAATGAGTAGTCAAAAAGTTTATAAACCAGATGTTGTTACAGTTTATAAAAGTGAGAATGATAAGAGGGCTTTAGAAGATCAAGGATTAAGGCCATTAGTTTTATGGCCATTTTTAAAAAAGGAAGTTGCTTATATTAAATTGTCTTGCAACCTGTTGTCACAAGATGGTCTACCAACGAGTGAAGTATTTTTCTTCTCTCCAGAAACACGTTATATAGCAAGTGAAGTTACAGGGGAAATGATTGCTTATGTAAAACCTAAGTTAAAGATAGTTCCTATTTGGTTTCATGAGGGACAAGCATTTAGAGAAAGTTCTAGTCCTTTTAGTGATACTCCTATTCTTATTGAATCTATTGGTTTATTTGCTCATATAGGGCAAAAGACTTCTGATAATCAAAAAATTACTTATTCATATTTACAAAAGCTTGCAAAAGAATCTTGTTTGAATATCAGATAAATGAGTTTTTATTGGTTTTTTTAAAGCTCTCAGTAGATTTTTTATAATATTGGAAATTTTCTAGGTAGATTACAAAAAAAGTGATTTTAATGAATCGTGATTTAAACCATTATCTTAGATGAATAATGGAAAATAATAATAAAATATTACGTTTTGTGATCAATAATAAAGTTGATCCTATTAAAGTTGTAACAGCTTACTTTGATCGAACAATTAAAGATTTGTACAATGAGAGGTAAATATGAGAATTCATTTTGATGAGAAATTAGACGCTGTTTTTATTCGACTTAATGATAATAAAAAAATTGTTGATTCTCAGGAAGTAGAAAATGGAGTCATTCTTGACTTTGACAGTGATGGTAAAGTAATTGGTATCGAAATATTAAAAGCCAAAGAGCATATTCCTTTAAAACAATTAAAGGAGTTAAAATTTCAAATCATTTGAAATACTTATTTAACTTTTCAAAGCTCCTTTGTATTAATCACATCGAGGATATGACTTGAATAAGTAGAGCAGCTCACTCAGAGAACAGTTATTCGAGATATAAAAATCAATCTTCATCTTAATGTTAGATTTAAGTTGCAAGATGGATTCATTATTTTGTGAAGACCGTTAATAGATTTTTTATAATATTGGAAATTTTCTAGATAGTTCATTTTTTATGAATTAATTCATTAATTTATAAAGTGGATTCAAGTTGTAAGTGCAACTCCTTGCCTAGTTGTTTAAAGAGTATTAATACCTATAACAAACTCTATCAAAGAGGCTGTTATCTCTCTTAAACTCTGTTTATTTTATTCTTAGCTTTCTTTGTTTATAAGATCTTGAAGGCTGTTAGCCTGTTTTACAAATGGCCTTCAGACGCTTCAGAATGCCGTGTAAGACTGTCTAAAAATCATCTTGATTATAACGCGTTTAGGACAAAAAATGCTTGCGCTTGATTTTAGAGCAAAATAGATTCAAAATGAGAATATTTCTTGTAGTGATAAAAAATATTTTAGCCAGGAGCCTGCTTGTTGTTTTCTTTAATAAAAACAATAAGCTAGAGGTAATAATAAATAAAATATCTTATAGTGTCCATAGTAAAATAATTAAAAGGGAAGTTGGCACGAAAATCGCCACCCCAAACTTCTTTAAATCTTATTAATTTTGATTTCATTTTTATGTCTTATAAAAAAGCTGTAAATCCTATCAAGAAACAGCTTAAAAATCTTAGTTAAAAGCAATGAGTTTTTCTTGATAGTAAAGTGAATTTTATTCATTATTTAAATAAAAAAAGGTATTTTTATCATTTTTACCAGCAAGTGGGTTTTTTAATTTCTTTACCATTGGATAAAATTACAGGGTTTGGCAATTGTGAATTTTCTAAAGTTCGCATTCGTATTTCCTTAAGAGGAATGCCAAATTTTTTATTTAATTTTAGGAAGTCAAAAGGAAACCCTTCCTCTCTATCTGGATTTACAACTATAACAGGTTTATTTAATTTGGTTTCAAGGATTATAAGTGGTTCATAAAAATCTGAATCATTGCTTATTAAGAGAGCGTAATCATGATTTAATTTACATGCATCATATATCATATATCATATAAGCACCTAAGCTAACATCTGATCTTTTTTCTATATATTTTTTACGCTTTTTATTAAACTTAAATAGGCCTTTATGTATTTCTATTTTTGAATTTGTTTTTAAAGCTTTAAGATAAGCATCTTGTCTATGGTAAGCTTTTTCATTTCCTTTCACTATAGCCGTGAAGTATCTAATTTTTAATATTTCATGATTTGCCATTAAGTTATTTACTAAAGCTTCAAGATCAAGCCATTTACACTTAGTGTCTTTTAATGCTCTGTAATAAAGATTAAACCCGTCTATATAAGCAATAATTTTTTTCATAAGAACCTAAAAAACAAAGCCTACCCATTTCTAGGTAGGCTGAACCTATATATACAAAGACATATAGGGCGAGTTTGTATAATTAATAATAATATATATTGCTAAGTAAAGTCAATTGATTTTTGACGTCAAGCAATAAAAGAGAAATTTAAATAATTGAAATTACTTAATAAAGCTAGATTATTTTTCATTTTTAAATCTAACAAGGTATGTTTTTTCATGATCTTCGAGTATAGATTCAATGTTAAAAGGAGTACCTTGAGTATATTTGCTAAGCCTTTCTTTCTTTTGCTATATTTTCTGTAGGGAATGGAAAAGGTGGCTTTGCGGATGATAGAGCAAAATATGGAACTGCAGCTTATTGCTCAAATAACAAATCTTTCAATCCAACAACTTCAAAAACTTAAAAAATAGATTCTAAGAAGAAAAGAAGGCTGGCAGCATAGCAAGTTTTTGTTTTGCGCTTAAACATGTTTGGAATATGATATAAAAAGTTTTGAACCTAAACAATACCTTGCTTAAAACAAGAAGGTTCGAATTGGTGTCACTGGTGGAGGTGCGGGGAATTGAACCCCGGTCCGTAAATGATTCTCCTTAAAGCCCTACATGCTTAGTTTGTATTTTAAGAAGCTGTTTAGAAGCCATCTACAAACAACTGCTCCTAAGCTGTCCGCCAGTAAGATCTCGATTTTTATGCTGGCAAGATCACCCACAAAAATCAAAGGCTGCTAAGTGACGACTCTTGAAAATGCGCAACCAAAATCTTCAGAGTCGGCTGCAATTTAAATTATGCAGCTAAAGCTAAATCGTTGCCGATTAAAAAGTTTGAGTTTTTTTAACAAGGACACTCTCCCTGACATGCTCTTTAAGCTTCACAATCTACGTCGAAGCCAAATCACCCCCATATACTTATAGTTGAAAATAAAATCTTTAACAGATATACCTTAATTATAGCCATTTTACAAGGATTTTTCAAATTAAATCTGTAAAAAGTGTATTATAGATAAGTTATTTACTTAAAAGAAACTCAGATATCCTTTTATGTGCTTTTAACATTGTCTCCCTGTCAACAGCATGAATAATTCTTATATATCCCTCAACTCCAAATTCAATCCCTGGAACAATCGCCACTTTCTGCTCCTCTAACAGTTTTTTACAAAACTCTCTAGAATCTGTAAATTTGCCATTTGAACCTAAAAATGAAGAAATATTCATCCATAGATAAAGCCCCCCAGAAGGGAGACTTAATGATAATCCTGGAATATCACTAAAAAGTTTATAAGCAAAATCTCTTCTGTCTTTTAGGTCTAATACAACCTGTTTGACTTGAGAAGATGTGTTTGTGAGTGCCTCTATAGCAGCTTTTTGACAAAAACTTGTGGCACAGCTAACAGATTGACTTTGAAAAGACGTCATAGCCTTAATAAGAACTCTTGACCCTACAGCCCAGCCAATACGCCAACCTGTCATAGCATAAGTTTTTGAAACTCCATTTAAGATCAACACCCTTTCCTGTAAATCAGGGGCTACATCTAAAATATGAGGAGCATAATCTGCATCAAAAAATAACTGACTGTAAATATCATCAGAGAAAATTAAAGTATCTTTATAATCTCCCATCACAGAAGCAAGGGCTGTTAACTCCTCCTTAGAATAACTCTCCCCAGTTGGATTACTTGGAGAGTTTAATAATAAAACCTTCGTCCTATCTGTCAAAGCTGTTCTAAGCTCATCTGCTGTAAGCTTAAAGTGATCTTCTGCTTGCGTTTCTACAACTACAGGCTTTCCTCCTGCTAAACGGATCATCTCCGGATAACTGACCCAATAAGGGGCAGGTACAATCACCTCATCTCCTTCATCAATGACTGACTGCAATGCTGAAAAAAGAACAAATTTTGATCCTGTTGAAACTGTGACATTCTCCTCAGTGTAATCAATACTTAAATGTTTTTTGCAGTTTTCTGCAATTGCGCTGCGAAGCTCAGAAATTCCTCCAGAAGGTGTATATTTTGTAAAACCTTCTCTCATCGCTTTAATACCTATATCAATAACATTTTGAAATGTACTCCAATCAGGCTGTCCAGCAGATAAGTTAATAACATCATGACCTTCTGATTTGAGCTTTTGAGCTAGCGCAGTTAAAGCTAAAGTAGGTGAAGGTTTAAGTGTTTTTATTTTTTTTGATAACATCATAATGTAAGCTCCTTTTTTTGAAATGCTTCTATAACTGATTTTGTCAAAAACTTTTTTAATTGCTGAGGCTTTGTGCAAACTCTTGCAAGCTCTTTAATAGCTGTTGAAGAAATATCTCTATAAGAAGGATTTGCTAGCAAAAAAATAGTCTCAATGCGTTCATTAAGTTGGTGATTGATAGTTGCCATTATTTTTTCAAATTGAAGGTCATTCGTATTCCTCAAACCTCTTAAAATAGAAGGAATGTTATGGGTCTGACAGTAATCTACAAGCAATCCCTCCCATCTTGTTATTTTGATGCGGTCAGATAAAAGCTCTACATCCTTCAAAGACTGTTGAACTAAAACGTACCTTTCATCAAGATTAAACAATGGTTCCTTATCCCCTCCACTAGCAACTACAATATGTATGTTCTCAAAACGAGGTAATATGCGCTTTATCAAAGAAATATGCCCAAGAGTTATAGGATCAAAACTTCCTGAAAAAGCAATATCTCGATTGTAAGTCATTTGAGAAGATGTTGACAAAGAATGCCTATCCATAAATACAACCTCTTAATAAAATATGTAGATAGACTTAGCACAATTAACATCTCTTTGAGAAGAACTAATTTATGTATTTTCCACTCATTTATATCTATCTTCTATTTTAAAGGTATATTTTACAAGCTCTCCAATATAACAGACTGCCAGAATATAGGTACTTATTAACTGATCTTACGTAGCTTTTATAATTTTAAAAAGATTGTTGTTGTTTACTGATTTACCTAAGTTAAACCTTGCTTAATTGCTATCTCTGTAGTCCGGGAAACCGGAAATCCCGGGAGACTGACAGCCTGTTTGTTTTGAACTTTTCATATTAAATCAGAAGGATAAAGAGACATAAATTGTCACAAAATTTATCTAAAGTGACAACTTTTGTCTCTAAATACATGTTTTCAAATTATTTTCCAAATAAAATAAATCTAATTTTATAATGAGATAGATTTGTAAATTCAATAATGCTTTCAAAGTCTTATATCTTTTTATTTCTATACATTATTAAAATAAAAATCTTAAAAAGCATAACTGGTATACCACTTGCTAAATTACAAGACAAAGTTTGTATTATTTTATTTTAATTTTAACTTAAATGAACATCTTAATTTAGATGCTCATTAACCTAATAGGAGATTACTATGCGTAACTTATATGTTTTATTTATGGCTTCGGCCTTCCTAACGTCTGTTGGATGTTCCCCAACATCAGTCAGACAACCAGGAGCAGATACAGCAAGTCCTGCTCAAAATGTTGAAGAAACTCGTGAACTTAATAATGAAGAAACTCTTATGGATAGAGCAAATGCATTACTTAAGGCTGGTAAATTTATTCCTACTACACGAGAGGAAAGTCAAAACTTTGATACTCCTTTTGAAATCTCATTTGATGATGAAAGTCAAATTAGTAACATAACTACTAAAGGCCAAACAGAGCATCCATACTCATCAGACAATTCTATCTTGAAGGACGATACTCAGATTTTTGTTCCTACTTGGTGGAATGAAGATACTGATAGTGATGTTGTCGTTTTTCTAGTTAAGAGAGATGATAATGGTATTTCTGGTCAAATTCATGAGATATCTTCGGATATGATGAAAGTCCTTTATGCTGCTAGTTTCACTGAAGAATCATTAAAAGATTTGGGCTACCAATACGGCCACAAAGTAAAAGCTGTTTTTGAAATAGCTGCTGAAGATATTCAAGCTTCTAGCACTGTTCAACCTTCATCTTCTAACTTAATCTATGCAGTCAATTCAGATAACGGAATAGAATTACGTCTGTTATCAGAAACTGAAATTGCTAATATTGAAGAAGATGCTCAAAATGTTCTAGCTGCTTTAAGAGCAAAAGCTGCAGAAGCTAGTCAAAAACTTCAAAATGCAGAAGATGCTATAAGCGTTCAAGGTATTGAAAAAGATGCTCAAAATGTTCTAGCTACTTTAAGAGCAAAAGCTGCACAAACTAGTCAAGAACTTCAAAATGCAGAAGATGCTATAGCTGAACAAGTAAGAATTCAAGCTATTGAAGAAGATGCTCAAAATGTTCTAGCTGCTTTAAGAGCAAAAGCTGCACAAACTAGTCAAGAACTTCAAGATGCAGAAGATGCTATAACTGAACAAGCAAGAATTCAAGGTATTGTTGATGCAATGCTAGAAGAGAAGTCATCAGAAGAGGCAGCTTTATTTGTTAATTAATATCTGATATAAGTTTGTCATTTAATCCATGACAGTTTAGAAAGGCAAGTTTTTCAAAAACTTGCCTTTTTTTTATGTCAAAAAATATAAAAGCTCATATATGACTGATTATAAAATTTAAGAAACTGTTTTAAAAATACCTGTTTGCACTTCTAATAAAGCTTGATAGATTTGATGCAATTTGTTTTTGTCTTGAGATAAAGGATGATTTTCAATAAACTCCCTCTCCTCTTCTATCTTTGCATTCTTTGAATCTTCTGCTTTAAGAGTGTTCTGCAAGTTTTCCACCTGTGTTGTGAGCTTTTTTTGCCATAGAGTATTAACTTGAGACTGTTTGATTTCTTTTTTGATCAACTCCTTAGAAAAAATTCTGAGCTGGTGAAATGAGTCTTCTTTTTCCACTGAGAGGGCTTGAACTTGTTCTTGAAGCTTACCGATCTGCGCACGATATTCTTCTTTCAAATGAGATATCTCTTGGTTTCTTGATGTTAAGGTTTCCTTTAACTCAGAATTTTTATTTTTCTCTTCTAAGAGTCGCTCATTTAAATACTTATTATCTGTTATATACTTTTTATTATGTTGATTTTCCATCTTTCTTTGATTGATCTCTTCAGTGAGATGCTCTATTTTATTTTGAAAGCTTTCTTCTTTTTTACGTATATCTAAAGATATCTGCTGAATGTGTTGGTAGGCCTCCTTGAGTTGCTTTTGAAAAGTTGATATTTTTTCTCTCTGTTGAAGATCCTCTCTTTCATTCTGAATGATCTTTTCCTTAAGGTTTTTAAGATAAGGATTAACTCGCATATGAATGCGATTCTTATATCTTGCAAAACGAGAGATATAAGATGTCAGTTCTAAGTTTTTATTTCTCAAAGCTTGCTGCTTTTCTAAAAACTCAGTGTATTGTATTGCAAATTGTTTTTCTGTATTGACTAAGTTATCCTCAGCTTGTTTTTGAGAGGTTTTTAGTTCTTGATAAGATGATTGTAATTCTTGATAAAGGGTTTGTATTTTTTGATAAGTTTCTAAAAGCGTTTGGTATCTCTCCGCCTTTTCTTGGTTCTCTTTGTAAGAAATATCATATTGATCTTTAAGTTGTCTAATTTCTTTTTCTTGCGCATCACAGAGCTTTGAAATAGAAATAAGTTTTGCTGAAAGTGTTTTATTCTGTTGGACTAAGGCTTCTATAGTTCTTGTCGGAAAATCAATATTCAAGTTCATTTAGAACCCCTTACTTAGAGTTATTCTATCATTATAAAGTGAAAAAAATTTTATTGGAAGATATTTAAGATCAAAATAACTATTTTTCTAAAAATAGCCTCTTATATACTATCAGTTATTTCAAGTAACAATTTAAATAGAATTTAATTATTTTTGCTTGGATGGGACATTCTTAGAATACGGTATTTCATTACCATAATATCCTTTAACATTTTAAACGGGTCTAGCCATAAATTAACACTACTGCCTTCGTCATTATTCAAACAGATCACAGGATGGCTATGATAGGTATATCCAAAATGCTTTGCTAAAAGAAGTATCTCCACATCAAAGGCAAAATGATCACATTTTAAAGAAGAAAAAATCTCCTTTCCCGCATTATGACGAAAGGCTTTAAACCCACATTGTGTATCCTTAACATTTAAATCTGCTAATTTTCGTACAATGACATTAAAAATATATCCAAACTTTCGTCTTATAAAAGTTTGTTTAATAGACGACTGATGGTATTTTCTGTCACCAATAAGCATATCAATATCTGGACGTTCTTGAAACTCTGCGAGAAATCTTAGAATCTCCGCTAAAGGGATAGCAAGATCTGCATCACAAAAGAAGATGTACTCTCCTGTAGCATATTGTACACCTGACTTCACAGCATAACCCTTACCTCGATGGACTTTGTTATCTATGAGTTGAAAATGAGCATGAGTTTTAATACTTTCATCATCTATATACTGCTTTGCTAGTGCTAAAGTGTTGTCTTTTGATTTTTCCACAACAATGATCACTTCCACGTCTAAAGCTAGTTTTATAAAAAAAGATTTAATGCTTCTAATTGTAGAAGGTAATCTGGCCTCTTCATTATAAGCTGGAATCACAATAGAAATGCGATCTTTTACACCTCTAGATAGTAAAGTTGAATCTTTTATATTTGTTGAGATGTTTGGTGCTAGAATCATCATTAAACATCCTAAGTTTATTTTTGAAAGTTATCTTTATAAAGAAACTAGTTATAACTTTACATATATATCCTCCCTAAAATCAATATTTATATAGGTTTATGACTAGAAACCATCTCAAAAATAAATATTTTGCATTTTACAACATCTCTGTTCCGGGATATGGCGTTCAAGCAATCCGGTATACTGTAACTGAAATTATGAGCTTTGACATGAAAGAGGAATCTTAGATAAAAAAATAAGAGAGAAATAATGTTTTATTTTTCATCATTTTTTGCTTTCGCAACAACATTGACAAAAACTTCTTCTAAATCTCCTTCATGCACCTCTATATCAAAGATGTGTTTAGAATCAATATTTATTTGCTCCATGACCTCCCCAACACCTATATTATAAGGTACTTTAAGAGTGACTCGATTTTCTTCTTGCTTAACAAGATAATCAGATTTTACATTGATGTTTTTGCTAAGCTTTAAAACAACACGTCTTAAAGTCAATTGTTTTATAAGATTTTTGATAGAGCCAGATTTTTGTAAGACACCTTCATTTAAAATACCAATGGTATCACAAAGCTCTTCTGCTTCTTCTAAATAATGTGTTGTCAATAATATGCTTAAACCATCTACCTCATTAAGTGTTTTAACAAATTCTAAAAGAGACGCTCTCAATTCAATATCTAGTCCTGCGGTCGGCTCATCTAATAAAAGCAGCTTAGGAGCATGAACCAAAGCCTTAGCAATCATAAATCGACGCTTTAAGCCACCACTGAGATGAGGGATTTTTTTATCTTTATGCTCCCATAGCCTTAAACGCCTTAAAAGAGCATTAATGCGCTCAGTATTATCTTCTAGTCCATAATAACCAGAAAAAAAATGTAATACTTCTTCTACTGTAAAAAACCCATGATTGACAACTTCCTGAGGGACACAGCCTATCAAACTCTTGGTGACTTTGTTTTCTAAACTAATATCCCTACCAAACACATGAACAACACCTGATTGAGGCTTTTCCAGAGAAGTAATAATAGAAATAATAGATGTCTTTCCCGCTCCATTAGGACCAAGCAGACCATATATCTCTCCAGACTTGATCTGAAAAGAAACACCATTAACTGCTTGTATATTTCCGTATGATTTTTTTAAGTTTTCCAATTCTAAAGCATTTGTCATCACTTCTCTTCCTATTAAAAAACTAAGGCTACTTCAAGCTATTTTAGCTCATAAGCTAATATTTATACAAACAAGTCTGTAAAATAGCAATATGTAAATTCAAATAGCAAGTGCAACACTTTTGAATTTATAGATATTTTTGGCACTGGGTAAGAGCTAGTTCACAAGCCTGCCGTTGACCCCAACCCTATATACGAAATAAATGAACAGAATTAATTAGATGTAGCAGATGTCATATCTATGATAATTTCTTCAGAAGCCTCTGTATCCTCACATTTACCAATAAGCAGTTGTGTGCTGATTTCAAAATTTGTTTCTCTCTCAATTGCAGAGATATCATAGACACCTTTATTTGAGAAAGTATGTGTAATAGTCGTATCTTGATGAGTTTGGTCAGCAAGTTCTATATCATCTCCCATATTTTTGATACTCCATGTAAATTGAGTGTTTTCATTACGCAAATTGACAAGCTCTAAACCTATAGAATCTCCAACGGAAAAGTGATATAGGGACTTATTTATGCTTTCTATCATATAAGGTGATGTTGGATTCATACTAGAGGTAGGATTAATATGAGGAGGAAGTACTGTAGCTTGCTGGCAAATGGGGTCAGCCTTTTTAGAGTCAAAGGGTACTAATTGAAGTGATCCTTTTCTATACGTAATACAATCTGCTTCTTCAAATTGAATAAAAGCTTGCGCAAAAACATTCACTCCTAAAGTATTATCTATTTGTAATACATCATTCTGATCTACTTCTATATTTAAATCTGTTTCTCTAAAATTGATCTTTTTATATGATCCAATATAACACCCTCCGCCGTTATATTCGTTATAATGATGTACCCTTACTTGCCATAAGATATCAAAAATTGCCCGTTCTCCTTCATATTTGATTTCAAAATTCATTGGGCCTTTTAGAGGTAGTAGCCCTGGTGTTTGTGGTAAAACACTACTGTTATTTTTACTTACACAATTTTGAGATATCATCATTAAAATCAATAAAGATGATATGACAACAGGAAAGTATGTTAGATTCTTTTTTTTATTAAAATTCTTCATATTATTATAATTGAAATTTTAAAACCAATATTATTTTTTTATAAAACATTGATAACCTTATGACTTCTTTTGATACAGCCCTACATTCTTTAAATCGGTAAAAATCCATGATAACTAAACAACCAAGGCTGAAATACACTTGTAATGATGCTATATAACTTGTGCCATATATTGATTAAAGTTACAAGCTTGTTAAAATAAGTTATTATTGGATAAATGAATATATGAAAAATCCCATGGCATCATCTGATTTTACGACAAAAATTCAGGAGCTTTTTGCATCTGAAGGCATTTCACGTTTTGGATGGACAAAGTTTCAAACTCCTAAAAGTATGGATTTTTATCTGACATGGATCAAATCTCATTATCATGGAGACATGGAATATCTTAAAAAGCATATCCCGTATAAAAAAGACCCACAAAAGCTTTTACCTTCCGCTGTAGGCTCCTTTTGCGTAGCTATGGATTATGTACCACACCCTCAGAAAAATCAAAACCCTTTTAAAGGCTTAAAGATAGCTCGTTATGCAAGAGGAGGAGACTATCATCATTGGTTTTTGCATAAGTTAAATGAAATGGCCATAAAACTTAAAGCGCACTTTCCTGAACATACTTTCTTACCATTAACAGATTCTCAGCCTGTCCTCGAGCGCGAGTTAAGTTATTTAGCAGGACTGGGCTGGGTAGGTAAAAACACTTGCTTAATCTCTGAAAAGCATGGAAGCTTATTTTTTCTTGGAGAAATATATACCACCTTAAAAGGAGCAGAGGCTCAAGTTTTAAATCCCGACCGTTGTGGCAAGTGCACAAAATGTATAGACGCTTGCCCTACACAGGCGATTCTATCTTCTAAAGTTTTAGATGCTAGAAAATGTATTTCTTATTTAACAATTGAATCTCGAAAAATTCCACCAGAAAACCTCAGGCAAAAGATAGGAGATTGGTATTTTGGCTGTGATATCTGCCAAACAGTTTGCCCATGGAATAAAAAAGCTTTTGGAAGCTTAATTGAAGAACCTAGTTCTAAAAAAGAAGATATCATTACTGAACTAAAAGAGATTTTGACTCTCTCAAATCGCAAATTACAAAAAAAGTTTCAGTTGACACCCTTAAATCGCACATCTCCTAATGGTCACCGTCGTAATGCCATTATTGTCGCCACAAATAAAAAGTTAACACCTCTTATACCTGAAATTTCTAAATTTAAAAAACAACTTTATCTTAAAGATCTTGTCAAATGGGCACTCCAAAATATCAGAGAGTAACCTATTTTAGAACTCATCTCAAAAACACATGAGCAGTAAATAATACGAAGTTGCAAAATACAAAATCTATTTTTTATAAATCATCTTAAAACTCTTTTATGGCTACTGCCATACCTTCTTCTGTTGGCAAAATAGTAGAAGTGTACTTTTTAGCATCAGAGAGCTTTTCATTAAATTTATGCATTGAGTTCCATGATGATAAACCCACATTTGAAGGCTTATCTTCTTTATAAATATGACCAAATAGATAAGCATTATCTCCTATAATAAGCCCTCCTTTTCTTAAATGTCTTTCTGACCAATCCAGATATTGAATATATCCATCTTTATTGGCATCAATAAAAATGGCATCAAAAGGAGCATGTTCTTCAAGTATCTTTAAAGATTGATCTGCTGGTCCTTGCATAACCTCATACTGACAAGATGGCTGTCCCTCAGATAGGGAAAGCTTAGATAAATGAGCATGGTCTTTTTGTAACTCTAACGTCCAAAATTGTCCATCTGAAGGAAGAGCTTGCACAATCCATAGGGCTGAATAACCAGTAAAAGCACCAATTTCTATAACTTTTTTGGCTTGAATAGATCTTATAAGACATTGGAGTATTTTACCTTCTTGTGGAGAAATCATCACTCCTGGGTGGATTTTTTCTGCCCGATTTTTTGCCGCAAGAAGTACTTTGCTTTCATGACAAAAAAGCTTCCTAACATATTCAGATCTTTCTTTAAAGTCCTGTGGGCTTACTTGTTGTCTTCTTAAGCTCATAATATATCCTTTTTGTGGCATTTTAACACAAAGAAATACATTAGCTATTTTTATTTTCCAAATTGAAATGATTGATAGTGAGTTGAATTATTGTATTTTTTTTACTGAAAGAGTATAGTATTGAAAGTGCAAGTTAAGCTTAAGAAAAATCTATCATTTTTAACAAAAATCCGATAAGAAAGAAACTGTGATTTTATTATAAAGAACTATATCAAAAATAAATTAAAAAAAGGAACAAAACAATGACATCTGATCGTTTGAAAGGACGTCAATCTCCAAGGTTTTCTGGTATAAAAACATTTTTTAGACTACCTCTAACTGATTTGTCTTCAGATTACGAAATTGCTTTATTTGGCCTACCTTATGATGGAGCAGTATCTTACAGGCCCGGAGCACGATTTGCTCCTAGCCGTATTCGAGAAACTTCTTCTTTAGGAAGAGGTTATCATTGGCCTCTAGGAATCAACTGGACAAAACAATTAACAGTTGCAGATATAGGAGATTGCCCAACTGTTCCTTTAGATCAAGAACGTACTTATAAGCTTATTGAAGAATTTATAAATAAACTTCTTAAAGACAACAAAAAATTCATTGGTGTTGGTGGAGATCACTCTCTGACATTACCTATTTTAAGATCCATCAAGAAAAAATATGGTCCTGTTCGGCTTTTGCACTTTGATGCTCACTTAGATACATTCCCAGCAGCATGGGGATGTGAATATCATCATGGAGCTTTTTTACGACATGCTATAGAAGAAAAACTTATAAAACCTGGACATGTTTTTCAGTTTGGTATTAGAGGCCCTCTTACAGATTCTCAAGATTTAGATTTTGCAGCTAAACACAAAATTAACATCAATACAGTTGACGATATACGTAAGAATGGTTTAGAAGCTTTTTTACAAAAGCTCCCATCCTATGAGGATAATATTCCAACTTACATTAGCTTTGATATTGATTGTTTAGATCCTAGCTGCGCTCCTGGGACAGGAACTCCTGTTATTGGAGGCTTAACAACTTATGAAACACAAAAGATATTGCGAACTCTTAAAATTCATAACTTGGTTGGAGCTGATCTTGTGGAAGTATCTCCTCCTTATGATCATTCTGACATAACTTCCCTGGCTGCTGTAGATACAATGTTTGAATTTCTGTGTTTATATACAAAACAAAAACAAATATAAATTTAGGTTCATAACTAGAAGCCATCTCAAAAATGCTACTAGAGATAACAATTTTAGAAAAAATACCAGTTTTGCATTATACAAAACATCCCATTAGATGGCTTCTACTCAAAATGAATAGACTTTCTAGGTACTGATCTGATGGTTTTTCACCATCGGATCAGTGCCAGAAAGCACGCCAGCGGCGTGATTCATTTTGAGGAAGACAACCCTTTTATACAAGAAATTAGAAGCAATAGGTACAAACGTTTATAGACGAAGATGACCATTGATATACATTGGTAGTTAGATAAAGTTATGAACCACTAGCAATGTTTATCAAATTTTTATTTTTGAGACCGGTTCTAGTTAAGCCCTCTTTTTCTGGGATCTGGCAATCCGGCACCTGTAATTTGAATTTTTTCACCTATTTCATTTCCCTAAAAATAAACCTGCTTCTAGCAGTTTTTGGGTAGTCAGCATGAAGGCTTACGCCTTCAGTAAAATGCTGACTATCTCAAAAATCTGTTTATTTTTAGTAAGGAGATACTTTTCGTTGCTTTACAAAATGTTAAGGAAAATATTTTTATTTCTCTATTTAAAACTTATCATTGCCATGAACTCAGGTCAAAGTGGTATCCAACATCCAAGAACTTTAAAACAACTCTTGCCAGTGTGGCTGTTACAAGTCGATTTAGAATCATATTGCTTTGAGGCAGAATTACAGCTTACGTTTCCACAACGGAAAAGATTCGTATTACAACTACAACCCGCACCAAACTGCTCACTACAATCAGTATCTGAACAGCACTCAACACTTTTGCTATAAGTGCAATTATCTTCACTTCTATTAGAACCGTCGTGGCCTTGGCATGTCCACTCATATTTTAAAGTAGGTTTTCCTGTATCAACATCAACACTACAAGTAGGTGTGGGAATGGAAGAATGCCCACTCAAACAAGGGCTTGGCCAAGGTTTATCACGACACTTTGCAACAGGTATCTCACATGAACAATCAACATTGCCAGAATCATCCTGAGCAGATATTTTACAAGTCCACTTCCAATGAGTCGATGTATCTGCTGGCTGGCCGTCAAAAACACCTGCAGTACAGCATCTTGAACCACCGTAATGACCACACCCTAACATATTGCAACCACCAGTATTACATTGTGGTGAAGGAGGAGGACAAGTAGGATTTGAAGGAGGATTGCAGATGCTACAGTTACATATCTTATGAGTACAATCCTTAGTTTTTCCATCTGTATTTTTACATTGCCATTGATGATTTATGTTTGTGCTACTAAGCGGAGTATCAGTGCCTTCTCTACACTCACCTTTTAATGTTGTATGATCATAACCTCCGCACTCTGGACGTGGAATAGTAGTAGTAGTAGTAGTAGTAGTAGTAGTACAATTCCCATTTTCACTAAAAGGGTCTGTCGGTGAGTTACATCCACAAGTGCGACTGTCACGCCCTCCATCTTTACCTTTACATATCCATGTTCCAATATCTGGTGGAGGATCTGGGTCTGGATCTCCACCGTAGCATGGTTCGCTTGAAAAAATACCACAGCTTGCATCTACTGGACAGTTATTGTTGCTCCCTCCATTATCTGGATGCCTGTCATCAGGACAACATATTCTACTTGAATCACAACATCCAACGTTTTTTCCTCTCAGTATACCTGTACATATCCATTTTGCACTATCAGAGCTTGGTTTTCGCTCTCCTCGAGCACAGCCATTGTTAGGTATATCGCAAGCTGCATCTGAGGGACATGTCGTACATTGAATACAGTTTTGGGATAGTGTATCACAGCATGAAGCACTATCCTCTCCTTCCGTTATACTTTTACATATCCATGGGTCATTAAGTCCTGGGTTAGGCGGGTTTGGGTTTCCTTCAAAACATGGAAGAATATAGCTATCACCACATACTCCGTCTATACTGGTGCTGGAGGAAGTAAGACATGGACTATCATGATTCTTACCACATACTCCATCTATGCCTTCAGCGAGACAATGAGGATTATCTCCATCAGTTTGACCATGGCAGCACTCACGAGCTGGATTACATCCACAAGTAGCACTATCTCCACCATTACATATACCTTCACACTTCCATTGGTTAGTATTAATATCTTTTTTAGTTCCCACAGCGCATCCAAACGTATTGCACTCCCCATTTCTTGGACAACAAGCACTATCATTTCCTACACCTATGCCTTTACATGTCCATTCTCCAATAGGATCAGAAAGTGGAATATTAATTGGATCTGCAGTGCCGCTAGAGCATCCATCTGCTTTACACTCTCCAGCTAGAGGACAAATTCCAGTATCTGTTCCTCCACTTTCACATTTGTACTCTCCTGTATTTCGATCTACCCATTGCAATTGCCCTGCATTACAGCTATGTGGTCTGCCGCATTCTGGAGTAACTACAAGAGAAGGAGTACAAGAAGGATTTGAAGAGTGACAACAAGTATCACTGTTATCAGTGCTGTCATTTGTACCTTTACATATCCATGTATCAGTAACAAGGGTTACGGTGGATGGATCTGGATTTCCAGAAGTACATAGAGGAGTACCAGATCCACACACTCCTGGACATGCACAATGGGTAGGATTTGATTGACAAGTATCAGTACCACAACAGGCTGTATTTGAATCACAAGTACCACAAATATTACTATTCCCTCCTCCATTTGTGCCTTTACATATCCACTGATCAGAAACATCAGGAGTAGTAGTATCTAGGTCTTCATCATTATCTTTATCTCCAACATCACATCCATTAGCTTTACTGCCAGTACCGCATACTCCATCACAACGACAGTGAGTAGGATTTGATTGGCAAGTATCACCAGTGTCTTCACAACATTTTAACTTAGAGTCACATACAGGTGGAACAATTGTTCTTCCACAACACTGTCCTCCTCCATTATCAATAACTTCTTGAGGCTCTTTACTTTCTATAAGAGGGATTTTGATCCAGTTGTCAGAACCCCAAAGTAATTGCGTATTCAGCTCTGCACAGGTATTTACATTATGTGTCCATGTCCCTGTAAAAGTATCATCATCTGTACCTTTTTGATCATCATCTCCATAACCATATCCTTGCGTTTTTGCTAAATGCTCACAAGTTGGCCTACAAACTCCATCACCAACATCTCTTACAGGACATGCCCCTTGATTTACACAATAATCAGCGCAGAACTGCCCTGTACAAGTTCCTCCACCTGCTACTGTACAACAAGCTTCTCCGTGTTTAGCAACACATGGATTTGGACAATTGGTGTTGTTGAGATAGGTATCACCAAGATGTTCACAACATGTCACACTTCTGTCACAAGTTAAACAAGGAGGAGTGCTACAACATGAACCACCAACATCCCTTTTATCACACTGCTCCAGAGTTAAGTTTCCTCCACCAACATCTTTTGGGTTGCAGCCTCCACTTGGATTGCCACATGTTCCAGAAAATGTGATAGATGGACAATTAGCACTGGTAGCTCTCCAGAGATTGCAATGAGTACAAGACACTTGATCAATAACTGAGTTTACACAGTTTCCATTAGAGTCAAATTGAATACATCTTGTTTGTGGGTCTGTTATATGCACATAACCTGTACAAGTATCAGGAATGGTACAAGAATAACCGCTCACGTCACATATCCCAGGAAAAGCACCAGGAGTACCTCTTGTTCCTGAACCTTGAAGTTGACATGTATAAGTCCTAGTAAAACTACATGTTTGCCCCTGTCTTATACCATTACAATCACTCGTTGGGGCCTCTCCAGGGTTAAAAGGATTGCTTGCTTCACAGGGAAGTGTATAAGAACAGTTATTTAAACCTAAGAGTGGACATCCGGAAGGTCCTTCATCTGCACTGGTTTGTGTACCTCCTTTAGGATTTGTGCAATCTCTTGTGTCTGCTTTACCACATTGTTTATCATTTACCCCATTACAAGTACCACTACTACGATCACAGCAGGAAAGGCCTGGTTCACATCGAACATTGCTGCAGTCTTCTCCTAATGGAACATAAACTGCCCAATTTGTTTCTCTACAGTCTCCATTACCACCACAAACATGATAATATCTACTGGACAACTCGATGGAATTGCAGCCATCATTATGGTCAGGATTGCCTCCTATTAGCTCACAACTCAATGGCTCACTATTACCATCTTTTCTGGTCTTATTACCTAAAAAACTATCATTACAATTTACAGAATAATGCTTTGGGAATTCTCCTGCAGTCGTTTTTGCAGGAACTTTTGTATCTATAGGATAGGCATCCTGACTTGTATTTTTGTACCACTCAGGGTCATTTGGAAAATCTCGAGCCTCAAAATGATCCGGTAAATCTGTATCCCATACTAAGTCTTTAGTTTTTAGATTTTTACCACAACTGTCACTAGGAATAAACGTAATAGTTTGTCGCCCTTGATCAATTCCGCTTAGTTCTCCTCTACAATAATCTAAACCTATAGGCTGAGTTGGATTTGTGGAAACTCCTGTACCTCTATTTGTACCATCTTCTCTTTTCCCCTTGATCTCACACTTATCTAAATTATGAGTGAACTGATCTTCTAAATCAGCCTTAAATTCTACTGTATCTTGATTACATTGAAGCCATTGGTTTATTATTGAACCATCAGGTCTTACCCATTGTGTGAAAGGACCCTTATAATCACGACCTCCTACACTATCATCAGGAGTGCCTACCGCATCATTCATAATCATCCTATCTTTTATCTCGGGCCTTATTGCATCAATGTAAAACTTGGACACTTGCTTTTCTCTTAACTTGCTACCTGCCATAGAAAACTCGGCTACATAAAGCTCATATCTTCTATCCACTTTCATATCATTAAATGTCATTCCAAGAACTTGAGGGTTTTTAAGCTCTGGTGCATAAGTCCACTCTTGATCTGAACCCGTAGGTTGAATATCGTGACATCTCTGCCAGCGACCTAACTTCGGCTGACAACCACTGTAACTATCCTTCCCATAAGACCTGCAATAAGAATTCATCTGACATAAAATCACTGTGCCTATCTGTTGGCTTTCTTCTATAGCATTAAAATTTACTGTGACTGTTATATCTTCATAACCAACACCATCAGTATCACAAGAGGTCAAAAGTAATCCTGGATCGGCTAAAAAGTCTTGACCAGCTCCATTAGTCAAGCTTGTCATAACTGCATGAATATCTCTTGACGGCTTTGCCATTATTGGCTTTATCTGATGAGAAAACCTATGCGAAGCATCACATGTGTACTCTTGATTATTACGTTCGTATTCCAAAGTTACCTTAATCTCAAAACCAATATCCGGATCTCCTAATACCTTTAAGGCTGGAGATAGCTGAGCGTTTTGAGGATTATGAAAACGAGGACGTGTTAAAATCTTACTGGGAGGAGATGCTACCTCTTCTTCTGTCTGTAAGTTTATTGGAGCCACTCTTATATAAAATTTTATATCTTCTAAATTAAACTGATTTTTATACATCTCTAACATCTTAGATATTTCACCATCATTATTTGTATACATTTTGCCTTTCTCTGTAAAAAATCCATTATTTGAATTGTAAAGGTACTGAAGAGCATTTACAGAATTGACAATAAGAACTGCTGTAGATATTTCAAAAGGATAAGCATCTCCAATAAGAGGTTTACCTATATTTGACTGAGGATCTCCTGTAGGAGGAGTGATGCCAAGATTTTTATATAATGCATTATACATCTCTGGAGGAAAAGAAAGCTCACTGCCATTGTTGACATGTTCTATATTGCCAGACTTACTAGTATTGTACTTAATAAACAATGGTTCATACATGAAACGACCGTCTGTATGATGAATTTTATACCCATAAAGACGCACTCCTAAAGATACAACACTTTCTAAAGCTTGTTTTGCAATAGTGCTACACTGCATGACTTGAGAAGAAGAACTCATAGTGAGTTTTGTTTGAGTAAAAAAGTAACTGGCACTTATAGCTGCAGCCGCTAAAAACACAGCTATTAAGATAATCTCCACCAACAGCATCCCTCGCTGTCGAGCATGAGCTAGAGACTTAATGCCTATAAAACAAGGGGGGGGGGGGGGGGGGGTAAGTCTCTTAAACAACCTGCAATCCATAAGTTTAACCAGCTTATATTTTATTTAACAAAAAAGATAATGTAAAGTCTCTCACTTTATAAAAAAACAACGCACCTGCCTCTGTCTTATTTCGTTACATATCTAATTAATTATAACATATATTCTGAGGTAACACATTAAGTAAAAATAAGGTTATCAATTCTTGTATTAATAAGATACATGTAGGTTAAAAAAAATATTTCAAGGTGAATGAGCAGTTTGATTTATAAATTGTAACTTCAAATCAGTATTTATTTGTGCAAAAAACCCGTTTATTTGTAGAACAAACAAGATTTTTGAGATGACTTCTAAACTCATTGAAAGATGAGGGACATGGTTTCTGCGACTTGACCAATAATTAAATCTGCAAAGATACCAAAAAATAAAATCAATCCAGCACATGTGAAAAGTAAATATTTGACTAAAACATCCTGATTTTCACCAACTTTCCGATCAGAAGGCTCCATCATATACATATTTAAAATAGGCTTAAGATAATAATATAAACTGATCACAGAGCTTATAACAGCCCATATCGTACCCCATACCAATCCTGCATTAAGCGCTGTTGAGAAAATATAAAATTTTCCAAAAAATCCAAATGTAGGAGGGATTCCAGCTAGACTTAATAAACAAATGCTTAAAGCTAAAGCTATATAAGGTCTCTTTTGAGATAAACCTTGCAAATCATCCATGGTAACAATAGCGTGCTCTGTGGGTTCCAACAAGTATACAAATGCAAAGGCTCCTATATTCATTAAACCATAAGCTACAAAGTAAAATAAAACACTAGCAGCAGGCATGCCCTGAGATGAACCCAAACTCAAAGCAATCACTCCAAGCATTATATATCCAGAATGAGCTATGCTAGAATAGGCTAGAACCCGTTTAATAGATTCTTGTCGAAGTGCCATAATATTACCAACCAACATTGTTAATACAGCAAGCCATTGCATGATCTCAATAAATCCTGTGAAAGATGCTAGAATGCCTATACCTGCAATACGTAAAAAGAGAATAAAAGGGGCCAACTTACCCGCTGTCGACATAAACGCTGTAACAGGTGTAGGGGAACCCTGATAAACATCAGGTGCCCATGCATGAAATGGGAACAAAGCTATTTTAAAGAAAAGTCCACATATTAATAAGCTTAGGCCTATCAATAAAATAGGGTCTTCCATAGTTGATAAAGAACTTGTTTGAGCAAGATCAGAGAGAGATGTGCTATTGATAGCTCCATAGATCAGTGCCACTCCATACAGAAAAATAGCTGAGCCAACACTACCTAAAACAAAATACTTAAATGCAGCTTCTTTTGAAAGCTTTTGCTCTAAACTTAAACCTGCTAAAATATAAAAAGCCAACGACATCAATTCAATGCCTATAAAGGCAACTATTAAGTCATTAGACCAAATAATCACTAACATTCCTATGCATGCATTTAAAACCAAAAAAAGATGCTCTGAAAATTGCTCTTTTAAGGCAGGATGGCCTTGAGATAAAAATAAAACAGCCATTGTTAGAACAATAACCAAAAGACTAGCATAATAAGAAAGCCCATCAAAAATAAGAGTTTTTGAAAAAACAAATACACCTTCTGAATCTAAATTGGAATAAAGGAAAATAACAAATAATAAAGATAATGACATTCCAAATAAGGCTTGAGCGAAAATAATCAATCGATTTTGTTGATGAGTTCCTCCCCAGAACCTTGAAGTAAGACAAAACAAACTTGTCATGAACAAAAGCAAAAAAGGAACAATAATCCACAAGTCTAAAAAAACAGGAACATTCATAAACTTTCCTCTATTTTTGTTTTTATGCCTTCTGGTGACTTAACTTCTTCTGCCTTTGTTATTGTTTCTTGTACTTGCTCTATGTTTGTTTTTGTTTCTTCTTCAATTTCATTTAAAACTGTTTGTCTTAAATTATTGTCTATCTGAACACTTAGTAAATAGGTCTTTGGATGATTCACTAAATGATCAATGCTGACCTTAGAGTAGTTTAAGAAGGTATTTGGAAAAAGTCCCATCCAAAACACTAAAAACACAAGGGGTATAAGAATGCAAAGCTCTCTCAAGGATAAATCCAGCTGTTTGTAATTTTTTTGATAATCAGTACTTATTTGTTCAACTAATTTACTTTTATTTCCAAAAAAGACAGACTTGAACATCCAAAGCATATACACTGCGCCTAAAATAACACCTATTGTAGCTAACACCCCTATAGTCTTATTTGCTATAAACCCACCAAGAAGAATTAATATTTCTCCTATAAATCCATTTGTTCCAGGAACAGCTATACTTGAAAGTGTGATAATAAAAAAGGCAATAGCATATAAAGGCATCACATGAGCAAGCCCTCCATAACTTTTGATGTCTCTGGTGTGAGTTCTTTCATAAACCATACCTACAAGTAAAAATAAAGCTCCTGTGCTAATACCATGATTTAGCATTTGATAAATACCGCCTGTGATACCATAAATATTTAGAGTAAATAAACCTATAATGATATACCCCATATGAGAAATAGATGAGTAAGCAACTAGTTTTTTTATGTCCGGTTGAACCATAGCAACACATGCTCCATAAATAATCCCTATGACTCCCAATATTAAAAAGACCCATCCAAAGCTTTCAACAGCCTCTGGGAACATGGGAATAACCCATCTGATAAATCCATAACCACCCATTTTTAACATCACTCCTGCTAAAACCACAGAGCCTGCAGTAGGAGCTTCCACATGGGCATCTGGCAACCATGTGTGCACAGGAAATAAGGGGACTTTGATAGCAAATGCTAGGCAAAAAGCAATGAACATCAATGTTTGTGGACTTGTCCATAAATTAAGAACAAAAGGGATCTGGATTTGATAAAAATCTAAGATGCTAGCACTGATTTGACCTAACTGAGCCTGAACAGTGAACATCATAGCAATAATAGCCACCAACATTAAAACAGACCCAAACATGGTAAATATAAAGAATTTCACTGTAGCATAGATACGTCTAGGACCTCCCCAAATACCAATTAAAAAATACATAGGAATTAAAGACGCCTCGAAAAATATATAAAATAAAATAGCATCCATAGCTAAAAAAGAACCCAACATCAAAGACTCCAAAACCAATATGTGAAAATAAAAACCACGGTCCTTTATAGTTGAAAGACTTCCTAAAATCATAAAAGGTGAAATAAAAGTTGTAAGAATAATAAGCCAAAGAGAAATCCCATCAATCCCAATAAAATAAGAAATCCCTAAGGAATTGATCCAAGGGATATTTTCTACCATCTGCAAACTGGCTGTTGTTTTATCAAAATGAATAAGGACCCAAAGTGAATATAAAAATGTTAAGATAGCAAAGCTAAAAGCTATATATCCAATGGATTCTTGATAGTGCTTTGGAAGCAGTAGCAATAAAAAAGCTGAAATAAGAGGTAAAAATATCAGTACTGTAAGCATTATATCCCTATTTACCTAAGTTCACTTTTTGATGATTTATCTGTAAACTTACAACAATCTTACTGATTGATATAGTTTATACAATGTTTGTTAGCATACTATAAAACTTTTAAGTTCAATAGTTGAATAATTCTACCATTGTCATTATGAAATAATGCAGCGCATTTATTACTATCAGTCACTCAGCAAAGATGGTGTTGTTGGATTTTGTTGCATAAATATCAAATTTAGTGATTTAAATTAGGGTTCTATTCAAGATCATACTCTCTCTACGATAAGCGCAGACCCTTCACCACCACCAATACACAAAGAAGCAAGACCTCTTTTACATTTTTGCCTTTCCATAGAATGCAGAAGAGTAGTGAGTATTCGCGCTCCACTTGCGCCAATAGGGTGCCCTAATGCAATAGCACCTCCATTTATATTTAAACGATCTGGTGGAATCCCTATATCCTCCATAACAGCCATTGTTTGAGTCGCAAAGGCCTCGTTGATCTCCCAAAGACCAATGTCTGATGATTTTAATTGAGCCATTTCTAGAGCTTTTTTTATGGCTCCAGTTGGAGCTAAGGTGAACCATTTAGGTTCCATTGCAAAAGAGGCCTGAGATAAAATTTTTGCCATAGGTCTTATACCTTTTTTCCGAGCTAATCTGCTCGACATGAGTACGAGAGCAGAAGCTCCATCATTGACTTTACTCGCATTGGCTGCAGTGACACTACCGTCTTTCTCAAAAACAGGGCGAAGTTTTGGTATTTTTTCAAATTGCACTCTTTGTGGTTCTTCATCCGTTTTAATAGTAACAGTTTTTTTGTTTTTTTCAGTTTGTACTTCTATAATTTCATTATCAAAAAACCCTTGTTTTTGAGCATTGTTTGCACGCTTGTAGCTTTCTATAGCAAAGGCATCTTGCGCTTGTCTTGTATGTTTTTTCTTACTTGCGCACAGCTCTGCGCAGCTTCCCATATGCATATTATCGTAAGGATCCCAAAGTCCATCTAAAATCATAGAGTCCATAAGCCCTTTATGCCCTAAGCGCAGGCCCAGCCTAGCTGCTTTAAGAATATAAGGAGCTTGCGACATGTTTTCTTGTCCTCCAGCAACAACAATATCAGCTAGATTTAACTTAATGGCATTGTGTGCAAGCATCACAGCTTTTAATCCTGATCCACAAACCTTATTGATGGTCATACACTGAGTTGATGTGGGAAGTCCCGCATAAATAGCAGCTTGCCTGGCAGGGGCTTGACCAACACCAGATGTGAGAACCTCTCCCATAATACACTCTTGAACTTCCTGTGGGTCTATTCCAGCCTCTTTTATAGCAGCTTTAATAGCAATAGCTCCCAATTTAGGAGCAGGCACATCAGCAAGTACTCCAAGAAAAGAACCAATAGGCGTGCGCTTGGCACTGACAATAACTACATCTTCCATAAGTTTAAGCCCCCTTCCCTCTTCATAGTTTGCCTTCTTCATTTATGTCAATAAGATTAAGTACAATTATTTTTAAAGCTTATTGATTTTATTGAGACACGCTTTCTCACTACCTACAGAACCTCTGAGCATTTTTTTATAAACCTGTTAGACCTTGTTGCATAAATATGCATAAGAGAGTTATGGTAGGCATCTTCAGTAGCAGCAGGCAACCCCCGTGCCTTGAAGTACCGTTATTTTAAAAACCCATTATAGTAAAGTATTTTATAAAATCTTTATCCCTTGAGCCGCTAGCCTGAGCTAGATCAGATGCCTACCATAACTCTCTAACCTTTATATACCTAACAATATTTGTACAAAAACCCAACCTGTTATAAAATATAAAGTCTTCAAATATTATACTACAAGGCTCTGATCTGATACTGATTCAAAAACATACCCTGACAATCAGAATATATGAAGTTTTAGTTGTACATTTGAAACTTATTTTTCTTCACTATCTATGTTACTTTGTCATAGATTTAAACATTTAGAGAAATAAATGATGAACCGATGATATTTTATATATCTTATTTTAATTTATAGGTGAAAATATGGCATTAAAAAAAAGAGCAAAATCAGAGAAAAGGGCCAAAACCTGGTGGGGCTAAAAGAATTATGAAAACCTTTGAAAAAATTTATAATAGACATCCCTCTAAAAATGCTTAAAGAGCATGTTACCAAAAAGAATGTAAAGGTAGGGTAAAATTTTTTAGAGGCAAAAATTCAAAATACAGATACCGGATATTTTGATCCCGGGTACAGTTTGCCAGAGTGCCGGTTTGCTGGATCCCGGAATAAAGAGGGTTTAAGTTATCATGAACCATTTTTAAAGCTTTGATCATATATTCACATCTTGTTTTTCTTCACTCTCTATGTTACTTTGTCATAGATTTAAACATTTAGAGAAATAGATGATGAACCGATAATATTTTATATATCTTATTTTAATTTATAGGTGAAAGTATGGCATTAAAAAAAGAGCAAAATCAGAGAAAAGGGCCAAAACCTGGTGGAGCTGAAAAAATGATGAAAACCTTTAAGAAAATCTGTAAAAGGTTTGAAGAACCTCCACCTAGAAACTTATTGGCAGTTTTCAAAAAGGGAATAAAAAGCAAAACACGTTAAA